>CAVOVN010000001.1:0-180504 GCA_963699875.1 uncultured Acidobacteriaceae bacterium
TCTTCTTCGTGCGCGGTTTGCCTTTGTCGGAGAACAGGATCAGCATGATGAGCGCAACCGCAACCACACCCGCGAATCCGATTAGCAATCGTACGGTCTTGTCGTCCTTCGCCATGCGAAAGCTGCGCTTTGGTGCGGCCACTTCTTGCGCCACTTCATTCGTTGGCTCCTTGTCCTGAGCCTCTTGTGCCTGTCGCTCCAGTTCCGTGATGTAGAGCGTATGAGCCTTCCGCGAACCGTTGTTTGTGTCTTGATTCATCTGAGACATGAAACCCTCTCCATTACTTGGCGGATGCGTTGCTTGCGGTAGCTGTAGGGGCTGTGAATGGCAGATCGACCAGGAGCGGCCGATTCACTGCATCGGCGGTTGCCAGAACCAGTTGCATGTGTTCCTGATACTGCTTGAAATCGGGCCGAACGAAGCGCACAACGGCGTCGGCGCGCGCTCCGGGAGCAAGCCTTCGTTGGGTAAAGCGATAGTCGCGGACTGCAACCTGGTCGGCTAATACCTTCTTCTTGCTCCGATCATCGGTTGATTGATTCCCGTTCCCATTCGGATTGCCCAACTCCACCTGTGGTGGTAGCAGCTCGACCCAATGCCGGCTGCTGTTCAGGACCGAAAAGGCGACAATCGCGTCGGGTCCATCTTCGGTGACGGCACCGAGGCTCGCTGATAGATCACCGCGGCTGGTAGTCCAGGCTGGGCTCGAGACAAAAGCCTGCTGCCGGTAGGCGGATTCGTAAGCCGAGGAGTCTTGCTTGGCTGAAGCTGAGTTTGCCGGCGAGGTCTCGTCTGACGGACCGATCAGAAAGCCCTTTCGCTGCTTGTAGGTAAGTACGAAATCTACGGGTTTGGTATTGCTGCTGACCGCGCCATCACTGATTAGCCTGAGGCTGACTACCTGGCCTGACTTGGTAGCGATCAACAGGTTACTCGCCGCAGCTTGGGTGGTGATCGGCTTAACAATCACCAGTTCCGGTTCGTGCTCATTGTGTTCAGCCTGGAAGAAGGTTGGAGCACCGACGACCACCGATGAGACCGGCTCCGGCATGCGAATCGTCGCCGCATAGAGGGGCTTGAGCCGCAGATCGGTCACTGTATCCGGCGAAATGGTCAGATTCGAAATGACAGGCTGAACATCTTCGTGGCTGGCTGCAGCTTCCTGTGCGTAACCCGCTATGCAGGCGAACGGGACCAGCAAAGCGAATGCGATCGTTGTGATGAGACCTTTCATCGCTGGAACTCCTTCGATGTGTGTTTGGCCGATAGCTCTTGCAGGTAGCGTCGTCTGACGTCTTCCACGTAACGGATGACGTCTGTGTTGCTGTATTTCAGGGAATGGATTCTGTGTTCCCCGGCGTAATAGGCGGCTACGGCCAGCCGAATATCGCCGTGATACTGAGCGAGCAAATCACGCAGGTACCGGACGCCGCCCCCTACGTTCTGGCTGGTATCGAATGAGTTCCGCACGCCGAAGCGCGCTGCGGTGCCCGGCATCAGCTGCATCAATCCGCGAGCATTCTTCTCCGAGATAGCACGCTGGTTCCAGTTCGATTCCTGGCGGATGATCGCGCGCACCAGCTCCGGTGGAACGTGATAGTGCCGCGCATAGGCATCGGCATAGTAGGCAGCCTCAGCATGGTCGGCAGCCCAGCTCCGAGTAGCGAGAACAACGGTGAGGACCGGCAATAGGAGCGAGACTCTTCTCATGCCGCAGCCCCTTTTGCCAACACTTCAGACTCGGCGAGCGTGTGCTGCATCTCAGTGGTTTCCATCGACTCCGCGTAGTGCCGGGCCGCATGAATGATGCTTGCGAATCCGTCTCGCAGCAGCAGGCGCTGGCGGTCGCGCTCTGTCTTCGCCAGCAGTGGAAGCAGCACGTCGCGATGCTCGTTAGTGATCTCATCGATCCCCAAATGCTGTAATGACAACGCCATGTCGATCATCTCGGACACGGATGGCGGCTTTTCGAGGCTGTACGCACGGAGTGCCTTGGCGAACCCGGCGATCAGCCGATGTGCTGGCGCTCCCGCTTCAGGAGTGCGCCGTGCCACGATCTCACCTTCACGCTCCGCTGTCGGGTGCTCGACCCGCACGTACAGGCTGCGCCGGCGTATGGGATCGCCCAATCGGCGCTCCTCGTTCGAGGTCAGAACGGTGAATGGAATCGAGGAGGCTGGAACCGTTCCAAGGCGGGGGATGGACAGGCGCCACACGGAGAGGACCTCAAGCAGTGTTGCTTCGAAACTGTGGTCTACCTTGTCCAACTCGTCGATGAGCAAGACGCAAGGGGATGGATACTGCAATGCCTTTAGCAGCGGGCCTGCTGCGAAGAAATCCAAGGCGGAGAGTTGCTTGCCCAGCGAGGCCCAATCAGAAACGCCCGATCCGCGAGTGACCGTATCCAGGTACAGCCTCTGCAAGCCCTCGTCGAACTTGCCAATGGCCTTCTCCTCGGTAATGCCCTCGTAGCACTGCAGGCGCTCCAGTGGGGTACCGATTGCGCGTGCCACCGCGTAAGCAAGCTCTGTTTTGCCGCTTCCGGCAGGACCTTCCAGCAGTAGTGGTTTTTGTAGACTGGCCGCCAGATAGACGGCGGTGGCCGTCACAGTATCGGTGATGTACCCGATGTCCGTGAGCGCTTGATGGACGTGCTCGGATGATTGAAACACCCCTAAACCTCCTCCCGCCCCGTCTCAGGGTGGGAGGAGGTTAGGAACATTCCGGAGTCGCGTCAAATTGATGCGGTGTCTTGCTCTTGCGGTTGTGGGAAGCTCGCGAGTCTACTGCTTAAACGCGTAGACGTTGCCATCTTGGCCTTTCCAGCCGTTTTCCGTTTTTTGGAATTCGTAAGATCCCTTCACCGTCTCGACAGTTCCTTTGCGATTGGCACGGATACCCACGCCGGGAGCCGCGGCAGGGTCATGAATTCCATTGTCGAGATATCGAACCTGTGCCTCAAAATCCAAAAGATAATGGCTGCCGTCCAGGCGTCCGTTTGTTTTCTTAAAAGACACAAGCTCAATTCCGTGGTCGTTCTTGAGGAGATCGTGCCATACCTGCGCTCCATCTCGTTCGGTTGGAACAGGCATCTCGGCCTTTTGGCAAGCCGTCAGGAGAAGCATCGCGATTACGAAGGATGACAAAACAGTTTTGCTGAACATTAAGGGCCTCAGAATTCTAGTAATCAATCGGCTGAGTGATTCGATGCAGAAGGTTCCGCTGACACTCAGGCGCCGGCATTTACCAGCCTTGTTGATGTAAGGTCAGCAACTCGCGTTGGTTCTTTAGTTGGGCTTCCCTTCGCTCTCTTGAAGTCGGCTGATTTCTTGCTCAACAAGTCTGTTTACCTTCTCGCGGATAGACTCCAAGAGCATCCATTTCTGTTCCAACATCTTCTTCCTGTCTTTGACGTTGCCAACAGTGCTCTTGGAAATGTGCTTCCGTTCGTCGTCGATGATCGATTGAAATAGCTCGACGATCGATCGGACGTTTTCGTACACATACTGAAATGCTTCCGAACCGTACCGGGTCGTTGCAAACGTCACGTAGGCTAGCCCGGTTCCTGTCAGCAATAGCGCATTCGGAACATGCGGATTCTCTTCGGAGAAGTCGTTGATAGTTCCTAGTACTTTCTCCTGAAGAGCTTGCCACGGAGGGACGTCGAAATGAGGGAGGCCAGAAGGGTTCTTTTTTTTGGACACAGGTTGCATTCACCTTCGCTTGTGAGCTTGCAGAACTGACAGATCGCCGAACGTCTCGGAGCAAAATGGCAAATGTGCCTTACGGGCCGACGCCAGGAATGAATACCCGACCACATCTGGAGCATGTGAAGCTCATGTTCCAGCGGAGCAAAAGCATCGGCCAACGTCCGTCGGTTGTATCTGAAAGCCTTCATCAGAAGGAGGAAAGCGACGATAGCGAGCACGAAGAATGAACCTGTTGCAAGATCTTCAAAGCGGAAGGTCAATTGCACCTGCCCAGAAATCCTGCGAATACCTTCGGCGGCTAGCGCTGAAAGCAACGGGCTCACTGCAATCAGGCCGACACCTGGCCAATAACTGAGCTTCTTAGGAGGGGCTGCGAGCAGACTCAACTGAGTCTGTGAAGTCCCTTCCGTCCTGCCGCTTCCTCCGGCAGGCCCTCCCGCCCATCCGAACCCGCTCGTCACCGCTGAGAACCGAGAGACGCCCGCCATATACACCGTAGAGAGCCGCTGCGTGTTTTCGCTTCCACATGTTGGACAGGAATACTGGGCCTGAGCACGGAGGAGTGGAAGAGGGATGGCGAATTTCGGACGCCGTGCCCACGACCGTTGAAGAGCCCTGATGTTGACTTCTCGACTACTCATCGCGAAGGGCACGTTACGACAGAAGCGCCGGGCTTGGCAAATTGAAAGGCACGAAAGAACAAATTCACAGACTCGGAATCCAGCAACTCTCGAAAGTTTCGCGTCACTGCAACTTTTCTCTTGCGTTCGAACCCAAAATAGTTTTAAGTGTTGCGCACAAGAGTTGACGATCACGGAGCACCGTGACTTCGATTCTTCCTCCGGGGGCTGCAGCATGACGCGGCTTTCGGCCTGTCCCGTGGGCACCAAACGCTCACGTTGTTCGATCTCTGTACTCAGCTCACTTCAATCTGCTCAAAGACGTTGAATGCTCACCTGCATCTCCGGATTGCAGGTCATTAAGTGCGGCCTTGATTTGGTCCGCTCGGCGAATCGGGGAGGGAGCATCTGTTGCTTCCTCCTGACTCGCTCCCCTCGGGCAATCCGTACTTGCAGTTCTAGAACCTATTCACGTCTGACAGCGACGAGCGCGTCGCGTGGACTGCTGTCCGCTCGATGGCGCTCACCCGTAATGCCAGATTACGGGTTCGGAGGCGGGGCATTCGATTCAGCGAACTGATCGAGGTGCTCTCAGATCTCAGAGCCGCTGGTTCTTCTGGCAGTGGGCGAGCAGAAGATGTCTGAAACCAAGTCATTACTGGACGGGCGTAGAACGCTCCATGTTGTTAACCCCTCCCAAATCACCTTTGACACCGTCAAAGCACCCGAACCCTTCGTCTCAGCCGGGGAGGCCGCACGGTTCCTGTCCGTGAAGAGGCGCCAGCTTCTCGCCATGGCACGTAGAGGCTTATCTGGGGCGTATCCGCTCGGAACGGGAACCCTAAGAAAGGTGTGGGTATTCAGGCTTTCCGAGCTTGCCGCAGCCGTAGAACAGAATCTGACAACCCCGAGAACCGAAAAACGCGATACGATTCGGGCAGGCAGTTCCCGCTGAGGAGACCTTTTCATGGCTTATCAGCGCGGATCCTTAGTGAAACTTCATCGCAAGGCTGGAGACATCTGGGTGCTGCGGTATCGGGAAATCAGGGACCAGGGCAAACGGGTTCAAAATGACCTGCCCGTTGGCCTCGTTCGCGACTTCCCCAAAGAAAAAGATGCATGGCGAGAGGTCGATCGCTTAGGCCTCCTGCTGCGCATCAATGCCCAGCATCTCGACGATCGCATTCGCTTTCGCGCTCTAGCGGAGCATTACCTCACTCATGACGTAGGTCCCGATGCGCTCCGACCAAAGTCCCAGCGCACGGCCCTCAACACCAACCAAATCGTCTGGACCTATCTTGTTCCCCAATGGGGTGACAGCATAGCGGACGAGATAAAACCCCTCGACATACAGCACTGGCTCAAAATGCTTCACACCGATGGGAGCTTGGCGTGGACGACCGTATCGAAGGTTCGTGGCATCATGCTTCGGATCTATCGCATCGGTGCCTTGCACCAGCTCGTGAAGAATAACCCGGTGCTTCCCGTCGAGACTCGCTCCACTACTGATTACAAGGCCATCCTGGTAACTCCTAAACAGACATGGGAGATCATCGAGAGCCTTGCTAATCCACTGCACCGCATTCTCATCCTCACCTGCGCTGCTACGGCGCTCCGCGCATCGGAACTTCTCGCGCTGCGCTGGGCAGACGTTCTATGGGACGAAAACCGGATTGCGGTAACGAAGCGTTGGTGGCGTGGAAGTGACGGACCCACCAAGACCCGCAGGAGCGAAGGTCATGTGCCTATGCACCCGGCCCTCGCGCAATTACTGCAGGCTTGGAAGGAAAAGACGCCTTTCGCGAAGGAGACGGATTTTCTGTTTCCCTCGCTCAAGGCAGACGGCAAGGTTCCCATATCGCCTGCCGTATTCGTAGCTGATCACCTCCGGCCAGCAGCCAAAGCGGCTGGGCTTGGTGTACCGGACGGCTACCGTTTCGGCCTACACAATCTCCGGCACTCGCTTTCAAGCTGGCTGGTGAATAAGGGCAAAGCCGATCCTAAGACGGTACAGAGCCTGCTTCGCCACAGCCGTATCCAGACGACGCTCGACCTTTACACACAAGGTGACGGCGACGAAACACGGGCCGCGCAAGGCGCATTCCTTCGGGAGATGGGCCTGGCATCGGAGTTAGTGCAATGAAAGTGTTGGTTGGATTGTTGGTTGGCCCGTTTTCGGGATTCTCTCTAAACCCCAGAAAACATTGGTGGGCGCTACAGGATTCGAACCTGTGACTTCCACCGTGTGAAGATGGCACTCTACCGCTGAGTTAAGCGCCCAACGCTTGAGGGTCAATCACTTGCGAACCGCCCAAAACACCCACCGTACCAAAGCGTACCAAATTTTTTGACTTCCCGATACTGCTAGTAACTTTGGCTGCGCCGTTAACTCCGTGTAGTCGCGTCCAGCGTCCGTTTTACGCCCTCCGATCTGCACCATTCAGTACGGCGAAGCAGTGGACATACCCCAACCCGAACTATCCTGAAACGGCTGCATACCCCACAACAGCTTTCCTGTTGTCTGATCGAATGCTCCAACTCCTCCAACATCACCCATCGGGCGAGCGAAAATACATAACTACAGACAGGTTTCAGGAGCGATGCGCCGAGTGTTGCACCTGAGCGTAACGAGTATTTGCTGGGGTCCGGAATACCGCCTGTGGATTCGCCAGCAGCGCCTGATCGCTATGACGCAATAATTGGTCGCCTTCCTCGCGATGTCCCTCGGCGAGCAGGCATGCCCCCAATGCGCTCTCTGCTTCTGCGATCTTCCACGGCGGCACTGGAAACGGTTCCGCTTTCGCCTGCGTGACCGCCTGGCGCAAGACAGTTTCGGCTTCCGGCAACTTGCCTTCCTGAGTCAGGTCTTCCCCCAGCCGAACTTCGACGGCGATGATGGCCGGATTGCCGGCATTGAACTTCTGCTCGCGGATCGCGAGTGCCTGCCGCAACAGAGGCTCGGCCCCGCCGGCATCGCCTTGAAACACGCGATCCTCGGCCAGGTCGATCAGAGCATTCGCATACCCCGGCGTCTGAGTGCCGGCCACCTCGGTTTGAATGGCGAGCGCTTGCCGAGCGTAATTCTCCGCGGCCGCGTAGTTGTGGCGATCGAACTCCAGCAATCCCATATTGGCCAGGACCTTGGCCGAGAGCGAGCTGTTTTCTCCCGACAGGGCATGCGCCTCTTGTAAGGCCTGTTTCAGTGCTGCCTCTGCGGCCGCGTAGTCCCCTTTCTGTTGCAACGCGCGTGCCCAGTTGTTGCGGGCGACTGCGACTCGCTTGTCATCGCCGATCTTGTGGCACAGATCGAGATTGCGTTGCAGGACGGGCATGGCCTGCTGCCACTCGCCTTTCTCCAGCAGTATGAAGCCGAGGTTGTTAAGCGGGTAAAAAACATCAGGATGATCGGGCCCGGAAATTTTTTCGCGCAGCGCCAGCACTCGCCGCTCCGTGGCTTCCGCCTCATCGAGATTGCCGGCGTCGATCAGCGCTCCACCATAATTGTGCAGGCTGATCAGATAATCGGGGCTGTCGGCGCCTTTGCTTCTCTCGTCAATCTGCACGGCTTCACGCAAAAGTTGGGCCGCCTCGGGAAAATTGCCTTCGCGCTCCAGTAGCAGGGCGAGATAGTTTTCCGTGCCGCTGGCGTCATCGCTCGGATTGCTGCGATGGATCGCCAGCGCGCGGCGAAGCAGCGGCTCCGCTTCGACCAGGCGGTCTTGCAGATACAGACATTCGCCTAGCGAATCCAGGCTTTCGGCGAGCAGCACGTCGTGGCTGCTAAGTTTCCTCTCGCGCACGGCCAGTGAATCGCGGAACAACGGCTCCGCCTGCTTGAAATCGTTCTGAAGCCGAACCACATTGCCCAGGGCTTGCTCGGTGGCGGCGGTATCGAGCGACTGAGCGCCGTAAATTCGCCGTCGTATGTCGAACGCGCGCTGTAGCAGTGGCTGTGCCTGGGGATACAGTCCAAGTGCGCTGTAGGCCCGTCCCACATTGTCAAGCATGGTGGCCTGCAACGCAGGCTGGCCGGCAAGTTCGGAGTCAATGCGCCTGGTGCCCTGGTCGAGCAGGTCGCGAGCCATAACCGCTTTGCCGCGCGACTCATCCGGAGTCGCCGCCTGAAAAATGCTGTTGAGAAATTGCGTTTCCTTCTGGGCTGTGAGACGCGCCTGGTTCGCTCGTTTCGCGAACACTCCCATAGCTACGCTAAATGCGACCAACGCGAGGGCTGCGATGGCGGCAGCTGCAACCCCCGTCTTATGACGCGAACACGAACTTGCCCGAGCGATAGCTCCAGTTGTCGGTGCGCGCCTGTACCGGATATCCGGAAAGATAAGCCTGCACGTCGGCCGACAATGCCGATACCGAGGCGTAGCGGCGCGAAGGTTCTTTCTTCATCGCCATCAGGACAATGTTGTCGAGATCACGGTCGATCCGTGGCCCCGCGCCGCGGTTCGTCTCTCGGGCACTCGCGCGCGCGGCCAGACTGGGTGGCTGGGGCTGTTGTTCGCAGATGACCTGCACAACCTTCAGCGGGTTCTTGCTCTCCAGCCGAAACGGACGTTCACCCGTCAGCAACTCATACAGCAGAACGCCCAGGGCATAGACATCGGTCGAGGTGGTGACATGATCGCCGCGCACCTGCTCGGGGCTGGCATACTCGGGCGTCATCAGGCGCTCCCCAGTGATGGTCAGCGCATCTTCACCTTCCGGATCCAACAGCTTGGCGATACCGAAATCGAGAAGCTTGGGCACTCCACCGGGTGTCACCAGGATGTTGGCCGGCTTGATATCGCGATGCACGATCAGGCTCTTATGCGCGTACTCCACGGCGGAACAAACCGGCAGAAATAGCTTGAGGATCTCCTTCGGCGACAGCTTGTTGCCCCGGCAGTATTCGTGGATACGAACCCCGGCGATGTACTCCATAACAAGGTAGGGAACCCCATCGGGAGTGAGGCCCGCATCCAGCAGGCGGGCGATGTTGGGGTGATTGAGGTTGGCGAGAATCTGCCGCTCGGCGCTGAAGCGAGAGAGCATGGAATGTGCCTGCTTCAGGCCCGCGTGCATGAGTTTGATGGCGACTTCCTGTTCGTACAGCTGGTCAGCCCGCCGCGCGAGGAACACCTGGCCCATTCCGCCTTCGCCAATCGGACGAATCAGACGATAGGGGCCGATTTGCTGTTCAGCCTCGGACGAGGCGAGCTTCTGGGCAGCCTGGTCTACTGGCTCGCGCAGCTCCTGCAAGCTCTTGCCGCTGAAGCCGATCAGGGACTCGACCTCCGCCCGCAGCGCTGCATCGTCGGCGCACTCGCGGTCGAGAAACTGCGCTCTCTCCTCGCTAGAAAGAGCGAGAGCCGCATAGAACAGCCCTTCCAGCCGGTCCCAGCGGGCGCCACCAGGAGCTGCGGACATTTACGCCTCCGCTTGAGCCGGCCCTTGCGCGAGTTCACGATGGAGCCAGGCCTTGGCCATTACCAGGTCGCGATGCAGGGTCGCAGGAGAGATTTTCAGGGCGGCCGCTGCTTCATCGTAGGTCAGCCCGCCAAAGAAAAGTAGTTCGACGATTTCACTCTTTCGCGAGTCATGTGTAGCTAAACGTTGCAGCGCTTCATCCAGGTCAAGCAGCCCGGACGATGCGCTTGGTCCGATCACCACCGCCTCGTCCAGTTCCACCATTTCAGCGCCGCCGCCCCGCTTCTCCCGGTTATGTGACCGGGCATGATCGACCAGGATGCGCCGCAGCAAACGCGCCGATATGGCGAAGAAGTGGACGCGGTCCTGCCATGCGACGTTTGCATCGACCAGACGCAAGTAGGCTTCGTTCACCAGCGCGGTGGCACGCAAGGTGTGGTCGGGACGCTCATCGCGCAGACAACGCGACGCCAACTTGCGCAACTGGTCGTAGACCAGCGGCATAAGTTGATCCAGCGCCTCTTTATTGCCACTACTCCATTGTTGCAAGAGGCTGGTTACCAGTTGCTGATCTGTGGACATGGCGCAACCTATCTCCACATCCGCCCAATGCATGGATAACCATTCATGTCGGCAGGTGCTTTTCGGCCCTCCCCACGGCGAGAGCTGGATTATAACCCGCCACAAAGAATCCACCCGTCGAAAAAATCAGCCTCCCTGTGAGGGAATTCGGCTCGAACTATCGCTTTTCCAGATGAGTGGCAGAAAGCGGCCTCGGCAAGGCGCCTGACACCAATTGCAAATCAGGAGACTAAAGAAATGAATCTCATCCCTGTACGCTGGGCCGCCAAGGCTGCCCATTTACTTGTGCTTTGCGCGGTGCTTTCCGTCAGCCTGTTGGCGCAGGCTCCCCCCAGCGCCGACACCTTCACCGTCACTTCCAGCCCACACACGAATTATGGAGGCTGGCCGTTGATCGCGGTTCAGCCGGGCTCGAACGGCTACCTGCAATTCAACCTCGCGCATCTTCCGCCCAACGCCAGCGTGACCAAGGCCACTTGCGCTTGTATGTCAACGCGGTTTCTCGCAGCGGCAGCTTCGACGTGTATCAACTTAATAATTCATGGAGCGAGAATTCGTTGAACTATAGCAATGCTCCAGCGCTGGGTAGCTCGGCAACCAGCGGAGATCCGGTCGCGATCACCAACTCCAGCGTGAATCAGTTTCTGCTCATCGACATTACGCCGCTGGTGCAGCAGTGGGTCAGCGGCAGCTTACCGAATAACGGCGTGGCGCTGGCGCTCACTACTTCGAATGGCGTCTTTTCCTTCGACAGCAAGGAGGCAATCGTCACCAGCCATCAGCCGGAACTCATAGTTACGCTGGCCGGGGAAGCTGGTCCCCCGGGACCGCAGGGGCCGCAAGGTCCACAGGGAGCAACCGGTCAGCAAGGGCCGATTGGTCAGACTGGAGCGACTGGTCCGCAGGGCCCCACTGGTCAACCCGGCCCACAGGGACAGCCCGGACAGCAAGGGCCTCAGGGCCAACCAGGTCCGATGGGGCAGCAGGGACAGCCCGGTCCTATTGGTCCGCAGGGACCGCAGGGTCCAACCGGCGACAACGGAACCAATGGAGTCAGCTTCACCTTCCGCAATGCCTTCGATCCGAATCCCTCGTACGCGGTGAATGATGTCGTGACTTATAGCGGCTCGAGCTACATTGCAATCGCGGCGAACCAGGGCCCGAACAATCCCACGCCGGATCAGAATCCTGCGGCATGGACGTTGATGGCGCAGGCCGGGGCACAGGGACAAGCGGGAGCGCAGGGTCCCGCGGGTCCGCAGGGTTTACAAGGCGATCCTGGTCCCCAGGGTCCTGCCGGTCCGGTTGGACAGACCGGAGCGCAAGGGCCGCAGGGGCCAGTTGGTGCTACCGGGCCGCAGGGCCCACAAGGTCCGAAGGGATTCCCCGCAGTGAACTACCGCTCCATATGGGATCCCTATACTTTGTACAACCCGGGCGATACCGTCGATTACGGCGACGGCAATGGCGGGCAACCCTTTGGAGTGTATGTCGCGGCGGTTGCAAACAGCGGCGTCACTCCGGGCACGAGTGAAACCTGGGTCGGTTCGCCGCTGTGGGGCGCCAACCCACCTAAGACGCAGCTGACAGGAACGCCCTCCATCCCATGCTACCTGGGCGAGATTCGCCTGTTTCCGGTCCAGGTACAGAACGGACAGTGGCTGGTTGCCGACGGACGCATCCTCTTCATCAACTCCAACGCGGGTCTCTTCAGTGTATTGGGCACGACTTTCGGAGGAGATGGCATACGCTACTTTGGTATTCCCGACTACCGGGGGTACGGTCTGAATGGCAGCCAGTATCAGATCTGTGTCGTGGGCGTTTATCCGTGATGCCCGATGATTCATCGGCTCACGCTGTTCCGCGGTCGGAGAATAATCTCCGGCCGCTTTTTTTGCTGCGAAAAATCTCCAGTTGCATGAGGGGATTTCGAACTCCCCGTCGCTTTCCAAGATGAGTGGCAGAACGCGACCTTTCGATGGCACCTGGCACTGATTGCAACTGAGGAGATTACGACCATGAAGCTCATTCCTGTTCGCTGGGCTGCCAAGGCCGCCCATCTGGTTCTACTTTTAACCATGTTCTCGCTAACGCTGCTGGCGCAAGCCCCGCCCAGCGGCGACGCCTTCGTCCTAAGCTCAACCCCTCGGGCTAACTATGGAGCCTTTCCCTTGCTGGTAGTGCAGCAGGGCGGCAATAGCTACATTCGGTTTAATCTGTCGAGCATTCCGGCCAACTCCACGATCAGCAAAGCGACCTTGCGTCTGTATGTCGACGCGGTTGCGCGGCCGGGTAGCTTCGACGTCTTCGAGATCAACAGCTCCTGGAGCGAAAGCTCTCTGACCTTCAACAACGCGCCTGCTTTGGGTTCTTCAGCTACCCAGGGCCATGCGACCCCGATCACCTCGGCGAGCCTGAGCCAGTTCGTGGTCATCGATATCACATCGCTGGTGCAGCAGTGGGTCAACGGCACCACGCAAAACAACGGCATCGCCCTGGCGCTCACGACTTCCAACGGCGGCTTCTCCTTCGACAGCAAAGAGTCGAACT
Organism: uncultured Acidobacteriaceae bacterium; assembly: GCA_963699875.1. Taxonomy (GTDB): domain Bacteria; phylum Acidobacteriota; class Terriglobia; order Terriglobales; family Acidobacteriaceae; genus CAVVDY01. The sequence continues at coordinate 12,882 of CAVOVN010000001.1, forward strand.
TCACCAGCCATCAACCTGAACTGGAGATCGCGTTGCAGGGCCAAACTGGTGAACAAGGGCCTCCCGGACCGCAGGGTCCGCAAGGTCCTGCCGGCGCACAGGGTCCGCAAGGGCCCCAAGGCCCGCAGGGTATTCCCGGCAACCTGAATCCCGGTTCGCCCTACTACATCCAGAACGGCAGCGCGACCCAGTCCAGCGCCACCTTCAACATCGATGGAAACGGTACGGTTGGCGGCACTCTGGCGGGTCAGCTCGTCAACAGCACCAATGGCTACCAGATCGGGGGATCGACCCTGCTCAATACCAATAGCGTGAACGATGTGATACTTGGGGTCGGCGCCGGCAATTCGAGCATCACCGGCAGTGCTGTCCAACTCATTGGCGACAACGCTGGAGCCAATCTGACCTCCGGCAATGCCGACGTGTTCATCGGCAGTAGTGCTGGAGCCGCAACCACTACCGGTAACGGCGACGTGTACCTGGGCTACGTCGCCGGTCGAGCTGCGACCACGGCTGCGTACAACACGTTTCTCGGGGCGGAGACTGGCACGTTCACCACCACCGGCTCCCAGAACACATTTGTCGGATTCAGTGCCGGGCTGGCTAACACCACGGGCTCTTACAACGTCTTTGTGGGTTTGAATGCTGGAACTAACAATACAACCGGTTCCTACAACTCATTTTTCGGAAGGTTTGCCGGCCAATCCACCACGACAGGGCAATCCAATATCTTTCTCGGCTACTCGGCTGGCTTTAACAATGTGAGCGGTAGCAACAACATCGACATCGGCAATTCCGGTGCCGACGAAAGCAACACCCTTCGCATCGGTCAATCGCAGCAGACGACCTATATTGCCGGCATCTACGGATCGGCAACCTCCAGCGGCCAGCCGGTTTATATCGACAGCACCGGCCATCTCGGAACCAGCGGCGGCTCGGGCGGTGGTGGCGGCGTCACCTCGTTCAATGGCCGTAACGGCGCAGTGCTGCCGGCGAACGGCGATTACAACTTCTCGCAACTTAGTGGATCTCTGGCAGCCGACCAGCTGACGGGCACATACCCGCAGCGGGTGGCTTTCAACAACTCAACCAATGTGTATGGTGGAATCGAGCTCACGCTGACAGGCACCGCGACGGCGAATCTGTTCAACAGTGCAAAGGGTTATCAGATTGGCGGCGCCACTGTCTTCAACACCGACAACAACAACGATGTCATCATCGGGAAGACTGCCGGCAATTCCTCGATGACGGCAGGCGACAGCCAGTTGATCGGCACACTAGCGGGAGCCAGCCTGACCTCAGGCAACGCCGACGTCTTCATTGGAACCCAGGCCGGATGGAAGACCACAACTGGCAACGGCAATGTCTATATTGGTTACTCCGCGGGCCTTTCGTCCACTACCGCCCCTTTCAACACGTTTGTCGGTGGCCAGTCCGGCGTATCGAACACCAGCGGCGGAAGCAATGCATTCTTCGGCTTCAATGCCGGCAGCGGTACCGCCACCGGCTTCAGCAACACCTTCATCGGAACCAACGCGGGCGCTACCAATACCTCCGGAGCCAATAACCTGTACCTGGGCTACAACACCGGCATAAACAACGCAACCGGCACCAACAACGTCTATCTGGCTAACCTGGGCGCGGATGAGAGCAACACCATCCGCATCGGCGATACCACCGTCCAAAGCTCTTCTTACATCGCCGGCATCTACGGCGTGACCCTGGGCAGTGGCGTGCCGGTCTACATCAACCCCAACGGACAGCTCGGCACCCTGACCTCATCGCAGAAGTACAAAGAGCAGGTCCGCGACATGGGAGACGCCACCAGCGCCCTGATGAAGCTGCGCCCGGTGACCTTCCTGTACAAACCCGAATTTGACAAGGGTGAACGTACTCTGCAGTACGGCCTGATCGCCGAGGAAGTGGCCAAGGTTTATCCCGACCTGGTGGCCTACAACCCCGACGGAACACCCTACACCGTGCGCTATCAGTTCCTCTCCAGCATGCTCTTGAACGAGGTGCAGAAGCAGTATCACCGCGAACAGCAGCAGGCTGAGGTCATCCAGAGCCAGCAGCAGCAGATCGACGAATTGAAGGATCGGCTGGCCCGCATCGAAAGCATGCTCGGCGGACGGACTCCCGCCGCCGCAGCACCACTGGCCAATTCACTCCCGTAGTGCCCGCGGGCACTCGAACAACCGCAATAACCTCCGGGCCGGATTGCAAACTCCGGCCCGGTTCGCTATTCGACCCTGCACTGGATTTTTTTCGGGCGAGCATGAGGGAATCCGGAGGCCGACGTCGCCTTTATAAGGCTATGAATTTGCGTTGAGTTAAAGCGCCCACTGCGCGGGGGGTGTATTGTAACAAAATCAGCACGGTCCCTTATCCTTGCACATGTTCGGAAATAGCGAATGTGCTGGGCGCCCGCACTGACGAGCAGCAACAAACCGCGACTCCACATCACACATTGTTATGGCTCTCGAAGAATACAAACGCAAACGTGACTTCAAACAGACGCCCGAGCCCGCGGGTAAAGTCGAGCGTGGCAAAGGTCATCGTTTTGTCGTGCAGAAGCACCGCGCCACTCGTCTGCATTACGACTTTCGCCTCGAGATGGATGGCGTGCTGAAGTCGTGGGCGGTGCCGAAGGGGCCGTCGCTCGATCCGGCGGACAAGCGCCTGGCGATGCAGGTGGAAGATCATCCCGTCTCGTATTTTGATTTCGAAGGCATCATTCCGTCCGGCAACTACGGCGCCGGAACGGTGATGGTGTGGGACGTTGGAACATGGGAGCCTGAGGGTGATGCACATGCCATGCTGGCCAAGGGCGATTTCAAGTTCCGTCTCGACGGCGACAAGCTCAAAGGCAGCTTCGCGCTGATTCACATCCGCTCGCGCAGGTCCGGCAACAAAGGGACGGAGTGGCTGCTCATCAAGCATCGCGATGCCTACGTGCAGGAACCGTACAACATCGACGAGTACGACTATTCGGCGCTGACCAGGCGCACGCTCGATCAGATTGCCGATGATGCCGGCGTGCGCGAGTGGAAGAGCAGCCGCCCGGCAGCGTCGGGTGGCAGATCTGCGAAGAACGACTGGCTGGCAGAGTCGATTGCAAAGGCCGACGCGGCCAAGCGCAAGACCGCAGCCAAGCCCGCGAAATCTGCGGTGGCGAAAGAAGACTGCTCCTGCCAAAGCCTCGAGCGCAAAGAAAAGCGCCTCTACGGCCAGTGCGCTAAAAAAAAAGTCGCCAGCGAAAAAGCGTCTGAGCCGGTAAACACTCCCGCTGCGCATCTCGGCCACAAAGAGCCGATGCCTCGCGTCGTCCATCCCATGCTGGCCACGCTGGTTGATGAGCCATTCGACAACGATGATTGGCTCTTCGAGATCAAGTGGGACGGCTACCGCGCCATTGCTTTCATTGAAGGCGACAGCCTGCGGCTGGTCTCGCGCAATCAGAATGATCTGACCAAAGCCTATCCCGAACTACAGGAGATCCCTCAGCACGTCCGCGCGCGCACGGCAATTCTCGATGGTGAAATTGTTGCGCTCGACGAGCAAGGGCGACCGTCCTTCGGCCTGATGCAGCGGCGCACAGGAGTGGGCGAGGGCGGACGTCGCATCCGCCGCACCCGCGAAGACATCCCGGTTATGTATTACGTCTTCGACCTGCTGTATCTCGACGGCTACAACCTGATGCGCGTCGATTTGGAAAAGCGCAAGGAGCTGCTTGCTTCCATCCTTGCGCCCGGCGATTGCCTGAAGTTTTCCGATCATTACGTGGGCCGCGGCGTTGACTTGTTTCGCGCCGCAGCCGAGCGTGGACTGGAGGGCATCGTCGCCAAGCAGCGGCGAAGCTGCTATCTGCCGAAGCGCAGCCAGGAATGGCTGAAGATCAAGATCACCCGCCGTCAGGAGTGCGTGATCGGCGGCTATACCGATCCGCGCGGCTCGCGCGAGAACTTCGGTTCGCTGGTACTCGGCCTATATGACGAGAAGGAGCGACTCATCCACGTAGGTCATGCCGGCAGCGGATTCACCGGAAAGTCACACGCAGAGATGTGGCAGCGCTTGAAGAAGCTCAAGGTCGCGAAAAGCCCGTTTTTTAACAAGGTGGAAAGCACGCGCCCGGTGCATTACGTTCGGCCAGAGTTGGTCGCTGAAATCAAGTTCACCGAATGGACTCACGAGGGCGAGAGCGGCACGGTTAAGATGCGGGCCCCGGTCTTTCAAGGGCTACGTTTCGACAAGAAGCCCGAGGAGTGCCGGTTTGAGATACCGGCGAACACCGAAGACGAGCTCGAACAAGTGCAGAAAGGGTCCTAGCCTCCCGGATCGGGACGGCGCGCATGGCTGCCATCGTTCCGCGTGCGTCTGAACATTGCTCGGTTTGCCGTATTGAAGCATAATGTCCAGAGACTTCCTTCGGCCACGCTTGTCCGGGCACCGGTGTGGATGCCGAGGCAGTGCGCTGGCTGACGGCTCCGCAGGAGTTCCAGCCATCTTGTCTCCCCAAAGCAGGTAATCAGGACCCTATGTCGAACTTTTATCACGACGGCACGTATTCGCCGGCTGCTGAGGCGGTACTTGACGAACCCGCGGTTGGTACGGCGCCCGCGAAAACCATCACCCACGAGGCGCCACTCGCGACCCACCAGCGGACGCAAAGCTACGCGCTGTTCCATTACGCCCTCCTGGTCTACATCTATCTCTTCTGTACCCGCTTGCCCGAGTTGCTTCCCCAGATTCGCGCTGCGCTGGCCATGACTGTGGTCATGTTGGCCGGCCTGTTTGCTACCGGGCGCGGCGGCGAGCTCTTCAAGACCAAGCTGGGACGTATCCTCACGGCGTTTACCATCTGGACCGCCATTTGTGTGCCGACCAGCATTTGGGTCGGCGGAAGCTTCGACGTGCTCAAGGGCGTCGTACAATCGGTGCTTTTTGTAGCCTTCATCTTCGCTTTCGCACGCACCCTGAAAGAAGTGAAGAATTGCATGTACGTTCTCGGCGCTGCGATGGGGACGGTGGCGGTATTGTCGCTCACCCTGTTCCGCAGCGCTGCCAGCGACGTGACTACCGGACTGGAAGCCTTCGGCGTACAAGCGCCGCCGACTCCGGGAGAAGCCGAGCAGCGGCTGGGATTGTTTCACTCCGCAACCCTGGCTGACCCGAACTTCATGTCGCTATATCTATTGGTCGGATTACCCTTCTTGTGGCTGGGAGCGAAAAGTGGCAACGTGTTCATCCGGGTGCTCTTCTTATTATTGATGCCCGCTGTGCTAGTCGCCATCGGGCATTCAGCTTCTCGTATGGCGCTCGTGCTTTTCGTGATTGGCCTGGTAATGTTCTTGAAGGGCGCCACCAACAAAGAACGCGCTTTCGTGCTGACCAGCACCATCGTGCTCGCCTGCGTCTTGGTGCCGTTTCTGCCGGACACGGTGACCAATCGTTTCATGACCTTGTTCCATCCCAAGGCGAACACCTTCGAAAGCAAAGAGGCCGCCGACTCGGCAGAGGTCAGGCTTAGGCTGCTACTTCGCAGTCTTGAGCTTACGGCGAGGCACCCGCTGTTCGGAGTCGGGCCGGGCCAGTTCCCGGTGGCTGAGAACAACCTTGCGAAGGAAGAAGGAAAAGAACGCGGCGCCTGGTACTACACTCACAACGCTTATACCCAAACCTCCAGTGAAGCCGGCATATTGGCGCTCGTGCTGTACATCATGGCCATCGTAACCTCCTATCGAGGGTTGGCCGACATTCGAAGGCGTGGCGCCACAGCGGAGATCCGCGAGATGGCCAAAGCCATGCAGCTTTCCATGTGGATGGTCATATTGGGAGGAATATTCCTCACTACCGGTTTTGGCGGCGTCCCGTTCGTAATCCTGGGCTTGGCCGTCAGCTTCAAGATGGCGGTTGCCGACCAGATGAAGAAATTGCCGGCAAGGACGCTCGCCGCCACCACAGAATGACGGAAAGCACATCGGCTGATATAGCAATTGTCCGGGCCTGCGGATGAGGATCTCCCGTCCTTTCCTGTTCATTGCCGCAACCCTCATTGTCATCGTCGCCGCGGTGGTTGGCCTCGCTATGAAGTATGCCGCTTCGTTCTTGCGAGTGAACCGCCCGGAACATGCTGACGTCATCCTCATCCTCGGTGGAGGAGTTGACGACTCGCGGTACTGGCGTGCCGTCGAACTCATGAAGGCGGGATACGCCGACAAGATCGTGCTTGACGCCGAAGAGAGAATCGCGAAGTACGGCAAAAGCAATCCTCAACTGGCGCGCGAGTTTCTCGACCGGGTCGATGCGCAGAACACAACGGTTTGCCCCGCCTACGGCGACTCCACCTATGCCGAAACCGAAGATGCGGCACGATGCCTCGCCCCGATGAAAGTGTCTTCGGTCCTGATCGTCACCTCGGACTATCACACCAGACGTGCGTTTTCCATCTTCAAGGCGCGCCTGCCACGCTATCGCTGGTCGGTCGCCGGCGCGTTCGTTCCCTACGAGCACGGCACAGAGCAGCGGTTGCCGGCCGATAACTGGTGGAGGAACCGCCGCTGGGCGAAGACGGTCCTGGACGAGTGGGAAAGGCTAGTCTGGTGGGAATTGGTCGACCGTTGGAGACCTCACCTGGTCGTTCAATCGTAGCCTCGACGGATGTCGCGTTTCCAAATGCTGCTTCGAGTGTCCCATTCCGCCGCCTTCTTCCACTGACAACCGACAACTGGCCACTGACAACTGACAACTGCTTCACCAGGTGATAGTCTGTTCCGCTTGTTTCATATGCAGGTTGAACCACTCTCTCCCGGAGGGCAAAGCATGGAAACCAACAACAGTAACGATGTCAATCGTCGAGATTTCCTTCGCGGCGCACTAGCCGGCGCCGTTGTGGCGGGTTTGCCGCTGAACCTGTTCTCCGCCGACAACTCTGACATGCAGGCGGTGCTCGCGGAGGTTCCGAAGCTGCACGATCAAACGGTGAAGGCTCTGCAGGACTGGATTGCATTGCCGTCAATCGCCGCCGAAAATCGCAACTTCCCGCAAGGTCCGGAGTACATGGCGAAGCTGGCGACCGATGCCGGCTTCTCGAACGTCGAGCTCATGCCAACCTCCGGCAAGCCGGGCGTATTCGGGATGCTGGATGCAGGCGCTCCGAAAAGCGTGGGCATTTACTTCATGTACGACGTAAAGCAGTTCGATCCCACGGAGTGGTCATCGCCGCCTCTCGAGGCACACATCGTCGACAAAGAGGGCTTTGGCAAAGTCTGTGTCGGTCGTGGAGCCGTAAATCAGAAAGGGCCGGAGACAGCTTTCCTGGGGGCGCTGCACGCCTTCAAGTCCGCGGGCAAAAAGCTGCCGGTGAATCTGGTCCTGGTTTGTGAAGGCGAGGAAGAGATTGGCTCGCCACACTTTGGAGAAGTCGTGCGCGCGCCCAAAGTCATGGATGAGCTGAAGAAATGCATGGGCGTCTTCATGCCGTCGGCCAGCCAGGATCGCGATGGCAGCGTGCAGATCGATCTTGGCGCCAAGGGCGTCGTCGAACTGGAACTCGTATCCAGCGGCGAGAAGTGGGGACGCGGGCCGAAGGCCGATGTGCACTCCAGTCTGGAAGCCACGCGTGGACAGTCCAACCTGGCATCTGGTGCAGGCGCTGAATACGCTGGTCGGCCCCGACGGGCACAGGCCAGCGGTCACCGGTTTCTTCGACAAGGTGAAGCCGCTTACTCCCGCACAGTTGCAAATGATCAAGGAAGTCGCCGCGAAGCGCAGCGAAGACATGATGAAGCAACAGTTCGGCGTCAGCCACTGGTATGGTGACAAATCGTTCTACGACGCGCTGGTGCAATTGGAATCGCAGCCTACCATCAATATCGAAGGCCTGGTTGCTGGATACACCGGCCCGGGCGGAAAGACCGTGTTGCCGCATCGCGCCGTGGCCAAGATCGACATGCGCCTGGTGCCCGACATGACGGCGCAAGGCACGCTGCAACTGCTCAAGGACTATCTCGCGAAGAAAGGCTTCGGCGACATCGAAGTCAACATGAGCGGCGGCTACGATCCTAACCAGACCTCGCCCGACACCAAACTCATTCAGGAGCAGGTCGCGACCTACAAGAAGCTGGGACACGACCCGATGATGTGGCCGCGCTCGGCTGGTTCATGGCCGGGCTACATCTTCACCAACTCGCCGCTCAGCCTGCCCGCCGGACACTTCGGCATGGGACATGGCTCAGGCGCGCATGCACCAAACGAGTATTACGTGATCGAGTCTTCCAACCCGAAGGTCGCCGGCATCGATGGCGCATCGGCTTCATTCGTCGAGTACCTTTACGCGCTGGGGTAGCGCGCTGACAGATTGGGTGTCCCATTCCGCCATCGTTTGGCGGGGTGGGGCTTTTGCGTCACTCAAGCACATAACTCTGCGCCGCTACGAAATCCCAACTGAGATGGCGGGGTGGGGCTTTTTGTCATTTAAACACTCAGCTCTGTGTCGACACAAACTCAGGTGTTGATCGTCACATACTCAATAAACTACCGGAAGATACCCTCCTCGCATGCCATGGGGCTTGATCCGGCTACAGCAATCACGGCAGCTTCACTTCATCACGTTCAGTTGCTACCGCCGGCAACCGTTCCTGAGTTCGAATCACGCGAGATCTGTTTTCGAGCATTCTCTGGAGCAAACCCGTCGGAGCTACCACTTCTATGTCAAGGGCTACGTGGTGATGCCGGAACATGTGCATCTGCTGCTCACAGAACCGGAGCGTTCAACTCTCGCGGCTGCGGTCCAGGCGCTCAAACAGTCGGTTGCGCAGAAGCTCGTCGGACATCACGGTCGGTTCTGGCAGACTCGCTATTACGACTTCAACGTGTGCAGTCCGGAGAAGAGCGTCGAGAAGTTGAAATACATCCACCGCAATCCGGTTAGACGAGGACTCGCTAATACAGCCGAGGATTGGCCTTGGAGTAGCTATCGTCATTACGCTACACGCGAACCGGGCGTGGTTGAGATTGAGTCGCCGTGGGCAGCGTATTTGCGGGAGCATCCTTCCGCTGATCCAACTCGTCTCTCAAAACTGTTCGAGAAAGAATGATTCGGGGTGACCCATTCCGCCATCGTTTGGCGGGGTGGGGCCTTTCCGTCGCAAGCCGAGAGTTCTGATCTCAACCAACAAAAATCCCCACCCGGGCAAAACCAGCCCGAGTGGGGCACCCGCATTTATCTTCACAACGCTCACGTGCTCACCGTCATATCATCCTGTCGCTGATCCAACTCGTCTCTCAAAACTGTTCGAGAAAGAATAATTCGGGGTGCCCCATTCCGCCATCGTTTGGCGGGGTGGGGCCTTTCCGTCGCAAGCCGAGAGTTCTTGATCTCAACCAACAAAAAATCCCCACCCGGGCAAAACCAGCCCGAGTGGGGCACCCGCATTTATCTTCACAACGCTCACGTGCTCACCGTCATATCATCCTGTCGCTGATCCAACTCGTCTCTCAAAACTGTTCGAGAAAGAATAATTCGGGGTGACCCATTCCGCCATCGTTTGGCGGGGTGGGACTTTTCCGTCGCAAGCCGAGAGTTCTTGATCTCAACCAACAAAAATCCCCACCCCGGCCAAACCAGCCCGAGTGGGGGACCAATTGTTCTTTAGTTCATAAACTGTTTAGCGGCGGCGAAGGCCCTTCTTCGCAGCTTTCTTCTTGGCCGGAGCTTTCTTCGCCGCCTTCTTAGCGGGCTTCTTCGCTGCCGCTTTCTTCGCAGCCTTCTTAGCCGGCTTCTTTGCCGCTTCTGCCGCTTTCTTCGCAGCCTTCTTCTTCGCAGCTTTCTTCTTGGCTGGCGCGGCCTTCTTCTTCGCCGGAGCTGCTTTCTTTTTCGCAGGCGCCGCTTTCTTTTTTGCTGGTGCAGGCGGAGCTTTCTTCGCAGCTTTCTTGGGAGCGGCCTTACTCGGAGCCTTCTTTGGAGGCGGAGGCGCCATCACCTCTTCGGCTTCCGGTTCAACCTCTTCGTCCTCCTCCACGATCACCACCGCGGATTCGGGTTCTTCCTCTTCTTCTTCTTCCTCGTACTCCTCGCCGTCTAGTGATTCGCCATAAGAACCTTCTCCGTAGTCGTCCATCTCGTCGTCACGACCATAGAGCGTTTCGTCGTAGAACGTCATATATCCTCCTAACATTGCCGGACTCCGATGAACGGAGCCGTTCGTGAACTCGATTGCAAGCGACATCAAAACACTTGCGATTAGGGCAGGCGCGGGATTATAGCACGCGCATATGCTGCCCCGGTGAACACCTCAAGAGCAAAGCTATAGCAACGGGCTTGTTGTAACAGAAGAACCGCGAGAAGGAAAGTGTCGTGATGCGGACGAAGACGATCTTTGTGCTCGCGAGTGTTATTTGCGGATGACCAGAACGTCACCGGCTTGCAGGTTCGCTGCCATCTTTCCGTTGTCACGACGCAAGGCGGCGACCGTAGTGTTGTAGGAAGAGGCAATGCTGCTCAGGGTCTCACCCTTCTTCACCTTGTGGTACTTGGCTGCGGCTGATGTCTTGCTGCTCTTCTTGTCCTGGGAAACGGTCTTGGATTTCGTGCCCGATCCCTCGTCTGCCGCCACCTCGGTTGTGTCGCCCACCGGTTTGTAGATCACCAGGGTGCGACCGGGCGTGAGGGCCGATCCCCGCAAGTGGTTCCATTTCCTCAACTTCTCGACCGGAACATCGAAATCATCAGCCACCGAAGCAAGGGTGTCGCCCTTACGTACCTTGTAATGGGTAGGGTGTTTCGAATAGGCGGCCGCTTCACCCTCGCTTCGCCCCGCCGACACGGGAATGATCAGCTTGGCCCCCACCTCAACGTAGTCCGCCGGAAGGTTGTTGGCCTGGGTGATAGCGGCTGGAGTGGCGCGGTACCGGCGCGCGATCGAGGCCAGCGAATCGCCGGGCTCCACACGGTAGTAGCGCCACAACGTACGCATGTCCTGTGGAATGGCCGCGATGGTCGTCTGGTACTTCTGCGACGTGCCCGCAGGCAAGCGAAGGGTGAAGGGCTCACCTTTCGGCGTGGTCATCCGCAGCAGGCTGGGATTCAGCTCCTGCAGGTAGTTGACCGACGCATCGACACATTCCGCTACCAGGCGCAGGTCCACCGGGTAGTCAATGACGACCTGATCCACCTGCGGCGCCGGGTCGAGCGTAACGTGCTCCAACCCGTACTGGGATGGGTTCTTGGCCATGATCGTCACGGCCAGAATGATGGGAACGTAGTTGCGCGTCTCCTGCGGCAGAACGCCGCGGCGGTACAGCTCCCAGTAGTCGGCATATCCGGTGCGCTCGACCGCGTGTTGAATCGTGCCCGGCCCGGAGTTATACGCAGCCATTGCCAAATACCAGTCGCCAAATTGGTTGTAGAGGTCCTTCAGGTGCTCGGCCGCGGCGTGCGTCGATTTCGCCGGATCCTGGCGGTCGTCGACCCACCAGTTACGCTCCAACCCGTACATTGAAGCGCGGCTGGCCATGAATTGCCACATCCCTCGCGCCCCAGCCCGCGAGAGCGCCAGCGGCTGGAATCCCGATTCGGCTTGCGCCAGGTAAATCAGGTCCTGCGGCACACCGACCTGCTTCAGGGTGCTGGAGATCATGTCGCGATAGCGGCCCGAGCGCGCCAGGGCCCGCTCCAGCGTTCCCTTCCCCTTGGGACTGGAGAAGTAGTTGATGAACATCGCCACTTCGTCGTTCAGTACCAGCGGCAGGTCAGACTTGGTGGTCTTGATTTCGGTTTCAGCCTTCGCCTTGATGTTGGGATCGACGGGGAAGGTGATGTCGTTGGCCTCGTCGATGGGCGCCGGTTCAGAACGCGGCTCGCTGAAGCCATCGCCCTGCTTCAGCGCGACCATTTCCAGATCGTGGACCGACTCGACGACCTTGCTGAACTCCTGCTCCAGCCGCTCATCGGCGTGAATGTCGAGCTTGCTGGAAACCAGCAGATTGAAAGCCTGGTCGAAATCGGCTTTGGCCGCCTCTAGGTGGCCGCCGGCGTAGTTGGCTTGTCCTGACTTCAGCAGCTTCTCAGTCTGCGCGATGAGCGCGTCGGCGGGATCATTGGTGGGCTTAGGCCTGGCTGGCTCCTGTATCTTCGCCGGCGACTTGGCGGTAGCCGCCGTCTGCTGAGTTACGTTGGGAGCATTCGCCTGCGCCGGCAAGGAAGCCGGTTTTTTAGACTCGTCTGTCTCGCAACCAGTGGTAAGGAGGAAGGCTGCCAGAAGCAGGGTCAGGATCGTGGCGCGAGAGTTACTCATTAACAACCTATAGGCCCTCTTAACGGTAGACGTTTCGATCCCCGTTGCGATGGTACTATGCTGCGAAAATGAGGGTCAAACCGGGGTCGCAAGTCGCATAAATCAACATAAACGGCATCAAATCGACGCACTTTTGCACCGAAATTGACGTCCGATTCGCCGCCAGCGGGGCGACGTGGCCCCCTCGCCCGGCGGCCACAGGATCTCTAAACCACGCTGTTTTTCGACGCATTAGAGCCGCTGTTAAGGTCGATTTCCTGCGAAAGAATGAGTTTCTCGCAAAATTAGTGCCGACTTGAGTCGCTGTGAGGCGACTTAAGCCCTTGCCAGCGCCTGTTCCAGGTCGGCGATCAGGTCTGTCGGCATCTTCGATTCCGACCGACAACCGAACCGTGGCCCACGAGACTCCGAGCAGCCGCAGCTGCCGGGGGCTAAGGCCGATGTGCGACGACAGCAGCGGATACGACACGGTGGACTCGACCCCGCCGAGGCTGGTCGCCAGATACCAGAGCTTCAGCCGATCGATAAAGCGACCAGCCGCTTTCTCGCCTCCGCGAATGTCAAACGAGACCATCATGCCGAAGTCGCGCATCTGGCGCCGCGCAAGCTCGTGCGACGGATCATCGCTAAAGCCAGGATAGTAGACGGCGCTGACCTTCTTGTTCTTGCGCAATGCTTCGGCGATGCGGACTGCATTTTCGCAAGCGCGGCGCACCCTAACATCCAGCGTCTTCAGACCGCGCAGCAGCAGATAAGCGCAGCCGGGATCCAGGCAGCCGCCGGTGAGGATCATCATCTCGCGCGCAGCATCCATCCAACGTTTCGATCCGGCCAGCACGCCGGCGGTGACGTCGCTATGGCCTCCGAGAAACTTGGTCGCGGAATGCACCACCATGTCGGCGCCGAGTTCCAGCGGCTTCTGGAGAACCGGCGTCGCGAAAGTATTGTCGGCAACAACGCAGATGTCGCGCTTGCGAGCCTTGGCCGCGATCTCGGGCAGATCAACACAGCGCAGAGTCGGGTTCGTCGGCGTTTCGAGGAAGAGCATTCGGGTCTTGCGCGTGAAATACCGTTCGATGTTCTTCAATTCGTCAAAGGGAACAAAGACGACCTTGATGCCGCAGCGTGACAGCACCTGCTGAAACATCTTCAACGTTCCGCCGTAGATATCGAGCATGCTGACCAGCTCGTCTCCTGTCTGGCAGGTCACGAGCGCTGCGACCAACTCGGCCGACATGCCGCTGGATGTCAGAAGCGCCGCCTCAGCTCCTTCCAGCGCGGCCAGCTTCTCCTCCACCGCAGCGACCGTCGGATTGCCGTATCGCGAATAGAGGTAGATGTCGCGATCGCCTCGCGCGTAACGGCGCAAGTCGTCCAGCCCAGGAACCACGAAGACCGAAGTCTGATGAATCGGGGTGGTCAGAGGAGCGGCCTGCCCATGACGGTCTTCGCCCGAGTGAACCGCCCGCGTTGCATCTCCCAACTGAGTAGCACGTTTCATGGAACCTCGATTCTAAATCGAGCCGAGAGAAGCGGAGGAAGTATCGCGACCGCGGCAAACCACACGTAACTCTCGCGCCATCCCACCAGTATTCGCGCTCCGTCTGCACCACCCTAGAAGACCCCGGAGTATCATGCCCGTTCGCACTGAAGAAAAGCTCCCAGCGCCACCAACTCATCAGCGCTCCACGGGCACGCGCCATAGCGGCTCAATGGCGCGCGTTGGCAAGGCTGCGTGGATTGCCGTCGCGGTCGTAGTCGTGCTTCTGATCATCGGCGGCACGTTACTTGCGCTGCACTGGCCGTTCACGCGAGCCGCTCTCATCGGTTCTCTGGAACAGGACTCCCAGGGCCAAGTCGAAATAGCTTCGGTGCGCGAAATCTATTTCCCACATCCCGGCTGTGTAGCCGAGAACGTAGTTATTCACCGCGATGCAACGTCACCGCAGTTGACGATCCGGCGGCTGACGATCGTGGGTAGCTACCTGGGAATGCTGCATCGCTACATTCCGCGTGTGATCGCGGAGGGCGCTGTTCTGAATGTGCCGCAGGGCGAACTGAAAGAGCTGTTTGCCTCGCGCACGGGGCAGCAGCCAACGAACACGAGTGTGGGTGAGATCGAAGCTGATGGCGCAAAGATTCTGGTCGCTACCGAGGACCAGCCACTGGCATTTCAATTCCACGAGTTGAAAGTGCGCGATGTCGCCAAGGATTCTGCCGTCCGGTTCGTTGCTTCGTTGCAAACGCCGGAACCGACGGGAGACTTGCAGCTGCAAGGAAAGATCGGCCCGTTTAGAAGAGACCAGGCCGGAAGCACTCCGCTGTCTGGCACCTATTCGTACAAGAACGCCAAGCTCGAGGAGTTTGTCGGCGTCGGCGGAGTGCTTTCCTCGGAAGGCAAATTCAATGGCCAGCTACAGGCGATCAATGTCGACGGCACAACGGACACCCCGGACTTCCAGCTGGATGTCGGGGTGCATCCGGTTCACCTGAAAACGAAATTCCACGCGCTGGTGAACGGTACAAACGGGGATTTGCAACTGAATCCGGTCGAGTCCTCGTGGGGCAAAACTACGGTGACCTGGCGCGGCACAATTCAAGGACCAAGCGGGGCGAAGAAGCTCAAGACCGTCGCGCTCGACATGACATGCACGTCGGGACGGGTGCAAGACCTGCTGGAATTGTTTGTGCACGACAACGTCCCTCCCATGTCGGGGGCAATCACCTTCCAGGGTCACGTGACGCTTCCCCCGCAGCTCGATGACTTTCTGCGCAAGGTAAGACTTCAGGGCGAATTCACGATCGAAGACGGACGATATACGAGTCAAGAAACGCAGCAACAGGTCGATATTCTGAGCGCTCGCGCCCGAGGGCAGGCGGACAAAATTGAGGACGATCAGGACCGGGACAAACGTAATGGCACCGATACCGTAAGCCGCGACCTGCAGCCGGTAGTTTCGAAGTTGAAGGGGCAGGTGGTTTTGCGGAATGGAGTTGCTAATTTCTCGGACCTGTCATTCGATATTCCGGGCGCAGCGGCGTTGCTGAACGGCACCTATGATCTGCGCAGCCGGGCCATCGACATGCGCGGGCCGGTACACCTTGAAAGCAAGTTGTCAGGAGCCACAACGGGCGTGAAGTCGTTCTTGCTGAAGGTGATTCGGCCTCTCACGCCGCACAAGAGTGGCGATAAGGGATCAACCGTTCTGGTTCACGTTACAGGAACCTACGGCCACCCTTCATTTGCCGTGCAGCCAATGAAGGGTGGCTCTTAGGTTAGGAGGAGGAGGAACTACTGTGCGTGCGATTTCCGGTTCACTCTGGCGCGGTTACGCCTACGCTCGGCCCTTTCGCAGGCCGAACGCTTCAGCTGCTCAATCTCGTACGACTGCCGCTCCGAGAGTTCGTAAATCAGTTGGAGGACTGTCTTCTGCCGGGTGACGCCAATCTGTACGAGTTCCATAATGGAAACGACTTTATCGTCCCACAGAAAAAGAGGCTATCCCTCGCAGGTCGCAAGCTCGTACAACTTTGGCCCACGGGAAACAAGTTTCGAAACCGGAGCGGCGCGAAGCTCTTTCACCTAAGTCGTAGAACTCGGCTTTGCGACGAGTCGCGTCAGGGCACGACTTCAACAGGTTGCTGAAAAACTTCTCAGTGCGCCCGTTTTGAAGGGGCGCAGCTTTAGCTGCGCCATAAAAGTCCCGTGTTTTTGTCATCCCGAACCTCTTTAGAGGTGAGGGATCTGCTGTTTTTTCTACTGCGAAGAGTTTTCCAGCAGCCTGTTCAGGCGTACAGATGCGAGGCCACCGGAAGTGGTCAAGCCCAACCTCAGCGGCTGAAGCCGCGCGCGATCCAAGGCGGCGATGATGTACGCCTGAAGGGCGTGCTCCACCCTGATTACACCTGGCCTGAATCTGGTCAGGTGTGCTGAAAACGCGGATAGGATGGCGGAGGGCTACTCCGCTGTGGTGGGATCGATGACGGCGCGGACTTGCGAGATGCGATTGGCAGGGAAGCCACCTTGCTGGGCATGTTGCCGGACGGTCTCTTCATCGGGCGCGATGTAGACGCAATAAATCTTGTCATCCGTTACGTAACTTTGAACCCACTGAATCTGCGGGCCCATGTTATGCAGCACTCCGCATGACTTTTGGGAGATTGCCTGCAGTTGTTCCTTCGGCAGTTTGCCGACCCCTTCAATCTCGCGCTCGATGACAAACTTGGGCATAAGCTGGTTTCTCCACCCACTTCAAGAAGTTGGGTGATTCTAGCAGGTAAGTTATGGGTGCGTCTTGCCGAGCCCGGCGTCTGCGGCAGAAGCAAGTCGCTCATGTAGTTCCTGTTCACCGAAGTAGTCTGCCGGCGGCGATGACTTCCCATTCGCCGTCTCAGCCGCAGCAGAAGTACAATTCACATCGCCTTCACTATGGCAAGGAACTCTAATGAAGTCTGACTACGTTCTGATCTGCCATTGGCGTTCATTCCAGACAGCAATCGATGGCACACCTGCCGATCCCGCTTCCGCCGATGCTGCATCTGGTTTGGAGTTGCGAGAAAGCTCATAAGTTCTGGAGGGGAAGCTTGAGAACACTGGACATTATCGTTGCCTGGCTACTGATTGCGTTCGGAGCCGTTCACCTGTCGTTGACGCGGAGGGTGCACCCGGACCTCGACATCAACGCTATTTGGTTCGCAAGTGGCGGCTTGCTGATGATCGCGATCGGGGCGCTTAACTTACTTCGCGTGGCATACAGCTCGGTCGCAAAGGGCGTCCAGGTGGTATCGGTAATCGCGAATGTCGTGCTCTTGCTCCTGATGGTGTTCATTGCAACCCTGCTCCCGATGCGGAACAATCCGCAGGTCTTGGTGGGCTTGATTCTCGTAGCACTGCTCACCGCATTCTCAGTGCTCCGCCGCGGTGGGTATGCTCAGGCTCATCAGACGCAGAGTGCAAAGTAGATTGGCAGTCCCACTCATTCCAAACGAAGGAATGAATGAGGCACGCGCGCTCAGAGCTAAAGGCCCAATGTGTGCCACGCTCGGGCAAGGTCAGTGAGTGTAATGGCGATATAACATAAGTTATGCACTACGGCTTCATTTGCCACACAGGACGCCTCGGCCGCACACAAGAAAGCCGGAGCATCGCGCTCCGGCTGATAGGGGAACTGGTTTGCCCTAGAACCGCTTGCGGCGCACTACGCCCGCCAGACCCAGAGCGCCCGAACCCATCAGGATCAGCGAACCCGGCTCCGGGCTGTAGTTTTCGACATCAGCGGCTGTCAGATATTGATACGGAGTTTGCCCGGGAACCGAGAGATACTTACGCAGAGCTTC
The DNA here is from genome assembly GCA_963699875.1 of uncultured Acidobacteriaceae bacterium. Lineage (GTDB taxonomy): Bacteria > Acidobacteriota > Terriglobia > Terriglobales > Acidobacteriaceae > CAVVDY01. Next base: position 30,515 of record CAVOVN010000001.1, read on the forward strand.
GACTTCAAAGGTGTGCATCCCGGGGGCCAGATCGGCGCCTGCGACGAGCGTACCCTGCATTCTCCCGTGGTCGCTAAGTGGCCCGATAGTCCGATCATCAAGAACCGTTCCATCCAGGAGCAGCCGGAACTCGCCTCCCTCAGGGTCGGCGAAACCGGTGGCGGCCTCAGCAATATAAGACATACTGAGCACGGTCATTCCGCCTGGGCTATAGAACTGCTGTGAAATGGTCGCGCCCTGAGGGGTGTTGTCAGAGTTTACCTCGCCAACCTCACCCTCCCAGCAATTGGAAAAAAGGCAGTCTTGGACAACAATGGGGAATCCTTGGCCGGGAGTGCCGTTCGATGTGGTTCCCAGCGTCCAGTCCGTGAAATCACCGGTCTGGAAAGATCCATTTTGGAGCAGGTTCGTTGCGCCAGCCTGCGTCGCCACGAAAGCGACCAGGGCAAGCAAGAAGAGAGAGACGAAACGTTGCACTGTCTTCCTCCAGAACGGAGCGTAGTCTTTGGAGACGGTAAATCACACGCACGCCACCGGAATTCCGCGTAGGAGTATAGCCCAAAACGATAGTAAGGTATGTGAATATTCACATCGGACTTATGACTCCAAATCGTCTCTGATTAGTTATCGCTAACAAGCAATTACGCTCACAATCCTGACCACCCCGATTATTGAAAGTTGCACCTAGTTCCGGATGTTCTGGAGCAACTGCTCGACTTCCGCTTTCTTATCGGCAGTCAGCGGCAGTAGCGGCAAGCGTGGTGATCCGCCGAACATCCCGTTGTAGTCCATGGCGTACTTCACACCCGGAATGCTCAGCTCGCCGACGATGCGCGTGGCGGCTTTGGCAATGCGTTCCTGCTTTTCGGCGGCGAGCTTGGCATCGCCTTCTTTCCAGGCGGCGTAGATCTCATAGCACGCGGTGGGAGCGCAATCGGCAAAGGCGAGAATGGCGCCTACGCCTCCGGCGTCGAGCGATGGCGCCAGCTTTTGCGCTGCGCCGACCAGCACCTGGAAGCCAACTTCCTTCTCCCTGGTCTTCAGTCCGCCAACGACTTTGACTGCTGCCGATGACGGCGTTGCTGTGGTGGCCTCTCCAGAGAGAGCGCCGATCGGTACCATTACTCCGCCATCGTCTGTTGCAGCAGGCGCATTTGCTGCTTTGATCATGCGACCGGTAACCGCGGCAAAGGTTTCGGTGACGGTTGCTTTGCGCTGGATGTGACGCGTGCTCTCGACCATCTTCTGTACCTTTTCGATCGAACCTGACGACTCCTTAATGCCGATGAGGTTCGGGTGCTCGGCCAGTTCGGTTACCAACTCGGCAGGGATGTCGTATCCCGTGGCCTGCGGGAAGTTGTAGATGATGACCGGCAGCGGCGAGTGGTCGGCGACGAAGCGATAGAACGTCAGCATGTTCAGCGCATTCGCCATCTGTCCTTTGTAGTAGTGCGGCGTGCGCACCATGGCGACGTCGTATCCGAGGTCGTACGCGTACTCGGTCAAGTGAAGCGTCTCCAGCGCGGATTCGGCTCCGGTGCCGGCGATAAGCACCTTGTCGTTGGCGGCAGCGTCGCGTGCGGTCTTCAGCACCTCTCGCCGCTCCTCGTCGCTGAGCAGAATGGCTTCTCCGGTTGAGCCAAGCACAACGATGCCAACCAGCGGCGTGCGCGAGTAATGTTCAACGTTCTGTTCCAGCTTGCGATGGTAGATGCGACCGTCGGGATAGAACGGAGTAGTAATCGGAGGGAAAATTCCATGTAAGAACATAAGAGCGAGCCTCCCATTTGGATTATAGAATCCGCGGACGGCACCTCGGGCCTTTGTGCGCAGTGGGTCAGTCGAATACGGATGCGTGCCTTTCGCGCGCCGGCGCGAATCGGCACGCCTAGATCCCTCGTTCGCAAAAGAAGCTCACTCGGGATGACAAGCAAACTAACCCACCGCGCCATTACAATTCATCTATTCAATAACGCTATGGAGTGGCAAGACAGCATCCGGTTCGCGTGGTGGGCGCTTTCCATCGACAAGGTGAAAGCTGCGCTGACCATGTTGGGCGTGATCATCGGCAGCGCCGCCATCGTGCTGGTGGTCACCATCGGCATCGTTGGCAAAACCTACGTCATGTCGCTGATTGAAGGCATCGGCACAAACATTGTTTATGCCTCGCTTGATCGCAGCGGCCACACCACTCCCCAGGACGAGATCACGATCGACGACCTGAACGCGATTCGCACCGAGTTGCCCTACGTCAGCTCGGCGGCCGGCGTGCTCGATCGCCCCGCGTATGTATACGCGCATGGCCACTCGCTGCGCGTTACCCTGGTCGGCGTCACCCAGGATTACCAGAAGATCCGCAAACTTAACATCCTCTCCGGCCGCTACTTCGATGCCGAGGACCTTACCTCGCGCGATCACGTTTGCATCGTATCGAAAGCACTGAACACCGACGTTTTCGGCGGCCACGCGGTGGGCGACTTCATCCAGCAGAGCCGAATTCCGCTGTACCATCATCGGGGTCTTTGAGGAAGGTGTACCCACATTCGGCCGCGCCGAAATCCAGGAGCATACGGTGCTCTACCCCTATCAGCTCATGCGCGATCTGGTGGGCCAAAACTTCCTTGAGGTGATCTACGCCCAGGCTTCGGCGAGCAATGAAGTCGGAGTGCTGACCGCTGACATTTCGCGAATCCTTACCAGTCGTCATCGCGCCCAGGCCCGCTATACGGTAGAAAATCTCGCGGGACTGCTGCACACCGCCAACAGCATCTCCCTGGGCATGACGATCACGCTGCTCGCCTTTGCGGCCATGATATTGACCGTCGCCGGCGCGGGCATCATGAACATCATGCTGGTCAATGTGGCGGAGCGGACCCACGAGATCGGTGTGCGTAAAGCCATTGGCGCACGTCCGGCGGACATACGGCTCCAGTTCCTGCTGGAGGCGGTCTTCATCAGCCTGGGCGGAGCCGTGCTCGGAGTTATTGGCGCCGTGGGAGCGATCTGGGCGGCGGCCATCGCCACCAATGCGTCTGACATTCGAGTCTCGTGGATCGGCGTAATGTGCGCGCTGGTAGTGGCCACCAGCGTTGGCGTTATCTTCGGATACCGTCCCGCCAGCGAAGCGTCGAAGCTAAGCCCAGTGGAAGCGCTGCGAACGTAGGTCGTGCCTAAACACAGAAACGACAAGCGCACCACCGAGGACACGGAGGGCACCGAGAAAAATACAAAGATATCTTTCATTCTTCTCCGTGGTCTCCCTGTCCTCGGTGGTGAGTCTCTTCTGATTCGCGATAGCGACAGCATCTATAATCAAAGTTCAACTTTCACGGATTCTGTTCGCCATCCGCAGGACGCAACGTGGCACTCGACCAGAAAATTTACGACTTACGAAGAGAGAAGCTGAGCCAGATTGAAGCCTTGGGCCAGCTTGCCTACCCCTATCGCTACGAAACCACGCACTCGGTGCCCGACATCGTTGAGACGTACTCGCCTAAGACAGCGGAGGAGCTCGAATCGCTGCGCGTTGACGTTCGCGTTGCCGGGCGAATCATGTCGATTCGCGGCATGGGCAAAGCCGGGTTCGCGCACATCCAGCAGGGCGGCAAGCAACTGCAACTTTACATACGCCTGAATGACGTCGGCGAAAAAGGCTTTCAGCTTTACAAGCTGCTCGACCTGGGCGACTACGTCGGCGCCGGCGGATTCTTGTTCCGCACGCACAAGGGCGAGCTGAGCGTTCATGTCACCGAACTCACTTTCCTGGTGAAAGACCTGCTGCCGTTGCCGGAAAAATGGCATGGCTTGCAGGATGTTGAGACACGCTACCGGCGGCGTTACGTTGATCTGACGATGAATCCCGAGGTGCGCGAGGTCTTCATCAAGCGCGCCAAGGTGGTGCAGTCGCTGCGGCGCTTTCTCGACAGTAACAACTTCATCGAGGTTGAGACGCCGATGATGCATCCGATTGCGGGCGGCGCGGTGGCCAAGCCGTTTACTACGCACCACAACACGCTCGATATCGATCTCTACCTGCGCATTGCGCCCGAGCTGTATCTGAAGCGGCTGGTGGTTGGCGGCATGGACCGCGTCTACGAGATCAATCGCAACTTCCGCAACGAAGGCATCTCGACGCAGCACAATCCTGAGTTCACCATGCTCGAGTTCTACATGGCGTACGCCGATTACAACGACATGATGGACTTCACCGAGCGCATGCTCGGGCAGGTTGCGCAAGACGTGAACGGTACCAGCGTCTGCAACTTCAATGGACACGAGATTGACTGGGCGAAGTTCCAGCGGCTGTCGATGCGCGAGGCCATCATTGCCTACTGGCCGGAGAATGCGGGCGCCAAGCCGGAGATGAGCGATTTCGCTTCCGGCGAGAAGTTGCAGGAGATGATTCGCCGCTACAACGCGCAGAACCATCCCCATATTCCTTACGATCCCGAGGCCCCGGCGGGCAAGAAGATCGCGGAGATTTTCGAATATGTCGCGGAGCCGCACCTAGTGCAGCCAACATTTATCTATGATTTCCCGCTGGCGATCTCGCCACTGTCGAAGAACAAGCGCGAGCCGGAGGAGAATGCCGACTGGGTGGAGCGCTTCGAGATTTTCGTGGGCGGCCTTGAGATTGGCAATGCCTTCAGTGAGCTGAACGATCCGGAGGAGCAGCGCCGCCGCTTTGAAGGACAGTTGCACGAACGCGCGCGCGGTGACGAAGAAGCGCACCAGATGGACGAGGACTACATTCGCGCGCTGTCGTACGGACTGCCGCCCACCGCGGGAGAAGGCGTCGGCATCGATCGGCTTACCATGCTGCTGACCGACTCGCGCTCCATTCGCGACGTTATTCTGTTTCCGTTGCTGCGTCCGTTACAGCGAGAGGAAGAAGAGGCGTTGGAGAGCGAGCCGGGAGAGCCGGCGAAGAGTTGAACCACCTGCAATGAGTTTGCTGTCGTTACCGTCATAACTTGAAAAGGATGCAATGAAATCATTCCATGATCGAGTGAGCTGGTTTGTCCCCGCACTGCTGGTTTTGCTGCTTTGCGCCGTAATCGCTCCGCCGATGTTTGCTGACGGAGCCCCGCCGGATCCTCAGATTCCATCGAAGCAGCTGATGACTCCCGAGCAGCTCAATCAACTGCTCAAGTCGTCGAAGCCGCTGGTACTGTCAATTGGACCGCGCGCCCTCTATGACCAGGCGCACATACCCGGCGCCGAATTCATTGGCGGCACTTCCAGTCCCGAAGGCCTGGATGCCTTGCGCGCGCGCGTGAAATCGGAGCCCAAAGACAAGCTGATCGTTCTCTATTGCGGCTGCTGTCCGTGGGACCATTGTCCCAATGTCCACCCCGCCTACAAAGAATTGCGCAACCTGGGATACACCAATGTGCGCGTGCTCTATATCGCGAATAACTTCGGCGCCGACTGGGTCAACAAGGGATATCCCACAACCAAAGGATGAGTGAGTTTTGAAGACCAGGGTTCTTGTTTGCTGCCTGCTGTTTGCATTGCTGTCAGCGCTGGCCGGTTGCCGCGCGGGTGCGCCCAAGGGCCGCGCGGGTGGCGGAGCGCCTGACTTTACCATCACCGATATTCAGGGCAAGAAGCTGTCGCTCTCCGATTACAAAGGCAAGGTGGTGCTGCTGGATTTCTGGGCGACGTGGTGCGCTCCTTGCCTGGAAGAGATTCCGCATTTCGTAACCATGCAGCAGGAGCTGGGTCCGCAAGGTTTTCAGACCATCGGCATCTCCATGGATGATGGTCCCAAGCCGGTGCTGCAGTTCTACAAGGACCATCAGCTGAACTATCCGGTTGCGGTTGGTGATTCGAAATTGGCCGACAGTTACGGCGGCATACTGGGCCTGCCGGTAACGTTCGTCATCAATCGCGATGGCGCGATTCGCAAGAAGTTCGTGGGAGCAACCGATCCTGCATTGATTGAGCAGGAAGTGGTGGCAGCGTTGAAGTAGTGAGAAGGTGTCAGGTATCAGACGTCAGATTCGGATTGCTGGAAACTAGGCGGCGCGGCTTTGAAAGGGCGCAGCTTTAGCTGCGCCGTAAGACCCCTAAAGTTCTCATCTTGAGGCGGCTTCAGCCGTCGACAAGGCTGCGGTTTGTAGGCTAACAAGAAAGGCCCGCAATCCAGAATCGGCGAGCCACCAGGTTCGCTGGGGCACGGGGGAACAGATCCCTCGCTGCGCTCGTGATGACAAAATGGAAAGCCCCCCTTGCAAATCGATTAATGAGATGGTTTCCAAACTGAAACCTGAAACCTGATACCTGAACCTGATACCTACTTCAAATACGGCAGCAACTCCTTAAATGCTGCCGTGCCCGAGCAGCGCAGCAGCTCGTACATCATCATCTCAGTTGAGGAGATCACCGCTCCCGCGTCGCGCATTCGATCCAAACCGACCTTCCAGTTCCATTCGGCGCGAGAACCCACGGCATCCGACGCGACATGTACCAGGTAGCCTTCATTCAGCGCGCCCAGCGCCGTCTGCATCACGCAGATGTGTGTCTCCATGCCGCACAGCAACACGGTATTGCGATCTCCGGGAAGTGCCTTAAGCGCGCTGCGAAACAGATTGCTGCCGAAACAACCGAACTCGAGCTTGTCGATCGCCTGAGTGCCGTCCAGCAAAGACGCGATCTCCGGCACTGTCGAGCCTAGTCCCTTGCTGTACTGCGTAGTCATCATGATCGGGATGGAGAGAATTTTCGCCAGGCGTACCAGTAGCTGCGAATTCCGCACCAACTGCTCTTTGTTGAAGATGGGCGGTAGCAGCTTCTGTTGAATATCGACCACCACCAGCGCACACTGTCCGGCTTCGAGCGGACGTCGCGCCACATCGGCGGCGTCGGTCGAGAAGGCGGCGGTAGCTAGAGTTGATGTCATAAATCCCTCGCTATCGATAAGAATGTTATCCCCGATTCTATCGCCGACGGAGCCAGGGGACGAACACGTCACGCGGGTCTGTGGGTCAGTTTGGATGTCATCCCGAGCAAGCCTCTTTGCGAACGAGGGATCTGGGCGTGCCGATTCGCGCCGGCGCGCGAAAGGCGCGCATCCGTATTTCGAACTGAGACACGACGTCACGCAGGCCTGTGACCCATGCCGCAGAGCTAGAGGCCTCACTGTAGGAGTCTGGTCTATCAGGAGGCGTAATGCGAGGCGATAAGAAAGTCATTGAGCAGTTGAATGTGGCACTGAGTTCGGAAATGACGGCGGTGGTGCAGTACATGGTGCAGGCCGAAACCTGCGAGAGCTGGGGCTACTCCCGGTTGGCGGGATTGACCAAGGCGCGAGCCATCGAAGAGATGCGTCACGCCGAGCACCTTATCGAACGCATCATCTTCCTCGACGGCACTCCCGAGGTGGCAGTGCCGCTCACGCCCAAGATCGGGAAGAGCGTGCATGAGCACCTGCAACTCGATTACGAAGACGAAGAAGACGCGGTGAAGCAGTACAACTCTGCCGCGAAGATGTGCCGGGAAGCCGGCGATGCCGGGTCGAAAGACCTGTTCGAGAGCATGATCACCGACGAAGAGCGCCACGCCGACTTTCTCGAAGCGCAGTTGCACTCGATCAAGGAGGTGGGTGTCGGTGCGTATCTGGCTCAGCAAATGAAGGCGGGAAAGTAAGCGAGACAACCAAGAAAAAGCGAGCCGCGGATTCGCGCGTGTACGCGCGGATCAGAAGAACGACGACTTCGGAGTTGCCGAAGTCGCCCGGTCGATTCCATCTGTGTTTCTTTGTGAACCCGTGGCGGATTGGCTGAGCCACATTGGCCAGCGGGGCTGCTTACCGACATCTACGAAGGTTGACGCTCCGAAAGGCACACTCTAGAATCGAGAGAGCGCACGAAAGCACCGCAACTGCGCGAACCAACCGCATTCACTGCCCCCTCGTTCAACGGCAGGACAGCTGACTCTGGATCAGCATATCGGGGTTCGAATCCCTGGGGGGCAGCCAAACTTTTTCCGGTTCAGATTTAGCAATCACCGCCACGCCCCGATAATCAGACCCATCAACATGAATGCTATGGTCATGTAGCCGCCGTTAATGAGAATGTACTTTGCCGAGCGGCGCTCAAACAGCGCGATGGTGGCGATCCCCAGCGTCGCCCACTCGAACCCGGCGAGTTTCTTCGTGCTATTGCCAAGGTCGATGATGAGCTCCATCGACGCGTCCGGCAGCAGTTTCTCGCGCGTGTGGTCTGCAATCAGGTCGTCGTAATACCACAGATTCTCCACAAAGTGAGAGAGAGGTGGAGACGGGACTCGCAGCCGGTAAAGCATTGTCGCGTGACACTAGTGTGTCGGGGCGCGAAGATCAAACCACGGCTTAATAGGCTGCGGGAAAACTCTGGGTAGTGGAAACAACAGCAGATCCCTTGTATCTAAATAGGTTCGGGATGACAAAAACACAGGACTTTTATGGCGCAGCTGAAGCTGTGCCCCTTCAAAACGGCGCCCGGCAGAGTTTTTCAGCAGCCTGAAGCCATGGCCTTTGCCAATCGTTTTGTCAGACGGCTTCTGCGGTGAGGGCCGCCGCTAGGGGGCGCTTCAAGGATTGCACCGGGGCGGGAAACATCTCATTCACCCGCATTGTCGCGTTCATCGTGTCCTCCGGGGTCGGAGTGCGCACCTCGATGGTGCCGTTACTGTTAGGGACACACTGATTTTGAAAGAGCACCTGGTTCAACATGATGGACTGCAGCAGCCGGCTCAAGGGACGAGAGTGAAAGCCGTTGAGGAATCGCGGCCCGTCTGCCCATCCGGCGCGGAGGGAGTACTCGCAGATGAGCGTCCAATATTCGCGGGTAAGGGCCCACAATCTCAGGTCTTCCAGTGCGCCGTCGCGTCCCACGTGATACTCGACTTTAACCAGACCCTCGGGGGCGCCCGCGACCAGAGAATTCCAGTTCATTACCACAGCGCTTTCCAGGACCTGGTTCAGTGCAACACCGGCTGGATTGCTCGGCGACTCAATTTTCATTTGCTTCTTCTCCCATTCGTTTCAGCTGTTCCAGCGCAATGTGCATTGCATCCGCTTCCGTAACGGTCTCCGCAGGCGCAGTGTACAAGGCGGAAACGTCGATGACGGACGGCTCGGCGACGACGGCTTGTGTGGCGCGCGAGGAAGTACCATTCAACTTCTTCCCGGCAGCAATGCGCCAGCGTGCTTCCAGCAATCCATACCGTTGCGGCAGCGATGCGCACCCATTGCTGATCGCAAGTCGCATCGCATCTCCCCACTGTGCTCCGTGGTCCTCGGCAACGTAGGAACCAACTAACGGCTCCATGTCTATGTAATTCGGCCGCCCCACCAGAAATGCGACGATCTGCTTAGGTTTTTGCTTCTTGATCTCATCGCGCCACGCGATACAGGAACGGTGGTCCATACGAATGTCGACCAGGACGAGATCGTAGCGGTCGGGTTGCCATATCGAAGTGGCCTCGATTACATCGGTCGCACCCACCACATCAACCCCGCGAAGCATGAGGGCTTTCATCCGCAAGGCGCGTCGTTCTGAGTTCCGGTCGATCAGCAGAACACTTAACTTGTGGGATAACCCGTGATTTGACGCTCGTCCGACACTCATGATCCTTGACCTCGCGTGAAGCGGCGGGGCAACACATTGCCGCCTTCTAGAGAAACTCTCGGGTGCAATAGGAGAGTGTGGTAAAGGGTCCGAGAAACAGTGGCTTTCTCCCGCTTCGAGGAAGGACAGAAGGAGCCATCTCCGTGGTGCGAGATGACTCCATTATACGCTCATACGCTTCAGCTAAATATTTCGCCCGGCATACGGGAGAGGGTGCGCGTCGGCAGCGTGTTGTGGCTTGCGCGCGCGACTGCTGGCATGCCGTTGCTGATTTGTTTGCGTGCGATCTTCAGCTTCAGGGCCCGTTCGATGGATCGCAATTCGCCAACCTCCGCGCCCGAGACCAGGGTGGAAGCGCGCCCCGCTAAACCCATACGACCGGTCCTTCCCACGCGATGGATAAAGTCCTCGGGAACCTGCGGCAAATCGTAATTCACCACATGCGCCACTCGGTCCACGTGGATGCCGCGCGAGGCAACATCGGTAGCCACCAGCACCTGGAACTTGCCATCCTCGAATCCGTTCAGCGCGCTTTGGCGTTGCGACTGGGTGCGATCGCCATGAATCATGGCAGCAGAGAAGCCGTCGCGCACCAGGCTCTTGGCCAGGCGCTCGGTGCCACGCTTGGTGCGGGCAAACACCAGGGTCTGCCCCTTCTCCGAGTACAGTAGCTGCCGCAAGACCTCAGGTTTCTCGGCTTGCGAAATTTCGAAGGCCTGCAACTCGACGGTATCGGCCGGCTTAGAAGTGGAACCAAGCGCAACCCGGACCGGCTGTTTCATGTAGTCGTTGACAAGGCCCGCCACCGACGCGCTCAGGGTTGCTGAGAAGCACAGGGTCTGGCGCTCCCGCGGAAGCGCCGCAGCAATGCGGCGAATGGCCGGCAGAAAGCCGATATCGAGCATGCGGTCGGATTCATCGAGAACCAGTGTCTTGACCTGGCTGAGGTTGATCAGCTTGCGGCGAAGGTAGTCCTCCAGGCGTCCCGGAGTTGCCACCACCAGGCTCGCGCCTTTACGCACCGCCTGGATCTGCTGGTGCTCGCCTACTCCGCCAATGACCAGCGCGGCCGGAGCGGCCGACCGTGGGCGCAGTTTTTCGTACTGCTCATGAACTTGTACCGCCAATTCGCGCGTGGGAACCAGAACCAGGGCAGCAACCTGCTTCTTCGAAAGCTGAGGAGCCAGCCGTTCAATGGTGGGGATCAGGAATGCCAGCGTCTTGCCAGTGCCGGTTTGTGCCGTGGCCAGTACGTCTTTACCTTCCAGCGCGGGAGGTATCGCGGACGCCTGTACTGGCGTCGGGGTAATGAAATGGAGTTGTGCCAGCTTCTGCTGGAGTTCAGCAGATAGAGGCAGGTCTTTGAATTGTGTCAAACGATTTTTCTTCTTTCTTGGAGCAGCGTCTCGCGAAGGAAGTCCGCCTTGTCAAGTCCCCGAGGGCGTTAAGAACGCGTCGGAGGTTGGTAGCGGGCGAGTCGCGAAGGTACAGCTGAGGCCGCTCAAAATTGGTTCAGCGCTAAACGAGACGGAAGCAGGAAAGGCGGGAATCGGATCGAACTGCGGATCGGATGTCGCTTGCAAGCGGCCGTAGCCAAAAGCGTCTAGTAACACTGTATCACAGTACCGCCGTTTGTATCGCGGGACTACACCGTTCGCCTATTCTCGATCCTGTGCCGAGGCCGATTTCCCTCCGGCTCTTCCATCTTCTACACTGATTCCGTCTGCCGAGGCCGCATCCAAGCAAGGGGACTCGAACTGATGCCGACCTTTAATAAGAACGCCATCGCTAACCAGGATTCCACTTTCGCCGAAGCTGGTCAGAAGACTGAACCCGGTAACAACGAGTCAGGCCTGATCTCCAGCTACGATCTGCACCTCTTCAACGAGGGCAGTCACACGCGCCTGTACGAGAAGTTTGGCGCGCACATCACCGAGATGAACGGCCAGCAGGGCACTTACTTCGGCGTGTGGGCGCCGGATGCCATGCGCATCTCGGTCGTCGGCGATTTCAACGCCTGGAATCCCGATTCCAACCCGATGAACCCGAAAGGCAGCTCCGGCGTCTGGGACTGCTTCGTTCCAGGGATCGCCAAGGGCGCCATCTATAAGTACTTCCTTCGCTCGCGTTACCACGGCTACTCGGTCGCCAAGGCTGACCCGTATGCCTTCCACTGCGAGACGCCTCCTAAAACGGCGTCGATCGTCTGGGACACATGGTACGAGTGGCAGGACACCGAATGGATGAACACGCGCCTGCAGAAGAACGCCTTCGACGCGCCCATGTCCACTTACGAGGTGCATCTCGGCTCATGGATGCGCGTGCCCGAGGAAGGCAATCGCTCGCTCAGCTATCGTGAGCTGGCGCACAAGCTGACCGAATACGTGAAGCAACTCGGCTTCACCCACGTCGAGTTTATGCCCATCATGGAGCATCCGTTCTTCGGCTCTTGGGGATATCAGGTCACCGGCTACTTCGCTCCCAGCAGCCGCTTCGGCACGCCACAGGATTTCATGTACCTGATCGATCACCTGCACCAGAGCGGGTATCGGCGTGATTCTCGATTGGGTGCCTTCGCACTTTCCCAACGACGAGCACGGGCTGGCGTACTTCGACGGCACACATCTTTATGAGCATGCCGATCCCGCGCCGCGGTTTTCATCCCGATTGGAAGTCGTCCATCTTCAACTACGGACGCAACGAGGTGCGCGCGTTTCTGGTCAGCAATGCCATGTTCTGGCTCGACCGCTATCACATCGACGGCCTGCGCATGGACGCCATCGCTTCCATGCTTTACCTCGACTATTCGCGCAAGCAGGGCGAGTGGATTCCCAACCAGTTTGGCGGGCGCGAGAACCTCGAAGCCGTAGCCTTTCTGAAGCAAGTCAATCAGGAGGCGTATACCGAGTTCCCCGCGATACAGACCATCGCTGAAGAGTCCACCGCGTGGCCGATGGTGTCGCGGCCTCCGTATATTGGCGGACTGGGCTTCGGCATGAAGTGGGACATGGGATGGATGCATGACACCCTGCAGTTTACTTCTCGAAGGACCCCATCCATCGCAAGTTTCACCACAATAAGCTGACCTTTCGCGGACTGTACATGTTCACCGAAAATTACGTGCTGCCGCTGTCGCACGATGAGGTCGTGTATGGCAAAGGCTCGCTCTTGGGCAAGATGTCGGGCGACGAGTGGCAGCGCTTCGCCAACCTGCGTTTGCTCTTCGGCTATATGTACACGCAGTCCGGCAAGAAGCTGCTGTTTATGGGCGGAGAGATCGCGCAGTCCAGTGAATGGAGCCACGACGGCAGCGTTGCCTGGGACCTGCTGCGCTGGGCTCCGCATCAGGGAGTGCAGCGCTGGGTCAGCGATCTGAATGCCTACTATCGCAACGAGCCCGCGCTGTATGAGCTGGACTTCAGCCCCGATGGCTGGCAATGGATCGACGCCGACGACTCGCAGAACAGCGTGCTGACCTACATGCGCTACGGGAAGGATCGCGAGCATCCTGTGCTCGTCGCGTGCAACTTCACTCCGGTGCCGCGTCGTGGGTATCGCGTGGGCGTGCCATTCGCAGGACATTGGAGCGAGGTGCTGAACAGCAATGCCGCCGTCTACGGAGGCACCGACGAAGGCAACTTCGGCGGCGTGCACTCCGAACCTATCGAGTGCCACGGCCAGCCGCATTCGCTGCATGCTGAATCTGCCGCCCTTGGCAATGGTGGTGATGAAGCGGTAGATCGCTCTTCGCCGTTCGCTCTTGGCTTTCGCCGGAAGCCGAGCCTCGAACCACCCTTCTGGTTGTCATCCTGAGGTCGCAGCGGCGACCGAAGGCCCTGCTGTTCTTTGATTCGGCGAACATATTGATCCGTCACCGCGAGCATGTCCCTGCCCTCGTTCAGCTATCCTCACTCCCGTCACTGTTTTGCCGATGTCCGATTTCAATCAGCGCTGCCAGCGTGCGGCGGGTCCGCCTGACATCCTCTTCCCCGACGCGTGCCAGCAATTCGGCATCAATTTTGTCGCGCGCCGCACCTTGGACTGCCGCCGCCGCCCGGCCCCGTTCGGTGAGCGCCACCGTTAATTTGCGACGGTCTTCCTTGTCGGGAGTTCGATCCAAGTAGCCGCGCGTGACCAGCGTGTCCACAAGCTGACCCGCTGCCTGCTTCGAGAGATGTAGCTCAAGGATCAATTGGCCCAGCGGGATATCATCGCGATTCAGCGCCAACCCGCCGATCACGTATAGACCGTTTCCCGGAATGTCGTCGTATCCCGCTTCGGTCAGCGCCTGGCGCATCGCCGAACCATAGGTGTTGCGAGCGTGACGGAGCAGCGCGGGTATTACGACATCTTCAAGCTGTGTGTTTTTGGCTTCCATGAGCGATACAGTACAGTCATAGTTGTATACAGTCAAGTAAATTTACTGTCTCAAAACGGTACTGGTTTGCTCGAACAGGCTTCGTCAGCCAATCCGTGAATTCAGTCGTGCGACCTGCGGATACGTCGGGCCCATTCAGTATGATTTGTGAGTGGATCCTTCCCGCATCGCCGAGCTTCTCAACCCCTACATTGTGGGACTCGATCTTCCGCCCGGCATTCACGACCAGATCGGCGCATACCTTGGCCTTCTTCTTCGCTGGAACGCCAAGACCAACCTCACCGCTGTTCGGGATCCCGAGCAGATCGTCACCCGCCACTTTGGCGAATCGTTATTCGCTGCGGGAGTGCTGTTCGGCGACGACGTGCTTTCTCTTGGGTTGTCATCCCGAGCCGACCCCGAGCGTGGTCGAGGGGGACCCGAGGGACCTGCATTTTCTGACAACCGACAACCGGCAACTGACAACTTGATTTCTTCCGCGGGTACTCCATCCAAGCCTTGGTTTGGCTTGGGTGGGATTCGAGATGCTCAGACCCCCAGTATGACCCTGGCGGACCTAGGCTCCGGTGCCGGCTTCCCCGGATTGCCGATCAAGCTAGCGTTTCCCGCCTTGCAGGTCACCCTCATTGAGTCGCAGAACAAGAAGGCGACCTTCCTGAAGGAAGTCATTCGCGCGCTGCGACTGGACGGCGTCGAGGTCTATAGCGGCCGCGCCGAGCAATGGGGCAAACATGCCGACGTCGTCACCCTGAGAGCGGTCGAGAAGTTCGCAGCAGTCCTGCCAGTTGCGAGCGGACTGGTTGCGCCGGGCGGTCGGCTGTGTCTGCTGATCGGGGCTGGACACAGTGAGAGCATCTGGCAGTGACGCGGCCGGTTTCAGCATCGAAGTGGAAAAACCTATGCCAGAGAGGTCAGATTCTATGGTTGTAGTGGGGAATTGCTCGTAGGCAAGCCGGTTCTTGGCAAGAAAACGGCCGACAACCCTCGCTTGGCTGTCGGCCATTGTGCTCTCTTAATGCTACGAAGAGTCTGGCTCCGTAACGAGGGTCAAAGGGTCTAAAGCTGAATCCTTTGGAATCATACAGAGCCGCGTAGCTGGCTGATTAGATCGCCATTGTGACCGCGCGTCAAGCGTCAGATCGCGTCAAGGGCCAAGTCGAGGGCACCTTCGTATCTTTCCCGCAGTTGAATGTTCCACGTGGAACGCGGACAATATCAGCCGCGGCCGTCAGCGATCAGCCATCAGATGAGCCCTGGTCCGTCCAAATCCTCCGCACAATAACTCGGAGAATATTCCACGTGGAACACTTAACGCATTTCCGGCGAAACTCCATTACCGGAGTACTCAAGCTGATGGCTGATGGCTGAGAGCTGATAGCTGACGCTGCCACACGTACCGCGACTATTTGTGATGCGTTACGCACAAATTGTGACATGTAGAGTCCCCGCGATTCAGCCGCTTCCGCCTTCCTCCCTGAATTACACAGCTTTTCCTCCGAAATGTTCCTTTCCTGATTCCCCGCCATTGCTGCGCGGCCTCCCGGTTCTAATCTTCTATGCGGGATACTTCACTAGGCTATGTCGAGAATCATCGCGGTCACCAACCAGAAAGGCGGCGTCGGCAAAACTACGACGGCCATTAACCTTGCCGCGTCTTTTGCCCATCTCGGCGCTCCTACGCTGCTGGTCGACTGCGATCCCCAGTCCAACGCCTCCAGTGGTGTCGGCTTCGGACGCGATCCCGAGCGGCTCAGCACCTATCAAGCTCATCATGGGCGAGGTCCGGCGGAAGAAGCCATGAAAGCCCACGGAGCTGGCCAATCTCAGCCTGATTCCGTCGAGCAAGAATCTGATCGGCGCCAACATCGAGCTGGTCACGCTGGAGTATCGCGAATACCGCCTGCGCCATGCTTTGGATCTGCATGCGCCAGCGCTATCAGTTCATCGTGCTCGACTGCCCGCCTGCGCTCGATCTGCTTACCCTGAATGCGTTGGTCGCGGCCGATACGGTCCTGATTCCCATGCAGGCCGAATACTTCGCCCTGGAGGGCGTGACCGAGCTGCTCGACACCATCGACCGCATTCGCATCGACCTGAATCGCGGGCTCGCAGTAGAAGGCGTGGTTTTGACCATGTTTGACGAGCGCACCAACCTTTCGCAGTCGGTGGCGAACGAGCTGCGCGGATTCTTTGGCGAACTGATGTGCGAGACAGCGATTCCGCGCAATGTTCGCTCTGGCCGAAGCGCCCAGCCACGGCCAGCCGGCGCTGGTGTACGATCCGCGCTCGCGAGGAGCCGAGGCGTATCTTGCTCTGGCAGAAGAAATCATGAAGCGGGTGAAGAAGGCGGAGAAGGCTGCGGTGTGAGGGACGGCTCTTGGCTATTAGCTTTTGGCTCTTGCCAGATGCGCCGGGATGAGCGAGTGGCCGACGGTGCGACTCCGCGGAGCGGAGGCAATTCAAGGCCAGCACATGAGACGCTGTTACGAAACTCGCGATTGAGCGACAAGGGTGGGAAAAACGTGCGCCAGCCACTGCGCGGCGATAGGTGAGAGCCCCGCGATTCATCGCGGGGGAAGCGTAAGTGGGAAATCGAGAGTCCGCTTCCGCGGACGACAGGAGTTTCGTAACAGATCGTGAGTGCTGGGTCGAGGTGCGAGAAAGAAATCCAGGTCCCGTAAGGACGGCACATTTGTAGCTTGCAAGGGCTGCCGTTTCCGTGTGCATACCTCGTCCAATAGCGAATCTCGCCAAAGGCGAAGAGCGAATAGCGAAAGCGAACAGCGGACTTTCTATGACTGAAAAGCGCAAAGTTCTTGGACGTGGCCTAGAGACGCTGCTGCCCTCCCGCACGGCGACCCAGCCGCCAACTCATACGGCTCCGGCCACTGCGGCTGCTCCGGCGCCAAGCCCAAGGCGAGGCGGTTCGCCATATCCCGATCGAGCTCATCGACCGCAATCCCTACCAGACCCGAGCCACGTGGACGAGGTCGCTTTGGCGGAGTTGGCGGCTTCCATCAAGGCTTCGGGCGTGGTGCAGCCGATCACGGTGCGGCCGGAGGCGAATGGCCGCTTCCAACTGATAGCGGGAGAGCGCCGCTGGCTGGCCTCGCAACGCGCCGGCAAGGCTACGGTTCCCGCGATTGTGCGCCACGTCTCCAACGAGCAGGCGATGGAGATGACCATCATCGAGAACCTGCAGCGCGAGGACTTGAACCCGCTGGAGCAGGCGCGTGCTTTCGAACGCCTGGGGCGCGAGTTCGGACTTACCCAGGAGCAGATCGCGCAGCGTACCGGCAAAGATCGCTCATCAATAGCTAACTTTTTGAGACTGTTGAAGTTGCCGAAGTGACGTCCAGGGCATGGTGGAGCAGGGACAGCTCAGTTTCGGCCATGCCAAGGCACTTATGGGACTCGACTCGCCGGACACCATCCAACTCATGGCGCAGCGCGTCGCTGATCTTTCGCTTTCTGTTCGCCAAACGGAGAAGCTAGTTACTAACTTGATGCACCCCCCGGAAAAGGTCGAAAAGGTGCGGGAAGTCGACCCCAACGTCAAGGAATGCGGAGCGGGCGATGCGCGCGGCGCTGGGAATGGCGGTGACTATTCAGGACAAACACGGCAAGGGAAAGGTCGTCATCGAGTACGCCAACTTGGAAGATTTCGACCGGACTCATGGAGACGCTGGTTGGAAAGTAGCGAGGTTTCGGGTATCAGGTTTCAGGCGTCAGGAGTCAGACGTCATTCACTTGTCATCCTGAACGAAGTGAAGGACCTGCTTTCGTCGCCGCGGCGACAAACTTCACTCTCGAAGTGTGCAGTACCAGTCACAATCCGCAATCTGACACCTGAAACCTGACGCCTGACACCCACAGCCAAGTCCGCTCTTTCTCCGTGTCTCAGTGCCTCTGTGGTGAATTGGTTTTCTCCGAAGCGGCATGCCGTCTGCTGCTCCTGCACTTGCATCCGCAGATCGCGTATCAGCACAGTCCACAGGCGCACGTTGGTATTCAGCAGGATCGACATATTGGTATCGCGGATGAAGCTGACCTGTGCCGCCATGTTGTTGACCAGGCTGTCCATCTGATCGAGATCGAGTTGCATCTGGTGCGCAGGATCGGGCGGTGACGAAGGATTCGCCGTTGCCGCTGGCGGCAGGTTCTGCTGCGGAGAAGATGGCTGAAGGTTGCGATCAGGCGTTTGTGCGCTCGCAGCTAAAGCCATGAGCATCGCCAAGGAAAGAATCACGACTCGGTACATGTTCACCTCCTGATAACGACTGCCTTATTCTTGCCTGCTTCAGTATGATGGAAAACTTGCCGACTATCCTGGGAGCTGACCTTGCACCGACTGACGCTGGGCGATACGGAACTGATCATTCTCTCTGACGGAACCTACGTGCTCGACGGAGGCGCCATGTTTGGCGTCGTTCCCAAAACGCTTTGGGAGAAGCGCATCAAGGCCGACGAACGTAACCTGATCACGCTCGGCCTGAACTCGCTTGCTCATTCGCAACGGCAAACAGACGGTGCTGGTCGAGACCGGCATCGGGCCCAAGCTGAACGAGAAGTCGCGCGAGATTCACCGCAACCAGGCGGCGCTGTTGCAGAGCTTCGAACGCGCAGGCGTGTCGCCCGATGAGATCGACATCGTCATCAATACGCATCTGCACTTCGATCACTGCGGCTGGAACACACACTACAAAGACGGCAAGCCCGTGCCGACGTTTCCGAATGCCACCTATTATGCGCAGCAGGGTGAGCTCGATCATGCGCACGAGCAGCACGAGCGCGACCGCGTCAGCTATTTGACTGACAACTATGATCCGCTGGTGCAAAGCGGACAGATGCGGCTGCTTGAGCGGCAATGCCGAGATCGCGCCCGGAATCTCGGTTGAGGTCTATCCCGGACACACGCGCGATCTGCAGGCGGTGACGGTGCGCGCCGGTGATCAAACGGTCTGTTATATCAGCGATCTGATACCGACCTCACATCATCTCGACCCAACGTGGGTTATGGGGTACGATTTGTATCCTCTGGAGTCGATCAACAATCGCCATCGCTTCTATAAGCGCGCGATTCCGGAGAAGTGGCTGGTGGTGTTCACCCACGATCACGAAGTTCCGTGGGCGCACGTGGAGATCGGCGAGAAGGGTAAGCCAGTGGCCCGGCCGGTTATCCACTGATTTTTTCTGCAAAGGCTAGCCACGCCGCAGTTGCTGTCCTACAATGTAGCACCATATTTCATAAGCGCTGCCGAGGGAACGCCGCATGGGAAAGAAAGATAAGAAGAAGGACAAGAAGAAGCATCGGCAGGAAGACGTACAGACGCCGGCGACGGCGAACAAGAAATCAGGCGCGCTCGATTTGCGCACGGTTGAGCTTCCGGCTGCTCCCAAGCCGCTGAAGCCTGCTGAGATTCGCGCCCTGCGCGCGAGCATGAACGCCAGCCAGGCGCTGTTTGCGCGCCTGCTCAACGTCAGCTCCAATGCGGTCGAGAGTTGGGAGCAGGGTATCCGCGAGCCGCGTCAGGCCACGCTTAAGCTGCTGCACATCGCGCGCAAGACTCCCGGCGCGCTGCTGGACTGAAACCCTCAAAGAGACTAACCACAGAGGCACGGAGGCACAGAGAAAAGAAGGTCTTTGATCTCTGATTTTCTGTGTCTCCGTGTCTCTGTGGTTTGCGTTCTAACCGTCTTTACTGCTTTGCCAGGTTCAGCGCGATATCGCCGGCGATGGGCACCATGAAGCGCTCACCCTGAAAAGCCTTGACCATCAGCACAATCCACAGGACAAACGAGATCAGGCCAATGCAACCAATGAGCAGCCAGCCAATGCCCCATCCGCCGAAGTGGCTGTAACCTCCGTAGAAGAAGCCGAAGCCGAAGATCATGCCCAGCACAATGCGTATCAGGTGCAGGCCGCCGAAGGTGACGATGGATTGCGCGGCATGAAAGCGCACGTAGGGCCGGCGATCGATAAGGTAAAAGATGAGGCCGGTGATCCAGCCGAGCGCGTAGCTGAGGCAGGCGGCGGCATTTTCTGACAAGCCGGTGCCGGCAGTCGCCGGATAGGGTTGCACCGGACCGGCATTGGGTATGGTTGTGGTCGCGGGCTGAGGTTGTCCGCAAACCTGGCAGAATTGGGCGGTCGCGGGAATTTCAGCGCCGCATTTTGTGCAGTGTGGCATTGTTCCTCCGCTGATGGCTGAAACTGTACACCCAAATTCGCCAGTCGAATAGTGAATCACGATATGCCGGAGAAGCGTCTTCGCCATACGGGAACGCCAGCTAGAAGGGCCTCAGCTCCCAGCCACCAGCCACCAGCCACCAGCTCATATCTTCCGCCCCCGTCAGCTTCCGACCTTAAGCTAATTGCGTTTCGTGCTTGGCCTCAGCTGGAAGCTGGCGGCTGGGAGCTCGCGGCTCTTCAAGAATTCTGTGCGCCCGCCCGCTCGAAAACATCTCACGTTCTATGGCTGGCACACTACATATTTTCCGCCGCAACGAAACCCCCCTGGAATACCAGGTGAACTACAACCTCGGTCCGGCTTCGTGGGTGCAGGTGATGGATCCCGCCGGATTAGACCACTTCCTGCGGCTGGGTACCGGTCTGGCCTCCGACAGCGTCGACGCCCTGTTGACGGAGCTGCGCAACACCGGGCACACCAGCGAAGCTCCCGTCGCAATTCCCGAATCGCACCTGGCGGAGATGGGATTCGCCGAGTCGCCCAGCGATGAGTGAAGTTGTCGGTTGTCAGTGATTCGTTGTCAGTTCAGGGAGTCGCCGAGAGTTCCATGAACTGACCGCGCAGGTTGTACTCTACGTGATGTTTGCCGGTTGTGTACAGGGCGCAGGGTGCAACCCTACAGCAGCTACGTCGCTCGACCCTGACAACTGACAACTATTCTATGAAAGCCCTTCTCCCCATCGCGGTCTTTCTGCTCATGGTGTCGATTGGCATGAGCCTGCGGCCCACCGAGATGGTACGTAACTGGCGGATGCTGATGCAGCGTGGCGCCTGGTTGCGCCTCATCATTGCGACCTTCCTCATTCCGCCGGCAGTCGCCTTGTTGATGCTGCGCTTTACTCCCCTGGACTTCGGCGAAGCCACTGGACTGTTTCTGCTGGGCGTGGTCCCGGGAGCGCCGCTCACCTCGCGGGTCGCGGCCAAGCGCGGTTTCGACATGCACGTGGCCGCCAGCTATCAGGTGTGGGGAGCGATGCTGGTGCCGCTGATGATCCCACTGGTCGTTTATTCGGTTGCGAAACTTTACGACCGAAACGTGTGGATCCCGCCGCGGCTGCTGTTTGCCCAGATCGCCGAGAAACAATTCGCGCCGCTGCTGCTGGGGGTAGCTCTGGTGTACTTTGCGGCAGGATTTGCGAGAAAGATCCAACCCGCGATCACCATCACCGGCAACGTGCTGCTGCTCATCATGATTGCGGCTGTGATTTGGAAGATGCGCGCCGAGCTGGCAGCTATTACGCCGTGGGTCATCGTTGCCGCCATCGCTCTGGCGTTGGCTTCGATGGGAGGCATTCTCCTGCTGGTGCAGGCCGAGCCGCAAACCCGACAGACGCTTGCCTTGTGCAATACCAACCGGCACATCGGGCTGGCACTGCTGCTGGCGGGAGACTTCGTTCACGCCCGCAATGCCCTCCCGGCCATCGCCTGCTATGCGATCGTTGGGCCACTCTCCATGCTGGTATACGCAAAGATCGTTCGCCGGCGAGCGACGTCGGCGACCGCCACCGCGTAGAGGTGTCCTCCGCATTCGTGTGACAATCGAAGCATGTTCTCGCGCAAGATCAGCGTCGAATATGAACAGAACGGCGAACGGAGTCCGTGTCCGCTGAAGTGGCTCGACAGCTTCAGCATGCGCAACTTCACCAACGACCAGGTATTCGATGACACCATCCCGACGGGTGACGGACAGCTGGAGATTGGGACCCGCGTGCCGCTGGAGAAACTACGGACGTCGATGGAAGACTGGTTTCGGCGCAAGAGCTATCTGCCCGCGGGCGCGAAGCTGCTGGTGGAAGAACGGCGGCCGTAATGCCCTGCATGGCGATTTCGGTCGTACGGCAATAGCAGCAGCCATTTGTCATCACGAGTCCCCTGCGGACGAGGGATCTATTCTCGCTGGCAGCCAGACTGCTTTTCGATAGCGACGAGAGAGCAGAGAGCAGATCCCCCGCTTCGCTCGTGATGACAAAACAAAAAGGCGTTCGGTACGCCTGAAAACGTGCCACTTCGGAGCCTATGTCGTCATCATGATCATCCGCCTCTTCTTTCTCTCCATCGCTCTCTTGCTCGTCGGCGCCGCCGTCTGGGCCTACCACCACGACCAGGAGCTCGACCGCGATGCTGCGCTGGTCAATGTCGGTGACCCTAATGAAACCGTACGCGAGCTCATGGGCGATCCCTCACGCGAAGGCGACTGCGGCACATTGACGGTGGCGCCGGAGGCCTGTTCCGATGAGTACGTTTACCGTTACTACTACTCCATCTTCCGCCCGAAATATCAGGTCATCTGGTTCGACCACGCAGGCAAGGTGATCGGCGAACAGCATGTCGAGCGGCCGTTTTGAAAGGGCACAGCTTCAGCTGTGTACGTAGGAGCGAGTTTCATTCGGCTTGTTCCGAGCGTGATTTCAAGTCTGCTGAGCCGAATCTGCTTGGACACAGCGATTTGAGAGTTCTAGAGAATCGGTACGTCAGGCGCCGCGCTGCGCGGAAGGTCGCCCGTAACCCGAGGATCGTCGGCAGATCTCGATGGCCACGTTTGTAGGGCACGAATCCAGCCTTGACATAGAACTCCAGCGCCCGGGGATGATCGAACGTGCAGGTGTGCAGCCAAATGCGCTGCGGGTGATACGCCCATTCCAGCGGCAGACAGTGCTCCAGCAACGCTCGCCCCACGCCTTTGCCGAAAAGTGCGGGCGCCACCCCGAAATACAGGATCTCGATGTCGGGCATGCGTCGGCGATCAAACTCCAGCAATCCGCCATCTACCCCATTGTGGGATAGCACAAAAATGTCGACGTCGGGATTGTGCAGTATTGCGCCCAGCTCGTCCTCCGTCATGCGCAAGCGGCTGAACCACAACCATGGCCCACCGATTTGGCGAAAGAGATCGCGGTACCAGTCGAGATCGGCTTTCTCCTCCCGCCGGATGACAAACTCTGACAATGTGGTACTCTCGCTGGCAGGCCTCGGCGTGCGCATTTCCAGGTACGTCACCACCGCAGCGAGCTTGCCGGGCGGAAGATCGGTGTATCCGTCTTGCATGGAACCAAGAGTATCAAGCGGTAGGAGATATCGAAACCGAGGCAAGAGCAGAGGCGAGGACCGTACGGGCGGTCCCCGCCAAATAGTCAGGGCGGCTATGCGCCTGCGCCACGTGCTCCTTGTGCGAGCTGCTTCATGCCCTGCTGAGCCAGTTTCTGACCTAGCTCCGCAGCGCCGTGAATCTGCACCTTGGAAAGCGAAACCGCGGCTTGCAGGTCGGCGACGGCCTGGCGGGTTTCAGGATTGTTGCCTGGATCAATGTGAACGTGTCCGTTGGCGTCAATCCAGAAGACACCGGCATCACCACCGCCCAGCAAAATGAACACAACTCGTTCCACAGCTATCGGTGCCATATTCATACTCCTTTGTTCCGGCTCTGTCCCGCATGGCCGGAGGAGTCGAATTGTGAACCATTCTGAGGGGAATGCAAGCGGAATCGAGAGTTCCTGTTACCGGGCGCCGAGGGGTGGGATGAGGCGCTGGATTATCGCTTCCAGCGTGCGTCCATATAGTTCACCGCTTCCTGAACATTCAGTTCGCGGGTGCTGACGCCGGTGCGCACGTACAGCTTAGGCATTTCACCGGCGCGCAGGTACACCGGTCGATGCGCGGGCCCGGTAATCACCCGGCATACATCTTTCTGCTCGACCGATTGAAACACCGCCTGCACGCTGCGGCAGGCATCGCCGCCGAGTTGCGTCGCAACCGAAGTCATCAGCGCCTGCTCGAAGCCATCGCGGTCCTGCTTCTTCAACGTCTTGTAATCGTTTTCCAGCCCGACGATCGCGCCGTCATCGGCCACGCCGATCAGCAGCGTGCCGCCGCTGCCGTTCATGTATCCGGCAAGCGTCTTTAGGACGACGCCCTCCAGCGCGCGGTTGACCTTGTTCTCTTTCAGGTCCCAGCGGAAGCTCGACTTAAATTCCAAGTCGGCACTCTCGCCTTTGGCGATCAGCACACGCAAGTCGCCTTCCAGCGCGCTGCTCAAACGGGCGATCTCGCGCTGGCGCTCAATCATCGATGAAAAGACGGCCGCCGCCGAAAGGCTGAGAACCATCCCCGCCAGCCCGTAAAACACCGTCTTCTTCGGCCTGCCGCCATGCAGAGCGGCACGACACCTGCGCGGTTGCGAAACCGATTCCGCTGGTAAAGCCGGGCCTGCCGTACTCCTTGAAGTAGACGAACTCGTTCAGCGGGAAGAGCACAAACACTCCCACCGCCAGCCCGAGCACGGCGGCGATGAGGAAGAAACGGATTCGCAAACGTAGTTGCCAGGAGAGATGCAACGTGGGCTCCGCGTTCTATGGTGAGGGTGCAGGCGGAGAACGTCAATGGGGGAGGGCTGCTCTTGGCTATTGGCTCTTGGCCGTTGGCTAGACGACGAGACCTTCAAGGGTGTCATCCTGAGCGGAGCAAGACGAAGTCGAGCACAGTCGAAGGACCTGCATTTCTGCCCGCACGGCCACAGATCTCGGTTCGAGTGTACCTATCGTTTTGCTTCTTTCACTCGGGATGGTTGTAGGAGTGAATCTGCAGCCCCGGGTCTGCGCTGCGGCGAGCCCTTCCCTACAGCGCCTTTCCCGCTTGCGAGATCACTGCCTGCATCACCGGTGTCAACTGCACGACCAGCTCCGCGTTGTACGAGTGTGAGGTCGTGTCGTTCAGCGGATAAGTGAGATACACGCGCGCCGCTCCGATGGCATAGCCGCGCGACTTGTAGGCGGGCGAGTTGCCCTGCACCGCGGGATCCACATTGGTAATGATTATCGAAACTGTGTTGTCGCTGTTGCGGCGAATGTCGAACGTTCGGAACTGCTGCGGGAAGTCGCGCAGCGAGCAGGTCTCCACCTCCCAGAATCCGAGCGTAGGATCGCCGCCGCTATCGGGTTGCGGGGTTACCACATTGATGTGCCGGTGTCCCGACATCCACAGGATGAGATTGGGATACTGGTGCAGCGTGTTGAGCACGTAGTCGTCGGTGTATTCCGGCCCCGGCCACATCGGCATCGGAGTTGTGTCGGTCAGCGTGTTCTGCGGCTTGATGGGCACATGGGCGCAGATGACCATGAGCTGATTAGCCGCCTGTCCAGCTTGCAGTTCGCCCACCAGCCATTGATAACGCGCGTCGTCCAGAGCGCCCGCAGCATAGTTCGGCTGGTCCAGCCCTTTCACCGTGTCGTCGAGCACAATGAACTTGATGGGTATGTCGGACTTCGGCACGAAGCTATAGCAGGCGGAATCGCTGGCCAGATTCGACTGGGTAAAGCCGTGGCCCGCCGGTTTGGAAGTGGTGTTGAAGAACTCCTGCATCCAGGCCTGCGTGGTTGAGTTGTCGCTGGCCATGGTGTGTCGGTTGGCATCGGCAGCAATCGCCGGCGGGTTTGGGAAATCGCCTTCCGGCCCGGCACCGTAGATGTCGCCATAAGGCATCAGGCCGTTGACTACACCCATGTAGTAGCCGGTATCGTCCACCGCATTGGGCGAAGCGGGATCGTCTCCCATGTTGATAATCGTGCCGCTGATGTGAGCGTTGCGCGTCTTGGCGTCCTCGACGCACGAACCCATCCAGTACTGGTCATGATTGCCGATGACCTGGTACCACGGAATCGCGGGATTGAGGCCGGCGGCGTAGAAAGGCTGCTGGTAATCGATGCTGGCCGCTCCCAGATGAACCCCCGAGCTGGGTGTGATGACTTTGCCATTTCCATCGATGGTGTCGATGAACCAGCGCAGTTCGTTGTATTGCGTGTTGTTGGCGGCATCGCCCAGCGACAGGCCGAAATCGAATGGCAACAATTCATGCAGTGCGTTGATGGTCTGCACCGCCGCGTCGAGTACCTGCGGCGTTGACATGATGATCGGCGAATAGATCGATGACTTTCCCGAACCATAACCAGCCACCTCGGCACAATAGATGGGCTGCGCCGGCGACTCCTTGTCGGCGATGTGGATGTCAGACATGGAGTAGTAGAACAGCAGCCGCGTCACGTTGAGAGCTCCCGCGTACGCCGGCGCGAGGTCTTTGCGCAACACATGCTGAAGCGGCCCGCCGATGCTCCATGCGGTGTAGCCGTTGGGGGCATACTGAGCCACGTCGATCGGGTTGATTTGCGCCGCGGTGGCCGGCACCGCAATCGGAAGAACCTGCTGCTGCGCGGTGGTGTACACGGTTTTCGCGATGGGCCAACGCACCGTCCGGGGCAACGGCTGGGGCTGCGGCGGCGTGACCGAACCTCCGCAACCGGTGAGTTGCAAGGCTCCGAGCCCAGCCCCCAACGTCGGCAACGCGCCTAGTCCAATACTGATGGTCTTGATGAATTCTCTTCTGTTGAATGCTCGAATGTCACGGGGTCCCGGCATGGAGTCTCCTCTCGATCGATGCTGCCGCTCACAGAAGATGCATCGGCGCAGGCCGCCTGGAACCTTAGCGGGACGGGACCCGCCCTCCCTGTCTCGACGGGTCAACAAAAGTGGGTGCCCCATCCTTTCCCATCGTTTGGGAAAGGGTGGGAGTCGATGCACTTTGTATGCCGTAACGTCGAAAGACCCGCAGCCACCCAGATATCCCGGAGCGACAAGCGAAGAGCGTCCTTCGCCCTCGCCGTATTACCATTAAGCTTCATGCCCCTCGGCCCATCAACCCGTGCCTTCCGTCGCGAGACTTCTGCCCGAGTACCGGGCGAACAGCCCGCGCAGCAGCTAGTCGCGCGCCTTGCCGAGATGCGCTCGGTACACGACGCGTTCGCCTGGTTCCGTTCGCATAGTCGCGAACTGGAAGACCGTCAGATGGAAGTCACCGCCATTCCGGCTCCGCCGTGGGGAGAGGCCGCCCGCAGCGAATGGCTGAAGGCGCGCTTCGAAGAGTTAGGGTTGAGCGACGTGCATCAGGACGAGTTGGGAAACGTCTTCGGCATTCGCCCCGGAATAACTTCCGACGCACCGCACATCGCGTTGAGTGCGCACCTCGATACCGTATTTCCTCCGGGCACCGAGATCACCGTGACCCGCGAGGCGGGCAAGCTCTACGGACCGGGGATTTCCGACAATGGCTCCGGCATTGTTGCGCTGCTGGCCATCGCCGGCGCCATGCGCGATGCCGCGATTGCGAACCGCGCGCCCATCCTCTTTATAGGCAGCGTAGGCGAGGAGGGCGAAGGCGACCTGCGCGGCATGCGCCACATTTTTCAGCAGCGCCGCTGGCTCGATTCCATCGCTACGGTGATTGCGATCGACGGCGCCGGAACCGACACCATCATCGCCGAGGGGCTGGGCAGCCGCCGTTATGAGATCACCATCACCGGCGTGGGCGGCCATTCCTGGAGCGACTTTGGCGTGGCCAACCCTATCGTCGCGCTGGCGCGGGTGGTCGACCGCTTCACGCGCACGCCGGTGCCGACTGCGCCGAAGACCACGTTCAACATCGGAACCATTCACGGAGGCACGTCGGTCAACTCCATTCCGCAGACTGCGACCATGCGTGTGGATACGCGCTCGGCTTCGGTGGAAGAACTCGACAAACTGGAGCGCGCGTTGCGCGAGTCGCTGGAGCAAGTGGTTGCCGCGATGCCCGGGCGCAATCGCAAAGAGACGCTGACGAGCGAGGTGAAGATTATCGGCGACCGGCCGGCCGCGGACTTGCCGCTCGATTCGCGGTTGCTGGAATCGATTCGCGCGGTTGACGCGCAGCTCAACAACGTGGCGCGCATTCAGCGCGCTTCGACCGATGCGAACATTCCGTTATCGCTGGGACGAGAGGCGCTGGCCATCGGCGCGGGCGGCAGCGGAGGCGGCGCGCACACGTTGCACGAGTGGTACGATCCTGCGGGCCGCGATTTGGGGCTGAAACGGATTCTGCTGCTGACGCTGGCCATGAGTGGGGTGGAAGAATAGCGCGGCTTTGCAATGCATTGCGACGCAAAAGCGGAGCTTTTCCCCTCGAAAATAGTAAGAATCTGCCATGACTCAAAGTGATGGATACTGTGAAATCCATGAATTACGGTTATAGATGATGATTAGAAGCCTGGTCGTTTTGCTCACTTTTTGGCCGTTTTTCGCCCTAATGTCTTCTGCATCGTCCACTAACGCCGCTGATGCGATCTTCGTCAATGGCGACATCTACACCCAGGCCTCACCGGCACGCGCACAAGCGATGGCCGTCCGCGATGGTCGCATAGTTGCCATAGGAACGAACGACGACATCCGCAAGCTGAAGGGCGGCCACACCCAGGTCGTCGATCTCGGCGGACACTTCGTCATGCCGGGATTCAACGACGCGCACTGTCATTTGCAGTCGGCCGGCTTCGAGCAGATGAACGTCAACCTGGTCGGCGCCAAGTCGCTGGCAGAGATGCAGCAGCGCATCGCGGATCGCGCCAAAACCGCGGCTCCCGGCGACTGGATCATCGGCGACGGTTGGGACCACACCTTGTGGACGGAGCAGAATCTGCCGACGCGGCAAGAGATGGACGCAGTGACAAACGGGCATCCCGCGATCTTCGTTCGCGTCGACGGCCACATCGCTGTCGCCAACTCGGCGGCATTGCAGGCTGCGGGAATCACCGCGCAAACAGCGCCTCCGCAGGGCGGAGCGATCGATCACGACGCGCAAGGGCAGCCCACGGGAATCATTCGCGAATCGGCGCAGGGGCTGGTGTTTTCCAAGGTGCCCGCGCCTACTCCGGCGCAGCGGCGGCGTGCGGCGGAACTGGCGCTGGCCGATGCCGCGCGTTCGGGCATCACGTCGGCGCAGGACAACTCCGACTGGGAGCAGTTTCTGGTTTACGAAGAGATGGAGCGCGACGGCAAGCTGACGTTGCGCATCAGCGAGTGGCTGCGCTTCAACGATCCGGTCGATCTGTTGGAGAAGCATCGCGCGCATCATCCGGCCAACGATCCGATGCTGCACACCACGATGCTGAAGGGTTTTATGGATGGCTCGCTGGGCTCGCGCACGGCCGCGCTGCTGGCGCCGTATTCCGATGATCCCGGCAACTCCGGCCTGCCGCAATACAAGCAGGCGGACTTGAACGCGATGGCGGTGGATCGCGTGTGGCGGCGGGATTCCAGTTAGGGTTTCATGCCATCGGCGATCGCGCGGCGCAGATGGCGCTCGATGCTTTCGCCGAAGCCGAGCGCAATGCGCGCGAGAAAGACCTGCCCGGCGGCAAGGATCCGCAGCAGCTCAGGCTGCGCATCGAGCACGATCAGGTGATCGCGCCCGATCAGTTTGCGCAGTATCGCAAGCTCGGCGTGATCGCGTCGGTGCAGCCGAATCATCTGCTGACCGACATGAACTGGGCTGAATCGCGCATCGGACCGGAGCGCGCGAAGACGTCGTATCCCTGGAAGCAGTTCCTCGATAACGGAGTTCGCATCGCGTTCGGCACCGATTATCCGGTTGAGCCGATCACGCCGTTTCGCGGCGTCTACGCGGCGATCACGCGCAAGAACGAAGCGGGAACGAAAGAATATTTCCCGGAACAGAAGCTGACCATCGAGCAGGCGCTCGCGGCCTATACCACAGGCTCGGCCTATGCCGAGTTCATGGAGAAAAGCAAAGGCACACTCGCTCCGGGAATGCTGGCCGACTTCGTGGTGCTCGATCGCGACCTGACCAAGGTTGCGCCACCGGAGATCCTCAAGACCAAAGTGCTGCGCACGGTGGTCGGCGGGAAGACGGTTTACGAAGCGCAATGAGTTTAAGACTCCCACCCTTTCGCAAAAGACGCGAAAGGATGGGGCACCCGCCGAGTTTTTGTGCGTGCTATTTCGCCGGGGCACGGTTGGATCAGACTGTGCAGCAAACAAATGGGCGGGGATAATCCCGCCCGAAGCGCATCAAGGTAGCTGCTTACGATCTCTAGAACACCATAACTGTGATCGGGTTCGACGGAATGCCGTTGGTGACAACAACCATCGTAGTCGTGCCGGTTTCCGCCGCCGCCGGTACATCGAAGTGTGTGCTGGTGATGGATCCAAGTTTACGGACGGCCATCGAGCTGTGGTCGTGGGTGCGGGCGTAAAACACATGGCCCGTCGCCATGTTTGTCAGCCGCACCAGCGGGTAATTGGTCGCGGTATTGTTCTCGTCGCCGTAGGCGTTGGCCTGCGACATCCCATTGAAGTTCGAGCCGTAGGCAGTGTAGGTCGATCCACGTTTCACTCCAGCTATGGAAAGCGGGAAGAGCATCGGCGCCCAGAACTGCTGGTAAGTGCCCGTGGACCTGTAAACTTCGCTCTCCACCGATCAGGATTTCGGCCGTTGGCAGCACAAGTAGGGATCCGCTGGCTGTGGCAGTGCGCGTCATCGTAGTTCCGTTGAACTCATACAAGGAAGCCGGAATTTCCTTCCACCAGAACGTTGCCGCTGGTGAGCAGGGCGGCGAAGTTATCACCGGCATCATCGCCATTGGGGAAGTCCGGGCCGGCCACCCAGGTACCAGGAACGTCGGGACCGGCGCCCGGCGTATAGACGCCGGTGTGGCCGGTGTTGGCGCCAAGGTGAAGCGCACCCGTGGCAAACACCGTGCCATCAGGACGCAGAATCGCAGGGCCGATTTCTCCCGGCGGGTAGTAGATGCCCCATGCGCCCCTGATACCGTTGGCGCAGTCTACGTCGCACGGACCCATCAGGTTGGCGACCGTGCTGCCGTCCTGAATCCAGGTCTGGATGGTGGCATCGTAATGTTCCGAGTTGGGGCTATTTTTCACATCGGCTGTCAGAACTGTTCCGTTGGGCAAGCAGCGTCCAGCCTTCTTCGGCGTTCCAGTCGGCTTTGCCAGTGGAGGCCAACTCGGTCCATGTCCAGGTGTGAGGATCGAGCTCTGCTACATTCATGGTCATCTTTTCGCCGACCAGAAACTGGCCATTCGGAAGCACGGCCGATGGCGAATCACCGATGAAGCCCCACCCGGCGGGCGGACTGATCATAGTCCAGGTGTTTGCAATGGGATCGTAGCCGGCGCCCATGTTGGTAAAAGCGAATGAATCGAAGTTGTACTCTCCACCTTCGATGACGACGCGTCCGTCGATCATCACAGCCTCGGCCATGTACAAAGGCGAGTAACCGGACGGCAGGCTGGCGACCTGTTGCCAGGTGCCGTTTACATAGCTGCCAGTGATGTCAGGTGTAAGGGTCCACCAATCCGAAGAGCCATAGCCTTGAGCGAGCACTCTCCCGTCGGTCAGCAGCATGGATACTATGACGCCATCCGGCGCCTGGTTTTTTAATTTGGTGATGGTTTGCGCATTGGCAACGGCTGTAACTGCAAATGCAAGCGCAGCTAGAGCCAGCAGAAATCTCTTCCTCACGATTGCCCTCCCCAAACGATCGTAAATTCAGGCCTCAAGTATAGTGAAGCGCCGCAAATTACGTCCCAGGCTTTCTTTTGCCATCGCACGACGGTTTGCGATAACCGTTGTAATCAGGCGATATCGTAAACGACCCGAATATATGCCGCCCCTGAAGGGGCTTCGCGATCACATGGCGTAGCTTGCCCAGGACTTCCCTCCTGGGCTACAGACTGTTTCGCTCTTCGAGCTCGGGCGTCGGTGAGCGGGATTTTGTGCGAGTGCTGGTAGAGAGTGCAGGCCGGTGGCGCTGCCGACAAACTGCAGATCCCTCGACTCCGCTGCGCTCCGCTCGGGATGACACCGCATCGGTATTTGTGTTCATCCTCGAAACGCTGTGGCTGGGCACACCCGTGGTGACCCGGCCGGCTCGGATTGCGTCTAATGGCAGGGAGTTTGCATTCCCGGGAACTGCTCTGCGTGGCATGCGGAATGCCTAAAAGGGCTGTACTCTCGCGGAACGGTATAATTTTCGTTTAGGCTTTGATAGCCGGAGGGCACTAGATGGATTTGCAAGAAACGGGTTGGCGGCAGCGCATGAAGGGCAATCGCTTTGCCTCAACCGTGGTAATTCTGGCGACGTTATCGCTGGGCATTCTGATTGGCACCGTTGTATCGGCGGGCGTTAAGGGTAAAGAAAAGGCATCGACCAGCGATGTTGCGCCCTTGACTGTTCCGTCGCCGCAACAACTTTCGTCAGTGTTCTCACAGATCTCGCGGCAGCTTGAGCCGGCGGTGGTCAACATCCGTACCGAGTCGACCATCAAGAGTCCGCATAGCCGCGGCGGGCGCGCCACGCCGGGCAATCCCAACGACGATAACGGCGGCGGCGATCAGGACAATCCGTTCCAGGACTTCTTTGATCGCTTCTTTGGTGGCCAGGGCGGACAGGGTGGCGGGCAGAGTGCCGGGCGGCCCAGGTGGCGGCCAGGACCTGCGCGAGCGCTCACTGGGCTCGGGCGTGATCGTGGATGGCAAGGGCATTATCGTGACCAACGCGCACGTGGTGGAGAATGCCGACCGCATCCGCGTGAAGCTGATGAACGATCCCGAGACCGTCACTTACGACGCGACCGTCATCGGCACCGACAAAGAGACCGACCTGGCGGTGATCAAGATCGATACCAAGGGCAAGACCCTGCCTTTCGCCAAGATGGGCAATTCCGACAGCATGCAGGTTGGCGACTGGGTGCTGGCCATCGGCAGTCCATTTGGATTGGAAGAGACCGTGACTGCCGGAATCGTTTCGGCGCGCGGCCGCAACATCGTTCCGCAGCGGCAGTTCCAGTCGTTCATCCAGACCGACGCAGCGATCAACCCGGGCAATTCCGGAGGCCCGCTGGTCAACATGGCCGGCGAGGTCATCGGCATCAATACCGCGATCTACACCAGCGGCGGCGGATATCAGGGCGTAGGCTTCGCCATGCCGTCGAATACCGTGGTTTCGGTTTACAACCAGCTCATCGGGCCGGAGCACAAAGTATCGCGCGGCTCCATCGGCGTGCAGTTCAACGCCATCCCCAATCCGGCGGTCGCTCGCGTTTATGGCGTTAGCAGCGGCGTGACCATCGCCGACATTACGGCCAACGGGCCGGCGGAGAAGGCCGGGCTGAAGGTGGGCGACACCATCACGACGGTGAACGGCAAGGAAGTGAAAAGCGGCGACGAGCTGGTTTCAGAGATATCGGGGCTGAAGCCGGGAGCCACCGCAAAGATCGGCTACGTTCGTAACGGCAAGCCTGAAACGGCGAACGTCACCATTGCTGACCGCTCCAAGCTCTTCGCTACCCGACTGGGTGAAGACGAGGGCGAGCAGGAGCAGGAGCAGCCGCAGGAGAGCAAGTTCGGGATCACCGTCCAGAACATCACTCCCGACATGGCGGAGCAGCTCCGGTTGCCGAACAGCAAAGGTGTGGTGGTGCGGGAGGTCAAGCCGGACGGCTTTGGCGATACCGTCGGGTTGGGCCGCGGCGACGTCGTCCTCGAGATAAATAAACAGCCAGTTAACAACGAAGACGATTTCCGCCGCATTCAGAACCAGCTAAAAAGCGGTCAGGATGTGGTCTTCCTGGTACGTCCGCGCGGGTCGGGGCCCCAGGGTGGAACCGTATTTATGGGGGGTACGCTCCCGTAACCAGCTACTCTGAAAGGACTTAGTTAGTTAACAGTCTGAAAACCTAAGCTGCGGCTCAGCGCATCGAAGTCAGCTATGATGGGTTGGGCCGCTGTTCTATTTTGGGAAGCATCTACCGATTTGGGCTTCCCATTGATTCGCGCGGTATTTACAATGTCGCCTTCGTACAAGAATTCCTATCTTTTTGTATCCTTTAGGAAGGATCGCGAATGAGTCTTAATAAATTTGGTGTTACAGCGACATTCCTAACCCTGATGCTTTTGGCGGGCGCGACCTTCGCCAAGACCACAACCAAAACCAGCAGCAAGCACAGCTCAAGTACCTACACCGCCAGCCATCATTCCAGCACTCATACGACATCGGCAAAAAATACTAAGCACTCCAGCAAGAAGACGGCTACCGCGCGTTCGCACGGACAGCGCACCATCGGTGAAGAGCGTACCCGCGAGATTCAATCGGCTTTGATTCGCGAGCATTATCTGACTGGCGAGGCCAACGGCGTGTGGGACGCGCAGAGCAAGGATGCGATGACGCGCTATCAGGAGGCGAACGGATGGCAGTCGAAGGTGACGCCGGATTCGCGTGCGCTGATCAAGTTAGGCTTGGGGCCGGATCACAAAGATCTGCTGAATCCCGATACCGCTGTGGTCGCTTCGCCGCACGAACTGGGCCTTACCAAGGACGCCCTGCCCGGCGGTTCCGCATCGCAATAAGCTGATTTCCAAGTTTGGACCTCGAAGGCGCGGCGCGATCCGCGCCTTTAGTTTTGTCCGAATTCGGAAAACGGCTTTCTGCTTCCAGCGTTTTTCAGGCACAGTCCGGTGGATTTCGTTGTAACATCTAGCCGAAATTCAAAAACTCTGGCTGGACCCTCGAATCCGTCACAGCGGCAGGAGGCCCTAGTGAACAGGACTGTTTGCGCTCTCGTCTTCGCGATACTCTGCGCTCCCACCTTCGCGCAGACTCAAACCCCAACGGCACCAGTTGCATCGGCCACGGCTCCGGCGGCCGCGGCGCACCAGGGACGCAAAAAGCGCGTTGCCGTCTTCGATTTCGATTACGCCACGGTGCAGTCGTATTCGGCTGCTGCCTTCGGAAGCAACGTCGATGTGGGCAAGGGCATTTCCGATCTCACGGTGAAGTATCTGGTGCAGGACGGCACCTACTCGGTCATCGATCGCAAAGCCATGGACAAGATTCTGGCGGAACAGAACTTCTCCAACAGCGACCGCGCGAATCCAAATTCGGCGGCCAAACTGGGCAAGCTGCTGGGAGTTGACGCCATCATCGTGGGCAGCGTCACCCAGTTCGGCAACGACACCCAGAACCAGAAGGTCGGCGGTGGCGGCGGCGGCTGGGGCGGATACGGCATTGGTGGCTTTTCTCACAAGAAGAGCAAGGCGATTGTCGCGGTTGACTCGCGCATCATCAACATCGATACCGCTGAGATCATGGCTGTGGCGGAAGGCAAGGGCGAGTCGTCGCGCGAGAGCACTTCACTGCTCGGCGGCGGCAGCAACTGGCACGGATGGGGCGGAGGCGCGGTTGACTTCGGCAGCAGCGACTTCCAGCAAACAATTCTGGGCGAGGCGGTGAACGCCGCCGTCCAGCAGATGAGTACCGAGCTGATCGCCGACAATCCCAAGCTTGAGGCGCGCACCATTTCGGTCGAGGGCCTGGTGGCTGCGGTTGACGGTGGCCAGGTAGTTCTGAACGTGGGAGCCAAGGCCGGCCTGAAGAAGGGCGATCAGTTGACGGTCGAGCGTATTACGCGTGAAGTCAAAGACCCAACGACAGGTGCGGTGATTCGCCGCATGACGTCACAGGTCGGCGTGATTACGTTGACGGATGTGGACGACATCTCCGCCGTCGGAACGCCGGTGTCGGGCTCAGGCTTCAAGGTTGGAGACGCGGTGAAGACGGTGACGCAGTAAGCAGCGAGGGTCGCTTACGGGCGTGGGACGGAACGGAAGGCGTGGCGAATCGGCGTAGCGGGCGAAGCAGTGACTCCGCGAAGCGGAGGCCATAGTCTAGCCCAGCACGGAGGCGAAGCCGGAGTGCTGGGTAGTTTGGAAAAATGAGGCGAGTCCCGTAGGGACGGAATCAACTGTTTCTGTGTCGCACACCTATGCATGACCTCATGCTCTCCCGACCTCTATCCCTGTAGCGGAACGCGGTGCGCATCGACGCTATCGCCGAAAACCTGCATGGCGATATGAAAGCTGCCGTCCCTTAACGGGACTCGTGAGGATCGTGACGGGATGCCCACCCAGCACTACGCTGCGCTCCGTGCTGGGCTAGACTATGACCTCCGCTTCGCGGAGTCACCTTCCCGGAAACAAGAAAGCATGTAATAGTCGCGGAACCACTTGTCGTCCCGGGGTTGTTCCCCAGAATAGGCACAAACAGTGCACCAGGCCGACTCCTACATCGAGGCGCCGTTCTTGAAGGCGCTCAGATTCTGGGTGAGGAGTGGCAGCAGGGAGATGGGGAAGCGGATCTCGCGATCCATGTTGTCGGCTTCGTAGATGGTGATGCTGTCGCCTTCAACCACGATTTCCAGGACAGGAATACCGTCGGCATCGTTCACAGTTTTTAATTCGCGGTGCATGAGTGCCTCACCTCGATCCCTGTAGCTTGCAACTATCTTCCCGCGAATGACCTTGCGTGGCAAATGAAAGAATTGTCACGGCGGACCTCCGTTCCAAGAGGCTGAAGAATGTTGGTCTCCGATACCATCGGAGCTCCGCTATGCCCAAACGCTATTCGGGAGAATATTCCCGCGCGCCGCTGCATCAAGAATAAGTCGGCGGTTGGTTCACACCCTCCATGCCCGTACTTCACACCCCGACGTGACGGGCGTTACAGCGCTGCCGGTGGCCGAGTGGTGTGATAGGTGGCGACGTGGCTAGAAAGGCGGAGCGGTCATTCGGCACCCGAAGCCTGGGCTAAAAGCCCTCGGAGGAGGGACGCCGATTCACCGGGCTGAAGCCCGCTGCTTCCACCGAAGCGGTGCTTCCACTGAAGGCGGTGCTTCCACCGAAGCGTACTTCCGCCCGACATGCGCGTCGCACGCAAACATACGAAACGTAACTAAGGAGAACAGCATGGCTGACAAAAAAGCGGACCTCGCAGGCCCCGGCATTGGCGATTATCAGGTACTCGAAAAGGTTCTGCCGGAGGACTACAGCTCGCTGCTGTCGCCCAAGGAAACGCAGCGCGCGATCTTCGAGGTGAAGCGCTACATCGAAGACAACCTCTGCAAAGAGCTCAATCTGATGATGGTCGAAGTGCCCCTGATCGTCGATGAAGAGAGCGGCGTCAACGACCTGCTCGACCGCGACGGCTCACGCACGCCCATCGCGTTCCACATCTCCAACGATTACGATAAGCACCCCATCAATGCGCAGGTGGTGCAGGCCGCAACGAAATGGAAGAGGATGGCGCTGAAGCAGTTTGGCATGCAGCCCGGCGAGGGCCTGTGTACCGACATGCGCGCGGTCCGCAAGGACTACTTCCTCGACCACGATCACAGCGCCTACGTCGATCAGTGGGACTGGGAGCGGGTGATCACGCCCGAGCAGCGCAACCTCGACTTTCTGAAGGCCATCGTCTCGAAGATCTGGAAGGTAATGGTTGGAGCCGAGCGCTACGCCCAGGAACTGTTTCCGCAGCTCAACGACGCGCGCTATCCCAATCTGCCGGAGCAGCTAACCTTCCTGCATGCGGAAGAGATTCTCGACATGTTCCCCGACCTGCCACGCAAACAGCGGGAGACGGCGATCCTGCAGAAGTATCCGGCGATCTTCATCATTGGGATTGGCTGGATGCTGAAGGACGGCTATCCGCATGAGCTGCGTGCGGCCGACTATGACGATTGGGTCACGCCTACCATCACCAAGAACGGCCACCTGCTACACGGGCTCAACGGCGACATCCTGGTGTGGAACTCGGTGACCAAGCGGCGGCATGAGCTGTCGTCCATGGGAATTCGCGTGAACACGGAATCACTGAAGAAGCAGCTTGAGCTCACGCACCAGCTCGACTTCCTGAAGTATCCGTATCACCAGGCCATCATGAATCACGAGATTCCGTTGAGTGTTGGCGGCGGCATTGGGCAGTCCCGCACCCTGATGACGCTGCTGCGCAAGGCCCACCTCGGCGAAGTCAGCGTCACCGTCTGGCCGAAGGTGCTGAAGGATATGTGCGCGAAGAAGAACATCCATGTGCTGAACTAGAACAGGACTGAGGTCAGTAGGTCGAGGGCGCGGACTGAAAGGTTCGTGCCCTTTATTCCTGCGCTAAGTCACTTTTTTCTAACCAGCACGTACAGATGATTCGCCAAAACGTATGCGTTTGGCCGTCGGTTGAGCCACAGGTCGAGGTAGCGTAGTGGCCACAGTACCCAACCGGCGAGTGCGTAAGCTGCTCTTCCCCCGATAAGTTTCGAATACTCGCAAATTGTCGCCAGCAAGGTCGCGGTTGGGCCAGTTCGTACGCCCATATCAATAAGCTCCCAGTCCTCAGACGAAAATGTTTGCTCCAGCCCTTTTGTCGTCCAGCGATGATAGTCAGAAGGATATCCGTGGAAGGGATGGCAGAACGGAACTACGACGTGCAGAAACCCGCCCGGCTGCAAAACTCGCAGGAGCTCCGACACAGCCTTGGTGGTATTGGGCACGTGTTCCAATACAGCATCGCACTCGATAGCAGCAACAGAATCATCTTGGAATGGGAGTGC
This sequence comes from uncultured Acidobacteriaceae bacterium, assembly GCA_963699875.1. Classification (GTDB taxonomy): domain Bacteria; phylum Acidobacteriota; class Terriglobia; order Terriglobales; family Acidobacteriaceae; genus CAVVDY01. The sequence goes on from CAVOVN010000001.1 coordinate 69,028, forward strand.
CTGAACGTCGGCTACGACATCAACGTCGGGAAAGAAAACTGCATCGACATTAACGAAGCCGGCAGGAATATCCCCCCCCCCGGCACCGCCGATAAAGAGCTTAAGACCCTCGCATGGAGGAAGGGATCTCTCTGTTGGGTTATGAACAACCAGGAGAGGCGGATGCAAAAGACGATATAGGCGAGAGCGCCTTCTGGAGTAGCGACCAAGCATCTGCTCGGAGTCGGTTGTCATACCCTACCAATCTCGTCCGCTCTGCTTTACTTCTTCTGCTGCACTGCCGCCAGGCACTGGCCGTAGAGGTCGAGCAGGTGGCGGGCATAGTCTTCGGCTTTCGAATCTGTATTACCCTGAAACCCTGCGCCGGGGGAGCTGGTTTTGCCGTAGCCGCTGGTAACGGCAATGAATTTCATCAGGTCTAGGGCGATGTCTTCGTCGCGCCTGCTGCCGGCGGCGCCTTTAACGTTGGGTTCATCCATGAGTGCTGATCTCCGTATGGGGCGCGGGGCGCCGCTAGAAAAATCATAACAAACGAGAGCGGCGTGAGAGGGTGGCGGGATTAGCAGTGTCAGAATTCATCTCCTATTAGGATACAAGCGCCTCACGGGCCAAAGCCCTCAACGTGTTTCCGATGCGCAACCTCGGCCTGAAGTGTGTGCGTTAAAACCTGTGCCGTCGCTACGCGACTCAGGCCTTTTCCCACTCGTACCCAGCACTCCGCCTTCGGCTACGTGCTGGGCTATCATGTTGGTCGCCCCCGAGGGGCTCAGATAGCTGCTGCTTCCACCGACAGCGGCATAATCGAGTTCTCACGCACCCACTGAAAGGCCAGCTCTACCCGAAATTCGCCTTACACCGGCATGGCGATGTGCCGCACCCGTCCTACGATGAAGTCGCCCGCACGACGGCCGTGGGGAACTGCAATCAGTCGTACGGGCGCCGTTTCCAAATTCGGCCGCAAAATGAGATGGCCAGAGGTGAGGGTGACGCGGGTGATGCAGCCGCCGGCACCATCCATCACTGCATACAGCTCCGGGCAGTTCGCGTCGCGCGGCGGCGAGTTGTAATGACGGTCGATGAGCACCTGCGCCCCGGGAATCAACTGCGGCGCCATGCCGATGACGTTCTGCTCGTCGAGAGTGACCACGGCGAAGCGCGTCCAGTCACGGCGATTGCCGATGGTTTTGGGTTTCAGCCGGCGCAGGAAGCTTCTAGGAAAGTTGACGACATCCTGAAGATCGTCGGCGCTGAAGCGAGCTGTGTGTGCGGCCGTTGCGAACGTAACCAGCGCGACCGCTTCGGCCGGGTGAGGGGAATGTGCGCCATCGTTAGCCTGGCGCTGCGCCTCGTTTACTCCGGCGAGTTGCAGCACATCGAGGTGTAAGGCATCGAGCAGACGGTCCATGGCCTGCAGGCTGAGCCCGCGTTTGCCGTTGAGGAAGTTGGAGAGATGTGCCTGCTGAAAACCCGCTTTGCGGGCCAGGGACTTTCCGGTCAGCTCACCCCGGTCGAGCCGCGCCCATATGCCGGTACGAAGGCTGTCCTGAAGCGTCTGAAATCTGGTTTTCATAGTTTGCTAAAAGCTATACCTGTACTTTCGTAATATTCCTATAGCTAATAGTGATTGACCCGAATTTATGGCAATGCGATATTCAAGATGCCCGAAGGTGTGGGAAGTCCGGGCAAGGACAAATTGAGAAATGCAAAACAATCAACCCGGGGGAGAAGACGGCCTATTCGCCGAACTGCGCCGCAAGGTACGGTTCGCCGAGGTGCTGTCGTCCTCCTTCGAAAAACTTCTGGCCAGAACGAACTTCACTGGGAGAATCAGCATAGTTGTGCAGAGCGGACGCATTTTAAAATCCGGCTATGAAGAGGGCTATTTCACCCGAAGACAGGAAGAGCGGATGATATCGTAGTCAGCCGGATCACGGCCATGCAGAATCATGGATTCATACCCTCTGCATGACGGCGAAAGCGCCACTTTCGCATGTAATTAAATAACCAAAGCAGGTCATCGTAACCGAAACGGGCCCTGTGCACCTGAACCCTGACAGTCAAGGGACAGGTCACAGGGCCTGTCGAATTTATAAGGACATCGCCACCATGACATACAGCAGTTATGAACTAAAGTATTGCGAACGCTGCGGAGGCCTGGGATTGCGCCGCAGCAAAACAGCTTTGCCGTATTGCTGCGATTGCGAGCAGATATTGCGCCGATTCCTGCCGGGACTGCCGGCGGCGGCTACCGCGCCAGAACAGTTGCGGCGCATCGTTCACCGTTTGAAACAGCGGGTGCTGGCCCCTTCCGACGAGACTCTGGGTGTAGCGGAGGCGGCTCATGCTTCCTGAGCTGAAAGTTAAGCCGGCAGCTCGCAAGGTGACTCGCAACCGTCCTCCCGAACAGGCGATCGCCTTCGATCCTGAGCCCGAGACCGTCTGCTATCGCGGACAAGCCCTGGCCATTGTCCGCCACTTCTTCGAGATGTCGTGTCAACTGGGCCGGCTGCCGTCGATCCTGGGTCGCGAATTTTTTCGCGCCAAGGTCTCGCATCACGCCATCCCCAGCTTCGAAGACCAGGCCCTGTTCGCGCATGACATTCGGCAGTCGCTCGCGAAGTTGGGCGAGGATGAAATGCAGGTCCTCACCTTGATCGGGTTGTACGACCTGACCCTGGATGAAGCAGCCGAAATATTGCATTGGAGTCCTGGGTATATCAGCCAGCGCTTCGCAGAGGCGTTGGCGCGGCTGACGCAGATCTTTCTCGACAGCGGCCTTTTGCGCCGCGATCGGCCCGATCGGCGGCAGGCGCAGATGAAAGGCCGCAAGCTTCCGCCGTCGGCACTTCCGCCGAAAAAGCCTTGTGCCTCAGTACGGCACGTTGCAGGCAAAGCAACAGGAGCGCGTGCTGTGTAGCAGCTAAGCCTGGTGATAGCCGCGGAGGCGTTTAGGCGTTTCCGCGGCTTAGGACTAAGGCCTTGGCTTGGTCGCGAATGCAGCGCCCAGGAATCGGCGAAAGTTTTGCAAAGGAAAACCAAACTTGCGACAGGTGGTTCTAAACCGGATGCGTCCCGAACGCCTGCCCGCAAAGGGGCCGCGGAGATCGGTTATGAACAGACTCATTTTGCTCGCAGCCACTTTCGTCCTGTCGACGGGCATGATGCTCGCCCAGAACTCACCGGCAGCGACCGACAAGGAACAGCCGAATGCTAGTCCGGATCAGATGCAGCGCGGCAGGCCACGAGCGACTCCGCCAATACTGCCTCACCAGCCACCGGATACGAGCGCGAACCCAGACCGTCCGGAAGCGGCGCCACCGACGACGTTACCGAGCACGACCATCGACGATCAGCAGCCCGGAAACAGCAGCACTGGGTCGCCGTCTTCAACCATGGGAACGACGGGAAGTACGCCGGGTACCGAGCAGAGTCCCGACGGCAACAAGAGTGGGGCTAAGCCCGACAACACGCAAACGCCGGATACGAAACCGACGCAACCGCATGACCGATACGCGAGCGGAAGCAGCAATCCGAACTCGTCGGCCAATGGGGCCAGCAGCGATGACATGAGCGGAACCAATCCGAAGCCGGATAACAAGCCGGATGACACGACCAACAGCCCTCATCCCCAGGCCGCTCCGCCACATATTGCGACGCACGCGCCCGATGCGGGGACGGAGATGAATCCGGCATCCGTCGAGCTGGTTACGGCGACCACAGTCCAGCATTAGGGATCACACGGGGGGGACCTCAGGAGCTAAAGCCCGATTTGTTTACGGCGTGTTGACGCGGGCCTGAAGGCCAGCTCTACCCGAGCCGCGTGGGTTCGTCGGGGCCCGGTTCACGAACCGGATTGTCAGGCTCAAGCACCGGCTTGTCGGGAGGCTCCTTCACCGGCGACGGCAAGTCCTCGCCAGGCGGGACGGGAATCGGCATGTCGACATCGCTGCGTAAACACAGATTGTCGCAAAGTTTCGAATTCACTACGACCCTTTTCATACGCATTACAGGAACCCTCCTATTCGGTCTCGCCAACCTTGACTTGTCCGAAGTTCAACAGAGTGACGATGAATACCCCGCCGACAATGTTTCCCGCTGTTGCCACCATCAGCCATTGCAGGTAGTGACCAAAAGAGATCTGGCCGGCAAAGACGGCTGACATGATTTCTCCGCTGCTGGCGATACAGTGGGCGAAGTGACCGATGCCGACGACAAAGGTCAACAGCCAGATAACCGCAACCTGGCCGATGGTCCAGTGGCTAGCGGTGACTAGCCATGCGACAAGCGCGATGATCCAGCCGCCAATCACGCCACTCCAAAAGATGTGAGTTAATGCACCTTGCGAACTCGCGATGCCGAGTTGAACCAGCTGCTGGTGAATGCCCGGCGGTAGCGCGTCGGTGAGGATGGCCAGCGCAGCGAAGGCAGTCGCGCCCAGAACATTGAAGGTGAAGACCAGCGACCAGAGCCGCAGCGTGTCAACAAAGTGCCGCCGCTCGCTGAGGATTAAGGCGACGGGATACAGCGTGTTCTCGGTGAACAGTTGCGCCCGGCCGATGATGACGGCGATGAATCCGATGGGATACACCAGGTAGGCGAGGAACTCGCGGGTGGGCACGTCGGGCAGAGTGGCCATGGCTGAAGCAACGCCCAGGCCGGTGAGTCCCATGGAGACTCCGCCGGCAAAGCCGGAAAAGGCCAGGGCATGAGGTGATCGGCGCACTTCATCGTGTGCGTTGTCTTCGACGCGCTGGAAGATTTCGCGCGCCGTGCGACGCAGGGATTGGTCGGTCGTGGTTTGTTCTTGCGGAGACTGCCCGGGTGCCGGCCGCTCGGTCATGCTGGTTGCCATTCGTACTCCGTGCTGCGGGTTAGATGCAAAGCGCGCGGCCGGGGCAGAGCTGCTCTTCCGAGGCGGTGAGTTGGGCGTCCGGCGAACTCGCGAGCAGGGTTTTCTCTTCTAATGAGCTGAAGCGATACCGCTACTCGTAGGCGCGCAGCTCGCGTCCTCGGGTCTCGGGAAGCAACAGTGTTGCTACCACCATGGTGAGATAGGCCACGACCGCGAACATGGAGATGGCATGTCCCAGTTCCATGCGCGCGCTCAGGACGCCGACCAGGGTGGGGAAGAGGGCCCCGATGCCGCGTCCTACATTGTAGGAGAAGCCCTGACCAGAGCCCCGAACGCGGCTGGGGAAAAGTTCGGTAAAGAAAGCGCCGATGGGGCTGAATGCTCCTGAGGCGAAGAATCCCAGCGGAAATCCGAGCGCCAGCATGACCGAGTTGCTGATCGGTAGGTAGGCATAGCCGACAATGGTCAACAGCGAGCAAACAGCGTACAGCACTAGCGTGCGCTTTCGGCCAACGCAGTCCGAGAGCCAGGCGCTTACCAGATATCCAACGAACGAGCCGACGATGACCACGAACAAGTAGCCGCCGGTATTGAGCACCGAGAGGCCGCGCGTCGTTTTCAGATAGGTGGGTAGCCAAGTGGTGATGGCGTAGTAGCCGCCCTGCACTCCGACGGCCAGCAACGCTGTCAGCAGCGTGGTTTTCAGCAGCGCCGGGCTGAAGATTTCCAGAAAATGACTGCCTTCGCTCAGCGAGTTTTCGCGGGCGACGGTGCGCTGGAAGACTTCGGGCTCGGGCACATGGCGCCGGATATAAAAGACGAGCAGCGCCGGAAGAATTCCAATCCAGAACATCACCCGCCACGCGACCGTCGCCGGCAGCAACGAAAATAGCACGGTGTAGCTGATAGCGGTGACGGCCCAGCCGATGGCCCACCCGCCCTGCACCGTGCCTACGGCCTTGCCGCGGAACTCTGCGCGAATGGCTTCGCCCATGAGCACGGAGCCCACCGCCCATTCGCCTCCGAAGCCAAGCCCCTGCAAGCCGCGCACGATGAGCAGTTGCCAGAACGAGTTGGTGAATCCGCTGAGGCAGGTAAATACTGCGAACCATAAGATGGTGACCTGCAAAACGCGCGTGCGTCCGTAGCGGTCAGCCAGCAGGCCAGCCAGCCATCCGCCCACGGCGGAGATAAGCAGCGCCACGGTGCTCAACATCCCGGCCTGGGCCTTGCTCATATGCCAGGCGGCGATGAGCGTTGGAATGACGAAGCTGTAAATCATGACGTCCATGCCGTCGAGTCCCCAGCCGCCAAAGGTGGCGAGCAGCGTCGAACGCTCGGTGGGCGTGAGGCGGTAAATCCAGGGGCGGGTTGTGGTTTCTACGGCTTCGCTTGACGACATGCGGCTCCGGACCAACCGTCGGATCATGCAAGCTTCAGGATTGACGTGTCGATGGGCGGAATTGTACAGCAAGGCATTTCGAAGTGAGTTGTTCTGCTAAGCTGCGATTCGTATGCTCATCGCTGTCCACGTGTTCGCGGGAGTGTGCGCGGTGCTGGCTCTCGCCGGGGCGGCGTACTACGCGCTGTGCGTCTGGGCGGGTCTGCGCTTCGTGGCGCAGCAACGGCGGGAGAGTGCAGCGTTCGCGCCGCCGGTCAGCATATTGAAATCGCTGAAGGGGGTCGATCCGCATATGCGGGCGGCCTTCCGTTCGCATTGCCTGCTGGACTATCCCGAGTACGAGGTGCTGTTCGGGGTGAACGATCTCAGCGATCCCGCAGTAGCGTTGGTGAGTGAGGTGCAGCGGGAGTTTCCGCAAGCCAGGTTGCGGGCGATCCATTGCCCACTTTCGCTGGGCGCAAATGGCAAGGTCAGCAATCTGGCGCAGATGCTGTCTCAAGCGCAACACGAGCATGTGCTGATCAACGACAGCGACATTCTTGTCGAGCCCGATTTCTTGCGGCGCGTGATGGCCGGCTTTGCCGACGCCAAGGTCGGGGTGGTGACGACGCTCTACCGTGCGGTTGCGGGCCAGAGTCTGTGGTCAAAGCTTGAGGCACTCGGCGTCAACACAGACTTTATGGGCGGAGTGCTGGTTGCGCGCCAGATGGAAGGCGGCATCAAGTTTGCGCTGGGCGCGACGATGGCGACGACGAAATCAGTGCTGGCAAAGATCGGCGGGCTGGCGTCGCTGGTGGATGTTCTGGGCGACGACTACGAACTGGGAGCACGCGTGGCGGCGGCTGGATATCGCGTCGAGCTTGCAAGCGTGGTTGTCGAGACGGCGATTGCGGACTACACGTGGCGAGACTTCTGGCACCACCAGATTCGCTGGGCGCGCAACATCAAGGATCGGCGGTTCGCGCAGTCCTTCGGGCTGATCGTGACGTTCGGGTTGGCGTGGGGGATTTTGGGGGTGCTCATTGCGCCAGGTGTGTGGTGGATTTGGGCGGCGCTTTTCGCGATGTTCATCGCGCGTGCAGTTGCAGCAGTGGTCATCGGCGGGAAGGTCCTGGGCGACCGGCAGATTGGGCGAGACTGGTGGCTCATCCCTGTGCGGGATTTCGTGTCAGTTGGAGTATGGGTCGCCAGTTTCTTCGGCGACACCGTCGTGTGGCGAGGAGAAAAGTTCCGCTTGCGCGATGGAAGGCTGAAGAAGATGAGTTGACCAGGCGGGGGGGTGTCGCCGGTTGAAACCGTCTCCGCAATCTCCCATACGTGCTGTACCCAGTGCTTCCGCACTGGGCTGGAATTGTGACCGGGTTCCTGTGTGTTGTAATGGTTCTGTCCTAAAGTCCCCATTTTTCTGAAAGTACTCATGAAGCTCATTTCGCAACGAGTATGCCTCTCCGCTCTCTTTCTACTTTTAGCGTGCAGCGCAGCGCAGGCACAAAAGATCAAGGTCGAGTTCGACAAAAACATCGACTTCGCGAAGTTCAAGACCTTCGCCTGGGACCCGACTCCGCAGGCCTCCGCCAGGCCTGTTCTTGTGGCCGCCATCAAGGGCGCAGTCAATGAAGAGTTAGGCAAGCGCGGGCTGAAAGAAGTGGCCGAGAATCCGGACCTGTACATTGCCATGTATGGTGCCGTCGACTCCGACATGGCAGTGACCTATTCCGACTTCTACTACGGGCCGTGGGGAATTCCAGCCTTCGACCAGGGTTTCATGATGTGGGGAACCGTTCCAGGAACGACCAACACCGCAGTCGTTCACAAAGGGCAGCTCATCGTTGACCTGATCGATGCTTCGCGAAAAAAGCTGGCGTGGCGCGGTATCGCAACTGAGAAGCTAAGCGAGCAGCAGATGAAACTGGTGGAACAGGTGAATACGGCCGTGGAAAAGCTGTTCGCGAAATATCCGCCGAAGAAATAGCAAAATCTTTTGCCTGGCTTGTCATCCCGCTGACCTGTGCTCGGCGCGATTTCCTAGCAGGGCACAAACTGCAGGGATGACGATTTAATAAGGCGTTCTTTCGGCACGACCAAGGTCGTGCCCTGACGCGAATCCTCACGGACAACGGTTCCAACCACGCGCCCTGACGCGAATCCTCACAGACAACGGTTCCAACCACGCGCGCTTTACGCTTCCACTCCGGCAGGCTGCGCATTCTTGCGCGGACGGCGGTTCTCCTGGAGAATCTTCTTCCTCAGACGCAGGCTCTTGGGCGTGACCTCGCAAAGCTCATCGTCGGCGATGAACTCGATGGCCTGCTCCAGATTCAGGTTCTTGAAGGGAACCAGGCGAATGGCCTCGTCGGCGGTTGAGGAACGCATGTTGGTCAGCTTCTTCTCGCGCACAATGTTAACGTCGAGATCGTTGTCGCGTGAGTTTTCTCCGACGACCATGCCCTCGTAGACTTCCACTCCGGGGCCGACGAACAGCTCGCCGCGCTCCTGCAATCCCCATAACGCATAAGCGGTGGTGAGTCCATTACGATCGGCGACCAGCGCCCCTGTCGGACGATGTGGGATATCGCCCTGCCACTCGATATATCCGGCGAAGAGCGAGTTCATCACGATGGTGCCGCGGGTGTCGGTAAGCAAGTCGCTCCGCAGGCCGATGAGGCCGCGGCTCGGGACTTTGAACTCCATCCGCACACGTCCGTAGCCGTGGTTGTGCATCTTTTCCATCTGCGCTTTGCGCATGCCCAGCTTCTCGATGACGACGCCGACGAACGTTTCAGGGACGTCGATAGTGAGCAGTTCGATGGGCTCCATCAGCTTGCCGTCAACCCGCTTGGTAACGATCTCGGGTTTGCCGACGGCGAGCTCGTAACCTTCACGGCGCATCATCTCGATGAGGATGGCCAGTTGCAGCTCGCCGCGTCCCATTACGCGGAACGAGTCAGTGCTGTCGGCGTCTTCCACGCGAAGCGAGACGTTGGTGAGCAGCTCTTTTTGCAAGCCGGTCGCGCAGATTGCGCGAGGTGACGTACTGGCCGTCTTTGCCCGCGAACGGTGAGGTGTTCACCATGAACTGCATGGCGATGGTCGGCTCGTCGATGGTGATGACGGGGAGTGGCGCGGGGTTCTCGACGTCGGTGATGGTCTCACCGATGTTGATGCCCTCAACGCCCGCGACGGCAACAATGTCGCCCAGTTCAGTCGCGACGATGTCGGTGCGCTTGAGTCCGGAGAAAGAGAACAGCTTGGTGATCTTCGTCTTTTGCATGCGTGCCGTCGCGCTTGGCGATGGCAACTTCTTCTCCTGTCCTTAGCGTGCCGTTGAAGACGCGCGCAATGGCGACGCGGCCGAGGTAGTCGCTGTAATCCAGATTCGCGACCAGCACCTGCAACGGGCCCTTCAGCGTCGCCCTTGGGCTCGGGAATGGTCGAGACAATAGCTTCGAACAGCGGCCGCAAATCTTCGCCGGGGTTGTCGAGGTTCGTGGTTGCGGTGCCGAGTCTTAGCGTTGGTGTACAGCACGCGAAAATCGAGCTGGTCCTCGGCCGCGTCGAGATCGATGAACAGGTCGTAGACCTCGTTGAGCACTTCCTGGGTGCGAGCATCGGGGCGGTCGATCTTGTTGATGACGAGGATCGGCGGCAGCTTGGCTTCCAGCGCTTTGCTCAGCACGTAGCGCGTCTGCGGCAGCGGGCCTTCGCTGGCATCGACCAGCAGCATCACGCCGTCAACCATCTTCAACGCGCGCTCGACTTCGCCGCCGAAATCGCTGTGGCCGGGGGTGTCGACGATATTGATCTTGACGAATTCCTTCGGATCGCCGCCGGGATGGTAGACGACGGCCGTGTTCTTGGCCAGGATGGTGATGCCGCGCTCGCGCTCCAGCTCGTTGGAATCCATCACGCGCTCGGCATGGGCCTCGTTGGTGCGCCAGGTGCCGCTCTGGTTGAGCATGGCGTCGACCAGCGTGGTCTTGCCGTGATCGACGTGCGCGATGATGGCGATATTGCGAATACTCGTACTCAAAACTCAGGTCCTTTCAGCTTGAAACCGCTTGAAACCGCGTGCGACAGGGCAGACGGAGAGAGGCTTGGGAGTAGTTCCAGTTTACAGTATTGGGCGGATAAGAGGCTCACCACGGAGGCGGGGAGGACCCGGAGAGTTCGCGTTGACTCAGTGAAATCAGCAGCAAGCCACCTTCGCCTGATTACCCGAATCTTAGTCTCCTGCGCTTCTGCGCCTGCGAGTTTCTGATGAAAGCTTCTTACCTGCTCGGCCGGATGATCTTCGGCGGATATTTTCTGTATGCCGGTATTCACCACATTCAAGAATCCGAAGCGATGGCGCAATACACCGCTTCCAAGGGCATTCCTGCGCCTGAGCTCGCGGTGAAGGCCACTGGCATCGCTTTGATTGCCGGTGGAACGAGCGTTCTGTTGGGTCTGAAGAAAGAGTGGGGCGCTGCGGCAATTGCGGGCTTTCTGGTTGGAGTGTCTCCTCTGATGCACGATTTCTGGAAACAAGAAGACCCGCAGCGTCGGCAAAACGAGATGATCAACTTCGGGAAGAACATGGCGCTGCTCGGCGCGTCGTTGGCGCTGATGGGCATGGAGAAGCCACGCGAGCGGCTTGCCGTCGACCGGGACCCGAACGACTCCGAAAATTGCTGGCGGCCGACTGACAAATGCGCTGCCTAAGTGCGCTCAGGTGCGCCGGTCGCAGGTGCTGCCTGTGGCTTATGATGCCTGCCGAGATTCAGCCAGGCCCCGGAACCATACAGTTCACCCACCGAGCGCAATCCGCTTTTCCTGGCTTGACGAACAAGGGTATGCTTAAGCCACTGAAGCCGATGGCTACGAGTGACGCGGGCAAAAAATCTGCGAAGAAGGCTGGCTCGTCGACGCCGGTCATCCCCGACAAGCTCTACTTTCGCATTGGCGAAGTGGCCGAGCTGTGTGCCCTTCCGGCGTACGTGCTGCGCTTCTGGGAAACCGAGTTTCCGCAGCTCAAACCGGTCAAAGGCAGCACCGGTCAACGCATGTACCGGCAGAAGGATGTCGAGTACGTGCTGCGGATCAAGAAGCTGCTCTATGACGAAGGCTTCACCATTCCAGGCGCCCGCGCTCAACTGAAAGCCGAAGCCAAACCCGCCAAGCTTCAGGCCGGATTGCCATTCCCGCCCGCGAAGCGAAATGAAAAGCTGAAGAAGGTCCGCCAGGGCTTGCAAGAAATCCTGGGAATCCTGTCTCACAAGAAGTGATGCCCACTTCACGTGTACAGCCACCCTTTAGAGCATCGGGCGCGGTGATCACCGAGAGAGTTGGGGCCGCAGACGCTCCGCAAAGTCGCTCAGCAATCGTCGCATTAGGGGCTGTCATTGCGCTCGCCGCGGTGCTGCGGTTTGTGGAGCTGGGCGCGAAGAGCGTCTGGTCCGACGAAGCCTTCAGCATCTTCCTGGCAAAGCAGAGCTGGCCCGACTTCTGGCACATCGTAACCAGCGCAGAGGCGAACATGTCTCTGTATTACGTCTTGCTTCGTGGCTGGATTAGCTTCGGCGATGCGGCATGGTGGGTACGGCTGTTATCGGCGTTGATGGGCGTAGCAGTAGTTCCCGTAGTTTATTGGATCGGCAAAGAAATATTTTCGCAGCGAGCTGGGATACTGGCTGCTCTGTTGCTGGCGATTAACCCGTTCGCTATCCGGTATTCGCAGGAAGCGCGCAGCTACAGCCTCTTTGTCCTGCTGGTTTCAGTTTCGTTCCTGGCCTTTTTCCATTGCCTGAAGCAGCCCACTCGCTTCTGGAGTGTTTGCTATGTGCTGTCAACGGCGCTTGCACTCTACGCACATTTTTTCGCCGCGTTGGTCGTGCTTGTCCAGTTCGTTTCGTTGGCGACAGTTCCGGCCGCCAGACGTCGATCTGCGATCAAACAAGCATTGCAGCTTGGTATTGTCATCGCTCTCGGATTGCCGTTGTTATGGTTCGTGGTGTTCCGAGACCGCGGGCAGCTTGGATGGGCGCCGCCGGTCCATTGGAGAGATGTGTACGACGTCTTCCGCTTCATGGTGGGCAGCGGGCTAAAGCTTGGGATTGCGGTGATAGCCTTCTTCATCGCGCTCACGGCGTGGATTGGGAAATGCCGAGAGAAGCGCTGGACGATGGAGAACTGGTCCGTCCTCGTCCTCGTGCTATGGCTGTTCCTGCCAATCTTTCTCACTCTGCTGATTTCCATTTGGAAGCCGATGTATGCTCCGCGGTTCCTGATCTTCTGTTTGCCCGCAGCTCTCTTGTTTGTCGCAGAGGGCATTGCGGAAATCCGTTTGGCATGGATTCGCTACGTGCTGGTGTTGGCGCTGGTTCTTGGCGAGATAGGCCCGATCCGCTCGTATTATGCCGAAACCGGACAGGAAGATTGGAAGAGCGCGATCGCGTTTCTCGCAGAGAATGTTCGTGCTGGCGGCGCGGCGATGTTGCCCAACGCCTACTGCGAATTGCCGTTGAGGTACGAGCTTGAGCACGCACCGTATCGAATTCCCGAGTTGCGAATCATTTCGTCGCCGCTGCCTGATTCTCCGCAAGCGGCTGGCCCGGAGCATCTTTGGATCATCACCTGTTCGGCGACCAAGAACTCGAATGCGCAAGCCGCGATCGCTGAATACAAGGTCGAAGAAGAGAAGGACTTCAAAGGCATTCGGGTCACCAGGCTGGGCCGGTGAGCTTCCTGCCAGGCCAGCCACTCGCCTCGGCCTCGTTTTGCATTTAAACTAGCGATTCGTGCGCATTCTAACCCGCTACATCCTCAGGGAAGTGATCTCGCACGCCTTTCTCGGGCTGGTGCTGTTCACCTTCATCATCTTCATGCGGGACCTGGGCCGCTTGCTTGAGCTGATCGTGCGCAACAGCGCCCCATTGCCCAGCGTAGCTGAGATCTTCTTTCTGACCCTGCCGACAACCTTCACCGTGACGCTGCCGATGGGCGTGTTGGTCGGCATCCTCATTGGGCTGAGCCGACTCGCGGCTGATAGCGAAGTAACGGCAATGCGCACCAGCGGATTCGGCGTGGGACTATTCTTGCGCGCAGTATCGGTATTTGCCATCGCGGTTTGGGTACTCGCGATGTTGAACAGCATCTACATTGCGCCCAAGTCAGCGGCAGCTCTCGTGGCCTTGCAGAACCGGCTGAAATCGTCGCAAGCTTCGTTTGAAATCCAGCCGCGCGTGTTTTATGAGGAGTTCAAGAACACCGTGCTCTATGTGCAGGACGCGATTCCCGAAGGCAATCGCTCGCTTTGGCGCGGTGTGTTCCTGGCCGACACGACCGATCCGGCGTCACCGCGGATCACGGTCGCGGACCGCGGCGTGTTGCTGAATGACTCGCCCGACAATCTGCGGTTTCATCTGGAAGATGGCAGCCAGCAGCAACTGGATGTAAAAGGCAAAGATCAGTACTCAATCACGACATTCGAAAGCACCGACATACCGATCCAGGTGCCGGCGGCCAACGAGCGCAACTCCTACGACCTGCTTCCGGTTGCGCAACTGAGCTTGGGGGAATTGCTCGCCAATTCGGCGCGTGAGCACAAAGCCGCGGCCAACCTGGTCCTTGGTGGCACTCCGGAGGCGCGCGATTTGGCTATAAAGGCCCGCGCCTATGACGAGCTTAAGGCACGCTACTACGAGATCGAGTTTCATCGGCGCTTCGGATTGCCGGCGGCTTGCCTGGTGCTGGCGATGGTCGGTATTCCTCTGGGTCTCGCGGCGCGCAAAGGTGGCAAGAGCACCGGGTTTGTTCTGACCATTGCCCTGGTTTTTATCTACTACGTGTTCTCGTTATTGGGCGTTTCCCTGGCTCGCCAGGGCAAAGTGTCGCCGTGGCTCGGAGTTTGGGGCGGCAACCTGATCTTCTTCCTTTGCGGCCTGGTGCTGCTCTGGAGATCGGATCGCATGCCCGGCGAGGTTGGGAACCTGGGCACGTTCTGGGCATGGCTGGTGCGTAAATGGCGGTCGTTGGGCGCCATTCGATCGAACCGGTGGCAGCAGGTGGATTTTGCCAACCGTCGCCAGGGCAAGAAGCGGTTCAGCGCCCGCTTCCCGCTGATTCTGGATGACATGATTCTGCGGGATTTCGTCATGTATCTGACGATGATTCTGGCCACCTTGCTCATCCTCGCGCTGGTTTTCACCTTCTTTGAGCTGTTTACCGATATCGTGCGCAATAAGGTATCGGTCCTATTGCTAGGGGAATACCTGCTGAACCTGAGCCCATCGCTCATTTACCAGATGACTCCGGTGGCGGTAATGCTGGCCGTGCTCATCACCTTTGGGCTGATGCAGAAGTCGAGCGAACTGACCGCTATGAAGGCGACCGGCATCAGCTTGTATCGCGCGACGTTGCCGGTAATCGTACTGTGCGCATTGTTCGCCGGGGGATTGTTTCTCTTCGATCAGGTTTACATTCCTCATACCAATAAGCGGCAAGAAATTCTGCGAAATGAGATCAAAGGTAAGCCGGCCCAAACCTATTTGCAGGCAAATCGTCAGTGGATTGTCGGTGGTAACGACGAGATTTACTACTATCAGTTTTTCGATGCCGACACCGACACGTTTCGTGGGATCTCCATTTTCGAGTTCGATCCTAAGAGCTTTCAGTTGAGCCGAAGGATTTCTGCCGCGGAAGCACACTGGGAGCCCGGCCTGAATAAGTTCGTCTTCGAGAATGGATGGGTGAGAAGCCTGAAAGGATCTTCGATCCAGGACTACAAGACTTTTGAAGTGGCGACCTTCAACGAGTTGCACGAAGATCCTAACTACTTCAAAAAGGAAGTCCGGCAGTCATCAGAGATGGATTATAGTGAGCTTCGGAACTATATCGAAGACCTGCAACAGAGCGGGTTTGATACCGTGCGTCTGCGGGTGCAGCTGGGCAAGAAGATTTCCTACCCACTTATCACGTTAGTGATGGCGGTTCTGGCTATTCCATTCGCAGTGTCTGGCAAGACCGGCGGTGCGTTGGCCGGGGTTGCGATTGCGATTGGCATAGCTGTGGTCTACATCGGCATGTCCGGCCTATTTGAAGCTATGGGGAATGCCAATCAATTGCCGGCGATGCTGGCTGCCTGGTCGCCGGATTTAGTGTTCGGGTTGGCGGCTGGATATATGTTGCTGCGAGTACCCACGTAGTTTGATTGGACACCCCACCCTAATATGCTCGCGACCAGCTCTCCAATTCGTGATGAGACCCGGCAGCCCGAGGCCGAACCTGCGAGCGTACCGAATAGAGTTGCTATCTGGCTGGCGCTGGTTGCCACGACTGCGCTCGGCGCGGTGCTACAACTTCATGCCATAACCGCCAAGAGCTTTTGGCTGGATGAGGGCTCCAGCATCACCATGTCGCAGCTCGACTGGTTCAATTTTCTCCGCATCCTGTGGCGGCGGGAAATGAACATGATGCTCTACTATCTGCTGCTACGCGGATGGCTGCATCTCGGAGATTCGGTCGCCTGGATTCGCGGACTATCGGTAGTCTTCGCTGTGGCTGCGATCCCAGCCATATTTTTCCTTGGGCGCAAAATGCTGGGCACCCGCTTTGGGCTGGTTAGCGCTTTGCTATTGAGTGTCAACGCTTTTCAGGTTCGGTACGCGCAGGAAGCACGAAGCTATAGCCTGCTGGTACTGCTGCTCATTATTTCAACCTATTTCTTCGTATCTGGAATTGAGAGCGGACGGCGGCGAGACTGGAACTGGTACATCGTTGCAAGCTCGCTGGCAATCTATGCGCATTTCTTCGCGGTACTGGTTGTAGTTTCGCATTGGGTTGCGTTGCGACTTATGGCGCGAGCCGGGTCGGTAGCTTCGAGGCCAGATATTCGTCCCCAATTTCGACGCTCTGCGCGGCTGATTGCGCTGTGGACGGCGCCGATCTGGATATTCATAGCTACAACCGGAGCCGGGCCCATAGCATGGATTCCCCGGCCCGGACTAGGCGATATCGTAGGACTGCTGAAGAAGCTATCCGGCAATGTGGACACCATGCAGCTGATTTTGTACGCGGCCTGCGTGATCGTTGGATTGATTGGCTGGAGTTATTTCTATAAGGCGGAAGACTACCGATAGGCCGGCTTATATCATCCTGGCCTGCTGGTTCTTCGTACCTTTAGCTATCGTGCTGCTGGTTTCTCTCGCCCGGCCGGTATTTGCTCCACGGTATTTCATGATTTCGCTTCCGGCGTGGATCATGCTGGCAGCCGCGGGCATAACTGCCAAAAACACACGGCTGATGGCTGGGTTGCTGACTGTTGTGGTCGCTTTTGCCGGTCTCGACGGTGTTCGTTCTTATTACAAGGCCGACTTCGATATTGGCCGCAACGACGTACGCTCGGCAACGGCTTACATACTTGAACATGCCCAACCCCACGATGGCATAGTGTTTTATTCGCTGTCTACAAGATTTCCGTATGACTACTATGCTGCGCATAGCAACGCTGCCGTGAAGCCCGATACTCTATATCCGGGAAACAACTCTGGATTGGGGTGGCGAGACTTCATGGGAGTGCCTGCTGCGGCCCGCGTGCCAGCTTTCGCGCAGGGTCACGAGAGGATTTGGGTCGTAACTACACCCCTGCCGCCGAACGATCCCAGGTTCACCGCCTTCGAGGCAGCGCTGAACCAGCAATACCGGCTAGCCGATACGCAGGATTTCCCCTACGTACATGTCATGTTGTTCGCTCGGCAGTAGGTGATTCGCGGAACTCATGAAGACCAACGCCGCACGCCTGCTCGATTCGCTTGGTATCGCGTATGAATTGCGCACCTACGAGGTTGATCCGGAGGATCTGGCGGCGGAAACTGTAGCGGCGAAAATTGGTTTGCCCCCGGAGCAGGTGTTCAAAACGCTGCTGGCGCGTGGCGATCGCAATGGGCCATGCTTCGCAGTGATTCCCGGCAACTACGAACTCGATTACAAAAAGCTGGCGGCGCTCAGTGGAGATCGCAAGATAGAGCTTGTCGCGCTGAAAGAGGTGCAGCCGCTGACGGGATACATCCGCGGCGGCGTGACGGTGCTTGGCGCGAAGAAAGATTACCCCGTCTTCGCCGACGAGACCATCGAGCTATGGGATGTGATCTCGATTTCAGCGGGCGTTCGCGGCACGCAGATTCTAATTTCTCCCGGCCGACTACTCTTGCGATGTCGACGCAAACGCAAGCGCTCGGCGAAATTGCACACGAGAAGCGAGTCGAGCTGAACCTACGCTCGCCGAACGAGCGCCGAAAGCCGCGCATTTTCCACTGCTATAATCGAGTTATCAATGCAACGTAAGCGTTTGATCCGCTCTACTACTGTTCTTTGTGTTCGCCGCGACAATAAAGTGGTGATGGCCGGAGACGGCCAGGTTACCCTCGGCGAAGGTGTAATCAAACACACCGCCCGCAAGATTCGGCGGCTCTACCAGGACAAGATACTCGCAGGTTTCGCCGGCTCGACTGCCGACGCGTTTTCGCTGTTTTCGCGTTTCGAGTCGAAGCTGGAGCAATATCACGGCAACCTTGGCCGGGCGGCGGTGGAGCTTGGCAAGGATTGGCGCACCGACAAGATGCTTCGCCAGCTCGAGGCGCTGCTGCTCGTGGCCGACCAGGAGCAGACGTTCCTGATCAGCGGGCAAGGCGACGTGATTGAACCCGACACCGGCATTGCGGCCATCGGCAGCGGAGGCCCCTATGCCACGGCGGCCGCGACGGCGCTGATGGAACACACGCAACTGCCGGCGAAGGCGATCGCAGAAGAGGCCATGAAGATTGCAGGCAAGATCTGCATCTACACCAACGATCACATCACGATCGAAGAGTTGTGAATTAGCGACGCTGTTCGGTCATGCTCAACAATTCGAGCCCAGCGCAGGAGCGCTGGGTAATCGGCCACGACAAAAGGCAGAGTCCCTTTCGGGACGACATAAAGCAGGTCCCTCGCGAGCTAAAGCTCACTCGGGATAACAATATTTCTTGGGTCGCTAATTTGTACGCCTGAAGGCGTACTCCACCCGTGCCAGTTGGTTCTCGTGCCACGTGGTTCCCGTGCCAGGTAGTTCCATGCAGATCATCGAAATCTACAAGTCGCTACAAGGTGAGTCGTCGTACTCGGGGCTGCCGTGTGTTTTCGTGCGGCTTGCCGGATGCAACTTGCGCTGCGTGTGGTGCGACAGCGAGTACACCTTCAAGGGCGGCTCGCGCATGACGCAGGAGCAGATCGAAGCCGAGGTGCACCGCCTGTTGCCCAACCAGGGCTTGGTTGAAATCACCGGAGGCGAGCCCATGCTGCAGGAGCGCGAGGTCGTTCCCCTGATGGAAAGCCTGCTGGCTTCGGGTTATACCGTGCTGCTGGAAACCAGCGGCGAGCGGCCGCTTTCGAGTGTGCCCGCGGCAGTGGTGAAAATTGTCGACGTGAAGTGTCCGGACTCAGGTGAAGGTGGGAGCTTCCTGCCGGAGAACCTGAACGCGCTAACCGAGCGCGATGAGCTTAAGTTTGTAATCGCGAGCCGAAGAGATTACGAGTTTGCGCGCGACTTTATCCTGGAAGTTGCCTCCAGCCTGTGCGCCTCCATCATCTTCTCTCCAGCATTTCGCAAGGATGCGACCGGCAGCCGCAGCGTGGAGCATTGCCTGGTCGATCCCCGCGACCTGGCGGAGTGGATTCTGGCGGACAACTTGAACGTGCGCCTGGGATTTCAGATTCACAAGTTCATTTGGGAGCCGTCGCTGAAAGGCGTTTAGAGCATGGCTGCAACGGATACCAAAGCGGATGCCGTCGTCGTGCTGAGTGGCGGAATGGATTCGACCGTGTGTGCAGCCCTTGCGGTGCGCGATCATGGGGCGGAGGCCACAGCCGCGCTGCACATCAGCTATGGACAGCGGACCGAGGAGCGCGAGCAGCAGGCCTATTGGGCAATTTGCGACCGGCTGGGCATTCATACCCGGCTGATGTTCCGCACGCCATTCTTCCGTGCCATTGGCGGGTCGGCCTTGACCGACGAAAAACTCGATGTCCCCGATGCCGGCCAAGAAATTGGCGCTGAGGTTCCGGTCACCTACGTGCCGTTCCGCAATGCTCATTTTCTTTCGGCAGCAACCAGTTGGGCAGAAGTATTGGGCGCGCGGCGCATCTATATCGGGGCAGTGCAGCAGGACAGTTCGGGCTATCCCGACTGCCGGCCGGAGTTCTATCGGGCGTTCAACGAGGCGATTCGTACCGGCACCAAGGACGGAGCCATCCGCATCGAGACGCCCCTGATCGGGTTGCGAAAATCGGAGATTGTGACGCTTGGCCTTGAACTAGGCGCTCCCTTCGATTTAACGTGGTCATGCTACAGCCGGGTGGACCAGGCGTGCGGCATTTGCGAAAGTTGTGTGCTCCGCTTGCGGGCCTTTGCAGCCGCCGGTGCTCACGACCCGATTCCGTACCTTGCGCCGGCTTCATCGCAAGCTTAGTTGCGGGCCCCGGAAGCACTAATCAAGCTCGCGCGACACCTTGTAAGGTTGGGTGCGCGACGGAGGCAAACATCATGAAAAGATTTCTACTTCTGCTTTCTATCCTGGCCATGCTGGCCGGTCTCAGTGTCATTCCGGCCATGGCTCAGTCCGGTACGGTAAAAGGTTCTGCCAAAGATCAGGACGGCAAAGCCATCACCGACGGCACTGTCGAGCTGGATAACATCGAAACCGGCAAGAAGATGACCAGCAAGACCGGCAACAAGGGCGAATACGTAGTACTGGGCGTGCCCGCCGGAACCTACAACGCGATCCTCTTGGATAAAGATGGCAAGCGCATCGACGCTTTCGGCAAAGTTCCGGTTGCCGCGAGCCAGGAAACCGCTGTCAACTTCGACCTGAAGAAGGACCTGGCAACTCAGGGTCCGACTCCGGAGCAACTGAAGAAGTACGAAGAAGCCAAGGCGGCCAACGAAAAAATCAAGAACCTGAACGGGCTGCTGGGCCAGGCGCGAGAGTTGGAGAAGGGCGGTAACTACGACCAGGCTATCGCGCTGCTGCAGCCGGCGGCCGAGCAGAATCCTACGCAGGACCTGTTGTGGGGCTATCTGGGCGACGCCTATCGCGGCGCCAAAAAGTATCCGGAGGCGATCGACGCATACAACAAAGCGCTTCAGGTTAAGCCGACCAACGGTGGCTATATGAGCGGTTTGGCTGACGCCTATGCCAAGTCGGGGCAGACCGACAAAGCGGTCCAGGAATATAACGCCGCCGCCCAAGCCGAGCCTGCCAACGCTGCAATGTACTTCTTTAACCTGGGTGCCGTGTTTACCAACACGCAGCATCCCAAGGAGGCGGTTGCGGCGTTCGACAAATCCATCGCGGCCGATCCGAACCGCGCTGAAGCTTACTACTACAAAGGCGAAAACCTGATTGCGGTGGCAACGTTAGACCCCAAAACCAACAAAATGATTGCACCACCAGGTACGGCTGAGTCGTTCCAGAAGTACATCGAGTTGAAGCCTGATGGCCCGCTGGTTACCCAGGCCAAGGGTTATCTCGAGGCGCTCGGGACTAAGGTCGAGACGACGTACGGCAAAGGCAAGACCAGCTCCGGCAAGAAGCAGTAAGCCGGTGAATCTTCCTCAGGGCGGCCGCGTGCCGCCCTTTTTGTTGTTTCGTTGATCGCCGGTGCTCAAAGCCGGTCGTCAACGAAAACAAGTGCCCGTAAAATGCGTTTACACCGTAAGTTCAGCCCAGCTATGATGTGAGAGGTTGATTCACACAGGGCGGAACTCGGCGCCGCATTGGCAGCCGAAAGAACTCCCTGATCTGGCCCGGGAAAAAAGGATCTTGATGAATTTGGACGTCTTCGTTATTCGGATTTCCCGGTAAAAAACCAGCCCGCGCGATGGCTCTTTTCGCATTGCTGGGCCTGGTATCTCCCGCGTGGGCAGCACTGGGCGGCAATTTAGCCTCGGTACACAGCGATTCCGTTCACATGAGCGGCACACTGCGCAGCATTTCCAGTGAGCGCTACACGATTCAGGAGATAAGGACTTCGAACGGGCAAACGGTACGCGAGTTCGTTTCGCCGGGCGGATCGGTCTTCGGCGTGACATGGGAAGGGCCAACCACACCAGACCTGCAGCAGCTCCTCGGTTCGTACTTCGAGCAATTCCGGCAGACTTCCCAGCAGCCCCAGCCCCAGCCCGGTGGGCCGCTGCTTATCGAGACTCCCACCCTGGTGGTTCAGCAAAGCGGTCATCTGCGCGCATTTCGCGGACGGGCTTACCTTCCAACAGCGCTGCCGAGCGGTGTGCAGGCGAGCGAAATCCAATGAAGAGACTAAACGTGGGCAAATTCAGTTTGCTGGTGGTATTGGCCACACTCGCGTTGCTGTCCGCCTGTGGCAGTGGTTCGCCAAGCGTCACAACGGTAACCGTCACTTGCTCGCCGACCACCATCACCTCAGGTGGAACCAGCCAATGCCTCGCCGTTGTTAGCGGATCGGGGAACATCAACCAAGCCGTAGTATGGGGTTCCAATCAAGGTTCGATTTCGTCTTCGGGACAATTTACCGCCCCCATGGTCACCTCGCAGCAGAGGCCCGTCATCACGGCTATCTCCAAGGTCGATGGCAACATAAGCGGTGCCTACCAGGTAACGGTGAACCCAACGGGCCCGAATATCATTTCCCTGAGTGTGTCCTGCTCACCAAGCATTCTTCAGTCAGCACAAACCAGTCAATGCTCGGCAACAGTTAGTGGCAGCGGTGACTTCGACAAAACTGTTACGTGGAGCGCCAGTTCGGGCACCATCTCCAGTTCCGGACTGTTTACCGCGCCACTGGTGCCAACCAACACTCAAATCACGGCGACTGCTACCTCGGTGGAGGACAACAGCAAGTCGGCATTTACAACCCTGAACGTCAGCCCGTCGGGCACCGTCAGCTCGGTCACGGTGAACTGCGCGTTAGCAACGATTCAATCCAATCAGGACAGTCAATGCACGGCCACAGTTAACGGCACAGGAAACTTCAGTCCCGCGGTGTCGTGGGCCGCAAGCCCAGGCGCCGCGACTCCGTCCGGCCTCTACGTGGCGCCGACTGTCAGCTCGGCCACCACGGTTCCGGTGACGGCAACTTCGCTGCAGAATCCGGCCCTGTCGGGAGCGAGTACGGTGACGGTGAATCCGGTCGCGGCGGGCAGTAACGTTGTGCCGGTCACGGTCGATGCCGGACCGGCAAACTCCTATGTGAACGGTGCGTTTGCCAGCGCCACAATCTGCGTTCCCGGAACCGCTACTTGCCAGACGATCGATCATCTGTTGGTGGACACCGGTTCAACAGGCGTTCGGCTGCTGGCTTCCGGCACTTCCGGGGGAGAGCTGAGCTTAGCCTTGCCGCAGACGCTTGCTCCAGATCGCAATCCCTTGAACGAATGCTTCCCGCTTGCAGCTGGATTCCTCTGGGGATCCGTGGCGCAGGCAGATGTGATGCTGGACGGTGAGCAAGCTTCTAATTTGCCGGTCCAGGTGATTGGGCAAGCGGGCGAGCCGACGGTTCCATCCAGCTGCAGCAACGGAACCACCGACCTGAGCACGTTGTCAGCTTTGGGCGCTAACGGCATCCTGGGCGTCGGGTTGTTTGCACAGGATTGTGGTACTGCCTGCACCCAGGCCCCAACCAACGTTTATTACTCATGTCCTATGGGCGCAGCTTGCAGCTCGATCGCGCTAGCAACCACCAGCCAGGTGCTCAACCCTGTTCCATTTCTACCGGGCGATAACAACGGAGTGCTGTTACAACTGCCCGCCGTTAGTCCGCCGGGTCAGACCACGGTGAGCGGTACGCTCTTCCTGGGAATTGGGACGCAGTCGAATAACGCCGTCGGCTCAGCTGCGGCTTACACCACGGATTCGAACGGCAATTTCGTGGTGACGTACAACAGTACGAACTACCCGGGCAGCATCAGCAGTGGTTCGAACGCAAACTACTTCCTTGACTCGACGACGGTGACGCAGTTGCCCACGTGCACCGGCAATTTCAGTCAGTACTACTGTCCGGCTTCAACCCAGTCCATCAGCGCGACGAATGTGGGGACAAACAACGCGAGTTCGGCGATCACCTTTAGCGTCGATAACGCGATGGACCTGTTCACCAATAATCCGACGTTTGCGGTTCTCCCCACACTCGCCGGACCGTCGAAAGCTGTGCCGCTTAGGTTCGATTGGGGCTTGCCATTCTTTTACGGTAGGAACATCTTCACCGCGATTGAGCGAGCGAATACACCGTTGGGCCCGGGGCCGTTCTGGGCGTACTAGGGGAGGGCGTTGACCTTTTTTTGAAAGGGCGCGGCTTCAGCCGCGTCGCGACGGACCGTCTTGAAACCCGGGCTTTTAGCCCCTGAGGGGACTTCTATTCTCTCACCAGCAAATGACGAGTTCCCGCAGCGGCTGAAGCCGAGGAAACTGCCGCCCTTTTGACGCGCCTGAAGGCGCGCCCCTTCTGTGTGACCTTCTCATCAAGGATGCGACCGCGTGCACAATCACGCGGCCGGAAAGAAGAGACCCGCGCCAGCTTAATAGGCCGCGTTCATTGTGCTGCCGATGTGAATGACATGCATCGCATTAGAACCGCCTTGCGCGGTGACCATAAAAACAACCGATCCCGAGTTGAGGGTTGGAGTGGTGTAGGTACCCCCATTGCCTGCGATGTTCTGACTCGCAGGAAAGGGACTCGCAGCGTTTCCATACACCTGAAAGAAGACGGTAACCCCGGCAGAGGAATCGTTCGTAATTTCAAAGGCGCTCGCATCGGGGGAACCAGGCGTCGTCGGCGATATGGTGTAAACACCGTTGACTTGGGTGATCGTAATGGGGACGGCCATGACTGATTTTTCTCCGAAGTGGGGATTCCGGGCCGGCACCGCCGTTCCGGGTTTAGAACCTTGCCGAGCGGGCCGTTATGACTTGGCGGGAAGCTTCACACCCGGATCTTTCACGAGTTCCTGTAAATCCGGATCGCTATCCAGACTGTCGACGGTGGCGCCTTTCTGCAAGGCACGGTTAATGTATCCCAAGGCTGCCTTGCGGTCACCAAGTTTTTCAGCCGCGTCCCCAACCTCCTGTAGCACTTCCGGATCATTGGGGGAAAGCTCTTCGGCGGATCGAATGCGGGTCAACGCCTGGGCCTTCATACCCTTCTCGGCATATAGATTTGCCAGAACCGCCTGCGCCATGGCGTCACGAGGATCACTCGCTACTCTACTTTCGACCATCGGCAGCATGCGCGCCCGCACTTGCTCTAGCTTGTCCTTCTGGTTCAGCCATTTGTAATACGCTGCCAGATTGTCCCAAACCAGATAGTCATTGCTATTCAAAGCCAAGGCCTTTTCTGCTACGTCCGCAGCCTCTGCCCACTTCTTCTCGATTGCATAGAGGGAGCCCAGGTTCGCGTACACCGCATAACTGGGATTCATGGCGAGCGACTTCTTCAGTGCTTGCTCAGCCTGGGGAAACTGTTTCGGATCGCCGGCTTCGATGTAGGCGCCGCCGAGGTTCAAGTAGACCTGGGCATTGTCGGGCGTGATCTCCAGCGCTCGCTTATAGGCGGCAATCGCCTGCGGATACTTGGCCTGCCGGTTGTAGAACAGCCCCAGTTCCTCGTAACCGTCCCAGCTATCGGGACGCAGATCTGCCGCTTTCTTGAACGCAGCCTCCGCGTCAGGGACGCGGCCCGCTTTCTCGTAGGACTTGGCCAAGCCCAGAACCGCCGGTGAATTGCGCGGGTCTAACTCCAGAGCGCGCTGAAATTCCTGCATCGCCAGGGTATATTCTCCGGTCTTGTTGTGGATGTTCCCCAGGGTGACATAGACGGACGGGAGCCGGTCATCGAGCTCGACCGCTTTCTGGCAGTTGGCGAGAGCTTCATTCAGCCATGCTGGATTCTGTTCGCGTACGTATTTCAACCGGTAAGCCTCGCCGAGCTGCGAATACCCTAAAGCGAAACGCGGATCCGTCTTGACGGCCGACTGCAGTGCCCTAATAGCCAAGTCGAGATTTCCCGGCTTGTCGTAGCGCTGCATGTAGCCAGTTGCGCTCAGATACTGCTGGTAAGCCGCCGGGCCCACCGACCCGCCGGTATTGCGGAGCATGTCGGCCGTCACGTTGATATTCATCAGCCGGGCTAATTGTGCGACGGCATCATTCTGCAGCGTCGCAAAATTTCCTGCGGCATCCTCCGCATTGACGGATCCCACTTGACGCATGTTCCTGGTGTCGATCAGGTCGACGTTCAGGCGAACATCCTGGCCTTCGCGGTCTACGGTGCCTTTCACGACCATGGTGGCTCCGAGCTGATTCAGGGCTGCGCTGGGATCGGTCACTTTCAAACGCCGCACTTCGCTGGTCGGTACCACCCATAGCGATTTGTCGCCAAGCTTCAGGTTCGAAAGCTCTCCCGCCAGCGATTCCATTAAGCCGTCGGCCAAGGCCTGATTGTCCGGATCGTTGCCCAGATTCGTGAATGGCAACACTGCAACGTGCATCTCCTGCGGAGCGGAGCTGAAGGGCGATTGCAGCCTTTCTCGCAGAGGACGAATCGCCAGCAAGGCCAGCAATACGACAGCCACTGCGCACAGGCCCGCCCACCAGGTTCGCCACAAGGGCCGGGCCGGAACTTCAGGCTGCCACGATGGAAGCGACGCCCGCTCAATGGAGCGTCGCAAAACTGACGATGGCCTGCTTCGCCTGGTGACTGCTGCCGAAGCTCCGCTGACTTGCGGTGCGACGTTATCCAGGTCTGCCACGAATTCCGCAGCGTTTTGATAACGAGTAGCGGCGTCTTTCGACAGCGCCCGGTAAATCACCTCCTGCAGCTCCAGGGGGACTCCGGTCATGCGTTTCGGAGCTGCATTCACGACCGCAAAAATGGTTGCCGAGGCCCGTTCGCGATGAAAGGGATTTTGCCCGGTCACCATTTCGACCAGCACGACTCCTAGAGACCATAAGTCCGTGCGGTGATCGATGGGCTCGCCCAGGGCTTGCTCGGGCGACATGTAATCCACCGTGCCGACGGGACCAAATGAGCCGGTAATCGTCTGTTCCGAGACCCGCGCCAATCCAAAGTCCACAATCTTGGCTACACCCTGCGGCGTGATCATGATGTTCGACGGCTTGATGTCGCGGTGGGTGATGTTGTGCTTGTGTGCCTCGGCCAGTCCACACGCGATCTGGGTGGCGATATCGACGGCCTCGGCGGGCGCAAGAGCTCCGGTACGGTGGATCCTGTCGGCCAGAGACTCGCCTTCGTAGAATCCCATCACGATGAAGGCGCGGCCGTCCGCCGTCTCTTCTACGCCATGAATCACGCCGATGTTGGGATGATCAAGCGCTGAGGCGGTGCGGGCCTCGTTCAGGAAACGCTGTTTGTCTCTTTCACTGGCGGTGATTTGAGAGGGCAGGAACTTGAGGGCAACAATGCGCTGCAGGCGCCGGTCACGGGCCCGGTACACCAATCCCATTCCACCAGCTCCGGCAAGGTCAAGAATTTCATAATTCTTGCCTACGACCTCGCCGACTGCAGCGCCGGGAGGCGTCCCCCCAGCAGTGAACTCGTTGGGACTGCCGTCGTCACCCATAGGATCGAAGGGCTTGTGGTTACAAACTCCGCCGGATTCTGATACTACGGCGTACGCAGTTGACTGGCAAGGAAAGCTTGGCGACAAGACTCAACTAAACATCCAGATTCAGTAGCTGCGAGCGATAGTCATGCTGAACTGCCGTTTGACCCTGAAATTGCGCGCCTGTTAGACTTTTAGTTTGCCCGCCTTCCGGCAATTCCACATAAGGACAATTCGTGCGCAGTTCCACTCGACATCAACTTAAGACAGACGAATTCAGAGCGACTACAGTCGAAACCCTCGGTTGGGCGTCTGAAAACCAGACAACCCTGATCATGGCGGCAGTCGCGGTTGCGGTCATCGTGGCCGTGATCATCGGTGGCTGGACCTACGTCGGCTATCGCAATCAGCAGGCGCGCGGCATGCTGGGCGCGGCCATCGACAAGTACAATGCGCCGGTTCGTTCGGCAGACCAGCCGGCGACGCCCGAAATGCTCACCTATGCGTCAGCCGCGGAACGCGCCAAGGCAGCCAACGCGGAATTCGCGCAAATTGCTCAGAAGTACTCGTTTACCGAGTCGGGCCGCATCGCGCGCTACTTTGAAGGAGTCACCCTGCGCGACTTGGGAGACACCGCAGCGGCCGAGAAGCAGCTCAGCGAGGTTGCGTCCGGTTGGGACAAGAGCCTGGCGGGACTGGCGAAGCTGGCGCTGGCCGGCCTCTACGCCGACTCCAACCAGACAACCAAGGCCATCGACTTGTATAAGCAATTGATCGATCATCCTGCCAATTCGGTTGGCAAGTGGACGCCGCAGTTTGAACTGGCTGAGCTCTACCAGGCCAACAATCAGCCACAGGATGCCCGCAAGCTTTACGAGCAGCTGCAAAAGGAGAGCCCCACAACTCCGATTGGGCAGGTCGCGACCCAGAAGCTGCAGGCGCTCGGCCCGGCACCGGCAGTACCACAGCCAACCCAGCAGTAGCTCTCAATCATTTCTGGTTACTCGACCGGTCGCTTAGGCGGCCGGTTTTGCTGTGCCGTGAACGTGTGCGACTCGCGGCAAACTTACGCCTGCTGGCCGCATCTCTCTTGGGTAGAACTGAAACGTACGACAAAATTTGTCTCACCGATAAGTTAGGAGGAAGGCATGAAGGGTTTTCTGTTTGGCTTGGGAATGGGCATCGGTCTGGGGATTCTTTTCGCTCCCATGAGTGGCGAAGAGACACGCAATAATATTGCCGACCGGGCGAACGATCTGGCGAACTCGGCGCGCGACACCTATGAGCAGGGACGTGAAAAGGTCAACCGCGGCGTCGAGTCAATTCGCGGCACCGCAGAACGCGCCATGGGACAGGTACGCTCCGGCGTTAATGAGGGATTGCGCGCCACCGGCACCGAGAGCAGCACAGGGGTCTAAAGCGGCTTCCCTTTCGCAATTGTCATCCTGAGGTCGCTTCGGCGACCGAAGGACCTGTTTTCGTCCGCAGCACGACCAAACTCGTGATTGCGACTATTGATCCACCTCGCGATCAAGACGGTCGGTCGGAAAGCAGGTCCTTCGCTTCGCTCAGATGACAAATCAGATTTAGTGCAAGATGACAAATCAGATTTGCTGCAAGGCGGGAGGCTTTGGGCAGGCGCAGCTTATCCCGACAGGCCCACCTTGCGACGCTCATCCAGCGAGATGTAAAGCTCGGCGAGATCGAGATCGGCAGGCGTAGTGATCTTGATGTTGCGGGCTGAACCCATTACCACGTGAACCGTTCCACCGCTGCGTTCGATCAGCGAAGCCTCATCGGTTCCAACAAAGCCATCCGCCAACGCCTCATCGAACGCCTTACGAATCAGGTCAAAGCGAAAGCCCTGGGGGGTTTGCGCCAGCACCATCTTTTCGCGCGGGACGGTCGCCACCACGACTGCTCCGTCTGACGTGCGATCAACTTGCTTCACCGTATCGATGGCAGGAATGCCGGCGATGGCAGCGCCATACTTCTCTACTCCCTCAACGACACCGAGGATGGTTTCCTGATCGACGAACGGCCTGACCGCGTCGTGCACCAGCACGATGTCATCGGCGGCAGCGTGCAATGAGCGCAGCGCATTGGCGACAGAATCCTGGCGATGCTCGCCGCCTTCCACAATGTGAATCGGCTTGCGAAAATGTTCGCGGGCAATCAGCGACTCAAAGCCGGCAGTCTCGTTCCTGCGGAGCGCCACAACGATTTCGCTGACCCGGCTACACTCGTCAAACTTGCGCAGCGTGTGCACGAGGATCGGCGTGCCTTGCAGTTCAAAGAACTGCTTGCTCTTAGACTTGAGTCCGCTGGCCGGTGCCGACATCCGCGTACCTAACCCCGCAGCCGGAATAACCACAATTACTTTCATGATGGGCTTCGCAGTATAACGCCGCCGAATGGTGGAGTACAAATCGCGAGATCCAAATCCAAACGGCTCACCTTCTTCAAATCAAGCAGCTCAATTGAGACATCAGCGCTTCGTAATCGGAAATTAAAGGGCATGTGACCTGAGATTGATGTCCGGCAGATATCTTCCGTTCCACTTTCCCAAAAGTGGGAGAGATGAGGAGGAGTATGCGTCAATTCATGGCAACAGCCTTGATGGCGGCCATCGCCTGCGGACCGCTGATGACTCCGGAGTTGGCCAGTGCCGCCAGCCCGGTGTCGAAAGCTCGCCCGCCGTACGGCCAAGCGGCCACACCAATTCAACATCTCGTGATCATCTTCCAGGAGAACGTCTCCTTTGATCACTACTTCGGAACCTATCCTTACGCGACCAATCCTCCGGGTGAGCCGAAGTTTGTAGCCGTCCCCGGAACCCCGGATGTCAATGGCCTGAACAATCCGTTGCTGAACTTCAATCCCAACCTGAACCCGGCCAACGGAGCCGGTGCAACCAATCCCTTCCGCCTGGACCGCTCGCAGGCCGCTACCAACGACCAGGACCACAATTACACCCCGGAGCAGCAGGCGTTTGACGGCGGTGTGATGGATCTGTTCCCGCTGTACACCGGCGTTGCCGGACCGCCACCGAGCGCACCGCCGCAACAGGTTCTGACCAACGGCTTGACCATGGGCTACTACGACGGTAATACGGTTACCGCTCTGTGGAATTACGCTCAGACCTATGCCATGAGCGACAACTCGTATGACACGAACTTCGGGCCCTCGACTCCCGGAGCGCTGAACGTCATGTCGGGCCAGACCAATGGCGTCACTCAGGTCATGGGAAATCCGCCGGTGATCTCTGACGGCCACGGCGGCATGACGCTTTACGGCGACGCCGATCCGATCGGCGATATGTGCTCCGGCGGCTCTCAGATCCAGATGGGCGGCAAGAACATCGGCGACCTGCTAACAGGAGCGGGCGTGACTTGGGGCTTCTTCAACTATGGATTCGACCTCACCATCGTCAACCCCGACAACAGCACGGGCTGCAAGCGCGACCACACTTCGGCAGTGACCGGGGTGAAGAAGGCGGATTACATTCCGCACCACCAGCCGTTCCAGTACTATGCCTCCACCATCAACCCGCTACACACCCGCCCGACCTCGGTGCAGATGATTGGACACAACGGTGACGCCGCCAACCACCAGTACGATACCCACGACTTCTTCGACGCGATTAATGCCGGCAATTTCCCCGCTGTCAGCTACCTGAAGGCTCCCGGCTATCAGGACGGCCACGCCGGCTATTCCGATCCTCTCGACGAGCAAACCTTCATCGTCGACACCATCAACTTCCTGATGCAGCGTCCGGAATGGAAGAGCACAGCGGTCATCATCGCTTACGACGACTCCGACGGATGGTACGACCACCAGCTGGGTCAGATCGTGAACAGTTCACAGACCTCGGTCGATGCCCTCACCGGTCCTGGCCAGTGCGGCGCGGGTGCTCCGATACTCTCGGGCGTCAGTGCTCCCAGCGCCCAAGGCCGCTGCGGTTACGGACCGCGTCAGCCGCTGGTCGTGGTTTCGCCCTATAGCCGCACCAACTATGTTGACCACACCATGACGGACCAGAGCTCAGTTGTTCGATTTATCGAAGATAACTGGCTCTGGAACCAGCGCATCGGCGGAGGATCGTTCGATCAGGTGGCCGGGCCGCTTGACGGCATGTTCACCTGGACGCTACCTTCCCCGTGCTATCGCACCTTGATTCTCAGTGATGAGACAGGTGAGGTTTCGCAGAAGGGTTGCAGCAACTAAATCGTCTTCGTCGGCATGACTGCGAAGTTTTGGCACGTGCGGGTCAACACCGCGCGTGCCTTTTTCATTCACGAGATTTTCAACTTGCATTGATAAAGTGACTCAAGCCGTGATTAGCCGACGTTCTTTTCTCAAACAATCCACCTTGTTCGCTGCCGGTGCGTACTTCCACGGGCAGCTCCCACCCTCGATGCGGCACCATCCGGTTGCCAGGCAGCAGGTAGCATTCGACACCGGTAAGCTGGAAAAATTCGTCGACCCGTTGCCCATTCCCGCGGTTGCGCAAGCCCAGGGCAAACGTCCCAGCCCTAACCATCAGCGCCTTATGGCGCCTTACTACCGCATGTCCATACGGCAGTCTGACATTAAGGTGCATCGCGACATGAAGCCGACGCGCTGGTGGGCGTGCGCTTCATCGGTACCCGGCGCAACTGTCGAAGCCCGCACTGGAGAGCCGCTGTTCATCGAGTGGGCGAACGAACTGCCGCCAGCAGCACTTCCTGCCCATCGACCACAATCTCCATGGCGCCGAGGCTGACAAGCCGCAGGTGCGCACCGTTGTACACGTTCACGGCGCAAAGGTTCGACCCGATGATGATGGCTATCCGGAGAACTGGGTAGTGCCCGGGAAATCCAATTTGTTCTACTACCCGAACCAGCAGGACCCGGCCATGCTGTGGTATCACGACCACGCCATGGGCATTAACCGGCTGAATATTTATGCCGGAATGCTAGGGTCTTACATTGTCAGAGACAAGGTTGAAGACGAGCTGAACCTGCCAAAGGGGAAGTACGAGATCCCGCTGGTCATCTTCGATCGTGACTTCACACTCGAGCACCAGCTCTTGTATCCAATCTCAGCAAACGCTGACGCCCCGTGGGTGCCGGAAGCTTACGGCGAGTCGATCCTGGCGAACGGGAAGCTGTTTCCGTATTGCGACGTCGAGCCACGCAAATATCGTTTTCGCATTCTGAACGGCTCGAACGCACGAACCTATCGCTTCTCGTTTGGCGATGACATTCCGTTTCACCAGATTGGTACCGACCAAGGGTTGATGTCCGCGCCTGTGCCGCTGAAGAAGCTGATCCTGGCTCCCGCTGAGCGCGCCGATGTCGTTATCGACTTCAGCGAGCACAAAGGGGAGAAGCTCATCTTCAAGAGCGACAGCTTCAGCATTCTTCAGTTCCGGGTTTCGGCGAGTAAGGTCAACGACGAAAGCTCGCTTCCGTCAACATTGCGCCCGGTTCCCAAGTTGAAGGAATCCGACTCAGTGAAGACTCGCGTGCTGACACTGAACGAATACGAGAACCCGGTGGGCGAGTCGATGATCATGCTCCTGAACGGCACCTACTGGCATCAGCCGATCACCGAGAAGCCGGTCATCAACACCACCGAAATCTGGTCGTTCGTGAATCCCACCGATGACACGCATCCCATCCACATCCACCTGGTAAAGTTCCAGGTACTCGATCGCAAGCAGTACATCCCCGGCTATCCCAGCGATACCGACACCAGGCACCTGCAAAGCTTCGGCGATGCCGCACCACCCGATCCCAGCGAAACCGGCTGGAAAGACACGGTTCGCGCCGAGCCACGCGCCATTACCCGCATCATCATCCCCTTCGAGGGCTACACCGGCCGCTACGTCTGGCATTGCCACCTGCTGGAGCACGAAGACAACGAGATGATGCGGCCCTACGAAGTAGTGGCGTCGGCAGAGCAGAGTACGTAGAACCTCTGCCGCATGAGGGTGGAAGCGCCGGGCTTTAAGCCCGGCGAAATGGCACGCATAACGACGTGGCTTTAGCCACGGACCGGGGCTGAAGCCCGGCTCTTATGCGCTCCATCCGGCACGGCTGAAGCCGTGCCCTTCCACCGGGTCAAACGGCCAGTAAAATTCCAATGGGATGCTCCTCTACTACATCACCGATCGGCACGCGTTCGCCGGGGACGAGCTTCATCAACGCCGCTCTCTTCTCAAACGAGTAGCGGAAGCCGCGGCTGCCGGTGTCGACTATATCCAACTACGGGAGAAAGACCTGAGTACGTGCGAACTGGAGCGTCTGGCGAAAGAAGCTGTTGTCGCCGTACGAGCGAATTCGTCCGTAACCCGCCTGCTGCTCAACGAGCGCAGCGATGTAGCCCTTGCCTGCGCTGCAGACGGCGTGCATCTTCCCGGCAACAGTCTTCCCGCTTCTGAAATTCGCACCCTGTGGATGCGGCGTGCTGATCGCGCACCGGCGATTGGCGTTTCGGCGCATTCGATCGAGGACGTCCGTTACGCCGAGGCACATGGAGCGGACTTCGCGGTGCTGGCTCCAATTTTCGAAAAGCCAGGTACGGAGCTGCCCGGGCTTGGTCTGGAGCGCGCTGGCGGTTGCCTGTCGCGGCGCCCGGCCTCCTGACAACACGGAATCTGCGCCGCAAAGCTCGTTCCCGGTACTCGCGCTGGGGGGAGTGAATCTCAGCAATGCCGATGCTTGCATTCGCGCCGGCGCCGCAGGTGTGGCAGGTATTCGCCTCTTTCAGCAAGGCGACATGAGTGACACGGTGCGCGCTCTCAGGCGGATCGAGTAGCTATCACATTCCCGCGACAGAGTTCATCATCGCCTGCTCGCTTGAATGAAAATGGCCATGGCGCCGGACAGCATGCGCTGCAATCAACAGGGCAAATCGAACCTGTTCGCCACATTGATGGCAACGCGGGAAGTCCTCTCCCGAAACGCAAGTCACTTCGTGATCGTGATGATGGCCGCGATGGCTGACCTTGTAAATCCCAGATTTCGGGACCTCTTCGCCGGGACGATACATCTGAACAGAAAAACTTGAGCGCATAAGATTACTCGTCTAGATACATCGTCAGATGGAGGGGTTGGCTTTACCGAGCGCGAAGTAACGCTGGAAATTTCAGCAACCTGCAAGGCTGAGCTGATCGCACTTCGGAGCGCCTGACCCGAAGCGACGTGAGTGGAACAGCTGCTCAGAACTCAGCTCATGCCGGCCACCTCTGCCGGCCTGCTCTCATCCATTCCTAAGCGAAACGCCCATAATTTACGATAGCTTTGGTAAAGGAGGCCGTGTGCTCTGCTCACACTGCGGATTTGAGAATCCGTCCGGACATCGCTTCTGCGGAATGTGCGGTACACCGCTGCCGCATCGTCCGCTTACTGCTCCGGGCGCAGTGAGCACGGCTGGCCTTACCCGGCATCCGGCTGAGGTGTCGCAACCGGCCCCGTCAAGCTCTACGAATAACTTGAGTACACCGTCTGCTATCGAGACCGAGATCCAGCCTGCTGAAACCACCGGGCCGAATTACTTTTCGCAAGCGGAACAGGCGCAGTCGCTCGAGCAGTTCATTGCTGGCTTTCACTACACGCCTCCGGCAGAGGAAGACGAAGTCACCATGACGGGCGCCAAGCCGACCCTCGACAGCACTACAAAGTACGAGCCTGCAGCGCCCATCAGCCTGTCCGAAGAGCCATCCGTGGCCGAGGCCGAGCCTCCAGCCAAAGTCGGAGAGCAGCTACTTGCGAGCGAGGTTGCGCCTCCCGCGGAAAACATCGGCGAGCAACCGCCTCTTGTTGCCACCGAGCCGCCGCCGTTTGCCACCAAGGGAATGAAGGATCAGGCTCCTGACCGGTCGCGCTTCCTGGACGATCTCTCAGAGCCAGCGAAAGAAGCCCTCCAACGTTAACTGCCGCACCAAGCATCGGAGGGCCCTCATTCCTCGGATTGAGTGACACTCCGGCAAGCGCGGCTTACATTGCTGACGATAACGCCGGACGGCAGAGCCACTGGCGAGCGTGGCTGGCCGTCATCGTGATTTGCGTCTTCGCCGGTCTGGGCTTTCTTGAGTGGCGAGCCGAGAAGAACCAGAGCAGCAATGGTCCGATCGGCATCATGAAAATGCAGATCCAGCGGCTGAAGGGAAAGAAGGGCGCCGTCGTCACACCGCCTGCTTCTTCGGAAGCGGCGACGGAATCCGCTCAGCCAGGCACGACGTCGCAGCCGGCAAGTTCAGGGCCCCAGATGCAGGTAGCTCCTCAACCGAAGCCGCAGACGACCAATCCTCCGCCCACCAACAATACCCAGCCCACGCCGGAAAAGCCGGCGAATCCCGGCGCAGCTTCGAAGGTCTCCGCGCCTCCAGCGACAAAGGGGCAGTCAGCTTCAACCCCGGCGAGCAGCAACGCCGAAGCTGCAAACAGCTCAGCGGCTCCGAGTGCTGAGACAGCGGAGTCCAAGACTGAGAAACCTGTGAAGACCACTGCGCCCGGCGCGGAGGAACTCGCGAAAGCAGCTAACGCAAGCGATTCCGCAGCAGCTTCCGCCTGGTTGTGGAAGGCGGTGGCGAAGGGGAATCCCGAAGCGCCGGTCAAGCTGGCCAACCTGTACATCAAGGGCGATGGCGTTCCCCAGAGCTGCGATCAGGCGATGGTTCTGTTGCGATCCGCCGCTGCCGATGGGGACGCAGCCGCGCGCAGCCGCCTGGGTTCGCTGTACGCGAGCGGAACTTGTGTTCCCCGCAATCGCGTGCGGGCTTATCAATATATGAGCCAGGCGTTACAAGCGAATCCGAATGCAGTCTGGGCGCGAGATTTTCGGCAGCAGATCTGGACACAAATGACGCCAGAAGAACGCCAGCAGGCACAGAAAGCCCAATAAAAACTATGCCCAATCACGTAACAGGACCCTTCGACGTAAAAATCACCCCGCAGTCTCTGGCCGAAGCAGAAGCTGATTCCGGACTTGGACGCATGGCGCTCAACAAGCAATTTCACGGCGAGCTGGAGGCGACGAGTGTAGGCGAGATGCTCACCGCCATGAGCAGCAGTGTGCAGGGTTCAGGAGCCTACGTCGCCGTCGAGCGGGTGACCGGCACACTGGGCGGCCGCAGCGGCAGCTTCGCACTGCACCACACCGGAGTAATGA
This sequence comes from uncultured Acidobacteriaceae bacterium, assembly GCA_963699875.1. Classification (GTDB taxonomy): domain Bacteria; phylum Acidobacteriota; class Terriglobia; order Terriglobales; family Acidobacteriaceae; genus CAVVDY01. Next base: position 105,047 of record CAVOVN010000001.1, read on the forward strand.
ATCGCGGCGTTCCTCAGTTGACCATCAGCGTAGTTCCCGACTCCGGCACCGGCGAGCTCATCGGCATTACCGGCAAGCTGAACATTCGGATTGAAGCGGGCGGCAAACACTTCTACGACTTCGAATACGAACTGCCCGCGCAATAGCGCGACCTTCTCCTATCCACTCAACACAAAAAAAGAAGCCTCTCTTCGCCCTTCACGAAGAGAGGCCCCAATTGTGCGAAAGGAGGAGACAATGAGTTGCGGTGCCCGGGGCATGGCGTTCCAGCGGAAGGAACCACTCACATGCCCCGTCTAAGCATCGCTCCCTGCTTGCAAAAGATAGACGGGGGTAGAAAAAAATCGTTAGCAAGCGCGCGCTTGCTTCTGCGAGCGAACGTGCTCACCTCGCGTAGCGGTTCTCCTTTTTCTCTTCGTAGCGCTGTAAACCTAATTGAATCAATCGATCGATCAACTCGGGATATTCGATTCCCGAGGCCGCCCACAACTTGGGATACATGCTGATCGAGGTGAAGCCCGGCATGGTATTGATTTCGTTCACGAACATCTTGCCGGTGCGCGGGTCCATCAGGAAGTCGATACGTGCCAGGCCGGCGCAATCGACCGCCTGGAACGCCTGCACCGCCAGCCGCTGTATCTCCTTCTGTTTCGCCTTTGGCAATTTCGCGGGAATGATCAGCTCCGAGCCCTCGGCAAGGTACTTGGCGTCGTAATCGTAAAACTCTTTGATGGGGACGATCTCACCGGGCACAGATGCGATCGGCTCATCGTTGCCCAGCACCGAGCACTCGATCTCTCGCGCCTTTCCCTTCGCGCCTCCAACCCCCTGTTCGATGACTAGCTTGCGATCGAAGCGCGCCGCTTCGTCCATCGCCGCTGCCAGCTCGCTGCCGCCATGAACTTTGCTGATGCCCACCGACGAGCCGAGATTCGCCGGCTTAACGAAGACTGGATACTTCAACGCGTTCTCAATCTGCTTGCGTACTTTCTTCGGTTCTTTGCGCCATGTGCTGCGGAGCACGGTTAGATGCTTCACGATGGGCAGGCCCGCGTCGCGAAACAGCTTCTTCATCACGTCCTTGTCCATGCCCGCGGCCGAGCCGAGAACTCCCGCGCCGACGTAGGCGATGTCGGCCAGTTCGAGCAGTCCCTGTATAGTTCCGTCCTCGCCGAAGGTTCCGTGCAGCACGGGAAAGATAATGTCGACGTCGATAGGGTTTGCCGCGGCCTGCATCTCGTGCGCGCTGGTCTCGAACGGCACCAGCGCAGAATGGTTTGTGCCCGGCATCGGGGGCACGACGACCGCTTCACCCTTGGCCAAAACCGCGGCGCCGTAGGTAGCGTCGGGGTCGCCCGCGCGGAGGTGACGCGGCTCGATCGCGGCCTTGTCGCCTTTCAGCAGGCGCTCAGCATGCGACGGCGTTAGCCAGCGGCCCTCTTTGGTAATGCCGACGGGCACCACGTCATATTTCTTCTTGTCGATTGCGTTCAGGACCGACGCCGCCGACAGCAGCGACACCTCGTGCTCGCCACTGCGCCCGCCAAACAAGACTCCTACCCGGAGCTTCTTCATGTGTGCAGTGTAAATGGAAGGTGCGCGTGCTACCCACAACGTTTCGTTATTCACCTATCCCCAGATTTGTCATCCCGAACGAAGTGAGGGACCTGCTTTCCTTCATTGGCCAACACGGCGTGCTTTGCGTCACAGACAATGCTTTAGTGCGCCTGAGATTTTAGCTGTGTGCCACGCCAATACCGCTTCTTCCTCTACATACTCTCAAGTAGATCGCGACGCCTCTACACGGGTATCACCAACGATCTGTTCCGGCGGGTGGGACAGCACAAGCGAGGCGAGATAGAAGGTTTCACTCAGAAATACAAGATCAACCGGCTGGTGTATTGGGAAGAGTTTCAGTATGTCGGCAACGCCATTCATCGCGAGAAGGTAATCAAGGATGGGACACGAGCGAAAAGAGTCGCGCTCGTCGAACGCGAGAACCCAACCTGGGACGACTTGGCTGAGGACTGGGGAAAGCCGTTACCACCTCTGAAGTTCGTGGCTCCGCAACCGAAAGCAGGTCCCTCACTTCGTTCGGGATGACAATCATTGAGAGAGCGGCCGATAATGCGAGCAGGTGCTTTGATTGAACGGAACTGATAACAATCGTATCGGCCTCATCGCCGGCAACGGCGAGTTCCCCTTCCTCGTCCTGGACGCAGCGCGTTCGCAGGGCATGCAGGTCGTTGTCGCCGCCATCAGGGAAGAAGCTTCATCCGAGATCGAGCAGCGTGGCGCTGCGGCAGTTCATTGGCTCTCGTTGGGCGAGCTCTCGAAGCTTATCGAGACCTTCAAGAGCGAGGGCATCTCACAGGCCATCATGGCCGGGCAAGTCAAGCATAAGCGCATCTTCAGCAGCATCAAGCCTGACTGGCGGCTGGCTCAGTTGCTGCTCACGCTGGCCACTCGCAACACGGACTCACTGATAGGCGCGGTCGCCAAAGTGCTCGCGGATGAAGGCATTACGCTGATGAGCTCGACGTCGCTGCTCGAGCCGCTGCTGGCGACCGAAGGTGTGATGACGCGCCGCAGCCCAGACGACACCGAGCAGACGAACATCACCTACGGTCGGGCAGTGGCGCAACATCTCTCGCGCTTTGATATCGGCCAGACCGTCGTCATCGCCGACGCTGCATGCGTCGCGGTCGAAGCGATGGAGGGCACGGACGCGGCCATCCTGCGCGCTGGCGAGATCATGCGCTCGCCGTCGCTGGGCAAAGAGCCTTCGACGCTGAGCCGCGCCCTTACCGTCATTAAAGTCGCCAAGCCGAATCAGGACATGCGCTTCGATGTGCCGGTCGTTGGGTTGCAGACAATCGAAACCATGAAACAGGCCGGCGCAACCTGCCTGGCAGTCGATGCCGGACACTGCCTCATGTTCGACAAGCCCGCCGTCATAGCCGCCGCGGACGAAGCCCAAATTTGCATCGTCGCCGAGACGGTCACAAGCCACATCCCGCACAAGGGAATGTAATTTGAAGGGGCACGGCTTGAGCCGTGCCGATAACCACGCTCAAGCCGATGCCTTTAGCCTCTGCCGGAATGCTGGTATGGTCGGGTATCAAGATCACCTCAGCGGCTAAAGCTGCTCTGTCGCGCACCCTATTCGACACGGCTCGCCGTGCCCCTTCAAAGCGGACTTGTCCATCTGAGCGGGTTTTGCGACTTGTGTTCTAATGCGCGACAATCGCTCCATGCCTGATCAGAACGACACATTGCGCGTAGGCGTAGTCGGCGCGGGGGCTTTCGGGCGCAACCACGCTCGCGTCTACCGCGACCTCGCAGCCGATGCTTCTCAACGAATCGAGTTTGCCGGAATCGCCGACACCGATTTCGCACGCGCGCAATCCGTCGCGACTGAGTTCAAGACCCGCGCATTTCTGTCTGCCGCCGAGCTTATCGCGCAAGGGGTTGATGCAGTCTCCGTCGCCGTGCCTACCGTTCTACATCTTCCGGTGGCTCGCGAGCTGATGCAGTCTGGCGTCGACGTGCTGATCGAGAAGCCGCTGGCCGTCAGCGTGGCCGAGGCTGACGAGCTGAAAACCGTGGCTGAGGCCTACGGACGCGTTGCGCAGGTCGGGCACTTGGAGCGCTTCAATCCCGCGGTGCGTGCGACCCTTCCCCTGCTGACCCAGCCCATGTTCTTCGAGGTCCATCGCCTGAGCGTCTTCACCCCGCGCTCGCTCGATGTTGACGTGGTGCTCGATCTGATGATCCACGACATCGACATTGTCCTGACGTTCGCGAAATCCAAGGTAAGGGAAATCCGCGCCGTAGGCCTGCCGATCCTGTCGAAGAAGGTCGACATTGCGAATGTTCGCATTGAGTTCGAATCCGGCTGCGTCGCCAATTTCACGGCCAGCCGGGTCAGCACCGAGCGCGTGCGCAAGTTGCGTTTTTTTCAGCCGCAACAATACATTTCGCTCGACTATTCGCGCCAGGACGTGCTGGTTCTCACCGTCGAAGATGACGTCCCAGATACGCTGGGGATGGATCCCTTCAATCCCGCGAGCGTGGTGGCGAGCGCACTTCCCGGGATCGTTCCTTTCAAGCCGAAGGTGGAGCAGCAGGAGCCGCTCAAGGCGGAAATCACCAGCTTCCTCAATGCCGTGCGCCGACGTTCGCAGCCCGAGGTGACGCTCGAAGCCGGCCGCGACGCGTTGGCGATTGCCACGCAAATCGTCGAAGCTATCGCGGCGCACAGCGAACGCGCTCATCTTAGCGAACTAAGCCGCGCTAAGTAACCCAAAGCTCGACCAACCACGGATTGCCACGGATCTTCACGGATCGGGAGGAGTGTCCGGCCTTTAGCCAGAATCGGCTCTGCGCTATCCGTGTGGATCCGTGGTTAGACCTCTCTTACCGCGCAAGGCATTGACGGACGCGATAAGCTATAGCTACCTTTTCTCACCTGCATGACCGATGAGCTCATCACAATCGCCAAGTTCCACACCATGGGCGAAGCCAAGCTTGCCCAGGGCAAGCTGACTTCGGCGGGAATCTCGGCCCATGTGCGTGATGAGAACATGATCAACCTGCACATCGCCATCGCGCTGGGCGGCATTCGCCTGCAGGTTCCCGACAGCCAGGTGGTGCGCGCGCTGGAAGTGCTCGACGACTTCATTCCCGAAGGCTCTGAGACCGACGATGACGACGAGACCGATGACATCGCCTGCTGCCCTGAATGTGAGTCGTTGGAGATTCGTGAAATTGGCGCCGACGGCCCGCGACAGATTGCCCTCTGGTCGGCGACTATTCCGCTGCCTGACTTTCAGCAGGGCGAGCTGCTGCACCGCTGGAAATGCCTGGCCTGCGGCTATCAGTGGGAAGCTGCGGAAGAGTAGTCGCGGCTGATGATCAAAGTACAATCGAGGTGGGGTTTCATCGAATGACCGGAATCAATTACGTCACGGATGAGAAGGGTCGCAAGATAGCGGTGCAGATCGATCTCAAGAAGCATGGAGCTCTGTGGGAGGACTTCTGGGATGGCCTGGTGGCCGAGTCCCGGCGAAAAGAGAAAAGCGTGCCCTATGAGCAGTACCGCGCGGAACGTCTGAAGCGGTCGCGTAAAAGTGCCTAACTACCGTCTCGATATCAAGCCGTCCGCGGAAAAAGAATTGGATCGGCTGGATACTGTGATCTTTGACCGGGTCGACGCCAAAGTTGTTTTGCTCGCGGATAATCCGAGGCCAATAGGATCCAAGAAACTTAAGGGCTACCGCGACGTTTGGCGAATGCGAGTCGGCGACTGGCGCATCGTCTACAGCATTGATGATCGTGCGCGCATTGTCACCATTCTCCGCGTTGGTCATCGCCGCGACGTCTATGACTGACACGAGAAGCGGCGGAAGACTGGTGCTTTGAATGCCTTCTTTCCTCGCACCCGCTGGCGTGCGAAAATGAAGACTCCACCCCGAACTGCCATGACCCCAATTGAAACCGGACAGCCTACCGTTCAAGAACCCGCCATCACTCCCGAAATCCTTCGCGATCACGGAATCACGCCCGAGGAATATGACAAGATCCTGAAATCGCTGGGGCGCACGCCGACCCTGACCGAGCTCGGCATCTTCAGCGTGATGTGGAGCGAGCATTGCTCCTACAAATCCTCGCGCGTGCATCTGAAGCGCCTGCCGACGCGCAGCCGACGCGTGCTACAGGGCCCCGGCGAGAATGCGGGCATCATCGACATCGGTGATGGCTGGGCATGCGCGTTCAAGATCGAGTCGCACAATCACCCGTCGTTTATTGAGCCGTTTCAGGGAGCAACGACCGGAGTTGGCGGCATTCTGCGTGACATATTCACCATGGGCGCCCGGCCAGTCGCGGTCATGGATTCGCTGAGATTTGGACCGATCAAAACCCCCACCCCGTCCCAACCCACGGGACGGAATGGAGCACCCGCTGTAGCGGAGATCGACCGCGCCACCGTGCACAAGAACCATTCCGTTATGGAGGGCGTGGTGAGCGGCGTCGCGTCGTACGGCAACTGTTTTGGCGTGCCGAACCTGGGCGGCGAAACCAAGTTTGAGCCTTGCTATTCGGGCAATCCGCTGGTCAACGCGTTTGCGCTGGGATTGGTTCGCCGCGACCAGATCTTCTATGCCAAGGCTGCGGGCGAAGGCAATCCCGTTATCTACGTCGGCTCGAAGACCGGCCGCGACGGCATTCACGGCGCGACCATGGCGAGCGAGGAGTTCAGCGAAGAGTCGGAAGCCAAGCGCCCGAACGTGCAGGTCGGCGACCCGTTCATGGAGAAGCTGCTGCTCGAAGCCTGCCTCGAAGCCATGCAGACGGGCGCAATCGTGGGCATTCAGGACATGGGTGCTGCCGGGCTAACCTGCTCCACCTGCGAGATGGGCGCGCGCGGCGGCGTTGGCCTGGAGATCGAACTTGATCTCGTCCCTCAACGCGACACCGGCATGACTCCTTACGAGATCATGCTGAGCGAGTCGCAGGAGCGCATGTTGCTCGTCGCCGAGAAGGGTCGCGAAGACGAAGTCTTTCGCGTCTTCGAGAAGTGGGGACTCGATGCGGTCACCATCGGACACGTCATCAACCAGCCGATGATGCGCGTGCGTGAGCACGGCAATGTCGTTGCCGAGATTCCCAACCAGGCGCTCACTGACGAGGCTCCTCTCTACCATCGGCCCTTGCAGCGCTGGGAGCCTCCCATCTCGCGCGAGGTGCCGGAGAGCGTTCATCTCGGGCAGAAAAGCGACTTCACCGCAGAGCTGAAGCAGTTGCTGGCCAGCTCGAATATCTGCTCCAAGCGCTGGGTGTATCAGCAGTACGACTCCATGGTGCAGACCAACACCGTGGAGGGCCCGGGCTCCGAGGGCGGCGTGATTCGCATCAAGGGAACGAACCGTGGCTTGGCCATGGCGCTCGACGGCAACGGCCGCTGGTGCTACCTCGACCCCAAGCTGGGAGCAATGCATGCAGTGGCCGAAGCGGCGCGCAATGTAGCGTGTACCGGTGCGACTCCGATTGCCGCAACCAACTGCCTGAACTTCGGCAATCCGGAGAAGCCACACATCATGTGGCAGTTCTCGCAGACCGTCGATGGCATGACCAAAGCCTGCGAGGAGCTTGAAACACCGATCACCGGCGGCAATGTCAGCTTCTATAACGAAACGCTGGGCGAGGGCATTTATCCCACGCCCGTGATTGGAATTGTCGGCATCCTCGAAGACGTCCACAAGGCGGTAGGTCCGCACTTCAAGTCCACAGACCGGGCGCTCGTCCTGCTGCGCGGCACTGAGCCGGGCGACACCTTCGACGTGGAAGCCGAGTTTGGCTCGTCCGAATATGCCAAGGAGGTCGTGGGCGAGGTTTGGGGCTTCCCTCCGGCGATGGAGATTGAACGCGAGGCCGCCTTGCAGAAGGCGATCATCGAGATGATCGACGCCGGGCTGGTCGAGTCGGCCAAGGACTGCTCCGACGGCGGGATTGCCGTCACGCTGGCAGAGTGCGGCTTCGAGCGGGGTATTGGCGCGGCGGTTGACCTTACTTCCGACGGGCTGGTTTCTGAGTTTGTCCTGTTCGGCGAGGACGCCAGCCGCATTCTGGTTTCTTGCGACCCGAATAGTGTGGAACGAATCAAAGAGGTAGCGGTAAAATACGCCCTCTCAGCGGAAAATATCGGACATACGACTCCGGGCAATCTGGAAATTCGGGTGGACGGCAAATTGGCCGTGTCCGCCGAGGTCTCCGAATTGAATGACGTTTGGTCTGGCGCTCTGGAGCAGGCGTTGCACACGGATACCGAAGAGCGGCTGGTTCCCGGGGTGCTTGTCTAGAGAAGTCTGAAGGTGAGCGATGCTGATCGAATCTGACAAACTTCGCGAAGAGTGTGGCGTAGCCGCCATCTACGGCCATCCTGAGGCCTCCAAGCTCGCTTACCTCAGCCTCTACGCCTTGCAGCATCGCGGCCAGGAATCCGCGGGCATCGCTGCGTCCAACGGCGAGCGGCTTGAGTTACACAAGGACATGGGGCTGGTCTCCGACATCTTCACCGCCGATGTCCTCGCCAGTCTTCCGGGCTCGCTGGCGATTGGCCACACGCGCTACTCCACCGCCGGCGACTCTGCCCTGCTGAACGCGCAACCGATTCGCGTCGAGTGCAGCAAGGGACGCCTCGCCCTGGCGCACAACGGGAACATCACCAACGCGCTTGAAATTCGCGCCAGCCTGGAGGCGCAAGGCTCCATCTTCCAGACCACCAGCGACACCGAAGTGGTCGTGCACCTGATCGCCCGCTCGAAAGAAGAGACGCTTCCCGCTGCGATGGCCGACTCGTTGCGTCGTCTGGAAGGCGCATTTTCGCTGGTGATGATTACGCCTGACCGAATCTTCGCCGCCCGCGATCCGCGTGGTTTCCGTCCGCTGGTGATGGGACGCATTCCCGCACAGGCTGGACATCGCGCCGTCGTTTTCGCCTCCGAAACCTGCGCCTTTGACCTGATTGGCGCGGTTTACGAGCGCGAGGTAAAGCCGGGCGAGTTGATTATCGTAGGCCCCGAAGGCGTGCATTCGCGTTTTTATGCCGCGCAGGCGCCGATGTCGAGCTGCATCTTCGAGCATGTTTATTTTTCCCGGCCCGATAGCCTGGTCTTCGGCAAGCCGGTGCAGCAGACGCGCGACGCCATGGGCCGGCAACTGGCGCGTGAGGCGCCTGTCGATGCCGACATCGTAGTTCCGGTGCCCGATTCCGGAGTGACCGCGGCGATGGGTTTCTCGCACGAGAGCGGCATCCCGTTGCAGTTCGGTTTGATTCGCAATCATTACGTCGGGCGCACCTTCATTGAGCCCGAACAGCGCGTGCGCGACTTTGGCGTGAGGTTAAAGCTGAATCCGGTGCGTCACGTGCTCGCCGGGAAGCGCGTGGTCTTGATCGACGACTCCATCGTGCGCGGCACTACCAGCCGCAAAATCGTTCGCATGGTGCGCGATGCCGGAGCGAAAGAAGTTCACATGCGCGTCTCGTGTCCTCCGACTGTCTCTTCCTGCTACTACGGTGTAGACACGCCTTCCAAGAACCAGCTCATCGCCGCCAACAAGTCGGTTGACGAAATCCGCGAGTACATCGGGGCCGACTCGCTCGCCTACCTATCGCTCGAAGGTTTGCGCCAAGCTGCCGGCGAAGGCGAGGACGTGACCTACTGCACCGCGTGCTACACCGGCAAATATCCCACCAACGTTGTTGGTGTGGACGAGATTCAGCCGGCCATGGCTGTTGGCGACTGAAAATCTTAACCGCGGATTCACACCGAGGAACACGGATCGGCCGTTTTGAAGGGGCACGGCTTCAGCCGTGCCGCAGGAAGAACTATCAAGCTCCGGCTTTTAGCCGCTGAGAATCGGCGTCTCCTCACGCCTGAAGGCGGGAACGATTTGGGCCTCTGCCCGAGACGGCTAAGCCGTGCCCTTTCAAAGCTCAGCAACTCTCCACTCGACCTATCCCGCGCTGTGCCCATTGCATTGCAGCACCCCGAGAAATACCGTCCACGGGCCCACGGCCTCTCTGTACTGATGCGCCATGATGCGCGCCAGCTGGTGCAGATGTGTCATGTCATGCGCTGCCCAGGTCGACAGCAAGTTGCCCAGCGTCACGCTTCCCAGCCGAGGATGCTTGCCGCGCAACTGCATCTGCTGATCGGTCACCCCGAGGGCGCGCAGCTGGTTTAAGTTTTGCGCGCGCAGCTCCGCGAACTCATCCAGCAACTGCGGCAGCGACTTGCCCGCGCTCTCCCGGTCCTGCGCAAAGCGATCGAAGGGCACAAAGGCTCGCCCCTCGCCGTGCTCAAGAATCATCTTCACCCGAGGCATCCAGTCGGCACGCTCGCCATGCGCCAGATGTCCAACCACTTCGTAGGCATTGAATGTCTTCTCGCCTTCGTTGGCTTGGGTCCAGCTATCCGGCAGGTCGCGCAGCATTGCGTTGAGAGTAGCGGGGGTGCGAGCCAGCATTGCGATTGTCAGTTCCAGATTCGGTTCCATAAGCCTCCCATCCCTGTAGCTTAATCCTACCGAAATCCCAAAGACACGAAAGCCCACTCCTTCCGAAAGCAACCGAGTGGGCTTCTTAACTACTTCGTGCAGGTCGGGCTGACGACCTTCATGCTCGTCACCTGGAAGTCGCCATGTTTCATAGTGCCGGTCTCCTGCTTCTCGTAAGGCTGGCTCACCTTCTCCTGCTCAGCCGAACGCTTGGGAGTAGTTCCTGTCACGGTAACCCGCTGTCCGACGTGATCTCCGAGCGCAGCATTGCCGTCGTCGTACAGTTCCAGGTGCTGGCTCTTTGCCGTCACCAGGAAGAACCCGCCGGTGGGCTCAACGCCCTTCTGTAGACAACCGGTTACAGTCTGGGCTGATGCGGGGACTTTCTGGTCAGCTGCCTGCGCACTCGCGAATGCGGAGAACGCGACCAGGCTGAACAACAGAACGATTAACATCCAGGGGGAAAACTTTGTCATTGCGGAATTGCCTCCAATTACTACCGCAATAGTATTCCACTCCCACCGCACGGCAGATGTGATTGGAAACACAGGTTCGGGTGATAGCTAGCTGCATGACTGCGTGAGTTGACTCCGGCGTCGCGCCCGGGACGAAACATCAAGACCGGGTAACGGCTGTCTAAATAACGCTAGGTTTCCGCTTCCGCCGTCATTTCGGCATCCGGCAAAATTCAGTTGCGCCGCTAATCGCGCGTGATATGCTTCTCCACCAATCGGCCCTGAACCCCATCGCATCCGCCTGGATCGTAAGTATTTGCCCAGCCTGACCCTTCGGGCTGGCTTGGCGTTGGGGGAGAGGAGAACTTACATGACCCGTTTGGATCAACATCGATGTTTCGCAACTGCTTTCAGATTGGCGACCGTCGGTTTTGCCATTCTGATGCTGAGCACCTTGGCGGCGCAAACCGCGCAGGCACAGACGTTCACCGTGCTTCATGAATTCGCCGGCGGAATCGACGGCGCCAATCCCGCCGCTGGTTTAACCCTCGACCGTACCGGAAGGCCCTTTGGAACAAGCAGCGGCAGCGCAACCGGCACGATCGGTGCCGGGTTCACCATCACCGAGTCGCAGTCAAGTTGGCTGCTCAACCCCCTCTATCAATTTCTGCAATTCACTCACGGCCTTTATCCCAATACCCGGCTGGTTTTCGGACCAGACGGTTCCATCTACGGCACCACCTGGAAGGGAGGAGTTGGCGGCTGTGGCGGCGAAGGATGCGGCGTGGTATTCAAGCTACAGCCTCCGGTGACCGTTGCCTGCCGTTCTGCTTTCTGTCCCTGGACACAGACCGTCCTCTACACCTTCACCGGTGGCGCGGACGGATCGTACCCCGGCCCGGTGATTCTCGATGCCGCGGGGAACATCTATGGGACCACCTACTACGGAGGCAGCGCTCCTTGCGCGTGCGGGACGGTTTACGTGCTCAAGTCTTCCGGTGGATTGTGGTCGAAGACTACGCTCCTGAACTTCGACAGCTCCCACGGAGCCAGTCCCGACGGCCCTCTCATTTTGGATCGGGCCGGCAATCTCTACGGAACAGCCGTGACCGGAGGCAGCAGTAACGACGGCATCGTTTACGAATTGAGTCGGTCGGGCGCGTCGTGGACGGAAACAGTTCTGCACACCTTCCAGGAGAGCGATGGCACCTACCCTGACGGGGGCTTGATTGCCGACTCCTCGGGCAATCTCTACGGTGTGACCGCCGAAGGCGGCGCGGCTGGGCTGGGCACGGTTTTTCGTTTGACCCAACCGGGTACCTGGGTCTTGGAGACGCTGTACAGCTTCACCAGCTATTCGACAGGGGGTTCACCTCACGGCCCGCTGGTTTTCGATAGCGCCCGCAATCTGTATGGTCTGGCGGACTTCGGTGGCTTTGGCCGTGGAACGATATTCGAACTCACGTACGCGAACCAAACTTGGATTGCACTGGACCTGCACGACTTCAACGGCTCCGATGGAACCTTTGTCAATCCCGGCTTAGTGGTCGACGCTGAAGGAAATGTATACGGAACTGCATTTGGGGACACCAACCTTCAGAGTTGCTACCCCACCGGTTGCGGCAACGTTTGGGAGATCACTCCGTGAAACAGTAGGCGGTGGTCAGCGCATTTTACGACTGCCGATAGTTGGCGGCTGATTAGTAGAAGCTATCTGATCGATCGTTTTGTATCAGGGCACGGCTTCAGCCGTGCCGCAGAGGGCAAATTATTTTTGGGCTTCAGCCCCTGCGCGCCCGGTTTGGCAGGGGCTAAAGCCCGGACATTTTCTATACTCGTTCGGCACGCCTGAAAGGCGTGCCCTGATACAAGGCAACGGATTTCATGAGATGACTTCTAGTTGCTAATTGCTACTTGTTCCGCTACTCGTACCGTAGCGCCTCGATGGGGTCGAGGTTGGCCGCCTTCCACGCGGGATAAATCCCAAAGACAAGTCCGATCATGCCCGAGACGATGGTCGCGGTGGCCACCCATTGCACTGACATGGTGGCAGGCAACGAAGGAAACACCAATGGCACCAGCGCGGTCAGCAGGCCGCCAATCAAAATCCCGAGAATGCCTCCAGCGCCCGTCAGGGTAATGGCTTCGAGGGTGAACTGCATCAGGATGTCGCGCTTGCGCGCACCTACGGCTTTGCGTACGCCAATCTCGCGCGTGCGCTCGGTGACGGACACCAGCATGATGTTCATCACTCCTACTCCGCCGACAATCAGCGCGACGCTCGATACTGCAAACATGAAGATGAAGATGCCGCCGGTGAGCTGGTTCCAGACGTCGCTGAGCGAATCCTGGCTGAAGACGGCGAAGTTGTCAGGCTTGCTGGGTGGCACATGACGGCGGCGGCGCAGCAGCGCGCGCATCTCGTCCATGGCAGCCGGCATGTCGTTTTGCGACGTGGCTTTTACGCCGATCCAGTAGTCCTTGAGCTCGGGATGCAATTTGCGAAACGTTGCCAGCGGAAAGTAAACGATGTTGTCTTCCGGATTTGATCCACTACCGAAGGCGGCTTTCTTCTTCGCCGCCACGCCGATCACGGTGAACAGCTCGCCTTCGATGTTGATTTCCTTACCCACCGGATCCTGGTTGGCGAACAGTTGTTCTGCCGTATCGTGTCCCAGGATGATCACCGGGCTATGGTGCTCGTCTTCGGTTGCGGTGAAGAATCGGCCATTCTCTATCTTGATGTCGTAGACCTTGGCGGCTTCATAGGTGTCGCCTTCGAGCATCGTGTTCTTCGATTTGCGACCTTCATATTTGACCGCGTAGGTACCGGTGCCGAACTGTTGCAGCTGCAAGCGCTGTGCAGCGGTGACCGCCTCGACGTGCTGCAGGTCCTTCATGGCCATCGCATCTTCGAGGGTCAGCTCCTTGCGGGTGAGCATCTCGGTAGTGGGGCGTCCGAAGGTGAACGGCTCCATGTGATAGGCAAAGATGATGTTCGAGCCCATGTCCTCGACCATGCCCTGCACGTTGGAGTTCAGGCCGCGCACCACCGACGAGATGACGATCACCATCATGATGCCGATGACCACGCCGAGAATGGTCAGCCCCGACCGCATCTTGTTTGCGGTGAGCGTGTCCCATGCCATGCGAAGAATTTGGGAGTAGTCTTTGGTCTTCATAAAAGAAGTAATTAGTAATTAGTAGTTAGTAATTAGTGATTCGCAATTAGCGCCCGTAATTGAGAAGGAACCGACGCGCTTGACGCTCAACTCTCCAGCTAATTACTAATCACTAATTACTAGTTTTCCTACAATTCAAACCTCAACGCGACAATCGGATCCAGCTTCGCCGCTTTGCGCGCGGGATAGACGCCGAAGAAAATTCCAACGCTGGTGGCCACGAACAATCCCGCCGCGACCGCCCATAGCTGGATCGCCGACGGCATTCCAATCGCTAGCGTCACTGCTTTCGCGATGCTGATGCCGCCCGCCACGCCGATCAGTCCACCAATCAGCGCCATGGTGCCCGACTCGATCAGGAACTGCAGCATCACGTCGCGCCGGCGCGCGCCCATGGCTTTGCGAATACCGATCTCACGCGTGCGTTCGGTCACCGTCACCAGCATGATGTTCATGATCACAATGCCGCCCACTAGCAAAGAAATCGACGCGATCACAATCATCACGATGAAGAAGCTGCCGCTGATGTTCGACCATATGGCCATGAAGCTGTCGTTGGTTTCGATGGAGAAGCTGTCTTTGCCGCCGATGGGATCGTGCCGACGCGAGCGCATGATGACGCGCGCCTGGTCAATGGCCTGTTCCATCGGCAGGCCTACTCCGTTGGTCTTGGCCCAGATGTTCAGCGTCTTGTGCGTGCCGTAGGCCTTGAACCAGGTCGTGATCGGCATCATCACCCAGTTATCGGCGCTCTGGCCGAGTGTCTTGCCACGCTTGGTTCCTACGCCGATGACCTGGTAAACATGGCCGTCGACGCGGATCTCCTTGCCGATAGGGTCGACGCCCGCCAGCAGGTTGTCGCGAATGTCTGAGCCAATCACGACCACGGGCGCAGTGTTATCCAGGTCCGTTTCATTGATGGTGCGGCCCAGATCGAGGTCGAGGTCATAGATGCGCGTCATCGTAGGCGTCCAGCCGCGAATCCTGCTGTCGCTGCTGCTCTGCGTTCCGTAAGCTACCTTCCCCGTATCGTTCCATATCGAGGCGCCAACCAGAGTGCACGCGGTGCAGCCTTCGGAGACCGCCTCGTAGTGTTCCATGGTGAGATCTTTGCGCCGGTTGCCTTCGATGAACTGATCGGGGTCAGTGACTACATTGCCCATTTTGCTGACGATGAAGACGTCCGCGCCGAGATTGAAAATCTTCTCGGCGACGTAGCCGTTAATCCCGCTCTCGAATGTCACCACCGCGATCACCGCCGAGACGCCGATAACGATTCCCAGCAACGTCAAAAATGAGCGCAGCTTGTTCGCCCAGAGCGACAGCAGCGCGATGCGCATGGCTTCGGAAATATTCATGGGAGCAGCTTCAGCGGGATTCTCTCGACAGAGTTTAGCAATTTACCGGGCAGTATTGTGGATTTCGGGCCGGGAAGCAGGACAAAGCGCAGAAAGCAGGGCCAGAACGGCTGGCGCAAGCTTGATTGGCGTGGCGTCAGCTCGTCCTTCGGCTTGGTTCGTTTCAAACCACGCCCCGATGCAGCTAATCAGCCAGAATTCTCGGCATCATGGGACGAAGTTGGAGTCCCTGCCATGACTCAAAGTGATGGATCCCAGCCAATCCATGAGTTAAAGTTATGGCGCGTGCGCCCGCTTTCCTCGCGAAAACTCGACCTTTCCTACACCGCCGAGGTGCAAAACGCGCACTTATGCGCCCCGACAGGAATGTCGCTCAAACACTGCGGACACTGCATCTTGTCGGCCGGCACTTCCTTGTGGAAGCGAGCCATCAGGGCGTTCACCGGTAGCACGACGAAGTAATAGACCGCGGCTGCGATCAGCAGGAACGATATCAGCGCGTTGAGGAAGTCGCCGTAAAGAAACTTGGTGCCGTGAAGTTCGGCGGAGAACGCGGAGAAGTCTGGCTTGCCGGCGACGGCCGCGATCAACGGCGTCAGCAGATCTTTGACAAATGCGGTGACCACCGCGCCGAAGGCTGCGCCGATGACGACGCCGACCGCGAGATCGACAACATTGCCACGCAGAACGAAATCCCGGAATCCTTTGAACATGCTCCCTCCTAACGGTTGCCGTTTCAGAATCAGCGCCTGGGGCCGCGCTCCAATGTCTAAGAATCTACGACCTGCTTCAGGACGAAACAAGTAGCGATGCGGAATCATGCACGCGGTGCGGCGAACCATTCCCGTACCGGCTCCTGGCTTAGATAAAAGATCACCGCCACGCGCACCATGATCTGCAGACCTTCTCGCGCGATGGCGAAAGCCCGCCCGTCGGCGACGGCGCTGGAAATCGCGGGCACCGCAAGAGCGACCCCGACGCCAGCCAGCAGGAGAGTGAGTCGTCGCGCCCACCTGCGCCGCGTCCATAACGCCCACGCCAGTGCGAGTGTTAGCGCACCATAGATCACGAAGGCAATCGGTCCGCTTTGTTCCAGACCTCCCTGTAGCAGCACAGATCCATACGACAACGGAATCGCGTGCACCGCGAGCAGTGCCGCGAACACGAAAGCCGCAACGGTCGTGAAGATCAGCAGCCCGCAAACGGCGGCAACGCCCCACGGGCGATCATCGGTGTCATGGCTTGAGATCAGCGATTGCATTTACCGGCGCTCGGCTCTGAACGTTTCGCCTATTGCGCGAGTATCGATCATCTCACTACGGCGACGCTGCCAGACTACCGAGGACCGAGCCACTGCTGCGGTTAATTACGCAGCGCGATTGGTCGGAGCGCGCATTGCCGCTGGGAGAGAGGATAATTTCCCATTTGCTGCATTCAGCTTCATTCGCCAGGCCCGATTTTCATATCCGCGAATTACAGCTATGACCAGAAAATGACAGCTCGCTAGCCGGCGGCTTACAACTTACGCAGTACGAATGGGTTATAACGACGCAAGAAATGGCATGAGTCGGATGGCAGGCAACCGGTTCGGCAACCAGATTGCTGCAACTTTCTGCATTGGTCATCCGTCTAACAAGAAACAAGACCCCTGAGGGTCGGAGGTGAGTCGATGATGGCAGAAAAGTTTTCCGTGCCCGAACTAACGGCGCTGCGGAGCGAACTGCTTCAAGGGTTCGACTCCAAGGACTGCGCCGAGCTGCTGCAGATGTTTCTGATGGGACGCGGCTACGGCGTTTCCGCTGAGGATGCCCGCGCGGCCGTAAGCAAAGTAGGAATGTTGGGCAACACTCTGGAGGCTTTCCAGCGCGAAGTCGAGAACATCGCTCTGGTCAACTAGCGGGTGACAAATCTCATGTGGCAGCGAAGACGGTGACACAACTCCGCTGCCTTGTTGAACGAACAAGCTGAAGGTCAGAACCTGGACGCACAGTGACGTGAGCAACGAAGAAGCCCGGGCCAAAACGGTCCGGGCTTTTTGCGTGAGGAGATCGTTCGTGTAGCCTCGCATTACGAGACTGGTACAAGCTTGGGGTATACCCAAGAGACAACTTCCGCACCGCTCTTTGTGCCACCGCTTGCGACGCTTAGGCAAAACTCCACCACCTCGTCCTCGGTTGCTTCGATGGTGAGTCCAAAATTGAGGAGTACGAAAGCCATGCAAGCCCAAGAAATTCGCTTATTGCCGTCGGTGTAGCAGTGCTTCGTCGCGAGATAAAACAGCAAATAGCAGGCAAACAGGAGACCCTGAACAAATCCTTCCTGCTCATTCTCAGGAGCGTAGAGCTCAGCGTTATATGCCGCCCCGAGAGCAGCATCTATGCAACCTCTTTGCGGGTCAGAGGCTGAACCACCCCAGCGCTTTATCCCTTCGGCATAAAGCATGGCAACTGTGTCGATACCAATCCACTGGGTCCATGGTTGGTGGCTATCTGTCATTACTTGGCCAGGCGGGCGAAGACGCCACTCCAGCGTCCAAAAATATGTTCCTCGACCGCTTCCTCGGTCACTTGGAAGCGTGGTTCGCTGGCTTTAGCTATGTGCAAGAGTCGAGTGCGTTTGCCGTCATATACTCCGAGCGAACGAACGTCTTCCTTTCGAACTTCCAATGCCCTTTCAACTTGCTCGTCTGTGGCGTCGAAGGTAGCTGTTGCAGACTCGCTCTTCATTCGAACTTCGGACTTTCCCGGTTCAAATCCTACGCCAACGACACTGCCATCCAGTTCGCGCAAGGACGGGAACTCCCCGGGGACCTCTGTCAAGTTGATATCGCCAATTTCGACGCGCTTCTTAGTCGTACCGTTCTCGTGTAACTCATAAACTTGCCGGTGAACGGCTCGCGGCAAACTCGTCAGATATTTCCGAACAGCCCAGTTTGTAGCCTGCCCCCTACTCTCTCGCTCAATTGAGTCCAGTAACTCGGTGACTGCGCGATCCGGCAGGTCTGCGAAGAGCGGCAGTTCTTCAGGGGGCTGATAAAAGGCCACTACGCCGTTGAATCCCGTTGAGTTGCCCTCAATGCTGGTGATTTCGATGTCCAGCTGTCTTGCTAGATTCGCGAAGCGCCCGGTCTTCGGCCGCTCGTGCTCAACCGCTAGACTTACAATTTGTGTTGCGATGCGACGCAACGCAAGAAGCAGTTGATTGAGCGGGTCGGCGAACGCAGCCAGGCTCAGACGATGCTGATCGAGGCCCGGAACATCGCCGTCCCAACGTATTTTGATCTCAGCCGCCATTAGAAATAACCGCCCAAAGCAATGCGGAAGTAATCATGTCACCACATGTCGAGCAGGACAAGAAAAAAGCAACACCCACGTTCTAGTTGGAAATGTAGCGATCGCAGTCGGTTGCTCGGTACCTATAATTTTACAGCTAGAATGCCTACCTCACTCAGCTTTTCCAGCGTTTCACCTTCACGGCACCTCTTACACGTTCCTGAAGCACTTCTCCGAAGAACATGTAAGGGTGCGCCGGATCGAGTGCACCCGCATCGTCCAGCTTCTGGCGAAGCTCGTGCGGAATCTCGAAGCTCAGCGCCGCGAGATTGTCTTCGAGTTGCTTGATCTTGGTTGCGCCGATAATCGTGGACGTCACACCCGGTTGGGTCGCCACCCAGTTCAAGCGCGACCTGTGCTGTCGAACGCCCGAGTTGCTTTGCCACCTCCTGCAACGCGTCCAACACGCTCCAGTTGCTCTCGGTGAATTTGTTAAACACCGGATTGTTCGACGCTTTCAAAACATCGAGACGGCTGCCTTTACTGCTCGATGCTCCCTCGCGCGTGTACTTGCCGGAAAGGAAGCCGCTGGCCAGCGGACTCCACGGACAAATGCCGAGTCCCAATTCCTGTGCTGCGGGAACATGCTCGCGCTCGATGCTGCGCTCGACCAGCGAATATTCGAGCTGCAGCGCAATCGGCGGCACCAGGCCGCGCTCCTCGGCCAGCGTCGCAGCGCGTGCGACGTACCAGGCTGGCACATCGGAGAAGCCGTAGTAGCGAATCTTGCCCGCGCGCACCAGCGTGCTCAGCGTCTCGACGACCTCTTCCACCGGAGTGACCGTGTCCCACACGTGCATCCAGTAGAGATCGACGTAATCGGTAACGAGTCGCCGCAGCGAGCCCTCAAGCGCGCGGTACGTGTTCTTGCGGCCATTGCCTCCGGAGTTGGGATTGCCCTCCTGCGCCGCGAACGTGAACTTGGTCGCCAGCACCACCTTGTCGCGCAGCTTGGATTCGGCGATGAAGCGGCCCAGCACCTCTTCGCTCTTGCCCTCGGCATAGCCATCGGCGCAGTCGAGAAAATTTCCACCGTCTTCCACGTAGCGGTGGAAGATGCGCTGGGCTTCCTCGTCCGGCGATCCCCAGCGGTCGTTGCCAAAGGTCATGGTGCCGAGACAAAACGGACTGACGATCAGTCCGCTTCGGCCCAGAGTTACGTAATCCTTCATCTTTCGTTCTGTCATGGTTATTCCGGTTTGATTCCGACGGCGGCCATCATGCGGCCGGTTTTGCCGAACTCCGCGCGATGCGAGAAAAAGCGGGTGGTGTCACAGGCCGTGCAGCCGTCGATGATCTCGATATGATCAGCGGCAAGGCCAGCAGCTTCCAGCTGACGCCGGTTCGCTTCGACCAGGTCGAGATGCATTTCAGATGCCGGGTCGCCGTGCCCGGGCGCACGTTGGTTCAGAAAAAGCAGCGGGTATCGAACATGCAGCGAATTGGAGTTGAATACTTCGTGAAAAAGCTCGCGCGCGTAGCTGAACTGTGACTCGAACTCTGCACGCACTTCTTCGCCGACAATATAGCAGCAGCTGCGAATGCAAGGCCCGATGGCGGCGCGAAGATCGCCTGGATCGCTGCCGAAATGCCGGCGCATTTCGCCGATCCCTTTCTCCACGACGCGCGCCGCAGTTCCCCGCCAGCCGGCGTGGAACGCGCCGACAACTCTGCGCCTGGCATCGACGACGAGAACCGGCGACACAGTCGGCGGTCTTGACGGCGAGCAGCAGGCCGGGGGTATTCGTGATCAGGCCATCACCGGTCAGAGGCGTCGGCGGTTGCCGCGTCGACACGCTGCACGATAGAGGAGTGAATCTGCTTCACCTGAACTAGCGGCCACGAGTGCGCGATTCGCATCGATGGCCCGCAAAGCTTGAGCAAACAGCTCACGATTGTGGAGTACGGCTTGCCGATCATCATCAGGCGTCAACCCGAGATTGAGCGTCTTGCCCCCGTAGCATTTAGAGACTCCGCCCTGACGCGTGCTGAAGCCATGTACCAGCCAGGTGAGATCGGCGAAGACGTGGGCCCGCAAAACGTCGAGGGAAGAAGGGATGGGTTGACGCTTCGTGGAGCGTTGAGTCGTGGTCTTGGTTTGAGCTCTCATACGTTATCGCATCTTCGATATTACCCTTGCCGGCGCGGGTTTCCATTGCGTTACACTCGCTGCATGAAAGCCATGGTCGTGACCCGCGTCGGCGGGCCGGAAGTTCTGGAACTCCGCGACGTACCTGAACCGCAACCTAAGGCCGGCGAAGTGCTGGTGCGCGTGGAAGCGGTTGGTATAAATTTTGCCGATACCCATGCGACGCGCGGTTCGTATCCCGGTACGCCCGAGCCGCCGTGGATCACGGGACGCGAATTCGCCGGCGTGGTGGAAGCGACGGGCGAGCGCGTGATGGGCTACACGCAATACGGAGCCGCCGCCGAGAAACTCGCCGTTTCAAAAGATATGATCTGGCCGCAGCCGGTGCAGTGGACGTCAATCGAATCCGCCGCATTTCCGGTGACGTTTCTTACCGCTTACCTGGCGTATTGGAAAGCCGGTTTGACGCCCGATGCGAAAGAACCGGTGCATCGTGAGCCGGGACATAAAGCTCGCGTGCTAATCCATGCCGTGGCCGGAGGCGTGGGTACGGCGGCTGTCGAAATCGGAAAACAGCTGGGCCTGGAGATGTACGGCACGTCGTCGTCCGATGAAAAGCTGGAACGCGTGCAGAAGCTCGGCTTGGCACATGGCATTAATTACAAGCAGGTGGACTACGAGCAGCGCGTGCGTGAGCTGACCAACGGCGAAGGTGTTGATGCTGTATTCGAAATGCTGGGTGGCGAGCATACGGCGAAGAGCCTGCGCTGCTGCCGTCCGTTTGGGCGCGTCATTATCTACGGAACCGCGACTGGCGAGCGGCAGAAGTTCGATGTCGGCGCAATGATGGCGAAGGGACTCAGCGCACATGGTCTGTGGCTGACGTATCTGGCGCGCGATCACGAGCTGATTCGCGGTGCGCTGCGGGCGATGCAGCCGTGGATTCAGAGTGGAGCGCTGCATCCGGAAGTCGGGCACGTGCTTCCGCTGGAGCAGGCTGCCGAAGCGCATCGTCTGATGTTGCAGCGGGCGAATTACGGGAAGATAGTTTTGAAAGTCAGTAACTAGCAATTAGCAATTAGCAGCTGGCACTTGGGTCGGTTTGTATCAGGGCACGGCTTCAGCCGGGCCATAATCGGCAATAATCACCCTGGGTTTTAGCCCCTGCGCCCCCTGTTTTGCAGGGGCTGAAGCCCGGATACCTTCAACGCCTCATTCGGCACGACTAAAGGTCGTGCCCTGATACAAAGCTAATTGCTAGTTGCTAATGGCTCCTCCCATGCCAACCAGCATCCAATGGCTCATGCTGATCGTTTTTCTTGGAGTCTGCCTGGGCGTCGGCGGACTGGGGGCGATCCCTACAGCCAAGAGTGTTCGCGACTGGTATCCCACACTGCGCAAGCCACCGGGCACGCCCCCTAGTTGGGTATTCGGGCCGGTATGGACGACGCTCTATGTCCTGATGGCGGTTTCCGCGTGGCTGGTGTGGCGCGAGTACGGATGGGGCGCGCGCGCAGCGTTGCTGATCTTTTGCGCGCAGCTGGCGCTGAATCTGGCGTGGTCGGGAATCTTCTTTGGCGCGCGGCGGCCGGGTCCGGCATTTGCTGAGGTCGTCATCCTGTGGCTGGCGATACTCTTTAACATCTTCATCTTCTATCGGCTCACCCCCCTGGCTGCGTATCTGCTGGTGCCGTATTTTCTCTGGGTGACGTACGCGAGCTATCT
This sequence comes from uncultured Acidobacteriaceae bacterium, assembly GCA_963699875.1. GTDB lineage: Bacteria > Acidobacteriota > Terriglobia > Terriglobales > Acidobacteriaceae > CAVVDY01. Next base: position 127,250 of record CAVOVN010000001.1, read on the forward strand.
CAACGGCGGGATATGGCTGCTGAATCGTCGGGCCGGGTGAATTACGACCTGATCTGCTTGGCGAAGAAATACGCCGCGAGCACGAAGCCAATCGCGATCACAATACGCCGCACGTTTTCCGGCTTCGTCTTCTGTGCGAAGTGAGCACCGAAGTACCCTCCCAAAATCGATCCGATGACCATGAGGATGGTTTCCGGCCAGTACACCGCGTGCGACAGCACAAACAGCAGCATGGCCACACCGTTCGAAACGGTGGTGAGCAGCGCCTTCAGGGCGTTCATGGTGTGAATCTGGTCCATGCCGAGCAGCGCCAGCATGGCGAGAATCAGAATGCCCGCGCCCGCGCCAAAATATCCGATGTAGAACGCGATGAAGATCTGAATGAAGATGCCGCGGCCGGTAGCGAATTCAGTGGTGTGATGTTCGGCTGCGCGGCGCCGTACCCACTGCGTGATCTTGCCGCTGAACATGAAGATCAGGGTTGCGATCAGCATCAGCCAGGGCACAAGGTTCATGAAGGTTTTCTGAGGAGTTTTGAGCAGGACCCAGGCCCCGAGAATGCCGCCCAGAATGCCAGTGATCAGCAGTGGCGTCACGCTGCGCCACGGCAATTTCGCAAGCTCGGCGCGATAGGCGCCGATGCTGGCTACCTGTCCCGGCCATAGCGCAACCGTATTGGTGGCGTTGGCGTTCACCGGCGGAATGCCGAGGAACAGCAGCGAGGGGAATGAGATAAAGCTGCCGCCGCCGGCGACGGAGTTGATGGCTCCGGCGACCACCGCAGCGAAAAAGAGCAAGCCGGCGTGGGCGAGGTTCATGAGGGTGAAAAGAAATTAGGATACCCCACCGGCGCAAGTGGGCGAGTTTTTATGGCTCCGAAGAAAGGTTTCGCCGGTGCGCACAAACTGCAGGTCCCTCGGCTCCGCTCCGCTGCGCTCGGGATGACACCGAGAAACTCTGCCGGTCGTCAGAAGTCTTTGTGATACCGCCCGTCCACGCCAAATCCGCCGTTCTGGTCGCGGTCTCCGCTGACTGACCACTTGCGATTCACGCGGTACTGCACCAGCACCTGTTGCGCCTGGGTCTGGGTGACGTTGGTCGAAAACGTCACATACAGCTTGCTGGTCACGCGTTGCTGAATGGTGACAACGGCTCCGGGATTTTGATTGCCGTTCTGTGCCAGTACCGGATCGACGGACAAGTGCGAGATGCCGGCAATCTTCTCCAGTCGTCCAGTCACCTGACTGGTAACGCCCGAAGCCAGCACTGATTCGGCTCCGAGGTTTCCCGGCTGCGCCTGCGCGGCCTGCGCCTCTTGCGTCTGGCCGAAAGCAATCAGGTTGATGATGTCGGCCGGCGGCAATGACGGATCGGAGGTGTAGTTGGTGTGCAGATGATCGACCGGGCCCTCGAAACGCATTGCGATGTTGTATTGCTGAATGGTGGTGTTGACCTGAAGATTCAGCACGGGCTCGGTGCGCGTAGTGTTGAGAAAAGCGATAGTCCCACCTTGTATGACATAGCGATTGCCCAGCAGGAAGGTCTCTCCCCCAGTGAGATTGGCACGTCCCACAATGACGGGGTCGTTGGCGGTGCCGATCACGCGAAGGTTGGCATCGCCCTGGATGCTGACGGTTCGACTATAGGCATTCAGTTCGTTCGGGCTGCGCACCGCGATGTTCAGCTTGAGGTCGTCGGTAAAGCCGCCACGCGAAGGCGGAGAGGACGCGCCCGTGAACTGCCCGGCAAACGAAGTGAGATCGAAATCGGGAGTGAAGTTGAGGCGGTAAATATTTACCTGCCCGCTGAGCAGTGACGCTTTGGGCGTTCCGGTCATGGCGAGGTTCAGGCCCAGATCGGTGCGCAGGCCGTCAGGATAGAGCATGCGAATGTCGCTGCCTTTGAGCGCCAAGTCGAACTGCAACGACGGGCGATAAACCACGCCGCCGGAAGCGGTAACCGTGCCGCCGCCAACTTTGCCGGTGAACTGAGAAATGTCGAGCCGCGTCCCGCGCAACACAAGAACACCGTTGCCTTCGGACAAACCGACCGGAGCGTCGGCGGTCGAGAAGTTTGCGTTCACGATTCGTATCTGGCCTTCGACATCCTGGTTCGCCGTGCGGCCTGCGGCGTTGATGTCGAATTGCACCTGGCCGCTGGCCGCGGTGTCAGGATCGAGAACGTGAAGCAGTGCGAGATCCATGTTGCCGAGCAGCGTGATCTGCGCCGGTTCATCCGAGGTAATTGGGATACGCCCCTGGAACTTGAGATTCGTATCCGTGCCCTGGATAGTCGTAGGCTGAACGGTGACAACGCCAGCGGTGTAGTCGGCAACGATCGGGTTCACGGCCGCGACCTGAAGCTGGCGCGTATTTAACCTGCAGCGTCGGAATGTTGACATGCGCTTCGAGCTGCTTGGGATACTTCAGCGGCCCACGTAACGTCGCGTGAACCTGGGTCTGACCGCTGACCTGTGATGCTTCGTCGGGCGCATACACTGCGAGCACTGGTTGTAATGCGATGACGGGCGTGTCGAGCCGCGCCTGTGCCTCGTAGTCGCCGGTGAGCGCAATCTTGCCATCCGCGGTTAACGGCGTGTTCGCGACCTGCGAAGCAAGATTGAAATTCGCTTCGTGATTGCCGACGTTCGCTTGCAGGTTGACGCCGGTAATTTGCTGTCCTTTGACCGTGAGCTGCGGAATGGTCAGCGATGCCTGACCCTGCGGATCTTTGAACGTGCCGCGGCCGCTGGCAGTCAGGTTAAGCGTGCCGGTGACGCCCATGTCCTGATCGCTGAGTACTTGAAGCTTCGCGAGCTCAATGCCCGTGGCCTGAAGCGCAGCATCGTAGCTTTCTGTCTTGGGATAGTAGGTCAGCTTCGCGCTGGCGTTGCCGGCAACGGTGCGCACCAGCAAGTTCGAATTGACGGCATCGCCGGTGCCCTGGAAATCGACGTTCACCGCCTGAATCGGTTGGCCGTCGATGCTGGCATTGGTCAGAGCGACATTGCCGCGGCCGATCGGATTTTCCTCGGAGCCGTGTACATCGACGTTAGCGTTGAGGGTGCCCGAAACCGGAGTTGTCACGTTGGCCGCCTTCACCAATGGAGCGACCGCAAGGTTTTTCGCGTTCACGCTGGCTTGCATCGGGCTCTGCGGCGTGAACGACCAATCGTGCAAACTGGCCTGCAGGTTGAAATTCAACTGGCCTTGCGGGACAGGCTGTATGAGTCCGTGCGTGAGTGTCACGTGCGACGGACTGGCATCGACGTCAGTCTGCAACACCTTGAAGATGGCGCCATGCACTTGCACGTTGCTTCCGTTCAACCGGCCTTCGATCTCAGGAGCGGAAATCGACTGGCTCACCGTTCCATTGAACGATAACTTTCCCGCAAGGCCGAGCGGAGTCGGCGCGGGCTGGCCGGGTTTCGGCGTTTGAAAGACGTTGGCAATGTTTTCCAACTCCGCCAGATTGTTCGCCTGTAAATTAATTTTCAATGCGGAATGATTGCTGACTGTGCCGTTCAGGTTGAGGCTCGTCTCGGGAGTACGAATATAGCTGTTGTTGAGGGCGATGGTGTTGTTCGCACCGTTGTAGATGGCGTGGATGACGCCGTTCAGTGGAATGGTCTGCCCTGTCTGGGCCTGGACCGGCGCGACCGTGGAGTTCACCGCGGCATCCGCTCGCGCGACCAGGTTCTGCATCGCGCCGTTCCATGTAGCGTCGACCTTTCCGTTCACATCGCCGCGCAGTGAAATCTGCTTGAGCGAAGCTGCATTCGCCAGCGACTTGGCATCGGCCAGCGAGATGTTGTGCAGATCAAGCGTGGCGTGTCCCGCCTCCTTGCCCGAAAGGTCCTTGACTGCGGCTTGCCCTGTAATCTGCCCGCCGAGCACGTTTGCATGAAGGTCGCGCACGGCAGCATCGCCGTTGGCTACCTGATAGTGAGCGCCCAGATTGCGAATTGCGGAATTGAACTGCGGAGTGCGAACCTGCAACTCGCGGCTGCTTACATCGCCATTCAACGCAATCGAATCCAGCAAAGCCTTCTTCGGCTGATTCGTGTAGTCAGCCGTTCCGTTCACCAGGACTTCGCCCAGAGGCAACGAGGGGTCGTTCATCACCCGGCGCAGCTCAGCTCCGTTCAGCGTAATGGAATAATCCGCGTGGGCAGTGGGGCTGGCATAGTTCTGGATTGTGGCGTTCAACTTCGCCGTCATCGGCGGCGTGGTGAGCGTCACGTTGTTCAGCGCCATCCCTGAGCGCCGCGCATCGAACTGGGCGTCGAGGTTGTGCGTGATCGGCGCGTAGTTGCCATACTTCAGTTGGCCGTCGCGATAGCCGAGGTCGCCGTAGTAGCGGCCGCCGTCCGTCGTGTCGTAGCTCGACTTCAAATGCAGATCGTGCACATCGGCGTACAGCGGAAGCTTCTGGTCGTTGACATAGACTTCGCCGCGATCGAGCAACAGGTGACGGATGCCGAGATCGAACACATTCGTATTCGAGTTGCTGTTGCTTTGCGGGAGCGTGGGAAGATTGGTGTTGCCGTTCTGGTCGACGATCAGCTTCACCACCGGATGATCAATGGTGATGTCGTCGACGTACCACTTGCGATGGAAGATCGACGTCATGCCGACGTCAAAGTGGCCGCGGTCTGCTTGCAGCAATGGCCGGTTCGCTCCCGGCCCCGCGCCCTCCACCGTCAGGCCATACAAATCCAAAGAGAGCGTCGAGAGACGCAGCGTGAAGTTCTGCAAGTGAACGGGAGTGTTCAGCGCGGCGCTGGCCTTGGTGTCCACGGTACGCAATACGTAATCGTGAAAGCGTGCGCTGCGCACGACAACGATTGCCGCAATCGAAACGACCACGACCAGCAGCAGCAGGATGCTCGCGATCCAACCCACAATGCGCCATCCGCGATGACGTCGCGGTGGGCGGATCGGTACGGGCGGCTGTGGCGGACGCCCCTCCGGAGGAATAAGCGAAAAGTTTCGCGATGCCATGATTAAAATGCCTGGCCGATGGTGATGAAGTACTGCGTAGGTTGGATTCCGGGCACCGGATTCAAGTTGTGACCAACATCGATGCGCACCGGCCCAATCGGAGTGGCGTAGCGCAAGCCAAGTCCGACCGAGTTGGTGTACAGCGACCCAAAATCGTGGAATCCGACGGAAGGGAACACGTTGCCGCCGTCGTAGAAGGCAACAATTCCCAGACCCTTCTTGATGGAATCAAGCGGGAAGCGAAGCTCCGAGTTGAGAAGCAACAGCTCATTGCCGCCCTGCGGAACAGTGATTTTGACACAGGTCGACGGATCATTGGGATTGCCGCAGGCGGGTATCGTCTCCTGCGGGCCGGCGCCGTTCAGAGGAAATCCACGCAACGTGCTGGCGCCGCCGGTAAAGAATTTCTGGCTGACCGGCACTTCGCTGCCCGCGTACGCCTGCTCCAGACCGACGCGCAAACTGTTTGCCCAGATGATCCCATGGCCGATGTTCTTGTAGTGCGCGATCTGTGCCAGGAACTTGGCGAAACTGAAATTCGATCCCAGCCATGCCGGGTTGACGTCGAACTCTGCCGTCGCGTACCAGCCGCGGTGCGCATCGAGAACGTTGTCGCGCGTGTCGTGGATATAGCTCGCCGACAACGTGGAGAGGCGCACGTTGAGCTGGTTCGCCGGCACCAGCTCGGGAATCAGCAGATTGCTGATCCGGTTTAGTTGAAAGTTGTAGCGGAAGAAAATGTTCGTAGTCTTCTTGGCGTTCAGCGCCCTTTCAAGCTGATAGCCAATGTTTCCGATGCGGGCTGTAAAAATCGGGTTCTCGGCGTTGTGCTCGATGTTCGCCAGTGCGCTGCCCTTCCAACTGGTTCCGCGGAAGTATGGATCGGTATAAGAGAAGCCGGCCCGCTGGTCGAGTCGCGCGGCATAACCGGTGACCGTATAGGTTTCGCCGCGTCCCCGGACGTTGCGGCGTGTGTACTCAAACAGGCCGCGTGGTCCCCAAAATGTCTGCTCGCTGGTCTTGAAGGTGTTCGGCAAACCCACCGGTGGTATGCCGGGCACCAACACAGTACCGCCAGGCACGCTTCCGCCGCGATTGATGACCTCAAAGCCGAATCCATACTCGATGGAATTGCGCTTGCGCTCGTGAACTTTCACAACCACATCGTCTTGTTTTGTCGCGTCCGTAACCGGGGCTTTGGGATCGATCTCCGCCCAGTCGAAAACGTTCAGGTTGTAGAGTTCGGCTTCGCTCTTCATCATGGCGTTTTGGCTCATGGGTTCGCCGCTATGAAAAGGGATCTGGCGATCGATGAGTTCAGGACGCGTGTGGTCGCGCCCGACAGTAACAATTTGCGCGATCTTTACTTGCGGGCCTTCGGTGATCTGATAAACCACCGACAGCTGGTGCGGTTGACCCTTTGGCGCCGAGGCCTTCGCGGTGAATCCCGGGCTCAGATAACCAAGCGCGAGATAACGGGCCAGGATGTGGTTTCGATCTTCATCGACCAGCTTTTGCGAGTAGGGTTTTCCCGGCCCCAGCCTCAGGCCATCAGGCGCGAATTGCGCCTCTGACAATGTGGTATTTCCCTCGATACGAAGATCGTGTACGACATCGCGTTGGCCTTCCGTAATGTTGTAGGCTACCTCGATGTTGCCGCCCTCGCGCTTGATGTCGGGAATGACTTTAACGTCGGAGTAACCGGCCGACTGGTAAAGGGCCTCCAGGTTCTTCATGCCGGTGCGCACCAGCTTGTCGCTGTACTTGCCGTGCGAGAAGAAGCGCGCTTTCTCAACCGGCACCTGCGCCTGCAGTTCTTTGTCGGTGTAATGCTTGTTTCCGGCAAACGCTACTTCCTTAACCTTGTGTTTCTGGCCCTTGGTGATGGCGTAGGTGATCAACTTGCCGCTGGAGGTGTCTTCGATCCTGGTTGCAACCCGCACATCGAAGTAGCCTTTGTTCTGGAAGTACAGTTGAATGCTGCGGCCCCCTTCGTTGACCAGATCGGTGTCGGCGGAGTTCGCGGCATAGATGGGCACCAGGTCCCTGAGCTTGCGCTGCCCAATCTTTGCGCCGGCGGTTTGCACTTTAACAACCGGGCCGGTATCGATGTGGAAGGTGACATCGGCGCGATTGGTGCCGGGATCGTAGTCGGCAGAGACCAGCTTCACGGTGCCGGTCGCGTAGTTCTGCTTGGTGAGCGCCTCTTCCATGTAGTGCGTGGCGTTTTTCAGTCGATAGTGCGAGAAAGTCATGCCCGGCTTGAGATAGCTGGCTCTCAGCCGCGCCATGAAGGAATGCAGCTTGCCGCGAAGGTATGCCGTCTCGTCCGGACTGGCGCCTTCAAGTTGAATCTGTCCGACCTTGGCGCGGCGACCCAACGTGGTATTGAACAGGACGTTCACCAGATTGTGCGTGGAATCGATGACCGCCTCGGCGCGGACCTCCGATTCGAAGTAGCCATCCTGCTGGAAAAATTTACTGAGCGCATCCTCGGCCTGACGGACGTCGGCGTTGGAGTACGGCGACTGGGTTGGATAGGACGCGACCTGGAGCAGACGCGAGTAGTCGTACTTGCTGGTGGCTCCGGGAAACTCGTACATGCCGACGTAGACTGCCGGCTCCAGAACGAAGGTGACCTGCACGCCGTTGGCCTGCGGCTCAACGGTCAGGCTCGCGTTTGAGATGTTTGCCTGCTGCTTAAGCCGGGCGATGGTGGTTTCGATGTCGGCCTGGCGCAAGGGCTGCCCGGGCTTTACCGCGATGGCATCTCGCAACTTGTCGTAGGTTTCGTCAGGCTGGCCGGCAACTTCGATGCTGGCGACGTTTTGCCCCAAATAAGAGCTGAGCAACTGCTGATCGTTCAAGACCTGCGACGCGATCTGCGGCACCCAACACGCCAGCAGCAGACACGCGGCGACGCGTCCGAAAGGGAGTAGAGATCTCAGCAGAGTACCGCCCATCCTGAGTTGCCCATGGTGGAAAAGAGATTTTCGTTAGTCGTGCCTTCGCCCTGAGTTGGAGTGAGAAAACCTGTCTTTGCGTTGTACGCTGCAGGCCTGAGCGCTTTCGGCAAACGAGTGATTAGAGCTAAGCTGCTGAAATGAATTTCCAGCAGTTTCAGGAGTCAACCAACGCGAAAGAACCTCCGCCGGAGTTACCGCTTGTGTTGGCTGCATTGTGGTGGGACGTCAGGGGAGATTGGACGAAGGCACACGAATGCGCTCAGCAGAGTGACTCGGCCGATCATGCATGGGTGCATGCTTATCTGCATCGCAAGGAAGGCGACCTGGATAACGCGCGCTATTGGTATGGACGGGCGGGGCGGCCGACGTTCGATGGGTCGTTGGAAGAGGAGTGGCGAGAGATTGCAGAGGCGCTGCTGGGTTCGTAGTTCAGGCTGTGCGTTTCATCTGAGTTGCCATCCTGAGCGAAGTGAGATCGCGAAGCGAACGAACGCAGTCGAAGGACCCCTATACGGCGATAACGGTCCTTCGACCCGTCGTCCGCCGCCAGCGGACTCCTCGCTCAGGATGAAAGCTGATAGTAGCTACTCCTCGTCGCGATTCACCGTCACCCCACTGCTTGAGAAGGCATCGGGCGCAACAGCCGGGAAGTCGCGAATTCCCAATTGCGATTTGAGCTGGGGAATGTCTTTCTGCTGCATCTCCTGCCAGCGTTGCACCACCGACTGCGCCGACTTGATGGCAGCGGGAACGGCGTTCGTCTGTACCGGCGTGGGCGCTGCGTCAACCTCTTGCATGGTGTAGAGCAACATAAAAAGCGATCCCTGAACCCCGTTGAGCGTCTCGGTTTGCGGGCCGCGGCGGAAGCGTCCTCCTGTTCCCAGCAGCGCGTTTAGTTTCTGGCTGAGAGCCTCGACTTTTTCTGCCTGCGGTGTTCCCTTGGTAGTCTCGGCTTGCGCTTTCAGTTGCTCGCGCAGCTTGGTTGCTTCATCGACGGCGGGCTGCACTTCCAGGAATTGTTCATAAAGCTGGTGCGACAGATCGAATTGCTTCTGCAAGTCTGCAACTGACGTTTTCACCCGCGGATCCATCACCAGCGTCAGATCGCGCGTGTAGCGTTTGCCGTCGACGGTAAGCACGACCGTGTATTTGCCCGGCATGGCCCACGGCGATGTCGCCACTGGAGCCGTGTTTTTGTAGACCGCCGCAATGGGATACTCCGGCTTAACGCCGGGAACGGGCTGCAGATGCACATCCCACAGGAAGCGGTGAACGCCGGCTTTATCCGACAGCACCTGCGGTGGTCTGACCCAGTAAGCCGGTATCGACAGCTCGGGATCGGGCGGCGGGACAGGGTCGTTACTTCCGTACTTGCGAATTACCTTGCCTGAGCTGTCCAGAATCTCGAGCGTCACCGGGGCAGAAGCATCGGCTTTCAGGTAGTAGTCGATGATCGCGCCGTCGGGCGGATTCTGTGCCGAAGCAACGTCGGGTGGCAGCGGCGTATCGCTGTTGGTGTTCCAGCGGATACGCATTGCGGTTTGCGGCGCGAACAGGTCCGCATTGGCCGATGTGACCTGCGCGTCCATCTGCCGCAGCGGAGTGATGTCGTCCAGAATCCAGAATCCGCGGCCGTGCGTGCCGACCAGCAGGTCGTCATCTTTGATGGCAAGGTCACGCATGGAAGTCGCCGGCATGTTCAGGCGCAACGACTGCCAATGGTCGCCATCGTCAAACGAGACATAGACAGCGCGTTCGGTCCCGGCGAACAGCAAACCCTTGCGCTGCGTGTCCTCGCGAACCGCGTTGACATTCTCGTTGTCAGGGATGCCGTTGGTGATCTTCGTCCAGGTTTTGCCCGAGTCGCGTGTGCGATAGATATAAGGATGCAGGTCGTCGAGCCGCAACGTGTTGATCGCCGCGTATGCCGTCTGCGGATCATGATGGCTGGCTTCGATGACCGAAACCTTCTGCCACGGGATCAGCTCGGGCGGGGTGACGTTGTTCCAATGCGCGCCGCCGTCGGTGGTGAGCCAGATGAGTCCATCGTCAGTGCCCGCCCAGATGGTGTTGGCGTCTTTGAATGATGGAGCAACCGCGTAGATCACGCCGCGTTGCGAAGGCTGGGCTGACTTTTCCGATTTGAAGATGCCGACCGATGCCGGGATCTCCCAGGTTTTGCGAGTGAGGTCGGGGCTAATCTGCTTCCAGGTCTGTCCGCCATCGCGCGTGGTCCACAGCGTGTTGGCGGCGAAGAACATCAAGTGTGGATCCAGCGGCGAGAACAGCACCGGCTCGGTGCGAACGACGCGGTAGTCAGGAGGCCGACCCACCACCGGCGCCACGTTCTGCGCGGTCGTCGTGTGCCGGTTATAGCGCGTCACCTTGCCGCCGTAGACGAGGTCGGGGTCGAGCGGGTCGGGCGCGACGTATCCGTATTCTTCGACGGCGACGGGGTGCCATTCGCGCATCGTGATCTCGCCGTCGTTGCCGCGACTCCGGACACAAGCCGAGCCGCTCTCCTGTTGGCCGCCGCACACACGATAGGGAAACGCGTTGTCGGCGGCAACGTGATACATCTGCGCCGTCGGCTGGTTGTACCAGGAGCTCCACGACTCGCCGCCGTTGACAGTGATGATGGCGCCCTGATCGCTGGCGATGAGAATGGTTTTGGGATCGTTGGGATTAATCCAGATGTTCTGATAGTCGTCGCCGCCGGGAGCGCCGCGAAAACCAGTCCAGGTCTTGCCGCCGTCGACCGACTTCCAAGTCACGGTCGAGGTCACGTACATCACGTCGGGATTTTTTGGATCGATAATGGGCACACATAGGTCGCCGCCGCCGATGCGCCCGCGGGGACGAGGATCGTTGGTCGCGATGGCCCAAGTCGCGCCGGCATCGTCAGAGCGGTAAAGGTCGACCTTCTCGCCGGTCGCGACGGAAGCGAACAATCTGCGCGGATTGCTGGCCGAGACACTTACGTAAGCTTCGACGATTCCGGCCGGCAGGCCGCCGCCGAGCTGCTGCCAGTTCTGCCCACCGTCGGTCGACTTGTAGATGCCGCCGTTGGTGCCGTTCCACTCGCCGTTCTCCCACGGACCTTCACGCGCCTCCCACAATGTGGCATAGACGATATTGGAGTCGGTGGGATCGATGACTACGCCTGCAGCGCCAACATTCTCGTCCTTCTGAAGCACCGCCTGAAAGCTCTGTCCGCCATCGGTGGAGCGATAGATGCCGCGCTCTTTGTTCGGGCCATAAGGATGGCCGGCGACCGCGACAAACAACTTGTTGGGATCGCGCGGGTCGACCGCCATCTGCGAAATCTGCTGACCGTCGCGCAGGCCGAGGTGCGTCCAAGTCTTGCCGGCATCGGTGGATTTATATATGCCATCGCCTACGGATAGATCGGGGCGATGCAAGCCTTCGCCGCTGCCGACGTAGATGACATTGGGATCAGACGGCGCGACCACGATGTAGCCGATCGAACCAGTCGGCTGATCGTCGAAGATGGGATTCCAGGTGCGTCCGAAATCGGTGGTCTTCCAGACGCCGCCATTCACTGCCCCGATATAGAAAACGTTCGGCTCAGAGGGAACGCCGACCGCGGCGCGCGTGCGTCCGCCGCGCAGCGGGCCGATGCTGCGCCAGTGCATTTCTCCGAGGGCGGTAGTAGGGATGGGCGATTGCGCCACGGAATAGAGGCAAGCCAACATCAGCGACAAGAGAGCGACGAGTCTTCTCAACATCATGGAAGGCTAAACATCCTTTAACGAAAATGAAATATCAGAGCGGCGAATCGAGAAGTATACGACAGGCGCGACGGCACAATCGGCGCCCCGTAAGAAGTCGCTGGAAGCTATCGAAAATCAGCAAAAATTGTTCGCATTACGGGTTGCAACCTGCGCCCTAACTATGAGATTGTAGTACTCGCGTTGGAGAACGCCCATGTTGATAAAAACGCAAAACTCGATGCGTGGATGGCTGCGGGTAGAGGATACCGGCTGCCAGTGGGCGTTGTTTACCGGGGTCGCACGACTCGGGTCCTGTTCGAAGCCAAGTATCTAACCACTGGCTCAAGAACCAACGTATTCGTAAACACAATTTTGTTTTCGCAGCCCAGTGCCTGAACCTTCAGCGCCGGAACGCAATCGGCCAGCGGATGGTCTGCAACACCATTCTTGATGGGTTCGACTCCCATCCGGCGCTCCAAGCTTTGAATCGCTGCGGGCGATGACTACTTAACCGTCAAGAAGTATTGCGAGTACTTCTTCATGACCAGCGAGGTTGAGGCCCTCGCAAAATTGTGAGTTGCTTATGAACGAGATTCTCATCCTGGGCATTATCGTCGCGCTGCTGCTGAAGCTGGTGAGCCTGCGCAAAGCGAAGAGCGCTGCCATGGCCAACGCTCTGTGCCATGGGTGCGTTCACGTGCACAAGGTGAAGGGCAGCAGCAAGCAGCTGCTGTTCTGCAGCTTCGGCAGCGAGCTGCGTCCCATCAAGTTCGCCGTGCGCGAGTGCACCGGCTTCCGCAGCGACAGCGCTCCGGCCCCCACTCCGGTGCGGGTCGCGGGATTCGTGCGAGTGGAAGAGCTGAGCGGCGAAGAGGCTTTTCCGGCGACGGTGATTCACATCAGCCGCTAACTACAAACACCCGGCCGGCGAACCTGCCGGCTGGGTTCGCTCTTTTGCAAAGCGTGCTGGAGTGTTCTCACTATAGGGGTCCTTCGACTCCGCTCAGGATGACGAGGGTCGGCGGGAGGCCGTGCGCTGAGCAATCCGCTACACTTTAAGGAGGATATTCGTCCAACTTACGGATTTAGAGCGCACGCGAAATCGTCCTATGAGAATTGTTCGTCCCTTTTTTCTTGGCCTGCTGCTGGCAGCGGGATTTTACTTCTACACGACCCACCACCACAGCTCCACGGCCATTCCCGACTGGGTCGCGAAGCCCAATAAGGTCGAACTCACCGAGGCCGCCACCCCGCCGCCCTTCGACGCCGAAGAGCAAATCAATATCGACGTTTATAAGAAGGGTATTCCGTCGGTGGTGAACATCACTTCGACCGCCGTGAGCATGGACTTCTTCTGGGGACCGATTCCGCAGCAAGGCCAGGGCTCCGGATTCATCATCGATAAGGAAGGCCACATCCTTACCAACTACCACGTGATTGAGGGTGCGCGGCAGGTAAAGGTAACGCTCCACAATAAGAAGACGTATCCGGCGGAGATTATCGGCAGCGATCGCTTGCACGATCTCGCGGTGATTCAGATCAAGACGCCGGGCGTGGTGGTGCCGGCCACTCTGGGCGATTCGAAAAACCTCATCGTAGGACAGAAGGTCTACGCCATTGGTAATCCCTTCGGGCTTAGCGGAACCATGACGCGCGGCATTATCAGTTCGCTGCGTCCCATTCGCAATCCGGAAGGCGCTTTCATCGACGAAGCCATTCAGACGGACGCTGCGATCAATCCCGGCAACTCCGGCGGACCGTTGCTGAACTCGCGGGGCGAAGTCATCGGCATCAACAGCATGATCGCCACCGGAGGCTCGAACCAGAGCGCGGGCATTGGCTTCGCCATTCCCATCAATACGGCGAAAGCGGCGATCAACGATTTGGTAACGTATGGCCGCGTGCGGCGGCCGACACTGGGTATTATTCCGTTGGCGATTGGCCCGGAGCTGGCCGAGGAAATGGGCTTGCCGGCAGACAATGGTGTTTTGATCATGAAGGTCCAGCCGGGAGGCGCTGCCGATCGCGCTGGGTTACGCGCCGGTAACGAACGCGCTTTCGTTGGCAACCGGCCGATCGTGATCGGCGGCGACCTCATTGTCGCTATCGACGGCGAAGCGGTCAGCGATCAAACGGATCTTGCGAACGTGATGGACAAGCATCACACCGGAGACACCGTGACCGTCTCCATCTTCCGCGGAAAGCACAAGATGGACGTGAAGGTCGTGCTTCAGGAAGAAGGGCGGCAACAGGTCTAGGCGTGAGTCTGGCCAGTTGTCAATATTTCAAACCTGACTCCGGAACCGAATACGCCCGATCGCCAAGCGTAGTTTCGACAGCACACGACTTTATTTTGACGGCCGAAATACGCGGTGGTTCCGTCTGGAATGTATTCTTGTCCGCAACTGACTGCTTGTTAAACTTAAACACGGCGACAAGACTAGTAACTAGTAGGCATCGGCGCAATTATGCGACGATAGTTCTATTGGTCGTAGTAGTACCACCATCTGAGCTATTGACTGGATTTAGCACCATTGCTACCATGGCGACCCTCCCCCGAGTGCGTTGGGGGACGTAATGGGCCAATCCAAGGGACAAATCCTCGTTTTCTGCGGAGGATTTATCGGTACCGAAAATCTAGGAGGAAACTCAATGAAAAAAGTTGTTCTGCTGTCACTGTTTGCGGTGTTGTTCGCCATTCACCACATGCGCGAACGCCGCAACTGCCCGGTAGAAACCGACGTTACCTGCGCTTTCTACGGCGGCGATCTTCGATCCGAACAATCCGAATGCATAATGGCTTGGGCAACGAGAACGACGCCATCGTGGGCGGCAATCCCTACGGCGCGGCCACCTTCCAGAACTTCATCATCACGGGCCAGACATGGCGATGTCGAAAGCCTATGGCCACCAACAACCTGAGCCACTCTCGCCCCGTCGAGCGCTTACTGCGAAATCCGCAGTGGCGTTTCTGAAGGCAACGGTGGACAACTGCTCCTTTCCGGCACCGCCAGTGGCGCCAACTTCAGCCATACCCCAACCGGTCGCAGCGGCTTCGGCTTCCTTGAGTACCAGGACCATGTTATGTTTCCCAGCTTCGACTTGGGACCGGGCCAGTACTGGTTCGCGGTTGTTCCGAACGATCCGAACGATCCCGGGCCGTTCGTTCAACAGCAACACGTTCGGCCTGAACTCTGTTGGAAGCCAGACAGAGCAACCGACCAGTTCTTCAACAGCGCGTTCTTCGGAGCAAACTACACGAACGCGAACACTCAGGGCGTTTTCCAGACGTTCTCCGGCGGCGTGGATGGTACCGTCGTTCCTGAGCCGTCCAGCTTGATCATGCTCGGCTCCGGCCTAGTCGGCGTCGCCGGCGTGATCCGCCGTCGGCTGTCCCGGTAGTTTGGCTAAAGGGCGAAGTGCCTTGTGCACTTCGCCCTTACTGCATTCAAGTTGGTTATCGACGGCGAACCGGCCAGCGATCAAGCGGATTCCGCGAACGTGAGGACAAAGATCACAGCATTCGGTCTAAGAGTGACTTTGCAGTCGCAACAATTTTTCAACCTGATCAGGAAATCAGATCGCCTAACGTAGCTTGATAGTCAACGTTTTATTTCGCAAGGAAATGCGAGGTGCTCCTGCCGAGAGTGTAAGTTCGCCGCAACTTACTGCTGCAGGCTTACACATGGCGACAACACTGGTAACTACAGAGATATCATCGCTTAATAATGGGACGATAGTTGCTCCTCGGCACTATTGTGCTATTGACTCGATTCCGTGCCGTTGCTACTCTGGCGTCCCCGAGTGCGTTGGGGAAAGTAGTGTCGTCAAGTAAGAAGAAATCCGCGCCTTGTTGGTGAGGATTTTATCGGTACCGAAAATCTAGGAGGAAACTCAATGAAGAAAGTTGCTCTTCTGTCCCTGTTCGCAATGATGTTCGCCATGATGGCGACATTTGCGTACGCCAGCTGCCCAGTTGAAACCGGCGTTACCTGCGCTTTCTACGGCGGCGATCTTGATCTGAATGATCCGAACCAGAACGGTCTGGCCAACGAAACCGACGCCATCGTCGGTGGCAGCCCCTACGGCGCTGCTGTCTACCAGAACTTCAACTGGGGCGGCGGCCCAGTCACTGGTTTGGCCAGCAACAACCTGAGCGGCCTGAATCCGTCTACCGCCTATTGGGAAATCCGTTCTGGCGTTTCTGAAGGCAACGGCGGCACGCTGGTTGCTTCCGGAACCGGCGCCACCTCTAACCAGGCGACCGGCCGCAGCGATTTCGGTTTCATCGAGTACACCAACTTTGTTTCGACCAACGTTAACCTGGGCTCTGGCCAGTACTGGATGGCAGTTGTTCCGAACGATCCGAACAATGCGAACCGTTCGTTCAACAGCGACACCGATCATCTGAACAGCCTCGGCACCCAGACCGACAACCTGCAGTTCTTCAACAGCGCGTTCTTCGGTTCCAACTTTGGAAACACGAACGAACAGATTGTTGCCACCACGTTCTCACAGGCTGCTTACACCACCCCTGAGCCGTCCAGCTTGATCATGCTGGGTTCCGGCATCGTGGGCGTCGCCGGCGTCATCCGCCGTCGTCTGTCGCGCTAGTCTGTAACAAGCGTTACGAAGAGGCGAGGTGCTTAGGCACGTCGCCTTTTTTATTTGTGCCGCAGACCAGGAGCGACGAAAGGGATAAGGTAGATCGGGGCGTGCTGCTCTGAAAAAAGGCCTTGGAATAACTACAAATTTTGTCGCTATCGGGCACTTATGTGTAATTGACGTTACATTGAGCGGTGGTTAATATCATCTCGTCTTTTGGTGTGGTTTCTGAAGTGAGCAGTGACACGGTGGTTCGTCTCCTCCTGCTGGCCCTCTGGAGCTAAAGAGGGCATGAAGAATACGCGACAGGTGATATTCATCTGTCGCGTTTATTTTTGCGCCCCAGCTAGCGGCGAAACGCCTTCGATACTGGCTGCACCCGTTTCCTGGTCTTATCGGCCCAGTCGGACGCTTTCTCCGCCCAATCCGAACCACGTTCTACCCAGTCGCTGGCCTGGTCGCTCCAGTCGTCCATCACGTCACGCGCGTCCTCATACTTGCGGCGAAGCTGCCGCCGCAACTGTTTGCCGCTTTGCGGCGCCATCAACAACGCAGTTATGGCTCCCGCAGCCACTCCCAGGCATAGCAATGCCAGCCCAAGCGTCAGGCCGCTGCGCTGCGAGGAACGATCGTCGTCATAATTGGCAAAATCGCTTAATTGATCGCTCATGTTCAACTCCTTCCTCGTGATTCTTTCCAATAGGACTCTCAGAATCATAACGCCATTGAGATTTCGATGTTGGTATTCCGACGGATGATGCCGGGGTGTAGCCCCTGGCAGGCATTTTCCAAATCGCTGACTCGCCATGTAAGATTGTGCTTTGCCCCTCGAGCTGCCTGGCAGTTCCGTGCGGCTCTCCCTTTACATTCAGAAGGAGCGATCGATGGCGATTCCCGCGACACAAATGCGTCCCGGCATGGTGATTAAGCACAACAATGATCTGCATTCCGTATTCAGCGTCGAGCACCGTACTCCGGGTAATCTTCGCGCCTTCATTCAGGCCAAGCTGCGTAATCTGCGAACCGGAGCCATGTTCGAACATCGTTATCGTTCCGGCGACGCCATCGAGAAGATTACGGTTGACGAAGTCAGCATGGAATATCTGTACCAGGATGGCGACAGCCATGTGTTCATGAATACGGAGAATTACGAGCAGCTCTATCTGGGAAAAGACATACTGGGAGATGCGGTTGAATACCTGACCGCCAACTTGCAGATCAAAGTCGAGTTCTACGATGGCAAGCCGGTGGGCGTTGAGCTTCCGCAGACTGTGGAACTCAAGATCATTCAGACTGAGCCGGGATTGAAGTCGGCTACGGCTAGCAGCGTTACCAAGCCTGCCACCACCGAAACCGGCCTGGTGGTGCAGGTTCCGGCCTTTATCAATGAGGGCGAGATCATCCGCGTGGACACGTCGGAGGGGGCCTACCTGTCGCGGGCCTGACCTCCGACGCAAATTTCCACAGATACGCTTCAGCCCTGGGCGTAGCGGCTGCGCAGCGTCTTACTCCATGTGCTTCCCGGCTTTGCTGTCAAGCAGCGAGACCAGGGACGCTCCAGCAGACGTCGCCTTCACGCCGCCAGATACAACGTCCTTGGCGCTAACTTCCTTGCCATAGAGCCGTTTGTTGGACTCGGAGTCGGGTTCCAGCGAAGCGCCGTCGATCGAAGCGCCTGCGAAGAGTCCCGAGGAGCGGGTATAGGTCAGCATGTCGGCCGAATTGCTCATGGTGCCGGCTTGTGCGCCCGGCCCCGCTGCCGCACTCACATCGCTGCCCACCTTCACTTTGCTGTTCAGGACCTTGTCCATTGCGGATTTCGTCATGACGGCGATCACGACGTCGCTAGACTTGCCACCGACCTGGAAGCCGGCGCTAGCACCGCCAATGGAGTACATTGCGGGCGGCGACCACTTCCCGCTGCTTTCGCGGCACGACATGGGGCCGCGTCCACCGGTTCCGCCGATACCGACAGCGAACTTCTTTACGTTGGGAAGAATGATGATGCAGTCAGACTTCGCCAGCACACTATCGGGAACGCTCTTGCTGGAAAGCATGGCCTGCAGGACTGTGTCAGCATTGCGGATGGTTTCTTCGTCCTTTGTCTTGTCTGCAGCCCACGCGGGGATGGTCACGGCAATCAGAACGAGTGACATGAGCAAACAACATACGGCGGTTTTGGTGCGAAGCATAG
Organism: uncultured Acidobacteriaceae bacterium; assembly: GCA_963699875.1. Classification (GTDB taxonomy): domain Bacteria; phylum Acidobacteriota; class Terriglobia; order Terriglobales; family Acidobacteriaceae; genus CAVVDY01. The sequence continues at coordinate 145,752 of CAVOVN010000001.1, forward strand.
GTATCTACCCTCTCATCATTAGGTTGAACCGACTGAGGGGATTAAGCATATCACCCCTAGCCGCCGCGTCAAAGCAGAGCTTCTGGGCAGAATTCGGCTAGATCGCCGGACACGGACAAGAGAGCGGGACAGCGCAGCCAGGGGGTGCCACCGCCCAGCTGCCGATGGAAGAGATGCTTCTGCCGGTTATGCCGTTCCCAGCCGCTTGAGTACGTTCTCGCGGAAGCCGCGGCTGAGCGTCAGCTTGGTCCCGTCTCGCAGCAGGATGGAGTAGTCACCGTAGAGTGAGGGCTTCAGCGTCTTGATGCGATCCACGTTCACCAGCGTGGAGCGATGCACGCGCATGAATTGCCGCGGCCCCAATCGCGATTCCAGCGCGGTTATCGTCTCCCGCAGAATGTGGGTGGTGCCGGCTACGTGCAGGCAGACGTAATTGCCCGCCGACTCCGCCCAGTCGATTTCGTTCGGCCTCAGGCAGACAATCTCGCCGTCGGACTTGATGATGATGCGCTCAGGCGCTTGCTGACGCGCTTCCATGTCTCCCAGCAACTCCAGGACGCGGCGCTGAAAGGTGCCATCGGGGGGGCGCTGTAACTGCCCACGGGCACGAGCCACCGCAGCCGTCAGACGCTCCTTGCCAACCGGCTTCAACAGGTAGTCGAGCGCATGCACCTCGAACGCCTTCATGGCATAGCGATCATAGGCGGTGACAAAGATGGTCAGCGGCATGGCATCACGCAACTCGTGCACCACTCCAAAGCCATCGACCTCAGGCATCTGGATATCGAGAAAGACCAGGTCAGGTCGCTCCCGCTCGATGGTGGCAATCGCGCTCTTGCCATCTCCACACTCGGCCACAATCTCCAGGTCCTCTTCTTCGTCCAGGAGACTGCGCAGGCGCTCCCGCGCCAGTGTTTCGTCATCGCTCAACAAAACTCGAATCGGCATTTGCGATTACCTCCTGTCGTGGGTGCTCGCGATAAGGCAGCCGGATGCGGGTACAGCAGCCGCCGCCCGGCGCGTCGTCCAGCACCAGCATGTGATCGTGGTTATAAAGTTGGGTGAGGCGGGCGCGCGTGTTGCGCAGCCCAACTCCTTCGATAGCCGTGTTGCCGCGTCCGCGTGGGAGTCCTACACCGTTGTCGCGCACCTCGATCCATAAATCATCAGGATCGCGCCAGACCGAAAGCCGGATTAGCCCGGGATCGCGGCGAGGGGCAATGCCGTGGCGGATTGCATTCTCCACCAGAGGTTGCAAGAGCAGGTTCGGCACCAGGGCGAGCAGTACGACCGGATCAACATCGGTTTCCACCGTCAGGCGGTCCTGGAAGCGGATCTGCTGAATGTCGATGTACTTTTGCAGGAACAGCAGCTCCTCCTGCAAGGTGACCTCATGCACGCCGGCGGCATCGAGCGATGCCCGCAGCAGATCAGCCAACTGCAGCGTCATGTGCTCCGCGGCGGGCCCATCATTGCGCGCCAGCGCAGCAATCGAGTTCAGCGTGTTGAAGAGAAAGTGGGGCTCGAGCTGGCTCTTCAGCACGTCGAGCTGCGCCGTTGCCAGTTGCGCTTCCAGTTGCAACGACAGCAGCTCGCGCTCGCGATACTTACCGTAATAGGCGATGGCCTGCGTGATGAGCACGATGTACCAGTAGCGCTGCAGGTCCATCAGCACACGAGACAGCATGTGCGCCCTGATCGGCACCTGCGGCTCAGCGTTGGTCCAAGTGACCAGGGGATCCAGCCCGACCACGATAGCGGCGCTGAGAAAGGTGAATGCGATACCGGCCACGAGATGGATGGGCAGCGACTTCTTCCAGCTATTGCGATCGAAAGTAAAGCGGCGTCCCAGCTCGTAAACCGGTGGTGTAAGCAACGACCACACCGTAGAAACCAGCAGGCTCCAGGCGAGCAACTGCCCCCATGAGATAGGCTTGTCCGTCGACGCCGTGTACACGCGCGCCCCAGCGGCACTTAGAAAAGCCAGCAGGGTCCAAAGCACAAACCCTACCGCCCAAACGCGACCCCATCGTTTTGCCATGTGAGCTTCCCGAGCCGGCTACGCGATTCCCGCGCGGACAGAAATTGCCCTACCCCTGCTGCAATAGACGAAATTCCGGCGGAAATGTTCCACCAATAGTTAAGCGCCATCAATTCAGAGTGTTAGCTGAGCGTGCTCGTTGTCCGACGCTGTGGCGCGATATGCTTGCACTGTATGCATGAACTGGGGATTGCCGCCTCCATTCTGGACAGTGTTCAGGCTGAGGCCGAGCGCCATCCCGGCGCGCACATCAGCAGAGTGGGAATCAGGGTTGGGGAACTGGCGGGCGTGGACCCCGACGCGCTCCAGTTTGGCTTTGAGTGCCTGGTGAAGGACACGAGTTTCGAACCTCTGGCGCTGGAGATCGAATCGATTCCGCGAGTGCAGCGCTGCTCCTGCGGACACGAGTTCCGCATGACCGATTACGACCCCCATTGTCCGCGCTGTGGCGAGTTCATGACACAATGTGTGAGTGGCGATCAGTTGGAAATCGCTTACATGGAAGTAGAAGAATGAACCGCGTCGCAATCGAAAAGAAAGTCCTCAACGAAAATCAGTTGCTGGCCGAGCAGCTCCGGGAGCGATATCGCGCCAACGGAGTCTGCTGCGTCAACCTCATCAGCGCTCCCGGTTCGGGTAAGACGTTATTGCTGGAGCGGACGCTTGAACGCCTCGCTGCCGATACTCGTGTGGCAGTGCTTACCGGCGACCTGCAAACCGAGAACGACGCCATGCGGCTCGCGCGCTTTGGGTTCCCCGTGAAACAGATCATCACCGGCGGGACCTGTCACCTCGATGCCAGGATGATTGGCAAACATCTCGAGGGCTGGAAGCTTGAGGACCTGGACTTCCTGATCGTCGAGAATGTGGGCAACCTGGTATGTCCCTCCAGTTACGATCTGGGAGAGGAATGCAAAATTGTTTTGCTGAGCACCACCGAGGGCGAGGACAAGCCGCTGAAGTACCCGTCGATTTTCGCGAAGTCGGCGCTCATGCTGCTGACGAAAATCGACCTCCTGCCTTATGTCCCTTTCAACGCGGAGCTCGCGCGCGAGAACGCTCGCCGGGTCAATCCTCAAATCGAAATTATCGATGTGTCCAGCACCACCGGCGAGGGACTGGATCGCTGGATGCATTGGCTGCTGCGCCGGCAGCAGATGAACCACGTACGCTCGCCCCTTGAAGCCGGAGCATAGCGGCTGCGAATTTATCTATTATTATTGACTTTCTAAATCAATGAAGCACGAATCAGTGAACTTTCAGCGGCTGAACCGCGTCGAGTGGCGTTGCTTGGGATGTCCCACAAAGTAGGACAGCCAAAGGATCTCGTCCTGGCCCTCGGGCGTTCCTCGGTCGGGACGGGCCTGTGGAAATCCAAAGCGGAACCGGCAGGAATGCTTTTGTCCCACACTCGGTGTGGCGGCGGCCCAGAACATAGTTGCTATTTTTGTTCAATATTTTGTAGCACATACAAACTGCAGCGCCTGGCACTTTGGATGCATCCATTAAGGGCGGCTTTTGAAGGGGAGTTTCCGCTTGACGGTTTACTTCGAATGGGCCGAAGTTCATAATAGTCGTATCAGATATCGGTTTTCACTCCACTACGTCGACCTTGGGTAAGCAGAAAAAACCAAGTATCACAATGTGGGAGGAGATACATGCAGCTCGATAGTGGCAGTAATAGCACAACCGAAGTCGATCGTCGCGAACGTATATGGTTTTTCCCGCACAAGTTCTGGCAGGCAACCAAAGGCATGCCCAAGGACGAAGTAGCGCAGTTGATGTCAAAGGTAGAGGAAGAAGCCGAAGCCAAAAATTTCGACGCCCTCAAAAAGTATCCTTTTGTTTTTGTGGGTGACCCTTACCGGAACGGCAACGCAGCCTGATCAGAATCCGCCAACTCCCGGCGCCCGCAGAACACATACCACGATTAAGCATCACTGAAACCCATTCCTAACGGGTGAAGCATTTGCCGTCCTGGACCGTTGGTGTCCGGGCGCATGTGCCGGTGTAGCAGCCCTCCGATGTTCCTGGATCCGAATTCAAGCCTGTCGCCACAGCGCCGATAACCCCAACAGGAGTTTGCGGCTTCGCACTGAGGGCAACACATGCGCGCACTGGTAGTAGACGACTCGACAGCAGTTCGCTTGTACTTGCGCAAGATCCTCGTACCCCATGGCTTCGAAGTGGTCGAAGCCAAGAACGGCCGTGAAGGCCTCGAGCGGGTTCGCGAGCAAGCGGTGGATCTGGTGCTTCTCGACTGGAACATGCCCGTGATGAACGGGCTCGAACTCTTGCAGCATATCCGCAGCGAGCCCGGGGTAGGCAGTCCATGCGTGATGATGGTCACCTCAGAGAATGCTCTGCAGGAAATGCAGGAGGCGCTTGAAACCGGGGCCAACGAATATGTGATGAAGCCGTTCACGCCGGAGATCATCCTCGACAAGCTCGCCCTGCTGGGGTTTCCGGTCGCGGCATGAACCAGATTCACATTCTGATCGTTGACGACTCGGCCACGGTGCGCCGTCTGCTGCGTCTGGCATTGTCAGAGGACCCCGAGTTGCACATCGCCGGCGTCGCTGCCAACGGGAAGATCGCATTGGCGTTGCTGGAACAGAACGTACCTGACCTGGTAACGCTCGATATCGAGATGCCGGAGATGGATGGACTTACCGCACTGGCGGAGATTCGAAAACGATATCCGCGGCTGCCGGTCATCATGTTCAGCACGCTGACCGAGCGCGGTGCGGTGGCGACTCTCGATGCCCTCTCACTGGGCGCGACCGATTATGTGACCAAGCCGACCACCGTCGCCGATCCGGGGCAGGCCATCGCATCCATCAAGCAGCAGTTGATTCCGCGCATCAAGTCGTTCTGCCGCAGGCTCGACCCGTCTCCAGCGCAGCCGCCGGTAATTTCCTATGCGGAGAAGAGCGCTCCTCGTCCGGTCGAACTGTTGGCCATCGGCACCTCAACGGGTGGCCCCAACGCGCTAGCGGAAGTTCTCGTCGCTTTGCCGAAAGATTTTCCGGTGCCGGTAGTGATCGTTCAGCATATGCCGCCGACGTTCACCCGCTTCCTGGCCGAGCGGCTGTCTTTAATCTGCCCTCTTCCCGTGCGAGAGGCCGTTTCCGGAGCCAGGCTGCTGCCGGGCGAAGTCTGGATCGCGCCCGGCGATTATCACCTGAGCGTGACCGGCTTGCGCTCGGCTTGCAGCCTTCAGTTGAATCAAACTCCGCCCGAGAATTCCTGCCGCCCTTCCGTCGATGTTCTATTTCGCTCGGCGGCACGGGTGTTTCATCAGACCCTGCTGGCGGTGGTGATGACCGGAATGGGCCAGGATGGATTGCGGGGAGCCGAAACCGTGTGCTCGATGGGTGGCCGGGTTTGGGCGCAGGACGCCGCAACTTCGGTGGTGTGGGGGATGCCCGGCTTCGTGGTGCAACACGGACTCGCCCAACGAGTGCTTCCTCTCGGCCTGATCGGAAAAGAAATCGCTCGGGAAGTTCAAGCAACTCAACCTCGCGCATTCGCGATAGCAAGGACAGTATGAGCTTTTCTCCCGCAACGTTCGCTTACCTTGCCCAAATGGTGCGCGATCACTCGGCAATCGTGCTGGATGATTCGAAGGGCTACCTCGTCGAAAGCCGGCTCGGGCCGCTGCTCTATTCCGAGGGCGTTCGCGACATCGATGAATTAGCTTTTCGGATCCGCGATGATCGCTTCGGGCCACTGCGTCGCAAGGTGCTCGACGCAATGACCAACAACGAGACCTGGTTCTTTCGCGACCTGTACCCGTTTGAGGCGCTGAAGGCCACGATTCTGCCGCAGATTATCAGCCGTCCCGACAGCGCAAGGTCACTCTCCATCTGGAGCGCAGCGTGCTCCAGCGGCCAGGAAATTTACAGCGTCGCCATGCTCATCCGGGAAAATTTCCCCAGCCTGCTGAACTTGAACATGACTTTGCTGGGCACCGATATTTCCGATGCCATCCTGCACCGCGCCGAGGCGGGTCGCTATTCGCAGCTGGAAGTAAATCGTGGACTTCCTGCCATCCTGCTAGCGAAATATTTCCAGCAGGAAGGCCGCGACTGGCAGCTTAAGCGCAATGTCCGCGATATGGCGCGCTTTCGCTTTGTGAATCTTTCGTCGCCCTTCCCCCACCTGGGTCCGTTTGACGTCGTCTTTCTGCGCAATGTACTCATCTATTTTGCGATGGATGTGCGGCGCGAGATTCTGGCGCGCATCCGTCGTGCGCTGCGGCCGGGCGGGGTGCTCTTTCTGGGATCGGCAGAGACCACCCTCAATCTGGACGACAGCTACGAGCGCGTGCCGTTCCAGAAAACGTTTTATTATCGGCCCAAGCCGTAAGGCGCAGCCACCGCTGAGTTTGTTAACCGCGGAGGACGAATGGCGCTCGCGACCTGCTACCACTAAAGGCAACTTGACTGCGAGACTTACAGAACATAGAGTCGCTGTTCATCCCTTGCATGGAAAGCAGAGACATGAGCTTGTTGAAATTGTGCGGCCCGAGCGTATCGACGCTGCCGATTCTAGCGACGGTAGCCGATGCGATTCAGTTGATGATCGACAACGAAGTAGGCGCAGTCGCCGTGGTCGACGATGAAGGCATCGTCGCCGGCATGTTTACCGAACGCGACGTTCTTGAAAAATTTGCGCTGAGCGGCCGCGATCCGAAGCAGACTGCTGTGCGCGAACTGATGAGCTCCATGGTCGAAATGGCCACTGAGGAGACTACTCCTGCCGAAGCATTACGAGTCATGCTCGAGCGACATTACCGCCATATGCCGGTGGTGGACGAGCAGGGTCGAGTGCTGGGAGTTCTTTCCATACGCCACATCCTGGAAGCCAGGATCGACGACCTGGCGCAGCAACTCGACGCGACTGCGCCAAGACGCTGACTTCAGAACTCAGAGCGCGCCGGCTTAGCACCTACTCGAGCATCTCGATCAGAGGCTCATTGCCCGTCAGCAGGTAATGAGCTATGAATTTCATCGGCTGCGTGGAAGAAGCGTTGTCAAAGCGCGCGATGACCCTGTCAGCCGGCTCATAAACAGATTCGCCCGCGTGGATCTCACGAGCCGCACCTCCTTCTTCCTGCACAAGCGCCGTTCCCTCAACAATGTAGGAAATCACCGGGCAGGGATGCTTATGTCGTCCCGTCGCCTGACTGGGTTCGAACGCAATCTCGCGCACGTCGACGCGTGTGACTTTGCGCTCTCCGAGGTCAACAGCAAGCAGCGGTCTGCGCACAATTTGAGCGTTTGGCATGTTGATTTGATGTTCTCAGTGCGGCGAAGAGTGGCAGGCCATCACTGCCCAGTGCACCTCAGACTTGTGCCATTCGCCGGATGTCCCCGCTCTCCCGGAAAGCCGTTGCCTGCCTCCCACCCTGCCTTCTGAAACTTACTTCAACGTTAAAGCATCTATACTGAATAACTGGAAGGAGAGGAAGAGATGATTACCCTACGGCCATCAGCTGAACGCGGGCACGGTAACTACGGCTGGCTCGACACCCACTATAGTTTTTCGTTTGCTAACTATTTTGATCGCAAGCACATGGGCTTTCGCGACCTGCGCGTGATCAATGAAGACTGGGTCGCCGCCGGGCAAGGCTTCGGCTCGCACCCGCACCAGGACATGGAGATCATCACCTACATTGTCGACGGCGAGTTGAGCCATCGCGACAGCACCGGCCGCGAAGCCGCCATCGGGCCGAACGACGTGCAGCGCATGTCGGCCGGCACGGGTGTCGTGCACAGTGAATACAACAATTCCGAGGCTCCGGTGCACCTGCTCCAAATCTGGATCATGCCAGGGGCGAAGGGATTGCCGGCCAGTTACGAGGACCGTAGCTTCGCGCGGGAAGAGAAGCTCAATCAGCTTCGCCTGATTGCTTCGCGCGACGGGCGGCAGGACTCGACGAAGATCAATCAGGATGCGAGTGTCTACGCATCTTTACTCGACAGCGGTAAGTCGCTCGAGCATTCGCTAGCTCCGGGGCGGCACGCGTGGTTGCAGATCATCAGCGGCGAACTCAACGTCAACGGAACGAAGGTCATCAAAGGCGATGGCGCTGCGGTGAGCGACGAAGCGCGCTTGCTTGTCAGCAATACCGGCGACGGTCAGGCCGAGTTTCTGCTGTTCGACTTGAATTAAGCTGAATGGATGCGGCGTGCCGGAGTGACCGGCCGCTGCGTCCCTATGCCCAAGCCCGAGCCAGCTTCCCACCCTCGCAACAAATCTCTCGGCTGGGTCGCCGACGTCGTCCGGCATCGGGGGATTCTGGGCGCCGTTGGCTACTATGGCGGCGCGGCTGTCGAGTTTCTGCGCGACCTCACGCCCCAGCGCCGCCGCTCCCGCTATGGCGATACAGATTACGACTTCGACCACAATGTGGACACCACGTGGGCGACGGTGTCGTTGCGCACCCGCCTGCGTGAGCTTATCGCCGGAGCGCAATACCAAGCTTCAGAACCGGGGTTGTTCCATGAGATTCTGCAGGCCCTGCCGATTTCGCCAGAAGGCTTCACCTTCATCGATCTTGGCGCGGGCAAAGGGCGCACGTTGTTAATGGCGTCGGACTATCCCTTCAGGCGGATCATCGGAGTCGAGCTACTCGACGAATTGCATCAGATTGCGAAGCAGAACATCGCCGGCTATCACTCGGAGCAGCAGCGATGCTTCAACGTTGAAGCTTACTGTGGCGACGCAAGGCAGTTTCAATTTCCGCTTGAACCGTTCGTGCTCTATCTGTTCAATCCCTTTCCCGATTACGTCCTGCAAACGGTTCTAGAGAATTTGCAAGCGAGCGTGGCGCCCCATCCCCGCGAGATCTACATCATCTACCACAATCTGGTACACGAAGGCTTATTCAAATCGCGGTCGTGGCTGCGGGAAATGCACAGGACACACCAATTCGCCATCTATCGCGCAGAGTAATTCTGTTCCGAAACGATGTGAGCGAATCAAGCCCTCTTACGGCAGCTTGGCGTATTCGGCGCGCGCTTGCTTCAGCACGGGAACGTCAGCATCGGCGTTGTTCCAGAGAGCGAGAAAGTCCTGATAACTTTTGCGAGCGGCCTTAGTGTCGCCGGTCATGACTTCGGCGCGAGCTAGCTGCAGGATCGCGAGCGAGGCGAAGGGCATGTTCTTCGCGATCCCCGGGTACTTCAGGAACTTGTTGAATTCCGCGGCCGCCTGCTCTCCCTGGCGTGCTTGCAGGTAAGCCATACCGCGAACGTAAACCGGGACCATGTAGAGGAAGCCCTCATTCCCCAGCTCATATTGATTCGCCACTTCGAGATCTGCAATCGCTTGCTGCGGGTTGTTGCGTTGCAGCGCAATGGCGGCGCGGATTGTCGGCAGCCAATAGCCTTGAATGATGGTGGCTACAGGAAATCGCTGATTCAGTTTGTCGGCAAGCCGCTGCGCCTCGACCGCGTCGCCGGAACGTGCAAGGGCCAGCGCAGTCACGACGGCAGGATCGCTGGCATCGCTCATGTGCGAGGCTTGCGTCGCCTGGAATTGTGCTGCCTCGAGGTTGCCGAGTTCCGCCTCATACACCGAGAAAACCGCTTTCATCAGCGCAGCCTGGACGTTGTTGTCGGCTGAAATCTCCTGCTGCTCCGCCATGTTGAGCAGCTTGCGGCCGGCATCGAGCCGTCCGAGATAGGCCAGGGTGCTATATTGCGCCGCCAGCATCATGGCAGGCGCGCTTCTGCCCTTGGCCCAATCCACCTGCTGCTGCATGACCGCATCATCGTGCTGCAAGAAGGCAATCTGGTAACGCTCTTCGTGTAAGAACTCAACCTCGGAAAATTTCGCGATCGCCTGTTCGTAGATGGCTTTAGCCTCATCCAGGCGGCCAAGCGAAACGTAAGCTCCCATCATTTGCTGAAGGCCGGTCGCCGACTCTGGGGCCAGCCGCGCAGCCTGCCGCGCACTCTCGAGCGCCTTGTCATACTCACCCAACGAGACCTGATTGATAGGCAGGTTGGCATACGGCATGAAGTCATCGGGATAAGCGTCGATCCACTGCTTGTAAACCTCATTGGCTTTCAGCAACTCGCCAGTGGCGAAGCTGTAGTAGCCAGCCTCGATGTAGAACCGTTCACGTTCGCTGACTCGGTCGCGCAGTTCGTAAGCCTTGGTGAAGGTTTCGACCGATCGATCCAGCTGTCCCAGGTTGAAATAGGCCATGCCCAGGGAGGCGTAAGCGCGGGCGAAGTTTGGGTCCAGCTCGACAGCGCGCTTATGAAAGGATACCGACGCCGCGTCTCCCTTGCTCCACTGCATGTGGCGTCCCTGGGTATAGGCCTGCAGAGCATCGAGCGAGGAAGTCGTAGCCTGATCCAATGGCTTGCTGTGTCCCTGGACCGACGTCAGCGATTCGCCCAACTTCTCGCGCAGGTCGTCTCCTGCTTCGCCCAGTTGCTTGAGGACGGCATCCTGGTTGGCGGCCTCGGCCTTGGCGCTGGCCAGCGTGTCACCGGTTTGGCAGTCGATGGCGCGGAGCCCGATGAGGTAATGGCTTCCCACGCTATCGATGGATCCGGTCATCAGCGCCTTGCTGTTGGTGCGCATACAAACTTCGCGCGCTACTTCATTGGTCATGCGCGTGTCGGCGGGGCGATCCATCAGCTTGAGCGTCGACCGTACTCTTTGGTCCGAAAGGACATTCAGATAAGGTGACTGCTCCAGTTGGATCGCCAATGCTTGTTTAAGCGTGGCATCGAATACGCTTTCGCCGGTGGTATTGGTGAAGTCGGCCAGAACGACAGTATCTTTACCTTGAAAATGCGGGGTAAGGTGGCCGACCCAATACCAGATGCCGGCTGCGATCACGACCAGAACGGCAAGCAGGACCATGACAGGTTTCCACGGCAGCTTGCGAGCGGGCCGGCTCCGGTTAAGCGTAATCGTTTTGTCCGAAGGTAAGGAATATCTCAGCGCCCGCTCTTCACTGGCGCGCTCAGCCTCTGCGGCCTCGGCCGGAAGCACCATCGACTGTTGTGATTCGGTACTGCGCTTCAGGCGCAGAAGGTCGCTACGCAGATCGGCGGCATGCTGGTAGCGCAGGTCGCGATCTTTTTCCAGACACTTGTTGATGATGTCTTCCAGAGGTACGGGCAAATCCGGATTCAGGCGCAGCGCCGGTACCTGCATGCGACGGAAGAGCGAATCAAACACGTCGGCCGACGATCCCCGGAAAGGCAGCACTCCGGTCGACATCTCGTAGAGCACTACCCCAAAGGAAAACAAATCGGTACGAGCATCGAGATCATACCCGCGTGCCTGCTCCGGCGACATGTAAGCTACCGTGCCCAGCAATCGGCCGGGGTCCGTCAGGCGGTTTACCGCTTCGCCTGAGCCGATGGTCGCCTGAGTACCGAAGAGGGGATGCTTGGGCATGACCTTGGCGAGCCCAAAATCGAGTATCTTGCCCAGTCCGCGCTTGGTGACGAAGATGTTTCCCGGCTTGATGTCGCGATGAACGATGCCCTCGCCATGCGCCGCGTCCAGGCCCTCGACCACATCCAAAGCAATTGCGATGATGCGATCCGCGTGCAGCGGCTGCGCCTTGATGAGGTGGTTAAGACTCACGCCCTCCAGGAACTCCATCGCGATAAAGGGGCGGCCGTTGTCCTCGCCGATCTCGTAGATGGTGCAGATGTTGGGGTGATTCAGGGCTGAGGCGGCGCGGGCCTCGAGGCGAAACCGTTCCAGCGAGCGCGCCTCCTGAAGCAGTTCGTCGGGAAGGAATTTGAGCGCGACAAAGCGTCCCAGCTCAAGGTCTTCCGCCTTATAAACCAGGCCCATACCTCCACCGCCAAGTAACTGCACTATGCGGTAGTGCGAGATGGTGGTGTCGATCATTCGTGTTTCGATATTACGCCCTGCTCGAAATGGTAGGCATGACCGCGAATAGCGTCAAATATCATCTGAAGGCGGATTCTCGCCTGTTTCAAGCCGGGACTTGCTGCTGCGCTATATTGTTTGTCGGACCGTGGTCTCCGGGGCTTTGCAGGCCGTAAAATCCGGTTAAAATCTTACGATGCACAAGTTTTTCGACAATCCAGCCGAGCGCGTGGCGCCCCCGGGCGTACGTGTGCCTGCCACCCTCTCTCTCGGTGGAGTCGAAATTCGTCCTGCAACCGTGCTGGCTCCCATGGCGGGGGTGACCGATACGGTATTTCGCCGCTTCATCCGCAACCTGGGCGGCTGCGGCCTGATGATGACCGAGTTCACCTCGGCTGACGGCATTGTTCGTCACAAGGACAAGAAGGCCAAGCAGTACCTCACGTTTTACGGCAATGAGCACCCCATCTCAGCCCAGCTCTTCGGCAGCGATCCGGTGACCCTGGCCGACGCAGCGCGAGTAGTTGAAGGGTTGGGCTTCGACTTGGTTGACCTGAATCTCGGCTGCCCGGCGAAAAAAGTCGTGAAGTGCAACGGAGGCTCGGGCCTGTTGCGCGACCTGCCGCTCATCAAGAACATTTTTGAGTCGGTGCGGGCCGCAGTGAAGGTTCCGTTCACGGTGAAGTTTCGCGCCGGCTGGAATGACAAGGAAATCGTACACGTGCAGCTTGCGAAGTTGGCGCAGGAGTGTGGACTCGCTGCCGTGGCGCTCCACGCCCGAACCCGCGAGCAGGGATACAGCGGGCAGGCGCGGTGGGAGTGGATCGCCGCGCTGAAAGACGCGGTGTCGATTCCGGTAATCGGCAACGGCGACGTGCGCTCGCCCGAGGATGCCGCCGCCATGGTGGCGCAGACCGGATGCGACGCGGTGATGATCGGCCGCACCGCTGCGTCGAACCCGTGGATCTTCCGCCAGATCGAGCAGTACACGCTGACTGGCCGCTACGATCTGCCGACCGAAGCGGACCGTTACGACATGATTCGCACTTACTTCGCGATGCTGGTCGAGGAGCGCATGCCCGGTTCCGCTGGCAAAATGAAGCAGTTCGCGTCATGGTTCACGCACGGCGTGGCTCATGGCGCGCACCTTCGCAAGAGCGTCTATGAGGCGAAGAGCGAAACGGAAATTCTCGATGCTGTGGATCGTTTCTTCGAGCAGGCCTTGAATGGCAAGCTATCTGCTGCACCGACAGACACGCTTCTAAGCACGGCTCCCTGAGCTAACGTCCTGCAGGCGCATTCGATCAGCTCAAACCATACGTAGTTGCTGGGCCCCAAACCTCGCAAGGAGTCACAGATGAGCAAAGGCCAATCTCAAGGTCAAATTCTGCGCAGCATCGGGGCTGTTCTGGCAGGCATGGTGGTGGCAATTGTGCTTTCCATCGGCACCGATCTTCTAATGCATGCGATTGGCGTTCTTCCTCCCCTAGGCCAGCCGGCCGCCAGTGGTCCTTTATTTCTGGCTACGGTTTATCGCACCATTTACAGCATTCTCGGCAGCTACATCGCGGCGCGCCTGGCGCCTTACCGCCCTATGCTGCACGCGCTCGTGCTCGGCGCGATTGGCTTCGTCGTGAGCGTGATAGGACTGGCGGTGACGTGGAACAAGGAGGCCGTTTTCGGGCCGCATTGGTATCCGATAGCGTTGGTGATTCTCGCTTTGCCCGCCGCGTGGGTTGGCGGGAAGCTGCGCATGAATCAACTGTCATCCGGGCAAGCGTCCTCCGGGAAGGCAGCCGCTTGATCCTCACCGGATACAGCTTACGAACTCAGTCTCAGCTTGGCACCGGGACCGACTACTTCTGCGTGCAACGCGGATTTCTGGTCTTCTTTGACCTGTACCTCAAGGCCAAGCTGTTGATAAGCGGCTGACAGTTCGCGTGGATTAGGACTTGTCGAGCCGAAGCGATTCAAACGGCATCCCGCAGGCGCGTCAATCGAAGGATGTATGGAGCCGGCTCCCCACTGAATAAAGAAGGGCAGTAATCCATCGCGATCATTCTCCGGGTTCAACGTCTGCCAACTTAATAGGCGGCCATCGGGCCGCTTGCGCGAGCCTGGAGTGGGTCCACTAATCGCAACGCCAGCTTTGCGCAGCTGTGCAGCCAATGCTTCGATATCGCTGGTATGCGCGGCCCAGGTAATAATCCGCGGCTTATCCAGGTGTCGCAGCTTGCCGAGCATCGACGATGGGCCAGCCGCGAGGCTCGACTGCGCCGGGTCGGGAGCGATGATTTCCAGGTAGTGCAGCTTGCCGAGAGAAAGCAGCGCATTGCGCGTGCCGCGGCCAGGATGCACACCTCCGATGACAGCTGCAACTCCCGTGTGCAGTTCGACGAACGCGATGCCAGCATCGAGATCGCTGCAACCGAGCAGGATGTGGTCAAGCATGGGAGGTACCGCTGGTTCGACGGCGGCAGAGCGGTTCGCGTACGTCATCAGCATCGCGCTAGCGGTCAGTGTGAGAAATGAGCGGCGTGTAATCATTCATGATTCCCGACTGTGAATTCAACCTTCAGTTGTAATCGAAAAGTGGCAGATCTCGGTCGACTGATACAAACGGCCTGAGGCGGGAAGACTCAGCACGCTGCTCACCCTATGCTGATCTGTAGCAGCGTCTGCTTATGTCCCATTAGGCGGCTGAAGAAGTCGCCCATGCGCTTTATCCATCCATACTTCTGGCGCAACAGATCCTGAGCTTTGTTGGCTTCGCCACCTTCGATGATGCGGGCCTGGCCATCGACCCACGCGCCGCGTACTTTGCCGCGCATGTTGCAGGGCGCGACACGGACGTGAGGATTATTGCGAATACGCTTAACTTTGCCGGCATCGGCCGCGGAGTAGAGATAAAAAATGTCGGGTGCGGCGGGATCGGCTGCGAACCATACCGGCGTGCGCACGCCAACTCCAGTCTTGCGAAAAGTTTCCAGGCTGATGTACTTGGCAGCGGCGAATTGGGCTATTGGCTCAGGCATATTGTTCCCGCCTAAAGGGTAAAACATGGGGCCGGAATCAGGGTACCACCGGACGTGTCGCCCCACGTCACGTCGCCCGAAGTCCTCGAAAGGCTAATTTTAGTTAATCTTAATAAGCATTTATATTAATAAAATCAAGTTTATACTTGACAATCTTAATCACATTGAGCATTATGCATTTGGGACTTCAAATCTATGGCAATCTCCAGAACCACCTGTCCTGAATGCAATCGTGGGTTCAAGATCACTCGGCTTGCGTGTACGACGTGCAATCTGGCCTTAGAAGGCGAAATTGAGCTGTCGCCCCTCTGCCAGCTCTCGCTCGAAGACCAGGCCTTCGTGATGGCCTTTGTCCGCCATCACGGATCGATCAAGAAGATGGAAGAGCTGTTCGGGATCAGTTACCCAACGGTAAAGAATCGTTTGAACGCCATCGCGGCTCGACTCGACAAGAGCTTGCAGGCTCCGTCTCCGCAGGAATATGTGCTGGAGCAGCTTGCACGCGGCGAGATCACGGTGGAGGAAGCACTGGAGAAACTGGGTTGAGTCCCTGGAGGAAAGCATATGTCAATCGAAAACAAGAAAGTGCTTGAGATGCTGGCGGCAGGCAAGATCACCTCGGAAGACGCCGAGCGGCTGCTCGATAAACTGGCAGCGGTCAAAGATCCGCCCGAGAGCGATAGCCCGGAGGGCGCGGGCAGAGCCGGCGCAACCACGCCAAAGTACTTGCGGATTGAGGTGAAGGCTCCCGGGAAAAAAGACGTCAATATGAGAGTTCCGCTCAGCTTTGTGCGCTCGGGCGCGGGATTGATCGGCGTACTGCCCGCACAGGTCGTGCAAAGGCTGAATGAAAAGGGACTGAACCTGGAAGCTTTGTCGAATCTGCAGGGCGAAAAGCTAAATGCCGCGCTGAACGAACTGTGTATCGATATCGACAAGGGAAATGAGAAGCAAGTGCGGATCTTCTGCGAGTGATGCCCGGCGGGCAAATAGGTTCAGGTGTAGAAACGGAACGCCGTCACCATGCGGCGCATCTATAATTGCTCTGTTAGCTGCTGGGCCGGACGGTCGCTGCCGGTCTGCGAACGACAGCTTCGGCTGGGCTGCGCAGGCGGGGAGAGGAAAGTCCGAACTCCACAGAGCGGTGTGCCGGATAACGTCCGGGCAGCGGCGTTCAAGCGCCGTGGACGGAAAGTGCCACAGAAAATATACCGCCCTGAGCAATCAGGGTAAGGGTGAAAAGGTGCGGTAAGAGCGCACCGCGCCCCGGGTAATCGGGGTGGCAGGGAAAACCCCACACGGAGCAAGACCAAATAGGGGAGGAGCGTTCTTCGGGACGCGCGTGCCGGCTCGGTGCGCCACAACTTCCGGGTAGGTCGCTGGAGCGGTACAGTAATGTGCCGCCTAGAGGAATGACCGTCTCCTGCTCGCAAGAGCGGGAACAGAATTCGGCTTACAGGCCCAGCAGCTAAAAAATGCCGCTATTGGCTTTTGGCTCCTCGCTTCAATACGGCTCCTTCAATCTTAAGCAACGAGCGGAGAGGCCGTCCTATACTCGTCGGAGCGGAATTCCAGATGCCATTCGATCTACAGCCGATATTGAAAGGCGAGCTGCTTGAGCTCAGGCCGCTGCGCCCCGACGATTTCGACGCGCTTTATGCGGTCGCCTCGGACCCGTTGGTCTGGGAGCAGCATCCCTCGAGCGATCGCTACAAAGAAGACGTCTTCAGGACGTTTTTCCGCGATGCGCTGGAGTCCGGCGGAGCGTTGATCGCTACTGACGCCGCTACCGGCGAGGTCATCGGATCTTCCCGATTTCATGTACACGATTCAAACCAGAGCGAAATAGAAATTGGTTGGACATTCCTGGCGAGGTCGCATTGGGGAGGAGCATACAACGGCGAGATGAAACGACTCATGCTCGAGCACGCGTTTCAATTTGTGGACTCGGTGATCTTTGTAATCGGGCCGCAGAACCTTCGCTCTCGCCGGGCGGTGGAGAAGATCGGGGGAATTCTGGCTGGCTCCAGGCCTGACCCGCGCGGCGGGACTAACGTGGTATACGAGATCACCGCCGCGAATTTTGCCAGCCGCTGACCCGCTATTTCTTAAAGATGTCACGCGAGGAGCCTTAAAGATCTAGGAGTGGCCGTTTGCGAGTTCGCGCAAGTACTTTACTTTCTTGCGCACATATCCAGCGTAGATGAGATTCAGCTTCCAGCAGAGCGGGCCCAGGAAGATTCCGCCGCGAATGATCTGGCGGTAGAAGAACGTCCAGACCGGCTTGATAGTCTCAGCTAGCTGGCTCGCTTGCCACCAAGTGTAGCCTCTTTCGAAATAATGTTGCGCGCTGAGCCTCGCGTAGTGGTCCATGGTCTCTGCGAATTGTGCGACGTCGGGGTAGGCGAAGTGCAGCATATCGTGCTTGAGCTGCCTGACGTTTCCATCAACTTTGATGGACTCGTGCACCACGCGTGGCTGGAATCTTCCCTTACCTTTGCGAATGAGACGTAGTTGCGCGTCGGGGTAGAAGCCCCCCCCGCGTACCGGGGTGTCTCCGATGTACAAAACGCGCGGAATGCGGAATCCGGCTATGTCGTCAGGAACACCGCGACGCAACAGCTCGCGAATCTCTGCGGTGAGCGCCGGCGTCAGTACTTCATCAGCATCGAGGCTGAGGATCCACTCACCGGTTGAGAGGTCGATAGCTTTGTTCTTCTGCTCGGCGTACCCAAGCCAGTCCTGATGAAAGAAGCGAACACCGAAGCTCTTCGCGATTTCAGGCGTGCCATCGCTGGAGCCGCTGTCGAGGAAGACGACCTCGTCCGCGATCTCGCTGACTGCGGCGAGCACCTGGCCGATTGTCCGTTCTTCGTCTCGCGCTACGATCGTCACGGATAGGGGCGGTCCGCCAGTCTTGGTTGCTTGCAATGCAGGTGAAGCCACTACGGATTTCGCCGTGTCGGAGGCCATGCCTAGGTGGTCCGGCCAACCAGACTCTTCATGAACGAGCTGATCTCGTGGCGGAAGCGCTCTTTGCGGCGATAGCTGTCGCTCTTCACCCAGTTCATCTGCAAGCTCATACGCTTGCCTTCGAAGGGTGGGAAGCCATGCCACGAGTGGTCGCAGCGTTTGAAGATGACCATGCTGCCCATGGTCGGCGGGACCTCGGCCACGTAGTCTTCGACGTTCTTGGAGCCCAGCAGGCGCAGGCGGCCACCCTCGGTGTTCCACTCGGGATTTAGATACAACAACACGGTGATGAGCTTATCTTTCGAGTCGGTGTGGAGCTGCCCATCGCCGGGATCGGACCAGCCGCGCACGGTGATCATCGTGGGATAGGAGCTGAGATCGAGACTGAACTTTGCAGCCACGACCGATGCAAATTCCGGACCGAATAGTTCGTCTGTCAGTTGCTTGAACGACGAACCGTAGCTCAGGCGCGACAGGGGATGGCTGCCTTTCTTCTCGATCTGCGGGAAGTCTTGCGCAATACCCGCCTTGCAGTCATCATTCAGGACGTCATCCACCAGCAGATACTCGAATGGCTCGCGATGAAGGTCAGCGGCAGCGAGTTTGGCGAGGTTCAACATAACAGTATCCCGATTTGGTGGAAGCACCGGGCTTGAGCCCGGTGAACGTATGCCTGCTAACTATCCGGCTTTAGCCGCGGTGAAACCAAGGCTCCAAGGCTAAAGCCTATATCTCCTTCGCCATTTTCGCCGAGCTAAAGCTCGGCGCTTCCACCTTTCAGACTATCCACGGTTAGATCAATCGGTACAGCGCATCGCGAAATCCAGCAACCAGGGCTCATGCTACAGGCACACCGCTCTTCAAACGGAAAGCTATGCCTGCTTGGTGTAGGCCGTCAACCAGCGCATGGAAAACCTCATCTGGTAATACCCGTTTCATGCACTCCGTAGTGCCGAGCGGGCACACCCGCTTATGGCAGGGCTGGCATGGCAGCTCGCCCTCGGTGGAGAACAGCTTAATATGCGGGCTGCCAATCGGAGGCGTGCGCCGATAGCCGGTTGGCCCGTAAATCCCGATGAGCACCGGCACCCGCATTGCTCCGGCAATGTGCAGCGGAGCGCTATCGGACCCGACGGCGACCTGCACTCGCTCGTACAAAGCGTACATCTCCGCAATCGGAAGCTTGCCGAAAAGATTGCTGACCCTGCCCTCAATCTGTGTGGACGAAAAATCGCGTAGAATCTGTTCGCCGACTGTGCCATCGGCTGCCGAGCCTTGCACGACCAGGTTGAGATCGGTTTCCTCCAGTATCTGTCGTAATAGCGTGCTCCAGTGCTCCACTGGCCACATCTTGCTTACCCACTGCGTCGCCGGAGCAATAGCGACGATTGGTGCGTCGTTCGAGAAGGCACCCGTCAGCAGTTCAACAACGTGTTCACGTGCGGCATCAGTGACGCGAGGCGGCTCAATGGTCTGGCGAACCTCGCCGGCTCCGATGCTATGCGCTAACTCTGCCATATGCTGCAAATGCGAGACCGTGGGGTCGAAGTATTCGTCGCGATCCAGGAAGCGCTCGCTATAGAACATGCTGCTGAACTCGCGGCCATGGCGGTATCCGATGCGGCGCTTGATTCCGGCAAGGTATGGAACCAGAGCGGTCTTGAACAGTCCCTGCACATCGACGGCGACATCGTATCCGACAGAACGGATGTCGCCGATAAAGGCCTGAAACTCGACATACGTATGCGCCCACTTTGCGGGATTGCTCAGGGCGCGCGACCAACTGCGGCGCGAGCAGCGGTGAAGGTAATCGAGCGCGGGATGGCCTTCGATGGCAGGCGCCAGCTCGGTGTCGATGGCCCAACCGATCTTCGCGTCCGGGAAGCCGTCGCGCAGCATGCTGAGTATGGGTAACGTCTGAATAACGTCGCCCAAAGCGCTGAAGCGCACCAGCAGAATCTTATTTGGCTTCTTCGTGTGCAGCGTGACTATGCCATCCCTCGAGGCGATGAAAGCCCTCTATAGATGATAGCCCGAATCGAGCGGGGCTCCTACCGATCCCGCGTCGAAGCGGACAAGCCAAAGCGCCTCGTTTGCAGATCACGACGAAGGTAGCGAGCCGAACCCGGGGAGCCAAACCTACGTTGTCTTGCCCTTGAACATCCGGTAAATCAGCAGCAGCAAAATCGCGCCGAAGAAAGATGCGATCCAGCCTGCGGTCTGGCCTTCCTGATAGTGGCCCATCTTCTGGAGGATCCAGGTAGCAATCAGCGACCCGGCCATGCCCAGCAGCATGGTGATCCAGAATCCGCCGGGATCTTTCCCGGGCATGAAGAACTTCGCCAGCGCGCCAATGATCAGTCCGAAGATGGCGAAGCGAAGGATCCCAAACAGTCCCATGGCAACGAGGTAATGCGTCACGGCAGCCTCCTGCACACCAGAGTGCTGTGCGCCGATCGTTCGGCGCATCAGGTGGAAGTAAATGCGAGGAGAAGTCTACATTGTCTCTGCTAGAAGACACAAAAATGCGCCGCCGCAAAGGTGCATGCAGTCGAACGTTACAAGATTGCCGCGGGCAGGGGCGTCGGTTGAGACTTACCGCGAAACCCAGACGCCAGCTTCGGCCGCGGAGTTTCTCGATCGGTGCGGGCGATTACTACGCGCCGGCGCAGGCGAGAGCTTCGCGTTCTCAGTCGCAGCGTGAACTTCCAGATCCCTGGAGGTCAAAGTGTGCGTTCCCACCAGCCTCAGGTCGGCGGTCGCGCGGGTAGCCAAGGGAAGCCAAACTCCGTCGGCGCGACCATAGTCGATTGCAACGTTGAGGTCCTTGATCCACCACGAGGGATTCTTCGCGGGTTGTCCTTCAGCTCTTACGACCAGGAAACTCTCAGCGTCGACCCATGCTTTGCCGCGCAGCAGCTCGACCGCATCGTGCTTCGGCTTTAGCTGAAGAACATAGGTCGGCCTGCCCTTGAGAGTCTCTTTTCCGAGCAGAGCGAAATCATAGTTGTCGGTGCAGAAATCCGAGTTCGCCGAGCCCTTCGCCATATTGGCTTCGTGCTGGAGCACGCGACGCACGATGCTCTCGCCCCGCTCGTTGCCTTCCGCTTTGCGAATCGAAAAATCTTTGCGCGAGGGCGGAACGTAGTCGACTTCTGCCAGAACCTGCGAGGTCGCGACCTTGGGATCGGCACCCGACAAGCGATACTGCCGAAGCAAACTGTAGGCGGGGCGATTCTGTTCTGCGCTCTCGGCCGTATGCATTCGGCTCACGATCTCGGGAAGGCTCAGCGAAGTTGCGGTTTGCGCAGCGGCGGTCGGCAACATAAGCGCCGCCGCCATACACAGCACAAAAAATCTTCCGCAATCCTTTCGCATGAACGGTCCCCCGAATCTCGGCCAGCTCTAACGTGTATAGAGTTAGAAGCGTGGCCAGTCCGGGGCGATGCCCTAAAGATGTCATTCGATTCGTGACAGGAATGTTGCTGGATGCGGGAGCGTTGCACCCCACGCAAATGACCTCGCAGCAGCGCTTTAGCTTTGTGCAACCTCGTGATAGACCCGCAGCATCCGGCTGACGCTCTCATCCCACGAAAACTTCTGCGCCTGCTCGGCGCCGCGGCACTTCAGCTTCTCACGCAAGTTCTGGTCGAGCAGTACGCGATAGAGAGCTCGCTGAATATCGAACACATTTTCAGGATTCACCATGACCGCAGCGTTGCCGACGACTTCGGGAATTGCTGACGTATTGCTGGTGACGACGGGCGTGCCATGCGCCATGGCTTCGAGAGGAGGCAGGCCAAAGCCCTCATAGAGCGAGGGGAAGACGAATATCTTTGCCTGATCGTAGAAGATGCGCAGGACCTCGATGGGCACGAATCCCAGGAAGCGCACGTCGTTCTGCATGTGACTTTTGATGACGGTGCGCCGCAAGTCGGGATGGCGCGAGACTTCGTCCCCGATAATGATGAGTCGCAGGTCGGGGAAGCGGCCCTCTTCTACCAGTTGGTTCTTGAGGAGTGAGAACGCCTCGATGATGCGGACCACGTTCTTATGCGGGCTGATGCGGCCGGCATAAAGCAGAAACGGGTAATTCACCTGGTATCGCTGCGCGATGAACTTGCGATCGGCAGCGTCGGCGTGGCCCTGCTTGAAACGCTCGTCGAGCGCGTTGTAGATGACCTCAATCTTGTCGCCCGGAACATTGAAGTAGCTCTCCGTGTCTTTCTTCGAGAAGTGACTGACCGCGAAGATTCTCGCAGCTCGGAGCAGCACTCTCTTGGTCAGCAGAAAGTGCATGCTCCGCTTCAACTCGGAGCTGGTGCTGGCGCGATACATGTGGTCGAGCAAGTCGTGCACCGTGACCACGTAAGGACAGGGGATGCCCTGTGGCTTCCAGAAAAGATGCGGCACGTGCAGCAGGTCGCAGCCGTTGATTTTCAGAATGCGATGCAGTTCGAGATAACTGGCGAGCGAGAACTCGTTCGGGTGAGTGGGTATGGTCGTAAAGTTCGATGGCAGGTCTTCAATGCCGCTGAGCTTTCCGGGAATCCCCAGCAGGAAGTATTCGTTGTCGTGATCGAGTCGCGCGAGCGTCCGTATGGCGTTGCGGGTATAGGTCCCGAGTCCGAACTCGCTGATGCGACGAATATCGATGGCGATGCGCACAGCCCAGTGTAAACCGCGGCGTAATCCGGCTCGACTGCGGTCTAGGCCTTGCCTCGAAACAGGAAGACCAGCTCGATGACCAGAATGATGACCACCATGACTTCCAACACGAAGCCGCGGCTCTGGTGGAACTCGTCGATCAAGAAGTGATAGAGGTCTCCTGCTGTCTTGAGCTTCTCGTTGACCAGGTTCTTGTAGTCCGGCACTCCAACCTTGTTTGCCGCCAGCCGGTAGAGCCGCGCCGCGAACATGTCGCTGACGAACTTGATGGCGGTGTCGGCGCGTTCGACCAGTTCCGTCACTTCAACGGTTACGCTGTTGAGGCGCGAGGCTTCGCGTCCCATGCGCCAGCGGGCAATGAAGTTGGCGCGCCGCTTGAGCGAGGCGTACACGCTGGCCAGCTCGCGATCGAGCAGCTCGTCATAATGGCGGAACTCGAGCAGTTGAGAGTTGGCGTACTCCAGAATCTGAATGGAAGTGTCAGCTCCGGACGGAGTGTCGTAGACGAGCGCGGCGTTCCAACCAACGACCACCAGATCCTTGGGATAGTAAGACAGGCTGGCCTGTAGAGTGTCAGCCCGCTCGCTGCGCGCAAGCTCTGTTTTCTCGCCGCGCAAAATGCGAGCAATCTGGTCTCCATGGCGGGCCAGCAAATCGTCGCCGACGGGGTCGCCTTCGATTTCGTTCAGGATGAAAACGTAATAGTCTTCGCTGATCCACTGGTCGTAGGGACGAACGATGACCGAGGAGATGCGGGTTAGGCGTTCGCGAACGATCTCCTGCGCTTTACGTTCCAGCTCGGGGCTGGGAACGAAGCGCGCGGCCAGCGCCACCAGCGAGTCCCAATCGCCTTCGAACGGCAGTTCGAAGCCCGCGCTCACCACACCGTAGTCGTAATATTTCACCTCCACGCCGAGCGTCTCGCCGGATGGAAGCACTATGGAATCGCTGCGGCCGATCACGGGAGGCTTCTCGAAGCGGACGTAGTCCGGCGTGGCGTGCTTGAAGGTGGGCTCGGCGCGGCGCGCTCCCAGCATCGCGCGCAACTCTTCCAGGCGAATCTCTTCGCACACATCGTGCAGCAGCATCGCCTTGACCGAGCCTTTGAGCATGGGGAGCCAGGATCAACGTTACGCGTTACGGAGTTCGGGCGGAAGAGAAAATCGCCGCGCTACGTTGGCGCGCCGCACGACGCCAGTTACGGGTTGGCCTTCAGCCGGTCTGCATACTTCTTGCGAATCTTTTGCGCCTTGGGCGCCACCACGAACATGCAGTATGGTTGCGTCGGATTGTTCTCCAGATAGTTTTGGTGATAGTCCTCGGCAACGTAGAAGGTCGAAGCCGGTTCGATAGCGGTCACGATGGGATCGGCATAAACCTTGTCGCTCGTCAGTTCGGCAATCACCTTCGCCGCGACTTCTTTCTGGTGTTCGTCGGTGTAGAAGATTACCGAGCGATACTGCGTGCCCACATCGTTGCCCTGGCGGTTCAACGTAGTCGGGTCGTGCAAGGTGAAGAACATTTCCAGCAGGTCGTGATAGGTGAGTTTCTCGGGATCGAAGACAATCTCGGCAACTTCAACGTGCCCGGTATTGCCGCCGCAAACCTGCTGATACGTCGGGTTGGCGACCCGTCCGCCCATGTAGCCTGAACGCACAGACTCTACACCTTCAATCTGCTTGAGGGCGGCTTCGACGCACCAGAAGCATCCCCCGCCGAGTATCGCTGTCTCTTTCTCCATGCTCATATGGATGCACCCCTTCGGGATTGTATTCAGCGGAGCTCCCCAATGGGCGATAATTAGCCGCAAGCATGTTCCCGACCTCACTGGCGCGGATTACCCACAAGGCCCGGTCGCGGTCCCTTCTGACGATTTTGCTCGTGACCGCAACTTGCGCCGGCGCTCAAAATCCGCTGACCCAGCTGGTCACGGGAAAGCCCAAGCCTGCGCAGACTACGCCTGCGCCGGCAGCCACGCCCGCGGTGCCCGCTCCGGCTGTGCAACCGGCGCCCGAGCCTTCCCCGCCTCAGGTGATTCCGCTACCGGAAGTTGCGATGCGGTTAGAGGAGTTGACGCAGACGCTGATCGACGTCGCGGCGAACCTTCCCGCCGATGACCAACTCCAGGGGCTGAGCAACGCCATCAGCCAATATGGAGCAGCGGTGGAGTCCAAGCGGAAAGAAGCCGACGCCCTGCTCGCCAGCTCGCCTGCCTCTCTCGAGTTGCGCGAACAGGAAACTTATTGGCGTGCCTTTCAGACCTCCAGCGCAGTGTGGCGCAAACAGTTGCTGGGTTGGGCAAATGCCGAACAGCGTGCCATCAACCAACTGAACCAGCTTGAACCAACGTGGGCTGCCACGCTTGACGCTTACCATTCAGACCATGAGCTTGAGACGCTGATCCTGTTAATTCGCGGAAATTTGGACAATCTGCACAAGCTGCGCAGCAAGGCGACCCAGCAGCTTCAGTCCACCGTAAATCTTCAGATTGCACTGGGATCGCAGGAGCAAGCAGCGGCCGACGTCATGGCAAAGCTCGCGGTTGCCCAGCAGGCCTTGGCCGAACGATTGTTCGAGCGCGACAGTCTGCCTTTCTGGCAGCTCGGTGCGCGGAGGCAGCAGGGCGAGAACAGGATCCTCTACACCTCGGCACGCACCCGCTGGCTATCGATTGGCGCGTTCCTTCGTGAACGAACCGGAGCAGTTGTTTTCCTTTGTATTTTGTTGGGTGCTTCGCTGCTGTTGGCGTATCGCGTGCATCGAGCCGCCAGCCGCCGCCATCTCGAGCAGGCGCTTCCGGACGACGCCTCATTGCTCATCGATCACTGGGTAGCGTTGGGACTGCTCGCACCTCTGTTGACGTCTTACGTGTTCGCGCCTTCGGCTCCGTTCTCTCTGATTGGGCTCACGGTGCTTTTCTCCTTCTTTCCCATCCTGCGATTGCTTGCGCCGATGTTGCGTCCGTCGTATCGAAAGGCGCTTTTCGGGCTCGCCGCATACTATGCCGCGCTGATCCTGATCGGCTGGGCGCCGCTCCCTGCCGTGCTCAAGCGGGAACTCGGATTCGCCATCGCTCTGGCGGTGTTCGTCAGTCTGGCGTACCTGCTGCGCCCCAGCAGGAGGGCTGAAGTGCAACACCATTCCGTGCTGGTTCTGGGAGCACGGGTGGCGACGCTGGCGCTGGGAGTTTCGCTGGTTGCCAACCTGCTGGGCTACGTGCGATTGGCGCAGTACGTAGGCATCGCGTGTTTATACAGTTCGTTCGTGGCCATCAGCATGTATACCGGGACGCGGGTGTACACGATTCTGCTGAAAGCGGCGCTCGACCTGCCGCAGGCCGAGCGCCTGGCCATTGCGAGAATTCACCGCGACGGGCTGCGGCGCTGGGTGCCCCGCATTCTAACTATCGTCGCTGTCTTAGTCTGGCTTTCCACCACGCTCGATTTGCTGGGCGTGAGGGAGAGTGTCGTAAGCGCGATCACGGCAGGGCTCGACTTCCATATCGCGGGTAGCGCCAGCGAGACTACGCTGGGCAGCGTACTGGCATTTTTCCTGATGCTGGTCATTGGCTACGTCATCGCTAGCGCCGTCCGCTTTCTGCTGCGGGAAGAACTGCTCAACCGCCTACACATGGGACGCGGCCTGCCTGATCTAATCGCGTCGACGGTGTATTACCTGCTTCTGCTGTTTGTGTTTCTCAGTGCCGTCCGCGCAGGCCAAGTGGAGCTGAACAAGTTCACCCTGCTGACCGGCGCACTCGGCGTGGGCTTCGGCTTCGGCATGCAGAACATCATCAACAACTTTGTATCGGGATTGATTCTGCAATACGAGCGTCCGATACATATCAACGATGTGCTTGAAGTCGAAGGTTACACCGGCAAGGTCACGCGCATCGGGGTGCGCTCCAGCACGCTGCAAACGCCGCAGGGAGCTGAGGTCATCATTCCCAATGCGAACTTCATCTCCGGCAAGGTGGTGAATTGGACGCTGTCGGAATCGATGCGGCGAGCCGAACTGGCGGTCGGCGTCGCCTATGGTACCGATCCGAAGGCGGTGTTGAAGTTCCTGCTGGACGCCGCCAACAAGCACGAGAGCGTGCTCACCACGCCGCAACCGATGGCATACTTTATCGGCTTCGGCGACAGCGCGCTGAACTTCGAGCTGCACTTCTGGGTGATGCAGGACAGCAACTGGATTCGCGTGCGCAGCGAAATTGCGATGGCGGTGATGAAGAGTTTAGAGGATGCCGGGATCGAGATTCCGTTTCCGCAGCGCGACCTGCATTTGCGAAGCATGCCGGAAGGGATGGCGGCTACGGAGCTTGCCGATTCGTTGTTTGGCAAGAATGGCAACGAGGAGCGGCAAGGACAGCCGCAGAAGAAGAAGACGGTGGCGGCGGATGGAGATTGAATATCCACCCGGCCGCCAGTTGAGGGCAACCGCTTTGTATCAGGGCACGGCTTCACAGGCTGCTGAAAAACTCTGCCGGGCGCCGCTTTGAAGGGGCGCAGCTTCAGCTGCGCCATGAGAGTCCTGTGTTTTTGTCATCCCGAACCTCTTTAGAGGTGAGGGATCTGCTGTTTTTTTCCACTGCGAAGAGTTCTTCAGCAGCCTGTTCAGCCGTGCCGAAAATGAGTTTGAAGAAGAAGGGCGACGGATTCCTGCGCATCCGCAGGAATTCCGGCGCCCGATCTCTTGTCAGCCGCGTATCGGCACGACTGAAGTCGTGCCCTGATACGAAGCTTTAGCAGGCAAGCCCATACGCTGACATTGGGCCGAACCCGCTTTGGACGTCTACTCTCCTACCAGAAACTTGTACTGCGCGGCGTTCAACGGCACCACGGAAAGCCTTCCCTGCCGCACGAGGGGCGAGTCCGCAAAAAGCTTGTGGGCCTTGATCTCAGCCAGCGAAACCGGCTTGGGAAGCGGCTTGCCCGCTTTGATCTTTACCTGCGGCTTTGCCGGCTCGGGGACGTCAACTGAGACAACGGTCGCGCTACCTATGGCGGACTTTTGGTCGCCGGTTTCGTAGATCACAAGCCGGTCCCCCGGCTTCATCGCGCGCAGATTTTTCACGGCAACGGGATTCGACACCCCATCCCACACTGTCGTACCTTCGCCTTGCAGGTCGGCAAAGGAGTATTCCGTCGGTTCGGTTTTCAGTAAATAGTCAGACAAGCTGCCCCCCTCCTAGGTATTAGGTTTCAGGTGTCAGATTCACGGTATGGCTGCAAAGCTGTGAGCATCCTTCACTCTATGTTACTGATACCTGATACCTGATACCCGAAACCTTCATCTCGGCTGTGGTGTGCCCGGCAAGTTGCCGTTGGTCACGTTGAAATTCGAATCGGCCACATTGCCGTTCGGGTGCATGGTGCAGTGGTAGTCAATGTTGCCCGACTGATTGTTTCGCGCCTGCACTCGGGCGCGCCCATCGACCATCACAAACGAGCCGCCACGCTTTTGGCTAGGCTGGCCATTGAAACTCACGCTGCCGCCATAACGCGAGGAAATCTGGTTTCGAATGGCGCGCTGGCAGTTCGGAACAACGTTGTTGCTCCAGTTGCCATTGTTGCCATTCCAGCCTCCGCCGTTGTTGCCGCCATTGTCCCAGCCGCCGCCATTCCACGATCCGCTGCCGCCATTCCAGATGATGTCGCCGGTATAGCCTTGCATGCCGCCGCGATTGTCCTCAATGCGCACTACGGCTACGCCATTGTTGGAGTTGGGATTGCGCACCAGCGTCTGGCGGCCGCGGCCGTCGATGCCTTGGAAGCGAAAGTTGTTAGGCCGCATGGGCAGAGGCTGGTTGCACTTCAGCCGAACCCACTGCGCAGGCCCGCCGCTGATCGAACGTACCCGGCCCTGACTGCCGCGAATTTCGACCTCGGCGGTGCCGCCGGTGCGGATTTCAAACGTGCACTTGCCGCTGCCGTTGCCGCCGGTGACCTGCGCCTGGATCGTCCCCTGGGCGAAGAGTGGACTGCTGACCAACGTCAGCGCGCTGAGCGCGACTACGGGAAGATACATCCGGACTAGTTTCATCGGGCCTCTTTCGACGGCGTATTTTCGGCAAACAAATATAGCAACCGAAGGCGGGTCAACCAAATGAAAAATTAGGGCCTTGCAGGTTATCGGAGCCGGAATTGGACGGAGAATCTCAGCCCGTCGAGCCGCCGAGCAGAGAAGGTGCCGCTCAGGTATAATCAGAGGGTAAATTCAAGAGATTTTGGGGCTGCTTGTTGACCGTTCCACGGCCAAGGGCCGTTCGGGACCGCTCCCGCCAGAACTCGTAATCGGAGCCCTATCCATGGCACAAGTTTGTGAAGTTTGCGGCAAGAAGCCGCTTGCCGGAAACAAAGTCAGCCACGCGCACAACATCACCAAGCGGCGCTGGAACGTCAATCTTCGCCCCGTGCATGCGAAAACCGCGCACGGCAACAAGCGCATGCGCGTCTGCGCCAAGCTGTCTGCGCAGCGGCAAAGTGGTTAAGGCGTAAGCCGACCGCCGCATTCGCTTTTCATTTCAGATCTAAATTCCGCCAGCGGAAGCATAACTCCGCTGGCGATTACTTTTTGAGCTTGAAGTTGATGTTAATCGTTGTGTCCACTTCAACTGGTTCGCCATGCAGCGCGAAGGGTTTATAACGCCACTGCTGGATCGCATTTAAGTGTTCGCTTCGAGGAAAGCTCTCGAAGAAACTAATGTCCCGCGAGCGAATTCAGAACAATGTTCAGCGGTGCAATCGTCGGCGGGCGGAAGTAGCGGTCAACGATGAATCGCGAGCCGTCACGCGTGACGTCGTACATAAACAAGTCACTGGACGAGATGTAAGGACGCGAGTTGGTCGCAAACAGCTCGATCGTCGTGCCGGTCGAGAGACCCGGCTCGGTGGTAACCGGAACCGCGACTAGCGTCCCACGTGGGTCAAGGTAAAAGATCTCTTTACCATCGCCGCGCCAACGTGGCTGTCTTCCGCCAGTGCGCGAGACCTGTAGTTTCCCGCCCGCAGTCGGGTAGGTGGTAATGAAGACCTCCCAATCTCCAGTCTCATTCGACTCGTAGGCGACCCACTTGCCGTCAGGGGAAATCTGTCCGTTGCGCTTGGCGCCGCCCTCCAGGAAGGTTGTCATCTTGCCGTCCGGCACCGATACCAGGATCAGCGAAGCGCCGCCTATTTTAAATTCTTCGGTCGCCATTAGGGTGCGATCGTCGAGACTCCAGGAGTTAGGTATGAAATCACCGCCACCGTTGGGCGGCCCTGCCAGACCTTTATCTGGAAGAAGTCCATTCGAAGGCTTCAGCCGTAGCACATCCGAGGTGCCAATGCCGCGGAAGGCAATCGTCTTTCCGTCACGCGACCACACTCCGGTGGTTTCCTCCGAAGGATCAAACGTGAAGCGTGCGGAAGTGGAGTTCTCCAAGTTGTAGGTCCAGACATCGATGTTCTTCTCGCGACGGTTCGCCAGGTCGAAAGCCACTCGCCTCTGATCGGGCGAGATCGTAGGGTTGGCGATGATGCCCGGCTCGCCCACTTTTCCTAACTCTTTGCCCGAGCGATCCACCCAGGTGAGTTGAGACAGCGGAGCGCCCACGCCCAGGTGATAGATGACGGTCGCGTTGTCGGCCACACTAAACGCAGCCCAATAGGTAGACGGATTCACGCCTACCTGTTCGGCGATAAGACGCGGTTTACCGGTGACGCTGGTGCTTCCTGGCTTGTAGCCGACGGCGACCAGCGAACCCTTGTTGTCCACGTAGAACAAGTTTTCGTGGCTGTATCCTGCGGTTGAGCGGCAGGCGACGATCTTGTGCTTCTCCCTGGCTTCGAGATCGCTCAGATAGATGCCGCTGTTCGGGTCCTTCTGGCCTTCATCGAAGTTACCCGACCAGAACAGAAAGTGATTCCCGTCGGGGAGGAAAACTGGCCAACGGTGCGAATCTTCCCCAGACTGGAAAATTTTGTCGGTCAGGGGACGAGCATTCGAACCATCGGCATCCACCCGCCACAGCGCCCCGCTTGCATCGGGCGAGTAGATGATCACGTTCTTGCTTCCCCAGCTTCCGCCGCGAGGGCTGAGAACGCTGGCCAGGACCGTGGCACTTCCGCCGCCAACCGGTATCTTCTTAAGCCGGCCGGCGGCGAAGAACCCGATGTATTCATCGTCGGGCGAGAAGAACGGATACGACGCTCCCTCGGTTCCTGCGAGCTTCACCGCCTGCATCGAACCGACGCGTTGCACGAATATCGCGTACTCACCGGTATCCCCGGGCGAGACGTAGGCGAGCAGTGTCCCGTCGGCAGAAATCGTTTGCTGACTCACTTCTCCTTGCGTCGGTATCGCGAACTCCATGCGCTCGGCTTTGTTATTCGCAGGCGGATACAAGAATGCAAACCCGGCCAGCAGCGCCAGCAGAACGACGGCGCCGGCAATCCAGTAGCGCAACTTGCGATCGGGTTGCGCCTTCTGCGCGGGAAGCGTGAGAGATGTTTCCGATCCTGACAGTGCGGCCAGCGCGAACGTCAGATCGCGGGCCGACTGAAAGCGGTCTGCCGGATTCTTCTCCATGCAGTGGCGAACGATCCTCTCCAGCCCGGGAGGAATGCGCGCCGTCGTGGTATCGATCTCCGGCGGCTCGGCATTCAGGATGGCGTGCATCGTCTCGACCGATGAGCCGCCGGTGAACGCACGTTTGCCCGACAGCATCTCGTACAGCACCGTGCCAAAGCTGAAGATGTCGGAGCGATGATCCGCAGGTAGTCCCCGCACCTGCTCCGGCGACATGTAGCCCACCGTGCCCATCACGGTCCCCGGCGTCGTCTGCGCGCTGGTAACAGTCATGCCGGTGGCAGCGCCAATCGCCTGCTCTTTGGCTAGCCCAAAATCCAGAAGCTTGGTGTGGCCGTCTTTGGTGAGGAAGATGTTTTCCGGCTTCAGATCGCGATGGACGATGCCGCGCTCGTGCGCCGCCGAAAGCGCCTGCGCAATCTGCGTGGCAATCTCGATCGCCTTGCGTACCGGGATCGGTCCGCGGTTCAGCCGCTCGCGCAGCGTCTCGCCTTCCAGCAACTCGGTGACGAGGAACGGTACTTCGCCATGCGTTCCGACGTCGTAAATGGCGATGATGTTGGGATGATTCAGCGCGGCGATGCTGCGCGCCTCCTGCTCAAAGCGGCGCAGGCGATCGCCATCCGAGCCCGACAGCCCGATTACCTTCAGCGCGACCGCGCGATGCAGGCGGCTGTCGTTGGCGCGATACACCTCGCCCATGCCGCCCTCGCCAAGCTGCGAGACGACTTCGTACGGGCCAACCTTTTCACCAGGTGTCAGTGCCATGATTTCGAAATCGGATTATAAGCGGGATTCGACGATCGACTCAGGATTTCGATACGTTGATAGGGAGTGAAACAGAAACGCGGAAGCCGTAGCTTCCGCGCTGATCACCTCTGATCAATGTTGTTTCAAGATTGTCATCACGAGCGAAGCGAGGGATCTGCTCTTGCTGACACCTGACACCTGACGCCTGACACCTTCCCTACAACGCGTTCATCTTCGCCAGGAACTCGGCATTGCCGACCGCCTTGTTTAGCCTGTCGATGAGCAGCTCCATAGCTTCGACGGGGGACAGCGGGTTGAGCACCTTGCGCAGTACCCAGATGCGAGCCAGGTCGTCCTTGGGGATGAGCAACTCTTCCTTACGCGTGCCCGAGCGCTGAATGTCGATGGCCGGGAAGGTACGCTTGTCGACCAGCTTACGGTCGAGGATGATTTCCATGTTGCCGGTGCCCTTGAACTCTTCGAAGATGACGTCGTCCATGCGCGATCCGGTTTCGATCAGTGCGGTGGCGATGATGGTCAGCGAGCCGCCTTCTTCGATGTTGCGGGCCGCACCGAAGAAACGCTTAGGCCGCTGCAATGCGTTGGAATCGACGCCGCCCGAGAGCACCTTGCCCGAGGGCGGAACGATGGTGTTGTAGGCGCGCGCCAGTCGCGTAATCGAGTCCAGCAGGATGACTACATCGCGCTTGTGCTCGACCAGGCGCTTCGCCTTCTCGATCACCATCTCAGCGACCTGCACGTGGCGGGCGGCGGGCTCGTCGAAGGTCGACGAAATGACCTCGCCCTTCACCGAGCGTTGCATGTCGGTGACTTCTTCCGGGCGCTCGTCGATGAGCAGAACGATCAGCACGATCTCCGGATGATTGGTCGTGATCGAGTTCGCCAGGTTCTGCAACAGCATGGTCTTGCCGGTACGCGGCGGAGCGACGATCAGTCCGCGCTGTCCCTTGCCCACCGGGGTGAGCAGGTCCATGACGCGAGCGCTGATGTTCTCTTTCACCGTCTCCAGCTTGATCCGCTCCTGCGGATACAGCGGCGTCAGGTTGTCGAACAGAATCTTGTTGCGCGCTTCTTCGGGAGACTCGAAGTTAACCGCTTCGATCTTCACCAGCGCGAAGTACTTTTCGCCTTCATGTGGAGGGCGAACCTGTCCGCTGATGGTGTCGCCGGTCTTCAGGTCGAACTTGCGGATTTGCGACGGCGAAACGTAAATGTCGTCGGGACCGGGCAGATAGTTGTAATCCGGGGAGCGCAGGAATCCATAGCCATCGGGCAGGATTTCAAGCACGCCTTCGGCGAAGATGTGTCCTTCCTTTTCGCTTTGCGCCTGGAGGATTTTGAAGATGAGGTCCTGCTTGCGCAGGCCGCTGGCGCCGGGGAGATCGAGCTGGCGCGCGATCTTGGTTAGTTCTGTGATGTTCTTTTCTTTCAGTTCAGAGATTGTCATGTTCACCTACGAAGGGATATTGCGGAAGGGCGGGCCGGAAGGATCGGCGGAGGAAGGCGCCGAAGCGCGACGCGCTTATGCAGCGCGCCGCTGGGCCTCGGAAGCTGTCTCCGGCTCTACGATAATGTTCTGCCGCTCGGCATCAGCGATGCGGTGCAGCACCTGATTAGTCGTATCCTGGATACGGGTGTTGGGACGATGGAACTTCCGCGTCGCCTTGGAAGCCAACTGGCACAGCATATAACGGTTGCGCAGCGTATGAACTGCCTCGAATACGAGATCGGACCGCATTCTTTATTCTCCTAATTGCGTATGAAGGTATAACCAGGGAGCCCGGCCGACTTAATCGGAGTGATCCTTGCAGCTCCCGGCTTCGTACAACTAAGCGGTGAGAACGTCTCGCGAGGCGCGCTCAAAAGGAGCCACGCATTTGGATGCAAATCTCGCGCGAACGGTTCAACTTTCCGCAAATTACAAATTAACTGTCCAGTCCGGCCGCTGCCGGTCCAGGACTTAAAGATTGTCGGATCTATCTGAAAACAGCGCAAAGCAGCACTGCACTCAAATATTGCCTTCCTGATTAACCGAGTTATTGGCGTTCAGTGTGTGGCCGATTAGGGCAGGACGCCTGGACTAGACCTACAGGATAACGGCGAACTCAGAAGCGTTAAGTTAGCCGGGACTGGGAGCCCTAGTCAAGAAAAATCGTGTCCAAGTGGTCGCACATTGGTAACCAACCACCAAGCTGAGTCCTTAGACGCCAGAATCGGCGAAAGGTACGTACAAAATGTAACCCTAGGGATTTCTGTAAGTTGCTGGCCAAAACGTGCCACATGCAACACGTTGTCTTGCGGTCATATCCGCTTGAGTTGACTGCGTTCCCTACGCCCAGAACGTCCGGTCCAGCGTCCTGTACTGGATCGCCTCGGCGATGTGGCCAGCCTCGATCTGCTCCGCACCGGTCAGATCGGCAATCGTCCGCGAAACCTTCAGGATGCGATCGTGTGCCCGCGCGCTGAGTCCCTGCTTCACCATGGCGCGCTCCAGCAGGTGCTCGGCTTCAGTGCCCAGCTCACAATACTTGCGGATCTCGCGTGAGCCCATCTGGGCGTTGGCGTAGATGCGCTCCTTGCCGACGGCAAAGCGATTGAGTTGGCGCTCGCGGGCAAGCATCACGCGCTTCGCGATATCGGCGGAGCTCTCAGGAACCACGCCGCTGCGCAGCTCGCGATAGTTCACGGCCGGCACATCGATATGGATGTCGATGCGGTCCAGCAGCGGGCCGGAGATCTTCGACACATAGCGCTGGATCATCATGGGTGAGCAGTGACACTCGCGCGTGCGGTCATTGAAATAACCACAAGG
>CAVOVN010000002.1:0-725543 GCA_963699875.1 uncultured Acidobacteriaceae bacterium
TTCCGTCCTAACCCCTAGACGATAGCGCCACTTGGGTGAGACTTTTTGCATTATAGCAAACTGAGCGGCACGACCAACCTGCGATCCGGCTTCCCTGCCAAGGTAGAGCTTTCCCCATAATCACAGCAGCAAGTATTGGGAATTCCCCTGTATTTAAGCCCCTCGCAAGAGCCTGTTGACAACCCCCTCCCGGCGTAGCAGAATCCCACGTGTAGGCGAATAAAAAGCGAAAATACCTTGGCGGGATTGCCGGCCAAGATCACGTTCTTTTGTAGGTTTCTGGTATCAGGTTTCAGGTGTCAGTTAGAAGACCTCAGCCATAGCTTTCAGTTCATATCAAAGCCGCTGCTGAAGATCGAACCCACATTGGCAGTCGCCATCTGCTGTTTCTTTCTGACACCTGATATCTGAGACCTGAAATCCGCTTTCCGCCTCCGAGGTGCTTCATCCCATCCACCGCCACTCTTCGTACTCGCATCGAATCGTCGCTCAGCGAGCGGCTCGCGCCCACGCTGCTATTGCGCGAGCGCATGGCTCCGCAGACCGTCCCCATCGGCATTGCTGAGCTCGACTCGCTCACCGGCGGCTTGCCGCGGGGCGCGCTCAGCGAAATCACGGGCCCGGTTTCCTCGGGACGCACCGGCATCATGATCTCCGCCCTCGCCGCCGCCACGCAGCGCCAGGAAATATGTGCGCTGGTCGATGCCGGCGACAGCTTCGATCCTGCATCGGCCAAGGCCGCAGGCGTGGTGCTCGATCGCCTGCTATGGATTCGCTGCAGCGAGCGCGAACCGCTTGCCACTCCCGATTTCGTTCGCAACGCTCGTCCGCAACGCAAGGCGCTGCGCCGTCTCGAGCAGGTGTTGAAAGTCACCGATCTGCTGCTGCAAAGCGGCGGCTTCGGCATGGTGGTACTCGATATGGGCGACATCCCTGCGGAAAACACTCGGCGCGTGCCGTTGACGTCGTGGTTTCGTTTTCGCCGCACCGTGGAGCCGACTTCCACCGTATTGCTGCTGGTCGAGCAGGAAGCCTGCGCCAAGACCTGCGCCTCGCTGGTGGTTCAACTGCAACGACGGGCCATTTGCGCGCACAACGCGGCACCCGAGAGGCCCACAGAAACCACAGGGTGGCGCGTCGTCTCGAATACCGAGCCAGCAGTTCCCGCGAACAATGCCGTCAGTCACGCGGCCTTGCTGCAGGGAATGCAATTCGACGCCGAAGTCACGCGCTCCTGGACGCGCAAGCCGGTGCAGTCCGCGCGTTCGGCATTCACCTTGACTCGTAAAAATGCTATTCGCTGAGATCGACCATGTTTGCCTGTATCTACATTCCCGATTTTCCCGTGGAAGCCATCGTCCGCACCGAGCCGCTGCTGCGTGAGCGCGCCATCGCCGCCCTCGACGGCAAGCCTCCGGTGGTGCGCATCATCGCATTGAACGAACCCGCGCGGCAGATGGGAATGGAAGCCGGTATGACGAAGTTACAGGCGGCGATTTTCGGCGATGCGGTTCTGCGCCAGCGCTCGCGTGAGCAGGAGAAGTCGGCGCATTCAGCGCTGCTCGATGCCGCCTTCGGATTCTCGCCACGCGTGGAAGACACGGCCGAGGACCGTATATTGCTCGACCTATGCGGCATGGAGCGGATGCATGGTTCGGCAGTAAACATGGCACGCGAACTGGCATCGCGAATAAGTGCGGCGGGCCTGGAGGCCAATGTCGCGATCGCCGGCAATCCTGATTCAGCCATGCATGCTGCCTGCGGATTCACCGGCGCCACGGTGCTTCCTGTAGGCGAAGAAGCACGACGTCTCGGCGTTCTGCCTCTGCACGTGCTGCTCGATTCCTTCGATCTGCCGCGCGCGAAAACGCCGCAAGCTGCCGCCATGCGGGAACGCGATAAATTACGCGAACAAATGCTCGATACCCTCGAACGCTGGGGGGTTCGCGATTTTCGCACCCTGGCCTTGCTGCCGGAACACGCGTTGGCCTCGCGCCTGGGACAAGCGGGAGCGCGTTTGCAACGCCTGGCGCGTGGGGCCGAGATACGTACTCTGACATTGTCAGAGCCTGAGTTCCGCTTCGAAGAAGCATTTGAGCTGGAGTATCCGGTAGAAAATCTTGAGCCACTCTCGTTCATCATTAACCGTCTCTTGGAGCAGCTATGCGCCCGGCTGGAATCACGTGCGCTGGCCGCCCACGAGCTGAACCTGCGCTTGCAATTGGAAAGGCGGGTTGCTGACGAGGAGACGACTACAGCGCAAGAGCTTGGGCTATCTGACAATGTGGTAGACAAACCGATATTCGAGCGACGATTTGCGACTGCCGGTAGCCATGCGCGATGCCAAGGTCTTTCTCAAACTGCTGCAACTGGATTTGGCGGCGCATCCTCCCGGCGCTCCCATCTTGAAGCTATGGATTTCGGCACAACCGGCTCCGCCACGCTCGGCCCAACGCGGGCTTTTTCTGCCGCTCACGCCCGAGGCGGAGAAGCTGGAGATTACTCTGGCCCGCATCATCTCCATCGTCGGCGAGCACCGCGCCGGGATCGCGCGCCTGCTGGATACGCACCGCCCTGACGCCTTTGCCGTGGAGCGCTTTGCCGCCCCGGAGGAATCGGCTCGGCAGACTCTGACATTGTCAGAGGTAGCTGATTCAGATTCACCATCGTACGCCCTGCGCATCTTTCGCCCGGCCCGGCGGCTCAAGGTGCGTGTCGCGGACGGCCGTCCCGCGGCAATTCAAAGCATGATCGAGCCCGACCAACTGCCATTGCAAGGCAAGGTGTTGTGGTCGGCTGGGCCCTGGCGTTGCTCGGGAGAATGGTGGGGAGAACGAGCAGATTTCAGAAACCCCGATCAGCCTGGCAGCCCGTGGGACCGCGAGGAGTGGGACATCGCACTACAGAGCCATAGCGACAGCAGTGTCGGCTTATATCGCATTTACCAGGACGTGGGCAGCGGACAATGGTTTGCCCATGCGAGCTATGACTGATTACATCGAGCTACATGCGCGTTCGGCCTTCAGTTTTCTCGAAGGCGCTTCAGTGCCTGAAGAGTTTGCCGACGCCTGTGCCGCGCAGCAGATGCCTGCCATGGCACTGCTCGATCGCGATGGAGTCTACGGCGCTCCGCGTTTTTATTTCGCCGCCAAGAAGCTCAATCTCAAAGCGCACATTGGAGCGGAGATCACTTCCCTGCTGGGTGCCCCACCCTTGTCCCCCGATTTCGGGGACAGGGTGGGAACCACACTCCCCGCCCATACTGTGGGTGCCCCATCCTTTCCCTTCGGTTGGGAAAGGGTGGGCAACTGCGGTGCCCCATCCTTCCCTCGTAGTGCCCTACCGCGTCGCTCTTTTGTGCGCCTCCCGCACGGGATATCAGAACCTCTGCCGCCTCGTCACACGCACCAAGTTGCGCGCACCGAAAAATCCAGCTCCAATTTCCAAGCGCGCCAAGCCAACGGACGATCTCATCCTTCAATCGCAGGCCGTCGCTTCGTTTGACGATCTCGCTCAATTTGCCAAGGGCCTCATCTGCATCACCGGCGGCGACGAAGGTCCGCTGGCGCATGCGCTGCTTACACAGTGGGATATCTGAAGCAAGGCGAGTCCTTGAGCAACTCATCTTTATTTATGGACGCGGAAACGTTTACGTCGAGTTGCAGCGGCACTACAACCGCGAGCAGGAGGCACGCAATCAGGCAGCTATTTCGCTGGCGCGCAGCCTTGGCCTGCCGCTGCTGGCAACGCAGGGCGCGCAATACGCCAAGCCGGAAGAGCGCCAGATTCTCGACGTCTTCACCTGCATCCGCAACCATCGCCGCCTTGACGATGCCGGCCGTCTGCTCGCGCAAAATAGCGAACGCCATATCAAGTCTCCGCAGCAGATGCTGCGCCTGTTTGCCGATCTGCCCGAAGCCATCGCCAACACGGTCGAGCTTTCGTCGCGCCTGGAGTTCACGCTGGAAAACCTGGGTTACGAATTCCCACGCTATCCCGTCGGCGACGGTGAAACCATGGATTCATTCCTGCACGAGCGAACGTACGAAGGCGCGCGTGACCGTTATCTTCGTCCCGGACAAAGCGAGTTGTGGCAGCGAGCGCGGCGCCAGATCGAGCGCGAGTTGGCGCTGATTGAAAAACTCAAGCTGGCCGGCTACTTCCTCATCGTCTGGGACATCGTGCAGTACTGCCGCCGGCAAAACATCCTGGTCCAGGGGCGCGGCTCGGCGGCCAACAGCGCGGTCTGTTATTCGCTCGGCATTACAGCCGTCGATCCCGTCGGCATGGAGTTGCTGTTCGAACGCTTTCTCTCAGAGGAGCGCGGCGAATGGCCCGACATCGATCTCGATTTGCCCAGCGGCGATCAGCGCGAGAAGGCCATCCAGTACGTCTACGAGCGCTACGGCAAGCTGGGCGCCGCCATGACCGCGAACGTCATTACTTATCGCGGACGCTCTGCCGCGCGCGAGGTCGGCAAAGCACTGGGCTTCGATGAAGAAACTTTGGGACGGCTCTCCGGGCTGGTGAATTCGTGGGAGTACAAAGATCCCGGCGACACGCTGGAGCGCCAGTTTCGCGATGCCGGATTCGACCTGCGCCATCCGCGCATTCGCAAGTTCTTCGAGTTGTGCCTGGCCATTCAGGACCTGCCGCGCCATCTCGGCCAGCACTCCGGCGGAATGGTCATCTGCCAGGGGCAGCTTGATTCCATCGTGCCGCTGGAGCCGGCTACTATGCCGGGCCGCGTGGTCGTGCAATGGGACAAGGAAGACTGCGCCGATCTCGGCATCGTGAAAGTCGACCTGCTGGGACTGGGCATGATGGCGGTGCTGGAAGAGTCCATCACCCTCATTCACGACCACTATAAAGAAGATGTGGACCTGGCCAAGCTGCCTGCCGATGATCCCACAGTGTATGACACATTGCAGAAGGCGGATACGGTTGGGATGTTCCAGATCGAGAGCCGGGCGCAGATGTCGTGCCTGCCTCGCCTGCATCCCACACGCTTCTACGACATTGTGGTACAGGTCGCGATCATCCGGCCCGGGCCCATCGTCGGCCAGATGGTAAACCCTTACTTGATGCGCCGCCAGGGACGGCAAAAGGTTGTCTATCCTCATCCCTCACTGGAGCCTGTTCTTGAGCGCACGCTGGGTGTGCCTCTGTTTCAGGAGCAACTGCTGCGCGTTGCAATGATTGCTGCCGGATTTACCGGCGGTGAGGCGGAAGAGCTCCGTCGCGCATTCGGCTTCAAGCGCAGCGAAAAGCGCATGAAGGATATCGAGGTAAAGCTGCGCGCCGGCATGGATCGCAATGGCATTACCGGCGCGGCGCAGGAAGAGATCCTGCAATCGATCACCTCGTTCGCGCTGTATGGCTTTCCCGAATCACACGCCGCCAGCTTCGCCCTCATCGCCTATGCCAGCGCCTGGCTCAAGTGTCATTACCTGGCGGCATTTACTGCGGCGCTGCTGAACAATCAGCCCATGGGATTCTACTCGCCGGCGACCATTGTGAAAGACGCGCAACGACACGGGCTGAAGGTGAAGCCCATCGATGTGACGTTGTCAGACTGGGCGTGCACGCTGGAGCCAGCTTTGAAGGGGCACGCCTTCAGGCGTGCCGAAAACGGTTCTTTTTTAAATGAGCCGGCTTCAGCCGGCGACAACACAGTGAACGACGAAGTACCTCAGGGGCTAAAGCCCGAAACTTGCTCGCATCATCACGGCACGCCTGAAGGCGTGCCCTTTCAAAGCAACTCCTATGATGATCGACATACCTACTCATGCTTCGCCTTGCGCATGGGACTGCGTTATGCCCGCGGACTTCGCGAGGAATCGGCGCGTGCCATCCTGCGCGAACGCAATCGCGCTCCATTCACATCGATTGCCGATCTTGCCTATCGCATACCTGAGCTGCGCCGCGACGAAATGGTACTGCTCGCCTCGATCGGCGCGCTCAACGCGATTGGGAGGACAGGCGCTACAAATTTTGCGCAATTGAACCCGCGCGACAACAAATCCAAACTTCATCGCCGCGATGCATTGTGGCAGGTTGAACGCGCAGCGCGATTTGCCGGACCACTGCTCGATGGCATTTCCGAGAGCGACACGAAATCTCCGCTCGCGCAAATGTCCGCCGAAGAGCGACTGGTGGCCGACTTCCATGGAACCGGACTGACGGTAGGCCCGCATCCACTCTCTTATCGGCGAGAAGACCTGCGTCGGGCGCGCATTCTATCGGCACACGATCTAACGCAGCTTCCGGATGGGAAGCGCGTGCGCACCGCCGGATGCGTCATCGCGCGGCAACGCCCGGGAACGGCCAAGGGCTTCGTCTTTCTCAGCCTGGAAGATGAAACCGGAATCAGCAACGCGATCATCTCTCCTGATGTGCTGGACAGCAATCGCATCCTTATTCTTTCGGAGAAATTTCTGCTGCTCGAAGGGGTTTTGCAAAATCAGGAAGGCGTGGTTTCGGTAAAAGTTGATCGAGTACGGCCGCTTCGCGAGGCGTATGTCCCGAAACCGGTGGACATTACCGACACCGCCGTGCGCTCCCACGACTTTCACTAGCCAGCCCAAAATAGTCATTTTTATCCCCTTTTGCGACAAAACAGAGGAATTATGTTCGCTGGTCATCCCCAAAAACACCCTCAAATTAACATGTAACATCATTATTTTACAATTACTTAGATTGAAACACACTAGATTAGGCCACAAACCTTACTTCAGTGCTAAGTTTTTGCTTGAACACTGGCCCAAATCGGGATACTCTGACGTCGCGCAAAAAGGGGTAATCGATTCGGTAACTACTTGGAGGCTTGCACAGTTGGGCTGTCGATAGTGCGTATCGTACAGTTAAAAAATTGTGCAATTGATCGTTTCTGAATTCCCTTTCAGGCGCTGTAAGTAATCGTTCCCATCACGATTTCGAAATTGTTATGGAACGTGCGTCACTCAGGAGGAAACTCAAATGAAGACAGTTGCCCTTAGTCTTTTGGTGGTTCTGGTCTGTGGTGTGTCTGCCTTCGGTTCAGCGTGCATTACCGACACATATGACCACTACGTTGGCAGTTGCGGCCTCAATGACCTGACGGCTAGCAATTTCTCGTATTCAACCGCCGGGACCAACACCATGCCGGCCAGCAGCATCACGGTCAATCCCATCACTACCGCCAACAACCCTGGTTTTCTGTTTAATGCGCCTTGGGGCGTCACCGGAAACCAGACCCAGGACTCTCTGATCGGGTTCACCATCACCGCACCCAGCAGCGAAATCAACGATCTTAGCCTGTACATGTTTGGCGGGGCCGTGCTTGGTAATGGCTTGGTAACGGTTTCCGAAACCTATTGCGCGGGCGACACCTTCGCCGACGGCTGCGCAGGTGGAACTCTGGGAACATTGTCCACTTACCTCGGCACTGGCCTGAGCAAGCTGTATGACAGCGTAACGTTCGGTGGCGTGAAGGTAGTTGACGTACAGAAAAATGTTGAACTCCTTGGCGGCGGAAACGGAAGCTTCGCCGTTCTGGGCGGCGTACAAAACCAGTTCTCGACGACTCCGGAACCGGGCAGCTTGGTGCTGTTTGGATCTGGCATTGCGGGTCTGGCGGGCATGCTGCGCCGTTATGTGAAGCTGTAGAAGCAGGCTTGGTTCCTGCTTCGTGGTGTTTGGCAGCGGGTTCGGTTGTTGCCGGCCCGCGCTGCAAGCGCCTGTCGGAGTTTGCAGGTAATAGCCTCTCGAATAGTGACGATGATTGTCTTAGGGACGGTGTGCCTGCACCGTCCCTTTTCTCTTCCTCCGCAACTTAGCCCATCAAATCGCGCGCCTGACCCTCGCAGTTTCATCCGAGTGCTGGACTCCCCATGTCTCCGCCTTTGTGGCTCGCTTCAAGACCTCCATTACCTGTTCCGTGGTTGTCGTCACAAGCACCTGTGTGCCACCGGTGACTGGTGGATGTAGCTTGGCCTGAGAGAAGTCGAAGGACACTGCTGGGAGGCTTGCGGGCGTGAGCGAAGCGGGAGTCCGCAGGCGAAATCCTGAGCGAAGGTGGCGTGCGCGACCGTAGTCGAAGGATCGCGGCGGGAAGGAGGATGGCTGTCATGGCGCGCCCGGAGAGATTCGAACTCCCGACCTATTGCTCCGGAGGCAATCGCTCTATCCAGCTGAGCTACGGGCGCGTGCCTAGTGATTATACGCGAGTAGACTCGATGTTTCTCCCGGTTCATTATGGATTTGCCCTTCACGCTAACGTCTCAGATCGCCGTCGCAGCTGGACTGGAGGCCATTTGGAAGCGGGCCCGCAATCAGCAAAGAGCCTGATCCGCAGATTCCCTGCGGTCGCCATCCTGTTTTGCTCTACCTCCGGCTGGTCAATTAGTCTCAAGATGTGCGATCGCAACTGGAGCAGGCGCTGCAACTGGTTCGTGACGACCGTCCCGAATCGCTGGATCGCGCGCTGACTCTTCTGCAAAATACGGTCTACTCCTTCAGCATGAAAGTTTGCGGCCACGCCGAAGACGCGGAAGATACTGCCCAGGACGTTCTGCTGAAGTCGCTGCCCTATCTGGCGAAGTTCGACAGTCCCAAGGCTCTGACAGTCTGGCTCTACAAGGTCGCACGCAACCGTTGCATCAGTAATCACCGCGGACTCAAGAATTCCGCGAGCAGCCATCTTTCTCTCGACGAGTTGATGCCCGACAACCTTGAGTTGAAGGAGCTGATGCGCGATCCGGCACGCAGCCCGGAGGCGGTATTGCTGGACAGCGAATCCGCCGAGCAGCTGAAGCAGGCGGTGATGTCTGTTCCGCCGACGTATCGCATGGTGCTGGTGCTGCACGACATGGAGGAGCTGGGCACAGCCGAGGTTGCGCAAGTATTGAACCTGCGTGAAGGCACGGTACGGGTGCGGCTGCATCGCGCGCGCCTGCTTGTTCGCCGGCACCTGGCCAAGCTTACGAAGGCGCGAGTGCCGGGCCCGCACGTTATCCATGCGGCTGCCGAACCGGCGCGACCGCCGCGTTGCCGTCACTTGTTTGCCCAACTTTCCGATTACATGGATGGCGTCATCGATGACGCGATGTGCGATGAGATGGACCGCCACATCGGCGATTGCGAGCCCTGCCAGGCTTTTCTCTTCAGCCTGAAAGACGCGGTGCGCCGTTGCCGCGCCTATCGTCCGGCGATGGATTCGGAGCGCGCCGAACGCATGCGCCGCGAGCTGCGTCCCAAGTACGAGGGAGCGCTGGCTGCATTGCGCAATCGCGAGGCGATCAACTTCCCTGCTGGTTCGTAACGCCCGTCTCTCAGACCGCCGTGAGTACGGCTTTGCGGGATTTCGCTGCTTGCTCGCGTGACCACTTTGCAATGTCGGCGATTGTAGTTATCGCCGCATCGACCTCCGCTTCGGTGTTGAAAGCGCCAATCGAAAAACGCACGCCGCCATCAAAATCCCGCTGGCGGTTTCGCAGGCTGTGCGCTGCGTCACTGCCGTTATCTGCGTCGTTTCCCGTCACTTCGACCTGTGGCAATGGTCACTGATTGGATGGTCGAGTGCGGCGAATACTAGCAGGTCGCGGAGCGCGGCTTCGAGCCCAGGGCAGTCTCTC
Source organism: uncultured Acidobacteriaceae bacterium (assembly GCA_963699875.1). Lineage (GTDB taxonomy): Bacteria > Acidobacteriota > Terriglobia > Terriglobales > Acidobacteriaceae > CAVVDY01. The sequence continues at coordinate 9,615 of CAVOVN010000002.1, forward strand.
GCTCATCGCTCGCCCGAGAAAGAGCTTATGAATATTAAGAAACTTGGAATCAACAGCAGGCTGATCCATGCAGGATACACGCCCGACGCCACCGGCTCGGTAAACATTCCTATCTACCAGACCTCAACTTTCGCCTTTCGCAACGCCAATCACGGCGCAGCGCTGTTCGCCGGCGCTGACGATGGCTACATCTACACCCGCCTCGGCAATCCGACGATTGGCGCGTTGGAGAGTGCCGTGGCCGAACTGGAAGGCGGCTTCGCAGGCGTGGCCACCAGCTCCGGCATGGGCGCGGTTTGCACCGCGTACATGGCTTTGCTGAACGCGGGCGACCACATGGTGAGCACGGCGTCGGTTTATGGGCCCAGCCGTGGGCTGATGGAAAAAGACTTCTCTCGTTTTGGCATTCAGTCCACCTATGTCGATACTTGCGATCTGGAGCAGGTGAAGCAGGCGCTGCGTCCGAACACGAAGCTGGTCTACGTGGAGTCGCCGGCCAATCCGACCATGCAGGTGACCGACATCGCAGCCGTCGCGAAGATCGCGCACCAGCATGGCTGCCTGGTGGTGGTGGACAACACCTTCGCCAGTCCTTATCTGCAGAAGCCGCTTGAACTCGGCGCCGACGTGGTTCTGCATTCCATCACCAAGTTCATCAGCGGACACTCCGACGTGATCGGAGGAGTACTGGTTGCGAAAGATCCTGAACTACACCGGCGCCTTCGCAAGATGATGATCGGCTCTGGCTGCAACATGGATCCGCACCAAGCCTTCCTGGTGCTGCGCGGCCTGAAGACGCTCGGCATTCGCGTTGAACGCGCGCAACAGAGCGCAATGATCCTTGCTCGCTGGCTGGAGCAACAACCGGAGGTGAGCCGCGTGCGCTACATCGGACTCGAGTCGCATCCTCAGCACGAACTGGCTGCGCGTCAGATGAAGGGCTTCGGCTCCATGATCAGCTTCGAGCTTACCGGCGGGATGAACGCCGGACGCATCTTGATGGATCACGTTCGGCTGGCCACGCTTGCCGTCTCGCTGGGAGGAGTGGAAACCCTGATCGAACATCCGGCCTCGATGACACACGCCAGCATGTCGCCGGAGGCTCGCCGTAGCGCCGGGTTCAGCGATGGCCTGGTGCGCTATTCCGTGGGCATTGAAGACGTCGAGGACCTCATCGCTGACTTGCGCGAAGCGTTGGATGCGGTCTCGAACAAAGTGATGGAAGAGGTGCAGCTAACTGCCGCCAGCCCAGGAGTTGAAGTTTTCCGGTCGAACCCTAGGCTGACGACAATTCCCAAATTGGGAATTTTGCCATTGCAATAAAGTCTGTAACAACTCGTGCCCTCGCTGCGTTTCTTCCTGTGACGTTGGAACACTTCTTGCACTACAAGCACGGGAGCACGCCATGATATTAGGAAAAGTAAAGCTGACAGAGGCGGCGGGAACAGGCCGCCAGTTTGTAGCAACCAGCGGTACCGGGCATCATTTTCTCCTCGACGACGCTGCCGGAAATACCGGCGCCAAGCCCATCGAACTGGTGGCGATCGCGCTCGCCGGATGCACGGCATTCGACGTAATCAACATTCTGCGCAAGAAGCGCCAGCAGGTCACGGCCTACGAGGTACAGGTCGAAGCCGATCAGGCGCTCAACCCGCCACAGGTCTTCACCCACGTCCGCATTCACCACATCCTCACCGGCAACGATATTTCATCCCGGGCGGTAGAAGACGCCATCAAGTTGTCGGAAGAAAAGTACTGCTCGGTGGGCGCCATGGTGCAGAAGAGCGCTGAGTTTCACACCACGTTCGAGGTCGTGCCCGCCGCCGAAATGGCAATGGTCGGCGCCTAGGATGCCGCAGTTGTTGCAGGAACCTCCAACTTGCGGTGATCTGGGACGCCGCTATTTGCGCGCCGCCTTAGTGGCAGCGATACTTTTCGCACTTCTAGCTGGATCGGCTTTCGCCCAGGCTCCCACGCCACTCACACTTCCACAAGCCGTGAGCATGGCGCTGGAGAAGAATCCGCTGCGCAAGGCGGCGATGGCGGATACGCGAATCTCGGTGGCTATGGTTCGCGAATCGAAAACGCCGCTGTTGCCAAAGATCATGTTCAGCGAAGGCGTTACCCGCAGCAACAACCCGGTGTTCGTCTTCGGAAGCAAGCTGAACCAGCAGAGGTTCACCGCCGCTGATTTCGCTTTGAACAATCTCAACTACCCCACTCCGATTACCAACTGGTCGAGCCGGTTCTCAGGACAGTGGAGCCTGTTTGACGGCCTGCAAAGCTGGTACGGCGTGAAGCGCGCCAACTTCGCGCAACAGGCCAGCGATCAGCAACTCGAACGCACCGATCAGGAACTGGTGTTTCAGGTCGTGCAGGCGTACTACGGCGTGCTGCTGGCGCAAAAGCAGCTTGAAGTCGCACAGGACGGCGTGAAAACCGCGGAGGCGACTGAGGCTTCGAGCCGCGCTCGGGTGGAGAGCGGGCTGGCGGTGCAGTCGGATCTGCTGAGCGCGCAGGTTGCGACCGCGTCGCGCAAGCAGGAGTTAATCCAGGCGCAGAACGGGCTGGCGCTGGCGCAAACCCAACTAGCGCTCGCGCTGGGCATGGCGTCGGACACAGAATACGAGCCGCAGCAGAATCTGCAGGACCACAGCCTCACGACCGCAAAGGTGCAGGAGCTCGAGACGCAGGCGCTGGAGAAGCGTCCTGACCTGAAGCGGCTTGACCTGGGCTACGACGCACAGTCGAAGAGTGTGACCATGGCGAAGGGCGCATTTGCTCCGCGGCTAAACGTCTTCGGATCGTGGGAGACGGACAGCCCATCGCCGGGATGGAATGGCGGCAACAACTGGATCGCAGGCGCCGAATTACAGTTCGACATTTTTGATGGCGACAGCAAGCGTGCGCGGCTGGCGCGCGAGAAAGCTACACGCGACCGTGTTGCAGCCATGCGCGATGCGGCCCGCGACGGCGTGCGCCTGGAAGTCCGCAAAGCTTACTACGATTACGACGCTGCGCGGCAGCAGGTGGAAGTGGCGCGTACCGCGGTGACGCAAGCCGACGAGAGCCTGCGCATCAATCGCAATCGCTACGAAGGCGGCCTGACGACGATCAGCGATCTGCTGCGCGTGGAAGAAGCGGCGCATCACGCCGAGGCGGATTACTGGCAGGCGGTTTATCGCGTGCAAACCAGCTATGCCGGCGTCGAGTTGGCGACCGGCACGCTCACTCCAAGTTCTCCGGTGGTTACGCAATGAGGCTGATGAAATCGTTTTCGCATTTGGTTTGTATCAGGGCCCGACTTTTAGTCGAGCCATCATCGCGACCCAACTCCACGGCTTTAGCCGCTGGGGAGCAGGGGCTGAAGCCCATCTCTATTAACAACCCATTGGCACGGCTGAAGCCGTGCCCTGATACAAAGCGGAAATGCGCAACTTTGATGACAACAAAACGCTTCATTGCCGCGGTTACGACAGCGGTCATCGCGATGCTCGTGCTTATGTTCTCCGCCTGCTCCAGCGAAAAAAAATCGCAAGCTCCCGCGCCCGAAGTGGTTCGTGGGGTCGCGTTGATCACCACGCAACGCGCGATGCAGCCCGATTATCTCGAGGCTCCTGGCACAGTTCGCGCGGCACAGTCGGCACAACTGGCCAGTCAGATGATGGGGACGATTACGGCCGTCAACGTACACGAGGGCCAAGCGGTGCGTCGTGGACAGGTGCTCATAACGATCGACGGGGCGCAGCCACACGCTGCCTACGAGGGCGCAACGGCGGGGTTGAGGGCTTCCAAACAGGTGGTGGCGGCGGCTGATGCGGATTATGCGCTGGCCGATGCGACGATGAAACGATATCAGTCGTTGTACGACAAGCAATCGGTTAGTCCGCAGGAATACGACGAAGTGAAGACCAGGTTGGAGGCTGCCAAAGCGCGTCGCAATGCTGCGCAGGCGGGAACCGCACAGGCCCAAGCTGCGGTGACGGAATCTTCGACGACGGTAGGCTTCACCCGGATCCGCGCTCCCTTCGATGGCTTGATCACAGCCAAGCTGGTCGACCCGGGAGCCATGGCGTCGCCCGGCGTTCCGCTGCTGGTAATGGAGGACCCAAGCCGCTTCCGGCTGGAAGCGAGTGTCGATGAGAGTCAGATCGGCGTGGTGAAGCTGGGCGCGACGGTTCCGGTGGTGATTGATTCGCTGGGCGGACAGGAAATTGCGGGCAAGGTTGTGCAGATTCTTCCCGCGGCCGATCCCGCAAGCCGCACGTTTACGGTGAAGGTCGAGCTTCCGCCGAATCCGCTGATTCGCTCGGGCGTGTTTGGGCGCGCAAGATTTTCGCGCGGACAGCGTGAAGCCCTGAGCGTTCCGCAGACAGCCCTGCTGCAGCGCGGGCAACTCGATGCAGTCTATGTCGTCAGCAAAGATGGGCTGGCGACGCTGCGCTATGTCACGTTGGGCAAGCCTTCGTCGGGAAACGTGGAGGTGCTGTCGGGGCTGGCAGACGGCGATCGCGTTGTCGCTGAAACCGGCGGTCGCGAACTTGCCGGCAAGCGAGTTGAGGGGCAATGAGCGAACCGACGCCAGCTCCGGGCCATCTTCGCGCCGCCGGACTCATCGCGCGCGCGTTTATCAACTCGAAGCTGACGCCGCTGTTTATCGCGGCTTCGTTGATTGCGGGCGCGTTCGCCATCCTGATGACGCCGCGCGAGGAAGAGCCGCAGATCATCGTCCCCATGCTCGATGTGTTCGTGCAAATGCCGGGAGCGTCGCCGGCTGAGGTCGAACAGCGCGCGACCTTGCCGATGGCGCGGTTGCTGCGTGAAGTTCCCGGAGTCGAGTACGTCTACACCATCACGCGGCCGGGCCTGAGCATGCTGGTGGTGCGCTTCTACGTCGGAACCAAAGAAGAAGACGCGATCATCAAGGCCTACAACAAGCTCTATTCGAACCTCGATCGCATGCCGCCAGGCGTTTCGCCGCCGATCATCAAGGTTCGCTCGATCGACGACGTACCGATCATGGCTCTGACATTGTGGGGGCCGAACTACGACAGCTATCGGCTGCGTCAGGTCGCGGGCGAACTGGAGAATCAGCTTAAGCAGATCACCGATGTGTCGGAGACCAAAATCATCGGCGGGTTGCCGCGCCAGGTGCGGGTCGTACTCGACACTCAGAAGCTGGCAGCGTACGGAATGACCGCCGGGGCCGTCGCCGCACAACTACAGGCCGCCAACATGCGGAGCGCTACGGGCAGCTTCGCGCAGGGCAATCAGGAGTTTGAGGTTGAAGCGGGCCGTTTCCTTGGCAAAGCCGATGACTTGAAACAAGTGGTGATCGGTGTCTATCAAGGCAGGCCAGTGTATCTGCGCGACGTTGCCGCCGAAATCGTGGACGGGCCGGCAGAGCCGGAAAATTACGTTCTGTATGCCAATGCCGCTGGTGCGGCGCATGATGCCCAGCGTGGCGAATATCCGGCGGTGACTATCACGCTGGCCAAGCGCAAAGGGACGAACGCCACCATCATCACTCAGGCGGCGGAAAAGAAGATTGAGGAGTTGCGCGGTTATCTGCTTCCCCAGGACCTGAACGTCACGATAACGCGCAACTATGGCGAGACCGCGAAAGACAAATCCAACGAACTGTTGAAGCATCTGTTCATCGCGACCTTATCGGTGACGCTGCTGATTGCTTTAGCGCTGGGCTGGCGTGAGTCGGGCGTGGTCCTGATCGCGATTCCGGTGACCCTGGCGTTGACGCTGGCGATTTTCTATCTCTTCGGCTACACCCTAAACCGGGTGACGCTGTTCGCGCTGATCTTTTCCATCGGCATACTGGTGGACGATGCCATCGTGGTGGTCGAGAATATTGTCCGCCATTTCCGGATGCCGAGGCCTCCTGAATCCCACTCAACCAAAAATGGGTTGAGTGGGGCACCCGAACGTAAATCGCTGTCGCAGATTGCTGTGGAGGCGGTGGATGAGGTCGGCAATCCCACGATTCTTGCGACCTTCACCGTAATCGCCGCGATTCTTCCGATGGCGTTTGTTCGCGGATTGATGGGTCCATACATGCGGCCCATACCGGTGGGCGCTTCGGCGGCAATGCTGTTCTCCCTCCTCGTGGCATTCGTCGTGTCGCCATGGTCGGCCTTGCGGCTGCTGCGGCACTACGCAGATAAACCCAGTGACGAGCACGAAGCCGAAGGCTGGAGCACGCGGCTTTATCGGCGCATCATGAATCCCCTGATTCACAGCGGCAGACGTCGCTGGATGTTCCTCGGCGGCATGGTTGTTCTGTTGCTGCTTGCCTGCTCACTGGTGGCGTTCAAGCTGGTGAAGGTCAAGATGCTGCCCTTCGACAACAAGAGCGAGTTCCAGGTCATGGTTGACATGCCGAACGGCACGACCTTGGAGCAGACAACTCGCGTGGCGCAGGAGTTGGGGCAGTACCTGGGACAGCAGCCGGAGGTCGCGAATTACCAGATTTATTCCGGCACCTCGGGCCCGTACAACTTCAACGGACTGGTGCGGCATTATTTTCTGCGCAGCGGCGCTAACCAGGCGGACATCCAGGTCAACCTGTTGAACCAGCACCAGCGCAGCCAGCAAAGCCACGAAATCGCAAAGCGACTGCGGCCGGGCTTGGTCGAGATCGGCAATCATTACGGAGCCCGCCTGAAAGTTGCCGAAGTGCCGCCCGGTCCTCCGGTGCTGGAGACGCTGGTCGCGGAAGTGTACGGTCCTGATTACCAGCAGCAGGTCGAGGTGGCGAAGAAGATCAAAGAGATTTTCAAGACCACTCCGGGCGTGGTGGATGTGGACTGGTACATCGAAGACCCGCAAACCAGGTACGACCTGAAGGTTGATCTGGACAAGGCAGCGTTGCACGGTATCTCGGCTGCCGACGTTGCGCATACGGTGCAGATCGGATTGGACGGCGCCACGGCCGGGCTGTTGCACGTGCCGCAATCGCGCGAAGACGTTCCCATACGGGTGCAACTCTCGCGTGCCGATCGCTCGAATATTGAGTCCTTACAACAGATACGATTGCCGAGTTCGGGTGGCGGCCAGGTTTCACTGGGCGAAGTTACGAACGTCGAACAAAAGACGATCGATACCAGCCTATACACCAAGAACCTGCGCCCGGTGGTCTATGTGCTGGGCGATGTTGCCGGAGCGGAAGAGAGCCCGGTGTACGTCATCATGAAGATGAACCAGGCCATCGACCAGCTCAAAATGCCGGAGGGCTACGGGATCAAGCGTTACAACGTCGCGATGCCGGAGGAAACCAACCGCGTCACGATGAAATGGGATGGCGAGTGGCATATCACGGTCGAGGTGTTTCGCGACCTCGGGCTGGCGTTCGCCGCAGTGCTGGTGCTGATTTACGTGCTCGTGGTGGGGTGGTTCCGCTCATTCATCGTTCCGCTGGTAATCATGGCGCCGATTCCGCTGACGCTGGTCGGCATTCTGCCGGGGCATGCGCTGATGGGTGCGTTCTTCACCGCGACGTCGATGATTGGCTTCATTGCCGGCGCCGGTATCATCGTGCGGAACTCGATCATCCTGGTGGATTTCATCGAGCTGCGCCGCCATCAGGGCATGCCGCTGGAAGAGGCGGTAGTCGATGCGGGCGCAGTGCGCTTCCGGCCGATGCTGCTGACGGCCGCGGCTGTCGTGGTGGGCGCAAGCGTCATCCTGTTTGACCCAATTTTTCAAGGGCTGGCGATTTCTCTGATGGCCGGCGAGGTAGCTTCGACACTGCTTTCGCGGCTGGCAGTTCCGGTCTTGTATTACATGGTGGAAAAACGTAGAGCTGAGGCGCACTCTCACCACGAGAGCACTCCGCAAATGTCAGGAGCAACTGTATGACGATCGAACGTGGTCTTCGACTGATGGCGGGAACGTTTGTTCTGCTGTCGCTGGCGTTGGGCTACTGGGTGAGCCCATACTGGTATCTGCTCACAGCATTTGTCGGGCTGAACCTGTTACAGTCGGGTTTCACCAACTGGTGTCCTGCAATGTGGATGCTTGGCAAATGTGGATTGAAATCGAGCGAGCAGGCGGCTCGCGCACAGGCAGCCCGCTGAGAACTGGGGACATCGCACAGGAGAATCGAAATGCCAGGCTGGGCGGTAATTGTTCTGTTCGTTATCGGTTACGTCGTGCTGACGCAGTGGCTTCTGCCGAAGATGGGGGTTCCCACCTGACGCAGCGCCCGCAGACCCGTGGGGTCTCAAGCGCAACGCGAGTTGCAACGTAGGTACACCGGTGGTAAAAGACAGTCACAACATCCAACAAAACCAACCGTAAGGCGGAGATTGCTGACGGCCAACTACCCGCTTGCCGCATCAAATTGCCTGTATTGTTTGGGCACGCTACAATATCCCCACGGCAGTGACCGTACTTCAACGAGAGTTGATGCTTGCGAGTTCTGCTCACGTATTCATCGCTAGCGCGTTTATCACTGTAGGACCGATACCGGGGTTGGTTTCCACTTTGCCTGGCCAAATCATCAACTCGCAGAAATTGAGAAGCGTATTGCTGCTTGCGATCTGCTTTCTCCTTTTCCTCTTTGTCTTACAGGCGAAGACTGCGGTTTATAACGGCAACGCGCAAGCCAAGGTCACCCCGACAACTGCTTCCAAACTGTGGGCTGACGGGCACAAGTGGGAAGATCCGTCGGTTACCTCAAGCGCTGCCATCCTGTTCTGGATGGTTTCCCTTTTCCTGCTGGCCCTCTATCGTAAACCGGAGTGGCGTGCCGCGCACAACGTCCGGCAGACGGTTCATCTCAGGCTCTCATCGCGGCAGCATCTGCAACGCTTTCTTCGGCCCCCTCCTGTCGTCTAGCTATCTTCATCTAGCTGTGGTTTATCCCTGAACTTATTGGGTTTCCAGGCCTCATCATTCGGTCAACTAATCAGCACCTTTCGTCCTGCAGAGTAGCTGGAACGCTTCAGGTGCACTGAGGAAAGTTTATGAAGGTTCGCCCTTGGCACAAGCTTCTTGTGTTGGCGGTCGTTCTGTTGTGTCTGTTCGCGCTCGGCGCCATCATCAAACGCTCTCATAGCCCCAGTACTGCCGAGGCGAACGACCACGCGGCAGACGGCGACGCCGCGCCGTACGCTGCGGTGGCTCCGGTGAAGAGAGAGACCATCGCCACCACGCTCGCCATTGCGGGCCAGTTCATGCCTTACCAAAACGTTGAACTGCACGCCAAGGTTGCGGGATACATCAAGCACATCTACGTCGACATTGGCGATCACGTACATGAGGGACAGGTGCTGGCGGTGCTGGAGATCCCCGAACTGGTGGCCCAGGTCGATGAGGCCAAAGCAGCAATGCACCATGCCGAGGAGGAAATCCAGCGCTCGAAGAGTGAAGTCTCACGCGCCGAGGCCGACGAAGTCGCATTGCATGCCAACGCGGAACGCCTGGTCAACACCGACAAGGCGCGTCCCGGCCTGATTGCGCAGCAGGAACTGGATGATGCGACCGCCAAAGATCGTGCCTCTGAGGCACAGGTCGATGCAGCGAAGTCAGCGCTGGCCGCGGCCAGGCAGCAACTGGAAGTGGCCAAAGCGAGCCAGCAACACTATACCGCGCTCAGCGACTACGCCAGGATTACTGCGCCTTATGACGGAGTCGTAACCTGGCGCTTCTCCGATACCGGCGCATTGGTACAGGCCGGGACCTCGAACACTAGCGGCTTGCCGGTGGTGACGCTGGCGCAGGTGAATGTGCTGCGCTTGCGGATTCCTGTGCCGGAGTCGCTGGCTGGAAAGATTCGCGTCGGAGATTCCGCTGACGTTCACGTGCAAGCCACGGGCGAACACTTCACCGGCAAAGTTGAACGCTTTACCGATGCTCTCGATCCCTCCACTCGCACCATGCAGGTCGAGATCGATGTTCCCAATCCCACCTATCACCTGCAAGCAGGCATGTATGCCGATGTGCGACTCAGCGCCAACAGTCGCGACAACACCTTGACGATTCCGATCGAGGCGGTACGTCATGACGGTAACAAGACATCAGTTCTGGCGCTCGATCCCAACGACCGTGTGCAGTCGCGTGAGGTTCAGGTGGGCGTGGTGAGTTCAGACCGGGCCGAGATTCTTTCTGGTCTCGCGGAGGGCGAGCGAGTGCTGGTTGGCAATCTCGGCAGCTACCAAGTAGGCGAGAGGGTCAGGCCCAAACCGTCCGCGCTGGCATCCGCGTCTTCTACTGGCGAGGCAGAGTAACTTCACATGTCTAGCTTTGCGATCAAATATCCGTTCTTCATCCTGATGTTGTGCCTGGTAATCGTTGTGGTAGGAGTGACCACCGTCGTGCGCATGCCGGTGGACCTCTTCCCGCAGATCCAGATCCCGGTGGTGGTGGTGGCCACGTTTTATAGCGGCATGCCTCCGGAGCAGATCGAAGCCGACATCACCGACACCTTCGAGCGCTTCTTCACCCTGGGCAGCAACATCGACCACATCGAGTCGCGCTCGCTCACCGGGGTGAGCCTGATTAAGGTTTACTTCCAGCCGGGTACCGATCCCGACGCGGCAACCAGCGAGATCGCCAATCTCGCGATGGCGGATCTCCGCCGCCTGCCGCAAGGCACGCTGCCTCCAGTGGTATTGAAGTTCGATGCCTCCAGCTTGCCAGTGTGCCTGGTGACGGTTAAAGGCCAGGGACTGGATGAGACGCGATTGCACGATCTCGCGCAATTCAATGTGCGCAACCAGCTTGCGAACGTTCCCGGCGCCTCGGTACCGCAACCGTATGGCGGCAAGTACCGCCAGATTCAGTTCTATATCGACCCGGTGAAGCTGGAAGCTGCGCAACTGAGCCCGATGGATGTCGTGCACGCGGTGAATGATGCGAACAAGATTCTCCCTGCCGGCGACGTGCGCATTGGCCCACGCGACTACAACATTTACAGCAATAGCCAGTTCGCCGATACCCAGTCGATGAACGACGTGCCGCTGAAGGCAATCGGCAACAGCGTCTTGCGCTTCGGCGATATAGGACACGCCGAAGACTCGTCAGCAATTCAGTACAACATTGTTCGCGTGGACGGCCAGAAATCGGTTTATCTGCCGATTTTGAAGCAAGGCGGCAACAGCAACACCATCCAGATTGTTAACGGCGTTCGCGATCGCGTCAAAAACCTGCTCGACGTTCCCAAGTCGCTGGTCACCAACGTCGTGTTCGATCAGTCACAGTACGTGAAGACCGCGGTATCGAATGTGTTGCGCGAAGGCGGCATCGGCCTGCTGCTGACCGCACTGATGATCCTTGTCTTCCTGGGATCGGCCCGCGGCACCATTTCCGTGCTGCTGTCGATTCCCATTTCCTGCCTGGCGGCGTTCCTGTTGCTCAATGCTACCGGCAGCTCGATCAACACTATGGTCCTCGGCGGACTGGCGCTGGTGCTTTCGCGCGTCATTGATAACTCGGTGGTGGTGCTGGAAAACATCTTCCGCCATCTGGAAGAGGGCGAAGACGCGGTGACCGCGGCGGAACGAGGCGGCCAGGAAGTTCAAGTCGCGGTACTCGCGGCAACGTTCACCACGGCGATTGTGTTCTTTCCGGTGGTGTTCTTGTACGGAGTGAGTCGCTACTTGTTCACCGCGTTGGCCCTCGGCGTGGTTTTGGCATTGGCGGCTTCGTACCTGGTGGCGATGACGCTGGTGCCGCTCTTCTGCGCTCGCTTCATCAAAACGGCGCATGGCCAGGGCGGACATCATACAAAGTCCGTGTTCGGACGCTTCGTGACCGCGTTCAATCACAAGTACGACCAGATGCTGATGCAGTATGACCGCGCCGTCGATAAAGCCCTGGCTCGGCCGGTGGCGACCATCGTTATTCTGCTGGGAACGTTTGTCGTCAGCCTGGCATTTTTCCCACTGCTCGGAGTGGCGTTTTTCCCGCGAACGGATCCGGGACAGTTTGTCATCAACATCAAGGCGCCAACCGGATCGCGACTTGAGCGCACTAATGCTTACGCGGGCCGGGTTGAAAACGACATCCGTGACGTTATCGGCGATGACGTGCAGATGATCGTCTCCAACATCGGCATGACGCCCGACCTCTCCTCTATTTACACAAGTAATTCCGGCCAGCACACGGCGTTCATCCAGGTCAGCTTGAAACCGGAACACAAGCTGAGCACCTTCGTTTACATGGATCGCGTGCGAAGGAAGCTGGCTGCGGACCTGCCCGAAGTCGCAACCTACTTCCAAACCGGCGGTCTGGTGGACTCGGTGGTTAACCAGGGAATGCCCGCGCCCATCGACATCCAGGTGAGCGGAAACAATCAGCAGGCTGCCTACGAGGTGGCCCAGCACTTGGCTCAGAAGCTACGCTCCCGATCCGACGTAAGTGATGTGCTGATTCCACAAGACCTCGATTACCCCGGCTTGCAACTGGACGTGAAGCGTGAGATGGCCGCGCGCCTGGGACTCACCGCCAGCGACGTGGTCGATAACGTCGTAACCGCGCTGACCTCGAACGGCATGATTGCGCCCAGCTACTGGGTCGATCCCAAGAACGGCAACAATTACTTTCTCACCGTGCAGTACACCAATCATCAGATCGGCGCCATGACCATGGAGGATTTCAAGCAAATTCCCCTGAAGGCGCCCAATAACCCGAATCCCACAATGCTGGAGAACGTCGCCGACATCCATGTAATCAACACTCCGACTGAGGTCGATCACTACCAGCTATTCCGTGTGATCGATGTCTATGTTTCGCCGAAAGGCGAGGACCTTGGCAGCCTCTCCAACGAGGTAAATAAGCTTATCGATCACACCAAGCTGCCGCCGAATGTGCGCGTGCAGGTGCGCGGGTCGGTGGTGGCCATGCAGCAGTCGTTCAAGAGCTTCGGTATTGGACTAATTCTGGCGATTGTTCTTGTCTACCTGATCCTCATGGCGCAGTTCTCCTCGTTCATCGATCCCTTCATCATCCTGCTGGCGATTCCTTCCGGCATCACCGGCGTGATCGTCATCCTGTTGCTCACCCACAGCACGTTGAACGTAATGTCGCTGATGGGACTGATCATGATGACCGGCATCGTGGTGTCGAACAGCATTCTGATTGTCGATGTCACCCGCAACTATCGCTCAAAAGGAATGCCGATACGCGAGTCGGTTGCCTTGGCATGCCGGGTCCGCTTGCGTCCGATTCTTATGACGTCATTGGCTACCATCCTGGGTCTCATTCCCATGGGCCTCGCCCTGGAGGCCGGCAGCGAGCAGTACGCTCCCCTGGCCCGCTCCATCATCGGAGGTCTGACCGTGTCGGTTGTGGTGACTGTCTTCCTGGTACCGGCGGTGTATCTGCTGATCCATCGTCGCGAAGAATCGAAACCGGAGGTGCAGGCTTGAGAAGAACGACCCTCTGGCTTGTCGCTCTAGAAATCTCTACGGCTGGGTTGCTGTTGGGTCAGGCACCGCAAACAGCTCCTCTGCCAGCCGCGCCTGTTCCATCGCAGACAGTGACGTCGCCCTCTCCGCAGCAGGCGGGAGCGCCACAAACGCCGATCGGACAGACGCAAGCTCCGGCTGGCCACTTGCCGCTGCCGCAGGCTGCTCCGGCGCCCCCGCCGATGCCATCACCGAGCACGGGTCCCAGGCAACGCTTGACGCTACCGGAGGCGGAGGCGATGGCGCTGAAAAACAATCCGCAGATTTCGGTCTACCATCTTTTGTCGCTGGCTTCGCGTCAGGTCACTCGGGAGGAGCGGGCGGCCTACTATCCAACGGTCTACGGCAGCGTCACTGCGGTCAAGCCTAAAGAAGACACCCGCATTGCGGCCGGGAACCTGAACAACCCGATCGTTTACGAGCGCGCGGCCTATGGAGTAACCCTGTCGCAGTTGATTACCGATTTCGGCCGAACCAACAATCTGGTGGCCACGGCCGCGTTGCGGGCCAAAGCTGCCGACATGAACGCCCTCGCCACCGCCGCTGAGATCAAGCTGGCGGTCGATAGCTCGTTCTATACCGCGCTGCAGAACTTCGCGCTACTGAAGGTGGCGGAGGAAACGGTGAGCGCGCGCCAGGTCGTATCCGATCAAATCACCACGCTGTACCAGAACAAGCTTCGTTCGGAGCTCGATGTCAGCTTTGCCAATGCCAACCTGGCGCAGTCGAAGCTGCTGCTGATCGATGCACAGAACAACTTTCAGGGAGCGCTGTCCAACCTCTCACAAATTCTGGGCTACGTTTCGCAACAGCCATTTGAGCTGGTCGATCCCGCCACCGCGATTACCGCGCCGACAGGGGACGTCAGCCATTTGCAGGATGAGGCGTTCAGCAATCGCCCCGAGATTGCGGCCCAGAGCTATGAATATCAAGCCGCACAAAAATTTCAGAAGGCGCAGCGTGACCAACTGTTTCCCAGCATCGAGGCCCTCGGCGTAGTCGGACGCACGCCCTACAGCAACTCGATTGCCGGTATCTCACCTTTTACCGACTGGTATGGCGCGATCGGAGTGAACCTGAACGTTCCCATCTTTCAGGGATTTCTGTATCCGGCACGCTCGAAGGAGGCGGCACTCCGGGCCCAGGCTAGTGCCGAACAACTTCGCGACTTGAAAGACAGGATTGCGAACGACGTTCGTACCGCATGGCTGAATTCCATTACCGCCTACAACCGTATTAGTGTTTCGCAACAGTTCGTGGACCAGACGACCCTGGCTCTGAACCTCTCGCAGACACGCTACAGCCTGGGACTGAGTTCGATTGTCGAGCTAAGCCAGGCGCAGTTGCAGCAAACCGAAGCGCAGATACAGTTCGCAGCCGCGAAATACCAGTATCAGATTTCGGAGTCAGTGCTCCGATTCCAGATCGCAGCGCCGTAGAGAGAAATGACGACTCGGAGCAGGGAGAAGTACAAGAAGGACCACAGCGACACGGCTTTCATGATCGCAGCCTTCGCTGGTTGTGCTGCGGTTGCGGCTTGCGAAGATGTGTACTACTTCGCGACCGATGTGGTCTTTTGGGACACCTGGCGGCTGCATCCTTCATCGGTGTTCATTGGGACCCTGGTCTTTCTCATCACGCTGTATCTGTTGCAACGTTTGAATAACGTCAAACACCCATTCCGCTATCTCGGGCCGTATACGCCGCTGCTGGGAGCTTCGAGCGCGAACCTGGCGCTCAAGCTAAATGGCTTTTGGCTGCTGCCGGTGGTCGCCGTCAGCGTTACCTGGAGTGTCATGCAAGTGCGGGGAGAGCTGCACCGAACCTGATCCTGTCGCATGTTACTGATCGTGCGCCGCTAGTACGAGATCTCTTGCTTCCTCGTCATGGCAGGCCCGACTTTTTCTGAACGAGATCGTCTACGGAAACTCGTCTGTAGTTTGTCGAGATACACGTAATAGACCGGCGTTATGTAGAGGGTGACGATCTGCGAGAAGACCAGTCCGCCGACCACCGCCAGACCTAGTCCGCGTCGAGACTCTGCGCCTGCGCCGAAGCCAATCGCGATAGGCAAGGTTCCCATCAGCGCCGCCATGGTGGTCATCATGATCGGACGGAAACGAACCAGCGCGCCCTCATAGATGGCTTCTTCGGGTCGCTTGCCTTCCGTCCTCTCCGATTCGAGCGCGAAGTCGATCATCATGATGGCGTTTTTCTTGACGATGCCGATCAGCATGATGATTCCCACGAAGGAGTACAGGTTCAGTTCCTGATGAAAGAGCTTCAGCGTGAGAAGCGCGCCGACACCTGCGGATGGCAAGCCCGAGAGAATGGTCAGCGGATGGATGAAGCTCTCATACAGGATGCCGAGAATGATGTAGATCACCAGGACGGCTCCCAGCAGCAGAAGTCCCATCCCGGTAAATGAACTCTGAAAAGCTTGCGCCGTGCCCTGGAAGGTGCCTTGGATATCCGCCGGAAGGACGCGAATAGCTTCCTGCTCCACCAGTTTGGTGGCATCGCCCAACGCTGTGCCGGGCTTGAGATTGAAGCTGATCGTCGCCGCCGGCAGTTGCCCAAGATGGTTCACCGTCAGCGGACCCACCGAAGGCACGAGCTTCGCGAACGTATCCAGCGGAATCATCTTGCCGCTGCTCGAACGCACGTAGAGTAGCGAGAGCTTATCCGGATTGTTCTGGTACTCCGGCAGCAGCTCCATGATGACGTAGTACTCGTTGTTAGGCGTGTAGATGGTGCTGATCTGTCGCGTGCCGTAGGCGGAGTACAGCGCATCCGAGACTTGCGCCGGCGTCAGCCCCAGGGCGTACGCCTTGTCGTGATCAACCTCTACCGTGAGCTGCGGGTTGCTGACCTGCAGATCGCTGGTGACATCCTGTAGCTGCGGAAGCGCTCTCAGCGCCGCCTCAAGCTTCGGTGCATCCCGGTAGAGCTCCGCGGTATCGGGCGATTGCAGAGCGTACTGATACTGTGACTTGGTCAGTGATCCACCAATGCGAATGGTGGGAGGCACCTGCAAAAAAACGTTGAGCCCGGGAATCTGCGACATCTTGGGACGCAGCTCCTGGATCACTTCCATCGCGCTCATGTGGTTGACGCGATCTTTCTTGTCTTTCAGGCGGAAAAAGATGCGCCCCTGATTGATCGGTTGCCCGATGGAAGACATGGTGTTCATCACACTGGGATCGGAACGCACCACGTTCGCGACCTTCTGCTGCAGCTCGTACATATCGGCGAAGGCGATTCCCTGCTGCGCTTCGGTGAAGGCAAACACCAATCCCTGATCTTCGTCGGGAATAAACCCGGTCTTAGAGACCATGAATAGATAGCCGGTGGCCGCAATCAATCCGAACGACACCAGCAAGGTCGCAAATTTGTGCCGCAGTACCGCCCTCAGGGTGACGTTGTATCCGCGCAGGGCACCGTTGAACACCCGCTCGCCCGCATTGAAGAAGCGCCCATGCGACGTCTGATGGCGCAGGAAGCGGCTGCACAGCATCGGCGTCAGGCTCAGCGAGACAAATCCCGATACCAGGATGGCGGCGCCGATGGTCACCGCAAATTCGTGCAGCAAGCGTCCGATGATTCCGCCCATGAACAGCAGCGGAATGAATACGGCCGCCAGCGACAGCGTCATGGAAAGAATGGTGAAGCCGATCTCTCCCGCTCCGTCCATCGCCGCTTGCATCGGAGTCTTCCCCTGCTCCATGTGGCGCACGATGTTTTCGAGCATCACGATGGCATCGTCCACGACGAATCCCACCGAAAGCGTCAGCGCCATCAACGAAAGATTGTCGAGGCTATAACCCAGCAGGTACATCACCGAGAAGGTGCCGATGATGGACATGGGCAGCGCGAGCGAGGGAATGATGGTGGCGGAAATGTTTCGCAGGAACAGGAAGATCACCATCACGACCAGTCCGATGGTGAGTAGCAGGGTGAACTTTACGTCGTTGACCGACGCGCGAATGGAAACCGAACGGTCATAGAGCGTGTCGATCTGGATAGCTGCGGGAACATGGTCCTCCAGCCGTGGCAGCAGCTTCTTGATGCTGTCCACCACCGCGACGGTGTTGGTTCCCGGCTGCTTCTGAATCGCCAGCACGATGGCGCGATTGCCGTTAAACCAGCTCGCCGTCTTGTCGTTCTGCACGCTGTCGATGACGCGGCCCAACTCATTCAGCCGTACCGGAGAGCCATTACGATACGCCACCACCATGGGGCCAAACTGCTGCGCGTTCATGCGCTGGCCGTTGGAAAGAATCGTGAACGTATGGTTCTCTCCGTAGAGCGTTCCCGTCGGCAAATTGGTATTGCCCGACTGCAGCGCAGCATTTACCTCGTCAATCCCTATCTGCCGCGAGGCCAGGGCGCTGGGATCAAGCTGCGCCCGCATGGCATACTTCTGCGCTCCATAGACCATGACCTGCGCGACGCCATTCACCATCGAGATGTTCTGCGCGATGGTCGTCTCTGCAGCTTCGTCCACATCCGACAGCTTCATGGTCGGCGAGCTCAGCGCGAGATAGAGAATCGGCGAATCAGCCGGGTTCACCTTCTGAAATGTCGGAGGCGTGGGCATCTGCGGCGGCAAAAAACCACCTGCTGCTGTGATCGCCGCCTGCACGTCCAGCGCTGCGCCATCCAGGCTGCGGCTCAGATTGAACTGGATGGTGATGCTGGTCTGGCCCACCGAGTTCGTTGACGTCATCGAATCGATGCCGGCAATGGTCGAGAACTGCTTCTCCAGCGGCGTCGCAACTGAGGAGGCCATGGTATCCGGGCTGGCTCCGGGCACTGATGCGCTCACCAGAATAGTGGGAAAGTCTACGTTGGGCAGGTCGCTGACTGGCAGGAGTTGATAGGCGAAGATGCCGAAGATAAGGATGGCGGCCATGACCAGCGTGGTCATGATGGGGCGCTTGATAAAGATCGCCGAAATACTCACAGCCCGCCCCTCTCACCCGACTGCGCTTTCGTAGAACTCGACTGCGTTGCAGACACCGTGTTCTGCACCACGACTTTGGCCTTCGGCACCACTCGCAACTGACCATTCACGATGACGCGTTCGCCGGCATTCAGGCCGTCGGCGATCACCGTCATGTTCTGGAACACGCCCCGTGTTTTCACCGGACGCAGCTCAGCCGTGTTATCAGCGGCCACGACGTAAACGTATTCGCCCTGCTGGCCCGTCTGAATGGCTCTCGTAGGGACGACGATCGCATTCTTCTCCGTCGAAAGCTCAAGCGCGACATCGACAAACTGGCCTGGCCACAATTTACGGTCGGTATTGTCAAACGTGGCTTTCAGCTTGAACATTCCCGTGGTCGTATCCACACCGTTGTCGATAAAAGTCAGGCGACCTACCGACGGGTTGTCAGTCTGTCCTTTGGGATATGCGAAAACCTTGAGCTGCCCGCCGGCAAAGCGCTCGCGTACGCGCGCAAGATTCGATTCCGGAACGAAGAAGGTAACGTAGATCGGGACAATCTGGTTGAGCTGCACCAGGTATGGAGTGTCGTTGGCCTTCACCAGATTGCCAAGGTTGATCATCAGCGCGCCGGCGCGTGCATCGATCGGCGCAATGATGTCGGTGTACTGCAGTTGCACCCGCGCCGCCTGGGCTGAGGCTTTATCAGCTTCAACTGCCGACGCATCAGCCTGCGCCTGCGCGCTGAGTTGGCCTGCCTGCTCGTGCGAGACGATGCCCTCTTTTTCCAGCCCGGTGTAACGCTCCCGCTGAATACGTGAGTTCTCTGCCTGAGCTTCGTCGTGGTGGGTTTGGGCTACTGTCCTGTCAAGGTCAGCCTCAAAGGGCCGCTTGTCGAGTTCAAACAGCTTCTGGCCCTGGCGAACGTCATCGCCCTCTTTGAAGAAGATCTTTTCGATTTGCCCGTTGACTTGAGAGCGGATCTGCACCGTCTGGTAGGCTTCGACATTTCCGATGCCGGTGATTTGCAGAGGAATGTCTCGCTGCTCAACACTGGCCACGACAACAGGTGCAGGTGGGCGTCCGGCTGACGCGGAGGCCTGCCCCTTGTTCCCGCATCCTGTAGGTGATAATGGCAACAGCAATGGTAAGAACTATGAGCGGAAAGAATGGCCGGTAAATCGCGCGCGTTAAGGGGGCACGCTCCCCAATGATATGCATAGGACGGTCCTGAGCCGCCATCTTGGTCTGCAGTCAATGTCTGCTTGTCCGCGAACGTATGTGGCTGCCGGGTACGCACAGTTCAACCCCGACTTGCACAGCAATGAACTGTGAGCTCGTTATTAAAGGATAAACGGAATAGTGCTTCCCGCCAATCAGAGACTCGGGGCGTTCGTCCCGGATTTCACGCCATCGACAACGCCGCACGAGGTACCAGGAACGGCAGACAATGCCGCCACAGCTTACATGCCGTTGGCGTCGCTACTGCCCTGCGGCTTGTATGGGCTCTGCAGGTACTTCCGGGCTTCGTCGAGAGCGTTGGAAGTGTTGTCGTTGGTCTGCAGGGCCTGCCGGTATTCGTTGGTTGCGCGCTCGCGCTGGCCGGTCAGGTCAAAGATGTTTCCCAACCGGATGTGGCTCCAGACCTCGGTCCAGCGCGGCTCGCCGTTACCGTTGAGCGCCTCGCGATAAGCGTTCGCTGCAGCCTGGTAGTTGTGCTGCAGGAAGAACACTTCGGCAATGCGGTAGTGCGCCAGCGAGCTGTTCCTGTCGGTGTCCAGCGCCTTTTGAAATTCCTTGAGTGCCTCGGTCAGGTCGCCCTGCTCAACATCGGCCTGGCCGCGCACAATCGACGCTCGCACCCGTAGCTCAGGCGAGTTCTTCAGCACGCGATTGTCGGGATCAATGGTGATCTTGCGCGGCTTGCCGAAGGTGTCGACTTCGTAAGCCGAATTCGTACCCGAAACCTCGATGCGCTTAGTCTCGGTTTTGCCGTCGGTATCGATTTTCAATTCAACCGGCATGCGGAACAGGTCCATGTCCTGCTGGATCTCTCCCACCACACGGAAGCCTTTTTGCACGCGATAAATCGTGTACTTGTCTTTGAATTCGGGCGCGCCGGTGGAGTCGAGCCACTGGGTAAAGAACCAGGTAAGCTGCTGGCCTGAATCTTTCTCGGCAATCTTGCGAAAGTCATCAACTGTCGCCGGCTTACCCGAGTACTGCGCCAGGAAGTTGCGCATCGTGTTATCGAAGACCTGGTCGCCCACGATCCAGCGCAACATATTCAGGATGACCGCGCCTTTATCGCTGGTTATGGTCTGGAAGTCGGGCGAGAACGGATCGAGTTTGCCGATCTGGGCAAGCGGAACCGTGTCGTAGGCGAGCGCGCCCACTTCCATGTCCTTGGTGACTTCTTCGAAGCCCGATTCTCCCGCTACGTGCTCGACATAAAGCGCCTCGGAATAGCGCGCGAAACCATCGCCGATCCACCAGTCATTGCGCGTCGCCGGACTGACCATGGTTCCCCACCACTGACGGGCAACGGTATTGGCCACCAGGCGATAGTTCACTTTCTGATTGAAGCTGCGCGCGGCAATGGCGGCTATTTCAGGGGCCCAGGCCGAAGGCACGGTATCGTTCGGCAACTCGACCAGACTCAGCTTATTGGCGTAGGGCGGGCCGAATTGCGAGGTATAGAAGAAGAAAGCCTTGGAAGCAGAGTCGGCATATTGTTCAGCATAAGGCTTGTTCTGCTCAGAGGTGTAAACCGTAACGTCCAGTCCGCCCTCGTCGCTTTTGGTCGCTACAAACTTGCCGATCAGAATCGTGCCCGGGAAGCTCGGCTTGTCGTAGGTGAAGGTGTAAATCTTATTGCCCGCGGGAGAGCTGAGCTGTCCTGCCTGGGCGCGAGTGGCGGCTTTTCGTGTGGATCCAGATGGGCCTGCCGACTCGCCAAGCGACGGGAATTCCCCAGTGCTTTGTTTGCCACTTCCGATGACCGAATACCCGGCCGGCACACTGACGCTGATGGTCGAGGTGAAACGGTTGGTGCCGTAGCCCGACATGGGGAACCATCCGCCGGCATAAAGAAGATAGCTCTCGGGATCGCCGACATAGGCCAACTTCAATCCCGGCACCGGGCTGTCGTCCGCCGACTGCAAGGTTCCTTCGTATTCGAAGGTGAGACTAGTGCTGCTGCCCTTGCTCAGGGTTCCGGGAAGCGAGATGCGCACGGTGGCGTCCTGGCTGACACGCTCCGCGGTGAGCTCTTCGCCGGTTGGGCCGAGCACGCGAGTGGGCTTCAGTCCGTTATGCAGCGTGAACACGGCGATGCTGATGTCGTCCAGCGCCGTGAACTTGACCCGCGCGATGGCTTTGATCTGATGGTTCTGCGGGATCACGACGGCCTGGATGGCGTAGTCGTTAACCTGGAGGCGTGGCTTCTCGGCGGCAGAAACTACCGCGGCCAGCAACATTAGTAATGCGATGGAAGAAACGACGCGCATCGAGAATCGCGCTACGCTGTGCATCCTGGAGATAGCTCCTGCTCTGCCGTCACTATAAATGATTGAAAATCCTCATAGAAAGTTTCGCACAGCTCACGCTCAGTCAATCCAATGCGGCCAAAACCGCCTGGGCGGCTCGCTGGCTGGCCTGCAAATTAGACGTTTCGGCGCTCAATCGGTGTCGAATATCGCGAAATCCTTCGATCATGGTGCTCCGTTCGCTGCCCTCCGGAATCAGCCGCCTCAACTCTGCGACAACTCGCTCAGCCGTCAACTCGTCCTGCACTAACTCCGGAACGACATCCCGCTCGGCGATGAGGTTGGGCATGGCAAATCGATCGACTTTGACCAGCCGTCGCCCAAACTTCCACGATAACTCCGCAACCCGGTAGACCATGACGAAGGGCGTTCCGATCAGCGCCGCCTGCAAGGTCGATGTTCCGCTGGCCACCGCTGCAACGCGCGCATGAGCCAGAGTCGCCGGGGCGTCGCTCGTAAACACAACTTGAATCGCGGAAGTGGGCGGCAGAAAACTCTTCATCCAGGACTCGCTCAAGGTTGACGCGACCGGCACTATGTAAACGTAATCGGAGCCTAGAAGTTGTGCTGCTTCTAGCAGCGTCGGGAAGATTCGGCTGACCTCGCCCTTGCGGCTTCCCGGCAGCAACGCGATCCAAGTCTTTGCCGGGTCGAGGCCGTATTGTGCGGCGAACACATCGCGAGTCGTTGAGCTAGCGGCGACGTCGGCCAGGGGATGGCCAACGAACTCGGCATTGATGCCATGGGTGGCGTAAAACTTCTCTTCAAACGGAAAAATGACAAGCATTTTACGCACGAAGCGGCGAATGAGCTCGACGCGCGACGGTCTCCACGCCCAAAGTTGTGGGCTGACGTAGTAGACGACCGGGATGCCGCGCTTATGCAGTTGGCGAGCGAGACGCAGATTGAAGTCCGGGAAGTCGATCAGGACGGCGACATCGGGACGGCAGCGATCGATCTCGGCAACGACTTGGTTGAAGAGCCCGTAGATGCGCGGCAAGTGCCGGACGACCTCGGCAAGCCCCACCACCGCGATGTCGTGCGCGTTGACGACGAGGTCGCATTGCGCCTGACGCATGGCGTCGCCGCCCACGCCAAAGAACTCTGCCCCACCTTTCCCGCGCTGGCACAACTCCTGACGCAAGGCGTCAATCAGCCAGGCTCCGTACATGTCGCCCGAAGCTTCGCCCGCAGATAGGAAGATGCGCACGTTTTGATTATGGCATTCGGGGAAGGCGTCAGGTATCAGGTATCAGCCGTCACAATCCCCAGGGGAACCTTTTTCGCACGCTTAACGTAGACTTGAGTGCCTTACTCCCACATCCTGATTTTGCAAGACAGGAACGACATGACGATTCGCTACCGCTTTGCCATCGCGATGTTCGCGCTGCTGCTTCTGTTCACCGGCTTCGCCATCGCGCAATCCGGCTCTTCGCCCAAGCTCGATCAGAGCCAGGTCGACATCCCTGCGACCATTCCCGCGGCCGCGCAGGCGTCTGACCACTTCGACGTGGACGCCGCGACCGAAGCCTACCTCGCGGAGATGCCCGCGTCGGCGCAATCGCGATCTGACGCGTACTTCGAAGGCGGCTACTGGCTTCAGTTGTGGGATTTCCTCTACGGCGCCGTTGTCGCCCTTCTGCTGCTGAACCTGCGCTGGTCGGCCGCAATGCGCAATCTCGCAGAGCGCATCACCCGTTTCCGCTGGCTGCAAACCTTCCTGTACTGGGTTGAGTACCTGGTGCTGACGACGATTCTCACAGCGCCCATAGCAGTCTACGAAGGGTACCTCCGCGAGCATCAATACGGCTTGGCGACGCAAACCTTCGGCCCCTGGTTGGGTGACCAAGCGAAAGGGCTCGCGGTGAGTGCGGTGCTGGGCGGAGCGCTGATTGTGGCGCTGTTCGCCATTGTGCGCAAGTTGCCGCGCACCTGGTGGATCTGGGGAGCCGTAGTGACCATGCTCTTCGTCATTTTCTCGATCATGATCAGCCCGGTCTACATACAGCCGCTCTTCAATAAGATCACGCCGTTGAACGATCCGAAGATCACGCAGCCGATTCTCAGCATGGCGCGCGCAAATAACATTCCCGCCAACGATGTCTACGAAATGGACGCGTCGAAGCAAACGACGCGCATGAGCGCCAACGTCAGCGGCTTTGGCAATACCATGCGCATTACCCTGAACGACAATCTGTTGCGCCGGGGATCGCCGGGAGAAATTCAGGCCGTGATGGGTCACGAGATGGGCCACTACGTCATGAACCACATCCCGAAGACACTGATGTTCATGCTCATCGTAGCGGTTTGTTTCTTCGCGTTTCTCAACTGGTCAGTCAACTTCTGCCTGGCGCGGTGGGGCGAAAGGTGGCAGATCCGCAGCATTGGCGATCCGGCCGTGCTCCCGTTGGTAGTCCTGTTGGCCTCCATCTTCTTCTTCATTCTCACGCCCATCACGAATACGCAGACGCGCACTGAGGAAATCGAAGCCGACATGTTTGGCTTGAATGCTGCCCGCCAGCCCGACGGCATGGCGCGCGCGGCCCTGCATCTCGGCGAGTATCGCAAGATGCGGCCCGGCCCCATCGAAGAGTTCATCTTCTTCGATCACCCCAGCGGCTATAACCGCATTCATCGCGCCATGCAGTGGAAGAAAGAGAACCTGAGCCTGTTTGAGCCGGGAAACTGCGCTTCGGGGAATGCGGCAAATCCGGCTTCACCACCGAGTCAGTAAAGGAAAGTAGGTAGTGGGTCAGTTTGATTGTCATCCCGAGGAGCCTTTTGCGAACGAGGGATCTAGGCGTGCCGACTCGCGCCGGCGCGCGAAAGGCACGCATCCATATTCAAACTGACCTACTACCGGAAAGTATCCTCGCTACAATTTGCCGGGAATTTTGTGGCATAATGTAATCGAGGCGGAAATGTCAGTACTCCACCAGCAGATCGCGGATTGGCTCGGGGTTCAGCCGGTGCGCACGGAAGGGCAGGTACTGCAGATTGTCGAGCAGCAACTTCCCACCTCGGCGATCAAGCGACTGCTCGCGCTCGGGCTTACGCGCCAGGAGATCGACGCACTGATTATTCCGCTGCGCACTCTTCAACACCGCAGGTCAAGGCGCGAGAAACTCACGGTCGAAGAATCTGATCGTGTGCTCCGCCTCGTCCGTCTTTTGTCGCAGGCTGAAACAGTTTATGGCTCGCGCGAACGAGCATTCACGTGGCTGCGGCGCCCCTTGTCGCGACTCAAGAACCGCGCACCGCTCGACCTGATGAGAACCGATACCGGCGCGCGAATCGTCGAAGAGCTTCTGCTTCAGATTGACGAAGGCATCTTTGTGTGACGGTGCTGTGGCGCATCAGCCGGCATCGTGACTTAGAGGGGTTGGGCGGCTCGCGGGCTTCTGGGCGGTGGCATGAGCGAGGGCTGCCCGTGGTGTACCTGGCCGAAACCCCTGCGGGAGCGCTGCTCGAAGTATGCGTTCATACGGCAGCAAACGATATCCCGCCCAGCTATACCCTTCTGGAAGTGAGCGTTCCGGCAAGAACTAGCACCGAGACGGTGGACGTGGCTTCGCTCCCACGGGATTGGGCGGAGAAACTGGAAAAGACACGCGCGATCGGTTCTGAATGGCTGCGCTCTGTGCGGTCAGCCTTGCTGCGCATTCCGAGCGCTATCATTCCCGCTACTTACAACATCCTACTCAATCCGGGTCACCCGGATTCCAGGCAGATCCAGGTCACCCGGTTGATGGAATACCCGTTCGACGTCAGGCTCAAGCGATAAACTCTGATTCAGTCGCAGGGCGAGAGAACTCCGATCTTATCCTTCCGCCGTCTTCAGCTTCAGGCTCGACTTGTTCTCTTCCATGAACTGCTTCAGGGCATCGGCATTCTCCAGCAGCCGCACCCACTGCTCGTAGTACAACGTTACGGGGAAACGTCCCAGCCCATACACGCTGAGCCCGCCCTTTTCGCTCACCCGGAAATCGATAGCGCCTTTCTTGCGTCCCTTGAGTTGTTCTTCTGCGGCAGCGAGCTTTGCTTTCAGTTCTTCGTAGGTTGGTTCGGACACGGTTCACAGCCCCTTTTTGTGGTTGTTCTTGACTACAGCTCAATTTTAAGGCACCGCCCCAGAGCGACGCTTCGAGATCAGGCTCCAAAAAGCAACGCCGAAAGAGCTGTGTCTTTCGGCGCCAATCCGGGTTACAGAAAAAGCTACAAGAGATGTCGAAGCTTGCGCGCCAGGAATGCTATAGGTACGCCGCTGAGAAGCAGGATCGAAGAGGGTTCGGGAACCGAGTTCGCGCTGGCGACATCCGCGCTATCGACATGCATGCCGAAGATAAATGCTTTGAAATCGTTATAGTCGAAGTCACTGTCCTCCTGCATCGGCAAGTCCTCGAATCCCACAAAGGTACACCGAGCGACGACGATCAGGCACTGGCCATTAGTCAAGGATTCTGCCCAGGTATGGTTTAGGCCGTCGATATTCTTGCTTAGCTCGGAGCTGTAGTAGTCCTGATTTCCATTCGGGTCATTCACGTGCAACACCAGTTCGATCTGATCTCCGGATTGCAATTCGTCACGCGGAACCAGATTGAAGAACTGCCATTGGTGCATGGCGGTGTTCAAAGGTGTATCAGGGCCGGTGTAGACGAGTGTGCTGTTTCTGAAGACCAGCGCGTTAATTGAGCTGGAGAAATCGGCGTGATAGCCATAGAAAAGCATGTTGATGCCGAGCCCAAGAACATTAGCGGTGAAGGTATTTTCAGGCGCGACGACACCGCAATTTTGATACTGGTACGGAGCGGGGTCACTGCAAAAAGCATCGGCAACGGCCTGGGTTGAAAGACTTGTAATAACGAAGAGAAAACTACACGCCAAAGCGAAAGAACGCAGCTTCATGGAAGAGCCTGTACCTTTCCGCTATCTTCTCAAGAATTCGGGGAGAGCCAACGTTACAACGGAGTGGACTTGTAGTCAACATATATTGCAACAGAATGAGGGCGCGTCTGGATGGACTGAAAAGGACCTGAGCAGACAACGAAACTTACGCCGGACAAAGATCGGAACATTCGCAGGAATCCGCCGTCCGTGGGTTGGTGACTGCTTAAGAGACGGCGAGAGGAGCGCCGGCAGCGCTCCCCTTTGCCAGTTTTGTAAAGTCCTCAGGCGCTGTACAGCAGCACACCTTCGTTCTTCTCCTCGCCGACCGGGCGATAGAAGAGCTGGTCATTCTCGAGATAAACCTCGATGAACGCCGGACGCTGCTGGAAGGTGCCTTGAATAAGCGCTTCCGACAGCGGGTCCTCGATGTACTTCTGCAACGCGCGACGCAGAGGACGCGCACCATAGCTGCGGTCAATCAGCGTCTTCGCCAGAATCCATTTGCGGGCTTCCTCAGTCACGGTGACCGTGATGGAGCGCTGCGCCAGGTTCTGGTTCAACAGGTTCACCATCAGTTCGACGATCTGGATGAGGTCAGCCTCGCTCAGAGCATTGAAGATGATGACCTCGTCGAGACGATTGAGGAACTCGGGGTTGAAGGTGCGCTTCACCTCGCTCTTCACCATGTCCTCGACCTTGCCGGAAACCATGTCTTCCTGGTCGGTCTGGAAGCCCAAACCGGTGCGCTTCTGCAAGTGCCGCGCGCCGATGTTAGACGTCATGATGATGATCGTGTTCTTGAAGTCCACCGTGTTGCCGAGACCATCCGTGAGCTGGCCGTCTTCAAATACCTGCAACAGGATGTTGAACAGATCGGGGTGCGCCTTCTCCACTTCGTCGAGCAGCACGACGGAATAGGGCGCGCGCTTTACGCGCTCGGTCAACTGTCCGCCCTCTTCGTAGCCCACGTATCCCGGAGGCGAGCCAATCAGCTTCGAAACCGAGTGCTTCTCCATGAACTCCGACATGTCGAAGCGGACCAGGGACTTCTCGCTGCCGAACATGAATTGCGCCAGGGTACGAGCGACTTCCGTTTTGCCCACGCCGGTAGGTCCGAGGAACAGGAACGATCCGATGGGACGGTTCGGGCTCTTCAGGCCGGCACGCGAGCGGCGAATCGCGCGGGCCAGTGCCGAGATAGCGCGGTCCTGCGAGATGACGCGACGGTGCAGCTCTTCCTCAATGCGAAGCAGCTTCAGGCTTTCCTCTTCCTTGATGGAAGCAATCGGCACGCCGGTCCAGCGCGAAACTACATCTTCGATGTCCTCGCGACCAACGACCCCAGTCGATGACTCATCGAGGTGATATTTTTCGCGTAGGGCGCGCAGGTTCTCGCGCTCTTTGCGTTCCTCATCAGAGTAGAAGCGCGCCTTCTCGAACTCGTGGTTCGCGATGGCATTCTCCATGCGGTGCACGATGAACTTGATCCGCTTCTGCACTTCCGTGATGTCTTCAGGAAGTGACGTCTGGCGCAGCTTCACGCGGGCACCGGCCTCGTCGATCAGATCGATGGCCTTGTCGGGCAGAAAGCGATCGGGCAGATACCGATTCGAATGCGATACGGAAAAAGTAATGGCGTCGTCGGTGTAGGTGACGGCGTGGAACTTCTCGTAGCGCTCCTTGATTCCGAACAGGATCTTCACCGCGTCGACTTCGTTCGGCGGCGGAACTTTCACCGCCTGGAAGCGGCGCTCCAGCGAGCGATCCTTTTCGATCGACTTGCGATACTCCGACGGCGTGGTTGCGCCGATGCACTGAATCTCGCCCCGCGACAGGGCCGGCTTCAGGATGTTGGCGGCGTCCAGCGAGCCTTCGGCAGAGCCGGCGCCGACCAGCGTATGCAGCTCATCAATAAAGATGATGGAGTTTTGCGACTCCATCAGCTCTTTCATGATGGTCTTCAGCCGCTCTTCGAACTGGCCGCGATACTTGGTTCCGGCAACGATAAGCGAAAGATCAAGCGCCAGAATGCGTTTGTCGGCCAGGAACGACGGGACCTCGCCATCGGCAATGCGCTGCGCCAGTCCTTCGACGATGGCCGTCTTGCCAACTCCCGGCTCGCCGATCAGCACCGGATTGTTCTTGGTGCGCCGGCAAAGAATCTGAATGACGCGCTCCAGTTCGCCGTCACGGCCCACCAGCGGATCAAGCTGATTGTCCATTGCCGACTGGGTTAGATCGCGCGAAAACTCCGATAGCAACGAAGACTCTCGCGAACGTTGTGCCGGCTGCGCCTTCTCCTGCGAAGTGCGAGCCAGTTCCTCGCGAATCGACGAGAGCCGCAAACCACGCTCATGCAAAATCTCGGCGGCGAAGCACTTCTCTTCCCGCAGCAAGCCGAGCAGCAAGTGCTCGGTGCCGATGTGCTTATGCGACAGGCGCTCCGCTTCTTCCGCGGCGTAGGCCAGTACGCGCTTGCACTCGTTGCTCAAGGGCAGGTCCACGGAAGTAGAGACCTTCTCCCGAATAGTGGTATGACCTTCGATCTGCTTCCGGATCGACTCAACCGAAGCATGTGAGCGAAGGAATCGATTTGTGAGCGCCTTATCTTCGCGTAACAGGCCAAGCAGCAAGTGCTCCGTCTCAATGTAGGGAGAACCAAACTGGCTGGCTTCATAGCGAGCGAAGAAGATGACGCGTCGGGCCTTTTCCGTGTACCGTTCGAACATTTAACCTCTCCGGAGCTTCCGGGGCCGTATCTCTCTATTCTGACGCCGAACTGAGTCCCTGAAAACCCTAAATTGCTGTTCCTGGCTCATTTACCCTTGCTGGAGGGTCATTTTGGAACCTGATGGTTGGTTCCACACGCCCTACGTATCTAAAACCCGTCTTTGTGCCTCTCGTTCCTACATGGCCAACGATTCCGGCGACACCTCGACCAGCCGTCCCCGCTCCAGTTGCATAACCCGGTGGCAGCGACGTGCAAACGCGAGATTGTGGGTGACAATAATCGAGGTGAGGCTGTAATCGCGATGTAGCCTGGTAATCAACTCAAATACCGCTTCCGCTGTCCGGCCATCGAGGTCTCCTGTGGGCTCGTCCGCCATCAGAAGCTTTGGTCTGGTGATCAGCGCACGGGCCAGTGCTACCCGCTGCTGCTCTCCTCCAGACAACTCGCCGGACCGATGCTCGGCCCGATCTCCTAAACCGACCTCCTGCAACCAGTGCAGGGCGTCCTGTTCCGCCTTCCGCCGACTCTCGCCGCGCATCAGCAGCGGCATGGCGACGTTTTCCAGCGCGGTGAATTCCGGCAGCAGGTAGTGAAACTGCCAGACAAACCCAAGTTCGCGTCCCCGAAACTCAGCGGCATCCTCTTCCGACAGTTTCCCCAAATCAGATTGCGCGAAGTATACGTCACCTTCGGAAGCAGTATCAAGAACTCCGAGGATGTGTAACAAGGTACTCTTTCCCGCACCCGATTCGCCGACTATCGCGAGCATCTCGCCGCGATGGACTTGAAACGACAAGTTCTCAAAGAGCACTAACTCTGACGGACCCGAGCGGAAAACCTTCTTCAGGTTGACCACTCGAAGCAACTCGTTCTGTACCGTTAGATGCAGGTGCACTCCCTGGCGTTCCAAATTCGGGCGATTGGGGGAAGCCCGCAAAGGCAACTCTAGATTAGATCACCGAATGGAGAAAGGGGGCTGTGACAGCGAAGGGCGGCTCAAAGTAACGCACCTGATCGAATCCGGACAAATCGCTTCGCTGAATACTGACAGGTCGCGTCAATGACGGTAGGCAGGGCCGCGAAGTGGTCTGAACCAGCGAAGCGCCAGCGCCGTAGGCGCGAAACAGTTTAGCCCAGCACGCAGGCCATCTTTTGGCCGGAGTGCTGGGTGGAACGGAAAATCGTCCCAGAGTCGCGTAGTGACGGCACTCCGGGGTCGCTCCGCCACATCCAATTACAATCGCCGCCATGCCGCACCAAGGTCCCAAGTTCGAGAAAGACATCCTCAAGCTCATCCCTCCGCCCAAAGAACCGCCAGCTCTGACGAGCCGCCGCATCGGCATTCACACCTCGACCGCAGGTGGAGTCGCCAACTCCGCCGAGCGAGCGTACCGGCTGGGTTGCAACGCCCTCCAGATTTTCTCTTCTAGCCCGCGTCAGTGGGCACCGTACGAACTGGCCGTCTCGCAGTGCGCCGAGATGGGCCGCCTGCGTGAGCGTTACGATCTGAAGCCGCTCGCCATCCATGCCAACTATCTGATCAACCTCGCCGGCGGTAATCCCGAGTTCCACGCCAAGTCCATCGCCGCATTTCGCGGAGAGCTGGAGCGCGCGCTCGCCCTCTGCGCCGACTATCTCGTCGTGCATCCAGGCTCATACCGCGGGTTGACTCGCGAGCAGGGACTGGAACGCGCCGCCGAGGCCATCGAGCAAGCCGCCGACGGCCTAGGTCTCTGGAATCACGGCCTGCGGGTACTGATCGAGAACACCGCCGGCTCCGAATTTTCTCTCGGCGGCAACTTCGAGCAGGTCGCCGAGTTAGTTCAGCACTTGCGCAAGCTTGTACCCGTTGGCGCCTGCATCGACACCTGCCACACCCACGTCGCCGGATACGACATCGTCAGTGAACAGGGCTTCGCGCAAACGATGCAGCATCTTGATGAGACGGTCGGCATCGGCAACGTCCACGTCTTCCATTGCAACGACGCCAAAGCCGCGTGCGGCTCAAAGCTCGATCGCCATCAGCACATCGGAAAAGGAACCATCGGCCTCGAACCCTTCCGCCGCCTGCTCAACGACCCTCGACTCGCGCACGCCGCCTTCATCGCTGAAACGCCCATCGACGAACCGCTCGACGATTTGATGAATGTGAATGCGCTGAAGAGCCTCGTGGATGATTCTCCGGCGAACAAGGAAATCAAGCGGCCGACAAAAACAGCCGCGAAGCGGCGTGATGCTGTGAGCCCGGGTCGTAAGACCCGGGTGCGCTAACAATCAATTCTCCCAGTCGCGTCAGCGACGCCACAGCACGCTTTACGCGAACTGCGCGTCGTCCGCCGACGGCCCGTAAATCGCCGGAACCGGCACATCGTTCAGTCGCAGATACACCGTGAGCTGCGCACGATGATGTGCCAGGTGCGAGAACGTATCTCGTATCACGACATGCCGAGGTTGCTCACTCACCACGTTTCCTGAAACCAGCAGCCGCCATGGCTTCTGCAAGTGCTCTTCGCTCGTACCTTCCAGTGCCTTGCGTCCCTGTGCAGCACCGTCATCAAGCGCCTTCACCAATTCAGCCGGAGTACGCATTGGTTTCTGCTCGAACTTGCCACCCCTGGAGGATTCAAATCCAAATCATCCTGATTGATGATCATGGCGAACCACATAGGCATCTGCGCCACCAGCCCTGCCAGCCGGCCCAACGGCATGGATTTGTCGTGTGGCTTCCAATCGTCCTTGCCCTCAGGAACCCGCTCCAGTGTGCGGCGTGTACGCTTCACTTCGTCGTCGAACTGCGCGAGATACTCTTCTGTGATTTTCATGAGATTCCTCTCCTCGGCGAAATCGAACTCCGGCCAATCTGCTTAAGATGACGCTGGTCGTCCCACCGACGCATTTTAAGCCGCTCAAAATGCGAGACGGATTACAATCGCCTGTATAACTGTGGAACGTGTTTATACCTACCCAGCCCTTTGAGGCGTACGGGAGAGGACGGAAGAGTGGTCAGATGAAGCGCTGGCCGATAATCGCGGCAACCATAGCGGGTGCGGTTATAGGCGTGTTGGTCGTCATCATGATTATCGCGGATCGTGGATTTGGCATTCCTCCCGCTTTAATGATGGTGGTTAGTTTGACATTCACGATCTTGTGCCCGGCCGCGTACTTTCTGGAATGGGGTAACTGGGCGCCTCCTGTTTTGAATGCGCTACTTTACGGTGGAGTGGCGTTCGGTGTCGCCAAGTGGCGAAGTTATCGCAAAATCAGGACCCAACTTTCGAAGTAGCCTGCCATCTCTCAAATCAGCTCCATCGCAACCCATTCCGCGCAATATAAAATCAAAGATTACCCACTATGTCTGACTCCACGACCAACACGGCGAATCCCGAATCTGCCACACGTCCCGAACGTTACGACCCGCAGACCATCGAGCAGAAATGGTCCGAGCGCTGGGCCGCAAATCCCGACCTCTATCGCGCCGAGCCGTCGTCTTCTCCGCGCAAGAAGTACTACGTGATTGAGATGCTGCCCTACCCTTCAGGCGCGCTGCACATGGGACACGTGCGCAACTACTCCATTGGCGACGCGCTCGCCCGCTATATGTGGATGCAGGGCCACAACGTGCTCCATCCTATGGGCTGGGACGCCTTCGGCCTGCCCGCGGAAAACGCCGCGCTAAAGAACAACACGCCTCCACGCGAGTGGACGCTCGCGAACATCGCCGCCATGAAGGCGCAGATGAAGCGCCTCGGTTTCGCCTACGATTGGTCGACCGAGATCGCCACCTGCCTGCCCGACTACTATCGCTGGAACCAATGGTTCTTCCTCAAGTTCCTGGAGCGCGGCCTCGCTTATCGCAAGAGCAGCAAGGTGAACTGGTGTCCCGAGTGCCAGACCGTTCTCGCCAACGAGCAGGTGTTACCGAACGGCTGCTGCTGGCGTCATGAGACGACTGTGGTCGAGCAACGCGAATTGGAGCAGTGGTTCCTGCGCATCACCGATTACGCCGACCAACTGCTCGACGGGTTGGACTCGCTGCCTGACTGGCCTGAAAAGGTCAAGACCATGCAGCGCAACTGGATCGGTCGCAGTGAAGGCGCCCTCGTCGATTTCAAGCTCGAAGATATGGCCGGTCCTGCGGGCGACAAGATCACCGTCTTCACCACGCGCATCGACACCATTTACGGTGCGACGTCGTTGCAGCTTGCGCCCGAGCACCCGATTGTCACCGACCTCATCGCCAACGATCCTGCGCTGCTCGCCAAGGTCGAAGATCTCATCAACCAGCAGCGCCGCGCCAAAGAAGCCGGCGACATCGGAACCATCGAGAAGCACGGCGTTGCTACCGACCGCTTCGCCATCAATCCGTTCAACGGCGAGAAGGTTCCTATCTGGGTGGCGAACTACGTTCTGCTCGAGTACGGTACCGGCGGGATTATGTCGGTGCCCGCACATGATGAGCGCGACTACGAGTTCGCGAAGAAATACGACCTCGACATCCGCGTGGTGATCTATCCGCGGCGCGAGGGTGACGCGGCCGATGGCGAACCCAACGAGCCGATCCTTCCGTTCGTCGAAACCAACAGTCTGCTGATGAACTCAGGTGAATGGAGCGGTTTGCCCTCCGAAGACGCGATTGAGAAGATGTCAAAGCATGCCGAAGAGCACGGCTTCGGCAAGGCGACCGTCACCTTCCGCCTGAAGGATTGGGGCATCAGCCGCCAGCGCTACTGGGGCACGCCTATCCCTGTCATCTATTGCCCGACCGACGGCATCGTTCCTGTGCCGGAGAGCGACCTGCCAGTCAGGTTGCCCGAGAACGTGCACATCACGCTCGCCGGCGGCTCTCCGCTGAAAGACGTTCCCGAGTTCGTGAACGTCGCGTGTCCCAAGTGCGGCCAACCCGCCCGCCGCGAGACCGATACCATGGACACCTTTGTCGATTCGTCCTGGTACTTCTATCGCTACACCAACCCGAAGCTCACGACCGCGCCCGTTGACGGCGCCACTATTGATTACTGGTTCCCCATCGACCAGTACATCGGCGGAGTCGAGCACGCCATCCTGCACCTTATTTATTCGCGCTTCTGGACCAAGTTCATGCGCGACATCGGACTGGTCAAAAACGATGAGCCGGTCGAGCGCCTGTTCACCCAAGGCATGGTCATCAAGGGCGGCGCGAAAATGTCGAAGAGCCTGGGCAACACGGTCTCCCCAGATGACATGGTCGCGCGCTACGGTGCCGATGCCACGCGCATGTACACGCTCTTCGCTGCGCCTCCCGACCGCGATTTGGATTGGCAGGACATGGGCGTCGAAGGCGTCAGCCGCTTCCTGAGCAGGGTGTATCGCTTCGTGGCGAGGAACGCGCCAGATGGCACCGGTAGAGCGGCGCTTCAGCCCCGCGTTAACACCGCCCCCTCCTCTGCTGTCATCCCGAGGTCGCCGCAGGCGACCGAGGGACCTGCAGTTCCGCAATTCGACGAACTGCTCTCCGCTCCCAACGAAGCCATCGAAAGCGCAGCCGAGGAACTTGCCTTCGCAATCGATGCGGGTAGTGCCGCGCTTCAGCGCGGCGTTAACAGCTCCACTCTTCGGTGCTGTCATCCCGAGCGCGAGCCGAGGGACCTGCAGTCTCCGCCGCCCGCACCGCAAGGCCATCCAGCGCAAGCTCCACCAGACCATCAAGCGCATCACCGACGACTTCGGCGGACGCTGGCACTTCAACACCTCCATCGCCGCCATCATGGAGCTGGTCAACGAGCTGTACGCCTATGAGGACGGTGTCCAGAAAGGCGAGACGCCGGCGTCGGCCGAACTCATGTCCGACGTGCAGCGCGATCTTGCGTTGATGCTCGCTCCCTTCGCGCCTTACCTCTCGCACGAGCTCTGGGAGATGCTCGGCCAGAGCAGCGAACTCCTGCGCGCTCCCTGGCCGAAATACGACCCCGAGCTGGCGAAAGAAGAAGAGGTCGAGATCGCGGTCCAGGTCAATGGCAAAATCAAGGCGCGCATCACCGTCCCTGCCGACGCCGACGACAAAGCAGTGCGCTCGCTCGCCCTCGCCGACGAAAAGGTCAAAGCCGCCATCGAAGGCAAGGAAGTAGTGAAGGTGCTGGTGGTCAAGGGCCGGCTGGTGAATATTGTGGTGAAGTGAAGGATTCAAAAGTACACACAATGTAATCGAAAGAATGGCTCCTCATTTGGGGCCATTTCGTTTCTCCTGCGTCCCACCTGAATCTTGAGATGCCCAGCGAACAAGTTGTTGGCGGTGAATTATGAGGATGTCCGGTGGTCAAAAGGAGACATTTAATCATCGTTCATAGGCCTACTCTGAACTTGAGGCGACATCAATGAAAGCATTTACAAGTCTCGGAGCAGCCGTCCTGATCCTGGCTCTGGGAACAGTTGTTCCCGTCTTCGCACAGCACGAACAAGAGGGAGCCAAGCCGGAGGAGAAACAGCAACAACAACACGCTCCACCACCGCAGCATGCTCAGCAGCAGAACCAACAAAAAGCGCAGCAGCAACAGGCCCCGCAGCAAAACCAGAACAAACAAAATCAGCAGCATGCACAGCAGCAGAACCACCAGG
The DNA here is from genome assembly GCA_963699875.1 of uncultured Acidobacteriaceae bacterium. GTDB lineage: Bacteria > Acidobacteriota > Terriglobia > Terriglobales > Acidobacteriaceae > CAVVDY01. The sequence goes on from CAVOVN010000002.1 coordinate 45,744, forward strand.
AAGCGCAGCAGCAACAGGCTCAGAAGCAAAACCAGAATAAACAAAATCAGCAGCATGCGCAGCAGCAGAACCACCAGGAAGCGCAGCAGCAACAGGCTCAGAAGCAAAACCAGAACAAACAAAATCAGCAGCATGCGCAACAGCAGAACCAACAGAAAGCGCAGCAGCAACAGGCTCAACAGCACAACGAGCAGGCTCAGAAGCAGAACCAGGCCAAACAAAACCAGCAGCATGCGCAGCAGCACTACAACCAGCAACCCGCACACCACACCGAAGAACAGCAACATGCCCAGCAGGCCGCGTGGCAGGATCACCGGTCGCAGAATTGGCAGTCCGATCACCGCACGTGGCAGCAACGCGGTGGATACGATGGCTACCGCATCCCCGACAACCGTTACAACGGCTACTTCGGCCCCAAACACGGCTTCGTGATTTATAGCCAGCCCTACATGGTGGTTGGCGGGTACCCGCGCTTCCAGTACGGCGGCTTCTGGTTCAGTTTGGTAGACCCCTGGCCGAGCTCCTGGTCAAACAACTGGTATGAGACTGACAATGTCTATGTTGTCTACCAGAACAACGGGTATTACATGTACAACCAGAGATACCCTAGCATCGGCATCTCAATCAGCGTTTCGATGTAAATGTCCGCACAGAGCCGGGTTGGTCCGACCATAAATCGCCCCCAATGTTGGGGACCTTCCCGGAGCTTGCATCCCATCTGTACATGCCGGGTCAACGGCGTTACTTTACAACGTGGTCAAACTTGACCAGACACGGCCTTCTATTCCAGTGACAATGGAGATACCTGATAAGTCGCAGGTTGTTAGCTAAGTGTAGTGAGCTTAACAAGGAGCCTTTCTGACAATAGTCGCGTGCGGTGCGTCCAAGAACGCTTTCGAGAGCAGATGGTAAACCAATGCGAATACTGAGCCTCTGTTCTCACGCGAATGTAGGGTGGCCGATACGCTGTGGCGGGGAGACGGTAGCCTCGCAGCATTGTTGTGACTGTGGAGCTCAACGGACCTTTGTGTTTCGACCCCGATTGCGAAAAGGTCCATGGAAGCACGTACACCTGCGTACCGTGCCTCGTGTCGCGGTCGCCTTCCTCCCCGACTTGCGGCGGGTTGTGCTGCCGCTGGGGCAGATCGCAAGTTCATGAACTGATTGCTCCAAAACCACTCGTACGCAAACCATAAATGGCTCTGCGGGATGCATGGAAAGGTAGTCGAGTTATGCCGTTAGTTCAGGTTGTCGTAGTGCTGATCGTCGTCGGAGTTCTTCTGTGGCTGGTAGATCGCTTCATCCCCATGCAGAGCTCCATTAAGTCAATCATGAATGCGGTGGTTGTTATAGCCGTCGTGTTGTGGCTGCTGAATATCTTTGGGCTTCTTCATTCCCTCTCCGGGATTCGCGTTGGCAGGCCCTAGCCGGGTGTCCCAGCCAATTCTCTGGTTGGGAATGAGGTGGAGCACTGCCGTCGACGTGTCCCACAAGTAGAATGACTGAGCTGGTCTTTTCGTCCCACACATTCGAAACCCACGAGTGTGTCGGCATCCTGCGCAATCTGGCTCGCTGATGGACCTCACTCCCATCGAAGCTCGCGTGCTTGGCTCACTGGTCGAGAAGGACATCACTACGCCCGACTACTACCCGTTGTCGCTCAACGCGCTGGTGAATGCCTGCAATCAGAAGAACAACCGCGACCCGGTGATGACGCTGAACGAAGCCGCAGTGCGTGACGCGCTGTCAGGCTTGCAATCCCAGCGCTTGGCTGGCCCGGCCAGCGGAGCCGACAGTCGCGTGACCAAGTACGAGCACCGCTTGCAGGAGGTTTACAACTTCACACGCGGCGAGATCGCCGTGCTCTGCGTGCTCCTGCTCCGCGGACCGCAAACGCCGGGCGAGTTGCGTGGGCGCACAGAACGAATGCACCGCTTCGAAGATCTCGATCAGGTGCAGGCGGCGTTGCAGCGCCTGATGCAGCGTGAGCCTCCGCTGGCAGCGGTACTTCCCCGGCAACCCGGAACCAAAGAGTCCCGCTTCGCGCACCTGATGTCGGGAGACATCGACTCCACCGCCCCGGAGCATGCATCGACGGTGCCACCGCCGGCTGGCTCTCCGCAGGAATCCGATCTCCGCGACCGCATCGCGCACCTGGAACAAGAGGTCGCGGCGCTGAAGTCGAGAATAGAAGAGCTAACGCGAGAGCTGACCGACTTTCGACGCCAGTTTCAGTAGAAATTACGAAGATACAGAACGCGGACCCGCACATCTTTCCGTTGTGTCATCCCGAGCGGAGCGTAGCGCAGCCGAGGGACCTGCAGTTCGTTCCTGCCCGACGACGGGATCAGGGTGTGTGCGGTGCTCCGACTCCTCGAAGAGGCTGGCGTCCCTGCAGGACTCAGGTTCATTCCATATTGCCTACCCAACATTCCGCTGCGCTCCGCGCTGGGCTAGACTATGGCCTCCGCTTCGCGGAGTCGCTTTGGGAGGTCGTCTGGCCCCCCTTTTTCAATGGGCCAACAATTCCCGTTTCGGGAATTCTCTACAACCTTCGTAACCTGCCCGCCGCCGTTTTTGCGTGCGTCTTCGTTTCGGCAACCCATAAACTATCTGCCGAGGCACACACATGCTGTGCCTGGTAGCTGCGGTGAGGCGCGGGCTTGGAGTCGAGCGTCCCTGGTTAGCTGCCGGTAAGTTCTTTGAAATCAGGTATGTGCCTGTAACCCTCACGCGCTCAGGCATTTGCGATACAAATCGTTGCCTAAAGTGTTGAAAACAAGGTATCGCGCAGCACGAATTTTTCGTGATCTAGATCACAATTTCGGACGCGTCGCGAAGCGTCGAGTCCAATCGGCCAGTCGGAAGCTCCGCCCGCTACGCTCCCGCCAATGCTCATTATTGGTACGTCTCGAGCTTGTAGTCGCAGGTCCCGTTCGTTGGCTGGGTTGGCAGCGGCGGCACCTGCAACAGGTGCGGGTAGCTGAAGTCGAAGAATCCGTTCTGGGGATCGGCCATGTCTGCGGTTGTCGCATCGCGCTGCGTCAAGGGCGGCAGGTCGAAGCGTTTCTCAATCAGTTTCAGAATCGATGTGTAGTCGGTCTTCAGATGAATCACGGTTTGGGGTTTCGACCACGGCGATATGACGACGACCGGCACGCGGAAACCGGTTACGTTGAACAACCCCTTGGGATCGCCCGGCTTCAGGTCCGTGGGAGCAAGATTATCGGGCGGAGTGACCAGGATCGGCGGGACATGGTCGAACAAACCGCCCCCTTCGTCATAGGTGAAAATGAACGCCGAGTCCGGCCACGCCTTACTGTTAAATAGAGCGCTAAGTATGTTCGAAACCACGGCCGCTCCGGTCTGCACGTTGTTCAGCGGATGCTCATCCAGTCCGGTATACGTTGCACGCTCGATGAAGACCACCTTCGGCAATAGCGCGTCGGCATTCGGACTGGCAAGGATGTTGTAGTACTCCCGAATGTTGCGGACATTGTTGCGAACTCGTAGATCGTTCCAATCGGCCCACTGCGCCAGAAATACGCTGTTGTCCTGGTAATAGTAGCGCCAGGAAATTCCTCTGGCGGTCAGGAGCTTGAAAATCGTCGGCCGGTCCCACGCCGGATCAGTTGGATTTGTAGGCGCGAAGGCGTGACCGTGCGAGGTTCCAGAGAACAGATACATCCGGTTCGGCACGGTGTAGGTCGCCGCCGGAGAGTACCAATAATCGTCGGTAGTGAACTGGGTTGCCAGTTCGTAGTAGTAAGGCAAGTCGGTCTGATCGTAGTATCCCAGCGGCCGCGTGTGCTGAGGATCGTTAGTTCCCCACCAGCCCGACCAGTCGACATCGAGAAACTGGTCCATCTTGAAGATCGAGTTCTGGGTGAGGTTGAGCCAGTCATTGCCTACCAGGTCCATGTCAACATGCGTCTCGGTCCAGGCTGGAGACACGTTTTCGGTGCACTCGGTTCTGGCGTGGAAGGGCGGATAACAAAGATCATTCGGATTACATAACTGGAAGCCGGGCGGCAGTGTATGCAGGTCGTTCACATCGCTTAGCTTCGCGCCTTGAATGGGCGGATTGTGGTTGACCCGATACTCCGCCAGGTTACCCAGGTAGTTATCGAAGGAGCGGTTCTCCTGAAGCAGGAAGATGATGTGGCCCAGGTTGTAAAGATTTCCCGTGCTCATCGTCACTGTAGCCGTCGCGACCACCGGGGGTGCCCCCGGATAAATGGGCGTCGCGGTCGCGGTGTAGGTGGTAGTTTGCGTGGGATACACGCAACAGTAAGAACCGCCGCTGACCTGCTGCAACTGGCCGACACCATGATCGACCGTGATCGACGAAGCATTGGTCGATGCCCACGACAGAGTGACTGCGCCGGACGACTGTAGAGTTTGTGTCTGCGTCTTAAAGGCCAGGGTCGTCGGCTGCTGAACGTTCACGACCACTCGCGGCGAGTACGCCTGCCCTCCGCTGGGAGCCGGGCCATCCAGCGAGACAGAGAACATGGTGGCGGCGGCGAGCGGACCTGTCTCGAACGTTCCGGAGCAGGTATTCCCGCTGCAAAGGTGCGGCAGTGGAATTGGAGTATCGCTGTTGCTGGAATGTAATTCCCACGAGCTGTTGTTGTTCGGTCCGCTGTAGCTGAGCGTGACCGAGTGTCCAGCGGGAATGATCGTGGTCGATGCGTCTAAGCTCACAGGAACGATGGTCAATGTCGCTGTAGCGGGCGCCGATGTGATGGTGCCGGAGTTTGCGGTCGCCTGGAACGTGGTCGTCCGCGCAAGCCCGTTAGTGTTGTAGAAATAGCTCGGCGCGGCCAAGGGAAGAGTCTGGTCATCCTGCGCGATCTCCGGCGTGACGGTGAACGACGTGGCGTTGGCGCTCGCCCAGGAGAAGATCACAAATTGGCCGGGTGCAACCAATGCAGGAGACACCGTAAAGCTGGACACCACCGGCGCCAGTGGATGCGCTGCCTCCGCTACTGCGTTTGGCTGCTTCCGCTCATTGCGCTGATTGCAGAGTTGTTGGAAGCAGCACTCGCATATCCGACGGCAATTGATAGGAACAAAATGACGAGAGGAGCTAAAGCCACGCGCAGCCTGGACATGGATGTACACCCACTTATGATTTGACGAACACCTGGGGGTCGCTCGAGATTGTCGAGCCGTGAACGTTCTTGCGGAGTTGGCGGCGCTCGACACCGCGAACACACTATGTGATTCGGCAACTCACGATTGGGGTTGTCTCGCGCTATGCTCGTGCCATGACTAAAGATTCTTCCGCAGCGGACATTACGATTCGCCCTGCGCTTTCGAGAGATGCCGATGGCATAACCCATATTTACCTCGAGAGCGCTGAGTATCACGCTGGGCTCGATGCTGAACGCTATTGGGTTCCTGACGCGAAGGAGACGGCGACGCGCTATCGCGAAGGGCGGCAGCATCCGCCGAATACAAAGGAAGAGGCGATAACTCTCGTCGCCGAAATGGGCAGCGAAATCGTAGGCTTCGTCGACGCGCGGCTAACGCGCTCGCCCGATCCGATGCATCGGGAGATGCTTTACTGCCACATCGTGGAGATTGCTGTGAGCCGCCGAAGTCAGGGCCAAGGCATTGGCGCACAACTACTGCGAGCGGCGGAAGACTGGGGACGCGGGCAAGGTGCGCATCTCGCTTCGCTGGAATATCTCGCGGCGAACACGCGTGCCAAATTGTTCTATGAGCAACTCGGCTATCGAGCAGGATCAATCATCGCGATAAAGCGGCTGTAATTATGTCTTTAGAGTTATGCCTCAAAATACTTGGTTGCGGGGTGGTGTACCACAATGGCGGACGTGCTTCTGTTCTGGTTCGAGCAGGAAGCCCGTTGCGAGCTGAAAGCCCATCGCTTCGTAGGAGTGGACAATGCGAAGACGTGAATCCGCCATGGTAGTTAGACTTGGTATGAGCGAACATCTCAAAGCGATACAACGAGGTGCGAAAGTCTTGTTCAAATCGATGTTCGGCCATCGCTACTCGCATTTCGCTCGTCACCTTTCGCTGTTCGTCTGAGGTAGTCAGCCGATGGCGAGTCATCTTATAGGCAGAGCAATATCAGGACCGTCGCCGCAGCGGTGAGCGCCGCCGCTCGCGGCTTCTGCCAGAACAGCAGGGTGATCGTGGCCAAGCATAATACGGCGTCAATCAACAGCCCGCCGATATAGGGCTGGTAACGGATGAGCGCCACTGGCGCTCCGTAGTAGTAGCGCATGCGGTAGAACTCGCCAATCGTGCGGATCAGGATGGCAAGCTGCACGACGATTCCCGCGCGCGCCCACCACTCGGGTGTGCGACCTCGCCAGGTTGAAGATGGATCACGTGTGATCATAGTGTGTCGCCGGACGGAGGTCCGACTCGGTTGCAATTCCTACCGCTGTTTCCTGCGGATAAATCCGCGGGCTTCGACCGATTCTTTTGCGAAACGAAAAGGCACGGCCGCAGCCGCGCCCAATAACATCTCAGAACTTGATTAGCGTTTCGGAAGCGATCGGCCCGTGGGATCTCCCTGGCCGGCGCCTTCGATGTTGAACACCGCATTTGCGCCGATATGTGCAGGGACGCCGGCGAGCAATTGCTCCTTGCGGTAAATCAGGCTGCTGGCGTTAAACGTCGCCAGCTCAAAACCGTGTCCATGTGTGATGGCGTCGGTTGGGCAGGCCTCGACACAGTAGCCGCAGAAGATGCAGCGGTTGTAATCGATGTTATAAACCTTGGCGTAACGCTCGGCGCCGCTGACGCGATGGGTCGCGGTGTTCTCCGCCGCTTCGATGTAGATGCAATTCGACGGACACGCCGCAGCGCACAGGAAGCACGCCACGCATTTCTCCAGCCCGTTCTCGTCGCGCTGCAGGACGTGCATGCCGCGGAAACGTTCCTGGAACACGGCTCCGCGTAACGGGCCGGGGCCATCAGGATAATTCTCAACAATGGTCGGCCGGAACATCTCGCGGAAGGTGATGCTCATGCCCTTGGCGATAGCCGCTATGTTCTTGACGATGCGCATGCGATGTTCAGTATATCAAGGACGAAACAAACCCATTCACCACAGAGACACGGAGACACGGAGACACGGAGAGTTTATGGATTTTCATTCTGAGTCGAAGCGGCGCACGAAGCAGAGCTGCCGGTGGCTCGGGAATAGGAATCGAGCATCTGCAAGAGAGCTACAGCTCGGCCATTCGCTCGATGCCCAGAAGCGGATCGAAGTTGAGTTGTCCCCCTCACGGAGCCTAGTTGCTTACGCCAGCGGAAGCAGGCCCTTCGCTTTGCCCAGGATGACAACTCTAGATTTTGCCTGGTCAGTGTTTTCGTGCCTCTGTGTCTCTGTGGTGAAAAGCCCACGGACACTGCGTTTCGACCCAGCTTAGCGCGCTTTCCCCTCTTCCCCTTGACAGCTTAGGAGAGTCGCGCTAATCTCCTAAGCCAGTTAGGAGAACCAATGCCCGACCAGGCGCAACTGCTTCCCGGAACGCTCGATCTGCTCATCCTGAAGGCCGTGTCACTCGGGCCGCTGCATGGCTATGGAGTGCTGCTGCGGATTGCGCAGATATCGGGCGAAACGCTGATGATCGAGCAGGGAGCGCTCTATCCTGCGCTGTTTCGCCTGGTGCGCCAGAGGCTGCTGAAAGCGAGTTGGGGCACGTCGGACAATAACCGCCGCGCCAAGTTCTATGAGCTGACTGCTGCCGGTCGCAAGCGCCTGCGCGAAGAGACTGAAGGCTGGAACCGTCTCGCCGGCGCGATTGCTTCCGCCCTGGCGGCGCAACCGGAGGAAGTATGAGATTCCTCGACTCTATTCGCTTACGCATCGCGGCACTGTTCCACCGCTCCGAGCTGAACGCCGAGATGGATGACGAACTCGCCTCGCACATCCAGCTTCGTGCCGATGATCTGGAGCGGTCTGGCCTAAGCAGGGCCGAGGCCGAGCGCCGCGCGCGCATCGAGTTCGGCGGGCAGGAACGTTATAAGGATGAAATTCACGAGGCCTCCCGCGGCACAAGCTTTGTAGAGACGCTCTTCAGCGACGTCCGCTTCAGTCTGCGTGTGCTGAAGAAGTCTCCTGGATTCACGATGGTTGCGATCGCGACACTGGCACTCGCGATCGGCGCCAATGCTATCGTCTTTGCCGTGTTGAATGCTTTAATCCTGCGGCCGGTGAATGTACCTGAGGCCCAGAGCCTTTGGTCAATTCAGCGAGGCAGCCAAAAGGCGATCAATCATTCTTATCCCGACTACCTCGATTTGCGCGATCGCAACCGCAGTTTCGAGGGGCTGGCAGCTTACGACCTTGCTCCCGCAGGCCTGGACACAGGCGGCGATCCCGCCAGTGCCTGGATTATGGAAGCCACCGGCAATTATTTCGATGTGCTCAAGGTACATCCCTATCTAGGACGCTTCTTTCACGCCGCCGATGAACATGGTCCTAACAGCGCACCTTACATCGTTCTGACCTATGCCTATTGGCATAGTCATTTTCAGGATGATCATAGCGTGGTGGGCCGGGTGGTCCAGCTCAACAAACATCCGTTCACCATCCTGGGTGTCGCACCTCCGGAATTCCGCGGGACTTTGTTGTTTGTCTTCCCCGACTTCTGGGTGCCGTTGGTTAACCAGGAACAGGTAGAGGGAGTGGATGTCAGGAATGAGCGTAGCAATCACTTCCTGCTGATGATGCTGGGACATCTGAAGCCGGGAGTTACGCCGGCGCAGGCCGTCTCCGATCTGAATTCGATTGGGGCGTCTCTGGAAAAGACCTACCCGAAGGACGATGCTCAAATGACGTTCTCCCTGACCCGGCCCGGTCTTGCCGGCGACTGGTTGGGAGGTCCCTTGCAGGCGTTCCTAAGCGGACTGATGCTGCTGGCAGCGCTGATCCTGCTGGCCGCTTGCGCCAACCTGGGCAGCCTGTTTGCAGCGCGCGCCGCCGACCGTTCGCGCGAAGTGGCGCTCAGGCTCTCACTGGGCGCGAGCCGCGGGCGCATTTTGCGGCAGCTCTTTACTGAAGCCATCTTGATTTCCCTGATCGGCGGCGCTGCCGGACTGTGGGGAAGCATCTTGCTGCTGCGTGCCTTAAGCGTGTGGCATCCGATGCCGACCGCCCCTCTGCAAATACCGATTCACGCCGACTGGCACGTCTACACTGTGGCTGTGCTGCTCAGTCTGGCAAGTGGATTTCTGTTTGGCGCAGTTCCGGTAACCCAAGTGCTTCGTACTGACGCCTATCAGGTAATCAAGTCGGGACCGGCGGCTACCGCGTGGCGGCGATTGACCGTCCGTGATCTGCTGCTGGTCGCGCAGATCGCCATCTGTGCCGTGCTGGTCACCGCATCGCTGGTCGCCGTCCGTGGCTTGATGCGCTCGCTGCACAGCAACTTCGGCTTCGAGCCCCAAAACGCAATGCTGGTGGAAACGTCTCTGAGCATGGCCGGTTACCAGGGCGAGCAGATTCCGCTGATGCAGAAGCGCATGGTCGAGGCACTGGAAAACATTCCGGGCGTGACTGAGGTGGGAAGCGTGGATCGCCTACCTTTGTACTACGGGGCAAATTTCGCCACCGTCTTTACCGATCAGACCGCCGATCTGAATCCGGCCAATGCCGCTGCCTCGGCGGCGACTTATAACATCTCGTCCGGCTACTTCGATGCCGCAGGAACCATACTCCTCTCGGGCAGGAGACTGTCATGGCATGACGACAAGAATGCTCCACGCGTGGCCGTGGTCAATCGTGAGTTTGCGCGGCGGGTGCTGGGCTCCGTCCCCGACTCTCTCGGCCGCTATTTCAAGCTACGCGACGGAAGCCGTGTACAAGTAGTGGGCCTGGTGGAAGATGGGAAATACGGAACTCTGGCCGAAGACATTCGTCCGGCCGTATTCCTGCCTGTCACCCAGGGGCCTCCGTCGAGCGATCTGACGCTGGTGGTGCGCTCGAATCGCGACCCGCAGCAGGTTGCGGATGCCGTATCGAGTGCGGTACGCGGGCTGGACGCCGGTCTTCCCTTCACCATCCGAACCTGGAAGCAGGAGCTGGAAGGCGCACTCTTCCCCTCCCGCATGGCGACCCTGGCTCTGGGCGTTTTCGGCATCATCGGCGCAGTGCTTTCCATCACGGGCGTCTTTGGCATGGCCGCTTATTCCGTCAGCAAGCGGATGCGCGAGCTGGGGATTCGCATTGCGTTGGGAGCACAGCGCCAAGAGGTACTGAGCGCCGCGTTAGGACGCGCCATCAGGCTGCTTATCATCGGCTCCGCCGCAGGACTGGTATTCGGTCTGATTGCATCGCGTGTACTGGCCTCCATCGTGTATCAGGCTTCGCCACGGGATCCGCTGGTGCTCTTTGGAGCGGTGCTTGCCATGGCGTTGCTGGGACTACTGGCGACTTGGATACCGGCACATCGCGCGCTGAGTGCCGACCCGCTGATACTATTGCGCGAGGAGTGAGTCTCGACCTGTGACCTCTCTCAACCTGGGCGGCTTTCGAATGAAGCGCGACGTCATCTTAGTTGTTACGTCGGCGGTGTCGATCGTTTTGATGACGTTTCACCTGGCGCAGGATACTGTCCACGCCAAGGTCGGGACTCCGGAGGCAGGAGGCTCAACCCTTGTTGCGGTGCCTATCCTGGTCATCTGGCTGTACGGGACACTAATGCTTGCCGAACGGCGCTCGGGATACATCATTATGCTTATCGGGTCGCTGATAGCGTTGGGCATGCCTGTCATCCATGTGATGCCACCGACAGGCGTTTTTCACGGGCAGCTTGTGCAACCAGATAGAGGCTTCTGGTTCGTCTGGACGCTTCACGCGCTCGGCGTGAGTGGTCTGTTCGCCCTCATCCTCTCGGCCCAAGGACTGTGGAGCTGGCGACGAAAGCCGTCCAAGTAGCTGCAAGGCCCTCGCACCGCGCTCGAACAATATCCGCAACTTTCAACCAGGTTCCACGTATCTAAGGTGGGACTTTCACGGGCCATGCATGCGAGTTCGTCTCCGGCCCAGTTTCCAGGGAATGCGGACCGCCGGCCTGAAGGCTGGCACTACCCAATCCGCATCTAGTCTGAAATTCTGTGCAGAACCGCGACCTGTCCCGCTAACGCATCATTTCGATGTTCCATCGTAAGCATCTGTCCGTCTGGCGACAGCGACCGGCAATCGCACAGGTAAAGCTCGCGCTCGCCATGCTGCATCCAGAGCTCGATGATGAGTTCGTCTTCCTCGCTTCCGTCTTGTTTCGTAACAACGATTTCCTGGCGCAAGTCAGGATCGGAATGTGCGATGGCGACGGTCATCGCCTTGGGAACTGGTCCTAGCAATTTGCTTTGGGAGAGATCAGCTTTCCAGCGGCCGGTGAAATTCGAGGCCATGTTACGCGGGGTGAATTCCTGAGCGCTTGCTCTTTTTCTGGCAGGCCTCGCAGAGGCCGTAGATCTGGAAGGTATGCCGCGTGGTGGTGTAATGATTGGCGCGGCCGATCTCCTGCTCCAGGCGTTCGATCTCGGGCGAGAAGAACTCCACCGAACCGCCGCACTCGGTGCACACCATGTGATGGTGATTGCGCCGGTTGTACTGCGCCTCATAACGCGTGATCCCGTCGTTGAATGCCACCTCGCTGGCAAGTCCGCACTCAGCCAGCAACTTCAGTGTGCGGTACACCGTGGTGAAACCGATGGTAGCGTCCTTTTTCTTGACCAACCGGTAGAGTTCGTCTGTCGAGAGGTGATCCCGGGTATCCAGAAATGCGCGCAAGATGACGTCGCGCTGTGCCGTCTGCTTCAGGCCGACGCGCCGTAGATGGCTCTGAAAAATAGACTGCGCCTCGCGCACATTTTCGCGCGAGATGGCCGGATGATCATCGACCCGGCTCTGTAACGCCGACGTGCTGGTCCGTTTGCCCGGCATGGTTCTTCAATCGGAAGGGAACGCCAACAGCATAGCACCGGACTAGTTATTAATCGGAATTCGGAGCGCGCTTCAGCGTCGGGCGATCGGGATCGTCGCTGCCTTGGCTGGAAGAAGCACCGCTGCCCGCGCCGGGCTGGCTCTCACTGGTTTCGGTGCGCTTCAGTAGTACCGGCCGGTGACTGTCGGCGCTGCCGAGATGCTGCTTCATATCAAGTCCAAGTAGCCGCGCCTTCACCTGGTCGAACTCGCTGGTATCCACAATGTAGCTCTCGCGGTCGGGAAGGTACTGGCGAATTTCATTCTGCGCTGCGGTCACGCGATCGGCGTTCATTGGGTGAGTGGAGAACATCTTTGCCAGTTTGCTGTGCTTGGTCTTTTCGTCGGCGTTCAGCTTCTCGAAGAACTGTACAAAAGCCTGCGGATCGTACCCGGCGGCGTAGTCATACTCCAGACCCAGCAGGTCGGCTTCGCGCTCGGCGTCGCGCGAGAACTTCAGGAACGTCATGGGGACGGCAAGGCTGGCGATCTCGGCGATGGCGTATCCCGCAGGACCGCCGACGAACATCAGCGGAATCGAAGCCAGGTTCCATATCTCCGACTTGGTCATGTTCTTGGTCGCATGACGCGCCGCCACGTGCGCGATCTCGTGCGCCATCACCGCCGCGAGCTCAGCTTCATTGTCAGCGGCCAGGATGAGTCCACTGTCAACGTAGAAGAAGCCGCCAGGCAAGGCGAAGGCGTTCACCTCTTCGTTGTCCAACACTTTGATGGTGAAGGGCACGCGGGCATCAGAGTTGCGCACCAGGTTCTGGCCAATGCGATTGACGTATTCGGTAACCACAGGATCGGTGACGAGCTTCGAGGTGGCTTCTACTTCCTTGGAGAGATCGCGCCCCAGCGCCATCTCGCGATCGAGCGAATAGAAGTTCACCCCCCCGGCGACTTCACGCTGTCCGATGAGGCGAACATCATACTTCGGCTTCAGCGGCTCGGCGGGAGCGACGCTCGCGCTAGGCACCATCGATTTTGCGGCACTGGGCGGCGCTGGCCTCGGCTCGCCGCTAACGCCGCTTGCCATCTCGACAGCCTTGACCTGTGAATCACCCGGCGGCAGCGCAAGCTCAGGCGGCAGCGAAACCGGCTGCAACTTCAAGGAGTCCACCTGCCTGGCAATCGAATCGTCAGCTGTCGCAGGAGTTATGCTCTGCGCTAATAATGTAGCTGGTAACAACAGAGCAGAGAGGCAGGCACAAAACAGCCATCTGGAGCTGAGAGGACGCATGGACCGAGCGCTGCGGAGGAGCTGCACAGTGGCACCCTTGATGTAGTGCTGTAATTATCCTGCGAAACCACTTAGTCGGAAAGTAAAAGTTTTATAAAGCGCCACAATGATCGTATCGGCTGTCGAATGCCGTTGCGTGCCGCGGCGTCTGCGGAACATAGATGCGTTGGAACGTGTAACGGCAGTCTGGAATTTGGGTATCAGGTATCAGGTATCGGGTATCGGGTTCGGATCTCAGGTATCAGGTGTCAGAGTAAGAGTCGCAGTCGGGAGCGCTAGACTGATGTTCGGGGCCCAGCCGCCAGCGTCCGAGTCTGACGCCTGACACCTGACACCTGATCCCCCTTCCCTGTCCCTAACTTGACAATGAGAGTGTCACACTTTATGATTAGCACTCGTTGGGACTGAGTGCTAACACTCTGGCCATCCGGCCGTCCAACCTGGGATTATTCCTAAGTTTTGAGGGGAATTGACGGTTAAATCCGCTGCAAGCGGACGCCCCATCGGCGATTCCCTCAGCCCAAATAAATCGACTAAGAGCATTGAAAGGAGTTCCAAGAATGGCTACCAAGCTGACTCCCCTGCATGACCGGATCGTAATTCGGCGTGTGGAAGAAGCTGAAACCTCTCGTGGCGGCATCATCATTCCTGACTCGGCGAAAGACAAGCCGCAGGAAGGCGAAGTGATTTCCGTCGGCCGCGGCAAGACCAACGACAAGGGCGAAACCTTCCCCCTCGACGTGAAGGCGGGCGATCGCGTGCTGTTTGGCAAGTACGCCGGCACCGAAATCAAGATCGACGGCGAAGACTTCCTGATCATGCGCGAGGAAGAAGTGCTCGGCATCCTGGAAGGCGCCGGCAAGCCCGCAATGGCACACAAGTAAGGTCCGCCCGCGACGTGGGTGCCCCGTCCTTCCCTGGGTTTGGGAAGGGTGGGAGAGAAGTTTTGAAAGGGCACGGCTTCAGCCGTGCCGGAAGTAAACAGTTTTGAAAGGGCACGGCTTCAGCCGTGCCGGACGAAGCTCACAAAGATTCGGGGCTTTAGCCCCTGAGGAGAAATTTAGCAATGGCAAAACAGATTCTGCACGGTGAAGAATCGCGTCAGGCGATTCTGCACGGCGTGAACATTCTCGCCGACGCAGTCAAAGTCACGCTCGGTCCCAAGGGCCGCAACGTGGTCATCGAAAAGAAGTTCGGTTCGCCGCTCATCACCAAGGACGGCGTGACCGTAGCCAAGGAAATTGAGCTGAAGGATCCGCTCGAGAACATGGGCGCGCAGATGGTACGCGAAGTCGCTTCCAAGACCTCCGACGTTGCCGGCGACGGCACCACCACCGCGACGGTCCTGGCGCAGGCCATCTATCGCGAAGGCGTGAAGACGGTCGCGGCGGGTGCTAACCCGATGGCGCTGAAGCGCGGCATCGAGAAGGCCGTGACTGCGATTTGCGGCGTCGCCGATGAAGACGGCAAGTACAAGGGCAGCGCCCTCGACAAGCTGTCGCAGAAGGTATCGGGCGAGATGATCGCCCAGGTCGGCACCATCTCGGCCAACAACGATGAGACCATCGGCCGCATCATTGCCGAGGCCATGAAGAAGGTTGGCAAAGACGGCGTCATCACCGTTGAAGAAGCCAAGACGATGGAGACCCAGCTCGATGTCGTCGAAGGTATGCAGTTCGACCGCGGCTATCTGTCCCCCTACTTCGTCACCGATCCGGAGCGCATGGAAGCGGTCCTGGAGAATCCCTACATCCTGATTCACGAGAAGAAGATCTCGTCGATGAAGGACCTGCTCCCGCTGCTCGAGCAGATCGCCAAGGGCGGACGTCCGCTGGTGATCATCGCGGAAGACGTGGAAGGCGAAGCGCTCGCGACTTTGGTCGTGAATAAGCTGCGCGGAACGCTGAACGTCGCTGCCGTGAAGGCTCCTGGCTTCGGCGATCGCCGCAAGGCGATGCTGCAGGACATCGCGATCCTGACCGGCGGCAAGGCCATCACCGAAGACCTCGGCATCAAGCTGGAGAACGTCCAGATGACCGATCTCGGCCAGGCCAAGAAGGTCACCATCGACAAGGACAACACCACCATCGTCGAAGGCAAGGGCAAGTCGGGCGAGATCGAAGGCCGGGTGAAGGAAATCCGCAGCCAGGTCGAGAAGACGACCAGCGACTACGACCGCGAGAAGTTGCAGGAGCGGCTGGCGAAGCTGGTCGGCGGCGTTGCCATCATCAAGGTGGGCGCGGCGACCGAAACCGAGATGAAGGAGAAAAAGGCCCGCGTTGAGGACGCGATGCATGCCACCCGTGCTGCGGTGGAGGAAGGCATCGTCCCCGGCGGCGGCGTAGCGCTCATGCGCTGTGCCGAAGCCATCGACGCCTTGAAGCTGGAAGGCGACGAGAAGATCGGCGGAAACATTGTTCGCCGCGCCCTCGAAGAGCCGCTGCGCCAGATCGTCGGTAATGCCGGCGAAGAGGGTGCTGTGGTTGTCGGCCGCATTCGCGAGTCGAAGGAGAACAACTTCGGCTACAACGCGCAGAACAACAAGTTCGAAGACCTGGTCAAGGCCGGTGTCATCGATCCCACCAAAGTCACGCGTACTGCGCTGCAGAACGCGGGCTCCATCGCCTCGCTGATGCTGACTACCGAAGCCCTGGTCTCCGAGATTCCGGAAGACAAGAAGGAACCGGCGATGCCTCACGGCGGCGGCGGCATGGGCGGAATGTACTAAGAGGAAGCTATCAGCCGTCAGCTACCAGCTGTCAGCTAGAGCTTGAAACTTGAAAGGCTCCGTGGAAACGCGGGGCCTTTCTTTTTGTGCGCTCAACTTGCACGATGCCGACTTCAGAAAGGTCAGCAGAAACTGTCCACGACGTCCATGCGTGAACAAAATTGTCCACGGATGACCATTCGGGAATTCAGGCGAGGCTGCGGCCGCCATCACTAAGCATGTGACGTGGCACTCTGAAACAGCAATTGCTGTAGACGCTGAGCAGCTTCTGGAGTCAACGCACAATGGCGGCTCGACTATGGCTGGCCGCGTGCTTCACATTACAGTTTCGGGACTATCTAACGCTCGGAGGAACCGATGGACAGCGTACTGCAAGACATTCGATACGCGGTGCGCATTCTCCTGCGCCGCCCTGGTTTCACCGTCATGGCAGCCCTGATTCTTACGCTGGCAGTCGGCGCCAACGTGGCAATTTTCACCTTCATCAATGCGGCGTTGCTTCGTCCGCTGCCCTATCGCGACCCAGACCAGTTAGTGAAGATTTGGGATTCGCGACACTCGGAGGTTTCCTCGCGTTTTGAAGCTTCCTATCCTGACTATCTCGATTGGCGGCAGCAAAACCAGGCGTTTAGTTCGCTCGCGGCCTATAGCGGCGGCGGCAATGGCACTCTGTCTGGACCCAGTGGCTCAGAAATGGTCCCCGCCGCTGGGGTCAGTGACAACTTCTTTCAGACGCTGGGCGTTTCTCCGATCCTGGGACGAACATTTCGAGACGGCGAAGAAAAGCCTTCAGCACCGCGATACGCAATCTTGAGTTACGGGTTTTGGCAACGGCATTTCGGTGGAAAGCCAGACATCGTCGGTCAATCACTGACCCTTAACGACACGCCCAGAACGATTGTCGGAGTGCTGCCGAAGGGCTTTCACTTCGCTCCGACTGGCGATGCAGATTTATACCTCACGCTGCACGCCACCGGCGGCATGCTGACCCGGCGGAACTTACATTGGATACACCCCTTCGGCCGGCTTAAGCCTGGTGTCTCTCTCGAACAGGCGCAGAGCCTGATGAACGTGTTGGCTGCCAACCTCGAGAAACAATATCCCGAGTCGAACAAGGAGCTGCGGACCGTAGTCATTCCCCTCAGTGAAGTCATCACCGGCCCGATCAAGCCTATCCTTATTGTGCTGCTGGCGGCTGTCGGGATGTTGCTGCTGATCGCGTGCGCCAACATCGCGAACCTGCTGCTGGCGCGATCGAGTGCGCGCGCCAGGGAGTTTGCTGTTCGCTCGGCATTAGGCGCGCAACGATGGAGGGTGGTCCGTCAGCTGATTGTCGAGGGTACAGTGCTCACCTCGATAGGGACAGTGGCCGGGATCATAGTGGCGATCCTCGTCACCCGATGGATGATCGCAACTCTGCCCAGCCAGATGCTTCAGAGCATGCCGTACTTGAAGGATGCTTCTGTCGAACCGCGGGTCCTGCTCTTTGCCGCCGCACTGGCCTTGCTGACGACGCTCCTATTTTCGCTGCCGCCGGCATTGCGCCTGTCCAGCCCGCTGCTGAACCAATCGCTCAAAGAAGGTGGACAGTTGTCGGCGACCGGCTCCTGGAAGAGGTTCGGTGCGTTCCTCGTAATCGCTGAGATCGCAATCTCCGCTGTACTGCTGGTCGGGTCGGGACTTCTGCTGAAGAGCTTGTACCGGTTACTACACGTGGACACCGGATTCAATGTGAGCCGGTTGACGACATTCTATGTTTTCCCCAACAGCAAGCGCTACAGTCAGGACGAACAAGCTATCGCCTTGCATGACAAACTGATGGCGATGTTCCTCGCCGTGCCCGGCGTGTCAGCGGCCGGCTCAACCAGCACGCCTCCAGTTGTGGGAGGCAACACCAGCCTTTTCCGCGTGGTAGGCGCGCCGCTGACGCCGCTGCCTTACGAAGCCAACAGTCGAACCATCGATCCAAGTTATTTCTCCACCTTGCAGGCAAGGCTGAAGGCTGGCCGCTATTTTGATGAAGGCGACAACGCAAACACGCCCAAGGTCGTAATCATTAATGACACGCTGGCGAAGATGGCCTTTGGCGCTCAGAGTCCGGTCGGCAAGCAGATCCTCTTCACCTACAGCCCACAGGAAAAGCCGCGGCAGGTGGTGGGTGTCGTGTCCGATGTTCACGAAGGCGAACTCGACGCCGCTGACAAGCCCGCTATCTACACACCCTTTGCACAAGGCCCCGACAGCATTTTCGCGATGGTGGTGCGCTCGGACCTCGACCCCGCGGTGATTCGGCCGGCGCTCGAAGAGGCTGCCCACGGGGTCGATCCGACCATCATGCTGTTTCAAATGCAGACCATGCAGGACGTCATCGCGCAATCGCCGGCTGCAATGCTGCACCGATATCCGGCATGGCTGGTGAGCGTCTTCGCCGTATCGGCGTTGTTGCTAGGTATCGTGGGCCTGTACGGAATCGTGTCGTATTCCGTGAGCCAGCGCACCCGCGAGATTGGCGTTCGTATGGCTTTGGGCGCGCCCCGGGCCGGCGTTCTGAAGCTCATACTTGTCAACGGAGCGCGATTGGCGGTGATCGGCATCGTTGCGGGCATCGCAGGAGCTGTGCTGGCAGGGTACTTTCTCCGCAGCATACTCTTCGCTGTTCAACCCTGGGACGTGACGACCATTACCCTTGTCGTCGCTATACTGGCGGTCATCAGCCTGCTTGCCAGCTACGTGCCGGCACGCCGCGCGTCGCGACTGGATCCGGTAAAGGCGCTGCGCTACGAATGATTCCGAATCGTTCGTGGCTTGCTAAAAAGTAAAATCGAGGCCCTGAATTTTACAGCACGGATAACCCGCATTTCCCGCAACGTCGAAGTCGCAATTTCCTTCAACGCCGCGGTCGTAGCAGCTAAACTACCAGCAACGGTGGGGGAGGCATTCGATGCGATCTCGGGTTTCGTCAGCGTCCTACGTGTTCGGCATTTTGCTTGCGCTAGTCTGCGCCGCTCAAACTCAGACATTCCAGGTATTGCACACCTTTGAAGGCGCTGACGGAGTAAGTCCCGGTGCTTTGGTCATCGATTCCAGCGGAAACCTTTACGGCACTGCGGCACGCGGTGGAATCGGCAATTGCTTAAGCTTCGGCTGTGGAACCGTGTTCGAGCTTTCGCCATCGCAGTCTGGCTGGTCATTCGCAACTGTGTACAAGTTTCAGAGTAAGACTGATGGTTGGAGCCCAGCCTCGCCTTTGACCATCGGACCCGGAGGCACATTCTACGGTGCCACGGTCGATGGAGGACTCGAAGGCGGCGGTGGTACCGTGTTTCGTGTCTCCTCGATTTGCGCCGATCCCGGGTGCAATCAGAAGACTTGGATCAAAGATACCCTGTATCGTTTTGGACAATGTGACGGGGCCGGTACCAACGGCGGACTTGTCCTGGATACCTCCGGAAATCTCTACGGCACAACCATTACAATGTGCGGATTCACGGGGCAGGTGTATGAACTGTCGCCCGCCCAGGGACTGCGGAGCCAGTGGACCAAAACTCTTCTACACGCGTTTGCAGGGCCGCCAACCGATGGTCGCTGGATACTAGGAACGCTCCTCATCGATCAGCCAGGAAACCTTTACGGCCCCACCTACCTGGGCGGTCCTAATGATGACGGGACAATCTATCGTTTGAGCAGACAAGGCAATGCCTGGAAAGAAGACCTGCTACACGTCTTCACGGGCCTGAATATTATCCATCCCATCAACGCCCTCATTTCTGACTCACCCGATAGCTTCTATGGAGTAACCTATGGCGATCAACAACCTAGTGTTGCGTTTAAGCTAACCAACTCTGAAGGTTCGTGGATATTTACCCAGCTCCATGCCTTTGTCGCCGGAGAGGCGCAAGCGCTTACCAGCGGACTAGTGATGGATGCGGCTGGAAACCTATACGGCGTGGGGAGTGGAGGAGCATTCGGGCATGGTGCAGCCTACAAGCTGACAAAGACGCAGAATGGCTGGTCTTACTCTACTCTGCATGATTTCACAGGCGGCAGTGATGGCTCCTTGCCAGCCGGCCCGTTAGCGCTTGACGCCAACGGCAACCTCTACGGCTCAGCTTCAGCCGGCGGAGATCTGAATTGCAGTCTCGGCAACGGATGCGGCACGGTGTGGGTAATCAAGCCTTAAGACAGACTAGAAGTCGCAGGATACACGGTAGGCATTCTGAGCGAGGTCTTGCTTATCGACCAGATACTTCCCTGCTTACCACACCTACAGAGTCTACCCGCAACTGACCTATCTTATAGGAGGGATATATGCCATATATCTCGCGAAAAGCCAGCACAGGAAAAACACTATAGGTATATGGATAAACATTTGTAGTACGGTGTAGCCTACCAGGTCTCGCGCCTTAAGCTTTAATATTCCAAGCAGCGGAAGCATCCAGAACGGATTGACTAGATTCGGCAACGCCTCAGCTGCGTTATAGATTTGCACCACCCATCCGAGATGCACCTGGTGAAGGTTCGCCGCCTGCAGAACATAAGGCGCCTCGATAATCCACTTGCTCCCGCCCGAAGGTACAAAGGTCCCTAGTATTGCCGAATAGAGTGCAACCAGCAGCGGATAGGTTCCGTGGGTAGTCACGCGCGCGAAAAGGTCGGCCAGCCAGGTTGAAATCCCGGTGCCAACGATCATTCCGAAGATCACCGCATAGAAAGGGAACTGGATGAGCACGCCTCCGGTTGCGGGCACCGCGTCAGCGACAGAGCGAACAAAGTTGCGTGGCTTCCAGTGCAATAGCAATCCGGCAGTGATAAAGATAAGGTTGTAGGTATTCAGGTCAAGCGCTGCCAGCGCGCCTTGCGGCGAGGCGCGAAAGAAGTCGATGAGGTACCAGACCATCAGCGCGCCGACGAATACAGTTAACAACGGACTGTACTCCAGCCACTCGCCCGGCTTGGTTCGCTGTTCAGCAAGTTGTGGCCGAATGTCGTCGGTAATCCCGAACTGCTCCGCGGTGCGCGCGTTCTCCGGCGAGGGAGCTGATAGATACGCGATGGTTACCGAGACTACTACCAGCACCGCTGCCATGGTCATGGACTGCCACAGAAACAATGTCTGACGCAGTGGGATAATCCCCGACACCGCAAACAGTGCCGGCGGAATCGAACTTTTCGTCGCCATCAGCATCGCCGCCGATGACGAAAGTCCCAGCGCCCACGTGGCGCCCAGTCCCAGATAGGAGGCCGCCCCTGCCGCGCGGTAGTCCATATCTTTCACACGGCGCGCCATCTCGCGGGTCAGCAGCCCGCTAAAGATAAGACTTAGGCCCCACGAGATTAGCGACGTCAGCATCGAGAACAGCGCAATCATCGCAATCGCACCGCGCCCTGTTTTCGGCAAGCGGGCCAAAGCGACAATCAACCGATTCACCAGCGGAGTGGTCGCGACAACGTATCCGCCGATGATGATCATCACCATCTGCATGGTGAAGGGCACCAGCGTCCAGAAATTCTTGACGCCTTGCACCGCCAGTTTCGAGGCGGATTCATGCAGACACAAGCCGGTGAGAAATACGAACACGATGCCGAGCAGCGCGAAGACCAGCGGATCGGGAAACCAGCGCTCACTCCAATGGGCGAGCCCAAGCCCGAAGCGCGCGAGACCAGACTCGGCACTTCTGTTACCGGCGTTCGGTTGAGTCTCTATCACCGATTCCTTTCTCCGTTCGTCGAAGGCGGCGTGCTGATAAATGCCGCAAAGTCTAACACACGGGCCACTTCGCTGATCGTACCTATGGCCAGCCTGTCACCGCGCATACAACCAGAACCGTACTTTATGGTTCGAACTGTACGGGTACTCTCAATTTCGCTCCTCGCCTGGCCGCGTCGAGGAATAGAGATAGCCCTCAACCTTAAGGAGAAGAATGCGACCTCTAGTTCTCATCGGACTCGTTGTCTTGGTGCTCGGCATACTAGCCTTCTTTGTGCCGTTCCCCATGAGCAATACTCACGAAGCCAAAGTTGGAGATGCTTCCATCGGCATTACCACGCACCACAGCCAGAAACTTTCGCCGGCAGTGGGCGGCGTACTTTGCGCGGTTGGCGCAGTCGTGCTGATAGCCGGCTCGCGCAAATCGACCTAGCTCATGCGTAAAGCTGCGAACGGCTCGTCGTCAAAACGGCTGGCGGTGAACAAGCCGGCGGCGGACTGGTTCGGCCATTTTTCGTCGCTCGCCTCTGCTTACGTGGGCTCGCGATGGGCCTTTGCCGTCGCCATCTCCGTCATCGCGGTGTGGGCAGTGGCAGGCCCCATCTATCACTACTCCGACACCTGGCAGCTCATCATCAACACCGGCACCACTATCGTGACCTTCCTGATGGTCTTCCTGATTCAGAACACCCAGAACCGTGACGCCCGCGCCATCAATCTGAAGCTCAACGAACTCATTCATGCCATCAGCACCGCTCAGGATCAGATGATGGACATCGAGAACCTCTCCGACGACGAGCTCGCCGTGCTCTCACAACACTATGAAAGGCTTCGCAAGGAATGCCTGCGACGCCAAAAGGTGAAGTCGGCGTAAGAAGCTGTCGGCGATCAACTGCCCAGCCGCCAGCTGTCAGCCATCAGCTCAGCCCATCGGTTTTTAGTCGTCCTTCAAGCACTCAATGTGACGCAGATCACGAAAAATTCGAAATCGTCATACCTTGTTTTCAACACTTTAGCTAACATTCCTGCTCTACATAATTGAGCCCCAAAGACTTACAGGCACTTACCTGATTTAAAAGAACTTAGCGCCTGAGCTTTCGCCCCGAGTTCGGCCTCCTTCTGGCCTGACTGGGGGATCACCAGCGCCTCTCGGGCAAGCACACTCTCGGTGTGCTCCCAGGGAGTTTATGAGTTGCTGAAGTGACCTGCACGTGAAAAACGAGGCGCCAAGGTTACGAAGGTCGTAGACAATTCCCGAAATGGGAATTGGACTGAACGCTATCGTCTACTGCAGCTTCGCGTACTCGGCTTTGGCTTGTTTGTAGATAGGAATATCGGGGTCAGCATCTTTCCAGAGAGTGAGGAAGTCCTGATATGCGGCGCGCGCCTTCGGATTGTCGCCTTGCACAACATAAGCACGAGCTAAACCTAAACGGGCGAGGGCAGCCAAGGGACAGTTCACCACCATGCCTTTGTGGTCGAGAAATTTCTGAAATTCCACGGCTGCTTCGCGTCCCTGGTGCAGCGCCAGGTATGCCTCGCCGCGAATATAAGCGGGATAAAGAGTGCCGTTCGCCACGAGGGTGTAGCCATTAGCTTCGTACGGCTGGGAGGCCTCAAGTATTTTGATTGCTACCTCGGGATTAGCTTGGTTGATTTCCACCGATGCTCGGATCGCAGCGCTCCAGTAGAGGCGCCACAACGATCGTTCCGGGAACTCACGATCCAACTCGTCCGCCAAACTCAGCGCACCGCGGTCTTCACCCGCTCGCGCCAGAGCCAATCCGGCCATACTCTTGACACCAGGAGTGTCAGCACGGTGGAGTGCCTCCTTTGCGTCTGTTACGGCGACCTCCTTAAAACCCAGTTCCGCTTCCCATTGCGCCTTGCGCGCTTGAAAAATCGCGGCGGGCTCCTGCTGAGTCGGGCTGGCCCCGTTGATGGCTTTTCCGGCGTACTCCCGAAATGCGCCGAGCCGCCCGAAATAAGCGGCAGTATCAGAAGCAGCTGATTCTATCGCCTGATCGGCGTCGGAGTGGCTTGCGGCCCACGTAATTTGTTCTTGCATGGCAACAGAGTCTCCACGCAAGAAGGCCATGGTATAGAGGTCGAGGTGAAGAACATCCTTGTCGCGAAAGTGCTCGCCTATTTTCTTGAGCACGTCGTCCGCCTCCTTGTAACGACCGATGGCTCGATAACTTTCCTCCAGGTTCAGCATGCAACCGGGTTGATTGGCGTCCACCGCGAGGCACTTCAGCAAATCTTCTACCCCTTGATCGTAGTGGCCAAGCTCCATGTCTATGCCGCCCAGAAAAAGCAGTGCCTCGGGGTCGCGTGGGTAGGTTTGGGCCCACAACTCCGTAATGTCGCGTGCCTTGTCGCTCTCGGCGGTGGTCACATCATAGTAGTCGCTCTCGATTTCAAAGCGCTCTCGTTCGCTGGCCCGACTACGAAGCTCAAACGCTTTTGCCAGCGCCTCTCTTTGCAGTTCATCGGCGTACATGTTGCCGTATAGGTTTCCGAGCCCGAGGTAGGCTATCGCGAAGTTAGGATCTAACTCAATTGCCCCCTTGTACAGCGTAGTCGCCGCGGCAACGGTTGGCTGTTTTCGCGCCAGACTATAGAGTTTCAATGCCTCCAAAGAGGATGTCGTAACCTGCTCCACTGGCAAATCAAATTTCTGCACCGAGGTCAGCGATTCACCAAGCTTCTGCCGAACCCGCGAGGTGGCCGAATGGAGGCCCTTCAAGACACCGTCTTTGTTTTCGGCTTCGACCTCCTCGCGGGCGAGGACTTGTCCGGTGTAGCAGTTGGTGGCAGTCAGGCCCAACACATAATGTGAGCCCAGCGATGCGATTGACCCAGCGAGCACTGCCTTGCTACCCGAACGCTGGCAAAGGTCTTGCGCCAACTCCGGGGTGAGCCGAGCATCGGCTGGGTGGCTCATCAATTTCAGCTCCTCTTCAACCTTCTCCGAAGAGAGAACGTTCAAAAACGGCGACTGGTCCAGGTCGGCGGCCAAGGCCTCCTCCAAGGTGCCGTCAAACACCACATCGCCAGTCGTGTTCTGAAAGTCGGCGAGCACGATGGCGTCTTTGACGGTCAGCTTGGGACGTCGTCCGGGCCAGTACAGAGCGCCAGCAATTACCGCCATCAGCACCAGCGCCGCTGCTCCCAGCAGGATCCAACGCCGGGAAAGCGCTCGGCCCCCAGTTTGCGCTACTTCATTCAGATCACGAACGATTTCAGCAGCTTTCAGATAGCGCTGGTCGCGGTCCTTCTGCAGGCACTTGTCGATGATGGCGCTCAGCTTCGGCGGCAAGTGCGGATTCAGTTTCACTGCCGGCGTCGGCGCCTGGCTCAGGATGGCAAGCCGGAGCGCGGCTGCATTGTCGCCGGTGAAGGCCCGCTGCCCGGTGGCCATCTCGTACAACACCAGCCCGAAGGAGAACAGGTCGGTGCGCGTGTCCAGCTTTTCTCCTAGCAACTGCTCCGGCGACATGCAGGACGGCGTACCGACCGCGGCGCCGGTTTGGGTCATGTGCAAGCCTTCGTTGACTGGCGCAATCTCAAGCTGGCCCTCACCGTCGGCGGCAGCGGCGAGTTTCTGTTCGCTCTCTTGCAGTTTCGCTACACCAAAATCGAGAATCTTGGCGGTGCCCTTGCTAGTAATAAAAATGTTGGCCGGCTTGATATCACGATGAATGATGCCTTTCTCGTGAGCCGCCTCCAAGCCCCTCCGCAATCTGAATCGCGAACTTCAGCAGCTCGGCAATGGGCAGCGCCTTGCTCTCCGAGCTCCGCCGAACGCCGCCTGATACTCGCGTAAGGTTTGTCCCTTCAACAACGGCATCACCAGGAAAGGCTGGCCCTGGTGTTCGCCGAATTCATAGATGGGACAGATGTTGGGATGTTCTAATGACGAGGCAGCGCGCGCCTCGCGCTCGAAGCGAGCTCGAGGGCTCGGGGGTCGCGGCCAAACTCCTCCGGAAGAAACTTCAAAGCTACGGAGCGGCCCAGCTTCAGGTCTTCGGCGCGATAGACGACTCCCATTCCGCCGCCGCCGATAACCTCCAGCACGCGATAGTGCGAGACCGTCCGACCGGCAGGGCTGCCGCTTTGGGATGTCGAGTTCGACAGTGTTTCGGAATCGGCGTTGGGGACGGCATCCGACCCAAGAACTCGCAGGGCCGGGAAGCCAACGTCGGACGCAGACGAATCGTCGTCCGACTTGGTCCACTCCACCGGAACCATCAGGCGATAACCCCGGCGGCCCAGGGTTTCGATGTACTTGGGGTTCGTCGGCGGAGTCACTGAGCGCGCGGCGCAGCTTCGGATGGCCGTGTTGATGCTGTGATCGAACTCGACGATGGTATCGTTGGGCCACAGCTTCTTCCTGATTTCCTCGCGGGTAACCAGCTCGCCCCCGCCCTCGATCAGGATTTGCAGCACCTGAAAAGGCTGCTCAGGCAGCAGGATCGGTGCGCCATTGCCGTGCAACTCCCCGGCCCGAAGATCGAGTTCGAAGGGTCCAAAGCGCGCCCGTCTGGGTTGCGTCTGCTCCATAGTGAGTTTTCTTGGCGTGATGTTACTACCAGGCACAAGCTGCGCCAATGACTCATCCGTAGCGACAGTATGCCACTATTTGCAATCACTTGCAACGGTCACCCAGAAGTCAGAGAACGATCAGTCCGCGTGCATCGACGTTTTCGAGCGCCGGCCGCACACTCGCCTCATTGCAGCGACTTCGGTCGCAAATGAAAGGTGAGGATCGAAAATGAAAAACCTACTGCTGCTGGTCGTACTTCTGGGATTGGCGATTGGCGCCTCCGCCCAGGCCACCATCAACTTTGCCGATCTGCCGAACGTGTCGGCGCCCACTCCGTTGCCCAACGGCTATGGAGAAGTGAACTGGTCGGGCGTGTTCTATGTCGATCCCGCCGAGTGGAGCGGCGCCGGCCCCGGCTTTAAGCACAACGACAACCTTGGACAAAACGATGTTGCTTTCACCGGTTACGGGTGCTTGTCCACCGCCTGCTACGGCTCCATATCTTCGGAGGACGGCAAAGGCTTTCTGCTCTCCCAGGCCCACGCGGCGGCCGGATACAGCAAGAGTCCGCTGGTCGTGCTGGCTTATAGCCACGGCACCTACGTCGGCACGCAGACCTTCATGCTGACCACCGACCTGCAGGAACTCGACTTCCCGCCTTCGTGGGGAGCCGTGACCCAGGTCGTCTTCCAAGGCTCGGTCGTGTTCTACGACATGACGCTGCAAGCGCTGCCCTAGCCACTCGACTTCAGACAGCTTCGGGAGCAAGTCTCATCCGGCTTGCTCCCTTTTTAAATCGAATCACAAATAACGTTAGGGCAGTTCAGTAGAGAGTACGCGCCGGGAAGCGATGCCATCGGCGAGATTCAGCCTCGATTTCGCTTAGCGTCTCTTGGGGCCCACGGCGTCTGTGAGGACATCGGTCGTGGCAACGTCAATAGATTACTTATGGGCTCGTGCTCTACCTTGTGTTCCGTCTGGACATGCGATTTCATATCGGCCATGTTGAGTTGACGCCCGCAAACACCGCATGACCACACCATGCCGGAAGCTGCAGTCGGTTCGTCGGAGCTTTTGGGCTGCCACTTCTTCGTCATTTCACTCTTGCAATCAGGACAAATCATGATCATGACCTCACACCGAGACGTTCCTTTTCAGGTTTCAAAGAAAATGCCACATTGCATATGAACATGGAGCGTCCCCGACAGGTGCTCTAAGGGGAGGAGGACTTCAGACAGGCTGACTTAGTTCAGGGGATCTGAAAGAGGAAAGGAGACAACTCACTCAATCTCAAAGCTAGTCTCTTACCAGTACGGTGTCAAACTTGAGGATAAATTCTCGGCTCGGTCACAGAGCATTCATCCCAAACCAGGGAACGAGTGGGCGCCCGAACCAGGTCAGGCCACGCGCTCTGACATCGATGTTGGCGTGGTCTGGCGCTGCAAAAGCGAGCGCACAGACTCCAATGCTGAATGATCGGCGGTGTGCGCGGAATAAGCGATGTAGCCGTCGGGGCGGACCAGCGTCATGCCCTTAGTGCCGTCGAGTTTCAATTCCACCGTGTCGTGCATTAATTCTGCGAGGATCATTGCGGCGGCCTGAACTGACGGATCGGCGTCGTTGCCAAGCATCAGCACGAAGCGATGAAGCAACTTGCCTCCGCGTACAGAGTCGTCAAAGAAGCGCTTGCCGGCTCCTTCAACAATCGGACTGCCGCTGTAAGCAATGCCCAACTCGGAGAGCCTCTCGACGAAAGCGTGCTGGAAGGGCGCGAGCCGCGACACCATGGGGATCACCGCGTCACGCAGCGCCTGTGCCAGCTTGCTGGGGGTTCCCAAAGCTTTGGTCATAAAGTCTGTGGTCTCTATGACGCTCTTGATGACAGGACGCCGTTCGGCGGTATAGCTATCGAGCAACTCTTCGCTGGCGCGGCCGTGTACGGCGAGGTCGAGCTTCCATGCGAGGTTCCAGATATCGTGAAGCCCGGTGTTCATTCCCTGCCCGCCGAATGGACTGTGGATGTGAGCAGCGTCGCCGGCAACGAACATGCTCCCCACACGCAGCTTCGCCACCTGGCGATGATGGATTTGGAAGTAGCTGCTCCAGTGCAGGGCTTGCGCCTGCAATTCCTTCGGTGCACGTTCCCTAAGAATTCTCTGCACCATCGCGAGCGAGGGAGCCTCGCCTTCCTTTTCGTGGATCATGGCTACAATTCGACGGCGGGTGGCGCTCATGGGGAAAATCGCTACCGGGCCGGCCTCGTTGGGACACAACTGCAACTGATCTGCAGGAAGCGCCTCGTTGCTCTGGATATCGGCAAGGATGAACAGCGCATCGTACTCTGCTCCTTCAAACGGAAGGTCCAGCAGCGTGGCGAACCGCGCTGTGAGCGCCATCGCAGCCGACGACGAATAAGGCGGTGACGTCACTGCTCTTGCCCTTCCGCTCTAAGGTCGCGCTGACGAAGCCGTCATGCTGGACGGCGGAGACGAATGTCGTTTCATACTCAACGTGGCCGCCACGGCGCTGTAGCTCCTCGACCAGAAACTTCTCCGTGACATCTTGAGGGACCATGGCGACAAAGGAGTACGGAGTTTCCTCGGGAGTGAAGGGCATGTGACCGAGTTGGCGGTCGCCCACAAACATCGCCACCGAGGTGACGCGGTTCGCCGCTTCAAGAAACGGGGCCGACAACGTTCGCCATGTCGAAAATCTCGAGGGTACGAGGAAAGATCGCAAGCGCCTTGGAGTGTTGCGACTGGGTTGCATGTGTCTCGACGATGCGATAGCGAAGCCCGCGGCGAGCACACTCGTTCGCGAGGAAGAGCCCGACGGGACCTGCCCCGACGATCAGCATGTCTGTATCAGTTGCCATAGTATGCATGATTACCACCCTTATATTTTTTGATGTCTGGTGCAAGGTGCGCGACTCTGAAAGAGAAATATTACACAAAGCGGAGCCGAGATGAAGGTTCGTTGATCCCACTCATTCCAAACGAAGGAATGCGCGGGGCACTCGAACTGACAAGCGACACCGGAAAACTCTCCTACAGCTTCACGCTCCTCAATCGCAACGCATTGGTAATCACGGACACGCTGCTGAAGCTCATGGCTGCCGCCGCGATGATGGGCGACAAGAGTATGCCGAACTTGGGATAGAGGATTCCGGCGGCGATGGGAACTCCGACCGAGTTATAGACAAACGCGAAGAACAGGTTCTGCTTGATGTTGCGCATGACGGCGTGGCTCAGGTGGCGGGCCCGCACCAGCGCGCGCAGGTCTCCTTTGAGCAGCGTGATGCCGGCGCTCTCCATGGCAACGTCGGTGCCGGTCGCCATGGCAATGCCCACGTTAGCCTGCGCCAGCGCAGGAGCGTCGTTGATGCCGTCGCCCGCCATCGCCACCGTGCTTCCCTGCTGCTGAAGCTTCTTGATGACCTCGGCTTTGTGATCGGGCAGCACGCCGGCCTCGAAGTCGCCGATGCCCAGCTTGCGCGCGACGGCTTGCGCGGTGGTCTGGTTGTCGCCGGTGAGCATGACGACGCGCAGTCCTGCGCGCTGCAGGTCGCGGATGGCTTCGGGCGCTTCGGGCTTGATGGGATCGGCGATGCCGAGCAGTCCGGAGGGGCGGCCATCGATGACGGCGTAGACGACGGTCTGGCCGTCGCGACGCAGGGAGTCGGCCTTTTCTCTCAGAGAAGTGACGTCTTGATTCGACCGTTCGTCATCCCACCCTTTCCCAGACGAAGGGAAAGGATGGGGCACCCGATCGTCTTCGATACCTCGTTCGTCCAGAAAAATTCCGAGTTCTTCCAGCAGACGATCATTGCCCACGGCGACCTCGTGGCCGCCAACGGTGCCGATAATGCCTCTGCCGGTGAGCGAGCGAAAGCCGTCGGGCGGGATGAGCTGCATGCCGTTGGCGAGCGCCGCGTCGACGATGGCGGCGCCCAGCGGATGCTCGCTGCCGCGTTCAATGCTGGCGACCAGCTTGACGATGCTCTCTTCGGTCTCGCCGCTGAAGGCGACCACCTCCTGCAACTCGGGCTTGCCTTGGGTGAGCGTGCCGGTTTTGTCGAGCGCGATGGTCGTGACCTTGTCGAAAGTCTCGAGCGCCTCGGCGTTCTTGATGAGAATGCCGGCGCGGGCGGCGCGGCCTGTGCCGACCATGATGGCCATCGGCGTAGCCAGTCCCAGCGCGCAGGGGCAGGCGATGATGAGCACGGCGACAGCGTTGACTACGGCGTTGGCCAGTCGCGGCTCGGGCCCGCGCAACAGCCACACGAAGAACGTGACGACCGAGATGCTCAGCACCGTGGGCACGAAGAACGCGGCAACGCGATCGGCCAGGCGCTGAATAGGGCGCGCGGCTGCGCTGTGCGGCGCTGACCATCTGCACGATCTGCGCCAGCATGGTGTCGCTGCCCACGCGCTCGGCGCGCATCAGCAGCCATCCCGTACCGTTCACGGTTGCGCCGATGACTTTGTCGCCCATGCGCTTTTCGACCGGGATGGGCTCGCCGGTGATCATCGATTCATCGACCGCGCTGAGGCCGTCGATCACGGTTCCGTCGGTTGGAATTTTTTCACCGGGGCGCACGCGCAGCTTGTCGCCGACCTTCACCTGGTCGAGCGGAACATCGTACTCGCTGCCATCGTCGCGCATGATGCGCGCCAGCTTGGGCGAGAGATCGAGCAGCGCGCGAATGGCTGAGCCGGTGCGGCTGCGCGCTTTGAGCTCCAGCATCTGCCCGAGCAGGACGAGCACGATGATGGCGGCGGCGGCTTCGAAGTAGACCTCCGGCTGGCCGCCGTGCGTGCGCATGGTGTCAGGAAAAATTTGCGGAAGCAGCGTTGCGACCGCGCTGTAGATGTAGGCGACGCCGACGCCGAGCGCGATCAGCGTGAACATGTTGGGGCTGCGGTGCTTTACCGAGGCCCAGCCGCGCTGAAAGAACGGCCATCCCGCCCAGAGCACGATCGGCGTCGCCAGCAGGAATTCGATCCACGTGCCCGCGCGCGGCGAGACCACGTGCGCAAGCGGCCCCATGCGCAACATCATTGGCAACATGGCGAGCGCGACGAGCGGCACGCCGAGAATGACGCTTCCCCAGAAGCGACGCGTCATGTCGCGCAGCTCGGGATTGTCCTGTTCGGCAGCGGTGACGGTTCGCGGCTCGAGCGCCATGCCGCAGATAGGACAGAATCCTGGCTGGTCGCGCACGATCTCGGGATGCATCGGGCAAGTCCACTCGGTGCGGGTGGCAGACGCGACGGGCGTTTCGGGCTCCAGCGCCATGCCGCACTTGGGACAAGGCACGGGCTTGCT
The DNA here is from genome assembly GCA_963699875.1 of uncultured Acidobacteriaceae bacterium. Lineage (GTDB taxonomy): Bacteria > Acidobacteriota > Terriglobia > Terriglobales > Acidobacteriaceae > CAVVDY01. The sequence continues at coordinate 77,279 of CAVOVN010000002.1, forward strand.
CTCGCGCACCTCGGGACACATGGGGCAGACCCAGACGGTGCTTGCAGCCGCGGCCATTGGCTTCGCCGGTGCGGCAACTTGCGCCTGTGGCTGTCGCGCAATGCCCGGCGTCGCTCCGCCGATCGTGAGTACCGTGCTCGATCCCATGCCGCCGGGCTTGTAGTTCGGCGAGAGATATTTTTGCGGATCGGCCTTGAACTTTTCGGCGCAGCCTTTGCAACAGAAGTGATAGAGCCTGTGATCGTGCTCGACGCTGGCTGCGGCCTTCGCGGGATCGACGCTCATGCCGCAAACCGGGTCGCGATCGATCTTGCAGGTGGCGCCGATCTGGACGGTGGCTTCGGTCGACATGCCTCCGGGCTTGTAGGAGGACGACTAGATATTTGCCGGGATCGGAGACGAACTTGTGCATGCATCCCGGCGAACAGAAGTAATAAGTCTCGCCCTGGTGCTGGGCCCGGCCGCGCGCCTGCGCCGGGTCAACGGTCATGCCGCAAACGGGATCGTGGAATGTGGTTGAAGCGGGAGTTTGCTGATTTGTTTCGGTGTCGCTCATGCGCTCCTGATAAGCTGCTCCTTACCTCATTCTTACACCTTATTCGGGGGCTGTGATGACGAGTGTGGAAGTGCTGTTCCGCTATGGCTTGCCACCGGGCGAGACCGAGATGGCCGCCATGGCCCAATTCAACGATGTCTACGGGATTCGGCGCGTGCGGATGAATGAAAAAGAGAAGACCATCCTTGTCGAGTACGATGCAACGCGACTGGACGAGACCGCTGTCGAGAAATTGCTGCGCAGCGCCGGAATCGACATCCGCGAGAAGCTGGCGCTGGCATAAACAAAATTCGCGCGAATTATTCCACGGCGGCGCGAACGGACCCGATCACCTCACACAGGACGTCGCAGGATGATCGTGGCATAACTCACCAGATAAGGCATCGGTCGTCGCACCAGCATCCGCGTCTTAAGCTTCTCGAGGGTATCCAGCGGCTTGAATTTCTTGCTGTAATACGAGTGCCCAAAATACGCTCTGTACTCCAACACCTCGAAGCCAATCCTATTCAGAAACTCGATTTGCGCGGGTATCGGGCCGCGACAGCGATCATAGTGAGCGCGAAATTTCTCGTGGCGGTGCCGGTCGCGCGGACTCACCCGCTGTAGCAGCCAGTCCGAAGCCCCGTCTGGCAACAGCCGGTTGACCACAAAAGGAAGCGCGTACAAAGAGGCGAACGAGTGAACCGTCAATCCCCCGGGATTGAGCGAACAAAGAATGTTCCGATACGCCAACTCCACGTTGCTGAAATGCTCGGCTGTCATTCGGCTGAAGATCAGGTCGCAAGGCGCACCTGGAATTTGGCCTGACACTCCGCACAAATCGAACGCCAACTGTTGCCCGGGCCCGGCTTTGGCAAGCTCATCTGGGTCGGCATCGATGGCGACGTAGCTCAAGCCATGCGGATGGGCAAAATCTTGCGCGACGGCCGGATTCGCACCCCCTCCGATCTCGGCCACGCGACGGCACGAATTAGACACAATCAATGACTGGATAAATCCAGGAAACTTATCCCAGCCTTCAAAAGAGTCAAAGTCGCTGTAGGAAACGATCATCGATGATTCGGTCGAGGGCGCTGTTTAACGAGAACGCGGCGGAGTGAAAACAAAAGAGCAATTATAGCGGCGAAGCGAATCCCGGTTGCCAAGGTTGGAGGACTGAGCTGCACGCTCAATGTTAATGACGCATTAAAAAGGGCCACCTGCGGTGAGAGCTCTGGCCGATACTCCCAATCAGGTGACCCTTATGCGCCACTTCGTCTGTCCGTACTAGATGCATGACACGGGCCAAAAGTTCCGCGTCGAAAATAAAAGACTTAAGGAAGCCGGTTCTTGCACGATCGCGCAAGTATTTCCGAGTTACCTGTAAATTTTACGGAATAGTCCTTTGGTGGGGGGGCGGAGACCGGTATCCCGTGTCAGGTATCAGAATGGGCAGCCCCGCGCCGTTTCGAACTGGAGCGTTTCGGGTCGTACGCAGGCGCCGTCCACCGCTTCCCAAACGAAATCGCTCGATAACCCGGTGTCTGTTTGCTGTTGCTCGGTGTTTGTCGTCTGACACTCGAAGCCTGACACCTGACACCTATCTTCACTTCACGGTCGCGAACCTCTGGAAGAAACTGTCGCTGTTCCACGCCGGAGGCTTGGGGGCATCCGCCACTCGCAGGGCGATGTCGGCCACGATGGTCTCAAACTTACCCGCCGCCTCCAGATCGACCGGCTGGTTCAAGTCGTCGGACGGGGCGTGGTAGCGCTCGTGCAGCCACTTCACCGCCGTGGCTTCTTCGGGGCTCCCCTTGGCGTAGCCGACCTTCATCGCCACGGATGGCACGCCCTGCTTGATGAAGCTGTACTGATCGCTACGTATAAAGAGGTTGCGCAACGGCTCGGGATCGGGCTGCACTTCAACCCCATTTTTCTGAGCCGCCCAGCGCGCGTCGTCGCCCAAGGTGGATTCGTCGAGTCCATACACGGTCACGAGCTTCATCGGGAAGATCGGCAGGAACATGTCGGTGTTCAGGTCGGCGACGATGTCTTTCTTCGGCACTGTCGGCTTGCTGGCAAAGTAGCGCGAGCCCAGCAGCCCCTTCTCTTCCGCCGTCACAAACAGAAAGAGCAGCGAGCGTTTCGGCTTCATCCCGCCGGCATGCAACTGGTCGGCGACGTCGAGCACCAGGGCCGAGCCGGAAGCGTTGTCCATGGCGCCGTTGTAAATCTTGTCGCCGTTGATGGGCTCGCCGATGCCAAGGTGGTCGAGATGCGCCGACAGCACAACGTACTGCGCCGCCAGTTGCGGGTCGGAGCCCGGCAGCTTGGCAACGATGTTCGCCGAGTTCACCTGCTTATTAATCTGCTTCGCTTTCGCCTTGATGCTCATGGTCAGCGGGAAGTGCGGCAGGGGCTTGCGATCTTTGCCCAGGGCGGCGATTTCGGCGAAGGTGTGGCCTGAGCCTTCGAAGAGCTCTTCCGCGAATTCCGGATTCCAAGTCACCGCCAGGCCAATTCCCTTCCAGTCGTTGAACATTGGGTTGGCAAGCGACATGCTCGGGCGCTTGCGGGCCAGCGTCATGCGGCTCCAGGGAATATCCATGGCGGCGGGATTGGGAAGCATGATGTAGCCGATAGCTCCTGCCTTACGCAGCTCTTTCGCACGCTCGGTCGAGGATTGATAGTGCGACGCCAGCGCCGCCGGCATGTCTTCGGGCGAGCCGCTGAAGATTACCGCCACCTTGCCCTTCAGGTTCACTCCGGCGTAGTCGTCATAATTTTTCTCCGGCACGTTCAGTCCGTAACCGACGAAGACCAGCGGCGCGTCGGTTTCGGGAGCCAGATCGACGCGGGTGCTGAACATGGCGTCCTCGCCCAGCTTCACGAACTGCGTGTTGCCGTTGCGTATCAGCTCCATGCTTGAGGCCGACTCGTCGATCTGCCGGCTCACGAGCTTCACCGGCTGGTAGTAGCCTTTGCTGCCCGCAGGCTGCAATCCGTCTTTCTTCAACTGACCGACTACATACGCGGACGCGCGCTGCAATCCCGGGCTACCGGTCTCGCGACCTTCCATGTTGTCGTCGGCGAGCACCTTGACGTACTCCCACCAGCGCTTGCCATCAAACGTGGGAGCGGATTGGCCGAATGCAACATGTGAAGCAAACAAGAGCGGCGGAGAGCACAACCAGCGGCAGAAGCTGCAAGGCGCGACGATTCGGCAAATCAGGACTCCGTAGAGAGAATGCGGCTATTGTCGCGCATGGCGGCGTAGGGAAACAAATTAGTTTTGAAAGGGCACGCCTTCAGAGGCTGCTGAAAAACTCGGCTTTGCGACGATCCGCGTCAGGGCACGACCTTGGTCGTGTCGAAAAGGTCTTTATTTTTCGTGTCGTGAGCGGACTTTAGTCCGCGAGCGACCCGCGCTTTTGAGTTTTTCAGCACGCCTTCAGGCGTGCCGAACGACGACCTGAACCGCCGGGCTTTAGCCGCTGCGGGAATTCGCCATCGAGACTGCAACTGAAGTACCCCAGGGGCTGAAGCCCGGAATATCCGCCGGCCTTTCGGCGCGCCTGAAGGCGCGCCCCTTCAAAACATCAAAGCGTCCATCTCCCCCAACCCCCGTGCTATGCTGAATTTTCCGGACGTCACTGCTCGTCCTCTTGAAGTTCCTACAGATGGCATCGAAAATTCCCGTCGGAATCCTGGGCGCAACCGGAGTTGTCGGTCAGCGCTTCATTCAATTGCTGGAGGCCCATCCCTGGTTTGAAGTGGCTTGGCTGGCGGCTTCCGATCGCTCGGAGGGCAAGCCCTATGGCGAAGCCACCCGCTGGCGTCTGAAGACGCCGATGCCTGCGCAGGTGCGCGACATCGTTGTGTCGCCGGCATCGCCCGATGGAGCGCCCAAGGTGATCTTTGCCGCGCTCGATGCCGGCATCGCGCGCGAATTGGAGCCGCAGTTCGCTGCCGCGGGATGCGCCGTGGTCAGCAACTCCAGTGCGTTTCGCATGGATCCCACGGTGCCACTCGTGATCCCGGAGGTGAATCCCGCACACCTCGCGCTCATTGAACGGCAATCCTGGCGCAAACAGTCTGGCGGATACATCGTCACCAATCCCAACTGCTCGGCCATTGGCCTCGTCGTCGCGCTGGCGCCGCTGCATCGCCACTTCGGCATCGAAGCCATCTTCGTCACCACCATGCAGGCAGTCAGCGGAGCGGGATATCCCGGCGTCGCCTCGCTCGATATTCTCGGCAATGTCATTCCCTACATCGCCAAAGAAGAAGAGAAGATGGAGGAAGAGACGCGCAAGCTGCTGGGCTTGCTGAGCGATGCCGGCGTCGACGATCCCGGCTTCCGCATGACCGCGCATTGCAATCGCGTGGCAGTGGAAGACGGGCACACCGAATCAGTTTCGATAAAGCTAAACCGAACGGCGGATGCCACCGCCATCATCGCCGCGCTCGAGGGATTCGAGTCGGCTCCGCACGAGATGGGCTGTCCCTCGGCGCCACAGCACCCAATTGCCTATGACAACGCGCCTGATCGGCCACAGCCGCGCTTCGATGTCGATCGCGGTAACGGCATGACGGTCACCGTCGGACGCCTTCGCCCCTGTGGCGTGCTCGATTGGAAGTTTACCGTGCTGTCGCACAACACCATTCGCGGCGCAGCCGGTGCAGCGCTGCTCAACGCCGAACTCCTCAAGGTGCAAGGCTACCTTCCGTGATCGAACTGCCAGCGGCGGTGCTTCCGTGATCGTGATGAAGTTTGGCGGCACCTCGGTCGAGGACGCCACCGCCATCGACCGCATTGCCGGCATCGTCAAAGGACGTGTCCCGGAACGCCCGCTCGTCGTGGTGAGCGCGATGGCGAAGGTCACCGACCAGCTGCTTGCCATGGCGGCGGCGGCGGGCGCAGGCGACCTCGACAAGTCGCTCGAGCTTTGCCTCAAGCTGCGCGAGCGCCACTATACCACCGCCGGCGAGCTACTGGGCACCGGGCTGCACACCGGCCTTCACTCGGAACTGGGAGACATGTTCGACGCGCTGGAGCAGTTATTGCGCGGCATCTGCGCCGTCGGCGAGCTGACGCCGCGCACCTCGGACCACGTCGCGTCGTTCGGCGAGCGCCTGTCGAGCATGATTGTCACTCCGGCATTCGTGGCGCGCGGTCTGAAGGCCGTGCTGCTCGACGCGCGCCAAGTCATTGTTACCGACGCACAGCACATGCGCGCGGTTCCGCAGATCGATGAGATCAATCACCGCCTCGAAGTGAAAGTTCGACCGCTTCTTGCTGACGGACGAGTGCCGGTGATGGGCGGATTTATCGGCTCAACTCCGGAAGGAAAGACGACGACGATTGGCCGCGGCGGCTCCGATTTTTCCGCAGCCCTGGTGGGCGCGGGACTGAACGCCGAGCGCATCGAGATCTGGACCGATGTCGACGGCATGAAGACCACCGATCCGCGTATCTGTCCCGACGCACATCGCATCAAGGTCATCAGTTTTGAAGAGGCCGCCGAGCTGGCCTATTTCGGCGCCAAGGTCTTGCACCCTGCAACCGTGCTGCCCGCGGTGGAGAAGAACATCCCGGTGCTGGTGCTGAACTCGCGCAATCCCGGCAAACCAGGGCACGCGCATCCTGTCGCACACCGGGCCTTCGAAGTCGCTGTTCAAGGCTATCGCGGTGAAGAGCCGTATCACCATTATCGACATCGTCTCGGCACGCATGCTGATGGCGCACGGATTCCTGAATAAAGTGTTCGAGGTCTTCGCGCGCCATCGCTGCGCCGTCGATGTGGTCTCAACCTCGGAGGTAAGCGTCTCGCTGACGGTCGATTCCAACGAGGCGATCCCGCAGATTGCCGCCGATCTCGAAGACCTGGGACAGGTGAAGTATTCGGGGCGGCAGGCGATTGTATGCCTGGTCGGCGAAGCCATTCGCGAACGCCCCGGAGTGGCGGCGCAGGTGTTCGACGCCATCCGCGATATCAATGTGCGCATGATCTCCCAGGGCGCATCGGAGATCAACCTGACATTTGTGATCGACGAGACCCGCGTGCCGGAAGTGGTGCAGCGCCTGCACGCGCGGTTCTTCGCGGAAGTCGATCCCGAGGTGTTTGATTGAACGCGCGACCGCTAAATATCCTGGTACTCGGTCGCGGCAAGACCGGCGCCCTGGTCGCCGAAGTAGCGCGCGAGCGCGGCCATCAGGTGCAGACCGTGGCCACCGCTGAGAATAAAACGGCAGCGTGGCTGACGCGCTGAGAATCTTCGCGCGATAGACGTGGTCATCGACTTCACCACGCCGCACGCGGTGCTGGCGAATATCGAGGCCGTGGTCGGGAGCGGCAAGCCGATGGCGGTTGGCACCACCGGCTGGTACGGCGAGATGAAGCGGGTGTGCGCGCTCGTAGAAAAGGCCGGTACAGGCTTCGTCTTTGGGGCAAATTTTTCGTATGGCGTAAACCTGTTTTTCGACATCCTCAAAGCTGCAGCACCGGCCCTGGCTCACGGATATTCCGGGCACATCACCGAGCGGCATCACATCCACAAGAAGGACGCACCCTCAGGGACCGCGGTGGCCATGCAGAAAATCCTGCAGAGCGACGACGTGCGCATCACTTCCGAGCGGGAAGGTGATGTCACCGGCACGCATATTTTGGAGCTGACATCAGCGGGTGACCGCATCGTGCTGACACACGAAGCAAAGTCGAGGCGCACCTTCGCCGAAGGAGCCGTCCAGGCCGCCGAATGGATCGTCGGCAAGACGGGGTGCTACGACTTCAAGGACGTGTTCGGGGAGGTAGCTGTCAGGCGTCAGCGTAGGGCGGGTATCAGGTTTCAGGTATCAGGTTTCAGAAAAGCTACCAGCTTCCAGCCACCAGCTCCCAGCCAGAGACCCGCCGGATTTGTAATCCTGAAACGAAGGATGAAGGACCTGCTGTTGGCCTCGTCACCATGCGGGTTCGCGCCGATATGCGTCACACCAAAGTCGCAGATTCATCTACGTTGTTTTGGCGCATCTGCTGTGTTAGGGTTAAGCCAACGTTCTAACCCAGATAGACTACGCGCCGCAGACTTCGCCAACCCCCAGCTAGTAACTTCCACGGCAGTCGCGCGGGGCATTAGGAGCAAACACCATGAAAGATTCCTCCGATTCCACGGCTGTAGGCCGCGCTGTCGACACTGAGGTGTTTGCTAACCGCAAGCTGATTCGTCCCAGCTTCAATCGCACTGAGCCGCGTGCGGCCGAACCGCGCAATGGCGATAACGGCGACCTGCGCGAGCGCCGCGAGCGTCCGAGTAGCGGGCCGCGGGCCGAGCGCAGCAGCATCAACGGCAAGAAGACGCTGCCTCCCGAGCAGACGCACGCGGAGAATTTCTATTATCAGAAGCAGATGCAGGCCAAGACTCCCATGGTCCTGGTGCTGCAGGATGGTGAACAGATTCACGGCGTCATCGAGTGGTATGACAAGTACTGCCTCAAACTGAACCGCATCGGCGCATCCAATCTTCTTATCTATAAGCCCAGCATCAAGTACATGTACAAAGAGAGCGAGATCGACGGCCACAACAAGTAGTCGGTTGTTAGTTGCCGGTTGTCACCTGGAAGGCTCTCAGGGTCAGTTCTCAGATCGCAGTTCTCAGCTGGTAATCGCAGTCTTACTTTCAAGTCGCCGCCCGTCCGCTGTCACCCTCTGTCTCAAAAGCAGATTGCATGTGTGCCAATCCAGCGCATAGTAGTGGTCCCTGCGTCGGGCACCATCGCGAAAGACTTGGGAATTTCGAGATCTGAGCAGCGGGAACGAAACCGGAAGAGTTGCGCTACTAAATCGAAGCTCTTATCTGACAACTGGGAACTGACATCCGACAACTGCTGTCATAAGGGGCGGTGGGCGCCCGTTTGGGGTTGCTGTCGGGGTTGCGGCGCCCACCTTGGATTTGGGTTACAAGTATAGACGCAATTGGCCCCAAAAAGTCGCCCAAAACGAGCTGAGCGCCATTCTTTTTTACAGTTCTTCACAAAGATCGGAAAAACCGGCCATCGGGGCGTTCAGGGTGGCCCCCTCTTCGCGTCAGGGCACGACCTTCAGTCGTGCCGAAACGCTCCCTATCGAAAGAAAGAATGGGGATGAAATTCCTGCGCAAGAGCAGGAATTCATCCCCATGGTTCTCGACGTGCAATTTGCGGCACGGCTTGAAGCCGTGCCCTGACGCGGACCATTGCGGCGTGGTGCTTTAGTACGTCGGCAGCGCGGTTCCGGTGTCGCCGAAGCTGTACGAGCCCAGCATCTTCAGGTAATTGCCGCGCAGGAACGCGGTCGGGTCTTCCACGTTGACCATGCTCATGCTGCCGCGCATCTGTTTGATCGACGTGTACTCGTGCTCTTCCATCCACCTTTCCATGCCTGCCAGTACGACGCCGATATGCTCAATGCCGTACTTGAGCAGCGCCGAAGTCATCATCGCGACATTGGCGCCTGCCATCATGCACTTCAGTACGTCGGTCGCGTCGTGGACGCCGCCGGTGATGGCGACATAGGTCTCGACCTGGTGATACAAAATCGCAGCCCAGTGGAGCCGGAGCCGCAGCTCATGCGGACTGCTCAACACCAGGTTCGGCGTGACCTCCAGCTGCTCCAGGTCAAAGTCGGGCTGATAGAAACGGTTGAAGATGACGACGCCGTCGGCGCCGGCTTCGCTAAGCCGCTTGGCGAAGTTGGCCAGCGAGGTGAAGTATGGCCCGAGCTTCACCGAGATCGGAATCCTGACCTGCTTGCGGATGGCGCGCACCAGCTCGACGTATCCATCTTCCAGCTGCTGCGCCGAGATCGCAGGATCGGTCGGGATATTGAAGATGTTCAGCTCCAACGCGTCCGCGCCTGCCTCTTCCATGTACTGCGCATAGCGCGACCAGCCGCCGCGCGACTTGCCGTTGAGGCTGGCGATGACCGGGATGTCCACCGACTTCTTCGCCTTCTGCAGCAGGTCGAGATAACGATCGGGCCCGATGTGATACTTCGGCATATCGGGCAGGTAGCTGGTGGATTCGGCATAGCTGTTGGCGCCGTACTCGAGCGCGGAATCGATGTTCTCGCTCTCGGCTTCGATCTGCTCCTCGAACAGCGAGTACATCACGATGGCGCCTGCGCCGGCGTCGCGCATGCGGGGAAAGTTCTCCAGCTTCTCGCTGAGCGGCGAGGCCGAGACCACGATGGGATTCTTGAGCCGCAGCCCCAGATAATTGGTTGATAGGTCGATCATGGTGTTGTGTTCCTCGTCGCAATAGTCGTATAAATTCTTGCGTTGTTAGCTTTGAAAGGGCACGGCTTCAGCCGTGCCGTCAAAACTCGGTTCCATTCCCGGCTTTAGCCACTGAGGGGACTCGTCTTTCAAACTGTCGGGAAAAGCCGAACAATATGGGTACTCCTCAGCCTTTTCTGCTAGCCTTCGTCCCACCGGATTCCGATGGACATACTTGACATGCACTTTGAAATCATCCCAATCGCGAATGCGATGATCGGAGAATCCTCGCTGCCATATCTCCATTGAGGTGCCGAGCTCTTTCTTGGCGCGAAAGGAAAAGCCACTCTTGATGAACTGCACTGCGCGTTCGAGCGTAGCTTCCGGCGTGATCAAAACGTGAAAATGGTCGGGCATGAGCACATATTCATGCAGCAAATAACCGCGGCCGCGATATGAGTGCAGCGTTTCGAGAAAGAGGTCTGCCCAAGGTGCATTGTTAAACACAGCACGGCGTTGCCAAGTCGAGGCTGTTACGAAATACGTTTGCGTGTTGTTCGTGGCGTGCTCACGCGCCGGTTTCACAACGAGTTACCTCAGGGGCTAAAGCCCCAGTCGCTTCGGACCTTTGCGGCACGCCTGAAGGCGTGCCCTTTCAAAACTACTTGTCGAAATTCATCGCCGCCATGTGTTGATACAGCTTCCAGCGCTCGTTCACATTTTCCTGCGCCGCTTGCAGCAGCTTCTTCGCCTCGTCCGGATCGCTCTGCACCAGCATGGTGTAGCGAGTCTCGTTGTAGATGTATTTCTCCAGCGGAATGCTGGGTGCGCGCGAGTCAAGCTGGAAGGGATTCTTGCCTTCCGCTGCCAGTGCTGGGTTGTAACGGAACAGCGGCCAGTGTCCCGAAATCACCGCGTTCTTTTGCTGCTCGATGCCGTACACCATGTCGTAGCCGTGCGCGATGCAGTGACTGTAGGCGATGATGAGCGACGGCCCATCGTGGGCCTCGGCCTCGAGGAACGCTTTCATGGTCTGGCTGTCGCTGCCGCCCATCGCCACGTGCGCGACGTAGGCGCGGCCATAGTTGATGGCCGCCATGGCGATATCTTTCTTCGGAGTGTGCTTGCCGCTGGCGGCGAACTTCGCCACCGCGCCCAGCGGTGTGGCCTTCGACATCTGGCCGCCCGTGTTGGAGTACACCTCGGTATCGAGCAGCAGGATGTTCACGTTCGCTGTCGAGGCCAGCACGTGGTCCAGTCCGCCGAATCCGATGTCGTAGCCCCAGCCGTCGCCGCCGATGATCCACACGCTCTTCTTCACCAGCGCGTCGGCAACTGCCAGCAGATCGCGCGCGACGGAAGACTTAACGTTCGCCAGTTTCTTCTTCAGCTCGGCTACACGTTCGCGCTGGGCGAAGATGCCGGGCTCGGTAGACTGATCGGCATCGAGAATGGCAACTGCCAGCTCGTCTCCGATCTCGGATGCCAGGCGCCGCACCAAAACCTTGGCGTAGTCGTTCTGCTTATCCACCGCCAGTCTCATGCCCATGCCGAACTCGGCATTGTCTTCGAACAGCGAGTTCGACCAGGCCGGGCCGCGTCCTTCAGCGTTGGTTGTGTAAGGGGTAGTCGGCAGATTACCGCCGTAGATCGACGAGCAGCCGGTAGCGTTCGCGATCAGCGCGCGGTCGCCGAACAACTGCGTCATCACCTTGATATACGGTGTCTCACCGCAACCCGCGCAGGCGCCCGAGAACTCAAACAGCGGCTCCAGCAGTTGCGAGTCCTTCACCTGGCCGTGCGCGATCTGGTCGCGACCGAGCTCGGGAATCGACAGGAAGTAATCCCAGTACTGGTTGTACTTTTCGCGCAGCGGCGGCTGCGCCTCCATGTTGATGGCCTTGTGCTTGGCTTCGCTCTTGCTCTTGGCCGGGCAGACCGCAACACACAATCCGCATCCCGTGCAATCTTCAGGTGCTACTTGCAGCGTGTACTTCAAATTACTGAATTCACGCCACTTCGGTACCGCAGTCTGGAAGCCGTCCGGAGCGTGATTGAACGACGACGGATCGTAAACCTTGGCGCGGATCACGGCGTGCGGGCAGACCATCACGCACTTGCCGCACTGGATGCAAAGCCCCTCGTCCCACACCGGAATCTCGAGCGCGATGTTGCGCTTCTCCCACTTGGTAGTACCGGTGGGGAAGGTGCCGTCGATGGGTATGGCGCTCACCGGCAGCGAGTCGCCTTCTCCGGCGATCATCGGGCCTTCGACGCGCTTCACGAAGTCAGGTGCATTCGCAGGTACGAACGGCCGCAGTTCGAAGCGCGAGGTGATCGTGGTCGGAACCTTCACCTCGTACAGGTGCTCGAGCGCGGAATCGACGGCGGCAAAATTCTTACGGACGATCGATTCGCCGCGCTTGCCGTAGGTCTTCTCGATGGAGTGCTTGATGCTGGCGATTGCGTCCTCGCGCGGCAGCACACCACTGATGGCGAAGAAGCAGGTCTGCATCACGGTGTTGATGCGACCGCCCATGCCGGCCGCCTTGGCGACCTCGACGGCATCGATGACGTAGAATTTCAGCTTCTTGTCCACGATCGTCTTTTGCGCTGAACGCGGCAGGTTGTCCCAAACCTCGTCCTTGCCGAACGGGCTGTTCAGCAAGAAAGTAGCGCCGGGCTCCGCGCACTTCAGAACGTCGAGCCGCTCCATGAATCCGAACTGGTGACAGGCGATAAAGTTCGCGCGCGAGATGAGGTAGGTGGAGCGAATCGGCTTCTTGCTGAAGCGCAGGTGCGATGTAGTGACCGCGCCCGACTTCTTCGAGTCGTACACGAAGTAGCCCTGCACGAAATCGTCAGTGTCTTCGCCGATAATCTTGATGGTGTTCTTGTTCGCGCCCACCGTGCCATCGGCGCCGAGACCGAAGAACATGGCGCGGGTAGTTGACGGGTCTTCGGTAGAGAACTCGGGATCGTACTCCAGCGAAGTCTGCGTGACGTCGTCGCGAATGCCGATAGTGAAGTGGTTCAGCGGAGTCCGCTTCGTCATCTCCGCGAACACCGCAGCCACCATCGCGGGAGTGAATTCCTTCGACGACAGGCCGTAGCGTCCGCCAATAACTTTCGGGAAGCTGGCCATCGGTGCATTGCCCGAGGTGAAGCCTTCCGTCAGGGCGGTGACCACATCGAGATACAGCGGCTCGCCGATCGAGCCTGGCTCCTTGGTGCGATCAAGCACGGCAATGCTCTTGACCGTCTTCGGCAGAGCCTTCAGGAAGTCCTCAACCGAGAACGGGCGATACAGGCGAACTTTGAGCAGGCCGACCTTCTTGCCCTGGGCCGTCAAACACTCGACCGCTTCGTGAGCGGCTTCGGCGCCGGAGCCCATCATGATGACGACGCTCTCGGCATCGGGCGCTCCCACGTAGTCGAACAGGTTGTAACGGCGGCCAACGATCTGGAAGAACTTGTCCATCACGCTCTGCACGATGGTTGGGCAAGCGCGATAGAACGGATTGACTGCTTCCCTGCCCTGGAAGTAAACATCGGGATTCTGTGCCGAGCCGCGCAGCACCGGACGATCCGGCGTGAGAGCACGACTGCGAAACGCGCGCACCAGCTCGTCGTCGATCATGGCGCGCATGTCGTCTTCGGTGAGTTGCTCGATCTTCGAAACCTCGTGCGAGGTGCGGAAGCCGTCAAAGAAATGCAGGAACGGTATGCGCGATTCCAGGGTCGCGGCGTGGGCGATCAGCGCTGTGTCCATCGCCTCCTGAACTGAGTTCGACGCCAGCAGCGCGAAGCCGGTCTGGCGCGTGGCCATCGCGTCCTGGTGATCGCCGAAGATGGACAGCGCCTGCGCCGCTATGGCGCGCGCGGCGACGTGAATCACCGTCGGCGTGAGCTCGCCCGCAATCTTGTACATGTTGGGGATCATCAGCAGCAGGCCCTGCGACGAGGTGAAGGTCGTGCCCAGCGCTCCAGCCTGCAACGCGCCGTGCAGCGCGCCCGCGGCTCCGCCTTCGCTCTGCATCTCGATCACTTTTGGCACCGCGCCCCAGATGTTCTTCTCGCCAACGGCAGACCATGCGTCGGACGATTCGCCCATGGGCGATGAAGGCGTGATCGGATAGATGGCAGCGACCTCGCTCACGCGATAAGCGACGTAAGCGACCGCTTCGTTTCCATCCAGAGTAACTTTTTGTCTTGGCATCTTGCCTCCAGTGCGCGTCTCGTCAGTGGGCGAGGGCAGCGCTTCGCCTGTACCGTTGGCGGGCTGGCCGCTAGCGGCTGGCGCGGCCGGGTAATCGGTGGTTTTCACTTCGTTATCTCCCCAAAATTCGGATTTGCGCGGCCCCACATTGCGTAAGGACGAAACCTTGTAAGTCCGAAGATATAGGCCAGATGGCCCAAGGGGCTGTGATGGGCGGAGCTACAGGTCTGTGACGTGCGTCACATACTTAGGGTCGGGGGAATACCACTTATCCCGCGCGATGAGCACGCCCAATTTTTCGAGGTGTCATCCCGAGCGGAGCGCAGCGGAGCCGAGGGACCTGCAGTTCGTGCCGCCGCGAATCCGAAATGAGCGGACGGAAGTAATCTACTTGTGTTCCTGCACGAGACCAGAATTTCATCTGCGACGCGCGCGGGCAGTGACGTCGCTCACGTGACGCGTCTTGCGCCAGCCGAGAAACTACAGGTCCCTCGACTGCGCTCGGGATGACACCCACAAATTTATGAAGGGTCCGGACTTACTGCGCTACTGCGTTCTCTCCCGCGTGTACATCATCAATGCTTCGCCGCGATATGTAATAACCTGCTTCGGACGATACCCATTCTTTTCCGCAACGCGGATCGATGCCACGTTCGCTTGCTCAATGATGCAGGCGGTCGGAGTATCGAAATGCGCGTCGCCCCAGGCGGCGATGGCTGCGACGGCTTCAGTGGCATAGCCCCGGCCATGCGCTGTGGCGCGAAATGCCCAGCCTGCCTCGGGCACGTTGATCACCCGCGGAGGGTCGGTGTCGCGATGGAAGTTAAGGAATCCGGCCTCGCCGAGAAACTCGCCCGTCTGCTTGTCTTCGACCACCCAAAATCCGTAGCCGAGCAGCGCCCAATGTCCCACGTAGCGCAGCACGCGCGCCCAGGTTTCTTCCTCGGTAAAGGGAATGGGGCGGATATAGCGGACCACGACAGGGTCAGCCCACATCGCCGCCGACTGAGGAAAGTCATCGAGACCATGGCCGCGCAGACGAAGGCGCGGGGTTTCGAGAGCGGGGACGGCGACGAGCGAGGACATGCGGAAAGTGTACGCGAGGGGATTCACGGGCGACCAGGAAAGGGGGGCTGCGCGCTTCTGCTTTCGCGGCGCGCAAACTGCAGATCCCTCGACTGCGCTCGGGATGACACCATGTTTTGCGCGGTGCCCTCTCAATCCACTATCCGCCGTCCACTACCCACCGATTTCACCGCACCGCATAGGCGCTGGCGGCCGCGATGATTCCCAGCGCGCCGAATGCCATGCCGAGCTTCCAGTAGAGGCGCCTGCCGGTTAGCAGCGTAATCGAGGTAATCACCAGACCAATCTCCAGCAGCACCTCGCCGATGTCGAAGCGATCGGCGCGACGGGCCATCTGTTTCAGTTCGCCTTCGGTCTCGCGCGCCTGGTGTTCGATCTCTTTTTGGTCGTCGGCGTACTTCTCGATGGAAGTATCGAACTTCTTCTCGACGGCATCGGCCTTTTCGGCGTCCTTACCCTGCAAAGCTCCCATCATGTCGCGCAGCGCTTCGAGATTATTACGGCGCAGGTTCTTGGCCTGGTAGTAGGCCCATTCGTCGGTGGTCTTGTTTTGCAGCAGGATTTCGTCGGTGTGCGAGCGATGTCCGAGAAGTGTCACCACTGCGACCAGTACCGCGAGCAGCGCCATGGTGAAGCTGACCGGCGCCATGCCCGGCGCGTGCCCGTGTTCCGCGTGCTCGTGAAGCTCGTGTACTTCGTTGCTCTCCATGCCTGAACCTGTCCTGATCGAATTGTGCGCTGCTTTTCAGAGAAGATAACAGAAGCTCATCGGATGTCGCGCAATCGTTGAGGCAGGACTGACCGAGACTCCTACCGGTGTAACGGTGCGTGAGCCGTGTATCTGGGCGAGGCTTCAGCCCTTCCGATGGCCACTATTCCCTCATCGGTGTGTCATCCCGAGCGTAGGTCGCGTGGCGACCGGAGCCGAGGGATCTGCAGGTGGGTGGCGCTCCCACGCTGTCGAGGGAGGCGCTACCGGCGTTAGAGTCCCGTGCTTTACCGGCAAGCTGGAACGGAGACCACCTGGGCACTTCTGATGTTCCTGCCGGCAACGGCCAGCTGCAGGTCCCTCGGCTCGTCGCTTCGCGCCCTCGCTCGGGATGACACCGGAGATATGAGTTCTCCGAGTCAACTGCCATGCTTACCCCACGCGCGATGGCTCCTTCACCTCGTCGCCCCTTGAAGCCTGAACCTCGCGCGTAACGTGCCCCGGCAGCACCTCGCGCAGCGCCCACTCGATGCGCTCAACCGACTGGCTGATGAGTTCCACCGATTGCGTTTTGTCGGTTGTCGTACTGGCGTAGGCAATGATTTGCAGCGCGTTGCGGATGTGGTGGTTCATCTCCGCGATGGTGCGCAGCTGCTGCTGCACCTGGGCGCGCCGCTCGCGTTCGATGCGGGAGAGCTGAAGATAAAGCAGTCCCACCGCCAGGCCGGTGAGGCCGTTGGAAAGCGCCATGATGTCAAGCCGTCGCACGCCTTCTTTCACCAGCAGCCAATCGAAGCCCAATCCCAGAACGCTTACCACGAGTACGACCAGCAAGAAAAGCAACACATCGTGCGAACGAGAGTCCTCAGGTTGCGGCATTTGAGTGTCAGTCTATTTGTACTAATTGAGACGATTCGGACTTGTCGCTGTCACCATGAAAATGGCGCAAGATGGCATCGACCTGCGACCGGTTTACGACGGCCGAAAGCGCCGCCGCGTCCGCCTGCTTGATGGCTTGCAAGCTGCCAAAGTGCTGCAACAGCCGCCGGGTCGTAAGCGCGCCGATCCCCGGAATCTCCAGCAGCTCGGTCTTGCGATCGCGAATTTCGCGGCGTTTGCGATGGAAGGTCACGGCAAAGCGATGCGCCTCATCGCGAACCAACTGCACCAGGTGGAGCACCGGCGAGTGCCGATCGAGAATCACCGGTTCGTCTTCCTGTCCCAAGCACGTAGATGATTTCCTCGCGCTTGGCAATCGACGCCAGCGGCTGGTTGATGATGCCGAGCGACTCCAGCGCCTGCGCAGCGGCATGCAACTGGCCGATACCGCCGTCGATCAGAATGAGGCTGGGCATCGGCTGGTTTTCGTTTTGCACGCGGCCATAGCGGCGCGTCACCACCTCGCGCATTGAGGCGAAATCGTCAACGCCCTCCACGCTGCGGATGATGAACTTGCGATAGTCCGACTTCTTCATCTTCCCGTCTTCCCACACCACCATTGAAGCGACGGTCTCGGCGCCCTGAATGTGCGAGATGTCGAAGCATTCGATGCGCTTCGGCGGCTCCGGCAGCATCAGCGCATCCTGCAACGCTTCCTGCACAGCTTTGGCAGTCGGCTTCAATACGCGGAAACGCTGATCGTAGGACTGCTTCGCGTTTTGTCCGACCAGATCGACGAGTGAACGCTTGTCGCCACGCTGCGGCACGGTGATGTGAACGTTGCGCTTTTGTCCCTCGGAGAGGATTTGCTCCAGCGGCTCTCGATCTTCGAAGTCCACCGGAACATACACGGCGCGAGGCACATATTGCGCGTCGAGGTACACCTGCTTCAGCAGCGCCGAAAAGAACTCTCCCGGCTGGAAGCCTTCGTCGCCGACAATCTCGCTCATCTCCTCCCAGAAGAACTCGCGCTTATCGACAATCTTGCCGCCGCGCAGGTGGAAGAGGTTCACCGCCAGCATCTGGTTTTCAAAGTGATAGCCGAAGACATCGGCATCGTCGCCATCGAGCGTCGCCATGCGTTGCTTCTGGTCGAGCAGCTCGACCGTGGAGATCAGGTCGCGATACTTGGCGGCAAGCTCATACTGTTCGCCTTCGGCAGCGGCAGCCATGCGTTTGTGCAGCGAACGCTTCAGGTCCTGACCGCGGCCTTCGAGAAACAGCCGCACATCGTGCACCGCCTCGGCATAGCGCTCGGGAGTTGTGAGTCCTTCGACGCACGGGCCCAGGCATCGACCGATGTAGTACTGCAAACACGGCCGCGGATAGGTGCGATTCAGGTCCAGCTTGCACGACGGAATCAGAAAGTGCCGGTGGATGAGATCGACGATGCGATACGCCAGGCTGGTCGGAAAGTAAGGGCCAAAGTACAGCGAGCCATCTTTGCGCAAACGCCGCGTTGGAAACACCCGCGGGTAGCGCTCGCCGATCGTCAGCTTGATATAAGGATAGGTTTTGTCGTCGCGAAGAAGAATGTTGTAACGCGGCTTCTTCTTCTTGATGAGGTTGTTCTCAAGCGCCAGCGCTTCCTTCTCGTTGTCGACGACAACGTAATCGATATCGACCGCCTCGCGCAGCAGAGTTCCCGTCTTCGCGTTTTCGGCGGCCGCCTCCAGAAAATACGACCGCACCCGCGAGCGCAGGTTCTTGGCCTTGCCCACGTAGATGACCTGGCCTTCGGCGTTCTTGTAGAGGTACACGCCCGGCGAGGTTGGGATGGTCTTGATTTTCTGGTGAAGGTCCATGGAGCGGTTGTCAGTTGTCGGTTGTCGGTTGTCGGTTGTCGGTCTTCGTTTCAGGTTTCAGTTGTCAGGTTTCAGTTCTCAGTTTAGACCCGCAGGTCCCAGAGAACCCGAATCCTGAGACCACGTCTTTGCGTTCCCGGGGACTGGGATTTCGAAGTGTTTGACAGCTGATTCCCCGTTCTCAACCACGATTTCCTATCTATTTCGATCTTATTCTGCCATTACTTAAAGTCATGGAAACCTCATAATCCATGAATTTGAGTCATGCCACCATACTGCCTACTTTGTAAAAATTCCACGTTGCGCGTCAGTTTGTTCCCTGTTTTGCGCCAGAGCAGGTCGCTCGCCGTCACGTTGGCCCTGAAAACAAGGCTGATCGCTCTCCTGGCGATGGCAATGTGCTTGCATTCCCTTCTTGTTGGCGAACTCGCTCGCCGAGAGTACAAGGAGCCAAGCCTGATGAACCGTTTCAGCTTTGCCGCCGCACTGGTCGCCGTCGCTCTGCCGCTCACCGTGGGCTGCGCCAGCAAGAAGTACGTGCGCAACGAAGTGACTCCGACCGTAAACAAGGTCAATGAATTAGATGATCTGACGGCGAAAAATACTCGTGACATTCGCGACGTAGATTCCCGCTCGCAGCAAGGAATCCAGCAGGCGACCTCCGCCGCCGACGCCGCCAATCAGAAAGCGCTCGCTGCCGGGCAGGCTGCCAATCAGGCGAACCAGAACGCTACCCAGGCGGCTAATCGCGTGACCAGTCTGGCGGGAACGGTGGAGAACATCGACAACTACAAGCCGGTGGGCGATCCCACGACCGTGCAGTTCGGGTTTGACAAATCCGAGCTCACGCGCAAAGACAAGCAGACGCTCGACCAGTTCGGTGAGCAGCTCGCCAATCAGCGGCACTTCCTGATCGAGATCCACGGATATACGGACTCCACTGGCGCCAAGGATTACAACTACCAGCTCAGCCAGCGCCGTGCCGATTCTGTCATTCAATATCTGGCGCAGAAGTACGACGTTCCCGCGCACCAGATTTACGTAATCGGACTGGGTGAAGACAATCCGGTGGCAGCGAATACTTCGGCCAAGGGGCGCGCTGAAAATCGCCGCGTCGACATTCGCCTGATGAGCAATGCCGTCGAAGCACCGGCATCGGCGCAGGCGACCAGCCCGTCGCAGCAGGCAAACTCCAGCCAGCCACAATAAGGTTCCTCCTGAACGACTCCGGGCCGCTGACGCACAGGCGGCCCTCATTTTTTAGCAGGTGTCAGGTATCAGGTTTCAGGTGTCAGACTGGAAAACCGGCCAAGGAGACATCACCTGATACCTGAGACCCGACGAACCCGTATCTCTCCGCTCCGCTGACCTATTTCATCACTGCATCCCTCTCTCTCCTGTGCTACGGTGCAATTCACGCACCGGAGCATTTTCATGATCTCTGATGGGCTCACCCGAACTCTGCAATCGCGCCCTGAAGACTGGCTGAGCGCCGGCGAACGAGTTGACGCCGCCGCCCTCGAGGCGGAGCTGCGCGCGAAGGTCGAAGGCGAGGTGCGCTTCGACGCGGGCAGTAAGGCGATCTATGCCGTCGACGCTTCGAACTATCGCCAGGTGCCGATCGGGGTGGTGATTCCCAAGTCGAAGGAGGACGTGGTGCAGACCGTCGCCGCATGCCGACGCTTTGGCGCACCCTTGCTCTCCCGCGGAGGCGGCACCAGTCTGGCAGGCGAATGTTGCAACGTTGCCGTAGTCATTGACTGGTCCAAATACATGCACGGCGTGGTTGAGATGGATCTCGACGAGCGCTGGGCGCGGGTGTTGCCGGGAACGGTTTGCGACGAGCTGCGCGACGCCGCCCTGAAGCAATCGAATCGCAAACTCACCTGGGGACCTGACCCGGCCACGCATGATCGCTGCTGCTTTGGAGGGATGATCGGCAACAACTCTTGCGGCGCTCACGCGCAGATGTCGGGCAAGACCGACAACAACATCGAAGAAATGGAGATTCTGCTTTACGACGGCACACGCATGACCGTCGGCTGGATGCATGAGTCGGAATGGGAGCAGAAGATTCGCCGGGGTGGTCGCGAGGGCGATATCTACCGATATCTGTTCTCGCTGCGCGATCACTACGCCGAGCTCATCAAGCGAAATTACACACCGATTCCGCGCCGCGTTTCCGGTTACAACCTCGACCAACTGATTCCCGACGCCGACGGCCGCATCAACATCGCGCGCTCGCTCGTCGGAAGTGAAGGGACGCTGGTGACGGTGCTCGAAGCCAAGTGTCGCCTGATCGATGCACGGGCCGAACGCGTGATCCTGATGCTCGGCTATCCCGACGTGTACGAGGCAGCCGATCACGTGGTCGAGCTGAACCTGTTCAATCCCACGGCGCTGGAAGGCATCGACGATCGCCTGCACTACTACATGCAGAAGAAGGGCGGGCCCATCGGCGAACTGCTTCACTTGCTGCCCGAAGGCAATGGCTGGCTAATGGCGGAGTTTGGCGCAGACAATCACGACGAGGCGCTCGACACCGCGCATCGTGCGATGGAAATGCTCAAGGCCAGTGCAAACCCGCCGCATATGCGGCTGTTCGCTGACAAGCGCGAGATGGCCGACCTGTGGAAGCTGCGCGAGTCGGCACTCGGCGCCACCGCGTTCGTTCCCGGCGAGTCCCCAACTTGGCCGGGCTGGGACGATGCGGCGGTTGCTCCAGAGAAGCTGGGCGACTATCTGCGCGAGCTGCGAACGTTGTTCAGCAAGTACGAATACACTCCCGCGATCTACGGCCACTTCGGGCAGGGCTGTATTCACTGCCGGATGAACTTCGACCTCGTGAGCGAACCGGGGATCAAGAAGTGGCGCGCGTTCATGGAAGAGGCTACGGATCTCTGCGTGAAGCACGGAGGCAGCCTGAGCGGCGAGCACGGTGATGGTCAGGCGCGCGGCGAGTTCCTCTACAAGATGTTTGGCGAGGAGTTGATCCAGGCCTTTCGCGAGTTCAAGTCCATCTGGGACCCGGACTGGAAGATGAATCCCGGCAAAGTGATCGACGCCTATCGCATGGACGAGAACCTGCGGCTGGGCGCCGGTTACCACCCGTGGGAACCGAAGACGCACTTCAAGTTTCCCGAAGACCATGGCAGCTTCGCGCACGCCACACTGCGCTGCGTCGGAGTCGGCAAATGCCGCCGGCAGGATGGCAAAAGTCCCAACGACGACACCATGTGTCCCAGCTTTATGGTGACGCACGACGAGCGAGACACTACTCGCGGCCGGGCTCACACATTGTGGGAGATGCTGAACGGCAACGTCATCCAAAACGGCTGGAAGGACGACGCGGTCAAAGAAGCCCTGGAGCTGTGCCTATCCTGCAAAGGCTGCAAGGGCGATTGCCCGGTCAACGTCGACATGGCGACATACAAGGCCGAGTTTCTGTCGCATTATTGGGAAGGTCGGGTTCGCCCAATTCACGCATACGCGTTTGGGCTGATCGATGTGTGGTCGCGGCTGGCATCGGTGGCTCCGGGATTCGCGAACCTGTTCACCCAGCTCCCGGTGCTGAGTGCGATTTCCAAGAAGCTGATTGGCATTCCCGCGCAGCGAAAGATTCCGGCGTTCGCGGCGGAGCCATTCAAGGTCTGGTTCTGCAAGCGCAGAAAAAACCCGCTCAAGCTGCGCTTGAACGGGGCACCCGGGCTGAAGGTCACGCTCTGGGCCGACACCTTCAACAACTACTACTCGCCGGAGACGGCGAAGGCTGCGGTGGAAGTGCTGGAACACTACGGCTATCAGGTGCAGGTGCCGATGCAGCATTTGTGCTGCGGACGTCCGCTGTACGACTACGGATTCCTGGGACTGGCGAAGAAATATCTGCAAAACGTGTTGCGCGTAATGGCCGATGACATCGAGGCTGGAACGCCGATGGTCGTCTTGGAGCCAAGTTGCTGTTCGGTTTTTCGCGACGAGCTGAACGGGCTGATGCCCGAATCCAAGGCTGCGCATCGCCTCGCGGAGAACACGTTCACGCTCTCGGAGTTCCTCGAAAAGAAAGTGAAGGACTACCAGGCTCCGCAGTTGACGAGCAAGGCAATCGTGCAGGGCCACTGCCATCAGAAAGCCATCATGCGGCTCTACGACGAAGAGGCCGTAATGAAGAAGATGGGCCTCGATTACGAGACGCTCGACTCCGGCTGCTGCGGCATGGCCGGCGCCTTCGGATACGAAGAGGACAAGTACGAGGTTTCCATCGCTGTGGGCGAACGCAAGCTGCTGCCGAAGGTGCGTTCGGCCGAGACCACGACCTTGATCATGGCCGACGGCTTCAGTTGCAAGCAGCAGATCGAGCAGCAGACGTCGCGTCACGCGCTGCACCTCGCAGAAGTGATGGCGATGGCCATCCGCAACGAGGGCAAGGCCGACGCAGGAAGACTATCCTGAGCGGGCATTTGTGCAGCCGCGCATTCAGGCGCAACAACGCTCGATGCGGCGTGCAGGCATCCTGACCGGGGTGGCAGCCGTCGGATTTGTTACAGGGTTCTGGCTGGTGCGCAAAATGGGACGTTGAGCTCTGCTTTTCCCCATCTGACAAAGCGCCGTTAAATCTGGGTAACAAATATCCCGAGACGTTGACTCTTGCCGCTGGAAGGTTGAGGCTTAATGAGTCGCAATATTTATCCACGCCTGACTTGGCGTCGCAAGTAAGGAGTTTGTTTTTATGGCTACCATCGCTCCTCCCGATGTTGTTTCCAAAGACGATTCACTGAGCGCCTACGGACCGGCGCGCTCGACCATTACCGGCACGCCACTTAGCGCAGACGAGTTGCGCAAGACCGACGCCTATTGGCGCGCGTGCAATTACCTGAGCCTGGGCATGATCTATCTGCTCGACAATCCGCTGTTGCAGGAGCCGCTGCGTCCCGAGCAAATCAAGAATCGCCTGCTGGGGCACTGGGGCTCGAGCCCCGGGCTGTCCTTCACCTATGTGCACCTCAACCGGGTGATCAAGAAGTACGACCTCGACATGATCTTCCTCGCCGGTCCGGGACATGGCGCGCCCGGCGTGCTGGGCCCTGGGTATCTCGAAGGAGGCTACTCCGAGGTGTATCCGGAGAAGAGCGAAGACTACGAAGGTCTGCGCGAGTTCTTCAAGCAGTTCTCTTTCCCGGGCGGCATCGGCAGCCACTGCACGCCCGAGACGCCGGGGTCGATCCACGAGGGCGGCGAGCTGGGATACGTTCTGTCGCACGCCTGCGGCGCGGCTTTCGATAATCCTGAGCTGATCGTCGCTGCCGTGGTAGGTGATGGCGAATCGGAGACGGGGCCGCTGGCGACCTCGTGGCACATCAACAAGTTCCTCAGCCCTGCACGCGATGGCGCGGTGCTGCCGGTCTTCCACCTCAACGGATACAAGATCAACAACCCCACATTGCTGGCGCGCATTCCGCACGAGGAACTGGAAAGCCTGATGCGTGGCTATGGCTGGACGCCTT
Source organism: uncultured Acidobacteriaceae bacterium (assembly GCA_963699875.1). Classification (GTDB taxonomy): domain Bacteria; phylum Acidobacteriota; class Terriglobia; order Terriglobales; family Acidobacteriaceae; genus CAVVDY01. The sequence continues at coordinate 101,325 of CAVOVN010000002.1, forward strand.
ATTTTGTCGAAGGCTCCGACCACGACAGCATGCACCAGGCGATGGCGGCGACGGTGGAGCACTGCGTGAACGAGATTCGCCAGATCCAGAGCGACGCTCGCAACAACTCGCACTTCTCGCGGCCGCACTGGCCGATGATTGTGTTGCGCTCTCCCAAGGGATGGACAGCGCCTCAGGAAGTGGAAGGCCATCGGCTGGAAGGCTTCTGGCGCGCCCACCAGGTGCCGCTGCCGAATGTGAAGAAAGATCCCGAGCAGCTTCGCCTGCTGGAAAACTGGATGCGTTCGCAAAAGCCGGAAGAACTGTTCGACGGCCATGGAAGGTTCGTTCAGGAATTCCGCGACCTGGCTCCGACCGGCGCGCGTCGCATGAGCGCCAATCCGCACACCAACGGCGGACGGCTGAAGAAGTCGCTTCGCCTGCCTGACTTCCGCGAATACGGAATTGCCGTGGAGAAACCCGGGACGATGTCGGCCGAGAACACCCGGCCGCTGGGGGTCATGCTGCGCGACGTGATGAAAGAGAACATGACCAACTTCCGCGTCTTCGGGCCGGATGAAACCACGTCGAACAAGCTCGACGCCATCTACGAAGTGAGCAAGAAGTTCTGGATCGAGGAGTTCTTCAAGGTCGATCTTGACGGTAGTGAACTCTCCAGTGATGGCCGCGTGATGGAGATGCTGAGCGAGCACACCATGGAAGGCATGCTCGAAGGCTACCTGCTCACCGGACGTCACGGCTTCTTCTCGACCTATGAAGCCTTCGTCCACGTCATCGACTCGATGTTCAACCAGCACGCCAAGTGGCTGGAGATATGCAATCACCTGTCGTGGCGCGAGTCGATCGCTTCGCTCAACCTGCTCATCACGTCCACCGTTTGGCGGCAGGACCACAACGGATTCACCCATCAGGATCCAGGCTTCCTCGATGTGGTCGTCAACAAGAGCGCAAACGTGACGCGCATTTATCTGCCGCCGGATGTGAACTCACTGCTATCGGTCGCCGACCACTGTCTGCGCAGCCAGAACTACGTCAACGTCATCGTCAGTGATAAGCAGAAGCATCTCCAGTTCATGAACATGGAACAGGCGATTACTCACTGCACCAAGGGCATCGGCATTTGGGACTGGGCCAGCAACGATCAGGACGGCGAGCCTGACGTAGTGATGGCGTCGGCGGGCGACATCCCGACGCAGGAGGCGCTGGCGGCGACGGCGATGATTCGCAAGGAATTTCCTGACGTGAAGATTCGCTTCATCAACGTGGTTGACCTGTTCAAGCTGCAACCCAGCACCGAGCATCCGCATGGACTGCCGGACCGCGACTTCGATTCGCTGTTCACGCTCGACCGGCCGGTGATCTTCAACTTCCACGGATATCCGTGGCTGATTCACCGGCTGGCTTATCGCCGGCACAACCACGACAACATGCACGTGCGCGGCTACAAGGAGAAGGGCAACATCAATACTCCGCTGGAGCTGGCGATCAATAACAACATCGATCGCTTCAGCCTGGCGATGGACGTGATCGACCGCGTGCCACGTTTGCAGCGCATTGGTGGCCACGCGAAAGAGCACTTCCTGAATCAGCAGATCGAGTGCAAGAACTACGCGCACCAGTACGGCGTGGACGAGCCGAATGCGGCGAACTGGACGTGGCCGTTCTAGGTTGGAGAGGAATGATCTCGAGGGTGCCCCAACCCCTCGGCTGCGCTCGGGGCAGGCTCTTTCCCGTCAGTTGGGAAAGGGTGGGATCCGGTTGTCCCGATCGCCGCTGTGAGCTGATCCGATAGCGTCACCCCACCCTTTTCCAACACCGGGAAAAGGATGGGGCACCCGCCGACGGTCTCAGCGCAGCACAGTCGTTGCCCGCGGCTGTTTCTTCTTCACAATTCTTCGACTCGACCGCGGTCTGACCCGCAAACCTTGGACGGTAATGCTCGTTTGAGCAGGCGGCTGGTCGCGGAGAAGGGCCTGACGAAGCAACTCGAGTGCTTCTACGCTTTTTTGGCGGTAGGAACGGGTTGCCGGAGCGAAACGCAGTCTGCCCATCGACTCCCGGTATTGTGAATTCACCGCTTCATGTTGAGCTAGTGTGCGATCGAGAGCGGCAAGCTTACTCGAATTTTCCTGGGTCTCACTGGCTATGCTTTCGAGGAATGAAACCAACCGCTCGACAGATTCTGCATTCATAGAACCTCGTTGTGGTGCGCCGATCCGGTGTGTTGAACTTTGATCTTTCCAAGACACACAAGATTTCAGGATTTATTGTCTCTACGCGTGTACCGCCTCATCAGTGACGTGGGCCACAGATGGTTGTGTTGGTTGTCGCTTCTACGGGAATCCGAAACAAATCTCGTCCGGGTACAACCGTGTTCATCCGCGAATCTGGGTCGAATAGCCGATCGTTGTACCTGCGGCCGTTTTCGCTTAATCTGATACCCATGGATGTTGAGCTTACTCCCGATCAGAAGGCTTTTGCCCAGCGCGCGATTGAGAGTGGACGGCTGCAATCCGAAAAAGATGCCGTGCAGGAAGCGCTTGCCTTGTGGGAGGAACGGGAACGGCAACGCACCGAATTCCTTCTCACACTCGATGAAGCCAAGGCGTCGCTCGCTCGTGGCGAAGGGCGAATTATTACGCAAGAGTCAATGCGGCAGCTTGCCGCCGACGTGAAAGAACGCGGACGCGGGCGGCTCCTCGCGCAGCTTGCCGCGCCGCGCTAATGGCGCATCGATTAGCACCACGTGCCGTAGATGATCTCGATGAAATCTGGCTGTACGTTGCGCAGGAGAGCGGCAACATCGATATTGCCAACCGTCTAGTTGACACAATCACGGAGCGTTTTCTCTTGCTGGCCAGCTTTCCCTACATGGGTCGGTCGCGGGAGGAAGATTTCGGTCCCGGCTATCGCAGCTTCCCTGTCGGAGATTACGTCATTGTGTACTGCATTGAACACGGCGACGCGCTCATTCTTCGGGTGGTACACGGTCGGCGGCAACTAGAGGCGCTCTTCGGGCACTGACCGGGGCTATTTGAAAACGAGCTTTTTGATCCTGCCACGCTGCTATAATCCGCCCATCCTCACTCCGCTCCGCTTTGTGCGATGACCGAGCCTTCCACGCCGCTGATGCGGCAATACGCAGCCATCAAGAAAGAGCATCCCAACGCGCTGCTGTTCTTTCGCCTGGGTGATTTCTACGAGCTGTTCTTTGAAGACGCGGTGGTCGCGGCCAAGGAGCTGCAAATCACGCTCACTTCGCGCAACAAGGAAAAGGGCATCGCCATTCCCATGTGCGGGGTGCCGTATCACGCGGCGGAGAACTACATCGCCAAGCTGATTCGCAAGGGATTCAAGGTTGCGATTTGCGATCAGATGGAAGATCCGCGAGTGGCGAAGAAAATCGTCAAGCGTGAAGTCACGCGCGTGGTTACGCCGGGCACGGCGGCTGACTCGCAGCTGCAGTCGGAGGAGAACAACTTCCTTGCGTGCGTTGCCAAACACGGCGATGAAGTCGGCTTCGCGGCCTTAGATTTATCGACCGGCGAATTTCGCGCGACCGAGTTTCGCGGAGCCGATGCCGAGCGCCGCGTGCGCGACGAATTGGTAGTGCTGCGTCCGCGGGAAGTTTTGTTCGCCTCTTCCCTGCCGCTGTTCGATCGACCTTCCCCCCACCTTGACGTCCGACGGATGGACGCGAACCCGTCTGTGCCACGCATGGCGTCGATCGAGAATGCGTCGTGGGCGGAGACTCCGCTGGACGACTGGGTGTTCGCGCCGGACTATGCGATTCCGCTGGTGGAAAATCATTTTGGCGTGTTGTCGCTGGAAGGGTTTGGATTGGCTGGTCGTTCGGCGGCGGCGACCGCAGCGGGCGCGATCCTGCATTACGTGCGCGGCACGCAACGCGGCTCGCTCGACCACATCGACCGCATCGGCTACTACGAGCGGCAGAACTGCCTGGTGCTCGACGCGGTCACGGTGCGCAACCTGGAACTGATCGAGCCGCTGTTCTCCGGCGCGGGCGACAGCGTGACGCTGTTCCGCTGTCTCGATTGCACCGCGACTCCGATGGGCAAGCGGCTGCTGCGCTCGTGGATTCTGCGGCCGTCGATTGAGCTGAGCGAGATTGAGCAGCGGCTGAGTGCGGTCGAAGCGATGGTCGCGGACCTCATCCGGCGCGAAGAGCTACGGCGCGCGCTGGATGGCATGCTCGACCTGGAGCGCCTGCTGAGCCGCGTGACACTGGAGTCGGCGAACCCGCGCGACCTGCTGGCGCTGGCGATTTCGTTTGGCAAGTTGCCGGGGATTCGCGCGGCGGTGGCAGCGTTCAATGTCGAGCGATTGCAGACGCTGCACGCGCAATGCGATGAGTTGGCCGATCTGCGTTCGCGCATCGTCTCCTCGCTGGAAGACGAGCCGCCGCTGACGGTGAGCGATGGCGGCGTGATCCGCAGCGGAGTCGATGGGGCGTTGGACGAGTTGCGCGACCTGAGCCGCAACAGCAAGCAGTACATTGCGCAGATCGAGCAGCGCGAGCGCCAGCGTACCGGTATCGGCTTCGCTGAAGGTGAAGTTCAACTCCGTCTTTGGCTACTACCTGGAAATTTCCAAGGCCAACCTGCACCATACGCCGCCCGACTACGAGCGCAAGCAGACGCTGGTCAATGCCGAGCGCTTCACCACTCCTGAGCTGAAGGAATTAGAGGCGAAGGTGCTGGACGCGCAGGAGAAGATGGTCGAGATCGAGCGACGGCTGTTTGCCGAGCTGCGCGCAGCGATCGCCGCCGAGGCAAAACGCATTCGACAGACGGCGCTGGCGCTGGCAGAGATCGACGTGCTCACGTCGTTCGCCACACTTGCAGCCAATCGCAACTATTGCCGCCCGCAATTCGTCGAGGGCGGCGATCTGGAGATCGTTGCCGGGCGTCATCCCGTAATCGAGCAACAGGACCTGAGCGGCGTCTCCGACCGTTTCGTGCCCAACGATCTCTACCTGAACGGGACGACACACGCGGTGCTGGTCATCACCGGCCCGAACATGGGGGGCAAGTCCACCTACCTCCGTCAGGCTGCGCTGATTGCGCTGATGGCGCAGATGGGCTCGTTTGTCCCGGCGCGCTCGGCACGGCTGGGGCTGGTCGATCGCATCTTCACCCGCATCGGCGCCAGCGACAACCTGGCGCGCGGGCGCTCGACCTTCATGGTCGAGATGACGGAGACGGCGGCGATCTTGAATACCGCGACTGCGCGTTCGCTCATCCTGCTCGATGAAGTGGGCCGTGGCACTTCGACCTATGATGGGCTGGCCATTGCCTGGGCGGCGATCGAGTACATCCACGCCAACACCCGCGCGAAGACGCTGTTCGCGACGCACTATCATGAGCTCACGGAGCTGGCTGACCGGCTTAGCGGAGTGAAGAACTATCATGTATCGGTGAAGGAGAGCCACGGCGGGATCGTCTTCCTGCGCAAGGTAGAGGAGGGCTCGGCCGACAAGAGCTACGGTATCGAAGTCGCGAAACTGGCCGGCCTGCCGAACGACGTGATCACGCGTGCGCGCGAGGTGCTGGCCGAACATGAGAGCGCCGAGCGCAATGCGGTTAAGCATCTGGCGAATGAAGGCGAAGCGGAGCCTGGCCCAGTGCAGTTAACCATCTTCACTCCGCTGTCGCAGAAGGTGGTCGATCGGTTGAAAGACACCGACCTCGATCGGATCAGCCCGCTGGAGGCGCTGAATCTGCTGCACGAATTGAAGAAGCAGGTGGAGTAGAAGAAACAGCATTCCATCGCGGAGCGATGACTTGCCTTTAGCCCCACGCGTGAGCGTGGGGTGACGATGCCCCCAACAAAATTCTTGCCGCGGAGCGGCTCCGTCGCAAAGCAAGCAAACAGTAGGTCCTTCGGCGGCTAAAGCCGCCTCAGGATGACAAATTAAACTGTGTGGTCGGCACGACTGGAAGTCGTGCCCTGACGCGACGCATTCCAAACCCTCGCATCACCGCAGGGGCCAAGTGTGTGTGCGCGAGAAGCTGTGCCGTCGCTACGCGACTCAAGAACCGTTCGTACTCATACCCAGCACTCCGCCTTCGGCTGCGTGCTGGGCTGTCATGTCGGTCGCCCCCAAGGGGCGCAGATAGCTGCTTGTTTCACCGACATTGGCAGAGTCGAGTTCTGCAAACCCCCGAGGCCAGCCTACCCGATCGATCGCATCGACGCTCTACCCTCTCTCCCTTGAGCCTGCGCCCCCGCCCGCGTATCCTTTCAATACCGTAACAATCATCTGGAGGAACACGACGTGGTTTTATCCCGGCGCTACGCACATGCGTTGCTGACGCTCGCTATCGTCTTAACCTGCTCACAATTGCTCTTCGCGCACGCCATCCTGATGGACTCGACTCCCAAACAGAATTCCACGGTCAAAGGGCCCAACGTGGACATCACGCTGCGCTACAACGTGCGCATCGATGGCGGCCGCTCGCGCGTAGAACTGGACGCGGCTGACGGGACGAAGTCGGACCTGAAACTTGAGAAACAGGCCAAGCCCGACATCCTGCAGTGCAAGGCCGCCGGCCTGAAGCCGGGCGCTTACAAGCTGATCTGGAACGTGCTTGCCTCCGACGGACACATGAGCAAGGGCGCAGTTCCGTTCACGGTGCAGTAGCTCCAGCGAATGCGGCAACTCGTCGATCTCTTCGAATTCCTGTCGGTCATCCTGCGCGCGGGGACGCTGGTATTCCAGTCTCTGTTGCTGGGCGGAGTGCTGTTCGTTCTCTGGGTCTCGCGGAATGTACCGGGAGATCCGGCGCAGCGGCAGCGCATGGAACGCGGTTCGTGGACGCTGTTGCGCATCAGCATTCTCGGGCTGATTGTGATTCAGTCGCTCTACCTGTTTGTCGATTCATCGGTGCTGATGACCAGGGCCGAGATTGGTTTTGGTGAAGTGGTTGGCGCGAACTTCTTCATCTCGGGCAGCGTCGTGCTGGGCGCCGCGCTGGTAGCGCTCATCATTTCCGTGTCGCGCAGCAAGCTTTCGTCGTGGGCGCTGGTGGCGCCGGCGATCGTGGTCATGGCCGCGTCGCTCATGACCAATCACGCGGCGTCACGATTGGAAGGACGGCCGCTGCTGGTTGCCTTGACCGCGACCCATGAGATAGCAACGGGATTCTGGATCGGCGGGCTGCCCTATCTGGTGCTCGCCCTGTTTCGTGATAAGGATTCGAGCGCGCGCTTTTACGTGACCGAGCGCTTTTCGCGATTGGCGCTGATCAGCGTCATTCTCATCGTGATCAGCGGCCTCACCATGAGCGTGGTGTACATCGGCTCGTGGCAGGCAATTCTGGGCACAGCCTACGGCGTAATGGTGCTGGCCAAAGCCGTGATGCTGAGCGTGCTGATGGTGCTGGGCGGCATCAACTTCCTGATGCTGCGCAACCTGCCGCGCGACCAGGTGATGCCGCGCCTGCGTCGCCTGATTGAAGCTGAGGTAGGCATCGGAATCACCGTGATCCTGACTGCAGCATCTCTCACCTCTCAGCCGCCGGCGGTCGATCAGCCGAACGACATTGTGTCGTTGCATCAGATTGCGCAGCGCTTCAAGCCGACCCTCCCGCGGCTCACCTACACTCACGTGCAAACGGCCAGCGCGGCCGGCCCTGCGCTGCCTGGCAACGCTGCTTCCGCGCCGCTTCCTGTTGCGTACAACGCGGACGGTGAGCTGATTTCGGCGCGTATGGTCGCCGACTCGCTGGAGTCGGAGGCCAATCATAATTGGATGGGAGTGCTGGTGCTGGCGATGGGCGTGTTGGCGTTGCTGGCGCGCACCGGCAAAGCTCCCTGGGCAGAGTACTGGCCGCTGCTGCTCATCGGCATCGCGATCTTCATCATCCTGCAGGCCGACAGCGAATGCTGGCCTGTGGGATGGAAGAGTGTCGGCGCGTGCATGGCCGATCCTGAAGTATTTCAGCATCGACTGGCGGCGCTGGTGTGCATTGGCTTCGCGATTTTCGAATTGCGGGTCCGCAAACGGCAGCGAGAAAACGATCCCATGGCGTTGGTCTTCCCGCTGATGTGCGCGGCCGGAGGCGCGGTGCTGCTGACCCATCAGCACGCCATCACCAACGTCAAAGAGAACCTGCTGGTGGAGTTGACTCACGTGCCGATGGGCGTACTTGCGGTGTTTGCCGGATGGGCTCGTTGGCTGGAGTTGCGCCTGCCTCCCGAGAACCGCAAAATTCCTTCCTGGGTGTGGCCGGTATGCTTCGTTCTTATCGGCGCCGGACTACTGAATTACCGCGAGATGTAGGGCGATCGGTGCCGCCAAAGCACTGCAAATCTAAGCTACTCCCCGGTCAATTTCGCAGCCGCGATTCCCACTCTGGGAACCAATTCTTAAAAACCATCCCGAAATAAAGCAACGTAACCTCGCGCGCAGTTACTCTGAGAATGTCCACTCTGCTTCTCAGGAGCCCTGGTAATGAGGATTGCTGCACTTTGCGTAACGTTACTGGCCGCCATCGGCGCGCTGGGAGAATCCACCAACTGCGTGAACCCCAGTCTCGTGCAAGCCGACAACCGGATGGTGACATCACAGTTTGCCGGAACTTCTGGTGGCAATCACCCTATTTACTGGTATGCCTTTTACGGTCAGGCAGGACATTCGTATTCGGCGGAGTTCGTCGCGACCACTGACAACGAAAGCATCAACACGTCGATCGCATTCGCCAACCTCAGTGTCTGGGGGCCAAACGACATTGGCGGGTTGCAACAGAACGGTTGTTTCGGGTCCTCAAGCGTGACCTACTACGCTACCCAGGCCTATTCGCCGGTAGTGGCGAAAAGCAAGTACGGTACGGGACAGCGGATTTCGTTTACCGCAGCGTCTACCGGGCTCAACATTGTGTCGGTTACCAACTTTGGGGCCCAGGGAACGTATTCCTATCGCTTCACCGACACCACACTGTTCAACGCGCGTTGGAGCACGTGGTCGGGCTTCGACACGTCGTGGGGCTTCACCAACATGTCCGACATGCCAATTACCGGGACACTCTATGTCTACAATGCCAGCAATCAGTTGTTAGTGGCGGCGTCGGTCAGCGTTCCGGGCAATCAGCAGGTGTCTCGCGCCAGTAACCCTACTAACCTGAATTTGCCGCGGAACAGCTCAGGATACGCATTGTTCGCTCATAATGGACCGCCCGGCGCTATAGTGGCGGACGCGTACGTTCTGAACGGCAACGTCACTATCGTGGTTCCCGAGAAGTTTGAAGCGCGCTACGCGCAATAGCGGCAAAGCGTGTGAACCACTGCGCCTGTGTAGTGGGTCAGTTTGGATATGGATGCGTGCCTTTCGCGCCCGGCGCGAATCGGCACGCCCAGATCCCTCGCTTCGCAAAAGAGGCTCGCTCGGGATGACAACCAAACTGCCCACTACCCGCCTGTGTAGAATCGCGTTAACCGCGCGTGAAGACCGTCACCATCATCATCCCATCGCTACATCGCCCCGACTTGACGCGGCGTTGCATCGAGTTCATCCAGCAGCAGACGCTGCCGCGCTCGAACTGGGAAATCGTGGTGGTGGAGAACGAGGCGCGCAGCGACAGTATCCTTGCTGATCCGCTGCCCGAGAACACAACGCGAATCGAGCTGCCTACGAACGAAGGCACGACCGGATCGATCAATCGCGCAGTAGCGGCGACATCCTCGAAGTATCTTCTGTTGCTGAACAACGACATCGAAATGCAGCCGGACTATCTGGAGGTACTGGTCCGTACGCTTGAGGCCGATGCGCAGCTTGGGTTCGCCGCCGGTAAGCTGCTGTGCGCCACCCAGCGGACACATCTTGATGGCGCGGGCGATGCCATGCTGATTGCCGGAGGCGCCTATCGCCTGGGCAGCACCGACGAAGACCGTGGACAGTTCGACCAGGCGATGCCCATCCTGACCGGATGCGGTGCTGCCGTGCTTTACCGGCGCGACGCATTCGAACAGTGTGGCGGGCTGGACGCCGACTTCTTCGCCTATCTCGACGACATTGATTTAGGGCTGCGGGCGCAGATCGTCGGTTACGGCGGGATGTACATTCCGCAGGCGGTGGCCTACCACATCGGCAGTGCGACCAGTGGATCGGTGGTTCATCCGCGAATTCTTGAGCTGGTGACGCGCAATCAGCTATGGCTGCTGGCCAAGGACTATCCGCCGGAAATCGTGCAGCGCTACCTGTCTCGGATCCTGCTGTTTCAAGCGCTGTGGTTCGGGTACGTAGTTCGAAAGCGCGGCGGCCCGAGCGCCTACATACGCGGGATTCGCGGCGCAGTTGCCAAACGGTCTGCGATGCACAAGAAGCGTAACGAGCTGATGCGGAAGAGAACCATCAGCGACGCCGATTTCGAGCGCCTGCTACTCACATCCGAACGCCAGGTGTGGGAGTGGCATTCGTCGCGGCCGCCAAAGGCCCAGTCAGGGCTGTTGAAAATCTACTTCCGCATGTTTGGTGCACCATAAACCGGTAGGAAGACTCGGACGAGCGGTGCGCTCACGCTGGCCTGAGAGGCCGCCTCCGCCCGAAATCCGCCGCTGTAGTGACCTACCTCACAGACCCCGTCCGCGATGGAACCCTATGGTTGATGCTTGGGGCATTTCCCCTCTGTTGGAAAGGGTTACATGGCGACAGCTACATCCGTTACCAACCGTGTTCTGAATAACGAATTGGCTAAAAAAATCATGAGCGGCGACGAAGCCGCGGCGTTGATTCGCTCGGGCGATCAGGTCGGCATGAGCGGCTTTACCGGCTCGGGCTATCCCAAGGTGGTGCCCATTGAATTGGCGCGGCGCATTTCGGAGGCGAATTTTCGCGGCCAGAAGTTTCAGGTCAGCGTCTTCACCGGCGCTTCCACCGGCCCGGAGTTGGATGGTGCGCTGGCCATGGCGGGCGGCATCAACCTGCGGCTGCCGTATCAGTCGGACCCGGAGACCCGCAAGCGGATCAACGCCGGCGAGATGGAATACATGGACGTTCACCTTAGCCATGTCGCCCAGATCATGGAATACGGGTTTCTCGGCAAGCTCAACGTTGCGCTGATCGAGGTCGCGGCGGTGCTGGAAGATGGCCGCCTGCTGCCCAGCTCTTCCATCGGCAACAACCGGACGTGGATCGACTGCGCCGAGCGGGTCATCCTGGAAGTGAACTCGTGGCAGCCCGAGGCGCTGGAGGGCATGCACGACATCTACTACGGTCTGAAGCCGCCACCGAATCGCGGACCCATTCCTCTTACCCATCCCGGGCAGCGCATCGGCTCGCCGTATCTGAAAGTTGATCCCGAGAAGGTGGTGGCCATCGTGCTCACCGACTCGCCTGATCGCAATAGCGCGTTCAAAGCACCTGACGCGGCCTCAAAGCGCATCGCAGGCCACATTCTTGAGTTCCTGAGCTGGGAGGTGCAGAAGGGACGCATGCCGCAGAATTTGCTCCCGCTGCAGTCCGGCGTCGGCAACATCGCCAACGCGGTACTGTTCGGGCTGGAAGAAGGCCCGTTCGAAAACCTGACTTCGTACACCGAAGTGATTCAGGATGGCATGATTCGCCTGCTGAAGTCGGGCAAGGTGACGTCGGCGTCGGCGACCGCGTTCTCTCTCAGTCCTGAGATGCTGAACGAAGTGAATGCCGACATGGCCAGCTACCGAGACCGCATCGTGCTGCGGCCGCAGGAGATCTCTAATCACCCGGAGATCATTCGGCGCCTGGGTGTCGTCGCCATGAACGCGATGATCGAGGCCGACATCTACGGCAACGTGAACTCGACGCACGTGATGGGATCGCGCATTCAGAACGGCATTGGCGGCTCGGGCGACTTCGCGCGTAATGGATATCTGTCGATCTTCATGGCGCCGTCGCTGGCACAGAAGGGATCGATCTCGACGATTGTTCCGATGGTCTCGCATGTCGACCATACCGAGCACGATGTACAGGTGGTCGTGACCGAGCAGGGATTGGCGGATCTGCGGGGGCTCTCGCCGCGTCAGCGTGCGCATGTGATCATCGAAAAGTGTGCCAGCCCTGACTACAAGCCTCAGCTGCTGGATTATCTCAACCGCGCTGAGCGCCTGTCGTACGGCAAGCATACCCCGCACCTGCTGACCGAATCGCTGGGCTGGCATAGCCGGTACCTGCGGACAGGCAATATGAGGCAGAGGGAAGAAAATTAGGGCGTGCGAAACGTGGAGTCAGGGCACCCTTGGATTGAGCTCAGGGCAGGCTTGAAGACTCGGTCGTGCCGATTCGCCCATTTTATTTTTGTCATCACGAGACGACTTCTGTCGTCGAGGGATCTGCTCTTGTCGGCGCCACGAATAGACTCGCCATCGCGAAGGCGTCCTCCTCGTCGTACGAGAACAGATCCCTCGCTTCGCTCGGACGACAATGCGGAAGAAATGGTTTGAGTCTGGCGGCACGTCTAAAGACGTGCCCTGACGCGGAGCATCTCAAATAGCGCAGCTTGGGCTGCGCTGAAATCTACACCACCTCGTAATACTGCGCCATGGTGCGGAACTTCTGGTAGCGCGCGTCCAGCAATTCCTGCAACGGCTTTTTCTCCAACTCTGCAAGATTCTTTTCCAGAGCAGCACTGAGCGAGGCTGCCGCGGCATCGTAATCGTGGTGCGCACCGCCGGCAGGCTCAGGGATGATCTGGTCGCAGAATCCCATCTCTAAGTTGTCTTTCGCCGTGATACGCATAGCCTGGGCCGCGATCTCGCGCTTGCTGGAATCGCGCCACATGATCGACGCACAGCCCTCCGGCGAGATAACCGAGTAGACGCTGTTCTCCATCATCAGCACGCGGTCGGCAACGGCGATGGCCAGCGCGCCTCCACTGCCGCCTTCGCCCGTGATTGCGGCAATGAACGGAACCTTCAACCGCGCCATCTCGCGCAGGTTGTGCGCGATAGCTTCCGCCTGCCCGCGTTCCTCGGCGCCCAGGCCGGGATAAGCACCGGGCACATCGATGAGTGTGATCACCGGCCGATGCCACTTCTCGGCAAAGCGCATGATACGCAGCGCCTTGCGATATCCCTCGGGATTAGGCTGCCCGAAATTGCGATAGATGCGCTGCTTGGTCTCGCGGCCCTTCTGGGTGCCGATCACCATTACTTCCCTGCCATTGAGGCGGCCCATGCCGGCAACGATGGCGGGATCGTCACCGAAGCCGCGATCGCCGTGAATTTCGCTGAAGTCCGAGAAAACGCGCTCCACGTAGTCGAGGAAATGCGGTCGCATGGGATGGCGCGCCAGTTCGGTTCGTTCCCACGCGCTCAACTGGCCGGAAACCTGGCGGCGCAAGGCGTCGACGCGTTGATGCATGTCCTGTAGTTGGCGGCGCGCCTCTTCGTTCTCGCCGGCCGCAGCCTGCAAGTGCTCAATCTGTTTCTCGATACGCTCCAGTTCGGTCTGGGCTTTCGAAGCAGCTTCCATGATTGGGATGAATTCCTCGGATATTGCCGGTTGAACGGACGCGATGGACTAGTCGATCACGCGCACGCTGCCGCGCCCGCAAAGCTCTTCTACTCGGCCGATAAAATTGCGGTCCGGCAACACATTATAGCCTTCCGCCTCCATCACGACAGTGAAGTCGCCCTTGCGTTCCAGGTCGAAAAGGACCTTGGCCTCACCTTTGCGCTCCTGACACAATGCGTGCAGACCGGAAACGGTGTTGTCGGAAACGTTCTCCAATGGAATCTTGATACGCAAGCTGCGCGGCAGCCTGGGCGTTGCCTGCTCGAGAGGCGTGATGTCGCCGACGAGGATCTTGGTATTCGATCCCTCCTCGACTTTCACGCCACCTTTCACCAGCACGGGCACGTCAAGCTTCAGCTTCTCACCCAGCCGGCGATAGGCCTCGGCGAAGCACAGGATATCGACCGAGCCGTTCATGTCTTCGAGCTGGCCGGTCGCATACAGGTCGCCCTTCTTCGATTTCGCTACGCGAATGCCCTTGAGGACGCCACCGATCAGCGTGTCGTCTTTGCCGGTTGACGACTTCAACTCGCTGACCTCGGCCGTGGTGAGCGCGTGGAAATCGAGCAGCTTGTCGCGATACTTCTCCAGCGGATGTCCGGTGATGAAGAAGCCCAGGATCTCTTTTTCATACGCGAGACGCTGATGTTCATCCCAATCAGGAAGATTGGGTAACGGCTTTTCTTTCGCCTGCGGCTCTTCATCGGCGAAAACACCGAACAGCCCGTGCTGTCCCATAGCCGAATCGCGCTGCGTTTTGGCCGCGTGATCCATGGCGTTGTCGACGACGGCCATGAGCTGCGAGCGTCGGCCAAGCTGGTCCATAGCGCCGCTCTTGATGAGCGACTCCATCACGCGCTTGTTCAGCAGGCGAAGGTCGACCTTCTCGCAGAATTGGAAGATCGACGAGAAGCTGCCGAGTTCCTTACGCGCGGCGACGATGGACTCAATTGCGTGCTGGCCAACATTCTTCACCGCGCCGAGGCCAAAGCGAATCGCCTCTCCATGCGGAGTGAACGACCAATGGCTGACGTTCACGTCGGGCGGTTCGACGGAGATACCCATTTCGCGGCACTCGTTGATGTACTTCACCACGTCGTCGGTACTTGACGACACCGATGTCAGCAGCGCGGCCATGAACTCGATGGGGTAATGCGTTTTCAAATACGCCGTCTGATAGGCAAGCAGCGCATACGCGGCGGAATGCGATTTGTTAAAGCCGTATCCGGCGAACTGCTCCATCAGGTCGAAGATTTTCTCAATCTTCTTCGGTGGGAAGCTGCGCTCCGCCGCGCCCTGCACAAAGCGCGCACGCTGCTTGGCCATCTTCTCCGGATCCTTCTTGCCCATGGCGCGCCGCAGCAGGTCGGCTTCGCCGAGGGAGTATCCGGCGAGCAGGTTGGCGATCTGCATCACCTGCTCCTGGTAGACGATGACGCCCAGCGTTTCTTTCAGCACAGTTTCGAGTTGCGGCAACTCGTATTCAATCTTCTTGCGGCCATGCTTGCGATCGATGAAGTCGTCGATCATGCCACCCTGAATCGGCCCCGG
This sequence comes from uncultured Acidobacteriaceae bacterium, assembly GCA_963699875.1. Classification (GTDB taxonomy): domain Bacteria; phylum Acidobacteriota; class Terriglobia; order Terriglobales; family Acidobacteriaceae; genus CAVVDY01. The sequence goes on from CAVOVN010000002.1 coordinate 116,386, forward strand.
CCGATAAAGCGCGTTCAAGGCGGTAAGGTCTTCGACCATAGTCGGCTTGTAGCGGCGCAGCACGTCGCGCATGCCATGCGATTCAAACTGGAAGACGCCCGAGGTCAATCCGGTATGGAAGACGCGTTCGTAGGTGAGGGCGTCGTCGAGTTCCAGCCGCTCAAGATTCAGCCGCTCGCCACGCGTTTGCTCGATGAGCCGCAGCGCGTCGTCAATGATGGTCAACGTGGTGAGCCCGAGGAAGTCCATCTTCAGCAGGCCGAGCTTTTCTACCGCCTTCATGTCGTAAGCGGTAACGATTTCTTCGTTCTTGGTGCGATAGAGGGGGACGAGATCAGTGAGCGGCTGCGGCGAGATCACCACTCCGGCGGCGTGTACGCCCGAGTTGCGCACCAGACCCTCGAGCTTTTTCGCAGTGTCGATCAGCTCTTTCGTTTGCGGCTCGGATTGGTAAGCGGTCGCGAGCGGCGGCGAATCTTTCAGCGCGCCGTCGATGGTGATGTTCAGCGTCGCCGGGATCATCTTCGTGATGCGCTCAACCTCGGCGTAGGGCACATCCATCGCACGACCCGAATCCTTGATCGCAGCCTTGGCGGCCATGGTTCCGAAGGTGATGATCTGCGCTACCTGATCGCGTCCGTACTTCTGCGTGACGTAGCTGATGACCTCGCCGCGACGGTTCATGCAGAAATCGATGTCGATGTCGGGCATGGTGACGCGCTCGGGGTTGAGGAAGCGCTCAAACAGCAGCTCGTTCTGCAGCGGATCGATATCAGTGATGCCCAACGCGTAGGCGACGAGCGCTCCCGCAGCCGAGCCGCGGCCGGGCCCAACGGGGATGTTGTTTTCCTTCGCGTAGCGGATGAAGTCCCAAACGATTAGGAAGTATCCGGCAAACTGCATCTGGCGGATGATGCCGATCTCGCGTGCGAGACGCGCCTCGTAATCTTCTAGTGGATGCTTCACTCGGCCCATGGTTTGCAACTCGCGCAGCAATGTAAGGCGGCGTGCGAAGCCTTCGCGGGTTACGTGCTCGAAGTAGTCGTCGAGCGAATATCCGGCAGGGACATCGAATTTCGGGAAGGGCTCGCGTACTTTCTTGAGCTCGAGGTTGCAGCGCTCGGCAATCTCCATGGTGCGCGCCAGCACACGCTCGTATCCCGAGAATATCTTCGCCATCTCGGCCGGGCTCTTCACGAAAAACTGGTTGTTGGCAAACTTCAGGCGGTTGGTATCGTTGATCGACTTGCCGGTCTGAATGCAGACCATCACATCCTGCGCGTGCGCATCGTCCTCGCATAGGTAATGGCTGTCGTTGGTAGCGACCAGCGGGATGCCAAGCTCCTGCTCCAGCTTCACCAGGTTCGCCTGGATGAGCTTCTCCTCCGGGAGGCCCTGGTCCTGAATTTCGAGATAGAAGTTGCCGTTTCCAAAGATGTCGTTGAAGGTGACGGCTGCCTGCCGCGCCTTCTCATACTTGCCTTCGACCAGATCTTCGGCGACTTCTCCCTTGAGGCACGCCGACATGCCGATCAGCCCTTTGGAATGTTCAGCGAGAAACTTCTTGCTGACGCGCGGCTTGTAGTAGAAGCCATGCAGCGACGCTTCAGAGACGATCTTCACCAGGTTGCGATAGCCTTCATCGCTCTCGGCCAGGACGATCAAGTGGTTGTAACTGTCGCCCTCCGGCGAGGCGCGATGATCTTCCTTCTTGCAGATGTAGAGCTCGCACCCGACGATCGGCTTGACCCCGGCCTCTTTGGCGGCGTCGACAAACTCGACGGCTCCGAAGATGTTGCCGTGGTCGGTCATGGCCACGGCGGGCATGCCGAGTTCCTTGACGCGCTTGACGAGGTTCTCGGTCGAGCATGCTCCGTCGAGCATGGAGTAATCGGTATGCAGGTGCAGGTGAACGAATTCAGGCATGGAGTTGATACTTCTATTCTATTGGGCGAAGGAAATGCTTGCAGCCGGTGAAGAGTGTGGAAAACGGGGACCCAACCGTCACTGCGAAGGGTGACACGCAACCGTGCCGGTCAGAGTCTCAAAAGCTAGACTCCAAAACGTGGGCCTGTGGTGTAACTGGGAGCATGGTAACCCGTCAAGTTATCCGGTGCCGGTTCGATTCCGGTCAGGTCCACCGCGGTAACCGCGCAAATTTGGGAACGAGACGGGCGTTCCCAACTTTGGTCGTTGGCCTATTTTGGCATTGGTGAGCAAGTTAGCGTCCACATCTCTGCATGAGAATCACGCCGACGGCCATGAACACTCCGAATCCCATCCAACCCACCGGAACTGGGCTCTTCGCTTGGCCCATTCCTCGGGTGTTCGGTCTGGCGGCTCGAACCAATTCATGGCATGATCGTACCCCAACTTTGTTCCGTTGACATTTGTTGCGGTACGGCCGATACTTTCTTTGACGGGTTACCCAGCTTCTTAAAGACTCGGGCCGAGCGCCCGGGTCTTTTGCTTTTGGGTGCAGTCTCACCGATCTCCGAGCCATTCCAGGCTTCGCAAGTGACAACGTCAGAATCCGCCTAGACGCTCAATACCTCGAACGCCTCCGCTCCTTGATCACAGCGTTCGGCAAGATTCGGTCGCCGAAGATTGCTTTGGCCCTAGCCTCAAAGTCCGGGTATTCGACAGAACCGCTTTGAGGAGGCTGTGGTTTCGGTATGATGCGCCCGATAACACGGTCGCGCTCACGCAATTCCACGGTTTTGCCGGCCTTAAGCCAAGCCTTCAGGCGGCGAGTATCGCGCAATTGACACAGGGTGATGGTAGGCATAGAAGCACTGGGTAACATTGTAAAGCCGGGTAACTTCCCACTAGAACAATATCGAAGGCAAGAACGCCCCAGCCGGCTCGTTGTACAGCCCAAAGGACATGAGCGTGAGTGGCTGGATGACTCTCAGGCCGTGATGCAGGCACCAGCGAAAAAGCTCGGTGTTGCGCGTGGGCAGCAGAAGGCCCGGTCCGGCAAATTCTTCTGCTGCGCCGATCAGCGCCTGAAGCTCGGCATTGTCTTCCGCGACAGCATGACCGAAGAAGCCGATCAGCGTCGCGTATCCCGTGATCCGACCATCGTGCTCGACTACCCGCGCTGTACCCTGTGCAATCGCATCCGCTAGTTCGCCGGAGCGGGTCGTGTCCATGCACCCGCCGGCAGAGCGTATCGCAGGCATCGAGATCCGTGGCCAGCGCTGGTCGCACGACATGCCCAGACGGCACATGCTGGATCGGCGTTCCCTGCATCGCTACCAGCGGCTCGCGAATGTCAAAGCCAAGCTTGGCGTAGAGCGACATAGACCGGCTATGAAACGCCGCCTGCACCAGCCGCACTCCAGCACAGCGCTGTTCGGCCGCGCGATCCATCACCGCCTTCATTAACAGGCGGCCGACGCCGGAGTTCTGCCCTGTGGGATCAACCGTGATAGGACCGATGCCTGCTATCTGCGAACGCTCGTCCATGCAGTTACTGCCCAGTATCTGGCCGTGTTGCTCAGCGACAACACAAAAGACGCGTGGGTTGGCGAACAGTCTGGAGAGAACGCCTGCTGCCACCTCAGGCGACGGAAAGTCCGGCGGAAAGTTGTGATGCTGATTCAGTTTGGTAAACGCCTCATAGCAGATACGGCCGCAAATTTCGGCGTCGGCCGGCGTAGCGCGGCGAACCGTTATGTTCTGAGTAGCTGGGGATGAACTCATCGTTCTCCTACCTGACGTGCTTTCTATGGGCGACGGAGGAGCAGTATAGCGTAACCCGAAGGCCTCCTTACTCCGACGGCGGGATGTGGCTCTCGGACTCTCCGGGCGAGATCAGCACGCCTCCGGTAATGACTTGTCCCGGTGGCGTTTGCTGGGGAACTCGGGGGCGGCGGTTGCGACTCTTTGCCATCCCGCGATAAGCAAAGACAACAGCTAACAATGGCGCCGCGATTACAAATCCCCAGAATCCCAGGAACAGGCCCAACAGGATGGGAATGATCAGCGACGCCCAGATAGGCACGCGGGTCTGGCGGCGCATGATGAGCGGCTGCAGGATGAGTCCATCGACGACAACGATCGCGCCATAGAGGATCAGCACGTATAGCGCGGTCTCCCAACTGACAAAGGCCGCGGCGATCAGGGGACCGATGACGCCCAAGACTGCGCCGAACTGTGGAATGAACTGAAACAGCGCGGCCAACAGCGCCCAGAAGATGGCGAACGGCACCTGAAGAAATGTCAGGCCGGCCCACCATAGCAGTCCAACGCACGCCGAGTCGTAGCACTGGCCAATAAACCACTGCTTCAGCGCCGAGCCGGTGATGTGGATGTGCCGCGAAACCTGCATGTTTACTTGTTAATTAGATGTAGTCCGCCCTGCGAGAGCTACAAGGCCAATGCTAAACTGAAAGTATCCCCTCGGAGAACGCTCTCGCTATGAAATTCGGCGTCATTATCTTCCCCGGATCAAACTGCGATCACGATGCTTACTGGACCATCGAGTCAGTCGAAAAGCAGCCGGTCGAGTTCCTGTGGCACGATTCGCCTGACCTGAAGGGCGTTGACGCCATCATCGTGCCCGGAGGCTTTGCCTACGGCGATTACCTGCGCACGGGAGCGATCGCCAAGTTTTCTCCGGTGATGGAGTCGGTGCGTAAGTTCGCTGCCGATGGCGGGCTGGTCTTTGGCATCTGCAATGGGTTTCAGATTCTCTGCGAGTCCGGACTGCTGCCCGGCGCTCTCATGCGCAACGCCGGACTGAAATACGTTTGCAAGCCGGTGCATGTCCGCGTCGAGTCGACGAACACTCCTTACACCCATCAGCTCACCAAGGGCGAGGTGTTGCAGATCCCCATCGGGCACATGGAAGGCAACTACGTCTGCGACGAGCGGACGCTGGCCGAATTGAAAGAGCAGGACCGCATCGTGTTTCGCTATGTCACCGCCAGCAGGCGAAGTCACGCGCAGAGGCCAATCCCAATGGCTCGCTGGAAAACATCGCCGGCATCTGCAATGAAGGCCGCAATGTGCTGGGGATGATGCCGCATCCCGAGCGCGCAGCCGAGCCCGAGCTGGGCATGACCGACGGCGCGAAGATCTTCCATTCGCTGGTCGCGGCGATGGTGGCGAAGTAAGCCTTATCGGGTAACCGTCGCAGATAATTGACAACGCGTTTCGACGTGCTGCACAATCAGGCACTTCGCTGCAAGTGCGCCCTGACCTTTTACTCCTACTGACTGGAACGCGCTGATCGTCTCCAGACATTTAGGCCTGTGCGAGCTGCGCTTCAGCAACGACCAAACTCAGGAGAAACGATGAAAAAACTGCTCATTGCAGGTGCGGTTGTGGTCGTGCTCTGCACGGTCGTACTCAACAGCAACGCCGGCTCCGGTAAAGCGTCGGCAGACAAGAGCGCCATGGCGGCCCATGGCGAGTATCTGGTGAAAGAGATCGGCCAGTGCGCCGATTGCCATACCCCAATGAATGAGAGGGGCGAGTTCGTTCAGGATAAATGGTTGCAGGGAACGAAACTGACCTTCACGTCCACCGTACCCGTGCCCGGCTGGGCTGACACTTCCGCCAACATCGCTGGGCTGCCCGGCTGGGACCATGCGAAAGCAGTGCAGTTCTTCATGACCGGCCTCGCGCCGAACGGGCAGCCCGCGCGGCCTCCGATGCCGGCCTATCACATGAATAAAGCTGACGCCGAGGCGGTGGTGGCGTATCTGGAGTCGTTGAAGAAGTAGCAAAACCCATTCACCACGGAGGCACGGAGGACACGGAGAAAGAAAGGGCAGGCGGAAGACGTTAGCGCGAAGGGTGTTCGCTTGCGCGATCTTCTTCGGGCCGCGAGACTCCAGACCAACAATTCTCCGTGAACTCCGTGCCTCTGTGGTGAACCCGTTTCTGTGTTCTCCGTCCTTGCCGCGCGGCCTGGGCTTCTTTATCCTCGACGCTTATGCCTGCACTCGTCGAATGTGTTCCTAATTTCTCTGAAGGCCGCGACAAGGCCAAAGTCGACGCCATCCTCGAAGCCATGAAGATGGATGGCGTTTACCTTCTCGACCGCGAGATGGACGCCGACCACAATCGATGCGTCATCACGCTGGTAGGCGATCCGGTCAAAGGTGGAAGAAGCCGCGATTCGCGGCGTCGGCAAAGCTGCCGAGCTGATCGACCTGACGAAACATACCGGCGCGCATCCTCGGATGGGCGCGACGGACGTGGTGCCGTTCATCCCTATCGAGGGGCTCGCAATCGAGGACTGTGTGGCCATGGCGCGCCGCGTGGGCGAGCAGATATGGAAGCGCTTCGGGGTGCCGGTGTACTTGTACGAGGCGGCGGCCCGAACGCCCGAGCGGCAGAACCTGGAGAACATTCGTCGCGGGCAGTTTGAGGGCATTCGCGAAGAGGTGAAGACCAATCCCGCGCGCAAGCCTGATTTCGGGAACGCCGAACTGCATCCCACGGCGGGAGCGACGGTTGTTGGCGCGCGCAAGTTTCTTGTCGCCTACAACGTGTATCTCAACACGCCCGACGTGGACATCGCGAAGAAGATCGGCAAAGCCGTGCGCTTCTCCAATGGCGGACTGCGCTACGTGAAGGGCATGGGCGTTCCGGTACGCGGGCTGGCGCAGGTTTCGATGAACCTGACTGACACCGACCAGACGCCGATTGCGCGGGTGTACGAATACGTGAAGCGCGAGGCCGCGCGTCACGGCGTAATGCCGCTGTCCAGCGAGATCGTCGGACTCATCCCGAAGAAGGCGCTGGAAGATGCCGCGGAATGGTTCCTGCAAATCGAGAACTTCGACTCTTCGCTGATCCTGGAGAACCGGCTGGCCGCCGTGATGAGCGGCAAGATGGCGGTGGGAGGCCTGCGCGCCGGAGTCGAGCCGTTCGTCGAGCAACTGGCAGCGCCAACGGCGGCTCCCGGTGGGGGCAGCGCGTCGGCGGCAACTGGAGCCATGGCGGCTGCACTGGGCTGCATGGTCGCAGGCATGTCGCGTGGCAAGAAAGCCTATCTGCAATATGAAGCGCCGCTGAGCAATGCCATCGCGCGTCTGAGTGAGTTGCGTGAGTCATTGAAGGCGGCAATCGATGCCGATGCGACTTCGTTCAATGAGGTGATGGCGGCGTTCAAGAAGGCGAAAGAGCATCCCGAGGCGCAGGTGGAGGTCGACGCCGCGTTGAAACAGGCGACCGAAATCCCGCTCAAAGTCGCGGAGCAGGCGCGGGAAACCCGCGAGCTTCTCGAGTCGCTGCGGCCGATGACGAATCCGAAGATGGCGTCGGATATCGCGGTGGGTATCGGCTTGGCGAAGGCGGCAGCCGATGGTGCGCTGGCCAACGTCGAGATCAACCTAGGCGATATAAGCGACGCGAAGTTCGTGTCCCAGGTACAGGAGCGGGTCGCCAAGGTGCGCGGGTAGAGCGGGTCCTTCGGGGCCGCGTTGGCTCCCCTCCAAGTGGGCTTCGCAGTCGCCAGCGACACGTCGCGGCGGAAGCAACGGGGATAGAAATGGGCTTGTCGTGCGTGCGCAGCATCGACTCCCATCGGCCGAGGCTCAGAGCCCGAAGGGCGTGTGATGATAGCCCAGCGTGAAGCGAAGCGGAACGCTGGGTAACGTGCCGACCAAAACCCCAGAGCCGGCTTCAGCCGGCGACACAGGTCACTCGCTTGCAGCCTAGCGTGAATGTTTATGTCGTCCCCGAGGGACTCTGGGATTATTTGCTCCGCGTACCCAGGACTCCGCTTCGCTACGTCCTGGGCTGTCATCGCACGCCCTTCGGGCTCAGTCCGTTCCCGTTCCAGGGCTACCCCGAGCGAAGACGACGTCGCTATCGACACCACCATCCTAGAACTGTTTCTTGGAATCGATCAGAATGGTCACCGGGCCGGAGTTCACCAGCTCAACCTCCATCGTGGCCTGGAAGACGCCGGTTTCGCAGCGCACGCCCAGCGCACGAACGCCATTGACGAAGTATTCATACAGCTCACGCGCGCGTTCGGGCCGAGCCGCGGCATCGAACGACGGGCGCTTGCCGCGGCGAACGTCGCCATACAGCGTGAACTGCGACACCGCCAGGATGGCGCCCCCGACGTCAACCACGCTGCGGTTCATCTTTTCTTCTGCGTCTCCGAAAATGCGCAGACCAACGACCTTCTCAGCCAGGTAATCCGCGTCGGAGCGTTCATCGTCCTGCCCCACGCCCAGCAGTACGAGAAGTCCGATCTCAATCGCTCCGGTGACCGGGCCATCAACACTGACCGACGCTCGGCTCACCCGCTGCACGACGGCACGCATGATGACTTTCTATCACGAGTGGCCGAGAGTTCCTCTGCAATTGAGAAGCATCTAAGCGGGGAAGTTTGGCGGCGGTAAAGCCTTACGTTGACCGTTACTAAAGCTGGCGTTTAGGATGAGTCGAGTCTCACGACCGGGAACCGTGCATCTTACGAGGTGCACGACTTTTGATAACAGACTTGGGATTCTTTACAGGGATTCCCGGCGACATTTACACTTATAGATTTCCGCATGACGCGGCAAGAGAGGCAATAGATGGCATCGACTGAAGAGCGGGTTAAGCAGATCATTGTGGAGCAACTCGGAGTGGACGAAGGCGAAGTGACCTCGAAGGCCTCGTTCGTAGACGACCTGGGCGCCGACTCGCTGGATACCGTCGAGCTGGTCATGGCTTTCGAAGAAGCCTTCGACATCGAGATCCCTGACGAGGATGCAGAGAAGATCCGCACCGTGCAAGACGCAGTTTCGTACATTGAGCAGCACGCGAAGGCAAGCAAGTAAAGCTGTCCCTCAAAATCTGTTTAAAGCCGGCACATTCCAGGAAGGAGCCTTGCGAACATGGCATCCGTAGACGAGCGGGTAAAGCAAATCATTGTGGAGCAGCTGGGGGTAGATGAGGGCGAGGTCACGCCTAATGCATCGTTTGTCGACGACCTGGGTGCCGATTCCCTGGACACGGTCGAGCTGGTAATGGCCTTCGAAGAGGCGTTCGACATCGAGATTCCCGACGAAGAGGCGGAGAAGATCCGTACGGTGAAAGATGCCGTCGACTACATCAACGCACACGCGAAAGGATCGAAGTAGTTTGCCACGTCGCGTCGTCGTAACGGGCATCGGACTCATCTGCGGCGTCGGCAATAGCGCTTCCGAAGTTTGGCAGGCGCTGCTGGCCGGCACGAGCGGCGTGGAGCGCATTACCGCCTTCGACGTCTCCAACTTCTCCTGCCAGATCGGCGCCGAAGTTAAAAACTTCGATCCCCTGCACTATGTCGAGAAGAAGGAAGCGCGCAAGATGGCGCGCTTTATTCACCTTGCCATCGCTGCGGCCGACGATGCGCTGCAATCAGCTAACTACAAAGTTGAAAACGAAGAGATGGCCGAGCGCACCGGCGTGTCCATCGGCTCAGGCATCGGCGGATTCGATGTCATTGAGCGCGAGCACAATAACCTGCTGAATGGCGGCCCGCGCAAAATCTCGCCGTTCTTCATTCCCTCGGCCATCGTGAATCTCGCGGCGGGCCAGGTCAGCATGCGCCACAACGCCAAAGGTCCGAACGAGGCGACGTGTACCGCATGCACCACCAGCGCCCACTCCATTGGCGATGCCTCGCGCATCATCAAGTACGGCGATGCCGACGTGATGATTGCCGGCGGCTCTGAGGCTGCGATCACCCCGATGGGCGTGGGAGGCTTTGCCGCCATGCGCGCGCTGTCAACGCGTAACAATGACCCTCATCATGCCAGCCGTCCCTGGGACCGCGACCGCGACGGGTTCGTCATCGGCGAAGGCGCCGGCATTTTGATCCTCGAAGAACTGGAACACGCCAGGAAGCGTGGTGCGCAGATTCTTGCCGAGATAATTGGATACGGCATGAGCGCTGATGCATATCACATTACCCAGCCCGCAGAGGATGGCGACGGCGGATTCCGGGTCATGCGCAATGCCATGCGCGACGCCGGCATCACGCCGGAGCAAGTGAGCTACGTCAACGCTCATGGAACTTCTACCCCGCTGGGCGACGAGATCGAAGCCACGGCCATCAAGCGCGCCTTCGGCGAGCACGCCTACAAGATACTAGTCAGTTCAACCAAGTCGATGACCGGGCATCTGCTGGGAGGCGCCGGAGGACTGGAGGCGGGAATCACGGTGCTGGCGCTGCGCGACCAGATTGTGCCGCCAACCGTTAATCTCGACAATCCCGGTGAAGGCTGCGACCTGGATTTCGTTCCTCATACCGCGCGCAAAGCGCAGATGGAGTACGCCATGTCGAACTCCTTCGGCTTCGGCGGAACGAACGGGTGCCTGGTGTTCAGAAGGTGGACGGAGTAGGCGCGGAGAGTATCTACCCTGTCTAGCACGACCACTTCGTGTCGTGAGGAACAATTCGCGTCAGGGCACGTCTTCAGGCGTGCCATCGATCGAGAGAAAGAACATTGGGCTTTAGCCCCTGCGAACTGCGGCAGAGGCTAAAGCCCTTCAGCTTTTTGGGGCCTATTCGGCACGGCCAAGGTCGTGCCCTGACGCGGTGCTTCACAAATCGAAAAAGGCCGCCGATTGCTCAGCGGCCTTAGATGTTTTAGAACAACTCTTAGTCGTTGTCAGGCCCGGTCGGCACCGGAACCGTTCCCGGATGAATCGGGTGCTTGTGATCCAGGTCGTAGTATTCCCAAACGCGAGTGCCCTTGACGCCCGGGACCGGCTTGTCCTGCGCGGCGCTCACCCGGATGCCGTTATCGGGTAGGTTAAAGTTTCGCTTCAGGGTGAACATCGACTCGCGGAAAGGCGTCTTCAGGCTGATCTGCGGATAGGCCAACGCGAAGATGGGGAAGCTCTGGCCGTTAGACCACACGGTTGCGGTGTAGTCGGCGACCATGCGTCCCGAGAACGTATCGGGCAGCCATGCGACCTGCATGGCTCCGCCGATCTGCGTCGCCTGGCTCCAGGTCTGACCGCCATCGTTCGACTGGATATAGCCTTCCCGCAAGCTGCAGCTATTGCCACAGTTCCCGTTAGGGTAGAAATAGTAATTCAATCCAATGTGAGCCGTGCTCCCGGCGGTATTGGGATCGATTCCAATTCCGTGGATAAAGTGATCGACGGTGCTGGTCACGGGATCGATCGGCACCCGTTGTTTCGTAGTCCAGTGCGTGCCATCGGTCGAGGTACTGTAGACAATATCGTTCTCCGCGCATCCGCTGCGGAAGCCGCAATCCGGCCACGACATGTAGATGGTGCCGCCTCCGTCGATGGCCGCCGAGGGCAAGCCGGCGCTACGCAGATCGCCATCCTCACCGCGGCTGGGCGCATTGGCAATGCTAACGGAAGCGTTCCAACTCGCACCGCCATTGGTCGAGGTAAACGCGCTCATGCCGCCGCCGAAATCGGCGTAACTCACCACAACGGTACCGTTCGGCAGCACCAGAGGCTGGCCGCCGATGCCGGAGTCCCGACTGGTGGGATTTTTCGCAGCGCCCCAGGTAGCGCCACCATCGGTCGAGGTGCTCATGTACATCAGATCGCCAAAGCTGGGACTGTCCCACTGGGTATAGCAATTACCGTAGAACGGGCTGCTCAGCCAGTTGTCGCAGACGATCCAGTTCTTGTCGGAGTCGATGGTCGAGGTGACCAGCACCGGGTTCGACCAGGTCAGTCCGTCGGTCGACCGGCTGGTCGCCACCAGGTCGTTATTGCCGATAGGCAGGGTGGAGATGAGCCACATCCCGTGCTTGGCGTCGTAAGCGACCGCGGCATCGCTGGCCGCCGAGTTGCTGCCACCCTGGTACCACTGGGTGAGGCCGGGAAGCAGTCCGTTGGTCCAGGTCTCGCCGCCATCTTTCGATGTTGCGAAACCGATGTCAGCACCGCCGCCGCTGGAGATGCGTGCGACCTGAAAGGCGGTGACGATGGTGTTGCCATAAGCGAAAGCTCCCGGCTCGACTTCGGTCTGGTGCTGGCTCGTAGCATTGGTGAAGGGATCGAAACTCAGCTGGAGCAGGTTGGCGGTCTGGGCAAGTCCAGAAATGACAGTTGCGAAAGTGAAGACGAAAAGCAACAGCAAACGACTGCCGATCGAAAGAAGACGAGGGACGCCTTGAGGCTTAGTCATAAGAAAATTTTTCCTTTGCTAGAACATGTGTGGTTTACAGCAATGAGCGGACGAAGCTCGCATACTGTTGGAGTTTTCTCCAAGATGGGGAACCTGGATGAGCAGATTAGTCGAGACGAATGGAACTGTACCGCGAGCAGCTACGGTGCGTCAACTATACGCGTAGTAGAAACTTAGACTCTGAGCCACATGGAGCGTTTATGGCAACGGCTGCCGCTCGACAGGCGGTTCCCACAGCTCGATGCGGTTCCCTTCCGGATCGATGATCCAGCCGAATTTGCCGTAGTCGTAGGCCTCAACTTTATCGTCGACTTGCACTCCTTCGGCGCGTAAGGCGGCCAGAAGTTGCTCCAGGTTTTCGACACGGAAGTTCATCATGAAGGGGGCGCGACTGGGCTCAAAATATTTCGTGCTCTCGGGAAAGAGCGCCCACACGGTCATGCCGGTCTTTTCCGCCTCCTCGGCTTCTCGCCAATTAAAAGGCACTGTCTGACTGTGATCGCGCTTCATCCCCAGGTGCTTCTCATACCATTCATACATCGCATTCGGATCCTTGCACTTTATGAAAAGCCCGCCCAGACCTGTGACTCGTTTCAAATCGCCCTCCCGAGTACCTGCTGGATTCTAGCAAACGGCCTTGCCAACGGCCCGCACTCAGCATAGGGTAGTTCCCAGCTTTTGGGGTGAACCGTGTTCGACCTGAGTTTTGTGTTGGTGGTGGCCGGGCTCGCTTTCGGCGGCCTGACCGCCCTGATCGGGTTCGGCGGATTTCTTACCGCATGGTTTCATCGCTCCATGGGAGCTCCGCTTCCCTTGCCCACGCTGCATAACGCCCGCGAGAGAAACTGGTATTTGGGGGTCGCGGCCGCAGGAGTGATGGTGTGGGGCGTGGCGCTGCTGGTGAGCTTGCGCATCGCGCCGTAGTCAGCGACAACATCCCTTGCACCGTTGTCATCCTGAGCGGTGTGAGAGAGCGCGAGCGAGCGAACGCAGTCGAAGGACCCCTATCTCCCGCAAATCATCCGAAGAGTTTTGGCTGTTCATCCTCCTTCCCTGCCAATTTAGCCATCTGCGCGATGTAGCTGTCGGCGTCGAACTTTTTTCGAGCTGCGGCGCCGGACATGTAACGAATCGTCCCGTAGATAGGTCGCTCGAACCATGGCCGATCAAACTTGCCGGCAATCGCCCATGCAATGCCCGCGTATCCGTTGGGATCGCGGCCGTCGAGGAAGTATTTGTCGTTCAGGTAAACCGCCGTCTGATAGGCCACCTGCGGCGAGGGACTCCATTCCAGAATCTTCTTCGCCCAGTACATGCGCATATAGTTGTGCATCCAGCCGGCGTAGAGCATCTGCTGTTGCGCGGCGTTCCACAGATTGTCGTGAGTCTCGGCGGCTTCCAGTTGTTCGCGCGCGTAAACGATGGGCCGCTTGTCTCGGGCGTGTGCCGCCAAGGTTCGGTGCGCCCAATCGGGCGCGCTCTCGATGGAGTCGTAGAGCTTGTTGAAATGTGCGAAGTTGATAGCCAGCTCGCGCCAGGTGATGAGCTCGTTGAGATAGGCATCTTTGGCCGTGCGTGGGGCATTGGACTTCTCGACCGCCAGCACCACCGTGATAGGGCTGATCTGTCCGAAGTGAAGATAGGGCGAGAGCCGGCTGCTGCCGTCGACCTCAGGTTTCCCATGAAGCTCGGGATAACGCGCAAGCTTGTGCGTAACGAAGTCATTCAACAGCTTCAAGGCTTCGCTGGTTCCTCCGCGAAATGAATCAACCGGCGCGACCGAGCGATCGAGCATCTTCCAACCTTCTGTGATGTCGAAGGAGCCGTCGTCGAGTAGCGAGTGCAAGCCTTTCGGCTTCTGCCATTCGACTTTGGCTCGAGGATTCTTCAGCGGCTTCAAGAACTCGTCGAACTTTGCTTGCAACCTCGGTCGAATGGTGCGCGCCGCGTATTGCTCTTTCTCCAGCAGCTTCGATGGAACGACCACATCGGCATCAACCGTCCAGAGCGGGATGTTCAGCTTCTTCGTCGCCAGCTCGCGCCAATGATCAGGCTCGCGCAACGGATTCTCATCGCCAATGACGATTGCCGCCTTCACCTCATCGCAGAACTTGATCAGATGATGGTTAGGATAGTGGCGCAACACAACGCCAATGCCGCGTTTGCGCGCGCGCTCGACGATGTCAGGAATTCCCTGTGCCAGAAATGTGTAATGCCGGAGGTTCGCATGCGGATAGAACGGCACCGGGGCGAAGAAGATCACCACGGGCTGTTGCAGCGCGTTAGCAATTTCGACCGCCACATCCAGCGCAGGATTGTCGAGTGCGCGTTGAGCGCGCTGCATCCAGTAGACAACCGTTTTGCCCGAAGGATCGGGAGCGCCGCCACGGCGCACCGTGACACGTGGGTTTGAAACCAACTGCTCGAGCTTGTTCATATGTATGTGCTGAGCCCGCGGTGGGCGCACCGGGGCAACTCCGCGTGGGGGGGACGCCTGAATTTTAGATGCAAAGACTATGCGCGCGCTGGCTTGTCGTCAGAAATGTTCAACACTCGCAACCGACTCGCTGGCCAGAATCGCATCCGCCACAGCGGCTGCCTGCACCGATGCCCTTACGTCATGTACGCGCACAATGTGAGCGCCCTGAAGAACGCAGGCGACCATGGCGGCAAGCGATCCAGTCAATCTGTCGCTCGCCGGTACGTCGCGGCCAGTACGCTGGACAATAGCTCTTCCGATGAATGACTTGCGCGAGACCCCAGCTAACAGCGGGAAGCCCAGCCTCTGGAATTGCCGGAAATTGGCCAGCAAGGGATAGTTGTCCTCAAAATTCTTGCCAAAGCCGAAGCCCGGATCGAGCATGATGCGGTCACGTTGCACCCCGCTCTCGAAAGCCATCTGAACCCGATTCGCGAGATCGTGCTCGACCTCGGAAACGATGTCAATTGCCTTATCTAAGGTTCGCCACTCGGTGGGCCGCCCGCGCGTGTGCATCATCACCACTCCGCAGCCAAGCTCGGCGCAAGCCGCAGCCATCGCTGGATCCCATCGAAAGGCGCTGACGTCGTTCACCATCTCCGCGCCGGAATTGACGGCTGCGCGTGCGACCGCGGCCTTATAGGTGTCAACTGAGAGCACTGCCTCCGGCCGCTCTTTACGTACTGACTCCAACACCGGCAGCACGCGATCCAGCTCTTGCTGCGGGCTTACGGATGGCTTCGGCCCCGTCTCACCATGCAAAACTGTGCCCGGTCGGGTTGACTCACCGCCGATGTCGAGGATGTCGGCGCCCTCGTCCAGCAGCCGCAGCGCATGCTCAACCGCCGCCTCCGGGCGAACGAAACGGCCTCCATCGGAAAAAGAGTCCGGCGTGACGTTGACAACGCCCATTACCAGCGTGCGAGTTCCGAGCTCTAGAGTTCTGGTTCGCAGCTGCCAGGAATACGAGGGGCGCATGTGCGAGATTCTATTCTTCTTTGGAAAGCAGCGAGCGAGTTCTATTTATCGATTGAACGCCCACAAAACTAATGGTTCGCATTGCTAATCAGCCGCTATCGTTCATTCCAGCGCATCTCAGTCGGCATCTGGCACCACTGCGTAGGTCGACTGTTCTCCCGCGTCCGGGAAGCGATCGACGGTGTAGCCGCGCAGCACGAACTCGAACGCCGAAAATATAGACTGGCGCAACAATGGAGAACGCACGATGAAATTCAAAGCTACCGGTTTGACGTTGGCACTTGCGGCCGTGGTGGTCACTGGGCGCCTGATTCCCCAGGCCAACGCGCAGAGCAGGGGGCCATCCTGTCAGTGGGCCCTTGGCATCAACGGCAATCTGTGCGGGTTCCGTCCGTTCTCCGCGAATTCGCTGTGGAACACCAGGGCGGACAACATGCCGACGGACCCCAACAGTGCGGCAATTCTGGCAAGCATCTCGAGGCGCGGCCTACTCATCGACGCCGAGGTCCCTTACGTCGTGGTGGATAGCCGAACTCAACCCCTGGTGCCGGTGTCCGTCGCGGTCACCGGAGCGAACGACAATTGCATCGGAAAAGTATGCTACGCACCTTTCCCGCTGAACCCAGCGTGGACCCAGAAGGGGCAGAATCCCGGCGCGCTGGACTTCCACGGAATCGTAGTCGATCGAGCCAAGGGCATGGCGTGGGAGGCCGAGGGTCTCAACTTCGCCAATGGACAGTGGGAGACACAGACGCTAGCAACCTGGAACCTGTACGGCGGCGACTATCAGCGGCCATGGCTTACGCCTGCCGGCATGGGCGGGGGAGCATCATGGATGGGCGGACTGCTCACCTATGACGATGCCGCCGCGGACCAAGTGAACCACGCCCTGATATTCACGCTGTCTCCCCAGGAGTTTCCCAACAGGAACGCACCGGTATGGTTCACCCCACCCGCCATGATGCCGTTGAAGTCCGACGGAACCTCGGTCGCGTATCCCGTGGGAACCGGCACTCGATTCGTCCTGCGCGCCGACTTCGACGAGACAGGCTACGGGCCAACCGCCAAGGCAATCATCCATGCCCTGAAAAAGTACGGAATGATTCTCCTATTGCGCGGATCGGACATGTACGTAACCGCCACGGGCGACTCGCGATGGTCTTCTACCGAGATCAGGTCCTTGCGGAAGATCATGCCGTCCGACTTCAGGGTCGTGCTCACCCAGCCGCGGTACACCTGGCACACCAAGGTATGGCCCAACTAGACCTTCGTTTTGGGCATGTTTGCTGGCCCCGGCCGTCGGCGTAATCAAAGCAGTTGCCGTCTACATTCGGCAATTGGAGTGGTCGGTCACAGCAGTGTCATCAAAGAGTCGGCTAGAAAATGTGCCAGGTGGTAACTAACATCAACAACCTGGAGTCGATTGACCGACGGTTCACTCTCAAGTATTCCACCAATCACAAAAATGCGAGCAGCCGCCCGCGTAAGCCGGTGTAGAATCCGAGTTGAAGCTGTATGTACGCGGCCCGGCAGTTCGCTTCGATCCTCATTCTCCTGCTGCTCACGCAAGCTCTTGCGTTTGGCGGGAAGAAGACGCCGTCGTCCAAAGCCGACGCCTCGAAGCTGGACCGCGACATCGAACAAATCCTGACCGACCCCGAAGCTGCGCGTGCGTGGTGGGGAATCTACGCCGTTTCTATTGACACCGGTAAACAGATCTACGCACTGAACCAGGACAAGCTCTTTACTCCAGCGTCGAACGAAAAGCTCTTTACCACTGCCGCTGTCTTCGCGCTGATCGGACCTAGCTATCGCTTCAAGACCACGGTGGAAAGCACCGGCTCCTTCGATAAGTATGGCCGCCTTGATTCGGACCTGGTGCTGGTTGGCCGCGGCGACCCAAACCTTTCCGGTCGCACCTTGCCTTACAACCTGAAGACCGAGCGCAAGGTACCGCCCATCCAAGTCTTGCAGGACCTGGCCGACCAACTGGTACAGAAAGGCCTGAAGTTCGTCGACGGCGACGTGGTTGCCGACGACTCGTATTACGTCTTCGAGCGATATGGCGAAGGCTGGTCGCAGGACGATCTGGTTTGGGAGTGGGGCGCTCCCGTCTCGGCGCTCACCATCAATGACAACGTCATCTTCGTTAACATTCTTCCGGCCGACCATGCCGGCGAACGCGCATTTCTGAATGTCACTCCATTCCCCGAGTACTACCGGATTGAGAACCGGGTGCTGACAACGCCGAAGGGTACAGAGCCGCGCAAGATCTACATCAACCGCGAACCCGGCTCGAACCAGCTCACCATCTGGGGCAACATTCCGCAGGACGACCCGGGAGCCGGCGAGGCACTTGCCATCGATGATCCGGCTGAGTTTGCCGCGAGGCTATTTCGCGAGTTGCTGGAGCAGCGCGGCGTCGTTATCTATGGTCGCCCTCGCACGCGTCACACCGAACTGGCTTCGTTGCAGACGTTCTCGGTAACCACCGTAGCGTCGGGCGGAGGCGGCGACGCGGCGACACGCATGAACCCCGCGCCGCTGGTGCTGGCCAGTTATCAATCGCAGCCGGTGCTGGAGGACCTGCGCGTCATCAACAAGGTGAGCCAGAACCTGCACGCCGAGCTCATGCTGCGGCTGCTCGGCAAGGAGAAGGGGACGTCGGGCTCCATTCAGGGCGGATTGGAAGTACTGCGCGGCTTCCTCATGGGAGCCGGTCTGAGTCCGGATGACTTCGTCTTCTATGACGGATCTGGACTGTCGCGGGAAGACCTGGTCACCCCCGAAGCGCTGGTTCAGTTGCTTATCTACGCGCACAAGCAAAGCTGGGGCGAACTCTTCGAGGACACACTGCCCGTCGCGGGCGTGGATGGCTCCCTGGCCGATCGCTTTAAGAACACGCCGTTGCAGGGTGTAGTGCGCGGAAAGACCGGCTCGCTGACTCACGTCAATTCCCTCTCCGGTTATGCGACGACGCAGAGCGGCGATCACATTGCGTTCTGCATCGTGGCCAACAATCACACCATGCCTACCAAGAAAGCCCTCGACACCATCGACCGCATCCTGGTGAAGATTGTCGAGGACGGGAAATAGGCACCGGCAGTTTGCCGACGCTACATGAGAATTTTCTAGTATTGAGGAACCTGCAGGAGAAGACCTTCGATCATTGAGAAGTGTTTGCGATTCCTTGTCACCAAGGTAAGATTCTCCTCCATTGCCGCAGCCGCAATCAATGAATCAAGAACCTGCAAGCCGTGCGACTTTGCGTACCTCTTAAGGAGCTCATACGCTCATAAACCGGTCGAACCTTGAAGCGGCACGACTACGTAATCTGAGAGGAAGTTGTCCGTTCGAGCGAGCTCTTCCTTATTCCTGGCACCGACGATGAGCTCCAAGGCTGAAACTTGCGAGAGTGCCCATGCTTCAGGCAACGCGTCGATATACTCTTGGGCGCGGACGTTGCCGCGGTATACATCTATCAGTACATCACTGTCGACTAAGTAGGGCATGCACGCCGATTCGGATTGGAGATCGCTCAGCCGCGAAGGTTACGACGCAGCGAGTTGACATAGTCCACACTGTCACCCATATCGGTACGGTCACTCCACATACCGAAGATGCCAGAGCTCTCGATGGGAGGCAACTTTTCCTTCAGGCGATCAGCATACGACGGTACGCGAACTTCAACGACGGTTCCTTCGTGGAGGTTAACGTCTTCAAGGGGCTTGAAAACGCCGTGTTCGTAGCGAGCCGTTATGGTCATGACTTTTTAAATCGTACCACTATTTGCTTGGACGCCCGGATCCTTGACCGTCGACGGATTGGTGTTCTTGATACCATCGAAGTGTGAGTACTACTTCCGACATTCGCGTTCGCTTTGCTCCCTCGCCTACCGGCCAACTACACGTTGGCAATGCCCGCACCGCGCTGTTCAACTGGCTGTTCGCGCGCCAGAAACACGGGACGATGGTCCTGCGCATTGAAGACACCGACCTTGAGCGCAGCGAAGCCCGCTACGAGACGCAGCTGCTCGACGACCTGAAATGGCTTGGGCTCGAGTGGGATGAAGGCCCGGACGTAGGCGGCCCATACGCCTCGTATCGCCAGAGCGATCGCCTGGAGCTCTATCGCGAGCATGCCGAGCGTCTGCTCAGCGAACACAAAGCTTACCTGTGCTTCTGCTCGCAGGAAGAATTGGAACACGACCGCGAAGCTGCGATGGCCGAAGGCCGTTCTCCGCTGTATCCCGGCACGTGTCGCGGCATTGATCCGTCGGAGGCTAGGCGGCGGCGCGCAGCGGGAGAGCAGGCAGCCATCCGCTTGCGCATTCCCGAGCACCCGATCCGCTTCCACGACATCGTGCGCGGCATCGTCGAGTTTCCCAACGAAGCAGTGAGCGATCCCATCATTCTGCGATCATCAGGAATCCCGGTCTACAACTACGTTGTAGTCGTCGATGACGCACTGATGAAGATCACACATGTGATTCGCGGCGACGATCATCTGTCGAACACGCCCAAGCAGGTCGCGCTTTACGAAGCACTGGGCTGGGCGGTGCCCGAGTTTGCGCATCTCTCGACTATTCTCGGCAGCGACGGCAAGCGGCTTTCGAAGCGCCACGGGGCAACTTCGATTGCAAACTTTCGCGATATGGGCGTGCTGCCGGAGGCGCTGATGAACTACCTCGCGCTGCTGGGTTGGGCACCCAGCGGCGGCACGCGCGAGGTCTTTTCTCCTGATGAACTGAAGAAAGAGTTTCGCCTGGAACGTGTCACACCCGCGGCGGCAACATTCGATATGGAGAAGCTGTACTGGCTCAACCGGCACTACATCAAGCAGAGCCCGCCGGAGCGCATCGAGAGGCTTACCCTGCCGTATTTCGTTCAGGCAGGCTACATCCCGACCGATCCGTGCATTCGAATTGCGCAGTGGTTCAGCAAAGTGGTGGCGTTGCTGGCGCCGTCAGTGAACAGGTTCGATGAACTGCCGGCAAAAGCTAAACTCATCTTCCACGTCGATGCTGCTGCCGCTCTAGCTTCTCCCGATAACGCAGAGGTGTTGGCGTTACCCAAGGCGAATGACGTGCTCTCCGAGTTTCTGCAGCGTGTCGAGGCCGACGCAGCACCGATGACGCCTGAGCGATTCAAGGCGATTGTCAACGAGGTCAAAGAGAAGACCGGTGCCAAGGGCAAAGAGCTGTTTCATCCAATCCGCATTGTCATTACTGGATCGCACTCCGGGCCCGAGTTCGACAAGCTGATTCCGATTCTCGAGGAAGGTTCAGCACTGGAGCTTCCTACGCATGTGATGAGCGTACGGGAGCGCGTGGAGGCGTTTCGGACAGCCCGGGCGAACAAGTAGTTAGTGGTACGATTGGCTCTCTCATGGCAAAGTCCGCCGTGCGCACGGGTTCCAAGACTTCCGTTGGTTTTTACGGCGCGGTAAAAGATCCTCGCGACCGTCGCGATTTTCGGTACTCGCCTGAAGCGGCTCCGAAGAAATTGCCGGCGAAGGTCGATCTGCGGCCTCTCTGCCCTCGAGTGCATGAGCAAGGGCATCCGCTCACTTGCACGGCACATTCTCTCGCTGGAGCTTTTCAGTTCGAGCAACGCCGTCTCGGGTTAAAGGATTTTTCTCCATCCCGACTCTTCATCTTCTACAACACCCTGGCGTATTTGCGCGCCATGCACGCCACAAAGAAACAAGGCGCCAACCTGCGCGCTGCGCTCAAAGCCGTCGCACGACATGGCGTCTGTCCGGAAAGAGATTGGCCGTTCTCACTGACACAGGCTGCAATGGCTCGCAAACCGAATCGCCGCGCGTACGAGGTAGCCGAGCACCACAAGATCACGCGTTACGAACGCATCGTGATGGGAAGGCGTTCGCGAGCGGAGTTTCTGCGGTTGATGAAGTACCGGCTGGCAGAAGGCTTCCCGTTTCTCTTTGCCTTCCTCGTCCACGAAAGTTTCGAATCTTTGCATGTCGCCAAGACCGGCATAATGCCCATGCCCAAGCGTGGCGAGCGGCTTAGAGGCTGGCACGCCGTGATGGCCGTTGGTTACGACGACCGCAACCAGCGCGTGCTGGTGCGTAATTCCTGGGGCTGGAGTTGGGGAATCAAGGGCTACTTCTGGATGCCGTACGACTACATCGCGAATCCTCGAGTGACTGCCGATTTCTGGACGGTTCGCGGGGTCACGCCAAGGACCGAAGCAGGCGTCAAGTAGCTACTGGATCCGCGACAGCTCTTTGGAATACAGCTTGTTGTCGGGAAATTCCGTGGCCAGCCCGGCCAGCAAGACCTTCGCCGTGTGCGTATCTTTGTCGCGCAAGGCGGCAACTGCAAGCAGCAGCCGCGCGAAGGGAGCCAGATAGTGGCCTTTTTCGGCGACGATACGGAGCTGCTCAATTCCCTGCTGCTTGTCGGTTTTGGATCCCGTCCAGCTAAGCACCCACCGAACGGGAGCCGGGTTCGCGCCCAGCAAGTAGTTCTCTGCTCCCAGCGAAAGGTAAGCATCGTAGCGCGTCGGGTCAATAGCCAGCAGTTGTTGCGCCTGAACGCGAGCGGTCTTCATGTATCCCAGGCTCGCGATGTTGCGCTTTTCGATCAGGGCGGCATAATCGCAGCGCAATCCGTTCGCCAGCACCTTCGCGAATAACGCATCGGTATCTTTGGGATTTTTTGCCAGAGCAGCATCGGCCAGCGCGTCGGCCTTCTCAAGGTGCGAATCGAATTGCGCCTTGAGAGCCGGGTCTGGCGTTAGTCTGTGCCGCGCGTCGAAGTGGCTATCGTCGATGAAGAGGTCCGACTCCAGCACGTGCAGACGTTCGAATTCTGAGAACAGGTAGGCCGCCGCATCCGATACATAGCCCATGGGATCGTTGGCCTTCGTCTGCTGATACTGCTGAAACGTGGCGTGAGCCCCAGAAAAATCGAGGTCGTACATCTGGCGATAACCGCGATCGAGGTCGGGCGTACTCGCGACAGCCGGAAGAGCAAGGCAACTCATCGACGCAAGCAGCAGCGCCGAAGAGAGAAATCGCATTTTGTACAAGAACTTCAAAATAGTCTCAAGCTAGCAAGTCTTAGTTAGATGCAACTGGAGCACGATTCTAGTCTTAGTCTGCTTCGAATTGCACTGAATGTTCAGACTTCCGGAATGGCCAAAAGTTTCGGCCAGCTTGTAAACGATAAGTAAACAGGGCAAGTTACGGTAGTCACGGGCACGTAATTGTCTTCAAGACGTTACCCTCCAGCACGGTCATTGAATCTGGCTGTCCGACGCGGTAAGCTGCTCGCTCACCTTGCTTTTCCAGGAGAATAGGATGCTTCGGCAAAGAGCGGTTCGTCGCGCACTGCTAATCGGCTTTGTAATCGTGGTCTCAATTTCCGCCTTTGCCAAGCAGGATCCTGCTTCGTCCACCGATCCTCGCCTGAAGAACGCCTACCGTTTCGAACGCGCCGGATGGGTCTACGTTCACCTGGAAGGCTCGCCCTCCGACATCGGTTTTCAGCACGGATACTTGCTCGCGCCGGAAATTGTTGACGGCTTCAAGGCCATTCAGTTCCTGGAGACCCACGACAGCAAGCGCGACTGGAACTTCTTCCGCGATACCGCGCAAAACGTTCTCTGGCCGCACATCGAGGCCGAGTATCGCCAGGAATTGCAAGGCATCACTGATGGCCTGAAGGCGCGTGGCGCATCGCTCGATCTCTGGGACGTCGTCGCGCTGAACGCCAAGGAAGAAGTGCCCGACTATTACATCCCAACTCTCGAACGACAGCAGAAGGGCACAGCGGCGGCGAGCCTGAAGTCCCCAGGCCATTGCAGCGCATTCGTCGCCACCGGTTCGTGGACCAAGGACCACAAGCCGGTCATCGCACATAACAATTGGAGCCCCTTCCCCGATGGCTCGCGCTTCACCGTCATCTTCGACATTGTTCCCGCCAAAGGCTATCGCATGCTGATGGACGGCTTCCCCGGAATCATCGTCAGCGATGACGACTTCACGGTGACCGCTGCCGGGCTGATGATTACCGAAACCACCATCACCGGGTTCTCACTTTACGACCCCAACGGCGTGCCTGAATTCGTGCGTGCGCGCAAGGCGATGCAGTACGCAAACTCAATCAACGATTTCGTGCGCATCATGCTTGCGCAAAATAACGGCGGATATGCCAACGACTGGCTGCTGGCTGACAACAAGACCGGAGAAGTCGCACGCTTTGAGTTGGGACTGAAGATGCACCGGGTGTGGCGCAGCAAAGACGGCTACTTTGTCGGCTCCAACTTCCCCAGCGATCCCGACTTCATCAAGAAGGAAACCAATTTCAATACCGACGATCCTTCCAGTTCGATGAATGCGCGCCACAAGCGGTGGAACGAACTGATGACGCAGAACAAGGGCCAGATCGACGTCGCGCTGGCACAGCAGTTTCTCGCCGATCATTGGGACAGCTACCAGAACAAGCAGGAAGCCAATGAGCGTACGCTATGCGGACACCTTGAAGATTCGCCGCGCGGCATGCCCGAGTGGGACCGGACTCCCTACTCTCCGGACGGTGCCGTTACCGGCAAAGCGGCCGATAGCACCATGACGAAGAACATGTCGTTTGTTGCCCGCGCGGGACATCCTTGCGGCCAGGACTTTATTGCCGACAAGTTTCTCGCCGCGCATTCCGAGTATGACTGGATGAAGCCCGTGTTGAAGGACATGAAGGGCAATCCCTGGGCAGAGTTCAAAACAGGCGACCAGGCGAGTACGGGGCAATAAAAGCTATGGGCGATTACGAGAACATTTGGACGACAAGAATCCGCCAGCATCCGGAGCGTGCGGTTCCCGATCGCGCTCAGGAATTTCTAACGTCGGGGCAGGTGGCGCACGTCGGGTTTAACTACGAAGGCCGCCCCTATGTCATCCCAATGCTCTACGAGTACTCCTCCAAGCGGCCGGATCGAATCTATGTGCACAGCGGCCCGGCGAGCCGGATGCTCAATGCACTGGCGACCGGCATTCCTGTCTGCGCGACGGTCACGCAACTCGACGGACTCGTCTATTCGCGCGACGCGAAGTACCACTCGGCAAATTATCGTTCGGTGATGTGCTTCGGCCGCGGACGTCTGCTGGAGGATGAAGACGAAAAGCGGCGCATCTTTGAAGAAATGACGCTGCGCTACTTCCCCGGCCGCACGGCCGGGCGCGACTACATCCCCGCTCCGCCTGCGCATTTGCGCACGACAACCGTGATCGAGATCGTGATTGAAGAGATGACCGCAAAGATGCGGGAGGGCGGCCCACGGGGACCGAACGACGAAAACGATGACGCGCTCGGAACCCACGGCGTGGTTGAGTTGTGAGCGGACGCTGGTTGAGCGGACCTTTAGGTCCGCGTTCACCCTACTCCGATTCCAGCACCAGATAGGTCATCCCGCCGTCGCGCTCGATCTGCAAAATGATAGGGGCGCCGGGCTTAACTTCACGCAACTTCTGGCGAAGTGTGGCGACATCCTCGACCGGTTGTCCGTTGACGCTGTGGATCACGTCTCCGGGTTCGGGACCTTCTCCCAGGAGTGCAGCTGCCGAAGTCTTTGCAGCGACCACCACTCCACCCGGAATGCGGAGGTCAGGTAGCATCTGTCGCAGCTGATGGTCCATGGTGATTCCGACGATTCCCAGGCGAGGCACTAGATTGTCGGGCCCGGTCACCATGTCGGCGAATCGCTGCGGATCGTCGGAGCGCTCAATCAGCTTGACCGAAAACGTAAGTGGCTTCTTGCCGCGCAGCACTTCGATCTGGGTCGTTTGTCCGACTTTGTACTCCAGCAAATCGAGGGAGAACTGGCGTACGTTCGTAACCGGCTTGCCACCTACATTGACTACGACGTCGCCAATCTTCAACCCAGCTTTTTCTGCCGGCGAATCGGGCGTTATGTCTTCGAGCAGCACTCCGCGAGCCGTCGGCAGGTCTAGTCCCTCCAGCAAATCAGGAGTGATGCTACGCACGGCAACTCCAATTTCGCCGCGATGTACATGTCCCTCGGTGCGCAACTGCTCATAGACGTTCTTCACCACGTTGCTGGGAATGGCAAAGCCCAGGCCTTCATTACCTCCCGACTCCGAGATGATGAAGGTGTTGATGCCTACCACCTTGCCATCGACATCCACCAGCGGTCCTCCGCTGTTGCCGGGATTAATAGGCGCGTCGGTCTGGATATAAATCGCCGGATTGTCAGGATCGATCTGGCGTTCGGTCGCGCTGACGACGCCCATGGTGACGGAATTTTCAAGCCCCAGCGGACTGCCGAACGCGAACACCACCTGCCCCTGTTTCAGCAGGCTCGAGTCTGCGAACTGCAGCGCCGGTAAGTCCTTGGCATCGATCTTGAGAACGGCTACGTCCGACAACTGGTCGACACCAACAAGCTTGGCCTCGATCGGCCCGTGAACATCGTCCTGCGCCTGCTTGATGCCTTGTAAGCGCACGCGAATCCGCCGCGCGCCTTCCACCACGTGCGCGTTGGTCACGATGTAGCCGTCGGGAGTCAGGATGACGCCGGCGCCGATTCCGCGTTGCGGCGTCAAGTAAGCAGTCGTGGTGTCGGTCTTATCGTTGTCGTTGTCAGAGCTGAGACCGTAGCCAATCGTCAGCACCTGCACGACGGATTTGGTCACCGCACTCGAGAGTTCCTGCACGGACTGGCTGAAGACATGGAGGGGATCTGTCTTGAGAGCTTTGACCGACTCAGAAGATTGCGTGGGCTGCTCGGTCTGGGCGACACCGCCAATACCAAGCAGGAGAAACGACAAGGTGCCCAGGAGAATCGAGCGCACACGAACAGGCATGACCATGATTTTAAGCTGGAACTTCGAAGCGGCTGGAGCTACCTGTTAATTCGCTTGCATTAGAACTAAGGTTCCATTTTCGTGCGTGCATCATCTGGACATTTGCCAGCGCAAACCTCCCCGCACCAGGATCGGCTGACCCAGGTTGACGTAAGGAGTACGTGCGATCTCATAGCTGCTGTTGGTAATGTTCTCGCCCGCGACGAATATATCGACCGCTTTGTACAAGGGATGCGAGACACTGCCGCTCAACACAAAATACGACCCCAGTGGCAGCAGGTTCTGGTCGTCATCGTATTCGTTGCTGGCGGCTCGGCCCTGGAAGGCGACCATAAAGCGTCGAGGCGCCTGCCAGGTCGCTTGAAAGGTTACATTGTTGCGGGGTACGAGAGGGATCTGATTCCCCACCAGCGCCGGGTTCCCCGGGTATGACACGACCGTCGAGTTGACGAACTGATACGAGGCGGAAAAGTGCAGCGTGTCGGTGATGCGCAGATTCGCTCCCACTTGGAAGCCGGGGGCGCCGATCTTGCCCAGGTTTTCCCGCTGTCGAAGAATCAGCGCAGGAGTGACGACGAGCGTGACATTCGCGATGGGGCTCGTCACATATCCCCAGAAAAAGGTCCCGTTCACCTGCAAACGCTGATGCAGCAGCGAGGCGCGCATGCCAGTTTCAAATCCGGCAAAATGCTCGGCCACCAGATACGGGTTCGCCAGCGTCTGCACATTGCCGACACGAAAACTGCGGTACAGCTCATTCAACGTCGGCGCACGAAACGAGCGATAGCCCGACCCATACAGCACTACCCCGTTATCGAAGCGATAGGAGAGGGTGGCCCGCGGATCGAAGGAGTTCTGTCCCCGGTTGGGGTAGTAAGTAGTCGCTATCGTGCCGCCGATCGGGGTGCGTGACGAACTGGCGTCGAAGTTGCTCCAAAGATCTTCGCGGGCCGAGGCGGAGAGCGACAATCGGTTGGTGAGCTGAACGATTCCTTCAACGAAGGCGCCGAGATATTGCTGGCGACCTCCGTTCGCTAGATTCGCCGTCGCCTTGCCCAGCACGTACGAAGTCTCCAGGCTGGTTCCCGTCACATCTTGACCGTCGAGTCCGGCCAGCAGGCTGAGCTTCGAATTGATTGCCTTCGACCACTGGCCGATGAATCCCATCTGCTGCACCGGGACATGCTGATCGTTCGTCAGCGACTCCGAATTACGATTGGGGCCGATTGACGAAAACGTCTGATGATAGTTCTCCGTCCCACCGAACAGGCGCAGCGTGAATACGCCCGCCCGCGCTGATTGCCAGTCGGTGCCAAAGCCAAGCTCGCGCAGGGTAGTGGCGTTGATCTGTAACGGAGTGCCATTGTCCCGGTGCTCGCCGTAGAGCGAGCCGTCCAGAAACATGCGCCCATGGTCGCCAAAGAAGCGCTCGACCTTCACCTCGCCGGTGGAATGTTCGGAGGAGACCGGAGTATCGACCGAGCCGCGGATGTTCGCCGGCACATCGATGTAGCCATCGGTGTTGAATCCCTCGGCGCTCCCTGAAACGGCCCACTGTCCCGCGCGCACTCCGCCGTACGCCGAGCCGAATGGAGTGTTGTTGTTGCCGAACGAGCCCTCCATGGCAAAGTTCGTCAGCACCGACGAGCGCGTCTCGAGATTGATAACACCGCCCAAAGCATCGTTTCCATAAAGCGATGACACGCCCCCGGGCACCACCTGCGCTTCATTCAGCGAGGCCACCGGTACTCGCCCCCAGAAAATCCAGCTCCCGTAAGGATCGTTAATGGGGATGCCATCGTTCAGCACCAGAGCACGGCTTGCCCCGCTCGCGCCCAGGCCGCGCAACGAGACTCCCTGCGAGGTGGGATTCGCCGTCATGCTTCCCGACCGGCGCAGCAGCGAGAAGCCCGGCACCTGCCGCAACTTATCGTCGATGGTAATCGCCCCAAATTGTTGCAGCGTAGCTGAGGGAAGAATTGTGGTGCTCGGTTGCAGCTCGAGATCTTCAGCGCCGGTGGGCAAGATGGAAGTTCGGGTAGCGGTCACGTTCAGTGCCTGCCGGATCGCTGCCGGCGGCAAGACGATCACCAGTGGTGTGTCGCCCGCTTTCCACGCCTGCGCTGTGGTCGCGAATCCGACCGCAGTAACCGTAAGCTCACCAGCGCTTCCCGAGACCCCAGAAAAGCTGAATGCGCCCGCGGCGTTCGTGGTCTGGCGCAACGCTGTCCCATTCGTGTTAAGAACAACCTCGGCCGAAGGAATAACCGCCCCGCTGCGGTCCTTGACTGTGCCAGATACGTTCTCGGCCGCAAAACACACGAATTGTGTGGCTATCACGAAGGCGGCGACCAGTGTGCCGACGCAAGCGAGCGCACAAGCACGGCTGCAGTGACGAGCTAAAACAGCAATCCACATCACTGCGAGTCTACCTGTGAAAGTCGAATGCTGTCTCGCACCACAGCCGGAACTGCCCCGGGGCATTCAGGACCGGAGCACCACCGTCATTCACAATCAGAATGCCCGCTTGTCACGGCGCCGTGTTGAGCCGCCCACTCCAGAAAGCCGGAGGGTGCGTTACGCACGTCTTGCAGGCTGGCGCCTTTCACGCTCTTGATGTTCTGCCACTTGATACCGGCGAGATCCGTGTTTCCCAGGTCGGCGCCGTCCAGCGTTGCGCCGGCAAGATTGGCCCCGCTGAAGTTCGCGGAACAGAAATCGGCTTCGCCCAGATCGGCACCTTGCAGCTTCGCAGAGCTGAAATTGCTGTTCCGGAAATTCGCCGCATGCAGGTTTGCGGCTGTGAAATCGACATCCCGCAAATCGCTATTGCGAGCGTCTACCGCATTGAAGTTCGCGCGTGTCAATCCCGCATGAGGCAAGCGGACGCCCTGCAGGAACGCTCCTGACACATCGACTCCCACCAGCGGAACGCCATCTTCATCCAGTTCCTGAAGTGCTTCGATCCGCCCACCACTGCCGCCTTTACCCTGCGCGGTGTTGATAACCTGCCATGCCTGATAGTGTTTCTGCTTCAGGCGGTCGCCCGACTCACTGAAGTAGAAAATAACTGCGATAAGTATCGAGAAACTGCCCAGATACTCCAGAACTTCGAGAAACGACCACCGGCTCAGCAGGTACGCCAGCCAATCAAAAGGATGCTCGATCGCCAGCAGCACAACTATTCCAACATTGTTTGCTGCCGCACGTCGTTCCCGCCACGGCTCAGGACGCTTCCTGGGTGCATGCAATATCATGAGCGAACTACTCCTCGTTTGCTGCTCCTCATGTGACTCCGTTCGCACGATTTGGTGACGGCTCCCCGCCACTTTGTAAAAACATTTACGCCCCGTAACTTTCGCCGCGAAGGAACGTCTTAACGCGCAGTAAGGCAGCGTGGTACATTGCTGGGCACCGGCTGACTGCTGCGATCCAGTGGTTGCCACCTAGGTGGGGGATCCTCGAAATATCTCAGGAAGAAAACATTTGCCTTGCGGGAAGAAATCCCAGAAGATACCCCGCACGTAATCAATGTGGGTGAGGTCGCCTTAACAGTGGCCCGCTCCAACAACGGTAGAGGAGATTAACACATGACGAAGTCGATGAAGTCCCTGATGATGGGCGCAGCCCTGGCTGGTTTCATGACCGGCGGCTCCCTCGTCGCACAGACCAACTCCGGCAGCAGCGCCGTTTCCTCCGCGGACAACGGTTCGTACGCCACCGATTTTTCCAAGGACAAGCACGCCTGCAAGGGCCAGAACTCCTGTAAGGGCAAGGGCGGCTGCAAGGCTGGCGACAACGGCTGCAAGGGAAAGAACTCCTGCAAAGGCAAGGGCGGCTGCGCGACCGACGGCTCCAAGCCACCACAGTAAATCCGGTCCAACATTAAATAGGGCCGGGGCCAACCAGCTTCGGCCTTTAAGACTTTCTAGAAGAGCCAGGGCCTCGAATTTTCCAATGCCTGCCAATCGCTTCAACGGTTTTACCGAGTACGGAGTCGGAATCGGACTGCGCATTCCGCATTACAACCACATCCTGGAAAAGAAGCCAGTTGTCGACTGGTTTGAAATCATCTCCGAGAACTTCATGGTCGATGGCGGCCGTCCGCTGCACGTGCTCGATCAGATCCTCGAACAGTACCGCGTCGTCCAGCACGGCGTCTCGATGTACTTCGGCTCGGTTGAGCCGCTCAACCGCGAGCACCTGAAGCGCCTGAAGACACTGGTGCGGCGCACGAATACCCCCTGGCTTTCCGACCATCTGTGTTGGGGCAGTGTTGACGGCAGCTACTCCCACGACCTGCTGCCTATGCCTTATACCTTTGAGGCCGCGGAGAAGACGGCGCAGAAGATTCGCGAGGTGCGCGACTTCGTGGAAGTGCCGGTGGTGGTCGAGAACGTCAGTAGCTACGCCGAGTTTCACGCCTCTGAGATGACGGAGTGGCAATTTCTGAATGAAGTGGTGGAGCGCGCCGACTGCGGCATTCTGCTCGACGTCAACAACATCTATGTCTCATCGCGCAACCACAGCTTCGATCCTTATGACTATGTGAACAGCGTGCCCCATGAGCGCGTCGCACAGATCCACATTGCCGGCCATTCCAAGTTCGAGAAGTACATCCTCGATACGCACGATCATCCCGTGATAGATCCCGTATGGGACCTGTACGCGCGCGCCATTGAACTTATCGGCCCGACCGCGACTTTGCTGGAGTGGGACGACCACATTCCGTCCTTTGACGAAGTACACGCCGAAGCGTTGAAGGCGCACCGTTATGTCGCCGAGAAGGTGGGCGCCTGATGGCACTCGATCACATTCAGCGCGCCATGTTCGATGCGGTTCGCCAGCCGCTAACCGCCGACGAAGGCATGCGCCAGCGCTCGCGCGATGGCAAGTCCCTTCGCGCCGTGGCCGAAGAAATCATCAAGCCCAACGATCGGCTGACCTCCTTCGAACGCCTGGAAATTTACAACCGGCAGTACTGGTTCCGGATTTTGTCAGCCCTATCGGAAGACTTCCCGGGGCTGCGCGCCATCATCGGCGAGTCGCGCTTCGACAAAATGGCGGTCGAGTATCTATACGACCGCCCGTCGCAGTCATTCACCCTTCGCAATCTCGGCTCGCGACTGGAGCCCTGGCTGCGCCAGCATCCTGAGCACATCTCGGGAAACGAGCAAATCGCGCTCGACATGGTTCGCCTGGAGTGGGCAGAGATCGAAGCTTTCGACGAAGCTGCGCGGCCTCGGCTGAGCGAAGCCGACCTTCCGGCGTTGGGACCCGATCCGCATTTCCAGCTGCAACCTCATATCCGCCTGCTCGACCTGAACTATCCCGTCGACGATCTGCTGATCAAGGTTCGCAGCGAATTGGAAGAGAGCGATATCGTCAGCAATGCCGTCACCGAACGCACCCACTCGCGCTCGCGGCGGCGCCGGCTGCCAAAGGCCGAGCGCATCTTTCTCGCCGTACATCGCGCAGACAACACGGTCTACTTCAAGCGCATCGACCAGGAGGCGTTCACCATTCTCTCCGCACTGCGCGATGGCATGACGCTTTCCAGCGCAGTCGACGAAGTTGACTGGAGCGGACGCAACATCGACGAAGCCATGGCCGACGTTCAGAAGTGGTTCGCATACTGGTCGGCGGCAGGATGGTTTTGCAAAGGGTAGTACTGGCATTTCGGGCGCGGTCCCGTGCCTGTTTAAACTGTGGCGCAATCCGTTCCCGGTTTGCGAAGGGGAATGAATTAGAAAAAGCCCGCGCCGGAGGCGCAACAGAGGTTAGCCCAGCGCTTCAGCGCTGGGTGAAGTGAGAGAAAGGGCCAAGTCCCGTAGGGACGACAGAGGCCGCGACAGAGTCTCATCAACCCCGAAGCTGAACGATCCATCCTTTGCAAGTAACTTTTCCAGGGCCTCTGAATCCTACGACTGCAACTCAATGCGAGGATCTGAACGATGAATGCCCTCCGAAAGCTCTACGCGCTGCTCATAACCTGCGCCAACTCCCTGCAATCTTTGTTCCTGCTCTTCGTGCGACTCTACTGGGGATGGCAGTTCGCGGTGGACGGCTGGGGCAAACTGCACAATCTGGCGAAGGTTACCGAATATTTCGGTACTCTGGGATTGCCTGCGCCGGGCGCGACCGCACTATCTATTTCGATTCTCGAACTGGTCGGCGGCATTCTGCTCGCGATTGGACTTGGGACTCGCTTTATCGCCCTGCTGCTCGCGGGCAACATGACGGTGGCCTATATCACGGGTGATCGCGACGCCGTGATGTCATTCTTCTCCGATCCTGACAAATTCATCGCCGCTTCACCGTTCTCGTACTGGTTGGCGTCACTGATCATCCTGTTCTTCGGGCCCGGAAAATACTCACTCGACGCTTTGATCGATCGCATGTGGCTTTCGAAAGCATCCAATTGAAATGTTGCAGATCAGGGCCTTGCTGACGGGCCGGCGTTGGCAGTCGGACGGCAGGATTAATCTGAAGCTTCGATTCTCACTGGCGATTCTGGCCGTCGGTGCTGCTGTTGTTCTAACCATTCTCGTGTCCTTACCCGCACGTTCGGCCATTTCGACGCAGAGCATATCCGCATGCGGCGCGAACATCGACATCCGGTTCGACAATGATTCCAAGGGCGTCTCGAACGACGCCCTGATGAACTGGATCAAGCGCGCCTCGACCGCCGTCTGCACCTACTACGGCAAGTTCCCCGTCCCGCAGCTCAGGCTCCAGGTACAAGTGCGCGGTGGCGAGGGCGTGCATCACGGAGTTACCTTTCCGTCTGACAATGGCGGACTCATCAGGATCTCCGTCGGCGCGACTACCACAACGTCAGACCTCGACACGGACTGGATGCTCACCCACGAGATGATCCATCTGGCGTTTCCCTCGATGGCCGAGGATCATCACTGGATCGAGGAAGGCATCTCGGTGTACGTCGAGCCAATCGCCCGCGTGCAGGCCGGGCAGCTCTCCGCGGCGAAGATGTGGAGCGATGTGATTCGCGATATGCCGCAGGGAGAACCTGAATCCGGCGATCGCGGTCTCGACCATACCTCCACCTGGGGACGCACCTATTGGGGAGGCGCGATGTTTTGCCTGATGGCTGATGTCCGCATCCGCGAGCAGACCCACAATCGTAAGGGCCTGCAGGACGCGTTGCGCGGCATCTTAAACTCCGGCGGAAACATCACCCAGGACTGGGAGATCGAGCAGGCATTCGCCGCAGGCGACAAAGCGACAGGAACGCACGTGCTCGACCGATCTCTATCACGAGATGCGCGATAAGCCTGCGCCTGTCGATCTTGCTGCACTATGGCAGAAGCTGGGTATTCAGCGCGCGCCTGACGGCACGGTGACCTTCAACGACAAAGCTCCTTTGGCGAAGGTTCGGGAAGCCATCACGCATGCCCGTGAAATGAAAAAACGCAGCGAGCGCCGATCAGTAACATTTCGGCTCTTTCAGGCAAGGTATAACCCCGGGAGGACGACGCCATGAAGGTATTCGTAGCTGGAGCCAGCGGTGCGATCGGACAGCCCATCGTTGCCGAACTCATTCGCAACGGCCACACTGTAACCGGAATCGCGCGTTCAACTGCTCGTCTCGCAGGCCTTCAGAAACTAGGAGCGCGCGTGCTTGCGGTTGACGTCTTTGATCGCAACGCTCTGGAGCAGGCAGTGCGCGATTCGCAGGCGGATGCCATCATCGATGAGCTCACATCGCTTCCGGCCGATCCCGACGATCTTCCGAAATCGCTTCCGGGAGACCGCAAGCTGCGTATCGAGGGCGGCGAAAATCTGCTGCGCGCCGCGATCGCTACGGGCGTTCGCCGTTACATCCAGCAGTCGAGCGGTTTCTTTCTCGAACCCGGAGAAGGTCTGGCGACGGAGTCCGCCGGTTTCGCCATCGGTGCCAGTCCCGACGTCTCGTGGAGCGCGAAGACTTACGAAGAGCTGGAAGAACGGCTCTTCGATTCTCCTCTGGAGGGCGTTGCCCTGCGCTACGGATTCTTCTACGGCCCCGGAACCTGGTATCACCGCGGCGGAGCCGGAGCCGACCAGTTCCGCCGAGGGGAAGTCCCGATCATCGGCGAGGGTCGTGGCGTCTGGTCGTGGATTCATATTGACGACGCCGCCAAGGCCACAGTTGCGGCGCTGAGTGCAACGCCGGGTATCTACAACATTGTCGACAGCAATCCTTCACCGATGAACGTCTGGGCACCTGCTTTTGCAAAGTTCGTCGGTGCCCCTTCTCCAACCCACATCTCGGAAGAGCAGGCCTTGGCCGTGGCCGGCGCAGACGCTGTCTATTACCAGACCAAGCTGCGCGGTGCTTCCAATGAGAAGGCGCGGAGTACTCTCGATTTTCAACCTCGTCCTCTTGAGTGGCTGGGCTGAGTAACGAACGCGGAACTGAAAGGCAGGTTGGGCCTAGCTCACGGCCCGCCTCTTCCCCAACCAGTAAAGGAGGACTCCTCCGAGCACGAGCGCTGCGCTCAGCAGCACGACCTTCACGACGGCGAGCAGCCTTGTTGGGCTCGCTCGCATCGGGAATCACCGAACCGATAACCACCAACACGGTAGCGGCAAATCCGAGAACCGCGACCGCTATCGCAACCGGCTTGCCTCCCGGAATACGCACCACGCCCGGTTCTACGGGCTCTCTTTGTAGCCGGATCAGCGCTGCAAACATGAACAGGTAAGGAAGGAAGGTGGCGATCACGGTCGTGCTTATCAGTATCTGATAAGCGCCGCGAATGCTGCTGCCTGCCTGGCCCATGACCGCAATCAGCACCGAGAAGAGCGCCTGCACAATCAGCGCGACGTAGGGCGTTCCCCATCGCGGATGAACCCGGGCAAACGCTTGCGGAAGGTAGCGGTCGATACCCGCGACAAACGGTATGCGGGCCACCGCCGCCAGGTAAGCTCCAACCGCGCCCAGGTTGGAAATGCAGATAAGCAGCGCCACGGCCGGTCCGAGTCCGCTCCATCCTATGCGTGCGCCGCTGCTGGAAATCGCCAGCATCAAGCCTTCGAGGCTGTTGAGTTGTTCGCGCGGAACCACGACCAGGATCGCGAGCGTGCCAAGAACATATCCGGCCACCACCAGAAATCCGGCGATGAGCAACGCACGCGGTATGTCGCGGCGCGGGCGTTTGATCTCACTGCCCATGAACGATGCGGCCTCGGCCCCGGCGAACGCCGATAGCATGGTTGCCCAGATGCCGCAGTTCGCAACCGTCAGCGTGGGCTTGAACGACTGCACGGGAAAGCTGGTGGCCGGGCCAAATTTCGACCACACCGCAAATGCAAGCGCGAACAGCAGAGCCACCGGTATCCAGGTGCCGATCGCCCCCAGGTTGTTGAGCCACTTTCCGATGTTGAGCCCGACAAGATTCACCACCAGCGCCAACGACAGCCCGACAATCGAAAAGCCGATGAAGAACGAGGGACTGCTTTGCAAGGCATGCCAGCGGGTACCTCCCACGTACAGCGCGTTGCTCGCGGCGAAAGTACAGCAGCACCGGGAAATACGGCAGGTTGCTGGTCCAATAAATCCATCCGGTGAGGAAGCCCGCAGAATCACCAAACGCGCGCTTGCTCCAGACGTACATCCCGCCTTCCTGCGGATAGCGCGACGATAGCTCCATCACACATAGCGCCAGCGGAATGAATACAACCAAGACACCGATCAGCCAGATGACGATGGTGCTGGGACCTGCGGCAGCGGCCAGTGGCAACCAACGCAGGCTCAGCGTAACCACTATGTAAAAGAGCACCAGGTCGCGCAGTCCCAGCGCACGGCGAGGATGTGGCGTGCCGTCGCTACCGGCAAGCGCGACGGTGCCGGGCTGTTCTCTCTGGTCCGATGTCATCGTTGGTAGGTTCAACCATTTGTACTCGTAGTTCCGCTTTTCGCAAAATCGTTGACTTTTGGAACTGAAAAAGTCAATGATGATGCCCCATGAAAGCTCCCATGTTTATGGCGTTCACGGGCGCCCTTGTGCTTGGACTCGCGGCCGCGATGTTTGCCGCCAATCAACTGAGCCCGAAGCAAGAAGAAGCCGCCGAACTAGGCGCTTGCGCCCATTCCGTCGCCGGCGGGTTTCTGCAGATCGCTCCCACACGCGACCAGCGCTTCCAAGGCAAGGTCACCGAGCCGACAGCACGTTGTCGCGGAGGCATGAACGCCGTCAACTTCCGTTTCACTCCCTGGGTGGACTGGTCGAACTACTGGGGAGCAGGTGACACCTCGTCGCTTCCCGTGGGCTTTCTCGCCGTACAGCCGCCAAAATTTCGCGGCGTGAGCGGAGCGCTGCTTGACCTGGAGTACGAGCGCATCGAGCTCATCAAATTCAATCTGTTCGACAACTCCGGAACATATCAAACCTACGTTTCGGGTCGAGGTGGCGTGCCCGGGCAGGTCGTGAAGACGTGGCCGGAGATGCGGCTTCCCGCAAGCAATCCCAACTACCAGGCCGTCGGCGGAGACGGGCCGCAAGTGTGCAGCGGCTCTCTCATTCGCGCCCGCACGCTGACCGGCATCTGCAACGACATTCGCAATCCACTGATGGGCTCGACCGGTATGCCGTTTGCTCGCAACGTCGAGCTCGACGCAACATTTCCGGACCTGGAGCAGACGACGCTCACCAAGAACCGTCACGGTGGCCGCGTCGGCCTGCTCACGCCCGACCCGCAACTCATCAGCCGCAAGCTCTTCACCCGCGCCCAGTCGAACCCAGCCGCCTGCAATCTGGGGTTCGGACTGCCCAACAACTCGGTCGATGCCAACTGCGATTACCAGAAGGCGCCGTTCTTCAACGTTCTCGCCGCCTACTGGATCCAGTTCATGACGCACGACTGGTTCTCGCATATGGACGACGGCCACAACGCTCCCGGTACCAGCATGGACGTCGGCTGCAAGACGAAACTCGTCAACGGCGTTCCAACACCACTTACGCCCGACGAGATTCAGCAGCTCGGCTGCCGCCCCGCAGACCAGGTCGACAAGGCGTATGTGCTCGACGATTCAGCTCCCGGACAGTTCGCCGCAAACGGCAAAACTTACCTGACCCGCGCTCCCAAGACCTATGCCAACAACAATACCGCGTGGTGGGACGGTTCTGAGTTCTACGGCTTCGATGACGTTTCAGTAAAGCGCGTGAAGCACGACCCCAACGATCCGGCGAAGATGGAACTCGACCCCGTTGCGGGCATGCCTGGACCGGGATACCTGCCCGTGTTGCAGGCTGGCGACCCTTTTCAACCGCAGTGGACTGGTCAGGAATCGGTCGCCTTTCCCGACAACTGGTCGATCGGGCTCAGCTTCTTTCACAACCTGTTTGCCCGCGAGCACAACAGCTTCGTCAACGAATTTCGCCGCCAGGCAGCGCAAACTCCCGAAGCCGACAGTGGCCTGCGCAATCCTTCCGATCCCAAGCGCATCATCGCGTATAAGGACGTGAGTGCAGACGAATTGTTCAACGTCGCCCGGCTGGTGGTGGCGGCCGAGATCGCCAAGATCCACACCATCGAGTGGACCCCGCAACTGCTTTACGATGAGCCGCTGTACAAGGGCATGAACGCGAACTGGAATGGCCTGCTTGGCACCGGAGACCCCGACGCGACCAAGGCTCTGTCTGACATTGTGGTACACGGCTTCGGCACCTCAACCAACGCGACCAAGGGAACGCAATGGTATTCGGTATTCGCTTCCGGTCCCGGCATCTTCGGGCTCGGCAGTACTGTCCCCGGCTATAGCATCACCAATCCCGACAACGTCAACGGCGGCGTGAACCACTTCGGGTCGCCCTTCAACTTCCCCGAGGAATTCGTCACCGTCTACCGGCTGCATCCGCTCGTCCCCGACCTTATTGAATACCGTGAGGTAAAGGATCCGAATAAGATCGTCGAAAAGGTTGCCGTCATCGAGACCTTCGAGAGCAAGGCCACCGCCGCCATGCATTCCGGCGGGATGGCGAATTGGGGCTTGAGCATGGGCCGCCAGCGCCTCGGTCTGCTTACCCTCAACAACACTCCGCAGTTCCTGCAAAACATCAAGCTGCCGCGCCTCGATACACCGACTGGCCAACTCGACATCGCCGCCCTCGACCTCATCCGCGATCGCGAGCATGGTGTTCCCCGCTTCAACGAGTTTCGCCGCCAATACGGACTCCGGCAGTTGACCAGCTACGATGATTTCGCCGATCAGCGGCTTCCCGCCGACTCGCCCGAGCGCAAGCGGCAAATGGACACCATCGCTCTAATCCGCGAAATCTACGGTACGCACGTCTGCGATGCGTCGAAGATCATCACCGATGCGCAGCGCAACGCTGACGGCACGCCCATCAACGACTGCCTCGGCCATCCCAACGGATCGGTGGTCGACAATATCGAAGACGTCGATACCATCGTCGGCTACCTCGCCGAATACACGCGCCCGCACGGCTACGCCATCTCCGAAACGCAGTTTGTGGTGTTCATCCTCAACGCCTCGCGCCGCCTGTTCAGCGATCGCTTCTTCACCTCCAGCTTCCGGCCTGAGTTCTACACGACACTTGGTATCAGCTGGGTGAATCACAACGGTCCGGGGCCGATCATGATGGAACTCGGAACGCCGAACGGTCACACGCAACCGGTCTCGCCGCTGAAGCGCATATTGTTGCGCAACATCCCAGAGCTGGCGCCTGAGCTACAGCACGTGACCAACGCCTTCGATCCGTGGGGACGAGATCGCGGCCAGTACTACTCGCTGGAGTGGAAGCCCCGCCCGGATGCTGCGTCGGACCCGGCATTCAAGCAATAATGGGCGCATGGATTCTGTCATCCGCGACATCCTCGCCTCGTACGACGATCAAGCTCCGCTTGACCATGCGTCCACCATTCCCGCTGCGTGGTATACCGACCATCGCGTCGCTCAACTTGAGCAGAAAAACGTCTTCGGCCGCACATGGCAGGCGGTTGCGCGTGTAGATCAAGTCGCAAACGTCGGGCAGTTCGTAACCATAGAACTGGCAGGCGAGCCGCTGCTCGTCGTTCGTGGCAGCGACAACCAACTGCGCGCCTTCTTCAACGTCTGCCGGCATCATGCCGCTGCGGTTGCGACCGAAGAGCATGGCAATGCAAGCATCCTTCGCTGTCCCTATCACGGCTGGAGCTACGGCCTCGACGGCTCGCTGAAAGGTGCGCCTGAGTTCGAAGGCGTCTGCGACTTCGATCGCTCGCAAAACGGACTCGTTCCTGTAAGGGTCGACACTTGGGAGCAATTCGTCTTGGTCAATCTCGATCCCGAGGCCGCACCGCTGGCGGAATTTCTCGGCGGCCTCACACAGCGCGTCGCCCCGCTCAACCTCAGTTCCCTGCACTTCTTCGAGCGCCGGATATATACCCTCAACTGCAACTGGAAAGTCTTCGTCGATAACTATCTCGACGGCGGATATCACGTCCCTCATCTGCACAAGGGACTGAACAGCGTTCTCGATTACCGCCAGTACACCATCGAAAACGAAGATCGTTATTGCCTGCAATCGAGCCCGATGGTAACGACGACGGATGACGCTAACGTCGCAGCCACCCGCACCGGGGAT
The DNA here is from genome assembly GCA_963699875.1 of uncultured Acidobacteriaceae bacterium. GTDB lineage: Bacteria > Acidobacteriota > Terriglobia > Terriglobales > Acidobacteriaceae > CAVVDY01. Next base: position 156,407 of record CAVOVN010000002.1, read on the forward strand.
CGCGCCTGGTACTTCTGGCAATACCCGAATTTCATGATCAATCTCTACAGCGGCTACATGGACACCAACCTTGTGCTGCCCGACGGAGTAGATCGCTGCAAGGTCATCTTCGATTTCTACTTCGACGATGTGAGCGATGCCGCTGCCGAGCGGAATCGCCAGAGCATAGCTGTAGGCGAGCGCGTCAACGATGAAGACGTCGGCATCTGCGAGGCCGTGCAGCGCGGCCTGCATTCACGCGCCTACGGAGCGGGTCGCTTGTCCGTCCGCCGCGAGGCCGGCGAACACCTGTTTCATCGCCTCTTAGCGGCAGATTTGAAGCGCTGATCAGTTACGAACTCAGCCGGCATAGATTATTTGTTTATCGCTTTCACGTTTGTGTCATTGCACTGCCTCCCTGTACGAGGTATCGTTTGCGCTTCCTCGCTAAAAGGCGAACAAAGGCTCACAGTCAATGGGTGCTCGACGGTTTTCCGCTGTCTCCTGGCGTAGCTATGCAATTGTCGCCACGCTGATTTCAATTGTTGCTCTCCTCTGTGCTGCCGGTTGCGGCGGCAGCAGCTCAAGCCCAAGCCCTCCGGCAACTCAGCCCGAAAATCTCACCGCCGGTCAGTCGGCCAAGGGCCTGATCAATCACGTCGTCATCATCGTGCAGGAGAACCGAACCTTCGACAATATTTTTGGTGGATGGAACCCCATCCAGCAGACCGATCCTTCTGCGTACCCCGGGGCCGACTCTACCATCCCGCTGCGCATTCAGCCGCGCATGCTGTCCACCTCGTATGGCGATCCGCCAAGCATCAATGCCGGCCACGATGAGTGGCAATGCCTGTCGGAAGGCCAGTTCAGCGACGATTCGTGGATAGGAGTCGAGAAAGGGCTGCAGTGTCTTGGACTCTTCGACCCACTCACCCAGGTGCATCCGTTCCATTACCTGGCGAACGACCTGCGCAAATCGTATTGGGACATCGCCAGCAAGTATGTGCTGGGCGACCACTTCTTCGCCGTGAGCAGCACCAGTTCGTTCCCCGGCCACCAGTACATTGTGGGCGCACAATCAACCGACAACCAGGGACAGACCATCGCCGATCAGCCCCAGATCAAGACCGGCACAGACAGCACGGGCATGGACGAATACGGGCAGGCCAATGGTTGCATCGATCCCCAGAACGTGGAGACCCGGGTACCGGTGCTGGAAGCCAACGGTTACATTCACTGGAGGCACGAGGACTACGCCGGCGAATGCTATGACCACGCCACGGTTGCAGACTTGCTTAACGCACAAGCTATCTCATGGCGGCATTACAGCACGCTGGAATACAGCGACGGGCGTTACGGCCAGCGCGGCGTCTTCAACGGCTACATCAACAACTCACAGTGGTACAAGGCAACCTTGGACTGGCCCAACTCCATGTTCGACCTGCAGCCGGACGTCTTCAACAACGCGCTTCCCCAAGTGACGTTCATCAAACCACCGTGCACGGCGCTCAGCGATCACCCCAACGGCGTCTCTACCGACGATGCGGCAAACTGGGTTCCTTCCGTAATTAACTGGATCGGCACCTCGCCGGCATGGGATGACGCGGCCATCTTCGTCATCTGGGACGACTGGGGTGGGTTCTACGATCACGTTGTGCCACCACCCATCAGGGAGGACAAACTTGGACCGGGGCTGCGTATTCCCTTCCTCCTGATCTCCCCCTATGGCGCGAACGGCAAAGTCATCCATGGTGTTGCGGATTACGGTTCCATCCTGAAATTCCTCGAGGACCTTTACGACTTGCCGTCGCTGACGAAGGTAGACGCCAATGCCACCGACATGAAGCCCTTTTTCGATTTCACCCAGAAGAAACCCTTCGTGCCGGTGTATGTAAAGCAGCCGTTTGATCCCACCATGTGCCCTCAGCGCGCGCAGGACCTGAGCAAGATTGATCCCGACTGACGAAAGGAACGCTGGTCCTTCGCTCTGGGTAGCCGTCGTGATTACCCCCAGACGCTCAGTATGGCGGTTGCGGCAACTTCTGGATGACCAAGGCCATAGCCCGCAGGGCGCAACAATTTCTGCCCAGCCGGCGAAATTTGTTTAGTGGATCGACCCTTGCCGGGGCGTTGTTTACGCGAGCGCCTGATTACAACAGACATCTCGGCTTCCCCTTAAGACGCTCCAGACCGAGCGTCATTTCTTCTTCCCGTTGAGTGCCGGTAGAAGAAGTTTCAGAAGGGCTTCATCAGAGAACGGGTTCTGGCCTGAGATCAGCTCGCGATCTTGTAGCACGTAGCTCTGCCATGGAGCGGCCACACTTACGTCACCGCCCGCCGTACGCAAGGCGAAGTCCGGATAGAAGAGAACCTTACCGCCAATCTCAAGCGGCTCCCGCTGCTGCTCTTCCGCCGTCGAAAAGATAGTCATCTTATAGCCTGAATAAATCCAACCTTGGGCCTTTGCCTGCGCTCCGGCGGCATCGCCCGCCGCCAGCGCGCTCACCACCTCGGTCGAATTTGGAAGAGCCGAGAGTAGCGAAATCGGCCCATGGCAGAGCACTGCCGTAGGCTTCGATGTTTCATGAAAGTGTCTCATCACGGTGCCAGCGTCGGGATCATCGAGAAGATCCATCATCGGACCATGGCCACCGGGCACGAAAACAGCGTCATATTGATCCAGGCCCGATGCGATGACATCCGAGATACGTGTTGGATTTTTGAGCCCGGTCAGGGTGTCGCAAAATTTTAGATAGTCCTGGAGCTTGGCCTCGTCTCCACCGAAGAAGTCGGCTACAGCTGAATGGACATCCATTTGTGGCGTGTTGCCCTTGGGGTTGGCAAAAGTGATTTCGTAGCCCTCCTTCATCAGGGCGCGAACCGGAACCGTAAGTTCGTTGAGGTAGTAGCCAGCGCCGGTATAAACCTTGCCATCTTTCAAGGGCAAGCCGCGTCCGCTGGAAACTAGTACCAGGACTTTTCCTTTGGTTGTCATTTTGTTCTCCTTCTTGAAGTCCATGAAACCATCTGGAATCAATCATGGGTCAGCGAGAATGATGCAGATGGCCACGCATTGGATTCGGATTTAAGCAACTATCGAATCAGGGCTCTCGAGGGAACGCGCGACAACGCCAAGATCGCGCTACCAACCTTTCGTTAACAACAAATCTGTCGCAATCGAGTTCTGCATGAGCGCTCGTACAATCTGTGTGATGAACCGAGTATGAAATCTCCACATTCAAACCCTCGTCTCCTGGAGCAGCGGAAAGGACAGCGCATGGGCTCTGCATCAGCTTAGCCGAGGATGAGCGTTACCAGGTCTGCGGACTGTTAACTACCATCAACAGCACTTTTGATCGGGTCGCGATGCATAGCACGCGACGCGAAGTGCTGGAGGCACAGGCTGCTGCCCTTGGCTTGCCGCTATGGATTATTCCTCTGCCGTGGCCCTGCTCCAATCAGGAGTATGAAGCGGCCATGCAAAAAGCCTGCGAGCAGGCAATCGCAAGCGGAGTCAAGGCGATTGCTTTCGGCGATCTCTTTCTCGAGGATATTCGCAAATACCGCGAAGATTCTCTGCGCAATTCGGGACTGACTCCTCTGTTCCCCATCTGGGGAACTGATACCCGGCGCCTGCTGCCCGAGATAATTGCTTCGGGGCTCAAGGCCCGCATCGTTTGCGTCGACCCCAACAAAATGCCTCGAGAGTTTGCCGGGCGCGACCTGGATGAGGCTTTTCTGCGCGAACTCCCTGCCGAGGTCGATCCGTGCGGGGAAAACGGCGAGTTTCATACCTGCGTCTACGATGGTCCGATGTTCCGTGAAGCAGTGCCGATCGAAAGCGGCGAGGTGGTTGAGCGCGACGGCTTCGTCTATGCAGATGTGCAGCTTGGACGAGCGCGAAATCCATCGGAGCCGCGTCAGCGGCAGCACTCTTACCCCGGAACATCATCGGTAGTGAGGCTAGCGCAGGCGCGTCGGGAAGATTAAGCCGTAGCCCGCAGGGCGCAACAATCTGTAGCCCAGCACGGGAGTGCTGGGAAAGCGGCCATATTATTTCTTCCGGAGCCCCGCAGGGGCGGCATATCAGTGTTGCCGGTTGAAACCGGCTCAATCCGGTTGTTGGGACGCTGAGCCTGCCCTGAGCGCAGCTGAAGGGTCCTGGGCTACATATTGTTTCGCGCTTCGCGCTTGCACGCGGCCTGAAGGCCCGCTCCACCGGTCACAACAAGAATCAACTGCTCTGGCTCGGGCCTCCATTCGACGTCACACACATCTGTGACAAAGTCGCTTGGTCAATGTCGCTCAGTTTCGTAAACTAGCAAGAAGTTGAGGACGAGGGAGATTTGTCTCTTTCGAAATCAGCGCCCTGCAATAGGGAGGCGTGACGCAGCAAACCTGTCATAGCGTCCGTTGGCCGCTGTTAACTACTTCCAAACTCTTCCAACTACTCCAGCCGGTAAAAATCGCAACTAAGTCCTTTCATTCCAGGATTTTGCCTCTAAGTCTCACGCGCTCAAGATTTTGCGAGGAATTTTTTCACGCGGCTCAATGCTTTCAAGATTTTAGAGGTATACCGGGGGGAGGGGGTATATCAGTTGTCGGTTATCGGTTGCGAGCCGCCAGACAAGAGCCTGAAGGTTATATAGTAGTTAGCAGAGCACGATGCAGGCAGGCCGAGAGCAGTCTCGGGAAGGGCTCTTTCGCCCGGCGGCGGATGACGAACCACGTCCTCGCTGAAGCCCGTCCGGTACACTGTTTTGCCATGTTCAACATCCTTCGGGTTGCTCGCCGTTATCTCTCCGTCGCCGGGTTCGTTGCCATGCTTCTCTGTTCTGTCGCTGCCTTCGCCCAGGCGCCGCAGTTCTCCATCTCTTTTCCAGCACAGCTAAGCGCGCAACCGCTCGACGGCCGCATGTTGCTGCTGCTCTCCACCGATCCTTCACAAGAGCCGCGCATGCAGATCGATGACACTCCTAAGACGCAGATGGTCTTCGGTGTGACCGTCGACGGATTGAAGCCGGACGAGGCGGTCATTGTCAACGACAAGGCGTGGGGATATCCCATCCGCAACCTGCGTGACGTGCCTGCGGGCGACTACTACGTGCAGGCGTTGCTCAACGTTTACGAGACCTTTCATCGCGCCGACGGCAAGACCATCAAACTGGCTCCCGATCGCGGCGAAGGCCAGCACTGGAACCTCGCTCCCGGCAATCTCTACAGCAAGCCGGTGAAGGCTACGCTCGGCCACGGTGGCGCGCCGGTCAAGATCGTTCTCGACCAACAGATTCCGCCTATCCCCGCACAAGCCGACACAAAATACGTTCGCCACATTCGCATGCAAAGCGAACTGCTGACCAAGTTCTGGGGACGCCCGATGTATATCTCGGCCATCGTGCTCGTGCCCTGGGGATTCGACGAGCACCCGGACGCGCACTATCCGCTGCTGCTCTTCCACGATCACTTTGTTGCGGACTTCGACGACTTTCGAACCGAGCCGCCCGACCCGAACCTGAAGCCCGACTATAGCGAGCGCTTCCACATCTCGGGCTACAACAAAATTCAGCAGGAAGAGGCTTACAAGTTCTACCAGCAATGGATCTCGCCCAAGTTCCCGCGCTATCTCGTCGTCAAGTTGCAGCACGCCAATCCTTACTATGACGATTCCTACGCGGTAAATTCGGCGAACCTCGGTCCCTACGGCGATGCCATCGAGCAGGAGCTTATGCCGGCGCTGATGAAGAAGTTTCGCGCCATTCCTGATGGCTGGGCGCACTTCACTTATGGCGGTTCCACCGGCGGATGGGAATCGCTCGCGGTACAAATTTTCTATCCCGACCACTACAACGGCGTGTTCTGCGCCTGTCCTGATCCCGTCGACTTTCGCGCCTACACCCTGATCGACCTCTACCAACAGCCGAACGCGTTCTATCTCGAAGGCGCGCACAAGCATGTCGAGCAGCCCGCCATGCGCAACTATCTCGGCAACACCTTAATCAGCATCCGGGACAACAACGCCTACGAACTTGCGCTGGGAGATCATGGCCGCTCCGGCGAGCAGTGGGACATTTGGCAGGCGGTCTATGGCCCAGTCGGAGCCGACGGCTATCCGCAGCCCATCTTCAACAAAGAAACTGGCGAGATCGACCACAATGTTGCCGATTACTGGAAGGAGCATTACGACCTGCGCTCCATCCTGGAAAAGAATTGGGCGACGCTCGGTCCCAAGCTGCAAGGCAAGATCCATATCTATGTAGGTAGCGCCGATACCTACTTCCTGAACGACGCTGTCTACCTCATGCAGGATTTTCTGGAGAGCACGAAGAATCCCTACTACGACGGAGAGGTGAAGTACGGCGACCGCGCCGAACATTGCTGGAACGGCGATCCCAAGCTGCCCAATTACATGTCGCGCCTGCACTACAACACTATGTATCTGCCGAAAATTATGGAGCGCATCGAAAAGACTGCTCCTGCTGGAGCAGATTTGAAGAGTTGGAGGTATTAAAGATGAGGAGTAGCGCTTCGCTCGAAACGATTCTTAACATGCAGAGTCAAAACTCGGTGCACCACCGTGGGTTTCTGTCTTTGTCGTTGAATCCTCCTTGGGAATCAGAAGCGTGTACGGCTCATTGCACGAGAAGTTCGAAGAAGTCGTGATGATGATGTCAACTTCGGGCTCGCCCGGCTGGACCCTGACGCTTTATATTTTGGCAGTGACATTTCATCCTCTATTTAAGGAGTTTCGCATCATGAAAAGGTTCCTCATGTATAGTGCCTTGGCCCTGGCTGTAGTTCTGGGAGGCGCTACCGCATATGCCCAGACCAGCGGTCCTGGCGGCGGAAATGGACAGCATCAACCTCCGTCTCCCGAGCAACGGGTGAAGATGCTCACGCAGCAGCTCAATCTCACCAACGATCAACAGCAAAATATCAAACTAATACTGGAAGACGAGTCGAACCGGATGGAGTCGTTACGCTCTGACAGCTCGCTCACGCAGCAGGAGCGCAGAAGCAAGATGCAGGAGATACGGCAGAATACCAAGACCCAGATGAACTCGATCCTCACCCAGGAACAGCAGACTCAGTTGCAGCAGGCCCAGTTGCAGCAGGCTCAGTCGCAACAGACGACGGACCAGCATAACGGCGGCCGTCCCAACAAGTCGCAGCCGCAGTAAATCAAGCGTCGGTCCTAAGTTATTGCGCCACTCTTAGCTTTTCTTTTTCTCTGTGGTTGGTCCCAGCATCTTGTTGGGATCGACCACTCGATCGAACTCTTCTTCCGTCACGTAGCCAAGCTGAAGCGCAGCTTCTTTCAGAGTGAGGTCGTGATCCAAGGCGAAATGCGCCAGGTGCGCCGACTTATCATAACCAATGACGGGCGACAGCGCGGTCACCAGCATCAGAGAGCGCTCCACATATTCGGCAATTTTCTTGTGGTTGGGCTTGGCATCTTCGATCAGGTACTTGCGGAAGTTGGTGCAGCCATCGCTCAACAGCGTGATCGACTGCATGACGTTGTGAATCATGAGCGGCTTGTAAACATTCATCTCCAGATAGCCACCTGCTCCGCCGAAGCCGACCGCGACATCGTTGGCCATTACTTGCACGGCAATCATCGTCAGCGCTTCGACCTGTGTCGGATTCACTTTGCCCGGCATGATCGACGAGCCAGGCTCGTTTGCAGGAATGTGCAACTCCGCGAACCCGGCGCGCGGGCCGCACGACAGCAAGCGGATATCGTTTGCGATCTTGTACAGCGAAACCGCCAGCGTCCGCAGCGTACCCGATAGATGTACCAGCGCATCGTGCGCGCCTTGCGCGGCGAACTTATTAGGAGCACTTACGAACGGTAGACCCGTGAGCTTCGCGATCTCGCCCGTTGCGGCTTCGGCAAATCCCACAGGAGCATTGATGCCTGTACCAACCGCAGTCCCTCCCAGCGCCAGCTCATACACTCCCGGCAGCGACGCCTCGATGCGCCGCAAGTCGTCCGCAAGCATTGCGGCGTAGCCCGACCACTCCTGCCCCAGCGTCAGCGGTGTCGCGTCCTGCATGTGCGTGCGCCCGATCTTGACGATGTCCTTCCATGCTTCAGCCTTCGCGGCGACGGCTTCCTGCAAAGCCCGCACCGCGGGTATCAGCCGCTGCTTCACACCTATCGCCGCGGCGATGTACATGGCCGCGGGAAAGGTGTCGTTCGACGACTGCGACCGGTTCACGTCATCGTTGGGATGCACCGGACGCTTCGATCCCAGCGGCGTTCCCGTGATCTGCGAGCAGCGGTTGGAGATGACCTCATTCACGTTCATGTTGAATTGCGTGCCGCTGCCGGTCATCCACACGTGCAGGGGAAACATGTCCTGATGCTGGCCCGCGAGAAGCTCGTCGCACACCTGCACGATCAAGTTGGTCTTTTCATTTGAGAGTTCGCCGAGCGTGTGATTCGCAATCGCAGCCGCCTTCTTCAGCACGGCGTATGCGGTTATCATCTCGCGCGGCATCAACTCGGTGCCGATGCTGAAGTATTTCAGTGAGCGCTGAGTCTGGGGCCCCCAAAGCTTCTCTTCGGGGACCTCGATCTCGCCATGGCTATCGGATTCCTTGCGCATGACGACTATCAAACCACTTTTTCAGGGTTCTTGCAGGAGAAGTGGGCGTGGAGGCGGCTTCGTCCAGCTAATCCACCTCCCACCTCAGGTCGGCTATTGTTGCGGCTGCGGTGCCGGCTGACCAGGAGCTTGGCCCGATTGCGGAACGTTACCGGGAAACGGCCGCGAATGAATAGCCTTGAACGGTGGCGGCGCCGGCTGCTCGTGCGTCGGCACCGGTGCCGTTCCCTTGGGCGCGTGTCCCAGGAAGGCGATCGCAGTCGCGCCACCCTCTGAGGAGCGTGAGAACTCGTAGTTGATATCGGTACCTTCCACCAGCTTGGCGATGACCTGGCGAAGCGTACCTTCAACTGACATCGCAGGTCCGCGATACGTGGTTAAAGTTTCCGTGCCCGTACATTTGAGTTTCTGCTGCTGGCATAGCGACGACATGACCGTGCTTAGCGGCGACTGATCAGGAACTTTAACCTCGACCTGATTGCCATGCGACGTCACCTGCACCGGAGCAGGCGGCGGAGGCGTGGTCGCAGCCGGAGCGCTCGCACTTGGCGAAGCTGGTGCAGCAGTCGAAGCGGACTGTGCGAGGCAGACATTCATCGTACCGATGGCTAGAACCAGCAGGACATTTACGTTGAAGCGGCAAAATCTTGTGCAAACTTGGGGCATTGACACAGTCTAGCGCGGAACGTGATCGTAACAAAATGAATGTTGCGATATCGTCACCGTTGCCGCCGCTTGCGCTCATTTGCCTTGATCTAAGGTTGGCATCCCGCTGAGCTCCCTCACCTCGTCGATGCGCCACTCCGGTATTGCTCCCGGCTTGCCGGCTACAACCGCACCCACTGCGTTCGCAAAACGGCCGATCTGCTGCACGTCCCATCCCTGGCTCAGGCCATGTACGAAACCCGCCGCGAAGGCATCGCCGGCTCCGACGGTATCTGCGATCTCGACACGAAAGCCGGGCACTTGCGCAAACTTTCCCTCTTTCAGAATTGAGCAACCGCGCTCGCCACAGGTGACGCAAACCGTTTCGACGCCGAAGCGGTCTGCCCATCGACGGGCGAAGCTCTCGATCGACTCGTGTTCGCCCTCGACATCAAAGGTCGCATCGAGACACTCCGCCTCCCAGTCGTTCAGCTTCACCACCGTTGCGTGGGAGGAGAGTTGCTCAACCGCGGTCAGGTTCCAATTTTCGTCGCGAAGATTGATGTCATAGAAGCGGCGCGCAGCAGGCAAGGCCTGCAGCAGGCGGAGAGTAGAAGCGAGCGCAGCGCTCGAAGTGTGGAACAGCGTTCCGACGTAGATCCATTGGGGATCGAGCTTTACCAAACTCTCAAGATCGCTTTCTGAGAGCTCGACAAAATCATAGGCGGCTGGCCGCACAATGCGAAACGTCGGTTTGCCTTCGAGGTCGAGTTCCACCTCGGCCGTACCGGTGGGTTTGCCCGCGATCACGCGAATGAATTCGCTGGAGATGCCGCGTTCTCGAATCAGTTCCAGCGCGCGATGCCCACGCGCGTCATCACCGACCGCGCTGAGCGGGAAAACTTCATGCCCCAGCTTCTGCGCGTGGGCAGCAAAATTGAGCGGCGCACCTCCCAGGTGCTCGCTCTGGCCCATGACGTCCCACAGGATTTCGCCGACGCTCAAGATGCGCATGCTTTTAGAAGGGGCGCGTCTTCAGGCGCGCCGCAGTCACTCCATAACTCAGGCGGCTTCAGCCGCTGTAGAAGCGGTCAGTGTGCAGCCTTCCTTAGAGGCTAAAGCCAAATTTCATGGCACCGTCAGGGGCGCAGCTGAAGCCGCGCCCCTTCTAAAACGCTTCACTTCCGCTTCCAGCGCACGCCGTCCTTGGTGTTCTCCAGGATGATTCCCTGCTCGGCCAGTTGATTGCGAATCTCGTCCGAGCGCGCGAAGTTGCGGGCCTTGCGCGCCAGCGAATGTTCGGCTACTAGTCGCTCAACCTCAGCATCCGACAGCGCCGCGGCTTTCGCCATCTCGGCGGCAGCGGGCGTGATCTTCTCCTGCAAGCCCTCCTGCTGAGCCCACTCGACGATGCCGCGCACCTTGCTCGCGTCATCATCCTTCAGCACAGCGAAAATCTCGTCGAACTGCGCCAGCGCCTTCAGTACCAGAGCGACATCGCCCTTGCGCACCTCGCCGGTGTCGGCAGCGGCGTTTATGTCGCGCACCAAGTCGAACATTGCGCCCAGCACGCGCGCTGTATTCAAGTCGTCGCTAAGCGCGGCCGTCATCACTTCAGATGCCTTGGACGCCATTTCGTCGATCTTTGGATTCGAACCTTCCGGCCACTGCGTCGTCTCCAGCCGCAGCTTGAAGTTGCGTAACCGTTCAACCGAATTGGCAGCCTGGGTCAGCCCGTCGAAGGTGAAGTTGAGCTGCTTGCGATACGGAACCGACATCAGCAGGAAGCGGATCGACGAAGGCTTGTGGCCCATCAGCACCAGATCGCGAACGGTATAGAAGTTGCCGAGCTTCTTCGACATCTTCTCGCCTTCCACCAGCAGAAAGCGCGAATGTACCCAGGTGTGTGCGAACGGCTTGCCGGTCTTGGCCTCCGACTGCGCGATTTCGTTTTCGTGGTGCGGGAAGATCAGGTCCTCGCCCCCGAGGTGGATATCGAACGTGTCGCCGAGATACTTCATCGACATGGTGGAGCACTCGATGTGCCAACCCGGGCGCCCCGGCCCGATCTCGGTATCCCACTGCGCTTCACCTGGCTTCGGAGCCTTCCACAGAGCGAAGTCGCGCGCGTTGTCCTTCTCGTACTCATCGACATCGACGCGTGCGCCGTCTTCCATGCCCGTGAAATCCTTCTTCGACAGCTTGCCGTACTCGGGAAACTTCGCGATGCGGAAGTAGTACGAGCCGTCCTCCGTCTCGTAGGCGTAGCCCTTGTCGCGCAGCACGGCGATGAAGTGCGCCATCTCGTCGATGTGGTCGGTCGCGTTGACGATCAATTCGGGATGCTGGATATTCAGCGCATCGGCATCTTCCAGGAACGCCTTTTTGTATTTCGCCGTGTATTCCTGCACCGTCACGCCATCGCGCGCGGCGTTGCGAATAATCTTGTCATCGACGTCGGTGATGTTCATGACGTGTTTCAACTGGTAACCGCTCTGCTTCAGGAAGCGGCGCAGCGTGTCGACGACGATAAAGGTGCGGAAGTTGCCGATGTGCCCATAGTCATACACCGTGGGACCGCACGCATACATGCGCACCAGGTTGTCTTCCAGAGGACGGAACTCTTCGACCTTGCCCGACAGGGTATTGAATAGCTCGATTGCCATGAAGCCTTTCAGAAATGCGATGAAAAGAAACTCGATTGTAGGGTTCGGCGAGAAACAGGGTCAACAGGCAGGACTCGCTCTTCGTTATGCGCCGTTCGCTTTTCGCTGGAAAGGCCCGGAAGCCGGATTTTTACCGGCAAACACGGCTAACCTTCGCATTTGTCACGCTAGACGAGGAGTTCCCTTCCACCGGTGCAAGTCCATTAACCCTCTCGCCTCCAGCACTCCGTGGCCAGGAACTTAAACAAGTAATTCAAAGCTGAAACAAATTGCGCTACTCTGTTGTCGTGAAGAGTGGCTGGCTACAGTTTCGAGGGTCGCGTGGGCAAGCAGTTACGCTGCTATGCGGGCTGTTCACCACTGCATGTATCGCTATGGGCCAGTCGGCTGCGCCTGCCGCGCCCACACTGGCAGTTCGTACCACGCCTTCGCTGGCAGCTTCAATCCGTACAGGTAAGCGCTACGTCGACAACCCCGATAGCTTGCTTCCCTTGCCTGCCGCCGGAGTGCCGACCGGACTGGAGCCGTTTTTCGAACTGAGCAACTCCGACGTCAAGTTCTCGCTCAGCCGGCTGACGGAGATCCTGCGCGACAAGAAGCACGAAGGCTGGGTACTGGCAGCTTATCCCGATCCCAAGACCAGCGATCCGTTGATCGGCGCCGGATTCACCCTCAGTTTGCCGGCGCGTTCGCATCTGCAAAGCGATCCCCTGAACCCGACGCAGTTCCTCGAGCCTTCTTCTGAGCAGCTATGGCAGGCGGCGGGACTCGACATGCAGCGCCTGCAGTACATCCTGACGGACTACCAGTCAAACCTCGAAATCTGGGGCACGCGTAAGTATCGCAAGAAGATTCGTCAACTGCCGGATCAGGTTACTGAGGATGAGGCGCTCAACTTGCTGCGGGTCGCTGAGGTACAGGCGATCTACAACGCGCGAGCCTATTGCCGCGGCTTCGATCAACTGACCGGCTCGCAGCAAATGGCGATTACGCAACTCGTTTATCAGATGGGCGTCAATCTCGAGGAGTTCACGCAGTTCCTGGCTCTCATCAACCAAGGACCGCACCTGGAGAACGCATCCTACACTGTGGGAGGAAGCGGAGATCGCCAGTACTGGCAGGAGGTGCAAGCCAGCCTGATTCACAGCCAGTGGGCGCGTAAGTACTCCACCCGCGCCATCGCCGTCATTGCGATGTTTGACCCTGATTATGCGGAGAGCCCATCGGCCGCAGAGCGCCGGGTAAAGGCCACGCTACGACCGGCGAAGCATCACCACAAAAAGAGTAAGGCGCGCACCGCACGCACTTAGTTAAAGCGCTTTTGTCATCACGAACGCGGCGAGGGATCTGTTCTTCGTTGCCGAACGAACAGAGCGCTTTCGGATAGCCCGCGATGTGGCGATCCTCACTGCAAGTCCACACTACCAATCGCCAGCTGCCCGGAGTACTTCTGGTTCACCAACACCGTCAGGGTCTGGCCATCCTGAAAGCACGCCACGGTTCCGCTGAATTGTGGACGGTAGGCGCGTAGCAATTGACCTGTTCCCGCGTCGTACAGAATATAGGTGATGGCGTCCTTCGGATCGTCGGCTTCGCCCTCATAGGTCACCACCATGCGTCCGCCGGAAACCCACACGCCGGTAGCGAGTCCTTCCTGGAACGGCTGCTGCAACGTCATCTCCCTCCGGAACTCTCCGGTCTGGCGATAAACCCGCACGCGTGTATTGCTACCCGACAGCAACAGGTAAATGTTGCCGTCGTCGCCGAGTGTGACGTGGCCGCCTTGCTGGATGGCGTCATCGATGTCGCCATCGGACGACGAAGATTGGGTGGCGGCTGAAGCTGTTTTTGCCGATGCTTTCTGCAACCTGGTTATGAGTCGGGCGTCGGAATCAAAGATTCCCGCCAGAGGAACTTCTTCCACATCGTTCACTCCTTGCGGCTTCTTCACCACCACGCCGGCGGCAAGGAAATTGCCGCTAGGAAGTGGCAGCAACATGGAAGGAATGAACTCGTTCTCCAATCGCTGCCGAGAACGGAAGCTTCCATCGCCATCGAACCGCAAATAGTAGATGGAAGGAGAGTCGCTTCGGTCGGCGTTGTCCCAGGCGCGCACAAGCTCATGCACGCTTCCACCCTCTGAGGTAGCCATGACGAAGGTGTGGGTGTCGCCGAATCCGGGAACGGCCGCCAGTTCGGTTTGCTGGGCGCTGCCATCCGACGAGATTTTCGCAAGGTCCCACGAGCTGTTGTCGGACGCTTCTTGCCTCATGTAGATCGTGCCATCGCTATCACATCGCGGGTCGGCGAAATTCGCATACGCGGGCGTCTGCACAATCGGAAGATGGTCGCTGAGGTTTAGCGGAGTTGGTGGAACACTGAGCTGGGCAAAACCGGATACATGAAGACACCAAACAAGCAGCGCCACTAATGTGAGCTTGACCACTCGATACATCGCCACTCCAGGCATCAGGCAGAAGAAGCACTGCAACCCGGGGGTCGTGTCTTCCAGGGCCCTGTTCTGCGGCTCGCTAATAGCTGTGAGCGGGCACGCATTTGCTGAGAGGCGGGAATAAGCGTGGAAGTTGTCACGCCAGGAGGTACCAGTCAAACCAGCACCTCTCGTTGAGAGCACATCTGCGGGCGGGATTTAAAGCTAAGCCCGGTTGTGTCGGCGTCTCATCAGAAAATCGACGGCCCAGCCGCTTTCTTGATGGAAACAATCCACACGCGAGGATCGCCGTCGCTGGTCAGCGTCTGCCCCAGTTCCTTACGAATGTTGGCGAACATCAGCGCGAATTGCGTCGAGATATCGTGGTTCAGATCCGGACTGGCGCCATGCGGATTGGTCTTGGCCTCCATGTCCAAAGTGGCGCGGTCGGCGGGGATGAGCGTGCTCGGCGGCTGAGGCCCGTCGGTCCGCTGGATGCCGGTGTTGTAATCGCGGTCGATGTGGCGTGGATGCAGGCTGGCAAGATAGTCTGGCCCCAGGCGATCAAGAAACTCATCCTTATTGCTGCACCATTCAAAGGGAACCTTCTTCGAGGTCTGAGCGTCGGACCAGACAGTCGCCACCAGCTTCCAGCAGTGCGAAATGATGCTCCGGCCCTGGGCGCTCGCATCGGTCAGGTAGGAATCCATCCAGCCCGAGGGCGCATAGTCGACCGTGATCGCAATGTGCGGGAACTGCGCGGAGAGCGGCTGTTCCGGGTCCCACTGTGGCAGCACGTTGCGTAAGCCCACGTGATCGATCACCGACTTCCCCTTGAAGGAATCGAATACCGAGCCCAGTCCGTTGCCGTGGCCTTTGTACTCTGTCGAATTGTTCTTCGATGTGGTCGCATTGGCCGTCGCGGGCTGCGTTGCGGCAGCGGCCGACTGCGTTGGAGCGGTGGTTGACTGTGCGACAGGCGTGGCGGCCGTCTGCCCCGACGTCACCGCACCCGGTCCTGAGTCGAGCATTGCCTTCATCAATGCGTCGCTGGCTTTTGCATTTTTGAGCCGCACCATATCGTCGGAGCTTAAATCAAATGTTTGTCCACTCTTGTGAACCTTCTCGATGATGATGTCGTCGGAAATACCTGCCTGTAGCATCGAGATCACGCCATCGACTGTTAACGCGGATTTCGCTGGAGCACTCGTCGCAGTCGAACTCGCCGCCGCTGCGCCGGACGGAGCCGTTGAAGTCGAAGGCGCGCTTGCTTGATAGCCAACCGCGGCTTCTCCACCCGAATCTTTCCAAGCCTGAAACGCCTTCTGCGCCTTGTCCGCGTCATCGCCGGTAACGGTAAGCAGAAGTTGCAGGTCACCGCCTTGGTCGAGGATGGTGCCGATCACGTGGTTGCCTGAGTTGATCACCTGGGCCATGCGGTTCCCGGGCAGAAATTTGTAGGTGTAATCCTGCCACTTGATTTCAGTGAATCCGGCGCCCTTGCGTTTGAACTGAGCGTAAACCGGCGACGGTCGAACACTCGCGACCATCACGACAATCAGTAAGAACCAAAGGGCCCGGACTCGAAACCAATTCATCTCTCTCCTCCATGGCTGAATCACACGAGCGGGAACGCGCCACCTGGTAGCAACTGCACCTGAAGATGACCACGGATTCGTCCCTTGTTTAGAAGGACGGCCATTTTACACGCAGTCTGTCTCAAACCCATGTCGGAATGCTGCGATTGATTGACGACTCCTGTAGACTTTGTTTTCCACATGAACCAGAAGAGTTGGGTTTTTACTCCGGCGGAAGTGCGTAAAATACGCAGCTTCAAAGAGCCGCACGGAATTCAGCGCTTTCTCGACGACCTGCCGTATCACCTGGAGGACACAGCGTGGTCGCCGCGTCGGGTGTTGCGCGAAGGAACAGCGCACTGCCTGGAAGGCGCTCTCTTTGCCGCCGCCGCCCTGCGCGTGTTCGGCCATCCCCCTCTGATCCTCGACTTTGAGGCGGAACACGACACCGACCATGTGGTCGCCATCTTCAAAGTGAAGAACCATTGGGGAGCGCTGGCGAAGTCAAACTACACCGGATGCCGCTATCGCGAGCCGGTTTACCGTTCCCTGCGCGAACTCGCGATGAGCTACTTCAATACCTACTTCAACATGCGCCGCGAGCGCACCATGCGAACTTTCTCGCGTCCGGTGAACCTCGCCCGCTTCGACGATCGCGAGTGGATGACCACCGAGGATCCGATCTGGTTCATCCCGATTTACCTGTTCGAGGTGAAGCACTACAAGCTGCTGACTCCGGCGATGATCAAGCGCCTGCATCGTGTGGATGAGCGAACCTTTCAGGGAGAGGTTCTGGGTAAGGCGAAGAAGTAGCAGCTCACCACGGAGGCACGGAGGAATTCCGGTCGAACCTCGAACTTTTGTGGGTTAGCGACATTCGCTGGCACTCTGCGCAAACAGCAGGTACTTCGCTTCGCTCAGGATGACAACTCATATTGCTCCATGCTCTCCGTGGTGAATCCTTAATTCTCCGTGCCTCCGTGTCTCTGTGGTGAAAGCGGAATCTAGATACAATCGCAACTTATGGTCTTTCGCTCCGACAATCGCTCCCCCGAACAGATGCGGCCCGTCAACATCGTGCCCGACTTCATCTCCACCGCAGAAGGCTCCTGCCTCATTGAGCTGGGCAATACGCGGGTCATCTGCACTGCCACATTGGAGGACACCGTCCCCCAATTCCTGCGCAACACCGGCAAAGGCTGGGTCACGGCCGAGTACTCCATGCTGCCGCGTGCCACGCTGACCCGCACCCCGCGCGAGGTCATCAAGGGCCGTCCCAGCGGGCGCACGCACGAGATCCAGCGGCTCATCGGCCGCTCGCTGCGCGCCGTCACTGAGATGGATAAGATGGGCGAGCACACATTGTTTCTGGATTGCGATGTCATCCAGGCCGATGGTGGTACGCGAACCGCATCCATCACGGGAGCGTTCGTCGCCATGGGATTGGCCATGATGCGCATGATGGAAACCGGCGCGATCTCAGTCGCTCCCATTCGCGATTATGTCGCTGCAACCAGCGTCGGCATTGTTGACGGAGAGGTGATGCTCGACCTGGCGTATGAAGAAGACTCCCGCGCCGATGTTGACATGAACCTGGTGGTGACCGGCAGCAAGCGCATCATCGAGGTGCAGGCCACTGCCGAGAAACGCCCATTCGACGATGCGCAGTTCAACAAGATGATGGCGCTGGCCCGCAGCGGAATCGAGTCTCTTATCCTCAAGCAGCAGGCGGTGCTGAAAGGCCTGCTGCTGCGGCAATAAAAAAGGCCGCTTTTCGCTTCTTCGCTCTTCGCTCCTCGCTTTTGGACCTTGGCTCGGATTTTTCGGCCATTGAGTTTTGGATTTGTCATCCCGAGCGGAGCGTAGCGAAGTCGAGGGACCTGCAGTTTGTTCACGCCGCAAGAGAGCGTCTATTTAAGACTTCAGAAAGGGCGCGCGCGTTTCGAGTGTCGTACCGCATGGTCGCTGTTTTGCGAGCGAGGCGGAAAACCGCACCGCCGCACGATACAATCTCTTCAGTCTCGATGCCGCTGCAAACTCAAGCTCCCTCTACCGACCAAGCGTATCGAGGTCCCACCAACGACTTTCTTCGCGGCGCCATTTTTCTATTCTTCGGCCTGTTCGCGATTCTGCTGCCCTGGTCCATCAAAGGCGCGCGCTATGCATGGATGGCCGCCTTCTTTATTTGGCTCGTCTCGCTGATCGTCGAGCGCAAGCGTCTTCGCCCGCAACCTCTCGCTCTGCCGCTGCTTGCCTACATCGTGCTGAGCGGCATCTCCTGCGCGTTGTCATACGAACCCTACATGAGCTGGCCGCACATGAAGCTCGTATGCTGGACGGCGCTGATCGCTACCCTTTTCGCGCAAAATCTGGAACGCTTGTCGCAAGTGCGCGCTCTCGTGCTGCTGCTTCTGTTGTCGGCGACTGCCGTCGGAGGCTTCACTGCCTGGCAATATCTGCGGGGAATGGGATTGAAGATCGCTTATTTCGGTCCTGTTTCGCCGCTATATGACGCTGGCCTTCGTCCCGAAGACGTGCTGGTCGCTATCAAGGACCATTCCATCCACACGCCCGCCGACATCGTGCATGCAGTTGCCGGCGTCTCTCCTGATGCCACCGTCCGCGTGCGCTTTCTTCGCGGCTCTCCCGTCCGCCACAAAGAGACCTTCGCCCGCGCCGGGGATTTCGCCGCCAACGGCCAGGTTACACACACTGTAATGCTCGTTAAGTCGACTCCCTATCGAGCCGCAGGTACCCTCGGACATTACGGCAAGCTGGCGGAGGTCTTCGCTCCCCTCGCATGTCTCGCGTGGGCGTTGATGCTGGGTACTCCTGCCCGAAAACGCTGGCGCCAGATCGCGTTCGCGGTGATGTTTCTTGCCATCACGGGTACTGTGTTCGCCACGCAATCCCGCTCTGCCCTCAGCGGAGTGGTGATCGGATGCATGATCGCCTTGTTCCTGATGGCGCCGCGCCGAACTCGCCTCTGGCTCATCTCCGTTCTGGTGGTTCTCGCTGTCGCTGCGGTGCTGTGGATTCAACACACGCGCGGGCTCAGATGGGTGGACGCGCGCGATCCCGGAACCCAGTACCGACTGCTGATGTGGAAGGACGGCGCACGCCTCGCCGTGCAACATCCTCTATTCGGCGTTGGCATGGATTCGGTACAAAACCACTGGCCGGAGTGGCACCTCGAAGGCTTCGCGAAATTTCAGCAGTTCTGGAATTTTCACTCTGACCTGGTGCAGCTTGCTGCCGAGCGGGGCTTCCTGACGCTGGCGGCTTGGATTTGGTTCGTGGTGGCTTACCTCGTTTACCTGCTCCGCCTCTTACCCCGAGCGCGACAGCGAACCCGATTTGGCTTTGCAGTGGTGACCGGCATCTTCACCGGGTTCGTGGCCTTTCTGCTTACCTCATTAGTCGAATCCTCGCTGGGCGACGATACCCTGGTCATGCTGGTGTTCTTCTGTGTCGGCGTGGCCATCGCGATAGAGCACATGCTGACTGTGCGCGGCGCAATCGACGTGGCATAGGAAGGCGGCTCTTGGCTCTTGGCTCTTGGCTCTTGGCTTTTGCTGCTTCCGTTCTTAAGGTGTCATCCCGAGCGAAGCGGAGCGGAGCCGAGGGACCTGCAGTTTGCTGGCACCGCGGAGTGCCCCATTGGGCGACTTTACCCGGCATTCGAGCGAAGCGATTCGCCTAGGCGAAGAGCGCAGTCGAAGGACCCTGTCACCCGTCGAGTACCGCCGTCATCGAGCGAAGCGAAGTGCCCATCCTGGGCGACTTAAACTCGAAACTTAAATCCCCCCCCAATTACCCTATGATTTGCTCCACGAGACTCTGACCATCAACACCACTCCCAACTCGCGCCTCCGCCTCATTCCCTGCATTCTGCTGGCGCTCTTTGCCGCCCAGTCTCTCTGGTTCATCAAGACGCAGTCGCTGACCTATGATGAGCCGGCGCACATCATCGCGGGCTCGGAAGCATGGCGCATGGGACGATTCGAGCGATGGAACGACCACCCTCCGCTTGGGCGCTTGTGGCTGACGCTCCCTATCGCCGCCACACCGCTCGATGATGAGGTGCAGTTCACCGACCGCGACTTCCTGGTCACACGCATGAATCCCGGGCCCGAGTGGCTTGCCTGGCGCACGCGCCCGATGAACACCCTCTTGGGCCTCGCGCTGGGTATAGCGCTATGGTTCGCCACCCGTCGAATCTTCTCCGAAGGAGCTGCCAACTTCGCGCTGGCGCTGTTCGCGTTCACACCGTCTCTGATCGCGCATTTTTCGGTCGCGACCACCGACGGCATCGGAGCGCTCTTCATCTTTCTAGTCGCGGTGCAGCTGGTCCGCTGGCGACACCGTCGAACTGCCGCCCAGTCAGCGCTGATGGGCTTGCTCCTCGGCGGCCTTCTGTTGTCGAAGTTCTACGCGCCTCCGCTGGTGCTGTTGGCTTTGCTGCTGATGCTGTTCCTCAGCTCGGATAAGAGCCGCCTGTTCTCAATCCGCCTCAACTGGAGACCTGTGTTAGGCGCTCTCGCGATCGCACTGCTGGTTCTCTGGGCAGGCTACTTCTTTCACGTCTCCCATCTGGAAATCGGCAACGGCCACGTGCGCGCTACGTTTCCCAACCGCGACGTTCGCGAATGGCCAACTTCCAGCGGGCTACACCTGAGCACCATCGTTCCTGCGGGAGAGTTCATCGAAGGTTTGCGCGAGGTTGCACGCAACAATCATCACGGCAGGCCCGCGTGGTTTCTTGGGAAACTTTATCCGCAAGGCGGACTCGTCGCCTATTACCCGGTGGCGATTGCGCTCAAGTGGCCGACTGTCTTGTTGGTGCTGCTCGGGTCCGCAATCGTGGCGAGAGTGTGGCAGAGCAGCAATGCGCGCGGCGATCTATTCCTGATGCTGCTGTTTCCGTTGCTGTTCTTTCTGTTCGCGCTGAATGCGAAATTCAACATCGGCGAACGTCACATCCTGCCGCTGTATCCTTTCGCGCTGCTGGTCGCTGGAGGCATTTGGCGATCTCGCCTTTCCCAAAACAAGGGAAGGATGGGGCACCCGCCTCGTACATCGTCGGCCACCAAGGTAATTCTCATCCTCGCGCTCTGTCTAAATGCCGCCGATGCTTTGCGTTACGCGCCAGACTACCTTTCTTACTTCAACAATTTCGTTCGCCCGCAGAATAGTTGGCGGCTGCTCACCGATAGCAATCTTGACTGGGGACAGGGACTGATTGCGTTGCGCAACTATCAGCAGCTACATCCGGACGAGCCCTTGCAGCTTGCTTATTTCGGTTCGGTGGATCCGGCGCTTTATGGGATTAAGGCCGCGCCGCTCGTGCCTCACGCTGAGGTAAAAGGAACAGTGGTCGTGAGCCCGACCCTGCTCTCCGGCCAGAACCTGCCTGACAGCGACGCCTTCCACTGGCTCTGGCCGTATCAACCCACGCAGGTCATCGATCACTGTTTGTGGCTATACGACTTGAAGTGAGCTCAGCTTCGGGCGCCGAGGTTCGCTTCGTGGCCCATATCCGAGCGGGGTTGCAGCGATTCACCAATCGCCGTCAACGCTTCCTGAACACGCCGCAACTCGGCCTCTGCCGCGTCGTTCCACTCCAACAGGCCTTCGGAATTCCAGCGGACATATTGACCAATCCAGCGCACGGCCCTGCGGCCGGACTCACTGAACAAGAACACTCCCAGTCCTCCGATGCCCGCGACGGTCAATGGCACATACCATTTGCGCATGGTGTACTCCTTGCCCGGCCCACTGTCGGCCATATCCAGCAACTTACCTCCTTCAACCGCAGTTTTCCAATCATTAGATGAGCGCAAACGGGTAACGATTGAGTGTCGTCTCTCCGGCGGCGGTCTCACTCTGCAGCGTGTGGTGACAGAAGCGGTCTGGCAAACTCGCATCGGCTCGGCTATGATTCATCCGGGCGAGGCGGCCAGGCTTGTCGTGATAGTGCCGCTCACTGTCGCACATCATGCCCGTCTGAGTACAACATGCAAGAAAACAAAACATGGTTGAGGATGTTGCTGGCGCTTACCCTGATGTTCTGCGCCATGGCAGGTATGGCGCAAGATCGCGAGCGCGGGATCATCGCTAACACTGTGTATGTCGGAGCCGACGGCAAGTTCGAAGCCGATCCCGATACCGTGCTGGTGCAGTTCAACATCTCCGCGCAAAACGAAACCTTGCAGGCGGCGAGCGACCGCGCCAAGCAGGCAGCCGAGCAGGTACGCGACCTGCTGCGCAAGAACGGACTCGATCCCAAGCTGGCGCAGATCGGTCAGTTCGTTGTCTCGCCGGTGTATGACTACAAGACTCCCAAGCGCAAGCTGGTGGGCTATCGCGTGAACAGCAGCATCAGCATCAAGTTCCAGGACTTCGCCAAGGTCGGTCCGCTCACCAACGATCTGTTCAGCCTCGATGTCACCGACAGCCAATCCGTGAGCTACATCCTGGAGGACATGGACGCGGCCAAGGTGAAAGCGGTCGAAGACGCGATGCACAAGACCAGGCAGTTAGCGCAGGCCGTCGCGCAAAGCAGCAGCCACACGTTGGGCACGCTGTCCTATGCCTCGGTTGATGTCTCCGAGCCGGGCCCGATTATGCGGCCTATGATGATGAAAGCCTCCGCCATGGGAGCTGGCGCCGCCCCGCTGCCTCCTGCGACCGAGGAGTTTACGCCGCAGAAGATCACGGTAAATTCTCACGTAAACGCTCTTTACAATCTTCAGTAGCGCGACTTCGTTATGCGTTTTGCGTTCTAAACTGAATGATGATCGATTCGGGGAGACCTATGAAGCGTAAGCTCATGCTGGTCGCGGCGCTCGCCGCCGGCATACTTCCGGTTTTTGCGCAGGATCAGCCGCAGATCACACCGCGCGTGGCGCCGACCGCGAAAGAATCGCGTATCGATCAACCGACTGCGCCTGAACCCTCACAGGCCCTCACGGTGCCGGCAGGAACAAAAATTCCTCTGACACTGAAGCAGGCCATCAGCACCCATAGCGCTCGCGTGGGCGACCCGGTTTACGCGCAGACTGCCTTCCCCATCGTTCAAAACAACCGAGTCGTGATTCCTGAAGGGACCTTCGTTCAGGGCACCATTCGCAGCATCGTGCATCCCGGTAAGGTGAAGGGGCGCGCGCAATTGCAGATGACCTTCACTTCCATGATCTTCCCCAACGGCTACACCGTGGTGTTGCCGGGCGCAGTCGAGGGAGTGCCGGGGTCGAACAACAGCGCCATAAAGGACAGCGAAGGAACGATTGAGCAATCCGGGTCGAAGGGCAAGGACGCGCAGACCATCGCTACCTCAACCATACCCGGTGCGGCAATTGGCGCGCTTGCTGATGGCGGAAAGGGAGCGGGAATCGGCGCCGGAGTCGGCGGGGTCGTCGGACTTGCTACCGTGCTACTCACCCGCGGACCCGACGTTTCGCTTGGCACGGGATCTTCGGTCGAAATGGTTCTGGAGCGAACCATCGAAGTGGACCACACCCGCGCAACGCAACAGCGCTACGTATTAGTAGAGCAGGTACTTCGCCCGGACCTGCATGAATTGATCAAGCCCATCGCGCCAGTCATCGGCGATGCGGCGTGGATCTTCGCCGCTCTGCAACGCCTGGAATGCCGCCTGGTTGCCAAGCGTGTCCGCAACATGCGCGACATCGAAGTCCTTCGGATATAGCTTGTGCAATGCTGCCGCCAGCTCAATCCCCAGCTCCGCGGTGTCAACGGTTTCACGATCGACGATCATGATGCCCACTCCGCCACACTGCTGGCGCGCGTGTCTGCCCAAAGCTGGAGTGAACTCTACCGGAACAAAGCGCACGCCTTCGATCTTGCGTTGGTTGAGATAGGCAGCCAGTTCCACCGCGTCGATCCACGGCGCTCCGAGTGCTTGATACGCAAATGGCGTACCCTTCCTTACCGAAACGTCCGTGCCCTCCAACATGGCTACTCCCAGGTGGAGCAGCAGTCTGCTGCAAATCGTGAATATCGGGCGCCGGATTCTCCCACATCAGTCCAGTCGAATCGAACCAGTCGCCGCGCATCCATCCCTTCATGGGAATGACGGTGAGCTTGGCGTTAATGTTTCGTTCCCCATTCAACAGTTTCGCAAGTTCACCAACCGTCAAACCATGGCGAAGCGGCAGCCTCTGGAAGGCTGCGCGACCGGCGTCGCCAACCGGCCCTTGCACATAAGCTCCGTTCAGGGGATTCGGCCGGTCCAGCACCACAACCGGCTTAGCCGCCCTGGCTGCGGCATCAAGAAAAGAGCCCAGGGTGGCTGTCAGCGGCGAAAGCCGAGCACCGGTGTCTTCCACATCAATCACCAGCACATCCAGATTGCGGAGCGCGTCGGCGGCTACGCGACCGGCAGCCTGAGCATCTCCGTCAAGGCTGTAGACCGGAGCGCCCAGTTGCATTGTCTTTGCTCGGCCCGCCTTCCGTAGCACCTCCGGCCTCGACCGTGAAGATCGCGCCCAGGTGCAGGCCAGTGCCGTGAGCGAGAACATCGATCGTCCGATGTCCCAGGCTATCGATCGCTGCCTGGTTGGTCAGCAGCCCAATGCGCGGCTTGTTGCTCCCGAACTGTCGCAGCGCCTCGAAGTCGCTGGACTCCAGCTGATCGATCCCGAGCAAGGTCGTCCCGTTGCGGGCGACGATTCGCCGGCTGGCGGCCGCCGCCTCGTTGTAACCGGTAATGCGCGCCAGCCGGTACTTCTGCTCCTGCGGCACGCTCAGGTTCAGCAGCGACGCCACCGCCGTCGCCACCTCGGTACGCAGAGCGATGACGGTATTTTCCTTCAAGTGAACCGCGTTGGTCAGCAGAACGATGTAGCTGTTTGTCGTGGGATCAATCCACAGCGAGGTTCCGGTGAAGCCGGTATGCCCATACGAACCCACCGGCAACAGGTCTCCACGATTGGAGGAGAACGGGCTATCGATGTCCCACCCCAGGCCACGCACCACTGTGAGGTTCGGCGGCTGCTGCGGCGTCGTCATCTTCTCGACGATTCCCTTCGACCACACCGGCGAGCCGCCGTTGAGCATGGCTTGCGCGAACTTCGCCGTATCGTCGGCGGTCGAGAACAGTCCCGCGTGGCCGGCGACTCCGCCCATCGCGCGGGCAGTTGGATCGTGTACCACTGCGCGCAATACCTCGCCGGTCTTCTCGTTCACCTGGGTGGGCGCGGTGCGCGCCAGCAGCGACAGTGGCGGAAGAAAGCGCGTGGTATTCATCCCCAGCGGCCCGAAGATGAACGTTTCGGCGTACTGATTCAGCGTTATGCCGCTCACCTTCTGCACCAATTCGCCCAGCACAATGAAGTTGATATCGCTATACAGGAAGGTCGAGCCGGGCGGGTTGATGAGCTTCTCGGCGTTGGCGCGACGATAGCCTTCCTCCATGCCGCTCCACGTCGGACGCAAGTCGAGATCGGCACGCAGCCCGGAATAGTGCGTCAGCAACTGGCGGATGGTGACGTCTTCTTTGCCGTTCTGCGCGAAGTCGGGGATGTACTTGGCCACCGGATCATTCAGCTTGATCTGCCCCAGTTGCACCAGGCGCATGATCGACCCCGTGGTCGCCATGACCTTCGTCAGCGAAGCCATATCGAACACGGTGTCGACCGTCATCGGCTCCAGGATGGGATTGACGGCGCGGAAACCCCACGCCTTGCGATAAATGACTTCTCCGTTATGCCCGACAATGCATACCACCCCGGGGATCTGTTGTTTGGCAACCGCGTTCTGCAATATCAGATCGAGAGGTGCGAAACGGTCGGAGGCAGGCTTTGCAGCGGGCGTACTAAGCTGGCCGAAGCCAGGCAGCACACCGGCCAGCAGAATAACCATCACGAGAGCCAGCGAAGGAAAGAAGCAAACGTGCTGTTTCAAAATGGGCCAGGTTCCTGATTTGGGGACAAGATAAGCTGAGGCGCTCTTGAATACGGGGCTATCATCAACTCGTTTCGTATTATAAGGTCAACTGCGACTGCCCCCGTCCACGTTGAAGGTGCACTTTGCACGCATTGCTTCAATCCAACGCCTCACTGCGTCCCGACTACGCGGATCAGCAGAAGCAATTCGCGCGCGCTTTCGCCGTCCTACGCGATGCCATCCAGCAGCATGCATTTCCCGGGGCAGCGCTGGCCGTAGCGTATCAGGGAAAGCTGCTCGCTTCCCACGGATTTGGCCGTTTCACCTACGACGACGCTGCGCCTGCGGTAACGCGCGAGACGGTCTTCGATATCGCGTCGATTACCAAGGCTGTCGCTACCACCAGCATGGCAATGATTCTGTTTGAGCGGGGATCGCTCAAGTTGGAAACTCCTGTCGCTCAATTGCTGCCCGAGTTCGTGACTCTTAGTCCGCCGCACCAAAAGCCGAAGCGCGAAGCCGTCACCGTGCGCATGCTGTTGGCCCATTCCAGCGGCTTGCCGGCGTATGAGAAACTGTTCGAATTCGCGCACGACAGGCGAGAGTTGGTGCGCGCTGCCATGACGACTCCGCTGGCGGCCGCACCCGGAACTCGCGCCGAATACAGCGACATTGGCTTCATACTGCTCGGCGAAATCCTCGAACGCATCGCAGGCGTGTCGCTCGACCAATTCGCCCAGCGCGAGATTTTCGATAAGCTCGGGCTCTCGCAAACCTGGTTCGTGCCGCCGCTGGAAATGCGTTCACAAATCCCTCCCACCGAGGATGATCGAACATTTCGAAAGCGGATCGTGCAGGGCGAGGTCAACGACGAGAACGCCTGGGTCATGGGCGGTGTCGGCGGACACGCCGGAATGTTCGCCTCAGCAACCGACCTTGCACTCTTCGCCGAGTGCCTCCTGCGCGGAGGCGCGCCCCTGGTAAAAGGCAACACGCTGGCGCTGTTTACCCGCCGCGAAGAGTCGCCACGCGGCACGTCACGCGCCCTGGGTTGGGATACGCCATCGCATCCTTCGTCGTCCGGCACGCGCTTTGCTCCAACTTCTTACGGCCACTTGGGATTTACCGGAACATCGTTGTGGATTGATCCCAAGCGGCATCTCTCTGTCGTCCTACTAACCAACCGCACCTGGCCTGACCGCGGTTCGCAGCAGATCCGGGTTGTGCGCCCACTGCTGCACGATGCCGTCGTCGAGGCCATCGAAGGTGCTTAGAAAGGAAGCCATTTGTCCCCTTAATCCAACCTCTAACCTGCCCCCTTAGGAGGAGGAAGCATGCGTCAAAATATTTGTTTGCTAATTTTTCGCGAGAAATGGCTATACCTTGCGATCTTATTTCTCCTTTCAGCAGCAACCTGTCTCGCCGATGACTACGCCGACCAAGGCACGGTGTTCATTAGCGGCACAATTAACGATATTCAAAATCAGCAAACTTGTGATCAATATGGTTGCCAGATGGGTGACTCCTGGAGTTTGGAAATGACATTCCGTGCTCCTGAATGGAATGCGCCGGGCTCAAACTACTTCATGAGCACCGTCTTGCTGAATTGCATGGGCGGACCACCCTGCATCGACGGGTACCAGGCCAGCTCCGATTTCGGCTGGGGTCCGTTTGGGTTCGACATATTATCGATCGATATCGAGGACGGGAAGCTCGCAGACGCTCGGGCGGCCTGCGGCGGATATTTCATCGAGATGGGAGAAGCCAATATCTGGTACTACGTGAATGGCTTTTCGGGCACAACGACAGGATATGCCGCCCCCACTCCCGAGCCTGCCACCATTATGGGGCTCGCCAGCAGCACCGCCCTGTACTGCTTCCGCCGCATATTCGCGAGTCGTCTAATGATGTAATCTGGCGTTTACGAGAACGGGCAGCGCGCCAATGCTGCTCGGTTCGCTAAACTCGGGCAGACAGGAAATGCCTGGGCTCCGGATTCATCATGGACAAATTAGTCATTCGCGGCGGCAGTCCGCTGCTGGGCACAGTTCGCGTCAGCGGCGCCAAAAATGCCGCGCTGCCCGCCATGGCCGCCGCCCTGCTCACCGACGCCGATGTCATCCTGGAAAACATTCCCCAGGTCCGCGACATCGAGACCGAGCGCAGACTGCTGGCCGCCATGGGCGCTCAGGTGGAACTTGGTTATGGCCGCGCCCAGCATCGCACCACCATCAACTGCAGCAAACTGGCCAATCCCGAGGCTTCTTACGAGCTGGTGAAAACCATGCGCGCCTCAACCCTGGTGTTGGGGCCCTTGTTAGCGCGAATGGGACATGCCCGCGTTTCTCTGCCCGGGGGCTGCGCCATCGGTGCGCGACCCATCGATCTGCACCTTAAAGGACTGGAAAAGCTGGGTGCGCAAATCACTCAGGAGCACGGCTACATCGAAGCCCGTGCCGACCGGCTTAAGGGCGCGCGCATCATCTTCGAGAAAATCACCGTCACCGGCACCGAAGACCTGCTGATGGCCGCCACTCTCGCGGAAGGTGAGACGGTGCTGGAGAACTGTGCGCGCGAGCCTGAAGTGTCCGACCTCGCCGCCTTGCTGAACAAAATGGGGGCGCGCATTGAGGGCGCCGGCACCCACACCATCCGCGTGCAGGGGGTCGCCAAGCTGCATGGCGCGCGTCATCGCATCATCCCCGACCGCATCGAAGCCGGCACGTTCATCGTTGCCGCCGCGCTCACCGGAGGCGACCTGATGGTCCAGGGCTGCGATCCGTCGCATCTTGGGGCGCTGCTCGAGAAGCTGTCGGAGTGCGGTGTCACGCTGCGCATGAACGGCGAGTCCGTGCGCGTCATGGGCGACGCGCCGCTGAAAGCTGCTGACATCACTACAGAAGAGTTTCCCGGATTTCCCACTGACATGCAGGCACAGTTCATGACACTCGCGACCCAGGCCGAAGGCGCCAGCATCGTCACTGAGAACATCTTCGAGAACCGCTTCATGCATGCGCAGGAACTGGTGCGCATGGGCGCGAATATCAAGATCGATGGCCGCCGCGCCGTGGTCCGGGGAAAGACTCCCCTCAGCGGAGCAGCGGTGCTGGCCAGCGATCTGCGTGCCTCCGCATCACTCGTCCTGGCAGCGCTGGTCGCCGACGGCGAAACCATTATCGACCGCGTCTACCATATTGATCGCGGCTACGAGCGTATCGAGGAGAAGCTGAAATCCGTGGGGGCGCAAATCCGCCGCATCGGAGAGCTGCTGCCCAGGCGCTCGGCCGTTCCCGTCGCCACCGTTTAGAGGAGAAGGGCGGCGAGCCGAACCCACCGGGCCCCGGGGCGCCCAAAACCCCGACGCGGTCCGGCCGAGCTTTTCAGTGAAAGAGATTTCGCACCTTGCGGCCAAAGCCGTCAATCTCGTAGGTCATGCCAAAGCGCAGCATAACCCGGTAACTCTCGTCGGTCAGGCCGAAGGTCGGCGCAATCTTGAACATCGCGTTGTGTACCTGCCAGCCGACGTGTCGGCGCAATGTACTGTGACGTTCCATGAACCGTGAAATTAGTTGCCGTACCCAGCCCGCCATAAAACTCGGCGCCCACCTGGAAGTTCTCGCGACACCATACGCATTCGTTGGCCGAGGCCAGAAATGACAGTGGCCGGCTGAACGCCGCCGCATAACCGAACTCCCACGGTTCGTCCGACAGGTTCTTCTCCGCGATGATGTTCTCCGCAATGTTCCAGCCTCCGACATTGCTCGACAGGATGAGCTTCGTCTCCAACTCGCGTTGCTTGTCCTGCCTGGCAATGCTGTTGGGAACCAGGCCGTCTTCCTGCCCATCGAAGCCGACAACTTCTTTGAGCGTCTTGTCCGCACCGTTAATATCTTCGAATTCGACGTAGAACACCGGATTGATGGCATGCTCCTTCATCAGCATCCGAAAGCGGTTCTCCCAGCGATAGCCGGTAAAGATGGCGCTCTGGTTGGCAGTGGCCTGCCCGTCGAGATAAAACTCCGTCGTCCACCAGCCTTTGGCGCCATATTCGAATTCGATGAGTCCCGAGGTGAATGCATCGCCGCCCTTCGGCTGGCCAACCAGACCGGAGCTTTCGATCTCGAGGTTGCCCGGCTCTTCCATGGTGTGGTCGTAGGTGATGAAGTAAGGGCGGTCGCCCGCGGCCGCAGCGACGGTCAGCAGCAGGAAGCAGACAGGAAGTAAAAAGACAGAACGGAGAAACTTAACACTCACGTCACAATCCTCGCAGGTGGTAGAATGAAAACATTGTCAAAGTTGCAACTCAGTTGCAACTAGTAACAGCATTAATACTTGCAACAGGGTTGCAACTAGGTACCAATCTATTAGGCACTACCGATGACGGGTTGCGCAACAGATTGGCGTCGTGCAAATACAAGATTTCGTCGCACTTCGATTGCAACCGACTGCAACCTACGTGGGGGACATGAAATGCCTTTTGCTGAAACCGCCGCGCCGGGCGCACTGCAAAACGTCCTGCTGAGCCGCGGGATCCGCCTCACCCGGCAACGCCGCATCATCCTGGAGATCATCGAGACTGCGAAACAGCATCTCGACGCGGCGCAGATTCTGCGCAAGGCTTCGAAGGTCGATCCCACGATCAACCGCGTCACCATCTATCGCACGCTGGCGTTGCTGAAGAGACAGGGCCTGGTCGACGAACTGGACCTGCTGCACGTGAAAGGCGAGGGACACTTCTATGAGCGCCGTCCGCAGCGCGATCACATGCACATGACCTGTCTGCGTTGCGGCAAAGTCCAGGAGTTCGAGAGCGATCTGTTCGACCGCGTGAAAGGCCAGGTGGAGCGCGATTGCCACTTCCACATTCTCATCGCGCGCTTTGAGATTGGCGGCTACTGCGCCGGTTGCAGGAAATGATTCAGCGACGCCAACAACGTGGCGGCTTTGGCGTCTGTCATCCCGAGCGAAGCGAAGGACCTGCTCTCGCCGTCATTGCCGATCATAATCGGCATAGCAAGAACGCCTACGGCGCCACCAAATCCTGATACTCCGGGTGCCGCTCCAAATACGACGCCACAAACGGACACCGCGCCACCACTTTCAATCCATTCTCTCGCGCGTAATTCAGCGCCGCTTTGGCAAGCTGGCCGCCAATTCCCTTCCCTTCCATCTCTGCCGGAACCTCAGTGTGAACCAGGTAGAGGGTGTCGCCCTCTTCTTTATAGGCAAGCAGAGCGGTTGCGCCCGCAAGATGCACAGCGAAGCGATGAAAGCTTTTCTCCTGCTGAACTTGGGAATCCATAGTCTCCTGATGCGAAAAGCGGCGGGGTGCCCAACTCATTCCTGTATTTGGCATGAGTGCGACCTCTAGCAATGTTGAATCTGCGCTCCCACACATTCGAAACCGCGAATGTGTCGGGCACCCCAGTTGAATGTTACCGTCCTACCGCCGCGGGCTCCTGCACCTCATAGATGCTGTACCACGGGGTGGCAGCCTTCAACGCGTTGTTCACGTTGTTGATGTTGGCAACCCCTTCGGTCTCGAGCCATTTACGGAAGGCATCGACGCCCTTCTCGGCAAAAATCGGAATGCCGTCTTTCCACGTGGCGCGGCCGCACAGCACGCCGTTGAACTTCACGCCCGCTTCGGCCGCGAACTCCAGATCTTCGATGAACTCCGGATTGCTTACGCCCGCCGACAGATAGATGAACGGCTTGCTGGTTGTACCGGCGGCGGCGCGGAAATGGTTCAGCGCCTCAGCTTTCGTATAAGCTTTCGTTCCCTTAAACGACTTTGCGCCTTCCACAAACTGCAGGTTCACCGGAATCTCAACCTTCAAAACATCGACGCCATAGCGGTCTTTTGAAAACTCCTCCATCGACTTCGCCACCACCTCGGGCTTCAGCTTGGCGTACTCCGCGCCCTTTTCATCGATGCCTTCTTTGTATCCCACCAGCTCGAGGAAGAACGGAATGTCGTTGGCCTTGCACTCATCGCCGATGCGCTCGGTCCACGCATGCTTGTGGTCGTTGATCTTCTGCTCGTCGTACGGCGAATAATAGAGCAGGATCTTCACGCAATCGGCGCCGGCTTCCTTCAGGCGCTTAGCCGACCACAGATCGAGCAAGTCAGGCAGACGTCCGGGCAGCGTCTTGTCATAGCCGGTCTTCTCATAGGCGAGCAGCAGGCCCGAACCCTTAGCGCGGCGTTTGGCGGCCGGCAACCCCCACTCGGGGTCGAGCAGGATGGCGCTCGCATGCTGCGTCAGAACTTCGCTCACATTAATCTTGAATTGCTCCAGGCCATCATCAGTGGCGTACTGGCCAAGCGCCTTCTTCAGCGACCCACGCTGGTCCATGGCCGCGGCGGCAATGACGCCACGATGGTTAGAAACATTCTTGATACCGGTTAACTTTCCAGGAGTAAGTTTCATGGCAAAACCTCCGCGGGCTGAGATTGCCCTTTATGAATTTGTACGCGCGACTGCGCAAAATGGCTGGTCCGGGAATCGTCGGACTCTTGATTCTAAACGATGGCTTAACGGATGCGAATACGACCTTTCGGGTGCCACTCCGTGCCAATGGTCTCAGTGCTAGAATGCCACGCACCGTTGCCCATCATGAGAACCATTCTCCCGAAGGTACCCCGTCGCGTCTGCTCATCGCTGCTGGCAGTGCTGTGCTGCCTCCTGTGCACCGGGAGCGCGGTGTCAGCCGCTAATCCTGCCAGGCACAAAGTCCTGGTCGCCTCTGACATTCACTTCAATCCCATGGCTGATCCGTCGCTTGTTGCGCAATTAATTGCTGCTGAGCCGGCGCAGTGGGAAGCCATTCTGAACCAGACCTCGCCCCACTCGTTCAGCCCCTACGGACAGGACACGAATTGGTGGCTTCTGCAATCGTCGCTCGACCAGATGCGCAAGACCATGCCGCAGCCAGCGATTTTTTTAGTGCTGGGCGATATGCTGGCGCACCATTTTTCTGAGATGTACCGCGCGACCAGTCACACTGATAATCGTGAGCAATATCGGGTTTTCGTGCTGAAGACGATGCAGTTTCTCGCTTTGCAATTGCGGCGGCGCTGGCCCGACACCCAGATCCTGCTCACTCCCGGCAATGACGACGACGTGTGCGGCGACTACACCGTCGAAGCTGGTGGGACTTTCCTCAGCGACACTGCAGCTACGGTGCGCGAGCTCGCCAGGGCAGATGAGCAAACGGCTGCCGATTGGAAGGCGCTGGGCAGCTATAGCGTGCTGCCCTCGGCGATCCCTGACCTGAAAATCGTCTCGTTCAACAGCGTTTTCTTTTCCGAAAAATACGAGCCGCAAAGCTTCCGGCAATCGTGTGAGGAGGTGCAATCGGCCGCTCCCACTCAGGCGTTTGCCTGGCTTGAGCACACGGTAAACGACACCAAGCTGGCGAACCAAAAAGTCTGGCTGATGTTTCACATTCCGCCCGGTATCGACGGTTATGCCAGCACGCACAATCACCAAGGCTCGTGCGCGGCCGACATCGTGCCGATGTGGCTGCCCGAATGGACGGTGAAGTTCGACAGCTTAGTTCTCAACTATCAGGGAACTGTGGCCGCCAGCTTCGCAGGACATACTCACACCGACGACTTCCGCCTGATTCGCGACGGCAGCGCCGCAAAGGAATTCGTGCTCGTCGATCCGCCGATCTCTCCGGTATACGACCAGAACCCGGCGTTCCGCGTGCTCGACGTTGTCGGCAGTGAGGTGCGCGATCAGACAACCTACTACCTGACCAATCTCACCACCGCCGGCGCGAAACAGAGTGGCAAGTGGAAGAAGGAATACACCTTCTCGCGCGAATGGAAAGCGAAGCCACTGGATTCAGCGAGCCTGGGCAAGATCTACGACCAGATCGCGACGACCGACGCCGCGCGGGCGCATTGGCTGAAGCTGTACAACGTGTCCAGCGATGCCGCGAAGGTCAAGCCGGATCAGGTGCGCGGACTGTACTGCGTGATTGAGGGCCTGGGCACGGGCGCATACGGGAATTGCGCCTGCGGTGGCGGAAAATGAAATTGTCCACTTCACGCTGAGCTCTCTCGCCCCTTACGCCTTCGCGCTGTCCGCTTCTTCCGGGAACAACAGATGGTTCTCCACGTCTTCATCGCGCCAGTCAGGAGCGTCGAGCTGGCGCGCGTTCTTCTCCAGCGGCTCCAGGTCCGGCAGCTCTTCGGCCGCTAGAGACTTGTCCAACTCTGCGAACTTCCGTGCCACCGGAAACACTCGCTTCTGCATCGAGCCGACCGCAGCATTGTATGAATTCGTGGCGCTATCCAGCTTCTTGCCCAGATCCTCAAGATGCCGCGTCATCGCACACAACCGCTCGTACAGCGTCTTGCCCGCCTCGCTGATCTTGCGCGCACTCTCCGCCAGGTTCTTCTGGTTCCACCCATAAGCGACGGCCTTGAGCAAAGCAATCAGCGTAGTGGGCGAGGCGATAATCACCTTCTGCGCAACGCCATATTCGATCAGCTCAGGATCGGCATCCATCGCGGCGCGAAAGAAAACTTCACCCGGCAGAAACAGCACAACAAATTCCGGCGTCGCCTCGAACTGCTGCCAGTAACGTTTGGATCCGAGGCCGTCGATATGCGCCTTCACCTGCCGCGCGTGCTGCAGCAGCCGTGCGTTGCGCGTCGGCTCATCCTTCGCTTCCAGCGCTTCAAGGTACGCGACGATCGGCGCCTTCGAATCGATGACCACCTGCTTCTCGCCCGGCAGCTTCACCACCACATCAGGACGGAAGCGCCGCTCGTCGCCCGTCACCGTGACCTGCTCGTCGAAGTCGCAGTGCTCCGTCATACCCGCCATCTCGATCACGCGGCGCAACTGCACCTCGCCCCATCGGCCGCGGGCCTGCGGCTCACGCAGAGCTTTCACCAGATTTCCGGTTTCCGTCTGCAAAGCTCGCTGGGTTTCGAGCAGCGACGCGACTTGCGTTGACAAGGTCCCGTAAGCGTGAGCGCGCTTCTCTTCCAGCGCGCGCACCTGCTCGTCGACTTGCTTCAAAGAGTCGGCAATCGGCTTGACCAGTGTCTCGACCGCCTTTTCTCGTTTCTCGAGTTCGCCCTTGGCTTCCGATTGCTGACGCTCCAGCGTGGCCTTCGCCAGGTCGAGAAAGTTGGCGTTGTTGTTCTGCAGAGCGCGTGCCGCGAGCGATTCGAACTGCGCGCGCATTTCGTCGCCCGCCTGGGCCAGGAGTTGCAGTTTCTCTTCGGCGTTACGGCGTTCGCTGACGAGCGTGGCTTCGACCGTTGCTTTGGCCTCAAGCAGGGTTGCGTTCTCCGCTTGTCGACTGGCCAGTTCAGTATGGAGTCTGTGTACCTCACCGGCGAGCGATGCGGCCTGGGCTCTGGCTTCCGCAGACTTGGCCTTCGATGCCATGTAGGCAAGCCAGCCACCAATCAACGCGCCGACTAGCAAGATTAGGAATTCAGTTGTCACAGGGGCCCTCGCCGATGCCGTATTGTAGCGCAGGCGAAGATTTGGCGAAAGTGGAAAACTGGGGGACAAGGATGCGTGCCTTTCGCACAGCGGCGCAAATCGGCACGCCTAGATCCCTCGCTCGCAAAAGAAGCTCTCCCGGGATGACAATTACTTCTTCCGTACTCCGCGCCTTAGCGCATCCATCATCGCCGCGATGCGCCGCTCGCGGGTCTCTTCCTTCTTCGCATCCTCAATGGCGCGGACGTGCTCTCTCTGATGGGTGAACGATAGTTTAGCCCAGCGTTCCTTCGCTTGCGCATCGCTGTTGATGATCTTTTTGAGATACGCCGGCACCTCGACTTTGCGCTCTTCCTCGTCGAGTTCCATGACGATCTTCACATTGTCGCCGGCTTTGCATTTGCCGCCGGCGCGCAGTTCCGCATTCACAGCCATCATGTGCCCATCGCCCATATTCATCAACGAGCTGCGAAAGGGGAAGCCGTTGATCGTTCCCTTCACCGGCACCCGACCCTTGCGTCCAAACACTTTCACCACGTCGAACGGAGGCTTCATTGCCGCGACCTGCGAGCCTTCCTGCCCGATCAGTTTCACTGTGAATTTATGCTGCGCCATTCATCGCTCCGCCAGTAGAACACCAGTCGTGTGCGCCGACCGCGGTTAGTAACCCTACTTCGGCAGGAAGAAAAACAGCCCCACGCCTGCGCCCCCGACCACCAGTAGTGCAGGATTGATTTTGTACCGCAGCAGAATCATCAGAGTCACCACCGCGACCGTTCCGGTCTCGAGCCCGGTGATGGCGCCCTTGGCCATGCTGAAGCAGCCAGCCAGCAACAAGCCAATGGAAACCGGGGCCAGCCCTTCCTGGATCGAGTTTCTCCAGGGCCACTTCGCAAGTTTCCTCCACCCTTTGGCGACGATATATGCCAGCACCGCGGTAGGGCCGAAAAATGCGAGGAGGGTGACGACGGCTCCCAACAATCCTGCCGACCATTGTCCGACGACAACGATCATCATCATGTTCGGGCCGGGCGCCATCTGGCCCAGCGAGTAGATGTGAATGAGTTGCGAGAAGGTCAGCCACTTGTGAACCTCCACCGTCAGTACTTTCATTTCGGGGAAGGCTGCCATGCCTCCGCCGACGGTAAGAATCGACAAGTAGGAGAACACGCGAATCAGGGCAGGAATCTGGTTCATCGCGCAACCTCCGACTTCTCGTGATGCCCCTTAGGCCGATGAAACAGAATCGCGACGATGCCCACAACGATCAGTGCGCGCGGTACCGACCAGTGGAAGCGATTCACCGCCAGCACCGTGGCTGCGATGAAGACAAAGTCGAACTTATGCGACAGTGACTTTTCGCTCAGCCCCACAACGGTCGCGAGAATCAGGCCGACCGCTGCTGCCGCAACCCCTTTCAGCGCCGCCGTGGACCACGGATGATCGCCGTGCAGGTGGTAAGAAATACCGGCGAAATACATCAGCACAGCACCCGGCAGGCACATGCCTATCACTCCGACGACTGCTCCCCACGCTCCACGCAGCTTTTCGCCCACCAGTACCGCCATGTTGGTCGCGTTCAGGCCGGGCAGCGACTGGCTGATGGACAGCATCTCGACAAATTCCTTGTCGTCGATCCATTTGTTCTTTGTTACCAGACGGTCCCGCAAGTAAGGCACCACGCCGCCAAAGCTGGTTGCGCCGATGACCAGGAAATGAAGGAAAATGTCCCACACTGAGACGTTCAATGCAGGCTTTGCGGTCTCCGCGACCTGCAATGCCGGTTTTGCAGCAACACTACTCATGGCTTAGACCCCGTTCGTGCATCGCGACCTTATTCATGCGCTCTCGGCGCATTGCCCAGCAGCCGGTATACCGCCGCGGTTTTCGTTAAATTCAGCGCGATGTAGTCCTCGGCCGAATACTGCAGGGAGATGAAGAAAGCTTCGGCTCGCTTCAGCGCCTCCTTAGCGAGCATGTTGCGGTCCTGGAAGCGAAACTGAAATGCGAACTCACCGATCAGCGGACGGTGCTCGCCACGAGTTCGCCAGATAGCGACATTCGCCTTGCAGCCGATGCCCTCGCCGAAGTCGAGCACGCCAATGTCTTGCAAGACCTCTTCGATGATGGTGTTGCTGACCAGCTTGATCTCTTCTTTCGGCGTTGCGCGGACGCGATGCAGCACTGGCAGCAAGTCCATCAACTGATCCATGTCGCGAATGTTTTCCTTGCCCATGCCGATAGCCGAGCGCAGGAACTGCACGTTGTGCGAGTACAGCAGACGAATACCGCCCAGCTTTTCCTTCAAGGGCACGGCCTGCACTTTGAACTTCACGCGATGGTCGCCAAGAATGTGTGGGCGCACGTCGGTCTCCGCGCATTTCTGCAAGTCAGGATGCCGGAACTTGAAGACGATTTCCGGATCGCCGATCGGGAAGCCGTCCTTATAAGGAATCCGGCGGCGAAGGATGAACGCATTATTGTAGAGCCGGAAGTCCTCGGTATCGATGAACAGCACTTCCCTGATCGCGACCGGCTCCGACTCGAAACCGGCCGATGAGAACTTCACGCCGTGTTCACGGCAGGGCTCGCGCATCGCCTTTCCGAAGTCGAACAGGCTCTGCCGCGAAACAAACTTGTTCGGTCGCAAAATGAGCTTGCAGCAAAGGTATTGCGGATGATGTATAGGCATGCCGTCGGCATACTGACCAGGCTGCAAATGAGGAACGCGTCCCACCCAACTCGGCGTTACGGCCTCGCGTTTGGACGACGTTTTGGTGTTCTTGACCGCAGTGCCATTACTTGGTGCGCTCTTGCTCGCTGTGTTCTTAGAAGTCGTTTTGATCGGACTCTTAGCAGTTCCAGTGGCGGCTGGCATACTTTCTCCTAAGCAGAGGTAGCTCCCTTATTTATCGGGATTCTTTTGGCGAGAATAGAAGAAACATTCAGAAATTGCGATGCAAATTTACTAGTCTGTAACAGAAAACTCGTGCGCGCAGAGCGGCGCCTGCGTCCTCAAAGCCTGCAAAATGCGGCATGTGTCCGACAATTTCTCTGATACTTTCTGACACAGGAGAGCGCGAATGTCTTCCAGGGAGTGGCGGCTTGCGGCAGCAGTTGCGATTGGCGTAATTTTCGACGCGGTCTTTTTCTGGAAGTTCCAGCCCTATGCGACGCGCGAGCATGGACCCGGCATTCTGCCCTGGTACTTTCTGCCTATCCTTGCATTTGTAGCTGGTCTGCTGCTTACGCTCGCTGCTGAAGGAAAGAAGCGCTCGATTCCGGCAGCAATGCTTGGCGGATTCTGTGTGGCCAATGCTTGCCTCATCGTGGCTGATTGTGCAAGCGATCCGACCAATCACAATCTGTGGCCGTTCGAGTTCGTCATGATTGCCATCGCGACCGCGCCCGCATTCCTCGGCGCCGGAGTCAGTGCCGTCATCGACCGTAAGCGCCAACCTGGGAACGTTCGCTGACCGTGGTTACCCTGAACCCTTTCACCATTGTGTGCGCTTCCCAGGGCACCATGCCCGCCGCCGGGCACCCGAGACTCCAGCCCGTTCGAATGTACATAAAGATAGCGACTATCTTTTCGGCTAGTGCCGGTCGACGCTGACTTCGACACCCGCCAACATTTCATCGCGAGATTGGCCCTGGACTCACGCAAGAATCAGTGTTTCCAGACTTTGGTGCTTTTGGAACCCCCATTGCATCTCTATCTGGTGTTAGCGACGGCATCTGGTGAACAGAGCGTCAGGAGAGGAAATAATGAGCGCACATAATAAGCAAGTCACGCGCCGCTTGGTCGGAATACTCGTTCTATGTATCGGCCTGTTCGCAGCCGAAGCGTCTTTTGCGGCTACGCCTGTAAAGTCGGCCAATCCCGGCGCGATCGGACAAACTAATTGCGTCATCCTGGAGCGCATGGGAACGGTCGGTCAAGTCACCAGCCGCGTGCTGTCGTTCGGTGTTCGCGGCAGCGAATTTGAGTTCGTCGAAGGCAATTTGCCCGACCGAGTCAGCTTCCACAACAAGCTCACGGAGCACGATGTGCGGAACCTGCAGGCGAGCGGCTCTGACGTATTCATCCTCGACTCCGACTACATGCCGACCGCTCTGATGGCGGCCCGGGAAAGCTGTCTGAAGGCGGCATTCAAGAACGCCGCGCCAGCCGTCAGCAGCACTCAGGTTGAGATCGCCTCCAGCCCGGCCGGAAGCGACATCGAAATCGATGGAAAATTTGTCGGCAGCACTCCGTCGCTGGTGAGAGTTGCCTCGGGAGATCACACGGTGAAGCTCACCAAAGATGGCTACGTGGTATGGGAGCGGACGCTGACTACCATGGCCGGCAACGTGAGAATCTCGCCCGACCTGCAGCCCGTCGCACCCGCTGCTGCCTCGACCGAGCAGACCTCGACGACCGTGGATACCGTGGCCAGCAACCGGTTCTGACGTCTGAGCACTCAGTGCCCTACACATTCGTGAGCTTCGAACGTGCGGAGGAGATGAAATCGAGCGCCGAAGGCGCCGGCTCAGCTTAGCCCAGCATGAAGGCCGCCGCAGGCGCGCCGGAATGCTGGGTAGACCTCTTTCACCTTCAGAGGTCGGATACGCAGGCCGATTTGTATCAGGGCCCGACTTCAGTCGGGCCGAAACGGGCACATCAATTACCAAGCCCCTTCAGGGGCGGCGCACTTCCACCTCCGGGTCCATTCCCATTTCGGGAATCTCTACGACCTTCGTAACCTCGCCACCGCACTTTATTGACGTCGATCAGTACAGCAACTCATAAAATACCGACGATGGCACCAAAGAGTGTCTCCACGGGATGCGTCCCGCTAAGTGCTTTGGAATCTATTATGTACCTATAAGTCTCACGGGTTCAGGCATTTGCGATACAAAAGTAGCCTAAGATGTTGAAAACATGGTACCAGTAGAGGAAATTTTTGGTGATATACATCACAAACCAAAAGCCGGAACGCTGCCGGAGCGTCGGCCACCCAGAGTCCCCTATAATCGACTGCTGCCCAAAATCCAAATGACACGAGCCTTACTAATCGCTCTTATGACACTTGCTGCTGCCACTTCCGACGCCCAGACCATCGCCACGACCCAGCCTCCTGTCGCCAAGCAGGTCCACACCGAGCGCACGCTGAACGGCGTCACGCTTACCGACGACTACGCCTGGCTACGGGAGCGCGACAATCCTGATGTGAAGTCGTATCTCGAGGCCGAGAACGCCTACGCCGAGCAGATGACCGCCTCGCAGGCTCCGGTGCGGCAGAAGCTCTACGACGAGATCGTCAGCCACATCAAGGAGACGGACGACACCGTTCCCTACCTCAAGGACGGCTATTACTACTACACGCGCACTGAGAAGGGTAAGCAGTACGTCATCGTGTGCCGCAAGAAGGCTCCGCACGCGAACGCGCCGATCTCGAGCGTTGGGACGCCCGAAGCTATCAAGGCTCCCGAGCAGGTGCTGCTCGACCTGAACCAGATGGCGGAGGGGCAGCCGTTCATGGCGGTCGGGCCTTCGGCGGTGAGCGACGATGGCAACTGGCTGGCTTACACCACCGACAATGTGGGATTCCGCCAGTACAAGCTGCACATTCGCGACTTGCGCACCGGCAAAGACCTGCCCGACATCGCCGAGCGCGTGACCTCGGTCGCATGGACGTCGGATAACAAGACGCTCTTCTACACCGTCGAGGACGAAGTCCAGAAGCGATCGTATCGGCTGTATCGCCACACGGCGGGAACCGACGTGACGAAAGATCCGCTGGTGTACGAAGAAGCCGACGAGCGCTTCAACATCGAGGCCGGTCGCACCCGCAGCCGCGAGTTCGTGACCTTGTTTATCGGCAGCCACGTAACCACCGAGATGCGCTTTCTGCCGGCGGCAAAGCCGGATGGTCAGTGGACAACGATTGAGCCGCGGCGCGACAACATCGAGTATTACGCCGATCATCGCGGCGACCAGTTCTACATCCGCGTCAACGACACGGCGCAGACATTTCGCATCGTGACCGCGCCGGTTGCCACTCCCGGGCACGAGCACTGGAAGGAACTGATTGCGGCACGCCCGGATGTACCGGTGGAAGACATCGATACCTTCCAGGGTTTCTACGTTGTCACCGAACGGCTGGGCGGATATCCCGCGTTTCGCGTGGTGCGGTTTGCCGATGGCTCGACCAGGCAGATCGAGTTTCCCGAGCCCGCGTACTTCGCTGGAGGCCATGCCAACGCCGAGTTCAACACCGCGGCGTTTCGCTATCAGTATCAGTCGTTGATTACACCGCCTTCGGTTTACGAGTACTTCGTCGATATGCATCGCTCGACGCTGCTGAAGCAGAACGAAGTGCCTGGCGGATTTGATCGCAACAACTATGTTTCCGAACGCGTGTTGGCGACGGCGAGCGATGGAACCAAGGTCCCGATCTCGCTGTTCTATCGCAAGGACGTGAAGGACAAGGCCAAAGCCCCGTTGTATCTCTACGGCTACGGGTCGTATGGGTATCCGTTGCCGGCGAGCTTCAGTGCGTCTCGACTACCGATTGCCGATCGCGGCGTGATTGTTGCCCTCGCACATATTCGCGGTGGCGGCGAGTTGGGCAAGCCATGGCACGATGCCGGCAAGATGATGGAGAAGAAGAATACCTTCACCGACTTCATCGCTGCGACCGAGTATCTGGTGGCGCAGGGCTATGGCGCCAAAGATCGCGTGGCGATTGAAGGCGGCAGCGCCGGCGGCTTGCTGATGGGCGCAGTCGTGAATATGCGTCCTGACCTGTTCAAGGTCGTACTGGCGCAGGTTCCGTTCGTTGATGTGATGAACACAATGCTCGATCCTTCCCTGCCCCTGACAGTGCCGGAGTATGAGGAGTGGGGCAATCCCGAGCAGGAGGCGGCGTTCCATTACATGCTGTCGTACTCGCCCTACGACAACATCGCGAAGCAGGCGTACCCGTCGATCCTGGTGCGTACCTCGTTCGACGACAGCCAGGTGATGTACTGGGAGCCGGCGAAGTTTGTTGCCAAGTTGCGCACCATGAAGACTGATCAGAATCCGCTGGTGTTCTACACCAACATGCATGGCGGGCACGGTGGTTCCAGCGGGCGTTACGACCGCTTCCACGAGGTCGCCTTCGACTACGCCTTCATGCTGTCGCAGCTTGGAGTGCGAGAGCCTGCAGTCAACGGAAAGGCGAATTCAGGGAAGTGAAAACAGGGCGACAGCGGTGACATCGATTTGACATTCGGGCCGGCATTCGGGCGTACAATCCTGACAAATGTGCGGACCCAACCCGCACGTGGGGGCTGTATGATCCGGTATTTCCGTCCACTCGGATTCGTTCTGGTTCTGGTACTCCCCGTTCTTCCGCTGCAAGCCCAGCGTGGACAGACCGAGGGACCCACGGATATTCAGGTGTATGTCACATTCGACGACAGCCGCCCTGCGGGCGAGCAGTTGCGAGTTGACCTGGCGAACGCAACCGGACTTCTGATGTCGCAGGCGTTCACGGATAGCAGTGGGAGAGCCATTCTCCAGGTCCAAAGCCAAGGTGGGTACATCGTGAAGGTGACCGGGCCAGGCATCAAGGACGGCTCCTCAGAATCGTTCGAGGTTTTTTCTTGCCCTAATCACTGTATGCGCCAGGTCTTCCTGCGCGTGAAAGCCAACGCTGCGCCTGGGGAGAGTACCGCGACGAAGAGCACCGCGAAGGGCAGCAATCCATCGGTGACGTCGGCGGCAGAGTTGCAGGTTCCGCAGAATGCCCGCAAAGCGTTCGACCAGGGGCTCTCGGCGTGGCAGAAGCAAGACTACAAGCAGGCGGCCGAAAAGTTCGAGCAGGCAGTGGCCGAATATCCCAAATACGACACCGCGTATAACAACCTGGGGGTGATGTACGCGCACCTCGGCCAGAATGACAAAGCCATGGCAGCGTTCAAGCGCTCGGTGGAGTTGAACGACAAGAATGCCGATGCCGATCGCAATCTGGCGCGCATGCTGATGCGGCAGAAGGACTATCCTCAGGCCGAGGTATTGCTGAAGAAGTCGCTCTCGGTGGAACCGACGGAAGCTGCGACGTTGACCATGCTGGTGATGGCCGAGGTCGAGGACGGCAAGCCGGACGAGGCCCTCAATGATGCGCACAAGGTGCACGCACTGCCGCATGACGGATATGCGGTCGTTCACTATATCGCCGGAGAAGTGCTGGAAGAGAAACATCAGTATGCGGCGGCCAGCGCTGAGTACAACCTGTACTTGAAAGAGGCTCCGAATGGCCCCGAGGCCGCACAGGTAAGGAGCGCGGTGGCGAGGCTCTCCAGTCCAACCGCCTCCGCCGCGCCCAAGTTTCAATAGCGAGTGGCGTTGGGACATCGGCGCGTCTGCTGTGGCGTGATTCGCAATGTGGATTCGTCTTGCGGGGCTTGAACGAAGCTGCTACAAGGAGGCAGTGAGCAACTCTGCTCGCATCAGTTGAAGCCTGCTTTCGCTAGAGGTCACCTTGCCGGAAGTCAATTCGAACGTGGAGTACGCGCATCGGGTGCACGAGTCGGCCCACGAAGAACATTTTGAACCACTGGACCAGCGTCATCAGTGGGTGGCAATCGCCGAAGCGATAGTACTGGCCATCGTGGCCGTCGCTACTGCGTGGAGCGGCTATCAGGCCGCGAAGTGGGACGCCTACTCGGCCGAGCAGTATTCGTTGAACGCCAACAGCCTGATGGTGTCGCAGGAACGGATGACAGAGTCGGGACAGTATCGCCTGTTTGACGTGCTCACGTTCAACGGTTGGATGTTCGCCAGAACACGCAACGATCAGTCGCTGACCGATTTCTACGAGCGCCGCTTTCGACCGGAGTTTCGGACCGCGTTCAACGACTGGATCAAGCTCGATCCGCTGCACAACGAAAGCGCCCCCGCAGGGCCGGCGTTGATGCCCAGCTTCAAAGACCCTCTGGCAGAGGAAGCCAAACAAATTTCCAAACAGGCTAAGGTGTACTTCGAACAAGCTGTAAGCGCGCGCGACACCGGCGACCAGTACGTCAAGGTGACGGTGCTGCTGGCGACAGTGCTGTTGCTGACTGCGCTGAGCCAGCGCTTCAAGTCGCTAAGCCCGCGTGTGATCGTGGTCTCCGTTGCTTTGGTGCTGCTGCTGATAAGCGGCTTCCAGCTATTCAAACTTCCAAGAACGTGAAAGCTAGCCCAACGAATAAG
This sequence comes from uncultured Acidobacteriaceae bacterium, assembly GCA_963699875.1. GTDB lineage: Bacteria > Acidobacteriota > Terriglobia > Terriglobales > Acidobacteriaceae > CAVVDY01. Next base: position 200,931 of record CAVOVN010000002.1, read on the forward strand.
CCGCGAGCGCGTCGCGCGAAAGATGACCAGAGCTTTGCCGATTTGTGACCAAAGTCATATCGCTGCAAAAGGTCGAGCTACTAGGCTGTTGTTTGGAGAGTTGCGTGGTCGCACAGCCCCTTATCAGCCAGCCGCCTTTGCCAACCGAGCATGAGCCCGATGTCGTACCGCGCATCCATGGCCGCTCGACGCCGCGAAAGAAGCTGGTTCGTCGACAAGATCGCGATTACTCGCAACGCTTGCGACTCGCGTTTCAACTTGGGTTTCTGCTTCTCAATGCGTTGATCGGAGTGCAGTTCTACCTTTGGGTGCGCTGGGCAGAGAGCGGTGGACAAGCCCCGTCTGTATCAAGGCCTGCGGGAGTCGAAGGCTGGCTGCCGATCCAAGGGTTGATGCAGTTCCGGTATTTCGTAGGCTCCGGACGCGTCCCCTCGATTCATGCCGCGAGCTTCTTCCTGTTTGTGGCGTTCCTGCTGATGTCATGGTTGCTGCGCAAGTCGTTCTGCGCCTGGCTCTGTCCGGTGGGAACATTGTCAGAGTATCTCTGGAAGCTGGGACGGTTCATCTTTCGGCGCAACTTCCGCCTGCCGCGTTGGGTCGATCTCGCACTGCGCTCGCTGAAATACATCCTGCTGGGCCTGTTCGCCTATTTCGTAGCTGCGATGTCGGCGGCCGCCGATCGCGGAGTTCATCTCCAGCCCTTACGGCCTGGTAGTCGATGTCCGGATGCTGAACTTCTTCCGCTACCTGGGAGGAACCGCAGCCTACGTCCTTCTCGGATTATTGGTTGCGTCACTGTTCGTACAGAACTTCTGGTGCCGCTATCTTTGCCCCTATGGCGCACTGATGGGTTTGGCAGCGCTGGCCAGTCCGACGCGCATTGTTCGCACGGAGTCCGCGTGCATTGATTGCGCGAAATGCGCTAAGGCGTGCCCGGCTTCGCTGCCGGTCGACAAGCTGATTCAGATACGATCTGCCGAATGCACGAGCTGCCTGGAGTGCATCGCAGTTTGTCCGGCCAAGGATGCGCTCGCCGTACAAGTCGGCGCTCCCCTGTTGGGCCGCTCCAAGCGCCTTCCGGCTTGGGCCGTTGCTGCTGGAGTCGCAATCATCTTCATAGGTCTCGTCGGCTACGCCAAGGTGAGTGGCCATTGGGACACGCATCTGCCCAACCAGGTGTACTTCCAACTGGTACCTGCGGCAGGCGAGCAACAGCATCCGTAGGTGGAGCGGTGAGATAAGAGCCGCCATCTCCTAAATCGATTGCCTCGTATCAGGGCACGCCTTCAGGCGTGCCGAACCGAAGCATTGTAAATCTCGGGCTTCAGCCCCTGCGGACAAGGCGTCCCATCAGCGGCTAAAGCCCAATGCACTAATTTGCGCCTGGGGCGGCACGGCTGAAGCCGTGCCCTGATACAAAACGCATCTCCGAAGTCGCTGACTCACTTTCGTGGACGCGTCGATTCGGCACAATCGTCAAGCTTACGCTCTCACATCGAACTTCGCGTCTGCCCGGACGCTTTCACCAAGTGCTATCCTCCTCCTGAAACCACATGCGCATCACCAGCCGCGCCACCACCATCGCGTTCTTCATTACGCTCGGCGTTCTTATCGCCGCAGTGGCGGCGGTGCTCAATATCGGATGGGTCATCCTCAACTGGCGTGAAGTTGTGCCGCTGGTTCTCGGGGTCATCTTCTTCCCGGTCGTCATCGCGGGTGTGATTCTCAACACGATTTTCCTGGTACGCGAGGTACGGCGGAATGAACAACAGGACAGTTTCCTGAACGCCATCACCCACGAGCTGAAGACTCCCATCACCTCCATCCGGCTTTATCTGGAAACTCTACAGCGGCGGCCGATCGACGACCAACAGCGACAGGAATTCTACGCGATCATGCTGGCCGACACGCAGCGTCTGATGGGGACGGTTGAGCAGGTGCTTCGCGCAGCGCGTGTCACCCAAAAGAACGCGGTGCTCAATCGGACCGAAGTCGAGATCGGGCCGCTGGTGCAGGACGCCGTCGAGCTGGCGCGATCAAGGCATCACCTTTCGTCGCAGGCGCTGATTTGGGAGCTGGACGGCCAGCCCGCGGAACGCCTGGTTACGTTTGGAGATCGCGAGACATTGTCCACCGCGCTCTCGAACGTATTGGACAATGCGGTCAAGTATTCTCCCGCCGACCCCAAGATACGCGTCGAGGTAGTTACGCCCGACCTGGAGCATGTACGTATCTGCGTCAAGGACAATGGCGTCGGCATCCCGCGCGGTGAGCTGAAGCGAATCTTCAAACGCTTTTACCGCGCGGTCGCGTCGCCCACGTTGCAGGTGAAAGGCAGCGGTCTGGGTCTGTTCATCGTGCGAACTATTGCGCAGCGTCATGGCGGACGCGCTTATGCAGAAAGTGAAGGCGCCGGCAAAGGGGCAACTGTTACCATCGAGCTTCCCAGGCACTTCGCATGAGCGCTCGCATCCTGCTGGTTGAAGACGAAGAACATCTTGCGGCGGGGTTGAAGTTCAACCTCGAAGCAGAGGGTTATAAAACCCAAGTCGCAGGAGACGGCGAGTCGGCGCTCGATCTGCTGCTGAACAAACGTGAAAGCTTCGATCTGCTGGTGCTCGACGTTATGCTTCCCGGCAAGGACGGCTTCACCGTTGCGTCGGAGCTGCGCAAAGGCAACGAATATATCCCGCTGCTGATGCTGACAGCGCGCGGGCAGCCTCAGGATGTGCTGAAGGGGTTCGCTTCCGGCGCTGACGACTACCTGCCCAAACCGTTCGACCTGGCGATCCTGCTGGCGCGCATTCGCAGCTTGCTGCGGCGTCGGGAGTGGGCGGGAACTCTGTTGTCTGATCCGCCGACTGACACGCGCATCACAGAAGCCAAGCACCGAAGCCAGCCGCGCGAGTTTGACGTCTATCGCTTCAGCGGCAAGGAAGTGGACTTCGGAACGCTCGAGTTACACAGCGAAGGCAAGAACTTCCGCTTGACTCTGATGGAAGCTGATTTACTTCGCTTCCTAATCGCCAATGCGGGAAAGAATGTTTCGCGCAAGCAAATCCTGGAGCAGGTTTGGGGACTGCACGAAGACACTGACACGCGCGCCATCGATAACTTCATCGTGCGGCTGCGCAAGTACATCGAGACCGATCCCTCGAAGCCTCGCTATCTGCTGACGGTACGCGGTGTGGGGTACCGGTTCCTGCCCGACCCGCCTCCGCTGCGAAAGGTGTGAGTGCGCGGGGAGCCCAGACAGCGAAGCGATTTGCTGTCTAATTCGGCAGGGACACAACTGCAGGTCCCTCTCCCGCGTTCGCGGGCTCGGGATGACACCTCTAGAGAAAAGCTGTGATCGGGTTATCGAGCGCGCGCCAGCACCAGCGTTACGTCATCGGGCTGCTCGGCACCACCAATCCAGTCGGCGACTGCGGTGGTCACCGCCTCGCTGATGCGCGAGAGTGGCTGATCGCGATGCAACTGGATCAGCTCGATCAGGCGATCTTCACCGAACTCGCCAAACTCATTCTCCGGCTCGGTAACGCCGTCGCTAAAGGCGACGAAGATATCTCCGGGCTGCATGGAGACGCGCGCCTCAGGATATGATATCGCGTCAAACAGGCCGACAACCGTTCCCGAGGTATCGAGGCGATGGACTTGACCATCGGAAAGCAGAATCGGAGGCAAATGGCCGCCGTTGGCATATACCAGCGTCTGGGCATTGGGGTCGTAGCAACCGAGGAACATGGTCGCGTATTTCTCCGGCGGAGTTGCGCGGAAGAGCTGGTAGTTGAGCGTCGTCATCAGCCGGCCGGGAGCTAGTTCCTCATCGCGACTTCCGTTGCCGCGGTAGTAAAGATCGCTGCTGCCGGAGGCTGCTGCTCCCCCGGCCATCAGCAAAGGAGCGAGCGCCAAGTCGGGTTCGAGAGAATAGGCACGAACAAACGCGTGTACCGTTGCCATCAGCAGGGCGGCGGAAATTCCCTTACCGCTGATATCGCCCACGGCCAGAACCATGCGCTCGTCAGGCAGCCGAATGAAATCGTAATAATCGCCGCTGACGGTGCGCGCCGGACGGCAAACGCCGTGAACTTCAAGGCTAGGCAAGTCGATTACATCGCGGGGAAACAGCAACTCCTGCACCTCGTGCGCGATGGCGAGTTCGTTCTCCAGGCGCTGCTTATCTTTTTGATCCGCCACCAGCCGCGCCAGCGACGTGGTCATGGAGTTGAACGAGCCCTCAAGCGCAGCCATCTGGTCGCGCGACTGCACCTTGATGCGATGGGTAAGGTCGCCGCGGTTCACGCTCTCCGTCGCTTTGTAGAGCTCGGCGACGGATTTCGTCATACTGCGCGTGAGCCGCGCCCCGATGAACAGCGCAATCAGCTCGATGACGCCGAAGAAGATTGCGATGGCGACAAGGGCCTGAATGAAGATGGTGGACTTCTCTCCGAGCTTGCCGAAAAGCACGTTGTAAAGAAGCGACGGCCGGGTGTTGACCATCATCGCGCCTGTTTCCTGCGAACCGGTCTGCCAATCGGTCGCGTTAAACAACGTCCAGAAATTGAACTCACGGTCGAAGCTGTTGGCCGGCGGGGGCACCTTGCCCGCCACCACGTTGGTTGACGCGCCAGTCCAGGTTTTGCCCAGCAATCGTCACTTTGGAATGCGAACCGCCGAGATCGATGGTGACACTGTCATCACCATCCTTTTTGCGCGTTTCGGGATGCTTGCCGGTCTTCGAGTCCTCACTTTCCTGTTTCGGAGGGTAGATCTCTATCGCGCCCACCATCGCCGCCGTACGTTGCAGAAGCCCGGAACTGACCGGCACGTCGGAGATAACCACCAGGTGCTTGCCGCCGGCATCCGCGTGCTTCACCGCGCGAAGGTGCAACTTGCCTTCGTCCATGGTGAAGCTGCTGAAGTCACCCTTGACCGCGTCGGGCAACTTCATTTGCGTTTCCTGGATGCGGCCACCCGGGCTGATCACGTACCCCTTGTCGCCTTCCAGTACGGTGACCGTACGCTGCCGAAAGTTCTCGTCGGAGGCGCTGGCGATCTCAGCCGCAAGCTGCGGCGTCAAGCTGTTGTTACGGGCGAGTGAGCGGAACTGTGCGGTCAAAGCGCTGTTGGCCGACTCCAGGTGTTCCAGCTCAGTTTGCAAATCGGACAGAGCGATGTAGGTTGCGAATTGGCCGGCGAAAAGATATCCCGCCAGCAGGCCCATCGAGACCAGCAGAAGCACGGGGATGACGCCGATGAATACATAGGTGACGATCAACCGATTGCGCAACCGCCACATTAACTTCTGGCGGACCCAGCGGAATCCCATCAGCAGGAGGAAGCAGACAAAGAGGAACGAAAGGAATTGGGACCACCCGCTGAGCAGGGAGCCGGGTGCAGGGCGCACGATGAGTTGCAGAATCTCGGCGACTCCGGCGAGCACGCCAAACCAGAGCGTAGTCTTGCCCAGCTTGGATTGCGGGCGCAGGGTGCTCCGTAATCGTGCTTTGCTCTGATCTGCGTCTGGCAATTTCATGAGTTCAGCGGATGCCTTGCTCCCTGAGCGTGAGGCGCGTATCGCTAATGGTATATCGAGTCGCACGCGCCCTGATTGTCTGCGCGAGCTTCGGGTTCTCAGATTTCTGGATAGAGGTCGAAAAACGCGTCGACGCTCTGACGCAGCTGCTTTTCGATGTCTTCTTTTGAGCCCTCGAGGATGTGCAACGTGACGTGGGCGTCGCGGCCGTTCTTCAACTTGACGGCGCCCTCCCCGACCTCTTCCACTTCCTCTGCGGGTAGCAGACGCATTCCGTACACCAACGTGAGCTTGGCCATAAGAAGATTCTAGCGGAAGGCGGCTTTTGGCTCTTGGCCAGAAATGGCTGGCGCGTTGCAATCCCGATCACATCGGCGAAACCCGTTCTCGATTTGTCATCACGAACGGAGTGAGGGATCTGTTCTCCTTTCCTTAACCCATAGCTCCGTTAGCTCCGTGCGAGGGAGGGCTGTTCTCTTCCTGGGTATCTTTCTCGTGCAAGCGAGAGCAGATCCCTCGCCCGAAAAGAAGGGCTCGTGATGACAATCCCAATAATGACGGATTGGGACGGCATCGCTCTCTGGCCAACAGCCAAAAGCGAAAAGCCAAGAGCGTCTTTGTTAGAATCCCTTGTGCTTCCCTAATGCAGTAGATTGTTGAACTTGTAGCCGTTGCATCTTCGGCTGCCCACGGGAATCTATCTCCTACCGTATGCCAGAAAACGTAAGCAATGTCGTAATCATTGGTTCCGGATGCTCCGGGTTGACGGCAGCCATCTACGCCGCTCGTGCCAACCTGAAACCTATCCTCATCGACGGCCATGAACCCGGCGGCCAGCTCGCCATCACCACCCTGGTGGAGAATTTCCCTGGATTTCCCGATGGCATTCAAGGGCCCGACCTGATCGAAAACATGCGCAAACAGGCCGAGCGCTTTGGTACGGAGTTCCGCCACGGCCACGTCACCAGGGTCGACATGAGCCAGAAGAAGCTCGACATCGGCAAGCACCCGATCGAAGTCGATGTGGGCAAGGACAAGCTGCTGACTCGCACCCTGATTATTTCCAGCGGCGCTTCGGCGCGCTGGCTTGGGCTGCCAAGCGAGCAGGCGCTGATCGGGCACGGCGTCACGTCCTGCGCCACGTGCGATGGATTCTTCTTTGCCGGCAAAGAAGTCACGGTTATCGGCGGCGGCGACTCAGCCATGGAAGAGGCGCTGTTCCTGACGCGCTTTGCGACCAAGGTCACTCTCATCCATCGTCGCAGTGAGTTTCGCGCGTCGAAGATCATGCTCGACCGGGCGCGCAATCACGACAAGATCGCTTTCATGACCGACACCGTCGTCGAAGAGGTACACGATGTCGCGGCCAAAGAGGTCACCGGACTTCGCTTGCACAATTTGAAGACCGATAAAGTATTCGACTTCCCAACCAGCGCCATGTTCCTGGGAATCGGACATATCCCGAACGCAGGGTTCGTTGGCGACCAGCTCAAGCGCGACGGCGAGGGTTACATCGTTCCTGAAGGCTACGTCTGTACCAGCGTTCCCGGAGTTTTCGTGTCCGGAGATGTGGCGGACCGGCATTACCGGCAGGCGATCACGGCTGCAGGTACCGGCTGCATGGCGGCGCTCGAAGCGGAGAAATATCTGGAAGAGATCGGCAAGTAAGATTCGGCACGGCGCGGTGCATGCGGTGCGGGAGGCGAATCCGATGAATACCATCACGATGAGGATGCTGCGCGACTTTATTGGAAGCGCCCGAGGCCAGAGTCAATCCGAGATTCTTAAGTCCTTTCTCCGATGGGTGGTTTTCAAGAGCGGATTGTCAGAGTCCGGGTCCATCATGATCTGGGACAGGAGCGACGGCAAGCTGCACCTCTTCAATGAAGACAACTTCCTTTTTACCGAGGGATATCTCGACTCCAGCAAAGAGTGGAAGACGGTATTTGAAAATTGGGAAGGATTAGCCGGACACGCCTTCGGCTCAGAGCGCCTGCAATACAGTGACGATGTCTCAAAAGATCCACGGTTTGCGTTTTTCAGCGGTCACGACCCGATCAGGAGCATGGTCTGTGTGCCGATCCTGGTTCGCTCTCTGGAACGAAGGTTTGGGGTGGCTTCCTTTCACAATGCCTCCGATACCATCCTGGATGAGGAGAAGCGCGACATCATCGAGGTTGCCGTCGGCAGCCTGGGTCTGGCGCTGGACGCTTCGGCCGCGAGCTTAACTAATCGAAGCGTCTTTATCGTGCATGGCAGAGACTTGGGATCTCTCGCCATACTTCAGAAAATACTGAGCGATCGTGGAATCGATGCATTGACCCTCGGTGAGCAGGCCAGAACCGGCGAAACCATCTCGCAAAAGCTGGATAAGGTGGTTCAATCCTGCTGTGCGGGATTCATTTTGGTTACACCCGATGATCGCGGGCGCTTCAAGGATGAGAAGAAGATGCAGAACCGGGCGCGCCAGAACGTCGTTTTGGAGGCGGGCCTGCTGCTCGGACGCTTTGGTGCGCAAAGAATCTGTTTTGTAAGAACCAGCCCCAACATTGAAATGCCGTCTGACGTCAGAGACATATTGCCCGTCGATCTCGATGTGAAGGACCTGACTCCAAATGCTACAGGGATCGAGAAAACACTCAAGGAGTGGGGCTTTAAGTGGAAGACAGAAGCGAGCAGCTAGCGTCCCCCTGAGAACTGCGATGAAATTGTGCTCATTCCTCTGCGTCGCTGGTTTATTCCTCGCGACTTCATTGTTCGGCCAATCTGGCGGCGACAAATCCGAAGCAAAGCAGATTGATCTTCCATCCAGCAAGCAGCTGCAGGAGCCGATCATCGGCCAGCCGCAGCGCACCAACAGCTTCCCTACCGCCGCTGCGTTGAGTCCAGACGGCAAGTATCTGGCGTTGCTCAACAACGGACGCGGGACAGCCGAATCGAACTACGACCAGTCGATCGCCATCCTTGATCTCGTTACGAATCAACTGCGCGATTTTCCCGATCCGCGGCTGAAGGTCAACGCGCGGCAAACATATTTTCTGGGGCTGGCCTGGAGCAGCGACGGCAAGGAACTCTATGCGTCCATTGCATCGCTCACTGATCCGGAAGGCAATTCTGTCGACAAAGGCGGCAAGCCGTTAGGCGGCATCGGTAACGGCATTGCGGTCTATAAGTTTGAAAACGGTTCGCTGACGGCCGACCGCTTTCTCAAGCTCCCGCTGGTGTCATTGGAGAGCGGCAAGAAACTCACCTACGGCAAGGAATACGTAAAGGCTGGGTTTGCCATCCCATATCCTGCCGGCCTTGCTGTGGTAAAAACCGAAACAAAGGGCGACGAGTTGCTGATCGCCGAGAACCTGGCCGACGATGCCGTGCTTATCAGCGGGGTCGATGGAAAGGTGCTGCACCGCTACCAGTTGAGTACGGACAAGTACGTTCCCAGCGCGATGCCTTATGGCGCGCTTGTGACACGCGATGGCAAAACGGGTTGGGTGACGCTGTGGAACGGCTCCACAATTGCCGAACTCGACCTGCTACTCGGACAAGGTCCTGCAGCAGATTTCGCTCGAACCTCCGCGAACAAAGACGGAGGCCTCATCGCATCCCACGGCGATGCTGCTCAGTCCAGACGAACAACGGTTGTACGTCACGCTGGCTAATCGGGACATGGTCGCCGTCATCGACGCAAAGAACACTAGACTTGAGCGCTATCTCGACACGCGGCTACCTGGACAGCAGTACGGCGGCAGTTATCCGCAGGGACTCGCGCAATCGGCGGATGGTTCGCGGTTGTTTGTGGCGGATGGATCGTCGGATGCCGTTGCCGTATTCTCCCTGCGGGAGAAGAGCAAGGATGCGACTCCGCAGCGGGCGGCGTATTTCATTCCCACAGAGTGGTACCCCACTGCGCTGGCAATCCACGGGAACGAACTATTCGTGGCGACCGGCAAAGGAACTGGAACCGGTCCCAACGCAGCTTTGCTGACTCACGATAGCAATGCCCACCACCGGCATCCGTACATCGCATCGCTGATTCACGGCTCGGTGGCGTGTATCGATTTGGCGCAGGCCGATAAGGAACGCGACCAGTTGACGCAAGAGGTCCTTGTCAGCAATCGCATGCAGGGCCGCTCGGTGAGTTCGCCTTCAAGAGCGGCGCGAATCCTATTCGCCACGTCATCTACATCCTGAAAGAGAACCGCACCTACGATCAGATTTTCGGCGACATCAAGGAAGGTAATGGCGACCCTTCGCTGGTGATGTACGGCGAGGCGATTACGCCCAACGAGCACGCATTGGCGCGGCAGTTCGGATTGCTCGACAATTTTTACGACAGCGGCGAGGTTTCGGGCAATGGGCATCCCTGGTCGACCTCGGCCATCAACACCGATTACGGCGAGCGGGCGTGGCCGATCGCCTATCGTGGAAAAGAACGCGAGTACGATTCGGAAGGCGGCGTTGGCGACGTCCTCCCGCTTCTGCTGGGCGAGCCTGATGTGAATGAGCCTGCCACGGGATATCTCTGGGGCAATCTGGCGCGGCATCACCTCGCTTATCGTAACTACGGCGAGTACATCGAAACTCGCTGGTGCAATGACCCGCCGGAGGATGCATCGCCGATGGTGAGCGGCACCCCGCGGGGTCGGCCGCGAACCTGCGACGTCGCACAGATCAAGCCGGGAGACAATCTCCCCACGGAGTTTGGCGGCGGCAAGAGCCCATATCAATATGCGATCCCGCTGCCTGCGGAGAACACGCCTGCGAAACCCGAACTGCGGGACCATCAAGATCCGAAGTATCCCGACTTTCGTGTGGAGTATCCCGACCAGTTTCGTGCCGATGAATTTCTGCGGGAATTCGACGCTTTTGTCGTGGCCAAGAAGAAGCGGCATGGAACTGAGCTTCCGAATTTCTGTCTGGTGCGTCTGCCCAACGATCACACCGCGGGCACCAAGCCCGGCTCGCCGACGCCGAATGCGGCAGTGTCAGATAACGACCTTGCAGTGGGCCGCATCGCCGAAGCGGTTTCCAATAGTCCGTACTGGGACGACACCGCAATCTTCGTCATCGAGGACGACGCGCAGGATGGCGCCGATCACGTGGACGCGCATCGCTCGACCGCGCTGGTGATCAGCAAGTATTCGCCGCGCCAGGCGCAGCCGTTCGTCGACCACAACTTCTACACGACGGTGAATATGATTCGAACGATGGAGGCGTTGCTCGGCCTGCCGCCGATGAACAACAACGACGCCTTCGCTGCGGTAATGGCTCCGCTGTTCACTGGAGCGGCCGATCAGCCACCGTTCAAGGCTGATTACCGCAACCGGGACAGCGGCATGATCTACCGGGCCAACACAGCTTCATCGCCGATGGCGAAAGAAAGCTCGGAGCTGAATTTTTCGGTGGCGGACGCGGCGGATAATGAAGTGCTCAACGCGATTCTGTGGAAGGCAGCAAAGGGAGATGTGCCGATGCCTGAAGCGAGGCATCAGGTGTTCGCTGCCTCAGGCCGGGATTGATCTCTCGGGAGGCCGGGATTCGTTCGAGCCGGTTGCTGTCTGCGGCTTCGCTTCAGTATGTCTGGTTTGGTTCGTCCGTTAAGCTAGTTCTTCCCTAAATTGACGATTCGATAGTATGTGGAGCGCGCTCCCTTGCGAAATCTCAGTAGGCCGGTAAGTTGAGCTGGAACATTGGCGCATCTGGTACTGGTGCCTCGCTCGCTTGCACTGCGTTTCGGCACTTCCCAGTCGGCTCCATTTACCTAGGATGGGAGCCGCACGCGTCGCCAACTGCTGTACGCCTAAATCGTCGCAAGAGTAGCGTAGACAATCTTGGTAACCGTTGTATGTGACGTTCGTCACACTTGTTTGGTTACCAAGTAGCTGGGGAAGCGAGACCCTCTCCCCATGAAGATCGCCGTTGCTTACGCCAGTGCGAGCCGCACCTTGTTGAGGAACACCTGCGGGCCGCGAACCCGTGGAATGACTTCGTCGGGGCACTCCGAATCCAGTTCAGACTCGTTCCAGGTGATGACCGCGACGTTGATGTCCGGCTGCTCAGACTTGATCTCTTCGCAAAGCTTGAGTGCGGCGTCGTAGTCCTCTTCCGAATCAACGATGACTAAGTCGCAATGCAAGCTCTGGCAGGCGGCCCTTGCGCCTTCGACGGTGTGCACCGCCTTCACCGCGTAACCCTGCTGTTCCAGTAGAGCTTTGCGGGTGTCGATCAGGTATTGATCGTTTTGTACTAGTACGATTTGCTTTTGTGCGTTCATTTGCTTCTTCCGTATGCCAGCAAGCCGTATGTGCTCGCCGGTTACAGCACTGTTGGAAGCAGCTCTGGAGCCTAAGGTTGTAGAGAAGACCAGCGGATTATCGTGACGTGGCAGCGGGTTACGAGACTAAGCAACTTGGCGCCAGTCAGTACATAACGATACGGGCGAAGGTTTTTGGATCCAGGCTCGCTCCTCCCACCAACGCGCCGTCAATCTCTTCCTCGGTCAACAGGGCCGAGCAGATGTCGGCCTTCACGCTGCCGCCATACAGGATGCGAAGGTTGTCGGCGAACTCCTGGCCAAAGGCTTTGGCGGCCTCGCCGCGAATGACGAGGTGCGCGTCGACGGCCATCTCAGGGGTTGCGGTTTTTCCGGTGCCGATGGCCCATACCGGCTCATAGGCAACGACCAGCTTGGCTGCCTTGCGGGCAGAGATTCCGTTGAATGCGCGCATGCATTGCCGCCGAAGAACGTCTTCCGTCAAGCCCGCTTCGCGCTCCTCCAGGACCTCACCTACGCAGACGATGGGCGTCAGGCCGCTCTCAAGGGCGAGTTCCAGCTTGCGATTGACCGTGTCGTCGGTCTCGTTGAAATACTGGCGGCGCTCGGAGTGTCCGAGGATGACGTGAGTTACGCCAACACTCAACAGCATGGGCGCGGAGATCTCGCCGGTGAACGCGCCTTCGTTGACCCAATGCATGTTCTGCGCGCCGATGGCGACGTTCGAACCGGCGGCGGCAGCCACGGCGGCTGGCAGATCGACGTAGGGAACGCAGACGGCGATTTCGTCGCGCTCGTGCCCAGCAACAAGAGGAAGGAACTCGTCAAAAAATGCGATGGTTTGTTCGGGCGTTTTGTACATCTTCCAGTTGCCGGCGATCAGCTTTTTACGAGACATGTAAGAGTCCGTCCTCAGGTTTCAGAAGTAATCAGCTTAAGCGAACGGGCAGCTTGCGCGAAGCAATCACGAGTGCCCAAGTCATAAAGTACGAAGCGAACTTCACGAACGTGTTTCGCGGATTCCAGCGCGTCCCGCGCGCTGCTCAATGCGACCGGCGCGGCGAGCTCGATTGGGTATCCGAAGATGCCGGTGGAGATGGCGGGAAACGCGATGGACGTGAGCTGCAACTCGTCAGCGACGCGAATCGACTCGCGATGGCAACTGGCCAGGGCTTCCGGTTCGCCACGATTACCGCCAGACCACACGGGCCCGACCGTATGAATGACGTAGCGCGCCGGTAATCGACCGGCTGTCGTGGCCACGGCCTGTCCCTGAGGAAGAGTCCCCTGCTGCGCGACGATCCTGCGGCAATGGTCTTTAATCTCCGGGCCTCCGGCGGCGTGTATGGCACCGTCAACGCCACCACCGCCCATCAGCGAGGAATTGGCTGCATTCACTATGGCATCGACACTTTCGCGCGTGATGTCGGCCGGGCCGGTGATGACCAGCAAGCGGCCGTCGCGGAGTTCAATGCGCAGCGGGTTGGGGAAGGTGGTCATGGATCGGGAGGGCTCGAGTTCAGCGCTTCGTATGGTCATTGCCTCCCACCCTTTTCCAAAAGACGGAAAAGGATGGGGCACCCCAGCAGATCCTTCGCTTCGCTCAGGATGACAAATCAAAGAAAACACTTCTCGGCACGACCAAGGTCGTGCCCTGACGCGGAGTTAATTGCGCTATTTATCCGTCAGCGCCTCGACGCCCGGCAGCTTCTTGCCTTCGAGAAACTCCAGTGAAGCTCCGCCGCCGGTTGAGATGTGAGTGATCTTGTCGGCAAAGCCCGCCGCCTTCACCGCTGCGACACTGTCTCCGCCGCCAACGATCGAGACTGCCGCGCCGTTATCGGCGACCGCCTCGGCGATCTTGCGTGTGCCTTTCGCAAAGGCTTCGATCTCGAAGACGCCCATGGGACCGTTCCAAACGATGGTGCGAGCGGTGCCGATCTCGGAGGCAAACAGCCTCGATTGTCTTGGGACCGATATCGACCGCAATGCCATCTGGAGGAATTGGCTGGCCTTCGCCGATGTGCTGAATGCGCGCGCCGGCCTCGACCTTGTCGGCGACCACGTGATCGACCGGCAACAGAATCTGCACACGTTTCTCTTTGGCGTGTTGCAGCGTCTGCTTCGCCAGCTCGATCTTGTCGGCTTCCAGCAGAGACTTGCCGATTTCGTGTCCCTGAGCCTTGAGGAAGGTGTAGGCCATACCTCCGCCGATGATGAAGGTATCGACCTTGCTCATCAGGTGCTGAATGACGCCGATTTTGTCGCTCACCTTGGCGCCGCCCAGAATCGCGACGAACGGCTTCTGGGGATGAGTCAGCGCTTTGCCGAGATACTCCAGCTCCTTTTCCATGAGCAAGCCGGCTGCGCTCTTCTCCACAAAGTGGGCGATGCCCTCGGTGGAGGCGTGTGCGCGATGCGCGGAGCCGAACGCATCGTTCACATAGAAGTCACACAAATTCGCGAGCTGCCGGGCAAATTCCTGTTCATTCGCTTCCTCTTCGGCGTGGAAGCGAAGGTTCTCCAGCAGCAGAGTCTGCCCCTGCTCCAGCTTCTCGGCCATCTCTTGCGCCTGCAGGCCGATGCAGTCGGGAGAGAAGCCAACGTTTTCGCCGCGTCGCAAAACGTCGTCCAGCAGAATTCGTAAGCCGCTCGGCCACCGGCTTGAGGCTCATCTTGGGATTGGGCTTGCCCTTGGGACGTCCCAGATGCGAGGCAAGGATCAGCCGCGCGCCATGACGCAGGGCGTACTCAATGCTGGGCAGGGTCTCGCGAATGCGCGTGTCGTCCATCACCCGGCCACCGTCGAGGGGAACGTTGAAGTCCACCCGCATCAGGATTCGTTTGTTGTTCAGGGGAAGATCACGAATCGACAACTTCGACATAGGAAGCCACCTTGCGAATTAGTCTTCACCACAGAGGCACGGAGGACACACACCAGAAATTGCAGAGGCCATGTTATGTACGGCGAGCCCAAATCCCTCAGGGGCTAAAGCCCCGAAATTTCGCGCCATCTCACGGCACGGCTGAAGCCGTGACCTTTCAAACCGAATCATGAAACAACTTCTAGTTATCAGGGCCGCCTGCGGTGACGTTACACGAGCCACCTCCGAAAACCAAGCTGCCGCCCATAACCCTGTGAAACACGGCAAAGTTCATAGAGGCACGCGGCACGGAAGGATCAGAATCGAATTCCTCCGTGACCTTCGTGCCTCTGTGGTGAAAATGGGTTACAGGCCCTTCTGCCCAATGTAGTTGATGAGGTCGTGTACGCGACAGGAGTATCCCCACTCGTTGTCGTACCACGAGATCACTTTAACGCAGTTGCCGGCCACCACGCGCGTCATCGGTGCATCGACGATGGACGACCGCGGATCGCCGCGGAAATCGATCGACACCAACTCGTTCGTTTCGTAGCCCAGGTAGCCCTTCAGAGGTCCACTCTCGGAAGCGGCTTTCAATGCCGCATTCACCTCTTCCACCGAAGTCGGCTTTTCTACCCAGACGACCAGATCGACAACCGAAACATTGGGCGTCGGCACGCGCATGGCAAAGCCGTCGAGCTTGCCCTTCAGATCGGGGATAGCCAGGTAAATAGCCTTGGCGGCGCCGGTGGAAGTGGGAATCATCGATAGCCCGGCCGCGCGAGCACGGCGCAGGTCCTTGTGCGGGAAATCGAGAATTACCTGGTCGTTGGTGTAGGAGTGAATGGTCGTCATGGTGCCGGCGACGATCTTGAACTTGTCATTCAGCACCTTGGCCACCGGGCCCAGGCAGTTGGTAGTACAGGAGGCGTTGGAAATGATGTTGTGCTTGGCCGGATCGTAGGCGGCGTCGTTAACGCCCAAAACCAAGGTCACATCTTCGCCGGTCGCCGGAGCGGTGATGATGACCTTTTTCACCGTCCCCCGCAGATGCTGCTTAGCCAGTTCTGCTTTGGTGAAATGGCCAGTGGATTCAATGACCACCTGGACGCCGTACTTGTTCCAGTCGAGCTTCGCCGGATCTTTCTCCGCGAAAACCTGGATCTTCTTGCCATCGATGTCGATGGAATCGTCCGTAGCCGTGATGTTGTTCGGCAGGTTGCCCAAGATGGAGTCGTACTTAAGAAGATGCGCCAGTGTCTTGGGGCTGGTAAGGTCGTTCACCGCGACGATGTCGATGTTCTTATCGTTGAGAGCGGTGCGTAGGACGTTTCGGCCGATTCGTCCGAATCCGTTGATGCCAACTTTTATTGCCATTAGTACCTCGTCAAATATTTACTGAGAATTGTGAGCAGCGCAGCGAATTGGCTTTGCCATCCGCCGGAGCGTCTGCCGAGACCATCCACCACCAAACCTGTTCTAAAACAAAAAAGACTAGCACCCGCAACCGGGTGTGGCCAATAGCAGACATCACAGTCACAGACCGGTTAAATCACAGACAGCCGGGTGGGTAGTGAGTCAGTTTGAACAAGGAAGCGCTCCTTTCGCGCACCGGCGCGAATCGGCGCGCCCAGATCCCTCGCTACGCGACTGAGGCGTGCTCGGGATGACAAACTGACCCATTACCCACCCGGCAGATTGCTCCCGAACTGGCAAGCGTGCTACAAGTGCTACATGCGCAGATGGATGCGCGACCGCGGCAAGCGGCGCAAACAACAAACGAACGAGCAACCGCCACAGGAAAAGCCGGAGCCATTGCAGCCACGCTTTCCTGAGCGCGAAGACACCAACGAAATACCGCAAGAGGCGGCGCCTGAAGCATCGCCTGAAGTTTTAGATGAAGGCGGCGGCATGGAAGAACCATTCGCGGCTGAAGCCACGGGCGGTGATGACGAAGGGCCACCCCAGCAGGGTACGCGCGCACAGCGCTCCCGCAGGCGTGGCCGCCGCGGACGCGGTAAGCCCTCGGCAACTCCGGCCCAGGCGCCCACATTGCCTTCGCCTGGCGGCCCCACCGGTGAAGCCGCGGAGGCCGAATCGCCCGCCGAAGTGCATGAGCCCGCTGCAACCGCCCCGGCTGGAATCCAGGCATCTGCCTCGGCGAAGTCAAAGGGCGCGGTTGTGCTTTCCATTGGCTTGCCGGGCTCCGGCAAAAGCACGTGGTTCAAGCGGCACAGCATACTGCCACTCTCCAGCGATATGGTGCGCATTCTGCTGTTCGACGACGTGACGGAACAGCGCTACCAGGACCTGGTGTTCTCGACCTTACGCTCGATGCTGCGTGCCCGTCTGTTGGCCAAGCGGCCCTGGAACTATGTGGACGCAACCAACCTCTCACCGCATGAGCGGCGAAGCTGGATCAAGCTGGCACACGATTTCGGCTATGAAGCGCACGCCGTGTTCTTCGACGTTCCCGCCGAGGTTTGCATGGAGCGCAACCACCGCCGCGAGCGCAATGTGCCGGAAGATGTCATGCGACGCATGGCCGGCAAGCTACGACCGCCAAAATTTGAGGAAGGCTTCGCCAAAATTACCGTGGTGCGGCTGAAGAAGAAAGACGGCGAAACCGGACCAGCAGCGGGCGAAGAGGGTCAGCCGGGAAATGGTACCGAGCCTAACCCTAACGATGTGCCCAAGGTGGTTGATTCGGAGTACTAGATTACTTAGAACGCGCCCGGAGCCGCGATCCGGGCGTGGTATCCCTTGCGGGCATGCACCTGCAGACGGGTGCCATTCCTGGTGGCAATCACGTTGATGCTGCGATATTTGCCGTTTGGCTCGAAATCGGCAGGCTTGTAAGCGATCAAATAGCGGCTGCGGATGATGTCGCGCAGCTTATCGAACGAGCGGCGCAGGGTATCCGAGTCCTGCGGGAACAACGCCTCGCCGCCACTCCGCCCGGCTAATTCTTCAAGCACCTTATCGGCGTCAGTTTTGTCGCCTCCACTGTCCTTCGTGCTGATGGCGTAGATGGTCACGCCGCTGGCCTCGGCATCACTGATGGCGTGCCGCAGCGTGGTGTGGCTGGAGTTGTCTTCGCCATCACTCAGCACCACCAGAACCTTCGCCACCCGATCCTCCTCGGGATAGGCGGCCAGCTTGCCACAGGCGAAAGAAACCGCGTCAAACAGGGCCGTTCCGCCGCCGTTAGTAAGGGTGCCGATTCCCTTTTCCAAGCTGTCGTGGCTCGCCGTGAAGTCCTGCGTGACCTCCGGCGAATTCGAGAAGCCAGCGACGAATGCCAGATCGTCGGGATTGGTGAGCAACTGCTCTAGAAAATTCGCAGCCGCGTGCTTTTCGAAGCCAAACCGCTCGTGAACGGAACCGCTGGTATCGACGAGCAATCCCACTCGCAACGGCAACTTGGACTGCGGCGTGAAGAGCAGGATCTTCGACGGCGGTCTTCCGTTGTCTCGGATTTGGATTTGAGAAAGCTCCAGATCATCGACCATGTGGCCATGACTGCTGACGGAGAAGAACAGCGCCACTTCGTCGACTACCGTGCGAATGGTCCAGGAATTTCCCGACGCTATTGCGGGAGCGGTGGGGATATCGGCAACCACCGCGTCATGTCCCAGGGCCGAACCGCCGGAGTTAGAGGCTTCCAAATTGCAACCGTCACAGGGCTGGCTGGTTTCGTTCCCCAACGCATTCAGTTCGCTTTTCAACCTTGCACTGTTGGCAAGAGAGGTCCTAGTAGGCGAGGCGAGCTGGGTGTTCTTCGCGCCCAGGGTCGCGTTCTGCCCGGCGATTATTGCTCTGTTCTTCTGCAGTACCTCAAGGTTGTGGCGAGCGTCGGGAGCCAGCGGATTGGTCGGGTCTTCTTGCAGGAAATACGTCAGTTCGCGCTCGACAATATCGGGCTTATTCAAGGAAAGCGCAGCCGAAGCGGAGATGTAGTGAGCGTTGCCCATTCCCTTGTGCGCGCGCAGGTGAATCCGCTCGACTGTCTGGATCGCTTCATCAAAGTGGTGATTCGAATCCTGCGAATAGGCCAAAGCGGTGAGCACGTCAACATCGGTGGGACGCAAAAGCGGCCGCTTTCTGGAAGTACTTCTCCGCCGTCTCATAATCGTTGTCAGCGATGGCAAGTCGCCCCAGATTCATGATCGGGCGCGCGAACTTGTCGTCCAAGGCGACTGCCTTTTCCCACTGCGCTTTGGCATTGGCATTATCGTCGGTGTCGTTGTAAGCCATCCCCAACGCATTAAGCGCGGACACAAACTTGGGGTACAGTTCGAGCGACTTCTGCAGGTGGGGAATAGCTTCAGGAGAGTGCTGGCTGCGCAGCAGGGTGACGCCTTCGTTGTATTCCTTCGCCGCTTTGGGTGGAGCGTTCAGATCGAGAACGGAAACCGTTCCCGACTCGACCAAGGCTGCCTTGGCCTTATTCTGGGCCTCCTCCAACTCCTTCTTGGCTTTATCCTGGTTGCGCATGCGCAACTCGCCAAAATCTAGAGCCGCAACCTGGGATTCGATGGTTCCGGGCCCACCGCTCGTATTAACCAACTGGGCCCATGCACGGGGAGTTAATGCGCTCAAAATGAAAAGGCTGCAAACGAAGATCGGCTGGCGCTTCATAGCGGCTCTTAGCCATATACCATACCAGCAAACGTCTCACAATATGTCTGGATTTGGGACGGATTGCAGACGCAAGGGGTCGGGCCGCACGCGGTGTCTCTCGCGGAAAAAGCAGCTTTCTATTCCTGCTGGATTTCATTTTGCTGAAAGCTCTCGGCAAGCTAGTATTTCTGAACAACCTGTAACTCAGCAGGATGCAGGTGAGTACCGAGTACGGCTCCATGCGTGTGAGAGCCTTCCCAAGGTCCCCCCATACCAAAGTCTGTCGGCATGCCCAGGAAATTAACCTGCGGTTTCGCTGTAACAGTCTGAACCTACACCAACAACTTGAAAGCTAAAGGGGGTTTTGCCGTGGAACTGAATATCAACAATCTCATGCAGTCGGGAACGGCGCTTTTGCTTGCCCTGGGACTGAAACTTCTGGAAGCGCTTGCGATCTGGATTGTCGGCCGCTGGCTGATTGGCATTGCCACCAGCATGATCGGCAGGGCAATGACCAGGCAGAAGATCGATCCGACGCTCATCCGCTGGATTCAGAACGCCACCGCGGCGCTGCTGAACATCGCCTTGGTCGTGGCCATCCTTGGCTTCTTCGGGGTGCAGACAACGACGTTTGCGGCGCTGGTCGCTGCTGCCGGCGTGGCGATTGGAATGGCCTGGAGCGGACTGCTGGCGAACTTCGCAGCCGGGGTTTTCATGATCATCCTCCAGCCCTTCAAGGTTGGGGATTTCGTGCTTGCCGGTGGAGTGACGGGCACGGTGCACGAAGTCGGCCTGTTCGTCACCTCCATCGATACGCTGGATAATGTCCGCAACATCGTCGGCAACGGCAAGATTTTTGGCGACGTCATCCAGAACTTCACCACAAATCCGTTTCGCCGGGTTGACCTGACAGCACAGCTTGCCCACGGAGTAGACGTGCACGTGGCAATGTCGATGCTGAAAGATGCACTGAAGAAGATCCCCAACGTGGTGCAGACGCCTGCTCCCGACGTTGAGATTCTTACTTTCACGCTTGCCGGTCCGGTGCTTGCGGTTCGTCCGTACTGCAACAACACGAATTACTGGCAGGTTTATTTCGAGACCAACCGGGTCATCAAAGAGACCGTCACGGCTGCCGGATTTGGCGTGCCGGAAACGCATTACGCAGTTCGCGGCTCCTCTGGCTCGTTTGCAATGGCCCAAAACGCCTGATTGTGCGGCAGATCAAAAGCCCATGGTTTCAGGCAATTGCCTGGCGGCTCGTAGTCTGCGGGTGGATTTTAGGGACGTTGCGATGACTGTTACCCCGTAGCAACGTCCTTTACTTAGCTCTGCTAATTTTTGGCAGTTGTAGGATTAACTCGAGGCAGCTAATAAATCGGCCTGGTTTGTATCAGGGCACGACTTTTAGTCGTGCCGAATAACGGCAATTTTAGGGATCAGGGCTTTAGCCCCTGCAGATCCCTGATCTTTCGGCAGGGGCTGAAGCCCAAACCCGGGCTGGCAGCTTTTGGCACGTCTAAAGACGTGCCCTGATACAAGGTGGTTTATGAGATGGCTTCTCGCCCAGTGATCGAAAACAGGAGTCGCTAGTGAAGTCACAAACTGCTTTGGCAATTTGGATTCTGGTGGTCGGCGCCGCTATGTCGCAGGCCCAGACCGGCATTTGGATGGGAGTGGGCCCACTGCCGAGATCGGGTGCCGTCACGACTTCCCCGTTTTCTGCTGATCTGGTTACGATCAACGATCACGCGGCTGGTCAGCCAGGTATTAACACAGAGTTTCACGGCAAGGTGGCACGTAATTCACAGGGTGAATCGTATTTTGCCATGGAGTTGGTGCGGCCCTCGCAAGATCCTACACGGCCGATGCGGGTGACGATCACCGACCCGTCGGCGCAAACCATAACCTCATTAGACCAGCAAGCAAAAATTGCATACGTCAGCCATGTCAGCGCCAACAACCTGAATAAGGCGCCAGTGCTCACTCCCGGCAACACTCTTCCAACTCCGGATGGCAGACCCGCCGGGGCGGCAGGCGCGACGGATGCGAACACCAGGACGGAATCACTGGGGACAAAAGAAATCGCTGGCGTGCAAGTGGCCGGCGTACGAACCATTCATACCAACCCACCAAACGGCCCTGAGGATAAGCCGTTTGTCTCCACGGTGGACACCTGGAGTTCCCCTGAGTTGAAGGTCGTCGTGTTGACTGAGGTGCGAACCTCGAACGGTGACCACCATGTCACCCGACTGGAGAACATTGTGCGCACCGAGCCCAGCGCAGCCCTGTTCCGGGTTCCGTCAGATTACAAGGTTCGCGACAATATGCCGGTAGCCACGAACATTCACTGACTCCGGGTGCAATATCGAAATAAAAAGCAGCCTGCGGGCTGCTTTTTCGCTTCCATGGCTTATATTGTCAGCGGCGGCTTGTTCCTCGTGCAAGCGTTCGACGGCATCGCCCGGAAAATAAATGAGCATTAAGGTCAGCACTCGCATGGTGGACGGGGTTGTCATCGTCGACCTTTTCGGCCAACTGAGACTCGGTGAGGGTACCAGCAGGCTGCGTCAGGTGGTGCAGGAGCTCCTTGATCAGAACTATAAAAAAATCCTGCTAAACATGGAAAACGTCCTGCACATCGACAGCTCAGGCATCGGCGAGCTGATGGGGTGTTACACATCCGTGAAAAATAAGGGCGGCGAATTGAAGCTTCTGCAGCTCAACAAGAATGTGCGGAACCTGATGGAGGTCACGCGCCTCTACAGCATCTTCGACTCACACGACGACATTCCGACGGCGGTGAAGTCGTATGCTTCCTGAAAACGCCAGATATCCTTCCTGCTAGAATCGGGTTGCGGTCGAGGCCACCTCAACATGTCCTTTCTACAGTCTTCCTCGTGTTTTCTCGCGATACCGTCCGGCAACGAGTTTGGCCCGGTGCGACAGACGGTGAGGGACGCACTGGGGGAATTCCAAGTCGAACCGCTCGACGTCCTGAATCTCGAGTCAGGCACTGCGTGGGCGAGCGCCATCGCCGACATGATCAGTCAGGCCGACTTCGTGATCGCAGACGTCACGGGCAGCTCTTCCAATACCGTTTACGAGCTGGGGATCGCGTATGGACTGCGAAAGCCAGCACTTATGCTGGCGCAAGAACAAGTCTCGCTACCGGGCGACCTGGCGTTACAGCAGCCCTTGATTTACCGCTCTAACGACCTGCCGAAGCTACGCGAATACTTGCGCTATTGGATCCGCGATACTCTCAATTTGCAGCACCCCAGCGAAGCCCCTCGATTCGCCAGCCGATAATGAGCAACTGCTTCGTGGTAATGCCATTCCGGCCCGAACTCCAGTACATGTACTTGTCCGTCAAGGAACACATTGAGACCACGTTTCCAGGGGTGTCCTGCGAACGTGGAGACGACACCATCCTGACGCGACCTATTCTTGAAAAGATCGCGGCGTACATAAAAAAGGCGGACATCGTGATTGCTGATTGCACGGGACGCAACGCGAATGTTTTTTACGAGTTGGGAATGGCTCACGCCTTGGAGAAGCCGGTCATTCTGATCACCGCAGACGAGGTACAGGACGCCCCTACCGACATTCGAGCTTTTGAGTTCATCCGTTATATCGAAGGTCCCAAGCCATTTTTCGAAAAACTCGATCTTGCGATCCGAAAACTTGTGGGGAATCCTTTTGATGAGTTTTACGACCGCGCTCTGCCCCTTTTCGACGAATTTCGAGCCGGTCAAAAACTTGCAATCCAAGCAGTCAATCGAGAGCAGTTCGCAGCGGTGGCGGCGGTGAAAGTTCGCGTGACCGGATTCCCGAAGCCGGGCGACGAGAAGACCCTCGCCACTATGTTCCTTCCGATCCTGGTGAACGGGCCAGCAGACCTCGACATCATGCTCAAGATCAAGGAATGGATTCAGCAACGGTTCCCGAACTGACCGAGAAAAACACTGACAGGCGTCACACCTGCACGCCCGCGGCAGCCTGTATCTCAGAGGCGATCGCCGAGGCCGCAAGGCGAGGATCGGACGCTTCGGTTATCGGCCTGCCCACTACCAGCCGGGTTGCGCCAGCCTCAATCGCCTGCGCCGGCGTCAGTACGCGCGCCTGATCGCCCACGGCGCTGCCGGCCGGTCTTACCCCCGGGGTAACGATCTCGAAACCATCGCCCAGTTCCTGACGAAGTTCTCGGGCCTCGTGCGCCGAGGCGACCAGTCCTCCACAACCGGCTGAGCGGGCCAATCCCCCCAGCCGCAGGACCTGCGACAATACATTGCCCGAAACCCCAATTTCTTGCAGATCGGAATCAGACAGGCTGGTGAGGACGGTGACAGCGAGGACCATCGGCTTGGCGTGCGAGGCGTTGGCGGCCTCAACCGCCGCCTTCAGCATCTTGCAGCCCCCGGAGGCATGGACCGTGAGCATGCTGACACCCAGCTCGGCGGCGGAGGTCACAGCCGCGCCGACGGTGTTGGGAATGTCGTGGAACTTGAGGTCCAGGAACACTTTACGGCCTGAGGAGACGAGATCGCGAACGATCCCCGGCCCCTCGGCTGTAAAGAGTTGTTTGCCTATTTTGTAAGTGCTGATCGCCTCGCCGAGAGTTTGGACGACTTGGCGGGCTTGCGCAGCGCTGGAGACATCCAGCGCCACGATGAGCCTATCTCGTGCTTGGAGCATCGGCTCTCAGTTTAACCCAACTTATGAGAGCGCTTAAAAGATCTGCGGTCCCACGATCTGGGCTACGGTCGGAGTATCCACGATATCCAGGCGTACGGAGCTAATACCGCTACTCCCCATGCCCAGCATCTTGGCAGCGCCGTAGGACAGGTCAATAATCCTGCTCTTCATTACCGGTCCGCGGTCGTTAATGCGAACCATGACTGAGCGGTCGTTCTTCAGATTAGTGACCTTGACCCAGGAACCAATCGGCAACGTTCTGTGCGCCGCAGTTAAGGCGTTCATCTCGTACGGTTCGCCACTGGCTGTTTGGTGATGCTGAAACACCCGGCCGTACCAAGAGGCCTTTCCAACCTGGTACTTCTTAGTCGGAACTGGCTTTAAGGTTTCCTGAGTCTGTCCTGGGATACCTTGTTCCGAATCCGGTGTCTGAGTGTTTCCGGGTGCTGCTCCCAGTGCGATGGCCAACGTAACAGCCAACGCTGTCTGGTTGAGTACTCGTGACATTCAAATACCTCGTTTCGTAATTTAGGGCCCTCCCTGACAGGTTCTGTAAAGTCTACGCACCCGAAAGGATTAGAGTCAAGCGACGAAGGTGGTAGATCGCATTTTTTGCTTGACACTCAAAGGCAAATTGTGATTTTCCCCTCAACGAAGACGGTTTCGAACTCTCTTCTATCCCGGCTCGACGGCAGGACTGGTATTTGGATGGACCTATCGGTTTTCAGGTTGGAAGTTGCTAACTAGCTGCATAGTAATGACTTACATCGAACCCGGGACTGCTGGCCCAGGGATGCCTCGTCTCGCCAGACCCTATCTCCGTCGCTCGAGACAGCCGCGTGCGTTACATTCTAGTCATGCCTGCTCCGCCCGTGATCCTGAGCATCGCCGGGTACGACCCCTCTTCCGGGGCCGGCATAACCGCCGACATCAAGACCGCCGCGGCGTTTGGATGCTACGCGGTGACCTGCATGACGGCCCTGACCGTCCAGTCTACCCAGGGCGTTTTCGCCGTCGAAGCGGTGTCTGCAACCGTCGTTCGGGAGACGCTGCGCCGCCTACAGCAGGATTTCGACATCGCCGCGGTTCGCATTGGGATGCTCGGCTCCGCGGCCGTCGCGGCCGAAGTGGCCAGCTTCCTGGAGACGGAGCAGTTCTCCAACGTGGTGCTGGATCCGGTCCTTCGGTCGAGTTCAGGGGCTTCCCTCGTCGACCCGCCGGGGATCGAGGTCCTCCGAACCAGGCTCCTACTGCTGGCCGACCTTACAACTCCTAACATCGAAGAAGCGGCGATCCTGGCCGGCGTCGATCCTTTGGCGCCCGGAACTTCGTGGGATTCGGCTAAGTCCCGAGTCATGGAACTTGCGGCGCGTCTGCACGCTTTGGGGGCTCGCGGAGTTCTCATCACTGGAGGCCACATGGCCGAGCCGGTGGACTTTCTCAGCATTCAGCAGCCCGACGGCAGCCGACTTCAACGCGAGTTTGCCGGCAAGCACCTGGATTCCTCTTCGACTCACGGAACCGGCTGTGCCTTGGCTACAGCGCTGGCCTGCCTGCTGGCGCAGGGGATGGAAGCTTGGTGCCGCCGTCGCTGAGGCGAAGGAATACGTTCGGGAGGCGATCCGGCGCGCTGAGCCGCTAGGGAATGGCGTGGGGCCGCTACAGCATCTATATCGTCGATGACAGCTTTCCGGGAACGATCGGCTACGATTTCACAGGACAGACCAGGGCATTGAATACACAGACGAAATCGTTTTGGGTGCTGTTCACCATCCTGAGCCTGGGTGCGGTTTGGCTGCCAATAGGCTGGGGGATCGCAGAAACCTTGGTCGCCCTGGTTGTGAGCTGGTGGATAATCTATCGCACCGATCTGTTCTAGCCCCGAACTGCCTGCATCAGCAGAACAGCTCCTACGACCACCAGACCTGCATACACATACCTGACAAAAACCTCGCCGCGCAACTTGCGGTTCAAGAACCCACCCAGCAGGACGGCCGTCACCGCACCCGGAAGCGACAGCAGGAAATATCGAGTTACCTCACCGCGCCAAAGTCCCGCGAAAAAATATCCGAGCAATCCGAGAGCACTCGCGGGTAAGAAATAACCCTGCAGGGTCGCCCGGAAGCGCTGTGCCGACCAACGTCGCATGGCCCCGTAGATCGCCAACGGCGGACCGTTCATCCCGAAAGCACCGCCCAACACTCCTGCACAGAAACCGCAGCCGAAAAGCCAGGGCAGATTGTCGGCCCGAAGTTCATGGACCTGCCGGCGCGTCAGGGCGTGGAGGGCGAAGGCCACGATGATTATGCCCAATCCCGCTGTAAGAAGTCGGTGATTGCCACGCGCCAACAAGAAAACTCCGACCGGGATGCCAAAAACGGTCGCCGCCAGCAGCCCGCCGGCGCTGCGAAATTCCACATGATGCCAATCTTGCAACACAATAATCAGCGCGACCGTGACCGAGACGAGTACAGCCAAAGGAGCCGCGATCTTCACCGGCAGCCGTAATGCCAGCAGAGGCACAGCGACCAACGCCTCACCGAATCCGAAGACGGACCGGATCAGTGTCGCGACGAAGATTACCAATAGTACGTAAACCGTTACGCCGTCCATCGTTTCCTTAGAATTGGAAGCCAATCTCTCCGTGACCGCCTACAGGTTGGCACTTGCTACAGTGGTCGAGCGGCCATGACTTGCTATAGGAGGTTCAAGGTATGCCCGATGCTCCGATTCAGCGTATCAGCTACGGTGCCGATCCCAACCAGTTCATCGAGCTGTGGCAGCCGGACGAGGCCGTCGTCGGCGTCGCGGTGATGATCCATGGCGGATTCTGGCGCGCCAAGTACGATCTCAACCATGCCAACCCTTTCTGCGCAGCGCTGGCAGCGAAGGGCATCGCCACTGCGAATCTCGAATACCGCCGCCTAGGACAAATCGGCGGCGGATGGCCTGGCAGCTTCGAAGACATAATCGCGGGGGTCGCAGCCGCGAGCGAGCGGTTGGGCGGGGCGCCCGTATTGGTCGGTCACTCGGCTGGAGGACATCTTGCCTTGCGGCTGGCGAGTGAGCCGGTTCCATTGCGAGCCGTGGTTGCCCTCGCTCCTGTAGCCGACCTGCGAATGGCATACGAACTCAATCTCAGCAACGGAGCGGTCGCAGAATTTCTCGGCGCAACTCCGGACACCTCGCCCGAGCGTTACGACGAAGCATGCCCCTCGAAACACGCGTCGGCCGTTAGTCGGGTGCTGGTGCACGGCAGCGAGGACGAGGACGTGCCGATTGCGATCTCGCAAGCATTTGTCGAGGCGCGTCGCAATGACCCTGTTCCGCCCACGCTCATCGAACTACCCAATGCGAAGCACATGGACCTGATCGATCCCGAAGCTGCCGCCGGAGTCAATGTGATCGAGATTGTGCTTCGATCAATTCCGGCCAACTGAGCCCACACTGGTGATCAACCGTTCGACAAATCCATCACACTCCTCCTGTGATGTGTGGACTTGTGCTGTCCCCTCCGAAGCCTAGACTTAAGCTGGTCAGGCGGCGACGAGTCGCAGGCAGGCCGACCCTCTCGGCCATGCAGGACGCAAGCGCCTCGGTGAAGCGGCTCTGAGTGCCGCTGACATGGGGGTTCACATGCCGCTCAATCAGCTTCGAGCCTTTCTCGACCAACACCACATTCGTTACGTGGTTATCTCTCACTCCAAAGCGTTCACCGCGCAAGGCATCGCTGCTTTGGCGCACATCTCCGGAAAGGAACTGGCCAAAACGGTGATCCTTAAACTTGACGGATCACTGGCAATGGCGGTGCTGCCGGCTTCGTATCAGGTCGACCTCGGCGCCATCAAGAAAGCGACTGGCGTGCGGGTCGCTGAACTGGCCAGCGAGAAGGAATTCGCGCAGCACTTCCCCGATTGCGAAACCGGCGCTATGCCGCCATTCGGTAACTTGTATGGGATTCCGGTCTATGTTGACGAAACGCTTGCCGAGGACGAGGAGATCGCCTTCAACGCCGGATCTCATTATGAGCTGATTCGCCTGTCTTATCGCGATTTCGAGGACCTGGTGAAGCCGCTCGTAATGGATTTTTCGTCAGCTCACAAGCGGGAACGCCACGAGCGCGTGCTGGTGTAGAGCAGTCGGCCATCAGCCAAGCGCGGCGCGGAAGCGGTCGGCAAACCGATGCACGTCGCCGAAGGTGTTGTATAGCGGCGCGGGCGCGACTCGCAGGATGTCAGGCTCGCGCCAGTCGCAGATAATGCCTTCGGCGATCAGGCGGTCTAAGACAGCGCGGCCATTCTCACGTATGCGGATGGAAAACTGTGCTCCCCGCCGCTCCGGCTCGCGCGGCGTGATGACCGCGAACTTGTCTGAGCCGCCCTGATCCAGCAGAAATTCCAGGTAGCCGGTCAGCAAGACACTCTTCTTTCGAAGCTGCTCGATGCCGGCTGCGGCGAAGATTTCCAACGACGCGCGCAGCGGAGCCATCGCCATGATCGGCGGATTGCTCAACTGCCAGCCCTCAGCTCCAGGTGACGGTCGAAACTCCGGGCCCATGAGGAAGCGCGTGTCCTGGTCGTGTCCCCACCATCCGGCGAAACGCGGCAAGTCATAGGAACGTGCGTGTCTCTGGTGAACGAAGCATCCGCCCACGCATCCCGGCCCGCCGTTCAGATATTTGTAGGTGCACCAGACGGCGAAGTCGACATCCCAATCGTGCAACCGTACGGGAACGTTTCCCGCAGCGTGCGCAAGATCGAAGGCCACCACGCAGCCCTGCGCGTGACCTGCGCGCGTAATTGCCTGCATGTCGAATAGCTGCCCTGTCGCATAATTGACGCCGCCCAGCATGATGAGCGCGATCGAAGAGCCTTCGCGCTCCAGCAGGGCGTCGATGTCCTCCTGGCGGATGGTCGCCTCCGAGGGACGCGGCCTCAGCTCAATCAGCGACCTCGCCGGATCAAGTCCATGGAAGCGAATCTGCGATTCGACAGCGTAACGGTCTGAAGGAAACGCTCCGGCTTCGATAACAATCTTGTGGCGCTGCGCCGTCGGGCGATAGAACGAAACCATCATCAGGTGAAGGTTCGCGGTCAGCGAATTCATCACCACGACTTCTTCCGGCTCGCGCTCCCACCACGCCGGCCATGTTCTGCGGTCAACAGCCGGTGATATGGCATCCACGGATTGCGCCCGTGAAAATGGGCTTCCACGCCGAGCTTCGCCCAGTCATGCAGTTCCTGCTCGATGTACTCGCGCGCACGTTTCGGCTGAAGTCCAAGCGAATGGCCGCACAGATAAACCGACGGGCTGCCATCGGGTGCGGGCGGAATATGAAATTGCTCACGAAACGGGGCCAACGGATCGCGCGCATCCATTTCGGCGGCAAAGCTTAGCGGATCGGTTGAAGCTGATGGCCGCCATTACGCTCCCGCCAGCGGAGTCAGTTCCCGCTGCACCAGCGCTTCCGCCTTCGCCCAGTCGATGTCTTCGAGTCGCTGCACCGAGTCGCAAAGCTCGCCCAACATGCGGTCCTGAATCGCTCCCGCGCGATGCCGCGACGGAGTACGGCGTGCGATGAAAGGTCACCATCGCGTACTTCGGAACGAAGCGGCCGGGATACTTCTTCTCCAGCTCCAAGCTCGACTTTCTTGCGAAACAAGAAACGCGGATCGGCAACCTTGTCGCGCATCTCGACGAAGTTCTCGATCGCAAGGTCGGCGATGGCGTCGGTATCGGCCTTGCGCGACTTCTCGAATTCGGAGAACAGCGTCTCCCAATCGGATCCATAGCCGGTCCATCAGTTCGAGCAAGATAGGTGCAGTCCTCGAAAGCGCAGTTCATTCCCTGCCCGAAGAATGGCACGATCGCGTGCGCCGCATCTCCCAGCAGCAACGCCTTGCCGTCAACGTGCCACGGCGAGCACTTGATGGTCACCATCGCTCCCGTCGGGATTAGCGAAGAAGTTTTCGATCAGATTCGGCATCAATTCCAGCGCGTCGGGAAATTGCGCCTTGAAAAAGCGATGCACCTTGCTCGTCACTATCGAGTGCGGCAAAGCTGATTTCGCCTTCAAACGGCAGGAACAGGATGCATCCGAAGGTGCCGTCGATATTCGGCAACGCGATCAGCATGAAGGTTCCGCGCGGCCAGATATGCAGAGCGTGTGTCTCCAGCACGTGCCTGCCGCCGGGGCCCGGCGGGAATCGTCAGCTCTTTGTAGCCGTAATCGAGATACTGCTGCGAGAAATTGAAGCGCGGCAGTTTCAGCATCTCGTTGCGAATGGCGGACGCCGCACCATCCGCGCCGATCACAACGTCGGAGACACTACTGATGCTCTCCGTGCCGGTCTCTTCGTTGCGCAGACGCCACTGCTCCGCTTCGCAGATCGAATCCCGTGCAACGCTCATTGAAGTGGATGGTGCACGCCGCTCTGCTCGGCGGCATTCATCAGCGCGATATTCAGGTCGGCGCGCGAGATGGAGTTGATGACCTCGGTCTCGTCTTTGCCGTATGGCATGAACGTGAGCTCGCCGGCGACCGAATGCATCATGCGCCCGCGCATCGGGATGATGATGGGCTCGACCACCTGCCACAGTCCGGCTTCGCGCAGCGCGTGAATGCCGCGCGTGGAGAGCGCCAGGTTGATCGAGCGCCCTGCGCTGATGTGCACGCGGCGCATGTCGGGCCGGCGCTCGTACAGCCGCACGGCGAAACCACGCTTCACCAGCGAAATGGCGAGCAGCGGACCGGTGAGTCCGGAACCGATCAGAGTGACTTGTTTCCGTTCCTGGCTCATGCGGGATTGGGATCGACTACGGGCTGATGCAGCATGGTGCGGGCTTCCCAGAGCTCAGGAAACAGAGCGCTTGCCAAGCGTGGTTCGCAGATAGGAAGCGCCCTCTGTCCCGCCCGTGCCGCGGCGCGCGCCGATGATGCGCTCAACCACCTGAATATGGCGAAGCCGCCAGGCGACCATCAATTCGTCGAATTCGGTCAGCCGCTCGCAAAGGTCAATCCAGTCGCGATAGCTGCGCTCGTCCTCGTAAACGTTGCGCACCGCCTCGGCGCGTTGCTGAAAGCGCTCTTCTTCGGTGGCGTTCTGCGGGAGCGCCGGGAGCTTGCCGATGGTGGCCAGCGCGTCGAAGAACACATCGTGCAGCGATGGCGCATGCAGCCTGCGTTCCAAGCCGGGCGTAGGCTTCGGGATCGTGCAGCATGATGGCGCAAGAGCTTTTCGTCTTTCAGGCCGCAGAGAAACTCAATCTCGCGGAACTGCTCCGACTGGAAGCCGCTGGCCGGTTCTAACTTTTCGCGAAAGGCCATGAAGTGCGTCGGCAACATGGTTTCGAGAATCGTGAACTGAGTCACCAGCACGCGCATGATCTCGGTGCAGCGGCGAAGCAGGCGCGCGGCTTCGTAAACGTGATCACGCCATTGCCGCGACGCTACCGCGGCCAGGCTCTCAACCACGGCGTCAAGATCGTGCAGCAGCTCTTTGAACCACAATTCGTAAGTCTGGTGAATGATGATGAATAGCAATTCGTCGTGCGTAGGCGGAGATGAGAGCTGGTTTTGCAGCTTCAGCAGATCATTGAACCCGCAGATAGGAGCTGTAGTTCAGCAGCGTACCGGAGTGCGACCTGACCGCCGCTGCTCTCTCCCGCCGGGGCGCCAAATGGACAGCCGCGCTGTCCCTCAGTGTGTGATCTACCACAACGTCAGACTTTGCCTGTGGGGCGTCTCGATTCCAAAAAACTCAGCAGCATTGCCGCCCAGCATTTTCGCTTTTGCCCGCGGCGACAGATCGCTTCCGCGAATCAGGGCGCCAATGTGCTCCTCGCCGAGCGGATAGGGATAGTCCGAGCCCAGCAGGACGCGATCTTCTCCCATGACTGTCGACAAGAAGCTTCAGCGAACGCTGATCAAAGATGGCGGAGTCGACGGAGAAACGGTCAACGTAGTGCGCCGGCGGCAGTTCCGCCGCGCCACGCGCCAGAGGCTGATGTTCCCAGGCATTCTGCATTCGGCCCAGCAGGAAAGCGAAGCTGCCGCCACCATGGGCAAAACAGATACGCAATGACTTCGGCAGGCGGTCGAAGGCTCCGCTTAGCACGACAGCCGCGACACGCAAGCTGGGTCTCGGCGGGCATGCCCACCGTCCACGGCATCATGTACTTCGGCATGCGCTCGGGAGCCATCATGTCCCAGGGATGCACCAGCACGGGCGCGCCCTCGTCGGCACAGTGATGCAGAAACGTGATAATGCCGGGATCGTCGAGGTTCTTCGGCCCAACGTGATTGCCAATCTGCACACCAACATGCCCCGCTTTCATGCATCGCGTGAGTTCCGTGCAAGAAGCATCGATGTCCTGTAGCGGCACCTGGCAAAGGGCTCTCAGGCGTCCGGGCGCGCAACGGCACAACTCCAGTGCGGCGTCATTAAAGATTTGCGCAACTTCCAATGCCTGTTCCGCGGGACGGTCATAAGCGAACAGCACCGGGGTGGCGGAGATGATCTGCAGATCGACGCCCTGCTGGTCCAACTCTTCGAGCCGCACCGCCGGGTCCCAGCAAGACTGCTTGATGCGGCGGAACTCCCGGTCCCCCAACATGACCATGCCTTCCCCGTCGCCCAGATGCTTAAGCCAAGGCCAATCAGGCGTGCCGAAGCGCTCAGCAAAATCGGGCCACGATTCGGGGAAGAAATGGGAATGAATATCGATGGTCGGCATGAATCAGGATCTCCCGGGATGGACAGTTCCGCATGTCTTACAACGTCGGAGCTCCTCGCTGGCGTAGAACTTGTCGAATAGTGGAGGAAGGTCCTTCACGATGCTCTTCAGCCGGACTTCTGCCCGATGTACCAGGTTGTGGCAATTCGGGCAGTACCATTCGAAGGCGTCCATAGCTCCATCGGGGCGCGGCATTTCAATGACAAGTCCCACAGTGTCGGCCTGGCGCTGCGGCGAGTGCCGCATGTGTTTCGGCAGCAGAAATACCTCGCCCTCGCGAATAGGAATTTCCTTGGGCGGCTTGCCGGGCTCTTCCATAATACGCAGGAAGATGTCGCCCTTCAGTTGGTAGAAGAATTCCTCGGTGGGATCGTCATGGTAGTCGCGCCGCTGGTTGGGGCCGCCGACCACCGTGACCATGAATTCGCCGTCCTCCCACACCTGGGCATTGCCGACCGGCGGCTTGAGCTTTTCGCGGTTCTCGTCAATCCACTTTTGCAGGTTGAAAGCTCTTAGCGAGCTGATGGACGCCATCCTATTCCTTCCTCGCAATCGGCTTGTAGGCAATCGCCTTCATCTCAATGAGCAGGTGCGGATGCGGCAACTGATGCACGGCCACCGTAGTTCGTGCCGGAGCTTCGTCGTCGAAGTACTCGCCGTACACCTCGTTGTAGCCGGCGAAGTCATTCATGTTCACCAGGAAGGTTGAGATCTCGGTCAAGTCGCTCAAATCCGCCCCGGCGCTCGCCAGGATGTCGCCGGATGTTCTCGATGACTGCACGGGTTTGTGCACGAATGTCGAGGCGCGTTGTGCCCAACCCGTCTACCTCGGCGCCGGCAATGGTGTTGTCTGCACGCCGCGAACTCGTGCCCGACACAAACAGGAAGTCCCCCGCGCGCTTGATGTGCGGGTAGCGACCACGAGGCGTGGCCTTCCCCTCGACAACTTTGCCTTTCATGCTGCTGCCTGCGGACACTATTTCCATCCCCTCGTCAGAGCCGGATGCAGATGTTGTTCAGCTCCGAATAAAAATTGAGCGAGTGCACGCCGCCTTCACGACCAATTCCGGAGAGCCCCACGCCTCCGAATGGTGTGCGCAGATCGCGCAGGAACCAGCAGTTCACCCAGGTGATGCCCACATTCATCTGGCGCGCCACGCGGTGCGCCCGCTTCAGGTCATTGGTCCAGATCGACGCCGCCAGACCGTACTCCGTGTCATTCGCCATCGCGACCGCTTCTCCTTCCGAGTCGAAGGGAGCAATATGACACACCGGTCCGAAAATCTCGTCCTTCACGCAACAGGACGACTCCGCTAACCCGGTAAGAATCGTAGGTTGCACGTAGAATCCATTGTCTCGCGCATCGCCGAATACTGGCACACCACCCCCAGTAACGATAGTAGCTCCGAGCTCGCGCGCTTTGCGAAAGTACGATAGCACTTTTTCGCGGTGCGTCGCCGAGATGAGCGGTCCCAGGTTCGTCGCCTTGTCAGAGGGCCAGCCTACATTGAGGCTCTCGGCTTTCTGCTTCATCGCCTCGACGAACCAGTTATAGATCGGGACGCTCAACATACACGCGCTCGGCACACAAACACACCTGGCCAGTGTTCAAGAAGATGGCATCGCTCATCTGCTGAAGGGTTTCCTCGCGATCGCAGTCGGCGAATATGATGGCCGGGTTCTTTCCGCCA
Source organism: uncultured Acidobacteriaceae bacterium (assembly GCA_963699875.1). Classification (GTDB taxonomy): domain Bacteria; phylum Acidobacteriota; class Terriglobia; order Terriglobales; family Acidobacteriaceae; genus CAVVDY01. The sequence goes on from CAVOVN010000002.1 coordinate 235,353, forward strand.
AGCTCGAACGAGACCGGCTTCACTCCGGGCGCGCAAGCCTTCATGATGGCGGCGCCGGTGCGGGATTCGCCGGTAAACGTCACCGCGTTGATTCCCGGATGGCTCACCAGATATTCGCCGGCTGAGCCCTCGCCAAATCCATGCACCAGGTTGAATACTCCATTCGGTACGCCGGCATCACGCATCACCTCTGCCAGCAGTGTTGCGCTTGCGGGTGTCTCTTCCGACGGCTTCACCACCACGGCATTGCCGCACGCCAGAGCCGGAGCCACCTTCCACGTGAGCAGCAAGAGCGGAAGGTTCCAAGGCGTGATGATCCCGACTACGCCCACCGGCTTGCGCACGGCATAGTTCAGCGCCTGCTTGCCGTCGGGGGTCTCGGTCTCAAACGCTTCCAGCGAAGCGGTTTTGATCAGGTCAGCAAAAACACGAAAGTTGGCCGCGGCGCGAGGAATGTCAAGCCGCGAAGCCAAGCGCGATGGGCTTGCCGGTATCCGCCGATTCCGCCTGAACGAATTCGTCGAAGCGCGCCTCGATGCCTTCGGCAATCTTGTACAGCATGGATGCACGCTGCCGAACTCCGTAGCCGCCCCATTCGCCCTTGAGCGCTCTGCCGCGCGGCCTGCACGGCGGCATCGACGAGCTCCGGGCCCGCTTCCGCGACTCGCGCGATCAGGGTGCCGTCGGCGGGGTTGATGTCGTCGAACAACCGCTCGCTGGAGACGAAGGCTCCATCCACGAAGTTCTTCAATACCTGACTGGAAGCCGCTGCGAATTCCGCTGCTGCTTGCGGCATCATGCGATTCTGCACAGACATAACGATTGGAATTCTAACCTGTCAGATGCCATAAGCTTCGCCCTCGCTCGCAACCCTGTAGTGCGCGAGCCTTCAGAACACCACGCTCTCTAACGCCTTCCGGTGTCCTAACTATAAGAGATGTTCGGCCATAAACTATGAAAATTGGGAACGGACGGCGCGGCAAATAACTCACTGTTGATCAACTCCCGGCTCGAGGCCGTCCAGTGGCGGACGCCATCATGCCGCAAATGCGCTCCATCCCCTTACGCAACACAGTTATCACTTCTTCAACTTATCCAGCATGACGCAACGGCCGCTCTGCGCTCAGGCATTCAATTGGTTGGGAACGTGCACTGGATTGAAGGAGTCGTACAGCACGGGCAAGGGGGCATCATGCGTGGGGCAGTTCGCGCGGAGCATCAACAATGCCGCGTTCGACAAGGCGAAGGCAACATAAGAATTGTGTTGCTGGAAGACAACTTGGCGGTAAGGCGCAGATTACAAGACGTAATCGCCGAGGATCCAGCATTTGTAGTCGTCGGATACGCCGAGTTGTGGGACCAGTGTGAACCGCTTCTTGAGGAACACCTGCCTGAGCTGTTGATCGCGAGGGCTGCTCTGTTGCCGCCCGGAGTCGACTTCGAAGCGTCCGGATTGCCGATTGTTCTGCGCCCGCGAGCTACCAGCGACTCCGATCAGCCGGAGCGTTGATTGCACGCCGCAAGAGTTTCGCAACCAGCTTTTACGAGTTCGGCAGGAACTATATTCACGAAAAGCTTGCGAGCTATCGCTGCTCCTCGATCATTATTTGGAAGGACTGAACAGTTTCAGCCACCTTTCCACCCTTAAAGCTTGTCACGCCGGAGAAGGCATCGAGATACCGGTGAGCCAGATCCGGATGATTGAAGCTTCAGGTAATTATGTGCGGATCTATGCGACGGTAAGGTGTACACGCTACGCGAGACTCTTTCGTGCCTTCAGGCCAAGCTCGACCCCGGCATCTTTTTAAGAGTGCATCGCTCCTACTTGGTGAATCGTCGATGGATTTCCCATCTTGCGTCAGCCGAGAATGGAGCGTCTCTTCTTGTTTTTGATGATGGCAACACGATTCCGATTGGGCCGAATTATCGAGATCAAGTAGAGCGTCTATTTGAATCAGGCGATGAGCTTGTCGCCTGATAGCAATCTACTCTTTTGCGGCCTCAGATTTTTGGCGGCAACTGCCCCGCGCGTCAAGATTCGCCGAGGAACTGGTTGACACGCGACATTACTTCGAACGCGTCAGCTACGTAAAGCACGTCCGCCTTGCCGCGTGCCCATCCGCAATTAGGATCGAGGTTGATCGCGCGCCGCTCGCCAATGAAGCGCCAGCCGACCGTGTGCGGCTCTTCACCGTGGCAGCAGGTCGATAGCCCCTTCGAATGGCGCGGCGATGATCCGGTCTGACCCACCTGATTTAAATGGCTGAGGAAGCCAAGCGCTGCCTGATTTTCCCCTGTCATATCCACCAGTGATTTGCTGGACCCAAGTGATGCCTTTGACTTGCTGAGGAAGCCCAAGATAAGGCGCTCCGCGTCGGGCAGATGGACTTGTCCATCTTTCTGCTTCTTCGTCCAGCCCGCACCGGCAACAAAGAGCAGATTCGCGTCCGGCCGAATTGTCTGCTGATCCACTGGTGGAGTCACGAAGCCTTTCACCGTGGTGCGCTTCAGGGATTCGGGCACGCTCACCGCGAGTTGTTCTGGTTGCGCTGCGCCCGCTTCGCCTGCCCAAGACGCGTGTGCGCCGGGATCGAGCAGCAGAATCCACGGCCGCTGGTTGCGCGTCAGCGAGCCTTCAATACGCTGGCGATAAAACCAACGGCTGATCTGCACTGCTCCTGAAACGTCAACCGTGCTGGTGATGTGGGCATCGATACATCCATCCAGTCGCTGGGCTACGCCCGCCAATACGCGTGAATTCCGCGAGGTGCCGGCGGCGATGACGATGGTCGCTGCCGACGCGCGCACGAGTGCCTCACAGGCAGCGGCATCGGTCGCATAACGCGCAGGCTCGAAGTCTGGTCCCTGAACCACAAGAAAGCGCTTTGCACCGCAGGTTGCGACGGAATCCGCAGCGCCCTGCACGTCGACGCCGTAAAACCCTGCGGCGAGCGGCGCTCCCAGAGTTTGGCTGAGTCCGACAGCGGCACCAAGCGCCTCGAGTGCCGGCTTGCCCAGGCTTCCGCCGGACTCGGTGTGTGCGAGAAAGAGAATGGTTTCCATCGCTGCTACTCTCCTTTGATCCATTGCACGATCTCGCGCGCAATCTCGTCGGCCGATTTGTCTTTCACGATTTGCGTCTCGCGCTGCTGCTTGGGAGTGGCCACGCTGCTGTATTGCAGGCCATCGGCAGAAACCGGACTGGCTGCCGCGCGCTGGAGGGCCGGCATGATGGTACGCATGTTGGCCATTCCAACCTGCGGATCATTTCGCGGTTCGGCTAAATTGCCCGTTGCCCAACCCAGTACCGCGGGCGCGCCAGCGCAGAGCGAAAGCTGATGACGCGCTCCTTCTACGCGCTCCAGTACTTCAAACGAGCCGTCGTCCTTCGGGGTGAGAGCATCCACGCCCTGGAACTGATCGACGATGCCCAGTTTTTCACCGACAAGCTGCAACGTGATGCCTGCGCTACGGCTGGCCGATTCCCATCCCCCGAACAGCAGCAGCCGCGATGGATCAAGCTCAGCTATGTTGCGGATCGCGTTCGCCAATGCAGTGGCCGTCTGGTGTGCATCGACAAACCCTCCCGCCGGGCCATCCAACGCGACCAGTTGCAGCGGAACTTTTTGCGCCACCGTCATCATTACCTGTTGCAGCTTGGCTTTAGGCGCCATGCTCACCAGCCACAGCTTGCTGCCAGCGACCTGCTTTGCCAGGCGCGCGGCTTCGTAAAGCGCGTGCGATGCCCAGGGATCCAGAATGGCCGGCAGCATCATCTCGTTCTTGAGCGCCGGTCCGGTCGGCCCGGTTATCGGCTCCAGCGTCTGCAACGGATCTGGAACTACGCTGGCGCACACCACTACATGAAACGGTTGACTCATCTCTTCTTCACCTGCAAATGTAGGATCTAGTTCTCAGCAGAATGCAGTCCGCCCGCACCGGCGCGGAACTGGAGGTTGGGCTTGTCGCCAACAAACTCAGGGCAGTTCCACTGGCACGCCCCGCAGAACACACACTTCTCGCGATCGAAATTCGGCGCGCCTTCCAGGCTGCGGGTTATCGCCTGTGCCGAACACATTTCGACACACAAATTGGTGCTGCAACGACCGCATACCTCGACGTTGCGGAAGATGACGTGGTCCGCGTATCCCGCAGGCTCCTGTACCTTGCCGCCCATCAGCAACACGTCCTGATGCGAGACCAACAATGCACCGTCGTGGGCTATCGCCGGCCACCCGCAACGGTCCATTAAGGCATCGTGCAGGGAAGCTTCACTCGACTTGCACTCTTTCTTGACTGTGGCAATGTCGGCGGCGCTCAGCTTTCCGCAATAGAAACTCTCGGCGGTCGAAAGATTCTCGTTCGCACTGGCAGGCGGTTTGCCGAGCGACATTCGCCCGTTGCTTAACGCAGCCAGCATCATGCCGGTGAACCCGCTCACGATGCCCCGATGGAAGCCGTCGCGCGCCTTCTCGGCAACGCGAGCTTCCTTCTCTATCCAACTGGAACGGCGGCGGACTTCATACGCAGCCAAGTTCTCTTTGGTAAATGGCTTCCCTGCCCTTGCCAACTCCAGAACGGTCTCGGCCAGTTGCGCACCGGTAGTCCATGCCTCGTCAACGCCCGATCCAGTAAGAATGTTGGTACTGCCCGAACACTCACCGATACGCGCATACCCGTCGCCAGTGAGGTAGGGCTCGCCGCGCTTGCCCGACTCTTGCAGCGACTTCGCACCCCACGACCGCAACTTGCCGCCTTCGAGATAGCGCCACAGATAAGGGTGCTGAATGTAGTGCTGCAAATATCGATATGCGGTACGCGCTGGACTGTTGAACCACGACGGAACGAAGATGCCGACCGAGGCCACGCCTCCAGGATGCACATATAGGAAGCCAAATATCTCCGGCTCGGGAAAGCCGAACGTGTGCAGCACCATTCCCGGCTTGCAATCGACATCGGACCGAAGCTCGATGACAAACTTCATGCCCACAGCCCAATCGTGAACCCCGTTGCCCGCCGGCATTCCCAGTCGCGCGTCGATGTCGCGGCTGACCGCTCCGACTGGTCCATCTCCGATGACTGTGAGCGCGGCGCGGATGTCCATGCCGGGAGTGAATCCAGCTTCGGGGTTCCCTGCGCGATCCACGCCCTGGTCGAGAAGCCGAACGCCGCAAACCTGGTCGGCTTCAATCAGCGCTTCGCCAGCCGGCATTCCGGGCCAAATCTGCACGGTGCCGCTCGCCATCAATTGTGAGCCGACCCATTGATTGAACTGCCCGATGGAAAGCACCAACCCATCATTCTTGTGCAGGAACGGCGGCACGTACGACATCTCGTAAGCATAGTTCTCGAGTTTCAGAAGTTTGCTCCCGGCCCGCAACACGCCATCAGCGAGACGCAATGCCAACGAACGGCGACTGGCGCCATTCGGATCGAGCAGGTAGACCAGCCTCTCGCTACTGACCGCGGCGGCCATCGGAATCTGGGCGGGATCCAAATCCGGGAAGCTGGCGCGGATGCCGCGCGCGCGAGTCACGACTCCGGACACACCGAAGCCGATGTCGTCGGCGCGCTCGTAGCAGATTACCTGCAGCGGCATGCCCGGCATCACCTTGCTTTCAACCACCGGCGTGCCGTCCGGGTTCATCAGGCCACGGGACAGGGTGGTCAGAAATCCGCCCATTGCGGGGCCAAATCCGACGCAGGCGATGTCCACCTCAACGCTGTTGCGTTCGATGGCAGCTTGTTCTGCTGTACTCAAACTTCTCCCTTATCTATCTCGGATAGTCGAGCGCCTCGGGGATCATGACTTTCGCAATCGCCTCGGCCGCGCGGTCCTTTGCCAGCTGTGCGCCGGTCAGGCACACATCCAGCTTCGACCGAAGGCGCTGGAATGCCTCCGAGCCTTTGCATGAAGCGCAGGGCCCCGCCTTCATCGGGTGTGAACCGTCTTCGCCAATCACATCGCTGGCGCAGGCGCTGATGCCGGGGATCAGCCCCTCCAACGAGTCGAGTTCGTCGCTGCGATAGCAGCCCTCGTAACCTTCCTGGTCCCATGCCGGATGACGGTTGTATCCAAACACTAGCTCGGCACAGATGCGGCCGGCTTCTCCGGCCGATCGCGCTGCTTGTATGTGGCAGAGATCAGCGAAAAACGTGAGCGTGCCCTCGATGCCCTCGGCAAGCATCGGATTCTCCGGCCCCTTCTTCTCCAACTCAATTACATCGAGGATGAACTGCCGCGCCGCCAGCAGCCAGGAAAGTGCATCGGTCAGCGGGAAGGTGACGCCCTGCCGCGCACTCTGAAACAGCCCGGCACCATCAGCATCGGTCGCAACCTGCAGATGTTCGTAAGTCCACAGCCACAATTGCATTGCAGTGGCGATGGCGCAGGCGCCGGTTCCCGGTCGGTGTTCCGCAACCCCACGCATGTCCTGGATCCACTGTTTGTACTGCGCCAGAAACAGTTCGTTATTAATGGTGACGCTGAGGTTGCGCCGCTGCACCGCCTCCGGCCCCTCATAAGTCGCTTCCAGTTGCGCATCCATCCACTTGTAGGCCAGGAACCCCGGGCAATCCTCGGTGATGCCGTAGCCGCCCATCAGGCTCAGCGCCTCACGCATTGCGTTGGCGCCAGTGCCGGTGTTCCACAGCTTCGCCGCCGGACATAGAACGCTGGCTACGCTATCCTTCAACGCAAACTCGACCAAGGGATCAGCCTTCAACGCTTCGTAATCGGCGCTTCGTTTTTCGGCGGGCAAACGATCTTCGCGCAGAATGCGCAGGGCTTTCGAGTTCACCTCGCGGAAGAACTTCATCTCAGCGCGGCCGCCACCAATCCCTTTCTCGGCGAGGATGGCGTCTTTCCGACGTTCCATGGGATCGACTTCGTCATAGAGTCTCGCGGTTGCGAAACCGAGCGATGCACCCGCTTCGCCTATCGCCCACAAACTCGCCAGGCGATGCAGAGCGTCTTGCCGCTGCTGAATTCCCAACTCGTAACGAATTCCGCCCGGTTTGGCCTGTGCCGAACCACGGAAGCGTCCGCGCTGGTAGCGGATCACAGGCTCCACAGCCGACAGCAATTTGGCCGAGGTCATCAGGGCTACCGTCACCCGCGTGCGCTTGAACACCGCCTCGATGATTTCGCTGTGGCTGTAGTTAGGAACGATGATTCCGTCCTTCACGGTATAGCCGCCGACAATACGGCTTGCCGGGACCATCAGGTTGAAGATGGGATCGCAGGTCGAGGAAAGCTGGTGGACCAGTTTGCGCGTTGCCGAGCCGCGGTCGAAAGTTCCCGGATCGCCTTGTTCGAGAATCACGACGCACGAGCCCTTGATGCGCTCGTCGCCGGAATCGACCGCAGCCGTGACAAAGTTGGCAAATCCCATGTTGGTGATGAAGCGCCCTCGCTTCTCCACCTGCAGCATCGGCTCTTCGCCGTCCTTCCACTCGGCAATCCGCGCCTTGCCGCTCAGCACACCGGTATCGACCCCGACATAAGGCAGTGGCTCGGTGAGACAGAACGCACCGCGCCAGATCTCGCGGTGCTCCCCCGGCGCCGGAGGCACCGACATCGACATATAAAGGTTGCGTTGTTCGTCGGTGCCGCGCTCGTGAATCGGCGCCAGGGCCAGGCACCCGGCCAGGCTGCCGGTTGCGGCTCCGGCATCAACCCACGCCAGCTCAAACGCGATCAGCGCTAGCGCCAGGTTCTTAGGACCAGCAAGGTATCCACCCTGTTCGGGATCGGCGAACACCCCAGTGATTCCCGACTGGTCAAAGGCCTCGAGCAGGACGGCCTTCTTGTCGTTCCACTCGTGTGTGCCGCGAAGTCCCTCGGCAACCAGTTTGGCCACGGTGCCGCGGGCGACCTCACGGGCCGACTGAACCAGCATTTGCAGCTCGTATCGATCCGAGAAGCGCCACATTATCTGACGCACGCTGTCATCGGGCAGCGTGCGCAGGGTTTCGGACTGGAGCTTTGCCACACTCGTCGCCATTGAAGTTACCTCCGGCCTAACCGTTGATTGTCCTTCGGCCTTTGCACACCGTTCTGTGACGTTGGTCATAAGCCGACGTGACCCTGGTCACGGAGGCGCAACGGCCCGCCCCCAGAAAATCGTATGCGGCGCTGCCCAAATGCCATGTACCCGCTCGTGATGGTCGGGAGAATCCCTTGACAGGAGTGGGCATCTAAATATTTAATTAAAGCGTTAATTAAATGCAGTCCTCTCCTAAATCACCGATCAAGGGACGCCGCACCCCGGGACGCCCCGCGGCCAGCGACGTCCGCGATGCCCGCGAGCTGCTGCTGAGTGCCGCAACCGAGCTGTTTGCCTCGCAGGGAGTGGCTGCGACAACGTTCGCCATGATTGCCGCACGCGCGGGTCTTACCCCGGCCATGCTGCACTACTACTTCAAAGACCGAAACCAGTTGCTCGATGCAGTCGTTGATGAGCGGCTCCTCCGCGTCGTTTCGAAGGTCTGGGACCCGGTGCAGCCCGGTCCCAGTGCGGCGGACACGGTTCGCGGCATCGTTGCGCGCCTGCTCGACGGCATCGGCGAGATGCCCTGGATTCCCTCCACCTGGATGCGCGAAGTGTTAAACGAAGGCGGGCTCTTGCGCGAGAAGATGCTGCGCCGTCTTCCCTTGGAGAAGGTCCGCAGTGTCGCAGCCGCAATCGCCCAGGGGCAGTCGCAGCGGGGCTACAACGCCGATCTCGATCCTGTGCTCTTCGTTTTCTCCATGCTCGGACTGGTCATGTTACACATGGCCACGCTGACCTTCTGGGCCGAAATATTTCATCGAAAGCACCCGACCAAACTTGCCGTACAGCGCCATATCACTGGATTGCTGCTGCACGGCCTCTGCCACTCCCCTGCCGCCACGCCTGCGAAAGCGCGCGGTGGAAAGAAACCATCAACGAGGCAGCGTGTATGACGATCTATCGAGAACTGTCCTTATCAACCGTGAGCTTGCTGGCACTGCTGCTCTTGCTTGCTGGGTGCACGCAGAAGCCGACCAACACCTACCAGGGCTATGTCGAAGGCAAGTTCGTTTACGTAGCCTCGCCTCAGGCGGGGCGACTCGATCGACTCTCAGTAGCACGCGGCGACACGATCAACGCCAACCATCCGTTGTTTGCGCTCGATGACGAGCCGGAAGCTTCTGCCGAAGCCCAGGCGCGGGAGTTTCTGCGCGCCGACGAAGCCCGCCTGGCCGATCTGCGCACCGGCAAGCGTCCGCCGGAGAAGGATGTCATCGCGGCCCAACTCGCGGCGGCGAAGGTCGAGCATCAGAAAGCGGTCGATCTGCTCAAGAGCTACGAATCGCAATACACCGCCGGTGGCGTCCCCCTGACCGAACTGATCACCGCACGCGCAGCAGTCGAGGCCGATGCTGCCATCGTCCACCAGTATCAGAGCGACCTGGTCGTCGCTGCACTGCCTGGACGCGAGGAGCAGCTCAAGGCACAAGCTAACCAGATCGCTGCCGACAAGGCGGCGCTGGCGCAGGCGACATGGAAGCTGCAACAGAAAGAAATTGCTTCTCCCCGCAACGGCTTCGTCTTCGACACGCTTTATCGCGAGGGCGAGTGGGTGGCGGCGGGCAATCCCATCGTTCAGATACTTCCGCCGGAGAACATCGAGGTCCGCTTTTTTGTTCCCGAACCGGTTATGGGCTCGCTGAAGGTTGGACAACACATCACGGTTCACTGCGACGGTTGCGCCGCCGCCATCCCTGCCGACATCAGCTTCATCTCCAACCAGGTGGAATACACGCCGCCGGTGATCTACAGCAACGAGAACCGCGCCAAGCTGGTGTTCATGGTCATCGCCAAGCCTGCACCCGACCAAGCCACCGCGCTGCATCCCGGCCAGCCGCTGGAGGTCGCGCTGCAATGACCGCGGTTGCCAATTCCGAGTTCGCCATCGACGTGCAGGACCTCAACAAGCACTTTGGCGACAAGCATGTGGTGAACAACGTGTCGTTGCAAGTGCGCAAAGGCGAGATCTTCGGTTTTCTCGGGCCTAACGGCAGCGGCAAGACGACGACCATCCGCATGATGTGCGGCTTGTTGAAGCCCGACTCCGGCAGCGGCACCTGCCTGGGCTACGACATACTGCGCGAGAGCTGCCGACATCAAGCGCAACGTCGGCTACATGACGCAGCGCTTCTCCTTCTGGGACGACATGACGATTTCGGAGAATCTCGATTTCGTCGCCCGCATTTACAACATCCCGAAGCGTCGCGACGTCGTGCAACAGACCATTGCCGATCTCGGCCTCTCTGCCCGTGCAAAGCAGCTCGCCGGCGAACTCTCCGGCGGATGGAAGCAGCGCATGGCGCTTGCCGCCTGCATGCTGCACGATCCGCAGCTTCTGCTGCTCGACGAGCCCACCGCCGGCGTCGATCCCAAGGCGCGGCGCGATTTCTGGGATGAGCTGCAAGGCCTCGCCGCCAAGGGCATCTCTGTCCTGGTCAGCACGCACTACATGGACGAGGCGTCGCGCTGCCACAAGCTGGCCTACATCGCTTACGGCAAGTTGCTGGCGCAAGGCAGCGCCGCCGAAGTCATCGCCAGCCAGCACCTCATCACCTGGGCGATCTATGGCGACCACCTCATCGACCTGCAGGGGCCGCTGCGCAAGAGTCCCGGAGTCGCGCAGACGGTGATCTTCGGCGACGGTCTGCACGTCAGCGGAACCGACGCCGCAGCGCTGGAGCGCAGTGTCCACGAGGCCACTGTTGATAGGAGACTGCGCGCCGAGCAGATCGACACCAGCCTGGAAGACGTCTTCATCTACATGATGAGCGAGACTTCTGACAACTTCGGAGGCCAGTCATGAGCGGCTTCTCCCTCGCCCGCTGGTGGGCCATCGTGCGCAAGGAATTCCTGCAACTCAAACGCGATCGCGTCACCTTCGCCATGATTGTCGGAATTCCCATCCTCCAGATGGCGCTCTTCGGCTACGCCATCAACACCGATCCCAAGCACCTCGACACCGCGATCATCAGCGGCGATAACACCGACATCACGCGCAGCTTTGTCTGGGCGATGAAGAACTCCAAGTACTTCAAGTTCGTGGGCGAACTGCCCAACGAGGCCGCCGGACGCGAGGCGCTGGCGCGCGGCAAGGTGCTTTTCGTGGTGAATATTCCTGCCGGATTCACGCGCCAGCTTCTTCGCCACGAGCACCCTTCCCTGCTGGTTGAAGCCGACGCCACCGACCCGACCGCCGCGGCGAATGCCATCTTCGCGCTGAATGGGATTGTTCAGGAGGTGGTCCAGAAAGAACTCACCGGCCCGTTGGCATCGCTGGCCGGAATGCCCGCAGCCTTCAACGTCGAAGTGCATCGTCTCTACAATCCCGACGGCATCACGCAATACAACGTGGTGCCCGGACTGATGGGCGTGATCCTGACGCTCACCATGGTGATGATGACCGGACTGGCCATCACCCGCGAACGCGAGCGCGGCACCATGGAAAACCTGCTGGCCATGCCCGCCACGCCAATCGAGGTGATGACCGGGAAGCTGATTCCCTACATCGGCATCGGCCTCATTCAGTCGACCATCATTCTTCTGGCTGCGCGCTATGTGTTCAGCGTGCCCTTCTTCGGCAACATCGGAGCCATCTATCTGGTCGCCCTGTTGTTCGTCGCCGCCAACCTGACGGTCGGCATCACGCTCTCGTCGGTGGCGCAAAACCAGTTGCAGGCAGTGCAGCTCACTGTCTTCTATTTCCTGCCCAACATCCTGCTTTCCGGCTTCATGTTTCCGTTCCAGGGCATGCCGCAATGGGCGCAGGTGCTGGGAGATCTTCTGCCGCTCACGTATTTCAACCGGCTCATTCGCGGAATCATGCTCAAAGGCAATGGATGGTCGGACTCCTGGCCTAGCGTCTGGCCGCTGATTGCGTTCACGCTGATCGTCATGACCATTGCGGTGAAGACGTACCGCAAGACGTTGGATTAGAGATTGAGGTTTCAGTTATGAGCACTCTTACAAGATCGAGCTTGAGAGTGAAAGCAGCACTCGCCGGATTGTCGCTGGCATTGCTTGCCGGATGCACGGTTGGTCCGCACTATCATGCCCCGGCGCCGCCAACGGTCGCAACTTACGATGCTCAGCCCCAACCGCCATCAACGGTAAGCTCACCCGGACCGGGCGGCGCCGCGCAGCAGCTCAAGGCTTCCAGCCAGATACCGGCGCAGTGGTGGACGCTCTATCACTCGCCCGAACTCGACCGCATGGTGCGCGAGGCACTCGATAACAGTCCGACACTTGCGCAAGCGATGGCGAAGCTCAAGCAGGCGCAGGAGGAATCCAATGCTCGCACCGGAGCGACCAAGTATCCCGCGCTAAGCGGCAGCATATCTGCGCAGCGCGAGCAGGTGGACCTCGCCACCTTCGGCGTTCCCTTCCCCAGCCCTCCGCCGTTCTCGCTGTTGAATGGATCCGTCGCCATCTCCTACGCGCTCGATCTGTTCGGACACAATCGTCGCCTCATCGAAGGCCTCAACGCGCAAGTTGCGTATGAGAACTGGCAGCTCGAAGGTGCACGCCTGATGCTGGCCGGCAACGTGGTTGCTGCCGGGATTCGGCAGGCCCAACTGCGCTCGCAACTCGAACTCACCCGGCAAGTGCTCGCCTTGGAGGAGCAGTCGCTCGCCATCGCTGAGAAGCGCTACCAGGCCGGAGGCGTATCGCAATACGACGTCAGCAGCCAGCGCTCGCTGGTTGCGCAGACGCGCGCCACACTTCCCTCCCTCGAGCAGCAACTCGACGTCATCGACCATCAACTCGCCGCGCTCATGGGCAAAACGCCGGCTGAAGCCCATGTGGAATCGATCAAACTCGATAGCCTCACCCTTCCCCCGGATTTGCCGATCAGTCTGCCATCGTCGTTGGTGCGGCAGCGTCCCGACATTCGCGCCGCCGAATCGTTGATGCATCAGGCAAGCGCGAACGTAGGGGTCGCGACGGCGAACCTCTATCCGCAGATCGTGCTCTCCGCCAGCGCCGGGCTCATCGGCACTAACTTCGTCAGCGGCAGTGATGTCTGGAACGTGGGAGCGTCGCTGTCGCAGCCCATCTTCAACGGAGGATCGCTGCGGGCCGAGAAGCGCAAAGCGGTCGCAGCCTACGAAGAAGCGGGAAGCGTATACCAGCAGACAGTGCTTCAGGCCTTCCGCGAAGTAGCTGACGTGCTTCGCGCCATCGATCACGATGCGCAGGCCTTACAGGCGCAGACCGATGCTACCGCCCAGGCCGAGACCGCGTATCACATAGCGTCTCAGCGCTACTCCGCAGGCGGCATCAGCCAGGTCGCGCTGCTCGATGCCCAGCGCCAGCAGCTTGAAACTGCATTGAATCGCGTGGCCTATCAGGGCAATCGCTACTCCGATTCCGCCACATTGTTTCAGGCGCTCGGCGGAGGGTGGTGGAACGAAAAACAATCCGAGGGAAAGAAACAGAATCCTTAAATATGGCACGCGATCGTGGGATGTGATCGCGTTGCGGTCCAAGGATGCAGGTGGGAGCCTAATAAAGCCCAAACCAAAATTATGTGTCTCTCGTCGCGCTTTCCACTTTCACCGGTTCGTTGGCGTCGTCGTCGCGGCTCGCGTCCGCCTCGAAAGCTGCTAGCTTCCGCTTGGCATGTGATACGGGGTTTGCTTTGCCAGTAAGGGTATGACATCTTTGCCCGGGCTTGGCGCCACACTCCGGACACTCGATATCGATTGCGTTCATGGCTTAAGTTTACCTGAACTCGTCGCTTGGCGATAAAGGGTCGAAGAGACGCGGCGAGCTCATCCTTTGTGGGAGTGCTTGGCCGGAAGCCCGAGCTTCTCCGCTGTTTCGGCGCCGAAATCAAACTCGATCAACACCGCCGGCTGGTCACCCACTACCCATCCATCGTGACCGGGTTCGATGGCAACTACTTGCGGCGCGCGGTACTCCAGCACGCAGCCATCGTGAAATTCCATGTGGATCTCGCCCTGAGCCAGAAATCCCACGTGTGCGTGCATACAGAAATCCGAGCCGACGATCGGCTTCATATTCTTCGACCAGCGGAATCCAACCGGATAGACCACTCGCCTCACCCGGGAGTTTCCCACCTTGGCCATATCGATTTTCACTCCGCCAACTTCAGAGTGGTCGGCGCCTTCCATCGGTTTTAGCAAATCACTTGCTGCGGTCATGACCATGCCTCCTTCGAGCATTCCATCCTCGGTGTTATAGCACGCAGCGCAATCAAAGATGCACGCCTTTAATCTTCGTCTCCGACATTGCGATTTATTTCGCTCGGTGAGCGCATCCCCGAAAACAACCTTGTTTTGGTGCTCGCCCAAGCGCCAGTGGTATTACTCTGCTACATGTTTAGGAGCAACCATGGCACAGAGCAACGCAGACGAGAGTTCAGGCCGCGCATTGCCAGTCTTGCTGGCATTAATCGCGGGATACCTCGACGGATACGGACTACGCTTCCTGGGCGCGTACGTTTCGTTCATGAGCGGCAACACGACGAACACCGGGATGTACAGCGGAGAACGGGCCTTTCACTCCGCTGTACCCTCGGGCGTGGCAATCGCATTGTTCGTTACCGGCAGCGTCCTGGGAAATCTAGTGATCCATTCGCGACTGCGCCAGTCCCATCGCGTGGTATTCGGCCTGATCGCAGGGTTACTTGGGGCGGCCGCAGCTTTTGAGCAAGCCGGCATAACGATCGTCGTGTTGGAAATAGCGCTCATCAGCCTCGCCATGGGCATGATGAATCCAGCGATATCGAAATTCGGCCCCGAGCCGGTCAGTCTCACGTTTGTGACCGGAACTCTCAACCGAATGGGTGGTCATCTCGCTGCCGCACTCAAGCCTGGATCGTTGGGTTCGACAGAGTCAAGAAGTTCTCATCTACTGCGCGCCGGCATTGACGCAACTATGTGGTCGGGGTTTCTCGTCGGAGCCGTGCTCTCCGGATTGCTGGCATCCTCCTGGAAGGGGTGGGCGCTTTGGCCTCCATGTCTTGCCATCACCGCGCTGGTAGTCTTCGACGTAATCTAAATGCCGTTCGACGATTCCACTTTCGTAACTTGCACGTACTCACATTGCCTGCTACGGTCGGCTCATCCGGGCATCGTCTACCGGTGTAGATGGCAGTCGTCGTCTCGCATTCACCAGTAAACAAGTTCTGGCCAACAGACTAGCTTCGCCGCATAGGAGCAGAGCCATGAACACTATTCACCCCACTCGAGCACTCTTCGCATTTTGCTTTTTGGCGGCAGCACTGATCGCCTTGCAGGGACTGCTGTTTGGGCAGACGAACTTGGCCTGTGCCCACATGAGCGTCGGGCAGCTCAGTAATCTGAACGGCTTTGTCCCCTTTCAGGGAACCAACAGCTTGTGGAACACCGACATTTCGTCGGCCCAGGTCGATTCGAATTCGAACAACATCATCAATTCCATCGGACCGAACACCACCCTTCATCCCGATTTTGGCTCCGGCCTATACCAGGGTTCGAGCCTTGGCATTCCTTACCAGGTGGTCTCGGGATCACAAATGAAGGTTCCTATTCTTCTCGGAGACTACGGGGACGAGAGCGACCCAGGCCCTATGCCCATACCCGCAAATGCGCTCATCGAGGGCTATCCGAATCCGGACGACGGCGACCGTCACGTACTGGTTCTCGAGAAAGATGGCTGTTGGCTGTTTGAGCTGTACCACTCATATCCCACACCGTTCTTAAGCTGGCGTGCCGACTCTGCTGCCATCTGGGACATGACGAGCGCGCAGACCCGGCCCTATACCTGGACATCGGCTGACGCAGCGGGTTTACCTATCTTTCCGGGCTTGGTTCGTTATGACGAAGTGGCCGCCGGAGCGATCAAGCACGCTGTGCGATTCACCGTTCCCAACACGCAAGAGGCATTTGTACTTCCCGCGACGCACTGGGCTTCGAACAAGACCGATCCCACACTGCCGCCGATGGGAACCCGCCTGCGTCTGAAAGCGAACTTCGACATTTCCGGATTCTCGGCCCATAACCAGGTGATCCTCAAAGCACTCAAGAAGTACGGCATGATTCTGGCCGACAACGGAAGTGGCGTCTATATTTCCGGTGCTCCCGACAGCCGCTGGGACAATGACGACCTGGGAGCGCTCAAGAGCATTACGGCGTCGAGCTTCGAGGTCATCGCGCAGGGTGTCGTCTACACGCCAAACAATGTGCCCATAGGCCCGAATCCATCCATCGCATCGTTCACCGCCAACCCAATGCTGGTGCACAAAGGAAACCCTGTCACGCTGAACTGGAGTGTCAGTAATGCGGAGTACAACATCATCTCGCCGGTGCTAGGACCGGTGCGTGGCACGAGCATCACCTTCACGCCGACGCAAACAGCGACCTACACCCTGTATTCGACCAACCAATATGGCCGCACTACAGCAACTGTCACGGTCACGGTTCAGTAGGAGCGTGCAAGGGGCTAGAGCAGACTCAGGGTAGATGTTGTCATGGTGGCACGCGCTTCAGGCGGAGTACGTCTTCACAGGCCGCCGAGAAGTCCAATGTGCGAAAGATTCGCGTCAGGGCACGACCTTGGTCGTGCCGAACCGCCGTTATTTTCTCCACTCCGAGCCGACGTCAGTCCGCGGTACAAAATGCATAGCCGCCCCCGCTGCCTTTAGCCTTGCTACAGCCGGCTTCGCAATCGGGATATCTCCTCGTAGGCTTCCGCCAAGTCAAACTCGCACTCGCGGAAAAGACTGGTACTGGCGCGATTTTTGCTGATCTCAATCGGCGGGATGACCTTATCTGTTTCGAAGAACGATGCAAGAATCAGTCCGTCGCCGCTATACGACTCGGCAATGCTGTGCTCGCTAATAATGTGAGCACCATGCTTCCTGAGAAACCGCAGACACCGCTGATGCAAAATCGGGTCGTGGCTGATCGAGTGATGATGCGTGGAGAGAAGCACAAAGCGCAGCTTACCGGCTTCGATCGTCTTTACCGCGCCTTCTAAAGCCGAAAGCTCAGCCCCCTGAGTATCAACCAGCAATACGTCCAGCCGATCAATGGCTTCATCCCTGACCAAATCATCCACGCATATACAGGGAACCTCGCGCGTTACGCCATCGCTCTCGCAGACAAAGGGCTGCGCAGGCGTCGAGGTTGATCCCACGCAGGCATGAATAAATGTGCCCAGACGGTTGTTAATTGCGAAGTTCCTGCGCCCTACTGCCAGATTGTTAGGGTCCGGCTCCACCATCACTGTCCTTGCGCCCGCAATCCGGCTTTGGAACCACAGCGAGTAATAGGCCCAGAAGCATCCCAACTCCACCATGGTTGCACCGGGTTGGACGTGCTTGAGCAGCTCGTGAAAGACCCGCTCCTCCTGTGGCTCATGGTGGCCACGCAACAGGCGTATCAGCTCCGTCATCCAGCGTCCGTAATAGCCGTTCTCTATAACCCGGACACCGTTGTGCATGAGTTGATACCGGCAGCCGTCCGCTTGAACGACCGTGCCGGCGCCCTCAACCTTGGGGATTGAATCGCAATCCGCGCAGGCCGCTGTCATCGCGATTCTCCACTTCTCGTCCGCCGATACGGGCAGTGCTTCAATCTCGCGGTAGTGCTGACTGAATTCATGGATCGGCAGACGGTACGGCTCAGTAGTATTCGGTGGGCTGCTTGGCTTGTCGGTCGCGCCCGCCGAGGTGCGAGTCCGCTGGCGGCACTCTTCACTATTCAAGAGACCGGCGAATGCGTCGATGGGATTGCCGGATTTCTCAACGAACTGAACCCAGTACTGAAGTCCTTCGGCGTCGGCTTCCCTGCCCATCAGAACTCGGTAGAGCTCCTGAATGTATTCGCGCAACGTCATGATTTTGTTCTTAACGGCCTCGCGGCACTCAGCTTCTCACACCTGCAGAACGTCTCCGTCACGGGCCACCATTAGGTACAACACGGGATTGACGAAGAAGCCGATGAACAGTCGGGAAATCAGACCGGCCACGATGACGATAGCGAAGGGCTTTTGCGTCGCAGAGCCGATCCCGGTTGCCAGCGCAGCGGGCAGCAATCCGAGGCAGGCGACCAGCGCCGTCATGGTGATGGGACGAAGCCGCAGCAGTGAAGCCTCACGGGTCGCCGTCCGAATGTCCATGCCCTCCTGACGCAGCTTGTTGATGTACGACACCAGGATTACGGCCGTTTCCACGGAGACGCCCAGCAAGGCCAGCAATCCCAGGACCGACGACACGCTGAACGGGGTGTGCGTAAGCTTCAGCGCCAGCAGCGCGCCCACGGGCTCGGTCAGAATCACTCCTAAAGCGATCGTCACCGGGAACTTGAAGTTTCCATACAGGGCGAAGAGGATCATGAAAATGAGCACGACAGCCAGCGGACCGATGATGACGAGTTGCGACTTAGCCTCTAAGAGTTGACTGTATTCGCCGCCCCATGTGAGCCAATATCCCTGCGGTAAGCCGACGGCTTTGTTCACGGCTTTCTGGCCGTCGCGAACCGCGCGCTCCAGATCGCGTCCTTCGATGCTGTACTGCACACCGATGTAGCGGGAGTTGTTCTCACGATAGATAAACGATGCGCCATTTCCCTGCCGAATGGTAGCCAGCTCGCTTAGCGGAATCTGCTTGCCGTCCGGCGTGCCCACCAGCAACTCACCAATTTCGTGAGCGCTGCTGCGAAACTGCGGCTGCATACGGACTACCAGGTCGAACAGCTTTTCGCCCTGAATCACCTGGGTTGCGGCCTGCCCGCCGACGGCGGCCGACACCACCGCTTCCACATCGGCAACATTGATTCCGTAGCGGGCAATCTTGTCGCGGTCAACATCGACCAGCAAACTTGGCTGCCCCAGTTCACGCACCACCGTCAGGTCGGTGAATCCCGGCACCTTGGCGAGCGTGTTCTTAATCTGGATCGCCTTGTCCTGCAGGACGTTCAAATCGCTGCCATAAATTTTCACGGCCAGCGAACTCTTCAGACCGGTCAGCGCCTCGTCGACAGCGTCTTCCGCCGGCTGAGTGTAGTTAAAGATGATGCCGGGATAGGCGGTGAGCTTGTTGTTGATAGCGGCAATCAACTTTTCTTTGGTGTCGTTGTCGCCGCTCCACGCTTTGTCTTTATAAGGCTTCAGCCCAACATAGAATTCGCAGTTAAAGAAGCCGGTGGGATCGGTTCCATCGTCGGGACGCCCCAGTTCCGAACCGACCACAGTCACTTGCGGGTATGACATGAGAATGGCGCGAATCTGCGGCGCGATCTTGCTCGCTTCCTCGAACGAGATGGTGTAAGGCATGGTCGCGCGCACCCAGAGAGCACCTTCGTCCAGGTGCGGCATGAACTCTCCGCCGATATAAGGCACCAGCAACAACGTCGCGCCAAAGATAAGGCACGCGAGCAGCATAGTTAGCTTGGGGCGTCCGAGGGCCCAATCCAGTTGCGTGGCGTACTTGCGTCTTACCCACTCGAATGGCCGATTGACATGCTCGCGCGCACCCTTCTTGAACCAGAAAGAGACCAGCACCGGGACGAAGGTCAGGGTGAGAATCAACGACCCTATCAGCGCAAACGACATGGTCTCGGCCATGGGATGGAACAGCTTTCCCGAAGGTCCGCTCAGCGCGTAGATCGGAAGATAGCCGGCCAGGATCACGGCGACCGAATAGAAGATCGGCCGGTCTACGTCCTTCGCCGCCAGCAGAATGACCTCATTCAAGCGGTATTGTTGCCCCTCGCGCAAGGCCAGCTCGCGATAGATGTTCTCCACCATGACGACCGTTCCGTCGATGATGATTCCGAAGTCGATGGCGCCGATGGAGAGCAGATTGGCGGCGCCGTCATGGGCGTGCAGAACAATAAAAGCAAACAGAAGGGACAGCGGAATCGTCAGGGCAACGATAATCGCGGCGCGAAAACTTACCAGGAAGAAGATGAGGACGATCAGCACCAGGACCATGCCGCGGAGCAGGTTGTCCTCCACGGTTTTCGTGGTCAACTCCACCAGTTCGCTGCGGTCATAGTAGGGATGGACCTTGACGTCGGAAGGCAGCACCGAGCGGTTCAGTTCATCAGTCTTCGCTTCCACCGCTTTGAGGACATTCTGGGTCTGCTCGCCGCGCAGCATCAGAATCACGCCCTCAACCGCGTCATCGTTCTTCTGATACCCAAACTGGCCCAGGCGCGGCGCGTGACCGATTGTTACCTCGCCAATGTCCTTCACGCGAATGGGGACGCCGTTGTTGCTGCCAGCGACGATATTGCCAATGTCTTCGGTATCGCGCACCAGGCCGATACCCCGCACGTAATAGAACTGTCCTCCCTGGGAGTAAAATCCGCCGCCGGCATTGGAGTTGTTGGCGGTGAGCGCCGCCACCACCTGAGGCACGGTGAGGTGATAGCCATAGATCCGCGCGGGATCGAGCAGTACCTGATATTGCATGACGGTCCCGCCAAAGCCGGAATCATCCGCAACCCCGTGTACGGAACGGTACTGCCGGTTCACCACCCAATCGTCAATGGTCTTCAATTCCTGTGGCGAGCGATCGGGACTCTCCAGCACGTAGCGGTATACCAGGCCGCTTGGACTGAACAGCGGAGCCATGTCCGGCGCCACTCCTGCCGGAAGCTGGGCTTGCGACATTCGCTCGAAGACAACCTGACGCGCGAAATAGTCGTTAGTGCTGTCATCGAAGGTCAAGGTCACATCCGACAGGCCGTACAGCGAGATCGACCGCATGACCACCACGCGGGGAACACCGTTCAGCTCCAGCTCGAGCGGAAGCGTAACCAAGCGCTCGACCTCTTCTGCCGCGTGGCCGGGCCATTGGGTAATGAGTTCGACTTGCGGAGGTGATAAATCGGGATACGCATCGACCGGCATGCGCTGAAAGGAAATTATCCCGGCCACCAGGATGAAGGCCGTGAACATCAACACCAGAAAGCGCTGACGAAGCGCCGCTTGTACGATTCGATGGATCATTCAGGTGCCGATGCCGTGGTCGGTGTCATAGCGATCAAATAAGACCTCGCCGACGGGCGAGGCCGCGAGCTCCTCTAGCGCTGCAATGAGTTTGCAAACTGCAAAAACAAGCTGCCATCCCCGACAATGCGGTCGCCAGGATTCAGTCCGGCGGTGACCTGGGTCACTCCTTTTGCGCTTTCTCCGACGGTGATAGGACGGCGGCCAAACTGATTGTCTTTTGCTTCGACGTACACAAACGGCTGGTTCTCGCTGTCGCGCAGCACAGCGGAGTCGGGCACGGCAATCGCATTCTGTATGGAGCCCGCATCAACCGAGGCCACCACGTACATGTCCTTCTTCAGCTTGTATCCCGGATTACTGGTCTCGATGCGCGCCTGCAAGGTGCGGGTGTTCGGGTCCAGCGCCGCGGCTACGTAGGAAATTTTTCCCTGAAACACATCGGGATAGGATTCGGTCGTGATCGTCACCGCATCGCCCACACGCACGTACGGCAAGTCCTTCTGATAAACGTTGACCAGGATCCACACCGTGCCCATGTTGGAGATCACAAAGCACTGCGTAGCGCCCGGTTGCAATAACTGGCCCACCGCAACATTCTGCTCGACAACCTGCCCATCGATCGGCGCTTTTACCGAGGCCTCGAAAGACGGCGGAGCCTTTACCAGAGAATCAGGATCGCTGATGCCCAACACCCTGAGCGCAGCTTCGGCGGAGACTAAATCGCTCTCCGCCTGTACCTCGGCGGACTCAGCCTGCTCCAGCTCCTGTTCGGCAAACGCATGATGCTCGTATAAGTCCTTGGCGCGGGCATAGATCTTCTTGGACAGCGCAGCGGCATCCCGGGCCTTCAGATAATTCGAACGCAATTGCGAATAATCAGGACTTGCGACATACAGCAATGGCTGGCCGCGCCGTACCGTTTCACCCGGCGCGACCGCGATTCGGCTCACTGGTCCGCTGACCTGGGTGATGACCGGCGTGGTGTGGAAGCTGTCATACGCCACGGCGCCGGTCAACCGAAGCGTCCGCGTCAGCTTGGTTGGCGCAACCGTCAGTACCTGCACATGCGACATCTGATCAGCGGGTACTGTAAATAGCTCAGCGGCGTTGGAATGGTTGCCATTGCTTGCCGCATTTTCCGACCCTGTTCCACTGCACCCGGCCAGAGCCAGGGCGAGCGCGCCGGCAAGCGATAGCGTCATCAGGCGGGGATATCGATGGCAGAGCAGGTTCATGGCAGGTTCCTCGTTCCCACCGCTGTTCTGAGTTGTTCGAGCGCGGTCATATACGACGCCACAGCTTGCCGATAAGCCAGTTGCACTGCCCGGTTACTGCGTTCGGCGTCGAGAAACTCCAGCACACTGGTCGCCCCACGTTTATAGGCATACTCGCTGATGTCACGGGAATCCTGTGCCTCTTTCAAGTAGCCGGAGGTATACAGTTCCACTACTTCTTGGTTGCTGCGAAGCGATTCGTACGCATTGCCGACGTCCGACAGCACAGTATCGCTGGCCCCGGCCTGCGATTCCTGCGCCTGGGTGAGCGCATAGCGGGTGCGAAGAATCTCGCCCTGGTTGCGATCGAAGATGGGCAAGCCGATACTTCCGAAGAGCGACGCACTGCTCTCGCCCGCCACGTGCGAATAGCTCATCGAGGCAGTTACGTCCTGTTTAGCATTGGCCCTTGCCAAATCGATCTGGCTTTGCGCGGCGGTCACTCCCAGTTCAGCGGCGTGATAGTCAGGACGGCTCTGCAATGCCTTCAGTTGTAAATCCTCCAGCTTCAAATGCACGGGCTCATACGACAAATCCCCGACCACATCGTAATTTGCGGGAACCGCATCGTAGCCCAGCGACTCACGCAACCCAATCAGCGCCTGCACTCTCGCCAGCTTGGCCGATGATACGTCAGTTTCGAACTGCAAGAGTTGCAGCTTGATCTTAAGGTAGTCGCCTTCGCTGATGTAGCCTGCCTTGTACTGCAATGCAGAAACGTCCACCGTGTCGCGGAAGCTTTTCAGATCCAGAAGGGCAAATTGCAAAGTGGACTCGGCCAATAAGACCGACACAAACTGCTGTGCCACGTTGAAGGTCAGCGCCCGTTCCTCATCGGAAACCTGGGCGGTGGTCACCGCGGTCGCATCTTTTGCTGCTTGCAGACGATGCTGTCGTTTGCGGCCCCGCTCGAAGAGATAGCCAACTCCAATATCGAACTGTTGCACCTGGTCCAGATTGTCGCTGGAAAACTCCGACGGAGAAAAAATCGGCAGGAACTGGGAATCCACATTGAGCGTCGGGTTTGGTCGCAGATTGGCCGTGATCTCCTGCGCCTGGTTTTGCAGGATTAAGGTGCGTGCCGCCTTAAGCGCGTGATTATGCGCGACCGCCAGCGCGATTGCCTGATCCAATGTGATGAGCGTCGCGTTTTGCGCTTCGGCGGAAGCCAGCAGCAGCAGCAACAGACTTAAAACGATCAGGACCTTAATCCGCACGTGCGTTGGAGACAGGAGGCTCAATGTAGGGTGTACGTCCTTCGATAGAGCGTGACGGATGTACGATCGGCGGATGACTGCGCTGACACTTTCAATATGCGTGGCGCTCCTGCAATGGCGCACCTCCGAACGATTCGCGGCGCGTCGTGGAGGAGCGTGGGATATTTAAGTAGCAACACATTCTAAATCAGGAAGTTGCGTATCCGAGAATCCTGCTGTCAAAGGTAACGGCGCCCGCGGATTGCCCGCTCTATACAGCGTCTGGGTATTGCAGGGAGAATGTAGCGTGATGACTCATCCAATCGAGGCCGCGGTACCAACTGTCGCGAGGCCGGCAGACGGCATCTCGCTTGGGCTCGGGCTCACTAACGAATGCAATCTGTCATGCGCTTTCTGCTATCGAGATCCCACTCGCGCCGACCGCCTCACTCTGGAACAGGTCAAGTCCGTCATGGAGCGGCTGCCCGTGCGTTCGGTGAATCTGGGAACGGGCGAGAACGGCATGCATCCTGATTTCAAAGCGATGCTGGCTTACCTGCGCTCGCAGCCTATCAAGCTGACGATTACTTCCAACGGCCACAGCGTCGCCGTTCTCGAAGACCACGACCTGAGCGCGTTTCATGACATCGAATTCTCGCTCGACTACCCCACGCAGGTAGAGCAGGACATGCAGCGCGGGCTCGGAAATTGGGCGCTCATCCATCAACAAGCAACCCGCTGTGTGAAGCTCGGCGTTCCCGTAACCATCATCGCGGTGATGATGAAGTCGAACTACCTGCGCCTGCCAGAGATTGCGCAAGTTGCGAAACAGTACAACGCTCCTCTGCGTGTGAACGTGTACCAGGCGGTGCGATCTGACACCTACGCGTTGTCTTACGAAGAGTATTGGGATGGGTTCCAGCGTCTCTTTGAAGAGACGGACGTAATCGCGATTGGCGAACCGCTGGTGCGAGCGATGGCAGGACTCCCGCCGCAGGCAGCAGGATGCGGCGTTAGCACGGTGCGGGTGACGCCACGAGCTACCACACAACCCTGCGTCTACTGGTCCGGACAGGGCGAGCCGCTATCCGAGTTGATCTCCACCGGCACTGGCATTTTAGATACGGTGCCATTCGAGCAAGTACGAACCATCCCCGACGCGTGTCAACCGTGTGAGTTCCGAGACACCTGCCATGGCGGATGTGCCGGACGACGACGCCTGCAAGATGCGCTGCTACAGCCCGATTGTTATTGCCCGATTGTTCGCGGAGAGCGGCCAAGGCTCGAGGTCCGCATGGCCGCGAGCCGCGATCTGCCAAAGTTGAACAGTTGCTGCACTACTGTAGTAATGGCCCGCTAAACGGCCGCCAATTATTTCGCAGGCATCCAGGCATCTGACCCCGCCAGCTTGACCGCCACATTGGTGAAGGTGAGATGCAGCGCTCCACCGTCAGCAGTCCCCCGGTGCTCGGTCGAGACAAGCAGTGGACCTGCTTTTTTGTAGCCTGCCCATGTCGCAATTACGAGGCTTGGCTTCTTGGGACCGCCACGGTGATAGACCATGGCTTCGATCCGGTGGTCTTTACCGAGATAAAGGTCCCACGTATCGCCCGGCGTATACCCGCCGCTTTCTTGCGGATATTTCACCACGATCTTGTCGGCCGACCCGCTCCCTATTGGAAGCTTCTGCATGCCTTCGTCGGTGACCGTGGCGCTGGTGTCCCAGTAAACGTGAAACGGTAGCATGAACCAATAGTTGTCGTTAATGAAAGCCGGATCTACCTCGTTCTTCACTGCATCGGGTTGGCTGCTAAGTTCGGTGCGCTTGTAGGTAACCTTGACCGGCTTGCCATCCTTATCCGTGCTCGTGAAGGTGACCTGGTTCGTCTTCGGCTCCCACTCCCACGTGTGAGAAAGTTTGAGTTTGAGTGCGGGCACATCAAGGTTGAAAGTGTAGCGGACCGCGTCGATTTGCCCATACGAGTCGAAACCATAGGCCTTGGCGAGTTGTTCGACGATTGGCGGACGCTGCTGCGCCCATGATGTTGCCGTAACGAGTAAGAGCCCAAAGATCGTCAGAATTCGAACCGTTGTAGTACCGCGCAGATTCTTCATGGAGATCCTCCTCAGGTGAGCTCAGTCATGGATGCCGGCTGCCAGGCAGGGGCTTCAAGATACGGAGTGGTATGTTAGCAATACTCCGGGCCGCACATCCACCTGACTGGACAATCTGTCGAACACTACGGAGCAGCGGGTCGAGTGATCCGGCGCACCAGAATGATCGCAGCAGTTACAGCGACCGCTCCATATTCCGGCACCATCACCCATGCAGGCAGTTCAAATGGACCTCCGCCTATCCGCAGATGCCAGACGATGTATGTCGGGATGATACTCACCGTCCAGATGATGAGTGGTAGCGTCGCGACCGATCGCGCGAACGGCAGCAGCCAGAGCAGATACCACGGAAATACCGCCGGCGCGCATAGAAGCGAGGCCGCCATCGGCCATGCCAACGCGTCCCCAGACAGGCTCCCAAAACTGGTTCTGAACCAGATCGCCACAAGAACGCCGAGGACAATTGCGAGTCCCACCACAAGCTGTGGGGGCGCTACTCGCCGCAGCGCTGCAAAGACCGGATCGTTAAAGCCAAAACTCTGTATGTATGCACCAAGCGAGCCGAGTGGAATTCGGCTATGGTTGAGAAACGGCACATACGAAAGTGCGAACAGAAATGCTCCCAGCAGCGCGTCGCGAATCCGGACGCGTCGCCAGTAGAGCGGTAGCAGCACAATGGGCAGAAACTTTACCGCGATGGCCAGCGCGAATGCGACGGCCGCTACTGTTCGCCATCGCCGAAGCAACGCGGCGAACGACACCACCAGCAGCAGTACGCCAACAATATCGACGTGACCACTGCCTGCTACTGTCGTCGCCAGCAACGGGTGCCACGCGTAAGCCAGAATCCAGTGGGCTCCTCGCCCGGTAGAACGCAGGATATCGAGCAAGATGAGAACGATGGCCAGCTCGCAAATCACAAATGCCACTCGCATTGCGCGGGTAGACTCATGAATCGCTGTGACTCCGCGAAAGAAGAGCTCAGCGCCCGGCGGATAAATGGTGGGTAGCTCCGGATTATTAAGAGCGCGCGTCTCGTCTGTATGCAACACCGCAAACGCGGGATCGTCGGGAATCACGATGTAAGGGTTATAGCCAAGCCGCTGCATTCGGCCGTCCCACACATATCGGCGAACGTCGTCATCGGAGCCTGTCGGTATCGCCAGAAATGCAACGTGCCACACCGCGGCAAGCGCGAGACCAATGACAATCACCGACTTGGGGAAACTCGAAGTGCAAAAGAACTCCCGGATCGCGAGCAGATAAGCGCCCCCGGCGACTAGGAGCGG
Organism: uncultured Acidobacteriaceae bacterium; assembly: GCA_963699875.1. GTDB lineage: Bacteria > Acidobacteriota > Terriglobia > Terriglobales > Acidobacteriaceae > CAVVDY01. Next base: position 262,247 of record CAVOVN010000002.1, read on the forward strand.
AACAAGGGGAAAAGCTTCGCCTTGGCCTCTGAAGTTGCGCGCGCAGATGGTCAGCGCTACCAGAATGATGGCGCCGAGGACGTATAGCCTCCGCGATGGCGAGAGCTTCACAGGTCTCCAGCGGCGATTCGCGGCTGCTGTACAACTTCTTGCCACTGCTTCAACCACGCGGCGGTTCGGGGCGCTCGTTCCGGAGCAAGCCGAAGTTCCGCAGCAAGCCGGCTCAAGTCGTCGTGCAAATCAATGTCATAGAAGTGATCTGTGAAACCGACGGAGAGCTCCAGCCCACGGGCGCGCGCCAGCAGTGTCTCGAGCGCACTGCTGGTTCCCATCCCGTCGCCTTCAAAGAGCGCTGCATGGGAAGCTTTCGCCCCAACCAGGTAATAGCCGCCGTCGTAAGTTGGTCCAACCACCACATCGTGCTCGGCCAGTACCTCGAAGGCGCCGGCAAGAACCGAAAGCGGCAGGTGCGGACTGTCGCTGTTAAACGCAATCACGCTTTGCGTGCGCTGCGCTGCGAATTTTGCAAACACCGAAGTCAATCCTGCCGCGAGCCCTTCCCCTTGCTGCGCTACGACTTCGGTTTTGCCTTCGGTGAATCGCGTCAAATCCTCGACGTCGGACTCGGGACACATGATGGCTACATTCACGCTGCTCAATCCGTGCGCCAGCGCCATCGTGTCCTCCAGAAGACAGCGATACAACTCCGTCACGGCTTCCGCTGGAAGGCTCCGCGTTAAGCCGAGTCTTCACTCTTCCAGGCCGCGGCGCCTTCGCCATGATGACGAGCGTGCGGTCGCCGTTACGCGAATGCAGGATTGTGTCGCTGGGTTGCATGCTTAATCAATTGTGTTGAACGGCGCCATTACTTCGGGCTAAAGCGATACAGCACGATTCGGCTGAGGATAAACCATCCCGCTCCGACGGTGCCCCGCAATGTGCCACTGATCTTCGATTTACCAATCCGCGGATAATAGCTGACCGGAACCTCGACAATCCGAAACTTCCTTCGCGCTCCCTTTACGATCATCTCGACCGCCCAACCGTACGTGTCTTCCTGTAGATCGAGCTGCCGAAGGACATCGGCGCGCGCCGCACGAAACGGCCCCAGATCGGTGAGCTTTACGCCATACAAGAGGCGGATCAGCGCCGCCGCGATGCGATTGCCAAGCGTTTGGTGCCACGGCAACGCACGACGATCATTTTGTTTCGCAAGGCGCGAACCGAGGGTGAGGTCTGCTCGGCCTTGGATGATTGGCGCCAGCAAAAGTGGCAGCTCATCAGGGCGATCGCTATAATCTCCGTCGAGAAACACGACTATGTCGGGCTCGGTGGCCGCGGCGAGTCCGGTCAAACAGGCGCGGCCATATCCGCGGCGTGGTTCACTTAGGACGCGCGCTCCCATCTTTGCGGCTATCTCTGGCGTGCCGTCGGTTGAGTTGCTGTCGACGACGAGAACTTCGCTGACAAGATCGGCAGGCAGGTCAGCAAGAACGCGTCCGATGGCCTGCGCTTCGTTATGCGTTGGAATGATGACGGAGACGCGCACTAGGCTTGGTCCACATCACCACCACGGAGCGCCGGGCCAGCGCTTTGCCAGCCACCCGTCGATGCCCCAGGCTCGCCCAGCGCTTCCAATCGCGAGCGCAAGCGACGCGACCATAGGAACCAGCAACTCCCAAATCCATGCTGTTCCCCACTCCGACATCCAAAGGCTCCCGAGATACAAGAACGACAGAAAAGCCACAGGTCGCGTGAGCAGGCCGACAACGAGCAGCACTCCAAAAGAAATCTCAGCCAGCGCTTGCATGGGCGCTGCCATCGAGGCATGGCTTGCCGCCAAAGCCATCACCGCCTTCCACGCGGCGGGCGAGTGACCCTTCTCAATGTAGTAATGGATCAAGCCGGCATAACCGGCAGGCGTGTACAGACCTTTGCCCAGATTCTCGAAGAACACCCAAATAAACATCGCGCCGATCGTCACGCGAACCAACGCTAGTCCGCACGCGGCCGACGCGGTGTTTGAGTTGGTCGTCGTGATACCGCCCGTAGCAGGTTGTGCGCCGCGACCGTTCACGATAACTCTTTCGCGGTGATTTCGTATCTGAAGTCGTCCGGATCGAGACTGTCGAGTAGTCCATCCGTCGTCTGCGCTTGTGGGTACATCAGAAAGGCGACCTTCTTGCCGTTGGATCCCGGTAGCTCAACATCCTGAGCGAAGTTGTATGCCATCCAATTCATCTCCCACGAGCCGAACAGTCGCTTGCGCGCGCTGGCGACCATCTCGTCATTCAACGGACGGTTTCCAGGTGGCTCCTCCAGAACGACCTTGCGCACATCGGCAGGATCGACAGGCACCCAACCGAACTGTGTCAAATACACTTCCGCCCGACAATGCTGCGCCTTGGTGACTTTCTCCGAAGACGCGCCCAGGCTCTTGTAACCCAACTCAGACTTGGCCACGCGAATGCCATAAACGTCGCGCGCGGGAAGCCCAGCTGCTCGCGCGAGTCCGACGTAGAGGGCGTTCAGGTCCGCACATTTGCCGCCCAAGTTGCCGCTCTCCAACATGAAGCGAATGTCGCCGCGTCCACAGCCGCGTACCTTCGGATCGCGAAACGTGTTGTCGACAATCCAGTCGTAAATCGCCTGCGCCTTTTCGACGTCCGTCTTGGCGCCTTTCGTAATCTCGGTTGCTTTACTCTTTACGATTCCGTCCGTGGGCATGAGCTGATGCGGCTCCAGGAAGTACGCTTGCTGTGCACTCGTGAGCGGCCGCTCGTTGCCCGGCTTGGACATGTTCACCGAGTAGTTCTTGAGCGACACCTGGCTCGACAGCGTGACGACCGGCTTCACTCCAGCGGGAAAAGTCGCAGCCACAATGCCCAACGCCTGCGGATTACTGCTCTCGACCAGCTTCGCTTCGCCGCCGTCAGCGGTGAACTTGTTAGCCGATGTCCGCTGAAACGGTGTGTTCTGAATGAGCGCGGCGGGCAACCAGACTTTGGTTTCGCCCACAGGCTTCAACACCTCGACGCGAGTCGTTACTTCGAACGTTCGCCAACCGTCAGACGACGGCTGTTCGCCCCACAAAATCTCCGCTTTCGACATCGCAAGCCCCGCAAAAGCGACGCTCGTGGACCATATGAAATCACGCCGATTCATGATTCACTCCAAATCCAGGACTTTAACTCATGGTTTTCAGTGCCGATTTTGATCGCAAAAACCTCAATCTGGGCCAACAAATACACACGGTCTGCGATGCTGGGAGCTAAAGATGCGCCACAAAGTCGGAAGTTTCAACAACGGTCGGGCGAATCTATCGGCTAATTTACCGAGCATTCACATTCTCGCGGCAGCATGCAGCCAATGAGATGGATTGTCGCAAAAACCGCTGGGCGACGGAGCTGAAAATTTCCCTTTTCACGATGGCTTGAGACTTCGCCCCAAGTTCTATCTCGATCAACTCGCACAAAATGTGTCCAGTCGGGATATGTGCTTCCTGAATTCTGGGAGTAGTCGAGGGACCGTGGTTGTTTTTGCGCGCTCATCATCATCTTGCCATCGTGAGCGCAGCGAAGGACCTGCCGTTTGCGCCCACGCCACGGTAGTAACTTTTGACTAACATCCTCCGTCCTTCTGACAACTGACCACTGACAACCGACGACTGATCTACCCCCCTCCCCCTTGGTATAGCTAAAATCTTGATTCCATTGAGTCACAAAAAAGTTTCCCCCGCAAAATCTTGAGCGCGTGATAGTTACAGGCAAAATCCTAAAATGATGTGACTTAGCTCGATTGATTGCACCAGACACGGTGCACATGAGATTTTGAGGAGTAACGAAACGGTTAACCTGAAGCAAGCCTTGCGGCATTACGCAAACGTCCTAAATTCGGCGCGTCCGGAAGCCCCGGCGCGCATGAAGACACAACTCCCGTGCCCACTTAAGGCGAACGTAACAGAGGAGCAGCCAGGGCGCAAGTTACGAAGGTAACCAGCCTAGCGCGCCGCAGCTTGTCTAAGCCAGGCCGTTGTGGGCCGCCCGCCACCGAATTGCGCGTGTTCGCGATAGGTTGGTCGTTCGTCGAAAAAAGCGCCGGTCAGCGAGGTGATCTTCAGCGCTCGCTGTAGTTGGCCGAGATCGGCGGAGCCAGATACTTTCACCACCATCGGCTCGTTGGGCAGCAAGTCGAAGTAGTTGTCAGAGAGCGTGACGTTTAGATCGCCGAACGAGAGATACACGTCGCGGGCCAGGACGGGCGAGCGCAGAGTGATGGTGTGTTCCGATCCGCTGCCAACGATCTCACTTTGGATGGCGGGCTTCAGCGGCAACTTAAGGTTGCGCATGTGATCGAAGAAAACTTCGTTTCGCGACACGACCTGGCCGCCGACTTTCAAGTCGTAGACGAGAAAGTTATCTTCGTGGTCGGAGGGGTCGGGCAGCATTTTCTGCGCGCCTGATATCGCTGCCGCGGTGGCCATCATGAAGGTGCTCGTCGTATAGATGGCGCTCGATTGCGGCGGAATGTGCACCGGCTGCGTTGTGTCCTCCAAAATTCTGCCATCCAAGCTGAGAAAGCGCGTGCGAAGTTCGCCTTCGGTAGCTTGCAGCTTGTCGGAGACGATATATACATCGACGGTGCCGTCGTGCAAATAGGGCGAGACCAGCAGGTCGCTGTAGAAGCGCTGTGCGTAATATTGCAGGGCCTTCCATCGGCCGAAGTAGTCGATGCTCGACCACGATGCCACCGGCCAGCAGTCATTGAGTTGCCAGAACAGCGCGCCCATAGTGCGAGGACGATTGCGCCGCAGATGCTCGGCGCCGACTTTGATGGCTTCGGCCTGCTGCACCTGGCTGAGGTAGACGAATGAGGCGAAATCTTTGGGCTCGGGATATTCGCGCAGCATGTAAGTGAGAATGCGTTCGTTGCCGCCATGATTTTTCTGGTGCGCCATCATGATCGCCGAATCGATGGCGAGCTCGTCGGGCGCGGCAAAGCTGAGGATGGTGCGCATCTCGGGGAAGGACTGGAAACCGAACTCTGACATGAAGCGCGGGTTTTGCAGGTTGTAGTTGCCGATGGGTTCCAGCGCGTGCCATACGCCCCAGTAGTGCATGTCGCCGTTGTCCTGGCTGTTGGCCGGGGCCTCGAAATCGGCGCTGGGCGAACTCGGCCAATAGGGCGCAGGCGCGCCATACTGCTTCGACCACGCTCTTGATGATGTCGTGGAAGAGCACGACGTAGTCCTGCCAGACGCGCTCGCGCTGCGGCGGCGTGATGGACTCTTTGAAAGCGAGACGGTCGCCCCAGGCTTGCCATCCGGCTTCGATTTCGTTGTTGCCGCACCAGAGCACGATGCTGGGGTGATCGCGCAGACGCTTGACCTGCTGCGTAGCTTCTTCGCGAACGTTCTGCTGAAATGCCAAGTCGCCCGGCACCATGTCGCCGCCGAACATGAACTCCTGCCAGACCATCAGGCCCAGTTCGTCGCAGAGATCGTAGAAGTCGTCGCTCTCGTAAATGCCGCCGCCCCACTCGCGCACCATGTTCATGTGAGCGTCGCGCGCGGCCTGGAGAATCTGCCGCTGCTGCGCGGGCGTGACCCGGCTGGGAAAGCTGTCAAAGGGGATGACGTTCGCGCCTTTGGCGAATATCGGAATGCCGTTCACGACGAAAGTGAAGCTGGTGCCCCACTGGTCAGGCGCGCGGCGCAGTTCGAGGGAGCGCAGGCCGGTCTTCAACGCAGCTCGTGCGACGGCGACTTTGTTGATCAGCACCCCTGCCTCGACGACATAGCGATCTTGAGCGCCGTAGCCGGCCGGGTACCAGAGCCTTGGCGAAGTGATGCGCACCGGCAGCTGAACGAGATTGGTTCCGCTGTTGAGCGGGAACTTCGCGTCCTCCCACGCAAACGCCGTCTTCCCCGTCGGACCTGTGATCCGCAGTCGGATGGTTGCGGTTTGGGCTTTGCTCGATTCAACTTCGACATTTGCGACCAGCTCTGCTAGATCGCGGTTCACCTTCTGCTGCTCGATATGCAGGTTGTCGATGCGCGCGCCGTCCCAAGCCTCCAGGCGCACTGGCTTCCAGATGCCGATGGTGATGAAGCGCGGGCCCCAATCCCAGCCATACTGATAGGCAGCTTTGCGGGTGTAGGGCGCGGTGGCGACGTTCTCCTCGTTGCCTTCGTTGGCGGTCGACACTGACGGCAGAATGTAAGGCAAGGCCTTCACCTTGGGAATCATCGACGTGACCGGCGAGTGAAATACGATGCGCAACGTGTTCGGCCCGGGCTTCAACAATGGCCGCACAGGAACGCGCCAGTTGCGAAACATATTGTCAGCGGTGAGGACCTGCTGGTCGTTGACGAACACTTCAGCGAAGGTGTCGAGCCCATCGAAGACGAGATCGACGTGCTCGCGCTTGAGCGTGCTCGCATCAGCTTGAAACGTCGTGCGGTATTCCCAATCGGTGAGGCCGATCCATTGCAAGCGTGACTCGTTATCGCCATAGAAAGGATCGGGAATGAGGTGAGCTGCGATGAGATCGGTCTGCACCACGCCGGGGACATGTGCCGCTCGCCAACCGGCAACCTCCGGATGGGCGGAAGCATTCAGCGCGCGGAACTCCCATCCCGAGTTCAGTGGCTGCGATACTGGTTCGGCGGCGTGCAGTGACACAACGCAAGCGAGCAACAGCAAAGACAAGCCCAACTGGAAAGCACGATGCAGCAGGAGTCCACACATGGCGTCAGCGCGCGCCGAAGCAGACGCACTGGGCTCCGGAGAGCCTCAAAATCCTAACTCGCTATCGGGTGGATGGCAATCGGGCACTCTTGATGCGCACCCGCGCCTTCACCTAAAGGTCAACGACCACGTCTACGCTTGGCTGGGCGCAGCATATGAGCACATTTCCTGAAGACGGTCTTTCGAGTGGTTCGGGGTTGTAAGTGATCGACCCGCCAATCAGCCCTGTCATGCAGGTGTGACATACCCCGGTCCGGCATGACCGCCATGTGACCGACGACTATGGAGCTGGAAGTCAAGCTCCACTTCCACGCGAAAATTGTGCGAACGAAGTGGTTAGATGCTGCCGGCTAGAGCTTTATCTGATAGACTGCCACCCATTCGTTGCCTCTCAGAATAGTCCTCCGCAGGCTGGTCTGCTGTTCGGTCCGGCTACCCACCGGTCCCAACAATGGCCAGGCAATTCCATAGCGGAATCACAGGGAAAGTACTTGCCGGAATCCCTGGTAGAAGCCAAAAGTGCCTATCGGAGGTTGCATGTCGGCCACGGTTCTCATAATCGAGCCCGCCTCAATACCACCCGAGTCCAGCTGTAGAAGTGTGCTGAATCTGGAGCTGTCGTATCAGCGCCAGGCGTGGGAAAACTTCCGTCCGGAGGTGCTCCTGGGCAATCACCCGCAGCTGGTTGTGCCGCACGTGGTCACAGAATCACAGGGTGTGGCTTCGTTTTTTCGCTTCGTGCGCGAGAACCCAAGACGATTCCTGACGCTCGCGGTCTTACCCGAGCGCCCGGGTCCGGTGCTGCTGGCCGCTTCCGAGGTTGCCGATGATATTGTTTTTTGGCCGGCCCGGGGCCAGGAACTCGATGTAAGAATTCAACGCCTCCTGCAAGACCGTAGGTTTCCAGAGCAAGAAATCGAGAATGAGCTGGGGATGGAGATGGGCCTGGCACAGCTAGTGGGCATGCATCCGTCGATCCTGCGGGCTGCCCGGCAAGCGGTGAGCTACGCTGGCAGCAATGCTCCGGTATTCATCACGGGGGAAACCGGAACCGGCAAGGAGCTGTTCGCTCATGCCATCCATTCCTTGAGCAAATGCAAGCGTGGGCCGTTCGTTCCGGTTGACTGCGGTTCGCTGCCTGAGCAACTGGCAGAGAACGAACTGTTCGGTCACTGTCGGGGCGCTTTCACCGACGCGCACAAAGACCAGCGTGGCCTGGCGGCGATGGCAACCAACGGTACGCTGTTCCTCGACGAAGTCGATGCGCTTTCACCGGCAAACCAGGCGAAGTTGCTCCGCCTCTTGCAGGAGGGAACCTACCGGGCGCTGGGTTCCGAGCACTTCAACCGATCGAACGCGAGGGTGATCGCGGCCACCAACCGGATGATCGAAGACCGCGTACAAGAGGGACAGTTTCGCAACGATTTATATTTTCGCCTCAACGTCCTGCGGCTCCATCTGCCGCCATTGCGGGAGCGGAGGGAAGACATCGCGCTCCTGGTCCAGCACTTTCTGAACAAAGAATTCGCCTCGGAGCGCGGTCCTAAATCTTTTTCGGCCGTTGCCATGTGCAAGATCGAAAATCATTCATGGCCGGGTAATGTCCGCGAGCTGTTCAATGTCGTGCAACGTGCTGTCCTGTGTTCGAGCGGACAGACGATCGTTCCCTCAGACATTGTTTTCTTCAACGAAGCGGTGTCGGCGAAGAGTAATCTCGAGCTCGACGAGGGTTTTCGTCGCGCCCGGCAGCAGGCAATTGAGCAATTCGAGCGCGGTTATGTCGAGCATATCCTCGCTCGGCATGGGGGAAATGTGACGCAGGCCGCGCTGGAAGCAGGCAAGGAACGCCGCTCGTTTGGCAAGCTGGTGAAGAAGTACGATCTCGGCACGAAGTCTAACCCGAACACTTAAAGAGCGAGTTGTCCCAAGCGTAGTTCCTTCCAGTGGCTCGGCCACGTGCGTCCGGCCGGCTACGCTTCAAAGCTACAGGTATTCCGAAGGCCGGATCATCCACGCGTGGGTGGGTCATTTTGAACCCGCGCATTGGGCTCAGTTCAGATCTCTGAAACTGCGCGAGTTCAATCCATTTTTGTAGCGGAGATCCGGGTCGGCTTCGACCCGCCGCGCACAGCAGAGGAACAACCGCAATTTTCTAACTTCTTGACAGGACACAAAATCCACACGAGCTGCATTCTGGCAGTTCATTTGCACCCCGGAGCGCCGTGCATTCTGCCGACCCAGAGCCCTCATGGGACGCGGTAAGGGACATTCTGAGTTACTTCCTGCGGAATCCGCAGGCTGTCGACTCTGTCGAAGGGGTGTCGCGCTGGCGAGTTATGGAAGAACAAGTCCACCGCAGTCTGGAGCAGACGCACACGGCGCTGGCATGGCTCATATCCGAGGGATATCTGGAAGAGTTGGGAACGGCAAGCACAGGCCGGATTGTCCGGCTGAACCCTGAAGGGCAAGCCGTGGCTGCTCGCTTTCTCGCGAATCACGCTGCAAAGAGGAATAGTTCGTAAGTCGCGAGCCGGCGGTAGAACAACAGAAGGACGAGGTTAGGTCACAGGAACCTGTAAGTGACGGGGCGAAGCTACAGGCGGCAAACTCCGAAGTTCGAAGCCATGGACGACCTACGATCAGCCGACGATTTCTCAGTCTCCCACTGGTACGCGCTGTTTGTGTGCAGCAATCAGGAAAAACGCGTGGCCGCCTGCCTCACCAGCCTGAGCATTGAGCACTACCTGCCGTGTTACGCCTCGATCCGGCAATGGAAGGATCGCCGCGTAAAGCTCGATATGCCACTGTTCCCAGGCTATCTGTTCGTGCGGCTGCCCTTGCGCGAGCGGATGAAGGTGCTGACCATTCGCCAGGTCGTCTCGCTGGTGGGCAAGAGGGATGCCCCGGCGGTAATCTCCGATGATGAAATTGCCGGAATCAGGGCCGGAGTCGAACACGGCAATGCTGAACCTCACGAATACCTTGAAGTGGGCCAGCGGATCGTAATTATCGACGGCGTGATGCGCGGCCTAGAGGGCATTCTGTTGACCATACGCAGCCGGGCCCGGGTCGTGATCTCTCTGCAATCGATCGGGCGTGCCTTCGTGGTGGAGGTGAGCGCAAGCTGCGTGCGTCCCCTGTCAGAGCGGTGCCAACCGCTCGATTGTTTCCCGCTGTCGCGGCCAGCGCCTGCGCTGAGCTGCACCGGCAATCCGCACCTATCGCAGGCGGCCCTTGTCTCTGCGGCATCGCCGCGCCCAATGATCGAAGGAAATTAACGAGGAGGCTCCAATGCCCGTCACCCCGACTTACCCGGGTGTTTACATTGAAGAAATACCCAGTGGAGTTCGCACCATCGTCGGCGTCGCTACGTCGATTGGGGCGTTTGTCGACTACTTCCCGCAGGGTCCCATGAACGAAGCGGTCGAGATTTTCAGCTACGCCGATTTCGAACGGATCTTCGGCGGACTCGACACTAACAGCGAGGCCAGCTACGCCATCCAGCAGTTCTTCCTGAACGGCGGGACAACGGCGTACGTGGTGCGCACGACCTCCGGCACCAGCACGAATGCGGCCACGTCGGCAGCGATCGTGGTGCAGGATGGGGCCACCAACAACATCCTTCTCGTGACCGCGGCCAATCCAGGGCAGTGGGGCAACCAGGTGCGAGTCGACATCGACTACGGGACGACCGACCCCTCGACGTTGTTCAACTTGACGGTGACCGAGGTCAGCTTTGCCGGCGGAACGACCACCGTGGTCGCCACTGAGACATTCCGCAACCTCACGCTGGATTCGGCCGAGACTGACTATGTGGTCGAGGTCGTGAACGCGCGATCGCAGCTCGTAACCGTGCAATCGCTGGGAACCAATGGACGGCCCGCCCAGAGCGGGACCACAAGCAGCGCCTTCTCCGTCCTACAACTTCCCGAATGGCAAGCGAACACGGCGGTTGTTCGAGGACACGTTATCGTTGATGCCAATGGCAACCTGCAAGAGGTGACGACGGCGGGAATAACTGGCCCTGGCCCGGGCGAGCCCACATGGTCAACTACGCTGAATGCCACTACGCAGGACCCAAACGCCGCAGGCGTCACGTGGACCATGGTCGCAACGGGAGCGGGTGTCTGGTTAGCGAGCCATGCGTTTTCTGTGGGCGATCGGATCCTGGACCCCAACGGAAACACTCAGGTAGTAACAGTCGCCGGGACGTCAACCATTCCGCCCGCGCTGCCTCCCAACTGGTCGAAAGTAGTTGGGACAAACACGACTGACAATACCGTCACCTGGAAGCTCATCCCGACCGGCACGGGAATGCTGTTTCCGGCGTGGAGCGCTCAGGAGGTCTTTCCAGTAGGAGCCGAGATTGTCGATTCCAACGGCAACTTGCAGCGGGTAACAGCTTCCGGCACCTCCGGTGGCACACCGCCAGGATGGAGCACAACTATCGGGAACACCACTCCCGACGGAGGCGTTGGAGGCGTCACCTGGACGTTGGTTTCGCCGACCCGGCTTACAGTAGATCTCGCAGCCACGATGAGCGTTACCTTGAACGGGAATCCCGCGTTCAGCACGCTGGTTCAACTCAACGCAGCGGGGCCGCCCCCAGCCATCACAGTGGGCTGGCTGGTCGCGACCTTGGAGAGCCAGATTCGCGCGGTCGATCCCAGTCTTTCGAATGCGACTGTGACCTTGGTTGGAAGCGCGAGCACCGAGGCGTTCCTGCAGATCAAGGCCGGGACAATGAATCCTTCCGACACGTTGACCTTGACCGATGTCACGGGCACGCTGGCCGCAGACCTGGGCCTGACTACCAACGTCCAGCAATATGCGCTGGGTTCGAGTACGGCCGCCGGAGCGCAAGCCTTGCCGGGAGGCGTTGCCAGCCCGGGAAGCAATGGGACCTGGAATCCGACCACTGATGCGGCAGGAGTGGCACAGGGACTGATTGGCGATCAGCTCTTGAAGACGGGGATGTACGCTCTGCTCGATGCCGACCTGTTCAACATCCTGTGTATTCCGGTGACCGCGCTACTGCCGGATACGGACGCTGCCCAGGTGGCCGCCAACGCGACGTCGCTGTGCACCAGCCGCAGGGCGTTCTACATTCTCGATCCGCCGCAGGAAGACGGTGATCGCGACACCGTGGATGGAATCAAGAATTGGCTTGACCAGAACGGATCGCTGCGCAGCCGGAACTCGGCCGTGTATTTCCCAAGAGTCGACATCGCTGATGCCTTGAACAAATTCCGCCTTCGGACGACGGCGACGAGCGGCACCATGGCCGGGATCTATGCCCGCATCGATGTGGCTCGCGGCGTCTGGAAGGCGCCCGCCGGCATTGAGGCCAGTCTCGGCGGCGTTCAGAGTCTGGAATACAAGCTAACCGACGGCGAAAATGGCGTGCTCAATCCGCTGGGCATCAACTGCCTGCGAACGTTCCCGGTGTACGGCCCGGTCTCCTGGGGAGCGCGTACGTTGTATGGCGCGGATCAACTGGTGGACGACTACAAATACGTTCCTGTCCGCCGCTTCGCGCTGTTCCTGGAGGAGAGTCTGTACCGCGGAACGAAATGGGTGGTATTCGAGCCGAACGATGAACCGCTGTGGTCTCAGATTCGCCTCAACATCGGCGCCTTTATGCAAAGCCTGTTCCGGCAAGGTGCGTTCCAGGGCACCACCCCGCGGGATGCCTATCTGGTGAAGTGCGATAACCAGACGACAACACAGACCGACATCAATAACGGCATCGTGAACATCCTGGTGGGATTCGCTCCGTTGAAACCCGCCGAGTTCGTCATCCTCAAGATCCAGCAGCTAGCCGGCCAGATTCCAACCTAAGGTAAGAAAGAGAGGGGCACATGGCGCAGTTTTCTGTGAACCCGCTGCGGTTCGACCCGTACAAGAACTTTAAGTTCCGCGTGAAGTGGGACGGCCGCTACGTGGCCGGTATCAGCAAATGCGGCTCGCTCAAGCGCACTACCGATGTGGTCGAGCACCGCGAAGGCGGCGACCCGAGCACGAGCCGCAAGTCTCCGGCGCGAACCAAGTACGACGCCATCACGTTGGAGCGTGGCGTCACCCACGATACCGAGTTCGAAAAGTGGGCCAACAAGGTCTGGGATTACGGGAGCGGTCCGGGAGCGGAAGTTTCGCTGGCTGATTTCCGTAAGGAAATCATCATCGACATGTTCAACGAAGCCGGCCAGAAGGTAATTTCCTACAAAGTCTACCGCTGCTGGGTTTCGGAATTTCAGGCGCTCCCCGATCTCGACGCCAATGCAGGAGCCGTCGCCATTCAGCACATCAAGCTGGAAAACGAAGGCTGGGAACGCGACACGGACGTGGCTGAACCGGCTGAGCCTTCGTTCACCGTACCGGCGTAATGAGAGGAGCAGGGGAAGCGCGAGTCGTCCTACGGAACGGCTGCTGGCAGGCAGGGAGATACCTTCGCGAAGTTCGGGCGCGCGCGATCGGCGAGGACGACGAGGGACTGGTGGAGGAGCTCGGCGCCGCCCTGCTCCCAGTGGAGCGTGACACTCTGCTGCTGCAGCGATGTGTTGCTGGACTGGGAGACGGAGAGGCGTTGCGGCAGCTCTCGCTCGGGGACCGGGTAACTTTGCTGTTGTGCGCGCGCCGGCTGACCTTCGGCGGAGAGATCGACTGCGTTCTGAGGTGTCCGCAGTGCGACGAGAGCATGGACTTTCAGCTGCAGACCGAGCAGCTCCTGCCACCGGTCGAGGCCGACGCTGTGCCCCCCTACTTTGACGAGACGATAACGGCTGCCGGGGAGCGCTATCAGGTGCACCTTCGCATTCCCTGCGGCGCGGACTTCGAAGAGGCCCTGGGCCATTGGCCTGGCCTGACGGCAAGAGAGTACGTTCGCACCATACTGGCGCGCACTGTCGAATGGGCCCGCAAAGAAGACGATGGGGGAACGCAGGAAATTCTTCCGCTCGAGCAGTGGCCAGAGGAACTTGTGCAGCAAATCTCCGAACGCATGGGAGAGTTAGACCCGCAGGCCGAAATCGTGTTGCAACTCCAGTGCCCGGCGTGCCGCCATCATTTCACGACCGCGTTCGACTGCGGCGAATACTTTTTTCGCGAACTGTCAGCGCGGCAAGACCGCCGCTACCGGGAAGTGCATCAGCTTGCCTTCGCCTATCACTGGAGCGAAGCCGACATTCTGAGCATGTCACCGCGGAAGCGGCAACGCTATCTCGATTTGCTGGCGGAGAATTCTGGTGAGTGATTTTCTGCATCGCATGGTGCAAAGAGCCGCCGGAGCGCCCGATATGGCGCCCACGCCACAGCCGCCACGTCGGTTTCATTGGCCCGCGGTTGTGGACTCTCCGCCGATTCGCTCCAACACATCTCGCCCGCCATTGAATCCGACTCTGCCGAGCGACGAATTGGCGGACAGCGTGTCATCTCGCCTTGAGCAAGCGCGCGAACCGGCTTTTCCAGAGCAGGACCTGACCGCGAACGCGCCAGTGAACCTCGGCAGCCACCGAATCACCTCGCTTCCAGCACCTGAGGTGAAATTCTCCCAAGCTATCAACTCGCGAACTCACCCGCCGGTGAAAGACCAGATCTCTGAGCCCGCCCCTCAGGGCCCGACAACGCCCTTACCAATGAGCGAGGCGGTCACAGATCGAGTTCTACACCAGCCGCCGCAGTCCGAGAGATCGCTCAGCGCAACAGCACGACTCCCGCGCCCAATATCGTCCCATCAGGTGCAATCATCGACACATCCATCAGGATCGCAGCCATCTTCTGAGGGTGAGGCAGACTCCCGTGCTACAGGCGAATCTCTTTACCGGGCAGTCGAGCGTGCAATTGCCGCCGTGGAGGATGAAGCCCACGACACGGCGCCGCGTCCATTGCGCAGCATCGTGCCAACAAGAACGGACACTTGGAGGTCGCAACAAGCGCATTCGGTAGTTGCGCCGCAGCGGTTGGACTCTCAGCCTTCGGCGCCTCCGGTGGAGGTAAAAATCGGCAGCGTCGAAATCGTGTTTGATCCTCCGGCGACCGCGTCCCAGCCGGCCCCCGCTCGCCCGGTTGGCTTCGCCGAATTCGTCGACCTTCGCCGCTATGCGACGCGCCCCTGGCCGTCAAGGAGCCGATGAGCACCTACAAGGCAATTCGCGCGGTCAGTTCCACCCTGCACGACCTCCTGGCCAACGAAATGCAAGATGGCCCGATTTCGGTCACGCTCCTGCCGCCGGACATCGCGCCCACGACCGCCACCGGCAAGCGGATCAATCTCTATCTTTATTTGATCAGCGAAAACCAGTATCTGAAGAATCAGGAGATTCTCGGAGAGGGATATCCAGGCGCCTACGGCAATCCTCCGCTGAGCCTGAACCTGCATTACCTCATGACCGGCTTCAGTGACACCGAGGCGGGCGACGACCGCGACTTGTTCGCGCAAGAAACCCTTGGCGATGCGATGCGTGTGATGCACGATTTCGCCATCATCACCCACGACTCTCCGTACCTGGACCCGGTTTTGCAACACGACTTCGAACGCGTCAAGATCTCTCTGCAACCGGCCAGCCTGGAAGAGTTCGCCAAAATCTGGACCGCGCTGCCACAAGCGAATTTCCGCTGCTCGGTGGCATACAACGTCACCGTAGTGCAGATCGAAAGCCAACGCCTGCGCCAGCTCGCCGCTCCGGTGCTGACGCGGCGCCTGCATATGACGCTGATGAGCCGACCGGAGATTGAAAGCGTCTATCGCACGCCCACTTTGCCGGGCGATCCCATTGGAGATGCGCGCGCTGCGGTCGGACAATCACTGACCATCATCGGAAGAGGATTCAAGGCGACTAAGACCTGGGTAAAACTCGGCAGCCTCGATCCCATCGGTGTACTCCCCATTTCTGATGAGAGCATTCAACTCACTGTTCCCGATGCGCAGTATCCGCCCGATTTCGACAATCCTCTTCCGCGAGCTATCGCGCCCGAGGACCAGTTGCAACCGGGTGCACAGCTTGTACAGGTGATCGTGCAGCGGCCAGGTGAAGGCGTCCAGGGCGGACTGGATCGCGGCGCGACGTTCACGGAAGCAGTCACCCAGTCATCCAGTCTGTCCGTATTCATGCTCGTGCCCAGCATCACCGGCATCGCGCCGAACATCGGCAATTCGGGCACAACCCTCACGGTAAACGGCACTCGCCTCTTCGATCCTGACTTGAAGAGCTACGTCTATGTCAGTGACATTTCCATCGAAGTGCCGCTGACCGGAGCACAGACCGCCACCCAGATCCAGGTGTCTCTCGCGGGTTTGGCCACGGCTCAACCCCCGCTTCATGCCCCCGGTCAGTATCCGGTGCGAGTGCAAGTCAACGGCGCTCTAACCATCGACTCCGTGGATTTCACGTATACCTAATGAGCGCAATCGAGACACAAAGCACCGAAGCGGCTTCGGTCGATTGGTCGACGGCAAACCAGGAGTACCTCCGGGCTGGATTGGTCCGGCTGCGGCTGCTGTTGGAACGTCGCATACTCTGGTTGCGCAAAGTCTGGAAGCTCAACCTCGGCCATGAGTCGCCGGGCTTTCAGGGACTCGTCATCACCGACGCAGAAGCCGATCTGCTGGTCAATGGTAACGAGCTGGCCTCAGAGGCTAAATTCGACGAGCACGACGACGAAGCGCGTGCCATCTCGCGAAAGCTCTCCGAGTACCAGGTTGCGGGCGACGCGACCGACGGCGCAGGTGCAGGCCTTCCTGCGATGGAGATCGTCGCACGGCTCTTTCATCTCGGACCGCTGGAGCGCGATGTTTTGTGGCTGTGCCTCGCTCCAGACATCGATCCCAACTTTGAGCGTCTCTATGCTTACGTGCATGACGACGCCAGTCGTAAGTTTCCCACCACGAATCTCGCGATACAGGTTTTGGGATCTCTCTACTTTGCAGACAAGATGACAGCACGCGAGCAGATCTGGGGACGGTTCGCTCCTGAGGCCCCGTTGTGCCGCTTCCGCCTGGTGCGCTCCGAGTGGGCAGCGGGAGCGGGTTGGGGAAACGAGCCGCTTCGCCTCGATCGACGCCTCAGCAACTATCTGCTGGGCGTGAATTTTCTCGATGAGCAGGTAGCGTCGTTCTTGCGGCCGGTTGATGACACGGGCCCTCTGAGCGCCGCGCAAGATGAGATCGTCGGCCGTCTTGAGCGCCGTCTTCGCACCTGGAGTGACAACGAACGAGCGCCCGCGGCCAACATAGTGAGCCGTGAGCCAGGAACAGCGAAGGCCATTGCGCGGCACCTGTGCGCTCGGATCGGGCTCACTCTGTATGCGCTCGATCCGGCGCGACTGCCGGTTTCACCCGCCGAGCGCCAGATCTGCTTCCGCCTGCTGGAGCGGGAATCGCTGTTACTTCCCTGCGCTTATTACCTTGAGTGTCCCGATGCGCGAGCCGCGAGCCTTGGAGAAGCGGGGCACGCACAAGCGCAAGCGTTTGGCTGTTCGGCCGAAGATGCGCTGGATGTCGCGCATGGTATGCGCGCAATTTTATTTCTCGGCAGCCGCGAACCGTTGAGCGATGGGCGGTCTCTCATCACCGTGCTTGTGCCGGAGAGCGACGCTTTGACGCAGTTCGCCGTTTGGCAAACTCGCCTGGGAGATCGCATGCCCGGCAATGGCAGCCGCGACTCTTTTCTGGGAAGGTTGGTGCAGCAATTTCGCTTCGCTCCGCAGCAAATTCATGCCGTGGTGCGTTCGGCCCTCGAATCCGCTCGCCTGCGAACTCCCGAAGCACCGGTGTTAAGTGAGGCAGATCTCTGGCTGGCGGCTCGCGGACACGCGGTGCGCTCGATGACTGGACTGGCGGAGAAAATCGAGGCAAAGCGCAGCTTAGACGATCTGATTCTCCCTTCTGAGGCCATGCAGCAGCTTCGCGACATCGCCGCTCAGGTCGAGCAACGCGATCGTGTGTACGAGCAATGGGGATTCGGCGCCAAAATGAGCCGCGGTAAGGGCGTCGTCGCACTATTTGCCGGTCCGAGCGGCACGGGGAAAACCATGGCCGCCGAAGTGCTCGCTCATCAGCTCGATCTTGACCTGTATCGCATCGATCTGGCGGGCGTGATCAGCAAGTTCATCGGTGAGACGGAAAAGAATCTGAAGCGGGTTTTCGACGCGGCCGAGCAGAGTGGAGCGATCCTGTTCTTTGACGAGGCCGACGCGCTGTTCGGGAAGCGCAGCGAGGTCCGCGACAGCCACGACCGTTATGCCAATATCGAGATCAATTACCTGTTGCAGCGCATGGAGGACTATCGCGGGCTGGCCATTCTCGCCACCAACCGCAAAACGCTGCTCGATCCGGCATTTATGCGGCGGCTGCGGTTTCTCATCGATTTCCCGGTACCCTCGGCGGTCGACCGGGTGCGCATCTGGCGAGGCGTATTCCCCGCGCAGGCGCGGCTGGAGGCGCTCGACTATGACCGACTGGGGCGCATGGAAATCTCCGGCGGCAACATCAGCAACATCGCCCTGAACGCGGCATTCCTGGCGGCAAGCGAACAGGCGGCAATCGCCATGCATCACGTGCTCACCGCCGCGCGCCGGGAATACTTGAAGATCGATAAGCTCATGCTCGAGTCCGAACTCGGACGCGACCCGCGGGCGGCACGCCGATGAAGCCCACCCGGGTGGAGATTGAGCGAGTGGTAGTGCGCGGTGGCATCTCGCATGTCGAGGGAGCAGCCTTGAGCAGGCTGATTGCGGCCAACCTCACTCAGCTTCTCTCGCGGGGAAAGCTTCCGCTGAAGTCGCACGCCACACGCGCGGTGCAGGTGCATGCGGGGCCGCGGACACAGGGAAATAACGTCGCCGGCACAGTTGCGCAAGTTCTGGATCGAAGCATTCGTGGGAAGAACTAAGTCGTCTGCATGATACTCGCTGGAGGTTTTCGGGTTGCATTCTGAAATCGAACGCCGCATAGTTCGCAAAGGCGAGGTCAAGGCGCAATGATGAAGACCGCCCAAGCCGCCAGCCGTCAAACCGCGCACAGCGCGGAGGCCTCAACTGCGACACCGTTGCGGCATGCGCGAACCGGATTGCACACCGAGGGAAACCTGGCGGGGCTTCAGTCCGCGCACGGCAATCAACGGCTGCAGCGGATGCTGAAGCACGGCGTTTTACAGGCCAAACTAACCGTGAACCAGCCCGGCGACGCCTTTGAGCAGGAAGCAGATCGCGTGGCCGATGCCGTGATGCGAAGGGCAGACTTTAGCGCGCCCGTCACCGCTGTCAGCCGCATTTCTTCACGGGAAAGCATGCAACGGGCATGCTCTTGTGGCGGGACTTGCGAAGACTGCAAACAGAAGGCGGATCTGCAGAGGAGTGCAACGACGGAATCTCCAAACAGCAGCGCGCCGCCCATCGTGGACGAGGTGCTTCGTTCGTCGGGGCAGTCGCTGGATCGGCCGACACGTACCTTCATGGAGCAGCGTTTCGGGCGCGACTTCAGCCAGATCCGCGTTCACAGCGATGCAAGGGCCGCGGAGTCGGCCAAAGCTGTCAACTCTTTTGCTTACACAGTGGGAACAAACCTTGTATTCGGCCGAGGACAATATGCCCCTGCTTCTCTCTCGGGTCAAAAGCTGATCGCCCACGAACTGACTCACGTGGCACAGCAGGGACATGCGCCCGCCATGGCGAGCGATGCCAGCAGCTCGGCGCGGTCGCCAGTGGTGCAGAAATCCCTCATGCGATCTTCGCCCATGCTGCAGCGGGTCAGATGCGAGGCAGGCGTCGCCCCGGGAATGTCATGCAGTGATGCCCAGGGATCAGGACATCCCGCAGGAGTGAACCTGGAGCACTTTGACCAGGATCGGCACACGCTCAAAGCCACTCATCTGAGCGCCATCACGGCATTTCATACCGGGTGGGTGACACGTGGGTCGAGCGAGACCGTTGAAGTGCATGGCTATGCAAGTTGTGATGGTGAAGCAAACCACAATGTGCAGCTCTCTTGTGACCGGGCAGAAACTGTGAAAGCAGCTCTCGTCGGCAGAGGCATCACTACCTCCATCACGACTTTCGCTCATGGAGAAACAGACGAATTTGGACCGACGTTGGATGACAACCGGCGGGTGATCATCAAGACTACTGCTCCACCGGCGACAATGCGGCACTTCGAGGTGAAGGCGGTCAGCATGTTGGCCTGCGCCCCCTGCAATCCTTTCACGGATGACGGGCCGGCGGCCCTAAGTCCACCGTCCAGCGAGTCCGCCATTTCTTCTTTCCGCATGAAGCATGGCATCAGCGCCGACATTTCGGTCGAGGCCTCAGGACGGATTTCGTCTTCCTTCGCCGGCGGCTCCAACGTCGTTGGAATCAGCCACTACTGCGGTACGGCCTACCCCGCCAGAATTCTTGCCCACTCGCTGACCGGCCCGAGGAGCGTAACTGGGATCCACGGAGAGGGCCGGGAGTGGGAAAGTTCCATGGAGAGCCGTGTTCGGGCCATCGTGCCATGCACTTTGCCGGCTAAGCCGGGCATGGCACATGGAGCACCCTGCGGAGACATCAGCGGGAATCCAATGATCCCTCCGATCATGAGTCACTTCCGGATGCGGTTGTGGGCTGATGGGACAGGGGAAAGCGAATTTGTGAGCGCAACAACCTATCCTTTCCATTATCTGTTCGAGAATGGCAGCCTCAAGACTTTTGGAGGAACGCCGGTACGTCCGAGAGTGGACTTCCCGGCCTGGGCAACTTCAACCGGAGTATCGATAAGTGATGGGGAAGCCGGGTTCAGTGCTTTGCGCAAGGCCTGCTGTAATCATGGAGTTTACCCGGCATGTGACTGCAGCTGTAGTGGAGGATACACAGACCTTCGTCCTCTCACGATCGTGGACAGGATGGCGGGCCTTAATGAAGCGCAACAGTTGCTGTTCTGCTACGGTGGCGGCCTTGGCACGCTGGTGGGGCCTTGCCCAACCGCATGCGCCCCGGCTGGAGCCGCATGTCCGGGAGGGCCCCCAACGCTTCCACCGAATCCTTAGTTAGAAGCTTGAAGTTTTTGAGGTGCTCGGACGCGTGCGGACACGGATCACGATGGCAAGTCCGCACCACACTCCATCCGTTTTACTGCAAGCGGCTCACCGATCGATACGCCCGGTTCCCGCTATTCGTGTCCGATGACCCCGCTCGGGAACGCGAACAAACTGGTACCTAGAGAGAGCATGAATCATGGCCTCTGATTTTCCGCGTAGTCCAAAGCTGTTGAAGGGTGGGCTGGTGGTATTCACCTCGCAGTCTCCCGGACCGCCGCCCCAAGTCATCATCTTCCAGTACAACCCGGAGCAGATGACTCGCAGCCTTGCCATGCGGGCGGCGCCGCGCGATCCGGGCAACGTCGGTTCGGCGCGCGAAGATGTGCTGCGCGTACTGGGGCCACCAGTGGAGACCATTAATCTGTCGGTCGAACTCGATGCCGCCGACCAACTCGCCGAGCCCGACCAGAATCCCGACACCGTCCAGAACGGATTGCATCCCACACTTGCTGTCCTGGAGATGCTGCTCTACCCGACCACCGAAACCGCTCAGCGGATCCTCGATCTCGCACAAGCGGGCCAGGTGCAGGTGTGCCCCGCCGATACTCCCCTGGTTCTGCTGGTATGGGGAAAGTCGCGGGTTGTTCCAGTGTTGCTCACCAGTTTCTCGATCACCGAACAGGCGTTCGATCCCAACCTCAATCCCATCCAGGCGAAGGTCGACCTGGGCATGCGCATACTTACCTACATGGAGCTTCAGCAAGGAACCGTCGGCTACATGGCTTTTCTCGCCTATCAGCGGCAGAAGGAGATGCTGGCCGCCAAGTATCAGCCGCTCGGCGATCCCAGCCGCTTCCTCGGCCTGCTGCCCCTGTAGACGAGCCCGCACGACAATCCGGCCTGACTCAAGGCAAAGCGAGGTCCTGTGTTCTTCAAAGGCAGTCGCTACGAAAAAGTCGCGACCAACCAGATCACCGACGCCAGCGGTCGCGTCACGCTTTACAAGAAGATTCGCTTCATTCCGTCCACACCGGGCATGGTGGCTTACACGGTCAAGCAAGGAGACCGTCTCGACCTCATCGCCAACCTTTCGTTCCGCGATGCACAACGGTTCTGGCGCATCTGCGACGCAAACTATGCCATGTGGCCGGACGACTTATTGCTGATTGGCCGCACGCTGGGAATTCCTCCGTCCGAGGGCTAGCGATGGCGCAGGTTGCCTACACGTTGACCATCGATGATCAGCCGGCCTCGGCCGATTTGATCGACGTGATCCAGCGGCTGGAAGTGGAAGACAACGCCGAAATGGCCGACATGATGCGCTTGACGGTGGCGATCGCCGTGCGCAATGGTTGCTCCTCATGGAACGTCGTCGACCAGAACACGTTTCAGCGACTCACCAAGTTGCGCGTCAGCGTCAACGTCGGCAGCGGCAAGACTGAACCACTCATGGAGGCCTACGTCATTCAGACCAGCGCCGACTTTGCCAACCAGCCAGGCCAGTCGGTTCTTAATGTGGTGGCCATGGAGCCTACCGTGAAGATGAACCTGAAAGAAGTCATCAAGCCATGGCCGAACATGTCCGATAGCGACATCGCCGAAGCAATATTCAGCAGCCCCGACTATAACTTCTGCGCTGATGTCGATTCCACGCAGCCCACACACGACGAAGACGATCACACCGAAATGCAGCGCGGCACCGACATTCAGTTCCTGCAATCACTGGCCCAGCGCAACGGCTACGAATGCTACGTAGAGTTAAACCCCGAGAGCGGTAAGGTGGAAGGCCACTTTCACAGCCCGCGGCTGCAAACGACGCCGCAGGGCGTGCTCTCCGTCAACATGGGAGACGCCACTAATGTGAATTCCTTTCACGCCAGCTTTGACATGCTGCAACCTACGACGGCGAGGGCCTCGAACGTAAGTGTCGACTCCCACGAGGAGCAGAGTACCAACTCCGACAGCAGCGAAGACCGGTCACTGGGCAGTACCTCGACCGTTCCAACTGATAACCCGCGTCAGGTGCTGTTGAGTGGCACGGGGCTTCCCGACACGGGAGAGTTGCAGACCGCAGCGCAAGCCGAGGTTGATCGCTCCGCATTCGCCATCACGGCCGAGGGTGAAGTGAATACCGTAGCTTACGGAGACGTGCTGCGTGCCAAGCGCCCGGTGCTGGTGCGCGGGGCCGGCCAGCAATTCAGCGGCCTCTACTATGTCCAGCGGGTCACGCACACTTTTACCGGCGATGGCTACACGCAGCACTTCAGCCTGAGGCGTAATGCGTTGGGATTGACCCATCAGGAAGACTTCGCACCCAGCGGGGCCCTGCCGGATAAGGTGTAGCGCCGGCCGTTTCGCGATTGCTTCGCGCCGCGCACGAACAAAACCCAATGTCGAGCTCAACCCAAATCTCGTCCTCCACCTTAGTTCGCCACTATGGCAAGTATCGCGGGCTGGTCACTGACAATCAGGACCCGAAGAATCTGGCTCGCATCCGGGCCAAGGTGCCGGAAGTCCTGCTGGATGTCGATACGGGATGGGCGCTGCCGAGTTCTCCCTATGCCGGTGATGGCAGCGGATTTTTCCGCGTGCCGGCGGTAGGAGCTGCCGTCTGGGTTGAGTTCGAGGCTGGCGACCCTTCCCGACCCATCTGGACTGGGTGCTGGTGGGCTGACAATCAGTTGCCTTCGGACCAGGACGGAAACTCGGCCACCACGGACTTTTCGATTCTGCGCAGCGAAGGCGGGTTGATGGTGGTGCTGAACGACGCGGGACCGACAATCGCGGTGAGCGATCAGAACGGAAGCAATCTGGTGAAGATCGATATCTCCCAGGGCCAGATCACGGTCGAGGCCACTACCAAGGTTGTGGTCAACGCCCCGCAAATCGAGTTGGTTGATGGTGCTTCGCATCCGCTGGTTTTTGGGGACAGCATGCTGCAGTACCTCAATCAGTTGGTGTCGTTGTTCAACTCGCATATGCACCCCGGTGAACTGGCTGCGGGAGTTTTGCCGGTGACACCGGCCCCACCGGTTCCGCCGTTCACGCCAGCTACACCCGACCTGCTGTCATTGCAAGTAAAGACCGGCTGAAGGAGGCCGCATGCCCGGTGGCAACCAGTTGTACGGCGGAACTCTCGCCGACTTCGATACCGCAGACAACATGGCAAAAGAGATGGAGAAGGCGTTCGCGGCCGTGCGCCAGTCTGCCGGCATCAGCGACGCTTTGCCGACTGGTGCCAATGCGAACGATATGCGGATGATGTTTATCGCCATTGCGACCGGCGTGATTAATCACCTCAGGAACAATCCTAAAGCCTTCGCCGTCGAGGTAACGGACGGCACTTTCACATTGGATGGCACTGTGAACACCGTCAGCGTGCTCTAGGGAAAGTCCGCATGGCAGACTATCTTGATTTTCCGTTTGACTTCGATGGCGCCGGGCGCGCGGCGCGCACTTCGCCCGACGATCATGTGCGCGACATGATCTATCAATTGCTGTTCACCAATCCAGGCGAGCGCGTCGATCTTCCGGACTTCGGCTGCGGATTGCTGCAGATGGTCTTTCGCCCGAACAGCGAGGCCCTCGCCGCAGCTACGCAATTGCTCGTACAAGGCGCCTTGCAGCAGTGGCTGGGTAACGTCATCGCAGTGCAACAACTCGAAGTCAGCAACCAGGATGAGCGCCTGACGATCGACCTTGTCTACGTCCGCCGCGACAGCGGACAGCAGGTACAGGCACAATTTGTAGCTCCCGCGGGCGGCGGACAATAGGCGGCCACTCTTGGCTTGAGCCGCGGTTTCCAACTACACATGGCTTTCCAAACTACAGTTTGCGATCGGGCAACGCGCCGCATTCAGATCGAGCAGGATACCCAGATCAACGGCATCGACTACGTGGAAGTGGTCACGTCGCCTGCTGCCGATAACGAACGCATCCTGCGGGTCTTCTTTATTCCCAAGGATCCGGTCACTAATCCTGTAGGAGCGGCCAACCTCACGCTGCTGCTAAATAAGCTGGCGACCGCTCCGCAGGAAGTCACCATCCAGGGCGGAGTGCGCGTCCAGAACATCAAGGTTCTCGGAGTCACTTTTGCCGGCGATCACATCGAGGTGAGGGTGAGCGAGCCAGGGGATTTCTCCGACTACACGCTCACTATCCAGGATCCGGTCGTCGATCTTTTTTATGCCCAGGTATCGTTCAATTTCAAGGTAGGATGCCCGTCGCGCTTCGATTGCCGGGCCGTCGAAATCTGCCCGCCGCAGGTATTTAACGAGCCCAACATCGATTACATGGCGAAGGACTACGCCAGCTTTCGCCAGGCGCTGCTCGACCTGATTCCGACCTTCAAACCTTCCTGGACGGAGCGCCACGAAGCTGACATCGGGATGATGTTGCTTGAACTCCTGGCATACGTTGGAGACCAACTCAGCGAGTATCAGGACAACGTCAGCAACGAACTCTACCTGGGAAGCGCGCGCCAGCGCATCTCGGTGCGCCGTCTGGTTCGCCTCATCGATTACCAGATGCATGACGGCGCGAGCGCCCGCGCCTTCGTGCACTTCAGCTTGTCGCCCGGCAGCACCGGGTTCCTTCCCCAAGGCAGCCAGGTTCTTACCAAGATCAACGTTCCGGTCAAGGAAAAGCTGCCGCCGCATGGAACGGTGTTTGTTGCCGCCGATGCCGACGCGGCGCTGGCCGACGCCGACGCCATTTTCGAGACGATGGCGGATGCGCAACTCGGCGCGGCCCTCAACTCCGTCAGCATCTATACCTGGGGCAACGCACAATGTTGCCTGCCCGCTGGTACAACTTCGGTGTATCTGGTCGGCGACCTGGCCGGCACTCCGTTGAACGAGGCATGGAAGCTACGTCCCGGCAACTTTCTGCTGTTTGAGGAAGTGCTCGGACCGGTGACTGGTCTGGCTGCCGACGCCGATCCCACGCACCGCCAGGTGGTTCGGCTGACCGACGTAGAGACAGCGCAGGATTCCCTCGAGCCCGACCCTGTGACCAATGTTCGCCCCACGTTTCTGACCAAGGTGAGCTGGGCTCAGGCGGACGCGCTGCGCGTCCCTCTTTGCCTGTCGGTGTTGCTGGCCGACAATGCGCTGATCAACGGGGTTTCCGTGGCCCGCGGGAATTTGGTACTCGCCGACCACGGGCAGACCGTCAACCAGTGGTACCCGGGAGACCCAGCCGATCCCGGTGTTCCCGGCATCATCACCGGCCCGCGCGCCTTTCGTTTTCTACTGCAGCAGGGTCCGCTCAGTTTTCGCATCCCCTTAAACAACACGGATGGCAGCCTGAAAACGGTGGCCGATCTGCTGCTGACCGACCCCAACACCGCCGTGCCGCAAGTCACGCAACTTGATGTGCAGGGCACCACGCAGTTGATTTCCGATTGGACCGAGGTTCCCACTCTGCTCGAGAGTCATCCACTTGATACCGACTTCATGGTCGAGACCGAAAATGACGGTCGAGCGCTGATCCGATTCGGAGACGGGGAATACGGACTCGATCCCCCCGCTGGCTCGCATATCTTCGTCGCCTACCGGATCGGCGTGGGCACCAACGCCAACGTCGGCGCCGACGCGCTGGTCCACGTCATCAACCCCGGTAACGTGATCGGATTCCCCACTCTTACGGCGCTTCGCAATCCCCTGCCCGCCTGGGGAGGTACCGACCCGCAGCCGCTGGAACAGGTCAAGCTGCTCGCCCCCGAGGCGTTCCGCGCCGTGCAATACCGCGCGGTCACCGAGGCCGACTACGCCAACGCCGCCGAGCTGTGGCCTGAAGTCTCCCAGGCAGTAGCTACCTTCCGCTGGACGGGAAGCTGGTACACCGTTTTCATCACCATTGATCCGGTGGGAAGAAACGATGTGCCCGACGACTTGAAACAGCGTGTCGTCAACTGGGTCACGTCGTACACGCAGGCCGGTTACGACCTCGAGGTCAACGCTCCCATTTACGTGCCGCTCGATCTCGTCATCGACGTTTGTGTCGACTCCTACCACTTCCGGTCCGACGTCGAGCAGGCAGTGCTCAACGCCCTCAACAATCACATCCTGGCTGACGGCACGCGCGGCTTCTTCTTCCCCGACAACTTCTCCTTCGGCCAGCCTCTCTATCTGAGCCAACTCTATGCTGCGGTCATGGGGGTACAGGGAGTCGACTCCGCTTCGGTCGTCCAGTTTCAGCGCTGGGGCAAGATGCCCTCCAATGAACTGCAGCAAGGTTATATTGCGATGGACCGTCTGGAAATTCTGCGCCTCGATAACGACCCAAACTTCCCGGAGAACGGCGCACTCCGGCTGAACTTGGGGGGTGGCAAATGAGCCTGGATCAGCGACTGGCCCCCAACACCTGCGGATGCTGTGAGCCGGACACGTCGCCGACGCCGCAGGTGGTCACGAACCGACCCGGACTCTCCAGCATTCACTACCGCGTCGGCACCTACGGCAGCTTCCTGCTGGCGATGACAGAGCAGATCGCGCAGGCACCCGAGCTCCGTGCGCGGTGGCTCACACGCTCCACCGACGACTTTGATATTGCTCTGCTCGCCATGTGGGCCTATGTGGCCGACATCCTCACCTTCTATCAGGAACGCACCGCCAACGAAGCCTATCTGCGCACGGCGCTGCTGCAAGAGGACATCACTGCTCTGGCTGCGCTGCTCGACTACCAGCCCGCTCCCGGCGCCGCGGCCGAGGCCGACCTCGCATTCTTCCTTGATCTCAATAAGAAGCTCACCATTCCCGTCGGGCTCCGCGTGCAGAGCGTACCCGGACAAAACGAAAAACCGCAAAAGTTCGAGACTCTCGACAGCATCGTTGCCGATGCCGCCTTCAATCAGTTCCAGGTCTTTCCGCAGCCCACGATTTATCAGCCATTCGCGCAGGGCAGGCCGGACGCTATCTTGCTCTCCGACACCAAGGGCCTGGCGCCGAGAGTGAAGCTGGCGATCTTCAACCCCCGGCGGGCAGAGTTGAAGACCGTGACCGGCCTCTCCCTCCGCAACACGCAACCGGTGCTGGCGTGGGATCCGGCGATCCAGTCCTCGGACTTCGATACCTTCAGCACGCAGGCCGTGGTCTTTGCCAACCAGTACCGCTTGTTCGGACACAACGCTCCCGCCAGCTACGTGCAGACGTTTAGTGACCTAGGAGCTCCCGGCGGCGTTGGCTTCAGGCTCGTGAACGCGCCGTACGACACACCTGGCTTCACACCTCCTCCTGTCCTCGCACCTCCTCCGCCCAATCGGCTCACCCTCGACGCCAACTATAAGGACCTGAAGGCGGGTGGCACGGTGCTGATCGCGCAAGCGGGATCAAGCGCGAATCCGTCCGACTCCTTCGCGCGGCTGGCCACCGTGACCAATGTCTCGTCGGAGCCCGCTATCTACGGCCCGCTTCAGGACACGGTGACCTGGCTGACGCTGGGATTGGGCGTTGCCGCCACCCCGGTTGTCGTCCTCGACTCTCTCGGCCAGCTCAACGCATTCGTCGCCGCAGACGACGGCGCTCTCTGGACCATCGCGCAGATCGGAGCGGGCGGCAATTGGGGCTCCTGGAGCTCGCTGGGCGGTCGCATCGACATGCTCGCCGTCGGCACCAATCAAGATGGGCGCCTCGAGGTTTTCGCTCGTGGCGTCGACAAGGCCCTGTGGCACATTCAGCAGACATCGCCCAGCGGCCCCTGGAGCAGTTGGGATTCGCTCGGCGGCCAAATCGACTTGCTGGCGGTCGGCTCCAATCAGGACGGACGGATCGAAGTCTTCGCCCGTGGCACGGATCGCGGTCTGTGGCACATCTGGCAGGTCGCGCCCAATAACGGCTGGAGCGGTTGGGCCTCGCTCGGCGGCCAAATTGATTTGCTGGCGGTCGGCTCCAATCAGGACGGACGGATCGAAGTCTTCGCCCGTGGCATGGATCGCGGTCTGTGGCACATCTGGCAGGTCGCGCCCAATAACGGCTGGAGCGGTTGGGCCTCACTCGGCGGGCAAATCGATCTGCTGTCGGTGAACTCCAATCAGGACGGACGGCTCGAAGTCTTCGCCCGTGGCTTGGATCGCGGTCTGTGGCACATCTGGCAGACCGCGCCCAACAACGGCTGGAGCGGTTGGGCCTCGCTCGGCGGGCAAATCGACCTGCTGTCGGTGAACTCCAATCAGGACGGACGGCTCGAAGTCTTTGCCCGTGGCACCGACCTGGCTCTGTGGCACATCTGGCAGACCGCGCCCAACAACGGCTGGAGCGGCTGGGCTTCGCTCGGCGGTGTGATTGACATGCTCTACGCGGGCAAGAACCAGGATGGCCGCCTGGAAATCTTTGTCCGCGGCACCGATCAGGCGCTGTGGCACGTCTGGCAGACCGCGCCCAACAACGGTTGGAGCGTCTGGGCGTCGCGCGGGGTGCCTATGTGGCCGGTTTCGGACCGGGGCCGTGTCACTGTCTACGACGTGTCGCGTCTGCTTGAGTTCTCACCATTCGAGTACGGGGACTCCATCAGCGGCAATACTGTCTTCGTGCCGCTGGCGGCCATCCCCGACATCGACCTGAAGCGGTCGATTATTCTCGACGATGCTGCCGCCATGCCGCAGACCGTCGTCACCCAGGATGTTCAGGCGTGGGACACCAACGGCGATCTACAACCTGACCACTGGCGGATTTCGTTCACTCCCGATCTAGCGCGTACCCTCTCGACGGCAAGCGCCACGCTCTACGGCAACGTTTGCTCCGCAAGCCACGGGCAGACGATTGCCGGCGAAGCGCTTGGCGATGGCGATGCTTCCACCACGTTCCAGTCGTTCCGCCTCCAGAAGTCTCCCGTCACGTTCGTCCATCAGGCCGGCATGCCACACGGAGTTGCTGACAGCCTGCGGGTGCAGGTGGCCGGCTCGTTTTGGAAGGAAGTGCAGGAGTTCTTCGGATACTCGCCCACCGACCGCGTCTTCACCACGTCGCAAGACGCACAGGGAATGATCGTGCAATTCGGTGATGGCGTCACCGGAAGCCGCTTGCCTACTGGACGCGGCAACGTGGTCGCAACCTACCGCCAGGGCATTGGACTTGCCGGAAATGTGGGCCCCGGTGCGTTGCGCACGCTGCTCGACCGTCCGGTCGGACTGAAGAACGTGCGAAACCCAGCAGCGGCCGGCGGAGGAGCGGATCCTGAAGGGCTCGACCAGACGCGCGGCAACGCTCCCAATACGGTTCGTACGTTTGGCCGCATTGTTTCGCTCCAGGATTTCGAAGATGCCGCCCGCGAATTCGCTGGCGTTGCCAAGGCCCACGCTTCGTGGACATGGAACGGAGAGGGCCAAGTCGTGTACCTCACGGTGGCCGGAGATAACGGCGCCATCATCACCGGAAAAATTTATGACGATCTGGTGGCGGACTTGAATGCGCGCCGCGATCCCAACCGTTCGCTGATTGTCCGCAGCTACATTCCGATCTTCCTGGAGATCGCCGCTCTCGTCTTTGTGAGCGCCGATCATGTCGCCGATGACGTTCTTGCAGCGGTACAAGCCGCCGTCTCTAACAGCTTCTCATTCGATAACCGCCAATTTGGCGAGCCCATCCACCTTAGCAACGTCTATAGCACTATTCAGGGCGTCGTCGGCGTGGTCGGCGCCGACATCACCGCCCTGCAATACAAGTACCTGGCCGACAGAATTTCTCATGGAGCCAGTGGCGATCCCGTGCAGGTTCATCTACGCATCGGCGACGACGAACTGGCCGAACTGCAAACTCCCAACACCGATCTGGTCATAACCCCGGGGCAGGTGCAATCGTGAGCACCACGAATTCACTCGATCTGTATTCGCTGGTTCCCGCCATCTATCGGATTCGCGATGCGGAGCGCGGCTATCCCCTACGCGCATTCCTGGGGTTGATCTCCAGCCAGGCCCAACTGCTGAAGGCCGACATCGACGGCCTTTGGGATGATCTATTTATCGAAACCTGCGCCGACTGGGTCATTCCTTACATCGGCGACCTCGTCGCCAACAATCCGCTGCCCGAAGGCGTAGTACGCCGCCGTGCTGATGTTGCTCGCACCATCTATTACCGCCGCCGTAAAGGCACGCTCACCATGTTGGAGCAGTTGGCGCGCGACGTGACCGGTTGGGACGCCCACGCCGTCGCGTTCTTCGAGCAACTCGGCTGGACGCAGAACCTGAATCACCTGCGCTTCCGCATGGATAATTCCACCGATCCCTACGATCCCTACGCTTCGGACCGCGTCGGCACCGCGCTGCTGCGCGATATGGATGCCATGGATCGCATCGGCGGCGCGTTCGACTCGACAACCCACACGGTGGACGTCCGTCCTCCCGATCAACTTACCGGCTGGTACAACATCGGTAACATTGGATTCTTTCTCTGGAGATTACAGAGCTTCTTCATGCGCGAGGTGACGCCGCGCCGGTCACCTGCATATGCCGACGGTTACTGCTTCAGTCCGATTGGCAATCCGGCACCACTGTTCACACAGCCGGCGCCTGCTCCCCAGGGAAGCCAGTTTGTTACAGAGACCGAAGTGCAGTCGCCGATTCGCAAAGTTGCTTTTTACTTTCATCCCGAAAATTACTATCTGCAGCCCGATGTCTTCTACAACGACCATCCCTCGGCGTCGAAAAGTATTGCCGTCTATCACGGCAGTCAGGCCATTCCGGCGAATCTGATTGCGGGAACGCAAATCGTCTGTGGCGATCTCAGCAACTGGACCCCTCCTGCCAGCGGGGTTGTGGCTATTGATGTAGCTCTTGGCCGCCTCGCTTTTGCTCCCGGAGAATCCCCCGGCGACGGACTGGTGGTGTCTTCCAGCTACGGATTTAGCGGCGCTCTTGGAGGCGGCCCCTATGATCGCCGGTCGGTTGTGCAGGTCGAGGCAGATCCCGGACCCGCCATCCCGGCTACGGTGAGCGATCCAACCTCACTCGGAGCTGTGTTCCACGTGTCTGCGACGGGCATGAACACCATCACCCAGGCGATTGCCTCCTGGAATCCAGCCGTCTTTCCGCGCGCGGTCATTCAGATTGATGACAACCGTACCTACCAGGAGAATCTCTCTGTCGCGTTTCCCGCAGTGCCGCCTCCGCCCGGCACCCCCAGCCCCGTACTGGTAATCCAGGCCGGCAACCTGCAGCGGCCCACACTGATCGGCAACCTCACCATTACAGGAGGCACCGGGGCGGAAGAGTTTGTCGTCAACGGACTGCTGATGGCCGGACAACTCCAGGTGCAAGGCAATCTCGGTCTGGTGGAGATTGTGCACAGCACGCTGGTCCCCGGGATTTCTCTGGATGAGAAAGGCCAGCCGACTCGGCCGGATGTTCCAAGCGTAGTCGCTGATTCGCCGGCCGACGCCCTCGAGCTTCTGATCGATCACAGCATCACCGGAGCCTTGCGGCTGCCCGAGGAGGTGACAGCTTTGTTTGTGCGCGACAGCATCATCGATTCTCCAGACCCGCAAGATCTCTCTGATTTTTCTCCCGTGCTGATCTCCGGCAACCTGTCCCCGTTCCCCGCACTCAGTTCGGCCGCACCCCAGGTCAGCGTCACCATTGGTGACGAAGGACCTTACACGGCGGTGCTCACTACGCCTGCGGTTCCCACCACCCTGGCCGAGGCGCGCGACTCTCTGCAAGCCGCGATTCGCGCCGCGAGTGCAACGATTCCCTTCACCGCCGCGCGTGTGCTGTCTGTCAACAATCGGCTGTTTGTGCTTCCCGGGGCCGAGGAAGAGATCGCTATTGAAGCCGCCGGCGGCGATCCGACTGCCGCTGAACTCCGCCTTGACCCGGCCTCGACGCGTCAGACTTCCGCAGTGATTGGAGGCCCGCTCCCCCCCGCGCTCACGCTTACCGCGGCCGCTCCCGCAGTGAACGTGGCCGTGGGCACTGACACACCCGTCGCCGCGACATTTGCCGGCGTTCCAGCCTCACTGCCTCAGGCCCGCGATCAGTTGCAGGCCGCGATTCGCGCCGCTGGAACCTCAGCTGGCTACACGGGCGCGGTGGTAACCCTGCTCGACAACCAACTGGTGGCTGTGTCGGGCGACGGCGCAAGCCCTCTGGTTTTCTCGGCCGCGCCGACCGATGCCACCACTGTCAATGAGTTGCAACTGGCTTCGCGCCGATTTGCCATCGCCGCAGATGCTGCGGGTGACGTGCCCGGGCCGCCCACGACCCTGTTGCGCACGACGATCCTGGGTCAAGTCCATGTGCAGCAACTGCCTCTGGCCTCGGAGGTCATTTTTACCTCGGTTGTCGTTTCGCAGCGTCGCCAGAACGGATGCGTCCGTTTCAGCTTCGTTCCGGAGGGCTCGGTGACTCCGCGGCGCTATCGCTGCCAGCCGGACTTCGAAATTCTTCAGCGCACACAGCAGGCCGAGCAGACGGCAGCCCTCAATGGCACGACGCTTTCCAACGCCGATCGGGACGCTATTCGCGACGATGTGCGCAGTTGGCTCAAGCCTTCATTCACCGATCTGCACTATGGTCTCCCGGCCTATGCCCAGCTCTCGATTTCATGTCCCGTTCAGATTCTCACCGGCGCTGGTAACGAGTCAGAGATGGGAGTGTTTTGCTTCTTGCAACAGCCACAGCGCGTCGAGAGCCTGCGCATCCGGCTCCAGGAATACCTTCCCTTCGGGCTTCAGCCCGGCTTGATTTACGTCACCTAGTCCAAGGAGGAAACGGTCATGGGCGGCGACTACACAAGATGGACATTTGATCCTGCGAGAGACTACGCGGAAGTATTCAAGCAGCAGGGGCGCGTCGACCTCGACGCCGACTGGAACGAGTTTGTAGAAATGGTGTACCGCCGCTGGCGTGCCGAAACTGTCGACATCATCGGTCGCGCCGTGGTGCCCGAGTCCACTCCTAACGCCTTCTTCGTTACCCCCTCCGGACCGAGCCTGTTCACCATCGGCATCGGACGCATGTACGTCGATGGGCTGCTTGCCGAGTGTCGCGGACTGAGCCCGCTCACCTTCGATCCCGTTCTCGGCGAGATGGATGGAACCCTTCCCATCCCCTTCAACCAGCAGCCTTATTATCCCAACCCCAATCCCCTGCCGACGCCTGGGCCATCCGTGGACCTTGTCTACCTCGATGTGTGGAAACGTGAAGTGATCGCCCTGCAGGATCCCAACATCCGCGAGAAGGCTCTGGGCGGCCCGGATACGACGACACGCGCGCAAACCGTTTGGCAGGTCAAGATTCTGCCGAACGTTGGGACCCAGTCTTGCGACGGGGATATCCCTGCCTGGGATACACTCACGGCTCCCTCTGCCGGACGCTTGACGACTTCCACGGTTGTGCCCGCGCCCAGTCCAGATCCCTGCATCCTCTCTCCCACCGGCGGCTATCGCGGCCTGGAGAATCGTCTCTACCGCGTCGAAATCCACACCGCCGGAACCGTAGGAGGCGCCAATCCGGCCACCTTCAAGTGGTCGCGCGATAACGCCTCCGTCGTCTCGGGCGTCAACGCAATCTCCGCCTCCGGCGGTCCGAACTCCGTGGTCACACTCACCAGTCTCGGGCGCGATCAGGTGTTGCGCTTCAAGGCCGGCGACTGGGTCGAGATTCTCGACGATCGCACCGAGTTCTCGCAGAACGATTTCAACGGCACGAACTTCGTCGGTCAACCCGGCTTTCTCACGCAAATCAGTACCACCCCCGACGAAGCCAACCGCATGATCACCGTCGTTCCACCAGTTCCCG
The DNA here is from genome assembly GCA_963699875.1 of uncultured Acidobacteriaceae bacterium. Classification (GTDB taxonomy): domain Bacteria; phylum Acidobacteriota; class Terriglobia; order Terriglobales; family Acidobacteriaceae; genus CAVVDY01. The sequence goes on from CAVOVN010000002.1 coordinate 296,737, forward strand.
CCGGCCTCTTCGACCCTACCGACCCCGGGTGGCACACCCGCCTGCGCCGCTGGGATCAGCGATTCACGGGAGCGGGCAGCGATGTCGATCAGAACACCGGTTTAATTACCGTTAGCGCCGGGCCGCTCGACATTGAAGATGGCATCCAGGTCTCGTTCAGCGATGACCCCGCCGGCGGACTGCTGCATGTGGGCGATTACTGGCTCTTTGCCGCGCGTACTGCAGATGGCAGCGTCGAGCCCTTGCAGGATGCGCCGCCCAGCGGCATTCTCCATCACTACGCGCGCCTTGGCTTCATGACCTGGAATGCAACCAACACCGGCACCTTCCAGGATTGCCGCCAGTTCTGGCCGCCTCCGTTCGGTGCGGCGGAAGGCTGCGACTGCACCGTGTGCGTTACGCCAAAAGGTCATAACGGCGGAACGGCAACTATCAACAAGGCAGTTCAGGACACGATTGCCAAAGGAGGCGGCAAGATCTGCCTCAGCCCTGGCCTCTACCTCATCGATCAAACTGTAGACATCAATACAGGCGCGGCAATCCAGATCGTGGGACACGGTTTGGCATTTCTGGCGCCGGGACCCAACCTGGGCGGCGACCCCTTGGTTCACGTTGACAATTCGGTGGACATCACGGTGCAGGACCTGGGCTTCCTTGCGCTGGTACCGGCGGGCGGCGTCGGACAATCCCTGGCTGGCATCGTGATAGAGAATGCCGCCTTCGTCACCGTCAAGCACTGCTCATTCCTTGGCCCTCCCAAGGGCACAACGCTTTCGCCGGCCATCGCGTTGACCGGCATTGTCCTGGACACATCCATTCGCGAGAACCTCTTCGGCAACGTGGAATTCGGCGTGGCTTTGCAGCGCGGCAAACAGCAGTTGATTGCCGCCCTTTCGATTGAGAACAACCAGATGTTCTGCATTCAGACAGCGGTCAAGTTAATAGGTGCCGACAATTCGCTGTTCCTGGAAGTAAGGATCGCCGGCAACTTCATCCAGAGCATATCCGGGATTGCGCTGACCGGGCTGGGGCTGGACTTGACCGTGGAAGACAACAGCATCGTGATCCAGCCGGATGAAGCAAAATCCGGAGTAGGGGTCTTCAGCACCATCTCGCAGACCCGCGTCGCGAACAACCAGATTTACGGGTCTAACACGGCGGCGGGCAACGCGGGCATTCAACTGTCCAGCCAACCCTTATATGGAATACAGATTACGGGCAATCGCATCGCCGGGATAGCCGGAACGGGAGTCCTGATCACCGAAAATGCGCTCCTGCTGCAAGCCACCATTGCCGGCAATCAGCTGCTGAACCTGGGCAAGGGCGGCATCATCATGGCCCAATCCACTGCAGCGGTGGACTTGAATATCACCGATAACTCGCTGGCCTCGGTTGCGCAAACCGTTGACCCAAACGACCCCAACCTGCCATACATGGCAGGAATACAGCTGATGAACGCGATCAACACCAACCTGAGCGGGAACGCCATCGAGAACCTCGGCATGGATCCCGGAGCGAGTGGGCCGCGATTCGCGGTCATAGCATTTCTGCTTTCCGGAACGCGCATCGCAGGCAATCGGATACAGAATATCGGTCCCATTCCTTTGAAAGGGTCCGGGTTTGGCATCGCGATGGAGTTCGTCGGCGGGCGCGTGGACGTGGCTGACAATGAAATCCGCCGCTCCCTGACCCCGAACCCCGACGACCCTTCCTTATGGACAACGCTGGAAATCGTGGCGTGCCCGAACGACGTGAGTATTCGCGGCAATCTGCTGGAAGGCTTTGGCCAAGGTCATGTGGCATTGATCGGTACGGCGAAGCTGCTTAATGTCAGCCCCAGTTCCTGTATCTTCAGCGAAAACCAATGTCTGTTGGATTCCTCCAAACCGACGCAACCGGTGGCGGAAATCACGGCGCAAGCCGTCGCCGCCGCCAACAATTACTGCAAGAGTCCGCGCGAGGCCATCGGTATCCAGTTGCACGGCCCGTTTACCACAGACAAGCAAGCAACCGTTGGCCCTGTTACCGTCCTGGGCAATCTGACTTCAGGTGTTATTAAAATTGAGAATGCGCCTTTAGGAAATCCCTGGGCGCCGCTCAACGTCACCCTGCCGTGAGAAGGAGCAGCGTATGAACTTCGCTATATTCAAGGGCGAGAAGAACGTGACTGAACTGGCGGCCAGGCTGTTCCAGTTGCGGGGAACGGGTTCCAAGTCGGCGGCCACGGAAGCAGGCGAGGCGCTGCTCAAAGCCAATCCGCAACTGAACGAGATCAGCAAGGTGCCGGTTGGCTCGATTATTGTTGTTCCTCCCGATGCGCCTCCGCTCCCTGCGGAAGAGAGTCCTGCGCCAGCCAATCTGGTCCGGGCATTCGCGGCAGAACGAGCGCAGCAGTTCTTGACCATGCTGGATAGCGGCCTAACCGATATCGAAAGCCGGGCGAGCGATGCTAACAGTGACATGCTTTCCCTGGCAAAATCCAAAGAGGTCAAGGCGGCCGCTGCCAACAGCTCAAACCTCGCGCAAAACCTGCCCGCAATCACCAAATCGGCTGACACGCGACTTAAGGCGGCGAAGAGCACCCAGGACGCAAGGACCAAGGCAATCGGAGAACTGCGCAAAGGGTTGGCGCAGTTTCTGGCAATTGAATAGTTTCGTGCCGTCGGAAAGCATCCGAGTAACGGTGATCGTGACTATAATGCTGCAGCCATCCAGGCAAGCAGGGGTGACCACGCTTTCGGAATCTTGGCGGGTTCCAAAGCTAGAAACGACCACCGAACCGCCAGAGACCGGGCTCTGCTGTTAACTAAAACTAGGTTGCTGCGAAGAGTGTCCATGAAGAGCGCAGTCGTCGGGCAGAAGCAGGGCGAGCATCACAGGGCGGTACTGCCGCCGGTCACACCAGCTCGGTCGCAAGCCGCCCGCTGCACCCGGTGCTCCAGCTGCAACAGCAGATCGGCAACCAGGCGGTGCTGAGAATGTTGTCTCACACGAAGTCGCCCGCCCAGACCAAGGCGACGCTGAACCAGCCCGGCGACCACTACGAGCAAGAAGCCAGTCGTGTGAGTGGAGAAGCGACCCGTCTGCCGCAAGCCTCGCCAGCGCCGCCGTCCTTACCGATACAGGCGAAGCTGGAAATCGGAGCTGTGGACGATCCGCTGGAGCGCGAAGCCGACCGCGTCGCCGAGCGTGTGATGCGCATGCCGGATCCAGGGTCGTCGTCGTCGAACCCTCCCGCAGCGTCGGATACTTCCTTCCCTCATGGCCAAGTGCAGCGAGCGCCCGCTTCACCGCCTGTGACTACGGGGATGGAAGCCCCGCTGATCGTGCATGAGGTATTGCGATCACCGGGCCAGCCGCTGGATGCGGCCACGCGTGCCTTCTTCGAGCCACGACTGCGAAGGGGTTTGAGCCAAGTTCAGATTCACAGTGACGCACGCGCGGCGCAATCGGCGAAGTCCATCGGCGCTCAGGCCTACACCGTCGGACAGCACGTCGTATTCGCAAACAGCCGCAATGCACCCCCCAGCGCCGACGACGACAAATTGCTGGGGCATGAGCTCGCACATGTGGTACAGCAGTCCGGTGCTGCGCCGACCGCTAACTCTCGAATCTCCGATGATGCGGACGCACCCGAGTTCGAGGCCGACGGCCCGATCCGCGCACCGGCGGTGAACTTGCTGCATGTGCAAAGGCAACCTAAACCAAGAGCCGAAGTTGGGAGTGCCATGTCAGCTGCGCAAGCAGAACTCGCTGAGGTCGAGAAATTTCATGATGAAGGTGGAGACCCCAACAAGATTGCTGTGCGGGAAGCCGCGGCGCAGCAGAAGGCTATCGCCGCGGCTCAGCATTCCCTTAATCGGGCGAGACATGCCTCTGGTCAGGAAATCAGCAACCTCGTTGGCGGGGTGAGCACAGATATCGGCCGCATCGAGAGCGCGCGGGCGAGGGGCTATCTTCAGGCCACTGGCGATTTGAACCTCACAAATTTCGACTCGAAACCCAACGCTGCGCAAACTACGTCCTTTTTTCTGGCCTTGGCCGGTAACTTAGGCTGGGCACTTGCCGGGTTGATTGCGATCACGCCCGTCGGTATTGAGGCGATGGTATTTGAGAAGGTAGTGTCCCAATTTAGTCTGGACTGGGCCCGTTTTGTCAGGGCCGCGCCAAGGGAGATGCTGGTGCCGAGACTTGTCCAAGAAGAGATGAAGAGGCGAGGGCAGTTGAGCGTTGTGGCCTCAACCGGGGCCGCGTTGATGGTTTCGTTCGCCAATGGCTTGCCTACGGAAACGCGGGGTGGCGACGTTTCGGTTCCGATCATCGAGATCGAGAATCAATTGACCGCACTCAACTCTCAGCTGTGCACTAGTACTCTACATGCCGTGTACCCCACGTTTCTTTCACTGATGGCGGGGTGGCCGCCATCAGCCAATATCGATGCCCAGCAGTATGCGGGAGTGTTGGAGGTGCTGCTTCGACACACGTTATTTGCCGGGTACTACGAGAATGGCGGCGCCAGTGGCAAGGACATCGATACCGCCAAGATCCAGTCGGACGCCCGGAACCAGCTCCTGCGGCGGCTAATCGTTGCCAGCGGAAAGATTGCGGATGGACGCATATCTTCGACTGCCATCGACAAGAAGGGCCCAGGCAAGCTGGTTGAGCCAGCCGTCAACTTGATCGGTGGTGTTGAGGCTCTGGAGTTGGGCGAGTACGAGCTCGTCGTGGAGCAATTGCACCGCGCAATACGTGAGCTCAACCTCCAGGGGGGGCCGAATGTGGACGCCGACGGCCTTCGCAACGACTTCAACCGAGCAGAAACGATCGTGCTTTCGGCGCGCACTATGGACAGCGGGATCGGGATCAGCAACTGGGGGCGCGCGGCGGTACCAGAGGGACTTGCAGCTTTTCAGCCCCGAGGCATTAACCCCTGGTTCGCTGAGGTCAATTCCATCGAAATCAGGAAAAAAGACCTCAATAGCGCGAACATACGGAAGGGTGGTGCTGTGGCCTACAGTGCTGAGCAGTTCCGGGTCCGGGGGCATGGATATCTGGGTGGAGAACAAATGGAGGACGAGTACCAACAAGTTCAGCGTGGGCCGGTAGAGTTGTCCCTCATCTACAAAGTCTGATTGATGACGTCACTCTGAGGTGGGCGCCCCATTCGATAAGGAAGAGAGCTCTTGGGGCGTGGCCCCAACCCTACAGGAACAGCCTCAGATTCGCTGAGTTTTACGGGTACACCGATAGCTCGACCACGACGCATATGCGCTGGTCGAGTTTTTTTTGCGCACTGCCCTCCCCCCCACACCTCCATCCCCGCTATGAACAGCGCTGGTGGAGGCGAACAAAAACCGGAGAAAGTCTCATTATCCCTGGACTAAAGATGGGGGCAGGTCAAGCGCAGATCGGCGGAGTGGAGAGGATTCTGCGGCAGACTTCTTCGCGGGTCGGCCCACGCTCTTGCCCCAGTCCCAGACTTGCTTGTCCGCTTCTCTTCTGGTAACTCCATAACTTTCCTGTATCTTGCTTATTAAAGGCTCTCGCTTGCCGGAAATCTGCTCGAGATCCTGGTCCGTGAACTTACTCCAGTTTTCTTTGGCAGCAACCGTAAGTTGGCTCCAGTTATCTTCAATGTTGTCCCAATTCAATGTCTTCTCCTCCTGAATTTCTCATTCTCTATGCCTTCGCCGCGATAATGCTATTTCGGCTTGCTACCGTTGCCCTTTGCTGTGCGCTGCTCGAGGCTTTCCATTCGGCTGCCCTGCTGAACATGGCGAGCGTGAGCGACCACGGACACGAATGGAATACCCGAAAAAGCGTTCTCGAAGAATGTTGCTGACCTGCATGCAGTTGAACTGCTGCGCACTGGTCCGCGCCAGTAGCCGCTTCACCCCGGCTCGCAGCGTCTCCTCTCCACCCCATGGGGGCACGACGGTTCGCAATTCATCGGCCAGGAAGAAGAAATTCCATCCGGCATTCCGAAGCTTCCGATCGAGCCCTGCGCTTTCGTTTGTTCCCAGCGAGCACCACTGATCGCTGTAGTTTTCGCCTTGCATCCCGACCGAACGCAGAAGCGCAGATTGCTGGACGAGGATGGTTCCGGACTGAATCGTGTTAGAGATAGAGCTGCTTTTCATTTCGTTCGCAGAGCCATCGTGCGGGACATCCTGCGGAGAACAACCCAGCGCCCAGACCGCAGCTAACTATCCCTTCGTGTGCGATCTTCTCAGGGTTACCCGGTGGGCGGCGCGTCTTTGCTTTTTCTTGGCGAGGAGGGCAACGGCCCGCTTATCGGCGGTACGATGAGGCGGTGCGCCCAGGGCTGGCGTACTGACCGTCTTACTTTCTGAAACAGCTTCTTGCGCGTTGTTGTTTTCAACTTGCGGGTTGTCGTTTTCAGGCGTTTGCATGGTGTTCTCCGATTGGATAGTGGGCTAGCGTTTCAGACTGGAAAGGCCATGAAGCCGCGCGATGTGAAGACGCGCCCTTCAACTCGTCAAGCGATCACGAAAGACGTCCATCATCTTGCCGGACAGGCCGCAGCCGACCTTTTCTGATGCTATTGCCCCAGCTTGGGTTCGTCTGAGCACTATTGCTCACTGAGCAATGTTGAACAGCTTTTCCTGGCCCATGTGAAGGACAATGGCAGAGCGCATGGCGGCGGCTTCGGTTTGCCGTGCTTAAAGGGCGGAAGAGCATGAAGGTTTGTTTCTGGATGATCTGCTTGTCGCTGGCCACATTCCTGGTCGGCCAGGCAGCTTTTGTCGAGGCGCAGTCGCCCGATCGGCAACAGAACCTGTTCAACTGCGAGAATGGCTGGGATTCCTGTAACAGTGCTCTCCTGACAGCGGCTGACAAGACCCACGTAGCTGCGGCTAAGCACAACGAAAATCTTGCGCAGTGCATGGCCGGCTTGTCGCATTGTGATCGTTCGGTACTCAGCGGCCCGGAGCTGGCCGACGTATCGACCGCCGAGCATCGGAATATGGTCGCCGATTGTTGGGGCGGATTGACGCCCTGCGATCACGGGAAGTTGACGACCGCCGAGGCGGCTGGTGTTGCCGTAGCAGAGGAGCAGAAGAACGTCGTTGATTGCTGGAACGGTTGGTCTACCTGCAAGCTCGCCAAGCTGAGCCCAGCCCAGCGAAGCCAAGTGGCGGTGGCCCAGCACATGAGGAATGTCTCGCAGTGCTGGGAGGGCCGGTCGAGCTGTAATCGCACCGAATTGTCCGCCACCGAGTTGGAGGCAGTGAAGGTAGCCGATCATCATCGTGATTATCTTGCGTGTATAAGCGGATTGACGGGATGCGACCGGTCGCGCCTGACCCCCGCAGAGGCTGCGACGATTACATCCGTGAGCAAGAAGACTGCGAGATAAAGAACTGACTGGCGTCTGATAGATCGCAGGTTTGTGATGGCTTGCTGTCTGTCAGCCATCAATACACTTGGGGAAAGAAAGTCAGATGTTCGACCAGGAAAGAGGTTACACGGTAGGAATATGAACCTATTTTCTGCACACTGTCGCGTATGTAAGAGTGATCAGTTCCGAGCCTTGCCTGCGGAGGGCTGGATTGAAAGAGTCATTCTGCCGCGGCTCTTTATTTGCCCGGGGGTATGTGTTGTTTGCCATAAGCGTCGCTATGTGCCCATCTTTCAGCGCTGGACGCCATTACCAAATACCTGGCGATGAGAACGCCGATCCATCAGCCACCGTTCCGCCAACGCCATTCCCAGGGAGGACCTTATGACTTACTACCGGGTTGATTTCGTAGCCGCCAAACTCATCTCTCGTCCCGCCAAGAGATTTGTCAGTGAGGAAAAGGCCAAGCAGCATGCAAAGCGGGTTCTGGAGGTGGCGGACGACAGCGGCCTCCTTTCCAGGGTCGCCATCGTCGCAGTCACCAAAGATGGAACTCCGATCTAATCCGGCACTGACAGCATCGTGACCGGCTAACTCGCGCTCAATTTTGTGGGTTGGCGCAGACTCTCGATCGCCTTTCCCTGCTAAGTCCTTTGGATTCCTAACGGTTCTCGCCCGTACCCGCCAGGCCGTGTTCTTGCCTGCTTCACTTCCGCCCCATAAAACCCCTCAGAAGATCGTAAGTGGCGCGTTTTGCCGCTTGCTTTCTTTGCTTTGTGTTGGAGCTGGAGTAAGCTTGTGTCAAGGCCATCCCGAAAACTTTAGGGAGCGGAGATCCGACTCGGGCGCTCGGTTGGACTGACCGGATTTCGTGCTCTTATCGTGTGATCCTAAACCCCTCCCACCATTCCTCCACTAGAAATAGGTATCAAGATGAAAGCAAAGAGCGTGAGAAGGTTCGATCCCAAGGCGTTCCTGGCGACCATCGGTGATGGCCGGAAGATCCTGGAGTTCGAGAAAGGCAAAACCATCTTCACCCAGGGAGATAGGGCGGACGCCGTATTCTATGTCCAAAAGGGCAAGATCAAGCTGACCGTCGTCTCGCAAGCCGGAAAAGAGGCCACGGTGGGAGTGCTGGGGGAAGGCAGTTTCTTCGGAGAGGGTGGCATGGCAGGCCAAGCTCTGCGGATGGGTTCGGCTTCGGCGATGGCCGATTGCACGATTCTGAGAATCGATAAGGCGCCCATGGTTGAAGCGCTGCACCGCGAGCACTCATTCTCCGATTTGTTTGTCTCGCATCTGCTGGCGCGCAACATTCGCTACGAGGAAGATCTGGTGGACCAACTCTTCAATTCCAGCGAAAAGAGGCTAGCCAGAATACTTCTTCTGCTGGCGCACTTCGGCAAAGAGGATAAACCTGAACCCGTGATTCCTAAGATCACCCAGGAGTCGCTCGCCGAAATGGTGGGCACCACACGTTCCCGCGTCAGTTTCTTCATGAATCGCTTCAAAAAGCTCGGATTTGTGGAATACGACGGCAGCGGAATGAAGGTGCACAGTTCCCTACTGAATATAGTGCTTCACGACTGACCCCGGTTCCCGGACCGATATCGTCGGTTTCGCTACTGGTTCCCGCGAGTCCCATTCCAGGGGTGCGATATGCCGTACGGGACGCGAAGTCGGAAGTGAATTGAATTGCTTCCCACAAGAAAGACAAAACGAACCAATGTCCCGGATGTCGCTCTCTCGTTGAGTTTCAGTCTCGCGAGTCGCGAAAGATCCCGAGATGACTGGGCCATTGCAGGCTTCACAGGTGAATGCGGCGAGGTGGAGGTAGTGTCTTGGCATAAAGAATCAAAGCCCAACGGGGCAGTCAACTGAAATCATAAGTCTGTTTGCTAGTTGCCGTCTGTCCATAATGGCTCACTCGTGCCGAGTAGGTGCAGAAATCTCCACGGGAAAATCTTCGGAAGTGAAGTGTTCTGTTTTGACCAGACTTGAGGTCGTGGGCGTGACATTGTAGAAGTGTCGCACTTCGTTCAATCAGGTATCGCCAGGTGGCAATATGCCTGACCAGGAACAGGGGAGGAAGTATGCTCGGAACCATCCTGATCATCGTTTTGGTGCTGTTTCTGGTGGGCACTCTGCCGACGTGGAATCACAGCCGCTCCTGGGGATACTACCCGAGCGGGGGGTTGGGTATAGTCCTCGCCGTTGTTGGTGATTCTGCTGTTGCTTGGGCGGATCTAGTAAATCAATCTTCAACATCTCAACCCAGCCATGCTGCCGGTGCCAAGCGGTGGCTCATCCTGAACTTCGCTTGGAGTACGACGCATCCGGCTTAACTACAATCGCACGCTGCAAGGGAACGTGCAACCGGCCCGAGGGAGAGACACATGCTCTGGACGATTTTCGTAGTTTTCTTGATTCTGTGGCTGCTCGGTTTCACCCTTCACGTAGGAGGCGGTCTGATCCACATCTTGTTGGTCATTGCCGTCGTGGTTCTGGTTTACAACCTGATCACCGGCCGTCGCATAGCCTGATCAGCGCACCAAGTTCGCCTCTACAAACGCTTCCACAACGAATCGTGCAGCGAAAAGGAAAATGTATTGATGAAGAAATATGGAATTGCTCTACTTACGTTGCTTTTGTCCACCTTCGCATTCGCCGGATCAGAGCAGCAAGACACTGCTGCGCGGCTGCAATCGGCCGCTACGGTTATGCAAGAGATCATGGCCGCTCCTGACAAAGGCATTCCCGAAGAAGTGCTGAATGGCGCCAAATGTATCGCCGTGGTGCCCGACATGGCGTAAGGCTGCATTCCTGATAGGCGGAGAGCATGGACGCGGTGTGGTTACCTGCCGTACCGCCCATGGCTGGAGTGCGCCGGCATTCATTTCAATTGGTGGAGGTAATTTTGGCTTCCAGGCTGGCGGTCAGTCCGTCGATCTTGTCGTCTTGTTCATGAATGACAAGGGGGTGCAAGGACTGCTCTCAAGCAAGTTCGAACTAAGCGGCGAGGCATCAGCGACAGCGGGACCGGTGGGCAGGCATGCATCGGCCGGCACCGACTGGAAGATGAACACGGAAGCCTTGAGCTACTCGCGAACTAAGGGTCTGTTTGCTGGAGTCGCCGTGGATGGCGCCAAGATCCAGCAAGACAACGACTCAACAGAGGCTATGTACGGTAAAGATGTTTCCTTCCGTAAAACGTTATCAGGCGACGTGCACATCCCAACCAGCGCTGATTCGTTTATCGCTGCCGTCAAAGCTGCCGAAAAACAGGCGAGCCAGCACGAAACTGCCGAAGCCAAGTAACTGATTCCTGCCGGTGCGTCCCTATCCAACAGCGGCGCACCGTCTTTCGAAGACTCAGCTTATTGTGTGGCGAGAGTTTCTTAGAAAGGGACCGAAATAGAAAACACTGTGATGTTCCCCAATCTTCCGGTGCGTTGTCCAGACAGGGATCCTATGTCATTATCCAAAACACTGCCATTCAGAAAACCGCTAGGAATCGCGGGCTCAGTCAGTCATGTGTCTGAAATCAAGCCGGTGAATCCATTCGTTGCGACGGTCAATCTCTCTCTTCCCACCCGAATCGCCACCATCGGGAACTACCTTCCGCGACAGTGCGGGATCGCAACGTTCACGACGGATTTGTGCGATGCCCTGGCAGCCGAATATGGGAGCGAACGTCTATTTGCATTACCCGTGAACGATCCGGAGTCTGAACATAGCTATCCTGAGAGAGTTCGATTCGAACTAACCGAAGAGGAACTCGCGTCCTACGAACGTGCAGCCGAGTTTCTGAATTTCACCAACGTCGACTTGGTTTGCGTACAGCATGAATACGGAATTTTTGGAGGGAGCGCTGGAAGCCACATTCTGGAGTTGCTGCGCAGTCTGCGCATGCCGATCGTGACGACGCTTCATACTGTGCTGCGTGAACCAAATCCCGAGCAGCACCGAGTGATGGTCGAGCTTGCCGAGTTATCGGATCGCCTCATCGTAATGAGCCAGCACTCTTCGAAGTTTTTGCAGGAGATATTTCAGGTTCCCGCGGCAAAGATTGATGTGATTCCGCACGGTGTTCCCAACCTGGCGTTTGTAGATCCCAACTTTTTCAAGGACCGGTTTGGAGTGGGAGGTAAGTCCGTCCTGTTGACCTTCGGCTTACTTTCGCCGAATAAGGGAGTGGAAACAGTAATCGAGGCACTCCCCGATATTCTGGCTCGGAACCCGAACGTGACCTATATTGTCGCTGGCGCCACACATCCTCACATCAGGCGGCGTGAAGGAGATCGATATCGGGAATCGCTGCAGTCGCTGGCGAAGGATCTCGGAGTTGAGAAGAACGTCATCTTTCACAATCGGTTTGTGAGCCCCGAGGAGATGATGGAATTCATTGGTTCAGCCGATATCTACATCACCCCTTATAAGAACGAGGCACAGGTAGTTTCTGGAACATTGGCCTACGCCCTTGGCGCCGGGAAAGCCGTCATCTCAACTCCTTATTGGCATGCGCTTGAGCTTCTCGATCAGCGGCGCGGGATATTGGTCCCCTTCCACGATCCAAAAGCAATTGCTGATCAAACCATCTGGCTTCTGGAAAATGAGGCTGAACGGCATGCCATGCGCAAGCGGGCGTACCTGTATTCAAGAAACATGGTCTGGAAGAGTGTCGCCCAGGACTACATGCGCAGCTTCCAGCGAGCCCGGGCGGAGCGCATGTGGAACCTTCGCCTGGTCAGCCCAAACATCGAACCGAACGGTCTCCTGCCTGCGTTGAAGCTGAACCATCTCGGCCGGATGACTGACGATACCGGCATATTTCAGCATGCCGTCTTTACAATTCCGAATCAGCATGAGGGCTACACTACGGACGATAATGCCCGCGCACTGCTGGTGTCGATCCTGGCGGAGCAGGTTGCGGTGGAGGATGAGGCCAAAGCCAAGAAATTGTCGTCGCAATACTTGGCGTTTCTCTGGCTCGCCTTCAACCCGGCAAATGGCAGATTCCGCAACTTCTTGAGCTATGAGCGCCAGTGGCAGGAATCCCAAGGATCCGAAGACAGTCACGGCCGTGCCTTGTGGGCCGTGGGGAGCGCAGTCAATCAGACGGTCGATGAAGACTTGAGAGGTCTTGCCGGGCGCCTGTTTGAACTCGCTCTTCCCGCAGTGCCGGGCTTTACCAGTCCGCGCGCATGGGCATTTTCGTTATTTGGAATCCAGCAATATCTGGATCGCTTTCCCGGGGACAGGTCGGCACAACGGCAACGGGATGCCCTGGCTAACAAGTTGTTGCACATCTATGAAGTTACTCGCACGCCAGGATGGAACTGGTTTGAAGAGGGCTTGGCCTATTGCAATGCGAACTTGTCCCACGCACTGCTGCTGGCGGGCGCGCGAAGTTCCAACAAAGAGTGGCTCGGGGCAGGTTTGCAGTCATTGGAATGGCTTGTAGCCCAGCAGCGTTGCAGCATGCACGGCCACTTCGTTCCTATCGGCTCGCTCGGTTTCTATCGCAAGTCAGGCGACAAGGCTCGCTTTGATCAGCAACCCGTCGAAGCTGGTGCAACCGTTTCTGCTTGTCTGGAAGCGCATCGAGCCACTGGAGATCATCGCTGGCTTACTCAAGCATGGTCGGCCTTCAATTGGTTCTTAGGAGACAACGACCTGAAAACATCTTTGTACGACGCCACCACGGGAGGCTGTCGAGATGGTCTTCATCCTGACCGAGCAAACGAGAACCAGGGAGCGGAGTCAACTTTATCTTTTTTGATGGCGCTACTGGAGATGCAGCAGCTTCAATCCGATTCGGCCCCTCGGCGCGCGCTCTAGTTGGATAAATATCTAGTGCGCATACATACCGACGTTACTTGAGTTGAGTTTTTATTCTTATGAAATCACCCATGACCCTGGCTATCGATACCACCGACAATCTGCTTCAGCGCCATCCTGGCAATCCAATCCTGGAAAGCAAGGACTGGCCATACCCGATCAACAGCGTATTCAATGCCGGAGCCACGCTGCTTCCCGATGGCTCAACGCTGCTGCTCTGCAGGGTAGAGGATCGGCGAGGTCTCTCCCATCTCTGTGCTGCACGATCGGTGAACGGTATCGACGGCTGGAAAATCGATCCCGAGCCAACCCTCATGCCGGACCCGATTGAATATCCGGAAGAACTTTGGGGAATCGAGGATCCGCGCATTACCTACGTCCCCGAATTGCAGCAATACGCCGTCGCTTACACCTCGTATTCCAAAGGTGGTCCCGGAGTTTCTCTTGCTTTGACCCGGGATTTCCGCACCTTCGAACGATACGGCGTCATCATGTCGCCCGACGATAAAGATGCTGCCCTTCTGCCCTATAGGATCGATGGGCGGTGGGCACTCATACATCGGCCGATGACTCCCTTGGGAGCTCACATCTGGATTTCTTACTCTCCTGACCTGCGGCATTGGGGAGGTCATCGAATCATGATGGAAGCGCGGAAAGGGGCATGGTGGGACGCCAACAAAATTGGTCTGTCTTCGCCGCCTATCGAGACCGAGAGAGGTTGGCTGATGCTTTACCACGGCGTAAAGCAGACAGCGTCCGGCTGCATATACAGGATCGGCCTTGCTCTCTTCGATACCCAGAAGCCGGAGCTTTGTTTGTTGCGAGGCGATTCCTGGATTTTCGGTCCGGAAACCGATTATGAGCGGGGAGGCGACGTGCATGATGTGGTGTTTCCGTGCGGCCACACCATCAACCCCGACGGCGATACCTTGAATATCTACTACGGGGCAAGCGATTCCTGCGTTGCGCTGGCCCACGCAAGCGTGCGCTCACTGCTCGAGTGGCTGGACATGAACGGCAAGATTAACGACGCCGAGCGCAATCGTTAGGAAAATGAACTTGCCGAACTGAAGCGTCGGAGCGCTTCCAATTCTCAACACCCCTCACAATCTCACCGGGATGCCAGGTTCTTCTCGGTTTCCGAGGGATACATCTGAAGTCATTTACACGTTATCCTCACGCCAGGAGGAGATATATGAAAAATCTTTATGTCGGCAACATGGAAGCAAGTACAACCGACGATGATCTTAAAACCGCGTTTGCAGCTTACGGGCCGGTTGGAGCGGTCACCATCATAAAGGACAAGGAGACCGGCGTTCCCCGCGGGTTCGCCTTTGTGGAAATGTCCGACGACAAAGGCGCGCAAGAAGCGATCCTGGGTCTAAATGGTTCTCAGCTCGCAGGCAAAGCAATCACTGTGAACGAAGCCCATGCAAAGAAGAATACTGGCCCCGCCGGGAGGTAGCCACCCAGTAGTGTGGCTGCGCCTACAGCAGCCCGAGGGCGATAGCCATCCTGAATGGTCGCTTCGACGTGCCAAGTTCGCCGTTCTGCGCTGCGAACTTGGCAATTGTCTCCGTCTGGCAAGCAGTTCTTCGCACAGTTCAGCCCAAACGGCCTTCGCATCTGAACCGTTTTCGAGTTTCCTGCCGATTTGTTCCGGCTCAATGGTTCGGCAAGGCGAAGGCATATACGAAAGCATTCGCGGTGCCCGCGTACAGCACGCCGTTGACTACTGTGGGCGAATCATCCGAAAGAAACCCGCCAATAAAAAAGGCTGCTCGGCACGGCAGCCTTTTTCGGGAATTCGCGGCGGATTTTGTTAATGGACTTTTTTGGACCTGCGCTCCGAACTTCCAAAGTCCGTAAGGCTTATGATTCCTTTGGTTGCGGGGCCGGGATTTGAACCCGGGACCTTTGGGTTATGAGCCCAACGAGCTACCAGACTGCTCCACCCCGCACTTCGATAATAAGGGTTCGTGAACGTGAGGTCAATGCGGCGCGGGCATTTTCAAAGCTGCCGAGACTCGCGTCGGCACGCACTCTCAGAACAGAGCGACGCCCTGGGATCTGCGTTGCACGTTTGGACCGGACGTATGGGGAGCCGCGAGTACGGAATACGGCGAAAAATCTCGACTCAGACTCTAGCGAGCAACAACTTCAGCGCACGCGCATCAAGCGCTAATGGTAGCCGCACGCTTACGCCTCACCATCAAAATGATCACCGCTATCGCCACAATCGCTGCGAGAATTCTGGCCACCAGCACAACACCTGTGGCTGACGATAGTGCTCCCGCCGGCTGGGCTTGGTTGTTGTGCACAACCAGATTGGAGCCGAGCGTGTAGCGCATGGTGAGTTGCACGTCGCTTGCAGGCTGCGCTCCGATGCGCGTGTAGATCTGGACTGCTCTGTCGCCGCCGGGGTGAAAACCCTCCGCCTGCCGCCAATTCGGATCAGAGGCTAACGCCTGTGCGACCGTCTCCTGCAGCTGATATTCGGACTGTTCGGCTGCGTCACTATTGGGCTCAGGAGGACGGGTGTCAAGCACTATCGCACTGGTTGGCGCGTGATCGAGAAAGTCCCGCAGCCCGTCGGCGGTGGGATACAAATACTTGTAGTTAGTACCGAACCAGGTGCTGTCGACCAGGACCTTGGACGAGCGCAACACGAAGTGATCGGGGCGAGGGTCGTGCATCACCACTTCGGAGACGAACGCTCCTTCTTGCCTGGCATCTCCAACAATCAAGAAGCCAGCGCCTGCGTAATCTTTGTTGGCAAGAAGGAACTGCGCCGCCTCATCGAGTCCCCAATGCGGCTTCCGTGGCACATCGAACGACTGTGCGATTACGAGCACGACCACAATCGCGCCCAGTACGGCCGAACGTGTAGCCAGCGACACGCTTGGTGTTGGAATGCGACGCACCAACCAATCGAATCCCGCTACAGAAAACAGAATCATGGCAGGCATTGCACTCACCATGTAACGAGCTTCAATCGTGGAGACTGCGGAGTGAAAGATCCAAACGCTTAGCAGCAGTGCCAAAGCTCCTGCCAAGGTCAAGTCCGTACGCTCTCCGCGCCGAATGCTGATCAGAAAAACTACGATTCCGATGACGCAGAAAGGCAAAAGCGCCCATCCGAAGTCCGTCGTCAGAATGCGTCCGTAGAACAGCGCGGGGTGCAATCTCTGCAGCGGAGTGACGGCCACACTAGGCCCCATTGTCGGCGCCATCAGCTTGTAGGAAAGCGCGTCCCACGGCACGCCGAAGACGAGAGCGATACCCGCCGCATAGTACAGGGCAGGACGCTTCAGCAGGTAAAAACGACGCGTTATCAGAATTGCGATCGGCGGCAACAGAACCAGGGCAAGGCCGTTAGGTTTGGCCGCCATAGCCAAAGCTGCGAATATTCCGAAGCGAACCGCGTATCGAGTGCGTTCGCTCTCCAGGTAACGAATCATGGCGATCGTCGCCCAGAAAACGAGCAGCGCTACCAGGCCATCGGCCATCACCATCTGCGTAGAAATCTGAACCAGCGGCAGCAGCACAAACACTGCCCCACTGACTAGCGCGACGATCGGCGAATACTGACGCCGGACCAGCCAATAGATCGACGTTGCCAGAAGCGCAGTGAGGAGTGCCTCGAGCAACAGCGCGGAAGGTTTAGAAGGATTGAAGACCAGGTCCCAGATCGCCTCGGTGCCGTGGAACAGAGGCGGCCACATGAACAACCCAATCTTGGGATAATGCGCATAGTATTGCTCGACGAAAGCCCGCGGAGCCGAGAAGTGTCCGCCGGCTACGTAATCCCGAAGCATTACGCCGGTGACGTAGTGCGCCGCTTCGTCGGGGTGCCAGCCGAACTCCACTCCAAACACCCCTGCGCGCCATTGCAAAGCTGCCGCAAGAATCCAAAATAGGACGCAGACTGCGACCAGTTGCCAAACACCCGATCCCGTCCGCGACAAAGGCGCAACGGAGGACTGTTTCTCCTGTTTTGGTAAGACCACGAACTCTCCCCCTCATCCCTGGACGATCTGCCGGTCAATGCCTGAGGCTGCTCTGTGGGCGATCTTCCCTCAAGCGGTGGGAAGCCGCGACTACGCGCTGGCTGAAGATTCCAATGTTCGAACCACACGCCACGTAAACC
This sequence comes from uncultured Acidobacteriaceae bacterium, assembly GCA_963699875.1. Lineage (GTDB taxonomy): Bacteria > Acidobacteriota > Terriglobia > Terriglobales > Acidobacteriaceae > CAVVDY01. The sequence goes on from CAVOVN010000002.1 coordinate 314,091, forward strand.
AGGAATGGCGAAGTGAACGGCTTTCACCTCAACCTGAGAACGCGGCACCTCCCGCTTGCCTGAACAGGAAAGCTGGGTTCGTCAGGATGAAAGTTAAGTGAACAACCGACCTTAACATCGCCTCAGCTATGTACCACGAGCAGTTTGCAATGCTAGAATGCGAAACCGAGCTGAGTTTATCACGCGATAGTAAAGCTAACGAGTTCAGATCGGCGACAGCGGGTTCTGCGAAGCAAGCAGGATCAATCGGGACTCAACCATCCTGTCTGGGAGCAGCGACGCATCTGATGCGCAAGCCGAAGCAGCTTCGGCGCAAGCAGCCGGTCGTTGCGAAACGACCAGGTGCCAAGGTCAGCCTTGGTGGCCTCCCGCCATGGGGAGAAACTCTCAGGTGAATCGTTCTGGTTTCCAGCGTTCTGAGGAAGAAGCAGCCGTGCCCGCTGCATCTGCAGCAAGTCGCGCTGCGGAAGACGTACCCCTCGTCGTCGATCTCGATGGCACTCTCGTCAACGGCGACACGCTGCTCGAGGGTGTCTTGTCGCTGATCCGCCACCGCCCAGCTTGCATCCTGATGCTTCCCGTGTGGGCATTGCGGGGTAGAGCTGCGTTAAAAGCGAACATCGCAAAGCGATTTCAGCTTGATGCGACGACACTGGGTTATCGTGGCGACCTTCTGGAGTACTTGCAGAGCGAGCAAGCCAAAGGACGGCGGCTGATTCTAGCCACTGCCGCTAATGAAAACACGGCCGCCAACACGTCACAGCACCTGAAAATTTTTGATGAAGTGTTTGCCAGCACCGAGTCCGTCAACCTTAAGGGCAAAACTAAACGCGATAAGCTGGTCGAGCGCTTTGGGCCGAGAGGCTTCGACTACATAGGCGACTCGAAATCGGATACGCCGATTTGGGCAGCGTGTCGGATTGGGCACATCGCGGGTTCCATGGACCGATTGCCGAGCGCGGCCTTGGCTGCCGGCGCGACGCAGGGCAGAGTATTTGCCAGCCGCCGTCCGAAGCTGAAGACGTGGGTACGCGCAATGCGTCCACATCAGTGGGTGAAAAACCTGCTGGTATTCGCCCCTACCCTTCTGAACCACCGGCTAAATGGGGGGATTCTTAAGTCCCTTATACTCACATTTTTTGCCTTCTCCTTCGTTTCGTCTGCTACTTATATCAACAACGACCTGTTTGATCTGGCGGCCGATCGGCAACACCCGCGCAAGAGCAAACGTCCTCTGGCAAGCGGCGATCTTAGTATTTCCAGGGGAATTCTGCTTTCATTCTTCCTCCTGATATCAGGATTTTGTCTGGGGGCCGTAGTTGGACTTCCGCTGGAAGTATGCCTTGTAGGGTACCTGCTCCTGACTTCGCTCTATAGTTCCTTCCTCAAAGGGAAACCAATTATCGACGTAATTGCGTTGGCAAGCCTTTATACCTTGCGACTCTACGCCGGAGGAGTGGTTTCGAAGTCACTTGTCTCGCCCTGGTTGTTCCAATTTTCGATTTTCTTGTTTATCAGTCTGGCTTTCGTCAAGCGATACTCAGAGCTGCGCAGGCTCTTCCACGAAGGGCGGGAGGCCGCGCCGGGGAGAAACTACCGTTCCAGCGACTTGTCCATCATCAGCCAGGCAGGATTGACCGCCGGCTTAATGGCAGGATTAGTTCTTGCGCTCTATGTCAATGCCGGTGAAATTCAGAGACTCTATCCGAAACCTGAAATGTTATGGGGGCTCTGCCCGTTGTTTGTGTATTGGATAAGCCGGGTTTGGCTGGTCGCCCATCGCGGAAACATGCACGAGGACCCCATCATTTGGGCCTTTCGCGACCGGGTGAGCTACATCGTCGGCTTTCTGATGTTTGTGTCAATGTTGCTTGCAGCTACAAAGTACTCGTACTGAAGGTATATGCTGATGAAAGTGTATGCTGACTGAGGTACAGAACTTTGCGCGATTCCCGCACAGCCGATCGCTGCTCATCCCGGTAAATTCCCGGGATGAGGCCATCCCTTTCGACAAATCCAATATGTCGTTCCTTCCCTTCGGTATGGGCCGCAGCTTTGGAGATTGCTGCCTCAACGATGGCAATGCCCTGCTGACCACTCGCAATCTTAGCCGCATCATTTCGTTCGACGAAAACAGCGGCCGCCTTGTAGCCGAAGCCGGCGCCAACTTCGACGAAATCCAGCGTATGAGCATTCCCAAAGGGTGGTTCCTGCCGGTGACCCCGGGAACGCGTTTCGTCACCCTCGGTGGGGCGATTGGCAATGATGTACACGGGAAGAATCACCATTGCGCCGGGACCTTTGGGCATCACGTGCTGCGATTCGAGCTCCGCCGCAGCGATGGCAGCAGCGTGGTTTGTTCCCCCGAGGAGAATCCAGACTGGTTCCGGGCGACGATCGGTGGACTTGGACTCACGGGGCTCATTGTGTGGGCAGAAGTGCAGATGAAGCCCATCGTCAACTCACTCATAGATAGCGAAGTAATTCGCTACGGCGATGTTGACGAGTTTTACAGTCTGAATGATGAGTCAGTGAAGAAATTCGAATATGCGGTGGCATGGGTTGATACGCTTTCTAGCGGGGGACTTGGGCAGAGGCCTGTTCATCCGAGGCAATCACAATAAAGATCCCAGAACGAACCGAGAGGAAAGCTGCTCCAGGCACGCTCTTCACCGTGCCCTTCGTTTTGCCCGTCAGCATTCTGAATCGCGCAACTCTTAAAATATTTAACACCGTCTTCTACAACGGGAGGCCTTCGCGGCAATCAAAGACGGAGCCTCTCGGACCCTTCTTCTACCCGCTTGACTCTATCGGCGCATATCATCGCCTATATGGCCCAGGCGGAGTCATCCAGTGGCAGGGCCTTGTACCTTCGAGGGAAGCTGCTCGCGAGATACTAGCTTTCTCATCAAAGCTTGGTGGCTCATTTCTTACGGTAATGAAGGTAATGGAAAATTTCGGCCAGGCTGGGTTACTATCCTTTTCCGGCAACGGAGTAACAATTGCTTTAGATTTTCCCTATAGCAGGAAAGTAGTTGAGCTTCTTCCCAAGCTCGATGAAATTGTCGCGGAGGCAGGTGGACGTTTGTATCCAGCGAAAGATGCCCGGATGTCTGGACACCACTTCAGACAGTACTTCCCTCAATGGCAGGAACTGGTACCGTTTATCGATCCGCGGTTTAGCTCATCGTTCTGGCGGCGAGTTACAACCAGCTAAATCAGCGAAATAAGACTGTCTACGCTTAATTAGCCCGAAATACTACGAAATAGTGCAAACCTTTTCCTAGAACCTCATTAAATACCGGTGGGTAGACGTCAATTGAGGTCCGTTCTTCCACAATGCCATGAGAGACCTTACCGACCAACGTGCGCCACTCCTGAAGATCGTGGTACTGGTACAAACAAGGAACGTTATAGCCGGCATTGGCCGCCCAATCCAAAAAGCTTATTCTCTGTTGAGCTAACACACCGCCGCGCAGATGGTCCTTGATAATTACCAGGCCTCGCGAGATTCGCGCTGCCTCACGAAGCAGCCTTTCCTGATCATGATCGTGATGCAGCACATCGGCGAGAATCACAGCATCGAAGGTCTGATCGGGAAACGGCATTCGGGTTCCTTCGTAGGCGGTGATAGGAATGAGCTCGTTCCCTCGCGTCACGCTCTCCAACCCTTCCACCTGAATATGGTCGGTTGAGGCGTCCATTAACGCGCGGCCGAGATGCCCAAAACCACAGCCAATATCCAGCACTTTGGCTCCTGGCTTCAGGTGCGGTGAGATGAGCTTCACCAACACCTGCTGGCGATGATCGTAGATCGGCTTGTGGAAGGTCCGGAGAAGGCCACGAAACATGGGTCGATTATACCTGCCGTGTATGACGATATTTGCCGCGTTCTCTTGTCGATTCTGTCCTCAGCTGCGGCGACCAGCGCGATCTAACCACCCACCGCCTAGCGAACCGCACCCGCAGGAACTTTTACATCTTCTGCGTACATGGAGCCGTAGTACAAAAACTGATGCACAGCACTGCGTGGATAAATCATTTCCACGGCCTTCACCTGGCTGTTCGTCATCTTCGCATTTAACTGGGCATTTACCCCTACCCAGTAGGTCGGAATGTCGAGTGCCTTGTATCGCTGTACTACCTGGTCGCGCAGTTTCGGATCGAAATGCACACCGTATTTGTCGACTAACGCCTTGATGGCATCGTAGTCACCTTCAGCCTTGATGCGCATCAATTCGGTGAGAAGCATTCCTACGCCTTGCTTCATCTTCTGGTAGTCGGTTACTTCGACGTAGGTTTTGCCCTCGCGCTCGAACATGCGGATGCCGCCCGTCTTGTCCATGACGTAGTTCGCGATGAGCGCACGGTCACGCTGATGATCTTCTTCGATGCTGTCGCCGCGAGGAATTCTGCGTAGCTGTGTCAGCACCACCATGGCAGCCGAATCGTACATTGCTTTTGCGACTTCGTCCTGATCGCCTTCGACCAGCCCCAGCTGCTTCAGCTTCGGATCCCAGACGTTCCACAGCGCCGAGAGATCGGCTCGTCCTTCTTCCATGGTCGAGTAGTACTCCTTGAGCAGTGGCTCCGAGCCGCTCTTCAGCCGCGGGCTCATCTTGCCGGAACCATGACCAATCACTTCGTGCAGCGCCGTCATGAGTTCGTTAGCCTGGTCGCCGTATTTGATGTTGCGTTGGATAACAGCCTGGTCGGGGCCAAACTCCTCGATTGCCTTGTGACCGGCTGCGCCCGCCAGAGCCCGACTGCTTCCCGTGAACAGGAAGTTCTTGGTGCCATACTTCTCGTGAATCTCGTTTTCGTTGGGCAGGTTGTCGCCGATGGTGGTTACACTGAAGTCACCGGTTTCAACGATGGTCTCGATGGCCTCCACTGTAGGCGGCGTGAATGCAGTTTTTTTGTACTTAGCGTCCCATGGAGCCTTGGCCTCAAAGTACTCGGCGTTCTGCGCGAGCTTCTCCATCTTCGTGGTCAGCGTCTGATCGATAACGCTCACGAACGCCTGTGAACTGGCCTTCATGCCGTTCGCATCGCGGTAGATCTCGATGAAGTTGTTAGCGAAATCAACTTTGGCGTTGTTCTGCACCCAGAGCGTATCGAAATTGAGCAGGTCATCGTATTCGCCGGTCTGGTAGAAGCGAATGAGTGCGCCAATCACCTTGGCCTGCTGCGGATCGGCTACTGCTTGCGCTTTCGCAAGGTAATCGTTTGCACGCTTAAGAAACATCGCATAGAGACCCGGAGGCACAGAGCCATCCGGCGTGCCTGCCCGATAAACCTCTTCCTTCAATGAGCCATTCGGTTCCTTCACCACCCGCGAATTCAGCGGATACTTGGCCTTGAAGTCCTTCAAGTCGGCCAAGGTGACACCCGGTCCGTAAAAGCTGTTGGCGCTCGACTGCACAATGTCCTTGCCGCCCTGTGGACTCTTGGCCGTAGTCATCGGCTCAAATTCCGGATCGAAGATCGATGGCTTCAGGTCGCTGAGTTCCTTCTTCAGCGCGTCTTCCCCAGTGATCGCCGGAAGGTCCGCGTAGCGCGACTTGAACCCTCCATTCTTCTGCGCCTTCAACGCGACTGTCTGCAGCTCTTCAAAGGTGAAGTCAGGTACGAACTTTTGCGCGGTCAGATCGTTGTGATTGCCGCGATTACCCCAAAACAGCTTGGCGTATTCGACGATCTTCGTCATCGTCGCCTGATCAATCCCGTCAGGATGGGAAACAATTTCTTCCAGCAGCCGCTTCTGCCGCAGTCCATACCACGAGAGCTGGTCGTAAATGATCGGATCAATCGCAATGGCCGCCTGGGTAAGCCAGTACGCCAGTTGCTTCTCCTGTGCCGTTAGATCATTGAAGCTGCCAGCGTGAATCTGAACGAATCCCGTGTTACCTACGCGATCGACAAGCTCGCCGGGAGATTCGTTCTTGGATGCGACGGCTTTCGAGGCTTGAGTCTGTGCCAACAACGGATTGAGTAATGCAGCAAACAGCAGAATGAACACGCCGGTACGCAGTACCATATCAACCTCCGCAGATATGACAGCGATGAACTAACCATGGTAAATGAGCCGCGCCGGAAAGAAGTTGATGCTGCACGAAGCCCCGCAAAAACGCGGCATGGTACCTTAGGAGCGACCGCAGTTCTGCCACCGTTGACGGACCGGACAGCCATGAGCGAAAGTGCGATGCAACTAGATTCCAATGCAGATCTGAAGCGGCAGGCTGCCGAATATGCCGTGCGCTACGTAGAGTCCGGAATGGCCGTCGGACTGGGAACAGGCTCGACTGCGATTTTCGCCGTCCGCTACATCGGGGAGCTTCTGCGCACCGGCACGCTCAATAACATTGTCGCCTTCGCGACATCGAAGGTCACCGCGCAGGAAGCAGTTCGACTGAACATTCCGATGTTGCCTGACGACCTGCCGCGCTCACTTGATGTCACCATCGATGGAGCCGACGAGGTCGACCCGCAACTGAACTTGATAAAGGGCGGAGGTGGAGCGCTCTTGCGGGAAAAGCTGGTTGCACAAAACACCGCGCGGGAGATCATCGTGGTCGACGACAGCAAACTGTCTCCCCGCCTGGGCACCCGCCATGTTTTGCCGGTGGAAGTGCTGCCGTTCGGCTGGCGCGCCGTCGCCCACTACCTCGAAACATTGGGAGCGAAATACGTCGTTCGCCAAGGCGCTGACGGAAGTGAGTATCGCACCGACCAGGGCAACATGATTCTCGACTGCAATTTCGGACCGATCGCCAATCCGGCGCAACTTGCAGATCAACTCGATCGCCGCGCCGGAATCGTAGAACACGGTCTGTTCATCGGACTGACTCATTTGCTGGTCGTGAGCGGCCCGAACGGTATTCGCGAGATACCACCAGCCTAGCGTGAAAATGCGCATTGCGCTCTGGCGCTGTATCTGGTGAAATGAACTCCCAAAAATTTCGTCCATGCCAGGAGGACTCTGTGAAGAAGGGCCCCGAACACGAATTCTCAAGACGCCAGCTAATTCAAACCGGGCTAACCACTGCGGCCGCCGCTTTCCTAACGGGTGGACTGGACCTCACGTTTTCCTTCTCCGGCACAAGCTCAGTCCACGCTCACGCCCGATGCGGCCTTGACTGAGTTGATGGACGGCAACAAGCGCTTCACCTCGGGAAAGCTGACATCGTTCGAACACGACCTCGCTATCCTCAAGCAGCACACCGAGGAAAAGCAGGAGCCTTTCGCCGCCGTGCTTTCCTGCGCCGATTCACGGGTCCCGGTCGAACTGGTATTCGACCAGAGCATCGGGCACATTTTCGTGACCGGGTCGCCGGCAACGTAATCACGCCGGAACTCATCGGCAGCCTGGAGTATGGCGCCGCCGTTCTCGGAACCAAGGTGATTCTGGTGATGGGGCACTCCAATTGCGGAGCGGTGAAAGCCACCATTCAGGGCAAGGATGTCCCCGGCCAGATCAGCTCGCTATTTCCGCACATCCAGCCGGCGGTCGATCAAGCGGGCAAAGATCTCGCGAGCAGCTACCAAGGCGAATGCGAAAATCCAGGCCGAGCTGTTGCGCCAGTCCTCCACGGTTATTTCCGGCATGGTGAAGGCCGGCAGCGTGAAAGTCGTCGCCGCGTTATTACGACGTCGGCAACGGCTCCGTCACGCTGCTGCAGTAGGCCAGCGACGTCGAGCCTACTCCTGCGCGGCGACAAGATACTGTTCGAACTTGCCATCGGGCATCTGGTAGATGTTGATGCCCACGGTCTTCTGCGGAAACTTCACCTCGTAGCTCATGTGGGTCATTCCGCCGCGCAGCGAGTTTGACGTCTGCTTAAAGCTCTGCACCTCGCCCAGCGCGGTGAGGCTGGTCGAGTAATCGCTCAACGCCTGTTGGGTGAAGTAGGAATTCGCATTGTCGGTGAAGAGCGCGCGATCGATCTTCCCTGCCCTGAGATCGTCGAACACCTTACGCACCAGGGCATCCTGCTTGGGATCGCTGACATTGGCGCTGTCGAGGAATGCCAGTAACACTTCTTTTCCGATCTGCCCGGCAGCTCCAATCGCGTCCTGGTTGGTAAGCACAGCTACAGCAAACTTTTCGTCCGGCAGCACAATGTTCTCGGCGACGAATCCCGAAACTTCCCCGCTATGCTCCAGCATGCGATGACCTTTCGCGGTGGTGACTCGCATCCCCAGCCCGTATCTGCGTGCCCACGCCATTGTTCAGCAGGGTCTCGGTTTCCATCGCAAGATACGACTGCAGGCTTCAGCAGCGACTCGTTCATCAGACGAGATGTCCCATTTCGCCAGATCAGTGGGCGTCATCGCCAGCTCGCCGGCGGCGAACATCCAGCCCGGGCCTTCATGCGGAGCCGGACGCAGCGGGCCCAGCGCATAGCGGAAGTATCCCTGAGGATCGTTGTCCGGCAGCTTCTTCGCATTAGTGTCGAGCGCGCTGCCCAAGGCCCAGCGGGAGTCAGAATGTGTTCGCGGATGAACGTGAACAGCGGCTGCCCCGAAACCTTCTCGACGATGGAGCCGGCGACAACGTAATTCGTGTTGCTGTACTGCCACTTGGTTCCCGGCTCAAAATCCAGGGGAATACGCGCCCAGCGATCGAGAATCTGCTGCGCCGAAATCGGCTTCTCCCACTCGGGGATCATGTAGTCCTGCGGCGCGTAGTCCTGATATCCCGACGTCATCGAGAGCACCTGGCGCAGCGTGATGTCGTTGGCGCGGGTCAGGTCCGGCAGCCATTTGCTCACTTTGTCGTCGAGCGAGAGCTTGCCCTCCTGCTGAAGCATGAGCACGGCCGTCGCCGTGAACTGCTTGCTGATGGAGCCAATGCTATAGGCCATCTGCGTTGTCGCAGGCAGCTTCGGATCGAGCCGCGCGTCGCCATAAGCCTGCGCGTAGACGATCTTCCCCTCTTTAACGACCGCCAGCGAAGCACTGGGAACTCCGGTGGTCTCCAACACTTTGTGGGCAATGCTATCGATATTGGCGCGCTGCTCGGCGCTGAGGGTCGAACCCGGCTGCGCGTGACCGGCAGACAGCCAGCAAGAGAACAAGCAGCAGGCGCAATACATACAAGGACGTCTTTGAATGCATGTGTGTTGTCCAGGCGGCAGGAATTTAGACTGCAATGTACCCGACACGGCTCTTCTGGAACGCAATAAGTCGGCGCGGCGCGCCAAAGCCTCAGGCCTTTTCGGATCGTTCCGATTTAGCGTGCTCCACAGCGGGACACTTCTTCCTGTCCACCCGTGGCAGCATTGGCCGACATAGCCAATGAAGCTGCAGTCTTGCGCTCGATCGGTTGCGGAGTATAGGTATCCAGCAACTTGCGGTGCATGCTGTACAGCGCAAGCTCCAGGCGGTCCGCCACTCCGAGCTTGTCATAGATCTTGCGCAGGTAGTTCTTCACCACCTGTTCCGTGGTGCCGACCTGCACTGCAATATCTTTGTTCTTCAGGCCCTGGGTGACGCCGCTGATGATCAGCATCTCCTTCTCGCTGAATCGCAGCGCCTGCTTGCCGCTGCCAAGCTGCGCCTGGCTGCGATACGCATCGATAATCCAGTTGACGCCCTGGTTGTCGAGCCAGGTTTCGCCCGCCGATACTTTGCGAACGCAGCGCACCAGCAATTCCGGGGACACCGAGCGGGTAAGAATTCCGCGAACCCCGCGACGCAGGTAGTCCACGGTCTCGTGCTCCGAAGAGCGCTGGCTGACCAGAATCACTTTCACCGGCGGCAGCGCACGACGCATTACCTCGCTCACCGCCTCGGCCGGGGTGAGCGACAACCCCGCCTCAAAGAGGACCACGTCTGCTTCTGTTTCGCTCACCGTCGCCAAGGTTTGCGCCAGGCTATCGATTTGAGCGACGACTTCAAGATCTGGTTCCTGCGTGAAGATCTTGCTCATGCCTGCGCGAAAAATAGCTTCTGAATCCGCAATGATGATGCGGGTATTCCTGGATTCGGTATCCATTAGGCTCGTCCTGTACCGGGCGCCTTAAATTCTTGCAGTGAACGGCAACCCACCGACAGCTCGGAAGGGTTAATGCCGCTCGAAACGATATTCATCAATGGCGACCGCTACAATGCGCCCCGATCCCTCCTCGGGCATTTCGCACCACACGGCCGTCACATTGCACCAACACATCCTCCGCGGCTCCAAGTGTCTCTCCGGGCATGCGGATGGTGAACTGCACGACTGCGCCCACGGCGATTTCCGCGTGGGTAAAGAACAAAATTCCTCCTGCCGAGATGTCGCGCGTCTCAGCCTGGTATTCGCCTGCCGCAGTCTTAAGCGCAACCGACAGGTGTAGCGGAAAACGAATTGCGTTGCGAAAATCGGGTTTCTGGCCACTGGACATAAGTGATTCCATTAGCATACATCCAAGGGTCCATTAACCTGAAGTTACTAAAGTACCACCTGGTTACCCTGTGTAAACATAAAAGTGTGCGCCATTCTTCGCCAAATTCCCATATTGGATAACACGCCGGGTTACCCAACGATTACTGTCCCGCAATTATTCCTGGCTCTCGTTTCCGAAAAGGTGCTGATTCTACTGCCTGGGCGTGGCCGACTGGGGCATAATCAGTCCGACTCAAGCGTGGGCTGTTTGATCATCAAGACCGTCAATATCGAGGACGGATTTCCGACCGTGGAGCAGGCGCGCACCCGGCTGCGCTCGGAAATCGAAGCTGCCCAAAGCCGAGGATTGAAGCTGCTCAAGATCATCCATGGCTACGGTTCGCACGGGGTCGGAGGCGAGCTTCGCGTTGCCCTTCAGTCGACCCTCCGCCCTTGGCCAGTCCGGTGCAATTCGCGACTGCATCTATGGCGAGAATTGGCGCAAAAGCGACGAGCGCAGTTGGGAACTCCTCAAACGAATGCCCGAACTCAAAAGCGATCCCGACCTGGGCAGAGGCAATCGTGGTATCACGCTCGTGCTGCTGTAGCTCGGCCGAGGAAATGTCCCCGTGATAGCTTGGGATCAAACCAGCTATGCCTGCCTCTAACGTCCGCTGACGCGCCAGCTATTTCTCCAACTCGAGCCGGCACGCGCTGCGATTCTGGGCTGCATGCTTGCGGGCATGTGTACGTTCCTGAATGTCTACGACACCCAGCCGCTTCTGCCTTATTTGCAGCGGCTGTACAACACCTCAGCCATTGCGGTCAGCCTCACCGTGAGCGCCACCATTCTGGCCGTCGCGCTCGCCGCTCCTTTCGTGGGTTTGCTGGCTGAGTCCGTTGGACGCAAGAAGGTAATCGTCCCTTCCCTGTTCGCGATTACCGTGCCGACGTTGCTGGCAGCCACATCACAGAACCTGCGGCAACTCATCTTCTGGCGCTTTATGCAGGGACTGTTCGTGCCGGGCGTGATCGTGGTCATCATCGCCTACATTGGCGAAGAGTTCGCCGGCGGCAATGTCGGCAAGGTGATGTCGTCCTACATCTCGGGCACCGTTCTGGGAGGATTCCTCGGACGCTACGTTTCCGGACTGATAGCGCATCATCACGATTGGCGGCGCGCGTTCGTCACCATTGCACTCATCAACCTCGCCGGAGCTTTCCTGGTCCGCGCGACGCTGCCCAAAGCTACGCACTTTGTGCGTGCGCCGAACATCCGGCATTCGTTCGTTGAGACCTTGCGTCACTTGCGCAATCCACGAATGCTGGCAGTGTTCGGAGTCGGCTTCTCTGCCCTGTTTGCCATCGTCGGTGCATTCACCTATGTGAACTTCTATCTCGCACGTCCGCCGTTCCGGCTCAACTCTGAACAGTTAGGCGCTATCTTCTGCGTATACATCCTGGGATTCTTCATCACGCCGCTCTCGGGACGCGTGCTCGACCGCTACGGAACACGCGCGACAGCCGTTCTCGCCTGCTGCTTCAGCGTCGTCGGGCTGGCGCTAACTATGGTGCTGAAGCTGCCTGTGATCATCGCGGGACTGGCGCTGTTCTCGACCGGAGTATTCATCTTCCAGGCGATCGGCACAGTGCAAACCGGCGTGGTTGCGGGACGCTCGCGCTCGTCCGCTGCTGGACTGTACGTGACGTTCTATTACATCGGCGGAACGTCTGGGCGCGACTGTCACAGGATGGATGTGGGTCGCCGATGGCTGGCGCGCGTCGGTGCTGCTGCTGATGGGAGTGTGCGTCCTGGCGCTTGATTCTGGCGTGGGCAAGCAGTCAACAACCAGAATCGCCTTTCATCCCCTTCGATTGACAGCAAAAAAAGGGCGGCCATTGCAGCCGCCCGTTTCACTATTCTTTGTGTCGTCCCTGAAGGGACTCCCAATCGTTTACTTACTAACCCAGGACTTTCGTCCTGGGCTAAAGTTATACCGTCCTTCGGACTGAAGCTGACAACCACGAACACTGTCGATCATGGAAACTGCTTTTGTCCCTGGATAATCGGGAACGATCTTACAAGCCTCAAGCTCACTCGTTCTGCCTGACAACCGACAACTGGCCACTGACAACTTCTTACGTTCCTTCGCTCCAGCTTGCCAGGTACTCTTCCTGCTCCGGCGTGAGGCGGTCGATCTTGATGCCCATTGATTCGAGCTTCAGTTTCGCAACTCGCTTATCGAGCTCTTCAGGAACCGGGAAGACCTTCTTCTCGAGCGAGGCATGGTTCTTTACCAGGTACTCGACCGAGAGCGCCTGATCGGCAAAGCTCATGTCCATCACTGACGGCGGATGCCCTTCGGCGGAAGCCAGGTTGATCAGGCGGCCTTCGCCCAGCAGGTTGATCTTGCGGCCATCGCGCAGCGAGTACTCTTCGACGAAGTTGCGGGTGGTGCGCTTGCCGGACGACATCTTGTCCAACGCGGGGATGTCGATTTCGACGTTGAAGTGTCCGGAGTTGGAGATGATGGCTCCGTCCTTCATAGCTTCGAAGTGCTCTTTGCGCAGCACGCTCTTGTTGCCCGTGACGGTACAGAAGACGTCGCCGATCTTCGCCGCTTCTTCCATGCTCATCACGCGGAAGCCGTCCATGACCGCTTCGATAGCTTTGGTCGGATCGATTTCGGTGATGATGACTTCTGCGCCGAGTCCACGAGCGCGGCTCGCCAGTCCGCGGCCACACCAGCCATATCCGGCGATAACGAACTTCGCGCCCGCCAGCAGGAAGTTGGTGGCGCGCACGATGCCGTCGATGGTCGACTGGCCCGTTCCGTAACGATTGTCGAACAGGTGCTTGGTGTCGGCGTCGTTGACGGCGATGATCGGGTACTTCAGCACGCCCTGCTTCGCCATGGCGCGCAGGCGGATGACGCCGGTCGTGGTCTCTTCGGTTCCGGCGATGATGCCGTCGATAACGTCGGTACGCTTGGTCAGCGCGATGGTCACAAGGTCAGCACCGTCATCCATGGTGATGTGCGGCTTGTGATCGAGCGCCGACATGATGTGCTGATAGTAGGTGTCGTTGTCTTCGCCCTTGATGGCGAACACCGGAATGTTGTAGTCGCGCACCAGACACGCGGCAACGTCGTCCTGCGTGGAGAGCGGGTTGGAGGCGCAGAGTGCGACCTCGGCTCCGCCGTCACGCAGCGTGATCGCGAGGTTCGCCGTCTCGGCCGTAACGTGCAGGCAGGCCGAAATGCGCATGCCCTTCAGTGGCTGGTTCTTGATGAAGTCCTTGCGGATGATCTGAAGGACCTTCATCGACTGGTTCGCCCAGTCAATGCGCTTCTTGCCAAGATCAGCCAGTTCGAGGTTGGCGATATCGCCGGGGACGCGTGCAGTAGTGGTCGACATAATCTCCTGTTTGAAAGGGCACGGCTTCAGCCGTGCCGAAAGTGACGCTACATGTAGCTTTGTCATCCTGAGACGGCTTCAGCCGTCGAAGGACCTGCTGCTTGTGTCGTCCCCGAAGGGACTCCCGAAATTCGATTCCGCTGAACGGCACGGCTGAAGCCGTGCCCTTTCAAAGCGTCTCTACTTCCCTGCCTTCACCGCGTGCTTCTCGTGGGCCAGACCCGCCTGCTCGCGCAGCGCGCTCGCTTTGTCGGTCTTCTCCCAGGTGAAGTCGGCATCGTTGCGGCCGAAGTGGCCGTATGCCGCCGTCTTGCGGTAAATCGGGACGCCGCAGATTAAGCGACTCCATGATGCCCTTCGGCGTCAGCTGGAAGTTCTTGCGCACCAGATCGGCGATCTTGGCTTCGTCAATCTTCGCGGTGCCGAAGGTATCGACCAGCACGCTCACCGGCTCGGCCACGCCAATGGCGTACGCCAACTGAACTTCAACGCGATCCGCCAATCCCGCAGCCACGATGTTCTTCGCGATGTAGCGCGCCATGTAGCAGGCCGAGCGATCGACCTTTGTCGGATCTTTGCCGCTGAAGGCGCCGCCGCCGTGACGTCCCATGCCGCCGTAGGTGTCGACGATGATCTTGCGACCGGTCAGGCCGGTATCGCCCATGGGACCGCCGATGACGAAGCGTCCCGTGGGATTGATGTGGTACTTGGTATCGGCATCGAGCATCTCGGCCGGCAGCGCAGCCTGAATCACGTGCTTCAGAATGTCGGCGCGCAACTCTTGCGTGCTGACCGTCTCCGAATGCTGCGACGAGATGACGACCGCATCGATGCGAACCGGCTTGTGGTTCTCGTCGTATTCAACTGTGACTTGGGATTTGCCGTCGGGCCGGAGGTAAGGGCAGGTGCCATTCTTGCGAACTTCAGTGAGCTTTTCGGTGAGCTTGTGCGCCAGAAAGATTGGCGTCGGCATGAAGTTCTCGTTTTCGTTAGTGGCGTAGCCGAACATCATGCCCTGGTCGCCGGCGCCGCCGGTGTCAACGCCCATGGCGATGTCGCCCGACTGCTTGTTGATGGACGAGATCACGGCGCAGGTGTTGGAGTCGAATCCATACAGCGCGTTGTCATAGCCGATGGAGGCGACTACGCCGCGCACCAGCGTCTGGAAATCGACATAAGCCTTGGTGGTGATTTCTCCGGCGATGACCACCAGACCGGTCGCGGTCAGGGTCTCGCAAGCCACGCGGCTGTAGGGATCTTCCTTCAGGCAAGCGTCGAGGATGGCATCGGAAATCTGATCAGCAATCTTGTCCGGGTGACCTTCTGTCACCGACTCGGACGTAAATAGATAATGCTTCTTAGACAATGTAATTAGCTCCTTCAATCAGGGCGCGATTCGAACGCGGGCAACATTCGGCTGGGCAGGACTCTGCTGCGGCCTGTAAGTCTTATTGAGGATAACAACCGGCCCTAAGTCTCCCAATATTTTACGGTTAAGCGGCAAAATAGGCCAGCCAAACGGGATTTCGGCATTGAAGCGGAAGGGCCTTCAACCGCTCATTTTTCCTTGTGTCATTCCGAGCGGAGCGCAGCGAAGCCGAGGAACCTGTAGTTCTTTCCCCCTGCAAGACTTCGCATTGGTCGGATTCGCGATAGCCATCGATCTTTGCGAGGTGAGGCAAACTGCAGATCCCTCGACTCCGCTGCGCTGCGCTCGGGATGACACCCGTTATGGGCGCCTCTCTTGCATCTGAGCGCGCACTGCGTTCTGAACTGCCAGCAATTGATCGAGCACTGCAGGCAGCAATTTCAAATCAAGCGCATTGGCTCCGTCGGACTTGGCACATGCCGGATTGTCATGCACTTCCATGAAGACGCCATCGACGCCCGCCGCGACCGCAGCGCGAGAGAGCAGCGGGATGAACTCGGGCTGGCCGCCGCTCACCGCCGATCCGCCATCGATCGCCGCCGAGGGAAGCTGCACCGAGTGCGTCGCGTCGAAGACCACCGGCGCGAACTCGCGCATGATGGCCAGCGAACGCATGTCAACCACAAGATTGTTGTAGCCGAAGGATGCGCCGCGCTCGGTGAGAAAGACGCGCTCCCCGCCGGCTTCACGAACTTTCTCAACCGCATGACGCATGTCCCACGGCGAGACGAATTGACCCTTCTTGACGTTGACCGCGCGACCGCTCTTACCTGCCGCGATCAGCAGGTCCGTTTGCCGGCAGAGGAACGCCGGAATCTGGAGGACGTCGACGGCTTCGGCGACGCGCGGAACGTCGGCGGCTTCGTGTACGTCGGTTAGAACGGGAACCTTCACCGTCTCGGCAATCTTGCGCAGGATGCGCGTGCCTTCTTCCAGCCCCGGTCCGCGAAAGCTCTTGATCGAGGTTCGGTTGGCTTTGTCGTAGGACGCCTTGAAGATGTAGGGCAGATTTTTGCTGCGCGCGATTTGGGCGATGGCGTCTGCCATCTTGAGCGCATGTTCTTCGCTCTCGATTACGCAGGGCCCTGCGATGAGGAAGAGTTGGCCTGCGCCGATGGTTACGTCGTCGACTTGGAAGGGGCGATTGGTCAATTTATGTGCGCGACATCACAAAAAAACTAAGATGCGCATATTTTGTTTTCAACAACTTAGGCCACAAATCGATTGCAAATAATTGAGCGCGTGAGACTTACACGTAAATAATTGAAAACATAGAGCTTATAGAGGACGTCATCCACGCATTCTTCGCTGCTCAGTTCAATTCTCGAAGCTCGGCGCCCGAACCGATCTGAAGACACAACTATCCCTCGTCCTCTGCCTCGATTTTACGCGCTTGGCTAAGGAGGCTCCAAGCGATTTGGTCACAGGGCTGCGTGACGGTGGAAGGCGCGTGCCGCCGGCTGAAGCCGGCTCCGAGATATTTTGGGGAACGCTACCCAGCACTCCGCTACGCTGCGTGCTGGGCGGTCATGTTGATAGCCCTCTGGGCTCGGAGCATCGAGACGCTCGCGCATTCGTCATGTGAAGATTTGGTCGCGGCCAATCATGCTGAGTTACGAATAGGTGCGGCACTGCGAAACCCAGAAGGGGCACCGCATAACCGTCTCCTCGAAAATGGTCGCGTGGTGAACCAACGAAGAGCAGCTCCCTCGCTTCGCTCGTGATGACAAACCAAGAAAAGCCACAATGACACATCAAGAGCTCGTGATGACGAATCGAAGAGGTGGATGACAATTCAAGAGAGCGTAACACCGGCCTGAAAGGCCAGCTCTACTACATGCCATATCCGCCGCGTCACGCCCGGCCGGCGAACTCCTTGGTTTCAGTTGATACTTTGACCCGCTCGCCTTCTTTGATGAACAACGGCACACGGATTTCCAATCCGGTTTCGAGCTTCACGACTTTGGTAACGCTGCCGGCGGAGTCGCCGCGCGCGCCGGGCTCGGCGTAGGTGACAGTCAGCTCGACCTGCGCCGGCAGCTCCAGGCCGATGGGATTGCCGTTGTACTTATGCAGTTCGATGAGGCTGCCGTCCACCATGAAATCGAGCGCATCGCCGACCATGTCGTCATTGAGGGTAAGGGTCTCGAAGGTTTCCTGGTCGAGGAAGTGGGAGCCGTCTCCGTCGCTATACAGGTAGGAGGCCGGACCGATCTGGAGGTCGGGCTCCTTGAACTTGTCGCTCGCCTTGAAGGTCTTCTCGAAGACAGCGCTGGTAAGCAGGTTGCGCATCTTGAGGCGGACCAGCGTCTGCGCGCCGCGCGCGCTGGGGGTGCTGACGTCGGATTCCAGACAGCAGTACGGAGCGTTTTCAAACTCGAAGAACATCTTGCGCTTGACGCTGATGGCGTCGATCAGGGCGGCCATGCGTTCGATTATAAGGTTGGAGCGCTGTCACCACGCCGCGGGCGTCCGACAGATTTGCGGTTTCCCATGTGCGGCGAGTGGAAGGCGTGCTGGGCATTCATCTTCCACGGAACCAAGGGGTGAGCAAGAACGGTAACTGGTCACTTGACCAGGGGTCGGGCGAGGTGTATACATCCTGCTCATTCATGGGATGAAGATGAAATTCCCAGGGTAGAAGTAAACCAGGGCTCCGCGTGTTTCTTGTAGTTCTCGTGACGACGGGAAAGGCATCAACAATTCTTTCTCCGAAGGAGGAGCCCAATGCAGGTTCGTAACATCGTTATTGCCGTGTGTTTGCTATTTCTGTGCGTGTCCCTGGCTGCTGCGTTGACGTTCGTATTCTTTACCGATGTCCTCGCCACCCAGACAGCACTGGAGACGGATACCTATGGACTCAACGATAGAGGGGTGATCGCGGGGGATTATGTGGACAGCGGCAGTGTCCAGCACGGCATGATCCTAACCAGCCTTGCCACCCTTGTTCCGAAGCTAACCACCGTCGATAGGGCGGATTGCGTAACCGCGCCCGGTTCGACAACCATCGCCTTTTATGCCATCAACAACCAAGGGGTGGCTGCGGGCTGGTGCACCAACACCAGCAGCGTTGAGATCGGGTTCACTTACTCCAAGGGAACGTTCACAGACATCGTTATCCCAGGGGCAATAATGGTGAACGCGGTTGGGATTAATGACGCCGGCGATGTAGTCGGCACTTACAGAGACGCCAACGGCGCACAGCATGGGTATTTGCTGAGTGGCGGGAAGCTCACGCTGTTGGACCCGCCGGGTACCGCAAGTGGGAACACCGCCTGGAGCATCAATAACGCGGGCGTGATTACGGTGTACGGCATCGACCCTAACGGGAAGTATCTGTCGTTTACCACCGCCGACAAGGGCCAAACCTACACGCCGTTTCAAGACCCTGACGAAGGGTCGATTGGGACGGCAATCCATCAAATCAACAACAACGGAGACATTGTCGGGACCTATTTTGATGTCAATAATGCGACGCATGGGGTGCTGTATCACGCGGGAACTTACAACTCGTTTGACGACCCCAACGGCGTAGGCACCACTCGAGGTGACGGTCTGAACAACGCGCTCGTCTTCGTTGGCCGTTATGGCTCCGGCGTATTTGGCGGCATGGGATATCAAGGGGTTGCCAAACCGTGAAGTGATTACGCGGACTGAATTTGCGGTTCGGAGGCGACGGACTTCCCGTCGCCTTTTTGGTTGGACTAAGGCGGTAGAGCCCTGCCTTCGCGGGGCTGAAGCCTGAGAGCGTTAGCGATGCTGGGCCCAACTGTGAAGCCGGGCCCTGATACAAAGCAAGAGAAGAGAAAATGAGTGGCGCTTCGGCACGACCAAAGGTCGTGCCCTGACGCGAATCCTACGTGAAACGACCACCTACTTGTTGATGTCTTGCTTGTCCTCTAACTGTTTCTGCAGCGCCTGCAATTGCGTCTTGATGTTGTCCGGAGCGCCGTTGTACGACAGCTTGATCGCGGTAACGGCCTGATCGTACTTCCCGTCTCCGGTATCCAACCGGGCCTGCGCCAGGTGCGAAACCCACGCATCCGGATACTTGTTGATCAATTGATGGAATACCGTGAACGCCTCTTGCGGCTTGTGGTCGACTTTCAAAAGCTGCCGCCCGTAACCATATAACTGGAGCGCGTTGCCTTTGGCCAAAGCCTGGTCCATCGCCGTTTTGGCCTCGGCGGTTTTGCCCATGGCGTCGAGCAGCTGCGACTTGGTCATGTAGTTCTCAAAGCGCTCTTCGTTCTGAAGCGACTGGTCGACATCTTTCAGTCCCTGCTCGTAGTCGAACTTGGCGGTCAGGAAATACTGGGCCGCATCGTTCCACGCCTGCCAGTCGTACTGCGGCAGTCCGCGAAGCTGCTTTTGCAGGCTGGCTTCGGTGGTCTTATTTACGTCCACCGCGATGTTGACCGGCACTGCGACCTTGCCCCAGCTCATAGTGAGCACGGCGGAGTCGGGCTTGAGCTGGTCGAAGTCGTAGGTCAGCGCGTTATGCTCGTCGGCCGTGGCGGGCTTCACGCTGACGCGCAGCGCGTCTTCGTCTTGCTTGTAGCTGAAGCTGCCCCACGAGGTCGCCGCGTTGGAAAAGATGACCGTCCAGTCGCCGTTCTCCATGGGGATCATGTGCAGTCCATAGGTGCCGGCGGCCAGCGGCTTGCCTTCGATGGTGACCGCGTCAGCAAACTTGACCGTAGTGTTTTCGTTGGCTCCAGCGCGCCAGACCTGTCCGTAAGGAACCAGGCCTCCCCAGAGCTTGCGCCCGTTCTCCAGCGGACGGTGATAGGTGACGGTGACGTCGGTGATGCCGATGCGCTGGGTCACGACGGCGCGCTGGCTTTGGCGCGGCAGATTCAACTCCTGCGATTGCGCATGGCAAAAGACGGGCAGCAGAGACAAACAAACTAACCCCAGGGACAGACGCAAATTTCGCACAATGTGTCTCCTTCTTGGGAAGACGCCGCAGGCGCGGGCCTTCAACCGTGAAATGTGATGGAGGTCCCCCAAACAGCAAACCCGCTACTTTGAACCCTGAGACAGGAAAAAGTGAGCAGGGATGGGACAGCCGACAGCTTTCTGGGCCGAATCAACATGGCCCGGCCACAATCCGCAAGACCGGAAGACGTTTCAGTGGTTACCCTTTTCTGCCTGTTCCATTTGTTTTTCCAGGTCGGGATGCTCAGCCAGTACCTCTGTCATCGATTCTCGTCCCAATTTCTCGCCCCATGCTTTGCCCGACTGCTGGCTTTCCGCGACTACCTCAGGAAGAGCCGCTACAGCCTTCTTTCCAATGGGCGTTTCGTAGAACGTGGTCAGCTGTTTGATCTCGTCATCGGAGAAATGCCGGTCGTAGACAGGGACGATGAGTGTAATCAATGCCTCGGGAGTCGCCTTGGATCGAAACGTCTCCAGGAACAAATCAATCAACTTCGACCGATATTCACCGGGCGGAAGGGAGTTCTCCAACATCGGCCGCGCATTGGTTTCCATGGAGCTCATGATCTGGAGAGCCAGCCCTCCAGCTCCCGTAACCTGCAGAAGGCGACGAATGTCGGTTTCTTTCTGTGGGTCAATTTTGGCGGGCGAATCTGAGCTCACAGCGGCGTGCTGGGGTTCTGGCAGAACCGAACTCTGGGGGTTCGCGAGGGTGGTGAAGCTCACGAGCATCAGAAAAGCCGACAGCTTGCTGACCATTGTTTGTACCTCGTTGGGAGCACTTCATCCTACACCTGTCGGGCAAGAAGGTGGCTTCCGTTTTCGGGTTACCCAGTGCTCCTTTTCCCGGCAGAAGCC
The DNA here is from genome assembly GCA_963699875.1 of uncultured Acidobacteriaceae bacterium. GTDB lineage: Bacteria > Acidobacteriota > Terriglobia > Terriglobales > Acidobacteriaceae > CAVVDY01. Next base: position 335,105 of record CAVOVN010000002.1, read on the forward strand.
ATCTAATAAGTAGCAGCACGACTTGGGCTGGCGGTTGTAAAAGTACCGTCAATTGCACTCCCCGGAGGCGCAAACGGCATTGACTCCGAACCCGAACGGCGCTACGCTAGCCGCCAATGGTAGTCATTCGCTTCGGCGAACATCCCGGCCCACTGCTTTCACCACTCCAGCACACTGTCCCGCATCGAAAGTTCAACCATGGTCATCGCGCTCCGGAGGGCTTCCCGGCATGTGCGACCAACGGCCTCGGAGGGTAGAACCCGACCATAAATGAAGAAGAACATCGAGATCAGCCCCAACATCGAAACCCTGTTTGGTACTCGCGACGAAAACCTGCGCCTGCTGGAAGACGGCTTGAACGTCACCATCGTACTGCGCTCCGACTCGATCGAGATCGAAGGCGAAGCCAGCGATGTAGGCCGTGCTCAGCAGGTCTTTACCGACTACGACTATCTGTCGCGCAACGGATATACCTTCGTGAACGGCGATCTGGGCGCGATGCTGCGGGTGTTGACCGCCGACTCGAAAGCGACCTTGCGCGGACTGGCCGAGGCGGGCAAGCAGCGCTCGTTCGGCAAGCGCAGCGTGCAGCCCAAGAGCATCAATCAGAGGCGCTACCTCGAAGCCATCGAAAAGCACGACATGGTCTTCGGCGTAGGACCGGCGGGAACGGGCAAGACGTATCTCGCGGTGGCGATGGCGATCTCGGCGCTGATTTCGAAGCGGGTGAACCGGATCATCCTGGCGCGACCGGCGGTCGAAGCCGGCGAGCGTTTGGGCTTCCTTCCCGGCACGTTGCAGGAGAAGGTCGATCCCTATCTTCGCCCCCTGTACGACGCGCTCTACGACATGCTGGAGCCGGACAAGGTCGATCGCTATCTGGAGAAGAACATCATTGAGATTGCGCCGATCGCTTTCATGCGCGGCCGCACCCTGAACGATGCGTTTGTGATTCTCGACGAGGCGCAGAATACGACGTCGGAGCAGATGAAGATGTTCGTTACCCGTCTGGGCTTCAACTCCAAGGCGGTGATCACCGGCGACGTGACGCAGATCGATTTGCCCAATGCCAACCGCAGCGGACTGGTCGAGGCGAACGACATCCTGAAGAATGTCGAGGGTATCCGCTTCTGTTATTTCGATGAAGGCGATGTGGTGCGTCATCACCTGGTGCAGCGCATCATCCGGGCATATGAGGACGCGAAGGGCCGCAACGAGCAGCTTTCGCTGGCGCTCAACGGCTACGCGGCCCCGCGTCCGGTTGAGCCGCCTGCGTTTACGCCGACGGTTGACCGCGAAACTCCGCTGATCGAGATGCCGCCGACTGTCGATCCTGGACTGCCGGATCGCATTTCCGAGTAGAAGCTTGGTACCATGGAATGGGAGGGCCAGTCGCCCTCCCATTTGTCATTGAACGAAGTGAGCGAAATCGAACGAACATCGGGGAAAATCAGCCAGCGCGAGCTAAGCCTGTTCACCACCAAGGCTCGGCGCGCCATTGGCCTTGAGGGCGAACTGAGCGTCCGCATCACCTCTGCGCGGGAGTTGCAGGAGCTCAACCGCCGCTTCCGTCACAAAAATAAGCCGACCGACGTGCTGTCGTTCCCCGCGCTAGTTGGAGCCGGTGGCGACATCGCTATCGCCCGGGAGATTGCCGCGAGCAATGCTGCCGCTCTCGGGCACTCACTGACTACGGAGTTGAAGATCCTGATCGTCCATGGATTGCTGCACCTGGCGGGGTACGACCATGAATCCGATGATGGCGAAATGAGTGCGCGCGAGTCGCAGCTTCGCCGGGAACTTGGGTTGCCGTTCGGGCTGATCGAGCGGACAGAGGGCGGTTCGCCGGAAGAAATGCAGACCCCTCGCGGACCAAAGTCCGCTCGGGATGACAAATCTAAAAGGGCCGAGATGGCGCAGCTGAAGCTACGCCCCTTCAAGCGCGGAGGCCGCCGCGCATGACTATTCCGTTATCCATCGTATTGCTGGTTTTGATTGCGCTGCTGGCGCTCGTCTCTTACGTCGATCGTCTCTACGCCGAGATGGGCAAATTTCTTTCGCGCGAGTTCCAGGAGAACATTGAAGCTTACGAACAGCGGGTTGAGCCTCGGCTGAAGGTGACATCGGAGCGCGCCGCGCTGTCGATGGCCATGCTGACACAGCTCTGTGTGGCATCGATCGGACTGGTCATAGGCTGGCTGCTGTTCATGGAGAGGCGATGGGTTGCGCTCGACGTTGTACAGGCGGTGGTCAGCCTGGTGTTTATCATCGTGCTGTTCAATCGCCTGCTGCCGTACATCTTCTTCGTGCGCACGCGCGGCGAATGGCTGGTGCACTTCGTACCTGTGTTGCGGGTGCTCATTTGGATTGCTATGCCCGCGACTTTGGTGCTTAGCTTTGCGCTTTCTGTGGCAGCGCTAAGTCGTGAGCATGCCGAGCAAGAACCGGAGACGTCGGCCGAGGTTGTTGACGCGCTGATCGAGGCCGGGCAGGAGGAAGGCATCCTCGAAGAGAGCGATCGTGACTTGATTCAGTCGGTGGTCGAGTTCGGCGACAAGACGATACACGAGGTGATGACCCCGCGTCCCGAGATTATCGCCGTGCCTATCGATACCACGCTGCAGAATCTGGTCGAACTCATCAACCGGTACCCTTATTCGCGCATTCCGGTCTACGAAGGCGACCTCGATCACATCAAAGGGATCGTTTTCGCCAAGGACCTGCTGCAGCTGACCGACGAGGAAGCGTCTACAAAAACGGTACGCGACATCATGAAGCCGGATCTCTTTTTTGTTCCGGAGACGAAGCTGGGCAGCGATCTGCTGCGTGATATGCAGCGCGACAACATCCGCATGGCTATCGTGGTAGACGAGTATGGCGGGGTGAGCGGCCTGGTCACGATTGAGGACCTGGTCGAAGAGATCGTTGGCGAGATTCGCGATGAGCACGAGAAGGGCGAGATTGTGAAAGAAAGCGATACCTCCTACGTCTTCAACGGCAACACTGATCTGGACCTGATTGAGAAGCTGCTGGGAGTGCGTCCGGAGGAGAAAGATGCCACAACCGTTGCCGGACTGGTGAGCGAACTGGCCGGGCACATTCCCAAGGCCGGAGAAGTGTTCGAAGAAAACGGGCTTCGGTTCGAGGTGCTCGAATCGACTGATCGCCGTGTCGATCGCGTGCGCATCAGCCTCGAAGCCAGCCATTCCGCGCACCAGGTGAAGGCCTAAAGATGGCCTTTCACTCGGGATTCGTCTCCATCATCGGCAAGCCGAACGCGGGCAAGTCAACGCTGCTGAACGCGCTGGTCGGCGAGAAGGTGGCGATCGTCACCCGCAAGCCACAGACTACGCGCAACCGCATCCTGGGCATGGTCAATGTTGAGCGCAAGCCGGGGCGCCCTGCCGGACAGATTGTGCTCATCGATACGCCCGGCATTCACAAGCCGATCAATTCGCTGAACCGGCGCATGATGAAAGAGGTCAATGACGCGCTGGAGGGCTGCAACCTGCTGCTGCTCATCGTCGATGCGACGAGCAAGTTCGGGCCCGACGATCAGTCCGTGCTCGCGGTTGCTAAGAAAACCGGGCTGCCGGTGTTCCTGCTGCTGAACAAGGTTGACGCGGTTGAAAAGCAGAAGCTGCTGCCGATGATCGCGCAGTATCAGGAGCTGCATGACTTCGCGGAGATCATCCCGGTTTCTGCGCTGAAGAGTCAGGGATTGGATACATTGCTGGACAGCGTGATCAAAGCCTTGCCCGAAGGCCCGCGCTACTTCCCCAAAGACCAGATTACCGACCAGCCAGAACGCTTTCTGGTGACTGAATTGATCCGAGAACAGGTGCTGATGAACACCTCGCAGGAGGTTCCACACGCAACTACCGTGCTCATCGACCAGTACGAAGAGGGCGAGAAACTGACACGCATCGCCGCGACCATCTATGTCGAGCGCGCGGGCCAGAAGGGCATTCTGATCGGCAAACAGGGCGCTACGCTGAAGAAGATCGGCACCGCGGCGCGTCTGCAGATCGAGCGCCTGCTCAACCAACGCGTTTTTCTGGAGCTGTTCGTTAAGGTCCAACCGAACTGGCGGGAGTCGCGCGCCTTTGTCGAGGAGACAGACTGGCGGCGTCAACTGGAGAAGCTGGGGGAATCGGGGGAGTAGTGGTTAGTGGTCAGTGGTTAGCGCCGCCCTGTTTTGAAAGGGCACGGCTTCAGCTGTGCCGCAAACGGGCTTCCCATTTTGTCACTACGAGCGAAGCGAGGAAGCCGTCTCGTTTGCAAAGGCGAGGATGGTGTGTTCCTTTCGTTGCTGACTTCCATCCGGCGCGGGTTCTGCCGACGCGCGCAAACTGCAGGTCCCTCGACTCCGCTGCGCTCCGCTCGGGATGACACCCCGGAGAGACCTACGACGGCGCATAGAAAGCTAAAGGTGCGCCCTGATACAAACAAGCACACCTTCAGAAGAAGCACCTATCCGCTAGCTAACTCGCTCTCTTGTCCGCCGCAACAGAAACAACTCTTCCAATTGCAATTGCGCTCGATGTTGCGCCTCGGTCTCGTAGCGCGCCACTTGCCGCTCGCGTACCTGCTCCAACACTTTGCGATCGATGCGGCGACGAAGCAGTAGATCTTGCTGGCGTTCAATCTGTTGCGTCAGAGTGGCCACCGACGCATTCAAACGCGCGGATTGAAGGTCGCAGGCGCGGAGCCGCTGCCCGGCAAATTGCATCTCGGCGGCGGACATCGTCTGCTGCTGTAGCGACGTGTTGAGCTTTGTGCCAAGCGCGGCGCGCAACGTGATGGTCTCGCTAATTCGCATCTGCAGATGAGCCCGATCGACTAGCAGGCTTTGCAGGCGCAGGCGTTCGCCGTCTTCCAGGCTGCGCCTGAGGCGCAGAACGGTTTCCAGACTGAAGTGAAATCCCATGTCAGCAGCCCAGCGTCATGAATCGTTCTACCGTGCCGGGCATGGGTGAGACCTCATTCGGCTTCTGCCGCAGAAAACTGTCCAGATGCGGCAGCAACGCGATGGCACGATCAAGTTGCGGATCGGTACCCCGATTGTAGGCTCCAATGCGAATCAGGTCCTCGGAACGCCGGTAAGCTGCCAGCAGCCCGCGTAGCTGATACGCCTGCGCCAGGTGCTCAGGCGAAACCACCGCCGGCATCAAGCGGCTCAGGCTGTCGAGGATAGCGATGGGAGGATAGTGCCCCTGCGAAGCCAGTCCGCGATCCAGGACGATATGTCCATCCAGCAGTGAGCGGACGGCATCGACCAGCGGGTCCTGCAGATCATCTCCCTCCATCAGCACGGTGTAGAACGCAGTAATGCTGCCATAGGCCAGACGTCCTGCGCGCTCCACCAGCCGTGACAGAAGGCTGAACACCGACGGGGTATATCCCTTGGCCGTGGGAGGCTCGCCGGCTGCGAGGCCGATCTCGCGCTGGGCCATGGCAAAGCGCGTCAGTGAATCCACGACCAGCAGCACGTTCTTGCCGGCGCGGCAGAAATACTCTGCCACCGCAGTTGCGGTTAGCGCTGCCCGAATGCGCAGGAGCGGCGACTGGTCGGAGGTAGAAACCACCACAACCGAGCGCGCGCGGCCATCCCGTCCCAGCACCTCAAGAAATTCGTTCACCTCACGCCCACGTTCGCCGATGAGCCCCAAGACCGTCAGATCAGCCGAGGTACCGCGCGCCATCATGCCGATGAGCGTGCTCTTGCCCACGCCGCTGCCGCCAAAGATGCCCAGGCGCTGGCCTCGCCCGCAGGTGACAAAAGCGTCGATGGCGCGAATGCCGCAGCCCAGCGAGTCGCGGATGGGGACACGCTCCAGAGCTCCAGGCGCCGGTTGATCCAGCGGATGCCGCTCAGGCAGTACGATTCGCCCGCAGCCATCGATGGGGCTGCCACCCGCGTCAATCACTCTGCCGAGAAGCTCTTCGCCAACCCCAACGTGCGGACGAATCCCCAGGGCATACACCGGATCGCCAAAGCGAATGCCGCTTGGCTTCTCCAGTGGCATCACCAGGACCGAATTTCCACGGAAACCAACTACCTCACCCGAGTAAACCTGCCCGGCTGAGTCGCGCGCCTCACAACACTCGCCCAGACAGCAGGGAGGCCCCTCGGATTCCAGCAATCCGCCTGTCACCTGGCGTACCTTCCCCTGCCATCGCAACTCGGGACTGGCGTCAACCAAGCGCAGGTATCTCGCCAAGGGAGTGCTCATAAAGACGGCTTCTCGTCGGCGCGCAACAGATCGAGAAATCCACTCTCAATTTCTTTGAGCTGCTCTTCCAGGCTGATTTCGGCCTTCCCAGCGACGGTCTCGACCATCACCCGGCCTCGTTCGACAGTTTCGTCGGCCACGAGCGTGATTTCACGGTTACTCTCCGGAAGCGAGGACAAAAAGTTTTGCCAGCTCCCCTGCTCAGACGAAGAACAGCGCAAGACAACTTGCGACCCGGCCTGAATCTGGTCCAAAGCTACGCGCACGATTCCGCTGAGCAGCAGTGGGTCGATCTGCACCTCGCGATGCAGCAGCTTACGGGCGATGGCGAGCGCAAGGGTCACCACGTCGGTCTCCACATGGCGGAAGTAGGCACGTCGCTCCTGCGCGAACTGCTCGACTGCGTCGCCTATAGCGCGACGTTCCTGCTCCATTCTTTGCGTCATCGCGGCCTGCGCGTGAGTTTCACCCTGCACGAAACCGTTCTGGCGCGCGGCTTCGATGGCCGCAGCCTCGGCGCGCTCTATGCGGGCCTGCCGTTCCGCCTGTGAAGCCCCGCGGGCGGAGGGAAATCCCGCTGGAGCAATCGTCGGATACTTGAAATTCCAAACCGCGTCGTTTGCCTGCTGTTCGATTTCTTCCGGGGTGACCGGCTCACACAACGTACTCATCCGCACTCTCCGGCTTCAGCACAATTTTTCCTTCTTCTTCCAGCTTGCGGGCAAGGGCGATGGCTTCCTGCTGCGCCTTGCTGATGTCCTTAGCCCGCACCGGGCCCAGCACTTCCATGTCTTCCTTCAGCATCTCGACAGCGCGCGATGACATGGTCTTCAGCAGGTGATCGCGCACCTCCACGGTCGCGCCCTTGAGCGCCAAGGCCAGCACTTTCTTATCCAGCCGCGAGGTCAGCTCGCGGATGCCGGCCTCCGGCACGCCGAGCAGGTCGTCGAAGGTGAACATCAGATTGCGAATGCTGAGCGCCAACTTGGCGTCCTCGGACTCGATGGTCTCTAGAATCGCCTTCACCGTGTTGGGATCAAGCCGGTTCAGCATGTCGGCCACGCCTTTGAATCCGGCGTAAGCGCGACGGCTCTGCTCGCCCAGCGATTGCAGTTTCTTGTGCAACACCAGGGAAACCTTCTGGGCCATCTCGGGCGAGAAATTGCGCAGCAGCGCGAGCCGCTTCACCGATTCGGCCCGCAGTTGCTCGGGTAGCTTCATCAACAGACGCCGAAGCCGGCCTGGAATCGAGATGCGCCAGAATGAGCGCGATGGTCTGGGGATGCTCGCCTTCGAGAAAGCGGGCCAGCTGCTGGGGATCGGTCTTCTCCAGCGAATCCAGTTGGCTGGCGCTGAGCTGCTGCGCGCGTGCCACCTGCTCCATTAGCCCTTTGGCGCCATCCTCACCGAAGGCCTTGACCAGCAGGTTGTGCGCGTAGGAGCCGCCGCCCTGGGTGAGATAGTCCTGGGTGAGGCTGAGGCGGTGGTACTCCTCCAATATGCTGGCGGCAGTTTCCGGATCGATACGGCTCAGCTCTGCGATTTCGCGAGTGAGGCGCTGCACCTGCGACTGACTGAGGTGCCGATAAATTGAGGTGGCCGCTTCTTCCCCTAGCAGCACCAGCACGACTGCCGCCTTGCGAATACCGTTGAGCGCATGTGGGCTTGCTGCCATGGTCAGTCGACTCCGCCTTCGTGCATCCAGTTCTGGATGAGTCGCGTGGCCCCCGCCGGTTCGCTGTGCACCTTCTCAACCAGGTGCTTCTTCAGCACCGAGATTTTCTTGAACGCGGCATCGCCCTCGCCGACAGGCTTGCCCAGAATGCTCTCCAACTCCGCACTGCTCGGAACCGCGACTCCTCCAATCTCCTTTGTGGCGGAGCTCGCAACCAGCCGTTTGGGTAATTCCCGGAAGGTGGTCAGCAACTGCTTCTTCAGCGGCCGCAGCAGCAGCACATAAACACTGGCGAACAGACAGGCCAGCGCAGCATAGCGGAAGAGCCAGGTGAAGTTGCGCAACATGCGCTGGATTTTCTCCGTCTTGGTGGGTGGAACCGGGGCTTCGGTTTGCAAGGTCTGGAACGACAGGTTTTCGACCGCCAGCATGTCGCCACGGGCGGTGTCGAGCCCCAAGGCTGCGCGCGCCAGTTCTTCAATCTGCTTCATCTCTTCCGGGGTGCGCTTGCGGCGGGTCACGACCCGCTGGTTGTTGCGCATCTCCGAGTCGGTGGCATCGTCAACCAGCACCGCAGCCGCGATGCGCTTGACCCGGCCCGCCGGTTCGATCAGGTGTCGCACCGTGTGATTCACGGCATAAGTGCCGGTCTCGGTCTTGGTCGAGTTGCCACCCGAGTCCGACTTCGATGCGGCCGGGGCTTTTGCGTTGGGAAGATTGCTGCTGGTCCCGGGAACTCCGCCCGGCGCATCGCCTCCCATACGCTCTTCGCTGCGCGTCATGCTAAGCGCGACGGCCGAATTGGGATCATAGGTCTCCTGGGTCTCGTCGCCCGAAGTGGGATCGCGCTCGACGTGCACACTGGCACGTACTCCCTCGGTTCCCACAACTGGTTCGAGCGTGGCGACGACTCGCTTGGCAAGCTCCTGATCAAGGGTCTGGTCCCCTGCCCCGGATTCGCCGGCGGCGCCACCGACGGGCAGATGGGTATCGGCATCGATCACCACCACGTTTTCAGGGGTCAGCCGGTCAACGGCTCCGGCAACCAACTGGCGGATGGCTGCCTCGGAGCGCTCGGGCAGCTGGGCCGATCGCAGCTTGACCATGACTGAGGCCTTGGCGACGTGCTGGCGTTCGGTGAACAGCGATTCCGCAGGCATCACCAGGTGAACCCGTACCGCCTCCACCTCGCTCATCGAGCCCAGGGTCCGCTCCAGTTCGGCCTCGAGGGCGCGTTGATAATTGACCTTCTCGCTGAAGTCGCTGCCCGCCCAGTTTGGCTTGTCGAAGAGCTCGAAGCCCATGCGGCCACTACCCGGCAATGGCTGCGAGGCGACCTCGAGGCGGGCAGCGTCCAATTTATCGGACGGAACCAGCACGCTGGTGCCGTCAGGACTGATCTCAAACGCGATCTGCCTGGCCTTGAGCTGGGTGCCCAGCGACTCGGCATCGCGCGGGTTCAATCCGGAGTAAAGGGTTTTAAATTCCGGCTTGCCGATGAGCTGCACGAAGACATACAACGTCGCGGCCACCAGAAGGCCGCCGCCTGCTACCAGCATTCTCTGTTTCCAGGTAAGGCCGCGAACGAACTCCAGGCCCTGCTCCCGGACCTGCGCCAATGTCAGGTTACTGCCGCTCACCGCGAATCACCTCAGAACTGCATGCGTTCAATTTCCTGATAAGCCTGTACGACCTTGTTGCGCACCTGCAGCATGAGTTGGAACGACAGGTCGGCTTTCTGCACCGCAATCATCGCGTCATGCACATCCGTGCCGCCGCCCGAGAGCATACTGTTCACCTTGTATTGCGCGTCCTGCTGCTCGACATCGACGCCCGATACCGCGCTCTCCAACTGCTGGCCGAAAGTTTTCTCGGAGCTGCCGGCGGGGCCTGACGACCGCAGAGGCGTGTCCGCCGGCAGTATGCGAAGACCCGGAGTTAAGGCATCGACCGTCATGGACTATTCAACCTTGTGCATCTGGCTCGTGCTTCTAACCTGACGCAGCCCTCATCGCAGTATCTGAATCGACTGCTGGATCATCTGCTTGGCGGCCGCGATGGCGCTGGCATTCAGCTCATAGGCCCGCTGCGCGCCCTCCAGGTCGACCACTTCCTGTACCGGGTTGATGTTGGGGTACTCGACATAGCCGGAAGCATCGGCATCCGGATGTCCCGGTTCGTACTTGCGTATCGCGGGCGCCTCGTCCTCTACCACCTGCGAGACGCGGACTCCGCCGGATGAATCGGCGCCCGAGCTGGCCGAACCGGTACCTGCCATCAGCAACTGAAACGGCGATGAGCTGCGGCTCTCGAAGACAGCCATCTTGCGCCGATAGGGACCGCCTTCCGGAGTGCGCGTACTCTCGGCATTGGCCAGATTGCTGGTCACTACCTCGGCCCGCAGGCGCTCCGCCGCCAAGGCGGAACCACTCACCTGAAACAGACCAAAAAGATTCATGAGTTGGTGCCTCCGCTGATTGCAAGTTGCAGGCGGCTGAACTCCGAGCGCAGCACGGCGACATCGGTCTGAAACTGCAACTGGTTCTGCGCCATTAACAGGCTTTCGCGATCGATGCTGACGTTGTTGCCGTCGGGCCGCTGCTCCAGCCCGCGCAGGGTGCGCACCGCAACCGGCCCAGAGTCCGTCCCAGTTTCGTCTGCGGTCAACGCCCGCTTGAACTCGCCGGCGAAATCGACATCGCGGGTCTGATACCCGGGGGTGTCGATATTGGCGATGTTCTCGCTCACCACCCGCTGGCGCAACGAGGTGAGGTCGAGCGCGCGCGTCAGGCTGTGAATCAAAGGTGTATCGACCAGGCTCATGTCACCTCCTGCGTCCGCTCAGGCAAAGTAGCTGCCGGCTGCCACTCCGCAGATCAGTCCCAGATGCTCGGGCTGTATCGGCCCATCTTCGGCCAGAATCAGGGCCCGCTCGATCACGTGCTGCAACTCGCGAACGTTTCCCGGCCAACTGTGCCGCTCCAGCGCGCAGCGGGCTTCGCCGGTCAGGCTTCCATGGCCGGCACTAAACTTCTGCACAAAGTGCTCGGCCAGCAAATCCACGTCGCCACGGCGCCGCGCCAGAGGAGGCAGCTCAATGGGGAAAACCGCCAGGCGGTAATAGAGGTCTTCGCGAAACAGCTTCTGCCGCGAAAGCTCCGCCAAGTCCTGGTTGGTTGCCGCAATGACCCGGGCATCGACGCGGCAGGTATCGGAGCTACCCAGCCGCTGGATTTCGCCGCGATCGATAAAGCGCAGCAGCTTGGCTTGCATGCCGAGCGGCATCTCCCCGATCTCGTCCAAAAACAATGTGCTGCCTTGCGCGGCATGAATTCGTCCCAGGTGCGACTGCACCGCGCCGGTGAAAGCGCCGCGGGTGTAGCCGAAGAGTTCGGCCTCGAGCAACGCCTCAGGAATGGCGGCACAGTTGATGGTCACCATGCGCTTGCCCGCGCGAGAACTCAACTCGTGAATGGCGTTGGCGACCAACTCCTTTCCCGTTCCGGTGGGGCCGGTCAGCAGCACCGGAGTGTCGTGGCGCGCCACCAGCCGAGCCATGCGGTGTACCCGGTGCATGGCAGCCGAAGTACCCACGATGCCGGGCAGGCCGTCACTGGGGGCTGCGTCGGCCTTCGGTGAATCAGCCGCCGGCGGAAGTTGCCAAAGAGAGACCGTCTGAAAGAGATCGCGCGCGTCTGCGCTGCGCCACTCGTGGGGGATCAAAGGCTGGCCGGCCTCATCCAGCAAGAGCACATCGATTCCGGGAAAGCGAGAATGAATAGTGCGCATCAGGTCGCCGGCATCCAGGTCGGGCAGCTTACCATCCAGCAGTAGAAGGCGGCATTCGCTGGATTCCAGTTTGCCGATAGCGTCGGCACCTCCGCATGCCTCGGCCGCCTGGATGCGCGACGAGTGGAAAGTCTCAAGGATCCGTTGCCGAATGGCCGCATTTCCGCTAGCCACGATCACAGCCGGATCAGGGGAGTAATGGCTCTGCGCTGCCGTTGTCATGCTTCGGTTGTACCGGCGGGAGCTTAGAAGTCAATTAAGAGAGGATTAGAAGTTACTCAGGACACCTGTGGAAAAACTGCTGTCCTGCCGATAGAAGCGCTCCCAGGTTCCTTTCTCAGGGCTTCCTCGTAGAGCGCGAGCTGCGCCTGAGGCGTGCGCAACAAGACCCGGACCAATGCATCGTTTCCCGCGAAACAGAAGAAGATCAATCCTCCGCCCGCCGATTCGAATATTTCCTTGGCGATCTCCAGTTGAGACGCAACCTGGTCCTTACTTGCCGTCCCCCTAAGAACGAATCGAGTGAAGCGCACCTGAACCAACTCCGCCTCGCGCTCAACGCCAACCTCGGGCGCCTCCGATGCGGGCGCCTCTGCAGGCCGCAAGTTTTGCAGTACGTGAAAGAAGCCTCGCAACAATCGGCTGCGCTCGCCCGAAACTTCAATTTCATCGCAGCTGCAACCTGGGCTTCGCTCCTGACAACTCGAAGAGCGGCTCTACTTCGCTCAGCACCTCTTCGAGCACCGATCGCAGGTTTACCGTCTGAGCCGGATCGCCGGGATGGGCCGCATCGGCGACTTCTCGCGCCAGCGACAATCGACAGCGCAAGCGCTCGGAATTCTCCAACGCCGCCTCGATCCAGGTGCGACATTGCTGCGGATCATCCAGCTTGTTCAGGGCGAACTCCAGCGAGCATTGCAACGCTGTCATGGGCTGACTGATCAAGTGGAAGAGGTTGGCCAGGAGTTTGTGTTCTTCGCCGCTCTCCGGCGGCTGGCTGCTCATGCCGAATACTCCGGGCGAGCTCCCAGTTCGTATCCCACGCCACGAACGGTGTGGATCAGCCGCGGCGAGAAGCCATCATCCACCTTCCTGCGAAGGTAGTTCACATAGACGTCAACGATGTTGGTCGAGGTATCAAACGACAAGTTCCACACATGCTCGATAATCATGGTGCGGGTGACGCGTCGTCCGGCGTTGCGCAGCAGGTATTCCAGAAGGGCAAACTCTTTCGAGGTCAGTTCGATGTGCTTGCCGGCGCGCTTGACCTTGCGTTCCACGCGATCCAGTTCAAGGTCGGCCACCTGCAGCAGTGTCTCCACCGTGCGCGGACCGCGGCGCAACAATGCTCGGACCCGCGCCGACAATTCGGTAAAGGAGAACGGCTTGTTGAGGCAGTCGTCGGCGCCGGAATCGAGCGCCTGCACCCGGTCTTCAATGCGACTGCGGGCGGTAAGCACCAGCACCGGTAAATTAGGCTTCTTGGCTCGGACAGCTCGCAGAACGTCGATGCCATCCAGCTTAGGCAAGTTCAAGTCGAGAACGATTAGATCGTAGTCGCTCTCCAGCGCCATACAAACCGCCTGCTCTCCATCTGCTGCCGTATCAACCGCGTAGTGCTCCGCCTCTAAGCCCTTGCGCACAAACGTGGACAGAGGAGTGTCATCTTCGACCACCAGGATTCGCATTTTCACCCAGAAAACCGCCTTTTAGCGGTAACAATCAAAAGTAACATCGCGACGAGTACCTGAGCTCCTCAAAACGTAGCGCGCCTCGCGATTGGGTTCTGAAATGGGAATTAGCGGGACGGAAATGGGAGTCAGCGCGGTGCTAAGGGCTCTGACTTGCAAAGTTGCCGAACCGATGACGCGAGAACCGTCATCCTGAGCGACCGAAGCCGTATAATTGAGGTATGGCACGTGGTTGGGAAAGTAAATCAGTAGAAGCGCAGATCGAAGAAAAATCCACCTCATCAAACCAAAGCCCTGATAAGCCTGCTTCGCACGCAGAAATTCACCGTAAGAGCCACAGGGCTAACCTGCAGCTGTCGCGTCAGCGAATCCTGCGGGAGCTGGAGAGCAGCACCAACGAGCGCTATTCCGAAATGCTGCGCCGTTCCCTGGCGGAGCTGGACGGTCAGCTCGGTTCGAGTTCGTAAGAACGCGCACGCTGAAACAGCACGGACTCTGCGACGCGCGGCGTACCTGCCTCACGCGACTGAGTGATTGCGGTCACGGAAGCGATGGTCATGTAGCTTCACAATGCTCTTGAGGTGAAGCATGCCAGTCCTCGTGATCGCCGTCGTTTTCTTCGCCATCTTCCTCGTGATGGGAGTGATGGGCATAACTGCCATGGTCTCCGAGCATAAGAAGGGGAAGCTGTTCAGCGGCACCTGGAGCGACTACCCGAAGACCAAGGGAAGTTAGCGGACCCATCGACGCAGATTTAGATGGAAGCACCACGCTTCAGCGCAGCTTTACGGTGGAAGCACCACGCTTCAGCGTGGTGAGCCGGACGCCCTCTCTCTTGCGGGCTTTAGCCTCTGCGGAATCGGGCTCGGGGCAGTTCACGTCCCGCCCATAGGCAATCGAATCCGTCACCCGATATTCTCGAAGGAATGCGTGCATTTCTTGGGGTTTCCAGGGCTAAAGCCGATTTCTGCGGATCGATCTTTCACCACGCTAAAGCGTGGTGCTTCCACCCAACCTACCGCGCCGATTCCAGCACTCGCGACAGGCACGACTCGCAGTATCCGCTGTCTTTGAGATCAATCCACTCCACCGCGTGCGAAGGCGCCATGGCGCAACGGTAATCGTCGCAGTGGGTCAGGCGAAGCGTGTGGCCGAGCTCATGCACCGCTTCAATCAGCAGGCGATCGGCCAGTACATCAAGGTCTTCCGGCAAGCCATAAAACTGCTGCCGTAGACCGGTGGTAGGAAACGATAGCGGCAGCGCCGCCAACCTGCGCCTCGCCAAACACGAATGTCAAAATCGGGATGTAAAGATCGAGACTGGTGACGGCCAGCAGCTTCCATGTGTCCCGGTCTTTGTAGGACTGCATGGCCGCGAGAATTTCAGACGAATGGTATTGCTGCCGCTCGGAGTGCAGCGCGAACGAAGCGTCGAGCGCCGGGGAAAGGACCTCGCTGTCGACCTGGATACTTCTCCTGCAAAGACTGACGGAGCCAGTCCAGCAGGCGGGCGTCGGCGGGGCCTACCGGCAAGATTTGCAACTTCTTCATTACGATTCGACGGTGGCAAGCTCTCGGTCGCGGCGGTTCCAGCCGTACTTCTTTAGTTTGTGGTGCAAGGTGACGCGGTCGATGCCGAGCACCTCAGCGGCGCGTGTCTGATTGCCGCCGCATTCTTCCAGCACCCGCAGGATATGCCCTTTCTCGACTTCGTCAAGACTTCGCACTTCAGCGGTGTGGAGCTGCCGTTGCGTGGCTTGAGGGTAAAGTCGGCTTCGCGGAGCTCCGGTTCCTGCGCTACAACCATCGCCCGCTCGACTGCATTCTCCAACTCGCGAATATTGCCTGGCCATGCCTGCTGCTGCAAGAGGGCCATCGCGGCCGGTGATACGCGGGTGATCTTCTTGTTCATCTCGCGCACAAACTTCCGCACGAAATGATCGACCAGCAATGGGATGTCTTCAAGGCGCTCACGCAAGGGCGGCAGCTCGATATGAAACACGTTCAAACGGTAGTAGAGATCAGGGCGGAACTTCCCTTCCTCGATAAGCTGCTCCAGATTCTTGTTGGTTGCGGCCACACAGCGGAAATCGACCTTGATGGTTTGATTGCCGCCAACGCGCACGATTTCGCGCTCCTGCAGTACGCGCAGAAGGTCAGTCTGCGTCTTCAGACTGATGTCACCGATTTCGTCGAGAAAGACGGTGCCACCCTCGGCAATTTCAAACTTGCCCTTCTTGCGATATTGCGCACCGGTGAAGGCGCCCTTCTCATGTCCGAACAACTCGCTCTCTAGCAATGTCTCGGTCAACGCGCCGCAGTGGATGACGACCAGGGGGTGAAAACGCCGTGTACTTCCGGCGTGAACAGCGCGCGCCACCAACTCCTTGCCGGTACCGCTTTCGCCGGTGATGAGGACCGTCGCATCGGTTGGCGCGACCGTCTCGATAGCATCGAAGATGTGCTTCATGGCAACGCTTTGGCCGATGATCTCGGAAGGCCGCGCGATCTCCGCGACTGTCTCCTTCAGCCGGATATTTTCCTGCTGGGTGTGGCGATGCGCCATGGCCTTGGAGATCAAGTGGGCAATCTCGTCAGGATCAAGCGGCTTGTTGACGTAGTCGTAAGCTCCGTTCTTGAGGGCAGCGATCGCGGTCTCAACCGAAGCGTAGCCGGTCATGATGATGACCAGCATGTCGGGATAAATCTCGTGCAGGCGCCGCTGCAATTCGATTCCATCGGTGCCTCGCATCTTGATGTCGACCAGGGCAACGTCATAGCTGGTCTCGGCCACGCGCGTCAGCGCCTCGCTGGCACTCTCGGCGGTGCCGACTTCGTAGCCTTCTTCGGCAAACCACTTGGCGAGCGAATCACGTACGCTCATTTCATCATCGACGATGAGCAACTTGCCTTTTTCCACTCTGCTACCTCACTTCCACTGGGCTGCGGTCTTCTTTTCTTCCCGCGGCGAACTTCTGACTGTCGACCGGCAGTGACACTTTGAAGGTCGTTCCCCGTCCGGCAACGGAGTCGACCTCGATTTGTCCTCCATGCCGCTCGACAATGTTCTGGCTGATGGCGAGGCCCAGGCCTGAGCCTCCCGCTTCTTTGGTGGTGTAGAACGGCTCAAAGATGTGCGCCAGATGCTCATCGGTGATCCCCATACCGTCGTCGCGAATGGTGAGCACGATCTGGTTGTCCGCTACTTGCGCGCTGATCCAGAGATTGCCGCCTTGCGGCATGGCATCGATGGCATTGATCACCATGGCCAGTACGACTTGCTCGATCTGTGCCGGATCGCAGTGCACTGGCGGCAACTCAGGCGCAAGCTCGAGATTGAGCTGCACGTTCGCCATATCCATCTTGTGCTGAACCAGCTTGACGCAACGGTCAATTACCTCCGACAGGTCGCACCAGGCCAAATTCATGGGCGAGACCCGGGAGAAGCTCAGCAGGTTGTGCACCAGATCGCCGCAACGCTTGCTCTCCGACGCAATGATGTCGAGCGAGCCCGCCATCTCGTCGTGCTTGGGTACTTCCGTCGCACTCTTCAGGATCCAACGTTTGATCAGTCGCGAATAGGTCAATATTCCCGAGAGCGGATTGTTAATTTCGTGGGCCACGACGGCCGCCATCTTGCCGATGGTCGCCATCTTCTCCACGTGCAGCATGCGCTGATGCGCCTGGTTGAGTTCCCGCGTCTTCTCGTCCACACGTTCTTCCAGGATGCGAGCCCAGGCATTGATTTCCGCCTGCGCAACGAGCAGCTTCCCACTCATTTCGTTGAATGACTGGGCCAACTCTCCAATTTCGTCGTTCGAGGTGACCGGAATCTGCGCCCCCAACTCACCCTTTGCCACTCGCTCCGTACCGTGCTTCAGGATTCTCAGCGGAGCGTGTACCACGTTCCTGATGAAGACCCAGGACAGGGTCACCAGCAGGATCAACGCAACGGAAAAGTACGCCAGCATGCGGTGACGGTCCTGTACCAGACTCTCGTCGACCTTGGCGAGAGAGAGGTTGGTATCAAGGACACCAAGAATCTGCGTGCTTGCCGGATGGGCGTGGCACTCAGCATTGGAGCAGGCCGGCTGGTTCTCGATGGGAGTGATGATTCCCAGAACGCGACTTCCATCGGCTTTGTAAATACGAAAACGGTCGGAGCGTTTTAGAAGTGACATGGGCTGCGACTGCTCATGGCACGCGTAACAAGCCTCAGAAGCTTTGTTTACGCTCTTGCCGACTTCGTCAGGGAAGGTCGAATAACTGATGATCCCTTCCGAATTCATGATGCGGACCCGCGTCATGCCCGCCTGGTCGGCCATGTTGACCATCATTTCGTACAGGCCGGCGCGGTCGTTCTTCAGCATGTAATGCGAGGCACTGCGTCGCAGCACCTCGCTCTGCTGTTCGGCGCTGACCAACGCTGCCGCTTCCAGGTGCTTACGGTGCTGGTCGATGGTCAGATAGGTCAAAAGCGCAAAGATGCCGGTCATCACCACAAAGATCGAGGCCATCAACTTGAAGCTGATGCTGCGCCCGTCTTTCCACTCACCAACAACGTCGCCGATGGTGTCGAACTGGTTAGTCTCCGGCATGTACAGGTTCCGCCAACTGGACAGAGACCTCCTCCGGCAGACTCATCGCCGGAGCATGAGCTTCCTCCTCTTCAGGGAAGATCGGTAGATAGCGCACCGCCAGTCCGAAGATGGCGAAACCTAACGCCACAAACATTGCAGTAATCACGACCTCGGTCCACCTGGGCGTGTAGCGGCCCCCGACGGCATTCTCGACACCGGTGATCGCGATGTTCAAGCGATTGGTAACGAAGCCCAGCAAGACCAGCACTGCGACCAGATAAAGCCCCTGGCCGCTATTGCGAACCTTCGGGATCAACAGCAGCACAAGAGGAATAATTACCGAGAGGAAAATCTCCAGCAGGAAGAAGCCCTGCTCGTATCCCGGTACAAATACCTGGTGCAAGACACCGCGACTGAGCAGGTCTTCGAAGCGCAGGATGCCGTAGATGGCCAGCACCACGACCAGCACGCGGCCCATGTCCTTCAGAATGTAAAGCTCAAGCTGTCGACCGAAGTACTTGGAACTCAGCGACGATTCGAAGATCATCATCGCCAGACCGACGGCAATGGCCGAGATGAAGAAGAACACCGGCAACAGAGGGCTGTACCAGAAAGGATGCAGTTTGTTGGGCATGATCAAGTACAGCGTGCCCAGCGAGGACTGGTGCAAGGTAGAGAGGATCACGCCCAGAATGACGAAGATGATCATCAGACTGCGCACCACGCGGAGCGCCTTCTTCCAGCCCAGGCGTTCAAACACGATGGGGGAGAATTCCAGCGCCAGCACGGTGGTGTAAAGCATTACGCAATAAGCCACCTCGAACATTACCGAGTGGGGATTGCGCATGATCAGTGGGTGCCAGATGTTCCAGGGCAAACCAAGGTCATACATCAGCGCGGCGCAAACCAGCAGGTAGCCCATAAAGGCGGTAAGGACCGTGGGCCGCATGATGGAATGCCAACGCTTGATGTTGAAGATCTCGACTGCCGCGGTCAGCGTAAAACCGCCCGCCGCCAGCATGACGCCGCACATGACGTCGAAGCCGATCCACAGGCCCCAGGGAAATTGATCGCTCAGGTTTGTGGACGCGCCCAGGCCATGAAAGAACCGCAGATACGTGCAGTACACGCCGGCGACCATGATGACCAGGAAGACAGCCTTCCAGAAGGTGAAGCGCATCTTTGGAATAGGGATATCTCGGAGGGTCATTGCGCGCCGCCTTTCTTCTCGTTCTCTTCCGCCTCAGCAACGTCTTCGCGGCGGTGGGTGATCCAGTAAATGCCACCCAGCAGCGTCCCGAACAGGGGAACAAACTGAGGAATGTGCTGCAGCACCTGGTAGGTGTACATGGGAAGGGCCCGCTGGGTGAGGTCATCGCGGTAGCCGAAGTTGGTGAAGTCAGCCGATGAGAGCAGCAAGACCGAGGTTCCGCCAACTTCCGTCTCGCCATAGATGTGGTGGAGATACTTGTCGGGATTGTCCTGAATCCGCTGCTGCGCCTCTTTCAGCAATTCATCACGGTCGCCGAACTTCGTTGCTCCGGTAGGGCAGGCTTCGGCGCATGCGGTTGGCTTGCCAGCCTGCACGCGCGGCGCGCACATGATGCACTTGCGCACGCCTGGTATCGCTTTGTCCCACTGATACTTGGGCACGCCAAAGGGGCAGGCGGCCATGCAATAGCGGCATCCCATGCACTTGTGTTGGTCGTAAGTAACCGGGCCCAGCGCGGTCTTCTTCAGCGCCCCTACTGGACATACGGAGGCACAGGCCGGGTCATCGCAGTTCATGCATAGCCGGCGCATGTACTTGTCGCCCTTGGCCAGCACGGTGGTTAATTTATAGGCCGAGGTGAAATCCTGCGCGGCAATTTTGTCGTCGTACGGCAGGCCGTTTTCGGTGGCGCACGCCTGCTCGCACTGTTTGCAGTCGATGCATAACGTTGCATCGTAAAGAAGTCCCTTGCTCATGTATTTGATCTCCCCAATCGGTGCGAGGCAGCCGAATGGACGTGTACACTGCCCGGGTCCGGAGAGCCGGGAGTGGGTATGAGTGCAATTTTCCGGAATAAGTGGATTCGATTCGGAGACGGCTGATTTCGGGTTAAGTTTCGCCCAGCGAGGCACGGACTGCTGATTCGTGCCCGAGACTCTTGCGTGCGAATCCCGGTGCGGATATTCACCTTGGCCCTATTCGGCCTGCGGGGCGGAGCAGGCGCGCCGCCCGGCGGTCTGGAAAGAAACGGAAGACTACTTGCCCAAAGTCTTTACGTATGCAGCCAGTTTCTGCGCGTCTGCCTGGCTGATGCCTTTGTTACCAAAGGCGTGCGCTGCCTTCTTCTGCGGGCCGCCGTTTTCGATGAAATCGGCCAGCTCAGCATCAGAAGCTTTTTGGACTTTGTCGGACGAAAACGAAGGTGCTCCCATCTTTTGTCCGGCAGTAGTTCCCTTCCCATCTACTCCATGACATCCGGCGCACTTCGCCTTGTAGATGTCGGATTGGGCCCACGACAGATTCGGAAGAATTAGAAACAATGCAAGCGCGACCAGCATGACCGCGAATATAACTTTTTTCATCACTTCTCCTGAAGCATGAACGCATACAGACGGGCGGAGGATTGTATTAGAGTTATTAAGATCACCCGTACGGACTGTGCTCACCAATCCGCAGCCTCAGTTTCCTCCTCTAAGCCGAAATCGTTCTGTGACTTGCGTCACTTTCGTGCGTGATGTGTTTCGCAACGGGTTACGGACGACCGAGGCGATTCTCAGCTTCCACGTGCTGTCTGTGGGTACTGTAGTGGCGATTCTCAGCGGCGGGAATCGGCGCAGGCGATTTTCGGCGATTAGCTTTGTCTCAGAGGGATTTGGCACGTCTCGCGCCGCGCTGCTGGGATGCGGCTGTAAGTCTAAGTTGCGGAAGGGGGTAATCTTGATGGAGCGTCAATCCCTGTCCTCCGCACGATATGCCTGAACAAACTGAACGCCAAGTATGACGTGATCATCATCGGAGCGGGAGGCATTGGCGCACAGCAGGAGCTGGCCCGACCAATAGCTGATCGCCTATTTTTTGCGGGAGAAGCCACCGAAAGTGACGGTCATCATGCGACCGTTCATGGCGCGTTTAGCAGCGGAGTGAGAGTGGCTGAAGAGATACTGAAGCTTCGGAAAGATTGAGAGTCACGCTTAGTCGCCACCGGAGGCAGGAGCGAGTTCGCTCGTCCTCGTTTCCTTCTGCGTCCTTGCCGGATCGAAGAAGTGCAGAATTCCGAAGATCGCCCAGCGCCCCAGAACAATTCCAATAGCAAACGCAAACACAATCGTCAGCAGTAGCAGAATCGACAAGAACATAGAAGTCATTACCACCGTCTCATTCTGAATAGCCGCTGGTCAATCCCTCGGAAGCGTCAGTCCCCTGGCCAGCATCTACTGAAAGCAACCACCTCTACTCTGGATGCAACTTTACCGCGCATTGACGCCTTTCGATGTTGACAACTAAGATACGGAGTAGAGTTGCGCACACCTCCTCGCCAAGGTTCCAGAGCGGTACCGGTCGTGTTTTCCGGCACTTCTCCGAACATTTCAGTTCGGACTGCTCTGAATCACTCCCAAGCAGGACGGGCGCCCAGACAGGGTAGCGAAACGGATCGATGGCCATTACCAGCATTACCGTGCGAGGGGCACGGCAGCATAACCTCAAGAACATCAGCGTCGAAATACCCCGGAACAAGCTAACGGTCATCACCGGATTGAGCGGCTCCGGGAAGTCGTCGCTGGCCTTCGACACCATCTACGCCGAAGGACAGCGCCGCTATGTTGAGACGCTCTCCGCCTACGCTCGGCAGTTCCTCGATCAGATGGAACGCCCCGACGTAGACGGAATCGACGGCCTGAGCCCGTCAATTGCCATCGAACAGAAAACTACCAGCCGCAGCCCACGCTCGACGGTCGGAACAATAACCGAGATCTATGACTACCTTCGGCTGCTCTACTCTTCGGTGGGAGTCCCGCATTGTCCGCAATGCGGACGAGAGATCTCGCGGCAATCAGCCGATCAGATCGTTCAACGGGTGATGGAGCTGAGGCCGGAAGAGCGCGTCATGATCATGGCGCCGATCGTGCGTGGCCGCAAGGGAGAGTTCAAGAAAGAGCTCGACAAGCTGGTGCAGCAAGGATTTACTCGTGCGCGCATCGATGGCGAGCTGCGCAATATCGCGGACGAAGAAATCAAGCTCGACAAGCGCAAGAATCACACCATCGAGCTGGTGGTTGATCGGCTGCTGGTAAAGCCCGGCATCGAGAAGCGACTGGTGCAGTCAGTCGAGCTGGCCATGAAGCTGGCGAATGGCCTGGTGCTGGTCGCGGTCGTCGAAGGCGAGGAACGACTCTACTCGTCCAAACTCGCCTGCCCTGAGTGCGGCATCAGCGTTCCGGTTCTGGAGCCGCGCTCGTTCTCTTTTAACAGCATGTATGGCGCATGTCCTGAGTGCAATGGCCTGGGCAGCAAGTATGACTTCGATCCCGCGAAGGTGGTTTCCGACTGGTCGAAGCCGCTGCTGGAGGGAGGCCTTGGACCGGGCTCTGCCTCGCAGAATCTGATCCACACCCTTCAACTTGCGTCCGCGGCATACGGGTTTGATCTCTCCAAGCCGTTTGAGCAGCTTCCACGCAAGACGCAAAACCTAATCCTGTACGGGCCGCAACCGGGCGAGCAAAAGCGTGGCGGATTCCTCGGCATATTTGCTTATCTGCGCCGGGCGATGGACGACAGCAGTTCGGAAACCTATCGCGAATGGCTGCTGGATCACATGTCGGCAAGCAAGTGTCCTGCTTGCGGCGGTAAGCGTCTTCGACCTGAGAGCCTGGGCGTAAAGGTGAACGGCATCTCGATCGCCGACTTCACTTCCCTGCCGGTGTCGCGGGCCATCGACGCCGCTGCTCGCATCCGTCTCAATCCGCGCGAAGAGCAGATCGCGGGTCGCATTTTGAAAGAGGTCGCTGAGCGACTGGGATTCCTGAATGCCGTCGGCTTGGGGTACATCTCACTGGATCGCTCAGCAGCAACCTTGAGCGGCGGCGAAGGCCAGCGCATTCGTCTGGCGACGCAGATTGGTTCTCGCCTTCGCGGCGTGCTTTACGTGCTGGATGAGCCCTCGATCGGGTTACATCATCGCGACAACGAACGGCTGCTCGAGGCTTTGGAATCGTTGCGTGATCTCGGCAACACTGTTTTGGTCGTCGAGCACGATGAGGACACGATTCGCCGGGCCGATTACGTAGTCGATCTTGGTCCGGGGGCAGGACGACACGGCGGAGAGCTGGTGGCCAGCGGGACACCGGACCAGATAGCTGCGGCGCCACGCTCACTTACAGGACAGTACATCTCGGGCGAAAAGCAGGTGGCCTATCGCTTCGCGCGTCGCGCTCCCAACGGGAAAGCCATCACGATCCTTGGCGCCAGCGAAAACAATCTGAATCATCTCGACGTCAGCTTCCCGCTGGGCGTCATGACGGTGGTGACGGGAGTTTCAGGCTCGGGCAAGTCGACCCTGGTGAACGACATCCTCTATCGTGCGCTGGCCAGGAACTTGTACGGCTCACGCGAAGAAGCAGGCGCGCACAAGTCGATCAGCGGAACCGAGTACATCGATAAGGTCATCCGCATCGACCAGTCGCCGATTGGACGCACACCGCGCTCGAATCCCGCGACCTACACCGGCGTCTTCACTCAGATTCGCGATCTGTATGCCATGCTGCCCGAATCACGCGAGCGCGGCTACAAGGCAGGGCGCTTCTCGTTCAACGTTGCGGGTGGTCGCTGCGAAGCTTGCCAGGGCGAGGGCGAACGCCGTATTGAAATGAACTTTCTGCCCGATGTTTACGTCTTGTGTGAAGTGTGCGGCGGCAAGCGATACAACCATGAGACGCTGGCCGTGCGGTACAAGGGTTACTCGATCGCGGACCTGCTGGAAATGCCGGTGTCAGACACGCTGCCGCTGCTGGAGGCTTTCCCGCAGATCAAGCAGAAGCTGCAAACTCTGGTGGATGTCGGGCTGGGATATATTCATCTTGGGCAGTCGGCGGTGACGTTGTCGGGTGGCGAGGCGCAGCGCATCAAGCTGGCACGCGAACTGAGCAAGCGGCAGACGGGTAAGACGCTGTACCTGCTGGATGAGCCCACGACGGGATTGCACTTTGCCGATGTCAGCAAGCTGCTCGAGGTTCTGCACCGTCTAACCGATTTGGGCAACAGCATCATCATCATCGAGCACAACATGGATGTAATCCGTAATGCCGACTGGATTATCGACCTAGGCCCTGAGGGCGGAGAAGATGGCGGTCGAATCGTCGCTCAGGGCACGCCCGAGCAGGTAGCGCGCGTGAAGAAGTCGTATACCGGCCACGCCTTGGCCAAACTTTTGCCGCGCGTCGCGAAGTCCAGCGATCAGAGCGTTCCTCAACAAGTAGGGGCCAATGGCTGAAAGCGATCATTGGCCATTGCCAGAGCCTGCTGGCGCTCGTGCACCCGCAGAGATAGTTCCCGACAGCGCAACGCACCTTTGAGTTTTCAGCATTTGCCGCGCCTCCCAAACGCGAGTTCCCTGCCTGGACGGCATGGGACGTTGCGGTGATTCCATGCGCAACCCTGCTGGCCATCTTCGTGTGCAGCCTGATCGCCCTTGGCATTGCGCACAGCCTGCGTACGTTTCATGGGCTCTCCATCCACGACTTGGCGCAAGAGCCACTCATCGTTGTCGGCTCGCAGATCGCGAGTTATCCGCTCATCATCGGGTTTATGGCGATGATCGTTCGCCGGCGGAGTAATGAGCCATTCCTCACGGCGATCCGGTGGAATTGGCCGAGTAGCAAAGCCCTCTGGTTCTACTTATCCGGGATTGTGCTCGCCTTCGCGGTCGAAGGACTGGCACACTTCCTCCCGATTCCCAAGTCGCTGCCCATGGACAAATTCTTCAACGACGCCGGGAGCGCGTATCTGATGGCCTTCTTCGGCATCCTGATCGCACCGGTGCTGGAAGAATTGTTCTTCCGTGGAATGCTGTTCCCAACACTTCGACGCGGGACGGGCACGTTGCTTGCCGTGTTGCTGACAGCCGCAGCCTTCGCGTCGATTCACGGAGCACAGCTGGGATATGCCTGGGCGCCGATCCTGAGCATCTTCGTCGTGGGCCTTGTGCTGACGATTGTGCGCGAGCGGACCGATTCCGTCGCCGCCGGCGTGCTGACCCACTCCGGGTACAACTTCACCCTGTTTGCGCTACTCTGGATTGGCAGCGATCATTTTCGCCATCTCGAGAAATTGAATAGCTAGGAGAGCACCGCACGAATGGCAAGCGCGCGTGAGGAATTACTACGGATGCTGGCGGAGAAATCCTTTCGCCTGGGCAACTTCACATTGTCGAGCGGAGGAACCAGCGACTACTACGTCGATTGCCGGCTGACTACGCTGGATGCGCACGGCGCCCGGTTGACCGGAGAGACCGTGTTGCAGGAGATCCAGAGTCGGGGCTGGCAAGCCGACGCAATCGGTGGCCTTACCATGGGAGCCGACCCCATCGTGGTTGCGACCTCCGTGATCAGTGCGCAACAGGGCAAGCCGATAAATGGTTTTCTGGTTCGCAAGGCGGAGAAGACGCATGGCACGGGACAGCGCATCGAAGGCTTCCGCGAGAAGCCTGCGCGTGTAGTCATCGTGGATGACGTCTGCACCACGGGCGCTTCCACCATTCAGGCCCTTGAAGCGGCGCGTGAACATGGCTTCGAGATCGCCGGTGTAATGTGCCTTGTTGAGCGCGAAGAGGCCGGTGGACGACCGAACGTAGAGAAAGCTGCCTCGCCGGCGGCGTTCGTATCTCTATTCACCGCTAATGACGTTCGCGCAGAACATATCAAACGCAATCCTTCATAAACACATGAGCATAATCAAGACACTGGAATGGACTGACGATGGGGTGCGCTTCATCGATCAGACGAAGCTGCCGACGCAAGAGGTGTATGTCACCTGCAAGACCTACGAGGAAGTCGCCGACGCGATTAAAACCATGATCGTGCGCGGCGCGCCCGCCATCGGCGTTGCGGCGGGCATGGGTATCGCACTGGGCATGCGCGACGCCAAAGCGGAAACGCTAGATGAACTCGCTCCCCAGTTCGACGAGATCTGTAAGGTCATCGGCGCAACCCGACCGACAGCGGTGAATTTGTTTTGGGCCATCCGTCGCATGCAGGACAAGTTTGCGCAATTGCGCGACAGGCCGGTTGCCGAGATCAAGCGCGAAATCGTTGATGAAGCTAAACGAATGCACGTGGAAGACATCGCCGCCAACGAAGCTATGGGCAAGCACGGCGCCGTCTTGCTGCCAGCCCGCGGCGGCGTACTGACCCACTGCAACGCAGGTGCGCTGGCTACTGCGGGATATGGCACAGCGTTAGGCGTCATCCGCGCGGCAGTCGAGTCGGGAAAAGAGTTGCACGTGTTCGCCGATGAAACCCGGCCGTTTCTGCAAGGCTCTCGTCTGACAGCGTGGGAGTTGATGAAGGACAACATCCCCACCACGCTGATCTCCGACAACATGGCCGGAGCGATAATGCGGCAGGGCAAAATCCATGCCGTGGTGGTGGGCGCTGATCGCATCGCGGCGAACGGCGACGTGGCCAACAAGATCGGAACCTACACTGTGGCCATTCTGGCGAAAGAGCACGGCATTCCGTTTTACGTTGCGGCTCCAACTTCAACGGTTGATCTCGCCACGCCCGATGGCAGCAAGATTCCCATCGAGCAGCGCGCTGCGACCGAAGTAACCCACATGGCGGGCAGGCAAATCGCTCCCGATGGCGTCGGCGTGGAGAATCCTGCGTTCGATGTCACGCCGCACGAGTACGTCTCGGCCATCATCACCGAGCGCGGGGTTGCACGCGCACCTTACATTGAATCGCTAAGAGCGCTGTTTCGACAGTAAAGGTCTACTGCGGCTGCTGCTGCGGCGGCTGCTGGTTCGCTGGGTTCAGCTGCTGCTGATAGAGCTGCTGTTGCTGCTGCATCCTCTGCAGTTCCTGAAGCAGCTGCTCCGGCGTTTTCACGCCTTGCTGCGGCTGCCCATTTTCGGGCTGCTGCTCGCCGTTCGGCTGATTGGGAGTGTAGCCGGGACGGAATCCTCCCGGCGGCTGAGCTTGGTTTGCCGAATTGTCTTCCACCGGCGACGGCTCGGGCGGAGTGTAATCGTCTTCCTGCTGAGGTTCCGGCTGAGGCGTTGGAGCAGGCCGATTCTGCGCTGTATTCGTGATTAGGCCATTCTGCCGTGGCGTCAGGATCAATTTCTGTACCGAACCAGGCTCTGTTGGACTTCCCAAGATGATGAAGTTGAATTTTGAGCCGTTGAGTAACGCTGCCAGAACATCCTTAGGCTGCCCCGGTCCGAGCTGTGCAACCACGCGATCGTTATTCGCACTGGCAGGTATATCGAACGATGCGCCGGTCTTCGCCTGAACCGATCGAAGCACCTGGGCCAAGGTCGCATTTTGCGATTGGATCGTTAGTTGCCCGCTTTGATAGGTGACCGTGGGCGCGATGGGAGCCATCTGCTCGGGCGTCTGAGGCGGCGGCAGTGTCTGGACCACCTGCTGCTCAGGAGCTTTAGTCTTGCTTCGCTTGGCGGAATGATGCTGCGGTTGTTTGGCAGCGGACGAGGGCACGGGAACGCCAGCAGTCGGAGGCGCAGCGGCGCCGGTCTGTGCCAATGCGTTTCCCGCGAACAGAAGGATCGCCAAACACGGCACTAATGCGCTTATCCGCTTAAGGCGTAACATACTGAGTTGGACGCGACAGCCAAGCCGTCGTTTGCCGTCTTCATTCTACCTGACTGAGCAATCGCCGGCCCGGCATCGGCAATACTTGCAAAACATCGGCTTGGGCGGTACTTGCATCTTACGAACAGGAACTTTGAAAGCAACCCTTTGTCGGGCACTTTTAGGAAACCAGCACCATGAACGTCATTCTGGCTGCATTCCGTCGCGCTTCGTATCTTGCATTTGCAATTCTGCTGATTACTTCGTGGAGTTCCAGCGCTTACGCCCAAACATGCGATTCGGGCGCTGACCTCAATCCGGCTACAAAGTCTGCGATTGAGAGTGCGGCCCAGCGCTACTTCAGTATGTCGACGCAGGGTGATGTCGCGGGGCTGAAGGCCAACGCCATACCAGCGGTGGCCGGCAACTTCACAGGCATTGAACAAGCGGTGGTCGACAACAAGAAGTACTTTGCCGAAGGTCAGCCTTCCGTAACCGGCACTTACCTGCTCGACGCTTCGCAGCTCAAAGACGCGCAGCGGGCCGACTTCTATTGCGGCATCTACAATTCGTCGCAACGGGTGGGATTCTCCATTCCTAACCTTCCCGCCGGACACTACGCAATTGTGATTCAGAAGATCTCCGGCGACAAAGATCCTCTCACGCTGACCATGATCTTGCAGGAGATGGGGGGAGCTGGAAGCTGGCCGGCTATTATCCCCGGCTGAATGCGATTGGCGGGCACGATGGCGAGTGGTATCTGACTCAGGCGCGGCAATACAAGGCGAAGAATCAACTGCACGATGCCTGGTTCTACTATCTGACAGCGTGGGATTTGCTGGCGCCGGTAAATTTCATGAGCAATCCACAACTGGACAAGATCGCGCAGGAGATGGAGACGGCACGGCCTGCGGATTTGCCGTCCGACCAATCGCCGATGAGTCTGTCGGCCAACGGCAAGGTTTTCAAAATTACGGAACTGGCGCCGGTGCCCGTCGGCAACGACTTGAACCTGCGTGTCCGATACCAGTCAGCCGACGCCACGAATAGCGCGGTTGCGTTTCAGGACAATATGGCCGTCATCAAGGGGGTCGTGGCGAAGTATCCCGAACTGCGTGAGGCGTTCAACGCTGTGATTGCTCGCGCTGTCGACAGCGGTGGCCACGAGTATGGCTCGCTGCTCGCAATGAAGGATGTTAAATAGGAAGCTGTGGCGCTTCAGCGCCGCGTCAGCCGGACGGCACTGAACGATTACCGTCCGCCCCGGCCCAGCAGCAGGATCTTGAGGGTGGCGAAAAGAATGTACAGGTCCAGCCCGATGGACATGTTCTTGATATAGAACAAATCGTAGGCGAGCTTTTCCTTGTTCTCTTCCAGCGTGGCGTTGTATCCGCGATTGATCTGCGCCCATCCCGTCGCGCCAGGCTTCACCAGCCAACGCTCCTTGTAAAACGGAATCTTCGCCACGTACTCCTCTTCCTGTTCAGGCACAAAAGGCCGGGGGCCCACAAAGGCCATATCGCCCTTGATGATGTTGAACAGTTGCGGCAGCTCATCGATCCGGGTGCGACGTAGCCAGTACCCAACGCGAGTGATACGGGGATCATCGTATTCCGCGGGCTTTAGGTCCATCTTGTCGGAACCTTCATACATCGAGCGGAACTTGTAGACGGTGAATAGTTCGCCGTGTTCGCCAACGCGTTTTTGGCTGAAGATGACAGGGCCTTTGGATCCGAGCCGGATGGCAACCACGGCAATCAACATTAAAGGCGACGTCAGGAGAACTGCCAGACTGCCAAGCAGTAACGAAAAGAGTCGCTTGTAGAGGCGGAGACCGGCGGGGACGTGGAATCCGGGAGAAAAAAGCAGCCAACTCAAGCGCAGAGACTCGAGAGGAATCTTGCCGGTAACCGACTCGTAGTACTCCGGACCGTCCTGAATCTGGACGCCACTTGCCTTGAGCTTCAACAATTCTTCGACTTTGAGGCGTCCGCGCCGGTCACCCATGGTGACGACGATTTTGTGAACCCCTTCTCGCTTGACCAGTTCCGTGAGATCGGCATTGTCATAGGAAGGAATGCCGGCCACGGGACAAGGGCCACCCACAAAGCCGGCCACGCGAAGTCCCAATTCAGTGCGGCGGACGATCTCTTCGATCAGCGGCTCCGCCAGGGGACCCTCACCATAGATGATGGCGCGCTCAGCAAAGCGCGCAGAACGGTTCAGGACAAAAAAAAAGCTACGCCATAGCGGCACGCCAACCGCCATGAAGAGAACGCCCAGCCAAAGCACGTCTCCGCCGAGCCTGATTTCAGGAAAGGTGTAGTAGAGGACAGCCAGCGCGACGAAGGTACAGCCCAAAACACCCACCAGGCGGGTGAGTACTTCGCGGCGGTTGGTCAGGACGAAGGAATTGTAGAGATCGAAATAGTACATCAGGATCAGGAAGACGGCCGCTACCAGACCGATCCTCCCGATTCCGTTTTCATACAGCAGGTAGATGTTGGCGTCGAGGGTTGTTCCCGCCCATAACAGCACCGCCAGGACAAAACCAAAAATGACCAGAACGGTCTCCGTTACGGTCAGCAGTAATGTCCGGGTGGGGAAATAGGCATTGAACAACCGAATCATGCAGTAGCCGCTTTCCCCTGGTCCCCACCCGCCGAATGGCGGCCTGATTTCTTGTTGCTGTAGTATCCGTATCCGCCGGTTTGGTCGTAGGTTGTTTGCTGCGAGGCCGCTTCATTGAAGACCATTCCGATCAGCTTCTTGCGGTCGATGGACTCCAGCGCCTTGTTCAAGAGCTTGCGGCGCGTGTATCCCTCGCGAACCACAACCAGCACACCATCGCACGAGCGCGCCAGCGATGCGGCATCGGCCATAGGCAACATGGGAGTCGAGTCCAGAATGACCCAGTCAAAATGTGTCGACACGGCGTCAATCATGTTGGCAAACTCCAGAGACTCAAGGATCGGCAGCGGCTCCTGCATCCCCTCGCCCGCCGACAGGAACCATAGCGGCAGATTGCCAATCCTGTAGAGAGCGCTCTGGATAGACAGCTTCCCGGCATGCCACTCCGTAATGCCGACCGTGGGACTGGACGACAGCAGGGTGCTCGCGGTAGGCCGGCGCAAATCGGCCTCGATCAACAGGACTCGCTCGTTGGGCCGCTGACAAAGCGCGATCGCGAGATTTACCGCAACCACCGATTTGCCCTCGTCAACCACCGCGCTGCTTACCAGCAGCTTAGACAGCGGACGCTTATCTTTCATATGGGCCAGGCGAGTGCTAAGCACGCGGAACATCTCCGCACCCTGACCGTTCTGGTCGCTCAGCGTAACAATCCGTTGTTCGGGCGTGGGCTTGGGATGAAGAACACGCTCGGAGGGAATTGAGAGCCAATCGGCGGGAGCCTGTACTGCAGCCGCGGTAGCGTGAGCGGCTGCGGATTCCGGCGAATTCAACGCACTGGCGTTGTCCATCGCCGATGCCAGAGCCTCGGGTGGTACAGACTGGTTAGGCGTTGCCGCCCGCGATGTTGGACTTTCTCCCTGGGAGCGTTGCAACGCGTCAAAAATTCGGCTCATAGTTTAGGCTCTCCTCACGGCATTTGACGATATCGGCTTCTCTACACTTTCGTTCTCTACTGTACGTAGCGCTCGAAACAACGAGCGCAATAGACTATCTCCGTTATCCTGACTCTCGCGTATCGTACTGGTCGTCTCTTCCGGTATGGCGGATCCAGGGGTCAGCCGGAAGTCCGCGGCGACTTCTACAATGATGTCCGATGTCACCGGTTTCTGTTCTCTGGCAAAGGCGCTGACCATGGCATTCTCGCAGAGATTGTTAATGATGCGCGGAATACCACGCGAATATTCGTGCAAGGTCGAGAGGCTGTCATCGCTGAAGACCGGGGCGTCAGGCTTTGCCCCCGCGCGCTCCAACCGTGACAGCACGTAGGATCGCGTCTGCTCTTCCGACAACGGTAACAGTTGGCAGCGCAGAGCGACGCGTTGCTTCAATTGGCGCAACTCGGGGGAGTCCAGGACCCTGTCTAACTCAGGCTGCCCCAGAAGTACGATCTGTAAAAGTTTCTGCTGCGAAGTCTCCAGATTGGTAAGCAGACGAATTTCTTCCAGCAAGTCCGGCCGAAGGTCCTGCGCCTCGTCAACCACCAGTGCAGTGATCAGGCCGCGCGCGTGGCGCTGGATAAGGAAGCGATTCAGGTCCAGCAGGATTTCCGTTTTGCTGCGCCCGGCATACGGCAACCCAAGATCGGCCATGATGTATTGAAAAAACTCCCCCGTCGACAACAACGGGTTGAACACGTAGCCGAAGGCGATGTTCCCCTTCCGCAGTTCAGCCAGGAGGCAGCGTACAAGCAGGGTCTTGCCGGTACCTACCTCGCCGGTAATAACGATGAAGCCCTTGCGTCTTCCCACTCCATAATGGAGGTTGGCCAGCGCCTCATTATGACGAGGCGTGGGATGGTAGAAGAAGGGATCTGGGCTGATCTCGAAAGGATTTCGATTCAGCCCAAAGAATTGCTTGTACATTAGCTATCCCCAGTAATACGCATAGAAGATTCCAGTGGGAATAATGATCGCCACGAGAATCGCCGCCACCAGCGCAATGAGCGGTTTTCGCCGTGAAGACCTGATTTCCTCGTCGGTCCGAATCGGCGGAATCTCCACCAGAATCGGCAGAGGAGTGGCTTCGGCCAGATCCTGCTCGTTGCGGATCCGGTCGTCGACATACTCGCTACCGGCGCCGAACAGCACTGCCAGACCGAGCCCTACCGCCAGACCCGCCAGCGAGAACCGGAAGCGATCGGGGAACGACGCTTTCTCCGGCAAGTTGGGAGGATCGATGATGCGGAAGTTCTCGCCCTGTTGTTGGCGTTGCAGGTTGGTCGCCAGCGCA
Source organism: uncultured Acidobacteriaceae bacterium (assembly GCA_963699875.1). Classification (GTDB taxonomy): domain Bacteria; phylum Acidobacteriota; class Terriglobia; order Terriglobales; family Acidobacteriaceae; genus CAVVDY01. The sequence goes on from CAVOVN010000002.1 coordinate 367,797, forward strand.
GAGGCATTTTTCTTTTCCATCAGCTCCATGTAAGCCTTCTGCGATGTCGTATAGTCGCGAGTCAGGTTCAGCATTTCAGCCTGAACTGACGGAGTGCCTCCCAGATGCGCCTGAAGTTCTTGCAACCGCGCTTCCAGCGAGCGGATCTGCGCCTCGCGATTCTGAATCTCCATTTTGTTGGACTTCAGTTCGCTCTGGAGTTGCATCACCGGAGCCTCAGCTGACAACTGTCCCGGAGTGAGTCCGGGGCGGATGTCGTCCAAGCCCGCAGAATCGTCGCCGCCGCCTGGGTTGGCGGAATCGCCCCCCTTGGCGGCCGGAGGAGTCGTCCCATTCGCACTGGTGGTGGCCGCGACCTTGTCCTTGTCAGCTTTGTCGCCTGAGGCGGCCTGGTCGGAGTTACCACCGCCGGCCTGCTTCTGCTTCAGCGCCTCCAGATTCGCGATGGACTCTTTCAGCTTTTTGACGTCAGGATAATCAGGCGTGTAGCGGGCCTGCATATCGGCCAACGCGGTTTTCGCTCCCTCAATCTGCTGGTCAATCGACTGCGGACTGCCGCTGCCGATGTTTTCGACGCCGGCTGCCTCGTACTGCGCGAGCAGTGAACTTAAGTAGGCCTGCTGCTGCACCGCGCGATTGCGGGCCTCGATGAGACTGGACAACTGCTGTTGCGCGCCGGTCATCATCTGAATATTCGCCTGCGCCTGTTCCGGCAGTTCGCCGGCATGCTCTTTCTCGAATGCCCGCAGGCGGTCTTCCTGTGTAGCCAGCGCTTCCGCCGCGTCTTTGAGCTGCGTATCCAGGAACCGCGTCGTGCTCTCTGACATCGCCTGGCTGGCCTTGACGTTCTCGTCAATGAAGTAGGAGACCATGGCGCTGTTGACCTGCTGCGCGACGGCAGCATTGTCAGCGGTGTACTGCAGCTTGAAAGCCGTCAGTTCGCGCTTGCCGGATTCATCGGCCGTGGGGGTCTGCACCAGATCAATCTTGATGTCACCGCGCATCTTCTTGTACTGGTCATCGGGAGTGGGCGTCAGTACGCTGTTATACAGGTGGTACTTGCTGACCAGCCCCAGCAGTCGCTGACGACTGAGCACCTGCTGTGTGATGGACTCCAAGCGCTCGCCCATTTCAACCTTAACGTTCGCACGAACAAAGGTTTCCGGCACCTTGGTCTTATCGAGGAGGATGACGGATTCGGAGGTGTACTGCGCGGGGATGATCCAGGCCGACACAAACACCAACAGCCAGCCGATGAACAACGGCCCGATGATCCACCACTTGCGGCGGCGTACTACGGCCCAATACTCATCAACACCACGAGCTGATTTTTGCTCTTCAATTTCCTGCATATGTTCTACCGTCCCAGTGGGTGATTCCAGTTGTACTGGAGTGAAATCCAAATTCGGCTGTCGTTGTACCGGGGAGACGCACCATTGAAGTAAATGTTCAACTGCGTCTCACGGATATAGGCGTAAGACAGATTGGCCGTCAGTGCCGGCGTTATCTGTCGTGTTAGCTGCACAGCGGCCTGCAATATAGAGTACGAGCGATTAGGAAAAAGCTGCCGGTTCAAGTTGGTGGAAGCGAACGAGGCGTTAAAACCGTAATTGAAGCTGAGAATACCATCCCACCGCGCATTGAGCTTGCGGCGATATGCGCCATTTGCGTTATACACGGTGGTGGTGGCTAGCAGCCCGCCGCCATCACTCACCTGGCGAGAGGCGCCGATGGTAAAAGAGTCGCGATAACCCTGCCATCCAATGTTGGCCCCGAAAGCCGGAACCCAGTCTTGCTGGTACAGGGTGAAAAACTGGCCCTGGAAGGCAAGGAGCGTCTTCGCGGTAATGTATTCCGGACCCGCCCAGCCCGAAATACTCCAGCTCTTGTTAAGCTGGTAATTCGCAAAACCCTGAAAGGCGCTGATACCTGACCGCTGCTGGCCGTGGCCGAAGTCCAACGAAGTCCAGTTATATCCCCCGCCCACCGAGAACTGGGCACTGAATCTGTGGGAGTAATTAGCGCCACCCGAGTAGCTAACCAGGTTGAGCAGTCCCTGTTCAAAGTTGATGTTGCTTGCGTAATTGCCATACCGGCGAAAGGTTTCATTACCGGTAAATGTGAGCGTATCGTACTTGCTCAACTGGTCTGACAGATCCAACTCCCCCACATTCTGTTCGGTATTGGCAAATGGAACATAAACGTTCGGGTTAGGGTTGTTGGGCTGAGGCTGCCCGACGATGGTGAAATAAGAGCCAAAGGGATCGGCGGAGTAGGCATACCGATCATTGGCGTGCCCCTGCCAGCGCGAAGAAATTTGATAGAGAATATCGGCAGACCCGGTCTGGGAATAGGTATTGCTGTCGGCTAGTTGCTGATAGATTCCAAGGCCGCCATCATAGGAAAGATTCAACGCCAGCTTGGGCCGGTATTGCGAAAAGCCGATGTGCGGCGCCATGATATACGACGCCTGCGACAGACGCGTCGTGGCAAAGGCAGCGATATTCGTGTCGTAAGACGCTTGCACCAACATGCCAAGGCTGAGGGTAGAGTGGTTGACCGCCTCCCCTAGAAAGTTCAAGGACTTGCCGGGATCGACTTCGGTATATTCCGGCTTCGGACCGGGCCCCTGCGCCGATCCCTGTGAAGTATCAGGAGCGGGCGCCGAAGACGGAGCCTGAGATGGCGGCGGAGGCGCCTCATCCTGCGCCCAAGCGCCCACAGCGACTCCAATCGCCAACACCAACAGGCACAGCCCGAATCGACGTCTCATAACGTTCTCCTCGACTACGGAACAACCAGGGTGTCACGCGGCTGCAACTCGATATTCTGACTTGCGTTCTTGCCCTTCACTACATTCTTGTAGTTGAACGGAAGTCTTATCTCTTTGCCGTCTGCCTCGACCCGCAGAACGTAGATCTTCTTCACCTTGGCGAAGTCCCGGAAGCCGCCCGCCATCGCGACCGCATCCAGCACCGTCATGCGGCGGGTGAGCGGATAGTAGCCCGGCTTCAGGACCTCACCGACCACGTTGAATGACAGGCTGTTGACCTGAGTCACAATGACCGTAACCTGAGGGTCCGAAATGTATTTCTTCAGGTCGGTGGTTAACAGGTCCTGCAATTGCAGCGGGGTAAGTCCCGAGGCCTTGACGTCGCCCAGCAGAGGCAGCGAGATCATGCCGTCAGGCCGGACCGGCACCTGGCGCGACATCTCCTGTTCTTTCCACACGTTAATCGAAAGTATGTCCTCTGCCCCGATGACATAGGCGTGAGGCTCAGTGGGCGCAACGCGCTGGGGAGGGGTATCAGGACTGGAGGGCTGGGCCTTGGCGACATCCACCGGCGGATTGCCTGTCGCGGGCTGCGAGCTATCTTGCTGGGCACTGGCCCGCTGAACCAACGGGCTCAATAGGAATAGGAATGCCAGAACCGCTATCCAGATCGATTTGGGACTACGTTGCATGATTTGTATCCTTAGTTTTTTTCAGCCTTGCGCCTTGTCTCCGTTTTGCTTCGGCGCAGAAAGCGAGCGTCGCGTCGGAATTCCCACGTCCTTAAGTTTGTAGAGCAGCGCACGATAGCTGATGTCAAGCGAGCGCGCCGCCTTCTTTCGATTCCAATTATTTGCGTGTAAGGCGTTCAGAATGATCTTGGCTTCGATCTTCCGCACTGTTTGACGGGTCAGCTTCTTCAACGAAATCGGCCCGTTGAAAACAAAATCATCGAGCGACTCATTTTCAACTGGCTCAAGCAATTCGCTCAGGATGACATCTTCTGATCCCATCACTACATAGCGCTTGATCAGGTTCTCCAACTGGCGCACATTGCCCGGCCACGCATACCGCTGCATCTTCGCCAGAAGCGCCGGACGCAACATCGGCGCCCGCCCGTTCAGCTTGTCATTGTAGTACTGAAGAAGATATTCACAAATTACCGGCAAATCAATAGTGCGCTCACGCAATGGCGGCAAATGAATGGTCATCGCCGCGATTCGATAAAACAAGTCCTCACGGAACCTGCCGTGCTCGATCTCGGTGTGCAGGTGACGGTTGGTGGCGCAAACAATCCTGACCTCAACTCGTTTGTCTTCCTGCGCGCCAATCCGGCTGAATTGGCCATCCTGCAGCAACTGCAATAGTTTTGCCTGCAAAGTGGCATCCAGTTCCGAGATCTCATCCAGAAAGAGGGTGCCACGGTGCGCCATCTCGACCCGCCCTGGCTTCATGCCGTAGGCGCCGGTAAAGGCCCCCTTCTCGTATCCAAACAACTCGCTCTCTAAGAGCGTGCCGGGAATCGCCGGGCAGTTAACCTTTACAAACGGCCCTTTGGCCCAGGGAGAGTAAGCGTGGAGCAAGCGGGCGATGATGTCCTTGCCCGTACCACTTTCGCCTGAGATCAGCACCGAGATGTCTGCCCCGGCAACTCGTTCAAGCCTGCGGCGAACATCCTGCATGACGGGAGTTTGCCCAAAGACGACGGACTCCGGCGGCAGCGCTGGTGCCGCAGTCACACTCTCGTTGTTGGCGCTCGCCAGCAAAGTCACCCGGGACCCTGTTTCTTAGAGTTTTGGAACTCGTACCAAGGAATTGCATGTCTTGCGCCAACTCGGGTCAGAATTGGCTAAAGTTGCAATTTGGATTGTAAGACGCTGAACCTGAGTACATTACTGTACCACAGACTCTGGTTTGTGCAGTCAAAAAATCTCCAAAACAAAACCTTAGTCCCAACATGGGATGAAAAGTCTTTCATCTTTAGAGAGGGGTTGTACCCAGGCCCGCTACTGCAACTGGTCGTCCCTTTCCGCTCCGTTGAGTAACGGGGGTTTGAACTCGAATCCCAGCAGAAAGTATTCGCGATCTGGCGTGCAGCGCAAGACTTTGGCATGCAGGATGGAGACCGAACGTGGAAGTTGTGCTTTGTTGACCAGGGCTACCGGAATCTCGAGCCGCACGTTGGTGCCGGGATCAAGGTATTTGCGGCTCGCCAGTAACGCGCCGCCGGCTGATAAGTTCAATGCCGTGGAGAACTCCAGCAGTTCGTCGCCGTTCTCTTTGTCGCCGCGGATGAAGAACGGAACAGAAATCGGCAGGCGATCCCATCTTCTACGCTCGCGTTGTTCAGTGTGCTGAAGCTCGTGCCGTTCGGTGTGACGCAAAATTGGCCTCTGTAATCCCCGATGTTGAGCAATCCGACCGCCACCTGCGGCAACCGCGGCAGCACTTCAAACCGTTCTGCAGCAGGCGGCTTTGCGCCAGTTCCTGCGGGCGGTATGGTCGAACCTGCTCAGAACCGCAATCCATTGCACATTGTGGGCTGTAATACAGACTTTCGCGAGAGTGCACGCTAATCTGTTTCACCGCTATTGTCGAGAGAAAGTATAAGCCCACATCGGGGCGGCACTGAGACCGTCAAGGAGGAGCTCAAGTGGCAACAGTCTATGCTAATTCCTCCTGCGTCGCCAACGAGAATCGAACATTTGAGCTGCTGGACGACGAACCAGTTCCCGACTTCCGGGAGGCTCTGGCCACCGCTGCCCATGAACTGAAAACTCCCCTCGCCGTAATGGACGGATATCTGCATCTGCTCCTGGCACAGAAACTGGGCTCCTTAACGAACAAGCAAATCGAGGTCCTGACCGAGATACAAGAGAACGGGCTGCGCCTCTCCAGTTTTGTGCAAAATCTGCTGGCCTATGCCTCCATGAAGGTCGAGCGCCTGGAGATGCACTATCAGAAGGGCGACATCAATGCGTGCATCCAGGAGATCGCAGATCTGTGGTCACAACGTTTCTGCGACAAAGCCATCGCGTTTTACTTTCTTCCCACCGAAAAACTCTCGCCATTCCGTTTTGACTGGTACAAGGTGCAGCACATCATCTCCAATCTGCTGGACAACGCGATCAAGTACACCGCGGATTGCGGCACGGTGTGGTTGCACGTCGAGCCCTACTTCTGGGAACGCCGAGCCGCCAAAAGCAAGCCGCCGGTGGATCGCCGGCGCTCCTCTGAGAGCGTTCCCAATTGTTGCCGTATTTCTGTAGCCGATACTGGACCGGGAATCGAGCCGGAATTTCAGCAGGAGATCTTCGATGAGTACTTCCGGGTAACGCACGAGGGCTCGCGAGCGGAGGGGTACGGGATGGGCCTGGCAATCGCGCGCAAGCTGGTACAGGCTGCCGGCGGCAAGATATGGGTCGAGAGTGATCCCGGCCATGGCAGCAAGTTTTCGTTTCTTCTGTTGCTCGATCCTTCCCAGCGTAAGCGCGAAACCCAATGAGCGCCGGGCACATATTGGTCGTCGATGATGAGCCCAGCATGCGGAAATATCTGCAGACTTCCTTGGAGCTCGAGTCGTACCAGGTAACCGCCGCCGCCAGTGGTGAAGAGGCTCTGGAGAAGGTGCTGCAAAAGGCCCCCGACCTGGTGCTTCTCGACCTCGTACTCCCCGGCTGGGATGGCCTGGAAACTCTGAGGCGGATACGGGAAGCCAGCCCGCTTAGCAAAGTGGTGATGATCTCTTGCGTCCGCGACACGCGCAAAGTCGCACAGGCAATGCGCCTGGGAGCGCAGGACTATCTCTCCAAGCCCATCCAGAAGGCGGAGATGGACGAGGTGTTGCGATTCTGCCTGCAACACTCGGCTTCGTGTTCTGCGGAAACCGAAAAGGCCATCGACCTCGGGGGAGGAGTGCTGTTCTTCTCCGCCACTCCGCAGATGCAGAACCTGCGCTCGCAAGCCTTACAGGTGGCGCGGTTCGACTTCCCGGTGCTGCTGCTGGGCGAGAGTGGAACCGGCAAAGAAGTCTTAGCTCATTTGATCCATAAGTACTCGACGCGCGCCAACCGCGTGTTCATGAAGGTGAACTGCGCCGCTGTGCCCAACGATTTGCTGGAAAGCGAATTATTCGGCTATGAACCGGGAGCGTTCACCGGCGCCAACAAATCGAAGCCCGGGAAGTTCGAGTTGTCCAACAAGGGAACGCTGCTGCTGGACGAAATAGGTGAAATGTCTCCCGCATTGCAGGCGAAGTTGCTTCAGGTACTGCAAGACGGACAGTTTTGTCGGCTCGGTGCCCGAGGCTCCGTGCAGGTCGATGTTCGGGTGTTGGCCGCTACCAACATCAACATGGCGGAAGCAATTGCCGATAGGACCTTCCGCGAGGACTTGTATTACCGCCTCAGCAGCTTCGTTTTACGTATGCCATCGCTGCGCGAGCGCAAGGAAGAGATTCCCATGATGCTTCGCCACTTCATGCTGCGCCTGGCGGAGCGGTATGCCTGTCCCATTCTGCCGTTATCTCAGCGGCTGCTGAGCGCGTGTGAGAACTACTCCTGGCCCGGCAATATTCGCCAACTGGAAAATTTCGTCAAACGATATCTGGTTCTCAGGGACGAAGAATCTGCCATCCGGGAGCTTGAGGAACAGACAGCCCATCCGGACAACGCACGGGGTGCGCAACAACCCGACTTCAAGGAAATGGTCCGCACGGTGAAGAGCGGGGCTGAAATGGAAGCCATCTCGAACGCGCTGGAAAAGACCGGCTGGAACCGCAAGCGCGCCGCCATGATGCTCAACCTCAGCTACAAAGCCCTGCTCTACAAGATCAAGCAGTACGACATTCGTGCCCGCCCGATCGCCTGACTTCCACTACTGTGCAAAGTTCTGCATCTGCCACCACTCGCCCAAATGAGTCCATGGTTGTAAGTCCTTCAGATTAGCTCACATCCGTCGCTTCGAGGTCTGGTGGCAGGCTTGCCCTTTGTCAAGGCAAGTTTCGAAAGCCTTGTGAATTCGAAACACTTTAGCAAGGGGACAGACATGAGCAGAACAAAAGCATTGAAGTTGCTGGTGGCAGTACTGTTCGTCATCGGCGCAACCATGGCAGCCTTCGCCGATCAGGTGGAAGTACGTTTCGCTGGTTTGGGCGGACAGAGTCAAAACGGCCTGTATACATATCCGTATTACCTGAGCATCGATAACGGTCCGCAAATCCCAGCCATCTGCGACGACTACCTTCACCAGTCCAACGTCGGTGACACCTGGCTGGCTAACCTGACCAATCTCGGCACCGGCAATCTGAACAAGACAAGATTCGACAACCTGGCCGAGTACGAACAAGCCGGATTCCTGTTGATGCAAATCAACGACGGCAATGCGGCCGAGTGGGGAAACATAAACTTTGCTATCTGGAAAATCTTTGATCCTGACGTCGCTATGGGCGACACGCCGCCCGGAACCTTCGGTGCGGCCTACTGGTATGACATGGCGCAGTCCGCCAATCTGTCGGACATCGACTTTTCTAACGTCGAGATCGTAACGCCAAAGAATCCAAACTGCGAGAATGGCGACCAGGAATTCATGTACCTGACGCCCGAGCCGGGAACCTTGATGCTCATCGGCAGCGGCCTCATCGGCCTGTTCTCACAACGTAAGCGTTTTGCCTAAACCCAGGCAGCGCCCGGCCGGAGATTCCCTCCGTCCTCCCAATGCTGCCTTGGTTCAGTTTGAACGCCACATTTTCAATGCCACGAAGCGATGCATCTACCGAATATCTGACTCCGGTCACCACAAATCAGGTAATTCCCTCAACATCGGACCAGTAATTATTGGGTACAATTGGGTTCTGCTCGTTGCTGCTTATTTGAAACTGCGGCTAAGAGGTGAACTATCCCGCAATCAGGCCAAGTAAGACCAAACCAGAGATTTCGCGTCGCTCTCCTTGGCGCAGGAAACATCTCTGAAGGTCACGCCCCCGCTCTTCAGGCGATCCCCGAACTCGTCGAGACGGTCGCCGTGTGCGACGTCAACTCGGATCGCGCCAAGGCCGTCCAGAAGAAATATGGAATTCCGGCAGTGTTCGGGGATTTGGGCACCATGCTGCGGGAAGCACGTCCCGACGTGGTGCATGTCCTGCTGCCTCCAGAGATGCACGCCGGTGCGGGTGAGGAGTGCTTGTCGGCGGGGTGCCATCTGTTCATGGAGAAGCCGTTTTGCGTCACCGTTGACGAGTGCAAAGCATTAGAAGCGCAGGCGCAACGGAGGGGCCTGCAAATCGGCGTCAATCACAACGTGGTGTTCATGCCCGCGTTCCTGGAACTGATCGATGCCATCCGCGCTTGCCGTTTCGGCGCCATCGAGCAGGTGCAGGTGATGTTCACGGCGCCCATGCCAGGAATCGAAACAGCGGTGCATAACCACTGGATGTTTGGCGGCACAGAGCGTTTGATGCTGGAGATCGGGCCTCACCCGATGTCGATTCCGATTCGGCTGCTGGGTCGGGCCACGAAGGCAAACACCGCGGTGTCGGGAGAAATCACCCTGAGCAACGGAGTGCGATTCTTCAAACATTGGCAGAGCTCGCTGGTCTGCGAGCGCGGAACCGCACAGGTTACCTTCTCCGTTGGCGGAGCCTACAGCTCAATCACCGTGCTTGTCATTGGAGAGGACGCGCAAGCCTTCGTCGATATCCGGCGCAACACCATTCAGATTTTCGAGAAGACTCCTTACGCGCGCCTCGACGACATGGTTAATGGGTTCAGAAATTCCTGGGCGCTGGCACGGCGCAACCTGCGAGCCATCAAGATGTATTCGCTGGGAGCCATTGGCTTCGGTCCGCGTTACGAGCAGCAAAGCTTCTCATTCCATTCCAGCATTGCGGCATTCTATCGAGCGCTCGCGGCCGGCAGAACGCCGCGCATCGACGGCGCAGAGGGAACCCGGGTTGTGGAAGCGTGCCACATGACGATTGACTCCGCGTTGAATTTCGCGGAACAGAGGGAGGAATCCGTTGTCGCAGTCTGAACGGGTCGTCGTTCTCGGAGGCGCGGGATTTATCGGCAAGCGGCTTACCGCTCTGCTCGCCAATCAGGGCTGCCATGTTGTTGTCGTAAGCCGCAAATCAGGCGGTCGCGATAGCACCAACCCTCGGGTTGAATATCAATCGGGGGAGATTACGGACCGGGCTCGCATGACGGAGCTGTTCGCCGGTGCTTCCGTCGTCTACGACCTCGCCATGCCGGTCGGCCTGGTATGGGAAGACTGGGAGCGTGGCGTTATTGCAGGCGGAGCCATCGTAGCCGAAGCCTGTCTCGAGAATCGGGTGCGCCGCCTGATCTACACCAGCAGCACCGCCGCCCTGTACCTCGGCAAGTCGGGAACGGTAACAGAAGCCACGCTGGGCAACGAATCCTCACGCCAGGACCGCGGCGATTACTGCAAGGCCAAGAGTATCGTCGAGAACAAACTGTTGGAGATGCACCGCACACGCAATCTGCCGGTAGTGATCACTCGTCCCGCAGTGGTGATGGGCCCGGGAGGGCATGATGGTGCATCCTGCTCTCGGCGATCGAGTCTCGGACATTTGCCTGCTTGGCTTCGGCCGCGGAAAGACTCCGCTGCCCTGCGTACTGGTGGACGACGTGGCGCAGGCGCTGCTGCTGGCAAAGGATGCTCCGGGCATCGAAGGGTTGACCTTCAATCTCGCCGGCGACGTGCGTCCTTCTGCCTCCGAATTCGTATCGGTGTTGCGAGAACGCACGCGGCGTAACTTCAAGTTTTATCCCAGAAGTATCCGGGGCATCTGGGCCGGGGAGTTCAGCCGGTACCTGATCAAGAAAGCGGTGAAGAAGCCCGGCAACCGGATGGTGCCGTTCCGCGATTTGCGGAGCGGTTCTCTGGCTACCCAACTTGATTGTTCGCTCGCCAAGCAGAAGCTGGGGTGGAAACCGGTTTCAGACCAGGACGAATTTTATCGGCAGGCAGTCGATGTGTTCGTGCGGCCGGTCCCAGCGGGCGATATCCGGCTGGAAGCAGCGGACTAAGATTGACGCCTGAGTTCCGGTCGTCGCAGGTGAAACCGTTTTGAGAGGTCCCTGTCGCAAGCGCCGGAATTGCATACGGCCGTTACGTCAGGTTGTGTATCATGGCGTCGAGACAGCTCACCTTTCGCGCGCATTAAGTGACTTGTTGACTTATGACCGAACAGACTAAAGCGGCCCTTACCAGGATCTTCCACGACGTTTTTGACGATGACAGTATTGTGCTGCGGCCCGATTTGAGCGCGGCTGATGTCGATGGCTGGGACAGCCTGGCTCACGTCCGCCTGCTGCTCACCGTCGAGCGGAAGATGGGAATCAAGTTCAACGCGGTTGAGGCAGGCAAGCTGAAGAATGTTGGTGAACTCATCGAGTTGATTGACACCAAGCTTTCGGCTCCTGCCAGGAAATAATCATGTCGGCCCTTTACTCTGAGTTGTCCTGGCTGCCACGCACTCCGGAAGACTTCAGCGCTCAATGCAAGGGTGCGTTACGGGATCCCGAGTCCCTTGGCGCCCGCATTCGTGCGCTTGCCTCGTACGGAATGGACGAGAACCAACTCATCCGCCTGGCGAAGCTGATCTCATCGGCGCGCGCCGAAGGCAAATCGCTGGAGCCTCTGTCCGAATACCGCCTCGCGTTGATCAGCAACGCGACGGTTGACTTCATCGCTCCCGCTCTCACCGCGACCGCAGCGCGCTACGGCATCGCGCTCGAATGTGTCACTGCCGGTTATGACCAGGCAGTGCAGGAAAGCCTGAATCCCGACTCGGCGATCAATCGCGTCGAAGCCGCATGGAGTGCTCATTGCGCTGGACTGGCGCGGCGTGCCGCTCAAGCTCGCGCTCGGCAAGCCGGAAGAAGCTCAAGCAATCAGTCAACGCTGTTCTGGGCCACATCCAGATGATTCGCAATGGCATTCAGCAGAACAGCGGCGCAACCTGCATCGTGCAAAATCTCGCGGCTCCTCCCGAGCTGCTGATGGGCTCGCTCGATCGCGTACTTCCGGGAGCGCAGCGCAACCTGATCGATTGTGTCAATCAAGGACTGGCCGAATCCGTCCTCGGCACGTCAGACGTGTTGATGGACGTCGCCGGGCTGGCGGAAACGGTTGGGTTGGCCAACTGGTTCTCGCCTTCGGAATGGAACTTGGCCAAGCTTCCCTTCTCCCAAGCCTATCTGCCCCTGTACGCCGACCATGTCTGCCGCATCATCGCTGCGCTTCGTGGAAAAACCCGGCGCTGCCTCGTGCTCGACCTGGACAACACGCTTTGGGGAGGCGTGATCGGCGACGACGGACTGAAGGGTATTCAGATCGCCCAGGGCGATGCCGCCGGCGAAGCCTATCTGGCGCTGCAGCGATATTGCCTGGCGCTGCGCGAGCGCGGTGTCGTTCTCGCCGTATCGTCAAAGAACGAAGACGAAATCGCTCGCTCGCCATTTCGCGAGCATCCCGAGATGCTGCTGCGCGAAGAGCATTTCGCCGTGTTCCAGGCCAACTGGAGCGACAAGGCGACCAACATCAAGGCCATCTCCGAGGAACTCGCGCTCGGGCTGGAGTCGCTGGTGTTCGTCGATGACAATCCTTTCGAACGCGAACTGGTGCGCAAAGCGCTGCCCCAGGTTGCCATACCGGAAATGCCAAGCGATCCTGCGCTCTTTGCTCGTACGCTGGCTGCCGCCGGATATTTCGAGCTGGCAACGTTTTCGCAGGAGGACCTCAGCCGCGCCTCGTACTACGATGGCAACGCCCGTCGCGCTGCCCTCCAGAAGCAGGTCGGCGATCTGAACCAGTATCTTGCCTCGCTGGACATGGAGATCACCTTCCAGCCCTTCAACGAGACTGGACGCGCGCGCATCGCGCAGCTCATCAACAAGTCGAACCAGTTCAACCTGACCACGCGCCGCTACACCGAAGCGGAAGTGGCGGAGATGGAAAGCGATCCCAACTGCTTCACCTTGCAAGTTCGCCTGACCGACACCTTCGGCGACAATGGCATGATCAGCGTGGTCATCTGCCGTACCACGCTCGGAGGGCAATTGGGAGATCGATACCTGGCTGATGAGCTGCCGCGTGCTTGGTCGCGGCGTCGAAACCATGACGCTGCGCGAAATGCTGGAGCATGCTTCGGAACGTGGCGTGAAAAAACTGGTCGGCGTTTTCCGTCCGACCGACAGGAACAAGATCGTCGAGCAGCATTACAGCAAGCTCGGCTTCACTGAGGTCGAGCGCCGCTCGGATGGAACGACGGTGTGGGAACTGGATGTAGCCACCGCGAAGATTGAGCCGTGTCCGATGCGCGTTCGCTCAGACGGCTTTATCGGTCGAGCCTCGGTCGCTCTTCAAGGTCAGTAGCAAGCCAGAAATCGCAATCCGTTCGACCTGATAGCCAAAATGAGCTCAACCGCCACAATTGCGCGAGAAAGCACTGCCCAGCGAAAGTCACTGATCAGGGCGGCGAATGCAGTTCTTGTTCTGGCGGCGCTTGTCCTGCTTCTGCTGTCCGCCTACTTCTTCCACGCTCACAAAGCGCGGTACGTCATAGCAGGGTCCGCCGTGCTCGCGCTGGGCTGTCTGCTTCTGCTGGCTCTGAAGCCGGCAATTCGAATTTTTGCGGCCGCGCTCATGATCGGCGCCGTTGCCGGCCTGTATGCGACGGAGCTGATATCGCACGTCGTGTACAACGACGACCTTCCCTACCAGCGCTACGTGCGCGATGTCGCGGCAGCATCCGGTATTCAGTACGATCCGCGCACGCGCCTGGAAGCCATCCTCGAAGACCGCAGCCAGGGCGTAAAGGCATATCCGCCGTTTTATCCGTACCTGCTGCTCAACGAGCCGCTCAAGGTGGACGGCGAGTCGACCATCCCTCTCGGCAACCACTCCGAAGTGTTCGTCGTCGCCTGCAACGAGGGAGGACAATACCTCACCTACACAACCGACGAATACGGATTCCCCAATCCCAAAGGCCTCTGGCACGGTCCGATGGACATCGCGATGGTGGGTGATTCGAACGCGGTGGGCGAATGTGTTCCTGAGGCCGACAGCATTGCCGGTCAGCTTCGAACGAAGTTCCCGGCGACGGTTACAGTTGGAGCCGGCGGTCACGGACCAATTTTCACCCTGGCATCGATTCGCGAGTACTTGCGATTTGCGAAGCCGAAAGAAGTGCTGTGGATCTACTCCGAGTCGCACACCCCGCAGTATCTCGATACGGAGAGCCACTCGCCCTTCATGCTTCGCTACGTCGACGATCCTGGGTTCTCGCAAAAACTGATCGAGAAGCAGCCGGAGTTGGACAAAGCTATCAACGGCTATGTTGAGTCCGGTATTCACCAGGAGTTGCACGCCCATAGCTGGCCGACCAGCCTGAAAAATTTTCTGGTATTGAAAAACGTTCGCACGCTCGGATACGAATACCGCGCGCGACTGCATCCGCCGAAGCCTGTCGATTTCAACACGCCGCTCTTCGAGCGCACATTGCAGGAGGGTTCGCGAGAGGTTCAAGCGTGGGGGGGTGAACTAATCCTGGTGTACTGGCCGGACGCGGGGCGGTATCCTGGCATCGCAAACTACACTCCAGCACTGCGCCGACGGCACGATGAAGATCGCAGCAAGGTCCTCGACATCGCGTCGCGTCTCGGAATCAAAGTCATCGATCTGACGCCAGCCTTCCCTGACCTGCCTGCGGCGCGAGCCAAGGAGAACGCGAGATACTTCTATTCCTTCCCGGCCCACTACACGCCGGAAGGTTATCGAAAAGCTGCCGGAGCCATCCTGTCGGCGCTGGAAAATCAGAGGTAGAGAGGACAAGCGTGGACGCGGCCTTTCCATTCTTACTTTTCTCGGCTGGCGTAATCGTCGCCTACAACCTGGGCCGGTCTGCCCGATGGCACCAGTTCATTCTGCTGCTCGCCAATATCGCGTTCCTCGCGACGTTCTCGTTGCAGCCGAAATCTTACCTTCCCTTCGCTGCCTTCCTGGTGTGGGGCTACATCGGCGTGCAACTGGTTCGCGCTCGCGGTCGCGTTTTCTTCTGGCCGGTGTTAGTCGCAACCATTGGCGCTTTCATCTGGCTGAAGAAGTATTCGTTCCTTCCGTCTTCGAGTTTTCTGCACTTTGTTTACGTCACCATCGGACTCTCTTACATCTTCTTCCGCGTGCTGCATTTGCAAATCGACAGCAACTCCGGAGAGATCGAAGAGGGTATCGGGCCGATCACGTACTTCAATTACACGTGCAACTTCGCAACTTTGGCGAGCGGCCCTATCCAGCTTTACCAGGACTTTCGCGCGATGCCCGGGCTCTTCGAGAACGGTGGCCCTGACTTCGCCGCAGTTGTTCCCGCCCTGGAGCGCATTCTTCGCGGCGTCATCAAGACCAACGTGCTGGCGCTCGTGGTTGCCCGAATGCGCGAAGGCGCGGCGGACGTGTTGCTTACCACCTCGCATCCATCGGCAAAGTTCACCTCGGGAATTCTGGTCTTCGGGCTCTACCCGATCTTCCTTTACTGCAATTTCTCGGGCTACATCGATATCGTTATCGGCGTTGGAGAACTGCTCGGCTTCCACCTGCCGGAAAATTTCAATCGTCCGTTCTCGGCAAGAAACTTTCTCGATTTCTGGGGTCAGTGGCACATCACGCTGTCGAACTGGCTGAAGCGGTACGTCTTCAATCCCATCATGCTGACGGTGATGCGGCGCTTCCCCTCCGTGACCCTCGAGCCGTTCTGGGCGGTGTTCGCCTACTTCATTACCTTTGCGCTGATCGGCGTATGGCACGGGCAGACCTCCGAGTTCCTCTTCTTCGGATTTCTCCAGGGGCTTGGGGTCAGCATGAACAAGCTCTACCAGATTCTGATGGCCAAAGGTCTGGGACGCCCCGGTTACAAGAAACTCGCGGCCGAACCCTGGTATCGAGCCACCTGCCGCGGCCTTACCTACACCTGGTTCGCGTTCACGCTGGTCTGGTTCTGGTCAAACTGGAAGCAGATGCAGTCCTATTACGGCCGGCTCGGGCGTCGCTGACATGCTCGCTGTCTGGATCGCCATCTTCTTGATTGCTACCGCTGTGCTGGCACTGTGGGAAGCGGTTCGGGCGCGCGTCTTCGCGCTGCAGTGGGATGGAATATCGGTCGTGGATTCGATGTACGCGCGCGCTGCCTGGAGCTGCATGCTCGCGGTAATCGTAATTGCGGTGACACTGCTTGCGGGCACGAATGCAAGGCGCCGCGCAGACTATGGTCGTACAAGCGCCATATTTTTCGAATCGCAAGCGATCTTAGCGAGCGTCCTACCTTCTCAGCCCAATAGCTCGCCGCTTCCTTGGCGAAATACGTCAGCGTGATCGACGCTCCCGCGCGCTGAATGCAGAGCAACGACTCCATCATCACGCGCTCGTAGTCAATCCATCCATTGAGCGCGGCGGCTTTGATCATGGCGTATTCGCCGCTGACCTGATAGGCAGCCAACGGCACATCGTAACGCATACGTGCCTCGTGGATCACGTCAAGGTACGGCATCGCCGGCTTGACCATGATCATGTCTGCGCCTTCTTCCAGATCGAGCTCGATCTCGCGCATGGCTTCGCGCAAGTTCGCCGGATCCATCTGGTAAGAGCGCCTGTCGCCGAAGTGAGGCGCCGAATCGGCCGCCTCACGGAACGGTCCGTAGAATCCGCTGGCAAACTTCGCTGCGTAAGAGAGCACAGGGACATTCTCGAAACCAGCAGCATCAAGCCCGGTGCGAATTGCCTGCACCCGGCCATCCATCATGTCGCTGGGAGCGATGATGTCCATGCCCGCTTCCGCCTGCGAGACTGCCGTTTTGGTCAGCAACTCCAGACTGGCGTCGTTGAGGATTTCGTAGTCTTCGGCGGTAACCGGCGCCACTGCCGTCGCGGTTGCCACTGCCGACTGGGAACCGACCTTGATGACTCTCTTGCCTTGCGATTCCAGTTCGCGCACGAAAGCATCGGCTTCCTGACGCGCCTTGGTATAGCTGCCGCCACGTAGTGTCCACGATGCCGCAGTGCCCGTGAGACATGTACTCGCAGAGACAAACATCTCCCATCAGCAGCAGGCCCGGGAACCTCGCGCTTGATGGCCCTGGTGGCGCGCTGCACGATGCCGTTTCGCTCCCAGGCGCCGGTGGCCATCTCGTCCTTCTCTTCCGGAAGGCCGAACAGAATCACGCTCGGTATCCCAAGCGCCTTCACTTCCCGGCACTCTTTTACGGCTTCATCCACGGAAAGGTTGAAGACGCCGGGCATGGAGCGCACTTCCTTGCGTATGCCCTCTCCGGGACAGACGAAGAGTGGATACACAAAGCCTTCAGGGCTGAGACGGGTTTCACGGACAAAGGAGCGTAACGACTCGCTGCGGCGGAGTCGACGAGGCCGATCTGTTGGGAATGCCATAACAGAAAATTTTAGCAGGATGGGAGCATCGAAGAGCGCGGATTACCCTCGCTGGTATGACACTTCAGGGGTATGCCGACTTGGGATTTCGGACAGGATTAGGCCGCCGGGGTAGCCTCGGATTCTCCCAGGTAGCTCTTGATTTTCTCCAGCAGCGCCGGAAACATCTGTTCTTTTTGCAGGACCGCCTTGGCGTCGGGGCCGGAGTGGACATCCGCGTAGCCGGTCACGATGATGACGGGCATCTCAGGATGCGTGTCGTGCACCCGCCTCGCCAGTTCCAGTCCGTTCATGCCGTCCATCTTGAAATCCGTCACGAGGATGTCGAATTTCTCGCGCTTGAACTTCTCGAGAGCGTCGTGGGCATTGTAGGCACAAACCGCGCGATAACCCTGGCTTTCCAGAATCTCGCAGCTCAAACGCGCTAAAACCTCGTGGTCGTCGACGAAGAGAACGGCTTTCATTCGTGCACCTGCCTGAGTTCCTTCCGAGCGCATTTGCGCCCGAATGCTTAGTTTCCAGAGAAGCCGCAAAAGATGCCCGCGAATTCGATAACTCCTGCCAGAAAAGCTCTAGCCACGGATTCACACGGAGGAACACAGATCGGACTAATGTCTCGGATTTGTTCTTCGTCAATTCCATTGATCCGTGCGCATCCGTGTAAATCCGTGGCTGACTTCTTCTTGAATTGCTGGTTTGACCTCGAGGTTAGCCCTGTTTAGACTCAAAGAGTTGTCCCGTTGCGCGCGTGCGCACGTTGGGGCGGTTAGCTCAGTTGGTTAGAGCGTCTGGTTTACACCCAGAAGGTCGCAGGTTCGAGTCCTGCACTGCCCACCAATCCGGCCAAGGAATGAACTCTCGCCGCACTCTCTACGTTTTGTGTCTGGCCTTTGTGGTTGCGGGCCTGCTTTTCTGGTATGCGGGCTGGAATCGACCAACCGCCATACCCATCGGCAGAGTAGTCGAAATCGAAGCGCCATTAGGGCTTCCGCCGGTTCCCATACCCGCCAACAATCCTCCTACACGTGAGACCATCGCCCTGGGCCGCCGCCTGTATTACGAATTCGCGCTCTCGTCAGATAACACCATCTCCTGCGCCTCCTGCCACATGCCGGGAATGGCATTTTCTGATGGCCGGCGCGTTTCCACTGGCGTCAGAGGGCAGCAAGGCACGCGTAACTCGCCAAGCGTCGTCAACTCGGCCTACTGGACGCTTCAGTTCTGGGATGGTCGGGCAGGATCATTGGAGAAGCAGAGCGAAGGACCGGTGGCGAATCCGGTTGAAATGGCGCACTCGCTTCACGGAGTAGCCCAGCAGCTGGCGCAAGATCCGACCTACGTTGCCCAATTCACCGCAGCCTTTGGTCCCGGTCCTATCACATACGAGAAGGTCGAGAAGTGCATCGCCTCGTTCGAGCGGACCGTGCTCAGCGGCAACTCTGCTTTCGATCGCTATTACTACGGCGGAGACAAGTCCGCCATGACGGAAGCGCAAATTCGTGGCCTGCAACTGTTTCGCGATCCGAAGAAAGGCAACTGCGAAACTTGTCACACCATCGGCGAGAGCTACGCCCTGTTCACCGACAACAAGTTTCACAACATTGGCGTTGGGTTCGCGAGTGACCAGACCAACGATCAGGGTCGCGCCGCCATTTCCGGCGACGTTCAGGAGACCGGCGCGTTTCGAACTCCTACCCTGCGCAACGTAGCGCTCACCGCTCCTTACATGCACGATGGCAGCCTGAAGACTCTAAAGGACGTCATGGATTTCTATGTTGGCGCCGGGAACTCCAATCCTTATCTCGACAAGGAAGTTCACTCCTTAGGCTTCCTCACCGGCCAGGAACGCCAGGACCTGATTGAATTCATGCAGGCCCTGACCGGTGATATGCCCTCCGATGTCGGACCGCCGCCGCAGGCAACTCAGCAGGCGGAGAATTAGCACACGCTTTTAGCGAAGGTCGGGGTTAGAGTCGCGGACCTGATCGCGTCTCTTTTTGTAAATTTTCCGCCCGCCTCGGGCCAAAATCGTCCTCAGAAGCAAGCGACATTTCGCGCCAACGTTCACTTTCGTGTTAGTCTACAGAAGCGTTCCGGGCCCTCCTTGAATAGAAACTGCCTCCCTTCAAGCTTCTTCCGGAACATGGTCCAAGCACTCGAGCTGTGCTCTCTTACGGGGAACTGACTCACTACCACGCCAACCCCGCACGTCGTCACGCAGGCAACCTGATAACGCAAGCAACAATGTAAGGAAAGGGCGTGTTGATGCGCGTGCACCTGGTCAATCCCAGCGATAATTCCTTTGGCACGGCAGTCATCACTCCACGCTGGCTCTTCGTGCTCGCAGCCGCTACCCCCGATTCCGCGGGCGAACCCATCCTGATCGATGAAACCCTGGAGCAAATCAACTTCGATGCCATCCACCAAGGCGACGTCGTCGGAATTAGCGTTCACACGGGAAATGCCTTGCGTGGGTACGAAGTGGGCCGAGCCGCAGCCGCGCGCGGTGCCTGGGTAGTCTATGGAGGAATTCACGCCACGCTCTATCCCGAGGAGCCCTTCGAGCTGGGAGGTGCGAATTGTGTGGTCAAAGGCGATGGCGACCAGATTTGGGCCAAGGTCGTGCGCGATTGTATCGCGGGGACTCCGGCCAGGGTCTACGACGGTGGCAAAATCGCGGGCGATCAGTTTCTCGCCGCCCGCTGGGACCTGATGCAGGTGGATAAGTATATGTGGGCGTCGGTGCAGACCATCCGCGGCTGTCCTAAGCACTGCTCGTTCTGCTCCGTATGGCGCACAGACGGTCAAAAGCCCCGCCAGCGCCGCTTTCAGTCAGTCATCGATGAAATCGTCGATCTCCGCCGCCGAGGCATTCGCTTTATCGCGCTCGCGGATGACAACTTTTATCCCGTCACCCTAACCGATCTGCGTCTGGCAAAGCAGCAGAACAATTTGGCGCGCGTAGCCGAACTGGAACAAATACGCGAAGAGCGCTTTCAACTGATGGCCGAACTCGCGAAGCTTCCCAAGGAGATGGTTTTCTACACCCAGATCACGATGGAAGCGGCCGAGGATACTCAATTCCTCGACGCCATGCGCGAAGCCAACATCAAAGGGGCACTCGTCGGCGTGGAGGCTGTGACTCCCGAGGGGCTGAAGGCTGTTTACAAGGATTTCAACTGCTCGGGCGATGACTTGGTTCGCCAGTTGCAAACCTTCCGCGAGCATGGAGTGCACGTGCTGGGCTCGTTCATCTTCGGACTGCCGACCGACGTGCCGGACACCTTCCCGGCCACCGCCGAGCTGGCACTGAAAGCGGAGATATCTTTCGCGCAATTCGTCATGATGACGCCATTTCCCGGAACCGTCGACTTCGAACGATGGGAGAAAGAGCAGGCGGAAAGTCCAACCTGCGTGGACGGTATCCCAATCACGCGCTATTGGCTGATACCGATCGCTAGGCGGCCGAAGATGTTCACTCCGCATCCCAGCATGAGTTCCGATGAAATTCGCGAACGCACGCAAACAGCGTGGGACCGTTTCTACAATATGCCGTCGATCTGGAAGCGATCCGCTTGCTGTCCGACCCTCAAGGCGCGCATTGCCTTCTGCTTTCTGTCGAAACTTTATCGCCAGATGTACGCCGGCACGGGAATCTCCACCGACAGTGCACGCCGGAAGAAGTCGAAGCTTGCGGCCCGTTGGACGGCGCGCCAATGTCGCAAGTTGTTCCAGGCGAAGCCTATGCCTGAGTTGCGATCCCCGGACTGGCAACTGCATCTAGGGCAGCCAGGTCGAAGTGCTGAACCAAGCCCGCTTTACATTCTGGAATAGCAGCGGTCTACCAGGCAGGCCCGCGCAGTCATCGACGCGGCAGCCCTGAAAATGCTTTAGCGGTGCGTCGCTTGGAGGAGGTGATTTCCTTGTCTCCACGATGTATCGTATTGCCTTCAGGCCCGAATCTTCGCCCGATATGTCCATCGACATCCTCAAGCAGCTTTTTGAGCGCCACTTCGGCGCGCCCGCGGCCAGCGTGTTGGCACTCCCGGGAAACCTCGGCGCTTCGGGGCGGAATATCCTGCGGCTCAGCGGCGCCGGGCATAGCGCCATCGGGATTCTGTACGGGGTGGGCAAAGAAAATCTTGCATTCGTCGAGTTCTCGCGGCATTTTCGGCGTCATGGACTGGCTGTACCCGAGATCTACGGCGAAGAGTTGGAACACAACGCCTATCTCGAAGAAGACCTGGGCAACACCACGCTCTTCGAGTTTCTATCGAAGAACCGTGACGGAGAGAACATCGCGCCCGCGGTGATCGAAGCCTATCGCAAGGCGATCGCCGTCCTGCCGCGATTTCAGGTTGAGGCAGGCAGAACGCTGGACTACAAGTTCGCTTATCCCCGCGCCAGCTTCGATCGGCAATCGATTGCGTGGGACCTTAACTATTTCAAGTATTACTTCCTGCGGCTCGCAGGCATCGATTTCAACGAACAAGGACTGGAAGACGATTTCCAGACCTTGACCGAGTTTCTACTCGCTGCCGACCGTGAGTACTTTCTCTACCGCGACTTCCAATCTCGCAACATCATGCTGCGCGATGGTGAGCCGTGGTTTCTCGATTATCAAGGTGGCCGCAAGGGTGCGTTACAGTACGACATCGCGTCGCTGCTCTACGACGCCAAGGCCGACCTCCCGCCCAGCGTCCGCCAGCATCTGCTCGAGTACTATCTCGACGAACTGGCAAAGCATATCGCGCTCGATCGCGAAGAATTTCTCCGCTACTACTACGGCTACGTCTATGTGCGTGTCATGCAGGCACTGGGCGCCTACGGCTTTCGCGGATTCTACGAACGCAAGCCGCTCTTCCTGCAGAGCATTCCTTATGCGCTGAAGAACCTGCGCTGGCTGTCGCAGAATGTCGAGCTGCCAATCGCGCTTCCCGTAGTTGACCGGCGCTTTCCGCGCGATGCTCGCCTCCGACAAGCTGCTGAGTTTCAGCCCACGAAAGTCGACCGGGCTTCTGGTGCGCATCTACAGCTTCTCGTTCCACCGCGGCGCGCCTCCGCAGGACGACAGCGGCAACGGCGGCGGATTCGTGTTCGATGCGCGCAGCCTTCCTAATCCCGGCCGCGAAGAGCAGTTCAAAGCTCTGACGGGCGGAGATTCTCCGGTGATCGACTACCTGAATCAGCACGAGAGCGTGCATCAATACTTCCAAAATGTGTCAGTCGCTGATCGATGCCGCGGTCCAGGACTATCGCAGCCGTGGATTTCACAACTTGATGGTCTCCTTCGGATGCACCGGCGGCCAGCATCGTTCGGTTTACCTTGCCAACCGGTTGGCTGAGCATTTGCGCAGCAAGGGCGTCGAAGTGGAACTACATCACATCGAGATGGAGAAGATGTTGCGATGAGGGCCATGGTGCTCGCCGCCGGTTTGGGCACGCGTTTGCGCCCGCTCACCAACGATCGTCCCAAAGCTCTGGTCACACTCGACGGTCGTACGCTGCTGGACATTACACTCTCGCGGCTCCGCAAGTACGCTGTGCAGGACGTAATTATCAACGCGCATCATTTCGCGGACATGTTGTGTGCATATCTCGATGCCAATCAGAATTTTGGCATGAACATTGAAATCTCGCGGGAAGATATTCTGCTCGATACCGGCGGAGGACTGAAGAAGGCCGCTCACTTCTTCACCGACGCGACTGAACCCTTTCTTCTGCGCAACGTCGACGTACTGAGCAACATCGATTTCGACGCGATGTTGCAGTTTCACCTTCAGCAGAATGCTCTGGCGACGCTTGCGGTCCAGAGCCGCCCAAGCTCGCGACAGTTACTGTTCGACGGCAGCGCTCAGCTTTGCGGACGCAGAATCGAAGGAGCTGCGGCTGACGACCTGGTTTGCCCAGCAGCACAGATGACGCCGCTGGCGTTCTCGGGCATTCACATCATCTCCCCGCGAATCTTCGCCCTGATGAAAGAGGAAGGCGTGTTTTCTATCGTTGACGTTTATTTGCGGCTGGCCGGACTGGGTGCAACGATCGTCGCCTTCCGCGCTGACCAGTACTACTGGCGCGATCTCGGCACGCTGGAAAGCCTGCGCGCGGCAGAGGCCGATCTTCAACGAGGCATTATCGCTATTTAATGCCTCATCGATTTTCTTTCGGCCAGACGAACTTGAGCGCAGTGTGCGTCTCAGAGAACTTCACCACCTTCACGTCTACCAATCCCGCGGCTCTTCCGGCCTCGATCACCTGAACCTCTTTGATCTGCTGCTTGCCCTTGGGATAGACAATCCACAGTGCACCACTTTTTGCGAGCGACGATGTCACCCCGCCGACTTCCCCAAGATCTTCCGCCTCCGATGCGCCCATGAAGATGAGGTCTGAGTCCTGCAACAGTTTGGTATTGGAGAATGCCTTGGTACTCGCGCGGAGATCGTGAACGAAATCGGCATCGCGAATCGCACACACCGAGATCGTCAGCCCAGGCTTGATGCCCAGCTTCTCAGCCGTGCTTTTGGGATGCAGGATCTTGTCGGCCCACTTGGCAGCCTGATCGCCGAGTTCGAAGATAGCGCTGCCGTTCTCCCATTCCAGGCGGAGTTCGCCATCCTTGGCGACCACGGACTGCAATGAGGCAAAGGAAATCTTCAGGCGAAAGTCGCCGCGGAAGATGATCTCACTGGTCTCCAGCAGGGCCTTCCCCTTCGACGTCTTACCCTCGGCTCGCACTGTGCAAAGCTGCTCCGACCCCATGCGTGCTCCTGGTTGTGGCTTGGGCGCTCCTATTATTCCATCGTCTCAGACGAAACTCTTAGCACCTCACCGCGCGCTACCTTAAACCAATCATCCCTTGGCCGCGAGTTTTTCCGGGTGCGGAGTATCGCTAACCCGTCCTGCCTCTACATCGGCCAATACGGTGCGGAGCCAGCGAAGATCGAGCCGGCATTGCTCCTGCATGTGCTGCATCAGCAGGCTGCTGCCCGTAGGCAGCTTCGTTCCCCATTGCCGCCGCAAGTTGCGGATTTCAGCCAGGCGCGCCTTCTGCCTCTCGATTTGGCGGCCCAGGGCTTCGACCACCAGTTTCGGGTCGGCGAGATGCAAGAAGAGCATGGGGCCGTAAAGAGTTTGCCTGAGGTCGCCTTCGGCGGCGAATTGCGCGTGCAGGAGTTCACGAAAGCGGGCGCGCCCACTCGGCGTGATGCGGTAGACGGTACGCATGCCACCGCGCGCCACCCGCTGCTGCGCAACCGCGGTTAACAGGCCGGCTTCAGCAAGCTGGCGCACGGCGTAATAGAGCGTGCCGACATCGACATCGGTAAAGCACTCGATCATCGCCTGGTTCAGACGCCGCTTGATTTCATAGGGATGAAAGTCGCCGCGATGCAAAACTCCCAAAATGTATAGTTCGGCTTTCATTAGTTTAATTTTACTATTATACTTTAACCAAGGGAGCTAATCCATGAAGCGTTCCATTCTCGCCTGCCTCGCAGGACTCCTCACCTGGCTTATCGTCGTTTCGCTGATCAACCGCCTGCTGCGCCTGAGCCTGCCCGGCTACACCGCTGCCGAACAGACTCTGCAGTTTACGCTGGGCATAAAATGGGCGCGCCTTGTAATGGCAATCGTGACTTCAGTAGCGGCGGGAGCCGTCACCGGCTGGATATCCCGATCGGGCCGCTGGCCGCCATGGATCGTCGGCGGCGTAGTGCTGGCGATGTTTCTCCCTGCACACATCGCAATTTGGAATAAATTTCCGGCATGGTATCACCTGACATTTCTGCTGACGATCGTTCCGGCGGTGGTATTCGGAGCTCTGCTGGCTCCGCACCGGAACCAGGATCTCAGTGAGGGGTACTCCGCACCAAAGTAGTTGCTATGGCCAGGTAACAAACATTGAGCCGACTACCGTCGCCGGATTCAGCCCTTCACCACGCGCAGGTTGTTCGTCACCTCGAACACGCCAGGAACCGTTTTCGCAGCGATGCCGGCCATGTTTTTGTCCATTTCGCTGATAACGAATCCTGCGAGCGTGACGCGCTGGTTTCGCACAATGATATGAATGCTCGGGGCAGCTTCCCAGAAGTACCGGGAGAGCCCTCCTGTGCGCATCAGTTTCTCGTAGGTGCGGTGCCGGACTGCGTCGTCCGCACCTGAAGGCGGAAGCACCTCGATGTTGTTGACGACCTTCTCGACCCCTTCAATCTTCTTGACCGCGATCTCAGCATCGTTTTTGGTGATCGCATCCTGGCTGGTAAGCGATCCGGTCAAAGTCACGGTGCGGCCTTGAACGGTATAGCCGAGGTCGTCGAACAGCGAATAGTAGGGCAGCATCAGCAACTCGTGCCGTACTTCCTTCGCAATTTTGTCTTCGACAGAGTTGCCGCCGCTGACATTCTTGCCGTAATCGGCCACAACAGGACCTTGTACGGTAATGACCGGCGCGTTCTCCGGCGCTTGGCTATTGGTCGCGGAGCCTGGCTGATTCTGCGCAACCACTGTCATGCTCCACGTGAGCAGCAGGATCAGCAGAGTTGTAATTCGCATTGAAATGCCTCCATCTATTACCTATTAGACGTGCGCGCAAGGCGACAGCTTCACCCACGAGCACAATGGGCAGCCACGCGGCAGGACGCAACCATGTCAACTCTCGTCTCCTGAAATGCGTCCTAATATATAGGTAGCCGAAAGTTGCACCGTTGGCCTTTCCGATGTAGAAATGCGAACAGGCGTGGGCTGGCAATACCGGTCGGCCGAGAAGAGTTCCGATCCGCGAGGAGGAGCGTCATGTTCAGGATCATCACCGTCGAACGGGAATACGGCGCCGGGGGAAGCCTGGTTGCCGCCGAACTGGCGCACCGCAAAGGTTGGCAGTTACTCGACCAGCAGCTTACGGGTGAGATTGCGCGCATGGCTGCGGTCGATCGCAAGGTGGTAGCGAGGTGCGACGAAAAAGTTGATACCTTAATGCATCGACTGGCGAAAGTTTTCTGGCGCGGCAGCTACGAGCGCGCTTTGCCGGTAGCCGATCATCACATCTTCGATGCCGACACCATGGTTAATCTCGCCCACCGGTTGATGGAAGAAAAGGCGCGCGAGGGAAACTGCGTGATTGTCGGACGCGGCGCTCCTTACATTCTGCGCGATCGTCCCGACACTTTTCGAGTTTTCGTGTATGGCTCACGCGAGGAAAAAATCAAGCGCATGGTGCGGCTCAAGATGACTGAGAAGGAAGCCACGGAAATGGTGGACACCATCGATCAGGAGCGTGCCGCGTTCGTACGCAAGTACTTTAATGCCGAGTGGCCTTGTCGCAGGCTCTACCACATGATGGTCAACTCCGACTTAGGTTTGGAATTCGTAACCGACGAAATCATGAATGCGATGGAGTACCTGGAACGCAAGCACGGTCATTACGATGCCGGTAGTATCGGGACACATCACCAACAGCACACGGTTTAAGCTTTGGCAGGCAAAAAATTGCCCACCTGAAGGCTCGAAGTTTCGATTTTCGATAAGCCTCTAACTACGTCTGTAACTTTTTCGCAGTTCTCCCGCTTTGTATTTGACACGCGCTAAACCGTTGCGAGAAGATTCTGCCACCCTTTGTCACTTACTTTTCTCGCAGACCACAAACTCCTGAAAAGTTCCGCGACAAGCTACTTGCGTCCAATCACCGCTAGAGCTGCTCCTGCCGTGAAAGACGTGTTTCACCTGAATTCAAGATGTGGAGAGGACAATTGTGAAGAGGAGATTTCTGCTTACATTAGCCGCAATGGCACTAAGCGCCTGCGCGGTAGTGAATGCCCAAACTATTACCCGCCTTACCCACTCGGCGCCGGATGGCGCTGAAACGGTGATGCTACTCACCGATGGCCGAGCGCTGGTACAGGGCAACAACGATTCAGACTGGTATACCCTTACACCCGATATCAATGGCAGCTACGTGAACGGCACCTGGAAACAGGTAGCCAGCCTGCCCTCCGGTTACTCGCCCTACGCTGAGACCGAAGCTGTAATGATCGACGGACGCGTGATCATCGAAGGCGGCGAATACAATTTCGGCAATTTCGCTTTCACCAATCAAGGCGCGGTTTACGATCCCCTCGCCAACACCTGGACCATGCAGCCTCCCCCTAGCGGATGGGGTTTCATTGGGGATTCGCCGTCGATTGTCCTGGCCAATGGCAAGTTCGTGATCGGCCAAAAGATGACGATGGCGATGGCCGAACTTGATCCTCATACTCTGACCTGGACCGCGCTGGCCTCCACCGGCAAGAGCGACTGGTTTGCGGAAGAAGGCTGGACGCTGTTGCCGAACGGGACCTTCGTCACGGTCGACGTGTTGAATTCTCCCAACTCGGAGCATTACGACCGGAACACGCAGACCTGGATTCAGGACGGCAGCACCGTAGGCGAACCTGATGGGTCCGCCGGAAGTGGGCTGCCTCAATGGCGCATGGGGAACCTACTGCCCGCCGGGCGAAATCGGCCCACAGGTGCTGCGTCCCGACGGCACAGTATTCGCTACTGGCGCTCTCCACAAGGGCGAATGCAACCGGTCACACCGCGGTCTATACGCCAGCTTCTCCCGATCAGCCCGGCAAATGGGTGAAGCCGGTCCGGATTTCCCGAACGGCGATTATTGCGACGACGACTTTGCCGCTCTTCTCCCCAATGGCAATGTCCTGGTGAGCAGCGCTTTCAATAACCTGTACGAATTCAACGGAACCACCTTCGTTAAGACAGGTTCGGGCGGCGGCAGCTTGCTGGTGCTTCCTACCGGGGAAATTCTGGTCGACGGCACGGAAACCTACAAGGGCAGCGGCACCTACCAGCAGCTCTGGGCGCCCATGCTCTTCCCGCTTTCCGTGGCCGGCCTACAGCGTGGATCGACTTATGCCGCGTACGGCTCTAACTTCAATGGCATGTCGCAGGCCCATGGGTTCGGCGACGAGTTCCAGACGGCGACCAACTACCCGCTGGTGCGGCTCACCAACATGTCAACCGGGCACGTATTCTATGCCCGTACTCACGACCACAACTCCATGGGTGTGCGTCAACTCGCATCGCTTTCCAGCACGCATTTCGATGTGCCGGCAGGTGCGGAAACCGGATCGACCAAGATGGAAGTGGTCGCCAACGGCATTCCGTCGAACCCGATCACCGTCATGGTGTTCTAAGGCGGTAATCAATTCCATGCAGTTTGGGCGGGGATCATCCCCGCCCATTTTTGTTGTCGAACCGCGCGATAGTCCACCAATGAAAACGGGCGCCTTGTGAGCGCCCGGGGATTCTTGATCTCGTTCTCGATTAGCAGCGATTACCAGCGGTTTCCGCCCGCCACCGCCGCCGCCGCGTCCACCACCGTAGCCACCGCGTCCACCACCGCCGCCTTCACGACCGTAGCCGCCACGGCCTCCGCCGCCGCCACCGCCGCCGCGCGGACGGCTTTCCTTAGGCCGGGCTTCGTTGATGTTGAGATTGCGCCCACCAACCTTGGTTCCATTCAAGCCTTCCATGGCTTTGGTGGCCGCATCGTCGTCGGTCATCTCGACAAAGGCGAAGCCGCGAGGCTGGCCGGTGTCACGATCGGTAACGATGCTGACTCTGTCGACTGCGCCGTAGGCTTCGAACAGCGAACGAATCTGAGTCCTCGCTCGCGTCGTAGCTCAAGTTTCCAACGTAAATATTCTTCATTGCGTCCTCATAGTTGAACCCGGCCGATGCTGGCCAGGCCAGAATTCGGTTGACGTGGGCGACTGGAAGACTCAAGCTGCGAGCTCGCGGTCAAAGAGAGGAAGGGCAGCCGTTGCTGCCCTCCAGTTTCGTTATCGTTCCGTTTACAGAGGCTGTACGTTTTCGGCCTGCCAACCCTTGGCGCCGCGTTTCACCTCAAAGCTAACCTGCTGACCTTCCTGCAACGAGCGAAAGCCACCGGCCTGAATCGCCGAGAAATGTACGAAGACATCCTCGCCATTCTCACGCGAAATAAAGCCGAAGCCCTTGGCATCGTTAAACCACTTCACAGTTCCTTGTTCCATTGTGTTTCTAGAGTGTCCTTATATTGATGTCGCGCTGGACTGATCGGAAGTTACCAGACAGGAATCGCTCGGTCAGGAGGGATGGCTGCGGTCAAGCCGTTCGAACAAACGCAGACACATTATACACCGATTCCGGACGATGACTCGTTGAAAAACTGAGGCATTCTGATCGTGCCAACTCGCGCCGTCAAGCTCAAGCCAAGGCTGCACTCCCAGTCGAGATGTTCTCCTCCCGCTCGTGAAACAACTTGCCGCATTGAAAGCAGCGCGATACAGTGCGAAAGACCCGCAGCGCCAGTAGGCTGCCCTGTACGGCTATGATTGCGCGGTTGCGTTCCCGAAATATCCCGCGTAACAAGGAGAGAGGCCACCCATGAGAAAGTTCTGTCAATATTGCTCTTTTATCACCATGCTGGCTGTACTGGCCTTGCTCACAGTGCCGGCAATAGCTCAGGGCGCGCAAGCCCAACTCGCCGATAAGCTGGCCGCGCTCAAGCAGTCCCTGGCCCAGAACCAGCAGAACCTGCACCACTATCAATGGACCGAGACCACCCAGATCACTTTGAAGGGCGAGCCCAAGCCGCCAAAGCAATCCTTATGTCAGTATGGGCCCGATGGCCAGGTACAGAAGACTCCGATTGCCTCAGAGGGAATGCAGCCATCGCAAGGCGGCCGGTTTAAACAAAGGATGGTGAAGAAGAAGACCGAGGAGATGCAGGACTACATGGGCGACGTGAAGCAGTTGCTGAGCGTGTATGTTCCACCCGACCCGGTGAAACTACAGCAGGCCTACCAGGCTGGGAATGCGTCCGTCGCTAAGGGACCAATGCCCGGAACCGTCAAACTTGCCTTCCAGAACTACGACAAGGCCGGCGATGAGTTGACTATCATCTTCAACACTCAGCAAAAGAAGGTCGCGCAGCTTAGCGTGAAAACCTACATGCAACAGCCGAGCGACGCCGTCACTCTGGACACTCACTTCGCGAGTCTTTCCGATGGCACCAACTACACGCAGAAGACCGTGTTAAACGCCACCGCGAAGAAGCTCATGGTGACTACGACCAACTCGCACTATCAGAAGCTGCAATAACCGGCCTTTCGATCGGTCAGTTCGTCTTATAGGCCTGCTTCATATATTGACGCGCCAGATCCGCTGGGCCGGAGCCGGAGTTCTCGGCAACTACGGCGCGATATTTCGCCAGCGCGGTATCGCGCTTCTGAAGCACGTCATACATCTGCCCCGCCGAGAGCATAGCCCGCTGACGGAACTCCGGATCGGGAGAAGTGCTGGCGGCTAGCTCATACGCCTGGGCAGCCTGCTCGTATTCGCGTTGGCCGCGCAGAGCTTCGCCCAGCCCGAAAGCCGGGACTGCCAGCTGACAAACTGCGTAAACATTTGACCGGCAGTTGTCCACGACCTTGCGATAGGCTGCTATCGCCGCCTGTCCGTGGCCGGCAGCGTTCAACAGGTGTGCGTATTCGGCGGCGACCAGGAAGTTCTTGGGATGCTCCTGCTGAAGCTGCCCAACGACCTGGATTGCCTCCACATACTTCTGTTCTCGACGCAAGAACATCGCGAGCGCGATTTTGGCATCGCTCGATACATCCGGAGTTCCATGCGACGCTACGTCACGCAAGTCGTCGAGACCTTTTTGCTTGCTGCCGGTTACTCCTGTCATAGCGGCGGCCATCTTCACCGGGAAACTCAGACTCCCGATCACGTAGAGATGGAGTCCGACGAATGTTTTTGCATCCACGAAGGTGGGATCCAGTTCCAGCACGCGCTCGTGATCGTGACGCGCTGCCACGGCGCTGCGCAGGGCACTGATCCAGGCATGTTGACCCATAGCCATGTAAACCGCCCGTAATCCGCGGGTCACTCCGCGGGCATAGAGAGCGTCGGCACTGTTGGGATTCTGCTGCAGTTGCGCCTCTTCGAGGGCGAGCGCCTGATCGCTCAACTGCCTGATCTGCTCCTGCACCTTCGGATCCAGAGGCGCCAGGTTCTTCTTGCTGATAAAGCTGTCGGAGGCATAGGTCTCCGTATCCAGCGCCCCTATGCGGTAGAGCTCCTGGAAGATGATCCCGGAAAGCAGATGGTTGACCGCGAACGGGTCGTCAGGATGCGCCTTGAGTGCCGCCTCAAACTCTTTGTTCGCCTTGTCATATTCCAGATTGTTGAAATAGTCGAAGCCCTTCCGGGTGTTCGCGTCGTTGCTGTATCGCGTGGGCACCGGCGGCGTAACCGCTGCCAGCGAGGCTGCCGCAAAAAAGAGAAGAACGCCGAACAGGGTTAGGCGGTAACAACTTGCGGGATAAGGTCGCATCGGGGTCGACTACTGAGAAGTTTACCCGATATTCCAGCTACTCTGAACCGGGTACAAACCATGTAGCAGTTGATGCGCCAACTTCAAATATGACTCTGCCAAAAGCTGTCACGAAAGATTATTACTCCGAGGCTGAAGCTGCACGCGTGCTTGGCATCTCGATCGCCAGATTGCATCAGCTTCTGGATGAATACATTTTCAACGTGGGTAGCCCCCGCCCACCCAACATCGAGTTCACCGGCGGTGAACTCCTGCTGCTCTCCTACTGGAACAAGGAGTCTCCCAGCACCGGCTCTGAACCTCGCCAGAACGTCGTTGCCATCGACGACTACAAGTAGGGCGCGAACGGGCTTTGAAGGGGCATGGCTTCAGCCGTGCCGCAAGCCTTTCCATTTTGTGATCACGAGGTCGCAGCGACCGAGGGATCTGCTCTCCTTTATCGGCCGAAGAGGGTGGGATTTCTGCACCGTTCCCGATTTTGGATTAAGCCGCGGTTGTTTACGCGCACAAACTACAGGTCCCTCGACGGCTGAAGCCGCGTCGGGATGACAAGAATTAAGGAGTTACGACGGCGCACCTAAAAGCTGCGCCCCTTCTAAACCCGGTATTCGGACTGCTCCTTCGGCATGCCTGAAAGCATGCCTTTCAAAACGGTGTCGGCCGGATTCCGGCCGTGCTACCTTACGAACAGCTTGAAGCCAAATCTCCAGGAGATCCTGCACCGCGTCTATCGCGAGTTGCGCCCGCGCGCGCCCATTCCGGGCTTCCGTGCCGAGTTTTATCCCTTCGCCAACGTGAACAACACCATCCGGCTGCGGGAAGGCGTGCTTCACATTCGCTTCTCCGATTTGCTCGAAGGTGCTCCTGAGAATGTGATCGAGGCCATCGCCCACATTCTGCTGGCCAAGATTTACAAGAAGCCGATCGAGAGTCTTCATGCTACCCGCTATCGGCGATACGTCGGCAGCCACGATCTAACCACTAAGGCGCATCTGGTTCGCCAGGTGCGCGGGCGCAAGCGGATCGAATCGGCGCAGGGAAGCGTCTACGACCTGGAACTGATTTTCGATGAATTGAACCGCCGCTTCTTCCACGGCTTGATGGGACGTCCGCAATTAACCTGGAGCCAGGGCCACGCGCGCAACATGCTGGGACACTATGATCCTGCGCACAATGCGATTGTGGTAAGCCGTATCTTCGACAGCACGCGCGTACCTCGCTTTGCGGTGGAATACATCCTGTACCACGAGATGCTGCACCTGAAACATCCGGTGAAGCTACGCGGCAGCCGGCGATGCATCCACGGTCCGGAGTTTCAAGCCGAGGAACGCGAGTTCCCTCAGCTTCAGGAAGCCAAGCAGTTCCTCAAGACGCTATAGGTTCGGTGAAATATCCTTCTTGGGCGGGCTAGGCCCTTGGGTGGAGTACGCCTCTTCAGGGGTACCGTAATTGCCCGTCTTCTGAATTGTCGTCCTGAGCAAAGCGAAGCACCTGCTTTCGCTCCGCCTACACTAAACTTTCTCCGACTGACAAGCTTCGTGGCTAGCGACCGCGGGCTTTTTTCGCCGCCTTCTTCGCAGGAGTAGATTTCTTTGCCGCTTTCGCCGGAGCCTTCGTGGCCTTTTTCGCCGCTTTGGCAGGCGCAGCTTTCTTCGCTGCTACCTTCTTCGCCGGCTCTTTCTTTGGTGCTGCCTTCTTCGGCGCTGCTTTCGCCGCAGCCTTGATCGGCACTGGCTTGGCTACCACTGCGACAGGTGCTTTCGCGGGCTTCGCCTTCTCCTCGGCAGCGGGAGCCTTAGCTGCTGCCGGCGGCTTCTTCTGCCCCGCGGGCGGCTGTGCAGCGGGCGGTTTGCCGGCGGTTGCTGGCGGTACTGGCGCGGCAGCAGGTGCAGCTACTGGAGCGGGTGCTCCCTTTGGCTTTCGTCCTCGCTTACCTGCGACGACGGGCGCTGGTGCCCCAGGCGCAGCAGGAGCAGCGGCAGCGGCTTTACCACGTCCGCGTCGTGCCGCCGGTGGCGGAGGCGGAGGAGGCGGTTCGTAGGGCTTCAGGAAATTGACGATCTCATTGTGCGAGCGCAGTTTGCTGTCGAGCAACAACAGAAATGCTTCGTCCAGGATCTTCTGATACTCCGGAAGCTGCGCTGTGATGCGCATCTCAGCCATCTCCGGAAACGGCAGCTTCTCGCGGACTTGACGCCACTTGGTAAAGAAGTTCTTCAGCTTGGCATCGACCGCCTGCTGCTTGGTCGTGACGCTCAGGAAGAGCACATCTTCCGGCGCTGCGCTGGACAAAAGTTTCCAGGCCCCTGAAGTAGTCGAGGCCTCGCGACCAGTCAGCTTCTTCGCCAAGTCGTGGGCGCGGCTCTCCAGGTGCTTCCACTTGTCGATGAAGTCGCGGCGGGGTATCAGCCGCTGAATCTCTGAGATGTCCTTGTCTGACATCCTCTTCGTCAGGAAGTACATGTTGGTGGGCCCAGCTTCGGGGAAATAGCCCAGCTCATTCATCATCTGCCGCTGCTTCACCACGTGGCCCAACTCACCAGCCTCGATCTTCGCGACGCTCCAGTGTGGATGCAGTATGTGCAGCCATCCTTCGCGCTCCAACGCACGTACCACGGGGATGGGGTCGTCTTCATGTGCGAGCTGTTCCAACTCGTGTCCGATCGAACGCTTGCCAACGTACTCGATGTAATTGTTTTCTTTTGCTGCGTCGTAGCGCGCCTGGGTACGCTCTTCCAGCGTGTAATGAAAACGCGCTGCCAGTCGGGTCCCGCGAATCAGGCGAATGGGATCTTCCAGAAACGCGTAGTTGTGCAGAATGCGCAATACCTTGGCTTCGATGTCGGCGATCCCGTTGAACGGATCGAGCAGCAATCCGCGCGAACCGGGATTGAGCGACAGCGCCATGGCATTCACCGTGAAGTCGCGGCGACGCAGGTCCTCATTGATAGTGGCTGCGGTGACGGTTGGCGCTTTGCCTGGCTTGTCGTAGACCTCCGAGCGCGTCATGTTCAGCTCGGCCCGGACGTTGCCCGGCATCAGCAGGTAAAGGATGCGTAAATCTTCGTCGGCACCCTGAATGCTAATGCCCGCCTTTTCCAGCTCTTTTTGCAGCTTGAGCGGATTGCCCTGGACGCTGAGGTCGATGTCGCGGATAGGAAGGCCCGTGACCAGGTCGCGGATGGTACCGCCGGTGAGGTAGACATTCAGGCCGCCGTGGCGCGCGATTTCCTGAACAAGGGTCACACCCCGCTGTTGATCCGGGGTGAGCCGGGTTTCCATGCTGTAAATGTAGTCTGCCATCTAACTATATGACTCTGTTGAGGTTCCTCTGAGGAACGCGTCCAGACAGGGAGGCAGACCGGCCAGCCCAAAAAAATCCATACTGCTCCCCGCCACTAAAATGACTGCCAGATTCCGGAATACTCGTCGTGCTTGCTGGGAACTGAAACCGTAACTCTTGCTTTTGCCGAGACTTACGTGGCATCGGCTCCGGGAGCGCTGCACAGCGAACAATAACACAAGGTTTATGTTTTGGCTACAAAGCGTGTTAAGGGCAGCATTCGAGGAGTAAAGGTGCGAGAATTAAGTCGCTGTTCGGCGACTGGATACTATAAGTCGTGCCACAACGGATTTCGGCGCAATTGGCTGTATAGAGCGCAGCTTTATGTCCTCCACTCGCAAAAAAGTGATCGTTCGTAAGCTCGACCGCGATACTGCCGCGGGTTACGTAGGCTCCGAGTACATCGCCGACGGCAAACTCGAACTGCTGAACACCGCCGGCAACGTTGTAACCATTGCGCTCAGCGAGATTAAGGGCATTTACTTCGTGCGCGAGTTCAACGAACCTGAGTCGCTGACGCGTAAGACCTTTACTTCTCGACCGCGCGCCGAAGGTTTGTGGGTGCGCCTGCACTTCCGCGACAACGAGATTATCGAGGGCCTCATGCCCAACGACCTGATCCAGGAAGGCAATGACGGTTTTTCGATTATCCCGCCCGACACACGCTCCAACACGCAACGCATTTTCGTACCTCGCTCTGCGTTGGCTGAGATGAACGTCATCGCCGTCATCGGAGAGAAGAAGTCGCAACGCGGCCGCCGTCCAGAAGACACGCGTCAGGTTCCGATGTTCGGGTAGACCCTATGTTTTGCCAACGACATCCAGTTCTCATGTACGTCAAAAGCCATGCTGTTCCTAGGAGCGCTCAATGCGAAAGTTTCTGATCGCGGTATCACTTGGGCTTAGTATCCTGGCCCAGGCGCAGCAGGCAAAGACGGTCCCGACTTTGAAAACTGTTCTCCTGCAGGAGCTGCGCGAGACGCACAATGAGAAAGCCTGGTTCGTCTCAGAGAAGGAAGCTGTAGCTGGGCTCACAGCCGAGCAAGCCGCTTGGAACGACGGCAAGAACCACTCCGTCGGTCAGCTGGTACAGCACCTGAACTTTTGGAACTCCTCCAACCTGGCGAGGCTTAAGCATCAGCCGACGGCGAAGGTCACGGATAACGACACCACTTTCGCTTTCGATCCCAAGCAATGGGACGAGACTCTCAAAGAATTTGATCGTGTAATGGGAGAACTGGAGCAGTTCGTCGAATCCGCGGACGACGCGACTCTTGCCAAGATCGCGCCCACGGTGGCACGTATTGCCCAGCACAATGCCTATCACATCGGAGAAATGGTCACCTCGCGCAAAAAGCAGGGCACGTGGGATCCTGAAAACGGCGTCAAGTTGTAGGCATATTCCGTTTCCGTGAGGTCACTCAGCAGGCACGAGAGCCGCAGCCTGTCGTCGTTCATATAGGATCGTCTGGTGAAAATCGAGACAGCGTGGAACCGCATCGCCACCGGAGTGCGCAAATTTCAGACCGAGGTCTTCCCCGAGCAGCGAGCATTGTTCGAGAGCCTGCGCAACAAACAGAGTCCCCTCGCACTGTTCATTACCTGCGCTGATGCGCGCGTCGTTCCCAACCTGTTTACCCAGACCGGGCCGGGAGAAATTTTTATTGAACGCAATCCCGGCAACATGGTGCCGCCTTACGGCGACTTCGTGGGCGGCGTTACATCGGGTGTGGAATACGCCAATCTGGTGTTGAAGGTGCCGCTGATCGTCATCTGTGGACATACGGATTGCGGTGTGATGAAGGCATTGCTTCACCCTGAAACCACCAGCGGACTTCCCGGAGTGCAGCAGTGGATGCGCCACGGCAATGAAGCCAAGCAAGTCGTATTGCGCGACTATCACGGCCGTCCCGAGGAAGAGAAGGTCCATCGCCTGGCCGAAGCGAACGTGCTGGAGCAGATTGCGAATCTCAAAACGCATCCCAGCGTGGCGTCACGATTGGCTGCGGGCGAGGTGATGATTCGCGGCTGGGTCTACGACATCGGCAGCGGATCGATACGACAGGCCGATCCGGACACGGGCGAGTTCGCGGAGTTCTACGGCGAGTAGGTCGCGACTCTGTATCGCTGGGTGCCCCAGGTTCGGCCGTCAGTTGGCCTAACCTGGGCGAAGGCCGTGTGGCACGAACCCCCTACCCAGCACCCGCCTGTGCTTTGGCCTGCTCGACATCCCCAGCAAACGTGAAGAGCTGATCCACTCGCGTGACCTTCAATGCGTTCACCAGGCGCTCTCCCGCTCCCGCCACGATCAGCTTGCGGCCTGCGTTTTCGCGAGAGACATGGGCGCCTACCAGGCAGCCGATTCCCGCCGAATCAATGTAGGGCACATCCGCCATATCGACGATCAGCAAGTTGGCATCGTCGGATCGGACCATCGATTGAAAGCTGAAAAAATTTCCCAGAAGCAGTGGGCCATGCAGCCGCAGTATGCTGGTTCCCGCGGGGCCGTCAATCCGTTCAATTTCCAGTGGTTGCTCTTGCATACCCGGCGATTGTAAACGCTACATCGTATAGAAATATTACGGCCAGGTTACAGAGCTAAAAAGCCGGTCGGAGTCCGCCGAGGCGCGCGAACCAGCACAGCTTATGGTTCGCATGCGTGGCCCCGAGGCTGGAAAATCAGTAGCTGACCATCTCTGTGCCCCATCCGGTTGCCGCTTAAGCCAATGCCCACGGAGGTACTTGCGGTGTAAGCTGTGCTGGACTTATGACTCAGCCGAAGTTCGTGCGTCGCGCGCTTTTGTGTATCTTTCTCTTCGCTTCATTTCTTCCTGCACAGACGCCCCAGGAGACGAATCCATCGCCCAAGCCATCCCCTGAGCTGGCCGCTCAAACGCAGGCTCCTCCGCAATTGCCACAGGTTACACCGCAACTTAGCAAGCAAGATGTGGAGGCATTCCTTGATGGCGTGGTGCCAATCCAACTGCAACAGGATGACATTGCAGGCGCCGTCGTAGCGGTGGTGAAGGATGGCCAGGTACTCTTCGCCAAAGGTTATGGCTTCGCGGACATGAAGACCCGCAAACCCGTGAGCGTGGACGACACGCTTTTCCGTCCAGGATCCATTTCCAAGACCTTCACCTGGACGGCGGTAATGCAACTGGTCGAGCAGGGCAAGATCGATCTCGACCGCGATGTCAATGAGTACATCGATTTCAAAATTCCCGCACCATTCGGAAAGCCGGTTACGATGCGCAACCTGATGACGCATACGCCGGGATGGGAAGAGTCGGTCAAAGAGCTTTTCGTTGCCAATCCGTCGGAGATGTATCCCATCGGTCAGTATCTGAAGAAGCGGCTGCCGAAGCAGATTTATCCGCCGGGCACGACACCGGCTTACTCAAACTATGGGGCGACGCTAGCCGGCTATATCGTAAGCCGCGTTTCAGGGATGCCGTTCGAAGACTACATCGAGAAGAACATCCTTCAACCCTTGAACATGACCCACGCGACCTTCCGCCAGCCGTCTGCCTGATAACCTGAAGCCGCTGATGTCCGAAGGCTATGACAAGGCGTCGGAGCCGCCGAAGAGTTTCGAGGTCGGCGAGGCAGGTCCCGCCGGAGCGATGTCAGTCAGCGCCGGCGACATGACGAAGTGGATGATCGCGCACCTGCAAAACGGCGAATATAATGGCGCGCGCATCCTGAAATCTGATACCGCACAGCTCATGCACTCGCGTACCTTCGGGCTGGTTCCCGAGATGAATGGTATGGCTCTCGGATTTTATGAGGAGATGCGTAATGGTCATCGCATCATCGGGCACGGCGGCGATACGCAGTGGTTCCACAGCGACATGCACCTGATGCCCGACCAGAACCTGGGCTTCTTCGTTTCTTACAACAGCGCAGGCAAGGGTGAAGGCTCGCCGCGAACTATTCTGTGGCAGACTTTCCTGAATCGCTATTTCCCCTACACCCCGCAGGAAGGCAAACTGGTCGCCGATTCGGTCGCGGACGCGAAGGCGGTTACCGGCACCTACTGGTCGAGCCGCCGTTCGGAGACGACGTTCCTCTCTGCTATCTCCCTGTTAGGCGAGGGCAGGGTGCGAGTGAATAGCGACGGAACTATCAGCTTGAATTTGGCCAAAGACTTCGCCGGAAATCCCAGAAAATTCCGGGAGGTCGGTCCGATGTTCTTCCGCGAAGAGCATGGACAAACCCAGTTGGCATTCGTTAAGAACTACGCCGGACAGCAAATCATCGTGACCGATGTGCCGATCCATGTCTGGCAACCGGTGCCCTGGTGGAAAAATAACCGACTAAATCTCGGCGTACTTATCGCTTCGATGGCGATTTTCGCAGTGACCCTTTTGTTCTGGCCGATCAACGTCCTGCTGCGCCGCCATTACGGGGAGCGGCTCTCCCTCAGCCTTGAGTACCGTAGAGCGCGACGCCTGATCCGCACCGTTTGCGCGCTCGACATTCTGCTCCTGGTCGTGCTGGCAATCTGCATAACCGCGGTCGAGAACAACATCGGTTTGTTGAGCAGCAGGTTCGATGGCCGCCTGCGCGTACTTCAGTTGCTGGCCTTACTGGATGTACTGGGAGCACTCGTCGGCATTTGGTACTTCATACGCTCGTGGCGGGAATTCGACTTGTGGTTCTGGACAAGAATTTGGAATTCGCTACTTATGCTCGCCTGCATAGGCTATGCAGCCTTCCTGCTGAACTGGCACATCCTGAGCTTCAGTTTGAACTACTAGAGGCCATCTCTTGAATCGTTTTGAAGGGGCACGGCTTGAGCCGTGCCGCAAAGTGCTCTTCCATGATCGGCTTTAGCCTCTGAGGCACTTTGGTTCCTCGATTCATGAAATCGGTACTAGAAATTTCATCCAGAAAGTATTCCGGCCATGTTCGTCATCCCAGGGAGATCGTTTACCCCGGCCGACAATTCGGGATGTGACCATCCAGAGAACCTACTCTCGGCAGCTTACTGGGGCACAGAGACGCTCGCGCTGCCAGTCTGTCCACCATAGGTCGCCGTGACCGTACACGATCCGATGGACACGCCCGTGACAAGGCCGCCACTTACAGTCGCAACCGCAGTATTACTGGAAGACCACGTCGCCGAACCGGTGACATCCTGAGTGCCGTTATTCGATAGAGTCGCAAGCGCGGTTAGTTGCTGGCTCGATCCCGAACTTATACTGATCGTGTTAGGCGACACGGCCAGGCTGATGACCGTCTGATTGCTGACGGTAAGGCCGGTACTGGCGATTACGTTTCCGGATTTCGCCTGAATGGTCGTGGTCCCGAGAGTGGAGCCTGCTGTCGCCAGTCCTGTACTGTTGATGGTGGCAATATTACTGGTGGAGGACGACCAGGTGACCGTATCCGTCGCGTCTCCCGTGGTGTTGTTGCCGAAGGTTGCCGTAGCCGTGTATTGCTGCGTGCCGGCCGGCATAACGACCGTGTTCAACGGGGACAAACTCAGAGATACGATCGCATCTGCGGCCGGAAAGAACTGACCGCACGCAGGCAAAAACAGCAGCACAGCCACTGCAATCAGCAAAAGCGAAAAAGACAAGCTCAGGACGGAAAATCTTGGGGTCACGATGCCTATCTTATCACCGCTCACAGAGGGAGCACTTACGGTGCAGGGACGGGATTGTCATATGCCGTGGCGAAGATAGCTGTCCCTGGGTCGATTTGCAAAGCCTCTCAGGTACTGGCCCGCATTCCGTGTGTAACCACCATCGACTACTGCCCTGGGCGCTGAGGAGAAAGTCAAGTGCACCGATTAGGACAAGAATAAGTAAGTATTTGTCCCTTTGTTGATATAGCACCACAACTCAATCCGGCCAATTCGGGTTTATTGGTTGATGGCCTTTTCCGGTATCCCAGCTAGAAAGTTGCTGAATCACCTAAATTTGCATCCAACAGCTCAGCAACTTGGGTGACTGTAGTCTGCCAGTCTGGGAAATATCCCAACTTAGGAGATATGTCAGTAAATTCAGAGTACAATATCGCCCACAAGAAAGATTGGATTCTGCGCCTCTTTGTTAGACTAGCTTAATCTCTCAGTAGAAAGGATTGTAATGGATATAAAGAGCGTGCTTGACCAACTACACACGGAGCGAGACCGTGTTAACCAAGCTATAGCTGCCCTGGAGACCCTTCAAGGCATTCCCTCCGCGCCTCGGCGTGGGCGCCCACCGAAGAACGCGCAGAGTGGGAATGTCTACTCGATGCCGAAGAAGCGAACCATGAGCCCCGCTGCTCGTAAACGCATTTCAGAGATGATGAAGAAGCGGTGGGCCGAAAGAAGAAGGAAAAAGGCAGCCTAGCTCGAAACATTTCGACCCTCATCGAAAACAGATTTCGACCTTCACAAGGCGTCCACCCGGGCGCCTTCTTATTGCAACGTATTACCCCTTACTTTCGTTCGATGAGCCGGGCGGTGAGCACCGCGCCGTCGCGATCATCGTGTAGCTTGATCGGGAATATCAACACGTTCCAATTCCAGTGCGCGCTCTTGCGTGGCAGGTGCGAAGCGCCGCGGAATCCACGCCGGTCGATATAGGTCTCACGGGTGTCGCATACGGTGCGCAATACTTCGTGCCATTCTTCCCCGAGCTGAGGAAACTGCTCGAACAGATTCTTCCCCACAAACCACGAACGTTTGTGGTTGTTCATCGACGCGAAGTAGTCATTCACGTATTGCCATGTACCGTCGCGATCGAGAATTTCCAGAACGATATCGTCGCCCATAGCCATGGAAATTCGCGAGTAGTAGAAGTCACGGGCGTCGACCACAACTGGCCTGCCGCGCTTCTTAGCCTCAAACGTCTGCAGAGCTCCAACCAGATCGTCGACCGAGCTGTAGCCTTTCAGCAGGTGCATGTCGGCGATGCCGCCAAATTTACGCTCCAGTGTGGCGGAAAGAATGATGATTGGCACTTGCGGCCGCATGCGGCGCAACGTATTGGCAACATCTGTGCCGAACTTT
The DNA here is from genome assembly GCA_963699875.1 of uncultured Acidobacteriaceae bacterium. Taxonomy (GTDB): domain Bacteria; phylum Acidobacteriota; class Terriglobia; order Terriglobales; family Acidobacteriaceae; genus CAVVDY01. The sequence continues at coordinate 409,756 of CAVOVN010000002.1, forward strand.
CCTGCCCCCAGATGGTAGTCGAGCACTGCAATATCAATTTGTTCCAGCTTGGATTGCGCCTCTTCGATGGAACTCGAGGTGACGACGTGATAGCCCTTCTGCCTCAGGATGGCCGAACGCAACACCAGATTGTCTTCGCGATCGTCGAGCAGCAGAACACGAATCGGGCTGGCTGAAACCAGTTGCGGGCCGGCAGCGGAATGCGTCGTTTTGGGCGAGTTCTCATCCATCTGGATTCTTAGAAGCAGCTCTGGCCCCAGCGGTCACCGAAAATCGCCATACCACCTAACTTTTTATCGAGACCAATCATTCGTCGCCAGAAGTTCGAGTATCGCTGCCTTGCTGTTGCGTAAGGTTTCGTACTGCCCGGACAAGTTCAGGAAGTCTATTGAACACGGCCACTGCGCGCAACCATTGTTTGTTGTCGAAGGCTGGGCTGCCGCTGACTATGCTCCCCGCCGGAATGTCGCCGTGCGTCCCGCTTTGCGCGGTAACAATTACGCCGTCGCCGACATTGCAATGTCCGGCAACGCCCGCCTGACCCGCCAGCACTACGTTCTTGCCGATCACGCTCGATCCCGCCAGACCTACCTGCGCACACAGCAACGTATTCTCACCTACCGCGGAACCGTGCCCGACTTGCGCGAGGTTGTCGACCTTCACTCCGCGGCCGACCCGCGTCTCACCGATGCTGGCGCGATCGACACACGCATTAGCCTGCACTTCCACGTCGCTCTCAATCACTGCCGGGCCGGATTGCGTAATCTTCTGCCAGCGGTCGCCGTCGCGTGCAAACCCAAATCCGTCCGCGCCGATGATCGCTCCATTCTGCAAGATGACATCATCGCCGAGTACGCAGTACTCCCGCACTACGGCGTGGGCATGCGCGAAGAAGTTGTTGCCAATGCGCGCTCCCCGATAGACCACGACATGCGGCAGCAGCACCGCGTGGTCACCGATCTCTACCTCGTCGTCGATCACTACATACGCACCGACGTGGGCATTCGCGCCCAACCGTGCCGAGCCTGCCACTACCGCCGTGGGATGCACTCCGGGCGCATACTGCGGCGGCTTGTAGAACAGATCGATGGCCCGGGCAAAAGCGAGATACGGATTATCGCTGCGCAGCAGTGCCGTGCGTCCCGCCGGAAAATCGTGGCCAACAATAATCGCCGAAGCCGCGGTAATCTTCGCGGTCGCTGTGTATTTCGGATTGGCGATAAAGGTAATCTGCCCGGCAGCGGCTTCTTCAATACCGGCGACGCCCGTAATTTCGTGATCGGGCTCGCCGCCTTCCAAGGTCGCTCCGAGAGCAGATGCAATGGCAGAGAGTTTCATAACTGCTAACAATAAACGATAAAGGGTGGCCAGCAATTCAACCACGGATTCAGACGAGTGGAGCGGCGGCAGAATATAGACATTCAACTCTGATCCGCGTACCTCCGTGAAAATCCGTGGTTCCGTTTTCTAAGCTAGACTGAAAAGCGATGCACGGAACAGCCAGCAACTCCCTCGCCCACGCTTCTTCAGCCTATTTGCGTTCTGCCATGCACCAGCCTATCCAGTGGCAGGAGTGGGGTGAGGAGGCGTTCGCGCACGCGCAACGGGAAAGCAAGCCCATCCTGCTCGACATCGGCGCGGTCTGGTGCCATTGGTGTCACGTCATGGATCGCGAGTCCTATGAGAGCCCAGAAGTCGCCGAAATCATCAATCGCGAATTTGTGGCGGTAAAGGTGGATCGCGACGAGCGCCCCGATGTTGACAGCCGCTATCAGCTCGCCGTCTCCGCCCTAACGGGCACGGGAGGCTGGCCGCTCACCGTCTTTCTGACTCCAGAAGGCAAGCCCTTTTACGGTGGCACCTACTTCCCTCCTGTCGATCAATATGGGCGTCCCAGCTTCAAGAAGATTCTGCTGGCTATCGCCGAAGCCTATCGCGAGCGCCGCAACGAAGTAGTCGAGTCGGCGAACCAGACCATGCAGATGTTGAACAATGCCGAAGGCTTTGCCGGTCGCCAGGCCGAGTTCTCGCCGCGCATTGTCAGCGTCATGGTGCAGGCCGCGCTACCTATTTTCGATGAGAAGCACGGTGGCTTTGGTGGAGCTCCGAAATTTCCGCACTCGTCGGCGATCGACCTTCTGCTCGACTGGTATGCCCGCACCGGCGAAGAGCGGGTGAAGACGGTCATCGTTACAACCCTGACCAGGATGGCGCAGGGCGGAGTCTACGACCAGCTTGCCGGCGGCTTCCATCGCTACTCGGTCGATGAGCGCTGGATCGTTCCCCACTTCGAGAAGATGGCGTACGACAACTCAGAGCTGCTGAAGAACTATGTACACGCCTACCAGGTCTTCGGCGACGAGTTCTACGCGCACATCGCGCGCGACATTATTCGCTGGATGGACGAGTGGCTCAGCGACCGCGAGCGTGGCGGCTTCTACGCCTCGCAGGATGCCGACATCAACCTCGACGACGACGGTGACTATTTCACCTGGACCGTCGAGGAGGCGAAAGCGGTTCTCACCGACGACGAATTTGACGCCGTGTCGCTGCACTTCGATATCGGCGAGCACGGCGAGATGCACCACAATCCAGCGAAGAATGTGCTGTGGGTAGCGATGCCGCCGGAAGAAGTCGCCGGCAAGATGGACCGCAAAGTCGAAGAGGTAATCGACCTGCTCGCCTCGGCGAAGACAAAGATGTATGCCGCGCGCCTGAAACGCCCAACGCCGTTCATCGACAAGACGGTTTACGTGAGCTGGAATGCGATGTGCGTCTCGGCGTACTTGCAAGCCGCGCAGGTGCTGGGACTCGAAGAAGCTCGCAAATTTGCGTTACGCTCGCTCGACCGCATTCTGTCCGAAGCGTGGAGCGCTGAGCGCGGACTCTCGCACGTTATTGCCTACGCCGACCCAAGCGCCGAAAAGCGATTCGTTCGCGGCTTGCTCGACGACTATGCTTTCACCGCGATCGCCTGCCTCGACGCCTACGAAGTGACCGGAGCGATGAGCTACTTCCGCTTTGCGCAAAAGGTCACCGACGAAATGATCCGGCGCTTTGCCGACCAGACTTCAGGCGGATTCTTCGACACCGAAGCCAGCCTGGAAGAGAAGCTGCAACTGGGAGCTCTCTCGGCGCGCCGCAAGCCCTTTCAGGACGCACCGACTCCGGCGGGAAATCCCAGCGCGGCGACTCGCTTTGCTGCGCCTGCACGCCTACACCAACGACGCGAAGTATCGCGACAAGGCGGAAGATGCCTTGGAAGTATTCGCCGGCGTAGCGGAACAGTTCGGCATCTACGCCGGAACCTATGGCATTGCTGCGACCTGGATGTCGCGTCCACACACGCAGGTAGTTGTTGTAGGCGAGGACGAGAGCGCCGCGGAACTGTTGAAGGCCGCGCGTGCGTCCATTCCTGGTGAACAAGTCAGTGGTGCATCTCACCGACAGCGAAGCCGTCGCGCAAAACTTGCCGGCCGTTCTGGCGGAGACCATTCCCAACCTGCCGGGACTCGAAGACAAGAAGTCGCTGGCCGTGGTTTGCACCAACTTCAGCTGCCTGCCGCCGTTGAGTGAAGCCGACGAATTGGCGGCGCTGCTGCGCGAGACGTTGGGAGCCGGCAGCTGAGGTTCGCCAACACTCTTCGGATGCCGACCTTGAAGGGGCGCGCCTTCAGGCGCGCCGAAAGGGCTCTGGCGCGAACGGCTTCAGCCGCTGAGGGAACTCGTCGGTGACGCAATAAAGGACAATACCCGCAGAGGCTAAAGCCTGGCCTGAGCATCGGACTTTCGGCGCAGCTAAAGCTGCGCCCCTTCTAAACCTGCCAATGTCACCTGACGATCCATTCTTTCTCTCCCCACTCAACCTCCCCATCCTGTCATTCGATGTCGCAGCCTACAGTTCAACGACTATCGCGTGAACTCTCATCGTCTCGCCAATTATCATTAGAAAGTAAGCATGCGTACCAAATACCAGCGCTGGATCTACAACTGGGAGTCCCGCCTCACCTCGCGCGACACCAATCGCATCGTGCGTCCCCTGGAGTGGGGAACGGACTGGGCGGAGTGCTGGCCGCTGGTTCAGGACATTCGTCCACCGCAGGATCAAACTGATACGGCCGCCATGGTGGAATACTGGTTGGCGGTAAACCAGCGCATCATCGAAAATAGCGACCAGTTCTACGCTTACCAGACGCCGACAGATTTTCGCCTCGAGCCCCGCAAAGTCGAGTTGTTCCACACCGGGAGCGAGCCGCCCAAGACCAAGCTGAAAGACGAGACTGGGCACTTCCTGCGCTTTACGTCTGCGGTCGACACACCCTACGCCGAGAACAACCTGATGAACGCCCGCTGGTTCCCTGCGAAAGGTCAGCGCGCAGTGGTGCTGATGCCGCAGTGGAACGCCGACGGTGTCAGTCAGAACGGCTTATGTCGACTCTTCAACCGGCTCGGCATCGCCGCCCTGCGCATGAGTATGCCCTACCACGACATCCGCCGTCCCGAGGGCTTCACGCGTGCCGATTACGCCGTCTCCGCCAACATCGGACGCACCATTCACGCGGTGAAACAGGGAATCGCCGATATCCGCTCCTGCATGGACTGGCTCGAGCAGCAGGGTTACTCGAAGCTAGGCATCGTGGGGACCAGCCTCGGCTCGTGCTACGCGTTCATCGCTGCTGCACACGATCCGCGTGTCGCCGTCAATGTCTTCAATCACGCATCGACTACGTTTGGCGACGTGGTTTGGACCGGCCAATCGACGCGGCACATCCGCAAGGGTTTGGAAGGCATCCTGGATCACGACCAGGTGCGCGACATGTGGATGAGCATCAGCCCGATGGCGTACTTCCAGAAGTTCCATCGCTGGCCGAAGAAGTCGCTGATGATCTATGGGCGCTACGATCTGACCTTCCTGCCGGAATTTTCGATGCAAGCTGCGGGCGAGTTTCTCAAGCGCGGCCTCGATACCACCATCAAGGCCCTGCCGTGCGGCCACTATACGCTGGGCGAGACTCCCTACAAGTACATGGACGCCTGGCATATCTCACGCTTTCTCGCCAAAGCCTTCGCGGGATAGTACACAACGCTCCCTCTTCTCTCGCGAGAAATTTCCTTGACAACGCAGTGCGCGGAAAGCAATCATCCGAGCACGCAAAAGAGTCTGGCCTGTGAGGATTGCAACTTGCGGGAATCGTGCGTTATTAGGCCGGAATCAGGGTGACGGTCGCGCGGTAATCAATTCCGAAAACTGCTTTTAGACCAACAAGGGAAGAAGGCCGTGAGTCTCGAAGCCGGAGCCGCATCTCTCGCACACAGCGCCTTGGCTGTGAGTTGCGGCGCTTGGGCAAGTGCTGCGCACGCCAGCCTGCGGTTTGATCCAGCGATCCCGAATATCTTCAGCCCCGCTTCTACCCCGGCTGACTCCATCTATCATCTTTCTCTGTTCGTGCTGATCCTCTGCGCCGGAATATTCATCACCGTCTTTAGTGTTCTCGTCTATGCGCTAGTCAAGTTTCGCCGCCGCGCCGACGACGATGGCTCCGAGCCTCCGCAGATTTATGGCAGCAACCAGATGGAGCTGGCCTGGACGGTGATTCCAATCGTCATCGTGGTCGTGCTGTTCCTGGCAACGGCACGCGTGATTCACGCCATAGAGGACGCCAAGCTCCCGCCTGGCACGCTGGAGGTGGTTGCGATTGGACACCAGTTCTGGTGGGAATTTCAATATCCACAGCAGGGTTTCGTCACCGCTAATGAGTTGCACGTTCCCGTGGGCTCGGGCCCGAACGGCGCGCCGACGCGTATTCGGCTGCTTTCCGCCGATACGGACCACAGTTTCTGGGTTCCGCAACTTGCCGGCAAGACCGACCTCATTCCCAATCACCCGAACGAAACCTGGATTGAGCCGCACCATGCGGGGGTCTACGTCGGCCAATGCGCCCAGTATTGCGGAGTACAGCACGCGAAGATGTTGTTACGAGTGATCGCGGAGTCGCCGGAAGACTTCCAGAAATGGGCGGCGGCACAGAAGAATCCTGCAGCGCAGGCAGACAACGTCGCACGCGGACGCCAGGTGTTTGAGTCGACCGCGTGCGTGAATTGCCACACCGTGGCAGGCACAAACGCTCATGGAAAGTTCGGGCCGGACCTCACTCACTTGATGAGTCGCGAAACCATTGCTTCCGGCGCAGCGACCAACACCCGTGAAAATCTGCGGGCCTGGATCAAGAACCCCGACGACCTTAAGCCGGGCGCTCTAATGCCCGCCATGCAGATGAGCGAAGCTGACATCGATGCGGTAACTGACTACATGCAGAGTTTGCGATAACCATGTACGACGCTGATTCATTATCGAAGCCGATGTTCGTCCCCGAAGCGGGCGCTGCGACGCGGCCGTTCCTCGACCACGTGCACGACTGGATCATCACCGTCGACCACAAGAAGATCGGTCTGATGTATGTCGGCTACGGCGTCTTGTTCCTGGTGATTGGCGGCATCGAAGCAGCGATCATGCGAGCCCAGTTGGCGTTTGCCAATAATCATCTGGTCTCGCCTCAGACGTTCAACCGCATGTTCACCATGCACGGCACGACCATGATCTTTTTCGCGGCAATGCCCATCGTATTCGGCATCGCGAATTATCTAGTCCCGCTGATGATTGGCGCACGCGACATGGCATTCCCTCGGCTGAACGCATTCAGCTTCTGGATGAGCGCCCTGGGCGGCATCATCCTTTACTTCAGCTTCATTGGCGGAAATGGACTCTATGGGGCAGGGAGCGCGCCTGACGTTGGCTGGTTCGCCTATGCTCCGCTCACCGCGCAGGCATTTTCGCCCGGCCACAGCACCGACTACTGGATCATCGGCCTGCTGGTCAGCGGCATCGGCTCAATCGGCACCGCCTTAAACGTTGTCACCACGATCTTCTGCATGCGCTGTCCCGGCATGCTGCTGCGGCGAATGCCCCTGCTTGTCTGGTTGAACCTGGTAACCACTGGGTTGGTCCTGATCATCATCTCGCCGCTGACCGCGGCACAGATCATGTTGCTGCTCGATCGTTACCTGGGGGCGCACTTCTTCGATACCCAGGCTGGCGGCTCGGCCGTTATCTGGATGCACTTCTTCTGGATCTTCGGCCATCCCGAGGTCTACGTGCTTGTGCTGCCGGCATTCGCGATCTTGTCCGAAGTGATTCCGGTTTTCTCGCGCAAGCCGATCTTTGGCTACAACATCATGGTGCTCGCGACCATTGCGATTGGCTTCATCAGCCTCAGCGTGTGGGCACATCACATGTTCACCATTGGGATGACGTCGTACGCCAACGCATTCTTTGTCGCTTCAACCGCGGCTATTGCCGTGCCTACAGGAATAAAAATCTTCAACTGGCTGGGCACCATGTGGGGAGGGAAACTCATCTTCAGCACCGCAATGCTGTTCTGCATCGCGGCCGTGGCCCAAATGCTGATCGCGGGACTGACCGGCATCATGCTGGCGACTGCGCCGTTCGACTGGCAGCTTGGCAATTCCTATTTCGTCATCGCACACTTTCATTACGTGATCCTCGGCGTCATTGTCTTTTCCGTGTTCGCCGCCACCTATTATTGGTACCCCAAGGTTTCAGGGCGGATGATGAACGAGACCCTGGGCAAGTGGCATTTCTGGCTGTTCCTGATCGGATTTCATATCACCTTCGACTTCATGCACATCCCCGGCATTCTGGGCATGCCGCGCCGTATTTATACCTACGAGGCCAGCCGGGGCTGGGAGATCTGGAATTTGATCGTCTCCGTCGGCGTGATTTTTCAGGTCGTGGCAATCCTGTGCTGGGTGGTGAACCTGGTGTGGTCGCATTACAAGGGACGCGTGGCCGGCAACGACCCCTGGGATGCCTGGACGCTTGAGTGGTCGACCGCATCGCCGCCGCCTGATTACAACTACGCTATCGTACCCACGGTGCGCAGCCGGCGTCCGCTGTGGGACTTGAAACACCCGGAAGATCCGGACTGGAAGTACGAGTAGAGGAGCGCGCGTTTGGCAGCACCGAGCATTACCTTGACGCAACCCGAGATGCCGCTGGCCCACGAGCTAAAGGGACACGTCGGCATGTGGTGTCTGATCGCCGCCGAGTCGGCTATCTTCACCATCTTCGTGGTCGCCTATCTTTTCTACGCCGGCAAGAGCCTGAACGGCCCTTATCCCAACGAGGTGCTGCACGTCCCGGTGGTCAACTCGATTTGTCTGTTCGCCTCGAGCTTCACCATCGTGATGGCGGAACGTGCGCTTCGACGCAATGCAGTCAAGGTTTTTGGGATATGGTGGCTGTTCACCATCGTGCTCGGGTTGATCTTCCTCGTGGGCACCGCGCGTGAGTGGTATCAGCTTATCTATCACGATGGCTTGACCATCAGCAGCAACCTGTTCGGCACCACGTTTTATTCGCTGGTGGGATTACACGCTTCGCACGTAATCATCGGCCTCACCGGACTGACCATCATCATGGTCCTCACCGCAATGGGCTACGTAACGCACGAGCATGAGAACCGCATCAGTGTCTTCGCGCTGTACTGGCACTTTGTGGATGCCATTTGGGTGGTGGTGCTGTCGGTGGTGTACTTCATTGCGAGGTGACGCGAATGACGCGGCTTTGAGGGACACGGCCTTTAGGGGACATAGCTTTGAAGGGGCGCAGCTTCAGCTGCGCCGTATCGGCGATAGGAAAGTGGGCCTTTAGCCCCTGAGGGAAGGCAGGTTCCCTCGTCCGCCTGCGGCGGGCTTGGGATGACAAGAAAGAGAGTTTACGACGCTGCTAAAGCTGCGTCCCTCCAAGAAATTCATGGCAACGCCGCAACAACCCGTCTCGCACCACCCCGAGCAGGTCGAAATCGTACTGCCCTCGCCGACAGCATGGCCGTTCTTCCTGGCCGTCGGCGCGGCGCTCCTGTTTTCCGGCCTGCTGACCAACGCCTCCATAAGCATTCTGGGCGCAATCCTCTTCCTCATCGCTGCTGTGGGCTGGTTCCGCCAGGTGCTGCCACACGAGCATCACGTAAGCGTCGAGGCCACGATCCCGGCAGAAGCCGAGGCGCTGGCCGCGCCCCAAGTACTACAAATCGCCGCGGCGGAAAAAATTCAGCGCGCCTGGTTGCCGCTCAAGGTTTATCCCGTTGTGGCTGGCGTTCGTGGCGGATTGGCGGGTGGCGTGGCCATGGCCATCATCGCGATACTCTACGGTGTCATCTTCGCGCACAGTATTTGGTATCCCATCAACCTGGTCGCCGGCAGTCTTTATTCTGCGGGTGCAATGCCTTCGAACGAAGCTCTCATGCAGTTCCATCCCGCGTGGCTGCTGTTCGCGCTCGCGCTGCACCTCACGGTGTGTACGCTCGTTGGGCTGCTCTATGGAGCAATGCTGCCCATGCTTCCCGGCCGTCCGATTCTGTGGGGCGGAGTGGTCGCTCCCCTGCTCTGGAGCGGCCTTGTCTACTCGGTGCTCGATTTCGTCAACCCGCTCCTCGATCAGAAGATTAACTGGTACTGGTTCGCTGCATCCCAGGTCGCGTTCGGCGTGGTCGCGGGGCTGGTCGTCGTCCGCCACAACAAGCAATGGACAGCAGAGAACCTTCCTCTCGCGATGCGCGCTGGCATCGAAGCCCCCGGCCTCATGCCGGAACGTCACGACGGAGACGACGGACGATGAAGCTTCGCGTCTTCGCCATCGCCAGTCTTGCGCTCGCCTTGTGCGTCGCGTTGGGATGTGAACTTCACGGCAAGCCCGGACCGGGACCCGAAGTTCCCAATCCCGACACGGTTCTCGATTCGCAATTGCTCTACAACCAGAACTGCGCCGGGTGTCACGGAGTTGACGGGCGCAAGGGAGCAGCCGTCGGCATCGGCGATCCCGTCTACCTCGCGCTGGCAAGTGATGACGCGATGCGCTCAGTCGTCAGCAAGGGACGCCCCGGAACCGCGATGTCGGCGTTTGCGCAGAAAGAAGGCGGCATGTTGACCGATGCGCAGGTGGACGCCATCATTCACGGAATCCGCCAGCGCTGGAGCAATCCTAGCGTCGTAAGCGGCGTCACACTTCCCCCGTATACCGCGAACACCGCCGGCGATGCCCAACGTGGCCAGGCGGTGTACACAAAGTTTTGCGCAAGCTGCCACGGTGATGGCGCGACCGGCGGTCCAAAAGCAGGATCGGTTCTCGCTCCGGCGTACCTCAGCCTTATCACTGACCAGGGTCTGCGCACCGTCGTCATCACCGGCCGGCCCGACTTCGACGCGCCCGACTGGCGCAACAACCTTCCCGGCCAGCCTATGACCGATCAGGACATATCCGACGTTGTGGCATATCTCGTGTCGCATCGGCCAGCAATCGCCAACATGCCAGGCATGAATTCAACTCCATCCCCTGCGCGCACCTCCGGAGGTTCGAAATGATTCCGCAATCCGAGCAGACGCCTGATCCGGAACAGAAGAGCCTCATCACGCGCCGCGCTGTCTTCTTCAAGATCGGCTTGCTGATGAATGGACTTGCGGCTGTGGTGCTGGCGACGCCGGTCATCGGTTATCTGCTATCGCCCATCCTGGCTGCCAAAGAAAAAGGCGGTTACAAGCGCTGGATTACGCTCGGCGAACTGGACGAGTTCCCCGAAAACCAGACACGGCTTGCAAAGTTTAACAACCCGATAACTGGTGTTTCCGATGGCAAGACCGACGAGATCCCCTGCTGGGTGCGCCGCCTCTCGGGCGAGCAGTTCCAGGTCTTCGCCATCAACTGTGCGCACTTGGGATGCCCCGTCCGCTGGTTCCCGCAGTCGGGCCTGTTCATGTGTCCCTGTCACGGCGGCGTGTATTACCAGGATGGAGCGCGCGCTTCCGGGCCACCTGAGCGCGGGCTGTTCGAGTACTCCTACAAAGTGGTAGATGGCAAACTGATGATTGAAGCTGGACAACTGCCCACGCTCTCGACCACAGCATCGTTGCGCAACAGGAGTGGCGGATGTCAAGGCTAAGCCGCATCGGCGACTGGTTCGAACAGCGGCTGCAGATTGGCGGCGCGATTCGCGAAGCCACCGAGCATCCGATCCCGCGCAAGTCGGCAAGCTGGTGGTATGTCTTCGGCAGCGCTGCGCTGACCATCTTCATCCTACAAGTCGTCACCGGAATCCTGCTGGCGCTAATGTATGTCCCGAGCGCCGCCGAAGCCTGGAACAGCCTTCAGTTCTTGAACCACAGCGTCACCCTGGGATGGATGCTGCGCGCCGTGCACGGCTGGGGTTCAAACTTCATGGTGGCCGTGGTGCTCATCCACATGTGCCAGGTGTTCCTGTTCGGGGCGTACAAGTTTCCCCGCGAGCTCACGTGGATTGTCGGCGTCCTTTTGCTGCTGATGACCTTGGGCATGGCCTTCACCGGTCAAGTCCTGCGCTTCGATCAGGACGCCTACTGGGGCATCGGCATCGGCGCATCGATTAGCGCCCGAAGTCCGGTGATCGGGAAGTATCTGGTTCACATGCTGCTGGGAGGCCCGATTATTGCGGGTGCCACGCTATCGCGGTTCTTCGCGCTGCACGTGTTCGTCATTCCCGGCTTGCTGATCGGTTTCGTTTCGCTGCACCTGCTCATGGTTTTGAAACTGGGCATCAACGAGTGGCCCATGCCCGGCCGTCTGATTCGCCGCTCGACCTACGTGCAGGAATACCACGAGGAGACGCATAAGCATGGCGTGCCATTCGTACCCGTCGCGGCATGGAAGGACGCGTTCTTCTCTGCGAGTATCATCTTCGCCATCCTGGCCTGCGCCGCTTACTTCGGTCCCTTTGGACCGAGCGGATATCCCGACCCAACCATCATCCAGACTATTCCCAAGCCCGACTTCTTCTTCCTATGGCTCTACGCCATGCTGGCGCTGCTGCCGCCGTCAATGGAAACGCCTCTGCTGCTGATCGGGCCGGTGATCGCCATCGGCTTCCTCGTGCTGCTGCCGTTCATCTCCGGCGAAGGCGAGAAGAGTTGGAAGCGCCGGCCGATCGCGGTGGTTACGTTGTTGCTGATCGCTGTGGCGCTCGGGACATTCACCCGGCTCGCCCTCTATTCGCCGTGGAGCCCGATCATGAATGCCTGGAGCAGCGATCCCGTTCCCGTGGAGTTCCTGAACGGCAGGACGCCGCTTGAGCGACAAGGCGCGCTGGTCTTCCAGGGGAAGCAATGCCGCAACTGTCACGCCATTGGCGGCTCAGGCGGGCAACGCGGGCCGGAGCTTGATCGTGTTGCCACTCGCATGACGCACGATCAGCTTGTGCGGCAGGTGATTCAAGGCGGAGGCAACATGCCCGCGTATGGCAAGAACCTGAATCCCGCAGAGGTGACGGCGCTGGTCTCGTTCCTGGAGACGCTGCATCCGCCGAATCAGCCTGCCGCGCGCGATGCTGCGACGCAGGCGGCCGCTGGTCCTGAACCCTCAGCGGCCAAATAGCATTAGGATGATGCGGTGCGCTAAGGGTAGTGCAACGCTTCGGCGCAGCTTTGTAACGCCTTCATTGAAGGGCAGGTAATGTTTTGAAGGGGCACGCCTTCTCGGTTTTGAAGGGGCACGCCTTCAGGCGTGCCGTTAGGGTCGAGCAAAAGAGGCGGCTTTAGCCGCTGAGGACAATTAACTCTGGGCCCGAAGGCCAGCCCTCTTAGAAGAACTGTGCCGGCGCAGCTGAAGCTGCTCACCTTCAAATTGATCAATGTCTCCCGTTCTGCAAGCCGCGCTGGCGTCGTGGTCCGTTCCCTGGATTCCGACCCTGGCGATCGTTCTCACCGCGCTTATCTACCTGCGCGGCTGGTATCTGCTGCGCTGCGCGGGATTCCCTCTCCTCCCTGCATGGCGCGTGTGGTCATTTCTGGCAGGCCTCTTCGCTCTGTGGGTCGCGCTGGCCGGGCCGATGGATGTCTTCAACTCATGGCTGCTTACCGCGCACATGGTGCAGCACATGGTGCTGATGATGATTGCGCCGCCGCTCGTCCTGCTGGGCGCGCCGCTGATTCCGCTGGTCCGCGGCCTGCCCGTTTTCGCCGCGCGCGAGTTCGCCGGACCGTTTCTAAATTGGAAAGCTGCACAGCGACTCGGGCGATTGCTGACGCAGCCGGTCTTCGCGCTCGTTCTGATGGGCATCGTCATGCTCGGCTGGCATGTGCCCGTCCTGTATGAGTTGGCGATACGATCGCCAGGATGGCATCAGTTTGAACACGCATGTTTTCTCATCACCTCGCTCATCTTCTGGTGGCCGGCTATTCAGCCCTGGCCGAGCCAGTCGCAGTGGCCACGCTGGTCGATGGTGCCCTATCTCCTCATTGCCGACGTGCTGAATACGATCCTGTCCGCCGCGCTGGTCTTTGCCGATCGCGTGCTCTATCCCTCGTACGCCGACGCACCACGGGTCTTCGGCCTGTCCGCACTTCAAGACCAGGTCGCTGCTGGAGCCATCATGTGGGTCGTCGGCTCAGTCGCGTTTCTAATACCCGCAATGCTGATTGCAGTTCAGTGCCTGGCGCGGCAGGCAGCCGTGCCCGAGCTTCAACGGCTGAAGAAGCGTAAGCCGATACTCGCCGGAAGCTGGCAGCGCGCAATGGCGAAGTTCGGTTTCAACAGCGTCAGAGCGGATGCGGTTTCCTCCCTCGCACTCTTCCTCGCGACAGGATTGGCATTTTCTGCGCTGCTTGCCTTCTCCGGCTCGGACGAAGACGAACTTGTGCCGCAGGCACGGCAGCAAACCGGAGATATCAGAGTGACCGTTTACGCTTCCGGCGACAACTTGGACATCGGCGCAAACGACATCAGCGTTCTGGCGCAAGACGCGACCGGTTCACCCTTACTCGATGCGCAAATCGAGGTCAGTCGCCACTCGCAAAGGCGCAACTGCCGGCGCGTCTGAGATACACGGGCGCGAGGCCGACACCGATAACAAGCTGCTGAAAGCGGCCACCATCGAAGTTCCCGCCGCAGGGGCATGGATCGTGCGCGTTGACCTGAAGTCACGATGGGCAAGCCGCCTCAGTTACATTTCCCACCCAAGCCGTTATTCATATTCCCGGCCTCGATGACTGGTGGCCGTACTTTGTCTTTCCCGCAATCGGCTTGTTGCTGCTGCTGGTTTACTCTCGGCGCGCTCATCGACGCCACACCTTCGCACGCCAACATGCCATCGAAGCCGCAGCTTCGCGCTGAAGGATGCGGTGCGATATAGTTGAAGCGAGTTGGCGATCGATCCGGGAGCGCTTTGATGGCGGGCGTAACAGTTGTCATTCCCCTATACAACAAGGGACCGTACATTCTGCGAGCCTTGAATTCTATCGCCAGGCAGAGCTACCGCGACTTCGCAGCCATCGTCGTGAACGACGGATCCACCGACAATAGCCGCGAACTGGCCGAGAGCTTTCGCGATCCTCGCTTCCGCGTCATCCATCAGAAAAATGCCGGCCCTGGCGCAGCTCGTAATCGTGGAGTCGCCGAAGCCACATCTCCACTGATCGCCTTTCTCGACGCCGACGACGAGTGGTTCCCCGACCATCTTGAAACTGCGGTCCGCTTTCTCGCAGACAACCCGGACGTCGCGTGCCTCACCCAGAGCTATCTGAACGGTCCTGGCATGAATCCTTCGAAGCCGATGTGGCACTCACGCGGCATTCGCGACGGCCTGCAGAAGCTCGAGGATTACACGCCGCTGTCGCTGCACTATTCGATTGCCTTCATGTTTTCGCAGGCGACGGTGGCGCGAACTGAGCTGTTCCGCAAATGGGGCGGCTTCTACGAGGATCACTGGACCTATGGCGAGGACGGCTATTTGTGGCTCAAGTTTCTACTGAATGAGCGGGTCGTCTTTTCATGGCGGGAGACCTTGGCAATCTACTTCGATGCCAGCGACCTGAACCTGAGCATGCGCAAGGACCAGGTGCGCCAGTTGGAGCCGTTTCTCGTCGATCCCGATTTCACGCTGGAGGCATGCCCGCCTCGGCATCGGCAATTGTTTCGAGACTTATGTACCTTGCGTGCCTTCAAGGCTGCTTGCGCCTGGGGCTATCACGGACAATGGCAGCGCGCAGCCCAGTTAAGACGCCAATTCCGGCAGCCCGGCGACTATCGCATTCCGTGGTATTTCAGCGCGTGGGTCTGCTCAACGCCGGTTGGTGCAGGATTGGGCGCAGCATGGCGCGCGCTGAACACGCTGAGAGGACGGCCGACCGTACAGGGGGCAGGCGCGGTGAGTCGTGCGACCAAGCCGAACCGGGCGGCGGCCAATAGTTAGCCGACCATCCGCATACAAACGGCTTTTGATTACCCCGAGAACCCCGCGAAATACCCAAGCAGCAGGATCGCTATCCCAAGAATGATGCGGTAGACAATAAACACCTTCAGCGTTTTTGTTCCAAGGTAACGAATGAACCACGCAATGGTGGCGTAACCGACAATCGCCGAAACGATCATGCCGACTGCGAATCCGGTCGCCATGCCTGGGGGCAGACCTTCTTTCATCACATGGTGAAGTTTCAGAAGGGCGGCACCGGCAATGATCGGCGTCGACAGCAGGAAACTGAAGCGCGCGGCCGCCTCTCGCGTGAGATTACGAAACATGCCTCCGCTGATGGTGATTCCGGAACGCGAGACTCCCGGGATAACAGCGAAAGCCTGCAGCACTCCGACCGTGAGAGCGTCGCCTAGGGAGATTTGCGACAGCGGCTTTGTGTATCGACTGACACGCTCGGCCATCCACATAACCAGCGCCACGAGTATGAGCATGCAAGCCACGAGCGCCGGTGACCGGAAACTGGTTTCGATGCGTTTTTCCAGCAGCGCCCCCGCGATACCTGCCGGTATGGTTGCTGCAATCATGAACCATAGCAGTTGCCGCTCACAGCGTTGCTCTTCCGGCGTCAGGTCGCGCAGATTGTCGCTGGTCTCAGAAAAGCGAACGACTTTTCCGCCAAAAGCTGCGCGCAGGATTTGTAGCCACGTCCGCCAGAAATACACCAGTATGGCAAAAAGCGTTCCCGCGTGCAGGGCAACGTCAAACGTAAGCCCGGGATCGCTCCAGTTCGCCAGCCCCAGTCGGCTGACGACCCAGGGGACGAGCGCTAAGTGAGCGGTGCTGGAAACGGGCAGAAATTCTGTGAGGCCCTGAACGATTCCAAGGACGATCGCTTCAATGATAGGCAAATTATTCCACCGTGTTGGCGAATGTTGGGATTCCGGTCTGAACCATATATATCAGAGTAGAAGCACGGCTCGACCAGTCGGTGGAATCCGGGTATTGCGAAACTAGGCGCTTGCCCAGTGCGATAGCGCTTGCGGCAGCGTCGTCGGCTTTCTTCTGTTGGTTGTCGGTCTTGTAAATCGTGATGAGCGCAGCCTGCCGCCATGCCGCTTTGTACAGCGCCTCAGGAGCCTTAGGCGACTTCGGATGCTCGTCCACGTACTTGACGTAGATCGCCGTTTCCTTCACCGGGCATTCGGCTTGGGCTTCCCACTCGCCGCACAGCTTGTTATCGATAATGTTGTAGGCCGCCATGTCGGCCCACTTCGTTCCCGGATATTTCTTGATCACCTTCTTCATGTAACTTTCATCAAGCGGAAGCCGCATATTCGGGTCGCGCAGCTTGGCTGAGGGCCGCGTCTTCTGATCGGCCAGGTCTAACTGCCAGCGGATATCGGCCGCGCGATACGCCGACTCAGCCGCCAGGGACGAAGATGGGAAGTATTCGACCACGGCCGCGTAGAGCCGCAACGCATCCCCGGCCGCACCGCGCCTGCCTCCGCGCTCGCTCGCCTGATATTCGGAGTCGGTCGCCTCGCCGAAGATGATCCTGTCGCCGTCGGGAGTATTCGGCAGGATGATTCCCTTGTCGACCATCCATCCGGTGACGTTGCGCTCGGTCTCCTGCTCGGGATCGGACTCGACGGTGCCGACGACGTGTATCCATCCCGGCGAGCGCTCCAGCATGACCACATCGCGTCCGCGCGAGATGTTAGACAGCTTGGCCGAGTTCGTATCGGGCGAGATGTAGATAAACCCCTCGCGAATGGTAGTCCCGCGCGGGCCCACGGCGGCGAAGGCCAGGGTGGAAGCAAGGACAAGAACGGCGTTCAACGATGAGCGACGGCACGTGGTCATTGGCGTTCATTGTAGCGTGGAGCGGTAGCGCGATCAGTCAATCAATGCTTCGGTGATTGTGATTCGCTCGCGCCGCCGGGAAAGACGGGGGCATCACCCATGCTCCCGTCTCCGCAGGGGACAGCATATCTAAGCCCAGCGCTTCAGCGCTGGGTAGTGTTCAAGAATGATCCGAGTGCCGTAGGCACGGCATATGTCGTCCCCGACGGGACTCTGTCATCCAACGGAATGCTTCCCAGCGTTAAAACGCTGGGCTTAGATATGCTGTCGCCTGCGGCGACGGGAGCCGAAGATCGCTTGCGGTTCAGTTAATAATTCCTGGGCATCTCTCGTTGTCCAAGAGTAGCGGAACTCTCATATCCTTGGCGGGGCTCTTTCTAGTATCCACTTGCCTAATGGCAGGCTTCCAGCAAGCCGCACGGGGATCGTTCGGCCCTGCCACTATCACCGCGAACTCTCCTGGTATGAGGTCCGGGAACGGGAATTTCCCATCTTCCCGACCCTCAGTTGCCTGCGTCTTTAATGTTTTCAGATCCACTAGCATTACGCGGGCGAGCGGCAGAGTTGCACCGGTTGCATCTGTTACCACTCCAGCGACCGTGGATGAGTCTTGAGAAGCTGCACTCAGCGCGGCAAGCAGTAAACAAGCGATGCCAAAAACGGCTCTTTTGCACATCTTCAGCCTCCGTTCGGCTCCTCCCCCAAGACCTCGGCGAGCAACTGCGGCTCGACATTGCCTCCGCTGATGATGGCAACCGTCTTCTTCGCCTTGGGCAGCTTCTTCTGATGGAACAACCATGCCGCGAACGTCACCGCTCCGCTGGGCTCGGCAACGATGCGCGCTGACGTCACGGCGCGTCGCATGGCGCTACGAATCTCGCCTTCTGTGACGGTGACGATGTCGTCGACAAACTTGCGAATATGCTCGAAATTCAGCGGCCCCACCGACTGCGTACGTAAGCCATCGGCAAGCGTACTCGACACCCGCTCCGCCGGAAGCTGAACCACTTCTCCCTTGCGAAAGCTCTGTTGCGCGTCGTTGGCCAACTCCGGCTCCACGCCGACCACCTTGGCCTTCGAGCCGCTCATCTTGATCGCCGCCGAAACGCCGCTGACTATGCCTCCACCGCCGACCGGCACCAGCACCAGGTCAACGTCGGGACAGTCCTCCAGAATCTCTAACCCGACAGTTCCCTGCCCGGCAATGATGAACGGGTCGTTGTATGGCGGAACGATGGCATAGCCATGTTGCGCGGCGAGCTCCTCGGCTTTCGCCATGCGCTCGGCGCTGCTGCCGCCGACGACAATAATCTCCGCTCCCAGCGCGGCGGTCGCATCCACCTTCACCTTCGGCGCGTTGCGCGGCATCACCATTACGCACTTCAATCCGAACACCCGCGCCGCATAAGCGACTCCCTGCGCGTGGTTGCCGCTGGAGTACGAGATGACGCCGTTCTTGCGTTCACGCTCGCTCAGCGAGGCAATTTTGTTGTAGGCACCGCGCAATTTGAACGCTCCGACTGGCTGCCAGCTCTCCGGCTTCAGCCAGAGTTCGCCTGCGCCGTTGCCGGCCTTTGACGTTCCGTTCTTCTCCGCCGGTGGGTAGTAGCGCACCAGCGGCGTGCGCGCCGCAATGCCACGCAGGCTCTGTTGTGCCGCCTTGATGTCGTCGAGGGTAACCATGGGGATGACGTCCGAGTTTACCTTGGCGAGAGCACCCATGCTCCGGCGGGCAACTCTGCCGATTGAGCACGTGGAGCGTTTCGCGCCAGGCGAATCAGTTTCTCCATCCAGTGTACAAGGGCGAGCCGCTCGCGCAGCGTGGCCTTATGTCCCACCTCGACGTGCGAAATCGCGGGACTGAGCAACGCTCCAGCCTGATATTCTTGCGGAACCCTCTGCTGCAACCACAGCAGCTCGGTGGGAGGAATGACCGTATCGTCGGAACCGTGCAACAGCAGCACCGGCGCGTGCAGAAATGCGAGCCGCCCCGCGGGCGACGCCGCCGCCAACTGCTCGCCATCCTTTTCAATCTCGCCGAGAATCGCCTGCCGAAAGCTGTCGAGTTGCTTGTGATAAATCCGCTGCATGACTTCCTGTCCCGCGGGAGTCATTTGCGCGGTCAGCGCTTCCGACTTCTTCCCCTCGTCAGCCAGCACCAGCTTGATTGCCTCGCTGGCTTTGGCAGTGTCTCGCGGCGGGAAGAAATCGCCGGGCCGATCGAGGACAACAATCAGCGGCCCATACTCGTGTGGGGTCAGGTGCTCGAAGCTTCCATCCGGACGCTCGGCCTCGCCCGTTGCAAAGAAGTGCAGAACGTGCGCCAGATCATAATGCGCACCGACTGTGGCGACCCACGCGATCGAGCTGCTGTACTGCGCGTCGGTCGCCGCCACCAACGCGAGTCCGCCGGAGAAGCTGATGCCCAACACTCCCACGCTGGGCACGTCGAGCTGATGCGCGAAGAACTGTGCTGCCGTCCCAATCACCGCGGCCGATTCGGCTTCAACGCGATAGTCGGCGATTCCCTGAAGCTGCGGCGTCATCACGAAAAATCCGCTGGCCGCCAGTGACCGCGCGAAGCTCACCAGGCGCGGCTCGTTGATGCCGAGCTCGTGCATGCCGTGCGCCACGACGATTCCGGGTGCGAAGCCAACTCCTCGCGGCGAATACACCCGCGCCGGCGTGGCCTTGCCGTTGACCTCAAACGTTTCGTCGCGTGTATCTACAGGATGAACGTCGTAGTTGGCGATCCAACCCTTCGCGTTGGGATCGGAAACACGCGAGAGCAGCGAAGCTGCCCGCAGGTAGTTCTGTGCGACGGGATAAAGCAGTATCAATGCAACAGGTAGAAGCAGCAGGGCCCACGCCAGGAGGCGAACTCTAAATCCGCGAGAGCGCATGGAACCGTTGACCAAGGTGATGATGTCCGGGCGGAGCGTTGTATCAGGGCACGGCTGATGCCGTGCCGCAAATCGGCCCTTGTGAGATTTGGGCTTCAGCCCCTGAGAGTCTATCGGAGCGCAGGGGCTAAAGCCCTAAAGATTTCTTGCGGCATTAACGCTGGCCCGAAGGCCAGCTCTACCCGAACATCCGACCTTCACACTTCCAGAATGACCGGCATAATCAGCGGCCTTCGTGACGTGTTCTTCACGATGAAGCGCTTCAGGTCCTGGCGGATCTTCTCCTTGATCATGCCGTAGTCGCCCTTCTCTTCGTCGCTCGACGCGTTCAGCGTATTCATCACCGTCTCGCGCGCCTGGTCGAGGAATCCGTTCTCGCTCATGCTGCTGCTGAAGCCGCGCATCACAATCTCCGGCGTACTCTCGACTTCCCCAGTCAGCTTGTTGATGGCAATGATGGGCAACACGATGCCGTCCTCGCTCAGGTGGCGGCGATCGCGAATCACCAGGTCTTCCACCACATCGCCCATCGAATTCGAATCGATGCAGATGCGTCCCACCGGAGCCTTGCCCGCTTTCCGCGCGCCCAACTCGTCGAACTCTAGAATGTCTCCGCTCTCGGCCATCATCACGTGCCCGACCGAGCCATGCATCGCCCCCGCCATTTCGGCATGCAGCTTGAGCTGGCGATATTCGCCATGAATGGGAATAAAGTATTGCGGCTTCACCAGGTTGATGATCAGCTTCAGCTCTTCCTGACTGGCGTGTCCGCTGACGTGTACCGGCGGTGAAGAGCCGTCGTCGTAGATGACGTGCGCGTCGCGGCGGAAGAGGTGATCGATGACGCGATAGATCGCCTTCTCGTTGCCGGGAATGATGCGCGACGAAAGCACAACCGTATCGCCCGGCGAGATGCGCGCGTGTTTATGATTGTCGACCGCGGCGCGCGACAGGGCCGACATCGGCTCGCCCTGCGTGCCGCTAATCAGCACGCAAACTTTCTCGGGTGGCAGCTCCCTTACCTGCGAAGGATGAATGATCAACCCGTCCGGCACATCGAGATAGCCGAGGTCCTGCGCGATCTCCGTCGACTCCATCATCGAGCGCCCCACGACCGCGACTTTGCGCCCGTTCTCGAACGCCTGTTCCATCGCCAGCTTGATGCGATGGATCGACGACGAAAAGCACGCAATAAACAGCTTCTTCTCGGTGCGGGCAAAGATTTCCTGGAAGCGGGCACGCACAGCGCGTTCGCTGGGCGTGTAACCGCGGCGCTCGACATTGGTCGAATCCTGGAACAGCGCCAGCACGCCTTGTTTGCCGTACTCGGCGAACGAGTGCAGATCGAACAGCTTATTGTCCGTAGGAGTCGGATCAACCTTGAAGTCGCCGGTGTGGATCAGAATGCCCATCGGCGTGTGAATCGCCAGCGCCACACAATCGACTAGACTGTGCGTCACCTGGATGGGGCGAATCGTAAATGGCCCAATCTTGATGCTATCGCCCGCGCGGATCTCGTTGAGCTCGGCGTCGTCCAGCAGACCGTGCTCTTCTAGCTTGCCCTCAACGTAGGCCAGCGTGAACTCGGTGCCGTAAACCGGAACGTTCAGCTCGGACAGAATCCACGGCAGGCCGCCGATGTGGTCCTCGTGCCCATGCGTCAGCACGATGGCACGCACATGCTGTCGATTCTCCAGCAGATAGCGAATGTCAGGGACGACGATGTCCACGCCCAGCAGCTCAGATTCGGGGAACATGAGTCCGGCGTCGATGACGATGATGTCATCGCCCCAGCGAATTGCCATGCAATTCATGCCAAATTCGCCGAGACCACCCAGAGGAACAACTTGTAGCTTACCCACAGGCATCAACAAACTCGATGCTAGCAGGGAAGGCCGCTTTTCGCTATTCGCCATTCGCTGTTCGCTTTCCTTCTGCTTGAGCCCCACCACAGCGGCACGGAGGCCACGAGAAGCTCACGGCGCTCGACCTGTTTTGCCGGAGATGAGATCTGGCGAAGAGCGAATGGCGAAAAGCGAATAGCGGCCTCGAAGCGTCCTATACTTAAACCAATGCCTGACGTCGAACCAAAGTCTCTGATGCGACGCGTGCTGGAAGCCGGCATCCGCAAGGCCTTCACCCGCGCTTACCACACCATCAAGGTCGACCCCGACAAGTACATGGAGCATCTCCGCATGTCGTACGGTCTGCCGGCCATCACCTACGACGGGGTATTCGGAGTCGAGATGCATACCCTCGACCACATCGCCGAAGAGACCATTCGCGCCAGCATGAAGCTTGCCGCCGCCGAAGGTGCAGGCCTCGGCATGGGCGGGATGTTCACCGTGCTGCCCGACCTTGGCATTCTGTCCGCGATCACCATGCGCATGATCCAGAAGCTGAGCCTGATTTACGGCTTCCCTTACAACACCGAAGAGGAAGAGGCCGAACTATGGGTCGCAGCCGCCAGCGCCGCCGGAGTAGACATTGGACGCGAACTGGTGGAGAAGCAGGTTGTGTCGAAATTCGTGCCGCGCGTTATTCAACGCATTGCCGTAAGAACTAGTGCTGAGATTGCGGAGAAGTGGACGGCCCGCCTAATACCGGTGGTCAGCGGCGCAATCGGCGCCGGCCTCAATTACTACTTCGTGCGCGTCTGGGGCGAGCGAGCGCTGGGACACTTCCGTCAGCGGCACCTTGCCGCGCGTCGCCAGCACGAGCGAGTGGAACCGATTCCACTGCCAGCGTCGAGCGCATCGTAAAAAACCAGGTCACCACAGAGGCACAGAGACACAGGGATTCTTTGGTTAGAGACCAGCTTGTTTTGGCGGACCGCTTGACTGTCGTGGCTCTCTCTTCCAGGGTGTCATCCTGAGCGACGTGATCCGCCAAGGGCGGAGAACGCAGTCGAAGGACCTGCAGTTCTCTTCACGTTGCCGCCGAGGTCTCATCCTGAACGAAGCCACACAATGCCAGTGTTCAAGACATTTAGAGCAGTTTTCTGTGTCTCCGTGCCTCTGTGGTAAACGGCTCTTGCTTTACTGATGGACCGCTTCCACCACAACCGCCGACGGCCGCTCCACCTGAAATTCGCCTTCCCACTTTGCCATCACCACCGTTGCCAGGCAATTCCCCAGAACGTTGACGGCGGTGCGTCCCATGTCAAGCAACTGATCGATACCGAGCAGGACAAACACCGGCTCCGTTGGAAGTCCTACAGACGTCGCTGTCGCCAGCAGGATCACCAGTGCCGCGCGCGACACTCCCGCAACGCCTTTGCTGGTGAGCATCAGGGTGAAAGCAATCATGAACTGCTGCCCCAGAGAAAGATGCAAGCCTGCAACCTGCGCCACAAAAATCGCGGCGACAGAAAGATAGAGCGAGCTGCCCGTCAGGTTGAAGCTGTAGCCGGTGGGAATAACGAACGCCACAATCTGCCGCGGCACGCCCATGGCCTCCATCTGTTCCATCGCGCTAGGCAGCGCCGCCTCGGAGCTGGAAGTACCGAAGGCAATCGTCACCGGCTCGGCTACCGCCTTGATGAAGCGCCTCAGCGGCACCCGGCAAAGCAGGGCAACCGGCAGCAGCACGCCCACAACGAAGACCACCAGCGCCGCATACAGCGTCAACAACAGCTTCAGCAGACTGCCCAGGATCCCGAAGCCAGTATGTCCCACAGTGTAGGCAATGGCCGCCCCTACTCCGAGCGGCGCCATATACATCACGATGTTGGTGAACTTGAACATCGTCTCCGCCAGGCTTTCGCACAGCGTCAGCAGCGGGCGTCGCTTTTCTTCGCTGATCATCGCGAGCGCGATGGCGAAAATCAGGCTGAATACCACTACTTGCAAGATGGCGTTGTCTGCCACTGCCTTAGCGATGTTCTCGGGAAAAACGTGCAGAATGGTGTCTTCTGTGCTCAGCTTGCTCACGCTTGTCGTATCTGACGCTGTGGTAGCCGGAAGCTGGACTCCGACACCGGCCTTGCTCAGGTTGATGGCGCCCAGGCCGAGAAAGATCGCAATCGTAGTGATGACTTCGAAGAAGATGATCGAGCGCAGGCCAAGCCGTCCGACCTGCTTCAGGTTCGAGTGGCCGGCAATGCCGACAACCAGCGTCGCAAACAGCAATGGCGCAATGATGGCCTTGATCAGCCGTAAGAAGATGAGTGCCAGCACGCGCAGGTGCGTCGCCACGACCGGAAAGTCGTGCCCTATCTCCGCTCCCAGCAGCATGGCGATAAATATCCACGCGGAAAGCGTTCGCCGCAGGCAGCCATAGGCGATGAGCACCAACAGCCCAATCCAGCGCACGGCCAGGATCAGAGTGGCTGGGCTCGCAGTCTTCCAGAGCAACCCTGCCGCCACGGTGGCAATCGCCGCCGCAATCAGCAGTATTCTCCCGCGGTTATCTTTCGCGCGCACAGTCATGGTCAGTAACCGTCATCGCTTCGATCCCTCCACCGTGTGTCATCCCGAGCGGAGCCGAGGGATCTGCAGGTCGCGCCGCCACGGACCATTCGTTACCGCAAAATATCTTCCAGCTCCACTCCGCGATCGGTGCGCTCGTCGCGATACTTCACAATCACCGGCGCATACAGCGACAATCCCCACTCGGCGGCTTTGCCCTTGTTGATCGCCCGCGAGCCCGGCACCACTACCGCGCCTTCCGGCACGCGCAGCGGCTGATCTTCGGACGAGCGGTACACTTCGCCTCTGACCACATCGAACAGCGGGGTCGAGCGCGTGAGAATCACGCCTGCTCCCAGTACCGCGCGCGCACCCACCTGCGTCCCTTCGTACACACCGGTGTTGCCGCCCAGCAGGACATCGTCTTCGATGATCACCGGCGAAGCGTTGATGGGCTCCAGCACTCCGCCGACTTGCGCCGCCGCGCTGATGTGGACCCGCTTGCCCACCTGCGCGCACGAGCCGATCAGCGCATGCGAGTCGACCATCGTGCCCTCGTCAACATAGGCTCCTGTGTTGATGAACATTGGCGGCATGCACACCACGCCCGGCGCAACGTAAGCTCCCGCGCGAACTGAGGAGCCGCCGGGCACCACGCGAACGCGATCTTCAGTAGCGAAATATTGCAAAGGATAAGTATCTTTGTCGACGAACGAAAGCGAGCCCCGATGGCCGCTCTCGACCAACTCTCCAATGCGAAACCCCAGCAGGATGCCCTGCTTCACCCAGCCGTTGGTTCGCCACGCGCCGTCGATCTTCTCTGCCGCTCGAATGGTGCCCGCCGACAGAGCATCGCGGAATTCCAGAAAAACACGACGCGCCTCTGCGTCACCGACAGCCGCAGCACCTGCGGCGTAGAATCGCTCGATCGCGGTTTGCAATGCGTGCATCTCGCGGGCAGTATATATGGTCAGCTGCGACGCTCCAACGAGTTGCTGAGCGGAAGCTGCGGCAGCCTCAAACACAACGATGGCTTGGCTTGACGAATTACTGGGACGAACTCTGGTGCTGGTGGCGCACCCGGACGACGAATGCATTGCTTTTGGCGCGTTGCTGCAACGCATGCGCGAACCTGTCGTCGTCTTCGCCACCAATGGCTCGCCACAGGATCCATATTTCTGGCAACAATACGGATCGCGCGAGGCCTACGCTGGACTGCGCCGCGAAGAGGCCTTTATTTCGATGCATGCCGCCGGCGTGAAAGATGTGATTTTCCTTTCGGACATGCCCGGAGGCGAGCAGCTTATCGATCAGGAATTGTTTCAGCATCTACGCCCCGCGTACGACCTGCTCTCCGAACTGGTGCGACGTCGCATGGTGCAGGCGCTGCTCACGCTGGCCTACGAGGGCGGCCATCCCGATCACGATTCGTGCAGCTTTCTCTCAGCGCCAGCTCGCCAGGCGATTCAACATCCCTTGCTGGGAAGCTCCGCTCTACCATCGCTTGCCGGAAGGCGGCGGCGTTTTCCAAGGCTTTATCGGAGGCACCAACGACGCCGTCGACGTAAAACCCTCGCCGGCCGAACAAGACACCAAGCGCGCCATGTGCCTGGCTTATCCATCGCAAGGAGACTTCCTCGCTCACTTCGACGTGATGAAGGAGCATGTGCGTCCGCAGCCGGCGTATGACTTCACCAAGCCTCCGCATGAAGGTAAGACTAACTACGAAGTCTGGCAGTGGAGCATGACCGCGCAGCAGGTGTGCGGTACGTTTGCCGAGTTCTTGCAAGAAGAAAACAAAAGTCGTCAGGCCTAGGCGGCATAGTGCCGACAGGCAACATCTACTCTCGCTGAAGCCTGCTTCGCACGCGGATTTGAAGGGGCACGGCTTCAGCCGTGCCAAAATGCCATCCCCACGCAATGGGCTTCAGCCCCTGAGGAAGAGCGCAGCAAATCCATGCTGTCTCTCCATCCTCTACATCGCTTATCCCCTGCTCGCAATCTCCGACGAGAGCGCCGGCGGCGCCGAGCAGATGCTGCTTACGCTGGAGCGCGAGACCGCCCGCCGCGGACATCGAACGACCGTCGCTGCTTGCGACGGCTCGCGCGTGAGTGACCGGCTGCTCGCGACTGGGGAGCCGGCAGACGCTGCTGATGTCTTCGAGCAACGCGAACGCGAGCACTGCGCTCGCATACTCGACTACCTGCGCGATCATCCCGCTGAGTTCGACCTGATTCACGACGAGAGTGGCAGCTTCTTTCGTCATGCCGACCTCTGCCCCGTGCCTGTGTTGGCGACGCTCCATCTGCCACGCAGCTTCTATCGCGAAGGGTGGTTACACTGCTCGTCCCACAATGTGGTATTCAACCCTGTCTCTCAATCGCAGGCGCGAACCTTCACTGATCTGCCGAATCTCGTCGGAGTGGTGCAGAACGGGATCGCGGTCGAGCGATTCGGCTTCTCGCAGAAAAAACAAAACTACCTGTTTTGGATGGGCCGCATCTGCGAAGAGAAAGCTCCCCACCTCGCGATTGCCGCGGCGAAACAAGCAAGCATGCCGCTAATTCTCGCGGGACAGGTTTATCCCTTCAGTTATCACCAGCAGTATTTCGAGCGCGAGATTCGGTCACATCTTGGGACTGGCGTCCAGTTCGTCGATTCGCCGTTGTTCGAGCAGAAAGTTGCTTTATTGCGAAACGCGCGCGCTCTGCTGCTCACCAGCGCCGCCGTGGAAACCAGCTCGCTGGTCGCCATGGAGGCGATGGCCTGCGGCACTCCGGTAATCGCAATCCGCCGTGGCGCGTTCTCTGAGATCGTCGCGCACGCTGAAACCGGTTTCATCGTTAATGATGTGCATGAAATGGCGACTGCAGTTGCGGAGGTATCAAGCGTTCGTTCTGCGGCTTGTCGTCGCCGGGTTGAGGAGATGTTCTCGTCGCACCGCATGGCGCAGGATTACGAAGTACTCTATCGCCGCGTTATTGCCGCCAATCGTGCTCGCTCAGCCGCGTAAGCGGTTTGCGCGCAAGGGGGGAGCCTCCGCAAAATGGGTGGAAGCCCCGGCATTCATGCGGAGGAAGTCTGCGTCGGATATGATGCGCTTTAGCGCCGGTTTCCGCGGCTTAAAGCCGCTCGCGTTTGAAACGGGATCGTCTCCCCGGATAAATCCGGGGGCTTCCACCCACGGAACCGACGATAACAGCACTCGCGGCTACCGCATCCCCGCCCCCTGCCGCTCCAGCAGTCCCAACTCGCTGACCATCTTCTCCAACTTCGCGCGCGTCTCTTTCTTCATCGGAACCAGCGGCAGGCGATACACCTCTTCGATCCTGCCCATCATGGCGAGCGCCGCCTTCACCGGCCCGGGGTTGGATTCGATGAAGTTCACCTGCATCAGAGGCAGGTACTTGCGGAAGATTTCACGCGCGGTGTCCCACTTGTTGGCCAACGCCGCACGCGCCATGCGCGCCATTTCGGCCGGAATTTCGTTCGAGCATACCGACACAATGCCCGCTCCCCCAAGTCCGATTACGGCGAGGGTGATGGCGTCATCGCCCGAGAAAACCAGGAAGTCTTCGGGAACCGTTCCGCAGACCTCGGCGATCTGCCCGATGTTGCCGCTGGCTTCTTTCACGGCGATAATGTTCTCAATCTCTGCCAGCCGCAGCAGCGTGGGCGTTTCGATATTCGTGCCAGTACGGCCCGCGATGTTGTAGAGCATCAGCGGCTTCTCGCTGGCTTCGGCGATGGACTTGAAGTGCTGATAAACACCTTCCTGCGTCGGCTTGTTGTAATACGGCGTCGCGGTCAGCACAAAATCGACGCCCCGGCGCGCCGAAATCTCTTTGGCTTTGTCCACCGCCTCGCGCGTATTGTTCGAGGTTGCGCCCGCCATGATGGGCACGCGACCCGCGTTGACTTCGATCGTGACGTCAATCACGCGCAGCCACTCGTCGTGCGTTAGCGTCGGCGTCTCGCCGGTCGTGCCGCAGGGCACAAGAAAATCGATGCCCGATTGAATCTGCCATTCGACCAGATGGCGCAATGCAGTCTCGTCGACGCTGCCGTCCTGCTTGAAGGGAGTGATGATAGCGGTGCCGCATCCGCGCAACTTCATGATTATGTTTACCTCGTGTAGAGCAATTCTAGAAGAGTTTCAGTGGGGCTGCGCGACCGAAGAGATTAACCACAGAGGCACAGAGACACAGAGACACAGATATCTGGAGACGAAAAAATGAATTTCTCCGTGCCTCCGTGTCTCTGTGGTGATTACGCCTTTTCCAGCGAAGCCGAAAACGAATCCAGAGCCAGGCTGCGCAGCAGGTTACGCCTCATGCCGCTCTCCAGCTCGCCCAGCCGCTGCGTCGCCCCGACAATCCAATCGAAATCCACCTGCTCGCTCATGCGGTTGAGTTCAGACAAAATGTCCGTGTTGCGCACCATCTCCGGCGTACCCGACTTCACGAACAGCAAATCCTCGAGCAGCGAATACAGCACGCGAATCGTCACGTCCAGCTTCGACTTGCCGTCGGCGCCCCCGCGATAGCTCTCCGTCACCTTGAACAGTTCGGAGTGATCGCGCGCGCCCATTGCCGGAGCCAGTAGCGCCAACGCGTCCTGACGCGCCGCCAGGTACTGCGCCAGATCGAAGCTGCGCGCCCGGCCCAATCCACCGCCGCACAGGCGAGCCACCAAGCCACGCTCGCGCGACTTCCATTCGGGACGCACCTCCGCGAGATAATCTTCCACCTCCTTCGGAGAAAGCGCTGCCAGCCGCAGCTGCATGCTGCGCGAGCGAATGGTTGGCAGCAGCGCCGAAGGATTATCGGTGAGCAGAAAGATGGTCGCGAAATCAGGCGGCTCTTCCAGGATTTTCAGCAGCGAGTTCGCGGCCTCTTTCATGAAGTCAGCATCGCTGAAGATGTACACCCGCTCGCGTCCTTCGGCCGGACGGTAGTAAATCTCGCCAATGACGTGCCGCACCTGGTCGACCTTCACCAGCATCTGCGGAGGATCGGGCGGAATAATCATCACGTCAGGATGCGTCTGCACCAGGATGCGCGTCTCGCGCTTGTCGGCATCGCGCATGTTCTCGCGCACTTCGACCGCCTCGGTGAAGCGGCTCTCCAGGTCGTCGGCTTCGGCGATGCGAGTGCAATTAGCGCAACGCCCGCAAAAGTCAGGCAGGCCGTCAGTCGTCGGACGCTCCAGACAGTTCATCGTCTTGGCAATCATCTGCGCCAGCGTGAACTTGCCCGAGCCCTGTGGGCCCGAGAGAATCACCGCGTGAGGAAAGCGGTCATGCGCCAGCATCTCGCGGATGGTGTGAACGACTTCGGGATTGCCGTGAAAGTTAGAGAAGGGCATGGAGCGATTGACTCAGTATCATCAATTTTGATTTGTCATCACGAGCGAAGCGAGGGATCTGTTCCCGTTGACGGCGCCAGCAAGTTGCAAGTAGTAACAGCGTTCGCAGAGCGACGGAGAGCAGATGCCTCGCTGCGCTCGTCATGACAATTCTAAATGCGTTCCGCACTAACAGGAGCTCCCCATCAGCCGCTCCCGCACCACGCCCACAATCTGCGCGATGCACTTGCTCAATCGCCGGCCGCGCATCGACCATGACCACGCGCTGCTTCTCGCGAGCCGCAATTTTCAAATAAGCCTTGTGCACGCGCGTGAAGAAAGCCTTGTTCTCGCGCTCAAACCGATTCTCATCTGGCGCGTCGCCATGGCCCGCAATCTTGTTCCGCCGCCGCGCCCGCTGCACGCTGTGCGCTA
The DNA here is from genome assembly GCA_963699875.1 of uncultured Acidobacteriaceae bacterium. Classification (GTDB taxonomy): domain Bacteria; phylum Acidobacteriota; class Terriglobia; order Terriglobales; family Acidobacteriaceae; genus CAVVDY01. The sequence continues at coordinate 440,006 of CAVOVN010000002.1, forward strand.
CATCCGAATCCATCAGGATCGTCAGATCGGGCCACCAGCCGTCAAATAGTACCTTGTGCATCCGCAAAACCGGTCGGCTCTTAAGTTTGCGGCCACCGCCTTGATACGCCTCGGTCGAGTCGGTATAGCGATCGCACAACACCCACTTGCCTGCATCCAGCGCCGGCTCAATCACCTCTGCGATCAACTGCGCGCGTGAGGCAAACATCAGCGTCATCTCCGCCCACGGATCCAGTCCCGCCGTCCGCGAATCCAGCAGCAACTTGCGAATGCGCTCGCCAATCTCCGTCCCGCCGGGCTCGCGCGTAGTTAGCACGTCGATGCCTTCGGCGCGCAACGTAGCGGCGAGTTTCTCCATCTGCGTCGACTTGCCACAGCCGTCGAGCCCTTCAAACGTAATGAATTTTCCCTCTGACGCAACCTGAGCCACGAGGTAATCCTAGCAGCAACGACAATGGGCGCAGCAAACTGCAGATCCCTCGACTTCGCTCGGGATGACACATCAAATCGAATGAGCGCGGCCCCTGGGCCCGACGCGCAGATTTCGCCAGACTCGCTGTCTATAATGAAGATTGCGTTCAGCAAACTCATCTAATACATACTATTCCGCGTGCGCCCATACGGCGCGTTCGCTGCGGGACAATTCATGATCCAAACCTTATTTGGCAGCACAGAAGAAGAGAAGCCTGGTTTTTTTAAGCGCATGAAAGAGGCGGTCACGCGCACGCGTGAAAGCCTGAGCGAGCGCATTGAAGACGCCGTCGGCCTGCGTCCGGAGATCGACCGTGAAACACTCGACGACCTCGAAGCCTCCTTGATCGGCGCCGACCTTGGCAGTGCCACGACCAACACCGTTTTGGAAGCCCTGCGCGAAAAGGTAGACCGTAAGCAGATTGCCGATGCCAACGAACTCAAACGCGTGTTGAAGGAAGAGCTGCTGGCGATCCTGACCAGCGCTGACAAGCAGCCTGTGGCGCGAGTCGATGGCGAGCCCGAGGTGATTCTCGTCGTCGGCGTGAATGGCGTCGGCAAGACCACGTCCATCGGCAAGCTGGCGCACGTGTTGCGCGCGCAAGGCAAGACGGTTCTGCTGGGCGCGGCTGACACCTTCCGCGCTGCCGCTATCGAGCAGCTCGAAATCTGGGGAGACCGCACCGGCGTTGAGGTCATCAAGAACAAGCCGGGCGGCGATCCGTCGGCTGTGCTGTTTGACGCGCTGCAAGCTGCGCGGGCGCGCAAGATCGATTACGTCATCGTCGATACCGCTGGACGTCTGCACACTAAGAGCAACCTGATGGATGAGCTTTCGAAGATGCGGCGCACCGCACAGCGCTTCATTCCGTCGGCGCCCCACGAAACCTTGCTGGTGATGGACGCGACCACCGGGCAAAACGGACTGCAACAGGCGCGCCTGTTTACACAATCGGCGGGCGTGACCGGCATCGTTCTGACCAAACTCGATGGCACAGCAAAAGGCGGCATCGTAGTGGCGATCTCGAAAGAGTTGGGATTGCCCGTGCGCTACGTCGGCGTCGGCGAGAAGGTCGGCGACCTGTTGCCGTTTAGTGCGGAGGACTTTGTGAACTCGCTGTTCGACTAGTACGGGTGGCCATCTCGCGGGTGGCCCATCCCTGGGGTGGCCCATTCCGCCTTCCTTTGGCGGGGTGGGGTGGTTCGGAACCAATTCCATGCCTCAAACCTTCGACGATCAGAAGCACATGGAAGAAGCGCTGGAGCTGGCGCGCGGCGGAATCGCGCTGGCCTCGCCTAATCCGTGCGTTGGCGCGGTGATTGTCGACAGCGCGGGCCGCGTCGTTGGACGTGGATTTCACACTTACGACGGGCTGAAACACGCCGAGGTGCTGGCACTGGAAGAGGCGGGAGACCACGCGCGCGGCGCGACCGTGTACCTCAACCTGGAACCTTGTTCGCATACCGGGCGGACCGCTCCGTGCGCCGATGCCCTGATCAAAGCGGGAGTGACGCGGGTGGTCGCCGCGATGCGCGATCCCAATCCTCTGGTAGCCGGCGCCGGCTTCGCGAAATTGCAGGCGGCAGGCATCGAGGTTCAGGATGGGCTGCTCAACTCGGAGGCGCGCAAGCTGAACGAAGCTTTCGCGAAATACATTCGGCACAAGATTCCGTTCGTCACGCTGAAGACGGCGATGACGCTTGATGGCAAGATCGCGCCGCCCCCGCTGGAAACCGTCTTGCCCGGCGAACCCGTATTAGCGGCCGCGAGCGGCGGCTGGATTACGAGTGAAACCGCGCGCGCCCATGTGCACACCATGCGCCACGCGAACGACGCCATCATGGTCGGCGTCGGCACCATCATCGCTGACGATCCGCTGCTGACTGATCGCTCGGGCAGGCCGCGGCGCCGGCCGTTGCTGCGCGTCATCCTGGATTCGCGCTTGCGCCTCCCCATGGACTCGCGCGTGGTGAAAACCGCGCATGATGACCTCATCGTATTCTGCTGCTTCGCGGAGGAGCATAAGCGTCAGGGGCTGGAAGCACGCGGCGTGCGCATAGTGCAGGTCCCGATGTTCAAAGCGCTGGAGGACGGAACCATTCCCTTCCCCAGCGGAGCGATGCCGGACGGCCGCCCTGACCTGCAGCGCGTGCTGGAAGAGTTGGGCAAAAGCGAGATTACCAGTCTGATCATCGAAGGCGGCGCGATGGTGAATTGGGCCGCGCTGTCTGCGGGAATCGTCGACAAGGTGTTTTTCTTCTACGCGCCGAAGATTCTGGCGGGTTCAGGATCGATTCCGTTCGCGTTGGGCGCAGGCTATCAGCGCCTGAGCGACGCGGCTTACGTGAAGAACGTGACCTTGCATCGCTTTGGAGAAGATTTCGCGGTGGAAGGGCAGCTGAAGGATCCGTATGAAGAAGAGCAGTAATTAGTAATTAGTAAATTAGTAAATAAATAAGACAAATTACGATAGTTTTACCAGTTTGATGGTTTAAGGGTTAATTTTCATCTTTGACAGGATGTTTAACGGCCCCTTTCTAAGTTTACAACTCGATGTTAAGCGCCCTAGAGTGCTTTTGCTAGTTGCTAGTTGCTAGTTGCTAGTTGCTAATTGCTAATTGCTAGTTACTAATTACGAATTACTAATTACTAATTACTGGAGCTTCCCCATGTTCACCGGACTCGTCGAAGAAGTTGGGACTATCGCGTCTATCGTCGCCACGGGCGACAATCATCGCATCACCATCAACGCTCCGAATACCGCTCGCGAGTTGAAGGAAGGCAACAGCGTCGCCGTAAGCGGAGTGTGCCTGACAGCATTGAACATCACTCCAGATTCGTTCAGCGCCGACCTGGCGAAGGAGACGTGGATGCGAACCTCCCTCTCGCGCATCACCTCGGGCGCGCAGGTCAATCTGGAGTTGCCGTTGAAGGTGGACGGCCGCATGGGCGGACACATCGTGCAGGGCCACGTCGACGGAGCGGGAAAATTCGTTGGCCTGGAACCGATCGCCAACGCCAATGATTTCTGGCTGCTGATCGATGTTCCCGAAGAGTTGGAGAAATACCTGGTCTTCAAGGGATCGATTGCTGTTGAAGGCATCAGTCTGACGGTTGCGAAACTCGAAGGTCTGCGCCTGACCATCGCCATCATTCCTCATACCATCAAGATGACCAACCTGGGGTCGCTGAAGCCGGGCGACCCGGTGAACCTCGAAACCGACATCGTTGCCAAGTATCTGGAGAAATGGACTAGGCGCCAGGAGACGGCGCGGGCGGGCTGACGGTGGAGCGACTGGTGGCGAAAGGATTCTAGCTTCTCCGTCGGTGGAAGCCTCCGCCTTCAGGCGGAGGAATAAACGTTCATAGGATGTGAGGGCTTTAGCCTCGGTCATAACGGCCCAGCGCTAAAGCGCGCTCAATTTTCAGCCCTTTTCCCACGCATAAATGCGTGGGCTTCCACCCTACGTCCTCGCCGCGTGCGGCGGGCGCTGCGCGCCGAAGTAGGCTTCGAAATCCAGCGAATCGAGCTCTAAAAATTCCTGCACAATCGGCTCGGTGGAGCGCGCCATCTCGGCGAACGTGCCGAAGAAAATTACCCGCGCTTCATGCAGAAACACCAGCCGGTCGGCAAGCTTCTTGGCCAGCGCCATGTCGTGGGTCACCACGATGCTGGTCAGCTTGAGCTGCTTCTTCAGCTTCTTGATCAAGTCGCCAAGCAGGTGGGCCATCAGCGGATCGACCATAGTAGTCGGCTCGTCATAGAGCACCGCGTCCGGCTGCGCGGCCAAGGCGCGAGCGATCGCGACCGAGCGCTTCATGCCAGTCGACAGGTCTGACGGCAATACATCGCGGAACTCGCGTACGCCCACCATGTCGAGCAGGCCGTCGATGATCTGGTAAATCTGCTCCTCTTCCAGGCCGCCGCGCTCACGCAAAGGAAACGCCACGTTCTCGCCGACGGTCAGCGAATCGAACAAGGCGCCATTCTGGAAGACCATCGTAACTTTCTTGCGAATGCGCTCTAGTTCCTGCTCGGGATAATCCGTGATGTCTTCGTAGGCCACCCAAACCCGTCCGCTGTCGGGCTTCAGAAAACCCATGATGCTGTGCAGAGAAACCGACTTGCCCACGCCGCTTCGTCCCAGTATGCAGACAGTCTCGCCGGGCATGACGTTGAAGCTGACATCATCGAGTATGACCTTGCTGCCAAAGGCCTTGGAGACGTGATCGAATTCGATATAAGGTTTACCGCCGTGGTTGTGATGGTTATCCATGCCGAGTGCCGTGTGAAAAAACCGTCTGCCGCAACGATTCGTAATCTTCCGGCGTATTCACGTTCGTAAAGATAGAAGCATCGAATCCTGCCGCGCGAATTTCGCGTTCTCCGATAATACGCGTTGGCGCGCTACGGAATAGCCGCGTCACCTTCAAGTCTCCCTTCGCGAGCGCCTCGTCCACGATACCAGCCACCTCGCGGTCGTAAACCGCGCACAAGGGCTGCAAATTTCCCGCCGCCTCAGGAGCGGTGATCCTCTGCTCACCCGCCCGCGCCTGCTGCAGAAGCCACATGAGAAACTCAGCCGTCATCAGCGGGAGATCTACCGACAGGATAAGGTTCAGGTCGGTTTGCGTTGCGTGCAGCGCCGCCTGAATTCCGCTGAGCGGACCTAGCCCGGGCTGAGCGTCTTCGATCACGCTGCCGAATTTGCCATAGCGCTCGCGCGAGCCGCAAATGAAAACTTCCCCGCATGCCTTGCGGGCCACCGACAGCGTTCGCTGAATCAGGGTTTCCCCAGCCCAGGAGAGCAGCGCCTTGTCCGAGCCCATACGCGAGCTGCGCCCGCCAGTGAGAACGAAAGCGGTTACGTCGTTCACGAATGAACAGGCCTACGCTCTGGCCGGACGAAACGTGGTTGTGTGGGGAATACAGCCGTTAATCTCGACGGCTACAATGCGGCCGGCGCTATCGAGTTCGACCGTGCCGGGAGCTTCCAACACCGCGTCGCCGTTGAGGCCCGGGATGGAGACGAACACTCGGTTTTCTACGCAGGTCACCGAAGGATCACGCAGCAGATACGACATAGCGAACTCGCTGCGACAGGCCTTGGGCAGCATGAAACTGAGGTCGGCGATGTCGCCGGTTTCGGTAACCGACACCCCAATCTGGAGCGAGATGCGCGACCGAACTTCGTCGCCTTCCACCTGACTCTCGGGCTTGAAGCAGATGTAATACTCAAAGCCGGATTCGGGGTCGAAAGCACTACGGTCCACCTGAAACGCCATCGGCTAATTGCCTCCCAGAGAAGTTGAAAGCATAAATGCGGCCCTGACTAAGGGCAATAGCCTCGGGGGTCGGTACAAGCATACTAAAACTTGGGCAATCCGACGATGGAAAGACTAAACGTTCGGCGGAAAGTCACTCCTGAACCACAGTCAGAAACCTGCTGTTGGTTGAACCCGCCACCGTACCTGATATATTTCCGTGCAGGACTTGAGAAAGGCGCATGCCGGTCTTTTCACCCGTAGAGATCGCTAAAACGCAGGTTGTCCAGGTTCAGGACTATGCGCAGCTGGCGTGGCGCTCGGTCGTAAACCTCTTCGGGCATCCTCGCTACTTTGCCGACACTGTGATGCAGGCCGACCTGATCGGCGTCGGCTCGTTGCCCATCGTGGTGCTGACGGGCTTCTTCACTGGAGCCGTGCTCGCCCTGCAAACCTCGAACACCCTGGAGCAGTTCGGCTCACTTTCGCTGACCGGGCAACTGGTGTCGTTCTCAATGGTGCGCGAGCTGGGGCCGGTGCTCACAGGCTTGATGGTCGCCGGACGCAACGCCAGCGGCATGGCCAGCGAGCTGGGCTCGATGAAGGTGACCGAGCAGATCGACGCCATGCGCGCCATGGGCGTTGATCCGACCAAGAAGCTGGTCACACCGCGCGTCATCGCCTGCACGGTCATGCTGTTCTTCCTCAGCATCATCTCCGACCTGGTCGGGTTGGCGGGCGGCTGGACCATCAGCTATTTCATGCTCGGGCTCGACTCCAATCAATACTGGACCACGGCTTACCAGTCGCTGCATTTCGGCGATGTGTTTATGGGATTGTCGAAGCCCGTGGTGTTCGGTTTCATCATCGCGAGTGTCGGCTGCTTCTATGGGCTCTCAGCCAAAGGGGGCACGCAGGGCGTCGGCCGCGCGACCACCCAGGCTATGGTCGCCGCATCTGTGCTGATCGTCGTTAGCGATCTGTTCATCACCAAACTTTTGATGGGATTGTTCCCCTAGATGTCGAGCCTCGCACCCCCTGTCGAGCAGTCGGAGGTCCTGGCCTCACGCCCCGACGGCTGCGTATTGAGCTTCGACCGCGTCTCCATCGCGTTTGAGGCGCCGGTGCTCGACGGCATCTCGTTCCAACTGAAGCGCGGTGAGACGCGAATCCTGCTGGGGGCAGCCGGAACCGGCAAGACACTCATCCTGAAACTTGCGCTGGGGCTAATTAAGCCCGATTCCGGACGTATCACCGTACTCGACGACGAGATCACCTCCATGCGCGAGCAGGAATTGTACGAGGCGCGGCGGAATATCGGGATGGTGTTTCAGGAGAGCGCGCTGTTCGATTCGCTGACCGTCGAAGAAAATGTCGCATACCGGTTGATCGAGGAAACCGGACAGATTACCGACGAGATCCACCAGCGCGTGCTGGAGTCATTGCGCTTCGTCGAATTGGAAAAGACCTGGCCGCTTTCCCCGGCGGAACTCTCAGGCGGAATGCGTCGCCGCGTGGCGATTGCGCGCGCCATCATTACTCAGCCCGAAGTGCTGCTCTACGACTCGCCAACCGGCGGCCTCGATCCCGTGACTTCCAACACGATTATCGAACTGGTGGTGAAGCAGCGCGACGTTTACCGGACCAGCTCTCTGCTGGTGACGCATCGGTTGCAGGATGCCTTTACCATGGCCAGCCACTACTTCGACAAGGAACAGAACAAGATGGTGCCTATCCCGCCGGGCAAGACGGTGGATGTCCACACCAGCTTCATCATTCTGCGCGATGGGCACATCATCTTCGAGGGCACCGCGCCGGAGCTGCTGCGCTCGAAGGATCCGTATATTCGGGAATATCTGAGCTAGCGATTTGAAGGGGCGCAGCTTTAGCTGCGCCGATACCAGCGGTCGAGTTTGTACTCCCGAGACGGCTTGAGCCGTCGGTGTCCGTTTTGTCGGCGCGAGCTTTCCGTTTTGTCATCACGAGCGCAGCGAGGGATCTGCTCTCGTGCCCCGGCGAGTATGTTTCGCTCAGCAATCCATCTGGCTTCGCAAATAAGAGCAGATTTTTCTCGCCAACCCAGGCGCTCGTAATGACAAGTACACATACTCACGGCGCGGCTGAAGCCCGACTTCCTGTCGGGCCCCGAAACTGTACCGCTGCAGCGGTACTCCAGCCGCAGCAATGGCTTCTATCGTCCCGCCGCCGCCCGCCGCTTGATCATCTCTGCCTGCTGGGCCTGCATATCTTTCAGCCGCTGCTTGTTCTCTTCCGAGCTTTCGATCAGTTGCTGAACCTGTTTAAAAGCCCCGGGCTGGCCCATCTTCTGGCGATACTCTGCGATGTACGGCGCCACCTTGGCGTACACGAAAAACATCTCCTGGAAGTTATCGAGCGCCAGCTCGCGGTTGATTGCGCCACGATTCACCAGCGAGGCCGCCATCTCCCAATATCCAGCCACCTGGCGAAAGTAAGCCTGCTCCTTGGTGCCAAACGCGCTCACCAGGGCGATAATGTCGTCCAACGACTGGGGCCAGAACCCCACTACCGAGGCGCGCGCTTCGCGCATCACCGGTTCGCGGCGAAGGTCATACAGTTTCAGAATTAATTCAGCATCGTGGTGAGAGGCCAGTTCGCTCATGATAAACCTGCTTTCAAGGGAAATTGGTCCAGAGGAGGACAGGCACGATTATCCCATGCCTGCGTGAAAGGAGTATTGCGGCGGGTATTCGCGGCTGACGCTGGCGCTAAGAACTTACAGGTCAACGCATCGCGGAGACTCGAAGCATTCACGCTGTTTCGCGATCGGTTATTTAGCGCTGTTATCGCAGCCATCTGGAACGCTGCCGATTTTCGGCGTAATCTTCTGCTGGTGAAATATCCAATCCTTGCGGCCGTCCTGATTTCGTTCGTCGCCACGTCGGTCCTCGCGCAGACAACTGCCGCCGGAGGAAGTATTCCAACTGCCGCCCCGACAGCGAATCCCGGCAGACCAACCGTCTCGACACCAGCGACCCTGACTCCGACAGGCTACTTTCAATTCGAAAGCGGAATTCTGGCAGCGTGGAACTCACCCGGAGTCGCGTCGCAGCAGAGTCTCAACGAGGTAATTAAGTTCTCAGTATCGCGCTGGATTGAATTTCTGGTTGCGTCCGAGCCCTATGCGCACTCCCACGCTTCCGATGGGCCCACGAATGGATCTGGAGACGTGGATCTCGGGGTCCAGGCTGTTGTCCTCCACGGGGAGGGCGCCCATCCTACGATTGCGTTGAGTTACTTCGGCCGCGTCTATAGCGGCGACGCTCCCGACCTCGACATCGGTAGCTTTCGCAACTCAGTGCTGCTGCTGGCTAGCGCGGACGTGAAGGGCTTCCACTATGACACCAACTATATTTTCGATGAGGTGGTCAACGGCGCGGTTCGACGGGCACAGTTCGGCCAGACACTATCGGTGTCTCATTCCCTAGGGACGAAATTCGGAATCTCTGGAGAGATATGGCACTTCACCCAGCCTTTTCTGCACGGCAATACCGTCGGTAATCTGTGGGCGCTCAACTACAACGCAAACAACAACCTTGTGTTTGACGGAGGCTTCAATCGCGGCCTCACAACCACATCAACCCGGTGGGAGGCGTTTGCCGGCTTCACCTATCTGTTGCCGCACAAGGTGGGTATCCGTTGAGTCGCGGAGCGCGGGCTGACGCCCACAGCTAAACCTAATCGGCGCTCCGCACCTTGGAGCGCTGGCTGCGGACCGCGTCGCCTTTAACGGAACCGTCCCAAATGCCGGCGATGCCTTAATCGCGGAGCGATGATTCGGTGTTAGCCCCACGCGTGAGCGTGGGGTAAACGCGTCCAAGAATTCCGCCAGCCGCGGAGCGGCTCTTACGCCACCGCCTCGCGTGGCGGCGCGTCGCCGATACGTTTTGAGAAATCGCACTTCACCACAACGGCTGCGGGCTCTTCTTCTTTCTTCTTCTTTCCGCGACGCTTTGGTTCGGCGGCCTCGGCGGTGCGTTTGTTGTTGGGACAAACCAGATACACGCCATCCTTCAACGTTTTCTCCAGCAGATAGGGGCTACTGCACTCAGGACACTTCTCCGCCACCGGCTTGAACGCCGAGGTGAACTCGCACTTGGGATAGTTCGAGCAGCCGTAGAAGAAATTTCCGCGTCGCGCTTTCTTCTCCACCAGTTCGCCATCGGCGCACTGCGGACACTTCACCCCGATGAAATTCTGCTTCACCCACTTGCACTCGGGATAACCGCTGCACGAAACGAATTCGCCATAGCGGCCATGCCGAAGCAGCAAACCGCGTCCGCACTGCGGGCACTTTTCGTCCAGCGGAATGTCAGGAATCTTCTTCGCCTGGTCGAGCCGCCGCGTGGTCTTGCAATCGGGATAGCCGGTGCAGGCCATGAACTGCCCGAAGCGTCCCCGCTTCAGCACCATGGGACGCCCGCAGTTCTCGCAATATTCTTCCTGCGTCGTCTCCTGGACATCGGCGCTATCCAGATCCGGCAGGTCGATCGGGTTCTCTTTCGTAAATGTGCAACTGTTGGGATCGGTCTTGTCGTAGGAGCTGCACGCAAAGAACGACCCGTGCTTGCCCCACTTGATGACCAGCGGAGAGCCACACCGCTCGCACTTCTCGTCAGTGGGCTTCTCCATGCGCTTCACGTTCTCCATATGCTTTTCTGCATAGTGGAGCTCGCGCTCAAACTTCTTGTAGAACTCGCCCAGCGCGTCGGTCCAGCGCTCTTTGCCGTCTTCGATCTCGTCGAGTTCCTCTTCTAATCGCGCGGTGTACTGCGGATCGAAGATGTCCTTGAAGTTCGCGACCAGCAGATCGGTAACGACAAAACCAATCTCGGTCGGGATGAACTTGCCGCCCGTCTTCTGCACATACTGCCGCTCTTGAATCGTGCTGATGATGGCGGCGTAGGTCGACGGACGGCCGATGCCGCGCTCTTCCAGCTCTTTGACCAGCGATGCCTCGTTGTAACGCGGAGGCGGCTCGGTGAAGTGCTGCTCGGCGTCGATTCCCTTCAGCGTAAGCTTCTGGCCTTCGCTAAGCGCCGGCAGCTTATGCTTCAGCGCCTCGTCTTCTTCGTCCTTGCTGTCTTTCGCTTCTTCGTAGACCTTCAGGAAGCCTTCAAACTTCAGCACCGATCCGGTGACGCGGAAACGATAGCTCTGGCCGCCGCTGTTGGCGTCAATGTCGACCGTGGTCTGGTCGAAGACCGCCGGCATCATCTGCGAAGCGACAAAGCGCTGCCAGATGAGCTTGTAAACCTTGTATGCGTCTTCTTCCAGATACTGCTTGATGCTATCGGGATGCCGCATCGCCGAGCTGGGACGAATGGCCTCGTGCGCATCCTGCGTGTCTTTCTTCGACTTGAAGGTGTTCGGCGACTCCGGCAGGAATTCCTGGCCGTACTCCTTGCCAATCCACTCGCGCACTTCGCCGAGCGCGTCGTTGGAAACACGGGTCGAGTCGGTACGCATGTAGGTGATGAGGCCGACTGTGCCCTCATCGCCCAACTCGATACCTTCGTAGAGACGCTGCGCGATCATCATGGCGCGCTTCACGCTGAAGCGCAGCTTGCGTGAGGCGTCTTGCTGAAACTTGCTGGTGGTAAACGGAGCAGCCGCACTGCGGCGGCGCTCACGCTTCTCGACTGAGCGAACCGACCAGTCGGCCTTCTCCAGCGCTGCCTTGAGCTTTTCGGCTTCTTCGCCGTTGGGGATCGCCGTCTTCTCATCACCGATGCCAACAAAACGTGCGGCAAACTGTGGAGGCTTTCCGCCCAGAAGATTAGCGTCGATGGTCCAGTACTCTTCTTTGACGAACGCCTTGATGTCGCGCTCGCGTTCGACGATCAGCCGAAGGGCGACAGTCTGCACACGTCCAGCAGAAAGGCCGCGGCGCACCTTGTCCCACAGCAGCGGAGAGATCTGGTAGCCGACCAGGCGATCAAGCACGCGACGGGTCTGCTGCGCGTCGACCAGGTTGCGATCGATGTCGCGCGGCTGGGCAAACGCCTCCTGCACCGCGCGCTTGGTAATTTCGTTGAAGGTTACGCGGCGAATGCTCTTGCGCACCCGCTTTCGCTTTCTTCTTGCCGTCGATGGAGTCGCCGCCGAGTTCCTCAGCCAAGTGCGCGGCAATGGCTTCGCCTTCGCGGTCCGGATCGGGCGCCAGGTAGATGGCGTCAGCCGACTTCGCCAGCTTCTTCAGCTTGGCAATGACCTTTTCTTTGCCGGGAATGACGACGTATTCGGTCGAGAAGTCGTTCTCGAGATCGACCCCGAGCGACTTTTTGGGCAGATCTTTGATGTGGCCGAACGAGGCTTCCACCTCGTAGCCTGCGCCAAGATATTTTTGGATCGTCTTCGCTTTGGTAGGCGACTCGACGATGACTAAACCTTTAGACAATGTTGCTCCGTGTTATGAGGACGGGTATTGCTTTATCAGATAGAAACTAGCATGAATCGGTGTCAGGCACCGAAATTTCGGGCTGTCAGCATGCAGCTCAATCAGCCGTCAGCTAAACCTAGCAGATTCAGCAGTTATTGCGCCGGTCTTACCTTAGTCTAGCCAGTAGCCGCGCTCGAACTCGTCTTCATCAGACCGGTCAGCATCCGCTTAACCGCTCTGATCTTCCTCAGTCAGAATGATCGTAATCGACCTGTTCGGCAAGATAACCAAGATCGCGGCCAAGCAAGAGATGATATTCAACCTCGCACGCCGAGCCCAGAGCGATCTGCACGAATCGCGCAAACTCCGTCTGTGTTCGTCCGCAGCCTTCGGCGAGGTTTGCAGCAATGGAAGCGCTGGCCCGTCGCAATTGGCTCGTCAGGCCGAACAATTCAGTACGCGGAAAGCCCTCAGTTGCGCGATAAATGTCAAGCGTCAACACGATGAGAGCTTCGCCAAACAGCTAGCTTCTTGAAGTCTCGCATATGCGACCCTTCCGTTCCGAACTTGCTGAGACCTGAAAGCCTGAAACCTGACACCCAAAGCCCGGCGGGCATCACCGCTCATAAGCGTCCGCACATAGTTCTTCCCCGGCAACACGCGTATCCGGCTCGACAATTCCAGTTCGAAGAGAGCTGTAAAGATCTCAGAAGACGACAGGTGCTGAACCAGTCGTTCGACGATTTCGTCGATATGCGTCGACTCATCCGCCCGGAGAATTCCTAGCACTCGCTTCTCCGCCGTGCTTAAATCAGGCGCGTCAAACAAAGATGCTGTCTGGGGGGCATCGGATGCAGGCGCTTCCGGCGGGGTCAGCGCCAGGCGCACGTCGGCAGGCAGGGCTTCCCACACGTCCTCCCAGGTGGCAACCAGCGCAGCCCCCTGCTTTATCAATGTGTTAGGGCCCCAGGATAGCTTGTTGGTCACGTTGCCCGGAACGGCGTAAACGTCACGGCCCTGCTCCAGGGCGCAGCGGGCGGTGACCCGGGTTCCGCTGTATTCGCCGGCCTCGATCACCAGCACGCCAATCGACATGCCGCTGATAATGCGATTGCGGATAGGAAAATTCTGCGGAGCGGGAAACGATCCCAACGGAAACTCGGAGACGATGGCTCCGCCTGAGCTCAGTATCTGGTCGGCGAGCTTCTGATTTTCTTTGGGATAGGTAACGTCGACCCCGGTTCCCCAGATGGCGACGGTCTTGCCGTGAGCGTTGAGAGCTCCGCGATGCGCGGCGGTATCGACGCCGCGCGCCATGCCACTAATTATGATGAGCCCGCGGGCAGCCAGGTCGCAGGAGAGGCGCTCGGCGATGCTCACGCCGTATGGAGTGGGATGGCGGGTTCCGACGACTGCGACGCCGAATTTGCTGAGGATGTCGGCATCGCCGCGAACGTAGAGAATCAGCGGCGGATCGTAGATCTCCAGCAGCCGTGCGGGATAGCGGGGATCGGTAGGAACAATCGCCGTGGCGCCCAACTCGCGCAGGCGATCCAGCTCCTCGCCCGCCAGCTCCAGCGACTTGCCAAGCGCGATGCTCTGGGCCGCGGCCGCGGGCAAGCCGGCCGCTTCCAGGTCGGTCAGCGACGCGGCGAAGATCGCGTCGACCCCGCCGTAGAACTCGACCAGCTTCTTGCCGCGTCCGGCGCCGATGCCGGGAGTCATGGCCAAGCCAAGCCATTTCAGGGATTGATCGGTTGCGGGGCGGTGATCGTGGTCGCAGAGCGAGTTGAGGCCAAGGGGAACTCCGTGGGCGAAAGGGTAGTCAGAAGCGCGAGGGTAACCTCGTGGCAGTGATTACCGTCAATGAGGGGCGTCACTGGAGGAGTGTGCGCGAAATCGATACCGAACATGTCGATACCTACGCGACAGTTGTCTAGTCATGAGGATTGGCGATACGATCAAACTGCGTTCACGCAGGATCGTTAAGCTAAGCACTTATGCTGACACCTGAAGATAAGCAGTGGATTGACGAGCGGCTTGAGCAGCTTGAAACCCGGATGCTCACTGAGTTTCACAAATGGGCCCAACCTGTGGTGGGTCGTCTCCGCAGTCACACGGAAGCATTGCGGACGCTTGACCTCGAACTCGAAGCGCTCCAGAGTCGAGTTAAAAAGCTCGAAAATCCTACATCCTGATTCGGTTTTGACGCGACGTACAGCTCCCCTAAGGCCCACCCAGTTGTTCTGCTAGACTCGAATTTCATGTCTGGCCTCCGAATTTCGGCCATTTCGTTCCTCAACACGGCGCCGCTCATGTGGGATTTCGAGCATGGCGACGCGGCCCAGCACTTCGAAATCTCTTACACCATTCCCTCCAAGTGCGCGGCTGCACTGGCCGCTAACGAAGCCGATATCGGGATTATCCCGGCCATCACCTACGCCGAAATACCCGGGCTGGTGATTCTGCCCAACATCGCGATCGCCGCCAAGGACCACGTGCGCTCGATCCTGCTGGTCAGCAAGAAACCGTGGGAAGAGGTCTCGACCGTCGCGGCCGACACATCTTCGCGAACATCGGTGGCGCTGGCGCAGGTTTTGTTCTCGAAGTTCCTCGACGGCCCGCGGCAGTTCACTCCGCACGAACCTAATCTCGAGCAGATGCTGGCGCACTACGATGCCGCGTTGTTGATCGGCGATCCGGCGCTGGTAGTCGCCTCCGTCCAGCCGCCCTACTATCTTTACGACCTTGCGCACGAATGGCGGCAGCGGACCGGCAAGCCATTTGTCTTCGCATTCTGGGCGGTGCGCCTCGATGCGCTGAACCGCCTTGCGAAGGGCATGTGCCTGACTAAGATTTTCCAGCAATCGCGCGATCACGGCCTCGCAGCCGGAGAACATCGCGATCCTGGCGAAAGAATGGTCCGACGCGGCTGGGATTGACCGAAGCGGAAGTGACGACTTATCTCACCGAGCACATCCACTACTACCTCGACCAGGAAAATCATTCCGGGTTGCAGCTCTTCCTGCGCTACGCTCACGAGCTTGGCCTGATCGCTCAGTTGCCCGACTTGAGGTTCCTCGGGCCGACCGCGTTCAGCAGCCACAAGAAGTAATCGCCAATAAGAAACGAGCAATCATAAGAGCCACCTAAGGCGGTTTGCTTCGTATCAGGGCACCCTTCGGCTTCGCTCAGGGCAGGCTGTTCAGGCGTGCCGATGAGGCGTAAAAAATGTTCGGGCTTCAGCCCCGGCAAACCCGGCGCGCAGGGGCTGAAGCCCAAAGTAGTGATTTGCCGGCTACAGCCCGGCTGAAGCCGGGCCCTGATACAAAACTTATTGATGAAATGGCTTCTAGGTTTCCGGCGGCTGCTTGTCGCGAACGTGGAATTTTGCTTCTAAGCTTTCAGGGCAAGTCTGAGTATTTACGGTCAAAGTCCCTCAGGGGCTGAAGCCCGCTGTGTTTGTTACTAACGGATGGCCTGAAGGCCGTCCCCTTCAGAGCCGCGACTCAATGAGATTATTCAGCAGGCCCGGGCCGGCCCCTCAATCATGATCTTCCCCTACGCCATTTTCACGCTCAAGCACATTGCCTGGCAGTGGATCCAGAAGTTTGGCGGCCCCGGCCTGATCGCGGTTGGGATCATCGATAGCTCGGTGATTCCCTTCCCCGGCGGCATGGACTTCTTCACCATCCTGCTCTCCATGTCGCACCGCAATCTGTGGTGGTACTACGCGATCATGGCGACGATTGGCAGCGTAATCGGCAGTTATTTCACCTATCGTGTCGGCGAGAAGGGCGGAGAAGAGACGCTGGAAAAGAAAATTTCCAAGAAGCGCGCGGAGAAGGTTTACAAGATGTTTGAGAAGCGTGGATTTATGGCGGTGGCCATCGGCGCCGCGCTTCCGCCTCCGGTGCCCATCGCACCTTTCTTCGTGGCGCCGGGAGTACTGAAGTATCCGCTACACAAATTCCTGTCGGCAGTGGTCATGGGACGCGCCATCCGCTATGGGGCGATCGCTTATCTGGCCTCGATTTACGGACATGCCGTATTTCACTGGATGTATCGCTATTACAAGCCGCTCTTGTACATCCTCGTGAGTTTGGCAGTAGTCGGGGCCCTTGTAGGCTTGTATTATTGGAGACGTTTCCAGCAACACAAGAAGCGTGAAGCCGGGGATTCAGCGCCCTCCCGTAAAGCTGCGTGATCATCGCTTCCTAGCACGACAGGAGAACAATCATGAAATTTCGCAACTATTGTCTGGCGCTGATCGCCGCGCTAATTATTTCCGCACTTCCCTTGATGGCCCAGAGTTCGGGCACGACATCCGGCACCGCCGCTCCGGCGAAGTCTTCCAGCAAGAGCACTTCCAGCAAGTCGAGTAGTTCGTCGTCCTCTAAGCTGGACATCAACGCGGCAACTGCCGATCAGTTAAAAGCGCTGCCGGGAATCGGCGACGCCACCGCGCAGAAGATCATTGCCGGCCGGCCGTATCACGCGAAGAGCGACCTGGTCGGCAAGAAGATCATCAGCCAGACTGAGTACGACAGCATCAAGGACCAGATCATCGCCCACCACGTTCAGGGTGCGGCAAGCAGCAAGCCACCGTCGACGAAGTAGCGGCTGTTTTTATTCAGGTGGGTGCCCCATCCTTTCGCGCATTGTGCGAAAGGGTGGGAGCGAAATCCGTTGTTCCCACCCTTTTCCAAAAGATGGAAAAGGATGGGGCACCCGCAGACCTTTCTCACAGCGCGAAGTAGAACGTCGCGCCCTGCTCGACTGCGCCGTTGGCCCAAATCTCTCCCCCGTGGCGCACAATGATGCGCTGAACTGTGGCCAGGCCAATTCCCGTCCCCGGGAATTCGGTTGAGCTATGCAGCCGCTGGAAAGGCTTGAACAACCGGTTCGCGTAAGTGGGATCAAACCCGGCGCCATCGTCGCGAACATAGAACACCGTGCGTCCGCGCCGGCTCTCGCACCCTACTTCGATGTGCGCCCGTTCGTGTTTCGAGGTGTACTTCCACGAGTTTCGCAACAGGTTTTCCATCGCGATCCTGAGCAGGCGAGCGTCGCCAACGATGGGCTCGCAATCGTGGATGGTGAACTCGACCCGGCGGCTGGGCTCCTGGCGGCAAAGCTGGTCGGCAATTTCTCTGGCGATGCGGCTCAGGTCCACGCGTTCTTCGTGCATGCCGGTGGTGGTGACGCGTGACAGGTTCAGCAGATCGTCAATCAGCTCCGCCATGCGCCGGCTCGCGCTCTCGATCTGCGCAACGCACTCCCGCGCCGCCGGGTCCAGATCCGGGCCGTGCTCCACCGATAGGATGTAGCCGAATCCGTTGATGACCTCCAGCGGGCCGCGCAGGTCGTGAGACACCGAATAAGAGAACGCTTCCAACTCGCGATTGGCCGCCGTCAACTCGCGGGTACGATCATCGACCCGGCGCTCCAATTCGGCCTGGGCCGTCTGCAGGGCGGCATCGCGCTGCTGGATCTGCGCCAGCATGTTGTTGAAAGCGTCGATGAGCACGTCGATTTCGTCGCGCCTGCCGGTCGGCTTGGCACGGACGGAATAGTTGCGTTCTTGCGAAACCAGCCGCGCGGTATCGGCCAACTGGACAATCGGCTCCGCCACCGATCGCCGAAAGATCGTCGAAAGCAGGAGCGCCGGAAGCAGTGAGAACACCAACACCAGAAGTGCGATGCCGCCGTATTGCTGGAGACGCTGGCCGGCTTCGGCTACATCGGAACGGATGAACACATAGCCCAGGCGCTTGCCTTGAAAGAAAATCGGTTGCCGGACGACAACCTCGTTTTGCCGGAACGTCGCAATCGTTTCGCCGCCGGCATCGCCGGGAATCGCCAGACGGTCACCCGAACTTCTGGCATACTGCGCGAAGAGTTGACCATCGGCGGTGAAGATGGCCGCGGTGATGATGTGGGGCAGACTGCGGAATGCCGATAACGTCTCTTGCGCAGACGTCGGATCGTTGAAGATCAGGGCCGAGATGCTGTTGGAGCCGACAATCTGCGCCTCGGCAGAAAGATTGCGCACCAGGCTCTGGCGGAAGGTGTACTGATCGTAAGCCAGGAACGCGGCACAGGCGGCGATGAGAGCTACTGCGCTCACCAGGACATTCATCACGGTGAGCTTGCGTGAAATCGGCGAGTGGCGAAGGTCCGACACGACTAGTGGTTACCTCCGGCTCGATGCACCTCGACTGAAACCTTTAACAGCTCGGAACTCATCGAGAGGCCATTGCTCTGGGTGGGTGCGAGGTTCACCTCGAAGCGAACCCGGCCGTCCCGCAAGACGAACTGGACCATGCCTCCTTGCTGAACAAAATCAGGGATGTCGCTCACCGTGAGCACCGGGGCCTCTTGGATCGTGGAAAGTATCTTGCTTAGACGCCCGGACTCGGAGCTACTGATGTATAGGATCGAACAACCTGTCGCATCTTGGGGACGCGTGATGCGTTTGTCCTGCACCGGCCTGCCTCTGAGGCTCTCCCCGGCGACGGTACGGTCGAGGACCGGCCCAAAGGGGTCCTGGCCTAGCACGCAGATCAGGAACGGAGCATCGGACTGGGCCGCGGAAGGCCAGGCGACGAACTTCCCGAAATCGAAAAGATAGGCGGCTTCGACTTCGTACTGCGTGGGTTTGGTTTCGGGTTCGGCCTGCGCCGGGGCGGCGATGAGGGAATGCAACAGCAGCAGACACGTCAACCATCTTCCCAGACGAAGCGTCATTCTTCTCTGGGGGGCACGACAGATCGCATGATTGACCCGCTGTTGCATCTCGATCGATGAAAGATGTTCGACTCAAAGGGCCCTTACAAGCTGCTGCACGTTCGGGAGCAGGCCGGCATCTGCCCTGCCGTTGAATCGTCAAACTACTGCCAGCGCCACGTTACCCTGCCGAAAAACGCCCTCCTGATACCAACCGGCCCTCGCGGATCGTAGGAGTATTCATAGTGATGTGGCTGGAAGAGATTCTGTCCCACGGCGGACAGCAGCACCTGCTTGTTAACATGCCAGCCCAGCGAAACGTCGCCAGTCCAGTACGACGGGATCTGCAAACCCGGCAACGAGCTTACATAGCGAACCTGAAAATCGGCGGTGACGGATTTCGGCAGGTCGAAGTTCGATTGAACCAGCACCTGATGTTGCGGGCTGGAGCCTTGCGTCGCCAGCGGCGAACCAACTTGGATCGCGTTATTGTTGGCGACTTTGATATGCATTTCCAGAAATGCATACGAGGCGTTGACGCGCCAGAAACTCGTCGGCTGCCATTCGGCGACCACTTCCCCACCTTCAGTCGTCGCCTTGTAGCTGTTGCCGAACTGCGCGGTGACAATCACGTGTTGGGGCGGAGGTTCATCCTCGATGGACGGACCGCCGGTAAGCTCCTCGCTAAAGAGATTGCTGTACTGATTGAAGAACGTTGCGACGTCTACATAAAGCTTCGTCTTAACCAGACGGCGATAACCGATTTCGTATCCGTTAAGGTCTTCCGACCTGAAGTTCGGATTTGCATTGAAGCGGGCAAAAAAAGGCAAGCCGTTAGGAGCGGTGCCCAGGTAGCTGGAGAGATAGAAATCGCGTTCGACGTCGGCCGGAGTGCGGACGGCACGCGTAAATGCGGCCCACAACGTCTGGGTTGCCGTCGGCGTATAGAGCAAGCGCACGTTAGGCTCGGCCAGCAATCCCGTGTAGTTGGTCTTGAGAATTTTGGTTCCGACAACCAGGCTCAGCTTATTGGGCTTCAGAGCAATCTCATCTTGAATGAAGCCGGTATAAAGCTGGTCCGTCCTCGCCTGCGGAAGGAAGTACAAACCGGTGATCACCAGCGGGTTGAAGCCGTGGCTGATGTCGATGCTTGCGCCCCATGAGAGCTCCTGGCGAGTGAATGGCCGCCGCTGCAGATAGTCGATGTCGTAGGTATCGCGCAGATCGCCGAAATTGAGTTCGTGGCGATTGTCGCGAGCATAGTAGGCATCCAGCAGGAAGCCTTTCTTCTCGCCCTGGGTTCGTTCCCAACGCCACAGGATGTTCCCGCCCGAGAGGCTGGCGGTGCCGTCCTGGATATAACTGGCGCGGCGGATTGTAAGTTGTAATGGGGACGCTCTCGCCGAAGTCCTGGTTATAGAGAGAACCTTCCACAGTGAAGTTGTCTCGGACCTTGTGAGTCCAATCCATGCGAAAGCCCGCCTGGCCGCCTTGCCATGAGTCGTAGTCGTGTCCGTCGGGATGATACTCGGGCGCCCAGGCGAAGGCCTTGCCGTATACGCGATAGGTGAAATCCTTGCCGTGGGCGCCGCCGTAACGAGCCTCGCCCAGCCCCTGCTGAACGTTGCCGCCTCCGCCCGATACCAGCCCGCCCGGTGTTTCTTTGCTGTTCTTGGTGATGATGTTGATCACGCCGTTGACTGCGTTCGGTCCCCAGATCGTTCCCCCAGGTCCGCGGATGACCTCGATACGGTCGACATCTTCGATCAACGTGTCCTGCACCTCCCAATACACGCCGGCGAGCAGCGGAGAGTACACACTGCGTCCGTCGATAAGCACTAATACGGAGCGTGACAGGCGGGTTCCGAATCCACGAATGCCGATCGACCAGGTGTCTGCGTTGATGCGCGCAACCTCCACGCCCGGCGCGAGGCGCAGCGCTTCCGGGATAGTGGTGGCGCCGGAGCGCTGAATCGCTTCCTGGGTGATGACGTAGATTGCGGCGGGAGTCTTCCAGACTTCTTCGGGAGCTTTGTTGACGGAGGTAACCTGGATATCGCCCAGCTGTTCGAGGCTGAGCTGAGTTAGCTGCTTCTCGGCGGCGTCGGGATTATCGACAGCGGAGACGCTCGAAGGGAAGAGAGCGAGCACCCCAAGACACAAGGCGAGACTACAGCGAGCCGTAAACTCCCTGAAACCTTTGACCATGGTAAGTGCAGCCCAGCGTCGGCGTTACCGCTGCTGTCTTTTCTCGGACGTGGTGCGGGAGATAATTCTTCGTACAGACCTGGAGCCAAGGTCGTGAGATGCAGTGAGCGGGAGCTCGGGTTGCAAGCTGCTGGTTGGCAGTACGGTGTCGAAATCGTGCATTGACCGCCTTTCGCAAGAAGATTTGTATCGCAGCGAGCTAACTGGAACTCTGGATGTATACTGCAAATCCATTGTTCGAGGAGGGCGTATGCCAAGCGTGTTGATCGTTGACGATGACCCTTCCCACCTGAAGATTTACTCCTGGATCGTCGAGCGCGGCGGCTATCGCGCCGTTCCGCTGCTGGCCTGGGCCCAGCCGCTCACCATGCCGGAAACCGAGTCCATCGACCTCGCGTTGCTCGACTACCGGCTCGGCG
The DNA here is from genome assembly GCA_963699875.1 of uncultured Acidobacteriaceae bacterium. Taxonomy (GTDB): domain Bacteria; phylum Acidobacteriota; class Terriglobia; order Terriglobales; family Acidobacteriaceae; genus CAVVDY01. Next base: position 461,520 of record CAVOVN010000002.1, read on the forward strand.
AAACTATCTCGGCGCCTGATCTCGCGGAGCAGATACGCTCCACTTTTCCGGCAGCTCCCATCCTGGTTCTGTCGGACGTAATGTACATGCCGGAAGACATGGAAAAGCATGCGACCGCATTCGTGCGCAAAGGAAATCCGGAGCAGCTGTTGCAGACGTTGGATTCTTTTCTAAAACCGGACAGCGTGCGGACCAAGGCTGCGGAGCCTGCGGCGTAGAACGCAGGCTGGAACGTCGCGTTCGGATTCGACAACCTATATCTTTGAAGCATGTTCTCTGGCTCATTCGAGGTTGCGGGGCTCAGCTTGCTTTCGGCGGCCTCGTGGGGCGCAGGCGATTTCTCCGGCGGCATCGCGGCCAAGAAGGCGGACGTCTTCCGCATCGTCGCGGTGGCGCATGCTTTCGGCTTGCTCTCGATGTTGCTGATGGCGTGGCTCACGCGCGAGAGCGTGCCTCCGAGGGCCGATCTGATGTGGGGAGCGATTGCCGGATTGGCGGGAGCTTTCGGCATTGCCGCGTTGTACAAGGCGTTGGCGATCGGGCGCATGGGAATCATCGCTCCGGTGGCAGGAGTGATTACGGCAACGCTTCCCGTGCTGGTTGGAATTGCGACGCTGGGCCTGCCTCCGGTAATTCAGCTGGCAGGTTTCGCGCTGGCGCTGGTCAGCATCTGGCTCATCGCGCGTCCCGACGGACAGATCGATACCCATCGCGGGTTGGGCTTGGCCATTGTCGCCGGCGTCTGCTTCGGACTATTCCTGGTAAGCGGCAAGCAGGCAGGACTTCATACCGTGTTCTGGCCGATGGTGGCAGCGCGCGCGGCGTCGGTTATCGTGATGGGCGCAATCTCGTTGCTCTTCGTGAAAGACGCGCGGCCGCTTCGCCCGGCAATAGTTCCCATCCTGCTTTGTGGGCTGCTCGACTCGGTTGGCAATGCTTTGTACCTCGGCGCCACGCAGCACGGACGGCTGGATGTCGCGGCGGTGCTGTCGTCGCTCTATCCGGCGTCGACGGTAATTCTGGCGCGGCTGGTGTTGAAAGAACGGATCTCGCGGTTGCAGGGCGTAGGGATAGCGGGCGCTCTGGTGGCGATTGCGCTGATTTCGGCATGAAGCTACCACTTTGGCGTGATGTGTAACAATTACATGTCAACTAGGAGAAATGCAACAATTCGCCGCAAGCTATTGTAGTTAATGGAAATATAAACTTCGAAATCAGTAAAGATTCCGGTCTGAATCTGCTATGATTAAGTTAGAGAGTCAGACAGGGAACCTTCCCCGTTCTGGCTCTTTTTGTTGTCAGGCAATTTTTGAAGGAGAACGATCTTTGACACGTCGCGCCCTTGCCACTTTTCTCTTCCTCGCTCTAGCCCTGTTCAGCCTTAGTCTCGTCGCCCAGCAGCACGAAGATTCCGACAATCCGCCGGAAGCAGCTGCGAAGCCCGCAGCCGAAAAAGGCAAGCCTGAGGCCGCCAAGGAAAAGCCGGCTGCGATGAAGGAAGAGCCTCCGGTGGTGACACATCACCAGATCACGCTCAACGGCAGGGTGCTGAAATATACGGCGACGACGGGATATATGCCGTTGCGCAACTCCGAAACCAGCGAGATCGAGGCCAACATCTTCTTCATCGCCTACACCCTGGACAATCCCACGGGCAAGCGGCCGCTGATGTTTTCGTTCAATGGCGGACCGGGCTCGGCGTCGATCTGGCTGCACCTGGGAGCGATCGGGCCGAGGCGGGTGAAGATGCTGCCCGATGGCGAAATGCCCGCGCCGCCGTTTGAGCTGATCGACAATCAGCAGACCTGGCTCGACCAGACCGACCTGGTGTTTATCGATCCGGTGGGCACGGGCTTCAGCCGTGCGGCGAAGAAAGAGCTGGGCAAGAAATTCTGGAGTGTTGACGGCGACATCGCGTCGGTTGGCGACTTCATTCGCCTCTATCTGACTCGCTACGAGCGCTGGGAATCGCCGCTGTTCCTGGTGGGCGAGAGTTATGGCACAACCCGCGCCGCGGGACTGAGCGGATATCTGGTCAATCACGGCATCGCATTGAATGGAGTGGTGCTCATCTCGTCGGTGCTGAACTTCCAGACGCTGGAGGCCGGCGTCGGCAACGACCTGCCTTACATCCTGTACCTGCCGAGCTTCACCTCAAGCGCGTGGTATCACAAGAAGCTTCCCTCCGATTTGCAGCAGCAGGATCTGGCCAGCGTGCTGACGCAGGTAGAGCAGTACGCCGCCGGGCCGTACACCACGGCGCTGGGCAAAGGCGACTCGCTTACTCCGCAGGAGCGCGATGAGATGATTACGCAGGTCAGCCGATTCACCGGGCTCGACCGCACGACCGTCGATGTGAACAATGCGCGCATCAGCGAGCCGGTGTTTACCAGCGAGTTGCTGAAGGCGCAGAAGCTGGAGGTCGGACGGCTGGACAGCCGCTTCACGGGCACTCCGGTCAGCGGACGCGCGGCGCGTGGCTATTACGATCCCAGCGAATCGGCGATTCGGCCTCCGTTTACGTCGACGTTTAACAATTACGTGCGCAGCGAACTGGGCTTCAAGACCGATTTGGAGTACTACGTTCTGGGCGGCGGCGTGGGCGAATGGGAGTGGGGCTCGGCGGGAGCGGGCTATCCCGATACCAGCGAGGCGCTGCGGCTGGCGTTCATCAAGAATCCCTACATGAAGCTGTTCGTCGCGTCCGGTTATTACGATCTGGCGACGCCATTTTTTGCGACGCGCTACACGCTGAACCACATGGAGCTGGACCAGCAGCAGCAAGCAAGAATCAGCCTGGGCTACTACGATGCCGGACACATGATGTACATCAAGGCGAGCTCGCTCGACCATTTGAAGCAGGACGTGTCGGGGTTTTTGGGGAAGGCGTTGCAGTAGGGGTGAAATTAGTGATTAGTGATTAGTGGGCATTTAAACCGACAGGAGGCCTGCAACATCACGAGCGCCGTCCAAGACGCGGATGATTCGCACAGGCCGTGTCGCGGGATCGTAAATCATCAAATAGCGGCCTATTGGCCAGAAAAGCAGTGGCCTGTCCGTAAGATCATCTCTGCTGCGACCGATGCCAGGGTTTTGTCCCAGCCGCTGTAAGGATGAAAGCAACTGCTCACGAACCTTGGCGGCGGCTCTTGGTTTGTCCGCCGCAATGTAGTTATAAATGTCGAGAATGTCCTGAGCCGCGACTTTCGTGAACAGGAAGCGCTTCATGCGCTTTTGCGCTTACGAGCTCCGAGCTTCTCCTCTCCTTCTAATCGACGGAAGAATTCTTCCCCATCGATCAAGTCGCCGCGCTCCGCTGCGGCCCAGCCCTCCTCGATCTTTCGGCGAATAGATTGGAGACGAGCCTCCCGCACGCGCTCGCGATCTTCAAACAAGCGCAGAGCCTCGCGGACAACTTCGCTGGCCGAGTTGTAACGCCCGCTTTTTACCTTCTTTTGGACAAGGGATTCCAGTTCGGGAGTCAGATTGATGTTCATACCGTATGCGCTAACAATAGCGGCGGTTGGCAAAGATTGTCAATCTTGGACAACAAGCGGTAGTGCCTCAGTTTGAAATTAACACAAGTCGCGGGAAGTGGCGGGACGGGTGATAAGATTGGCCGCACTTCGATGGAGGACAAACCCTATGCGTAATGCGACGATCTGTTTCCTGCTTCTGCTGTGCTCGGTACTTGCCTTTGGGCAAGAACCACAATGGACGGTCGTTAAGCACGTAGTGCTACTCAATCAGACTCAATCCGTTCGCTTTGAGAACCTTCTGACTCCAACCGAACCTGCTCTCTACCGGTTATCCTTTTATTTCTCAGGTAACGGCAACGGAGCTGGTCAGTCTGGTTACTATAGCGTGTCCCTGAACGGGACTGATATAAGCGGAATGCCGCTTGGCGCCGGCGGCTATGTTCTCTGTTACCAAATTGGCTGGAATTCGACGACGACAACGGCGATCTTGAAACCTCAAGCGCATCTCTCATACACCGTTTTTGCCGATAATAGCTCAACTAATTGTACGTACAATCTCGCGATCACCATTGAGCAGTTAGTGCAGTGATTTAGCTTTTTTCTTCGCTTTTCTTTTTGTATGGGCCGCGCTTCGCTGGTTTCGGCTGCGGCAGTAGTGCGACGAGTTCTTCCATGCTCCAAACGTGATCGCTCAGACCCGCTTCCATTGCTGGCGTAACCCGCAGCGTTTTGTGGATGCGACAGAAATTGTAGTACATGAAGTAAACCGCAACTGCGTGACCGTGATTCTCAACTTTCTTGCTGAATCCGTTTGGTTTCCGAAAGGGACTTGGTTAAGTCCCTCGGAGGAAAAAGGGGAGGGTGGCATTGGCTAAGAGCTAGGGAGGATGCTGGTGCCGCAAATCTTCCGCCCATCTTGTCAGCCTCAAATCTGAGGGAATTCATCAACGATGATCTGATGCAGGGGTTGAACTTCCGCTACATGTTCAAGAGTCCCGGACGGGGCGGGAATGTCGCACACGGTCTGCGGGGCGAACTTTACCCCATGATTTGCGATGTGTTCCTTAAAGCGCGCGACGCCCGCAAGCTTTCCCCAGCCAGGAAAACATCGCAGTCGCTGCGGACATGCTCATGCGAGCACTGGCGCACACGGGAATCATTGCGCTGATCGACGAGGCTACGGGATACCAAACTAAGCGGCCCGTTGATGCACTGGCGAGGATTCTAGAGGCTCTCATTGCCAAAGAGCTCCAGCCCTACATCCCGACATTTCCGTCGGACTACTATGAACACCTTTTTCGTTTGCGAGGGCTGGACTATAGGGTCGATTCCGTTCAGCGTCCCCAGTATTTCGGGTGCCTGACGAACGATGTTGTTTATAAGCGATTAGCGCCCAAAGTGCTTACCGAACTAAAGAAAATCGTGCGGCGCAATGAGTCGGGGCGACCTACCCACAAATATTTTCAGCGGCTGACTTCCAACTTGGGATACCCGAAACTGAGAGAGCATCTCGGAGCCGTAGTAGCGACCATGAAGTTGAGCGCAGACTACAGAGATTTCATCGAGAAATTAGACAGGATAGCCCCACGGTATGGACAGAACTTACTTCTGCCGTTCAATGATGGGCAGCCAGATTCAGGCGAGGGTCTATAGCTTGTTCCATCTGGTATCGGCGGCTTTCTTGGCAATAGCCTTGCGTTTGGTTGGCGAGAGTTTTTCGGCTCTCGCCCTTCCACCCTTGGCGCCGCCTAACTTGCCAAGTGCGACTGCTGCTGGGTTTTTGCCAGCGTTGGGGTCGGGAAGCGGCTCGCCGGTCAGCGTCTCGCCGATGGCTTGTTCCACAACTCGTCGGGCGACGGTTGCGAAGTCGTGATCTTTGCTCTTGCTTGAGCGTCTAGGCATGGCTACAATCCTGCCACATCCCGCGACTTCCCGCATATCCCCCGATTTCAAACTGAGGCACTACCCAACAATCGTAACTGCGCTCGGGCGCACGCTGTCGCCGAAGAGTGTCGCCGGTTAAAACCGGCTCGGGTCCAATCTTTACCGCCTACCCAAGGTTCCGCTTCGCTCCACCCTGGGCTAACTTCTAAGCCAACACTTCGCGTCTCGGGCGATGGCGGCAGTGGAAGCGTCGCAAAAGCGGTGCTTGTCGGAAGCCCGACCACCCTGGGCTAACTTCTAAGCTGACGCTTCGCGTCTCGGGCGAAGCTTGTGCGAGCCTAATCGCCAACCGGAAATTTGTCGTCATCGAAACCGGATGGAATTCCCTGATGCTATTGGCGAGTTCTTAACTGAATGTCGACAGTGAAGACTTGGTTGTCGCACGCTCGTGTTACAAAAGAACTTCGCCCATGACGGCTCACAAGCTACCTTTCGGCGCCGGACTCCCTCAAATCGCGGCTGCTTTTCTGCTACTGCTTTTTTTAGCGCAGTGCATTTGGTGTATTGCGCTGGTGCCGGTCACGTCGCTGGAGAGCAGCTACATCGAAGACGGACTGGTGCAATTGGACAACATGGCCCAAGCCGGCTCGCCCGAGCGCTCTCCGCTGGTGCCGCTGCTGGGCGCAATCCCGGTCAAGCTGTTCGCCGGCAAAATCACCTTCGAGCAACTCGACCGATATCGCTTCCTGATTCGTCTGCCTTTTCTGTTCTGCGGCCTGATGCTGGGCGCGTCGTTGTGGTACGTCGCGCGGCGGCTGTACGGTAATTTCGGCGGATTCATAGCGCTCGCGCTCTACGCGTTTTCGCCGGTCATCATCGCTCGCAGCAGCCAACTGCAGGAAGACATTGTCGCCGCCTGGGGCGCCTTTGGGCTCATCTTCACCGGAATTGCCGTCGCCCACACGCTATACGCGCCGCGCGAGGTGATTCTGTGGAACTGGCGCCGCATCCTGCTGCTGGGAGTGTCGATCGCAATCTGCATTGGGGCGCAGTTCCCCATGTGGATCGTGCTGCTGCCTGCACTGGCCTTTCTGCTGTGGGTGGGTCACGTGCGTCCCGGGGCGGCGCTGGTCATCTTCGCAACGGCCTGCGCGATTGCGGCGGTGCTCCTATTGGGCTTCTACGGATTCCATGCCATGGCCTTCGTCCACTCGCTGCGCGAGGCGCAATGGTTTCTGTTCGTGCCGGGGCAAATGGAGCTAGTACAGAATTACCGGCTGGTCGGTGAGTTCTTCCTGCAGGCCGGGCTGGGGCCGCTGGTGCTCATTGCTGGTGGGCTGGTCACTTTTATCGTTTGGCGGCGTACCCGTTTTTTGGCACCGCCGCGCCGCTGATTACGGCGGGGGTGCTACTGGTAGCTGCCATCGAAACTGAATATATTTCCGGGCTGCTTTTTCTGTTTGTCGCATTGCCTTTTCTGATACTGTTCGTGTCAGGAGTAGCCGTCGACCTGCTGGAAAGCCGGTACGGAATCTTCGCGAACGCCCTGGTCGTAGGGGCTTTGATCGCGAACGCAACGCTCGATGTCTACGGCCTGTTAGAGCTTCGTCACTTAGGAGTCCGGTAGGAACTTCGCGGCATCCAATGGGTTGAAAGCAGTAGGGATTGTATGGCGGAACATAGCAGTTTTCGAAAGCTCTTCGGAAGGTTCAGCCAGTTCGCAACTGTTCTCTGCGTGATGTTGCTGGCCGTGTTCTCAGCGACGCCCATGAATGCGCAGATCCACGGCATCCCACCGTCGGTTACTTCAATTCCCAATCACGTTCCACCTTATGGCGTCCCGAATATTCCGCCCAGCGCGACCTCGCTTGGACCGTATGGCTACTGTTGCCAGGGACCGTCGAATGTTCCGTATCGCAACCCGGCGTTTCCGAATCGTTACAACCGACGCGGCAATAACGGATATGGCTACGGGTACGGTTATGGCTACACGGTTCCGTATTACTACGCTTACCCGTCGGACGACGCCAGCTACTACGGCGGCGGAGGCGGACCATATCTCGAATCAGGACCACCGCAGGGCGGGGCGCCTCCGGCTAATCAGACGCTGCACATCATCGTAGATTCGGCTCCGCAGAGGCCCGCACCCCGCGACGAAGTTGCCGATGCGCAACCGGAGCGGCCTGCGGCTACCATCCCCGACGCCAAGCCGGGAGTGCCGACCACGCTGGTCTTCCGCGATGGCCACAAGCAGGAAGTGACCAACTACGCCATCATGGGCCAGACGCTCTACGTCTTCGACAACAAGACGAAGAAGATTGCGCTGGCCGATCTCGACGTCGCTGCGACGGTGAAGGCCAACGATGATGAGGGCGTGGAGTTCCAGGTTCCGAAGGCGAAGCAGAGCTCCAAGCCTGCGAAGAGCGGCGTGCCTCTACAGAGCGCGCCCGACCAGTCGCCGAAGGCGGGCAGTTCGACGACGGCTACGCCGTAAAACAACAGATCACCATCACAGAGCCCTTGTTCCTACCATGCTGGCCGCTCAATGTCCGGGCAGATGGAGAGCATACAGGTAGCCGTCACCAGCGCCGAAGTACACCGCCCCGTTGACGATGACCGGAGAGGAAGCAATTTGTCCCGCGGCAGTGTACTTCGACAGCTGCGCTCCCATGGTGGCGTCCAGTGCATACAGATTGTTATCGCCGGAGCCGGCGTAGACTACGCCGTTGGCGACGGACGGCGACTCGATGACGAAGCTCTCGGCAGTGAACTTCCATAGCAGGTCTCCGGTAGCGGCGTTCAATGCGTACACATTGTTGTCGGTCGATCCGGCGTACACAATGCCATTAGCTACCGCAGGAGAGCGAGAGACCAGTCCCCCGGTCAGGTAGCTCCAACGCAGAGACTCCAGTGGTTGCATCCAGGGCGTAGATGCTACGGTCATCGCACCCGGCATACACCACGCCATTGACTACTACGGGCGAGCCATCGAAGGAGCCGTGCGTCGAATAACTCCACCGCGGGACTCCGGTGGCGGCATCGAGAGCGTGCACGGTGTCGTCATCCGCACCGACGTAGATCATCCCATTCGCCACTGCCGGGGGATAACCCACGTAGGTTCCGATGTTGGACTTCCAGATGAGTGCTCCGGTGCCGGCGTTGAGTGCGTACAGGTAGCCGTCCCCGGAGGCGATATACACCACGCCGTTGGCGACGGCGGGCGCCGAGTCGATGTATCTGCCGGTGGTGTACTTCCAGATGAGCGCTCCGGTGCTGGCATTTAGGGCGTACACGTTGGCATCGCCCGAGCCGACGTATACCACTCCGTTGGCAACTGCGGGCGAAGAACCGTGTATGTTTCCCACAGTGGAGTACTTCCACAGGAGGGAGCCAGTCGTGGCATTCAGGGCGTACACGTTGTCGGCAGACCCTACGAGTTCGAAGCCATAGACCGCTCCGTTAGCCACCGCGATATCACCGGAATTGAAAGAATGCTTCCAATTGAGAACCAGGCTTCCTACGGTTGAAGAGCCCAGGAGGAACTCATTCGGGTTGTAGCCGGTATGGCAGGGATCGGAATGAAACTGCGGCCAGTTCACAAACGCGGTTCCGGCGCGGCCAGCGCACGGCGTTGATTGGGCCAAGACTGGCGCGGCCATGAGCACGCAGACAATCGTCATCAGAACGGAAGCCCAGCCCATAGAGCGTGTTTTCATGTTCCCTCCTCGCTAGATCGAGAGCGTAGCTCAACCATTTCCAGAGCGGAGTTCTGTCCTAGAGACGTGAAAGCCGGCATGCTCAACCAACAGCAGCGAGGATTTTCGACCGCTCGTAAATCACTGTCAAATGAAAGTTACGCCACCACAGAGGTTTGCGAAAAAGTGGCATGGGATCGCGAAAAAAGCTGGGGCCGATGTTTGCCGATCTCATCATTGCCGCGACTCGTCGCAAAGCAGAGCTTTTGCTCAGTGGATCAATCTGTGCCTTGGCGTCCGTTTTCGCAGGCGAAACTTTCAGCAACTGCCAACGAGAACAGATCCCTCGCTCCGCTCGGGATGACAAGCCGTAAATAATTGATGCGAAAGTAGTTATGCGCCAGCCCCCAGCATTCATCGTGCTATAATAATGAGTGCTCCTTTAGGTGGGAACTCCTCACATAGCAAGGCACTGAATCGGCTCATCAGCGCGGCGAAATATCGCGTTGTAACGCGCCGCCCACAGCCTGCTCGACAAAGAAGCAACGACAAAGAAAGAGCTCGGCTGAAAGCTAACGGCTGACAGCTGACGGCTGAATATGCCTGACGACCAGAACCCACAATTACCACTGCCTCCTGACGGCGGACGCCCCGAAAATATTCAACCCATCAACATTGAAGAGGAGATGCGGCGTTCGTATCTCGACTACTCGATGTCGGTCATCATCGGACGCGCGTTGCCCGACGTGCGCGACGGCCTGAAGCCGGTGCATCGCCGCATTCTCTACGCGATGCACGATATGGGACTGCTGCACAACCGCAAGCACGTGAAGTGCGCCAAGGTGGTCGGTCAGGTGCTCGGCAATTATCACCCTCACGGCGATACCGCGGTGTATGACGCGATGGTGCGCATGGCGCAGCCGTTTTCGTTGCGTTATCCATTGATTGATGGACAAGGCAACTTTGGGTCGGTCGATGGCGATCCGCCGGCGGCTTACCGGTATACCGAAGCGCGCATGACCGACATTGCCGAGCAGTTGCTGGCCGACATCGACAAAGACACGGTGGATTTCGTCGCGAACTTCGATGGACTTACGGTCGAGCCGGTGGTGCTGCCGACGCGCATTCCCAATCTGCTGGTGAACGGCTCCAGTGGAATCGCGGTCGGTATGGCGACGAACATCCCGCCGCACAATCTGACTGAGATCATCGACGCCTGCATCACCATCGTGAATAATCCGCAGGCAACGCTGGTGGATTTGCTGAAGTTTGTGCAGGGGCCCGACTTCCCTACCGGCGGATTCATTCACGGCCGCAGCGGGATCATGGAAGCCTATCGCAACGGGCGCGGCCGCTTCATGATGCGCGCCAAGGCGGCGATCGAGCACCTGACGAAAGAAAAGCAGGCCATCGTTGTCACCGAAATTCCTTACCAGGTCAACAAGTCGAAGCTCATCGAGCGCATTGCCGAACTGGTGAACAACAAGGTCATCGACGAAATCTCGGATGTGAACGACTTCAGCGATCGCGACGGCATGCGCATCGTCATCGAGTTGAAGCGCAGCGCCGAGCCGCAGATCGTGCTCAACCAGCTCTTCAAGCACACCTCGATGCAGGAGAGCTTCAGCATGATCTTCCTGGCCGTGGTCAACGGCCAGCCGAAAGAGATGGGTCTGGTGCAGGCGGTGAAGCACTTCGTCGATCACCGTATCGACGTGGTGCGCCGCCGCACCGCCTACCTGCTGATGAAGGCGCGCGAGCGCGAGCACATCCTGGAAGGCTACCGTGTCGCGCTCGATAATCTGGACGCGATCATCAAGCTGATTCGTGGATCAGGGTCGCGCCCTGAAGCGAAAGAAAACTTGCTGGCGGCGAAGTTCAAGATCACCGACGCGCTGCTGATTGAGCGCATCGGCGGACGCGAAGGTAAGCTCACGCCGCGGCAGGCTGACGCCATCCTCGACCTTCAGCTCTATCGCCTGACCAAGCTGTCGACGGAAGAAATCCTGAAAGAGCTGACAGAGCTGCGCGAGAAGATTGCCGAGTACGAAGCGATTCTCGGCAGCGAGAAGAAGCTGCGCGGCGTGGTCACCAAGGAACTGGAAGAGATCAAGAAAAATTACGGCGACGAGCGGCGCACGATCATCCAGGATGAAAGCGCCGAGCTGGCGCTGGAAGATCTTATCGCCGACGAGCAGGTCGCGGTCACGATCAGCCACTCCGGCTACATGAAGCGCACGCCGATCTCAACCTATCGCCAGCAGCGCCGCGGCGGCACGGGCCGCAAAGGCATGAGCACGCGCGAAGAGGATTTCGTCGAGAATTTGTTCGTTGCCTCGACCCACGATTACATCCTCATCTTCACCAACACCGGGCGCGTGTACTGGCTGAAGGTGTACGAGATTCCCGAGCTCAGCGCGGCAGGCAAGGGCAAGGCCATCGCGAGCCTGGTGTCGCTGCAGCCGGGCGAGAGCGTGCGTACGCTGATGCCGGTGCGCGACCTGGAAGAAGAGGGCAAGAACATCTTCTTCGTCACCCGCCAGGGCACGGTGAAGAAGACTCCGCTGAAGGACTTCAGCAACGTGATGTCGCGCGGCATCATCGCCATCGGCATCGACAAGGGCGATGAGCTGGTCGCCGCGAGCTGCACCGACGGCAACCAGATTATCTTCCTGGCTTCGCACGAGGGCATGTCGATTCGCTTCGGCGAAGAGAACGTCCGTTCGATGGGGCGCCCGGCTTACGGCGTGCGTGGCATGGACCTCGACAAGGGAGACTACATCGTCGGCATGGCGGTCACGCCGAAGGACCGAACCAAGCGCAAAGACAGCGAGACCGATGAGCCCAGTCTCATCCTGTCGGTGACTGAGCAGGGTTACGGCAAGCGGACGGATGTTGATGCCTACCGTCTGCAATCGCGCGGCGGCAAAGGCGTGATCAACGTGAAGACTACGGCGCGCAATGGCAACGTCGTCAACATACTGCTGGTGAGCGAGAAGTCGGAGCTGATGGTCATCAGCCAGTACGGCAAGATCATCCGCATCGACAGCGCCAACATTCGCGAAGCAGGCCGCTCGACGCAAGGTGTTCGCCTGCTGCATCTGGAGAACGGAGATCGCGTCGCCGCAGCGTCAGTGATTCCGCCGGAAGAGGCCGTCGAGAACGGCAACGGGGAGACACCACCGCTGGTGCAGTAGTTGTGTGGAGTCCCACTTGCGACCCATCTAAGTGAAAGCGGCCCAGACCTCGGGGTCGCTTTCGCATCTGCTTCAGTTTAGTCTGATGAAGCCGTGTGCGGTCAAAGTTGGACCGCGTCCCTGTAGCATCCCGTGATCGCCCCCGCTCCATTGATGCTCGAAGGAAGGGTCTCGACGGAGCCTGGAGGATCGAACGGGGTAATAACGCCATCAGGATCCCGTTCATAGCCGTGGTAGGCATCGCTGTAATAGTAGCCGGTGATTGCGCCGGCATCATTGATGCCTTCTCCCCAGGTCTCTGCATTGTCAGCCGCAAGAAACGTGGTGATCGTGCCGTCAGCCTGGCGCACAAAGCCATACATCCCGCCATCCGCGTCATAGTAGTCCCCCGTGATTACCCCCGCTGTGTTGATACCGTGGGCACCAGTGCCGGTCGATCGCGGAGGATCGAAGGCAGTGAACGTACCGTCAGCTGTGCGCACGAAAGCGTGATACACCTGGGCGGCGTCCTGGTAAATGCCGGCGACTGTCCCTGCCGAATTAATGCTCCTGCCTGCGGTGGTTATGGCACCGGGCCCATCGAAGACGGTGAATGTGCCGTCGGCCGCACGGATGAAGGCTCGGTCCAGATTTCCGGCTTGTGTAAACTCGCCCGTGATCACGCCAGCCGAGTTGATGCTGTTAGGCGTCGTCTGTATCGCCTGCGGAGGGTCGAAGGTGGTGAGAGTGCCATCAGCGGAGCGAACGAAGCCGTGGTTCACCCCAGATAGGTTTGCATCCGCATACCATCCCGTAGTTGTCCCTGCCGAGTTGATGCTGTTTGACTCTGTGTTGTTCGAGCCCGGACCCTCGAAGATTGTGATGGTTCCATCCGGTTGCCGTACATAGGAGTGAAAGACCTTGATGTCCCAGTAGTACCCAGTGACAACCCCCGCATCGTTGATGCCCGTGGGCTGGTGGATTATGTACTCATCCGGGAGATCCCATATGGTGTATAGATACGCGACGGTGAACTGTACCTGTGCCTGCAGCTGAGTGATCCGTTCTATGGCGGTAATCCAGTGTGTGCCCGGGACCGCGTTCGCGGGTATCTGGATCGTGGCTCCGCCTTGCCGAAGGGTCGGCGCTTTCAGCGCCAATCCAAAGGTTCCGTTGTTGTCGGTGCCCACGAGGCCGACGTCGGTGCTGTCAAAGTAGAGGTCGATGGTAGCGTTGGGATCGAAGCCGTTGCCTAGGGTCGTCGTCTGTGACCCGGGAAGCCCAGACTGCGGCACATCATAAATGTGCGGCCTGTGCCGCGGCCAGGTTCGGGAAATAGGCAAAGAGAAAGAAAGACGACGAACAACGTGGTTAGAAGTTGCACCGCGCCCTTCGCCGAAAGGCGAATGGAGTTCAACCGTTGCGATGCGCTTGGGAGAAAATGAGAGGACCGCATCATGCACCTCCTGGTGCCTGGATTGTTAGAGAGACGTTGAAGTCGTGGTCTTAATTCCCTCGGAATGGTCGGGCGAGCGCACGGCTCGCCCAAACATTAGAAATTAATTAACTACTTGTTGCGTGGTGGAGTAACTGCGGTGTTTGGCTGCAGGCTCCAGTTGGGCGTCAGCCGAGCCGGGTCGGGACGCTCAGGCGGGCTGAACTTCTCCGACATTTGCTGGTTCGGGCAGGCCGAGGGCATAGAGGTTCCCGTCCTCAGAGCCGATGTATAGCATGCCGTTGACTATCGTCGGCGAAGACAACTGGAATCCAGCCCTGTCGGTTGTGTACTGCAAGAGTAATGCGCCTGTACTGGCATCTAAGGCGTATACCGCGCCGTCGTAGCCATTACCATTATCATTGGCAAAATAGACTACCCCATTCGCCACCGTCGGAGGAGTGTTAGACGCCATCTGGAGTACATACTTCCACAACACGTCGCCCGTCGCAGCGTCGAAAGCGTATAGGCTGGGGTCGTTTGATCCTCCGACAGCATAGGCCACGCCATTGGCCACGGCCGGCAACCAGAAACCGTTGGTTGTGTGACTCCAGATGAGCGCTCCCGTACTAGCATTCAGCGCGTAAAGATTGTTGTCAAAGGAGCCGACGTAGACTACGCCATTGGCCACCGCCGGCCCGCTAAGGATTAGAGCGCCCGTCGCGAACCTCCACAAGAGAGCGCCTGTGCTCGCGTTCAGGGCATAGAGGTTGTGGTCCTGCGATCCGATGTAGACCACGCCATTGGCCACCGCCGGAATCGTAACCGAATCTCCAGTCTCGATAGTTCCACAGCAGGTCGCCGGTGCTGGCGTTTAGAGCATAGACGTTGTGATCGTCCGAACCGACGTAGACCACGCCGTTGGCCACTGCTGGCGAATCACAAACATTTAGCGGGTGCTTCCAGAGGAGAACGCCTGAGTTGGCATTGACGGCAAAGAGATAGTTGGCGGGGTAGTCACAAGAGCTGAAATAAGCTACTCCGTTAGCCACCGCGACCGCTCCACTCAGTGCAGCCCCGATACGTCCAGCGCAGGGCACCTGTGCTGGCGTCGATGGCATGTAAGCGGTCGTCCCCGTTGAGCCCAGAAGCATAGACGATGCCGTTGGCCACCGTCGGCGAGGTGAAGACTTGGCCTCCCAATGTGTACTTCCAACGCATCGTCAGGTTTCCGACTGTTTGTGGGCCTAACACGCTCTCATACGGGTTAAAGCCAGTGTGGTCTGGCCCATAATGAAACTGTGGCCAATCAAATTGCACGGTGAACGGCACCTGTGCCTGTAGCTGGGTAATCCGTTCTACGGCAGTGATCGTGTGTGACCCTGGACCGCGTTTTCGGGTATCTGTATCGTGGCTCCGTTTTGTCGAAGGGTCTGCGCCTTCAGCGCCAATCCAAAGCTTCCGTTATTGTCGGTGGTTACGAGTCCGACATCCGTGCTGTCGAAGTAGATGTCGAGGGTGGCGTTGGGATCGAACCCGTTGCCTAGAGTCGTTGTCTGGGACCCGGGAAGCCCGGCCTGCGGCACATCATAAATGTGCGGCGACGATGCCACGGCCAGGTTCGGAAATAGGCAAAGAGAAAGAAAGACGACGAACAACGTGGTTAGAAGTTGCATCGCGCCCTTCGCCGGAAGGCGAATGGAGTTCAACCGTTGCGATGCGCTTAGGGAGAAGATGAGAGGATCGCATCATGCACCTCCTGGTGCCTGGATTGTTAGAGAGACGTTGAAGTCGTGGTCTTAATTCCCTCCGAATGTTCGGGCGAGCGCACGGCTCGCCCAAACATTAGAAATTAATTAACTACTTGTTGCGTGATGGAGTCACTGCGCTATTTGGCTGCAGGCTCCAATTGGGCGACAGCCGAGCTGGGTCGCGACGCTCTGGCGGGCTGAACTTCTCCGACATTTGCTGGTCGGGCAGTCCAAAGGCATAGAGGTGACCCGCTCGCAGATATACACCATGCCGTTCACCACGGCCGGCGAAGACCTGATCAGACATGTCCCCGGTTGTGAACTGCCAGAGGAGCGCACCTGTACTGGCATCCACGGCGTACACGTCTTTCCTGCCGCCGAGATAGACAACGCCGTTCGCTACCGCTGGAAGAACAATGCCACGTCCGCTCTCGTAAGCGAAAGTCCACAGCAGCGCACCCGTGCTGGCATTCAGAGCGTACAGGTTACCAGTGCCGCCTTCGACATACACCATGCCGTTTGCCACCACTGGGGAGACCCAGGATATGCCATACCCGGTTGCGTATTTCCAGATGAGCGCTCCTGTATTCGCGTTTAGCGCGTAAAAGATGCCGGCATTATCCATAGCGTAGACGATGCCATCGGTCACAGCTGGCGAGCCGAAACTCTCGTACTGTGTACCCCGAAACTTCCACAAGAGACCGCCTGTGCCCGCGTTCAAGGCGTAGAGGTAACCGTCGTCGACGCCAACGTAAACCACACCATTGGCCACCGTCGGTGCGTCGCCGATACCGAAATGGCACGCCGTCTGGTAGCTCCACCGTAGCGTGCCGGTGTCGGCATTCAGCGCATCGACATTGCAGCTCTCAACCTCGTAGACCACGCCGTTGGCCACTGTCGGCGAATTAGACCCATCCCCGCGCTTCCATAGAAGAGCGCCCGAGGTGGCATTCAGGGCGTAAAGATAGCCACCATCGGAGCCGAAATAAACCACTCCGTTGGCCACAGCCGGCGCGTAATACAAACCTTGATTTAGCTGCGACCAGAGTGGGGCTCCGGTGTTGGCATTCAGAGCACGGAAGCCAGGGGCGAAATCCTCTACATAGAGCACACCGTCGGCCACCACCGGTATGCCTATGCCTATGCTCCACCCATCGTAATGTTAGGTTTCCGACATTGTCGGGACTCAAAACGTTCTCGTACGGGTTCAGACCCGTGTGATCTGGCTCAAAATGAAACTGTGGCCAATCGATCCTGACGGTGAAGGCTACCTGCGCCTGTAGCTGAGTGATTCGTTCTACGGCGGTGATCGTGTGTGTACCCGGAACAGCGTCTTTGGGTATCAGTATCGCGCCTCCGCTTTGCCGAAGGGTCGGCGCCTTCAGCGCCAATCCAAAGCTTCCTTCGTTGTCGGTGACCACGAGGCCGACGTCCGTGCTGTCGAAGTAGAGGTCGAGGGTGGCGTTGGGATCAAATCCGTTGCCCACAACTTCTGCTTGGCTCGTGGGCGGTCCAACTTGGGGTGATACATAAGCATGCGGCGACTGTGCCACGGCCAGGCTCGGGAAGAGGCAAAGAGAAAGAGAGACGACGAACAACGTAGCTAGCAGTTGCACCGCACCCTTCGCCGGAAGGCGAATGGAGTTCGACCGTTGCGATGCGCTTAGGAGAGAAGGATGGGAACCCATCATGCACCTCCGGTGCCGATTTGCTGGTGAATGCGTTTGCCCTTCGGAAGGGCGACCTGGAACCCCGGTTCGCCTCTGAGTGGGCGACGGGAAAAGTTTGATTTGCTTTGAGGCGAATTGCTTTGCGCGAGATTGTAACCCCGTTCCGGTTCAAGTCGAAGCTAAATCGGGGGAGAGTCGTCGATTGTTTCTCGAATTAAGAACCATCGAACTGAAGGCTCTGCGGAGTCGAGGTCTACCGACGCGGAGCAATCCTCAAAAAGAGCTTTTTTCTACTCGTAGCGCAACGCCTCGATGGGATCGAGGCGTGAAGCTTTGATCGCCGGCAGCATTCCGCTGACCAAGCCAACGAGGCCGAGAATCACGGTCGCGACCACGACGATGGTCGGATCGATGATGAGGCGAATGTCGCCTGCCTCAGCGTTCTTGGCGACCGCACTATAGAAGGTAAGACGTCCAACGGAGAACGAGATCAGATAGGCGATAGCGATTCCCGCAACGCCGCCGATGGCAGTGATGGTCAGCGCTTCGGCAAGAAACTGAATCAGAATGTGGCTGCGGCGTCCGCCCAATGCTTTTTCTACGCCGATCTCGCGCGTGCGCTGGGTGACCGACACCAGCATGATGTTCATCAGGCCCACGCCACCGATGCCCAGCGTCAGAGTGCCGATAAAGCCGAGCAGGATCTTCAGTCCCATGCTGATGATCTGGAACTGGTGTAGTTGCTTCATCATGTTAAAGACGAAGATCGCACGCTTGTCATCGGGTTTGAAGTTGTACTGTAGTGCGAGCACGTCGCGCACCTGCCGCTCCACCTGTTCGAATTGACTGCCTTCGTAATCGAGCCAGATGCCGTCGAGGTAGTGGGTGTCCTTCAGGTCGCTCATGGTGGTGAAGGGGACGTAGATCATCTTGTTGATGTTGTCGTCGCTCTCCTGCATGCGCGGCGCGATCACGCCCACTACCTCGAAGCTGATGCCATCAAGGCGAATCGACTGGCCCAAAGCGTACTCGCCGGAGAAGAGCTTGCTCTTGGCTTCTGAGCCAATCACGGCGACCCGGCGGCGCGCGGCCATATCGTCTTCGCTAAAGAAGCGCCCTTCGCCGATCTTCGTTGCGAGAATCTTGAACACGTTGGGATAGCTG
Source organism: uncultured Acidobacteriaceae bacterium (assembly GCA_963699875.1). Classification (GTDB taxonomy): domain Bacteria; phylum Acidobacteriota; class Terriglobia; order Terriglobales; family Acidobacteriaceae; genus CAVVDY01. The sequence goes on from CAVOVN010000002.1 coordinate 479,774, forward strand.
CCTTCAACCGGCAAGGTGTAGGCGCGCACATCCACCTGCGCATTGACTTGCTTATCGACGGTCGGAGCGATACGGCGCACCAGCGGCGCTGCGTTCACGATGCGATCGACGTCGTCGAGGGTGAACTTGATCTGGGTGCCGGCCTTTTGTCCTCCAGCCTGCTGCGAGGTGCGACCGGGAAAGACGCCGATAATGCGCGGTGCCCCAGTTGGCGAAGATGACTTCAATGGCCCGTTGGAACCCCGAACCGTAGGCGAGCAGCAGAACAACCGTGGCAATGCCCCATGCCATGCCAAGCATGGTGAGCGTCGTACGCCGGCGGTTGTACCGCATGGCTTCGTAGGCTTGAGCGAAAAGGTCGCGCAACATGGCTCTACTCCTGCCTCAGGGCTTCGACGGGTTCCAGCATTGCCGCTTTGCGAGCGGGATACAGCCCGGCGACGATTCCCGCCAGCGACAATGTGCCAATCGCAACGGTGGCCGACAACAGCGACAGCTTGGGCGGGTCGAATCCCCCCTCCCCCTGTATTCCGCTCAGCGCTTGCATAAACAGCGCGGCGCCCGCCATGCCGATGCCTCCGCTCATCAGGGTGAGAAATGCGCCTTCCAGAAAGAACTGCAACAGGATGCTGCGATTGGTCGCGCCCAGCGCTTTGCGCAATCCGATCTCTTTGGTGCGCTCGCTCACCGAGACCAGCATGATGTTGATGATCCCGATCGCGCCGAGGCCCAGCGTCACCAGACCTACTCCGCCGAGAAACATATCCATCACGTCGAAGATGACGCCTACGGTTTCGGCGCTCTTTACCGTGTCCCAGTCTTCAAAGGCGTCTTCGTTCTTCGGGATCGAAGCCGTGATTGCGGGCGATGATTCGGCGCACTTCGTCGCGGGCGATCAGGTGCTCTTCGCGAACCCGCGGCCGGTAATTCAGGAATGAGACCGCATCCTCTTCTTCCTCGCCCTTCATGGGAAAGTACTGGTGCATGGTCGAGTAGGGCAGAAATACTCGATTGTTGGTCGCGTTGTTGTCGCCATGGCCAACGCGTTCGGTAACACCAATGACCTCGAATCGAATGCCGTTCAGCAGAATTGTCGTGCCCACCGCGGTAATCGGCACCTGCCCGGGAAACAGGTTCTTCAGCATCTCGTCGCCGACAACCGCGACGAGGCGCTTCTGCGCATGGTCGGCGTCGTTGATCCAGCGTCCCGCCGCCAGCGGCAGGTAACGGATCTGGTTGAACATGGGGAGCACGCCTGCGACTTCCCCGTTGGTATTACCGAAATCGCTGACCTCACGTAAGTCGGTCCGCCGCAGCACGGGAGCGACTGCCAGCACATGAGGAGCTTCGTTCTTGACATCGAGATAGTCGCGATAGGTGAGCCGATACTCATGGCCGGAACTCATGTTCCCGGCGACCGCAGGAGCGCGTCCGGGAAAGATGAACATGATGTCCTCGCCCATGGAGTTCAACTCACGGCGATTGCCCGAACGGAAGCCCTCTCCCAGGCCGACGAGCAGCAGCAGAGAGCCCACTCCCCAGGCGATGCCGAACATGGTGAGGAATGAGCGCAGCTTATGCGCCCACAAGCTGCGAAACATCTGCCGAAGGATGTCGAAGAAGATCATTCTGCGGGGGCCTTACCGCTGCCAGCTAAAAGCTGGGTATCAACTTCTAACTGGGTGCCCCATTCCGGCTTCGTTTGCCGGGGTGGGGTATTAATGTTCACTTCTATATACGTTGCGCGCCACGGCGTAGTTCCTCGGTTGTAACCCTTCGCGCCGGGCCGTACCTATATTGGACACCGAAATTCGCGAAGTGGAAGCGCAATGCGGCCCAGTTGCAAACTTATGTTCCAGAATGTCGAAAGTTGTGGATAAACGCTGCTTTGAGCCGCAAAATGACCTCAAAGTTGGTTATAGTTAAGGAACACGTCGGCAGCGACGAGCAGTTCAGCGCTGACCGGGGTGAATCGATTAATGGTTTAGGAGTGACGTAGCGATGCCGAAAGCAACACGGGCCAAAGATACTCAGGAAACGCCGAAAAAACGGAGCCGCAAGACCCAACCCGTTGACGGGAACGGTACAGCCGCGGCAGAACCGGTGACGACGGCGCCCGCCATTGCTCAAACGACACCGGAAGCAAAAGGCCCCGGAACAGTTGCCAAGCCGGTCAACGGCTCCCGGCCAGTCTCGGAAGAACTGGTTCGACGCAGGGCGTATGAGCTTTATTTGCAGCGTCGTGGACAGGGCGGATCGGCCGAGCAGGACTGGTTTCAGGCATTGCAGGAGATTTCAGGGCAGCACGTCGCCTAACCTCGTCGCAATTCGATTCGGCCCGGCAAACCGCAAGCGGTGTCAGGTCGTCTCTTCAGTTGACTTGTTTGCCTGTCGGAGCCGGTAGCCGGTTCGGAGCCGTTCCATGGCCAACCAGTCTGAAAGAGTGAAGCGCGTGGGCCAGCTGCTTTTAATCGACGATAACGCTCTGCAATTAAGCGTGCGGGAAGCAGTACTACGCAACGCCGGCTTTACGGTTGCGGTGGCAACCACCGCGGAAAGCGCGCTGGCACTCCTGCGGATTCTGGGCGAGCGCATCAATCTGGTCATCACCGATCACATCATGCCCGGGCGCAATGGCGTTGACTTCGTACGCGAGTTGCGGCAGGAAAACGATTGGGTGCCCGTGATCGTCCTTAGCGGCTTGGCCGAAGCCGAGGCCGAGTACGGGGGGCTCGACGTCGTGTTCCGCCAAAAGCCGGTTCCCCCGCCGGAGCTGATCGCATTGGTTCGCGCGTGCCTGAAGGCAGATGGCAACGATCAGGCAGGAGCGGCGTAGGCCTGCACCACGGATTTCGCTCGACTATAGCTTTCGAATCGGCCCGGGATATTGGGCGACCACCGGGTCGAGCGTCAGTAGCGTAATTCCTTCAACCATTGCTTGCGCAACCAGCAGACGATCAAAGGGATCTTTGTGTATCGAGGGAAGGCCGTCGAGGGCGAGCACGTGTTCGCTGACGATCGACAGCTCGGAGTAGCCGTTGTCGAGTAAGCGTCTCCGCAATACCCGTGGATCCGCTTGAAAGTCGCTCCGGCCAAGCGCTCGCTTGATGACAACTTCCCAGACGCTTACGATACTGAACAGCGGCTCGCTCTGTGGCTCCTCGATGAGTCGTCTTCCGGCAGAAGGCAGGCGGCTCGATCCAGCCGCCATCCAGAGCAGGACATGAGTGTCGAGCAGCAGCTTCATTGGCGACCGTTGAACATACGGATGATCTCCTCATCGCCCATTCGGTCGAAGTCGTCGGGGACTGAAATCTCACCGGCCATAAACCCGAACCGACGACGCTGCTTCCCAGAAGGCGCATCGATAGCAACTACCTTGACGATCGGCTTGCCCGCCTTCGCGATGATGAATGGCTCGCCTTTACTCGCCTCTTCTATGAGTTTCGAGAGATGTGTCTTGGCTTCGTGGATGTTGACGGTTTTCATATAGACTTAGTTCGGTTAGTTTAGTCTGATTTAGGGGACCTCGCAAGTGTGTTGGGTTGCATGTGTTGGGTTGCGCCTGCCAGCGCGAATGTCCCGGCGTGCGACGTTATCGGCAGCTTCTTGAAAAATGCATGCTCTGTGACCAACATCACATAGCTGTGGGTTGCCGAAAGGTTTATGCTTACCTAATCAGGGGTGCGGCTTCCATCGCCCCCGGTAAGATTCAATCATGTCGGAACAATCTCGCAGATATTTGCGCTTCGGCGCAGTCATAACGGTCATCGTGGTTGCCCTCGGCTATCTCGCCTTCACCGGCGTGCAGGACAGCAAGAGCTATTACGTCACCATCAAAGAGCTCAACGGTATGGGGCCGAGCGCCTACAGCAAGCGGCTTCGGGTTGCCGGAAACGTGGCTCCGGGCTCGATCAAGCGCCAGGGCACGCACGCCGAGTTCCTGCTGATTGAGCAGGACCGCACACTGCCAGTTGTCTATAGTGGGACCGAGGCGCTGCCCGATACGTTCAAAGACGACGCTCAGGCACTGGCCGAAGGGAAATTTGGCCGCGACGGCGTCTTTCGCGCGACAAACATCCAGGCGAAGTGCGCTTCCAAGTACGCACCCAAACCCGGAAGCACCCCCGCAACTGGCGAAAACCAGCAAAAAGCCAGCTAAACGGGGCGCAATCGGCCTCGCCGAGCAGGTAAATTGCCGGCCAGCGAATCGGAAGCCGTGGCTGCCAACTTGGCCCAACCGGTCATTCAAGTCTCCAATCTGGTGAAGTTTTTTGGCCGTTTTGCGGCTTTACGGGGCGCTTCTTACGACTTTTTCGCAGGAAATCTGTACGTAATTCTCGGCGACAACGGAGCCGGCAAGAGCACTCTGTTGCGCATCGTCGCCGGACTGATGCAGCCGAGCCAAGGCAGCGTCACCGTGCTAGGATCCGATTCACTACGCAAGGTCGCGCAACGCGTCGGCTACATGGGACACGCGCCGCTACTCTACGACGAACTCAGCGGCATGGAGAACCTTCGCTACTTCGCCGGCCTGTACGGGATCAGCGACGAGGCCGTTTGCCGCAACGCAATGCAGATGGTCGGGCTCGATCCTGAACTCCAGCGCCGCATAGGCCAGTATTCACAAGGCATGCGGCAACGCCTCTCGCTGGCGCGCGCAGTATTGCACAATCCCGAAGTCATCCTGCTGGATGAACCATTTTCCAACGTCGATGTTCGTTCCGCGTCCGATATGGCGGCGATTCTTGGACGGCTGCGCGACTCGGGCAAGACGATCCTGGTGATCACGCATCAGGCGGCAGTCATGCATGACGCGGCTGATGCCTTCGTGCATATGTCGGCAGGACAGATCGTTTCGACGACAGCGACCAAATCGCAGGCCGACAACCCCACCCCGGCAAACGAAGCCGGAATGGGGCACCCAGCAGGGGTCGATAACGCAGCCGGAATGGGGCACACATCGGCGGCTAAATCGGCGATTGCGAGGCCGCGATGAGCACCCTCACGATGACGCGCGCCACGCTGGTGAAAGACCTGCGCATGGAATGGCGTTCGAAAGATGCCATCAACTCCATGCTGTTCTTCGCGCTGCTGGTGGTCGTGATCTTCAGCTTTGCGTTCAATCCAAACGCGGAAGAGTCGCGACACATTGCGGGCGGGTTGATCTGGGTGGCGTTCCTGTTCGCGGCAGTCGTAGCACTGAATCAAACCTGGGCGCGCGAGTTGCGCAACCAGGTGCTCGACGCCTATCGCGTCTCACCGGCTCCTCCGAACGCACTGTTTCTGGCCAAGGCGATCGGCAATTTCATCTTCGTCACCATCCTGGAAGCCTTGATGGCGCCGCTGTTCATCGTCTTTTACAACCTGCGGTCGGTTGGGCCTCCGTGGCAGCTAGCGGTGGTCACCCTGCTTGGAACGTGGGCACTGGTCGTGAATGGGACTTTCTTCGCGGCGCTGTCGATTCGCACCCGCAATCGCGAGATCATGCTGCCGCTGATTCTCTTCCCTATTTCCATCCCGGCGCTGCTGGCGATGGTGGACTCGACAACTTCGATCCTGACCGGCGATGCCTCGCCCGACTTCTGGATCAAGATGCTGCTGGTTTACGATGTTGTGTTCACCGCAGTCTGTCTTCTTCTTTTTGAAAGCGTGTTGAACGCCGAATGAAGCTGGTATCAAAACTCTTCATCGCACTTACCGTCGTCGTGCTCGGCTTTGCCGCGTACCAGGCGCTCATGGTCGCTCCTACCGAGCAGACGATGGGCAACGTGCAGCGCATCTTCTACTATCACGTGCCGTCGGCATGGACGGCGTTCCTGCTGTTCTTCGTCAACTTCCTTGCGTCCGTGATCTACATCTGGAAGCGCAATGCCGCTGCGGATGCGATTGCAGCAGCGACGGCGGAGGTCGGCGTCGTGTTCTGCACTGTGGTCCTCATCACCGGGCCAATCTGGGCGCGTCCGGTATGGGGCATCTGGTGGACGTGGGACGCGCGGCTGACAACAACCCTGGTCCTGTGGCTCATCTACGTCAGCTACCTGGTGCTGCGGAGCTATTCCACCGGCAGCCAGACTGCATTGCTGGCGGCGGCGCTGGCGATCTTTGGTTTCGTTGATGTGCCCATCGTTTACATGACGATTCGCTGGTTCCGCACCCAGCATCCGTCGCCGGTGATCGGCGGCGGCTGCCAACTCGGGACTCGACCCCAGCATGTGGCCTCCGCTGCTGTGGAACTGGCTGGCCTTCTCGATGCTCGCGATCATTCTGGTGGTCGCGCGTTATCGCTTGCAGCGGATGGAAGAAGACATCGAGCAGCAGCACGCGCAAGCGGCGCTCCGGGGAGGTGCAGCATGAAGGGTGATACCGCGCTCAAGGCCGCATACATTGTGACTTGGGTGATTCAGTTGGGATACATGGGATATTTGTGGAGCCGCTTCAGGCGCGTGCGCGCGGAACAGAAAGACCTGAAGCGCGGCGGTCGGTGAAGCGAGTAGATCCCGCAGACTTTCAAAATCCGCGCCGGCATCAGCTATGAATACAGTGACCGACTCCAGGCCGACCATTCGTCTCGCGACCGCTGCCGACGCCGAGGAAATCGCTCGCTTGTCGGAGCAATTGGGGTATCCCGCAACCGGGGACGAGGCGATGCAGCGGCTTAAGGCGATAAATCGATATCCCGAACATGCGGTGTTCGTTGCCGACGCAAATGGAGGACTGGCGGGATGGATTCATGTTTTCCTGCGCCCGTCACTAACCACCGAGCCCTCGGCCGAAGTGGCCGCGCTGGTTGTGGATGAGCACACGCGAAGTCACGGGCTTGGGCAAGCACTCCTCGCCGAGGCCGAACGCTGGACCATCGAGCAGGGTTATCGCACGGTGACGTTGCGGTCGAACGTTAAGCGGGTGCGGGCGCATGCCTTCTATGAGAGGCTGGGATACGAAACCATCAAAACCAGTAAGTCCTTCCGCAAAATTGTGGACTAGGCACGTGTACCGGATCGCATGAACGAACGCAGCGGCACATTGCAGGCAATCGCGGTTGCCTGCCTCATCATCGGCGTCATCCTGCTCATCTTCAGCGCGCCGTTTTACCTGCACCAGATCGGAGTGCTGCGGACATGGCCCACCGCCGACGCGCAGATCTTGCGCAGCGACGTGACAGTCGATCGCATTTCGCAGCACGAGCAGTTCTACTCCGCGCACATCGGATTGCTCTACACCGTCGATGGCAAGCCGATTACGACCGAGGTCACCAGCTTTCAGGACCAGGATTTCCAGAAGACTCGCGCCCGCGCTAATGAGTTCCAGGTCGGCAGCCATCATGAGATCCGCTACGATCCGCGACGATCCGCTGCAAGCCCGCATAGGCGCCGGATGGAATGCCCACTTCTTCGCTTTGCCGTTGATCGTGTCGGCTGCCGGAGCGGTGTTCTGCCTGGGAACAGTAGCTCTGCTCGTGGCCGCTCGGCGCGGCTGAACCAACTCCTCTGCCCGCGCGTACAACAGTGGCATGGTGCTCCGATGGCTTGTTGCCCTTGCTCTGCTGCCGTCCGTTGGCTGCGCTCAGGTGGGACCTCCAGATCGCACAGTTCAGGGAAACTCCGTCACCTCAACGCACGATCCTGCTGTGCGAATTACCGTCCCCAAGTCGGCGCAGTACGCGGGAGCCGACCGCTTCGTGCTCTACCACAACGCTGACTGTGAAATTCACGTCTTCGTCGACGCCGACGCCGCAAAGAACGTCACCCGCATCTACTGGATCCAGTTCGAAGGCTATATTTCGTCCAACCCCTTCCTTCATCACACCTACGATTCGCCACGTCATGCGATTCTTGGTGGCTGGGACTTCTACGTCGACACATGGGCAAGCGAGCGTGGCGGGCCACGCCGCACCGGTTCCGACAGTGAAGCGGTCGGGAAAATCCTGCAAGCCAAGGGATACAAGAAACCGGCCGGCATGATGTACGTTCGCCTGGTTCATCTGCTAGACAGCGAAAAGCGAAAAGAGCTGATGATCATCTATGGCGAAGACCTGCAATTTACAGGCGCGACCGCGGCAAGTTTGCAGCAGGGCGGCGCGAACTTCAGTCGCTGGCCTGCGCTCGAGAACGGGTTGATTGAGAGAGCGAAGGAGCAGATTGCCGTTCAGCCACTGTCGAAGCAATAATTCTCCGCGAACTCGCAGCGCGAATCTAATCCTGCCTCAATCCTAAGAAGCGAATCGCTCCGCTTCCGTTCACGTCAAAACGCTAGGCGTAGAATAGCCGTCAGCTAGATGGCTCCGTCATCAGGACGGAAGGGACGACCCCGGAGGTACTCCACCCGTGAGCGATTTTCCGCAGACCTTAGGCGAGCTGCGCCACAGCCGCAATTTTTCCGAGGAGAGACTGAGAAAGCGTCGCGTGAAAGACGAGATGCGCGAGAACCTGATGCTGCGCCTGCGCAGCGACGGTCCAATCTTTCCTGGTATCGTTGGCTACGAAGACACGGTCGTACCGCAGATCGTGAATGCGGTTCTCTCGCGCCACAATTTCATCCTTCTCGGTTTGCGCGGACAAGCCAAGAGCCGCATTCTGCGCGCGCTGACCACGCTGCTCGATCCCCAGATTCCTTACCTCAGCGGCTGCGAGATTCACGACAATCCCTACGAACCGTTGTGCTCGCGTTGCAAGCAGTCAGTACAGGAAGATCCTGAAGGCGCGCCGATTTCGTATCTGACTCCTGAGCAGCGTTATGTTGAAAAGCTGGCGACCCCCGATGTGACGATTGCTGACTTGATCGGCGACATTGATCCCATCAAGGCGGCCAAGGGCGGCCACGACCTGGGCAGCGAGTACACAGTTCACTATGGCCTGCTGCCGCGTGCGAATCGTGGCATCTTTGCGGTGAACGAACTGCCTGATCTTGCCGGCAAGATTCAGGTCGGCCTGTTCAACATCATGCAGGAAGGCGACGTGCAGATTAAGGGCTATCCGGTACGGCTGCCGCTCGACGTGGCCATCGTCTTCACCGCCAATCCCGAGGACTACACCGCGCGCGGCAAGATCATCACGCCGCTGAAAGATCGCATCGGATCAGAGATTCGTACGCACTATCCCGCGAGTGTTCACGAAGGATTGGCCATCACCGCGCAAGAAGCGTGGACCGAGCGCGATGGATATCAGTTGCAGATTCCGCCATTCGTCAGCGAAGTCATCGAGCAGATCGCGTTCATCGCCCGCGAAGACAAGCGCATCGATAAGCGGTCAGGCGTGAGCCAACGATTGCCGATCAGCGCGATGGAGAACGCGATTTCGAATGCCGAGCGTCGCGCGATTCGGTCAGGCGAGAAACTGGTGGTCCCGCGAATCGGTGACATCTACGCTGCGCTGCCGGCCATCACCGGAAAGCTGGAACTGGAATACGAAGGCGAGCTCAAAGGCGCCGACAACGTCTCACGCGAGATTATCCGTGCCGCCATCGCGCGCACCTATGATGGCTACTTCCACGGTAGCGGCAACATGAATCAGATTGTGCAGTGGTTCGATCTGGGGGGTGAAATCCAGATGCGCGATTCGGCGGGCGCGCAGGAAATGCTGCACAAGCTCCGCGGCATCCAAGGCCTGCTCGACAAATTGGGCGCGCTAAATCTCGCTGGCAAAGAGCCGGCGGAAGTGCTGGTGTCTGCAGCGGAGTTCATCCTGGAAGGCCTGTACGCACACAAGAAAATTGGACGCAGCGAGGAACGCACATTTACCGCCGGCGAGAAACAGCCGCGTCCACAGAAGCAGAACTATCGCGAAGAAGACGAGGAGCGCGAGTTTCGCAGACAGAGAAGGCCATTCAATTAAGTTGTCGGTGGCCGGTTGTCAGTGGCCGGTTAAGGCGGAAGGAAATCCATTTTGCTTTGTCATCACGAGCGCAGCGAGGGATCTGTTCTTTGCTTGCCGGATAGCGAGGCTTGGTTTGAGAGCAAGTGGGGCTTAGCAAGTTCTTTTGCGATGGCGGAGAGCGTGGCGAGGGAGAAGAGAGCAGTTCCCTCGGCCAAAAAAGGCCTCGTGATGACAATTCGAGAGGGCGCTTGATCGCGCTAATCCGAAACTCACTGACAACTGACCACCGACAACTGACAACTGCTTTTATGAAGTTCATCAAGTACAAAAAATACGTTCCCGAGCCCGCCGGCGAGATGAGCCTGGAGGACCTGCTGAGCGCGCTCTCCGACTACCTGCTGCAAAGCGGATTTCAGCAGCAGTATCAGGATTATTACGACCTGAACGATGGCGAGCAGTCACTGGAAGACCTGAAGCAGGCCATCGCCGAAGCGCTGATGAACAGCGATCTGCTGGACGAACAGATGCGCGAGCAAGTCGAGAATATGAGCGGCGAGCAGATTGAACAACTCATCGAGCAGTTGCTCGATCGCATGCAGCAGGAAGAGTACATCAGCATCGATCAGCCGCACGATCCGGCGCGGCAGTCGAGCGTTGGCGGACAGGTTGGCGAGACGCAGGCGCAGGCGAAATTTGAGATCACCGACAAGAGCCTCGACTTTCTCGGCTTCAAGGCGTTGCGCGATCTGCTGGGCTCGCTGGGGAAATCGAATTTCGGCAGGCATGACACGCGCGATATGGCGACGGGCATCGAGGCCAGCGGCGCATCGAAAACCTATGAATTTGGCGACACGCTGAATCTCGACATCACTGCCACGTTGTCAAGCGCCATCCAGCGTGAAGGGCTGCACTTGCCGCTGAACATCGAGTACCGCGATCTGCAGGTGCATCAGTGCGAATATCAGTCGTCGTGCGCGACCGTGCTCATGCTCGACTGCTCGCACTCGATGATTCTCTACGGCGAGGATCGCTTTACGCCGGCGAAGAAAGTTGCCATGGCGCTGTCGCACCTGATTCGTACGCAGTATCCCGGCGACTCGTTGTCGCTGGTGCTGTTTCATGATTCGGCGGAAGAGTTGCCGCTGTCGCAGTTGGCTCGCGTAAAGGTCGGCCCGTATTACACCAACACGCGCGAAGGCCTGCGCATGGCGCAGCGCATCCTGCAACGCCAGCGCAAAGACATGAAGCAGATTGTGATGATCACCGATGGCAAGCCCTCAGCGCTCACGCTCGAAGACGGCCGCATCTACAAGAACGCGTTCGGGCTCGATCCGCTGGTGGTCAGCGAAACGCTGAAAGAAGTTTCGAAGTGCAAGCGTGCCGGCGTGCTGATCAACACGTTTATGCTCGCGTCGGACCATGGGCTGATTCAGTTCGTGCAGAAGGTGACAGAGATGTGCCGCGGCAAAGCGTACTTCACCACGCCTTACACCCTCGGCCAGTACTTGCTGATGGATTACATGTCGCGCAAAACGAAAACCGTGCATTAGTCGGGTAATGGGCAGAGCTGGCCTCAGCGTATGCGGGTGGAAGCACCACGCTTTAGCATGGTGAAAGAAGCTCCCGAAGAGCCTGGGCTTTAGCCAGGAAATTCACAACATTGAGCGCCAGCGGTCGATTCGATTCCGCCGGGGCTAAAGCCCACGATAGAAGTGGCGCTCAGTTCAGCACGCTAAAGCGTGGTGCTTCCACCGTAAGCCTGCGCTAAAGCGAAGAAGGCCTGCGCTACCCGAGCTCTGATTTCTCGGGATCGTGCAGAAAGCGTTCGAAGACTTCGTTGGACAGCAGACGCCCACGCGCGGTGAGTCGTAGGAGCTCGTCGTGATGCTCCAACAGCCCGCCATCGACCAACTCGGCGATGGCGCAGTCGAATTCCCTGACGCGTTCTATTCCACACCGCGCTGCGATGTCGGGCAACGAAACTCCGCGATTCATTCGCAGGCCGAGGAAGAACTCTTCTTCGAGCGCAGCCTGGGCATCGACCAAGGTACGCGAAGTGAGAAGCTGCGAAATACGCGCGCTCCCTGGCTGCAACTGCATTGCAGCAGCAGAATACGCCTCCAGAGAATCGGGTGTCGCGAATCGAACAGCTTCGATTCCCTTCTCCCGCAACTCAGGGCCGGCCGGGAGCATGGAGTGCGCATCCACTCCAAACCCGAGATAGGGCTTTCGCGTCCAGTACTTCAGATTGTGTCGCGAGTCGCGCAGGCCGATACCGTGCGTCACGCTGCATGCGAAGTTCGAAATCTCATACTGATGAAGCCCACCGCGCTCGAGCTTCTCGCAGGCCGCGAGATACAGGTCGGCAGTGAAATCTTCATCCGGCACATGGTGCGCGTGATAGCGGCTGCCTCCGGCGAGCAGTTCGTTGCCGAGGCGAGAATCTTCGTCCACCTCAAGCATGTAAACACTTGCGTGCGGAACGCCTGTGGCGAGCGTCTCTTTAAGCGAATAGTCCCAACTCTCGGCAGTCTGGTGGGGCAGTCCGGCAATCAGGTCGACGCCGATGTTTCCGATGCCGGCCGACCGCAGCCGCGCAATGTCGGAGAGCGTCGTCTCGCGTGTATGCAGCCGGCCAACCGACGAGCACTCTTTATCGACGAACGACTGCACCCCAAGGCTCACGCGGTTCACGCCGCATTCGAGCAAAGCGTTTATGATCGGCTCGCTGAGAGTTCCCGGCGCACACTCGACCGTGATCTCCGCGGACGGGCCGACGTCAAAGGTCTCGCGCACGCTTCGGAAGAGCGCCACAAGCTGGTCGGAGTCGAGCACCGAAGGCGTTCCTCCGCCAAGATAGATAGAATCGACCTGCGGATCGAAGGTCGCGACGAGTTGCTGCGCAATATGCGATGCCGAAGCAATCTCGGAACTCACCTGCTCGACATAGCGGTCAAAGAGCGCGCGAGAGAAAACGCCGGAGGCGAAGTTGCAGAAGCTGCACTTGCTCCGGCAAAACGGCACTGAGATGTATATTCCGAGTGACAAGGCTGTGGCGGCTATCTGCTCTAATGATTCTGCGGCCGTTATCATTATCTCTCGCCGCGGGGCATGGGTTTTCCTGCCAGGCAAAGCGGCATGGATGTACCAGGAATACAGGTAGCTTCCAGGCCGCGTTAGGCATCTGAAACAAGTTTATGAGACGACGCGTTGTCATCACTGGCATGGGTGTGGTGAGTCCTAACGGCATTGGCCGCTCCGACTTCTGTCACGCGATATTGAGCGGCACGAGCGGCGTGAAGCGCATCAGCCGCTTCGATGCTTCGGATCTCCCGGTCCAGATTGCGGGGGAGATATCCAACTTCGACGAGCTGGCGTGGATGGATGCGCACGAGCGAAAACACGTGTCGCGCGTGGTGCCGCTGGCATTGGCCGCCTCGTCGGAAGCGCTGGCGCAGGCTGGGGTCGATCCGGCAAAGCTCTCGCTGAAACAGTTGCGCGAAGTTGGTGTCGTGCTGGGCACCGGCGGAGGCGCGCAGGAGTTCTCCGAAGAAATGTACCGCTTGTATTTCGCGGGCAAATCGAAACATGCCAGCTTGTACTCCATTCCCAGCGGAACGGCCGGGACGTTGGCCAGCGAGTTGAGCATGCGCTTTGGCTTTCACGGCATGAGCCATGTGATCTCGACCGGCTGCACCTCTTCGACTGACGCGCTGGGTTATGCGCTACGCCAGATACAGCACGGTTATATCCCCATGATGCTGGCCGGTGGTGCTGATGCTCCGATCGCACCCGGGATCATGAAGGGCTTCACCCTGATGAAGATTCTCAGCGCGTCATGGAACGATGCTCCTGAGCGCGCTTCGCGGCCATTCTCCGCCGACCGCGACGGATTTGTTCTGGGCGAGGGTTCGTGGATGTTCGTGCTGGAAGACTATGAACACGCGAAGGCTCGCGGCGCGGAAGCGGTTGCTGAAGTCGTCGGATATGGGTCGACCTGCGAAGCGTTTCATCGCGTGCGTTTGCAGGAAGACGGCGAAGAGCCGGCGCGTGCGATACAGATGGCGATGGAAGATGCAGGCGTTTCGGCAACGGACGTCGACTACGTCAACCTGCACGGAACCTCGACCGAGCTGAACGATCGCATCGAGACACGTGCGCTGAAGCTCGCGTTAGGAGACCGCGCGTACCGCACGCCCATGTCGAGCCTGAAATCGCAGATCGGACATCCCCAAGGGGCGTCCGGGGCGGCGGGAGTTGCGTCAACCGTCGTCGCCATGATTCACGGGCAAATCGCACCGACCATCAATCTGGAAAAGTCTGATCCGGATTGCGACTTGGACTATGTGCCGGAGGTTGGGCGCAAGATGGCGATCGAGCACGCGGTTTGCAATTGCATTGGGTTCGGGTCGAAGAATTCGGCGCTGGTGTTGCGGAAGGTGGAGTAGGCAGGATGCTGCGGCGTGCATTTCTTTGGCTGTCATTCTGAGCGAAGCGAAGAACCTGCTCTTGCCGGCGCCAAGAACTAGCCGCAGTGTAATGGAAAAAGCCGGTGCTTCGACTTCGCTCGTCCCCACATACTGAGACCCATTTTCCACGACCATGAACAAAGGCGTGTCCGAGTCTTCGCAAATGCCTGGCAGTTTTGCGTAGTGCCAGCAAAAGCAGGTTCTTCGCTTCGCTCAGAATGACAATTCAAGAGTGTATTGGCCGAGCGACGGCACGCGGCGCTGAAGCGCCGCACTACCCGATCTACCCGATCAGCCGTCCCGCGATGTGGTAGGCAGCATACGCGGCGATGTAGGCCACCAGGGTCATGTAGGCGAATTGGATGGCCGGCCACTTCCAGCCATTAGTTTCGCGACGCACGACGGCAATGGTCGACATGCATTGCATAGCGAAGGCGAAGAAGACCAGTAGCGCCACCGCGGCGGCGGGCGTGAGTTCCTGGCGCAAGGCAGCTTGCAGATCGGCGGAATGCGATTCCGGATCGACACCGTGCAACGTGCCCAACGTCGCGATGATAACCTCGCGGGCAGCAATCGAGGTCAACAGGCCCACGCCGATCTTCCAATCAAATCCCAGTGGGCGAATCACCGGCTCGATGCTGTGACCGACCTTGGCCACTACGCTGTCCTGCACCGCCGGAGGCTTTCCGTTGTGCATGGGAAAGTTGGTGGCCGCCCATAGCAGCAACGAAACCAGCATGATCACGGTGCCGGCGCGATAGAGGAAAGCCTTGCCACGATCGACCAGTCGCAACCCAAGCGAGATGGGGCGCGGCCAACGATAAGGCGGCATCTCAAGTACAAACGGCGTGTCTTTGCTGCGCAGCACGGTGGAGTTCAGCAGCTTTGCCGTCGCCACCGCCATCAGGAATCCGAGCACGTACAGACCGAGCATGGCAACGGCGCGGGTGCCGAGCAACGGGCCCAGCAGCGGCCGGTTCGGCAGGAAGGCGGCGATCACCATGGTGTACACCGGCAGCCGGGCCGAGCACGTCATGAACGGTGCAATCAGGATGGTCGCGATGCGGTCGCGCTTGCTTTCGATGGTGCGCGTCGCCATGATGGCCGGCACCGCGCAGGCATATGCCGAGAGCAGCGGGATAAAACTCTTGCCGTTCAGGCCGACGCGCGACATGGTCTTATCGGCAATGATCGCGGCGCGCGCCAGGTATCCCGAGTCTTCCAGGATTCCGATGACCAGAAAGAGCAGCAGAATCTGCGGCAGGAAAACCAGCACCGAGCCGGTCCCCTTCCACACGCCATTGATGAGCAGCGAACGCAGGTAGCCGTCGGGCAGCATGTTGCCCAGGCGAGCGCCTGTCGTGTCGAGCACCTTCTGCAGAAGATTGGAGAACGGTTGGCCAACCGCGAAGATCGTCTGAAACACGGCGATCACTACCACAGCGAAGATCACCGCTCCCCAGATGCGATGGAGGAAGATGCCATCCAGACGGCGAGTCCAGATCGGCGTTGCGGGACGGCGATACTTCGCTTTCTCGCCAACGCGCACGGCCCATTCGCGCGTGCTGCGCGTGTTGCCGACGACAGGCAGCTCCAGCGGCTCTGGAGCGGGCGCCGCAGACGAAAGAAAATTGCTGACCGCGAACAGTCCCTCGCCCGTCACCGCGCTTACCAATGCGACTGGAGTTCCAAGCTGCCGCGCTAGCGACAACACATCCACGTGGCCGCCCTGCTCGCGCAACTCGTCAGCCATGTTGAGCAGCACCAGCGTCGGCAGGCCGAGCGCGATAACACGCGCGGCCAGCACCAGGTGGCTGCTGAGGTTGTTGGAGTTCAGCACCAGAATCACGGCTTCGGGACATCCGATGCCGGGCATGTTACCCATGAGCACATCGACCGCGACCTTCTCGTCTTCCGACTTCGGGTTGAGGCTGTAAACGCCGGGCAGATCGATGAGCGCAACCTCGTTGCCCGCTGCATCGCGAATGTATCCCGTGTGGTGCTCGACGGTAACGCCCGGGAAGTTGCCGACCTTCTGGCGTAATCCGGTGAGGCGATTGAAGAGGGTGGTTTTGCCGGAGTTCGGCGGACCGACAACCGCAACCGTACGAACTGCGGTGAGAGTTTCTTCTTCGGGGCGAGCCACGGGATGGCAAGTCATTCTTGCGACTCCGTGGGTCGTGACTGCGAGAGGTTAATCACCGAAGGCGGGCGCACCGAGCAGTTGCACATGAATATGGCGCGACAGGTCGCGGCGCATGGCAATCTCGGTTCCTTCAACGCGGTAAACGCGGGGGTCACCGCCGGGGCAGCTGCGGGTGACCGTGACTTCAAGGCCGGGCACCATTCCCAGGTTCATCAGATGTTCGGCTAGCGACGGAGCCAGTTCGATATCGCTCACGATGGCGCGCTCGCCCACTTCCAGGTCGGCCAATGCGTTGGCTTCCCGCGCGGGCTTCTTTTTCCGTCCGAACATGAAGTTGAAAATCATTTTCAATTCCGAGTTCTATTCTAACCCTTCACCCGACAGGGGCAACGACCAAAGTCACACCTGTTTGTGACAACTGAACATTGCGCCCCATTTCCGGAACGCTTCCCAAAACTCGCGTCGGGCGACGATCCATCCCAGAGGCTTCACCATAGGACGAGTGACGCCGAACCGGCCAGCCTATCGCAGCCAATGGCAGGCTTGGCAGAGGGGAGCCGAACCCAAAGGGGCCGAAGCGCGACCGCGGGCCTGCCCAACCATCTTGGATGCCCGAACTAAGTTCATGTTGCTCAGGCACTTGCGTTTCGCCATTTTGAGCATAACTGCGGCTAATCCTGAGCATAAGAAGTTTGAATTTCTAATTCTCGCGCGCGCCCTATATGACTGAATGCAGAAGTGCGACCCACCCTACGCCGCCGGCGCGTAGGTTCGTACAACTTGAGTCGTAAATGGCACTCGACGCTGTTGCATTTCGAGTGCAACAAAATTTTCCGAAGCTCGAATTACGGAGTCTCCATGCGGTTGGTTTGCAGGTTTCTGCCACTGGTTGCTGTGCTGCTCCTCGTCGCCCCGCTTTGCGCACAACCCGCGAGCCTTGACGCTGCCAAGATGGCGCAACTGCAGCAGCAGATCGCGGATGCCAAGGGCTCAGCCGACAACGCCTGGATGCTCACCAGCTCAGCGTTGGTGCTAATGATGACCGGCCCTGGGTTGGCCCTCTTCTATGGCGGCTTGGTACGGAAGAAGAACGTGCTTGCCACCATGATGCAGAGCTTCGCGATGATGGCCGTGATCACCGTGCTGTGGGCCTTGGTGCTCTATAGTCTGTGCTTCGCCTCGGGAACCAGCTTTATCGGCGGCCTCAGCAATGCGTTTCTGCATGGAGTCGGCGCACAGCCCGATCCCGACTACGCGGCGACCATTCCGTTGCAAACTTTCATGATTTATCAACTGATGTTTGCCATCATCACTCCGGCGCTCATCAGCGGGGCCTTCGCCGAGCGCATGAAGTTCAGCGCCATGCTGCTGTTCATGGTGCTGTGGTCGATGCTGGTGTACGCTCCCATGGCCCACATGGTCTGGGGCAAAGGCGGACTGCTGAACGCCAGCCTGGGCGGCCGCTTCCCTACTCTCGACTTTGCCGGCGGCACCGTGGTGCACATCACCTCGGGAGTCTCGGCGCTGATGTGCGCGTTGCTGTTGGGAAAGAGGCTGGGCTATCCCAAAGAGCTGATGCCTCCGCACAGCGTGGTACTCAGCTTTATCGGCGCCTGCCTGCTGTGGGTGGGATGGTTCGGCTTTAACGCCGGCAGCGCGCTTAGCTCAGGCAGCCTGGCGACGAGCGCCTTTGTGGCCACGCACTTCGGCGCGGCTGCGGCAGCCGTCGGGTGGATGGTTGCGGAATGGGTACGCAACGGAAAGCCCAGCGCATTGGGGGGGATCTCCGGTTGCGTCGCCGGATTGGTGGCGATTACGCCTGCGGCCGGATTTGTAGGACCGATGCCGGCTCTGGCCATTGGCCTCATCGCCGGCGTTTTCTGCTATTTCATGGTTGCGAAAGTGAAGGTCGCGCTGGGCTATGACGACTCGCTCGATGCCTTCGGGGTTCACGGCGTTGGTGGAACCATCGGCGCGTTGCTGACCGGCGTCTTCGCAACGCGTGCTATCAATCCTATCTTCAAAGACGCGCAAGGAAATGCCCTTCCGGTCGGAATGCTCGACGGCAACTATCACCAAATGTGGAATCAGCTTGTGGGTGTAGGCGTAGCTATCGCGCTGGCAATCGTGGGAACCTTTGTCATTTTGAAGGTGGTCGACGCGGTAGTCGGCTTGCGCGTATCGACGGAGCACGAAGTCGAAGGACTGGACCTGACGCAGCACGGCGAAGAAGGATATTACTGGGAAGCGTCGGCGATGTGAATCGAACCAGTTGATCATTCTGTTTTGAAAGGGCGCGCGCCTTCAGGCGCGCCGATAGCGACGGCGTGAGGCGGCTTTAGCCGCTGAGGGTAATGATTTCAAGCGAACGACTCGTTCCCTCAGTGGCTAAAGCCCGGGTTCAAAACTGCCGGTATCGGCACGGCTGAAGCCGTGCCCCTTCAAAGCACGTATCAACAGAAGCAAATGATCGGGAGTTTGCGCCGGGAACGTGCGTCACGATGACAGGAGCAAAGTTCTGAGCCAAGAGCCAAAAGCCAATAGCGGAACTTAAATGACCAAGATTGAAGCGGTGATTCAGCCTTCGAGGTTCGAAGTGGTGAAAGATGCCCTGCTGGAGATTGGCATCGAAGGCATGACGGTGACCGAGGTACGCGGCCATGGGCGGCAAAAGGGCCATACCGAGTTCTATCGCGGACGCGAATACACCGTCGATGTCCTGCCCAAGGTGAAGATCGAAACCGTGGTCGCCGATCACCAGGTTGAGGCAGCGGTGAAAGCCATTACCGAAGCGGCACGCACCGGGAAGATCGGAGACGGAAAGATCTTCCTGACGCGCATCGACGATGCTATTCGCATTCGCAACGAAGAGCGCGGCGAGAGCGCTCTCTAGGTCAGCGCCAAATCGCTTGATGGCATCGAACTCCAATTCGAGCTCGACCTTCGATCCGGCCTCACGCACCTTTTATCGTGACGAGAGCGAGCGCATTCTCGAGCAGTTTGGTGAAAATGTTCTGGGGCGCGCCACCACTCGACGACGCTCTGAGATGGTCGGGAAGCTGCTGCTTGGCCTCTACTCTGAGCAGCAACAACTCGGGGAATCCGGGTACGCGCTGATAGCCTTGGGTGGATTTGGCCGGGCGGCGCTGTTTCCTCACTCCGATATCGACCTGCTTTTTTTGTGCGAGAACGAGCGACTGCGTGAACGCGCTAAAGATCCTGTGCGTTCCATCTGCCAGGAGCTGTGGGACAGTGGGCTGCGGGTAAGCCCGACAACTCGCACGCTTGAGGATTGCGCCCGCTTCGATCCAGATAACGTCGAGTTCACCATCTCACTGCTCGACTCGCGATTGCTGGTGGGTGATGAAAAGCTGTTCGCCGCCATGCGTGATCGATGCTTGCCGCAACTGGTGGCGCGGGAAACCGCTGCGTTGGTACAGGGATTGACTCAGGTAACGCGCGCACGGCACGCCCGCTTCGGCAATACGCTCTTTCATCTCGAGCCCAACGTTAAAGACGGGCCAGGCGGCCTGCGCGACTTCGACGTCAGCCGCTGGCTGGCAACGATTGCGGCTCTCGCTTCGCAAAAGAAATGGCCTGAGTCG
The DNA here is from genome assembly GCA_963699875.1 of uncultured Acidobacteriaceae bacterium. GTDB lineage: Bacteria > Acidobacteriota > Terriglobia > Terriglobales > Acidobacteriaceae > CAVVDY01. The sequence goes on from CAVOVN010000002.1 coordinate 499,809, forward strand.
GCGGATGGGAAGTACAGCTCCGAAGATGCAGAGCTGACGGAGGCTGTCGAATTTCTGTCGGCAACGCGATGCTATCTGCACTATCACAGCAGGCGCGACGATAACCTGCTCAACTGGGACGCGCAGGAGGAACTCGCTTCGCGCGGCATCGGAACCCAGCGCGAGGAACTGTCGTCCGCCGAATGGATGCGTCTGTACTTCCGGCACGCGAGGGCGATTCACCGGGCCGCGCTGCAGGCGCTGGAACATGCGCCGGCCAGCCGTCCATCTCTGTATCACAACCTGCGGCGACGGTTGCGTGGGTCGGACGAAGAATTTCCGCTGAGTGATGGCCGCGTTTCCTTGCAGCAGGCAGCAGCAGCCCGCGATCCTGAGGTCGTATTGCGGCTGTTCACCTTCATGGCGCGTCATGGAGTAAAGCTGAGCCTCGAGACGGAACGCCGACTAAGCAATTCACGCCCGTCATTGAGTGAAACTCTGCCTCAGGACGCGCGCGCCTGGCGGCACCTGAGCGAGTTGCTGGTGCAGCCGCATGCTGCCGATGCGTTGCGTTCGATGCACGCACTGAAGCTGCTCGCGCCCGTCCTGCCGGAGATCGATGCCATTGACTCGCTGGTGCTGCGCGACCTCTATCACCGCTACACCATCGACGAACACACTTTCTTAACCATCGAATCGTTGCATCGCCTGGCCAGCGACGCAGAGTGGCTGAGGCCGTTCGCGGAGTTGCATGTTGAGCTGGAACAACCCGAGTTGCTGTATCTCGCACTTTTGCTGCACGACACCGGTAAGGCGCTGGCCGGCTCGGACCACGTGCGCAGCAGCCTTCAGCTCGCCACGGTGGCGTCGCAACGGCTGGGACTAAGCGCCGAAGACGCGGACACGGTCAGTTTCCTGGTAGCCAGCCATCTCGAGCTGTCATCGACCTTGCGCAAGCGTGACATCTACGATCCGCAAACGGTTCGCGAACTCGCAACCAGACTGGGCACGCCGGAGCGTCTCAAGCTGCTTACCCTGATGACACTGGCCGACATCAAGGCGGTCAACCCCGAGGCGCTTACTCCGTGGAAGGCGCAGAACCTGTGGCAGCTCTACATCGCAACTGCAAACTACTTCAGCCGCAGCGTCGATGAAGAACGTTTTCACGGCGACATGTGCGATGGACAGGTGGAGCGAATTGCCGCTCTGCTGCCCAGGCAACGATCGCAGCTGCTGCAATTCCTGGAAGGCCTGCCGCGCCGCTATCTTCTGTCGCACGCTCCCGAGCAGGTGATCCTCCATCTCGCGATGGCCAATCGCCGCCATGAAAATCCGGTGCAGGTCGAACTGCGGCATCTGAACCAGCACCACGAATTGACCGTCGTTACCGGCGACCATCCCGGCCTGTTCTCCACCATCACGGGCGCGCTGTACGGCTGGGGGATGGACATCACGAAGGCGGGTGCGTTCTCCAACGCCGCCGGCGTCATCGTCGACAGCTTTTACTTCAAAGACCGCTTTCGGACGCTTGAACTCAACCCGTCGGAACGCGATCGATTCAAGAAGTCGGTGGTTCAGGTTGTGCTTGGGGAGACATCGCTGGAAAAGTTGCTGAGCTCGCGGCTCAGGTCCGACCAGAAAACAGCCAAACTCAAAGTCGAGACCCACCTGCGATTCGACGATGAGTCATCGCCCACCAGCACCCTGCTGGAAGTTACGACACAGGACAGGGCCGGCCTGTTGCACACCATCAGCTCCACGCTCGCAGCCGAAGAGTGCAGCATCGAAGTGGCGCTGGTCGATACCGAAGGCGCTGCCGCGCATGACGTCTTCTATCTGTGTTCGGGCGGCGCCAAGCTGAAGCAAGATCATCAACGGCGCATCGAGTGGGCATTGATGGCGGAGTTGGACAACGCGCTGCCGAAACGGTGGTGAGGGGTACGGCACTTGGCTTCTCGCTCACCGCTTTCGCTGGTAGCTCTCAGCTCTTGGGTGGAAGCCCTCGGATTTATCCGAGGGAATAATGCGTTACTAAGCGAATGGGCTTCAGCCCCGGCCGGCGCTAAAGCGCGATTTGCGGAATACGCTTCTTACCGCCGCATGAACGCGGGGGCTTCCACCTCTCCCCACCTGGGCAACCTCGGCCCGAATAGGGCACCCGCTCTACCGCTATCTTTACGCCGTAAAATGATGACGGTGTCCGACATCTACATCCTCGGTATCGAAAGCTCTTGCGACGAAACTGCCGCGGCGGTCGTGCGCTCGGGCGAAGAGGTCGTCTCCAGCATCGTTTACTCGCAGATCGCTACACATCAGGCATACGGCGGCGTGGTTCCCGAACTCGCTTCACGCGAACATCTGCGGGCGGTCATCCCGGTTGTTCGGCAGGCTCTTGAAGACGCGAGCAAGAACTACGAAACTATCGACGCGATTGCCGTCACCCAGGGTCCCGGACTTGCAGGATCATTGCTGGTCGGGCTCAGCTTCGCTAAGGCGCTGGCCTTCGCCGCCTCGAAACCGCTCATCGCCGTCAATCATCTCGAAGGACACATTCATGCCGTGCTGCTGGAAGAGCGGCAGCGAGGTAATCACGAACTGGAGTTCCCGGTACTCGCGCTGGTGGTCAGTGGAGGTCACACCCATCTTTACCTGGCCGAGCGTCACGCCGACGGATGGGTATATCAGAATGTGGGACAGACCCGCGACGACGCCGCAGGCGAGGCGTTCGATAAAGTCGCTAAGCTGCTGGAGCTCGGCTATCCCGGCGGGCCGATGATCGACTTTCTCGCGCCGCACGGCAACGCTGCCGCGGTGCCATTTCCTTTTGCTCAGATTAAGCATCGCGACCGCAATCCTGAGAATCGTCACGCGCCTGAAGTTCAGCGAATCGATTTCTCCTACAGCGGAATCAAGACCGCCGTGTTGCGCTATGTCGAGCTTCACGGAATGCGCGAGACCATCGCCGCGCGCCGCGACGCACTCCGCCACATCGCAAATCCAACTCGCGAAGACTACCTGGCGCTGTGCGATAAGCAGACGTTAGATCTTGTTGCCTCGTTCCAACGTGCGGTAGTGAACGACCTGGTGAGCAAGGCACTATACGCAGCGCGCGAGTTCAATGCTTCAACGTTGCTGGTCACCGGAGGAGTCGCCGCCAACTCCATGTTGAGAACGCGCTTTGAAGAGCAGGCCGGACGAGAGGGGTTGCAGGTCTACTTCCCTTCGCGCAAGCTCTCGACTGACAACGCAGCGATGATCGCAGCCGCGGCCTATCCGCGATATCTGGCAGGTGAGTTCGCCAAAGCGGAGTTGTCAGCGGAAGCAGCGTTGCGGTTGCGGTAGCGAGCGACACCAGCAGGCGCACCTCTTCGCGCTCGCCCACCAACCGTGCAGGTCGCCAGAAGTGCTTATTCTTCTTCGGTGGGAATCTTCGCCTCGATGTCCATGTCGCGGAATTCGCTGGAGTCGAATACCTCGCGGCATTCCAGACATTCAACAAATTCCGAGTCCTCGTCTCGCGAGACGATTTGGACACGGGGGTGAAGACAAACATTTGGCATAGAGCTGCTCTGAGGGAAATTGCGGGTCGTGATTGGCGGCTGGATGTGATTCATATCAACGTCCGCCTTACGGCGAACAGTGCTCGAATTGGCGGTATTTTAAGCCGAGACTTTGCGAAGTCAAGCGAATCCTCACTCAACCCACGTTAAAAAGCAGTGCACGGGGAACCCAGGTCGCGGGCCTCGCGCGACCTCCCCGGGCGATATACGACGCTTTTCATCGCAAATCGGCAAACAATATCCGATGATTTTCGTCGCAAATTGCTAAGTCTTTCGCTGACAGCTAGCTACAGCTAAATGCTCAGTTCTTCCATTCGCTGAAAACTTGCGCGCACCAGCTTCCAGGCCGTAGAATCGATTTGCGACTTAAAAGGTCGTATATGCGTCAAAGACTTAGCTGCCGATGCTGAAACTCACCAAGAAAGCGGATTACGGGCTGATTGCCATGCGGCACCTCGCCCAGCACGCCGACTTAGGTGCATGCAGCGCGAAAGACCTGGCGGAGATGTACAGCATTCCGCAGGAAGCGCTGGCCAAGATACTGCAGCGGTTGACCAAGGCCGGGTTGCTGGTTTCGCAATATGGAACCAATGGCGGCTATACGCTGGCACGCGATCCGCGACTGATCAGCGCGTTCGAGGTGATTCGCGCCATTGAGGGTCCGTTGTTCATTACGTCATGCAGCGTGGGCGACGATTGCGACCAGAGCGACCACTGCACCATTCGCGGGCCGCTCCGCAAGGTCAGCCGGAGCATCGAAGAGGTTTTGAACCGGTTAACGATTTGGGAGATGACCGAGCCCGATGCTGAGGCTGAGCCCGCGAGGGAGCTGGTCACGCTCGGTCTAACGCGCGATAAGCGCGCGCAAGTTTAGGAGAAAGCGATTTCATATGAGCACTACTGCTATTGCCCCAGAGAATGTTGAAGCGACTAAGGGCGTGAAGCTGCCCATTTATATGGACAATCACGCCACCACACGTACCGATCCGCGCGTGCTGGAGGAGATGCTGCCCTACTTCACTGAATATTTTGGCAACGCGGCCAGCCGCAACCACGAGTTCGGCTGGGTAGCCGAGCAGGCGGTGGAGCAGGCGCGTGAGCGTATTGCCAAGCTGATCGGCGCCAATACGAAAGAAATCATCTTCACCTCCGGCGCCACCGAGAGCGACAACCTGGCGATCAAGGGTGTTGCCGAGATGTATCGCGAGAAGGGCAACCACATCATCACCCAGGCCATCGAGCACAAGGCGGTGCTCGACACCTGCAAGCGGCTGGAGAAGTACGGCTTCCGCGTGACCTATCTGCCGGTGCAGAAGGATGGACGCATCGATCTCGACGACCTGAAGCGCGCCATGGACGACAAGACCATCCTGGTGAGCATCATGGCGGCCAACAACGAAATTGGCGTGTTGCAGCCGATTCGCGAGATTGGCGCGCTGTGTCATGAGCGCGGAGTTCTGTTCCACACCGATGCGGTGCAGGCCATCGGCAAGGTTCCGTTCAATGTGGTTCAGGACAACGTGGACCTGGCATCGATCACGGCGCACAAGCTGTACGGCCCGAAGGGTGTGGGAGCGCTGTACGTTCGCCGCAAGAATCCGCGCGTGCAGTTGGTGGCGCAGATTGATGGCGGCGGCCACGAGCGCGGCATGCGTTCGGGAACGCTGAATGTTCCCGGAATCGTAGGTCTCGGCAAGGCTTGCGCGATTGCTCAGGAAGGCATGGCGGAAGAGGCGAAGAAGATGGCGGGGCTTCGCGACCGGCTGAAGGACAAGATTATGGGCCAGCTCGACGAGGTCTACATCAACGGATCGCTGGAGCATCGCCTGCCCAACAATCTGAATATCAGCTTCGCGTATGTCGAAGGCGAGTCGCTGCTGATGGGCATCAATGATATTGCGGTGTCGAGCGGCTCGGCATGCACCTCTGCGACGCTGGAGCCATCTTATGTATTGAAGGCCCTCGGCGCGGGCGACGATCTGGCACACAGCTCCATACGCTTTGGCCTGGGGCGCTTCAATACCGAAGCCGAAGTGGATTACGTAGCCGAGCGCGTAGTCGAGACGGTGAAGCGCTTGCGCGAGTTGTCGCCGCTGTACGAGATGGCGAAAGAAGGCATCGACTTGACGAAGGTGCAGTGGGCGGCTGAGCCGTCGGCGCACTGATTGGTAGAGCTAGCCTTCAGGCCAGCGTATCGGGCGAAATTTGAATTGGGGCTTCAGCCCCCTGGTTTTGAAAGGGCACGCCTTCAGGCGTGCCGAACAAGGTTCTTTGTGGGAGGGGCTTCAGCCCCTGAGGAGAATTGAAAGATGGCATACAGCGATAAGGTTCTGGATCACTACACCAATCCGCGCAACGTCGGTTCGATGGACAAGAACAGCGCCGAGGTAGGCACTGGTCTGGTCGGCGCACCGGAGTGCGGCGACGTGATGAAGCTGCAGATCAAGGTGAACCCGGCGACGAACATCATTGAAGACGCCAAGTTCAAGACTTTCGGCTGCGGCTCGGCCATCGCTTCCTCTTCGCTCGCCACCGAGTGGGTGAAGGGCAAGACGGTCGACGAGGCACTGACCATCAAGAACACCGACATCGTGAAGGAACTGTCTTTGCCTCCGGTAAAGATTCACTGCTCGGTGCTGGCGGAAGATGCCATTCGCGCCGCCATTGGCGACTGGAAGAAGAAGCAGGGGCAGGAACAGACACAGGCACAGCCGGTTGCGCAGCAGGCGTAAACTGAGGGCGAGGATCGGCGTGCCGAGCCGACATCGGGCTTGGCGCGCCAACAGGAAAGCATGAGCACGGTCAATATTGAAAATCCCGCAGAGACTCCGGCGCCGGCCGCAAAGGGCATTCAGGTGACGGACAAGGCGATCGCGCGAATCCGCTCGGCCATGGCGAAGGAAAACATCTCGCCGACCGAGGGCGGACTCCGCCTGGGCGTACAGGGTGGCGGTTGTTCCGGATTGAGCTACAACATCCGCTTCGATACGCAACCGCGTGAGCGCGACCGAGTGTTCCTGTACGACGACGTACGCGTGTTCGTGGATCCCAAGTCGTTCATCTACCTGCACGGCATGATTCTTGATTACGAAGAGACGCTCATGCACCAAGGCTTCGTCTTCCAGAACCCGAATGCGAAGAAGTCGTGTGGCTGCGGCACGTCGTTCTCGTAGAAATCGTGGCCTACTTCCAGAAATTTTGTGGTGAAGAGATTCGCGTCGGGGCACGACTTCAGTCGTGCCGACAAGATCTCATTGTTGATAGAACGCCCCTTCAGGGACGGCATAAGAGCAGGTCCTCGACGGCTGAAGCCGTCTCGGGATGACAAACAAACTGAGAGGGCTTTTGCGACCCGCATAAATGCGTGCTCCACCCATCGACTCGAACTGCAATGGCATGAGATGACAACGGCAAAATCTGACAAATCGGTCGCAAGCGGCATTCTTGTTTCGAGCGCCGACAAGCCACTCAAGGCGAATTGCTGGTCCTGCGGAGACATGCGTGCCGCGCACTTCTGCCAGCAGTGCGGCAAGGTGCAGCCTCCGGTACCCGTGGACTACTTCACCTTCTTCGGACTGCCGTATCGGCTGAATCTCGACACCAAACACCTTGAGCGCGAGTTCTACGATCTGAGTCGCCATCTGCATCCCGACATCAACGCCGGAAGCAGCGACCCTGAGCAGGAATGGAGCCTGGAGAAGAGCTCTCAACTCAACGACGCCTATCGCACGCTGAAGGACCCAATCCTTCGCACCGAGTATCTGTTGCGATTGCAGGGCGTCGAACTGGAGGAGCAGTCGCAGGCGGCGACAGAAGAGGCGCGGCGCACGGGAACGGCGAAGAAGCAAGTTGTTCCACCTGATCTGCTTGAAGAGGTCTTCGAGTTGAACATGCAGCTGGAAGAGCTGCGGATGAACAAAAAGATGGGCGAGGACGACCGCACCCTGTTTCACGACGTGCAGAAGACGGAACAGCACCTTCGAACCAAGAACGAGAACTTGATCGAGGAATTGCGCTCGGCGTGGAACGATTGGGATGCGCTGATCGAACGCAGCGAGCGCGCGGAAAATGTACTGGAAAGCGATCGCGCCAAGGTGCGTAGTCGCATGGTCGATGTGTTGAATCGCCGCTCGTACATTCGCAATTTACTGCGCGAAGTGGATGGAGTGTTGGAAGGGTGAAGCGGTTTGTATCAGGGCACGACTTCAGTCGTGCCGACAGCGCATTTTTTAAATTTGTGAGTCCCTTCAGGGACGACACAAAAAGCAGGTCCCTCGACGGCTGACGCCGTCTCGGGGATGACAAAACAAAAGGATGGTTTCGGCACGGCTGAAGCCGCGCCCTTTCAAAACGGCGCATGGGTAACTGCACGCATGAATGCGTGCTCCACCCAATAAATGGTTCACGCAATAAAGAAGAATGCCTTCTGACCGCATTATCGGAATCGACCTGGGCACCACCAACTCGCTGGTGGCCTACATGGAGAAGGACCGCCCCGTCGTCATCCCTGGCGAAGACGGGTTGAATCTCGTTCCCTCGGTCGTCGCGCTTGATGAAAACGACCAGATCGTCGTCGGCAACGCAGCCCGCAAATACCTGATCGAGACTCCCGAACGCGCAGTTTATAGCGTCAAGCGGCTGATGGGTCGCGGCGTCGAAGATATTCAAGACGAGTTGAAGCTCTTCCCTTTCCGCCTTGCCGACGACCTCGCGCCGGGCGAGGTACTGCGCATCAAGCTGGGCAATAAGACATTCACGCCGCCGGAGATTTCTGCTTTCATCCTTCGCCAGCTCAAGCGCAATGCTGAACGATATTTCGCAGCGCCCGTGACCAAGGCGGTCATCACCGTCCCCGCGTATTTCAATGACGCACAGCGCCAGGCTACGAAAGACGCGGGCCGCATCGCCGGGCTCGACGTACTGCGCCTGGTCAACGAACCGACAGCTGCTTCGCTGGCCTATGGCCTCGACGAAAAGAAAGACGGAACGGTCGCAGTTTACGACTTCGGCGGTGGGACCTTCGACATCTCGATTCTCAAGCTGCACGAAGGCATCTTCGAGGTCATCGCGACCAACGGCGACACCCATCTTGGCGGCGACGATATCGACAACCTGCTGATCGCGATCGCCCTTGACGATGTGCAAGGAGACTTGGGTATCGACGCGCGACGCCATGCGGAGATCGTGCAGGCCATTCGCAAGTCGGTGATCGAGGCGAAGATTGCATTGTCATCGAACGATGCAACCGTTCTCGACGTCGAGCTTCCAGGCGGAAAGCGCTATCAGCGGCAGATTACGCGCGAGCAGTTCGAGCAGCTCATTCAGCCGGTCGTCAATCGTACGGTTGGCCCGGTTAAGCAGGCGATCAAAGATTCAGCCATCACCGTCCAGCAGATTGACGAAGCTGTCCTCGTTGGCGGCTCAACCCGCATTCCGCTGGTTCGCAAGCTGGTCGAGGAGATGTTCCAGCGCAAGCCGCACGCCGACTTGAATCCTGACGAAGTGGTCGCGCTGGGAGCCGCTGTGCAAGCCAACATTCTCGCGGGCGGCACCGAAGCGACCAGCGACATGCTGCTGCTCGACGTAACGCCGCTGTCGCTCGGGATCGAGTCGCTGGGTGGAGGCGTGGCCAAGATTATCCATCGCAACTCGACCATTCCTGCTTCAGCCACTGAGCATTTCACCACCGGCGTCGAAGGCCAAACTAACGTCGCGATTCACGTCGTGCAGGGCGAACGCGAGATGGCGAAGGACAATCGGTCGCTCGCGCGTTTTGATCTGAAAGGTATACCGCCGATGCCCGCTGGGCTGCCGCGCATCGAGGTCAAGTTTTTGATCGACGCCAACGGCATCCTGCACGTCACCGCGCGCGAGCTGCGCAGCAGCAAGGCAGCCGAGATCGAAGTGCAGCCGAGCTACGGCCTGACCGACGAGCAGGTCGAGAACATGATTCTGGAATCGTTCGATTACGCGGAAGACGATTTCAAGCAGCGGCAACTGGTCGAGGCGCGCAACGAAGCGGATACAATTCTCGCCGCGCTGGAGAAGGGCCGCAAGAATCCGGCATGGAAGCAGCTTACCTCACAAGAGCGCACGAACATCGACAAGTTCGATGGGGCGTTGCGCGAGGTTTACAAGCAGGACGATTACCAGGCGATCCGCGGTGCCATCGATGCCCTGAACCAGGGCACCATGCGGCTTGCCGAATTGATGATGGATTCTGCCGTGGGCGCCGCGCTCAAGGGCAAGACGATGGACAACGCAGACGTGGGTGAAGGTCCGGCAGCGCCGCATCCTATCGCACAGGCAGAGATCGAGAGTTAGGAATTTATGGCAGACGAGAAAACACAAGGCAGCGGAGCTGCCACGATTGAAGCACCCGGAGCGAACACTGTCCGGGTAACGTTTCTTCCTGAGAACAAGACAGTCGAGTTTGAGCACGGCAAGCTGCCGTACCTCGAGCATGGTAAGCCGGAGTCGCTTCTCGACGTCGCGTTGAACTTCGGAATCCATCTGGACCACGCTTGCGGCGGCAACTGCGCCTGCACCACATGCCATGTCGTGGTGAAAAAAGGCAAAGAGTGCCTGAGCGAGATGGAAGACGATGAAGCCGACCGCTTGGATATGGCGGCCGATCTGCAACTCGAATCGCGGCTCGGCTGCCAATCGATCATCGAGAAGCCGGGCGAAGTTGTTGTCGAAATTCCGGCGTGGAATCGGAATTACGTCTCGGAAACACATTGATTTCACCACAGAGAACACAGAGGGCACCGAGAAAAATGACATCACAATTCTCTGTGACCTCGGTGACCTCCGTGGTAAATGTTCTTGTCTGCGCCTGGGCCGAGCCAAGCTAATTAGAAAGGAACCTCATGGCTGCTGAATTACGCTGGGATGACTCTGAAGACTTAGGCATTGCGCTGGCCGACAAGTATCCCGACCTGAATCCCCTGGAAGTGCGTTTCACCGATCTGCACCGCTACGTTACCGAACTGCCCACATTCGTCGACGACACCAAAGCCTCGAACGAATCGAAGCTGGAAGCAATTCAGATGGCCTGGTACGAGGAATACCAGGACCGCAACGAGTAACAGCCGCCACCGTCGTCCTCAGATATTTCTGCCTTAGCTGGCGACCCCAGTACAACTTTCGTCAACAGTAGTACTGCGTAGTTCCAAAAACGCGTACTAGGCATTCATGCCGATTGTTGCAGAGTAGATGCGTCCGTACTCTCCGGCCTTTAAGGAGGTACGATGATTCAGCGTTCTAATCTACTCTTCATATTGGCTTCGTTCCTGTTCGCTGCTGCATCCCTGGCATCGGCCGTGACGGTAAACGTCTCTTCACCAACCAACAACTACAGCGGATCTTCTCCGGTGCATGTAGCCGCCAGCGCTTCGAGCGATCAGAGGATTACCGGCTGGGTGGTCTACATCGACGGCCAGGCTGCCTACTCGTCGAGCTCGAGTTCCATCGACACACAGCTTGCCGTTGCTCAAGGCAGCCATCAATTCGTAATCCGCGCCTGGGATTCGAACGGAAAATGGGGCGACGTGTGGGAGACGATCACGGTCAACGGCGGCAACAACGGCGGCTTGCCGACTCCTCCGCCCTGGGCGAAAGTTTTCAGCAATGTTCATCGTGGCGGATCGTGGGGCTCCTGTCATGATCCGGGCTGCGCCGGAGGCAGCGGCAAAGGAACTTACTGGATGGCGCAGAACCAGTCCAACCCATCCATGAGCGGCGCCAGTACCGAATTCTTCAACTCCGGCGTTTGGGCCAACGCGCTGTTCTGGCACGGGCTCGGGGCCAACAGCACACAACGCAACTTTCTTATTGATTATTATCTCTACGTCGATAGCGCCTCCAAGGGGGCGGCGCAGTCCTTCGAGCAGGAGTCTTACCAGTTCGTAAGCGGATGGAACTACATGCTGGGCACGCAATGCGATGTCGGCAGCGGCGTGTGGGACACGTGGGACATGGCTGCTAACCGCTGGTATGGAACTTCGGTTCCCTGCCCCGCCTTCGCGCCAAACACATGGCACCACATCCAGTGGTACATCACTACGGACACCAACGCCAAGAAATACACCTACCATGTCCTGGTCGTTGACGGCCAAGCTCACACTCTCAATATCACGCGCAACGCCGCCAGGACTGGATGGAGCGACAATGTCGGCATCCAGTGGCAACTTGACGTGAACAAGACCGGCGCCGGCTATCACGAGTGGATCGACAAAGGTACGCTGACGATCTGGTAGGAAAAGTAGAGCTGGCGTACAGGCCGGCGTCGTGCGATCGGAAATAGATCAGGGGCTCCAGCCTCTGACGAACACAAGGCTCGGTCGTAAGGTCGGGCCTTAATTGTCCCATTGAGGCGAGTCCTACACCCCCACCACTTCCTTCTTCTCCACCTTCGCCTCGCGCAGGTATTTCGCGGCTTCTTCTGGCGGCGTGGGGTTCTGGTAGAAGCCGGTTCCCCACTCAAAGCCGGCGGTCTTGGTGAGGCGCGGCATGAATTCGATGTGCCAGTGGTAAAAGTCCAGAGCCGGTTCCTGAATCGGCGCGGTATGGATGACCAGGTTGTAGGCCGGCGAATCCAGCACCTGATCGGCGCGGGTCAGCAGGCTCTTCAGCGACTTGGCCAGCGCTTCGTAAACCTGCGAGGAAGAGTTTTCAAATGCCGACTCATGCCGCTTCGGCAGTATCCACGTCTCAAACGGAAACCGTGGAGCATAAGGCGCGATGGTGAGGAAACTCTCGTTCTCTCCCACAACGCGAACCCCGGCCTCGGTCTCCTGGCGAACGATATCGCAAAAGACGCAGCGCTCTTTATAAACGTAATATTGCTTGGCGCCTTCCATCTCTTCCAGTACGTGCTTGGGGACGATGGGCAACGCGATGAGCTGGCCGTGCGAGTGCTCGAGCGTGGCGCCGGCCGCGGTTCCGTGATTCTTAAAAATAAGGATGTACTTGAAGCGCTTGTCCTTCTTCAGGTCGAGGATGCGGTCGCGAAACGCCCACAGCACGTCCTCAATGCGCTTCTCTGAAAGATCGGCCAGCGTGAGGTCATGTTCAGGAGTTTCGATAATGACCTCATGCGCGCCGATGCCGTTCATCTTGTCGAACATGCCTTCGGCCTGACGGGTAAGACTGCCCTCAATTCCCAGCGCCGGAAACTTGTTGGGCACCACGCGAACCGTCCAGCCCGAGCCGTCGCGTCCCGTGCCGTTAGGCCGATAGGCCAGCACTTCCGAGGGCGTCTTGTTCTCATTGCCGGCGCAGAACGGGCAGAATCCGCCTTTGCTCTTGACCGGTTCACGCACAAAGTCCGCAGGCCGCTTGGCACGGTCGGTCGAAATGATTACCCATCGCCCAACGATCGGGTCTTTCCTCAGTTCAGGCACAGCAACCTTCCTTGGGAGCGTTCAGCGCCCCGGACTCATTGTTCTCTCTTCTATTATTCACATCGGCAATCTGCATCTTCCGGTCAAACAGTGCGGGCGAGCGGGCGCTCAGTCGGACATCTCGGCACTGAATGCGAGCCGGCACCGGGGGTAGCGACGTTCGCAAACTTTAGATTGTACCGAATCCAGCGACTTCCGAGCGACGAAAGTCGTTTCGTCTGTTACCTTGTTGCCAAACCGAAAGGTCGGAGGTTGCGATGTCATCCTCTTCACCGGATTCCGAAACGTCGTCGAAGGTCACCATAGCCTGCCTGGCAAGCTACTACAAGGGCGCCGAATTCATGCAGGAGTGCCGCCGCCAGGGCGCTCGCGTATTGCTGGTCACCTCGCACAGCCTGGAGCATGCCGCGTGGCCGCGCGAGAGTATCGACGAAATCTTCTACGTTCCCGATGTCGACAAAGCCTGGAACATCAATGACGTGATGCTCGGGCTCAGCCACGTCGCGAAGACCGAGAACATCGACCGCATCGTCGCGCTTGACGAGTTTGACGTCGAGACGGCGGCGATCCTGCGCGAACACATGCGAGTGCCGGGTATGGGACAGACCACCGCGCGCTACTTCCGCGACAAGTTGGCGATGCGGACACGCGCCGCGTCCGAAGGACTGCCGGTGCCGGCATTTATCCACGTGCTGAATCACCGCAAGCTCAACGACTTCATGGAGCGCATTCCGCCGCCGTGGATACTGAAGCCGCGCTCCATTGCCGGATCCATCGGCATGAAGAAGCTGCACAACTCGACCGAGTTCTGGGAGGCGGTGAACAATCTGGGCGATCAGCAGTCGTTCTATTTGCTGGAGCAGTTTGTGCCCGGCGACATCTATCACGTCGACACCATCACCTACGAAAAGCAGGTACTGCTTTCTGTCAGCAGTAAATACGGTCGGCCGCCGATGGAGGTTTCGCAGAGTGGCGACGTCTTTACCACGCGAACGCTTGCTCCGGGATCGGATGAAGAGCGGCCGCTGCGCGCGCTGAACGAGCAGGTATTGAAGGCCTTCGGCCTGTTGCGTGGCGCTTCGCATAGCGAGTTCATCCGGGGACAGGATGGCCGACTGTATTTTCTGGAGACATCGGCCCGTGTCGGCGGCGCACACATCGCGGAGTTGGTCGAGGCGGCAACCGGTCTCAACCTGTGGGCGGAGTGGGCGAAGGTCGAGGTCGCTGGCGGAAACAAGCCTTACACGGTCACGCCGCTTCGCAACGATTTCGCCGGACTGCTGATTTCTCTTGCGCGTCAGGAATGGCCTGATACATCGGCCTACAACGATCCCGAGATTGTCTGGCGCATGAACGACAAGTCGCACCACGCCGGGTTGATCGTCCGCTCGCAAGATTCGAATCGAGTCGAGCACTCATCCGGGAATACGCGCAGCGATTTCATCACGACTTCTTCGCCTATGAGCCACCGCGAGACAAGCCAACGGCGTGAAGTACGCTTGTCGGTTGTCAGTTGTCGGTTGTCAGTCAGTGAGTGGTGAGCTCGCCCGCCGAAATTGGCTCGCATAATTGTGATGTGAATCACGAAAAAAATTGCATGCGCGATATTTTGTTTTCAACAACTTAGACATGTTTTATCACGCAAATATTTGAGCGCGTGAGACTTACAAGCCGATATTTGAAAATAAAGGACTTAGCGATCAAAATTTCCCCGATTGCTCGTGAGCCGATGCTTTGGGTTTCCTGGTGGATACCCCGCTCTGATCAATGCGCTCTCGCCGTAGGCGAGACACAGGTTAGCCCGCCGTTTCAACGGCGGGTGAACGTATCTCCAACATCCTGAGTGCCGTAGGCACGACACCTCACAGCCCATACGCTGAACGTTTCTGGCCCACCTCTCGCGAGTTTGCACTTTCGATGTGATGGACATCACGAAAAAATTTGTGTGCGCGATATTTTGTTTTCAACACTTTAGACATGTTTTCTCATGCAAATATTTGAGCCCGTGAGACTTACAAGCCGATATTTGAAAACAAAGGACTTAGCTGGTGCTCAGTCTCGCCTTTCGGCCTTGGTGGGCCGAGGGACCTACAGCCAGCCTGGATTTCAAAGAACCTTCGTTCGAGAGCGCCATCAGGCGCACGCAGATCTCCTGCGTCCTCGGATAGAGTTTACGGGTTTCTCAACTGACGAAGAAAGTGAAATGTGACGAGGCGAGGTTACGAAGGTAACCGGGGTGTTGAAATTCGCCACAGGCGCCGCCGGTCTTGTGGTTACGTTTCTACCCGGCTCCGCGCTGGCGTGGCGAATCCCAAGATTCGCGTCAAAGCACGAGTTCATCCAGGATCGCGCATCTGACGCAAGGCGCTACAATCCTCGATTATTCGCGATCAACTCTTCAAGAACCTCAAGAGGTGAGTAGTGGCTCAGTCTGATTTCCACAGGGTCGCTTAGCGATGGGTATCAAATAAAATACTGGCATAAACTATTTGACTGCCAGCATAACTAGGATATACTGGCAGTCAAGAGGTTATTTGTGAACGATGAAATGCAGCGTGGCGCAAGCGGCAAGGCCAAGTCGGGGCGGGCTAGAATGGCGCGTTTAACCGCCGACGAACGAAGGGAACTCGGGAAAATGGCAGCATCCAAACGTTGGTCTGTTGGCGGTAGACCCTCGGAAGTGTATGAACCCGAAGCGTGGGGCGACCTCGGCATCGTGGGGCACACCATTCCCTGTGCGGTGATCGTCGTAGAGGGTGAAGTAATCCGTCTCGTTTCGGAGCGCGAACTAGTAAAGTCGCTCGGTGGAAAGCGGGGAGGTTCACATTGGCTCCGCGTGAGGGAGGATTCGAGCATTGCCAATTTGCCACCGGTTTTGTCGGCGCCGAACCTACGGCAGTGCATAAGCCCAGAATTGCTTGAGGGTTTAAATACCCGTTACCGCTACAAAATTCCTGGCCGGAGTGGATTCCTTGCGAACGGTATCCGCGCCGAACTTTACCCAATGATCTGCGATGTTTTCTTGAGGGCGCGCGACGAAAAGGTGACCCTGCCAAGTCAGGATGACTTGGTTAAATCGGCAGAAATTCTTATGCGTGCTCTTGCACATACAGGAATTATCGCCCTTATTGATGAAGCAACTGGTTATCAAACCAAGCGGCCAGTCGATGCTTTGGCGAGAATCCTCGAGGCTTTCATTGCTAAGGAGTTGCAGCCATACATTCGGACATTCCCGTCCGACTATTACGAACAGTTATTTCGGCTGCGCGGACTCGACTACAAAACTGACTCAGTCCAGCGGCCACAATATTTCGGATGGCTCACGAATGACATTGTGTATAAGCGATTAGCCCCAAACGTCCTCTCGGAGCTAAAGAAGCTTGCACAAAGAAACGACGCGGGGCGCCCAACGCACAAATACTTCCAGCGACTCACGGCAAACATGGGGTATCCGAAGCTGCGGGAACATCTTGGTGCGGTTGTTGCGATCATGAAACTGCAGCGTAAATTACAAGGACTTCATCGAAAAACTTAACACCGTTGCGCCGCCATACGGGCAGAATATGCTTCTTCCGTTTACCGATGGATTACCCGATACTGGCAAGGGTCTGTGAACTGTGCCATCCGGCAGGTGCCCCAGGTTCGCCCTTCAGTTGGGCTAACCTGGGAATTGGTCGGTGCGATCAGAAGAACAGCGCTCCCGCGGGCCGGAGTTCGAAGAACGGAACAATCTGTAGCCCAGGGTGGGAACCCTGGGTACCGCGTCCTTATATATGCCAGAGCCCCTTTAGGGGCGGCACATCTTTGTCTCGACCCTGAAGGGACTCTCGCCTTTTTATTACGGTTACCCAGCACTCCCGTGCTGGGCTACAGATTGTTTCGTCCTGCGGACTGGGTCGGGTTCCTCGGCCGGGCACCCACTCATTCCTGATGTTGGCATAAGCGGGATTCACGATGCGTGAACTGCAAGGTGCCCCAGGTTCGCCCGTCAGTTGGGCTAACCTGGGAATTGTTCGGCGCGATCAGAAGAACAGCGGTCCCGCAAGCCGGAGTTCGAAGAACGGGACAATCTGTAGCCCAGGGTGGGAACCCTGGGTGCCGCGGCCTTTCAATATCCCGGAGCCCTTTCCGGGGCGGCAATCTTGTGTCGTCCCTGAAGGGACTCTTCGCCTTTTTATTACGGTTACCCAGCACTCCCGTGCTGGGCTACAGATTGTTTCGTCGTGCGGACTGGGTCGGGTTCCTCGGCCGGGTGCCCGTTCATTCTTGATGTTGGCATACGTGGGACTCACGAGCCATGAACTTTGGGAATCGCTATTCGCCATTCGCTGTTCGCTCTTCGCCAGATACCGAAACGAAGAGCGACCAAGAAAGATCCCCTCTGCCAAAACATGGCGTCGTGATGACAATCGGCGGGAGTAAAGCGCGCAAACTGCAGGTCCCTCGTCGGACTGACGTCCTCCTCGGGATGACAATTAAAAAAGGAAGGATGCGGCACGCCTGAAGGCGTGCCCTGATACAAAGCATGCATTCGGCGTGCTGGAACATCTTTTGGGGGACGGCACAACTGCAGGTCCCTCGTCGGACTGACGTCCTCCTCGGGATGACAAGATCAAAAAGGAAGGATGCGGCACGGCTGAAGCCGTGCCCTTTCAAACCTGTCTCTGACAGATCCGTCAGAGCCCCTTTAAGGGCGGCACATCTTTGTCGTCCCTTAAGGGACTTTTTGACTTTCCATTACGTTACCCAGCACTCCCGTGCTGGGCTACAGATTGTTTCGTCCTGCGGACTGGGTCGGGTTCCTCGGCCGGGCACCCACTCATTCCTGATGTTGGCATAAGCGGGATTCACGATGCGTGAACTGCAAGGTGCCCCAGGTTCGCCCTTCAGTTGGGCTAACCTGGGAATTGTTCGGTGCGATCAGAAGAACAGCGGTCCCGCAAGCCGGAGTTCGAAGAACGGGACAATCTGTAGCCCAGGGTGGGAACCCTGGGTGCCGCGGCCTTTCAATATCCCGGAGCCCTTTCCGGGGCGGCAATCTTGTGTCGTCCCTGAAGGGACTCTTCGCCTTTTTATTACGGTTACCCAGCACTCCCGTGCTGGGCTACAGATTGTTTCGTCGTGCGGACTGGGTCGGGTTCCTCGGCCGGGTGCCCGTTCATTCTTGATGTTGGCATACGTGGGACTCACGAGCCATGAGCTTCGAACCATTCACTTGGATTGCGCTTTGTATCAGGGCCGAACGAGAGCTATCAGACGGGCCGCCGACAGATCAAAGTGTGAGGAATCGCGGGCTTCAGCCCCTGCTGCACTTACCTCGGCGCTAAAGCGCAAACTCGGTATTGGCCGCGGTTGGCACGCCTGAAGGCGCGCCCTGATACAAAACATTCAGGCTTCACGAAATGGCTACAGCACGTTGATAGCTCTTGCGGCGAGGACGACCAGTACGCTGAGCGAGATCAGCGACTGCAGCATCATCATGATTTTCGCCCAGCCATCGAGCACGGCGGTGTCGGTTGGTGAGAAGGCTGTGCTGGTGTTGAATGCCAGAAATAGATAGTCGATAAACTCGGGCGACCAACTGGGATCGGGTGGCTGCCGACTCATCTGCGGGAACAGGAATGAGCTCTCGATCGGGCCCGTGGAATTGTCTCTGCCGACCGGTCCACCGGCATCCAGCTTCCAATACCACAACGCGAACACGATGATGTTCGTGACCCATAACACTGAGGCGGAGCGCAGCAGGGCTTCGGGAGTGTCCTTATGTTTTGGCAAGCCTTGAATCAGCAAGGCTAAAGAAGCGATCAGCGCCAACGTTAAAGCGCTGGTTGCGATGAAGGTAAGCGAGCGGGCAATGGCGTAGGAGCCTCGCTTGTGGGAGGCCATGATGGGTATCAGCAACAACCCCATCGCCAGCGGAAGCAGCCAGTCGGGTCCGATCGACAAGCGAGACGGCAGCACGAAATGCAGACAGGAGCCGGCCATGAGAGCGACAAAGCCGGGCCATCGCGGTTCCGGTTCTCCGCGCAGGACGGCAGACTTCGCCTTCTTGGTCAACTCGGGAACCAGGTTCTTTATGCCGCTGGGATGCTGGCTCATGATGGGAGAACAGTATACGCCGTGCCCGTAATCCTCCTGGGCACTGACTTCGCTCGACAACTGATGCACAGGCCGCATATAACAGACTGCGACTCTCTTCGAGGATGGCTCCCATCGTGCGCCTTAAGATCTGCTGCTCGCTTCTACTGGTTCTGCTGGCTACATCGTTCTGTTTCGCTCAAGTCCAAACGCTCCATCACCGAGAAAGACCTGTTCCGCTTTCAGTGGATTGGCGATCCGCAAGTCTCGCCCGACGGATCGCAGGTGGTGTTCGTCAAGGTGAACGTCAACGACAAGAAAGATGGATACGAGACGTCGCTGTGGACGGTCGCAACCGATGGCGCGTCGGCGCCACGGCGCTTGACCAACGGCAAGCACGACTCGGACCCGCGCTGGTCGCCGGACGGCAAGTGGATTGTCTTCGTCCGTGGCAGCGGCGAGCCACCAAAGGATGGCAAGCCTCCGGCATCGCAGCTCGCGCTGCTCTCGCTGGGCGGTGGCGAAGCCTGGACCTTCACCGACATGCCGCGTGGAGTGGGCGACCCGGTATGGTCGCCCGATGGTAAGCGCATCGCGTTCCTTTGCGACGCGATTCCTGACGATTTCGCGAAGAAGCTGAAGAAGGACACTGGCGGCGAGCCCGAGCATGAGAGCGACGTGAAGGTCATTACCCGCGCCGTGTATCGCTTCAATGGAGCGGGCTATCTCGATCCCAAGCACCATCGCCATATCTGGATCGTCGACGTGCCGCCATCGAGCGAGGCCAAGAGCACGCCAAAGCAGCTCACCACGGGAGAATTCGACGAGCAGGAGCCGAGTTTCACTCCTGACAGCAGCCGCATCATCTTTCACGCGAACCGAGTGATTGAGCCTTACTACGAACTGCCGCAGGCCGACATTCTGTCAGTTGCGGCGGCGGGCGGTGCGGTCGAACTCATAACCAAGGTCAAGCTTGGCGGACTTCTGGGAGGCGTCAGCGATATGGTGCTCTCCCCTGATGGCAAGCGAGTAGCGTTCATCGGCGCGGTGGAAAAACCGGTGCGCTCCTACGCTAAGCCTGATCTGTGGGTCCTCGACCTCACGCCAGGAGCCGTTGCGAGAAACATCACTTCCAACTACGACTACGACATGAATAGCGGAGTCGGCGGCGATAACCGCGCGCCACGTGCGGCAGGCAGCCTTACCCCAGCCTGGTCGAAAGACGGTACAAAGCTGCTGGACGTTGTCGCCAAGCAGGGTCGAGCCATCATGGTTAGCTTCGACGTAGGCCCTTATGGCGCCGTTGATCAGGTGACTCGTTCTCCCCAGGAGCTGTCGCACGGCGATCAGGCGGTCGAGCAGTTCACCACTTCCGACGACGGTAAGGTCGTGGTGATGAACATCTCGACGCCGACCATGATCGACGAGCTGTTCGTGCTCAATCAGGACGGCAGCCAACGGCAGTTAACCAATCTGAACGGGCCGCTCTTCAGCGAGCTTAAGCTCTCGGAGCCGGAAGAGTTCTGGTACACCAGCTTCGATGGCAAGAAGATTCAGGCATGGATTCAGAAGCCGCCTGACTTCGATCCGCAACAAGAAGTATCCGCTGATCCTCAACATTCACGGCGGTCCGCACACGCGCGTATGGCTGGGTGTTCGATCACGAGTTCCAGTGGATGGCGGCCAAGGGATATGTCGTGCTGTATCCCAATCCGCGTGGCTCGACCAGCTACGGCCAGGATTTCGGCAACATCATCCAGTACAAATATCCTGGCGACGATTACAAAGACCTGATGACCGGCGTGGACGAGATGCTGAAGAAGGGATACATCGATCAGCAAAAGCTTGGCGTGACGGGAGGTAGTGGAGGCGGGTTGCTGACCGACTGGACGGTGGGCCACACGCATCGTTTCGAGGCAGCAGTGGCGCAGCGCGATATCTCCGATTGGGCTTCGTGGTGGTACACCGCCGACTTCACGCTCTTCCAGCCAAACTGGTTCAAGGCGCCGCCGTTCGACGACTTCCAGGACTACGTCAATCGCTCGCCCATCACCTATATCAAGAATGTCGATACGCCGATGATGTTCATCCTTGGCGACGCTGATTATCGCACGCCTCCGACCAGCGGCGGCGAGCAGATGTTCCGCGCGCTGAAATTCATGCACAAGCCAACGGTGATGGTGCGCTTCCCCGGCGAGTCGCACGAGCTGTCGAGGTCTGGACAGCCATGGCATCGCATCGAACGTCTGGAAAATATCGTTGGCTGGTTCGACATGTACCTGATGGGCATCCCGAATTCGGCTTACCAGATGCCGCCGGAAGAGACGTCGGTAAAACCGGAGACGCAGAAGCCGGCGGAAGAGAGGCCGCAGAACTGGTAAGAAAAAGCCGCTATTCGCTATTCACCATTCGCTCTTCGCCGGAGGTGGGAGCCCTCGCATTTATGCGAGGGATGAGCTTACAAAGGTGATCTGCTTTAGCCGCGGATCATAGGCCAGCGCTAAAGCGCACGCGAATAGGACATTGTCTCTCCTCCGCATAAATGCGGAGGCTTCCACCCGCAGAGCTTCCACCCATCGCACTTAAGGTACTATTTTCATGCTTGCCTTGCGAAACTTTGCGTAACTATTGGCATCCACTTGTTTGACGCTGGCGGGGAATAGCTCTTCTTGTCTGAAACCATCCAATTCGTGCTTCAGTACGGATACATGCTGGTATTCGTGTGGGTGCTGGGCGAACAGGCGGGATTGCCTGTGCCCGTTGCGCCCTTGCTGCTGACGTGCGGGGCGCTGGCCGGCCAGCGGCAGATGAGCCTGTTCATGACCGTGCTGGCTGCGGCGGTGGCTTCTCTGCTCAGCGACTCGGTCTGGTATTACGTGGGCAAGCGACGCGGACTCGGCGTCTTGCGCCTGCTCTGCAAAATCTCGCTCGAGCCTGACACGTGCGTCCGCCAGACCGAGGCAAAGTTCGCCAAGTTCGGCTTGCGAACGCTGCTGTTCTCGAAGTTTGTACCCGGCCTGAACACCGCCGCTGCTCCGCTGTCGGCCGTGGTTGGGACTCCTTATGTTCGTTTCGCGCCCTTCGCTTTTGCCGGCGCCGCATTGTGGGCGGCGACCTTCACGCTTGCCGGCTACTTCTTCAGCAATCAGATCAGCCGGATCACCAACGATCTGCAACGTCTGGGATCATGGACGCTGTTGCTCTTCGTCGGCGCCTTCGTCGCTTATATCGGCTACCGCTATTACGAACGCGAGCGATTCCTGAATCAGGTGAAGGGCGGACGCATTACGCCGCAGGAACTCAAGGCGAAGCTCGATCTTAACGAGCCTGTAACCATCATCGACCTGCGTCATCCTCTCGACTTGCTGCCCGATCCCCACACCCTTCCCGGCGCGCTGCGTATTTCCCCGGAGGACCTGGAGGCGCGCAACGGCGAAATCTCGCGCGACGGCGACATCATTCTGTTCTGTACGTGACCGAACGAAGCTACCAGCGCCCGTGTGGCGCTGCAACTCAGAAGACACGGTATTCGACAGGTGCGTCCATTGCTGGGCGGATACTACGAGTGGAAGGAGCTTGGTTACCCGCTTGAGGACGTAGTCGCCGTAGATGACTCCGGAGAAGCGCTGGGAGCGATCACCAGCGGCGGGGCAGCGTAAGGTCGGCTATCGGAAAGAATGCATCTTGGCGAGCTTTTCCCACAGGCTCACGAGTGCGACATGAACGGGAGTGCCTGCGATGGTGAAGTTGTCAACCGGCTGCCAATCGATAGCGCTACAGTCGTAGGCTTTGCATCGAATGGGATCGATGACCCAGACATGCTCAATTCCCATGCTGCGGTAATCCTCCAGACGTTCCTGGTAGCGCGAAACTCGGTCCTGCGGAGAAAGAATCTCGACGACGGCGATGGGTGGCTTTTCGAGAACCGCCTCATAGGGAATCCCTATACGCTCCACAGCAATATCGGCGATGCGCACCCGGTTCCGGGTGACGCGAATGCGAATTTCAGGGAAGGCTTCCAGTTGCCAATCTCGCTCAAACATGGCGAACCACTTCACGAAGAAAGCCTGCACTATTGAGTGCTCTTTCTCGCCCACGTTTCGCTGCTCCACCTCGCCGTCAACGTAATCGCGGTCGGGACGATAAGCCTTAGCCAGGTAGTCTTCGATCGAGATTTGATGGGTGACTGACATACGGACGATTATCTCAAACTGCGAATCTCAGTGTTGCGTCACAAACCCGTCACCTCGCCAGATAATCCAGCGCTTCTTCGCGTGTGGCAAAGACCGCAATCTCGCGGCCAGAAAAGTTGCGAATCGATTCCAGCAGTACCTTGTGCAAATTATCGCTGAGCACCCACGCCGCCTTGGCGACATGAGGACGATCGAAAACGGCGGCGATCTTCAGTTGCTCAACTGTCTCTTTGGTGAAGTGAGTACCTGTGAAATCGCCCAACAGCAAGACCGAGTGTTCCGGCTGCCTCGTGACGTACTCCGGAACAGCCTTGATGCATTCGGCTAACTGCTCGTCGTTGCACGCGCTGACGTCGGCCAGCAGAATACGCTTGCCACGATGGTCAACATATCGCAGCCGCTCAACATTTTCGCCGCAGGCGTTCGCGGCAGAGGGAGCCGATGTCTTCTGGAAGCTATCCGGTTCCTGCTGCATTTCGCCCTCCTGGAAGCCCGAGTGGAGAGAGCTTACTCCACGGCGTCCGGTGAATCAATCGCCTTCCAGCTACTCCCCTGTCTTCTATCTTCGATTGTCGGTTTGCGGCTCGGGATGGATGAGAACGCGAAACAGCTCCGGTATCTCCTGACGGAAGCGGCCTTCCATCTCGCTCTGGATATCATGCACACGTGAAAGCGGTAGATCGTCTTTCATGGTGCAATGCAACGACAGATAGAGCCGGCCTTCGACGCGTTTAAAGACCAGGTCGTGCATATCAACCACTTCCGGGAAATTCTCGCTCACGCCCTGGAGCTTGCGCTCAAAGCTGGGAACGCGCACCTCACCATCGCCGGTTTCGATCCTGGCAGGCTCGCTTTCAATATGGGTGAGAATGGTTGATATCTCGGGCATATCGCTCTTCATCTCAGCTTCCAATTGAGTTACGCGCTCGTGCGCATCTTTCAGGGTCAGCGTTTCGTCGAGTTCCACATGCTGCTCGACATGCAGCCGGCCGCTCAGGTCCTGCACGCTGATGTCGTGAACGTTCAGATTGTGGCGAGTGGCGACAGCCCGTACGCGATCGAACAGGCTCTCGCGGCGGTGAGCCCGCGCGACGGTATTAACGACGACGTCGGCGCCGGGCAGCAGCTGGCGAATGCGTTCCGCGACATCGGTCGACACCTGTTCGGACTTCTGAAAGGTCACGGTTCGCGACATCGCCACTGAAACGTCGACGAAGTACCGGCTTCCCCCACGCCGGATGCGCACGCGATCGACCTCAAGCACTCCGTCGACCTCATAGATCCCGGCAATGATGCGACTGCGAGTCCCGGTGGGCGCCGCATCAAGCAGAGCGTCAACCGTCTGGCGTGCCAGCCGCCAACTCACTTGCACCACGATGACGGCGACAAATAGCGCCGCGATGGGATCAGCTTTAGCGAGCCATGGCAGCGACAAACGCTCGCCGGCCATCACCAGCGCCAATCCTAGTATGACGACCGAACTCGACCATACGTCGGTGCCGAAATGCAGAGCATCGGCCAGCAAGGCCTGGCTGTCGTACTTCTCTGCGATCCTGCGCAACCGCCGTGATCGCCAAACGTCGACCACGATCGATGTACCCATGACCACGAAGCCCCAAACCGATGGGTAGACGTGCGCATGATGAAAGAAAAGCCGGTTGAGCGCCTCGTAAACGATCCATACGCAGGTCAGCAGCAGCAAGCCGGTCTCGATGAATGCGGAGAAATTTTCGACCTTCCCGTGTCCGTACTGATGGTCGGCATCAGCCGGCATATCGGAAACGCGAACCGAGAACAAGGTAATAGCTGCGGCGACAAGATCAAGGCCGGAGTGGGCCGCCTCCGACAAAATGCCCAAGCTCCCCGTGGTGAGACCCACTACAATTTTCAGCGTAGTAATGCCGACTGCCGCCCAGACCGAATTCAGGGCCACCGCCTTCTTCTCGCGCTGCATCGTCGTGTTGCTCACGTTTTGCGTCCTGCTTGATTATTTACCGGCAGCGATTTCCGCGCCAATCAGAAACGGAGTGGGCCCGTCCACGCAATAAATAGTAGATGTCGCCAGAGGGCCGTGTTTGGCGCGTCCCAGCCACTCTGTGGTACGATTTTCTGCACTGCTTACTAACCTGTTTTCTTTTTCCGGAGGGTTGAACTTCATGCGACTTCAAACTTTTGCCGTTCTTGCGCTTTCGTGTGCGCTGGCGCCGTTCGCCGCCGGCCAGCAGCCTGGAACAACCAATGGCCAGCCGTTGCGACACGTGCCCAAGCCGGGCCAAAGCACCGAGCTGCCGGCAAGTGCAGCCAATGTAAAGCCGAGTGACGCCGTCATCACACTGACGGGGGCATGCAAGGATAGCAGCCAGACCGGGTGTGTCGCCGCCGTGAGCCGTGAACAATTCGAGGAGATGGCCAACGCTGTCAAACCGGGGATGACCACCGATGCCCGGCGCAACTTCGGCCTCCAGTATGGGAAGATCCTGGCCTACTCCGACCAGGCGCGGGCCCTCGGGTTGCAGAACGAGCCTCGCTTCAAAGAGATCCTGAAGTTCGTGACGGACCAACTCCTGACCGAGTCGCTCAATGAGCACTACTCGAATGAATACTCGAACCAACCGGATCAAAAGATCGAAGAGTATTACAAACAGAACATCAGCAAATATCGTGATGCCGATCTGCAGCGGATCATCATTCCCACCCAGCCGGCAGCAGCGGAAATCAAAAAGCCGACCGATGAAGAGCAGAAAGCTTACATCGACAAGGTGCGGCAGCAATGGGTAGCCGGCGCCGACCCGGCGACCTTGCAGAAAGAGGCCTTCGCGCGCATGGGTTTGACTGGCTCCGCTCCCGATGTCAACTTGAAGAACTATTCTCCCGGGATGATTCCGCCCGCCCAGTCGAGCGTCTTCGACCTGAAGCCGGGCGACACCTCGCAGGCGTTTACCGACACCGGAGCCGCGTATATCTACAAGTTGGTTTCAGAGCACGAGAAGCCGCTCAGCGAGGTGAAGGGCCAAATTGCCAAGATCCTGCACGACCAGATGATGAGAGAGAAGATTCAGGAGCTCACTGACTCGGTGAAGGCGGAGCTGAACGAGGCATACTTCGGTCCCGAGAACAAGCCCGAGGCGCCGCAGACGGGCACCCTTCAGGCACCTCAGCAGGGCGGCCAATCGCCCTCGAAGCCGACTGCGTCCCAGCCCACTCCTCCACAGAAATGAACTCCCGGAGGAGGACGGTTCTGGTCACCGGTATTTCCGGGAATCTCGGTGTCCGCCTCTTACCGTTCCTCTCCGATTTCGAGGTGGTGGGCGTGGATGTGCGCCCACCTTCCATATCCGCCGGCCAGCTTGACTTCCATTCCGTCGATCTCGGCCGCGAGTCCAGTTGCCGGACAATGACCGATCTGCTCCGCCAAACCGGAGCCACTTCCGTCATCCACCTGTCATTCATCCTGGATCCCCAACGTAGCGGCGTTCTCGACCTGGAACGCATGTGGCAGATCAACGTTGCCGGAACCGCGCGGGTGATGGAGGCCATCAGTGTGGTCAACCGCACCGGCGGCGCTGTAAGCCAGTTCATATTTCCCAGCAGCGTTTCTGCTTACGGACCCGAGACTCCCGGTCCGGTGCGCGAGGATGCGCCGCTGCAGGCCTACAGCTTGCCCTACGCAATCCACAAGAAGGAAAGCGATGAGGTGGTTCGCTACCGTGCCGAAAGCGTGGGGGACTGCCGCATTTATATTCTGCGCCCGCACATCTTCGCGGGAAGAAGCATGCAGAACTACATGGTCGGTGTGCTGCGCGGCACGCCGGCAGGCAAGAGCAAACGGGCCGCCCGCATGCGTGCCGAAGGCAAGCGTCTGCCCCTGTTGCTGCCGCGCGGCAAAGAATATCTGGGCAAGAAGGTGCAATTCGTTCACGTGGATGACATGGCGCGGCTGCTCACCTATTTGCTCTACCGGCCCGCGAGCGATCCACCAGTAACGGTTCTGAATGTGACTGGACGCGGCGAGGCACTGACCTTCGAGCGTTGTGCCGAAATCGCACATGCGCAGGTAAAGCGTGCTCCCAACCGGACAGCCTTCGTCCTGGCGCTGCGAGCATTGTGGAAGCTGGGGATTTCGTCGATCCCTCCGGAAGCTGCGCCCTACCTCATCGGTTCATACACCATGGATACGACACGACTGCAGGAGTTCCTCGGGTCGCACTATCCTGACGTGATTCGCTACACGATTGAAGACGCGCTGAGCGACACTTTCGCGCAGGCTTAGGCTTTCTGGCCGCGATATAGCCCGGCAATGCCGAAGGTATAAGGCGTCCACGAGACGTCGCGAAAGCCCGCGTCGCGCATGCGTTGCAGCATCTCATCGGGAGGCGGAAAGCGCTGCACCGATGCGGGCAAGTACTTGTAAGGGCCGCTGACACCGGAGATGACGGTTCCAATTGCGGGGAGTATCCGGTGGAAATAGAAGCGGTAGACCTGGCCGACCAGACCCTTGGGCTCGCCGAAGTCCAGAATGCCAACTTCGCCTCCCGGCTTCAGCACGCGATAGATCTCTGCCAGGCCGCGGTTGTAATTGGCAAGATTGCGAAAGCCGAAAGCCGACGTGACCAGGTCAAACTCGCCGGGCCCGAATGGAAGTTGAAGCGCATCAGCTTCGACCCAGCGAATTTTTCGGTCGCCCGACTTCTCTTGCGCGCGCACCAGCATTGCGTGAGAAAAATCAGCGCCGGTGACCGCGACCGAATTCCCCTTCGCCCGGCGATGAAGTGCGAACGTCATATCCCCGGTGCCGCAGCACAGGTCGAGCACCTGTGCGTTGGGACGATGCAGTATGTCGGAGAAAGCGCGGGCCGTACGGTTCCACCACAAACGGTCAATGTTCATCGACAGCACGTGGTTCAGCAGATCGTAGCGGGGAGCGATCGAGCTGAACATCTCGCGTACTGCCGTCGCCGCAGACGCTTCATCGCCTGCGCCCGCAGGTGCTGCGCCGACAACGCGATGCTCGACTTTGTTTGTCTGGTCCGTCATCACCGCTGAGCCAGCTCGTTCAGTTTCTCGACTGCACGTAGTATCACGCGTTTCGGCACGTCGTTTACGATCTCAACTTCGCCGATGCGACGGGCAAGCACAAAATGCGGTATTCCGCCGACTGTCTTCTTGTCGCCCATGAGGCGCTTGAGGATGCGACTGGGCTTCACTTTGAATTTCGGCAACGGCCCGTAAGCCCGGACCATATCTCGTATGCGTTCGGCTATTTGCTTATCCGAAACACCGGTTTCCTGCCCGATAATGGCCGCTGCGATCATTCCCCAGCCTACGGCTTCGCCATGGAGAAGAGCTTTGTATCTCGTTTCCACTTCGAGGGCGTGCCCGATGGTGTGGCCGAAGTTAAGAATGCGACGCTCGCCGCTCTCCCGCTCGTCACTGCTCACGACGTCGGCCTTTACCCGGATGCAATCGGCGATCAGTTGCTCCAGCAAATCGCTGTCGCGGGCGAGCAGCGCATCGCGATGCTTCTCCATCATTTCAAAGATACGTGGATCACGAATCACACCGTACTTCATCGCTTCGAACAAGCCAGAGCGATATTCGCGATCGGGCAGTGTCGAAAGCACGTCGGGATCGACCAGCACACACGTGGGCTGATGGAAGGTCCCCACCAGGTTTTTGCCATTCGTGAGATTGACGCCGGTCTTGCCGCCGATCGCGGAGTCAACCTGCGCGACCAGCGTCGTGGGAACCTGCACTACCGGAATGCCGCGCATGAACACTGACGCAAGAAAGCCGCCGACATCGCCGACAACGCCCCCGCCCAAAGCGACGATGACGGATTGCCGGTCGGCGCCGGCCTCCACCAATTTCTCCGCCAGCTTTTCCAGGTTCGCAAGACGTTTGGCGCGCTCGCCATCAGGCATTTCGAAGAACTGCACCTTGCCCGAGATTCTTCGAAGGCCCTTCTCCAGAGCCTTACCCCAGCGCTTGCGTATCGGTTTAGAGGTCACAACACAGACACGCGTACAACGGGGCACGACCTGCGCGATTACCTGACCAGCTTCGCGAAGCAGGCGGCGATGGACCAATACTTCGTATGACCGGGAAGCGGTGGTGACGGGAATTCGAATCAAGCAATTAGTGTAACGGATGCTGGCGGGACGGCTTCTCGCTCGATTCCCGATACGAGAATGCACGCTCTTTCTTGCGTAAGAGTAGTGAATCGCCGGTGTTACCATTGGCAACAGAAGCGTGGCAATGCGCTTTCGGCCATGAAAAATCTGCCTTTGGAGACCGACTTTATCGTTGTGGGGGCCGGCATCGCCGGCTTACGCGCCTCGGTGGAGCTTGCGTCCGCTGGCCGCGTTCTCTGCCTCGCCAAGCGCGAAGTCACCGAGTCAAACACGCAGTACGCGCAAGGTGGAATTGCGGCCGCCCTCAGCGATGAAGACGAAGTCGGACTTCATCTGGAAGATACGCTGAAAGCCGGCGACGGCCTGGTGAACGAAGAAGCCGCGCGCATACTCGTCGAAGAGGGACCGCCTCGCATCGAGGAGCTGATCGAGTGGGGCACGGAGTTCGACCGTACCGGAACCAAGATCGCCTTTACCCGCGAAGGTGCACACAGCCGCAGTCGCGTTTTGCATGCGCACGGCGATTCCACGGGCCGCGAGATTGGTCGCGCACTCTACCTGAAAGCCGCGGCGCAGACCAACATTACTTTCCGCGAGTTCGAGTTCACCACCGAATTGCTCGTGACTGACGGGAGCGTGCAAGGCGTTCGCCTGCTCGATCAGGACGGCCAGTTCCACCAGATCTATGCTCGCGCCGTACTGCTTGCGACCGGCGGGTTGGGCCAGGTGTACAGCAACACCACCAATCCCGCTGTGGCGACTGGTGATGGCGTCGCGATGGCGCATCGCGTGGGCGCGGACATCAGCGACATGGAATTTGTGCAGTTCCATCCCACGGCGCTGTATCTGAAGAACGCTCCCCGGTTTCTGCTGTCGGAAGCTCTCCGCGGCGAGGGAGCCTATCTGCGTAACATCGAACTCAAACGCTTCATGCCGAAGTATCACGAGCTGGCGGAACTCGCACCCCGGGATGTGGTGGCGCGAGCTATCGCACACGAGATTGAGGTGCAGCATCGGACTGACGCGACGGTTTACCTCGACCTGACGCACCTCAATTCTGGCCGCGTGCGCAGTCGCTTCCCAACCATTTACGCGACCTGCATGCGCTACAACATCGACATCGCGACGGAGTTGATCCCGATTCGTCCGGCGGCACACTACGCCATGGGAGGAGTGCGCACCGATCTCGATGGGCGAACCTCCATCGACCGGCTCTATGCTGCCGGCGAGGTGGCCTGCACCGGCGTACACGGTGCAAATCGGCTGGCCAGCAATTCCCTGCTCGAGGGCTTGGTTTACGGCGCCCGCGCGGCCGCGACTATGCGGGAAGAGACGAACACCGCGCCCCAGAGTATTGCGATTCCGGCTACAGCCCAGTCGAGCAACGGTAATAACGCAGAAGTCGAGGGATTCACTCGCCAGGTGCAATCGCTGATGTGGCAGCACGTGGGCGTGGTGCGCGACGGCAGCTCGCTGCGTCAGGCGGTAGGAGAGCTCAGCCGGTTGCAACAGCAAGCGCCAAAACCGGGCAGCCGTCTGGCGCGCGAAGCTGCGAATATCCTCGAAACCGGGTTGCTGATTGCGCGTGCAGCATTGGCCCGCGAAGAAAGCCGCGGCGCGCATTATCGTACGGACTTTCCCGTCAAGAATGACGCCAAGTTCCACAAGCACTCGGTGATTCGCGGCGATGCAATCAGGTTCGAGTGACGAGTTTCATCGCTTCAGAGCTGCTGACAACCCCCTCATAGTTTGTCATCCCGAGCGACGAGTCCGCTTCGGACAAGGAGTCGAGGGACCTGCAGTTCGCGCCTTCGCCGACGCTCGTGGTAGAAAACAATAGTTTCGCGTTTCGATGGGCAGCCCATCCCTCGTAAACGTGACGGGCCAGTGGAGAAACTACAGATCCCTCGACTTCGCTCGGGATGACACACGTAAGAAGGAACCATTCCCGTGGCCGCCCGGACAGGTACCGGGGGCAAGACTATACCGCCGTCTTCGCTTTTTTCGCCGGAAACAGCAACGAACCCACAATCGATATCAGCAACACGCCCGCGACCACTCCCAGCGCTGCCCCAATCGGAATTTTCACGTAATGCGATGCCAGCATCTTCACCCCAATGAAAATGAGGATGACTGAGAGGCCGTAATGCAGAAGATGGAAGGTTTCAATCATTCCGGCGAGCGCGAAATACAAAGATCGCAGCCCCAGTATGGCGAAGACGTTGGAGGTGTACACGATGAACGGCTCGCGCGTCACGGCCAGCACGGCAGGGATGGAATCGGCCGCGAACAGCAGGTCGGTGGTCTCGATGATGATCAGCACAATCGCCAGCGGCGTAGCGAAACTAATATCCGTCGCGGCGAATGAAGAACTTGTCGCCTTCATAGGTCTTCGTTACCGGAAAGAGTTTGCGAAAGCCGCGGAGCACAATGTTTTTCTCAGGCTCAATCTTCTGGTCCTGCTGTCCGAATAACTTAATTCCGCTATAAATCAGGATCGCGCCAAAGATGTAGATCACCCACTCGAAACGCTTCAGCAGTTGAATGCCTGCCAGGATGAAAATTGCGCGCATCACCAGGGCTCCGACTACGCCCCAGAACAACACCGAATGCTGGTAATGCCGAGGAACCTGGAAGTAGCGGAAGATCAGCAGGAAGACGAAGAGATTGTCGACGCTCAGCGATTCTTCGATCAGGTAGCCGGTGACGAATTCCAGCGAGAGCTCAGAATTGGCCCTGCCAAGGTGGCCGACCAGCGTATGTCCGAAGAAGTAAATGAAGACGGCGAAGATGCCGGCCAGCGCGACCCAGACCACCGTCCAGCCCATCGCTTCTTTGAATTGCACAACGTGCTTCTTGCGATGGAAGACGCCGAGGTCCAGCGCCAGCATCGCCAGCACAAAGACGTTAAAGAGAACCCAGAAGATCCAGTTGGACGGCATTCGTTCAGTCTCGAATGGCCATTCTATCGGAGAAGAACTGCAAACCGGGGGAGCGCGCCCTCAGCCAACCCTAAAGCTTACCTAGGCAGTGCTTGACGGTGTATGCCATATTTGGCATATTAGAGAAGACTTGGAAATTTGATGAAAGCGCTGATCTTCGTCGCCGACTCACATCGTGTGCTGAGGGAGTTTCCGAAAGCCGTGCAGCAGGAGATCGGATTCGCTCTTTATCAGGCCCAGACCGGAGGAAAGCACGTCCACGCCAAGCCGCTGAAGAGCATCGGGGCTGGAGTGCTGGAAGTAATTTCCGATCATCGGGGTGACACCTTCCGCACGATCTACACCGTGAAACTGGAAAAAGCGGTGTATGTGCTGCACGCGTTTCAGAAGAAATCGAAGCGTGGGATAGCCACGCCGAAGAGCGTGATGGACCTTGTGAAGCAGCGCCTGCAGCTTGCGATTGAAATCGACCGAGAATTGGAGAGATAACGATGCCAAAACGCCCACAGGATTACACCGTCAGCAGTGGCAACGTCTTCGCCGATCTGGGTCTGCCGAACCCGGAGGAGGCGCTAGCCAAAGCCGAGCTTGCCCACAAAATCACAATGCTGGTTCGTGGCCAAGGGCTCACCCAAGTGCAGACCGCCAAACTGCTGGGCGTGGATCAGCCCAAAGTGTCCGCGCTCATGCGAGGACAACTTTCGGGATTCTCTCTGGAAAGGCTGATGCGATTCCTGCTCTTGCTGGGGCAGGACATCAAGATCACGGTGCAAGCCTGCCCACGTTCCCGTCCTCGGGCCCGTGTACATGTAGCTTGATCAAATCCGTACACTCTAGCTCGACGGCCACGCCGGAACTAAGAACAATCGCCCGCCTCAGCTACAATTGAGGTTTGCGTTTTCTATCCTGATTGCCTACGAAAGGACCTCTCATGGCTCGTGAATCCGGTACTTATGCGCACTTTGATACCAGTGAAGGCAACATCGTCGTCCGCTTGTTCGAGAAGGACGCTCCCGTCACGGTGAAGAACTTCATCGAACTGGCGGAAGGCACTCGCGAATGGACCGACCCGAAAGACCGGCAGAAGAAGAAGGCTCCGCTGTACAAGGGCACCATCTTCCATCGCGTGATTCCAGACTTCATGGTTCAGGGTGGAGACCCGGAAGGCACCGGCATGGGTGGCCCGGGATACAAGTTTGAGGATGAGACCAAAGGCTCGCCGCATAAGTTCGACAAAGCCGGCAAGCTGGCGATGGCCAATTCCGGGCCAAATACCAATGGCTCGCAGTTCTTCATCACTGTGACTGCGACCGACTGGCTCACCGGCAAACACACCATCTTCGGCGAAGTCGTCGAAGGCCAGGACGTGGTGGACAAGATCACCAAGCTTCCCCGCAACCGCCAGGACAGGCCGAACAAAGATGTTGTGTTGAACGATGTAAAGATTGAGCGGGTGTAGCGCGAATCCTGTTGTACTTGGGCTTTCGAAGCTCGGGAACAAACTGCAGGTCCTTCGTCCGCCAGGGCGGACTCAGGATGACAACATCAATCAGTCGAAAAAGAAAATCCCGCTCGGCGGAGAACGAGCGGGATTCCCTTTTGCATGCGCGCCTCACGCATGCCTTCACAGTCTCTCGGGGGGAGGGACTGTTTGCCGCTACAGTCTCACTGCGGCTGCCAAAAGACCTATCGATGCCGCCATCCACAGCGCGAACGCCACCGTGTTCAGGGTGACGCGGATCGCAACGTTGTCCATCAACCAGTTATAGTTCGCGTTCATACGTTTCTCCTTCGGGGTTGCGTCCGGTAATGCCCCGTGGCGTTCACCGGTTCAACTTCTGTGGAGATATACGCGCCGCGACGGAAAAGGTTCGTTACAGTTTGGTTAACTGGTGGCGGGATGCGGGGATACGGGATGAAGTGCAGAAAACAAGCAACTAGCAATTAGCAACTAGTAATTAGCTAATGATGGTTTAGCAGATCATTCGGCGATTCGACGCCTCAAATCGGTTGAGAACTAACCCTCGGATTGTCATTGCCATGCGACTCTTTGAGCCTGAGAATCTGTTCTGTTCGTCGATGAGGATCAGATCCTTCGATTCGTTCGTGATCGCACTCAGGAATCACTAGCCGGCCGGTTCTTACTAATTGCTAACTGCTAAGTGCTAGACCTCTCCGCAATCTCTCCAAGCTCCCAGTATTTCTTCACCATCAGCTCGGGCACCTTCACCCTTCCGCCCTTCAACATGCTCTTGAGTTGCAGAGCATTGACCGCGGCTTTGCCTTCGAAGTGATTGTTGGCGACGACGAAGGTCTTGCCAGCTTTCTGCGCGATGGTGTCGATACGCGTCTTCCAGCGCTCGAGTTCAGGCTCCGTGTAGAGATAGTTGTAGCGATCATTGCGCGAGTCGCTGTCGAACCACTGCTCGTAGTTGCGTCCGTGCAGGCGGACGTAGCCAATCGGCGCCGTCACGTGCTCGGTCGGACGGATCGCGTCACCCAACTTTGGCTGATCGATGTTGCAGAAGGCGACGCCCTTCTCGGCGAAGTAGCGAAGCGTGCCTTCGTTGGTCCAACTGTTGTGCCGAACCTCGACGACCAGCGGATACTGCTTGAACTTCTCGATCACCGAGTCGAGGTAATCCCGGTTGGCGTCAGTGTTCTTGAACGAGATGGGAAACTGCACCAGCAGCGCACCCAGCATGTTCTCGCTGGCGATGGAGTCGAGCCCCTCTTTGGCCAGGCGCTCGTCTTCGGCGGTCGAGCGGATGGTCTCCGCCGACGTGCTCTCGACGACCGCGATCGGCGAGTGCGTGAAAGCCTTGTTGAGCTTGGCGGTGAAGACGAACTCAGGATTGACGGCGCGCGCCATGCGGCTCCACAGCTTGCCCCATTCCGGCTTGATGTGTCCGTAGAACGAGGTGTTGATTTCGAGCAGATCGATGTACTGCGCCAGGTACTCGACCGGATGCTGCGTCTTCTTGAGCTGCGCCGGATAGACGATGCCTTCCCAGTCTTTGTACGACCAACCGGCGGTACCAACATAAATGCGCGAGGAATCAACCATTCGCAAGGCAGGTTAGCACGAGAGCGGCGGAGATTGATAAGGGCAGCGGAAACGTGCGGCAACACCGCGCTGCGTTTGCTCCAAGCGCGAGACTCGAGGCCGCTGCTGAATGAGCTGCTCGCCCCACCTATTGCAGCGCCACATACTCCGCGCGGGCTTGCCGCAGAATAGGAATATTGGAGTCGGCACTCTTCCATAGGCGGAAGAAGTCTTCATAGCCAGTGCGGGCTTTATCGGCGACAACAGCCCGCTGCGCACCTTGCAGGCCTTTTTCCTCTATTACATGAGCACGCGCGATGCCCAGACGGGCGAGGGCCCCCGTCCAGCAGTTCCAAACCAGTCCACCGTGATCGAGGATTTTCTGAAATTCGATAGTCGCAGCTTCTCCCTGGCCGGCGGCAAGATAGGCTTCGCCGCGCAGGTAAACGTGATAGAGACAGGAAAAATTATTGGTGAACTGCAGCAGGCCCAGGTCGATGGGAAGAGCGGCCTGCAGGTGATTGATCGCGGCCACCGGCTGCTTTCGACTCAAGCTCAATTGCGCCTGAATTGCAGGCAGCCACAACGACTGCATCTGAGCGTCCGCTGGATAAAGCTGATTGAGGCTGCGGGTCAGGCGCTCCGCCTGGGCCGCGTCTCCCGCCATGGCAAAGGCCAGTGCGGCTTCGGCCGTCGCACCGGGGCTGGCTGGAGCGAGCTTCAGAGCTTCGCTGGCTGAGCGCCGCGCCTCTTCACCATAGCCGTACGCTGCTTCTTGCAGCGCCGCATTTGCCAGGTAGATCGCGCCATTCTCCTTTTGATCGGCGTGTACGGCGGAATCCACCGCTTGCTGGTTCAACTCGCGGCTGCGCGAGACATGCCCGGAATAGGCCTCGGTGTCCGAGGCGAAGGCAGGTCCGTAATTTGCATAGTCCGGTTGTGCCGCAAACCACTTTTGCTGTTCTTCCATCGCCGCCATATCGGACCGCAAAAACGCCATGCCATACAACGCACTGTGAAACATTCCGGCATCCATTTTGCGTGCCAGCGCCTGGTGAATGCTTTGTTCGGCCAGGTCAAAGCGTTGCAGAGCTAGAGCGTAATTGGCCAGGTTAATGCGTGGCGAAAGGTCGTTCGGGTTGTTCAGAACGGCGGTGCTGGGCTTCCTCCAGCGCCTTCTCATATTGTCCTTGCTCGCCGTACACGAGGCCCAGGTCGGTGTGATGCTCGTTGTCGCGCGGATAACTCCGGAAGTATTCCTGGTAGGCGCGCGCAGCTTTGTCCAGCTCGCCGGTGCCATTGGCATAGTAGGCGGCGCTGATCAGCAGCCTTTCCCGCTCGCTGGCATGGCTGCGTAACTGAAACGCCTTGCTGAAGTACTCACTGGCGCGACCCAACTCTCCGAGACTCCAGTAGTCGTAAGCCAGACCCCGGTAGCCCATGGCAAAATTCGGATCGAGATGGACGGCCCGTTGATCGAAGGCCAATGCGGCGACCGGTCCCTGCTCGTCAAAAGCCTTCTTGGCCAGACTGTGTGCCTTCAGCGCCTCCAGCGACGAGGTGGTGGCCTGCATCAGCGGCACATCGTATTTCTGCAACGAAGGTAGCGACTCACCCAATTCGCTGCGCAGACGCGAAGTCGCCGCGCCCAGTGCATTCAGAACTTCTTCCTTGGACGGCGCCGTGATCTGCTCCTGCGCCACCAGATCTCCGCTCTGGCAGTCCACCGCTTTCAGCCCAATGACATACTCGCTGCCGAGAGCCGAAATCGAGCCGGCAATGTAGGCCCTGCTTCCGGCGCGCTGGCAGACTTCGCGGGCCACCTCCGGGGTGAGCGCGGTATTCACTGGCCGAGTCATCAACCGCAGTGTCTCAGCCATCTTGCTGTCGGACAGCACGTTGAGAAACGGCGACTGATTCAAGGCCACGCTCAGCGCAGTCTTCAGCGTGTCGTCGAAGACCGGATCGCCGCTGCGGTTGGCAAAATCGGCTACAACAATGGTGTCCTTTTCGTTGAGCGGCTGGGGACGATGCGAGAAATGGTAAACCCCGGCTGTCACAGCCAAGGTTAGCAGCGCGAGGCAGGATGCGATTCCCAAAGGACGCGCGTAAGCGTGTTTCCTCAGTTGCAAACCATCTGCAAACGGCGACATTTGGCTCGCGCCGGAGTTCCGCAACAGGCGCTGCAGGTCGGTCCGGATTTCGGCTGCGCTCTGGTAGCGACGCTTGCGATCTTTTTCCAGCGCCTTGTGGATGGTAGCTTGCAAGCCCAGCGGCAGATGCGGACTGAGCTGCGATAGAGGGTGCGGGTCCTGATAGAGAATGGCTCCGCAAATCACCCCCGAGCTGGAGCCGTCGAAAGGCGCGCGTCCACTTGCCATTTCGTAGAGCACCGCGCCGAACGAGAACAGGTCACTGCGGGCATCGACCTCGCTGGCGCGCACCTGCTCAGGCGACATATAGGTCATGGTGCCCAGCATCATTCCTGGCCGCGTCAGGCACAGCTCGTCGCAATCTCCGGAGAGGGTCTCCTCGGCATCGGCGTCCGCGGAGGCACTTCGGG
This sequence comes from uncultured Acidobacteriaceae bacterium, assembly GCA_963699875.1. Lineage (GTDB taxonomy): Bacteria > Acidobacteriota > Terriglobia > Terriglobales > Acidobacteriaceae > CAVVDY01. Next base: position 537,708 of record CAVOVN010000002.1, read on the forward strand.
TGATCTTCGCCAGACCGAAGTCGAGAACCTTGGCGTGGCCACGCGAGGTAACAAAGATGTTGGCAGGCTTGATATCGCGATGAACAATACCTTGCGAGTGCGCCGCATCGAGGGCGTCGGCAATCTCGATGCCGAGCGACAATATGGAGTCGAGGTCTAACGGGCCGCCGGCGAGTTGCTGTTTGAGCGGCACGCCATCCAGAAGCTCCATCACGATGCAGGCGCGGCCATCGTCCTCATTAATGTCGTACACGGTGCAGATGTTGGGATGATTCAGTGAGGAAGTGGCTTGCGCCTCGCGGCGAAAGCGCCCCAGGGCCTGCGGGTCAGCGGCAACCTCGTCGGTCAGGAACTTCAAAGCCACCAGTCGGTGCAGCCGCGTATCTTCGCCCTTGTATACCACGCCCATTCCACCGGCGCCCAGCTTTTCAAGAATGCGGTAGTGCGACTTGCTGGCGGTAGTCATCGGCTGAATTGTCGGCAAAGCTGGAGGCTTGGTCCCCCGAAGGAGCGCCGCTTCGAAGCCCGGCCCTTCGAGCGGAGGTGAGATATGACGAGCCGAGAGGCTATCCGGATTGCCCATTGACATCGCAGGTGTTTGCTCGCGCCCAGCATCGATTTGCACAACAGACCTGAGCCTCCCGTCACTGCTATTTGCGAGGGTCGCGGCTGAGCTGCGAATTCATCGCGTCGGCCACTCCGTCCTGAGACAGAAACGACGTCAAGCGACCTGAGCTACATAGCTCCCTCCGTTGGAACATCGGCGAAAGACGGATCAGCCTTCATCGCGGACCCTGATCGCAACCATCGCCTTTGGTATTCAGGAACGGGGTTCTTTCTCGGGAACAAGTTAGCGTGAGCGGAGTTCTGGAATGCAGCGAGGGTGAATCGCAGAAAGGAAAAGGCCACCCGGCAACAGGGCGGCCTTCTCTTCAAGGGAGAATAGTTCTAACGGAGGCTTAGACCGTCAAAACTTTCTGAAACAAATACTAGGGACAGGGGAAGGGAGTGTCAAGCAATTTCTATCCCTTAAATTGTTGTGTTTTCAATAACTTACAGTTGATGACAACAGTCGCTCGAAACTCGAGGAAAACCCGCCAATCTCCAAGGTTTGACGCCAAGCCAAATAAATTCAGTAACTTACAGAGGTGCGTCTATTCCCGCAAGTGAAGCTGGATGATCTCGATGTTCTCGGGGCGGCTGAAGACACGGTTGGGGAACAAACGCGCCATCAACAAGCGGAACCCGCCGAAAAAGACTCCGAAGATGAGCATGATGAGAAGAAGAATCCCGATGAGACTGAAGATACCGACGATCAGATTGCCGATGTTGTCGCGTTTTGGAATCGAAGTCGCTTCATCCCACGTGACGTCAGCTTCCCAATTCACCGACCCGAGCAGAGCGCGCGCGTCACTGTTGTCGACTGCTCCGCTCGCCACGATCAGTATCGGGCCAGTGCGACGAAGCGCCAGAGCGCCGGGATTGGCTTTCGCGACAGCTTCGAGCGCACGCAATCGGTCGCCGGCAATCTGCGGCGTGGGATATTGCAGCAGCAGCAGCGTGACTGGGCCATCAGGCAGCGAGTATTGCTGCTCAAGGATCTCCGGCTCGTACTGAAAATCGATCTGCTCGGCCGTCAGCGGAGTGCTTAGTGCAGCAAGCGCCTGCGAGCCAAGTATGTATCGGGCCGAGTTATCCACAGCATTCTGCTTCGGCAGATACTGCGGCAGGCTGGGAAGATTGTCATTCGCGCCTTTGGCGGCAGGCAGCGACGCCGCCAGCTCGCGCAGCTCAGCGGCTGACATGCCGGTGACGTGGTCGAAGTTGGCATCCACCAGTACGTTGCTGCGGAAAAACAAGGTGCGCTCGTTGGCCGAGGCCGCTTTGGTTCCGATTTGTTCCGTCCGCATCGCGGGCTGCCGGTAAAACGTGAAGGCACCGTAGGCGCCGGTCGCATCCTTGAATTGCGCGGCCTTGATCGTGAGCTTGCGCCCGTCAGGACGAGTGTAGGTTGCAGTCTCCGCCTCGGTGAAGCCGTATTCCTGTAACGCCGCAGGATAGGCGCTGTCTGCCTTGGCAGCCTCGTGCGTAACCTGAGGTGTGCCGGTCAACGTCCATCCGGCAAAGGAGTTGGGCAGGAAACCGGTATCGGCGGCGGAGGCAAGTCCGCAACATGCAAGTGCAACGACGATGAGATGGAGAAAACGCTTCATGAAACCGTGGAGTGGTATAGGACGCAGTCTTGCAAGCGCCTTGAAATAGGCTACTCCATTAGACTGTCGGGCGTGGCGGGAAGTTTCGGGAGGGCGGAGATGAGTTCGAGTGCGGCTCTGGAAATGAGAGGGCCCATCTTTTCAAGGCACGGTTCAGCTAGCGAAGAACCCGAGTCCCCGGGGGACGACGTAAAAGGTCAATGAGCGCTATGGCGATGTTGCAACAATTATCCTGGGGAACGGCAGGATAGAGCCGCAAACCAGAATGGCGCACAGGTTGGGCTCCATGGGGTAGGTTCACGATTGTGGCGGAGTCAGGAACAGCGATCCCTCCGTCCCGAAAATACTGGAGGCGACACGCACCCTAGACTTGTTATCGCCACCTGTGATCGATTTTCGGTGGATGCTCCAAGGTCTGCAATACCACACAATATTGTTCGGTTTTCTCCTGCAAGGCGCTTAACTGCTCCTTGGTTGCCTGCGGAGCGCGAACGTCGAAAATGACCTTGATGCTTTCAAATCCCACTGCCGCTTCTTTGGAGATTCCCAACGTTCCTTGCAGGTCTAAGTCTCCCTCAACGGTGACATCTATTCCTTCCGTAGGGATACCCATGGCGGCGGCCACCATTTGGCAGGTGATCTGCGCGCATGCGGCTATTGCGCCCAGCAGTAAATCTCCGGAGCAGGCGCCGGTACCCTCGCCACCTACGCCTTGGTGGGCTTGAGCCTTGTATATTTCACGGCCCAAGTCCACAGAGCACGTGATCGGCGCGTCGGTTTGGCTACCGCGTGCCTTTAGGGTGATGCGCGAACTCGAGGGATGTTGGCGGTACTGCTCCTTAAGCGGACGCTGAAGGGTTCGAATATCCATGATTTCCCCTAGGATTTTGGGTATTATAAGCCCATCTCGGGGTGATGCCGCGACGAATCGCGGCATCGGATCGTCACGCCACCGATTTAAGCATCCATTCCAAGATACATAATGTAGCGACGAACCGTCAGTTTGACTATTAACAGCTCCGCCAATGAGGTTCATTGAGCCCGCCGCTGACGCCAGATTCAGTTCCGTCCACTTTGTCGCCGGGTACGCGCTTCGGCGCGTATGAAATCCTTGAGCAGCTCGGCGCCGGCGGCATGGGCGAAGTTTATCGCGCCCGCGACATGCGTCTGGGTCGCGAAGTCGCCATCAAAACGGTTTCCCTGCACCATCAGTCGCAAACCGAAGCCCTGACCCGCTTTGAGATGGAAGCCCGTTCCGCGTCAGCGCTCAATCATCCCAACATCGTCACCATTTACGAGCTCGGTTGCGTGGACGACACGCACTTCATCGCCATGGAACTGGTTCGTGGCGAGACGGTGCGGGCGTTGCTCGAGTCAGGTTCCATCCCATTCCGCAAGGCAATTGGCATTGCGGCACAGATTGCGGACGCTCTCGCGCGGGCACACGAGATCGGAGTCGTTCATCGCGACCTGAAGCCCGAGAATCTCATGGTTTCCGTGGACGGGGCCGCCAAGGTCCTGGATTTCGGCTTGGCGAAACTGCTTGCTGTCGAGTGTGCCACGGATGCTGATGCTTCCACCTCTATCAGCAAGGAGGGAGCCGTGATGGGCACGCTGAGTTACATGTCACCCGAGCAGGCCAGCGGCGCGAAACTCGATTTTCATTCCGACCAGTTTTCGTTCGGCTCAGTGCTATATGAGATGGTCACGGGAGTTCCTGCATTTCAGAAGAAGACGGCTGCGGAAACCGCCGCTGCCATCCTGCGCGACCAACCGGAACGGATCGTCTCCCGAATGGTTCAGGCGCCTGCACCTTTCATTTGGATTGTTGAGCGTTGCCTCGCCAAGGAACCGAAGCAACGTTATTCATCCACCCGCGATTTGGCCCGCGACCTGGCGGCAGTGCGGGACCGCCTGGCGGATGTGCACGTCAGCCCTTCGGAACCGCGCCCCAGCAACCTTCCAGTACCGCGTACCGCATTCATCGGACGCGAGCCCGAGGCGGCTGCGCTGCGCCAACTGCTGGGGCGGGTTGATGTGCGGCTAGTGACCATCACGGGTCCTGGCGGCATCGGCAAGACGCGTCTTGCTTTGCAGGTGGGAAGCGAAATCGGGGAGCAATTTCCATCTGGCGTGTGCTTCGTTTCGCTGTCCGTGGTAGGCGATCCTGGATTGATCGCTTCCACCATTGCACAGGCGATCGGAGTACGCGAAACCGGCAACCAGTCGGCGCAGGAAAGCCTTAAAGGCTACTTTGGCGCTCTGGATCAGCCGATGCTTCTCCTGCTCGACAACTTTGAGCACTTGGTTTCGGCTGCCCCCCTCATATCGGAGATGCTCTCCGCCGGACCGAGGCTGAAGATCATAGTCACCAGCCAATCGCCGCTGCATGTTTACGGCGAACATGAATTTCCGCTGCCACCGCTGGCGCTTCCCGATCCCAAATCCTTGCTGCCGTTGGATGTGCTTTCGCGTCTTCCCGCGATTGCTCTTTTTGTGGAACGCGCGCGCGCCGTGAAGCACGATTTCGCGCTGACCAACGAAAACGCATCCGCTGTCGCTGCCGTCTGCGCTCGGCTTGACGGTCTGCCACTCGCCATCGAACTGGCGGCGGCGCGCATCAAGCTACTCTCGCCGTCCGCGATGCTGGCGCGTCTCGAAAGCTGCCTCAACTTGCTGACCGGCGGGGCCCGGGACCTGCCAACCCGACAACAGACTCTTCGCGGCACTGTCGACTGGAGTTACGGGCTCCTCAACCCTGCCGAGCAGACTCTCTTCCGCAGGCTTTCTGTGTTCACCGGCGGATGCACGCTGGAAGCTGTGGAGGCGGTCTGCGATACCGCGGGCGATCTTGGGCTGGACGTACTTGATGGCATGGCTTCCATGGTGGACAAGAGCCTCGCGCAGCAGATGGAGGCGGCGGGCGAAACCCGTTTCGTCATGCTCACCACCATCCGGGAGTACGCCCTGGAACGCCTGGCCGCCAGCGACGATGTAGCCGCCACTCGTCGGTCGCACAGTGCGTATTACCTGGTGATCGCCGAAGAGGGCGCTCTGGAGGCGGCCGCTCATCCCGAATGGCTCGATCGCTTCGAGGTTGAGCATGACAATTTCCGCGCCGCACTCGAATACCTCATCAAAACCGCCGACGCCGACTGGGGCCTTCGCCTGGGTACTGCCCTGTTTCATTTTTGGGAGACGCGCGAATACCTTACCGAGGGCCGAAGCCGTATCGCGAGGCTGCTCGCGTTGGAAGGAGCTGCTGCGCGTCCAAAGCTGCGTTCGCGCCTTCTGTTCTCCGCCGCGGTGCTGGCAGGCGAGCAGGGCGACTACACTTCTGCGCAGCAATTGCTCGAAGAGAGTATTGAGACCTGTGTGGAGCTGCACGACAACCGGGGGGTCGCAGTTGCGCTGAACGCCTTGGCCGTAAATGCTCGCGATCGCGGCGAACTCGCCACCTCTTCCCTGCTGCTTGAACGATGTGTGGCGATTTGGCGGGATGAGGGAGATCTGGCGGACGTCGCTCGCGCTCTCAGCAATCTGGCGAACGTGACCAAGCTGCAAGGCGAAGCCGCGCGCGCAGCTTCGCTCTACGATGAATGCCTGGCGCTCTTCCGCAAGATAGGCGACGTGGCCGGCATCGCCTGGACTCTGAACTATCAGGGAGACCTTGCCCGCGAAGGCAACGATCTGACGGCTGCCCGTTCGTTTTACGAGCAAAGCCTGGCGGCGTTCAGTCTTTCGCGGGATGGATGGGGAATCGCCAGTGCTCTGTCCGACTTAGCCGGTCTTAGTTGGGACCAGGGTGACAATGACGAGGCTCGCCGGCTGTACGGTGAAAGCATCCAGATGTTTCAGAATCTGGGTCACAAGCGCGGAATCGCAAGGGTGCTCGAGTGTCTTGCTGCAAACGCTGCCGCACAATCCAATGCGGTGCAATCACTTCACTTCGCAGGAGCCGCTGCCGCACTGCGCGAGCGATTGGGCACGCCGCTCACTCCCGCCGAACAACATAAACTGGAGAAGATCCTGGAATTCGCCCGCCGAACCCTCGGCAACGCTGCGGGCCTGACGGCGTGGATGGAAGGCTGGGCGTTGCCTGTGGAACAGGCCATCCAGGAAGCGCTAAGCTCCAGAGCGCAGCCCACGCTTCACACTGGAACCGCCGGATAATTCAGCCTGCGGTATTGGGGTCCATCAGTCGTCGGACAGCCGAGATGCGATTGGCGGGAAAACCTCCGCGGCGCGCATGTTCGCGGATCGTTTCCTCGTCCGGCGCCAGGTAGACGCAATACACTTTATCGCCAGTGACGTAGCTGTGCAGCCACTTAATCTCCGGTCCCATTCCCTTCAGCACGGCCACCGATTTTCGGGCCACTTCCTGGATTTCCGCATCCGAAAGGCTTCCCGCGCCGGGGATTTCCCGTTCAATCACATATTCAGGCATGACCACCTCACCGCCCGGCCCATGGTAGCAGAGTTTTGGAGTGATTCGGAAGCGTACGGGACGCGTGGACAGTCGCCCACACTGTTGCCACGAGCCAAGAGACAACCCGCCGCTCACCTGCGCGCCGAAGCGGGCTGACGATCAGGGCCTGCCCCGTTATCAAAGGATTTGGCAGTGTCCACAGAGCTTCTCAATAATTGTCGATAGCAGGCGATAACACTCATTATCCCCACACGTCAAGATGGACGTGCCGCCCCTGAAGGGGCTCCGGATCTCTATTTGGTGGATCGTACCCAGGACTTCCGTCCTGGGCTATAGATTGTTTCGCTCTTCGAGCTTGGGGTTCGCGCAGGCACGGCAGAGTTGCGCGCCAACCGTATCGTCCGATTCAAAAACCGCTTGTGCTCCGTAACAACCGTGCCGCCGCTGTCCCTGATGCCAGCGCCATGACCCTTGCCGCCTCGCCCTCCTGCGCAGAGGTCAATGAGCGCAGGTGTCAGGGTTAAGAGACTCGGGAGGGGAATCACGAATCGCAAAATTCACATTTGACATCCGCGCCGACAATCCACTACCATATGGTTGTGGATAAATTAGGTACAACATTTGCGGCGTTGTCTGATCCAACCCGGCGAGCCATGATCCAACGACTCTCGCAAGGGCCTGCCTCTGTGCATGGATTGACGGAACCGTTTGCCCTCTCGCAGCAGATGATTTCAAAACATATCGCCTACCTGGTGCGGGCGCGGATTGTAATCAAGACCAAGCGTGGACGAGAGAGTGTGTGCACGCTTAGGCCCGAGGCGATTAAGACAGTCAGCGACTGGGCGATCAGCTATCGCCGCTTCTGGGAAGAGAGTTTCGACAAACTGGACGTAGTTGTAAATCGAATGAAGAAAGAGGAGGTCAGAGATGACAAAAAACACGGTTAGCGAAATTGAGCGAATGGTTATTACAAGAATTTTTGATGCCCCGCGCGAATTGGTTTGGAAGGCGTGGACAGACCCGAAGTACGTGATGCAGTGGTGGGGACCGAAGGGCTTTACTGCGCCTTTTTGTCAGATGGATTTTCGCGTTGGGGGAAAATTCCTCTGCTGCATGAAGACGCCGGATGGGCAGGAGTTCTGGAATGCAGGTGAATACCACGAGATTGTTCTGCACGAGAAGATCGTTTCCTCCATGTACTTTTCGGACTCAAAGGGGAACAAGCTTGACCCTGCGCAATTAGGAATAGAACATGAGGCCATCGAGGGTGCATACGACGTGACCATCTTTGAGGATCTCGGAAACGGCCAGACGAAGCTCACCTTCATTGGAAATGAACCCATGGAGAGCGCGAAAAATAGCGGTCAAGTGGAGGGCTGGAACCAGATACTCGATAAAGTTGCTGCGGTTATTGCGGGGCTAGTGCAGGCGAAATAGGAAGTTGACCTTTTGACGATCGTCATGCGCGAGATACGGCTGAGGCTGGCGGCGAAGGCTTGGTTAGAACAAGCTTCTCGCCGCTCGGCCGAATAGCCGTCCCTCGCTCTCGGATCCTTGGTCCTGTTAAACGCGCCAGTGTCCGGGCATCCACTTGGCCGGAGAGTCGGCATCTCGGAGATGTGTTCTATCCGGACTGCTCCCGGATCATGAGCAACCCGGCAGCGCGGGCTGACGCCGATCTCTAAAACCAATGTCGCTCTGCGGGCTGAACGCAGCGCACCGGACGGCACGGCTGAAGCATTTCCCATTCAAAGCCGTACAGGGCTAGCACTACTCCCCCGCTTCTTTGCCCATCTTGCTGGCGACCTTCACCCCGCTGAGGCCGCCGACATACTTGGCGATGCCGCGGTAGAGCGACTCGGCAATCTTCTGGCGGTATTCGGGAGTTTCCAGGCGCTGCTCGTCGATGGGGTTGGAGACAAACGAAATCTCGGCCAGGATGCTGGGCATGTTAGCGCCGATGAGCACCACGAACGGCGCTTTCTTGACGCCGCGATTGTGCAGTGATGAGTTCTTTGCCGATAGCCCCTGGTAGAGCGAAGCCTGGACGTCGGAGGCGAGCTCGCGCGACTCGTCGATCTTCTCTTTCAGCGTGATCTTCTTTACCAGGTCCTGGAGCTCGTGGATCGATTTCTCTGAGACGGCGTTTTCGCGCGCCGCGACCTCGAGCGCATCCGGACTCGAAGTGAAGTTCAGGTAATACGTCTCGACGCCGCGGGCCTCAGGGTCGGGACTGGAGTTGGCGTGCACCGAGACGAACAGGTCAGCCTGCTTCTCGTTGGCGATCGCGGTGCGTGTTTCCAGCGGGATGAAGGTATCGTCGTCACGGGTATAGACGACGTCGGCACCCAGCCGCGCTTCCAACAGACGGCCAAGCCGAAGCGAGACGTCGAGTACCAGGTCCTTCTCCATCAGTCCTTCAGGGCCGATGGTTCCGGTGTCGTGACCACCATGGCCGGGGTCGATGACGATGCGCCCGATCTTCAGTCCGAGCGCGCGGATGAGGCTGCGATCGCCTGCCGACGTCGGAGCTGCCTCGCGTGCGGCAGCGAGTTGCGCCTGCGTGGGCTTGCTTCCCTTCTTCGCCGATTTATCTCGCGGAGCAACGGCAACTGCAGTTGGCGCAGAGGTCGGCTCTGAGGTGGCTTTGATCGCGGGATGCGTCGCCTTGTTCGGATCCGCGAGCGGGTCATCGTTGTCGTCGACGGTCGTCCGCCGCGGGGTGACTTTCGCGACCGTGGTCGGTGCAGCCTTTGTGCCTGAGGCCTCGGAGGTTTTCACGGAACGTGAGCCCGAACTGGAAGGCGTCCCGGGCGAGCGAACCTCGGCATCCTGACCTTTGGCGGTGCGCTCGCTTCTCTCTGCCGCCTGGCCAACGGGCTTCTGCACTCGGCGGGAAGTTGATGCCGTCTCCCGCACATCAGAACCGCCGCTCGCCGCCTCGTCCCGACTCGGCTGACCATTCGAGGCCGAAGCAAGGTTGCCGCTAACGATAGAGCGCGAGCTTCTCTCCTCCGTTTCGCCGGTCGAATCCAGAGTCTGATTTTTCGCCACCTGCGCCGGAGCAGTCTGCTTTCCGTGAATATCAATGATCAGGCGATACGGATTCGGCAGCACAAACGCCGAGTACTCTGACAGGTCATCGACTTCCAGCACCACCCGTGTCGAATCGCGCTGATATTGCCCCACGCGTATCTTCTTTAGATATCCATCCTGTACGTCGAAGCTCTTTCCTATCAGAGTCGACGTCAGCTTGGTATTGGGCAGATCAAAGAAGATGCGGTCAGGATTGGCAACGCGTCCCGCCTGATACTCGACTGGGCCATCGACATCGATAGCAACGCGTGTTGAATCAGGAGACGACCAGTGACGAATGCCGGTCACCAACTCAAGCGTTGAAGGATGAGTGGCTCCGGTCGTAGGCAACGAGGCTGGTTCAAGTTCCTCGGCAGCAGCGGGCGTCTTGACCGGCTTCGCGGCACGCGCCTCCTCGGACTGTTTCTTTGGGGCCGGGTGCTCAAGTTCCGCAAGAGTCTCTCTGGCTTTGGCGGCGCGAGAGTCGTGAGGATAGCGTTTCAGAAACTCCTGGAATGTCGCCTCCGCGGCGGCCGTATCACCCAGATCCTCCTTATAGATCTGGCCGATCGTGAACAGGGCCTCGACCCGATACTTGCTGCCCGGGTACTCACGCCGCAGGAATTCATACTCACCAATAGCAGCTCTTAGGTCCTTCTCGCCGGGCTGAAACTGGCGTCCCATGGCAGCCAGCAGTTCGGCAACGGCCACGATGCTGGCGTCCGCTTTGGAAGAGGCGGGGCTCACCGTAGTAGACCTTGCGATAGGCGGCAACAACGTGCTGATAGTCGCGGCGGGTGCGCTCCGCCTCTGGGCGACCGTTGAGGGCTTCGCGCAACTGCTCGGCTTTTTCGAATTGCGCACGTGCCGCTTGCTTACTGGATTGAGCGTCATTGGCGAGAGCGCCGGTAGACAGCAGTATGAGAAGTGTGAAGAGGAAGGCTGTTCTGTGCGGAGCCTTGTGCAGGAAAGCAAGCCCGCGCGATGGCGCGCCGGCGAGCACCTGACGGGTCGAGATGGTCTTCGCAGACAAATCTCCGCGTGCGCTGAGGAGCCAGCGCGGTCGGCGGAGAATCGTTCCAGAGCACTTCAATTATAGGTGGTGGGGCGCCGCTAAGATGCCCCACAATGGGGACGGAATCAGGGGAGTGACCCCGCTTAGCTACGGGACGGCACTGAGATGCATAGGGGCCACGTCAGGGCACGAGTTTTTACGTCTGTCATCCCGAGCGTAGCCGAGGGATCTGCAGTTTGTGCGCGTAGGCACGAGCCTGCCTTCGTCCGAATCGGCAAGCCCGCAGAAGCCATCATCTTCACTCGGCGAAGGAGAGCAGGTCCCTCGCTTCGCTCGTGATGACAAGAGGTAAGCGCGCATCGGCCCGCTCGCGGGTCGGCTTCACTATCGCTTCGCCGCCGCGATCTCCTGCACCATCTGGTTCGAGGTGCCCGGCTCGTAGACGCAGAAGGGCTCCTCGGCCAGGAAGTCGCCGGTGGCCGCATAGGCGCGTGCGCGGCATCCCATGCAGACGTGACGGAACTCGCAGCAGCCGCATTTCCCCTTCAGGTTGTCGTCCTCGCGCAACGCTGCGAAGACGCCGGAGTTGTCCCAGATGTCAGCGAAGCTCTGCTTGCGCAGATCGCCGGCAATCGCAGGAAGGTATCCGCAGGGGAAGACCTCACCTTCGTGCGAGATGAAGCAGACGCCAGTGCCGGCCAGGCAGCCCTTGGTCATCGCATTCATGTCGCTCGGGTGACCACCGGGGTGGCCAGCGTGTCCAACCGGAGGACCGCCGCCAGGTTTCAGTGAAATTCCGGTCGAGCCCGGCATGGTCATATCGGTCGGGCCGATCTCGGTTGGCGGATGGTGCGCGATCGGAGGAGGAACTTCGCGGCCGGCCGCCTTGTCCGCAGCGCGCCGTTGACGTGCCACACGGAAGTAGTGCGGGGCACAGGTCGCTTTCAGCTCGATGTCGCCGGTGAGCGACTGGTCGTAGAACCAGTTCAGCATCCGCTCATACTCCTCGGGAGCGACCATCTGCTCGGCGGCAATATCCACGCCGCAGCCTACCGGCACTAGCAGGAACGTATGCAGCGCGTCGGCACCCAGCGTCCGAGCCATGGTCAGCACGTCGGGAAGCTGGTGCGCGTTGTGACGGGCAATGGTCGTATTGATCTGTACCGAGACGCCCAGCCGCTGCAGGTTCTTCATGCCGTAGATAGCAGCCTCGAAGGCTCCGGGAATTCCGCGGAAGGAATCGTGGGTCGCAGCATCGGCGCCATCGAGCGAAATCGATACCCGCTTGATGTTCGAGTCCTTGATGCGTTGCGCCACGTCGGTCGTCACCAGCGTGCCGTTGGTCGCGAGCGCCGTACGTAACCCGCGGCTATTGGCATACTCAGCCAGGGTAAAGATATCGTTGCGGTAGAGGGGCTCGCCTCCGCTCAGCACCAGGATGGGGTTACCGTAATCGGCAATTTGCGAAATGATGTTCAGCGCCTTGTCGGTGTGAAGGTCCTGCGGGGACATCAACTCGGTGGCGGTGGCGCGGCAGTGGATACAACGCAGATTACAGCCCTTTGTGACTTCCCAGAAGATGAGGCGTGGTGTGAATTTCTTCGTCGCGGCTGGATGCGCGCTGCCATTCCCTGCTGTCATCATTTCCTCCCCACTACTGCATTTGGCTCTTGTTGCTGATGTAACGATAGGATTTCGGCAACTCAGAGGCGATGCCTCTTATCACAGGCCCGTGTGACGAGCGTCACTTTTGCGGGGGTTGTGCTGGGGGTTTCTTGGAACGACAAATTCGGCTGCAGGGCACGGACTCGCCGTGCCCTGTCGAAGCACTCTTACTGCCCTGCCCCGCCGCCGCTATGGCAGTCGGCACAGTTAACGGCGCTCAGGTCCCCGATATCCACCGGGTGCTGGAACGACTGGTTCGGGATGGCCGCCAGTTTTTCTTTACCTTCTTCCTGCGCGGCCAGGGTGTGGCACGCATTGCAATCCTTGCTGACTATCTTGCCGTCGGCGCTGACGTGGTTGCCGTCATGGCAACGGAAGCATCCCGAGGAATAAAAGTGGCCGATGTTGTTGGGGTGCGTCTGCCAGTTGACGTGCATCTCGGGGAAGAACGTCGTGCCGAAGATTCGCTGCAACTCCTTCGTCGCAGCCTGGATTGCATCCGCCTTCGAGCTGGCAATCTGCGGATACTTCGCCTGGTAGAAGGCGTTGATCTTCTCAGGAATTGCCTTTTGTGCCTCAGCGGAAGTTTTATAGTCGGCCGTCAGCACTTCAACCCCCTGGTGCTTGATGTAGGGAAGCGACGGGTCGATTACATTCAGCGCCATCGCGCGATCGATCGAGAGGTCGGGAGGAACGTAGATGTGCGTCGGGCGGTTGTGGCAGTCGACGCAATCCATGCGACGCTTATCGGCCTTGGCAATTTCTTCGGGCTTCGGAGGATTGTCTTTGGTGGTATAGACAGTCACCTTGCCGTTCTGGTCGGTCACACGTATCCAAGGAATGTTCTGCCGTTTCTCGTCGGTCGAGTAGTACTCGATCTTGTTGGCGATATTCATGTGCCAGTGGATACCACCCCCGGCAGGCCCAAGATTCGGATCGCCGCCGCCAACTTTGATAAGCATGCGAATCTGGCGCGGCGTGTTGTTCTCGTCGGCTCCGAAGTGGGTGAACGTCTTCAGCTGCGCGCCCCAGAACTTTCTGGGCCAGTGACATTGTTCGCAGGTCTGCTGCGCCGGACGAAGGTTGGCCACGGGAGAGGGAATCGGCCGGGGATAGGTTCCCCGAATCGTGTAGTACACCTGCCGCAATCCCGACATTTTCGAGCGTACATACCAGCCCGCACCGGGGCCGACATGGCAATCGACGCAGGCAACGCGTGCGTGCGGCGAAGCCGAGTAGGCCACGAACTCAGGGTGCATCACGGTGTGGCAGAGCTCTCCGCAGAACTGCACGGAATCGGTAAACTCATACGCTTTGTAGCTGCCGACGGCGCTGAGCAGCGCGAAGATGACGACAAAGCTCAGAACGAAAGCCACCGAGCTGCGCTGATTAGGATTGTTGAGATCGATGCGCGGAAACTGGGTTGCGTCAGGCAGGCCGCGCGCCCGGCGCCGGCGTTCCACCATCATTCCCACAACCATCAGCGCCAAGCCCAGGAGCAGGAGGCCCGGCATGATCATGTAGGCGAGAATGCCGATGTAGGGACTCTCCTGCGTGGAGACCATGTCCACCAGGAACAGAAAGATGATGTTCGCCAGCGCAACTACAGCCAGGGCGAGGCCGACCAGACTTACGGGATTTTTGATTAACTTGCCCGGGATGAAGTCGTTCAAACCAAGCGGTTTCGCTCGCTGCTCTTCAGCCATGAAAAAACGGCTCCTGATGAATTCCGTTGAGAATGCGGGGTGCTGACCTTATATCACCGCACCGTATGTCCTACATCACAGCAAAGTGGTAGTCACGATAGGCCGTACCCTACTACGGGTGACACGGCTTTACCAGTTTTTTGTCGTTGGCACGGCTCGCTATTTCGAAGTGGCTACCTCGTCGGCAGCTTGCTCGCGGGCTGCCGCTGGCTCTTCTTCCACTTTCTCTTCGGCCCCGGTTGCGCGCTCGATGGCCAGGGTATCGAGCGGATGCTCATGCTCGTAGTGCTCGATCGACATCTTTCCGTCAAACCACGCCCAGTTCATGGGATAGGCATCAGGATCGACGATGACCGAATACAAGTGCCAGACGATGATGGCAAGCGTGGCCAGTATAGCTTCGTACCAGTGAATCAGGATGGCAACATCAATCCACCAGCCTGGTACCCGGTCCATGACCAGCATCTTGAACCAGATCATAAGCCCGGTGGTGGCCATGACGAACATGCCCCACACCAGCGCCCAGTACTCGGCCTTTTCGGCATAAGAGAAGCGGCGGAACATCGGCCGCTGATCGCTGACCCCGAGGTAGAAGCGGAACGCGTCGCGCACATCGGTGACGTCCTTCCAGTCGGGCAGCATGTCTTTCACCAGTTGCCGCCCGTCAGGATCGGCAAGCACGTAATAAACGTGGAACAGGCTGACCGCGATCAGCACGACGCCGGCAACGCGGTGAACGATGCCTCTGACCGCCTCGTTGATGAATGCCGCGGCTAACCATGAGTTCGGATACCTGAGCGCGAATCCGGTAAGCACCAGGGTGAAGAAACTGATAAGCAGCGTCAGGTGCTGCGCGCGCTGCAGCGGCGACATGCGGAACAGGATACGCGGCTGGCCTATGCGATGCAGCTTCAACTTCTTGCGGAAGATGATGAGGTTGTGCAGCACCATGCCGCCGATCACGGCAACGATCATCCAGATATAAAACTTACTGATGAGCGCAAGTATCTTGGAGCCGAAGTCGGCCTTCTGTGTTCCATCCTGGTGGACCTTGGCAGCGATGAACTTCTGGTTCGCGCCCGGGTGACACTTACCGCAGGTTTCAGCCAGGTGCGCCGAGTTAATTTTCGACCGCGGATCGCTCGAAGGAAGAATGTCGTGCACACCGTGACAGCTCGCGCAGTTGGCTACTGTGTTTGAGCCAACTTTCGAAGCCATCCCGTGATAGCTCGAGAGATAACTGGATACACGGTTGCCGGCGATTCCAAATTCATTCGAGAGCTTCACACTGGCATGGCATGCGCCGCATGTGTTCTGCACATTGGCGGCAGCTACGGCAGAGTTGGGATCCTTTGGCGCCTTGATGGTGTGAATGCCATGGCAATCCGTACAGACCGGCGATTGCCAATTGCCACGCGCGATCTGCTGCCCGTGGATGCTGTCTTTGTAGTGCTGCGCCACATCGGCGTGACACTTGGCGCAAGTATTCGGAACGTTGAACTTGAATACTGTGGACTTGGGATCGCCGCCGCCCAGAATGTCATGCGCGCCGTGGCAGTCGGTACAAACGGCGGCTTTCTCTGAACCGCCGGTAACGGCTTTACCGTGTACGCTTTGCTCGTAGGAGCTGAAAGTAGTGGAGCTGACTCCGGCCGAGCTCATCACCAGTTTCTGGCCATGGCAGGCGCCGCAAGTTTGCGGAATATTGGTGTGCGCTACTTTCGATTTGGGATCGCTGGCCGGCAGAATGGTGTGAACATTGCCGTGGCAATCCTGGCACTTGGCGACGTTGGTGTTGCCGGCCGCTGCGGCTTTGGCATGGACGCCATGATCGTAAGCTTCCTGCTGATCGCTGTGGCAGGTCGCGCACTTGGGCATGACCGGCGTGGGATCGTGCGGGAACGCTTTGATGTCGCCGTGGCAATCGGTACAGCCAAAAGTGCTATGAATCGAGGCCTTGAACGCTGCGTCGTCTACATGCAGACTGACCTGTTTGCCATTCTCGTCCTTGGTCAGAGTTGCGTCATTGTGACAGGCCAGACACTCCTCGTTGCTCATCTTGGCAGCAGCCTTGGGCTTAGCCGCCGCCCCGGCAAACGCAGTGAGTAACAGAAGAAGTGCTATTAACCAACCGCAACGCTTCACGGCATTCCTCGCTTTCAGCACATTGCTCAACTATCAAAAATGGCTGATTCACGGGCCAAGGGGCAGTGAGTGGCCTCACCAGGGGGCGTGACGGCGGTCACATCCGGTATGTTCGGCGGAAAATCCGCCAATGTGGGATATCTCCGCCAAAAAAAATAACGGCGGGAAGTGGGTGCTTTCCCCGGTGTTCGATACAGCGATTTGTTTAGAAGGCGTAGTTCTCTGACGACGTTCCGACCGCCACATGGAAAGCACGTGGCGGAGTCAGCCGGTGAAGGCACGCTCGTGCGCCCTCAAAACCCTTCCCGACATCTCGATTGTGAATGCACTTGCCAAAGCTCCAGGAACGTAAGAGAATCTCGTCAATCATCTTGGCCAGTTTTGCTGTAGGGGATCAAGAAAGCCACGCCGACGTCGTCTAGGCGCAAGCCGTTTCTTGTTGAGTAGATTCACTCGTTCACCGAGTGGAACCCGGTTCCAAACTAGGAGTGGCGATGGGTTTAGTGAGGACTGGAAGTTTCCGATTAGCCTTCATTCTGCTCGTAACCCTAGCCTTGGTGCCGGGCACGTTCGCGACTGATCCGGCGAAAACCCAGCCTCCGCAGGCCTCGGCTGCTCTTCCCGATGCTTCAGCGGGCCAGTATGCAGCAATCGACATTTGCCAGACCTGCCACCAGGAGATCTGGGAAAAGCACTTCGCCAACACTCCTCATGCTGCGCTGCTCAAGGGCGATCAGCACGGATGTCAGTCATGTCATGGACCCGGACAGGCGCACGTCGATGGCGGAGGCGACCCCACCAAGATCATTCGCTTTGAAACCCTGAGCCCCGCGCAAACAGCGGCGATCTGCACCAAATGTCACCAGTCCAGCCTGGAGACGCAGAACTTCTCGAAATCGGAGCATCTCTCCAGCGGCGTAAGTTGCACGACTTGTCATAGCCCACATAAATCGACCGATGTGAATTTCATGCTGGTGAAATCGCAGACCGAGCTTTGTTTCGGCTGCCACGCAGCACAGAAGGCGCAGTTCGCCCGGCCATACCGCCATCGCGTGGAAGTGGGGCTGATTCAATGCAGCGACTGTCACAACCCGCACGGGACTGAGCGCGGTGGCCAGGTCCGCACCGCTGCCGGGCAGTTTGCGGTTTGCACCAAGTGTCACACCGATACCATGGGCCCGTTCGTCTTCGAGCATGCCCCGGTCAAGACGGACGAGGGCTGCCTCTCCTGCCACACCCCTCATGGCTCGACCAACCCGCGGCTGCTGCAGGTGAATAACGTCAACTTCCTCTGCTTGCGATGTCACACACCGAACATGAATGGGGCGGCAGGCAGGCCCGTGGGACCGAACCACGATCAGTCGACGAAGTACCAGGCATGTACAACGTGCCACACCCAGATCCACGGTTCAAACTTTAGTCCGGTGTTTTTCCGCTAAGAGGACGCTATGCGATTTCCAACGATCTACCGATCGCATCGATGGCTCGGACTCGCGGTGGCCGGGCTGGTACTAGCGACGCTAAGCTTCGCGCAGGCTCCATCGGCCCCGCCATCGCCCACGCCGCCGTCCGATTCGCAAGAAGGTAAGGACATTGGCGGCTTTCACGTAACGCAATCCATCGAGTTTGGCGGGCGCATCAACGACACCACGGGCAGCACGCCGATGTATGACACCCTGGTCAATTATCAAAGTGGAGCACGCCTCCTCGAGCAGTCGCTGACCATGCAGGCCAAGGACCAGGAAGAGATCTTCGACACTCTCACCCTGTCGAGCTTTGGATGGGGTGGCGATCCCGAGCAGGCGGCCCGGCTGCGGATCGCGAAATATCGCTGGTACAACTTCTCCGGCAGCTATCAGCACATGCAGAACTATTTCGACTACGACCTGTTAGCGAACCCGCTGAACCCGGCTCCGCCCGCTGGCAACCCCTCGGTGCCGGTGCTGTTTTCGCCGCACAGCTACTTCGACCGGCAGAATCTCTACAACTTCGACCTGGTAGTGCTGCCGATGCACAAGCTGTCCTTTCGTGCCGGCTACAACCGTAATCGCATCATCGGGCCTGCTTTCAGCAGCGTCCACGAGGGAACGGACGCACTGCTCGACCAAAGCTGGAACAATCAGTTGAACGGCTTCCGCTTCGGCGCCGACTGGCGCGCGAACGATAAAACGACAATCAGCTATACGCAGCTCTTGCAGTATTACACCGGCGGGACAACGGATTCGCTGAACCCGTATAACTCCTGGCCATTGTCGAACTCGACTTTGGTCAGCTTAGGATTGCCATGGTTCAACAGCGGCAGTCCATGCTCGGCGCCGTTGAAGAACGGTATTGCCAACCCGTCGTGCAACGGCTTCTTCAACTACAGCCTGTATCAGCACGAGCACACCTTCATTCCTACTGAGCAGCTCAACATGCGCTCGTCGTCATTGAAGTGGCTCGACTTCAACGGGCAATGGCAATACAGCCACGCGCAAATGAACACGCCGTTGACAACGATTTTCAACGGATTGAGTAGTCGCTCAGGCTTGTTGGGGTATAACACTGCCGGCAGCAGCTCGAGCGCGAAGTGGAATTCTTCATCGGCCGACGTCTCCGCCACTATTCACATCAGCGACCGTCTGCGACTGGTTGACGCTTTCCGCTTCCGCAACTTCAGTGTGTCGGGCGACTATCTCGACTACGAAAACAGCCTTTTCCCTGCTGCTCCAACCACCGCTTCCCTGCTGACGCCGGGGGCGTCCTTCCCGGGGAGCATCCTCACCCACGCGTCCGGTTCGCCTGCCGACATCATCAACGATCTCTATGCCAACCTGCTTGGGCAGTTGTCGTACGCCAACGATCTCCAGCTCCAGTACGACATCGCCCGCAGCTTCGGCGTGCGTGCCGGATTCAACTGGACAAAGCTCAGCATTCAGCCCGGCGACAGCTACACGGCGGCGCTCGGCGACATCTACTATCCCAACAATCCTAACCGCGGCGAGTGCGCGGGACAGCCGCTGAATCCCGACGGCAGTTGCACGTTTGCCGGCGTGCTTACCCCGTGGACCGATCCTCTGAGCGCAACCACGCAGCTCAACCGTTACACCGGCGTGCTGGGCGCCTGGTATCGCAAGGGAGCTCTGCACGCTGACGTCGACGCGGAATACGGCGCGGCCGATAACTGGATCTACCGTACCGACCCGCTGAACTTTTTTAACTTCCGGGGAAATGTCTCGTATGCTCCGCGTCCGTGGTTGATGCTGGGAGGCAATTTCAACTATCAGAAGGCGAGCAACAACACTCCCGGTATCAACCTTGGCCAGCACAATTACATGACCATGGTGAATGCCACCATCATGCCCGGTAAGAAGTGGGGATTCGATCTGGCTTACAACTTCGAGGCCATCCAGCAGAACCTGTTCCTCTGCTTCCAGGACAGCACGCCTCCGCCGGGCTCGACCACTTGCGCCGGCGACAGCTCACTGCTGCAGACCTTCGGCCTCTACCAGACGCACACGCAATATGGATACTTCGCGTTCACCCTGTCTCCCGTGGATCGCGTCAATATGCGCGTGGGATACAGTATCGTTGACAACCAGGGTAATACCACAGACTTCAACGCATTGCTGCCGCTTGGCCCGCTGGCCTCGACCTATCAGACTCCGCTGGCCACGGTGGAGGTCAAACTGTACAAGGGCGTAAGCTTCAAGGGCGGCTGGAATTATTACCAATATGGCGAAGGCTCATTCGTGGGACCGACGGCTGCCCGCTACTTCCACGCCAACAACACCACCCTCGCTGTGCGTTATGCGTTTTGAGCAGGTCCTGGAAACATCAGGAAAAAACTACTCGTGGACGAAAGAGTAACCGGGGACGGCGAGGACGGATGCTGCCAATATTTCTGACTCGCTCATAAGCTCCGTGCAGGTCCTGGCTCAACATGTTCACCACCTGCATGCAGATGGTCCGGTGCTCACGCAGAAACTTCACAATATCTTTGCGGCGAACGAACACGACTTGAGAATCGTCAAGCACCTCGGCAGTCACTTCGTAGGGGGTATTGGAGAGGACCGCCCCCAGCCCCAGGACCTCGCCCGGTCCGGCGATACGCAACGTAAGCCTCTTGCCGCTTTCCGAGCCGATGGAAAGTTTGGCCCGGCCGTCGCAGAGAATGTAAATGCCACGCACTGGGCGGCCTTCGGCAAAGAGGACCGAGCGCCGGGGATAAGAGGCAATGGACTTGATCTCATCGAAGTCCTGCAGCGCGTCTGTTGGCATATCGCAGAACGGGCGGTCGGGCCGCGAATCGCAAGTCATGCAGCTGGTGGACTGACTGAGGCTTGCCATGATGTCTAGGTAATAGTTCCGCAGCAGTGTGCGGCGCAGTGATTGCAGTCACCCGTTGTCGTGACCCTCTTCACATGGACCCGCAACTTGTTGGCCTGCATGGAACGAAGTGACGCACGAAAGTTATGCTGCGCCAGCCCTGCCAGCGTTCAATCCCTACGGCGCCAGCGCCAGCGCCTTCAAAGCCGACTTGTTACGAATCAACAGGGTCGAGCCTTTTGCCTGCACGATCTGTCTCTTCTTTAAGTCAGCAAAGAGCCGGGTTACGGTTTCGCGCGAAGTTCCGATCATTTGCGCGATCTCTTCGTGGGTGAGCGCAAGCTTCACGCGCGGCTCGGCTTTGGCAGCCTCACCAGCTTTCGCGCTCCATTCCAACAACAGCTTGGCAAGCTTTTCGCTGGCAGAATGGGATAGCCCCAGCGACCGGATCTCGCGGCATGCGGTGTTGTATTTTTCACTCAGCTGTTCAGCTACGCGCAGGCACGCGTCGCTGTGTTCCCGCAGGAAGCGCACAAAGTCTTCGCGCTTGACGAAGTTCACCTGGCAGGGATCGGCTGTCTCGGCGGTAAGTTCGTACGGCTTGCCGCAGACCGAGGCGCTCAGTCCGAGGACTTCGCCGGGTTCAGCGATTTTCAAGATCAACGTCTTGCCGTCGGTCGAGCAGATAGAGAGCTTCACCCGACCTTTGCACAGAACAAAGATTCCGCGCGGAGATTGACCTTCCACAAATAGCACCGCGCCTTTGGGATAGGCGGTAGCGTACTTGATGTGTTCGAACGTCTGCAGCGCCGCAGGCGGCAAGTCGCAGAAGATATGGTCGGCCCGCATCTTGCAGGTCAGACAATTTTCGATGATGTCGAGACCGTATGGTGATAGCACAATGCCCCCTGATGATTGCCGTATCTCGGGTGTGCGACTGCTGCGCACGTGCGCAATTCCGGGGTGCGAAGACCAACCACTGCCGCCTTGGTTTCGACCGTCAAGTCGAAGTCACAGACGAGTGTGATCTCTGGCGCTGTCGTTCTGCTTCTCGCTTCAGAGATCCCGTGCAGCAATTGCGTGGCCCCCAGCATCGGAGTCTTGCTCCTTGATACCCTTCAGCAGACTGCTATTGCGCACATGGAACAAGTGCAGACATCACAACCGCATGTGACGCGAGATACCTTTTCGGGGGCAAGGCTACGAGTTTCAAGGACTTAGCATCAGGCTTCCTGTGGAGAAGGAAGCCTCGAAATAACCATCAGCCAGTGTCGGCCGTCACATGGACGTGGTTGCCGGTTACACGCCAACCGGTTCGCCGGCAGCGACACGCTGCGTGTCGAGAACGGTGGCGACGGCATGCAGCACCGAGGCTACCCGGACCGCAGCTAACACCTTCTCTTCACCGAATCCCTTTTCGCGCAATACTTTTTCATGGGAATCGACGCACGCGCCGCAACCATTGATGGCGGACACCGCCAAACACCAAAGCTCAAAATCGAGAGGCTCGATTCCGTGAGTCCGAATGATATTCATCCGCAGGCCCGCGCGCATCGTCTGGTACTTCTCGTTCGACGAGAGATGCAGGAAGCGGTAATAGATATTGTTCATGCCCATCACGGCCGCCGCGGACTTGGCCGCCTCGAACGCCGAGGCTGACAGGTGAGACGCAGCTTCTTCCAGCGCCGTCGCGGTCAGATCTTCATTGCGGGACGTCATCGCACAGGCGACGACGGTTCCCCATAGCTGCTGTTCGTTCAACTCCGTCTGGTTTGAAACCACGCTGGAGAAATTCAGCCGCATGTCTTTCGCGTAGTCGGGAAGTGTTTCTATCAATGCATTCAGTGTCATTTTCTAAATTCCTTCGTCAATGGTGCAGCATAAGTGGCTCCGCCGGTTCGCGCGACGGAGCCATCGGTATGAATCACAGTTAGACGTGCAGGGTTTCCTGGCCCTTTTGCCAATTGCAGGGGCAAAGCTCGTCGGTCTGCAGCGCATCCAGAACCCGCAGAACTTCCTGCGGATTGCGTCCCACCGACAGGTCCGTGACGTAGGCGAAGCGAATCACGCCTTCGGGATCCACGATGTAGGTGGCACGCTGCGCCACGCCGGCGCTCTCGTCAATGATGCCGAGCTGCCCGGTCAGGTCGCGCTTGATGTCGGCCAGCATGGGGAACGGCAGGTCTTTCAGGTCCTCGTGATGGGTGCGCCACGCGTGGTGAACGAACTCAGAATCGGTGCTGCCGCCCAGGAGCTGAGCGTCGCGATCTTTGAACTCCTTGTTCAGCTTGCCGAACGCGGCAATTTCGGTGGGACAAACGAAGGTGAAATCCTTGGGCCAGAAGAAGTAGATCTTCCACTTTCCCGGGAAATCTTCATTGGTGATTTCCTTGAACTCTTTGCCCTTTTCAAGGCTTACGGTTGCGGTCACTTTGAAATCGGGAAATTTCTCTCCAACACCTAACATGTTTAATAAGCTCCGTTTCTTCGAATTAATTTGAGTGTTGCTGTATTTCCGCCTGCGCGCAGGCCTTACAGACTCCCTGAATCTCAACGCTGAACTTCTCTACCCGAAACCCTGCCGGCAAGCGGCCGCGCAGCTTCACGGGATCGATTCGTTCCACGTCGATGTCAGTGATGGACCGGCATCGCGTACAAACCAGATGATGATGAGGATGAGGATTGCCATCAATGCGCCAGCCATGATGCGGAGACACTTCGCGCAACATGCCGGCTTCAACAAAGGTCCTGAGGTTCTTGTACACGGTCGCGAGCGAGATCGACGGCAGCTCGCGTTTTACCCGGTCGTAGATTTCCTCAGGAGAGTAGTGGCCAGGACCCGCCATCAGGGCTTCATATATCTTCTGCCTCTGATGAGTCGCCGCCAGACCGTGCTCCCGGCACAGCCCGAGGAACTCGTTATAGGTATCCCGGCGCATATCTAATAGATGATAAAAATTATCAAACGATTCACCTTGTCAAACGCGAACAGCAACCATCGGCCAACTGCTCTCCACTAAACTAAATACAGTAATGGAAGCACATTCCACGATCATGACCTTCCGGACAATTTGCGTATTCTGCGGTTCCAATTTGGGAGGCCGTCCCGTATACCGCGCCGCGACTGAGCAGCTTGCATCCCTGCTGGTGCAGCGCGAAATCGAACTGGTCTACGGAGGCGGCAACATCGGCCTGATGGGCATTCTGGCCGACACCGTACTTGCGGGCGGGGGAACAGTGATCGGAGTCATCCCGGAGTCTCTGATGGCCCGCGAAGTTGGGCATCGCGGACTGACCGAGTTGCGCGTGGTCAGCTCGATGCATGAGCGCAAGGCGTTGATGTCCGATTTGTCGGATGCGTTCATCGCTTTGCCCGGCGGGTTCGGCACCTTCGAGGAGTTCTGCGAAGTTGTGACCTGGTCGCAGCTCGGCATCCACGAGAAGCCATGCGGCCTGCTGAACGTGGCGGGCTACTACGACCCTCTATTGCGCCTGTTCGACCTGGCTGTACGCGAGGGATTCCTGCATCCCGACAACCGCCGGCTTGTGCTCGACGCGGATGATCCGGAACGTCTTCTGGAGAAGATGGGCCAGTTCGAGCCCACTCGCACCGCAAAGTGGATCGGCAGAGAAGAGCGGTAAAGAGGGTGTCATCCCGAGCGGAGCCGAGGGATCCGCAGTTTCGTCGCCGGCGCAAACTGCCTCGCCTAAGCGGCCAGTGAAGAAACTGCAGGTCCCTCGACTCCGCTGCGCTCCGCTCGGGATGACAGCTCAAAGAAAAAACATCGGAAGATTCATCGAACCGGGGCTCTGCCAGACGCCTCTGCCGTCCCCTCCCCCAGCAAATATTTCTGCACGAACAGCACGGTTGTATAGAACTGGAAGTCGGCGTTCTTCTTCTTGGCGAAGCCGTGACCTTCGTCTTTCGCCGCCAGGTACCAAACCGGCGTGCCGTTCGCCTCGAGCGCCTTTACCATCTGGTCAGCTTCGCTCTTCGGCACCCGCGGATCGTTCGCCCCAGCCACCACCATCATCGGCTTGGTGATCTGCTGTACATGATTGATAGGCGCGATGCTCTCCAGGTAGGCACGCATCTTGGGATCGCGTTCATCGCCATATTCCACGCGACGAAGATCACGGCGGTACGCCTCAGTATGCTCCAGGAAAGTCACCAGATTTGACATCCCAACCACGTCAACCGAGCAGGCCAGCCGATCGTCATAACGAGTGGCAATCGCCAACGTCATGTGGCCTCCGTAGCTGCCGCCGGTGACCATCACGCGTTTCGCGTCCAGCTCTGGTTGGGCAGCAATCCAGTCGAAAAGCGCGCCGATATCTTTGTACGTGTTCTCGCGGAGAAATCCATTGTCGAGCAGCGTGAATGATTTCCCATATCCCACCGATCCGCGCACATTGGGATAGATCAACGCGACTCCCATTTCGTTCAGCAGATAATTGTTTCGTCCCAGAAATGTCGGCCGTGACTGGCCCTCGGGGCCACCGTGAATGATGACTGCTACCGGGTACTTGCCTCGGGCCGGCTTCCCCGTCGGCGTATACAACCAGCCCGAAATCTCGCGGCCATCAAAGCTCTTCCAGGTGATCAGCTTCGGCTGCACAAAACTTTGGGGATTGATGCCTCCGGTTTCGCTGTGGGTCCAACGCTCAATTTTGCGGGATTGAATATCGAGGGAATAGATGTCGGAGGGCGATTGCGCGCCATTGATACTGAACGCCAGATCGCGGTTGTTTTCATGCCAGCGCAGAAGGTCGCTGATCACTCCCGTCGGCAACCTGGGTAGTGCCAGCTCTTTGCCAGTCTGCGTGTTCATGACGTGCAGAGAGCTGATGCCGTTCTCGTTTAAGGCAAACGCGATGTAGCGACCGTCATGTGAAATCTGCGCGTCTTCAGTGTCCCACTTGTAATCGGTGAGATACTTCAGCGCTTTCGTGGCCAAGTCCATGTAGGCCAGGCGCAGAAACTCGCTGTCTTTATCGGTGATAAGGTAAATGCCTTTGCCGTCGCGGCTGAAGCCAACCGCCGTATAGAAAATCTTTCCCGCAGCTTTAGGCGTCAGCTCTGTTTTCTGACCGGTCGCGGCGTCGACAAGCCAGAGATAGCTCTCATTGACCGAGACGTAGTTCTCCGCCAGCAGTGTGCGGTCGTCAGGCGACCAGTGGCGCACGTGCCAGCCGCCACCCTGATTTTCCGCGATCATTTTGTCGCTGGCCTTGTCTTGCGGGTTCATCACATAAAAGTCGAGATCAGCGTTGTCGCGCCTGGTGCTGGCATAAGCGATGCGATCGCCCCGGTTCGACCATGCAAAATCACTGTTGCGCGACTTGCCGTCGGTGAGCATGGTTGTCTCTCCACTGGCGATGTCGAAGCGAAAAATCTGGAACCACTCGCCGCCGCCAATATCCTTGCTGAACAGGAAGTAGTCTCCCTTGTGCGGCTGATAACTGGCGTCCGCCACTCGGTCGGCGAAGAAGGTGAGCTGCGTCCGCGCTCCGCCCGGCGTTGCGACCTCATGTACCTGGACGGTGTCGCCAAAACGAGTACCCATCAGGATCTCGCGCCGTTGTGGATGCCAGGCCCACAGCAAAGCGGTACGGTACTGCGTGTAGCGATCAGCTTTCTCGGCGATGGAAGCCGGAACGGAAGGAATATTCTGCAGTGTGAGCGAATCGTTGGGGCGAACCACTCCCTCCTGCGCATGCAGAAAGGGTGAGACAATGAGTGCGGCAACAAAGACAGAGCGCGACGAAGCACACTTTACCTCCCGCTCCTCACCCAACTCAAGGCTAGTCGCGGAGCAACCTGCTGTAAAGCGCGGCACGTTCACGGTTGACCATGCCGACACCTCCGTCGCCGGAGTGTTACTTGTGAATCGTTTTGTGCTGAGTGGCGTCTAATTGAGTTAAGCTAAATTGTCCCCAGGGAGTGTATATGGCAGGAAGCTCAAGAACCAGCTTCAGCAAACGTCAGAAGGAGCGCGCCCGCCAGGAAAAACAGGCGGAGAAAGCGGCGCGGAAAGCGCAGCGCAAGCAGGAAGGGGGTTTGCCCTCGGAAACCCCGTCGGAAAACCCGGCCGAACTGACGATCACCCATGATGAGGACGGCCAGCCGGTCGGATTCGATTTCCACGATTTCAATAGCTGAATCCGGACCGCGTATTTAAGCAATCAACCGATCCGTACATACAAAGAAAAGCCCCGAGCTTCGGGGCTTTTTCTTTTTTGCTAATTGCTAGTTGCTAATTGCTAGCTACTGTATCTCGATCACCGGCCCGACCTGGCTCCTCACCTCGCCAACGCGTTCGATGACGTGCCGGGTGAATTTAAATAACGAACGCGCGTGCGGCGACTGATCTCCTTCCAACACGATCGGCTGGCCGGAGTCGCCTCCCTTACGAATGTCGGGGTCGAGCTCGATGCTGCCGAGAAACGGTACGTTGAATTGCTGCGCGGTGCGCTCGCCTCCGCCCTTGGAAAATATGTCGATCTCTTTGCTGCAATGTGGGCAGACGAAGTAGCTCATGTTCTCCACGATGCCAATAATGTCAACCTTCACCTGCTTGAACATCTCGATCGCCTTGCGCGCGTCCTGCAGCGACACGTCACTCGGCGTTGTGACCACCACGGCGCCGGTGACCGGCACCGTCTGCACCAGCGAGATGACCACGTCGCCAGTGCCTGGAGGCAGATCGATGATGAGGTAGTCGAGTTGTCCCCACTCCACCTGTCCCAAAAATTGCTTGATGATGGAGTGCAGCATCGGTCCGCGCCAAACCAGAGGTTTGTCACCCGGACTGAGAAAGCCCACCGAGATCACCTTCAGGCCGTACCGCTCAGGCGGCAGAATGCGGTCTTCGCCTACTACATTCGGCGCGACGCTGGTGCCCAGCATCAACGGAACGTTGGGTCCGTAGACATCGGCATCGAGCAAGCCAACCTTGAAGCCCATGCGAGCAAGAGCGATGGACAAGTTGACGGCGATCGTAGTTTTGCCGACTCCGCCCTTGCCGGAACCGACAGCAATGATGGAATCGACTCCGGGCAGCGGCTGCGGGCCTGCGGGCTCGTGCCCCGGTCCATGAATATGAGAGCTCACGTGTGAATACCTGCTTAGGTGTGGATTAGTAGCGCAAACTTCGATTATATGCGCCCACCCATCTGGTCTGGCACGCTACTTCCGCTCGTAGTGAATCTTGAACTCCGGCGACCACGCGCCATTCTTCTGCAAAAAAACCGTGAACCAATAAGCGTTGTCGCCGTCGCGCACAATGGTCGAACGAATGTGAGTGACTTTACCGCTGGCGTTCGTCAGATCAAAATCTTGACGCAAGGTTTTGCCGTCTGCATCAGGTACGGCCGTCCCGATGGTGAGATCGCCTTCCGCGCTGGTGTAGTAGAAGCCGATAGTTTTCGTCGCTGCGTTATACGCGTAGAAGCCGTTGTAGTGCGGCTGGCCATTGAACTTGGTGACGAACTCGATCGCCTGATGATTCGGCGCCCAGGTGATGTTGTTCTCGACGTGAGTGACGGAGCCGTCTTGTGGGTCTTTGACATCCGAGACCCACGTCCCTCCAACGAACCAGGCCACCGGCTGTAGCGGCGAAGGTTGGCTAGGCTCGGCTTTCTGCTGCGTGAAAGCATTGAACCCGAACAGAACTACACAGGCAAGCATCACCAGTTTATAGCGAAGCGACATTTCATCCTCACTCGGCGCTGCTCGCCGTCGATCGAAAATCCCAGGGCAATCAGAGACTCGGCATGATTACACGAGTCCCCCGTTGTGGCAACCATAGCCAGAGCGGCTGTCGGTCGCCCATCCCCCGCCGTTAGCGACTCATCCCCGCCTGCTCCGAATCGTAAGCTCGAGCATCCAAAAGGGAGCTGTAGTGTTTGGAGAACGACATGAAGATCGCGAACGACATCACCGAACTGATTGGCCATACGCCGCTGGTGCGGCTGAACAAAGTTACTGCCGGCTCCAAGGCGACTATCGTCGCCAAGTTGGAGAGCTTCAACCCTGTCGCCAGCGTCAAAGACCGCATCGGCGTAAGCATGATCAATGAGGCCGAGAAGGCCGGCAAGATCACGCCCGGCAAGACCGTGCTCATCGAGCCGACCAGTGGCAATACCGGAATCGGCCTCGCATTCGTCGCTGCAGTAAAAGGCTATCGCCTGATCGTCACCATGCCCGACAGCGTAAGCCTGGAGCGTCGCATCCTCCTTCGCGCTTTTGGGGCCGAGGTGGTTCTAACCCCGGGACCGAAAGGAATGAAGGCCGCCATCGCCAAGGCCAACGAGTTGCTGGAGAAGACGCCCAACAGCTACATGCTGGGGCAGTTCGACAACCCGGCGAATCCAAAGATTCACTTCGAAACCACCGGGCCCGAGATCTGGGAGGACACCGACGGCAAAGTCGATATCCTCGTTTCCGGGGTCGGCACTGGCGGTACGCTGACTGGCGTCGCTGAATATATCAAGCCCAAAAAGCCGTCGTTCAAAGTGGTGGCGGTTGAGCCCGAGGAGAGCCCGGTTCTTTCCGGCGGCCAGCCCGCGCCGCACAAAATTCAAGGCTTGGGTGCAGGATTCATTCCCAGCATTCTGCACACAGACTTGATCGACGAGGTAGTCCGCGTCAACGCAGAGGATTCGATCGCCATGGCGCGCCGCCTGGCAAGCGAAGAGGGCCTGCTGATGGGCATCTCCTCAGGAGCCGCGGTGGTGGCTGCACAGCGAGTCGGCGCGCGCGAAGAAAATGCCGGCAAGTTGATCGTCGTCGTGCTGCCGTCATTCGGCGAACGTTATCTGAGCAGCGTGCTCTTCCAACAGCTGCGCGACGAGGCAATGGCGATGACGGCAGAACCCGTTACTATATAGACCCATGCGCTCGTTCTTCTTCCATATGCGCGAAGATATCGCTGCGGTACTGGAGCGCGACCCTGCGGCGACTTCGGGGCTGGAAGTTATCCTCCTCTACTCCGGGTTGCACGCGCTGTGGTGGTGGCGCGTCTACCACTGGCTGTGGCTGCATGGAATGCGCTTCCCCGCGCGATTCCTCTCGCAGGTGGCGCGCTGGATCACCGGAATCGAGATCCATCCCGCAGCCCAGATCGGCCGGCGCTTCTTCATCGATCACGGCATGGGAGTGGTGATCGGTGAGACCGCCGAGGTCGGCGACGACGTGACGCTCTACCAGGGAGTGACGCTGGGAGGAACCGGCAAAGAGACAGGAAAGCGGCATCCCACAGTGTGTGACAACGTGGTCGTCGGCGCAGGAGCGAAGATCCTGGGCTCCATCACCATCGGCGCCAATTGCCGCATCGGCGCCGGTTCTGTTGTCCTGCGCAGCGTTCCGCCCGATTCCACTGTTGTCGGCGTGCCCGGACACATCATTCTGCGTCACGGGCAACGCGTGGTCATCACCGATCCTAAACAGATCAACGATCCTCTCTCGGAAGCGCTCGCCGCTGTCGCCATGGAGGTCAAGACTCTCCGCGCCGAACTTCGCAAGCTGCAAGGGCGTGAGCACGAGGTCGAGCCTGGCCACGATGGTCTGGACCGCGCCATAGAAATTGAGATCGAGTATCAGATTTGAGGAAGCAATTAGTGGCTGGCAATTAGCAGCTAGCAATTGGCAACTAGCAAAAGCTTTGGGGTTGCAGAATAGTGCTGGTTGCAGATTGGTGCTGATTGCAGATTGCCGGTTGCCGATTGGGCTGGTTGCAGATTATTGCCGGTTGCGACAGGGATGGAACAACGAAAGACCCGCGCCGTAGGCGCAGCAGAGCTTAGCCCAGCGCTTCAGCGCTGGGTGAGTTGTTGTATTACGTCCCGAGTCCCTTCAGGGACGACACTCTTCCCCGTACAAAACATTGTTGAGCGGGTGCTCCGACTCCGCAAAGCGGAGGCGATAGTCTAGCCCAGCATGGAGTCCGCCGCGGCGGACAATGCTTGTACGTCCTACAGCAAGTCCCTGGGACGTCACAGCTCACAATCGCATCCGCATCACCACCGCATCTTCTTGCGGAGCGCGATAATACTTCGGCCGCCTGCCCTCTTCTGCGAATCCCCACTTCGCATACAACCCACGCGCCGCGACATTCGATTCGCGCACTTCCAGGAAGACGTCTGCAACTCCGCAATCTCGCGCCTGCCGCAACACTTCCTGAATCAAGCGATCACCAATTCCCTTTCGCCGCAACCTGGTATCGACCACCACGTTTTCGATTTCCCACTCATCGATGCCGCAACGTGCGACGACAAATCCTGCGATCCCGCCCGCTTCTTCGCAAACCAACGCGACGCGCTCCGGAGCCTCTGGCGCGAACAGCGCGTCATATTCGCGGGCATTCCAATGCGCTGCAGACTCCGACTCGCCTGCCAACGCCATCATCTGCGGTATGTCATCAGGGACGGCCGAGCGGATCAACATCGCGTCACCGTTTCGGCGCGCAGAAGATCTCCGCATCGGAGCGGCGGATGTAGTTGGCGTCGAGTGTGGCGACATCGGCCAAGTCGCCCGCCAGGAACTTCGATAGACCGAACTGGCCAATCTCATCCCCGTGAACCGCTTCGACCAGCTGGGCGAATGCGCTCGACGCAACCAGCGCGTCCACTACCTTCGCGTCAGGACTCAAGACCGTCACCTTGCCTGAAGCCGCAAACGTATCAAGCTTCGCTATGTACTCACGCACCACCGAAGCCCGCGACTCGACAATCATGAATTCGCCGACGTACAGCTCGCCGCGCCCGGCATCCAACGCGACCGCGACGTGTCCATCGCGCGGGCCCCGAACAACCGCGACCGCCTCCAGCATCGACACCGCTAGCAGCGGTTTGTGCATCACCTCGCACAGACCTTTTGCCGTCGCAAGTCCAACGCGTAGCCCGGTGAACGATCCCGGGCCTGACACCACAACGAAGGCATCGATCTGCTCTTTCGTGAGTTGTTGATCGGCGAGTAGCTCCGCAATCACCGGCATCAATCGAGCGGAATAGGTTCCGCCCTCGACCGTCATCACTTGCAGAGCTGTAAACGAATTCTCGTCGCCGCGGCACAACGCGACGCTACCGTTGCGGCCTGATGTATCAATGGCGATCAGCAGCATGGTTCAGACGCCGATTGGCGCTTCTTCGACCAGTTCAAGCAGCACGCCGCCGGTACTCGAAGGGTGCACGAAGACATACATGTGTCCCCCGGCGCCGATCTGCACTTCTTGATTGATGAGCCGCGTGCCCGCGGCTTTCAGTTCTTCGACGCGCTCCACCAGGTTCGTCACCTGCAACGCGACGTGGTGCAGGCCGGGGCCGCGCTTCTCCAGAAACTTCGCGATGGTCGAATCGGGCGAGGTGGGCTCCAGCAACTCAATGCGGCTTTCGCCAACCGGAACCATGGCGACGCGAACTTTCTCGCCTTCAACGACCTCCTCGGGCATGACCTCCAACCCAAGCGTCTCGTAAAACTTTTTCGCTTCGGCCAGCGACTTGACCGCCACTCCTAGATGATCGATCTCCGTCATTTATGGTTTCCCCAACTCACCTACAATCTCTTCCACCAGAGAATACGGATCGCGCTTGTGCTCGGCAACCTCCGCCGCATATTGGTCGGCCTTGCCATCGTCGAGAAACGTCGAAAGCACCCGCTGAAACAGTGCGTCGCGCAACATCTCAGTCAACCGCAGGCGCCAGTTCTGTGCGCGGCGTTCTCGCGCCAGGCCGCTTTGTTGCAGGTACTCGTGATAGTTGCTGATCGTCTGCACAAGTTCGGCAATTCCTGTTCCCTCGCTCGCAACCGTCTTCACAATCGGCGGAACCCAGTTGTCGTGCCGCAGCGCCAGCGACTGCATGGCGCGAATCTCACGCTCCACGCGCTCGGCGCCTTCGCGGTCCGACTTGTTGATGACGAAGATGTCGGCGATCTCCATGATGCCAGCCTTGATGGTCTGCACATCATCGCCCATGCCGGGAACGAGAATCACGATGGTCACATCCGCCAGGCGCACGATGTCGACTTCGTCCTGCCCGACTCCGACGGTCTCGATCATCACCAGGTCGCGGCCGCTGGCATCGAGCACAGTCGCAACATCGGCGGTGGTGCTGGCGAGTCCTCCAAGCGAGCCGCGCGTAGCCATGCTGCGGATGTAGATCCCAGCGTCGGCGTAATGAGAAGACATGCGAATGCGATCGCCCAGGATCGCTCCTCCGCTGAACGGGCTGGTGGGATCGACGGCGACAATGCCGATGGTCTTACCCTGCTTGCGATACTCGCGCGCGATCTGATCGACCAGCGTGCTCTTGCCCGCGCCGGGGGAACCGGTCAGGCCGATCAGCAGGGCGTTGCCGCTGAACGGAAACACCGCCTTCAGCAATTCAGTGGATTCCGGCGTGCGATTCTCGACCATCGAGATGGCGCGCGCCAGCGCCCGCGGATTCCCTTCGCGCAGGCGGGTGATAAGATGCTGTAGGTTAGGCTCGGCTCTCACGGTTGACGTATCAGATTATCAGGATCGTGGGCGACGAGGGACGCTGTGGCTTTCTGATCACTTTTTATGATTTGTCATCACGAGCGCAGCGAGGGATCTGTTCTCGTTTCACCCGCCACAGGCGTCAATGGAGTCCTTCGGGGGTCATCGCGGGCCCACCGCTGACTGAGGCGTCACCGCCCCCCTACGATTTGTCGTCCCCCACATACGTCTTGTCATCACGAGCGCAGCGAGGGATCTGTTCTCGCCCGCGTCACCACAGGCTTCAGTGGCTCCCAAGGTTTCCCCCACTCCTCCGCCAAGTCATCCCACGTCGGGTTATCGCACTCAATCAGCGCAACGCGTTTCGCCCGGTCAAGTCCCTTGACCTTCTTCTCGCGCCGGATCGCATTGTTTATGTACTGAAAACATTCGTAGTAAATAAGCCGATTGATTCGATAGCGCTGCGTGAAACCCTTGTACTCCCCACTCTTATGCTGCATCACGCGCCGAAAGAGATTATTCGTTACGCCGGTATAGATTCTCCGCGATAGGCTGGACATTATGTAGACGTAGAAGCGCTTTTCCTCAGCCATGACCCTTCCGTGAGAAACGAGAACAGATCCCTCGCTGCGCTCGTGATGACAATTCGAAAAGAGAATGGCATGGATCACTAAACGGTTCGGTGATGAGCGACACATGCAATTGTGCGCGGATGCAACAGCCGCGCCGTTCCGAGAAAATCCTCCATTTGGTTTGTCGTCACGAGCGGAGCGAGGGATCTGCTCTCGCATGCTCAACATTTGCGGCTTGCCTGTGAAAACAGCCTCCTCGCGCCGAAGGAGAGCGATTGTTGTGGCAAGGCCGTCATTTGTGTGGCGATCTGCACGTTTGTAGGAACTACAATCTCAAGAGAGGGTGTACATGCCATTTTGGCGGAAGGGTCGCGTCGCTCTGGTCCTCAGCCTTTGCATTCTCCTAGCGCTCGCGGCCAGGCTCACAATTGCATTCCATCGATACCAGAAAGCCAAACAATCATTCGCCTCGCTGCAAATCGGAGCCTCTCGCATCTCCGTCGTCCGAAAGATGGGGAAGCCGAACTATTACGCGGGGAAGTGTGGCGTGATTCATGTACCCAGCAAGAATTGCGCTCTGGAATACGTGTACTCCCACCCGTTCGCGCCACTCGATCCCGAGTACTACATTGTTTCGTTTTCGCAAGACGAGCAGGTCATCCAGGCCAACGCTTGGTATTCGCCTTAGGGGAACGAATTCAGGCGATTACATTTCCATAACCGGAAGCATTCTCGGTAACGCGCGAAGTACCTTAATCCTTCAATATCTGCCGAGCAATCACCAGCCGCTGAATCTCGCTCGTCCCTTCGCCGATGGTGCACAGCTTCACGTCGCGATAAAACTTCTCCGCCGGATAATCCTTGATAAACCCATATCCGCCGTGAATCTGCACCCCTTCGTTCGCGGCTTTGACCGCGACTTCGCTGGTGTAGAGCTTCGCCATCGACGACTCCAGCGTGGTCTTCATGCCGGCATCTTTCATCGAGGCGGCACGCATGGTCAGCAGGCGAGCGGCGTCAATCTCGGTTGCCAAGTCGGCGAGCTTGAAGCCGATAGCCTGAAACTCGCTGATTGCCTGACCAAACTGCTTGCGCTCTTTCGAGTAATTCAGCGCCGCTTCATAAGCGCCTTGCGCCATGCCTAGCCCAAGCGCTGCAATCGATATGCGTCCGCCGTCAAGAACCTTCATGGCATCGATGAAGCCGTCGCCTTCCTTGCCCAGCAGGTTCTCGCCGGGAATCTCGCAGTCTTCGAAGATCAGCTCCGAGGTATCGCTGGCGCGCAGGCCGAGCTTGTTCTCTTTCTTGCCCGCGCGAAAGCCCTTGGTTCCCTTCTCCACCACGAAGGCCGACAGTCCATGCGTGTGCGCCGTCTTGTCGGTCACGGCGATCACCACCGCAACGTCGGCGTAATGCCCATTGGTGATGAACGTCTTCGTCCCGTTCAGCACCCAGTTCTTGCCGCGACGAACCGCCGAGCAGCGCGCGCCGCCGGCATCCGATCCCGAACCCGGCTCCGTCAGCCCCCACGCGCCGATGAACTCGCCCGTCGCCAGCTTGGGAATGTACTTGCGCCGTTGCTCTTCGTTGCCGGCAATGAAAATGTGATTGCTGCCCAGCGAGGTATGCGCTGCGACAATGATGCCCACCGAGCCATCGACGCGCGAGAGTTCCTCAATGGCGCAAACGTACTCGACGTAGCCCATGCCCGAGCCGCCGTACTCCGTCGGGAAGATGATCCCCAGCAGGCCAAGCTTGCCGAGCTCTTTGACGGTCGCCATCGGGAACTCGCTGGCTTCGTCCCACTTCATCACGTTGGGCGCGATCTCGCGCTGGGCAAAGTCACGCACCATCTTCTTTAATTGCAGTTGCTCGTCGTTGAGCTGAAAATCCACGCTATCTCCTTGGGTCGTTGCGCCCTGTTCCCTGATCGGATCGATGTGCTCGGGGCAAACTAGTGGTTATAACACAGCAGAGGCCGCGCCGAAGTCCCGCATTCGTCACACAGGTGTCATTCGCTTTCCTACTGGGAGCTATGGATAGCGATGCGAATGGACATGTGGCGTTGTGCAGCACGCTCTCGAAAACGCGCACAGCGATGTTAAACTCTGCTGATGCTTACAAAACTGCTGCCAATCGCCATTCTGCTTGGAGCCGCTGCTCTAGCCAGCGGGCAAGCTGTTCCACGCCTGATGTACCCGACAAGATCAAAGCGCCGGCTAACGAACAAGTCGTGTTGATGGCCCACGGGGTGGGCGCGCAGATTTATGTCTGTCATGCGGGAGCCGACGGCAAACCTGCATGGTCCTTGAAGGCGCCCGAAGCAGAGCTACGCGATTCGCAAGGCGCGGTCATCGGCCGCCACTCCGCCGGACCGACATGGAAATACAAGGACGGCAGCGAGATCACCGGCAAGGCTACAGAGCGGGTAAATGCGCCAGAGTCGGCATCGATTCAGTGGCTGCTGGTGGCCGTCACCGACCATTCCGGCAAGAAGAAGGGCGTCCTCAGCCACGTTACCAGCGTGCAGCGAATCAACACTCAAGGCGGCATGCCTCCCGCGGATGCCGATTGCAATACTTCGAAACTGAATACCGAAGTGAAGAGTCCCTACAGCGCTGACTACTACTTCTACGCTCCCGCGAAGTGAAATAGATGGACACCGTTCGCATGGATCTCTGGCTCTGGGCCGCGCGGTTCTTCAAGACCCGCGCGCTGGCCAAAAAAGCCTGCGAGCTGGGCAGGGTCGAATCGAACGGACATCCTGCAAAAGCCGCTCGTGAGGTGCACGTTGGCGATCATCTGAAGATCACCAACGACACTGGCGACTTCCAGGTGGAGGTGCTCACCGTAAACGATGTTCGCGGCCCGGCAGCGGTGGCGCAGACCATGTATCGCGAGTCGGACGAGAGCCGCGCGGCGCGCCAGAAAGCGGCGGAAGAACGCAAAGCCGCGCACATGTTCGAGCCTATCCCCCAGACCAGGCCATCGAAGCGCGACCGCAGAAGAATCATCCAATTCCGCAGCGGAAGATAACGGGCTCGTTTTTGAAAGGCACGGCTTCAGCGGTGCCGCAAAGTGCGCTACATTCGTGGGCTTTAGCCCCTGAGGTACTTCGAATCCGGAGCCTCTTCAGCCGTGCCGCAAACATCCCGCCTTCACTTCCCCACCACCGGCAGCACAACACTCGAAGCCGCATCTTTCGAGCGATAGATCTTCTGCGTAGCTTTCGTGTAGTCCGCGTCAGTGGCCTTATATATGTTCGGCACAAACTTCTGCGGATTGCGATCATACAGCGGGAACCACGTGCTCTGCACCTGCACCATGATGCGATGGCCTTTCATGAACACGTGATCGTTGGGATGCAGGTCGATCCTGTACTCCGTCACTTTGTTGGGCGTAATCGGTTCAGGTGTTTCGAGACTATTGCGATATCGTCCGCGCAAAATGTCGTCGGCTATCATCAGCTCATATCCGTTCAGCACTGGGCCGGCGTTCTTCTCGGCATCGTCTTCGGTGATCTTCTGGTAGTCCTCGGGATAGACATCAATCAGCTTCACCACCCAATCGCTATCGCTACCGCTGGTCGACGCAAACAAGTCGGCAACTATGTCGCCGGTGACCGTGATGTTCTCGGTCAGCGGATCCGTCTCCCACGCCAGCACGTCAGGCCGATGCTCGACAAAACGCTGGTCTTCCACCAGCCACGTCGTCCACGTCGGATTCGGATACGTCGGCGTCACCGGACGATGACGGTAAGGCACCGGGTTCGCCGGATCGGAGATGTAAGAGTCGAACGCGTCTTGCTCGCTCGGCGCATCGAACGACGCTTTGCCATTTGCGTGAAGGTAGAGCTTTCTCTCGGTCACGCCCTGCGTCGGCGGCCACTTGTCGTAGCTCTTCCACTGGTTCGATCCGGTTTCAAACGTGATCGCCTCCGGCTGATTCAGCGGCTTGTCATGCAGCCAGTGAGCGAACCACGGCGCCAGGATGTGCGCGCGATAGTAGCGCGAGATGTCGCTTCCCCAGTCGATGTCGCCGAGCTTGCGTCCGCTCTCACCCATCCAGCCGCCATGGTTCCACGGTCCGGCGACGAAGTAGTTCAGGTGATCGCTGTCGGTCTGCTCCAGCGTGGCGTAGATGCGCGTCGGTCCGACAAAATCTTCCTGGTCGTAAAACCCCGCAACGTTTAAATTCGGGACGGTCGTATGCTTTAGATACTCCGTAACCGAGTGCTGCTTCCAGAAGTCGTGATTGGGATGCTCGACAAAGTCATTCCACGTAGGCAGCGCGCCATGAAAGTAACGCGCATTCGCATTCGATAGCGCCCCCAGGTTCAGATACCACGAGTAGGTGTCGTACTGATCGAATGCGAAATCGGTGTTCTTCTCTTTCGACGTCTCCAGCAGCGCCGAGTATTCGAAGCCATAGCTCAGGCGAAACGCGCCGTTGTGATGAAAGTCGTCGTTGATGAACATGTCATCCGGCGACGCCTGCTCGCTCGCGGCCTTCAGCGCCGGATGCGGCTCCAGCAGCGCCTGCGTCACCAGCCATCCGGGATACGAAATTCCCCAGATGCCGACGCGCCCATTGTTGTTGGGCACGTTCTTGATCAGCCAGTCGATGGTGTCGTAGGCGTCGGTGCCTTCGTCGATCGACTTGGGATCGCTCTTGTCGCGCGGCGGCCGCTGCATCACGAACGTCCCTTCCGACTTGAAGCGGCCGCGAATGTTCTGCGAAACGAAGATGTATCCGTCGGCAATCAGGTCGTCCGCGCGGCCCGCTTCGTTGAAGTGGTCGCCATTCTCGGCAACGCCGTAAGGAGTTCTCGTCAGCAGAATCGGCAGCGGTCCCGACGCATCTTTGGGCGTCATGATCACCGTTTGCAAGCGCACGCCATCGCGCATCGGGATCATGACTTCCTGATAGGTGAAGTGTTGCGGCTTGTACTGTTGCTGGACCGCGCGGAGCTTTGGACTCATCCTGCGCAGCCAGCGGCGTGATCGTTGAGCAAATGAAGAGCAGGCACAATGCGGCAGAGAACAACTCGTGCAGTCAAATCGGTCGTACGAGGCATGCGCGACAGTATACAAGCAGGCAGATTATTGCCGCGGCTCAAGTCCGATAGCCTCGATAATCCCCTTCACCGTGGGAATCCGCTGCGCCTTGCTGTAGCTAAAGACGCTGCGACCATCCACCAGAACCTCGAGCTCGTGATAGGCGTGCTTCACCTTCGGCTCGATGCCGTACGTGGCTTTGAGTTCGCGCTTCAGGCTCCCGGCCAAGCGTCGCAAGCCGGTTCATATCAGGCAGCGGCGAATTTCAATCTGCATTTTGCACCCCAGCTTTGAAAGGGCACGGCTTCAGCCGCGCCGAAACTTCTTTGCGATTTGAAAGGGCACGGCTTCAGCCGTGCCGAATCGGCTCCCTTTTGATGTGTCATCCCGAACCGACTTCAGTCGGTGAGGGACCTGCAGTTTGTGTCCCTGAAGGAATGGCCATCGCCATCCGGCGCAGACCAAGCTCTCCCTTCGAAGCAAATCCGCTTCACGCCTTCTGCGCCATAGCACTGCACACCGTCGCCAGAATCTCCAGCGCCTTCGCGCACTGCTCGCGCGACACATCCAGATGCGTCACAAACCGAATCGCCTGCGGACCGACGCCGTTGGCCAGCACGCCGCGCTCGCGCAGTTTCTTCGACAGTTCAGCCGACGTCATGCCGGTCCCGCTGATGTCGCATATAAGAATATTGGTCTGCACCTTCGCCGCATCGATCTTGAATCCCGGAATCTTCGCCAGCCCTTCCGCCAGAAACTTCGCGTTGGCATGATCGGCCGCAAGCTTTGCGGGTCCCTGCTCCAGCGCGATCAGTCCAGCAGCCGCCAGAATGCCCGCCTGCCGCATGCCTCCACCAAGCGCTTTGCGGTAGATGCGTCCACGATCGATTGGATCAGCACGTCCGACCAGCATCGAGCCAACCGGCGCGCCCAGTCCTTTCGACAGGCAGAACATCACCGTATCGGCCTTCGCCGTCAGCTTGTCCACCGGAATTCCCAGCGCGACCGAAGCATTGAACACGCGCGCGCCATCGAGATGCACCGGCAGTCCGGCCTCGTGTACGCGGTCGCAAACTTCGTTGAACACTTCCGGCGGAGTCACGGTTCCTCCCGCCATGTTGTGCGTGTTCTCCAGCGACACCAGTCCAGTCTTCGCCGAGTGATAACTCTTGCCGCGCAGCTTCGGCTGCACCAGCGCCCAGGTCAGGATGCCGTCTTCGGTCGCCACCGTGCGCGCCACCACTCCCGAGAAGTGCGCCATCATCGCCATCTCGTAATTAAACACGTGGCCGCGCTCATCGCAGATGACCTCTTGCCCATGGATGGTGTGCAGCTTGATCGCGATCTGGTTGCCCATGGTTCCGCTGGGCACAAACAGCCCGGCCTCGCGTCCCAGCATCTCAGCCGCGCGCTGCTCCAGGCGATTGATGGTCGGGTCTTCGCCGTAAACGTCGTCGCCGACCTCGGCTTCAAACATGGCGCGCCGCATCTCGGGCGAGGGCTTGGTAACAGTGTCAGAACGCAGATCGATCAGCGCGTCAGTGGTCTTGGAGCCATTGTCTTTTGCAGATGAATACATAAGCGTCTCTAGGTGATGAGTCTAGCAGCGTTGGGATAGGGCGGCCTAGAGTGCCTGGGTGGCCCAAGTCGAATCGCGAAGAGAGAGGGTGTACAGTTTCGCTATCGCCCGAAACCCACGAATGAGTGGGGCAGCCGGCGAAATTCTATGTCTACGAAAAATAGGCGGCACAAACCTCATAACGGCCCGATATCAGAGCCCAAGCCACCGGACGATGCAGTACGCCCAGAGAGCCAGCCCGCGGATAAAGGCGACGAACGGCCAATGACGCTACAGACCCCTTCTGATACAAAACCACCTGACAAACGTAAGCGCGAAACTCAGCATTGCCGCCCCGACCAGATGCCAATGTGGAAGATCATTCTTGAAGTCGCCGCAGCAATCATCGGTGTCGGCGTGCTTATCATCTACGCGCTTCAGTTGAATCGCATGAGCGAGGCTAATCGCATCACCAAAAATGCCATGCTGGCTTCGCAGAGACCCTGGATTGGATTGGAAGAAAAGAATGGGGTTCAGACGGATGCGATCACCATAAACAGCAAAGGGGGCATCGACTCGCGATGCAGAATCAGACCGAAGAATTACGGGAACTACCCCGCGCAGAACGTTCTGCCCTTCTGCGGACTCATGGTTATCCAAAGCAGTATAGTTCCAGTCCATAAGCACCTGCTGGAATTGTGCAGGGAGGGAGTGCCAGAACACGGAGGTTCCGTTCTCTTTCCCGGCCAGACTGACGTTTGGGAGTGGGGAGCTGGCGTTACCCCAGAACAGATTGTTCACAGCCCAGATGGGAAGGGTAGCTATCTCATCATCCTGACAGCGGTCGTCAACTACAACGACCAACTCGGAACGAGACATTGCAGCGCCTTTGCTTTTAAAGGGGTCTACGCCGATAGCCTTGCTCAAACGCCAAACTTGACCCAACCGGGATGGGGAACACTTGACGGAGTCGTGGATCCATAGCACTGTCACAAGCAAAGTGATAAGGAC
Source organism: uncultured Acidobacteriaceae bacterium (assembly GCA_963699875.1). Lineage (GTDB taxonomy): Bacteria > Acidobacteriota > Terriglobia > Terriglobales > Acidobacteriaceae > CAVVDY01. The sequence goes on from CAVOVN010000002.1 coordinate 578,941, forward strand.
GGGTGGCCTAGATTTGCCTTCGTTTGGCAAATGTGGGGAGCGAAGGACTCGTGCCCCGCGCATGCCTTCAGTCTGAACAAGTCGCAAAAGTTTGTATCAGGGCACGGCTTCAGCCGTGCCGTACCGCAATTACTCACCGGGCTTTAGCCCCTGCTGTTTTTGCTTCGTCAAATAGAGGAACGAATACGGATACTCATCAGCCGAGACAACCAGGCCAGCTTTCACCGGATTCTGCCTGATGTATTCAGTGTGCTTCTCGAAGCTCTCGCGATCTTCGGTCCGTACCTCAGAAAATCCACGCTGCCAAACCTCGCCCGAGTAGCCGGTCTCCTTCTTCAGCCGATAAGAAAATCCGCCCTTTACGAACTGCATTGCACGTTCAATCGTGGTGTCTCCATCGACTGTAAGCAGTAGGTGCACGTGGTCCGGCATTACGACAAAGTCGTGAACACGGAACTTCTTCGTGGCTACATAGGTTCGCAGGACATCGATAAAGAGCGTGGCGTTACGCTCGGACTGCAAGAGTCGACGTCCCATGCTCGTTTTCGTGGTGACGAAAAACGTTCTCGCAGAGCTAAGGACAGCCTCAGGGTTAGCGTGTCGAATTGGCTTCGTGATGCAGGGGCTAAAGCCCGGCCTCATCTCAGGCTGGTTCGGCCCGGCTGAAGCCGGGCCCTGATACAAGGCGCTCAGCGGCAATGTAGTTTAGATATTGGGCAACCGATGTGATCTCGGATACCATTCGATGGTCATCCTTGGTGCCGAGCGCCCTGCACGACCGGGATTCCGTCATCGTTTGTCCCACGCATGCGAAGCCCCCGTAACCTGAAGCTTTGTATCAGGGCACGGCTTTCAGCCGTGCCGTAATGCGCGATTAATCACCGGGCTTTAGCCCTTGCATCCGCAGCGGCTAAAGCCCGAGTCCCCGTCGGCGCTTCACGGCCCGGCTCAAGCCGGGCCCTGATACAAAGCAAGGCCTCTAATTGGCTGAGGCCCACCACCCCATCACCCCGATAAATAGGTTTCCGCCATCCCCATTTCCAGTCACCCCCCCAATGTGACCGCCATCACCAGCTTCATTCCCATTTTGGGACGGTGCAGGTTACTAAAGTACATGTCCTTTCGTAACCTCCCTTTGTGAGCCATGACCTGACTTTCCGGTTGACCTTCCCCTAGTCTTGAAACTGATGAAGTGTGGGGTAAGAAGGTATCAGGTCTCAGGTGTCAGGTATCAGAGAACTGCTGTTTAGCCGGCCTACTGTCCAGTGACATGAGGATCTTCTGATACCTGAAACCTGACACCTGATACCGAGCGTCGAACAACACTCTTCCTCAAAGGAGATTAACGCCGCATATGCCATCCACCTCAACCTGCCGCCACGTGCTTGCCAACGGAGCGCTCTGCCAGGCCGCATCCTTGCGCAATCGCGACTACTGCCGATTTCATTTGCAACAGATTGGCCGCCGCATGAAGGCCGCACGCTCCCGTGCCCGTCAACAGGCGCCGATGCTCAGGTTGCCGCTGCTCGAAGACCTGTACTCGGTGCAGGTCGCCCTCATGCAACTGGCCGACGCCATCGCCTACCGCGAGATCGATCCCCAGTACGCCCGCCTGCTCACCACCGTGCTGCGACTCGCCATGCAGAACCTGAAGAGCAAGGCATGGGACCGCCCGTCGCGCTTCCAGTTGGCCGAGACCGACGCTGCTCCCACAACGTGGGACACCTTTGAGCAGGAGCACGATCTTCCCCCGGACCTCGACCTCAGCGTGGATCCCGAAGTGGCCTTTCCACCAACTGAACCGGCTGCGAGTGGGAACGAAAACGCCTTGCGCGCCAAGCTCGGACAACATCTGCGCGAGGTCTACGACGCTCCTCCGGCTCTGGTGACAGCCGATCAGGTGGAGCTGATGGAGGTGTACGAACAGCAAGGCGAGCAGGCCGCGGCCAAACTGGGTGCCCACCAGGAGCGCAACCTGCGACGTCGCGAGCGGCGCGCCCGGCAGCTCTTCTACGAAGAGGTGGCGCGCAAGCACAACGTTCAACTCGCAGCGCAACGGCTGATCGCCGATCCGGGCAGGGCCGCGTCACTGGCGCAAACGCCTCGCGTGAGTATTTCGGAAGAGGTCGCACAAGTCGAAGCAGCTTTCACCCGCAAGGCTCCTCAGCACCAGGAGTCCGCGGGGCAAAATACTCCAGCGCGTGAGGCGTAACCCCTTGTGGCTCAATTGAGTACATGTAAGACACTGGCAATCAATCATTTAGAAGGGATTTGTAAGCTAACTCCATGATTCTAAAGTTTCGAAGTTTCAGAAAAAATGTGATATGCGAGGGACTTCACGGAGAGCTAAGGGGCTGAGCGCTATCACAACAAGCGACCCTTATCTGCCTGCGGTTGGGATACCGGAGCGCGCGAGCTTCACGACGCTGTCACCGCTTCCCTCATCGCTTTGCGCAGGAAGCGGGTTGGCCGGTGGGCGATGTGTTCGTCGCGGATAAGCTGCGGATTCAGCCACTCAATCACCGCCGCATAGCCCAGGCTCTCGGGATCGTCGGTGAGATAGTGCGGCGCCACCGCGACCACGTGGAAGCCTTCCTTCAGTTGAAAGCTCAGCGTCGGGTCGTACTCGTGTCCCTCGACGACGGCGACGACGTAGTCCTGCGGCTTCAGCCTGGCGGCGCAATGGCAATAGCCGCGCAGTCGCGAACCGGCGCGGATGCGCAGCAGCTTGTGCGCTTCCGTCAGAGTCCGGCGAGCGCTGTAGATTTTGTCGCCAATGCCATGATGCTGCAATGCCGGGTCGACAATGACCTCGGCTCCGTACAGCGTCCGGCCGCGATGCGGATCGTGATTGGTGAACATGCCGTCGGCGGTGAATCGGTCCCAGTCGTCGAGCGTCTTGTAATCTTCCCAATCGACGATCAGGCTGGCGCTCATGCCGACAACCTTTTCCTCCGCACCATGCACCGCCACGAACTGGCCCGCGGGAAAGACGCTGAGGTGCGACGAAAGCTGTTCGGCATTCCATGGAGGAGTGTCGGGATAGATACGCGAACACAATTCGGTTATGCCGGCGAAGTCACGCGGCTTTGTATTTCGCACCAAGACCGGTTGATCGGAAGCAGAGGACATTTGTTTTTACCCTATCGCACTACGGGACAGCTGCGATATCGAATTCATCGGCAAAAACTGTATAAGCAATTACGCGACTCGAGGCCGGCGGGCGGGAACAGCGGGTGGAGTACTCCTTGGGCGGTGGAGTACGCCTTCAGGCGTACATACAAGGCTCTTTGGTAGAGATCGGCTTTAGCCGCTGCGGCCGATTCACGGAGGGCTCATCCTCAGCGGCTGAAGCCGCAGATTCTATGCGCGGCATTCATGCACCGCTGAAGCGGTGCTCCACCCAGCAGGGGCTAAAGCCCGGAAAATATTGAATGCGGGGCAGCACGGCTGAAGCCATGCCCTGATACAAGGCTCGAAGGTGAACGTTTCCAAACACATGAATGCGTGGGCTTCCACCCAATCCCACACATCCGAACTGAATGAAGGAGTGGGCCACCCGGCATAATTGAGTTATGTCTGCTGCTGATTCCAACTTCGAGCAAAGTTTGTGCGTCGTCCTGGTGCGCACCCGTAATCCGCTCAACATCGGAGCGGTAGCACGGGCCATGGCTAACTTCGGCGCGTCGCAGTTGCGGCTGGTGGCGCCGTATGATCTGGCGTTTCGCGAAGCCCGCTCAGCGGTCGGAGCCAGCGAACTCTTAGCCAACGCCGAGGTCTGCCAGAGCGTTGCGGAAGCCGTCGCCGACTGCACGCTGGTCATTGGCACAACCGCAGCGACAAATCGCAGCGTAAGCCTTCCGCTAATTGACCTGCCCGACGCAGCTCGCCAGATCACTGACGCCGCACACAGCGGGAGGGTCGCACTGCTGTTTGGCTCCGAAAAACGTGGCCTCGCTAATGAAGACATGAGCTACTGTCATTGGCTCGTGCGCATTCCCACAACCGAGCATTGTCCTTCCATGAATCTCGCGCAGTCCGTCGTCGTGGTGCTATACGAACTGGCCCGAACATGGAAGCAGACTTCAGCAACCGTGAAACCCGAAGCCATCGCTGCTGCCGATCCTCCAGCGAACATGGAAAGTCTGCAGCGGCTCGCCGAGGTCATGCACGAAGCTCTGGCGTGTTCCGGCTATTACTCCGAAGCGGCGGCTGCGTCTTCGGAAGAACAACTTCGCCGGCTGCTGCTTCGCATGAAGCTGACCGAAGCTGACGGGGAAATCGTCGTCGGAATGTTCCGTCAAATCCTGTGGAAGCTGCGCGTGAGTTCGCACGTCCCTCGATTGTGATGGCAGCAACGCTGGTGAATAATAGACCGAGTTCGCTGCATTCGATGACCTTGGAGGAAACCATGAAACTCGTCCGTTCTCTGTTGCTGGTTCTTATCGCCGTTGTGATTGCGAGTGCGCCGTTAATGGCGCAGGAGAAACCACCGCTCAGCCCGCCGGCAGAAGCGTCGGTGAAGTTCGACAATGGCAAGACCGTCACCATCAAGTACAGCCGTCCCTCGATGCGAGGCCGCAAGATCTATGGCGAACTGGTTCCGTACGGCAAGGTGTGGCGCACCGGAGCCAATGCCGCGACCAGTCTCACCACGGATACCGCTCTCGATATCGGCGGCACCAATGTTCCTGCCGGCAACTACACGCTGTACACAGTGCCGGGCGAGAAGTCGTGGCAGCTCATCGTCAACAAGCAGACCGGCCAGTGGGGCACCAAGTATGACGAAGGGCAGGACCTGGCGCGCATCCCCATGAAGGTTAGCCAGCTTCCGTCAGGGCTGGAGGTGTTCACCATTTCGCTGGACAAGACGGGCGCCAAGTCGGCGACATTGAAGTTGGACTGGGAGCTGACCAGCGCCAGCGTGAATATCACGGAGAAATAAGATTTCCCGGCGGAAGATCATGGCTTTAAATGGTAGGAGTTTCCCAGGGGGCCGGCGCCTGCCGAATATTTTCGCGCCCGTACCAGTTCGGCAATCTGACGAATGTGACCGAGGTCGTGCAGGGTCCATTCGTGCAGCATCTGGGAAAGGGTAATCTCGCCGACTTCCGTGTGGTTGGCTTTGCGCCCGCCGGCGCCGGGAGGCAGGTTGCGCAGAAAATCCAGATTGGTCTCGCGCTGCTCTTCGAAGTGATCGAAGGCATCCTCGGGATCGGCGTTGCGGTAAAGCGCCAGGTACATGTGCGCATCGTCCGCTGCGAACGACGGGAAGTCTTCGGCCATGAATCGATCTATGCGCATGCGATAGCAATGCCCTTCCGAGTGAGAGAGGTGGGCCAAAACTTCAGCGATGGAAAAACGGTCGGCGGCAGGCTTCCAACGAGCATCCTCATCGGAGACTTCGCACAGCAGGCCACGCAGAATTTCGGGCGTCGCTTCCAGCATTTCGAGGCAGGGCAAATCGCCGTCGGGCATGAAGATATCCTACGATGTTCGCCCTGGGCCGGCGGGGCTAAATCCAGCCGCGTTTTCGGCGGGCTTGGACGCTGGACGGTTCGGACTTGTGGCCCATTTTGATTCAGGCACTCTCCATTGGCGCATTTTCAAGTCGCGAGCCAGCCTACCGGAATGTACGATGGGGGCCGAGCTAGCGGTACTGGATTAGTGGCAATCGATACGCAGTCACAGGAGAACGAAGAGACCGTGACCATCCTCGCCCGCTTAGAGCACTGGAAAGAGGAAGGCGCGATATCGCCGGAGCAGCAGGTTTATCTGGCGAGCCTCTGCCGCGGAGAACCTACCTCCGTCTTTCTTGAGCTGAACGTTCTTCTCTATGCCGGCGTGCTGGCGTTTGTTGCCGGACTTGGCTGGACCGTAGTCACCTGGTCGCAACAACTGGGTGACATACTCGTGCTGGCGGTTCTCTCCGCTATCTTCATCGCGTGTTTTTGGTATTGCTTCACCCGGGCGCCCGCGTGGTCTTCGGCGGAGACGCCTGCACCAACTGCAATCTTCGATTACGTGCTTTACCTTGGCTGCCTGGTGTGGGGCGTAGAGCTGGCGTATCTGGAGAACCGGTTTCACGTGCTCTCCGGGCAATGGGATGTCTATCTGCTGGCGACCGCCGTCCTCTTCTTCTTTCTGGCTTACCGTTTCGACAATCGCTTCGTGCTGTCGCTGGCTTTGTCATCACTGGCAGGATGGTTCGGGCTGACGATATCGCGCTGGCCATCGCATCAGGATGCGACGTATCGCCAATGTGCGCTCCTGTATTGCGCGCTGGTCGGCGCGGGCGCGGTGCTGCTGCAGAGGCACGGTCTGAAGCCGCATTTCTTCGGCACCTATCTGAACATCGTGGCCAACGTTATGTTTTGGGCATTGCTCTCGGGCGTGTTCCAGCGTCACGGCTACACGATGTGGCTTTTCGCTCTGGTAGTGGCTTGTGGCGCATCGCTAGGCTGGGGACTGAAACGCCGGCAATTTGTCTTCGTCGCCTACGCCGCGGTTTACGGCTACGTAGGTGTCAGCTCGATACTCATCCGCAACATCTATGACCCAACTGCCGCGCTGCTGTACTTCGTCGTTACTGCAGCTGCAATGCTGGTGGCGCTAGTTAAGATCGCGCGCCGCTTCGGGAAGCCGGCATGAGAATCTACTCTGCATCGAGCGAAGAGGCTCTGCGCGCGCGCAGACTTCTCGCCGACTGGCGCGACGAGGGCCTGGTCAGCGAAGAGCAGTACGAGCACCTGAAGCAGGAAACGGTTTCAGAGTTGCGCATTACTAATATTTTTCTGCGGATCGTCCTGTTCCTCTTTACGTTGGTCGGAGTGGGCGCCGCCATGGGATTGTTCTTCGTTACCTTTATTTCGCGACCCTCGAACCAAACTGTTGGCATCTGCCTCCTGGTCTTCGCTGCCGTGTGCTACGCGGCGGCCGAGATCGCTGTTGCCCGAGCTCGTCTGTATCGCTATGGAATCGAGGAGGCGCTCGCTGTCTGCTCGGTTGGCTTGCTTTGCGCAGGAATGGAGCTTGCCTTCTTCAGCGGCAGGTATTCAGGTGCGCCGCGGGTGCTCGAATCTCTGGTGCCCGCCGCCGGCGCTGTCTTCTCACTCTGGATCTGGCGGCGCTTTGGACTGTGGTATGCGTTTCCCGCCGCAATGATCTTCGCGCTGTTTGTGCCGGGCTACTGGACCTCGTCGCGCTCGGCGCAGCACGTCATCATCGCGGTGCTGTATGCAATCGGGCTGATATGCGTTATCGCGGTACGCTCCCGCCATCGCCTCGATTACCTCAATGGGGCGTATTCGCTCGCGGAAGCGTTCCTATGGCTCGGCATCTACTTGGCCACTAACCTTCAGCTTTCGGCGTTGACCCTGCGCGCGAAGTGGTTTATCGGAGACATCAGGCCCGCTTCGGAGTTCCCCACGTGGTTCTACTGGATGACGTGGGTGCTCATCTGGTGTCTGTCGCCACTCGTACTGGCGCGCGGGATCCGCCAGAAGGACCGTTTCGTCATGGCGGTTGGCGGGATTGCGGCCATCCTGACCTTTGTCACCGACAAGCCTTATCTGGGCTGGCCGCGGCACACCTGGGACCCGATGCTTCTGGGCATAGTGCTGGTCAACGTTGCGTTGTTTATCCAACGCTGGCTGGCGCGTGGTTCGAGCGGAATTCGCGGAGGCTTCACCGCTGCGCGTCTATCGGCAAAGGACAAGCAGTGGATGAATGTCAGCTCGGTTGCATTAGGACTCGCAGCAGCTCAGTCGATGACCGCGGGGACGCAACCCGGGAGCGAAGAATTTCGCTTCGGTGGCGGAGCTTCGGGAGGTGGGGGAGCCGGCGGTGATTTCTGAAGGGCAGCAACCGCCGATCGTTTCCGGTTGAGGGGCAAACCGATTCGATACAAAAAGTGCTCCGGGAATCGTCCCGGAGCATTGTCATTAGGCCAGATCGTTTCTACTTCGGGCTGCCGTGGCCTCCGCTACCGTGGCTGGCGCCGCCGCCCATGGAGTGCCCTCCAGTGGGGCCCATCGCGTGCGAGGTACCCATTGCCGGTTCACCCGTTCCAATACCGGCGCCATAACCACCGCCCATGCCATAGCCAGCACCGCCGGCTGATGCTGCACGCGCCGGTGGCGCGAAGACGTGTCCTGAGGACTGAGCAGTGTGTCCGGCGTACGGGCTATAAGCGGCATGATTGCCAGCCGCAGTTGCGACCGGCGTCGACGCACTCTTCTTCGCGGTGGAGGGTACGTACGGAGTTGCGCCGTGATTCGGCACGGTCAACGCACGATCGGTACCTCGGGAAGATAGTGTCGTCGGAACCACGCTGCGGAAGTTCGGCACCACGCGCCCACCTGGAATGGTGGGCGGCAGGTTTCCAATGGTTCCGACCTTCACCGTGGGTGCATACGACACTGCCCCTACCACCGGGACCGGCGGCCGCGTGGGAGCAACCCATCCCGCCGGACCATGCACTACCGGAACCGGACGGAAGCCGCTATAGTACCAACCGTTGTTGCGATAGAAGTTGCCTCCGCCGGGAATCCAGAACCATCCGGAACCGCCCACAAAGGTCCACGATCCGTAGTGATACGGCAGCCATCCCCAGGGATATGCCGAGGCCCACGTGTAACCAAAGCCGGGGTAGAACGCCCAAGCGCCGGCGAGATACGGGTTCCAGCCGAGCCAGTTGTCAACTCCGTAAGGCTGCCAGCCGTATCCGACGCCGGCGATGTTGGACCAGCCGCCGTAATAGTTCAGGTCGGAATAGCCGTAGCCGTTCAGCCCGGAACTGACGCCGCTGTTGTTATACGAATAGGCCTGTTGATAGGCGGAGCGCTCGTTGTTCCAGCGATCCAGCGGCTCGGCATCGACGCCCTTGGCAATCTCGTATCCGGAAGCGCTGTTGGGATCGACGGTGAGCGTTTCCTTCTTGCCAATCTTCACTTCGCGCGGCTGATTAGCCAGCTCAACTTCACCCTTGAGAACCGAAACCTTCGGATTACCGTCATCGTCGCTCAGACGAAGCTGGGTATCGCGATGCACCAGAAATATGGAGTCGCCAAGCTTGGCGCGATAGATGTCATCCTTGCTGCCCTTAGTGTCGAAGTAAGCGGTGCCTCTGACCAGCGCCACCTCGTTCACCTTGGCGCCGTTATCGTCGATCAGCAGCTTGGTGAACTGCACCTCGGAGTTCTCACCGAGACGGATGGTGCTGTTGTTTTCGAACTCGACCTCGGCCAGACCGTCGTTGCCGGTGGCGAGCCGCACGCCTTCGGTTACGGGCGTGTTCAGGATCGCCTTCTCCATCCCCTGCCCGGTGGCACGATCCATCTCCACGGAGCCGTCGATGTAACTCAATCGAATAATGCGAACGTGTGACTCGGCTTGTGCGCCAACGCTCACCAATACGAATGCCATGGCCAGGACCGCTGACAATGCGATCCTCGTGCGCCTCGCCATATTGCTACCCCCAGACCCTCTCCCCGGTTCTTCACGTCTCGGTTCGGCTTGGAAGTGAAACCTGAAGCTACTTCGAGCCACTCTTCCTATACGTATTTAACACCGTTTTGATATGAAGTTGCCGGAAATCGGCGTGAGTGCCCGGCACGAAAGGTCGTCAGGGCTGCGAACTGCCTGGTTGGGGGAGCGACGCTTTGGGATTTGTCGATTTCAGAAGCTGTTTGGCCTGAAGGCGCGCCACGTGAAGTATCGCGTCGTCGTCAGCAATCTTGCGCAGGATGGGCTCGATCACCTGTAGCTCTTCTGCCATGCCACTGGCGCGTAAATCGGCCAATTCCTTCAGCCTCGTATCCATTCCAAGCTTGTCATATCGGTACTGAAACGACAACTTGCGACCATAATCAATGGTAACGGCGATCGCCTGAAACAACTTTGTGAGTTGCTGGATGTTGGGGTTGGGAGAAAAGTTATACGTGGTCGAGGTGTCGAGCGAAGGGCCGTGAAACTCCAGCGTCTTGGCACCAGTTTTGGCCACGTTCTTTACTTTGCTCTCGAATTGACCCTGGAAGTAGTCGGCAGCTTTCGCCAGCCGGAAAATTTCTTGCAGGTTGGCTTCGGACATGGTGAAGTCCTGCTCGAAGCTGTCATTGTCGCCGCTCTCCGCCGGGTTGCCGGTTCCTTTGAAGTGGGTCGCACCATTCTCGTTGACGGTGAAAACGTAGTCGGACCAGGGCAGTCCTTTGTCCCAGCTCAGGTGAAATACGACGGTGGGAGCCTGCGGCGGCCCGGCACTCTGGGCCTCAAGGCAGACCCCAGCCAAGAGCGAGCCAAGCGGTAATCAAACCTATGCGGAAAGAGGCCATCTCTAGCGAACGATTTTAATTGATGGAGCGGCTCAGCGTCCCGCTCCAGCCGATTGGCGTTGTAAGGTGGCCGCTGTATGCAGATGACAGATAGCGATGGCTAGCGCGTCGGCAACGTCGGGAGGCTCCGGAACGTTCGGCAAGTTCAGCAATCGTGTAACCATGTGCTGTACCTGCGCTTTTTCCGCGCGGCCGTAACCTACGACGGCGGACTTCACGGAGAGCGGCGAATACGCTACCACCGACAAGCGGGCCTGCGCCGCTGCCAACATGGCGACCCCTCGCACGTGTCCCAGCTTCAATGCCGACTTGACGTTCAAGGCATAGAACACGTCTTCAATGGCTACGATTTCGGGATGATGCAGGGCGATGATTTCATCCAGGCGATCGCTGATCGACTTCAGCCGAAGCTCAAGCGCATCACGTGCAGCGAGCCGGATTGCGCCACTACAGATGTGACACAGACAGCCGGCGTCGTCCTGCTCGACCACGCCAAAGCCGGTGTACTCGCCGCCGCAATCGATACCCAGAACTCGCATGCTCTGGGGAGAGTGTAGCAAGCGCAGGTTCGGTCGGGGTCGGCAAATCGGCGGCGGAAGCGAAGGCGTAAACCCAGCAGATGAGCGGGCAGCAAGCGAGAGTCTCTCAAAGCCTTGCCGTGGCCTTCGTGTTCTTCGTGGTGGAGCTTTCAGCAGGTCTCAAACACTTAGGTTGCGCTCGACCCATGACTAGGCAGTTGTCAGCGAGGCTCGGTTCTGAAACACTTAGCAGCGCGGGACCGGCTTTCCCAGTACTGAGGTTAAGATTTCCGATGCGAGCCTTCATACGCCGTGCGCTGTGGATGCTTTTGGGTGTGGTAGCTTCCTCGCTTTGGGCGCAGAGTCCACTCGCCCCCAAGATAACCGGACCGCTGTCGCAGCGTGTTGTCGCCTACGCCATCGACGCCAGGTACGATCCCGACAAGCACTCGGTTGATGCCACCGAGACGCTCACCTATCACAACCTGACAGGACAGGCGCTGGATCGCTTCCCGTTCCATCTGTACTTAAATGGCTTTCAGCCGAAAGCGACGTGGGTACACGAAGCCCATCGCGACGGCAATTTCCGCTCGACGACGTTCGAAGACGCGTGGGACCCGAAGCACAGCGGGTCCAGCGATGTCACATCGCTGGAGGTCGTCGGCATGGGAGACCTGACCAAGCAGATGAAGTTCGTCTCTCCCGACGATGGGAATCCCGACGATAAGACAGTGTTCGAGGTGCAGCTTCCCCGCCCCGTGCCGCCGGGTCAGGATGTCGTCTTCAAAATAAAGTTTCATGCCGTCTTTCCGGAGGTGATCGCCCGCACCGGCTACAAGCGAACATTTTTGCTCGCAGGACAATGGTTCCCCAAGGTCGGAGTCTGGTGGCACGGAGCGTGGAACTGTCATCAGTTCCATGCCCTGACGGAATTCTTCGCCGACTTCGGCACATACGACGTGAACATCACGCTGCCGAAGTCTTACATCATTGGCGCGACCGGGGTGCAAACGGGCGAAAAGCAGAACGCCGATGGGACAAAGACCGTTGCCTTCCACGCAGAAGATGTCCACGACTTCGCCTGGACGGCGGACCCGAACTTCAAAGTCGTCGACAGCGAGTTCGACGGCAGTGTGGGCGCGGTGAAAGTTCGCCTGCTGACATACGAAGGCCACAAGAGTTCATGGGACCGCTACATCTCGATCATGCAGCAGACGATGAAGCGCTTCGACGAGTGGTATGGGCCATATCCCTATGCGCAAATCACCGTTGTCGATCCGCCACACGGCGCAGAGGAAGCCGGTGGCATGGAGTATCCAACGTTCATCACCGGCGATACCGTCTGGTGGGCGTTCAAAGGCGAGAAGCTGTTCCCGGAGGGCGTGACCGAACACGAGTTTGGTCACCAATATTGGTACGGCATGGTGGCCACTAACGAGTTCGAGAACGCATGGCTCGACGAAGGCATCAACAGCTACACCGAAGCCAAGGTGCTCGACGATATCTACAGTCGCGATACCAGCGTGCTGGATTTTCTTGGTGCGCAACTCGGCGACTCGGGGTTGCAGCGTGAGCAATACCTCAATCGTCCTGACTTCGATTCGCTCGCGCGGCCCAGTTACACCGACATGAGTTTCGGCTCGTATGGCGCCATAAGCTATGGCAAGACAGCAACGATGTTGCTGACTCTCGAAACTGTTGTCGGCGAGAAGACGTTGCGCGACGCTCTGCACAACTACTTCATGAAGTATCGTTTCACCCATCCCACACAGGAGGACTTTCTGCGTACGGTGAACGAGACGGCGCAACAGGATCTGGGCTGGTACTGGCAGCAGGCGGTCTACGGAACGCAGATGCTCGACTATGAGGTGTCTCGTGCTGAGTCGAATCCGGTGAACTGGTTCGACCCCAAGCTGGAAGAAAAAAAGGGAGAAACCGAATACGAGACGCAGGTCGTGCTGCATCGCAAGGGCGAGTTCGTCTTCCCGGTCGATGCCGAGATCAAGTTCGACAACGGCGAAACCGATCGCGTGCGCTGGGATGGACGGGATCGCTGGGTGCGTTATGTATACACAAAGAAGGCGCAGGTTGTGTCGGTTCAGATCGACCCGGACTACCGCGTGACCATGGATCGCGATTATCTGAACAACAGCGATACCGACCCCGCGCACCATCTAGCGGTGGCAAAGTTCACGACGTACTGGACGTTCTTTACGCAGTTTCTGGGCCAGATGGCCGGCTGGCTGACATAGAAATTTCAACTCTTGAGAGACAAATTGCCAAACGGAAACAGAGGCGTCCTGGGTTCAGGCTTTTCGCTGGTAGTCCGCCATCAGCGCATTCTCTGGTGGGTGTTTGCCGTCAATCTCATTCTCGGCGGCTTGGGGGCGAGCGGCACAGCCCGCGCGCTGGGCGGCGCTCTGCATCACAGTCTAGCCGGCCAGAGACTCGCCAACCACGTCGATCTTGGCATGTTTCTGGAATTGGTGTCGCAGCCCAGCGTGAGGCTGTTCAGCCACTCCGGCGGAGTGTTGCTCTTCGCATGTCTGTATTTTCTTTTTCTGCTGTTCATTACTCCCGGTATCATCTCGGTCTATTTCGAAGATCGCGCGCTGAGTACGGGTGAGTTCTTCGAAGCGGCGGGCACATTCTTCTGGACGTTCGTGCGACTGGCGCTTTGGTCGTTGATACCGTTCATCTGGTCAATCTGTTGTACCAAGGCGTGCACGGGCTAGCGGATTACATCGGCGATCGTGCGGTGACCGATCAGACCGGCTTTTACATCCTGGTCATCGGCTCAATACCCGTGCTGTTGCTGTTTGTCTGGGTGCGATTGTGGTTCGACCTGGCGCAGGTGCGGGCCGTCTCGTTGAACGAGCACAGACGCGACGTGATGTTGCTCGCACATTCGGGCTGGCTCTGCGGCGTACATGGCAAGTCTATTGGAGCTACATTGTCATCGGCGTTTTGACGTGGGTCGTCACTGCGATTGCTCTGCTGATCTGGACCAAAGTTCCCGGGCCGCGCAATCCCGGTGACATTTCTTCTGCTGGAGGTGGTCATGCTGGCCCACATCTTCGGCCGGCTGTGGCAGAAGGCATGTGCCACAACGTGGTACAGGCTGAATCCCGAGCCGGTGGCGCCTGCAGTGGAACCCGCGCCCTTCGAACCCTTCACTTCGACTTCCGAAACACCGCCCGCGGGTCCTGTTGCGGACGTCGACGCGCCAGCCTCGCCGGAGATCGAGGCTACGCCGGAGGATGCGTCGCAAAACCCTGAACCGTTGAAGTGAGCAAACCGACGTGATGGTTATTTGGGCGGAAGCAGTGGTTCTGCCGTGTGCGGGTGGCTTCGTCAATTGCTGCAAAAGTAAGGAGCCGCTGAACCGACTACATCGGCTCAGCGGCCCTTCATGTTTAGAATCGTCATTCGGTCCGACTCAACAGCTACCGAACCGCCGTTGAAGTACCTCAGGGGCTAAAGCCCGATGCATTTTCAGCGGCATAGACGCTGGCCTGAAGGCCAGCTCTACCTCGCTTATGCTTCTTCTTCCTTCAAGCTCGCAATCACGCCGAAATCCTCGAGAGTAGTGGTGTCACCTTTCACGTCTCCGCTGGAGGCCAGTTCGCGCAGCAGGCGCCGCATGATCTTGCCGGAGCGCGTCTTGGGCAACTGATCGGTGAAGCGAATATCGTCGGGTTTCGCCATGGAGCCGATCTCTTTCGCCACCCACTGCCGCAGCTCTTCTTTCAGCTCCGGAGAAGGCTTGTGGCCCATCTCCAGCGTGACGAAAGCTGAGACGGCCTGTCCCTTCATTTCGTCAGGACGCCCGACCACTGCCGCCTCGGCTACTTTGCATGCGCCACCAGTGCCGACTCGATTTCCATGGTGCTCAGCCGGTGTCCGGAAACGTTGAGCACGTCATCGACGCGGCCCATGATCCAGAAGTAGCCGTCCTTGTCTTCGCGCGCGCCATCGCCGGTGAAGTACATGCCCGGAATATCGGACCAGTACTGCCGCACATAGCGGTCAGGATCGCCATAGACGGTGCGCAGCATCGAAGGCCACGGCTTCTTGATCACCAGGAATCCGCCGGAGCCCAGCGGAACCTTTTCGCCCGCGCGAGTCACGACTTCGGCCTGAATTCCCGGCAGCGGCTTGGTGGCCGATCCGGGCTTGGTGGCCACGGCGCCCGGGATGGGCGAAATCATGATCGCGCCGGTCTCGGTCTGCCACCAGGTATCGACGATGGGGCAGCGGTTGCCGCCGATGACTTCGCGATACCACATCCAGGCCTCGGGGTTAATGGGCTCGCCCACCGTGCCCAGCAAGCGAAGGCTGCCAGGTCATGCTTCTTCGGCCACTCGTCGCCCCACTTGATGAACGTGCGGATCGCCGTCGGCGCGGTATAGAAGATGTTGACCTTGTGCTTCTCGATAATCGACCAGAAGCGGCCAAAGTCAGGCCAGTTGGGCGCGCCTTCGTACATCAGAACAGTTGCGCCATTCTGCAACGGTCCGTAGACGATGTAGCTGTGCCCGGTGACCCAGCCGATGTCGGCGGTACACCAGTAGGTATCGTCTTCTTTCAGGTCGAAGACCCACTTGGTGGTGATGTAGGTCTGCACCGAATATCCGCCAGTGGTGTGAACGATGCCCTTCGGCTTGCCGGTCGTGCCCGAAGTGTAAAGGATGTACAGCGGATGCTCGGAATCGAGCGGGTCGGCCTCGCAGTTGTCGCTGGCCTTCGCCATCACCTCGTGCCACCAGTGGTCGCGGCCTTCTTTCCATGTCACTTCGCAGCCCGTGCGCTTGTACACCAGCACGTGCTTCACGCTGGGACAACGATCCATCGCTTCGTCCACCGTAGCTTTCAGCTTCACTTCGCCGCCGCGGCGATAGGAGCTGTCCTGGGTGATAACGGCCACCGCTTCCTGATCGGTGATGCGATCGACCAGCGCGTTCGCCGAGAAGCCGCCGAAGATGACCGAGTGCACCGCGCCAATGCGCGCGCAGGCCAGCATCGCGATCGGCAACTCGGGACACATGCCCATGTAGATGGCGACGCGGTCACCGGACTTGATGCCCAGCGACTTCAGCACGTTCGCGCACTTCTTCACTTCCTGGAGAAGCTGCTGATAGGTGAGGGTGCGGACCTCGCCTGGCTCGCTCTCCCAGATGATGGCCGCCTTGTTCTTGCGCAAGGTCGCGACGTGACGGTCGAGGCAGTTGTAGGAAAGATTGATCTGCCCGCCGAGAAACCACTTCGCCCACGGCGAATTCCATTCCAATACCTTGTCCCACGGCTTGAACCAGTGGAGTTCGCTAGCGATATCGGACCAGAAGGCTTCCGGATCGGCAGCGGCCTTCGCGTAGAGCCGGTCGTAATCTTCCTCGCTGCGGATGTGAGCGTTCTTGCTGAACTCCTGCGGAGGATCGAAAGACCGTGTTTCAGTCAGAATCGAGTCGATGTTCTGGCTGGGTGCCACCTGTTGCGACGACATGAATTCCCTCCGAGAATAGTCTGCTGGTTATTTTTTGTGCCTAATACTGTAATGCATTCGCCGACTGGGTTGATGACCCACTAAGACATGTCGGCTGCGCCCCACCGTCATAGATGGGCCAAAGTGCAACAGCTAATTTACTGCTCCAAGGTCGACAAATCGCCGATCTCCGCTCCTGTCTCCTTCGCCTTCAGCAAGCGGCGCATGATCTTTCCTGAACGCGTTTTGGGCAAGGCTGCAACGAACTTGATGGCTGACGGCGTGGCGATCGGCCCCATTTCACGGCGCACATGCTCGATCAGTCCGGCCAGCAGCGCGTCGGATTGATTGTGGCCTGCCCGTAACTGCACGAAGGCCACGATAGCTTCGCCCTTCAGCGCGTCGGGGATGCCGATGGCCGCCGCTTCCGCCACCGCCGGATGCGATACCAGCGCGCTCTCTACTTCTGCCGTGCCGATGCGATGTCCGGCAACATTGAGACGTCGTCCGCCCGGCCGATCACGCTGATGTAGCCGTCCTCATCCTTCATGGCAAGATCGCCAGTGATATAGGTGTTCGCGATCTCCTGCCAGTCCTTCTCGTAGCGCGCCGCATCGCCCCACACCGTGCGCATCATCATGGGAGCGGGACGCGTCAACACCAGGCGGCCGTTGACGCCCGGCAGCGACGGGCTTGCCATTGAGGTCGACCACATCGGCTCCCCAACCCGGCAGCGCCACGCCCGGCCTTGCCGCGGCGCATAGGCAGCGTGCAGGGAGTGCCCAGGGCCGGTCCGCCCAGCTCGGTCTGCCACCAGTTGTCGACCACGTATCCCCACTGGCCGTCGCCGGCGAGGTACGTCTGGGCCCAGCGCCAGGCTTCCGGATTCAGCGGCTCGCCGGCACAGCAGATCAGGCGCAACGACCGCTAAATCGTGCGCCTGCGGATGCTTCTCGCCGTAGCGCATGAACATGCGCAGCGCCGTCGGCGCGGTAAACATCTTCGATCACCCCATACTTCTCGACGATCTCCCAGGCAATCGACGGGTCCGGGTAATCGATGGCGCCTTCGCGGAACAATGTCGTCACCCCGCCGCACAGCGGAGCATAGACGATGTAGGAATGGCCGACGATCCAGCCGATGTCCGAGGTACACCAGAACACGTCGGACTGGCCGATATCGAAGAACGACGTCAGGTAATAGGTGGTGCCGACCATGAATCCGCCATGCACATGCACCACGCCCTTCGGCTTGCCCGTGGTCCCCGACGTATAAAGGATAAACAGCGGGTCTTCCGCGTCCATCTCCTCCGCCGGACATTCTGGCGGGAACTTCATCAAGCCCGGAAATCGACTTCGCGAGCGCTGGCGGGCTCGAAGGCTTTGGGATCGCGCGTGAACACGACGACCTTCTCGACAATCTCCAACCCATCGATCGCTTCATCGACAATGCCCTTGAGCGGCACCGGCTTGCCCCGGCGGAAGCCGGCATCGCCGACGATGACGACCTTGGCTTGCGCGTCTTCGATGCGGTCACGCAGCGAGGTGTGTCCCAACCCGGCGTAGACCACCGAGTGAATCGCGCCGATGCGGGCGCACGCCAGCATCGAGATCACGCCTTCCAGCGTCAGCGGCATGTAGATGACGACGCGATCGCCCTTCTTCACCCCCAGCGACTTCAGCCCATTGGCAAAGCGGCAGACATCCCGATAGAGCTGGCCGATAGGTGACGATGCGTTCGCTGCCATCTTCGGCCAGCCAGATGAAAGCAACCTTGTTGCGGTTTGCGGAATTAGCGTGCCGGTCGAGAGCATTGACGGTGATATTCGTGCGCGCCCCGAGGAACCACTTATGATGAACGCCGTCCCACTCGAACACCTTGTCCCATGGCCTGCTCCACTCAAACTGGTTTGCAATCTCTGACCAGAACCCGTCAGGATCGCTCTCAAAGCGTGCCTTCTCCGCACGCCAGTCTTTCAGCAGAGCCTGTTCTTTGACGATCGCCGGAGCGGGATATTCCGCAACTGCTCCCGTTGCTATCACTGGCTCCAGCACTTTTGTCGCCGTGGCCATCGAAGATTCTCCTTGCATATCCTCGAATATGAATGCACTGCCGCCGAGAACAATTGGCCGTTCCAGGGCCACAACTGACAGGAAACAGCTAGACGTGCTTCGGGCGCTTTGCCAGGAATTCAGCGACGAGAGCTACTGCTGCCAGAACTCCCGCAGTGTAGAACGCCATCTGGTAGTTGTGATACTTGTCGTACATCGTGCCGCCGATCTTCGCTCCGAAGTAACCGGCAAAGCCCCACGCGGTGAAGAGCATTCCGTAGTTGATGCCGGCGTTCTTCGTTCCCCAGAAATCCGCGGTGGTTGCAGCATTCACCGAGAGCTGGGTGCCGTAGCACCAGTAGACGACGAACACAACGACGTAGAGCAAGGCCACACTACCGCCGACAAGATAAAGGATTGGCATGGCCACCATCGAAATGGCGATCATCGTTCGCAAGACATTCAGTCGGCCCATGGTGTCAGACATCCAGCCCGACAGGATGCGACCGGAGGCGTTTGCGACCGCGCCGACAACCAGTCCCATTGTGGCCAGCGCTGCGCCAGGGATACCTACGCTCTTGGCAAAAGGTACCAACTGGCTGATCACCATCAAGCCCGCCAAGGTTCCCAGGGCATAAGCGATCCACATAAAGTAAAAGGTTGGCGTGCGCAACACTTCGCCGGGCGTGAAGTCCTGGGTCGTCGCACCGGTCTTGGCGGTTACAGGTGCAGGAGTCCAACCTTTCGGCTTATAGCCAGCGGGAGGATTCTTCAGCAGGAAGGCGCCGATCACCGTCATTACCAGGAAGATTCCGCCGAGGATCTGGAACGTCGTATGGACACCGTACGCAGGTATCAGCTTCAGATTGGCGAGTGGTCCGAACAGCGCCGAACCCGCGCCGTATCCGCCGACAGCCAAGCCCACCGCCAAGCCGCGCTTATCGGGGAACCACTTGGCCATGACCGGGATTGGCGTCGCATAACCGAAGCCGTTTCCTAATCCGCCAATTACCCCAAAGCACACATACAGCCACATCAGACTGTGGGTATAGCTGCACAGGAAGAATCCGAGGCTAACCAGGACCGCACCGGTGATGGAAATCCAGAACGGACCAAACTTATCTTGCAGACGGCCGGCCACGATAAAGCTCAAGGCGAAAACCACCACGGCGATGCCGAACACGGCCGAGGTTTGCGCCCGCTTCCAGCCGAACTCTTTCTCCAGCGGGGCTACGAATATGCTCCAGGCGTAGAGCGTGCCGAGAGCAATGTTCATCAGCAGGCCACCTATCACCCGCCACCACCGATTGAGCCCCGTGCTGCCGACTTCAAGCGAATCTGTGCTGCGTGTAGCTGTTGCTCTCATCTAACTTTCTCCCTTCGTATGGCGGCGAGAACCATACCACACGGTGTTTGCCCCCAACAATTTGAAATTCGCTAAAAACCTACCACTTTTAGCTAAGAAACTGCTCTTTGCGCTTGCGGCCCTGCCTCTGGCTTTTCAACCAGTCTCTCCGTAACGGATTGACAGCTTCTTACGGATCGCGACAGTCTCTGCGCTCTGGGCTGGAGCCAACCGACATCACCAAGGGCGGGAAGCGTTGGGGTAGAGGAGAGTGGTCACGTTCGCCGCTCGCTTCGCTGCAAGCGCAGACCGGAACTTTGTTCCGGCACCCGAGTCTCGACGGAGGTCAAAGACTGGGTCCTGCAGAACGGCATAAAGACCGGGCGCTTCCCGCCTTACTTGAGCCGTTGTGGGCGTGATTTTCCTTCGCGGCATGGACATCGGTCTGTGATGCCGAATACCGCCGCGTGTGACGAAGGTCACCAAAGTGATGGTTATACCGAAGGACTCGATGGCTATAGCGGCGGGACAGCGTCACCGCGCTTCACTTCACCTTGGCAAATATCAGTTGATCGAGAACCACGCCGTTCTTGATCGCACTGCGGCGCAGAATCCCTTCCTGCTGGAACCCGGCTTTCTCCAGCACCCGAATGGAAGCCAGATTGTGCGAGAAAACCAGGGCGAACACTCGGGTGAGCTTGTATTCGGCGAACGCCCATTCCGATAACTGCCGCCGCCGCGCGCGTGGCGAAGCCCCGGCCCCAATAAGGCTCGCCCAGCCAATAGCCCATCTCGGCACTCAGCCGCGCAATGTCGACTCCAATCTGAAATCCCAAGCCGCCGATCGCCTCACCTGGTATTGCAGGGCGAAGGACCGCTCCGGCTTCTGGTCGCGGACGAACTCCAGATACTCGATGGCATCGCGCCGGGTGTAGGGGTGGGGGAACTGGTCGCGAAGATTGGCTGCAATCTTCGGCATTGTTGGCGTGGCGCAGCAAGGCATCCAGATCAGACTTGCGCCACGAGCGCACTTGCAGGTCGCCGAGATCGAGCAGCATCGAATCATGTTGCTGCATTGCTGCGACTTGTGCAACCCAAACCAAAAAAGGAGCGCGATTGCGCTCCTTTATGCACTTCGCATCGGCGTTGGATAGCCTCACACCTGCATGACTTCTTTTTCTTTTGCCTTGGCCATCTCTTCCATCTTCTTGATCTCGTCGTCGGTGAGTTTCTGCATCTGCTCCATCGCGCCGCGCTCTTCGTCTTCGGTAATCTTTTTGTCCTTCATCGCCTTCTTGATGGCGTCGTTGCCGTCGCGACGAATGTTGCGGACCGCGGTGCGATGCTCTTCCAGAACCTTGTGCAGATGCTTCACCATCTCTTTGCGCCGATCTTCGGTCAGCGCCGGAACCGGAACGCGCACCAGCTTGCCATCGTTCATCGGATTCAGGCCCAGGTCGGCGCTGCGGATGGCCTTCTCGATGGCGCCGATCTGGCTGACGTCCCAGGGCTGCACGGTGATGAGCTGCGGCTCAGGCGCGCTGACGTTGGCGAGCTGGTTCAGCGGCATCTGCGAGCCGTAGGCATCGACGGTCACGCTGTCGAGCATGTGCACCGAGGCCCGGCCCGGTGCGCTGCGAAGCCATCTCCTTGCGGAAGTCTTCTACCGCCTTGTCCATTCGAGTTTTGAGCTGCGAAAAACTGTCTTTCAGTGCCGGAATTGCTGCCATCGAGACTTGTGCCATAGATAGGACGCCTCACGATGAAGTCGCAAACTTGTGATTATAAACCGTGCACCGGTCGGCTTTCAGCTGTTCACCTTGGAACGAAGAGCACGGCTCAGAGCACAAATGGCTGAGATGTGTTGCGCCGCATCCTGGCCAGTTTGATTGCGGAGCGGAACTCCGTGTGATGACAGCTGAAGGCTGATATCTGAACACTGACTCTGTTGCGAATCCTACCCCTCGTTAACCAGCGAGCCGATCTTTTCGCCCATCACCACGCGCCCGATGTTGCCGCGCTGGTTCAGGTTGAAGATGACGATGGGCAGGTTGTTCTCGCGGCAGAGCGCGATCGCCGTGGCATCCATCACCCGCAGGCCGAGGCGCAGCACGTCCATGTAGGTGATGGTGTCGAACATGGTGGCATCTTTCACCACCACCGGGTCGGCGGTGTAGATGCCGTCGACCTTGGTCGCCTTGAGGATGGCGTCGGCCTTGATCTCCATGGCGCGCAGCGAGGCGGCCGTGTCGGTCGAGAAATAAGGGTTGCCGGTGCCGGCGGCGAAGACCACGACGCGGCCTTTTTCCAGATGCCGAATGGCGCGGCGGCGGATGAACGGCTCGGCCACCTGGTTCATCTCGATGGCGGACATCACGCGCGTCCACACGCCCTGCTTCTCCAGAGCGTCCTGCAGCGCAAGAGCGTTGATGACGGTCGCGAGCATGCCCATGTGATCGGCGGAGACGCGGTCCATGGTCTTGGCCTGCTCGGCCACGCCGCGGAAGAAGTTTCCGCCGCCCACCACGATGGCGATTTCGACGCCAAGCTGACTCACTTCGGCGATCTCAGCCGCGATCTCGTGTACCCGAATGTTATCGACACCAAAACCCTGGCCCGCAGCCAGCGCTTCGCCAGAAAGTTTCAGCAGAATTCGTTTGTAAGCAGGAGTAGGCATTCGTCAGCAGGTATTCCGGAAGACATTCTAGTGTAGCAGGGCGAATGTGCGCGACCGGCGCCACCGGTTGATGTCACATTGGTTCCGCAGTTCTAAAGGCGGAAATAGTAACCGCCCCTCCGTGAGAATTCCACATTCGCCTTCCACTCCGACACCATAAACTGGTGGTAGTGCCTGACCAGCCCGCAGCCTCCCGCGCCATGTCCGTTGACCGGCTCCTCACGGAAGCATTCCGCCTGCCGCAATTTCGTCCGCGGCAGCGCGAGGTCATCGAAGACGTGCTGGCCGGCCACGATGTTGTCTGCGTCATGCCAACGGGAGCCGGCAAGAGCCTCTGTTATCAGCTTCCCGCGCTCGTACTCGGCGAACTGACGGTCGTGGTTTCGCCGTTGATCGCGCTCATGGCCGATCAGGTGCGCCAGCTAAACGACCTCGGCATTCCCTGCACTTCTGCTCAACAGCTCGCAGGATTCGACCGAACAGCGTGATACATTGCGTAAGCTGCGCGCCGGCTTCAGAGGTATTTTGTACATCGCGCCTGAGCGCTTCGCCGCTCCTTCCTTTCGCGCTCTGCTGTCGCAGCTTCGGCCGCGCCTCTTCGTGGTCGATGAGGCGCACTGCGTCAGCTTCTGGGGACACGACTTCCGGCCCGAGTACATGCGTCTGGCGGAGATTCGTGAGGCGCTGGGGTCGCCCGTCACCATCGCGCTCACTGCGACCGCGACGCCGCAGGTCCGCAGTGACATCGCCACTTTTCTCAAACTGCGCTCGCCGAAGTCGCACGTCACCGGATTCGACCGGCCGAACCTGCGCTACGCTGCGCGCTTCTTCCGCAACGACGGGGAGAAGGACGAGGCCTTATTGCAAGGCCTGCCGCTCGTGCGTGGCACCGGTATCATTTACTGCGCTACCCGCAAAACCGTGGAAGAACTTACAGCGCTGTTGGAGCAGAAGTTCCCCGAGCGCACCATCTGCGGGTATCACGCGGGCATGGAGCAGCCGCAGCGCAAAGCCAGCCAGGAGCGATTTATGCACGCGCCTGACGCTGTGATCGTCGCAACCAATGCGTTCGGCATGGGCATCAACAAGCCGGATATCCGCTTTGTGTTGCATTACAACCTGCCCGGCAGCGTCGAAGCCTACTATCAGGAAGCGGGCCGCGCCGGCCGCGATGGCCATGCTGCGCATTGCGTTCTGTACCACTCTCCGCGCGACTTCGGGATTCAGGAGTTTTTCATTCAGAAGATCGGCGAGAACAACGAAAAGCTGCAAAACGCCGACATTGCTCGTCTGCAATCCAGTGCGAGCCGCAAGCTGGAAGCCATGATGCAGTACGCCAGGTCGCGACGATGCCGTCGCTGGGCCATCCTCAATTACTTTGGCCAGCCTGCCTTCATTTCGGATTGCGGCTGCGACGTCTGCCGGGGAAAAGTGAAGCAACCGCCGGAGAAGTCGTTCGATTCGCCTCCGCGCAAGTCGCGCAAGAGTAAGGCGGCCAACTCGGACGAGCCGCTCGACCATGCCGCCGAGGCCCGGTACGAGGCTCTGCGCCAAGTCCGACGCAGCATCGCCAGCGCGACAAGATCGTCAGCTTTGCTGCATGCATCACAACACGTTGCGCGAAGTCGCCCGCCGCGCCCCGGCCAGCATCGCTGGTCTGCTAGCAAATTTCCGCGGATCGGCGTCAAGGCGGAGCGGTACGGAGCAATGCGCTGCTTACGGCGATTGCTGAGCAAAGGGAGCAGCGAGAACCGACTGAGGGAATCGAACGATCGTAAATTACTTTATCATTTTTCCTGATATGTATCAAGAATAATGTTTAAAGTTGATCGATATAAATACGATAGCTTTGAAGAGCTTGTAATAACAGGAATCGACTGTAAGAACTAGATAACGATCAATACGTTACTTGGGAAATATCTGTAGATGTAAGACAAAACATAGCCAAGCGATTACGGAAGCTCGTAGGATGATAGAAGACATACTACTAACTAAGAAGCCGAGACTTAGGTCACAAAGAAATCAAAATACGCACTCTACTAAAGTTTATATAATAGCGTTAGAAAGATTACTAACCTGAGTAATATGTGAGAAGTGCTCAAAATTTTATAGACTTATTGCAGAAAGCTTTAATAAGAAGGTCGAAATCTTCTCCGCGTGAATTTCACAAGTCGATTAATCGTACCGGAATTGTCTATCGGTCTTAGCTGCCAAGAAAAAGTAAAGTAGCAGGTTACGAAAAGATGATCAGCAAATTGACCACCGTACTCAGTAGCTTCATCCGGATATGACATCTTTAAGCGGCGACCAGACGTTCTGATCTTCAAGCGAGAGGAAAACTCCAGTGACAGTCTTGTAGATTAACAATTTTGAAATGTTGCTGTCTGCTTATAATTAGCGAGAGTTTCCTTATGAAGAACAGAGTGGGATAACTGAGAATAATAAGAACGAGTAAATCTATTATCTGTAAGCTCAGGCTATAAAAGAAGAATGAGAGATGAGCCGAAATTCTCAAGCCGTCGGAGAGATAAATTCTTGCGAGAGCTCAATTGCTTTCTTGACTTCAATAAGCATATACCAATATACTCCACAAATAAAAGGGCGGGAACTTGTCCCGCCCAATCTCGTCAAATTGTAATGATCGAATCTACTCGGCGCTCTGTTCCTGCGCCTTGCTCACGGCAACCGTCTCGGCGACATCGCCCACCTTAAAGCGGGCAAAGCGCTTCACCGAGATGTTCTCGCCCAGGTTGCCTATGACCGCCGCGATCAACTGCGACACGGTCATGGTCTGGTCCTTGATGAAGGGCTGCTCATAGAGGCAAACCTCCTCGTAGAACTTGCCCATCTTGCCTTCGAGGATCTTCTCCACCACGGCGGCCGGCTTGCCGGTCGCGGCTGCCTGCGCGCGGTAGATTTCCTTCTCTTTCTCGAAGGCTTCCGGCGTCACGTCTTCCTTGCGAATGAAGCGCGGATCGGTCGCCGCGATATGCATCGCGACGTCGTGCACCAGATTCTTGAAGTCGTCAGTACGCGCCACGAAATCGCTCTCGCAATTCACTTCCACCAGCACGCCGATCTTGCCACCGGCGTGAATGTAGCTGGCGACCGAGCCTTCGCTGGTGGCGCGCGTAGCCTTCTTGGCGGCTGTCGCCACGCCCTTCTTACGGAGAATGACGATTGCGTCTTCGACGTTGCCATTGGCTTCCGTCAGCGCCTGCTTGCACGCCATCATGGGAGCGTTGGTCTTGTCGCGAAGTTCTTTTACCTGTGCTGCGTTAATGTTCACGGATGTAGTGCTCATGTGTTGAAAATTCCTTATCTCGGCTCAACTGCTGGCAGATCGCTTTTCGCTATTCGCCATTCGCTTTTCGCCGGATGATCGCGCAGAAATCAAATCTGATGTTCTTTATATCGATGCTTACCGCTACTTCCCGATTCGCCGCGCTCGTCAACCCCTCTGGCGAAGAGCTAGCAGCGAATGGCGAAAAGCGTTCTTTATAAAAAACCCGCGCCGTCGGTCAGCGCGGGTCACGAAACAATTCGAACCTTCCGCTGTTCTTATACGCGTGAGTCGGAAGCGGCGCGGCGTCCGCTCTTGCCCAGCACTTCTTCCATGCTGACTTCTTCCAGCTCGCTGGCATCCAGGCCCGGCGCTTGCCCTTCGGCAGCCTCGGCTTCAGCAGGGATCGCGGCACCCTCTTCCGCACCCTCGGTGTGAGCGACCGCAGCAAAGATCTCGGCACCTTCCTTGTCGTTCGCGGCCTGCGAACCCTCGATCACTGAGTCGGCAATCTTCGAGGCGAACAAGCGAATCGCACGTAGCGCGTCGTCGTTGCCGGGGATCACGTAGTCCACTTCCGTCGGATCGCAGTTCGTGTCAACCACCGCGACCACCGGAATACCCAGCTTGCGCGCTTCCTTCACCGCAATCTGCTCTTTATTCGAGTCGATCACGAAGACCGTATCGGGCAAGCGGCTCAGATTCTTGATGCCGGCCAGGTTGGCCTGCAGGTGCTTGCGCTCGCGCTCCAGCTTGATAACTTCCTTCTTCGGCAGCAGCTCGTAGCGGCCATCGGTGGCCATCTCATCGAGCTCTTTCAGCCGCTTCACCGACTTCTGTACCGTGACCCAGTTGGTGAGCAAGCCACCCAGCCAGCGTGAGTTGACGTAGAACATGCCGCAGCGGTTCGCCTCTTCCGCGATGGCATCCTGCGCCTGACGCTTGGTGCCGACAAACAGTATCAGTTTGCCCTGCCCGGCCATCTCGGTCACGAACTTGGACGCCTCCTTGAACATCTTCAGCGTCTTCTGCAGATCGATGATGTAAATCCCGTTGCGTTCGCCAAAGATGTATTCCTTCATCTTCGGATTCCAGCGTTTCGTCTGATGCCCGAAGTGAACGCCTGCTTCGAGCAACTCCTTCATCGTAATGTTTGCCAAATGTCCTCCGATTGGCGGTGCATCCCTCGCGACGACCCTGGTCGGTCGCTTGAGATTACTTCCCGTACCCGGCCCCGTTGCCTGTGTGGTTCAGCGGTGGCAGGGAAATTCGTTCCGGTTGTTACTTGCAAGTGGTCAGTTGCCAGTTGTCGGTCGTCAGTTCGCGAATGAGGCTGACGTGCTTCCCGATAACCGCTGACTGGCCCTTGCCACCTAACTCTCGCCCCCCGGAACCACAAGGGAAAGAATGGTCCGTCGTCGGCTGTCCGTCGTCTTTACTGACAACTGACCACCGACAACTGACAACTATCTCTTAGAGAACTGGAACCGCTTGCGAGCGCCCTTCTGGCCGTACTTCTTGCGCTCCTTGCCGCGAGCATCGCGACGGAGGAAACCTTCGGCCTTCAGTTTGGGGCGCAGCTCAGGATTGAACTCCTGCAAGGCGCGCGCAATGCCCATGCGCACGGCACCGGACTGTCCGTTGACGCCGCCACCATCGGTGGTGACCACGATGTTGAAGGTGCCGACTGTTTCGGTCAGCACCAAGCGGCGACTTAGCCATGATGCGCTGGGCTTCCGTCACGAAGTACACATCGAACGGCTTGCCGTTAACTGTGAAGTCGCCGCTGCCGGGGCGCAGAAAAACGCGCGCCACGCTCGACTTGCGGCGTCCCGTACCGTAATACTGAACCAGTTCTGCCATTGACTCTCTCTTGGGTGTCAGGCATCAGGTTTCAGGCATCAGACGTTGTGTCTGGTACCCGCTCCTCACAACCCAACTCAAATTCTTGAACTCGGGCCAGGCATCGATCTGAAACCTAAGACCTGAAACCTGAAACCTACTAAACCGTTGCTGCGATCGCTTCCGGCTTCTGCGCTACGTGCGGATGCTGGTCGCCCTTGTATACCTTGAGCTTCTTGGCCATCGCGCGGCCCAGCTTGGTGTGCGGCAGCATGCCGACGATCGCAGCTTCCAGCACTTGCTCCGGCTTGCGGGCCAGGCGCTTCTTATATTCTTCGGCGCGAATGCCGCCGGGAAAACCGGTGACCCGGTAATAAACCTTGTCGTCCGCCTTCATGCCGGTAACACGAACCTTATCGGCATTAATGACGACCACGTGATCGCCCATATCGAGGAACGGCGTGTACTTGGGATTATCTTTACCGCTGAGGATGCGCGCTACGCGAGTCGCCACCCGGCCCAACGTCTGGCCCGAAGCGTCGACAACATACCATTTGCGCGCAATTTCCCCTTTGGGGAAATACGTTGACATCTTGCAATCTCCCAGATGTGTGAAAACCGCGAAAGAGCCGCTGAGTTCGGTGGCGCTGAACGCGCAAAGAACGTCTAGACGGGCAGACGCAGAACTACCAAAGAACTACCAAAGCACTAAGAATAGACCAGCAATACCGCCGCTGTCAACGAACCAGCGTCAAAACAATAGCTTGCGGCTGATCGGATAGTACGCCGTTTATTGTATCGCAGACTTCGCCTTGCTGACCGCCTGTTGTGTTATCCGGGTCTCGCTTTTCATTCGACCAAGGGTCATTTTCCGGACCAAAAATTGTGCTCGCTTTTCGAGAATACTTTTAAGATATTCAGCACTCTATTGGGCAAGCCACTTCTGTTCACAGGCCGCGAAGATTGAGAAATCACACCTTGCTCTCGCCTGATGAAACAGTTGCGTGGGAGCGGCACAGCGCCGCAGCGATGATTTAGATCGATCCCAAGCGTGAATATCCGGCCCTATTAGGGCGTCCTTGCATAAGGACGCCTCTACTCCCAAAGGAGGGAAAAGAAAATGTTTAAGTACGCTCTTACATTTGCAATGGCGGGAGCACTCGCCATGAGTGGCGCCAGCAAGCCCGCTTCCGTATCAGGTTCCTGGCAGGTGGATGCCCGTCATTCCGACGCCAAGATCACAACCGACGGTACCACCGATTTTGGGAAGACGAAGATCGACATGGTACTCGGTTTCGGCAGAGTCAATGGAGAAGTGAAACTGGTCGATGGCGATGCTGCCAATTCACACGTCGATTTGCACATTTATCCGGCCACCTCGATGCAGCCTATCATCGCCGAGGATGGGCAATTCAAGACTCATTGGCTGATGGATCCGGCCAATCAGACACTGGTGTGCTTCCACTCCAAGCAAGTGACAATTACCGCCGACGGCAAACTGCAAGCCACAGGCGAGTTGAAACTCGCTCGCGTCGATCGCAATGTCCAGGCAGATCCCACAGAAGCGTATTCGGGACCGGTGTATGGTCCGCCTATGGTCCACACGGTTTCGCGCCAGGCGACATTCATCTTCGACCTGCCCGCCGCCGATGGCAAAGGCCAGAGCGGAGAATTGCGGATGACCGGGTCGACCGAGACCAATCGCGAAATGTTCCCGCAATTGCTGCGCGCGGTTGTCAATACCTACTGGCCGCCCTTGGTTCAGGATGCAAATTGCCAGGCCCCCACCAATGTTGGGCGAGAGGACTATCGCGGTGGCATGTGCAGCGGAACGGTTCTTCAGGCTCCGGCGCTGCCCCAAGGTCCATACTCTGGCGCTCGAGAGGATTATCCCGGACCCTCGGATTACAACGCCGTGGTGGGGAATGAACTGAGCATCGTCCTTCACGTGCGTTTGCAGCCGGCAGGGTCGGCAGGAGCAGTCGCGAGCGGAGACTAAGCGGAGTCGTTTTGTTGCCGCCGGTAGCTCTTTGCTCGCTGCTAGGGGCTGCCGGGTGCTAACTGCTGGTTAGTTTTTTCCCAGGTAATCCAGCAGGCTCAGGCTGCTGCTCTGGGCTGCGGCAGCAAGCGCAGAGTTGCGTGCGGTCTGGGCGTTGGCCAGATTGTTAGCAATGGTGGACATTGCGGTCGAGCTGGCCGTAAGCCCTGAGAGCGGAATGGAAAATTGTGGCATTAGTCGCCTCCTGAGGAAGAAGTCGTGGTCGTGCCGCCCAAAGTGTTCTGCAGCAATTGATTGATCTGAGTGAGCTGATCGAGACTGGTCACCTGCGACAGCTGCGTCACAAAGGTCGATGGATCCATGGGCGACAAGGGATCCTGGTTCTTTAACTGAGTAATCAGCAATTGCATGAACATGGAATCGATGTTGCCGGCGCTGCCCGCAGTGGAACTGCTGTCCGCGCCGGTTGCGGCCGAACTGGCCACTGGATTGGTTGTCATAAATGCCTCCTTCAGGCGCGAACGTCGAGCCGGGAGTTTCCTTCCAGGGCGACGGACGTAGCCGTTGCAGCGGACTGCGAGTGCTGTAGGCGAGCTGCCGGCCACGCGGCGGGACTTACCGACCGCTCCTGCGATGGCTGACGTTCGTTGCTTCCGAAACTGTTGAAGTTCGAATTTGCCGACCCGGCGTCGACGTGACCGAATCCAGGCGCAGGTTGTGTCTCGCCATGGCCTTCTCCAGCGAAGGCGCCTCAGAAAGCAGGGCGTCGTGCAGGGCGGGGTGAGAGGTGCTGACGGCGGCGCCCACCTGATCGTTGGCCACTGCCGTGTGCAGCCGGATCGCTCCAAATTCCGCGCTCTGCAATCCGATCCGTATCTCCGCTTTGTCCATGCGCTGGAGCACCTGCGTGGTTTGCAGCGCCGGTGCCGGGGGCGCCGGAGTTGCATCCGGCCGCGCAGTGCCGGGCGCACTCGAGTGTTCCGAGACTATCGGCGCAGAAGGTGAATTGGGGTGAGCCGTCGAAGTTCCGACTGCCTGCCCCACCGCCTGCACCAGAACCTGGGGTGACGATGAGCTCTGCGCGGTGGGCGAGAAACCGTCGCCCCCGGATACACCCTCTTCCGCGCCGGCAAACCAGCGCTCTCGCCTCTCCCGCGCAAACTTGTCTGCCGCGGGGGGATCAACCGCGAGTGCCGGGCGCGACGCACTGGCAGCAGCGGCTCCCTCGGCGGCTGATGCTGTGGAGCCTTCACTAGCCTCAGCAATTTTCCTGGAATCGGTCTTCTCTCCCGCCGCGAAACTCGCGACTGGGGTCGTCCGGGCAGCCGTATCGATTACGGCGGCACTTGCGTCAGTGATCGTGCCGCTGGCTTGGCTATTGGGTGGCGGGGATGCTCCAACAAATGTGACTATCTCGTTGCCCTCTGCCATGGTGGGCGTTCCCGGGCCTGACCCTTTACCCGTATCGACCGAATCGATGGCGTTCTGTCTGGGCGCAGGCGAAACCACTCTGACATCGCGCGTCGCAGCTCGCGGGCTGCTCTCGACGGCGGCAGGGGAAAGGCTATCATCCGTTTTCGTCGGTCGGGCAGGCTGCTTAGGAAGGCTGCCGGCAACTGCAAAGTTCCTGTCGCCAACATTTGCGATCGGCTCATCCGGACTGGCAACGTCTGCTGCAAATGAGAGGCCCGGCAAGTTGGCCAGGAACCCTGCGGCACCTGCCGTCGCGGTGGTCGTTTCTGGAGAGGTAGTTTCTGGCGATAACGGCGGCGCGCCACCCTTGAGATTGGTCGTCGTGAGTGAGGCTGCCGCCTGACTGAAGGCAACAGGATCAGGTGAAGTGATTCCGGCCAGGTTGTCGCTACTCGGCACTGAGTCGGCGCACGCCATCGCTGCCGCAGCCGGCATCGCCAACGCCGCCGCCAAAGCATTCAGCACCTTGTCAGAATCGCCAGCAGCTTTGCTCCCAGCCGCCTTCTTACCCGCACGGCCAATCAGGGCGCTCACCGTGCCATGCTCGACAGTCGATGCCACATTCTGACCAGCGTCAGCCGTGTCCTGTGAAGCAGTGGCAAACAAAGACTGAAAGCCGCTCGCCTCAGGGCTCGACCGGGTGTCCGCCATCATGTGACTGGCAGGCGACTGCGCCGTCGGTATCGGTTGTGCGTTCACGCCGGAGTTTGTACCTGCAGTCGGCTTGCCAGCAAAGAGGAGGAAATATGAGAGAAGACAAATGCTGGGATAGAAGCTGCCTCAATAACCCGCTTCCGCGGGCAAGAATCCAGCCTCGTCCTCCGCACATCCAAAGCACTTCACGTTCATTGGGGGGAAACCATGGCAAAGTGTGAACACGTGAAAAACATCAATCCCAAGGTCCAGGCCCGGACCCAGGGTTGCGAGGAGTGCGAGCAAACCGGGCAGCAGTGGGTGGCCCTGCGCAAGTGCCTGACCTGCGGCCACGTCGGTTGTTGCGATTCGTCGCCCGGCCGGCACGCCAACGCTCACTTCAACCGAACCGGCCACGCCGTGATGCAGGCGCACGATGGCGGCGACTGGAAGTGGTGCTACGTCGACCGGGCATACGTGTAAAGCGCCAGTAGTGAGTCAGTCGGTTGTCATCCCGAGCAAGCGTCTTTTTGGTCGAAGCAAGGGATCTGGGCGTGCCGATTCGCCCGCCGCGGCGGGCGAAAGGCGCGCATCCTTATTCGACTGACCGCTCACCGCATCATTTGTATACTGTTGCTTATTTTCCCGGAACCGCTTCCATCATCGATGAAATATTCCTCTCACTATCTAAGCCTGTCTGGGCGCGCCCGACGGGCATTCTGCACCGGCCTGCTTCTCATCGTCTCCCTGACCGTCCTTCGCCCAGGTTCCATCTCCCTGGGTCGATACCCAGCCCCTGCCCATCGATGAAGGAGCCACCGGCCTCAAGCTTGTGCTTCGCCAGTTGCACACCACGGCACGGCTGATGCATACCGTTGCCCATCCCGACGACGAAGACGGAGGCATGCTGACCCTTCGAAGCTCGCGGCCACGGCGTGACCGCCTTGCAGTTGACGCTGAATCGCGGCGAAGGCGGCCAGAACATCATCGGCAGCGATCTCTTCGACGAGCTGGGAATTGTCCGCACCCTCGAGTTGCTCTCCGCCGATCGATACTACGGCGTCGAGCAGCGCTTCACCCGCGTCGCTGATTTCGGCTTCTCCAAGACGCCAGAGGAGACCTTCGAAAAGTGGGGCGGCCACGACATCGCGCTCGGCGACATGGTTCGTGTCATCCGCACCTTTCGTCCTGACGTCATCTGCACCCGCTTTCAGGGGAGTTCGCGCGACGGCCACGGCAATCATCAGGCCTCGGGAATTCTGACCCGCGAAGCCTTTCGTGCCGCCGCCGATCCCACGCGCTTCCCCGAGCAGATTCGCGAAGGCCTCCAGCCCTGGCAGGCGAAGAAGCTGTACATGGACAACGTTCGCGCCAACGAGGATTGGAACGTCGAACTGGAAACCTCGCAGGTCGATCCGCTACTGGGCGAAAGCTACGTGCAGTTCGCGTGGAAGGGCTTGCAGCACCAGCTCTCGCAAGGCGCAGGAACCTGGCACCTCACCGAAGGCCGTCGCACCAGCTACTACAAGCTCATCGACTCGGTTCTGCCCGACGTGCCGGTCAGCAACAAGCACGAGAAAGATTTCTTCGACGGCATCGATACTTCATTGCCGTCACTCTGGTTCCGCCTCGGCCAGGACCGAGACAAGAACGCGTGGCTGCGGGTCGATCTTGACTGGATTCAGCGCACCATCGACGATGCCACGACCGCTGTCGACAAAGTCGCCGCAAGCGGCCGCAGTGCCCCTGCTTCGCGGCCTGTATTCTGACCGGCAAGCTCATCGCCAAGGTCGAAGCCTCGCAGCTCACCGCAATCGAGAAAGCCGACGTGCTGGCCGAATTGCGAACCAAGCAGCAGCAGTTCGAGCACGCCGCCAACCTGTCGCTTGGGCTGGAACTCAGCGCCGGGCCGGGCACTCCCGACGGACGGCCCATGGCCGAGGAGTTCGCAACCTCGTCCAACGGACCGGTGCTTGGCGCGGTCATCACTGCCGGCAAGCCGTTCCTCATGGTTGCGAAGTTTCGCAATGGAAGCAGCGTCCCCATCGTCCTCAAGCAGCTCACGCTCGATGTGCCACCGGGATGGAAGTCCGAGCTGTTCATGGACAAAGTGCCCGACTACGTTGCCCCGGGCCAGGGCTGTTCCGTCATGTTCCGCGTCACCCCGCCCGCCGACGCGCAGATCACCAAGGCATACTTCCATCGCAACGATCCGGAGACCGATTCGGTCTACACCATCGACCAGCCGCAGTACGTGACCCTGCCGTTGCCGCCGCCGCCGGTAAGCGTGCACGTGGTCTATGCGCTCGGAGAGCGCGAAGGCGAGATGACTGCCGTTGCCCGCACTCCGCTGCACGACCAGCACGGCGCGGCCTGGTCGATGCCGCTTGTGGTGGTGCCGCCGTTCTCGATTCACACCGTGCCTGCTACGCAGATCATTGCCGCCAAGCCCAATCCGGTCGCCGATTTGAACGCGCAGGTTCGCTCCACCGCCGATCACGCGACTGGCGAGGTTCGCGCCGAAGTTCCTTCCGGCTGGAAGGTGCAACCCAACGCCGAGCCCGTCGACTTCAGCAAGCAGGGAGAGCACAGCACCGATTTCAAGGTCATGCCCGACGGAGCGAAGGAAGGCCGCTATCGCGTCTCTGCCCTGGTCAGGCCAAAGGGCGCGACTTCAAGCAGGGCTACAGTCTGGTGACGCGGCCTGACATCGGCGGTTTCTTCTATTACCAGCCTGCGGTGCAGCGCGCCAGCATTGTGGATGTGAAGGTCCCGCCCGGACTGAAGGTCGGCTACATCATGGGTGCGGGCGACGACATTCCCGCCGTGTTACAGCAAATCGGTCTAGACGTAACGCTGCTGACGCCGCAAGATGTGGCGAGCGGAGACTTGCAGCGTTTCGGAACTATCGTACTCGGCATACGCGCCTACGACACCCGCGAGGACGTGAAGAAAAACAACCAGCGCCTGCTGGACTATGTCAAGGACGGCGGAACGCTGCTGGTGCAGTACAACACCCAGCCGACAGACTTCAACGCCGGGAATTACACGCCCTATCCCGCCACCCTCAGCCGCAATCGCGTGACCGTGGAAGATGCGCCCGTCACGCTGCTTCAGCCGGAGAACGAGGTCTTTCATTATCCCAACCAGATCACGCATGAGCGATTTCGCCGGATGGGTGCAGGAGCGCGGCCTCTACTTCATGGACCGTGGGATCGCGAAGTTCACCCCACTGCTGGCGTCGAACGATCCCGGCGAGCAGCCGCAAAAGGGCGGATTGCTGGTTGCAAAGTATGGAAATGGTTACTACATCTACACCGGCTACGCCTTCTTCCGCCAACTGCCCTTCGGAGTGCCGGGCGCGATTCGCCTCTACGTCAATCTGCTGAGCGTGGGACATGCTCCCCGATGAGCAGGCGCAGCCGTCCAGAACTGATTCGCGGCGTCGGCCTGTGGCAGGCCACCACGCTGAACATGATCGACATGATCGGCGTGGGCCCGTTCATTACCATCCCGCTGATCATCAGCGCAGCCGGTGGTCCGCAGGCCATGCTGGGCTGGATTTGCGGCGCGCTGTTCGCACTCTGTGACGGGCTGGTATGGGCTGAGCTCGGCGCAGCCATGCCGCAGGCGGGCGGCTCGTATTTCTATCTCAAAGAAATCTACGGCCCGCAAAAGTGGGGACGCCTGTTGTCGTTCCTCTTCATCTGGCAGCTCTCGTTCAGCGCGCCGCTGTCGATCGCCTCAGGATGCATCGGCCTCGGCGATTACGCCTCGTTCCTTTGGCCTGCGCTGAATCACACTCTCGCTGAGCGGACCTTGCATCTGGCGGTTCCGATCCTCGGCCCGCTGGAGCTGAGCCTCCTGGTCAAGACCAGCACCTTCGTCGCGATGGCCGCATGCCTGCTGGTCGTCATCCTGCTCTATCGGCGAATCACGCCGTCGGCAAGCTGGCTGAGCTGCTCTGGGTTGGCGTCGTGCTCGCGATCGTCTGGATCATCGCTGCCGGGGTCACCCATTTCAGCGCGGCTCGCGCCTTCGACTTTCCTCCCGGAGCGTTTCACCTCTCGCGCGGATTCATCATCGGCATGGGCTCAGCCATGCTCATCGCGACCTACGACTACTGGGGCTACTACAACGTCTGCTTTCTCGGCGGAGAAGTACGCGACCCGGGCCGCACCATTCCGCGCGCGCTCATCATTTCGATTTTCGCCGTCGCAGCAATCTACATCGTGATGAACATCAGCGTGCTCGGCGTGATGCCCTGGCGCGAACTGGCGCAATATACCGAGGCGCATGGCGGCTTCGTGATGTCGGCATTCATGGAGCGCATCTATCGGAAGCTGGGCAGGGCGCGCCATCGCCGTACTCATCATCTGGACCGCCTTCGCGTCCATCTTCTCGCTGCTGCTGGGCTACTCCCGCGTGCCCTACGCCGCCGCTCTCGACGGCAATTACTTTCGTTCTTTCGCAACCGTACATCCCAAGCACCGCTTCCCTACCGTGTCGTTGCTGGCGCTGGGCTTGGTCGCTACCGCTGTTCTGCCTGCTGCGCCTGGCTGACGTCATCGCCGCGCTGGTGGTCATTCGCATCTCGCTTCAGTTCCTGATTCAGGCGATCGGGCTCATCGTCTTTCGCATTCGCCGTCCTGACGTGCCGCGCCCGTTTCGCATGTGGCTGTACCCGCTTCCCGCCTTGCTGGCGATTGCCGGATTCGTCTTCGTGCTCTTCGCGCGCGTGAATTCCATGCGCGAACTGCGCTATGCGATTGTCATCACTGTCGTCGGCCTCGCCATTTATCTCGTCCGCTCGGCGCGCCGGCGCGAGTGGCCGTTTGAAGGGGCGCGGCTTTAGCTGCGCCGTTGTCACCTGTCGTTTTTTATTGTGATTAGCGGGTGTAAACCCGCGCAACACATTCTTCGCAGCTCGCAACCGTAACCGGCCTGCACCTGAACTGCATTACAATACGCAACACTGTTTTTTATCAGACAATTTGAGGAGGAACCATGAAGCGGTTATTCCCTGTCGCGACCTTGATGTTCGCCATCGCCTTCAGCAACGCGGCATTCGCTGCCAATCCGCAGGCCGGCAAAGCTGCCCCAGACAAGCCCACCTTCGCTATGGTGTACGACAAGCTGATCTCGGCCACCGAGAAAGAAGTAGTGGATGCGGCCGACGCCATGCCCGAAGACAAGTTCAACTTCGCGCCCACCCTCCGGGCGAGTTCAAGGGCGTGCGCACCTTCGCCCAGCAGGCCAAACACATCGCCGCCGTGAATTACATGGTCGCCGCCGCCCTGCTCGGCGAGAAGCCTCCGGTTGACACAGGCGAGGAGTCGGGCCCCGCGAACATGACTTCCAAAGCCGACATCATGAAGTACCTCAAGGACTCGTTCGCCTATGCCCACAAGTCCGTCGCCAACCTCGAACGCGACCAGCCTGCTCGAACAGGTCAAACCGCCGTGGGGCGATCACCCGACCACTCGCCTGTCTCTGGTGACCATCATGATCTACCATCCCTACGATCACTACGGACAGATGGTCGAGTACCTGCGCATGAACAGCATCATTCCTCCCGCCAGCCGGGGACAGTAACTCTCACCACGGAGGACACAGAGGCCACGGAGCATTACAAAAAGACAGAAGTTAAGATTTTTCTCCGTGCCCTCCGTGCCTCCGTGGTCAACATCTTTCTCGCCTCACTTGCCCGTAACACACTCCGGCCCCGCCCATCCGCTACAATGGCCAGCATCGTTTCGAGCTTCTTGAGCTGGAGGAGAGCGATGAAGAAATCGCGTGTTACTCGCGTCATTGATGATTGCAGCCTTGAGCAGTGCGGCCTTCGCCGCCAATCCCCAGGCGGGCGACAAAGACAAACCAACTTTCGCGTCGGTGTACGACCATGCCCTCGGCAGTGTGGAGAAAGAGGTCGTCGAGGCCGCTGAGGCGATGCCTGAAGACAAGTTCAACTTCGCACCGACCGGACCGGGCGAGTTCAAAGGCGTACGCACATTCGCCATGCAGGTAAAGCACGTCGCTGTCGCGAACTATGCCTTCGGCTCCGCCATTCTCGGCGAGAAGCCCCCGATCCCTTTGGGCGGCCCCAACGGTCCAGACAACATCACCTCACGCGCCGATATCCTGAAGTATCTGAAAGACTCTTACGCTTACGCTCACAAGGCGCTGGCCACCATCAACGAAAGCAATATCCTCACGCCGACCAAGGGACCCTTCGGCGACAAGCCCACTACCCGCCTGGCCATGGCGACCAGCATGGTGTCGCACCCCTTCGATCACTACGGTCAAATGGTCGTCTATTTGCGCATGAATGGGATCATCCCGCCGGCCAGCCGGAAATAAAAACAGAGTTCACCACCGAGGCACGGAGGACACGGAGAAATACTTGGGCTGATTGGCCTGCCCTTCTGCGTGTCCTCCGTGCCTCGGTGGTGAGACTTTCTTTCCGCCCGCTCTCATTGCTCCTGTAGCCGCGACAACGGTACACTGAATCGCACTAGGGGTTCCCATGCTTATCGTGATGAAGTCCGCCGCGACCGAGGACACAGGTACGCGCGGTATGCGAAAAAGTCGAAAAACTCGGGCTACGCGCGCATCCCATGCCCGGTGCAACCCGCACCGCCATCGGCATTACCGGCAACAAGTCCGACATCGAAACCGGCACCTTCGACGAAATGCCGGGCGTGCAGGAAGTCATTCACGTCAGCAAGGCTTACAAGCTGGTAAGCCGCGAGGTGAAGGACGAGAAAACGGTCGTGCGCTTCCCCACTGCCGACGCCAGCATCGGCGGCAGCGAAGTCGCCGTCATCGCCGGCCCATGCGCCATCGAATCGCGCGAGCAGGCGTTTGCCGCCGCTGAGTGCGTAGCCCGCGCGGGAGCGAAATTCTTCCGCGGCGGCGCTTACAAGCCGCGCACCTCGCCGTACGCCTTCCAGGGCCTGGGCGAAGAAGGCCTGCGCATCATGGCCGAGATCCGCGACCAGTTTGGCCTGGTCATCGTGACCGAAGCTGTCGATAACGAATCACTCGATCTGGTGGAGAAGTATGCCGACGTCATCCAGATCGGCGCCCGCAACATGCAGAACTTCTCGCTGCTCAAGCGCGCCGGACGCACCCGCAAGCCCGTGCTGCTGAAGCGCGGCATGTCGGCCACTCTGGACGAGTTCCTGATGGCGGCCGAGTACATCATGAGCGAGGGCAACTACCAGGTGATCCTGTGCGAGCGCGGCGTGCGCACCTTCGCCGACCACACCCGCAACACGCTCGACCTCAGCGTGGTGCCTGCGGTGCAGCGGCTCAGCCATCTGCCGATCATCGTCGATCCCAGCCACGGCACCGGCAAGCGCAACAAGGTCACGCCGCTGTCGCGTGCGGCGGTGGCAGTGGGCGCTGACGGCTTGATCGTCGAAGTGCACCCCAATCCCGAAAAGGCGCTGAGCGATGGGACGCAATCGCTCTTCCCCGAGCAGTTCGAGCAACTCATGCATGAAGTGCGGCAGATTGCGGCGGTGCTGGGCCGCTCGGTGGCCGAACCGGTCGCGCATCCCGCGGTTCCGGCGGCAGCCGCTGCCCGGTGATGCCCCACTGCTCTAGTTCAAAGTGGCAGGCCCTGTGCCTGCTACTTCTTTTTGCGCTCGCGATCGCCGGATGCCACCAGCGCAAGCCGGTCAATCCCGGTTACCACGAGTACGCTTACGTCGCCAACGGCAAGAGCGATTCGGTCAGTGTCATCGACGTGCTCTCGTTGCGCAACATAAAGACCATCGCGGTGGGAAAGAATCCCACCGGCATCGCTGCCAATCCGAAGAAGAACGAAATTTACGTCGCCAACACCGAGTCCAACAACATCAGCATCATCGATGCCGAGCGCAACGAGGTAGTCTCGACTATCGGCGTGCATCGCGCTCCCTACTTCGTTTCGGTCTCCGCCGATGGCAAGCGCGCCTACGTGGCGAATTCCGGCTCGTCGAACGTCTCGGTCATCGATCTCGACAGCCGCAAGGCAATCGCCGCCATTCGCGTGGGCAACGCTCCCGGCATGGCGCGGCCTTCCGCCGACGGAAGCGTGGTCGTGGTCAGCAACCGCGCCGATGACACGGTCTCGATCATCGACACCGCCAAGCTGGCGGTTCGCACGACCTTGCCGGTGTGCCATCAGCCGCAGGATGTCGTCGTCCTTCCCGATAGCTCGAAAGCTTTCGTCGCCTGTCCCGGATCGAACCAGGTCGCATCGCTCGACCTGAAGAGCGATCGCGTGCTCACGTTGCTTGAAGTTGGCAAGACTCCGATCCAGATGGCGCTCAAGCCCGACGGCGGCGAACTCTTCGTCAGCAATTTCGACTCGAACAACTTCTCGATCGTCGAAGCCTACTCCAACGAGGTCGGAGGCAGCTACCTGATCGGAAGCAATCCGGTGCACGGGTTAGTGACATCAGACAATTCGCTGCTTTACGTGAGCAATTTCGGCTCCGACACCATCAGCGTCTATGCCATCGATGAAGGCCGGGTGATCGGCTCGGTGCGCGTCGGCAGCCACCCCGACGCGCTGGCGCTGGCTCCGAACGAGGAGCACCTGCTGGTCGCCGATACCGGATCGGGCGATGTGGCCGTGGTACGCACGGTGAAGACCAAAGACAACTCGAAGTTCAGCGCCGATCGCGCACTGGTGAACGTCATCCCCGTGGGCAATCAGCCCAACGACATCGTCATCAAGGCATTCGAGGTGAAGCCTGCCGCGCGGTAGGAACGTAGATCTTGCATTGTTCCTGTCCGGGCACGGTGATAGTCAGCATTTCCTGTAGCTCGCTCCGATGCTGGCTCGCAGCCATCCACACCGGGTCTCCCTGGAACGCGACGATGTAATCGGCCTGATGCGCCGGATCGAGCAGCGCCCACTCCCAATCAGGATGGCTGACTTCGCTGATGACATTCTTCAGCGGAATGCCCGCACGTTGCAGCGCTCCCACATGCGAGCCTTCGTACATCAGGATGGTCGAGTTCTTTGGGATGCGGGACAGGAAACTTCGCCAGAGCGTCTTCCATCGCAAGCCGGGTACGTGAATTCGCCCGCGCCTCACGCAGCGTGATCGGCACATTGGCCCACGCTGTCAGATAGCTCCCCGAAACGCAGGCAATCAGCAGCGCCCACGCCGCTATTTGGCGCCGTCGACTCGTCAGCCACTCCGCGACAAGCATGCCCAGCACAACGGGAAAGACGGCGAACGCCGGCAGCAATTCCAACCCATATCTGACGTTGTAGTACGAGAACGGCCACCATGCAGGAATGAAAATTGGCACGCTGCCGTACGCAATCGACAGCGCATAGAAAATCAGCGGCAGCCAAAGCAGCAGCCACACCTTGTACTGGCCAAAGCGCCAGAGCGCTGCCGCCGTGCCCAGCAGCGCCAGCGTCAGCATGGCGCGGCCCCACGCCGCGTTCCCCATGTTCAACTGCGCAGCTTTCAGAAAATATAGTGCTGCGGCCATGGGATGCTCCTGTCCCGGATACGGCGGCGCTCCTCGCGGGGTGGTGCGCTCAGTGATCGCCTTGGCCGAGTAGGGCCCGTTCGCCCAATCCATCGCCCGTCCCGAGACGCGATGGTTGTAGGCCAGCCAGAACACGGGAAGCAGTGCATTCAGCAGCAGAAACTCGATGAGCGACTTGGCCAGAACGCGTCGACGCGACGCGTCGGTCTCTCTGCGCCACCAGCGTGCAACGACAATGACGACGATGACGCCAACCACTGCGCCGGTGAACCATCCGTCGTAGCGCGTCCACGCGCCGCCGGCCAGGCAGATGCCGCAACTCTCCAGCGCGCGCTCGCGAGAAATTTTCGCCCGTCGGTCTCCGCACCGCTCTCCGCCGCATCGGCGCGCAGCATCTCCTGCAAATACACCAGCGCCCAGATGAAGAACGCGATGTAGATCGGCTCGTTCATCGCCGTGGCCTGCATGTAAAGCAGGTTGGGATTGAACGCGTAAATCGCGGTCGCCACGAAGGCCGGAACCAGAACGTCAGGTGTGCGATGTGGGTGCCCCATCCTTGTCGCCTTCTGTTGGCGACAGGGTGGGAGTCAATACCGTTCACCAGTCGAAAAATCCCCATCCCCCCCAGCACATACGCAATCATGCTGGGAATCGATCCTGCGATCCCGGTTTGCCACAGCCGGTTGTTCCACACGAACGGCAGCATGGCCACATGCTGCAGCGGCAACCACACCGTTCCCAACTGGAAGAAAGACGACAGCCACGAGCGATTATCAATCACGCGCCGCGCAATGTTGATGTGCGCTACCGCATCGCCATACAGCAGCAATTCGTTGTGCGTGTAGTACCAGAGGAGAGCAGCGATGGAAATAATGCCGAGCACCAGCGAAACGAAGGGTTCGACCGGGTGGCCGTCTACCGATGCCGCCTCGTACCTGCTCTCGCGAGAACGTGGTTTATCTGCTACGGCCATTGCTGCTTCGCGTGCACAATGTTGAGGATAAGCACTCTCTGCCGAGAGAAGTGGTAGACAATCCTGTAAGGCAAGTTCGGAACCAGCAATTCGCGAGTACCGTCTGTCCGTCCGAGACGGCCCCGGCCAGGCAGTGATCTCAGGCTTTGTGCTGCTTTGTAGATACTGCGGGTAATACGGTTTGCGGATTGCAGGCTAGTTGCGTCCTCGATGTAGTTCGAAATGCTCTGCAAGTCGGAAACAGCCCGTGCAGACCAATCCACGCGCATCTAGGATCGTTCCCTCTGTTCCCTCTCCTCAATCCACGTAAGCACGTCTTCGTCAGAAACGACTTCGCCTCGTTCGACAGCCGCAAGGCTTTCTTTCACCTTGCCGTC
The DNA here is from genome assembly GCA_963699875.1 of uncultured Acidobacteriaceae bacterium. GTDB lineage: Bacteria > Acidobacteriota > Terriglobia > Terriglobales > Acidobacteriaceae > CAVVDY01. The sequence goes on from CAVOVN010000002.1 coordinate 621,429, forward strand.
AAGCCACTTGTTGTAAGCAAGTAGCTGGTCCACCGCCTCATCTAGAACCTCGTCCTTCGGACGGTGCATGCTGGAAGCAAGCTGGTTTAGCTTTTCTTCTGTCTCAGGCTTTGGAACCGTTGCCATATAGAGATTTTATCTCAGGTGTTCCTCAGGATGATCCGGAACAAGAGTTGACTATTGCAATTCTTTGTCCCGCATGACCTCGGCGCGATTGCACCCCTAGTCCAGATGCGTCAACTCGCGAAACATCTCGAATCGCTCGTCGATCTCTTCCCGCGTCAGGCTTTGCATGCGTTCCGTCCCGAAGCGCTCCACCGCAAACGATCCCATCACGCTGCCGTAGAACATGGCATGCTTCAGCACGCGGCGCGTCACTTCACCTTGCGACGCGATGTAGCCCATGAAGCCGCCGGCAAAGCTGTCGCCTGCTCCAGTAGGATCGCGAACTTCATCCAGCGGCAGCGCCGGAGCGCGAAACGGATGATGCCCGCCGGCAAACTCGCCATCGCGGAAGAAGATGGTCGCGCCATACTCGCCGTGCTTGATGACCAGCGCCTTCGGCCCCATCTCCAGCACCTTGCGCGCCGCGCGCGGCAGGCTGCCATCGCCCGACAGCATCTTGGCTTCGCCATCGTTGATCAGCAGAACATCAACCCGCTTCAGCATCTCGCCCAGATTCTCGCGCTCGATGTTGATCCATAGGTTCATGGTGTCGCCACCGACCAGCTTCACCCCCGGCATGCTGTCGCGAACCTTAACCTGCAACGCGGGGTGGATGTTCGCCAGGAAGAGATATTCCGAATCCATGTAGTCGGCGGGAATCTGCGGATCGAACTTCTCGAACACATTGAGCTGCGTATCCAGCGTCTTGGCTTCGTTTACGTTGTCGCCGTATTCGCCCGCCCAGAAGAAGGTCTTCCCTTTCGCGTGCTGAATGCCGCGCGTATCCACCCCGCGCCGGGTCATCACCGCTTCTTCTTCCGCCGTGAAGTCTTCGCCCACAACCGCTACCACTCGCACATCGGTGAAGTAGCTGGCTGCCAGCGAAAAATGCGTGGCCGCGCCGCCAAGAATCTTTTCGCGCGTGCCAAAAGGAGTTTTGAGGGAATCGAATGCAACCGAACCAACCACGACGATAGACAAGGCCTAGGCTCCCGCTTTCTTTTCGGTATCGAAATACTTCCCCACCAGCAGCTTCAAGCGCTCCAACGCCGCCGCCGGCACCGCTTCTTTATGCGTGATGATGGCGTGCTTCAGCGCCGATCCGCATTTACATCCGCGCTCTTTGGGCAGCACCGCCACCGCTTCGCGCACCACGTTGCAGGCGTTCTCTGCATTCTTCATCAGCACGCCAACAATCTGCTCGACTGTCACATGATCGTGCTCCGGATGCCAGCAGTCGTAGTCGGTAACCATCGCGACCGTCACGTAGCAGAGCTCGGCTTCGCGCGCCAGCCGCGCCTCTGTCAGGTTGGTCATGCCGATCACGTCCATGCCCCAACTGCGGTACAGGTTCGACTCGGCCTTGGTCGAGAACTGCGGACCTTCCATGTTCACGTAGCTTCCGCCATGCTTGGCGTTCACGCCTGCGCGTCCGCAAGCCTGCTCCACGAACTTCGCCGTCTCCTCGCAAATGGGATGCCCAAACCCGACATGCGCCACCAGGCCATCGCCGAAGAACGTATCCACGCGATGCCGCGTGCGATCGACGAACTGGTCGGGGACGACGAAGTCCATCGGCTTATGCTCTTCCTTCAGCGAGCCGACGGCCGACAGCGACAGAATGCGCTCCACCCCAAGCTGCTTGAAGCCGTGGATGTTCGCGCGATACGGCAACTCAGTCGGCATCAGCCGATGCCCGCGCCCGTGCCGCGACAGAAACGCAACCTTGCGTCCGCTCAGCGTTCCCAAAACATACGCGTCGGAAGGATTGCCAAACGGCGTCTCCAGCTCGACCTCGCGAATGTCCGTCAGGCCCGGCATGGAGTACAGACCGCTGCCGCCGATGATTCCAATCTCTGCTTGTTGCAACAGATTCTCCTGCGATGTGGGGTGCAAATTCTCGATTATACCGAGAGCGGCCCTTCCGCTGGCTGGCGGGCACTAGGCACAGAGGAGACTGCCGATTGAAAGGAAAGGCGCTGCCCAGCCGAATCCGTGCGATAATCTCCGCTACCTTGCAGCCCCAAGCTGCGCGACTCATCATGCGGAAGATATTCATCAGCTATCGCCGTGACGATGCCGATGAGGCTGCCGGCCGCCTCTCCGACCACCTCGTCAGCCAGTTCGGTCAGGACAGCATCTTCATGGATGTGGACGGCATTGCGCCGGGCCGTGATTTTCGCAAAGTCATCGAAGAAACCCTCACCCAGTGCGACGTGTTGCTGGGTGTCATGGGCAAAAATTGGCTCGACATCAAAGATGAATCCGGCAAGCGCCGTCTGGAGAACGAATCCGATTTCGTGCGCCTGGAAATCGCTTCCGCCCTCCGTCGCGACATCCCCGTAATTCCGGTTCGAGTACAGGGTGCCTCGATTCCCAAGCCCGATCAACTGCCGGGCGACTTGCAGGATTTTTCCTACCGCAATGCCGTCGAGCTCACTCACGAGCGGTGGAACTCTGACGTACAAGTGCTGGTCGAGAAGCTCAGACAACTGTTTGCTCAGACCGACCCTTGCCCTCCGGTGACTCCCTCCGGCCCCGCCCAGTACGTGGCTCCGCAACCCGTTTCACCCCCAACGGCTGCTCCGCCAAATCGATTCCCTCAGCAACCACCCTTGAATCCTGGCGGCGCGCAGATCAGCTCAGCTACCGCGCCGGCTTCTCCCCAGAAGCGCTCAGTCAAGCCGATCGTCCGGTGGTCGCTGGTGGGACTGTTTTTCCTAAGCTTCTTCGGCTCAATCTCAAACGGCGACGTGTCGACCATGACCTTGTCGCTGATCTTGTTCGTCTTCTTCGCCTGGGACCCGTTCAAGTGGTTCAGGCCGAAGAGCTGAGCCGAGCCCGTTTCACTTCCGCAGCCTCTATTTCTCCGGCCATGCCCTGAGCGCCGTCTCCGCCACACCTTCAAGCGCAGCCCGCTTGGCTCCGCCGGCGGCTTGCACTGCCATCCCGTGCATCACCGCCATGTAGAAACGGGCCAGACTGGCTGGATCGGCGGCAGCCGGTAGCTCGCCGTCGTCTTTCGCTTTCTTCAGCCGCTTGCGTAACGCCAGCTCGCCAGCTGACCGTCGAGTTGCCAGTTCCTTACGCATCGCACTCGATTCCTCGCCGCAGGCCAACGCTCCCTGTACATACAAGCAGCCTCGCGGGGATTGCGGACGAGTCAGCGCCGCAACGGTTCCCTTCAGCATTCGCTCGATCGCGCCACGCGCCGTGGGCTGGTTCAGAGCTTCCGTCATGTACGCCACGGGACCCTGCTCATAACGCTCCAGCACTTGTCGAAATAGTGCTTCTTTATCGCCAAACGCCGCGTAGAGGCTGGGACGGTTAATTCCCATCGCCTGGGTCAGGTCTGAAAGCGACGCGCCTTCGTATCCCTTCTCCCAGAAGACCCGCAACGCCGCGTCCAGCGCGCGCTCCTTGTCGAACGAGCGGGGACGCCCGCGACTACCTGATTTGGAATCTTTCATCACCTTTTCATATTAGATAACACAAATTCTGTACCGGGCAGTAAATAAGTATGAATCCTTCCGTCGGCCGCCGATATCTGTATCGAAAGGTACAAAATTCGTACCGGTGAATTCAGCAGGAGAAGGAAGGAAGCATATGGGTAAGCTGCAAGGAAAGATCGCAATCGTAACCGGAGCCTCTAAAGGAATCGGGGCAGGCATCGCAAAGCAACTGGCGGCGGAAGGCGCTACCGTGGTGGTCAACTACGCTTCGAGCAAGCAAGGCGCAGACAACGTGGTCAAAGAGATCACCTCCAAGGGCGGCAAGGCGGTCGCCGTTCAGGCTGATGTCGCCAAGCAGGCTGACATCGAGCGCTTGTTCGCTGAAACCAAGAAGCAGTTTGGCAAGCTCGACATCCTGGTCAACAACGCTGGGGTTTACGAGTTCTCGCCGCTCGATGGCGTCACCAGCGAGCACTTCCACAAGCAGTTCGATCTCAACGTGCTCGGTCTGGTACTGGCATCGAAGGAGGCGGCCAAATACTTCGATGGCGACGGCGGAAGCATCATCAACCTCAGCTCGCTGGTCAGCATTTCGCCGGTACCGAACGCTTCGGTGTACAGTGCGACGAAAGGTGCTGTCGACGCGATTACCAAGTCGCTGGCAAAGGAGTTAGGGCCGCGCAAGATTCGCGTGAACGCTATCAATCCCGGCATGGTGCTGACCGAAGGTGTGCAGGCCGCCGGCTTCGATCAGAGCGATTTCCGCAAAGATCTTGAATCGCGCACGCCGCTTGGCCGTATAGGGAAAGTGGAAGACATCGCACCCGCCGCTGTCTTCTTCGCCTCCAACGACTCGGCATGGATTACCGGCGAGACGCTGGTGATCGCCGGCGGCTTGAGCTGACGTCGGCTCTTGGCTATTACTGTTTTTGATGTTTGCTGGTTTAGTTTTGCTCCAGCCGAATCGCATGCGCGAAACAGCTTGAATAAGCCGTTACCGAGCTGCGAAGCAGCGACTGGAACGTTAGCCCCGGGCCCAAGCCTGGGGTTAGCTATTTCGAGAGAACATCTAGCCGCGTAGCGGCCCACCTCTTTCCCCGCGCGCGATGCTAATCTAGACAGCACTGTATGGAGTTCGCCATGAACCTCCCTCGTCGCACGCTCTTTGTTGCTGCCGCTCTTTTGCTGATAACCGCTGCGTCCTTCGCCGCCGACACCCAGCCGCCCTCCGATTGGCAAAAGGACCTGATCGCTTGGCACGCCGAGCGAGCCAAAAACTTGCAGGCGCCGAATGGATGGCTTTCTCTCGTCGGTTTAGATTGGCTCAAGCCGGGAGACAATTCCGTCGGCTCGGCTGCCGACAATGCCCTCAAGCTGAAGTCAAAGGCAGTACCTCATCTGGGCATCGTGCGCCTGGGCAGCAACTCCATCGAGCTTCTGCCACCCGCCGGCGGCTATCCCGAGGGATTGAAGGTTGACGGAAAGGCTGCGGCGAATCCGCAGCCGCTGGCGGCCGACGATACCGGCAAGCCGACAAAGATCACCATCGGAACCATGCAAGTCACCGTGATCCACCGTGGCGAGCAATATGGACTTCGCATCCGCGACTCGCAGTCGCCAACGCGCACTGGATTCCACGGTCTCAAGTGGTATCCGCCCGATCCGGCGCTGCGCGTGAAAGCGGAGTGGACTCCCTACAATCCGCCGCTGAAGCGCAAGGTGCCAACCGTGCTCGGCACCGAGATTGAAGCCGACGTTCCCGGGAAGGTTACGTTTACGCTTAACGGCCAGAGCCTGAGCCTCGAGCCCATTCTCGAAGAACCGACTGACAAAGAGCTGATGTTCATCATCAAGGACACGACCAGCCAGGACAAAACCTACGGCGCCGGACGTTTTCTCTACACGCCGTTTCCGAATCATGGGTTGACGCAGCCGGGAGAGCTCTGGCTCGACTTCAACCGGCTGGAAAATCCGCCGTGCGCCTACACGCCGTACGCGACGTGTCCGCTGGCGCCGCCGCAGAATCGTTTGCAAGTCGCACTGCCGGCGGGTGAACAGCGTTACCACGACTAACTACAGCAAGCATGCTTCTCGACGCACTCCATAAAGTCGCGAACCACGGCTCCTCGCTCACGCGAGAGGAAGCCCGTACCGTTATGGCCGAAATCCTCAGTGGCGGCGCCCCCGACGCGCAGATTGCGGCACTGTTGGTGGCCTTGCACATGAAAGGCGAGACGGTTGAGGAGATCGTCGGATTCGCGCAGGCTATTCGCGCGGCGGCTACTCCGCTCAAAACCGAAGACGGGCACGCGCTCGATCTGAGCGGCACCGAACGCGATGCGCTGGTCGACACCTGCGGCACCGGAGGCGATACCAGCGGCACCTTCAATATTTCTACAGCAACCGCGCTTGTAGCAGCCGGAGCTGGTGTACGGGTTGCGAAACATGGCAACCGCAGCGTGACATCCAAATGCGGCTCGGCCGATGTGATGGAAGCGCTCGGGGTAAAGATCGACCTGCCGCCGCCGCGCGTAGCCGAGTGCCTCGAGAAGACTGGCATCGCTTTCCTGTATGCCCCTGCGCTGCATTCGGCGATGAAGCACGTGCAGGTAGCGCGGCGTGAGCTGCGCCTGCGCACAGTCTTCAATCTGCTCGGTCCACTGACCAATCCGGCGCACGCTTCGGCACAGGTGGTTGGCGTCTATTCCGCCGATCTGGTAGAGAAACTCGCTGAAGCTCTGAGTGAATTAGGACTGCGCCGCGCGCTGGTAGTTCACGGGCGCGACGGCCTTGATGAGATCACGATTACGGGAGCGACCAAGATCGCAGAGGTTCGCGACGGGCGGCTTCGCTCGTACGAGGTCACGCCGGAAGAGTTCGGCCTGAGCCGCGCCCCCCTGAGCGAAATCGCCGGCGGTGATGCCCAGGATAACGCCGCCGTCATCCGCCGCGTACTCGATGGCGAGCGCTCCGCTTGTCGCGATGTTGTGTTGTTAAACGCCGCAGCCGCGCTGGTCGCAGCCGGACATGCCGATACCATCCAGGCCGCAGTTCCCGTCGCCGCTTACGCCATCGACTCGGGCCATGCTAAGCAGCGACTGGAGTTGCTGGTGGAGTTTACGAAGAGTAATTAGTAAGTAGTGATTAGTAATTAGTGGCGCAGAATCGAAGTCCATGACTCAGGCAAGACGTCTGCAAACAAAACACCTCCCGAACGACCGCTAATTGCTAACTTCTAATTGCTAACTACTAATTACTAACTACTGTTCTTCTTCACTTCCCTCCCTCTACAATCTTCCGCCCGTTCAACGGCTGCACAGGACGATAGTCATTAGGATCCAACGCTGCAAATGCCGCGATCTGCTCTTTCGACACCGTCATTTTGTGCGCCATCACCAACCAGGTCACGTCTTCGGTGCATGGCGGCGTCGTCAGGGAACCGGAGAACGTGTAGTATTCGCGATCGTCGGGCAGAAGCTGGGAGGCGTTGATCTTTACTCCGACGGGCTTGTTTTCTTTTCCTTCGGTCTTCGGCATGTTAGCCCAGGCTGTCGCGATCGCCGGGTTCTCGCGCCCTTCATCGAAGAACACCGCCACCACTGCCAGCTTTCCATCCGCGCTCTTGTGGACCAGGTGTCCCTCCAGCGGAGAATGCTTCCCATTCAGCGTGTTCTCGCTGACGTGATGGAAGTGGAACTGGACGAGGTTATAAGTCTTGCCGTCGATGGTGATAGTGCTGCCCGGTTCGTAGTCCGACTCAATTGTGTGTCCATTGTTAATGATGTCGAGTGCGGAAGGCTTGTAGTCGAATTCGACGATGGGCAGCTTGGCGTGGTCGGCGTGGGTGATGTTCACCGGCGATTGCCGCTTGCCCTGGCTGCAGGCGGCATAGTCAGGACTTAACTCGCCCCAGTGCGCAGGGCCGGTATCGCCGGAGTAGCCCCAGTGGGGTTGCGCGCTGTGTTCATCAGCGGCAAATGCCAAAGCATGAAGGAAAACAAATCCCGCTATGATTGCGAGCACCCACACCGACTTGTGCATTGAAGTTCGCATTGTTATCTCCGACGATTCTGATTTACAAACGGACTACATGGATCTGGTGTGGCTGAGAATCCAGGGGCGCTGGCGGATTCTGCCGGAACTAAAAAAGCCGCAACCAAGAGTACTGCAAACAACGAGCCTGACCAGGCCGGGGTCTATCAGGACCCATTTTATTCGGCACACATTGAAAAGCAGGTCCTTCGCGTCCTGACGCCCACTCAGGACGACAAGACATTGGGCAACCTTGCGGCACGACTGCAAGCCGTGCTCTTTCAAAGCGCCCTTCTTTGACAGAGTCCAAAACGCTACTTCACTGCCTTTGGCCCTGCGTTCCTGATCTCTGCCGGCGCGTCGAACTGCTCGAAGTTTTTAGCGAAACGCGCGGACAAGTCGGCAGCCATCTTGTCGTAAGCGGCTTTGTCTTTCCAGGAATTGCGCGGATTCAACAGCTCCGAGGGTACTTCAGGAACTTCCTTCGGAATACTGAAGCCGAACGACGGCTCGATCTCAAATTCCACCTTCGCCAGCTTGCCTTCGACCAAGGCGTTGACCATCGCGCGCGTATACGGCAAGCTCATGCGCTTGCCGACGCCGTACCCTCCGCCCTGCCATCCGGTATTGACCAGCCAACATTGCGCTCCGTGCTCGCGTAGTCGGCGCCCCAGCATCTCGGCATAAACCTTGGGTGGCAGCGGCATGAACGGCGCCCCAAAGCAGGTCGAGAACGTTGCCTGCGGCTCGGTGACTCCGGCTTCGGTTCCGGCAACTTTCGCCGTGTAACCCGACATGAAGTGGAACATCGCCTGCTCCGGCGTAAGTTTCGAAACCGGCGGCAGCACGCCGAATGCGTCGGCGGTCAGGAAGACGACGTTCTTAGGATGGCCGCCAAAGCCGGGAATCACAGCGTTTTCGATGAAGGTCACCGGATATGCCGCGCGCGTGTTCTCAGTCTTGCTGTCGTTGTCGAAGTCGGGATAGCGGGTGACAGGATCGAGCACCACGTTCTCCAGCACCGTTCCAAAGCGAAGCGCGTTCCAGATCTGCGGCTCGTTCTGCTCCGAGAGACGAATGCACTTGGCATAGCAGCCTCCCTCAAAATTGAAGACGCCGTCCGCGCTCCACCCATGCTCGTCATCGCCAATAAGCCGGCGCGTCGGATCGGCGGACAGTGTCGTCTTGCCCGTGCCCGACAGGCCAAAGAACAGCGCGCTCACGCCATCGTCACCGATGTTGGCGGAGCAGTGCATGGGGAATACATCGCGCTGCGGCAGCACAAAATTCATAATTCCGAAGATCGACTTCTTCATTTCGCCGGCATACTGCGTGCCGCCGATAAGCACGATCTTGCGGGTAAAGTTCACGATGACGAACACTTCGGAGTTGGTTCCATCGCGCTTGGGATCGGCCAAAAACAGCGGCGCGCTGACGATGGTGAACTCAGGGTGGTGCTTCGCAAGCTCTTCCACCGTCGGACGGATGAAGAGCTGATGCACGAACAGGTTGTGCCAGGCAAACTCATTGATGACGCGGATAGGCAGCTGATAGCGCGGGTCGGCGCCGCAGAACAGGTCTTGCACGAAGAGCTCTTTGCCCTGCAGGTGCTCCATCACGCGGTCGTATAGTGCATCGAACTTCTCCGGCGAAAACGGCTGGTTAACTGGGCCCCACGCAACTTTGTCGGCGGTAATCGAGTCCTTGACCGTGAACTTGTCTTTGGGAGAGCGGCCAGTGCGCTTGCCGGTTTCGGAGACCAGACAGCCACGCGCGCTCAATTCGCCTTCGTTGCGCCGCAAAGCGGCTTCCACCAACAGCGCAGGAGAGAGATTGCGATGAACGTTGGGCTGCTCGAGCAAATCGGAGAGTTTCGGTGCCTGAACGGCAGTAGACATAAATGAGAGCTCCTCAAGAAAATTTATTAATGCTGGATCCTCATCCAGCACTCCCGCCGAAGCTGGCAGGACGCGGCCGGAGCGCAGAACAAAAAAAGCCCGACCGGGCTATCGGGCGACTGCTTCCTGATGAACTTCCTGCATGATCTGATTCAGGTGATCGAGCGTTTCCTCGACGCTGAGCGCATACATCTCACGTCCGCTGTCTTCACCAGATTCGATGGCCCACTTCAGGTAGTGCCCTGCAACCTGCACCGCCATAGGGTCAGTGATGACATTGCCGGTTTGGCGGTTGTACTCCACCCAGGCGGGATGAGGGAGCGCGATCCAAACTGGCCGTTCATCGACCAGAAACTTTACGTCGACAGCATCCGCGTGGCGGGTCGCGATGGCGATGATTAACGCCTGATACTGACAGTGAACCCGCTGTCCGTTCCAGCGATCGACTGCATGAAAGTCGTCATACATACGTCCTAAAATCATATCTGAGCGGAACGGGCCGGGGCAATCTTTTGCTGAAATGGTGTAGATGCTCCAGGATAATGTCACCCCCTAACTGCAACCAGACTTTGTCACCCTGTAGGAATGGTGGCGCTGACTCAGAAAGAGTTTCAACGGATGAAAGTGATTGAGAATGGGGCCGTGACCTAGCCACACGGAGTGACAAAGGCTGGTTGCTGTTGACACGACATTTTCTGGTTGCAACAACAGCCCTATTCAAGTAACGCCGACAAAAGGGCGCACGGAGAGTGCGCCCTTGTTTCCGGTCAAGCAATAGCTACAGATGCTGGTACGGCTGAACATTCGCCGGCGGCGCCGACACGACTACCGCCGGGCCCTCCGGAATCACAATCCACGAGATCAGATACGCTAGTAAACCTGTACCCGCGCAGAGCACCACCAACAGCCACACCACCCGGACCACCGTGACGTCCAAATCGAAGTACTCGGCAAAGGCTGCGCAGACGCCTGCGATTTTGCGATCGGGGCTGCCCTTCGGCGGACGAAGCAGCCGCGTGCGACCGGCAACCGCGCCTACACGTTGTCCACAGTAAGGGCATAGGTTTGCGTCGTCCTGAATGACTTTTCCGCAATAGTTGCAGTACATGCTCCCCTCCCAACTAAAGATACGAATGGCCGCGAGAAAGGTTCCCCGAAGCGCCGTCTACTGCTGAGAAGTCCATTCGAAGTACCTGTGGGGCTGAAGCCCAGAGACATCTTCGAAAGCCTGAACGCTGGCCTGAAGGCCAGCTCTGCCCGAACTTCGCCCTAACGTTCGACCGCCATAGCGACAGCGTTTCCGCCGCCCAGGCAGAGTGCCGCAATCCCTTTGTGTACGTCGCGACGCGCCATTTCGTAGAGCAACGTCACCAGAATTCGCGAGCCGCTCGATCCGATGGCGTGTCCCAGCGCGACTGCTCCGCCATTGACGTTGACCTTGTTCAGATCAATGCCCAACTCACGAGTAACACCGATGGCCGCGACCGAGAACGCCTCATTGATTTCGTATAAGTCAACGTCCTTGTCTGTCCAGCCCGTCTTCTTCCAGATCTGCCGAATCGCGTCCACCGGCGCCATCATCACCCATGCCGGATCAATCCCGCTGACCGCCTGCGCCACGATGCGCGCCATCGGCTTCAGTCCGAGCTCTTTCGCCTTCGCTGCCGACATCACGACCACCGCCGAAGCTCCATCATTTACACCCGGAGCATTGCCCGCCGTCACGGTGCCGTCCTTCTTGAACGCCGGCTTCAGACTGCGCAGCGCCTCGATGGTCGAATCTTCGCGCGGCGACTCATCTTTCGTAAAGAGTTCCGGAGCAGCACCCTTCTTCTTCGCCGGCAGCTCGACCGGAACGATCTGATCTTTGAAGCGGCATTCTTTCATCGCCGAGACCGCTTTGCGATGCGAGTTCAGCGCATACTCATCCTGCTCCTCGCGTGTGATGCCGTATTTCTGCGCGACATTCTCGCCGGTATTGCCCATGTGATAGTCGTTGTACGCGTCCCACAGGCCGTCATGAACGACGGAGTCGACGACCTTGCCGTCGCCCAGTCGGTAGCCCTTGCGCGCCTGCGGCAGAAGATAAGGAGCGTTGGTCATGCTCTCCATTCCGCCGGCTACCACAATGTCAGAGTTGCCGGTCTGAATCGCCTGCTGCGCCAGCGCGACGGATTTCAATCCCGAGCCGCATACCTTATTGATGGTTGTCGCCGAGACGGCAGAGGACAATCCGCCGCCAAGCGCCGCCTGGCGCGCCGGATTCTGTCCCAGACCGGCCTGCACCACATTGCCCATGATGCACTCGTCGACGCGTGTTCGGGTCGATGCCCGCGCGTTTCACTGCCTCACGCACCGCGATTGCACCCAACTGCGGCGCGGTGAAGTCCGACAGCGATCCCTGGAACTTACCCACCGGTGTACGCACGGCAGAAACGATAACGACATCTTCTAATGAAGGCACGATTGTTAAGACCTTTCAGCAGGAATAGGAAACCCAACATTATAAGATGGACGCGAAGTGAACCTCGACCCACAAATTTCTGCCGCGCCTGCGCCTCAGTCCAGTGAACGACGCCTGCTTGCGCCGGTGTGGCATACCGTGTTGCTGGTCGCCGTGCTGCTGCTCGGCTCGGTTGGCGGCGCGGGGAGCCACCATCTGCTGGCCCGTAGCGGAAGCAAGTTGCCGCAATACATCTGGGGCATGACGTGGGAATGGATCCTCGCTGGATTCGTCTGGCTGGGCATTCGCAAACGTTATCGTCTGCGCGACGTGATTGGCGGACGATGGTCGAGCTTCGATGATTTCTTTCTCGACCTTCTCATCGCCGCCCTGTTCTGGGCCTTCGCAGCGCTGGTGCTGGCGGCGGGAGCCAAGCTGATGCACCTCGATCAGGCGCAGAAGATCGACGCCATGCGTCGCCAGCTCGGATTTCTCACTCCCAACACGCGGCTCGAACTCGGCGTGTGGTTTCTGCTGAGCACTACGGCCGGCTTCTGCGAAGAGTTCATTTTCCGCGGATATCTGCAACTGCAATTTGCTGCCATGACGCGCTCCATGCTCGCCGGTGTGTTGCTCTCAGCTGTCGTCTTCGGTGCGTCGCACGGCTATGAGGGCGGGGCGCGCATGCTGCTGATCGGAATTTTTGGATTATTGTTTGGGCTACTCGCCTGGTGGCGCAAGAGCCTTCGTCCGGGAATGATCGCGCACGCATGGCATGACGCGCTGAGCGGCGCCGTTTTGCGAATGCTGAAATAGCCAGCGTTTACGCGGGTCGCACGCACTCGCGATTTCGCCGCGCGAAATTATGGGTTGCGGCTTCCTGCAACTGGCAAATTCGGGATTTCACTGGCGCTCATTGACGCTCCCAACGTGCACACATGAACGCGCGTTTTTTGCTTGACTATTCTTTTCGCTGACTCTATACAAAGAACAAATTGCGATGATGTGATGTCGCAAACTTCCATGAGAATGGAAAAGGGAGAATAGAAAAATGGCAACTAAGAAGAAGGCTGCAAAGAAGGCGACCAAGAAGGCCGCGAAGAAAAAGCACTAACCTTTGCAATGACCAACCGAAGGGGACGCGCAAGCGTCCCCTTCGCTTTTTGGTGGAAGCCCTCGGCTTCAACCGAGGGGAATGGGTGGCGTATCGAGAGAGGCCTTCAGGCCCCGCCCACTCGCAAAATCGCACCTTGATATTTCCAGCGCTAAAGCGCGACTTTCAAGATGAAGCTTCTTTCCCCCGCATGAATGCGGGGGCTTCCACCCGGCGCGCCTGAAGACGCGCCCCTTCCTCATCCCTTCACCAATCGCTCCATCTCATCCTCATCGATGACGCTGACCTTAAGCTCGCGCGCCTTGTCGAGTTTGGAACCCGCGTCCTCTCCCGCCACCACGTAATCCGTCTTCTTGCTCACCGAGCCTGACACCCGCCCGCCTGCATCTTCAATCAGCTTCTTGGCTTCGTCGCGCGAGTGCCGCGCCAGCGTTCCGGTAAGCACGAAGGTCTTGCCCGCCAGCGCCGTTCCGCGTTCTTTCTTTTTCCCGCTGAGTGTCAGTCCCGCTGTGCGTAGGCGTTCCACCAGTGCGACATTCTTGGGCTCGTCAAAGAACTCGCGCACCGCCGCCGACACTCGCGGCCCAATCTCGTTCACCTCCTGCAACTCTTCTTCGCTGGCCTTCATCAATGCGTCCACGGAACCGAAGTGCTCCGCCAGAAACTGCGCCGTGCGCTCGCCAACGAATCGAATGCCCAACCCGTAGATGACTTTCTCCAATGGCAGCTTCTTCGATTGCTCGATCTCACGCAGGATGTTCTGCGCCGACTTCTTCCCCATGCGCTCCAGCCCGAGCAAGTCCGCTTCGGTCAGCGCGTAGATGTCGGCGACGTTCTTGACCAGCCCTTTGTCGACGAGCTGATTCACCAGTGCATCGCCCATGCCTTCGATATTCATCACCCCGCGCGATGCGAAGTGGCGGATGCTCTCGCGCAGCTTGGCCGGACAGTTGGCATTCACGCAGCGATGGTCGGCCTCGCCTTCGGCGCGCACCACGTGGCCGCCGCATACCGGGCAGCGCTCCGGCATGTGAAACTTGCGCGTGCCTCGCGGCTTGCTCTCGTCAACTCTGACGACCTTGGGAATCACGTCGCCGCCGCGTTCAACCACCACCCAGTCGCCAATACGCACACCCAGACGCTCGATCTCGTCCATGTTGTGCAACGTGGCGCGGCTGACGGTTGTGCCTCCGATCGGCACCGGCTTAAGCGCGGCCACGGGAGTAAGTTTTCCCGTCCGTCCAACCTGCACCAGAATGTCTTCGATCTGCGTCTCACCCGAGCGCGCCGCGTATTTATAGGCGATGGCCCACCGCGGAGCCTTCCCGGTATACCCGAGTTCCTGCTGCAACCCGATGCGATCGACCTTCACCACAATGCCGTCGGTTTCGTACGGCAGGCTGTCGCGCTTCCCTTCCCACTGCGTGATGAATTCCCAGACCTCATCAATGCTGTGCACCAGTCGGTGATTGGGATTGACCTTGAGCCCGGCCGCATCGAGCGCCTTCAGCGCCTCAGAGTGCCGATCGAAAATTGTTTTGCCTTCGGCGAGCAAACCGTAGGCGAAGAAGTCGAGACGCCTACTTGCCGTGATCTTGGGGTCGAGCTGTCGAACTGTCCCAGCCGTTGCGTTGCGCGGATTGGCAAACTTCGGCAACCCTTTCTGCTCCTGCTCTTCGTTCATGCGTTCGAATGACGCAGTCGGCATCAGCAACTCGCCGCGCACCTCGAAATTTATCGGCAACCCGGCTGCTTTCAGCGCCTGCTTGGGGATATTCAACGGGATGCTGCGAATGGTGCGGACATTTGCGGTCACGTCCTCGCCAGTAGTGCCGTTACCTCGCGTGATGCCCAATGCCAAGGTTCCCGCCTCAAACCGCAGCGCCATGGACATGCCATCGAGCTTCAGCTCGCAAACGTAATCCACCTTGGTCGTGCCGGTGAGTTCGTGAACCCGCCGCTCCCAATCGCGGAGCTCCGCTTCACTGGTCGTCTTCGCCAGCGACAGCATCGGGGTCGAGTGCGGCACGCTGGCAAACTGGCTGCTCGGCTTGCCACCTACCCGCTGCGTTGGCGAGTCCCGGGTGATCAACTCAGGATGCTCGGTCTCGAGGGCGATCAACTCGTCCATTAAACGATCGAACTCGGCATCGCTGATCTCCGGATCATCTAACACATAGTAACGGTGCTCGTGATGGCGGATCTTGTCGCGCAGCGTCTCCAACTTGCGCGTTAGCTCTTTGGCACTCGGCGGCATGCTGCAATTATAGGGAGAGCGCCAGGGAGCACCACGGGCATCACCGCAAAATGCCGGAGGCATCCCGTAGAATCAAACATTCCGGTCCAAAGCATCTTGAAAGCACTCATCGCCAAATGGATTCATCACGTCGCAGCCGTCCTGGGGCCGCTCGGGGTCTGGGGCGTCATGGGCTTCGCCTTTATCGACGCAGCAATGTTAGGCATGCCCATCGATGCCATTGTCTGCGGATACGCCTACGCCAGACCGAGCCGTCTTCTGCTTTACTCGCTGGGCGCCGCGGTCGGCTCAGCCCTGGGCAGCCTCGTGGTCTACGTTATCGGCTATAAGGGCGGCGAGGTGATGCTTAAGAAGCGCATGGGCGAAGCGCGCTTCAATCGAATCACGGCATCGTTCGAGAAA
Source organism: uncultured Acidobacteriaceae bacterium (assembly GCA_963699875.1). GTDB lineage: Bacteria > Acidobacteriota > Terriglobia > Terriglobales > Acidobacteriaceae > CAVVDY01. Next base: position 637,192 of record CAVOVN010000002.1, read on the forward strand.
CGCGAGTTTGTGCTGCTGACCGTAATCTCCATGCTGCCGCCCCCCACGCCATTCAAGCTGTTCGTGTTGGCCGCGGGAATGGCCGAGATGCGACCGCTGCGTTTTCTGTCGGCGATTGTTCTGGGCCGTTTCGCGCGCTTCACCATCGAGAGCATTCTCGTCGTTCGCTATGGACCGCACATCATTGCTCTGCTGGCGGAGGTGCTTCGCCATCATCTGAGTTACGTGGTCGCCGTCCTGATTGCGATTGCATTTATCGGCTGGTGGATTTGGCGGATCCGGAAGGCGCCTGCGGCCAAGGCTGCATAGAGGATAATGATCGAGCAACAACGCTCTTGTAACAGTGCGTTGCGGCGCGACTGAAGCCGTGCCCCTTCAAAGCCACAACGGGGTGCACACAGGCTCCTGAGCTTTCAAGTTCGAAGGTGAATTTCCATGGACCACATTCAAACTGATCTACAAAACGGTGTTTTACATCTCATACTCAATCGGCCGGAAAAGAAAAACGCGCTCACTTCAGCCATGTACGACGCCTTAGTCACGGCGGTGCAACGCGCGGAGTCGGACGACGCCATCCGCGTGCTCGTTCTCCGCGGCAACGGTGATTCCTTCACCGCCGGCAACGATATTGAGGACTTCGTGCAAAAGCCGTGGCAGGGGCAAGCCGTACCACCGGCGGAGCAGTTCATTCGCGCTATCGCGTTTGCCCGCAAGCCGGTGATTGCCGCCGCTCATGGCCTTGCCGTCGGCATTGGCACCACCATCCTGCTGCACTGCGACTTGGTGTATGCGGCAGAAGAGACGAAGTTCATGATGCCATTCGTCAATCTGGGCATCCTTCCTGAAGCCGGCTCGACATTGCTTCTGCCCAGCTTGATCGGCCATCAGCGCGCCGCCGAACTGTTACTGCTTGCGGACCCCTTTTCTGCGCAGCGGGCATACGAGTTGGGGATTGTCAACCGCGTCGTCCCCGGCGATCAATTGCTGTCGGCGGCCAGCGCTGCCGCCCAGACCCTGGCCGGGAAGCCAGCGGGTGCGGTTCGCCTTGCTAAACAAATGATGAAGCAACACCTGCGTGCCGACCTCGACCGGGTCATCCGCGAAGAAGTTCTGGCCATCGCCGGTCAGTTGGAATCCCCAGAGACCGGAGAAGCCCTGAGTGCATTTCTCCAGAAACGCAAACCTGATTTTTCCCGATTCCGTTAGAATTTGCGTAACTTGGTAACTTTATGTAATTACCCGCTTGACGGAATTGAGAATCGTGGTAACGTTCTGTTCACGCGACCAAAGCGCCCAAAACTGTGACTCAAACCCTTGTAACGGCTGACGTATATGAGCGTCTGCAACGAGCTATGGTCTCGGATCCAGACGGCTTTTGCGAACTCTACCGCGATTACCTCTCCGACGCCCGGCAGACGTTGGGCCATCTTCATTTCGCCTGCGACAAGCAGAATGGCGAGGAGCTTCGCTTCAAAGCTCATTACCTGAAGAGCAGCAGTTTGATATTGGGAATCAGTCCAGTGGCCAAATTATGCGCCGACCTGCAGGACGCCGGCGGCACATCAGATTTCACTGCGGAACAACGGAAGTTGCAGGAACTCGATACTCTCCTTACTCTTGTTCAGGAGGAATTGGAGAAAAAGCTGGGGCCGCACGTGGTTCCGGCCGCGGCGTAAAACCACTGGTCAAAATGGCAGATTCCAGCCCAATCCGTCTTCTGATTGCCGACGACCATCCTGTGGTGCGTGTCGGGCTTCGCAACATGCTGCTCTCCGATAACAACTTTCAGGTCGTCGCCGAAGCTCGCGATGGCGCCGAAGCGCTCGCCCTGGTCAAGAAGTTACAGCCCGAAATCCTGCTGCTCGATTTGGCCATGCCCAACATGCCCGGCATGGAAGCCCTGCGCGAGCTCACCACGCACGAAACGCAAACCCGCACCATCGTGCTAACTGCGAAGATCGAAAAGCAGCAGATCCTCGAGGCATTGCAACTGGGAGCTCGTGGAGTCGTATTAAAGGATGCTGCCGTCGAACATCTGGCGGCTTGTATTCGCGCCGTCATGCAGGGCCAATACTGGCTGGATGGCCGTCCGGTGCAAAACCTGGTGCAGGTGCTGCGCGAGTTGACAGCGCAAACCGCGCCTCCTCCGCGCAAGACCTACGGGCTGACCAGCCGCGAGCTTGAAGTGGTCACGCTCATCACCGAAGGATGTACCAACAAGGACATCGCGACTCAGTTCGGCATCAGCGAAGAAACCGTCAAGCGCCACCTCACCAACATCTTCAACAAGCTGGGCGTCGGCAATCGTCTGGAACTTGCGTTGTTCGCGCTCAACCACCATCTGCTTCCCCCCGCGCCAGCGGCGTAGTTGCAAGCTTTTCTTCGGGTGTCATCCCGAGCGTAGTCGAGGGACCTGCAGCCCTTCCTTCCCGCCCAAGACGCGTCCCGTTACGTTGATTTCCACCCCGTGTGTTACCCTTCGCAACGAATATCTGTTCTCATCCGTAATGACGAGGTGGCCAATGAGCCAGCACCAGAATCTCTGCATGGATTACATCGAGTTTCCTGCAACCGACGTGGAAGCTACCAAGCGCTTTTATCACGACGTTTTTGGCTGGGACTTTAAGGACTGGGGACCGAATTATATTAGCTTTCACGATGGTCGCATCGCGGGCGGGTTCACCACCGAAGCCCAGGTCGCCAGCGGCAGCAAAACCACCGGCGTTCTGGTCGTCCTCTACTCCAAAGACCTGGAGGACACCTATAACAAGGTGAAGGGCGCTAATGGGAGAATCGTGCGTGAGATCTTCGACTTCCCTGGTGGACGGCGCTTTCATTTCGCCGATCCGAACAGTAACGAGCTCGCGGTGTGGAGCGAGTAGGCTGATATGGCCCGCATAAACTCCTACGTCCTCCGGGGCACCATCGTCGGCGCCCTTGGCGGACTGTTGTTCGGTTTCGATACCGCTGTCATCGCCGGGACCGAGCAGCAGCTCATCCAGGTCTTCGGCCTCAACGACCGTCAACTGGGAATCACCGTTTCGATCGCGCTCGTCGGCACGGTGATTGGAGCCATCTTCTCCGGCGAGTTGGGCGACAAGATGGGCGGACGCGAAGCGCTGCGTATTCTCGCCGCCTGCTACGTCGTCTCGGCTTTCGGATGCGCCTTCGCCTGGAGCTGGCCGGCGCTGCTGGCCTTCCGCTTCATCGGCGGCCTGGCGATTGGCGGCTCGTCCGTGCTCGGGCCGGTTTACATCGCGGAGATCGCTCCCGCGCGCTGGCGCGGACTGCTGGTTGGAACCTTCCAGATCAACATCGTCATCGGCATATCTGGTTGCGTATCTGTCGAACTATGTGGTGTCGTTGTTCGGCTTGGGCATGAACGAGTGGCGCTGGCAGCTCGGCATTGCCGCGGCTCCTGCACTGCTGTTCTTTGTCATGCTGTTCACCATCCCGCGCAGCGCGCGCTGGCTGGTGCTCAAGCATCGCATTCCCGAAGGCCGCGAAGTGATCGCACTTCTCGGAGCCGATAATCCCGACGCTCGAGCTGAAGGAGATCGTCGACTCAATCCACATCGAAGGCATGTCGCACTCCGAGCCGCTGTTCCAGCGCAAGTATCTGCGTCCCATGTTCCTGGCGGCGACGGTCGCCGGATTCAGTCAACTCGCGGGCATCAACGCGATCCTGTATTACTCGAACTACATCTTCGAGAATGCAGGTTTCAGCAAGAGTTCGGGCCTGCTGCAATCGGTTGCGCTTGGGTGCGACCAACCTGGTCGTCACGCTGTTTGCCATGAGCCTCATCGACAAGCTCGGCCGCAAGACCCTGTTGCTCATCGGCAGCATTGGCATGGCCATTTGCCTTGGCCGCGGTCGGCATGCGTGTTCTACAGCCGAGCAGCACAAGAACCTGCTGGTCGTGTTTCTGCTGGCTTACATCGCGTGTTTCGCGATCTCGATTGGCGCGGTCATCTGGGTGTATATCAGCGAGGTGTTTCCCAATCGCGTGCGCTCGAAGGGACAGAGCCTGGGCAGCTCGGCGCATTGGATCATGAACGCCATCATCTCCGGCGCATTTCCCGTGATGGCGGCGCGTTCGCGCTCGCTTCCGTTCGTCTTCTTCTCCGCCATGATGGTGGTTTTCTTCTTCATCGTGCTGTTTACCTATGTCGAAACCAAGGGCGTCACGCTGGAGGAGATGCAACACAAGCTGGGGATTGAGTATTGAGGTCGATAGTGCTGGCCTTCAGGCCAGCGTCGCTCTACCGGTTTTGAAGGGGCGCACCTTTAAGTGCGCGGAAGAGTCATTCATTTTGATCTGTCATTCTGAGCGAAGCGAAGAACCTGCTGTTCCTGCTCTGCACTGGTCGCGCTGATTTGCAGGCGGCACACGCTTCAGCCGTGCCGAAGACATTTTGAATTGTCATCCCGAACGCCTTTATCCGTGAGGGATTGCTTTGCCGTTCGATCCGGTGAAAGCAGGTCCTTCGTTCGCCGTACGGACTGAGGATGACAAATGCATTTACAAAATCATGAACAAATATCATCGTCTTCTGTCTGCTCCTGGTTGTCCTTTTTGCCGCTGCATTCGCTCTTCGCCCAAACCCAACCCGCTCCTCCCAATCCCTACGCCGCGACGCTCGATCGCCTGAACGCGATCACCGCGATCCCGCTCGGCGGATGGACGCAGGTTCCGGGCGACATGGCACATGGCGAGGTTCCTCCCAACACCGCGATGACCATGAACGCGTCGGCGCTCAACCTGGGCGGAGACTTCACGCCGCCAACCTGGCTCTATCGCGAGATCGAAATTCCCAAAGAGCTTCGCGGATACGAGGTCCGAGGCTCGACCCTGAAGCTCGACATCAACGTCGGCGGCAACGAAGGACTGATGGATTACGACCTTCGCCAACGGCAACATGATCGCCCGCACCGACGAAGACGGGCAGGTGCCGATTACGCTCTACCAGCAATGCTCAGCCAGGCGACAAGATCGTGATCGCGCTGCGCGTGCTGCCGTCCGCTGGCGTCGGATGCTGCGGCGGCCCGCTACAAGCCAAGCTCGAGCACGCACAACTGCTCATCACTCCGCCGGTGAACCGTCCTGATCCCGCGGTGCTTCGTCTCGAGCTGTTGTCGGCGCAGCTTCTTGTCGCCGCTTATCCCGATGGCAAAGCCGAGCGCGAGCAGACGCTCGATGCCGCGGTGAAGGCCATCGACATAAAGGCCCTGGACGACGCCGATCAGAAGACGTTCGACGCGTCGCTGCGCGCTTCGCAGGCAAAGCTCGACGCGCTGCGTCCCTATATGAAGCAGTTCAGCATCAGCGCCGTCGGCAACAGCCATATCGACATGGCATGGCTGTGGCCGTGGACGGAGACCGTCGAGGTCGTGCGCAACACCTTCGGCACCGCGCTCGACCTGATGAACGAGTATCCCGACTTCAAGTTCACCGCCTCCACCGCGCAGGCTTACACCTGGATCGAAGAGAAGTATCCGGAGATGTTCCAGCAGATCCAGCAGCGTGTGAAAGAAGGCCGCTGGGAGGTCATCGGCGGCATGTGGGTTGAGCCCGATCTCAACATGCCGGACGGCGAGTCGCTGGTGCGCCAGATTTTGTACGGCAAAAACTATTTCAAAGCCAAGTTCGGCGTCGACGTGAGGATCGGCTGGAACCCCGACAGCTTCGGCTACAACTGGCAGTTGCCGCAAATCTACCGGCGCTCAGGCATCGACTACTTCGTGACGCAGAAGCTGCTGTGGGCGCACGAGTTCACCACGTTCCCCTATCGCCTCTTCTATTGGGAGTCGCCGGACGGCAGCAAGATGCTGACCTACTTTCCCAGCGACTACGCTAATCAGATCGATCCGGTGAAGATGGCCCGCGACTCGTCGGTCTACGGACCTGCCATGTATAAGTACAACGGCGGTACGGACTCCGCTCCGCAGGGCGCGCTCGACATGATGTATCTGTATGGCGTCGGCGATCACGGCGGCGGACCGACGCGGGTTGATCTCGACACTGCGCTCCGCTGGCAGAAGTCGGACGTCGTGTATCCCAAGCTGCAGTTCTCGACCGCAACCGACTTCTTCGCCGACCTGAAGCAGCACGAGAGCGAACTGAAACTGCCCACGTGGGACGGTGAGCTCTACTTCCAGTATCACCGCGGCGTGCAGACCACGCAGTCAGAGACCAAGAAAGGCAATCGCAAGAACGAAGTGCTGATCCTCAACGCCGAGAAGCTGGCGTCGATTGATTCCCTGCTCGGCGCGGCCTATCCGCAGGCAGGCTTTAACACGGCGTGGGAGAAGATTCTGTTCAACCAGTTCCACGACATTCTTCCCGGCTCGGGCATCGGCATCAATTACGTTGACGCTGCGCGCAAGTATGCGGAAACCTCGCGCTTCAGCAAGGACACGATTCACGCGGCCTTGGACGACATCGCGTCGCGCGTGAAGTCGGATAGCGCGAGTGTACTGGTGTTCAATCCGCTGTCGTGGGCGAGGACGGAAGAGGTCGAAGTCGAGGTGCAGTTCCCGAATCTGCCTTCGCCTCTCGGTATCACCGCAGCTGACCCGAGCGCCGAGCGAGACAAGATGTGGGTGCTGTCCGACATCGTGAGCTCCGATCCAGCGACGGGAAAAGTTAAATTACGCATTCTCGCGAGCGACGTTCCGGCTCTCGGCTACAAGTTGATTGAACTGCATGCGGGCAGCCCGAAGCTGGTGGCGGGAAATCCACAGACGGATCCGCCATCTATCCACATCACGCGCCCGCTGCTGACCGCCACGGCAACCTCTCTCGAGAACGATTTTCTGAAGCTCACCGTCGATCCCGCGACCGGCTGCATTACCAGCCTTTTCGATAAGCGCAACAACACCGAAACGCTTGCGCCTGCGGTGCAAGGTGTCGGCGCACCTCCCACATTGTCAGACGGCAAGCCCTGCGGGAACGTGCTGCAGGCATTCGTCGACAAGCCGAAGAAATGGGACGCGTGGAACGTTGATGCCGACTTCATCGAGCATCACACCGACCTGCTGCAAGCCGAAGAGGTGAAGCTCATTGAGAACTCGCCGCTGCGCGCCGTCATTCGCGTACGCCACAAGTGGCAGAACTCCGAGTTCATCCAGGACATCACGATGTATCCTGGCGTGCCGCGCGTCGATGTACACATGCAAGCCGACTGGCACGAGAAACACATCCTGCTGAAGGTCGCATTCCCGCTGAATGTGCGCAGCGACAAGGCGACCTTCGAGATTCCTTACGGAACGGTCGAGCGGCCGACGACGCGCAACACGCCGGCGGAGAAGTCGCAGTTTGAAGTGCCGGCGCTGCGCTGGGGTGACATTTCGGGTGCCCCACTCTTGTCGCCTTCGTCTGGCAACAGGGTGGGTGAAACCCATGGCTTCTCGCTGCTGAACGACAGCAAGTACGGATACGACGCCAAGGACAACGTGCTTCGCCTATCGCTGCTGCGCGCGCCGGAATGGCCTGATCCGAACGCCGATCAGGGACATCACGAGTTCACCTACTCGCTGTTTCCACACGCCGGAACCTGGCGCGAGGCGCTGACCGTGCAACAGGGATACGACCTGAACTATCCGCTGCTCGCCGTCACCACCACGCAACATCCGGGAACGCTTCCGGCCCAGCATTCGTTCTTCAGCACCAAGGAAGATAACGTCGTAATCACCGCGGTGAAGCAAGCTGCGGACGGCAGCGGTACCATCGTGCGCTTCTATGAATGGTCGGGAAAGAAAGGCGACATTCACCTCACGCTGCCGCAAGCCGCGACAGCAGCCTGGCAAACGAACCTGATGGAGCAGCCGGAAGGTTCGCTTGCTGTTGCGGACGGCGGAAGCGAGGTCACGGTTCCGACCGGAGCTTATGAGATCAAGACGGTGAAGGTCGCGTTTAAATAAGTTGTTTCGAGCGGTGAGTCAAGAACAGGGGCGCCATCGGCACGGGTTGGAGTCGTGTCCTGGCGCCCACGTTCGAAAACCGAACAGCCTTCGTGGAGTGCGCAACCTGCAGATCCTTCGACTCCGTTCGTCTCGGCAAGCCTCGACTTACTTCGCTCAGGATGACAGAGAAATACAGGGCTCTTCGGCGCAGCTAAAGCTGCGCCCCTTCTTAGTCTTGTCCTAGGAAGCCAGCCTGAAGACCAGCTCTACCCGTTCACCTACTTCTTCCCTTCCGTCGGCGGATAGTTTTTGAACAGCTTGGAGATTCCCTTGTCCAGGTTCTTGATGTTCTTGTTGGAGTTGTCGTGGATGGTATCGGTCACCGCGCCGCGCCACTCGATTTCGTGGGTTTTGGCATTCGCCATCTCGACCACCAGAGTGCCTTCCTTGGTGATGAACGTGGAGTAGGTCACGGTCTGTGGGCCTCCCCACCACGGCCCCCACCCCCACGTCGGGCCGAAATTGTATCCCGTTCCCACCACCTGGCTCTGGTCGTGAATGTGGCTGGTGTAGACCACCCAAAGGTCGGGATCCGTCCCCGGCTGCGCCAGTTGCAGTCCTTTCGCCTGAAGCTGCTGATTCACGCCGTCGACGATGCGCTGGTCCCACAGGCCCTTCGCCGGTTGCGGGCTGGGCTGCCAAGCGTAAGTGTGGAACTGCGAGAAATTAGTGCTGCGATCCCAATCGACATTCGTCTTCTGGGCGAGAGCCGAGGCAGAAATAAGCAAGCAGAAAGCCAGTACAACGAAAAGCCGATTCGTTTTCACGAGAATCTCCTTTGGGTTTCCTAGAACGTGAGCTGATTTGCGAGTGGCTGAATCATACCTTCACCAGCCGCTGCATGGGAAGTGAATGCCGGTGCTTCGCTCAGTGCGACGACTTCCACCGCCTTTGCGCTAACGGCCGCAGGCTCAGCATGAATTCCTTGGCTTCTTTGTTATTGGCGAGAGGAGGAACTTCGACCCCGTACTTCCTCGCCGCCTGCGTCACCAGCTCGCGCTGCAGATCATTCAACGGACGCGGCTCAAACTCTTCGGCGGGAACCGGCCATTCCGGCAGCACGGGTGCTTCCTCCAGCGGCCGGAGATTAGTACTGAAGACGTCGGCAAGATCGACAGCGTTGGCGTCGCGATCGGTCAGCTCTTTCAGGCCGAAACGATGGCAAATTGTCTTGATGACGGCAGTGTGATCGATCGGGCGCGGCGCGTGATAGACGGTCCCGGGCGTGATCCAGGGTGATACCAACACGGCCGGCACTCGCACTCCCAGACGGTTAAACGTGAAACCATCTTCTCCCGGAGGATCGTTCTTGTGCGGAGGCACCGCGTCGGGCGGAGTGACGTGATCGAAGAAGCCGCCATGCTCGTCGTAGGTGACGATGAGCAGCGTGCGCTCCCATAGCGGACTGGTGCGTACCGCTTCGTAAACCATCCGGATGAGATTCTCGCCCAGCCGAACATCGCGGGGCGGATGCTGATCGTCAGGCGGATTTCCCTTGTCGTAGTCGATGACCTCGGGCTCGATGAACGAGTACTTCGCCAGCGCTCCCACGGAAGCATCGAGCAGGAACTTTGCAATGGAATTGCCCTGGCTGGGGTCCCAGGTAATCGCAGGATGGATGATGTAGGTGAGGCACTCCGTGGTGCCGTCGCCGTTGTAGATGTTCCACTCGCCGTCGCCCAAGCGATTGAAGACGGTCTGGTTCTTATTGTCGTCCCAGTTGTGATTGTTGCTGACCCAATTGTTCGAGGTGCCGGCATGCAGGAACGAGCGATTCACCAGCGTGGGCCCGGGTATCGACGAAAACCAGTTGTCGCACACCGCGAAGCTATTGGCCAGCGTGCTCAGCACCGACACCGCAGCGTACGGCTTGGATGAATTCAGCGTGTGTTCTGTCGGACTAAACCCTTCCATCGGAGCCGCAACGGCGGAAAGCGGCGGCTTCTTGTCGGCGCCCAGATTGATGACGCGGTTGTTGACGAAACCTCGCATGTGAACGGCATCGGCGGGACCAACCTGCATCATGGCGTCGGGATATTGATGTCCCACCAGATCGTCGTTTGGCGTCTGATATTCGGTGGTGCGACTGACGGAAACAGTAGCAGGCAGCCAGTCATACTCCGGCGCAACCGGGTTGTTCATCGAAGGCTGAACGCCATCAAAGGTCTGCCCGCGTGGAGGCTTGTCGTACGGCGGAGGGTTCTCCGGACTATACAAACGCCCCAGCATGTGGTCGAACGAGCGGTTTTCCATCATGAGCACGACCAGGTAATCGAACTTCGGCCGATCTTGTCCCTCGATGGCGGCTGGGTCTGTGCTGGTGTGCGAGGCGGCGGCGTTCGCCATTACCTCCAGCGGTTTCAGAGCTCCGGTGGTAACGGCAGCGGCGCCAAGGGCTGCGCTCTGGATAAAGCGGCGGCGATCTTCGCGGTGTTGAGCACCTTTTTCGGACTTGGCTGCTTCCGACGGTTCGTGGGACGAAGGGGTGTCAGGCTTTTTCTCGTTCATGGAATCCTGGACGGCGGGGATTGAAATGGTCGAGCAGTAGCCGTGACATTACGTCATGCTTCGAGAGGAAGGTCAACCGGAAAAAATACCTAGGACGCACAAGACGTGAGAGCTGCGTGTTCAGTTCGCCGGATCGGGAGCGTGCACGGCTGCCACGCTCGACCGCAGCGCTCTGCGAAATCCGAACGGCTTACGCCCTTCTCGGGCCACTCAACACCCGCGCAGGAAGCATGATGATCGCGCGGACCAGTTCCAGGACGCCGTCAACCGCGATGCCGAGGATCCGGAACGGAAGCAGCAACAGCCATACGATGGGATACAGGAAAAGAAACAGCAGTGCGATAGGCCAGCAAACGATCAGCAGTATGACCCACAGCAAGAACGTGAACATGGCGTGATCCTTCCTGTTGAATGATACGAAGGATCGAGCCAGGATGTTCGGTTAATTGCAACAGGCTGTGCCAACGCGGGAATTGAAGATTGCCGAGAACACCTCCTTAATTGGCTGAAAATTCAAAAGCAGGTCCCTCGCCCGCAAAGGCGGGCTCGGGATGACAAACGTGAAGGGGTTAGAACGGCGCAGCTGAAGCTGCGCCCCTTCAAGGCTTCACGCAAAAACAAAAGGCCCAGCTGAAAGCCGAGCCTTTTTGCGAAACACTAATTGCTAATCGTTAATTGCTAAATTGCTTCTTCTCAGTACAGCCGGAAGTTCACTTCGACGTTGATCTGCACCGCTACCGGCTTGCCGTCTTTCATAGCCGGCTCAAACTTCCAGTTGCGCACTGCTTCGATGGCCTTCTGGTCGAGTCCCATTCCCAGCGCGCGGGCGACTTTGATATCGCGCGGCTTGCCGTCAGGACCGACGATCAGCCAAAGAACGCAGGTTCCCTGGTACTTCGCCTTGCGGGCTTCTTCTGAGTACTCGGGGTCCGGAGTATCCAACGCACGCGGCGCCGATACGCCACCGCCAACGCGGAACACGCCACCACCAATTCCGCCGCCGCGACCAGGACCAACGCCCGGACCTGTGCCCGAACCTACGCCGCCGCCGTATCCCGAGCCAATTCCGCCACCGGCGCCCGTGCCGTTCGAGGGCGGGCCCGAGGGAATAGAGGACATCGGATTACCAAGGTTGGGCATGTTGTTGGCGAGCTTAATTTGCGGAGGCAAAACCACCGTGGGCTCAACCGGGAGTTTAGGATCAGGGTTGCGGATCACCATCGCCGGAGGAGTAATCTGCTCCATGGCCGACTTGGGGAGCTTGCCCTTTGGAGCCTGTAGCTTGTCGCGATCGCCGCCACCACCGCCGCCTGCCATGGTCTGGTTCTTCTTCGGCGTAATCGGAAGCTGGGGCATGTCGTCGGGTGCGATCAGCGTAACCGTCTCTCTGGGCTTCTCGGTAACCGCTTTGACGCCCCAAATAGAGAGGCCAATCAACCCAGCCAGCAACAGGATGTGTACGACCAGCGAGACGCTGGCACTTTGCTTCTTGTAGTTGTATTCGCCCCAGATGTCGCGCACCGCGACTGGATGCGACGTCAAACGCAGTGGCGGAAGCTTCTCGGGAAAGAATACGGCCCGGACATTGTCCCGCAACGACGCCCACAACGGCTCGTTGGCCGAGGTGCTCGGAAGCAGGTGCAATTCTTCGTCTGGCTGCGCCATGCCGTGCTGGGCCACTTCTTCTTCCCGCCGCTCGGGAGGGGAAATCAGAGCTTGATTCGCCATAAACTCGTTTGCTTCCTCAAAATCCCAGTTGGAGCCTTGCTCGATGAAACCTAAGCACGTCCTTTGCCACGGTATCCATACTTAGAACCCGCAACATGGGCGAAGGTTCCGTTTCGTTGACGCCGTGAGTTGCTGAACCTGTAGCTCGGCATTCCCAGAGTTAGATGCAGAGCTTCCCACACCGTTGTAAACAACTCTTCAAACGTTCGACGGGCGCGCCCCGCAAACGCTAGCCATCGGCCGACGATGGCGCACACGTTAGAGCCACCCTATAATGTATGAGATAACTGTGTATTTATTCTACCGATTCTTGTAGGAGATGGAGAAACCCGGAGTGCCGTTGGACCTGAAAGCGACGCTGAATCTGCCCAAAACCGCCTTCCCCATGAAGGCGAACCTGCCGCAAAACGAGCCTAAGTTGCTCGAAAAATGGGAGGAGATGCGGATTTACGACCGCATCCGCGAAGTACACAAAGGGCAGCCGATTTACGTCATGCACGACGGGCCGCCCTACGCCAACGGGCCCATCCATCTTGGCACCGCGCTTAACAAGATTCTGAAGGATTTCATCGTCAAGTCGCGCACCATGAGCGGCTTCGATGCTCCCTATGTACCCGGCTGGGACTGCCACGGACTGCCCATCGAGATCAAGGTCGACAACGATCTCGGCCGCAAGAAGCTGGCGATGGATCCGCTGGCCGTGCGCGAAGCCTGCCGGGTTTATGCCCAGAAATATCTGGACTTGCAGCGCTCGCAGTTCAAGCGACTGGCGGTGTTCGGGCGTTGGGACGACCCCTACGCCACCATGTCTCCCGACTACGAGAGCTATGTGCTGGAGACGTTGTACGGTTTCTACGAGCAGGGCCTGGTCTACAAAGGACTGAAGTCGGTTTACTGGTGCTGGCATGACAAGACCGCACTGGCCGAGGCCGAGGTCGAGTACGAGATGCAATCCAGCCCCAGCGTCTGGGTGCGGTATGCGCTGACCAGCGATCCCGGCGCCATCGATCCTGCGTTGGCGGGCAAGAAAAATGTGGCCACCATCATCTGGACCACGACCCCATGGACGCTGCCAGCGTCGATGGCCGTGACCTTCGCGCCCGATCAGCCCTACGTCGCGCTCGACGCCGGTGAGTGGATCTATATCGTCGCGAAAGAGCTGGCGCAGCAGACCATCGAAAAATGCAACCTCGGCGATGCGAAGGAGCTTGCCACCTTCCCCGGCTCAAAGCTGGAGCGCGTGACCTTCGCTCATCCGTTCCTCGATCGCACCATCCTCGGCGTGCTGGGCGACTACGTCACCATGGACACCGGTACCGGCGCGGTGCACACAGCGCCCGCACATGGCGCTGACGACTTCAACACCGGCGTGAAGTACGGGCTCGAGCTGCAGTGCAACGTGGACGAGGCCGGCATCCTGCGCAACGGATTGCCGGAATACGACGGCCTGCAAATCTTCAAAGCCAACCAGCCGATCGTTGAGCTGCTGAAGAGCCGCGGGGTCCTGCTCGGCTACGAGAAGATCGAGCACTCGTACCCGCATTGCTGGCGCTGCCATAATCCGGTGATCTTCCGCGCGACTGAGCAGTGGTTCATCGCCATGGAAGGCAAAATTCCGGGCGGGACGCTACGCAGCCGCTCGCTGGAAGAGGTCCAGAAGGTGAAGTGGGATCCGGCCTGGGGCGAAGAGCGCATCTACAACATGATCGCCACGCGGCCGGATTGGTGCATCTCGCGCCAGCGCATTTGGGGCGTGCCCATCGCGGTATTTCAGTGTGAAGGCTGCAAGGAATTCCTCAACGATAAAGCTGCGCATCGCGCGGTGGTCGAATTGGTGCGGCGCGAAGGCAGCAACGCGTGGTACAAGCGCTCGGCGGAGGAGATTCTTCCCGCCGGGACGAAGTGTCCCAAGTGCGGCTCGGGAAAGTTCCGCAAGGAAATGGACATTCTCGACGTGTGGTTCGAATCGGGGTGCAGTCAGGCCGCCGTGCTGGGACATGAGCCCGGGCTGCCCTGGCCCGCCGATTACTACATGGAAGGCGGCGACCAGCACCGTGGATGGTTTCACTCCTCCATGCTGTGCGCCGTCGGTACCAAGGGCGCTGCGCCGTATCGCGGCTGCGGAACTGCCGGATGGGTGTTGGATGATAAGGGGCGCGCGCAGTCGAAGTCGCTGGGCAACACGGTCGACCCGGTGGAAATCGCCAACAAACAAGGCGCCGAGATCGTGCGCTTGTGGGTCGGCTCGGTCGATTTCCGCGAAGACGTGATGGCGTCGGACGAACTGATGCAGCGCATCGCCGACAGCTATCGCAAGATTCGCAATACATTTCGCTACATTCTGGGCAATCTCGAAGCATTCGATCCCCAGCGCGACAGCGTCGACTTCAGCGAGATGAATCTGCTCGACCAGTTCTTCCTGCTGCGTGCGGCGGAACTGACCGCCGATGTTCGCGGACATTACGCGAGCTACACATTTCAGCGCGTGTATCAGCGGCTGAAGGACTTCTGCATCGTCGATCTCAGCGCGATTTATTTCGACATCCTGAAGGATCGGCTTTACACCTCCGCTCCCAAGTCGGCGGCGCGGCGCTCGGCCCAGACTGCGCTGTACCGACTGGGCGATGCGCTGGTGCGGCTGCTGGCGCCGATCACAACCTTTACCTCGGAAGAAGTATGGAACTTTCTGCCACACGGAGAGGGGCACCAGGTCAGCGTTCATCTGACGGAATTTCCCGAGCCGCGCGATTTGACGGGAGAGTTGCCGTCGGGCTTTGACGCCGCCAAGCTTGCGAGCGACTGGGATACTTTGCTGAACGTTCGCAGTGAAGCGCTGAAAGCGCTTGAGGCGGCGCGTAATGAGAAACTGATCGGCGGTGGGCTGGAGGCCCAGCTTCGCATCGCAGCGCCGGAGAGTCTCTTTCCCGTGCTCGATCACTACCGCGGCGACTTGCGTTACATTTTCATCGTCTCCGATGTGGTGTTGGAGAAAGCTCCCGCGGTAAACGGTGACGCCCCGCTGAAAATCACGGTCGCCAAAGCGCCGGGCGAAAAGTGTGAGCGTTGCTGGAACTACTCCATTCATGTCGGCGAAGATAAGGAGTATCCAACGGTCTGCGAGAGGTGTAGTGCGGTGTTACGGGAGTTGGGATAAATCGGCCATTGGCATTTGGCTATTGGCCTTTGACCAAACGCGTCAAGTGAGCGGGGCTAGGTGCTGCGGAGCGAATCGCGGCGAGACCAAACAAGAGCCAAAAGCTAAGAGCCGGAAGCCAAGAGCCGCTTTCCCGCGTCTAACAATGCGACAGAGCACCGTATGCCCAGTGAACGACGTTTCAAGGTTTTCGACTTCAGTATGAGCGAGACGGCCAACCACAATTACGCCCTGCGCAAGTACTTCTTTCTGATCGCAGCGCTGGTCGTCTTGCTGGATCGCATCAGCAAATGGGCGGTTGCCGCCAGCCTGCCGTTGCACGACTCGCTCACCGTGATTCCAGGTTTATTCAACATCACTCATGTCGAGAACACCGGGGCAGCGTTCGGGTTGTTCGCCGAATCGACCGCGCATTGGAAGGTCGCAGCACTGGTAACGTTCTCGCTGGTCGCTCTCATCATCGTTACCATTCTGCTCTGGAAGAACAGCCACTCCGTAAGCACCATGACGGTCGGGCTCTCCCTCATCCTGGGCGGTGCCTTCGGCAATCTGTGGGACAGGATCGTCGATGGACACGTCGTCGACTTTCTCGACTTCCACATTGGGACGTATTACTGGCCGGCATTCAACGTAGCCGACAGCGCCATCGTCGTCGGGGCCATCCTGCTGGTCGCCGAAATCCTCTTCGCCAAGCCCAGCAGCGAAGCTGTGAAGAGCAGTTCGTAGCGGAAGTTACCGGGTATCGCCAAGGCAGCGTTTCCCTAGGCCGAATCTTCTTTTGATCCGACTTCAATAAGATGTTTGCTCAACAGTACCAGCCCCAGGATTTGGGTCCACTCGGAAACGATGTTGCCAACCACTTGTCCCCAACGGCTATCAGGGCTCATGTGAAGGAACAGCGCAACCCATACGGTCCCTGTGGCCAAAAGAAACAGCGTAAGCGAGTGTTCGCGAAGAAACTCTACGAAGGCGGAGGGCAACTTGCCCTTCGGCTGTTTGCTCTCCCGTGAACCCCTTTCATAAAGGTACTTGGTCGCAAGAATGGTCACGGTGACACCAGTCCAATCCGCGATCGCGTTACCGAAAAACGATCCCAGATGGGTTGATGGATTTGAGCTTGAATAAAGCGCGATCAACAGGATTACTACTCCAACTGCCGCCAGGCCCAGGGAGTGCTTCTTCAAGACATTCTTCGACCTTCCGCGCTTTCTCGATGTGCCGCCCATAACGCGTAGGATGCACAAAATCGGCGGAATGGCGGCTGCCTGGACAGACGTGCGGACCCCAAAGGCCCGCACTTTCCGGCTACGCCAAATGTGCAATCGCCCTAGCGTCGCGACGGCGCCGCGTATTCGGTCTGCTCAACTTCGAAATAGGCGGCCCGGTCGATGTCGGCAAGCAATCCCGGTTGCGTCGGCCGCCATCCCAACTCTTGCTGGGTCTTCGCGCAGGAAGCCGCGCCATCCATCCCGAAGAACAGCGCCATCCAACCAAAATGATCGGCTGCTTCCTCCGGCGACTTGGAGACGACCGGCACACTGAGGCGACGTCCGATGACTTCAGCGATCTCTTTAGTCGGCACACCTTGGTCACCGATGGCGTGATAGCGAGTTCCCGCCGCACCTTTCTCCAGCGCAAGCCGGTAAAGACGCGCAGCATCCAGACGATGCACCGCCGGCCAGCGGTTCAGCCCATCCCCGATATAAGCCGACACGCCTTTCTCACGCGCGATATTGATGATCATCGGAACGAAGCCGTGATCTCCGTCGCCATGCACTGACGGTGGGAGACGGACGACCGAAGCGCGCACGCCACGCTCCGCCATGGCGAGCGTTGCATCTTCGGACTTGCGGGGGAAGCTCGGGTCAGGTTCATCCTCTTCGGTTACGAGCGGGCCATGGCCTTTCGCGACCAGGCTTCCGGAACTGACCACCAGGGGACGGTTGCGTGAGTCAGCCAGGGCCTCTCCTATGATCTCGATGGCATGCTTGTCGGCCTCGGCAGAAGCCCCATAGTTATTGAAGTCGTGAATGAAGGCGCAATGAATTACGCCATCCGACATGGCGGCGCCAGTGCGCAAGCTGTCGAGATCGCGAAGCTCGCCGCGATGCACCTTAGCGCCTGCGGCCGTCAGCGACTTCGCGCCCTCATCGGAGCGGGCAAGTCCCAGCACCTCATGTCCCGCATCAAGCAGCTCGCGAACAACCGCCGAGCCGACAAAGCCTGTAGCACCGGTTACAAAAACACGCATAATATTTCTCCTTCTAGTAGCTTGCCGGTTGAAGTTGGCCGCTCACCGGATCCGCGATCACTTGGCCACAGCGCTCTGCCAACTGAGCGATGACCCTCACCGTGATTTGCCGCCATTCGCGAGCGGAAGCGGGCAGAGTGTCTCTGCCTTCCACTTCATCCAGCCAGCCTTCGGCTGAGAGTTCAGCCTGCTCTGTTCCGAACAGTTCGGTCACCGCCCGGAAAAGCGCTGTGAGCTCGCGCTGCGCCATGTCGAGCAGCTCGGCGCAAACGTGGTCGTGCTGCAGCCGGTGATTCAGTCTGAGTGGATCCATGTTTTGGACCTCCAATGTCTGAGCTTCCATCAATGAAATGTTTAGTCCCCGATTCCGCGATCTGCGCCGATGGCGTCGAGCGCGGCGAGCACTTCGATAGGCACCTCAAGCGCCGCCGCCTGCAGGTTCTCGCGCAGATGAGTCACGGAGGATGTCCCCGGAATCAGCAGGATGTTGGACGAGCGCCGCAGCAGCCACGCCAGCGCAAGCTGCATGGGAGTAACGCCGAGTGACGCTGCCTCTTCGTTAAGTTCGGAGGACTGCAGCGGAGTGAATCCTCCCAGCGGGAAGAATGGAACGTACGCCACACCCTTTGCTACCAACTCATCGATGAAGCCGTCGTCATGTCTGTGCGCGACGTTGTAGAAGTTCTGCACGCAGACGATGTCGGTAATCTTCTGCGCCTCGGCAAACTGAGTCGGCGAGACGTTACTCAACCCGATCTGACGGATGAGCCCCTGCTGCTGCTTCAATTCCGCCAGCGCGCTGCGCCCACCACATGCGCCCCGTGTGCAACCAGCGATCGCGCCGTTTCAACGCCCAGCCCGGCGGAAACACCGGTAACCAGAATCCTTTTGCCACGCAGGTCGATGCCCGATAAAACCTCGTCTGTGGTTGAGGTTGCTCCGAATGATTGCTGTGTAGTTGAAGCTGCTGCAATTGATTTCGCCATTAGTTCTCTCCTTACGCTGCCTCGCAGGAAACTTCGCCGGTATTGACGAGCCCTGCTGCATCTAATAAAACGGAGTCTGTCTCCGTATCTACAGCATCAGATAACCGGAGACTTTCTCCGGTTGCAAAATTATTTCGTATGGCTGTGAAAATTTCAAAAACGGTGGCGCGAAAGCGACAGCCCCGAGCGGATGCGCAGCGCAATCGCGAACGCATTCTGGAAGTTGCAAAAGAAGCGTTCGCCAAGTCAGGCATAAATACCAGCCTGGACGATATCGCCAAAGAAGCGGGAGTCGGGCCGGGAACTCTGTATCGTCACTTCCCTACCCGCGATGCGCTGCTCGAGGCGGTGTACCGCAGCGAGGTAGAGAAGTTAGCGGCTGCGCAGCAGAAGTTCGCCGAGACGATGTCCCCGGTTGAAGCCTTGCGCGCCTGGATGCTGTTGTTCGTCGATTACATCGCGGCAAAACAAATCATCGCGCCTGCCCTGAACACGCTGGTCGGAGGGCCATCAAAGCTGTTCGAAGGTTCCCGTCATCACATCGTGGGAGCTATCAATGCCTTGGTGAATCGCGCCGTGAAGAGCGGCGACATTCGTGAGGACCTCGAGCCCTTCGACCTGTTGCGAGCTCTGATCGGCGTCGCGAACGTAGCATCCGGCCCAGGCTGGCAGCAGAGTGCGAAAAGGTTGGTGGATATTCTCATCAGCGGCTCGCGGCCTGAGTCGGTAGTTTGGCTCGGCAACAAATCAGGCGGTGCAACATCTCTGCGACCGCGGCACTCACGTGAATCTGCGTCGTATCAAAGAGCGGTAGCCCGGCTATCGATTCGGCGCGGAGAATCAGCGGCAGTTCCGTGCCCGCGAGGACGACGCCCTCAATCGCGTCGCGTTGTTTCATGGTGGCGATGATCTGCTGCAATCCGTCGCGAGTCTCGGGAAGGAACTTACCCAGCAACAACTCATTCACGTACTTGTCGTGAATGTAAGTTTGTTCTTCCGCCGTCGGTGCTATCAGCCGCAGACCGTACTTCTCGGCAACCTCAAAGTAGAAGCGTCCGGCCATGGTGAACCGCGTACCCAGCAGGGCCACCGTCCTTAGCTGCCGCCGCTTTACTTCCTCGCACGCGACCTCAACGATGCTGATCAACGGAATCGGCGAGGCGAGGCGTAGCTGCTCAAAGACGATGTGCCCACTGTTGGCCGACAGCAAGGCAAAATCCGCACCGGCGGCCGCCAGCTGTCGAGCGGCCCCTGCGAGATACTCCGCCATCTCGTCCAACTGATTCGCGCCGAGTAGTCGTAAGCCTTTGTCGACATCAAGACTGACGATAACCAGCGGCGGATAACCGACGCCTCCGGTGTTCTCGCGATACAACGCGTTGAGCGAGCGGTAGTAGTCGATGGTCGATTCCGGGCCAAGCCCGCCGATAATGCCAAGGGTCTTCATGGGTACCTACCAACGAGTGCAACGGGTTTACAATCGCAGCAGGACACCAGAATGCCAACTTTCGAACCGGAAGATTTCCTAGCCGCGCTGCATCGCCTTTATGAGCAGCAGTTGAAGCATGACGAACAGATCGCGCAGAACTCCGAACACATCGCTCAGACATCTGAGCAGATAGCGCAACTCGCAGAGCAAGGCAAGCAGACCGAGGAGCGATTGTCTAAGCTCATTGGCATTGTAGGTGACCTGACCGCAATCGTGCGCTCACATCAGCAACGGATCGAGGGCCTGGAAGGCCCAGCTTAGCCCTGGCAGGTTTTACCGTCTTGCTGAAGCTTGATGGGTTTTTCGACCGCGCACCTGAATTCGGCACTCCTCACTGTTTACAAATCCACCGACAACTGATCACTGGCCACTGACAACGGTTTTACGGCGTGCCGTACACCCGCTTATACACCTCGGCATTGCGCACGATTGCCTGTACGTACTCGCGGGTCTCGGTGAACGGAATCGACTCCACAAACTCATCGATATCGCGATAGGTACCGCTACTGCGCCATTCTTCGACGCGATTGTCACCGGCGTTGTACGCCGCCAGCGCGTACTCCACCTGTCCGTTGAAGTGGTCAACCATCTTGCGGAAGTAGCGCGTGCCCAGCTCAATGTTGACATTGGGATCGAACAGCGAGTCCTGGTTGTAGCCCTTCAGTCCAAGCTGCTTGGCTTCACCTTTGCCGGTCGAGGGCAGCAGTTGCATCAGCCCAAGCGCATTGGAGTGCGACACCGCGCTGGGATTGAACTCCGACTCCTGGCGAATGAGCGCCGAGACGAGATACGGATCGAGGCCGTTCTCATCGGCGTTGCGACGCAGCGAATCCCAATACGGACGCGGGAACAAGCCTTGCCAGTATTCTGCCGGAAGCTGTTTGATCTCCATCGCGAAGTAGCCGGAGACGCAGTGCTTCAGCGCCTGTAATGCGCGGAAGTATTCGCCTGCCGAGGTGTACATGCGCGCGACTTCTACCATCTCCCACGACGGACCGTCACTGGTGCCGTTCTGCAACTCGCGCACAGCAAGATCGAGCGCGCCCGCGTTTTCCAGCAGCTTGGCGCGACTGTAATGCAGGTCGTCGGCCGGAGGCGTGGTGCGCAGCGCGTCGCCGTCATACTGCTTGGCGGCGGAGATCTGTTGCAACGCCGCCACGCTCGCCGGAGCAGCCGAGGGCATCATCGCCAGCCGCTTCCGCGCCAGCACGCCGTAATAGTAGTTCTTGTAGCGCTCCGAGAGCTTCGCGTAATAAGCGCGAGCCAGCGCAGTATCGTGATCGTCTTCCGCCAGCCGCGCCCGCCAGTACATCGCGTTGGGCGCTTCGGCGCTCGCCGGATAAAGCTCAACCTGCCGCGCAAAGGCCTTCTTCGCTTCTTCGTTGCGGCCCTGGCGATAAGTCAGCCACGCATACTTCCAATGCGCGTACGACGCCTTCTCGCTCTGTGGGAAGCGCTCCTGAAGCTCGCGATAGTAAGCGATGGCTCCGTCGTAATCTTTGCGCAACAGATACATGTTGCCGGTCGACATCAACGCCGACTCCAACCAAACCGAGTGCGGCGTGTTGGTGCGCATATAGGTCAGCACTTCCTGCATGCGCCCGTCATCCTGCGCCGTTCGCGCCAACTCCAGCCGCTGATACCACTTCTCCGCCGAAGCATCGCTGCCGTCGTCCGGGAATGCGATCGAGCACCGAAGCCGCTTCACGACTCTGGCCGGTCTTGATCAGCGCGTTCGCATACTTGATCAGCACGTCGGAGCGCACATTCGCCGGCGCCGTGTCGACCATGGCTTTGTACTCGCTGACGGCTTCGTTGTAGTGCCGTCCCTTGTAGAGCTGCTCGGCGCGCTTCTGGTGATCGGCAAACGTCGGAGGCGGAAGAAACTCAGCCTCAGGAATTTTCTTCAGCTCGGCCGCAGCCTGATCAGCGAGATAGTTGGTGGCGTAGTCGTAATAGATATGCCGGAACAGCTCGGCCGCTTGTCGGCCCTGGCCGCTGCCCTCGTAAGCTCTCGCCAGATAGAATTCCGCTTCAACTCCGGAACCACCGTAGCTCTGCAGCAGGTGAACTGCCTCAGCCGGACGATTGTCGGCCAGCAACGCCTTGGCGTGCGCGATGACCGCGTCATGGGCGTAGATCGAGTCCGGATAACGCGCCGCAAAGTCACGCAGATAAGTGAGCGAAGCCTCAGGCTGATTGCTCAGCACATACGAGTTGCCGATAAAGAACGCCGTGTAATCGCCCAGCTCGCCCATCTTCGGCGCAGCCTTCTGCATGGCCGCAATCGCTGCCGGATATTGCGCGTCCAGATAATGGGCGTAGCCGATGGCGAACCACGCTAGCGCTCCCGCCTCGGTTCCGGCGTGCGTATTGGCGTAGCTCTGAACCCCTGTGTAAGCAGCCGGCGTGCGGAACTGGATCAACTGGCGCGCCATGGGTCGCAAGTCGCTGGACGCTACAAAGGTCCGCCGCAGTTGCTGAGCGCGAGCCATCGAAGCTTTAGCCCGCGGTTTGTGGCTCTTGGACGCGGTGGTCTTTTTCTTCGAGGACTTCGATGCGGTCGACGACTTCTTTTTCTTGCTCGACGTGGTGGAGCTGGCATGCGAGCTCGACGTATCTGTCGTGGTCGCAAGCGCAGGCAGGCCCAAGGCTTGGACCAGCAAACAGAAGGTCAGGAAACGAGCTAGGAGGCGGCCAAAGGAACTCACTGCAGTTCAGTGTAGCGCGATTCTTGCGACGCGCCATCAGGTCGCCGCGTTGACATTGCAGATTCGCCCGCGGACGTCCGAGCCGCGTTTTCGCTCGTACCGTTATCTCGTACCCTTAATCATGCAATAACTGCCCCCTGTCAGACGTCTACACCAGAGAGGCAGGTGGGGGAAGTCCAAAGTCCGGCCGTACTGCTCGTCCCGAATGCCTGGCCGTCTGTCCCAAAACCGGTCATAAAATCGGTAGAATGGCAGCACAAAGTGTCTTGCCCTGTTAAAATCCTGAATCTGCATAGATATGGGAACCATCCAACCCAAAGTAGAGGCACAGCAGGCTAGCGACGAAAGTACGTTAGTCCATGCGGCAAAAGCCGGAGACATCAGCGCCTTCGAGGAACTGGTGCGACGGTACGACCGCAATGTGTTCCGGATTGCGCAACACATCACGCAGAACCGCGAAGACGCGGAAGACGTGGTACAGGACGCTTTTTTAAAGGCGTACCAGAACCTGAAGAATTTTCAGGAGCAATCCAAGTTCTATACCTGGCTGGTGCGGATTGCGGTAAACGAGGCGCTGATGCGCCTGCGTCGCCGACGTCCCGAGCGCATGGTGTCGCTCGATGAGGACATCAAGACGGAAGAGGATTCCATGCCGCGCGAAGTCGCGGACTGGGCTCCGAACCCGGAACAGCTTTATGGCCAGGGTGAACTGAAAGATATCCTGAGCAAGACGATTCAGGGGTTGCCGCCGAGTTTTCGGACGGTTTTTGTTCTGCGCGATGTGGAAGGGCTTTCGACGGAAGAGACCGCCGACGCGCTGGACTTGAGTATTCCGGCGGTGAAGTCACGACTTCTTCGAGCCCGGTTACAGTTGCGAGAGCGCTTGAGCAAGTACTTCAAAAATCGTGCTGGTGGAGATGGCAAACAGTGACGGGAGACGGCAACAAGTGACCTGCTCTGAATTTCTGAAAGAGCTAACTGACTACCTTGACAACGCCATGGACGCGCAAACCAAGGCGGAGTTGGAAGATCATCTTCAGTGGTGCCACAACTGCTACGTTATCTGCAACACCACCAAGCGCACCATCGAGATCTACCGCGGCCAGGAGATTTACGAACTGCCCGACGATCTCCGCAGCCGCTTGCGGTCAGCCATTATGACAAAGTGTCAGGCATCGAAGGAACCTCAGTAAAGTTTTCTCAGGTGGCCTTTGAAGGGGCGCAGCTTCAGCTGCGCCGATCAGCCTTCCTCAACATCCTCTTATTTGTCATTCTGAGCGAAGCGAAGAACCTGCTTTTGGACGCGGCTTCTTGGAATTCATAGCTTCAGCCTCTGCCGCGGAAGCGTCCGCTTTAGCGCCGTTTGTCGGTGGAAGCACCACGCTTTAGCGTGGTGAAAAAGAGTGCTATCCAGGAGCTGTCAGAATGACAGATGCGAGAGATCAGAACGCATCGAACTTGCTTGAGCGTGCTACGCTTTTTCTATGCCTGACGACCAGCGCAACTCGAAAGACCTTCAAGACACTGCCATCGCCTGGGCGCGCTACTCTGAGATTGCGTTTATCATTCCCGCCGCGGTCGTCATTGGTTTGCTCTTAGGCAAGCTCGGCGACTACTTCTTTCACACCCACTGGCTCACCCTAACCGGAATCATCTTCGGCGCGATCGTAGGATTCGTGCAACTCATCCGCACCGTCCTGCGCGACAAGAGCTAAGTTTCCCAGCCCTAGCCGTGCTCGACGCGCGCCTTAATATCCGACCACGCCGCATCGATGAGCCTGCGCACTGCTGCGGCGTTTGTCGCCGCTCCCGGTCTCAGCTTCACATGGCGCATAGACTTGCCGGTACCTTGCAGCAAACGCTCCGGGTCGGGCAGCGCTGCGCCATGAAAGAACCCGACGTTGACGTGCGAAGTGAAAACATTCACATACCCGAAGGGAGCATCTCCCAGACATGCAACCGGGCAGGCGTCATGCACGAGCTCGCGAACTTCGTCCCCACATTGACGCATCACCTCAAACCACTCGTGCGCTATGGCTCCCAATTCGCCTGCATGCTCGCTCATCCACCGATCGATGGCGGGATCCCGCTCGACAGCTCCGTTGAATCGTAAAAAATCCGTTGGTCTCACAATTCTGCCTTTCGTCTCGTACCCGTTGATCACCCGCGATTTTCGCGGCCTCGCTTCTCTCAGTACACGTCCAGGTCATGCGCCGAGACTACTGCTCCCGAATAGTGATTGCGTATCTCCTGCAACATTTCGCCCTCCGGGACGCCGTGAAACATCTGGTGATACAGCACCAGCAGCTTCGGCTTTGCTTGCGTAGCGATCGCGGCCAGCTCCGTCGTCGAGGTGTGAAAGGCCTTGAAGTAGGTCTGCCATTGCGGCGAATCCATTTCGCTGTTACGCCCAGAGGCGTAGACCTCGTGCAACAGGACATCACATCCATTGCAGGCCTTCACCACCGAATCCGCCGGCGAGGTGTCGCCCGAGATGACGATGACTCGGTCCGGCGTCTGAAAGCGATAGCCGAAGGACTCGTCCCAGGAACCGTGTTTCACGGGAAACGCGGTCACGGTTACGTTGTCGTCTTTATAGACCACGCCCGGCTCGATCTCATGCACGTCAACCCGGTAGCCGGTGGTGTTCGCGTGCTCCAGTCCCTGCGTGCGGACCTCGATATCTTTCTTCCACGCCGCGAGGATGTTCTTGGTCATATCGGCAGTGCCGCGCGGACCGTAAACCGTGAGGTGCTCGCTGCGGCCAAGCACCCACGGCGTGAAGATCAGGTCGGGATAGCCGAGCGTGTGGTCAGAGTGCAGGTGGGTGATGAAAAGTGTGGTCAAGTTTTTCATCTCCAGACCGGGCACGCCTTGGCGCGCAGCGGCGGCGGCACGGCGCACGATTCCGGGGCCGCAATCCACGAGATAGCTGTGTCCATTGACGATGACGGCTACGGCCGGCCCGGAGCGGTCAGGGTCGGCGTTGGGATTGCCCGAGCCCAGCACCACGACTTGGGAAACTTGCGATGTGGCGGCGGACTTGGATTCTTGAGCCGGCGCAGGCTGCTGAGCGTTGGCCCGGAGCAGAAAACCTGCCGAGAGGAGCAGCGACAACATGAGGCGCTTCATCGGCAGAATCATACAGCGACCCATGAAGCCCGTTCACTGCTCAACCAGTTGCTGGCCGCCGTCGATGTCGAAGGTAGCGCCGGTGAGGGCCGTGTTGGTCATGATGTGGAGCGCCAACGCGGCCACATCGGCTGGGCCGACCACCCGACGGATCGGCAGAGTCGTGCGCAACTGCTCGCGACGAGCGTCGAGCTGATCGCCAAGGAGCGACGCCGACAACGGTGTGTCAACAAAGCCGGCGGCGATGAGATTGACGCGAACCGGCGCCAGTTCGAGCGCCAGGTTTTTGATCATGGCAGGCTTCGCGGCGGTAAGCGCCGAGATGAGGGCATATCCTTTCGCCGGGTGGCGGCCACCAACGCCACCGATGAAGAGCAGGGTGCCTGCGGGGCGGACCTTCTTTGCGACGAGACGAGCGATTTGCATTGGGAGAAGCAAGTGGGCCTCGATGTCGCGGCGTGCCTGTTCGAAATCCAATTCAGCGAGCGGCGCATAGTGCGGACCTGGGCCAGTCAGCAGCAGATGATCGATTGGGGAGGGCAGCTTGCCCAAGAACTGCGCCAGGCGCTCAAGGTGGGTGGCGTCGAAAGCTGCAGTCGTCGCCGAGCTGAACTGGCTCGCTACCTGCTCCAGCCGCTTGGAATCGCGAGCAGCGAGTACGAGCTTCGCTCCCTCGGCATTCGCCAGTCGGGCGGTTTCAAGCCCGATGCCGGCGCTGCCGCCAATCACGACGACTGTTTGTCCCGCGAGCTGCGGTTCGCTCCGGAAAGACAAAGGAGTTGCGATACTCATGATTCCTCCAGTAGGCAGTCTTCGGATTTTCAGGATTCGAAGGAGACCGAGTGTCCGAGGTCATCGTTTCTCTTTCTGTCCAGTTTGCGCCGACTTCGCATCAGGCTTCTTGTTCCATCCATGAAACGCAGACAGGTCACCCTTGTCCCAGGCTTCGCGGAGTCCAGGCCTGCTCAGGTCCCAGTCAGGGCGAATCTCAGTCATCACAGTGCGCAGGTCGTGCCAGAGATCGACGATCGAGGGGCGTCCCCAGAACCAGTAGCCGTTGTAAATGCTATGGACCACGAGTCCCGGCTTGAGCACCAGCGTGTGCGGGATCATCGGGTTGTTCTCGGGATCGGTGTACTCCCGATATCAAGGTCCTTTTGCACCTTTCGCTCAGGGTCTTCGAGGAATGGCCACTGCGCCCCGACCGACGCGCGGAACTCCTGGCTGTGATGGTGGGCGTCGGTAGAGATGGTTGCGACCTGCGTGTAGGCCACAGCGATCTTCGGATAGAACGCGGCAAGTTCCAAATGCTGCTGGTGCTCCTTAGGGCAGTAATGGCCGCGAGCGAGGGTGAGGATCAGCGGGTCATCGCCCTGGATTTCGCTCAGCTTGCGCAGTGTGCTGGTGTGATCGGGCAGCTCGTAGTCGGGAAAGACGGCTCCGGGCACGATGTCAGAACGCATGAGTTCACTCCTCCGGTTGTAGAGATGCAGGACTATCCTTCACAGCCGCAGCTCTGCAAGAGTGTACCTGTATTTGGCGACGCCCCGGGCGCACAGCCTCCAACTCACAATCGTCATCCAACTGTAACGATGGCACAGAAGAAACACCTGTCTACTCCAACTGTTCTGAAACCCTTTGACAAGAAGAAAGAGTTTCTGCGCGTCGTTATCGAAACGCCCAAAGGCAGCCGCAACAAGTTCAAGTACGATCCGGAATTGGCCGCGTATCGTCTCAACATGGTGCTGCCGGAGGGCATGGTATTCCCCTACGACTTCGGTTTTGTGCCGTGTACTAAGGCGCAAGACGGCGATCCGGTTGACGTGCTGCTGCTGATGGATATTCCTGCTTTCCCCGGCATCGTCGTCGAGTCGCGCATCGTCGGCATTATTGAGGCGGAGCAAAGTGAGAACGGCGATAAGACGAGGAACGACCGCATCGTGGCTGTTGCCAAGGATTCGCGCGTTCACTCCAATATCAAGAAGCCCGCCGACCTTAACGGCAACATGATGGACGAAGTTGAGCGCTTCTTCACCAACTACAACAAAGAGCACGGCAAAGAATTCAAAGTGCTCGGGGTGAAAGGCGCCGGCGCTGCGCGGAAGCTGATCAAGAAGTCCGCGACCAGGAGTGGAAGCAAGTAGCTGCTCATGTATGCTTAAAGCTTGTTGATGCCAGCACGACGCTCAGCCGATTTCAGCCGCCTTCCCGCGAAGTATTTCTTCTGCTTTGTCCTGCTGCTTGCCGGTCTGCTTACACCAGCGTGGGCGCAGGATTCACCACAGGCTGCCCCGGCTCCCCAGCAGAGCTCGCAACCGGTTTCGACTTCTGCTGCGCAACAGGCGCCTGCTGCGGGTAATCCATCGTCTCCGCAGCAACCAGGCACCAGTCCTGCCAACGGCAATCAGCAAGTTCCGGGCACGGGCATCTCCGTCCAGCAACCGCAATCGACGGCGCCGCAATCTGGCGAGGGACAGCAGAAGCAACCCGCGGCTCCCGCAGGCCCAATCACCAAGCAGCAGGAGAAAGAGCTCTTTCGTTCGGTTAACCAGATCCTGAACTTCGCAAGTAACGACACCGGACTGCCAATCAAGCATTCGGTAAAGCGCAAGCTCATTACTCGCCAGGCGGTCGCCAAGTACGTCGAAGCTCGGATGAAAGACGACAAGGACACGCAGCGACTCGAACGGTCGGAAGCTGTCCTGATCAAGTTCGGACTGCTGCCGCCAAACTACGATCTGCAGCGGGAGTACCTGCGCTTGTTGCAGGAACAGGTAGCTGCTTTCTACGACCCAAGAACCAAGAGCGTGAACCTGCTCGACTGGGTTCCTCCTGACCAGCAGAAGCCGGTGCTGGCACACGAGTTGACGCATGCTTTGCAGGACCAGTACATCGGGCTGGAGAAGTGGGAACTTGCCGGCGGCAAGGAAAACGACAGCCCGCTACCCGACAACCAGGAAGAGGTGGTGGAAGAGGCGCAGGCGGCTCGCGAGGCTTTGGCGGAGGGTCAGGCGATGATCGTGTTGCTCGACTATTCGCTGGCGCCGTTGGGCATGAATGTTCTCAAGGCGCCTGAGATCGTCGACAGCGTGCGCGCGGGAATGGGTGACAGCCCGGACTCACCGATCTTCTCGGCGGCGCCGATGTATCTGCGCGAGTCGATGCTGATGCCGTACACCTTCGGAACTGAATTCGTTCGTTCCGTGCTGCAACACAAAGGAAAAGATGCGGCCTTCCCCGGCGCACTTGAAAAGCCGCCGGTCAGCACGCGACAAATCATGGAGCCGGACACCTATCTCAAAGGTGAAACGGTTGAGCCACTCAAGATTCCCGATCTCGACAAGCTGGTCGGGCCGAACTACGAGCGCTACGACTTCGGCGGGATGGGCGAGTTTGACGTCTACCTGCTGGCCAGGCAGTACGCTCCGGAGCAGGATCCGAAAAACTTCTATGCGAACTGGCGCGGCGGGTATTATCTGGTGGTTCACGCGAAGGCAGCGCCGAAGGATCAGATTGCGTTGTTGTATATGTCGCGCTGGGATTCGTCGGAGGCAGCGCGGGAATTCGCGGCCATGTATGAGAAATACGTACCTAACCGATATCCGCGGTGGTCGAAGGAGGCGAGCACACCAACGCCCGATAGTGCAGGATCGATTTCTACATGGCGCGAGGGTCCGGAGTCAGAACGCGTCCAAGTCTCGCAGAACAACAACGACCTGCTGATCCTCGAAGGCTTCGATAAAAGCACAGCCGAGCGTCTCTCAGGAGCGCTGCTGCACAGCGATGCATCCGGCGGAACTAATGAAGCTGCGTCGGCACACACTTCTCTTCCCAACTAGAGTCGCCGGTCGGAGTGGGACACTTACTCAAGCGGCCGCATCGGCGTGACTGCCTTCTGATTGCTTCTCCATCTTCTCTGCGGACGCGCTTGACTTCCTGCCAAAAACCTCAGCCTCAGCTTGTAGCCAATCTTCCATATCATGGCCGTCTTGCCGCCCTCGCTGTTCGTAAAGTTGGTAAGCGCGTAAACGTATGTATTCTTCCGTCAGCTCGACAGAGCCCTGATCGAGGACAATCCGGCGAAAACTAAAAGGCGAATGGCTCATGGCTGCCCTCCAAAGCAAGCGTGCCGTTGGTGGCCAGGTCAGGTACCGCTGGAAAAGCAACGAGGGTTGCGGCAGCCCGGTGAACTGGCTCCGTCAAGCAGATGCTAGTCCCTGTGTCGAACTCGAACAAGGCGTCGGCTCTGAGGATTTGCGGCCAGTTTCAAAACGGGAAAGAGTCGTTAACATAGCGAATCACCAACCTGTATCGAGCTGCGCAAAGCGATACCGCACATGTCGCGTTGAATCTCTCTGTTTGCCCTTCTGTCGGTTTGGTTATTAGCGAATTAACGTCTTCGCACGCCTCCGGCCCAGGGTTATAGTGTCGAAATTGCGCAATTCGGATAAAACCCAGATGTGTGGCAATGGAGGCTCTTATGCTGGCTGCGATTTCTATGCTGAAGATGCAAGGCGACCTGCCCAATCCATTCAGAATGTTCTTCTCCGTCCCGTTTTTGCTGTTCGGGATAGCACTGGTCGTTGTAGTTGTGGCCGGCGTGTGGAAGATGTTCGAGAAAGCGGGACAGCCCGGCTGGGCAGCCGTGATCCCCATCTACAACGTTTACATTCTGCTGAAGGTTGCAGGACGGCCGGGTTGGTGGCTGATTTTGCTGTTCGTTCCCTTCGTCAACATCGTGATCAACATCATTGTGGCCATCGACATTGCCAAGGCGTTCGGACAGGGCGCGGCATTCGGTTTCTTCCTGAACTTCCTGTTCGGCGGAATTGGCTTCGTGATTCTCGGCTTCGGTAACTATCGATACCTGGGACCGCAAACCCAGGCGTTCGTGGCGCGAGTCTAGCCAGAGCAAACGTCGGTCAATTCGGCAGTGGCATTTTTCACGCCACTGAGATTGTGGGCTGCTCGTGACTTCGGCATCGAAAGTCGATTTTGCAGACGGTTATGTTGCCCGCAATACCAACCCGATGACGAAGTCTATTTCGCCACAGGCGGCAGCACTTGTATTGAGCCCATCATTCCCAAGTCTTCATGCTTCAGAATGTGACAGTGATAAAGAAATGTCCCGACCGTATTCGGATCGCGAAAGTCCATCCGCAGCTTCACGCTCGGATAAGGGCCGGTGCCGCTCCAGTAAGGCACGTCAATGGTGTCACGCTCGGTCGGGTCGTTGACCGGCTTGCCATTCACGGCTTGCAAGGTGAAATGGATTTGATGGATGTGGAAGACGTGGTCTTCTGGCGAGCGGTTTTCAATAGTCCAATCTTCGACATCGCCCTGGTGGACGACGATGTTCGGCGGCGATCCCATTTTGTAGGCTGCCGGCGTCTGTCCCTGGACCGTCAAGTAATACAAGGCAAAGTTGTCGGGGTCCTGCGAGTTCGAAGAATGCTGTGAGAAGTACAACACGCGGCTCGGCACTTTAGCAGGCGGCGACAGGCAATTTCGAGTGGCTGGCCTCCGGCACCTGGGCTGGCGCCAGGGTTGCGATCCTCGGTATCGACAGTTGCAGAACTTATTATCTTAGCGATGGTGCGAGCTGTGTCGTTGTCGCCTTGCGGTCCGGTATCCCACGCTTGCGTGACCAGCCGCGTGTCCTGGACGTGATGGGGAATTGTCACTAGAAACTCCACCCGCGCGCCCGGCGGTAACAGGATGCTGCTCTCCGTCGGCAGGGCTGCCGCTCGTCCGTGTGCGACCGGAACGCCATCGATGGCCACAACTTCTACCGGTTGCGCAGCCCCGTTCACCAGGATCTGCAGATTGAAGATTGTGTCAGCACCTGCATTTAGCACGCGCCACAGTTCTTGCCCACCGCGCGTCACTTGGATGATGGCAGGCGCGCCCTGCGAATAAGTGATCGGCACCCAATTGGCTGAAAGGTCCCATGCCGGAACCGCCGGCCCAGACGCTTCCGGGCCGATGCGCTGCTGGTCGCGCAGGACGATTACTCTTTCATCGAGGTCAGCCAGAGAAGGAAGCGTCTGCTGCAGGCCTTCTACGATCAGCGCGCCCGAAGCGCCTCCCTGTACCTGCCGTTCGGTGAATCCGTGGGGATGCGGATGATACCAGTAGAGACCGGGCGGCTCGTCTGGCGGAATGGTGATGCGATAGTCGAAAACTTTTCCCGATTCTATTGCGGTGCGGATGACTTCGTCCTGGTGACAGACGGGAGGAATTGTCATGCCGTGGAAGTGAAGATTGGTGACGGACGGATCCATGCTGGTAGCAGCGCAATCGTCCTTCGGCATGGCATCCATTTTGTGAGGCGGCCGATATCCGTGCCACTCCGGCAAATCATTGTGCAGGTGGATGATCAGGCGGTCGCCGGGATGTACGCGCAACGTCGGTGATTCCAGGCCGTCGTCGCTGATGTAGCAGTATCGGGGAGGCCCCTCGCTGGGGAGCGTCTGCTGATAACGCAGATGCAGACCGAGTTCAAGAACGCCGTTCTGGCTGCGCAGCTCCGGAGGATTTTCTACCGTAGCGCCTGCGGCAGGGCGAGGACAAACCGTGTTGGGTTGCGCGTAAGCAGCACAGCTAAATACGAAGAGCGCCGCCAGAAGTCGCGCCAAGGACCACAGCGCCGGAATCCCGCACCATGAGTTTCGGGCGACCTTCGAAGAGCGGGACAAACGAAAACTGCGCTTCATGTACGTCAACGGGGACTAATTTTGGGCTGTCTGTACTTACTGCAACAACCACGCGCAAGCAGCGCCCCGCGCGTGGTTGGGATCGATAGCGATACTCGAGCCTACTGCGCGTCTTGCGCTTGCGTTGCCTCCGAGCTTCCGGAAGTCACGGTGAAGTTCTCCTGCGATGAGAAGTAGTAGCCTTTGGAATCCCAGGCGCGGATCACCAATTGATAGTTTCCGGGAACGCAATGGAACTTTCGCGTTTAAGAATTCCATCCGGGCCCTGCGCGACAATCTGGCCGTTGGCGTAGGCGATCATGCCGGTAATGGGATACTCGTTGTCCTTGGCGCCGGCGCTGAACTGAACCGGCGACTTCGCGTCGCCATTTAGCTGGGGAGAGCAGATCACAACCGTTTTGTCCTGGCTGGCGGTGCATCGAGGCGTTGCTTGAAAAAACTCCGTCATCGCAGACGAAGTAGCGCCGTCGCCGGGGCAACTGTTCACCCCGAGTAAGTCGCAGATCAGGCGCAGTTCACTGCCTTGCTTGTACAAGGTGTCCGACTCATACCCGCGATTTATGTGGGGACCGATCAGCACGTGCCAGATGTGGCCGCCGCAGTTGTTGGCATCGGGATAGCCACCGCAGCCATTGTCGCCGGACAACTCACCCTCGTCGAAGGTAATCATCAGCACGCCATCGCCGCTGGGCTGGAACGGTGGCGATTGCAGCAACTGTGGCATGAAGGTTTGCAGATAAGCGTCCGCAGCGGCCAACGCCTGCTGGTCGTCGCTGCCGTTATGGGCGTCATGATCGAGGTCGGGCGAAATCCAGGTGAAATTCGCCAGGCGGTTGGCCTCGATGTCGCTCAGCATGTAGGGGTCGGCGGGATACATATTGCCCGGCTCCAAAAGCGAGTTCACAACGTCGCTGTAGAAGGCGAAGGGGTTGTGGCGACGAACGTACTCACCGTACTGATATCCCAGGTATCCTTCCTGCGGCATGGTCTGGAAGTAAGCGCGCCAGGATATGCCTCGCTTGGCAAACTCTCTTACCAGGTTGTCGATCGTGAGGGTCCGGGTGCATCCATCGCCGTTACAGATGCCGCCGTCACCTTCTCCGCCGAAGGGCGCCATTCCTGAAGTCAGCTCGCCATAGGCGAGCCACGAGCCGTGCGAATCGGAGTACACCTGCATGCCTTGCGAATATTCGGCCGCCAGCGCCTTCAGGTAAGGCATGTATTGGGAGGCGATGCTGATGCTGCGGTTCTCCTCCATGACCACGACCACGTGCCGCGACTGGGGCTGGTTGCCGATCGACTGGGCGAAACCGGCGGTTGTGAGGAAGAACGGAATGAGGACAAACAACAGAAACTTACGCTGCGACATAGAAACCTCTCGATCACCCTTTCCGTCAGGTCAGGGTGCGGTTGGGGACGACCCACTTCAAACAAATCGCTTTCAACTGCATGGCAGCACGGAAAGAGCGCCAGGCTGCCATCGGCTGGAACCAACAAAACAACACCAGGGTCGGAGAGGTCTCTGGCGGCCACACGCCTGCCACAGCATCAAAGCCAGCACAGAAACTGATTGGATTAAGAGGAAAGTAGCAGCACGGAATCCCGCCACAAAGCCGCGATTTCCCTTAGAGGCGCTGCCGGAATCTACTTAGCGCGATCGCAACAAACCCGTTGCGAGTAGTCAGCTGGGGGACGAACTAGTCAGTTGGCATGGAAGTGTTTCAGTTTTCAACTGCAGACAAGTTGTCGCCGAGCTATCTTCGCCGCATTTGCGCCCCCCGCCGGAGTTTTCAGTAGTCAAACATCGTCTCGGGGATTATGCTTCTCAGCACCCCGGAACAGCGCAAAAAACACTTCGCAGAGCAGGCGAATGTTGCCGTCTCGCACACTTGCAGCCTCTGATGGGTTGTCCTCCGCTCATCGCAATCCTCCCATCGCGGAGGCCCACCAGCAACGTTTGCCATCGGAGAAAAACAATGGATCTAGGTGCACATGTTCGAAAACTGACACTGGGTGCGCTCGCCATATCCAGCTTTATGCTGGCGGGCGGCGCGGTCCCAAGCGCAGCGCAAACCGCGAAGCAGCCCAATATTGTCGTCATCATGGGCGATGACATTGGCATGTGGAACATCGGCGCCTACAGCCGTGGCATGATGGCCGGGCATACGCCGAACCTCGATAAGATGGCTAAGGAAGGGATGTTGTTCACCGACTACTACGCCGAGGCCAGTTGCACGGCGGGTCGCGCGAACTTCATCACTGGTGAGCTTCCCATCCGCACCGGCATGACCACCGTTGGGCAGGCCGGCGCCAAAATCGGCATTCCTGCCGAAGCGGTGACTATTGCAACTGTCTTGAAGTCGATGGGCTACAACACCGGTCAGTTCGGCAAGAACCACCTTGGCGACAGGAATGAGTTCCTGCCGTGCGTTCACGGCTTCGATGAGTTCTTCGGCTATCTCTACCACTTGGACGCGATGGAAGACCCGGCGCATCCTAACTATCCGCAGAATCTCTTGAACGTCGTGGGACCGCGCAACATGGTTCACTGCTGGGCCACCAGCACAAATGACACCACGGACATGCCTCGCTGGGGACCAGTCGGCAAACAAAAAATCGAGGATGCCGGCACGCTTTACCCGAAGCGGATGGAGACAGTCGACGACGAAATTCTCGACTTTTCGCTCAAGTTCATCGACCAGTCAAAGAAGGAGAACAAGCCCTTCTTCGTGTGGCTGAATCCAACTCGCATGCACATCGTCACCCACCTTTCTCCGAAGTATGAAGCGATGCGCAACTCCGAGAATGGGTGGTCAATAGAAGAAGCCGGCATGGTGCAACTCGATGACATCGTCGGTTCAGTCATGCAAAAGCTGAAGGACATCGGCGAGGACGAGAACACGATTGTCGTGTTCACCACCGACAACGGCACCGAGGTCTTTACCTGGCCAGATGGCGGTCAAACACCGTTTGCGCAGTCCAAAGGAACAGTCCTCGAGGGAGGCTTCCGCGTGCCTGCGATTCTTCGTTGGCCCGGGCACGTGCCGGCGGACTCGGTGCAGAACGGCATCTTCTCCGGCATGGACTGGCTGCCTACGTTTGTAGCGGCGGCCGGTAATCCGAACATCACGGAAGAGTTACTGAAGGGTAAAACTATCGGTGACCGGACCTACAAGAACCATCTGGATGGCTACAACCAGATGGCTGCCATCACCGGCAAAGGCCCGTCGGCGCGTCATGAGATCTTCTACCTTGGCGAAAGTACGGTCGGGGCGGTGCGCATCGACGATTACAAGTTCCGCTTCATCGACCAACCAGCGGGCTGGATAGGGGAGAAAACTCATCCCGACGTGCCTTACATCACCAACCTGCGCCTTGATCCGTTCGAGCGCACGGGCATCTCTAATAGCGGGACGAAAGAGGGTTCGCAGTATTACTTCAGTAATTGGTTCGTGTATGAGTTCTGGCGCTTCGTGTTCGTCCAGCAAATAATCGGCAAGGAAATCCAAACCTTCCTCGACTACCCGCCGATGCAGCGGGGCGCGAGCTTTAACCTCGACGCAGTCAAAGCGGAGATGTCTAAAAGGATGGCTGAAGCGGAAGCAGCATCGAAAGGCCCCAGCAACTAAGAGGAACGACCTTCTCAGCGGGCGGCTCGCGGGGGCCGCCCTCACTTCAAAGTCTTGTCACCCTCCCAGGCGTTCGCTCGAGTGTAGCCCTCGCCATTTGCGCCCCGCGCGCTGAAAACTTTACACTGCTTAGAGTCGCTTCCCTGCCCATATTGTTTCAGGAGGCTCGTCTGAGCTTTTCTCTCCGGACATTGATATTCGCGCTGATGGTGACGGCGTTGCCCTGTGCCGCAGAGGCCCCAACCAAGGCCTCGCTCGACGTTAGCGAAACCCTGTTCAGCATCGTCGCTGCCGCGAATGTGTGCGGATACGATCAGGATCTAGCATCGTCTTCGCCCATCCGGCAGCAGGTTCGCGCCGACCTGGTGAAGGCCAGCGAGTCGCCCCTGGCGGCGGCTGCCGCGCAGGCCATGTGCCACTTCTATCGCGAGCACAAGCAGGAGGATGCAGCGCACGGTATCGCACAGTATGTTTCGCTGGCGCTGAATGTGGGCAATCCTCCGGACTTCACTCCCAAGTTGCAGGAAGCCGATATGCCTGACGATGCGGCTTACGTCCTCGGCTTTCTGCCTCTGCTCAAGACCTACGCTGCCGCGGCCAATCTGCACTCCATCTGGCTAAAGCACGAGCCGGAATATAACGAGTTGATTGAGCATTATCATGAGCCGGTCGCGAAGATGATCACCGCAAGTGATGTGTATCTGCGGATGCCGCTGGCCATCGATCCCGGTCGCAGCTACACCATCTATCTTGAGCCCATGATTTCGCCCGGCGCTGTGAACTCGCGCGACTATCGCGACGAGCTGTATTACATGGTGATCTCTCCCCAGGGCGACAACATTCATATCGGGCAGCTTCGCCATGCCTACCTGCACTTCGTGCTCGATCCGTTGATCGCCAGGAAAGCCACCACCCTGGATCGCCTGAAGCCTATGCTGACGTCGGTGCAGCGAGCTCCGATGGCTGAGGTATATAAGGAAGATGTCGGCCTGCTCATTATCGAAAGCCTCATTCGCGCCATTGAGGCGCGCACGCCGCTCGATGCCAAGCTGTCGGACCAGGAGCGGCTGGCAATCGTAAAGCACGCGGAGTCTGAAGGTTTTATTCTGACCAACTACTTCTACGATCAACTGCGGACCTTCGAAAAAGGAGAGACCGGGCTGAAGGATTCTTTCCCCGATTGGCTGCACTCTCTCGATGTTGCAGAAGTTCGAAAGCATGCGGCGGGCGTACAGTTTGCCTCGTCGGCCGAGCCGGAACTGGTGCAGGCAAGCAAGCCACCGCTCAACCGGCTTGATCAGGCAGAGCGGGCACTGGCCAGCGGAAATCCTGCGGGAGCTGCGCAACTGGCCAATGAAGCGCTGGCGGCAAACGACGATCCGGGCAGGGCGTACTTCGTGCTGGCTCGCGTGGCTACGTTGAGCGGCAACTTGCAGGACGCAAGAGACAACTTCGCCAAAGCGATGCAATCGGCCAAGGATCCGCGCGTGGTCGCCTGGTGCCACATATATCTGGGGCGCATTCTCGATTTGCAGGATGATCGCGAGGACGCTCTGGTTCAGTACAAAGCGGCACTTGATTCCGGCGACACATCCGCCGATACCAAGGCTGCCGCCGAGCGTGGGCTGAAAGCTCCCTATGAGCCGCCTGTGGCAAAGCCGCAATCGCAATAACCATTAAGATAGGAAGAGCATGAGATTTCGACTGATTATCTGTGCGGTACTGCTGGTTGCTGCCGCGTCGCTGGCGCAAACCCCGGCGACACAGCCCGGCACCCCAGCCCGCAACGCCATCGCAGAGCGCTCCGGCGCCGGCCCAGGCGACGCCCGCAGCCTGCCACCGCTCAGGCTCCGATGATTTACAAGGCGCCCCAGGCCAAGACCAAAGAGGAGTTTGACGCTTACAAGGCCGGAGCGGCACTCACCACCCCGGATCAGGTGCTCGCGGCTGCGGACCAGTTCGCACAGAAATTTCCCAACAGCGAGTTGAAGGGATTGCTTTACCTGGAGGCGATGAACGGCTTCGCCCAGCAAAACCGGGCTGACAAGGAGATTGAGGCTGGCCGGAAAGCGCTGGCCATCGATCCCCACGATCCGAATCCTCTGATTCACGTCGCATCAGCATTGGTTGAAACCACACGCGACAACGATCTGGACAAAGAGCAGCGCTACGCTGAAGCCCAGAAAGACGCTCAGGCCGCCATCGACAATATCAGCACCGGGATGCACATCCCTCCCGGCGTTTCGGAAACGCAAGTACAGACCGTCAAGAACAGCATTCTGGCCCTTGCTTACGAGACGCTGGGCGTCATCGCCATGCAGAAGCAAGACTTCGCCACTGCCGAGACGAACTTCCAGAAGTCGGTCGATATTGCGAAGGCGGAGCCGATGGCGCGCGTTTATCTTCGCCTCTCGGTGGCACAGGATAATGAAAAGAAATATGCCGAGGCGCTGGTGAACGCCAACAAGGCTGTGCAATATTCCGAGCAGGGCAGCGTTGAGCAGACATTGGCCAAGCAGCAGCAAGCGCGTTTGCAGAAACTCGTCGGCGAAGGCGCTGAGCCGAGCATTCCCGCGCCGGGAGCCACGCCGCCGCCGGCAGCGACTCCCGCTATCGCAGCACCGGGGAGCACGATCCGCCCGCGACGCCGCAGCAACAGCCGCCGCAGCCGCATTGAAAGAGTAATTAGTAGCTAGTGATTAGTGATCTCTGCCGAACGACAATCCGACTACTCCGCGCGAATGTCTGATGACGATGGCTGGCTGCCGATGCAAGACTAATTGCTAATAACTAATTACTGAGCTACTTGCACCTCCATGGATCTCCACCTCACAAACCTGTCGCAGCTGGAACAAGCTCTCGGCCATCGCTTCCAACGCCCCGAGTTGCTCGAACAGGCACTCACTCATTCCTCCTTCGCGCGCGAACTCGAAGCCCAGTCGGCGGCCGAAACCGATCCGCATAATCCAACTACCGGCAGCGACAACGAGCAATTCGAGTTTCTCGGCGATGCAGTGCTCTCATTCGTCATCAGCCAGGAGCTGTTTGCGCGCTTCCCGGAATATGGCGAGGGTGAGCTTTCGAAGCTGCGCGCGCATATCGTCAGTGAACGCGAGCTGATCCGCCCGGCCCGGCAGTTGGAAATCGGCAGTTACTTGCGTGTGGGTAAAGGAGAAGAGAAAAGCGGCGGCCGCGGCAAGACCACGCTTTTAGTCGACGCGCTCGAGGCCCTGATCGCGGCGCTCTACCTTGACGCCGGAATCGAGCCCGCACATCGCTTTATTGTGCAGTCCATTCTTGAGCCCGAACTGCAATACCTGAAGGAGATCGGCGGCGGCCGCCTCCCCATCATGGACTACAAATCGGCCTTGCAGGAAACAACCCACGCCCATGGCCGTTCGCAACCGCGTTACTCGGTGGTGCGTGAGCAGGGCCCCGAGCACCGCAAACTCTTCACCGTGGAGGTCCACATCGGGGGCGCCAACGGCAACCCCGGCTTTGTCTGCCGGGCGGAAGGAAATTCCAAGAAAAGCGCCGAGCAAAAGGCAGCACAGCAGGCCTTCGAGCGCCTAAAATCAGAAGAGAGAGGTTCCGCGGCGGACGCCAGTAGTCCCAGCGCCGAATCGTCCAGCCAGGCATGAGCGAAGTCCGCACCGACCCCGAAGTTTCAGCCGTTTCAGAGCCGCCTCAGCCGCTCGCCACACCGAAACCACGCCTTGCACGTTCATCACGTGAACACATTGCAGTCGCTGGCCATCACCATCGTGATCGCGGTGTTCGTGGTCACCTTTATTGTGCAGGCGTTTCAGATTCCCTCGGAGTCGATGGAGCGCACCCTGCTGATCGGCGATTACCTGCTCGTCGACAAGGCCCACTACGGACACTCGCGCTTCTGGGGATGGCTGCTTCCCTATCGTCCGGTGCAGCACCAGGACATCATCGTCTTCCGCTATCCGGTGAATCCGCAGCAGCATTTCGTCAAACGCGTGATTGGCATTCCCGGCGATCGCATACGCTTGATCAACAAGCACGTCTATGTAAATGGTGAGCCGCAGCCGGATTCCTACGCCGAGTTCAACTGGTCGCAACACGATAAGTTTCGCGATAACTTCCCCAACGGAGGACAGTTCGGCGACCGTACTACCGCGAAGTGGTTTGTTGAAGGCAGCAAGCTGGTAGAGGACGATCAACTCATCGTGCCGCAAGGGTACTACTTCGTTTTGGGAGACAATCGCGATGACAGTTACGACTCGCGCTACTGGGGATTGGTTCCGGCGGAGAACATCGTCGGACGTCCGCTGATTATTTACTGGTCGATGCCGCGCGAGCGCTCTGCCGGTGAAGACGTGGCGCGGTCTGATAGACTTTCCACTTTGGCCTACAGTCTCGTTCAATCTTTCAAGGGTTTACGCTGGGACCGCATGTTCCACGTGCCCCACTGAGTCGCCGACAAGGACAAGTAGACGTCACATGGCAAGAACAACTCTGCCCGCCGCCAAGAAACCTGTCGCTCCCGCCGCGGCTGACAAACCGGCCACGCCCCAAAAGCAGAAGGAAACGACTCCGGAGTTTATCGCTTCGATCGCGGTTGTCCTGGTGACCGGCCTCTTCATTATTACTTTCATTCTTCAGGCCTTCGAGATCCCCTCCAGTTCGATGGAGAACACGCTTCTGATTGGCGACCATGTCTTCGTCAATCGCGTAATGTTTGCGCCGGTGACCAAGTGGATCAGCGCTCTGGTGAAGTATCGCAATCCGAAACACGGCGACATCATCGTGTTCCTCTCGCCCGCTGAGCCTGGGCTGTACGTCGTGAAACGCGTGGTTGGAACTCCCGGCGACCGCATTCACCTGCAAAATGGCGTGGTCTACCGCAATGGAGAAAAGCTCACCGAGCCTTACGTCATTCGCCAGGGAGACTACAACACCTATCGCGACAACTTCCCCGAAATTCCTCCCAGTCCCTATGACCAGTTGAGTCCGGAGTGGCGGCTGACCTTGTCATCTCACATCGAGAACGGCGAGTTGGTGGTGCCGCCTGAGAGCCTCTTCGCTATGGGTGACAATCGCGATGTCAGCCTCGACAGCCGGTTCTGGGGCTTCGTGCCTCGCGAAAACGTAATCGGTACGCCGATGTTCATTTACTGGTCGTTCGAAACGCCGCGCGGCGAATACCTGCGTACGTCGCTGGCCGATCGCATCGGATTCTTCTTCCGCATCGTCACCCATTTCTTCGACCAGACCCGCTGGTCCCGGATGTTGCACGTGGTGCACTAGTGGCTGCTCCCAGTACTTCGACGCTCGACGAAAACCGCACGCGCCGGTATGGCGGTTTCGTCTTGTGGGGGATGTTTCTGGTTCTTCTGGTCGCTGTGCTGGTTCCACCGTGGATCAACGTCGGCCGCTACCGCGTGAGAGTGGTGGACTCCATCAGCCGAGCGCTGGGACGTAACGTCTCCGCCTCCGGAATCTCCTTGCGGCTGCTGCCTCGTCCGGGGCTGGTGCTCTCAGGATTTGTGGTGGCCGACGATCCCGCTTATGGGGCTGAAGCCATGCTACGCGCCGAACAGGTTGCAGCCTATATCCGGCTCAGCTCTTTGTGGCGTGGGCGCCTGGAAATCGGCACGCTCGAACTCGACAATCCCAGTCTCAACCTGGTGCGCGGCCCCGACGGCCATTGGAACGTCGAGGAACTGATCCAGCGAACCTCTCAAGTTTCCTCCGCTCCGACCACGGCCCGGCACGCCGAGGTGCGCCCGCGATTTCCTTACATTGAAGCCACCGGCGGGCGCATCAACTTCAAGCTCGGACAGGTGAAGAAGGCATTCTCGTTCACCGACGCCGATTTCGCGTTGTGGCGTGAGTCGGAAACCGAATGGGGTCTCCGCCTGCTGGCCAAGCCGATGCGCACCGATGTCGAGATCAACGACACTGGAATACTTCGCGTGGAAGGCCGCTTCCAAAGCGCAAATCAGCTTCGCAACACGCCTATGGTTCTGAAGGCAGAGTTCAGCAAAGGCCAGCTCGGACAGGTCACGAAGCTCATCTACGGTCGTGATCGCGGCTGGCGCGGGGGTACCTCCGCCTCGGCCAACCTGACCGGCACGCCCGCTGCTCTCAGCGTAGTGCTGGACGCCACCATCGACGACTTTCGCCGCTACGACATCGCCCTGGGGCAGCCTCTGCACATGCAAGCCCATTGCACAGGAACGTTCTCCACCGATGACGATTCGTTGAATGACGTGCTGTGCGAGTCGCCCATCAAGCCCGGCACCCTGCGGATCACCGGCAACGCAAAAAACTGGGGCGCGGATTCCTATCAGATCGCAGTCACCGCGCAGCAGCTTCCGATGGATCGCATCGTCTCCTTCGCGCGTCACGTGAAGAAAGACTTACCGCTGGACCTGAATGCTACCGGAGAAGCCGAGGCTGCCTTCGAAGTTCGCAAGGCGGCAGATGAGCCGGTGCGCTGGGCAGGCGGCGGACGTACCAGTCATGTAGCCCTGCACTCGGCGGTGTTGGGCAATGATCTGCAAATCGGAGAAATGGTGTTCACCGTGCCTGGCGCCGCTCCGTCGAATGCTGCACCCGCATCGCGAAAGCCGAACGCGAGGGTTGCAAGTTCGCCGCCCGCAGGATTCGCGCTGCTGATCAGTCCCTTCCCGCTTTCCATCGGTGGTACATCGCCGGCAGTTGCAAGCGGATTCTTTGACGAAGAAAACTATCGCGCCACCCTGAGCGGCGATGCCGAGCTCACACGGCTCTTGCAGGTCGCACGGGCTCTGGGAATCGGCACTCCCGGCATCGGATTGGCCGGAGGCGCCGATGTGGAAGTTGATCTGGCAGGCGCATGGGCCGGCTTTTCGGCTCCGGTTATTTCTGGACAAATGCAGTTGCGTAATGCCTCCGCCGAGCTGCAAGGCATAAACGAGCCGTTACACATTGTGTCGGCCCAGACCACCATCGCCAACCAGGCGGTGAACGTCAGCGCATTATCCGGAGCATTCGGCGCCGCGACCGCGATCGGCGGCAGCGCTAGCTTTCCTCTGCATTGCACCACGCCGGAAACCTGCGCCATACACTTCGATTTGCACAGCAGCGAGTTATCGCTGGCCCGAGTTAATCAGTTGCTGAATCCCGCAGCCCGCTCGCAGCCCTGGTACCACCTGCTCGCCATCGGTCAGCAGCAACCGGACACATTGTTGAAGCTTCACGCTGATGGCAAGGTCGAGATCACGCACTTTCAGTTGGCACGTCTAATGGCCGACAACTTTCAGGCCCATGTTGTGATGGATGCAGGCAAGGTCAAGCTCGACATCTTGCGCTCCGACGTGCTTGGCGGTCATCACACCGGCACCTGGACGAGCGACTTCACTACCTCTCCTCCAAGATATGCAGGCGGGGGCGTGCTGCAGAAGATTTCCATGGACCAGCTCTCGACCCTGATGCACGAGAATTGGGCCACCGGCCAGACGTCGGGCAAGTACGCACTTTCGATGCAGGGCAAAGATGCTGCCGCGTTGTTGCACTCGGCGACCGGATCGGCCGACTTCACCTGGACCGGCGGATCGCTTCGCAAGCTTGCGCTCGACAGTCGGCCCGCACCACTCACGTTCTCCAGCCTGGCGGGCATTCTCAACATCGGAGGTGGAAAGCTGAGCTTCGACAACTGCGAGATGAAAACCGCTGGCGGTGTATTCAATGTCAAAGGCGTCGCAACCTATGACCGACAACTGAATTTCACCCTGCAACGTTCTGGAGGCACGTCTTACTCTGTCGCAGGCCCCCTCGACCAGCCGCAGGTGACGACGGTTCCGGCGTCACCCACGCAGGCACAGCTGCGATGAGAGCTTCGCTTAAACTCATTACGCTTGTTCTGTTTTTCGCGACCGGGCTGCTCGCTGGTCAGGATCAGCCGCAGCACAGCGCCGCCTACCGCAGCATGGAGCAGAAGATCGCTCATCTGAAGCAGAACGCCGCTCGCGAGCATCCCGATTCCAAGCCAACCGAGATCACGCAAGACGAAGCCAACGCCTACTTCGCGGAAGGCGGAGTCAAGATGCCGAAAGGCGTCAGCGGCCTGAATCTCACCGCAACCCCGGCACGCTCGACGGCCACGCCAAAGTCGACTTCGACGCCATCACCG
This sequence comes from uncultured Acidobacteriaceae bacterium, assembly GCA_963699875.1. Lineage (GTDB taxonomy): Bacteria > Acidobacteriota > Terriglobia > Terriglobales > Acidobacteriaceae > CAVVDY01. The sequence continues at coordinate 681,608 of CAVOVN010000002.1, forward strand.
AAAAGGCGCGCTCAAAGAATCCGCTGCTGGGCGTCTTCACCGGAGTACACGACGTACACGTCATCGCGCAGGCCTCCGGCAGCAACGGCACCGGAACCATCACCGTGCAGAAAGTCGAGCTCGACAACATCGAAATCCCGCAGATGCTGCTTCAGCTCTTCGTCGACCGCTATCTCAAGTCGAAGTACCCCAATGTGGGACTCACCAGCACCTTCAAGCTGCCGCTGCGCATCGACACGGCGACCGTCGACACCGGCAACGTAGCGCTAGTGCAGAGGTGAACTTCCTGGCGAAATAAAAACGGCGCCCTCAGGCGCCGTCTCTTGCACAACTGTTGAACTAATCTCCGCTGTACGCCGCCGCCAATGCCTGTTCTCTGACATTGTCCGTCTCCACCGGCTGTACCCGTGCCGAGCGCAGCTTGGGCAACTTCACATCGGAAATCAATCCCAGCCACGAGAACGCCTTGATCGCGTACCAGTTCAAATCGAATTCATACCACGCCAGGCCGTGACGCGCCGACTGCGGATGCGCGTGGTGATTGTTGTGCCAGCCTTCGCCGAAGCTGAGGTAGGCCACCCACCACAGGTTGCGCGAATCGTCATCCGTGGCGAAGCGCTTGGAGCCCCACATGTGGGTCGCTGAATTTACGAACCAGGTTGAGTGCAACAGGAAAACCGTCCGGAAGAAGATTCCCCACATCATTACTGCGAGTCCGCCAAACGCCCACAAGCCAATACCGAGCACGATCATCGGCACATAGTGATACTTGCTGATCCAAAGGTGGAACTTGTCTTTGCGAAGGTCAGGAACGTAAGGCAGCAGCTTGTCGCTGTTAGCGTTGTGCAGGCTTTCGCCGCTCATGATCCAACCCATGTGCGCCCAGAAGCCGCCATCGCGTGGCGAATGCGGATCGCCCGGCTTGTCGGTGATCTGGTGATGCAGCCGATGCACGCCTACCCAGAAGATCGGTCCGCCCTCCAATGCCAAAGTTGCGCAAACGGTTAAGAAATATTCGAACCACTTCGGACACTTGAAGCCGCGATGTGTCAGCAGGCGATGATAGGCCAGCCCGATGCCCAGGCTGCCCGCGACCCAGTAAAGGAAGAGCGCAACAAACAGTGCCTTCCAGCTGAACATAAACAGCGCGATCACCGCGCCAACGTGGAACAACGCCATAGCTATAACGGTAGGAGTATTAAGCTTCCCTTTGACGATCATGTTGTCCTTGAAATGATTTCGAGCGGGCGCTTTGACGCCCTTCCCCACAAGCATCTTCAGACTACCAACTTCAGCCGGGAGTCACTGTAATACTTTTGTCAGCGGATTGTGACCTGCGCGTGGGATATGTGGGTGCCCCATCCTGTCGTCCGTCGTTTGGACGAAAGGGTGGGAGAGCCGGCGCAAACGATATCATCGTGCTATGAAGATGCCTCCGCTGCCGATGTTCACCACCGATTGGGCGCAGGTCGAGCCTACCCGCCACCCCGGCGAATCCGGTTTCGCGCTATGGCGCACCGTGAACTTTGGCGAGATTCGTGTGCGTATCCTGGAGTACTCGCCCGGATACCGTGCCGACCATTGGTGTTCCAAAGGCCACGTCCTGTTCTGTCTCTCCGGGTCGCTCGAGGTGGAGTTGCAGGACGGCCAGCGGTTCTCTCTCGTCCCTAACCAGAGCTATCAGGTCGGGGACGGCGATCCGCCGCACCGCTCCCACACGGAGGAAGGCGCCACTCTGTTCGTCGTGGATTAGTTGTTCGCGCCGCCGGGATACGAAATCGGATTAATCCACGCGACTCCACGTGGAGTCGGGATCGTACTCCGTCATCGCAGCACCTAGCTTCCCTGTGTCCGGCCCAAGGTCTTTCTCATACACCGCGCCATCCTGGTTGACGATGAATGTCATCACTCCCGAGTTGCGATACTCCGCGGGATAGGCGACGAAGGCGAAGCCCTTGGTGAGTTGTCCGTTGACGACGTAGTCGCGCGCGCCGCCCTTGGCTGCCGCGCCTTGCTTGGTGAGCATCCGGTAATAATAGCCATGGAACGGCGTCGACTTGCCCTGCTGCGTGTCGTAGCCCTGGCTGTTGGCGTCGGCGATGAGCGGCCCGATCGGGCTCGCCGGCTGACTCTCGTCGGTCTTCCAGTACAGGCCGTCCTGCTTGCCGTCGGTGCTGATGAACTTCAGCGCGTACTGCTTGGTCTTGCTGCCGTCGTGCATCTGTTCGGCGTAGTCGTGCTGCGCCTCGACCAGGGTATGCAAGGTCTCGATGGCATCGTTCTCGTTGGTGCCGACGCGGCGGAAGAGAATCTCCTTCATGCCGGCTGTGGTATCGAAATACCACTGCCCGCTGCCGTTCTTCACGATGGGAAGCGGCGTGGGCCAGTTGTCGGCGCCAACGTAAAGGGTCACCGTGCCATCGGGCTCCTGCACCACGCGATGCATCTGGTCATAGCGGCGCACGAAATTGGCGAGGGCGTTCTTGTCGGCCACCGCGTCGCCGGTGTTCAGGATCTTCTGGGCGTTCGAGCCAAACAGCGCGTTCAGCGCCGGGGCGTCATTCGCCTTGGCAGCGTTGTACAACGCCAGCACCGCATCGCCGGGAGAGGCGAAGGTCTTCTCACCATTGGCCTGCGCGAAGCAAATCGCTGAGGACAGCAACAGCGCCGCGGCTATCAACCATTGCCGGCGCCAGGAACGATGCGGATTGTATGAGTGCGCTTTCAAGTCCGTCATATCTCCACCTCAATTTCTATGGAATCTACAGTCAGCATTACCCTGTCACTTAACGGCGGCGTCCCCCGCCCTCGTGGCCACCTGCCGGCTGGCGTGTGGGCTGCGGCCGAGCTGCGGCCTGCCGCTGTCCGCCACCGCCGCCCTGGTTCCTGCCCTCCAGGCTCTGCTGTCCGCGAGCGCTGTTGGTGCGGGTATTGCCGCCGGGACTGTAGCCGTTGAATGCGCCGGAACTCGTCCCGCGGTTGGGTTGCTGTCCGTAGCCGCGCGCCTGATCGCGATTGGGCTGGTTCACGCTGCCGGCGCGATTCTGCGCCTGATGATTGCCTGCGTTGCCCTGCTGTGGTCGATTCCCTGCTCCGCCCTGCTGATTGAACTTGCCCTGATTGGCTCCGCCCTGCTGATTGAACTTGCCCTGATTGCCCGCTTCCGCGCGGTTCATCTGCTGTTGCGCGCCCTGATTGCGGAACTGCTGCTGATCGTATTTCTGATTGAACTTGGGTTCGGTGAAGTTACTGTTGCGCGCGTTGGGATTGAAATTGTTAGCACGGTTATTTACGTTCGCGCGATTGATATTCGCGTTGTTGATGTTATTGCGGTTGATATTCGCGTTATTGACATTGGCGCGATTGAGATTGTTGACGTTGCGGTTGTAGTAGTTGTTGCGATTGACGAACGTGTTCGAGTTCGACACATACACATTTCGGTTGTAGGTCACGCTGGAGTTGTGCCAGCCGCATCCCCACGAGTTCCATCCCCAACCACAACACCCGCCCCCACCGCTGATGGCGGCGCCCACGGCGATGCCGACTCCGAACGAGATGAGGCTGGTCGCAACCACGGCTCCCGTCGAGTATCCGGGATACACTGCGACCGGTGCGCCGTACACCACCGTCGGATTGTAGGTGGGCACGTAGACCACTTCCGGCTGCGACGGCTGGATGATGATGGTCTGCGGCGGAGGCTGCACCACCGTCGTCTGCGGCTCACCCGAGGAAGCCGGCGCAGGCGCGGCCGTTCCCGGCGCCTCGTTCTGCACCGTCACGTTCTGCTGCGTATTGCTCTTGAGATTGCCCGCCGCGTAGGCGCGCTGCCGCATCACCTGCACCGCATTCATCACGCTCTGCGGAACATTGAAGTAGGCATCTCCCAGCGCCGACGTCCACGACAGATTAGTCGCCATCTGGCTCAGCACATCGTTGAACTGGGTCAGGCCTTTGACGCTGGCGTCCCACGATTGCTGGTTCACCGCGTCGAGCAGTTGCTGCCCCTTCAGGCTGGAATTCTGTTGCATCCACTGGTACGCCTCCGACACCTCGTTGGGAAAGGTCGAGGCCGCCAACACCTGCGCCACCAGATTGTCGGGGAACAGCGCGATCGGCGCGACCAGTTGGTAGAGCTGATCTGCCGTTGGCACAGCGTATTGAGTCGCGGGGGCGTGCTGGTCCTGCTGCTGTCCTTGCGGTTGTGCCGTCGAAGCCTGCTGCGCCGGCTCCGTCTTCTTGCTGCACCCTTCTAGACCCATCACGCTCAACGTCAAGCTGGTACTGAGGAAAATCGAAAGCGCCCGATCACACCATTGCATAAGGGTATCCCCCTTTTGAAAGCTATGACTGATTTGAAAATTTCAGCTTCGGACAATGTTACATGGGGCACGCAAGTTTCGGCGACTACGCGGCGGGAGCCGGCGCTCACCCCGCCTGCGCCGCCTTTTCCTGTTGCTCACGGAAGAAGTACGACATGTCGAGCGCAACCGTTTCGCCGCCGGTCTGCCGCAGCAGCGTCGTCACCTGTCCGCGGTGATAAGTGCCATGATTCACCACGTGCTGCATCTGCTGAACCAGCGGCAAAGCAAACGCCTTCCCCGCCATATCGGTGTAGCTCAGTGGACGTTGCAGCTTCTCGTCATTCAGCGAGTCGAAGAATGCCTGGCGCTTCTGCTCCAGCGAGTCGGCAAAGTTGCGCAACGCAGCGACACTCGCCAACTCTTCATAAGTCGGCTTCTCGCCCGGCGTGAGCCCGTTCCACGTCTTCCCCGAAGCGTTGGCATTCGGGACGTTCGCGCGCGGCGATGCGCCCTGCCAGCGCTGTAGCCAGATCCACTCCGCCGCCAGGATGTGAAATACCGTCTCGCGAATAGACGGGAAGCTGCTCTCCGCCGCGGCCATGAATTGCGCGTCGCTCAGCTTCTCCAGCGCGGAGAACAGGCGGCGGCTCGCCCACAGGTTGTACGCATACAAAGTTTTGACGTCGTTGATATCCATCGCTTGCCCCCACTCGTTTGCTCTGTAAGTAAGGATAAGCGAGACGGTGCGCGTACCGAAACCGTGGGTGCCCAATTCTCTGCCGTCTTTTGGCAGAGTGGGGATTTGACTCTCTACTTTTCTAGAAAAAGCGCGGCGCCAGAGCGGGCAATTTGCGGTTGCGTTGCCATTTCACCAACGATTCATTCACTCTGGAAGCGGTGGCATCGCGTCCGCGACCCTCGCGTTGACCCCGTAAAACCAGCGTGTTACCGTACTTGGTTACACCATCCTCTGCCGCCCAGCCAGGGCTTCCAAGGATCAATTTTGGCTTCCGAAACGCAGGCCGTTCCAGCAATCCGCAAGACCGCTCTGAACGCCGTCCATCGCCGGCTTGGAGCCAAGATGGTCGACTTCAATGGCTGGGACATGCCGGTCGAGTACCCCTCTGTCGGTGGACTGATGAAAGAACACCTCGCCGTGCGCAGCGGCGTTGGCGTTTTCGACGTCAGCCACATGGGCGACATCCGCATCTCCGGCCCGCAGGCGCTCGAGGCGGTTCAGCACATCACGATGAACGATGCGTCGAAGCTCGCCGTCGGGCAGGCCCAGTATTCGGCCATGCTCTACCCCGCGGGAACGTTCGTCGACGATGTCATCGTGCATCGCCTGGGCGAGCATGACTACCTGCTCGTGATCAACGCCGGGACGCGTGAGAAAGATGTTGACTGGGTAACGCAAAATACCCGCGCCTTCGACGTGAAGGTCGAAAACCTGAGCGACAACTATACCCAGATTGCTATCCAGGGACCGAAGGGCGTCGACACCTTGCAGAAGCTGACCGATGCCGACTTGTCGAAGGTGAAGTTCTATTGGTTCACCCACGGCACCGTCTGCGGACTTCCCAACATTCTTATCGCTCGCACCGGCTACACCGCCGAAGATGGTTTCGAAATTTACGTTCCCACCGACGAAGCCACCAGCTCCCGCGTATGGAACGAAGTGATGAAAGCGGGCGAGGAGTTTGGCATCGTGCCCTGCGGGCTTGGCTCGCGCAACACGCTACGACTGGAAGGCGCGCTGTCGCTGTACGGTCACGAAATCTCGGAAAAGATCAACGTGTGGGAAGCCCGCCTGGATCGCTTCATCAAAATGGACAAGGGCGACTTCATCGGACGCAGTGCCCTGGAGAAAGCCAAGTCTGACGGAGTGAAGCGCACGCTGGTCGGACTCGAATCTATCGACCGCGGCATTCCGCGCGACGGTTACCGCGTGCTCGACGAGAACGGCTCCGAAATCGGCTACGTTGCCAGTGGTTCGTATGCTCCGTTCCTGAAGAAGAACATCGCGCTGGCCTATGTTCCGGTTGAGCGCTCAGCAGTCGATTCGGTGGTTGCGGTTGAGATTCGCAATCAGCCGGTGAAGTGCAAGGTTGTTCCAATACCTTTTTATAAGCGGCCGAAAAAGACTTCGTAGATAGTGCCGGCCTGTGGGCTGGCGTGAACGCAGCTTGCTCTATTTTGTTGTCATCCCGAGCGGAGCGAAGGACCTGATTTTTGCCAACGGCAATGTCCTTCAATCTTGCCGATGTTTGAACGAGGAACGATATGGCTTATCCCGCGGACTACAAATACACCAAAGAACACGAGTGGTTGAAGCTTGACGGCACTACCGGAACCATCGGCATCACCGACTACGCGCAAAATTCGTTGGGTGACATTGTGTTCGTTGAGCTGCCCAAGGTCGGACAGGAGATCACCGCCGGCCAGACCTTCGGCTCGGTGGAATCGGTGAAGGCGGTCTCCGATCTTTTCGCGCCCGTCTCCGGCACCGTGACGGAAGTGAACGAGGCGCTGAACACCAAACCCGAGCAGGTCAACAAAGATGCGAACGCGACGTGGATGATCAAGGTCACGATGAAGGACTCTGGCGAGTCCAGCCAATTGCTCTCCGCCGCCGATTACGAGAAGTTCGTGGCGGACGAAGGCGGCCACTAAGATTCCGGACTCCGTTTCGTCTGGCATAGAGTTGGTGCTTCTTTATCCGAAGCCCGAAGGGCGTGCGATGACAGCCCAGCACGAAGCGTAGCGGAGTGCTGGGTGGAGTTGGTTCAGGGAACGTGAGTCCCTCGGGGACGACACAAACTGCGGGATTTTGGACTCGCCCGCCAAAAGCGGGCGACCTCGTTAAGGATCGCCCGTCCCGAACCGGTCCAATGCGTCGCCTGATCATCTATTTTGCGCCGTCGCCGACCGTGATTTTGAATTACGCTAAATATTTGCACCGCGGAATTCGGTTTTATTCATCACTGTTCACCCCCGGTGATGCCCCAGCCCGGGTCACTTCATCCAATGCGTATCGCCCAGAAAGTTATAGGTAATCATGCGTTATCTTCCTAAGTCTCAATCTGACCGCGACACCATGCTGGCCGAGATCGGCGCCAACTCGATTGACGACCTGTTCTCCGCCATTCCGGCCGAATACCGGCTCACCCGCGACCTCGACATCCCGCGCCAGTACGCCGAGAGCGAAATCGTCGACTTCTTTCGCGCGCGCGCCCTCGAGAGTGCTCAAGGCTACGTCAGCTTCCTCGGTGCCGGAGCTTACTCGCACTACCGGCCCGTCGTCATCGACTCGCTCATCTCGCGCGGCGAATGGTTCACCGCCTACACGCCTTATCAGCCGGAGATTTCGCAGGGAACCTTGCAGGCCATCTTCGAATTCCAGACCATGATCTGCGAGCTCACCGGCATGGACGTCGCCAACGCCTCGATGTACGACGGCTCGACCGGCTCCGCCGAGGCGCTGATGATGGCCGAGCGCGTCACCGGACGCCGCAAGTCGATTGTCGCCAACACGGTTCATCCCGAATACCGCGAAGTGATCGCGACTTACGCACGTTACCAGGGAATGCCCATCGCGAATGTCGGCTATGGCAAAGACGGGCGCGTTGATCTGGACGCGCTCGACAAGGCCATCGACAACGACACCGCGGGCGTGCTCATCCAGTCGCCAAACTTCTTTGGCCTGATCGAAGACATTCCCGCGATTGCCCAGGTCGTGCACAAAAAAGGCGCGCTGCTCGTGGTCTCGATTGCCGAAGCTGTCTCGCTTGGAATCGTGAAGCCGCCCGCGGAGGCGGACATCGTCAGCATGGAAGCACAGTCGTTCGGCGTGCCTCCCAGCTACGGAGGCCCCTACTGCGGCGTCATCGCTACGCGCGACAAGTTTGTTCGCCAGATGCCCGGCCGCCTCGTCGGCGAGACCCACGACCGCAACGGCAAGCGCGGATACGTGCTCACGCTCTCTACCCGCGAACAGCATATCCGCCGCGAGAAGGCGACCTCAAACATCTGCACCAACCAGGCGCTGGTCGCCCTCATGGTCAACATCTTTATGACCGTGTATGGCAAAGAAGGATTAAAGGACCTCGCGAAACACAATCTCGCCAAGGCACACTACGCCGCTGAGCAGTTCAAAAAGAAAGGCGCCACGTTGCCTTTCAACGACACTCCTTATTTCAACGAGTTCGTCGTCCAAAGCAAAGGCGACCCATATCAGCTCAACGACAGGCTGCTCAAGCAGCAGATTATCGGCGGCTTCCCGCTGAAGAAGTTCTATCCCGAGCTGGGCAATGCAGCACTCTGGTGCTGTACCGAGACCATCACCCGCGAGTCGATCGACGCCGCGGTAAAGGAGGTGGCGTAATGGAGTTCAACGACAAGATCAAGAAAGCCACCACGCACGTTAGTCAGAACGAAGGACTCATCTTCGAGAAGTCGTCTCCCGGCAAGAAGGCTTACAAGCTGCCGCCGCTGGACGTGCCTGAAGTCGATGCCGAAGCGCTGCTCGGCGATCAGACTCGCGAGGACCTGGGCAACATGCCCGAGGTGAGCGAGATCGAAATCATCCGCCACTTCACCCGCATGTCCACCTGGAACTACGCCGTCGATTACGGCATGTATCCGCTGGGCTCGTGCACCATGAAGTACAACGCGCGCGTCAACGAGTTCGCCGCGCGTCTGCCCGGGCTGGCCAACGCGCACCCCTATCAGCCGGAGCGCATTTCCCAAGGCGCATTGCGCATCATGAAGATGCTGCGTGATCAACTCATGGAAATCACCGGCATGGACGCTATCACCATGCAGCCCGCGGCCGGCGCTCATGGCGAGCTTACGGGAATCCTGTTGGTCCGCGCCTATCTTGAGTCGCAGGGTAATCCGCGCAAAAAGATTCTCGTGCCCGACTCAGCCCACGGCACCAATCCCGCCACGGCGGCCATGGCCGGATACGCGGTCGAAAACCTGAAGTCCAACGCCAACGGCATGCTCGATGTCAGTTCACTGGTCGCGCAAGTGAACGAAGATGTTGCGGCGCTGATGCTTACCAATCCCAACACGCTCGGCATCTTCGAGCAGGAGATCCACAAGATCGCCGACGTGCTGCACGAAAAAGGCGCGCTGCTCTACATGGATGGCGCCAACATGAACGCGCTGGTGGGCAAGGTGCGTCCCGGCGACTTCGGCGCCGACGTCATGCACCTCAACCTGCACAAGACGTTTTCGACTCCGCACGGCGGAGGTGGTCCCGGCTCCGGCCCGGTCGCGTGCAAGAAGATTCTGGAGCCGTTCCTGCCGACGCCCGTTCTCGATAGAAAATTCCGACGGCACGCTGGGCTTCGAATACAACCGTCCGCAGTCCATCGGACGCGTGCGCATGTTCTTCGGCAACTTCGGCATGTTTGTGCGCGCCCTGGCCTACATCATGGCCAACGGTCCCGACGGCCTGCGCCAGACCACCGAAGACGCGGTGCTCAACGCCAACTACATCCGCAAGAAGCTGGAAGGCATCTACGAGCTGCCGTACAAAACTCCGACGATGCACGAGGTCGTCTTCAGCGATCACCTGCAAACCCGCAAGGGCGTGAAGACCGGAGACATCGCCAAGCGGCTGATCGACTACGGCTTCCATCCTTACACCGTGAGCTTCCCGCTGGTGGTGCATGGCGCGCTGATGATCGAGCCAACCGAGAGCGAATCGAAAGAAGAGCTCGACCAGTTCATCGACGCCATGAAGTCGGTCGCAGAAGAGATCGAAGAGTCGCCCGAGTTCGTGCTCGAAGCTCCGCACAACACCCGCGTCTCGCGCATGGACGAAACCGCCGCCGCCCGTAAGCCTGTGCTGCGCTGGAAACCGTCACCAAAAGAAGAAGCCAAAGAAGCGGAGAAGTTACAAGAGGCGATGAAGGGGTAGCACAGCTCAAAAGCCAAGAAGAGGCTCCATGACCCAGCTACCAAAATCCGCCGCGTTGATTGTTGTCGATGTGCAGCAGGGACTGGCCGATCCCGGCGGGGGTGAACGCAACAATCCGCAGGCGGAGTCGAACATTACCCGATTACTCGCAGCTTGGCGCACCAGCGGACGGCCCATCCGTCACGTGGTTCACGATTCGGTTGAGCCTAACAGCCAGCTGCGTCCCGGTCTTCCCGGCAACGCAATTCAGGCAAGTGCCGCTCCTGCCGACGGTGAACCCGTCTACCGCAAGAACGTAAACAGCGCGTTCATCGGAACCACTCTGGAAAAAGATCTGCGTCAGGCCGGCATCGACACGCTGGTCATCGTCGGACTGACAACCAACCACTGCGTATCGACCACCGTTCGCATGGCGGGAAATCTGGGCTTCACGACGTTCGTGGTCTCCGATGCGACCGCGGCCTTCAGTCGCGCGGCATTGGATGGCTCACTCCGTCCCGCAGAGGCCGTACACTCTGGAGCTCTGAGTGATCTGCACGGCGAGTTCGCTACCGTGGTCAACACCGCAGAGATGTTGAACCAAGCCGGTTCGTAGATCGCTATTCCACCGTCACCGATTTGGCCAGGTTGCGAGGCTGATCGACGTCGCAGCCGCGCCGAACCGCGATGTGGTACGCGAGCAGTTGCAGCGGCACGATCTCCAGAATCGGCGACAGCAGCTCCGGAGCGTGCGGCACGTAGATGACGTGGTCGGCAGCTTCTTCGATATCTTCGTCGCCTTCGGTCGCGACGGCGATTACCGTGCCCGAGCGGGCTTTTACTTCCTTCAGGTTCGAGAGTGTCTTCTCGTAACGCTGCACCGAGTCAGGATCGTTCACGTCGCGTGTGGCAAGAATCACCACCGGCAGCTCTTCATCGATCAGCGCATTCGGCCCGTGCTTCATCTCGCCCGCAGGATAGCCCTCGGCGTGGATGTACGAAATTTCCTTCAGCTTCAGCGCGCCTTCCAGCGCGATGGGATAGTGAATGCCGCGCCCCAGGAAGAGGAAGTCGTGTGCTTTGTGAAATTCGTTGGCCAGCTTCTCGGTGACATCGTCGACGCCGGAGAGCAGCGTATCGAGCTTGCCCGGAATCAGCGTAAGCTCGGTGAGCAGCTTCTTCGACTCTTCCGTGGTCAGCGTGCCGCGCACCTGCGCGAGATACACCGCGAACAGGAACAGCGCGGTAAGCTGGCCGGTGAAAGCCTTGGTCGAGGCGACTCCGATCTCGGGCCCGGCGTGAGTGTAGACGGTGCCGTTAGACTCGCGCGCAATCATCGAGCCCACCACGTTGCACACGCCCAGCGTCTTCGCGCCTTTGGCGCGCGCCTCGCGCATGGCGGCAATAGTGTCAGCGGTCTCGCCCGACTGCGTAATCAGAATCGTCAGGTCGCCTGCACTGATCAGCGGATCGCGATAACGAAACTCGCTGGCGTAATCGACTTCGACCGGAACCTTGGCCAGGCGCTCGATCATGAACTTGCCGGCCAATCCCGCATGCCAACTGGTTCCGCAAGCGGTGATGTAAACCTTCTTCAGATTGCGGAACTCGTCTTCGGTGATGTCCATCTCGTCGAGGAAGACCTTGCCGCTATCGAGCGAGACGCGGCCCAGCGTGGTGTCGCGCACGGCGCGGGGCTGCTCGAAGATTTCCTTCAGCATGAAATGCTTGAAGCCGCCCTTTTCCGCCATGATCGGGTCCCAGGTGATGTGCTGCACCTGGCGCGAAATGGGGTGGCCATCGAAGTCGGTCAACGCGACGCCGGATGGAGTGATGGTCGCGAGATCGCCGTCGCCCAAAAAGAAAAGGTCGCGCGTGTGAAACAGGATTGCGGGCACATCGCTGGCGACGAAGTATTCGTTGTCACCGAGGCCGATGACGGCGGGCGGCCCGTTGCGTCCGGCGACAATCTTGTCCGGCTCGTCCGACGAGATCACGGCGATCGCGAAGACGCCCGTCAACTGCTTCACCGTCTCGCGCACCGCTTCTTCCAGCGGCTTACGATTGTCGCCGGTGCCCAGGTTCTTCTCGACCAGATGAGCGATGACCTCGGTGTCCGTCTCGGTGGTGAACTTGTGGCCTTCGGCAATCAACTGCTTCTTCAGGGCGACATAGTTCTCGACAATGCCGTTGTGGACGACGACGATCTTGCCGGTACAGTCGCGATGAGGATGAGCGTTCTCTTCCGTGGGACGCCCGTGCGTAGCCCAGCGGGTGTGGCCGATGCCGTAGGTGCCATCGAGCGGCTTCAGGCGGATGACCTCTTCCAGGTTGCGCAGCTTGCCTTCAGCGCGGCGAACCTGCAAGCCTCCGCCATTGCCGGCAACCGCGATTCCCGCCGAGTCGTAGCCGCGATACTCCAACCGGCGCAAGCCATCGATGATGACCGGCACCACGCGCTTCTTGCCGACGTAACCAACAATTCCGCACATAATGGGACTCCCCGAGCGCCTTAACCCAAGCAGCTACTTACCGCGTTGCAAGTGACGTTCCAAAGTATTGAATGTTAGCTGATTTGATGGTTTGCGGCGAGCAATGATGCAGGAGGAGCGCCGCAGGAAGTGTAACAGACGGCTAATCGGAGCTTGGAGCAGAGGTTTTGAGTGGATACCGCTTCAGCGACGGCGGGTGGAGTACCGCTTCAGCGGTACATTACGGCGCCCCATAAAGTTGTGCCATCCCGAGCGACGAGTGCGCGCAGCGGACGAGCAGTCGAGGGAGCTGCAGGGTGGAAGCCCTCGGATTCATCCGAGGGGATTGTCTGCTCGCGCGATCTGGGCTTCAGCCCCGGCCAGCGCTGAAGCGCGGCTCCTCTGAAGGGGATGTTGTTCCCCCGCATGAATGCAGGGGCTTCCACCCGCCTACCCTTCCAGCGTGTACCGGTACTCCTCGATCACGGGATTGGTCAGCACTTCCTTGGCGATGCGCTCGACTTCGGCTTGCGCATCTTCCCGGCTGACGCTCTCCAGCGCGAGCTCGAAGTACTTGCCCTGGCGCACGTCGTCGATGCCTTTGTAGCCCATCTTCTTCAATGCGCCATGAATGGTCTTGCCCTGCGGATCGAGGACGGTTCTCTTCAGCGAAACGTAAACGTAGGCTTTCATAGGAAAGTCGATTATAGCGGGTGCCAACGCCTCAGAAAGTTTCTCGTCATAAAATGGTTGAGATCATTCTTTGAGGAGCCCCCATGCGAAGCCAAATTACCGGAACCACCATGCCCGTCCTCGAGTTCGCGCTCGATCCCAACGAGTCCATCATCTCTGAAGCAGGCGAGCTGTCGTGGATGAGCAGTTCCATCCAGCTGACCACACACACGCAGTTCGCCGGAGGCGGTGGCCTGTTCGGGGTGCTGAAGCGCGTCGCCGGAGGCGGCTCCATCTTCATGACGGAGTATCGCGCCGTGGGTGCGGTCGGTGAGCTGGCATTCGCGACCAAGCTGCCCGGCCACATCGTTCCTGTCGAAGTCGCACCTGGCAACGAGTACATGATTCATCGCCACGGATTCCTCTGTGCCACTCCGCAGGTACAGATCAGTGTCGGATTCCAGCAGTCGCTCGGCGCAGGCATCTTCGGCGGCAGCGGCTTTCTGCTACAACACCTCGGCGGACAAGGAACGGCATGGCTGGAACTTTCCGGCGAACTCGTTGTGCGTGACCTGCAACCGGGACAGACGCTGTTCGTTCATCCCGGACACGTTGGCGCATTTCAGGCGAGCGTCGCGTTCCAGGTCACGACCGTGCCCGGCATCAAGAACATGATCTTCGGCGGCGATGGAATCTTCCTCGTCGCGCTCACCGGTCCGGGAAGGATCTGGCTGCAGACGCTGCCCATCGCGAAACTCGCGCACGCCATCGAGAAGTATCTGCCGCGCGAGACGTCGAAGGAAGCGGTCGGAGGCGGAGTGGTCGGAGGAATCGTCGGGTCGGTCCTCGACAATATGCGATGACGCCCGGCCGGCGCGAGCCCGCCGAATTCCTTCTCAGAACGTCGTGGTCAAGCGAAGGGAGAAGCTGCGAGCCGGACCGATCGCGTTGCCGGAGAACAGTCCGCCAAAATCGATAACGTTCAGTTCGTTGTTGAGATTCTGTCCGTCTGCCTGAAGAGTGACGTTCATGCGCTCGGACTTGTAGACCTGAGCCCCGGCAGATGCGCTGAGTATTAACGAAGGAAGGATGCGACCGCGTTCGAAGTTCACCCGGCTGAGCACCTGTGGACCGTATTCTTCCAGCGCGGTCTCGTAGTCGCCATCAAATTCGAACGGCAGCCCGCTGCCGTACTGAACGCCACCTCCGAACCAGAACCGCGGCTTCGCCTGATAAATCCAGCGGGTGAAAAATGTGTTGCGCTGGTCCTGTGAATCAGGAAAGTGGCCGCCCAATTGGCTTTGAACATCCTCCACGTCCTGCCCCAGGAACAGGCCTCCCGTAACCGGAAACCACACAGCTCCCACCATGTAGGAGTAGCTAAGGAAGCCGGATATCTTATGCCAGTTGGGCACTTCGATCTTGGCTTCTGCCCCATAGATGGTTGACTTACGAAACGCAATAGGAAAGCTGATGGTCGTGTTCTGAATCTGATCGTCGTCGGCGTAGTTGTTAACGTTGCGCAAGTAATAGTTGACGTCGACACGCAGATTATTGCGGAACGACTTCGAGACTCCCGCTTCATAGTAGTTTCCCTCGGAGGGCTGGACGGGAATCACGAGGAAATCAGGGTTGATGAACTGCGCCTCGAACGAGCTGGCCAGCAGGATGTTCTCGAACGAAGGCGTCTGAAAGACACGGTCATAAGAGAAGTGCGCCATCAGCCCGAGGTCCGGAAAATAGCGCGAGATCGCGACCCGCGGCTCGACCGCATTGCGATTGACCACCAGCTGATAGTGGTCCCAGCGCAGGCCAAGGTTCATGGTCCAATTGCCGAGACGAATCAGGTCCTGCACGAAGGCGGACTGCTCCAGGTCGGGACGCTTGCCCTGGCTGGGATACGCGCCCGGGAAGCTGAAGGTCAGCGCCGTGTTGTCGTCGAACTGCGATGGATCGGTGATGAGGTAATTGAAATTTTCGTTCAGGAACGTGTTGTCCGATTCAAAGCCCAGCTTCCATTCGTGCCGCCCATGATCGACGGTGAGCAGGCCCTTGAAATACGCTTCGTTGAACCAATTGTGCTGGGTAAGAATGATCGGCGTGGACAAAGCGTTGGAGTAAAAGTCGTTGCTGTTGTTGCGCACCATGGTGCGCAAGTCGCCAATCACCTTGGGCGAGAAGATGTGCTGGTAGTTGCCGATGAGCATCGCCTCGAAGTTGTTGGCATCCTGCCGCTGGCACGGTGGACCTGTGGTCTGGTCCTCGGGTAGGCACCAGGTCTGCTGCACGATCTCGTTGGGCAGTTGATAACGCGACAACTCGTAGCGGGCGATGAAATTCAGCCGGTCATTCGGCGTGAGGTCACGCTGGTAGTTGACCGAGAAATCGCCGAGCGTGCCGCTGTTGGTATAGTTCTCCGGCACCACCGGGTTGAGATAGTGATCGGTCTGCGCGCCCGAGGCACTGAATCCGAGAGCATTCCTTCCCCAGGTGTACAGGCCCTGCGCAAACGCTCCGGCACTCGTATAGCTGCCGCCGGAGAGTACAACCTGCCCGTGAAATCCGGGCTGCGGATCGCGCAGGGTGTTGACCTCCACCGCCCCGCCCATCTTCCGGCCGTACTCAGCCGGAAAGCCGGCAGTGTAGATCGTCATGGAGTCGACATCGTTGGCGCCGATCTCCGGGCCGAAGCTGGGCGACCGATTGTCAGTCAGCGGAATGCCATCCACCACAAACTGTGTCTGATACTCCGAGCCGCGCGGGTGCAGCACCGCGTTGCCTTCATAGAGCCACCCCGGCTGTGAGTTCACCAGGTCCTGAATTGAGCGTCCAGGCAGCGCTGTCAGCCGTTTTTGAATCACTTCTTTGCCGATCTGATTGACCGATCCAGCTCGATCCGTATCCAGCAAAGTCTGCTCTTCGGTTACCGTCACCGACTCGTTGGCAGGGGCAACCTGTAGCTGAACCGCTACTTCAATGGGGAGCGAGGAATGAATGTCGACGGTCCTGGAAACCGGCGCAAAACCGTTGCCCTCGACGGTGAAGGTGTAGAGCCCGTAGGAAAGACGCTGTACATTCAGCTTGCCGTCTTCGCCGGTGGTCAAACGGTTGTTGTATTGATTGGCCTCGCTGACCAGCGCAAGCTTCGCTTTCACCCCGAGACCGCTGGGATCGGTTACCGTCAGGCGCAACTCACCGCGATTGCTTTGCGCAAGCAGGCACGACGCCCACAGTAGGATCCAACAGCACCGCATTCAAACAGTCTAATCAGTTCTGGAGAATTACTACCACCACGCCCGGCATGAACAATTATGCGGCACTATAGGTGAGGCGGAAGACGCCGCTCAGGTTCCATACAGTTCAGTCTCGCTGACCACGGCGTCTCCGCTCGCGGCCTTGCCGGCGCGATGAGCTGCGCCAAACATTGCTCCGCGCGCCATTTTCGTCGGCGCAAACTTCATCATGCCGATCGGCTTCGCCACATCGTCGTAAATAGCTTCAATGCCGCCGCGCATGAGGTAGGTCTCGTGCCAGAAGCCAGTGCCGCCGGAGTCGCGCAAAAAATTCTTCCACCATTCGCGATGGGGATCAGAGCGCGTCCACGCCATAAGCGAGGACAGATCGCGCCAGTACTGGCGCATGCCAACGTGCGCAGGAAACAACGAGTAGAGCAGGTTCTCGTGCAACAGTAGGCCGTCAGGCTGCGCCGCAACCGAGGCCGAGATCTTGGGACCGAATCCAAACAGCGTTTTCAGCCCGGTCATGCGGTTCACCCTCATGCCGAGATAGATCACGACCAGTTCAGGAAACTGAGACAAATCCACGGTACGCCGCTCCACTTTGGTTGGCATGGCGGAACTCCTTGCTTCACTATGGATGAGGGAAAAGGGGACGAAGCAGCAGAAGTTACTTCCCGGCGTCGAAGTGTTTTGCCCCGCCCTGAACCGGGTCGCCATTTTTCTGAGGCGCAGGCGCCGCATACCAGTTCGAGCGATCAACCACAACGTTCTGCTGGGGCTGCATCATGAAGTGCGGCGACATAATCTGCACGCCAAACTCGTTGAACGCGTCCTGGATATTGGCGTGCAGATTGGAGAGAGTTTCAACCCGCAAGCTCTCGCGCTCCAGGTGCAGGATCAGTGTGTACTCAACATAGAAATCAGAGAGCGCCCGCTGCACGACGTAAGGTGCGGGAGACTTTCGCAGGTTTGCCGTGCGCTCTGCGCCGAGCAGCAGCAACGCATGCACTTGGCGCCACGGAGCGTCGTAGCCAATCGTGACCGTCACGTTGGCTACGGAACCGTCGAACTTGCCCAGCCGTGTGAAGTTTGTAGTGGTGGTCGTCACGATCACGGAATTGGGAATCGTAACTTCCTGCTCTTCGATGGTGCGAATTTTCACCGCGAGCAACCCGACTTCCAGCACCTGGCCTTCTTTGTCGTTGACCACGACCCAATCTCCGGTCTTCAGAGCCTTTGAGTACACGACAAACAAGCCGCTCATCACCTGGTTGATGATGCCGGTCGATCCCAACGAGACTACGACGCCGAAGAAGACGCTGATGCCCTTGAAGGCTTCTGTACTTGAGCCCGGTATGTAGGGATAAGCCACCACCACCGCAAACACCCAGGCTCCGAAGGTGAAGATGCGCTCGGTGGCCTGGGCCACATCAGGATCCATCCACGAAAGGCGCAGCGCTCCGCTCGAAACCTGGCGGAAAAACGCCTTACCCAGCCTTATCACCCAGCGCGTGATGAGAAAGATAACGATGCAGGAAAAGATGCCGGGCAGCGCGTCGACCGCGGCAATGCCAAGAGTCCCGAAGAAGTGGAAGACATAGCCTCCCAGTTGCTTTCCCCATGGCTCGGTGTAGGGAAAGTGCCCGAGAGAAACTGTCAGCCAACTGTAAAGCGCGCCCAGCGTAAAGAGCCACGCGCCGACCTTCAGCAGCGTGTAGAGAGCGCCGGCTAAGTGGGGCAGGAACTCAATTCCCCAAAACCGCATGCGGTAGGGAAAGGTCCGTTCCCTTTCGTGCAGATAGTCGAAAACAAAGTGGTAGGCCTTCCACACCAGCCACCAGAAAAGCACCAGCAGCGCGAGCCCAAGCAGGGTGAACAGCAGTCCATTGCGAATGACCGGCCAGCTTCGCTCGGACTCCCTCGCAAGCAGCGCCTCGTCCAATCTTTGCAACGCAGCCTTCGACGCGGAGGCCAGCGTCTCGCCGCTCTCCTTGTCGAGGTCCCTTCTGCCTAGAAAGAACAGGATCGTGCCAGTCTCCGAAGTGAAGCCAATACCATCTTCATCTTCGACCTTGATGGGGTGAAGCTCGATATCGGCAGCACGGGCCGTCAGAGGCAGCTGGTTAAGATGCGATGCCGCACGCGCTGCTCGATCCTCAGGATCGGCGCCGGCCAGACTGCTGCGCAGAGTAGCAATCGGGCGGTTCCAAAATTCGATGGTGGCCGGTTCTGTCGATGGATCTTTATCCGAAGCTTTGGCCGCGCTCGGCAGCAGGGACGAAGCGGCGAGGCTCGCAGGCGCAAGCACCACCAGCATACACAGAAGCAGATATACCGCTCGTAGCTGGTGCGCCTTATGATTGATGACCGTTCCCCCGGTGGATAAATTAGCTCCGCCGAACACAGCTTTGCTGAATCGCGCTCTCAGTTTGCGCCAATTGCAATTGCGAAGGCAAGCTTGCTCTTTCGCCTCTCGCTGTTGGCCTTTCGCTTCTCGCTCTCGATCTCGGTCTTAGCTTTAGTTCTCTCTTGAGTGTCATCCCGAGCGGACCCCCGAGCGAAGGCGAAGGGGAGCCGAGGGACCTGCAGTTTGCTCGCGCCACGCACATCGCTCGCTGAGTGCGCAGTTAAACAATTCCAACCCAACGCGGAAGCGTTGGGAACGGGTGCCCTTTACAGAACCGAAACCCCCTTCACGGGCGGCACCCATCTTCGCCTCTCGCTCTTCGCCTTTGGCCTTTCGTTTCTCGGTCTTCGCTTTTGGTTCTTTCTTAGGTGTCATCCCGAGCGGACCCCGAGCGAAAGCGAGGGGGGAGCCGAGGGACCTGCAGTTTACTCGCGGCCGCCATAAACCTCTCCCGCAATCCGACAATCCCTGGCTTGTCATCGGCAGTTCCCAGAAGGCGTAACGAACAAACGCGCCCCGACCGAGACCCGAGCGATACTTGAGCCGTTCTCTCGTGCAGAACAAACGCGCCCAGCAACAACACAGGAGTGAGGCATAATGCCCATGTAACGTGGACCGACGGCCGACGCAATGTGGGCGGATCTCAGGTGCAGGACGTGAACTTCGCCGCGGTGCCGCAGCAGTAGGTTAAACGCAGAGGTTGAATCGTTTCTGGGGACATCGCGAAGGCGTCATGCGATGTTCTGCCGTGCGATACTGAACCTGTCGCACCCTCGGCCGGGATGGCGAAACTGGCAGACGCAGCGGACTTAAAATCCGCAGACCCGAAAGGGTTGTGGGGGTTCAAGTCCCCCTCCCGGCACCAGTTAAGCCCCTGAAAGATCAATCACTAGCTGGCGCTAGTTCCCCGCGCGGGACGTCGGCTTCCTGAGTGGGTATATTTCCTTCAATTTGGTAAGATCTTGGCACCTCTCTCAAGCATTCCGCCCGCAACTACCAACTGGGAGGGAGATATTCAAGCGGAGCCAGGGATGCCCAAGCTTTCATCGCAAGCACCCAACCGAAAAATCTTGCTGGCTGGAACCCTGTGCTATGCAGCCCTGATCGTGTACGGCAGCCTTTATCCACTGAGCGGATGGCGAGTTCCAGCGGCCTCGATTTTCTCCTTCCTCACGGATCCGATTCCGGAGCATCTACACCGGGCCGATCTGCTGACGAACCTTCTGGCTTACATGCCGCTGGGTGCGCTCATAATCTGGACGATCAAGCCAAAACGCAATGTCCCGGCGGTAATCGTGACTGCCACCATGGGAGGACTGTTGAGCCTCACCATGGAATCGATTCAGATGTTCCTGCCTAATCGCACGTCTTCGAACGTCGACCTGCTTACTAATGTTGCGGGAACGGTTTTGGGGGCGACGCTTGGGTGCGTTCTTCAACCGCGTTCAGCATTTAGGTTGCGGCTCAAGGCGGTCCGGAATCGGTGGTTTTCTGGCGACCCACGGGCGGACGTGGCGCTCGCAGCCGTGCTTCTGTGGGCTTCGTCTCAGCTCAGCCCCTTCGTCCCATCGATGGACGTTTCGAACATTCGCCAAGGTCTGTCGCCGCTTTGGTATGCGCTGCACGATCCATCGCTCATATCCGGGCTGAAAACTGCTGAATACGCGCTGGACCTTGTCGGACTGGCCCTGCTCACGACCGTCATTGCTCAGGGGCACAGAAGAGTTTTGGGTTATTTCCTCGCATTCGCCGGCATTGTATTGTGCCTTGAGCCGTTCATCGTTAAGCGGCAACTTTCACCGGAAGAGATATTAGGGTTAATCCTCGCAGGAATTGCAGCCGCCTTGATGCCGCGCGGAAAAGAGTTGCGCGCACGGGTCGCGATCCTGTGTATCGCCGCAGGATTTATCATTTCAGAGCTGACGCCGAAGGCCGGTGCGACGCAAGCCTTCCAGTGGATTCCTTTTGCCGGGCACCTCGACAACAGGATCTCGGCCTTCGGAAGCATTCTGGAGGGCCTGTGGCCCTTCGTTGCGATATCGGCACTCATGATGTTCGGATTTGAGTTCAAGAGAAAACTGATGATCTATGCGGGCGGCGCTCTTTTGCTCATAGTTTTCGCGCTGGAATGGGTGCAGCAGCAGGTTCCGGGCAGATCCGCCGACATCACGACCGTGATTCTGGCCGCCCTTGGGTTGACGGCTCCGTGGTTATGGGTGAGGTTTAGCTAAAATTCCGCGCCTGTCTTTGACCTGGGATCGCGCCCCGAACTTCCTCGCGAAAGCGCGCCTCGATCCGCAGTCGGTCCGGCACCAGCAGCAGTGGTCAGTTGTCAGTTCCTTCCGTCCGCTTCGCTTAAGAAACCGCGATTTCGCCTAGCGCCTACCCAGGAAGCCCTCGAGCTTCTCCACGTCTCTATGGGCTCGATCCAGGTACTGGCGAGCACCCTCGGTGTCCTGATTATCGATGGCCTGCTTGGCCTTTTGCAGGTCGACGCGCATTGAATTGCGAGCTGCGACCATGTCGCCGCGGAGGCCCAGGCCACTTTGCTGCATCTGGTGCTCGAGGGTATCGAGACTGGCTTCGACTGCGGCTGCTCGGCTGTCGAGCTGATCATTCTCGGTTTCGAGGTCGCGCAATAGTTTCGGATCGACAGCCGGCGGCTGAGGTTGCGGCGGCTCGGGATTTACCTGGTCTGGCGTGGATCGGTTAGAAGCGACAGTCTTGGTCTTAGCTTTGTTTGGGGATTGCTGAATGTTGTCCTGAGTGCGATCACTGGCCTGCCCGCCGGGGCCGCCCGCGCCATTTCCTCCTCCGGCAAAGCCTGGCGCGGGAGGCAAGGTGCCGCTTCCGGTCATCTCAACTTGCGGTTGTGGCAGAGACGCGTTGGCACTGCCGCCTACCGAGGAAATTGGCGCCGCCGACGGTCTGCGGGCAAACAGAACAACGCCCAACAGCACTGCCGCGATGACGACGATAACGCCCGCCACCATGTAGCGGGGATTCCACTTGCCGCCGCTGGCCGAAGCAGGCACAGGCGACGCGGGCGTTGTCATCACGGGATAAGGCGCTGGCGATTGACTTGGGGCCGGGGCCGTCGCTGCCGCGTAGTGCGATCCAGCGGGGGTCTCCATCACTGTTCGCCTGGGAGCATCCATCATCGTCGCTGCGAGTGTAGTGGCAAGCGGGTTGGCCACATTCTCCGGATGTTCCAGCGCAGCTCCGAATTCTTCCACGCTGCGATAACGGTCTTCGGGACTCTTCGCAATCGCTTTGGTCACCACGTTCTGGTATTGCGCCGGCGCGTAGGGATGCAGATCAATCATCGGCGGCGGCGGGGTGCTGACCTGATGGCGCATGATGTCGAAGTCGCTGCCTTCTTCGAAAGGAACATGCCCACTCAGCATCTGATACAGCGTGATGCCGAGGGCGTAAATATCGGTACGCACATCGATGGCGCGACCTTGAATCTGTTCCGGAGACATGTAGGCGGGCGTGCCCAGTTGCATTCCGGTGCGGGTTGTACCGCGCACGCCGACCACCTTGGCGATGCCGAAGTCCATCACTTTTACAATGCCCTGGCGGTTGAGCATCAGGTTCGTCGGCTTGATGTCGCGATGCACGATGCCCATGCGATGGGCCGCCCCGACGCCGAGCAGCGCCTGTTTGAACCAGGGGACAGCATCTTCAGCCGGCAACGGTCCGCGCCGGCGGATGAGCTGCTCAAAATTCTCTCCTTCCACGAACTCCATCGCGATGAAAGCGTTTCCGTCGTGCACCAGGAAGGCGTAGAGCGTCGCCAGGTTTACGTGATTCAGGTTTGCCTGGGCGCGGGCTTCGGTGCGAAAGCGCTCCACGATATCCGGATTGCGCGATAGATCCGGGCTCAGCATTTTGATCGCGACCGCCCGGTCCAGGTCCACGTCCACGCCCTTATAGACGACGCCCATCCCGCCTTCGCCGAGCTTTTCGATGATCCGGAAGTTTCCAACTTGCTGGCCAACCATGGGGCTCACCTCGATTCAGAAACGCTGCGTTATGGGTTCAGAAACACTTGAACTTCAACGCGAGATCGCCGATGCGAATGACGTCATTATCCTTCAGGGCCTCGCGCGCAATGGGTTGCTCACCTTCGTTGAGATGGGTGCCGTTGTTCGAGTCCAAATCGATAAGGAAGAACATGCCGTCTTTGTAGCGAATACTGGCATGGCGCGCGGAAGCCGCATCATCCTTCAATATGATGTCGGCCTCAGGACTCGTGCCCAGGATGTTCTGTCCTTCGTAGACGCGAAAGTCCTCGCCTTTTTGTTCGCCACTCAATACCACCAGCCAGCCCACGACCGGAGGCTTGTGTTTGTCGGGAATCACGACTGTCTTAAATCCGACGACCGTGGCAGCCTCGGAAGAACGCTGAGAGGACGCGCCGGTGTCCATACGTGTCTTCGCGTCAGAAGCGGCGGCGACAGCGTACCCGGTTTTCTGGCAGTACGGACATACTTGCCAGGAATCCTCCATTTGATGTCCATTGGTACAGAACTTTGACATCGATCCTCCGGTACTAGCGGCCCTGCAATTGGAATTAACTTGCGAAATACGTTGCGACCGGCCCCTTCTTGCCCAGGAAAATCCGGTCTCCATTCTTCAAGCCGATTTTGCTGACACGCGGCGAGTCGGTCGAATTCACATACGTGCCATTACTCGATCCTTTATCGATCAGCGTCACAGTGCCGTCCACGGGAACGATCCAGGCATGTTCGCCGGAGACGGTGTCGTCAGCAACAACCACGCCGCACTTCGGATCGCGACCGATCCACAACCCCTCTTTGTCGACCTTGAAGGTGCGTCCGGAAAGCGCTCCCGAGGTGAACTGAATGCTGCCATAGTTTTTCTCCAGCAAAGTACGCGGCAGCGGGGCACTGCTGCTTGATGACACAGACGGGCCGGGCTGAATCGGCACTGGGCCACTAACGCCGGCGGCCACCGCCATCGATGACTGCTGTGCCGGCTGCTTGCGACGCAACACCAAAGCAATCGCACCCAGCACCAGGATCCCGACGGCGGCATAGATCGGAAGTTTGCCCGTGGTCTCCATCACTTTCTGCGTGGAGCTGAGTTGATCTTCCGCAAGCACGGCCGAGGCGCGATACTTCTTCACGTCCGGAGAGTCAGGCATGAACTGCAAGGCATTGTCGAATTCCCCGATGGCCTGGTGATATTCGCCGGCGTCGTAAAGATCAAGCCCTTTGTCCCAGTGCTGATCGAAGGCGCCGCGCGCCGGGGTAACTCCGGTTTGCCGTACGAATTCCATGGCTGTGTTGATGGGCACGAGGAAGTTGAATCCCTGGGTCTCCGCGCCTGCGGTGGCAATGCCGATAACCTCACCCTTCTCATTGAAGGCTGGCCCACCGCTGTTTCCATGGGTGATGGCAACGTCGGACTGGAGGAGAGGAACGCCGATGGTTCCAGTCTTTACGGCAGAGATGTGTCCATTGGTAGCGGACGCTTCAAAGTTGGATTCTGCGCTGATAATCGGATTGTCTCCGAAGCTGGACGCTACCCCCGGATAACCCATCACCATCACCGTGTCCTGCAATCGGACTTGCTCCGAATTTCCCAGCGGGACCGTCGGGTAATTGGAGCCCGGCACCTTCAGGACGGCGACATCTTTGCCGTTCTCCGTGATCGGCGCGCTGTATTGCAGAATATCGGCATTCAGCACCTTGCCATTCGGCAAGGCCACACTGAGAGTCGGACCTTCCACCAATTCGATTTTCCCGCGCTGCAGCAGGTCCACCACTTGTTGGTCGCTGAGCCTGTGGCCCTGCTTCTCGGCCGCAGCAATGACGTATTTCACGCTCTTGATCGCGTCGGCGCGCAGTTCTTCTTGCAAGGACGCTCTTGCCTCGAGGTCTTTGAGATTGGCGTGCTGCACCACGTGTCCATTCGTAATCAGGTAGCCATCGGGGTGGAAAAAGAACCCGGTGCCTAATTCTCCATGCGGCAATTTGAGCGAGATATCACCGTAGGTCCACTTCGCCTGGTATTGCACGACCACCAGGACCACCGCAGGCTTCACTTCCAGTGCCCGCTTCTCCTCGGGAGTTAATTGGCCAAGGGCCGCGAGCGGCGCCCACAATGCGATCACCACGGCAATCGCCCAGTGCTTCATCATCCAGAACCTCCACAGTGTGAGCCAACGCGAAACCGCCAGGCGAACGAATCTCCGTCCACCCAGTAGCGCCATTCACACCAATTCGTGACGCGGTCTAGGAAAGTGCCCGACAAGCTGATTTCATGGCGGGGTCTCGGGACACGGGAATCGCTTGATTGCTGCCTGGGACAAGAGAATTCCCGGAGGATTGTGTACCACTTAGAAGTTCAGAGTCAACGGAAAAACCGCAGCCGGCGACACTCTTCTGGGGGCTCTCACCCTGGCGGTTGGAGGCAGCACAAAAGCCGAGTAGACACAAAAGCCGAGCCCCGGGCCACTGGCGAGCCCTTCCTCGCAAACCCGCCCGGAGTTCCAAAATCTTGCCGCTCCTGCGAACTTTTCGTAGGTCATCGGGTTAACATAGCCGACGAGGTACGACGATGGCCACACGTCGCGAGTTTGGATTTGCGCTGGCTTTCCTGCTGGTGGCGGCTTTGGTTATTCCTGCCTCCGCGGGAGTGCGTCTGGGAACGATTTCGATTGGTGCGGGTTACGGCTACTACTCCGGCCCCTACTGGCCGGGATACTGGGCCGGCTACTATCCTCCACCGTTCTTCGGAGGCTGGTACGATCCCTGGTTCGCGCCCTACGCCCCCATATACTTCGCCCCACAGATCAACAATGGCCAGGTCAATCTGCAGACCTCCGACAAAAATGCAGAAGTCTACCTCGATGGCGCGTTCGCCGGTCCGGCATCGAAGTTGAAAAATTTCTGGCTGGCTCCAGGTGTCTATCGGCTCGAGGTTCGGGCGGTCGGCCAGGCTCCGCAGGAGAAGCGCATCTACGTCCTGACCGGCAAGACGCTAAAGATAAAGATGGAGTAGCTGACATGCATCGCACATGCATCTTGTTGTTGCTGCTGAGTTCTCTGGCTTTCGCTCAGAATCCGCCCGCACCTCGCGCGTCGGCGAAGGATTATCAGGCGTCGACCGTCGAGTCGCAGTACTCCATCGGGGCAAAGCTGCTGTCGAAGACGCAGATTCAGAACTCGTTTGCCACCCCGTTGGCCGGGCGTTACGTAGTTGTGGAAGTGGGTTTCTATCCTTCGGACGGAAAGATTATCGATCTTCAGCGGTCGAATTTTGCTCTGGTCACGTCGGACGAGAAGTCGTCCGTCACGCCTGCCACTCCCGAAGAGATCGCGTCCATCCTGCAGAAACGGCCCGCCAGCAGCCGCGATGTGACACTCTATCCGGAAGCACATGTTGGGTATGAGAGCTACCCGGTCTACACCGGCAACGGCAATACCAAGCAAGTCGGCGGTCCCGTGGTTGGCGTCGGAACGGGCGTCGGCGTTGGCAAAACCACATCTCCGGCGACAACCGACTCCGATCGCAAGACCATGGAAACCGAACTGAGCGATAAGGAACTCAAAAGCGGAGAGATGGGCTCGCCCGTGGCTGGCTACCTCTACTTTCCGGTTACCGGCAAGGAGAAGGTCGGCTATCAACTGGAGTATCGCGGTGCCGACGCAACCAGCAAGCTGACGCTGTCCGAAAAGTAGGGCTTGCTCATAAATGCCCGGATGATCTTTGCACGGGCAATTCGTCCTCGGGCTTACCGCGTTGCGGGGCCGAGCAGATTCTTGGTAGGCTGAATTCGAACGACGGCGAAGAGTCGAATCTAATGACAATCGATCTTACCCCTGAGCAGGAACAGCGGCTTGAGGCCGTGATGCGTCGCGGAGCTTATGAGTCTGTTGCCGATGTGCTGGAGGCGGCCCTGGCTGCCGTGGAGCAGCGCACCCTTCCCGGGTTTGCTGGAACTCAGGAGCAGCTTGACGCACTCCTCCTGGAAGGAATGGCGTCCGCCGAACTCTCGGAAACCGATTTCTGGAACGTAGTTGATAACAAAACTGGCTCCCTGCTGGCTAATCACAGAACTAACCCGCGTACGTGAGACTTTTACCGGCAAGCGGCCGCTGATGACGTTGTGCGACAGTTTCGGTATTACCTCGTCAGTCAGGATCTTCCGCGAGTCGCCCTTCGCTTTCTAGATGCCATACGTCGCACCATCGAGGACTTGCGAAAACATCCCCATATCGGTCCGCGATATGACGCGGGTGATTCCCGTCTTCAGAATTTGCGTTCCTGGCCGGTCACTGGTTTTGAGGCGATACGCGTCTATTACATCCCCGATGACGAACTGATTCGCGTCATCAGAGTTCTGCATGGCAAGCGCGATGTCAAGCAGGTCCTGAAAAGCGAAAATGACGTCTAACCCCGGAACATACGACAGTAATCCCGGAGCAGAGACCGTGCTACGAACGTTTTATTTCGGCAGGTTTCCATTCGCCCACTCGCCTAGCTTGTTCGCCGGAACGCGCAGGCCTACGAAGAATTGTCCGAACAGGGCATACACCGCGCTGACCTCGTCGAAGCGCATTTCATAAATCAGTTTCTTAAAAATGAGCGGATCGTCGGCGAACAGGTCGACACCCCATTCCCAATCGTCGAAGCCGATGGAGCCGGTGATAATCTGTTGCACCTTACCGGCGTAGCGCCGGCCCACCATGCCGTGCTCTTCCATCTGCCGCTGGCGCTCTTCGATGGGAAGCGTGTACCAGTTTTTGTCTTCGCCGCGGCGGCGATCCATGGGATAGAAGCACAGATAACGGCTGCCGGGAATCTTGGGGAAGAGTCGCGATGACATTGCCGCCCGCTGCCGCTGCATGGTTTCTTGAATTTCTCTGTTCCACTCCTCGGAAAGCGGGGCGACGCCACGCTCTAGCAATGTGCGGAAAGTTTTCACGCTGGAGTCGTACAGTCCCAACTCGACGACCGACACATAAGAATGGATGGGCTCCAGAAACTCGGCGAACCCCGTTCGGTTGAGTTGCAACTCCGCCGAGTTCAGGTCGTCGAAAGAACCGCGAAAGTGAACGACCATCAGGTCGCCTTTGTGTCCAAGCATGGAGTACAGCGCCGTCTGGCCCGCTTCTTCGGCGGCACTGAACACTGCGCCGGCCTCGCCGGCAATTTGCGTCTGCCGCGCCGTATCTAATTTCCGCCACTCGGCCCAGCGAAAGCGAAACATCTGGTGCAGCACGCTATGTCCTTCCAGCGTTAGTGGAACGGCGGGCAGCCTGGTTGCCATGTGTGCGGCGGTGTCGGGCATAAGGGCGGATCTCCAATATCGAAGTGGGGCGCCCGTCTATTCTAATCGTCGACTACGCGAGGACGCGGCGGCGGCAGAACTTCCTCCTGCTCAATCCAGCGGTTGTTCCCCTTTTGCGAATTTCCGCATCGAACTCTGCATGCGATGTACGCGACATCTGGCTGCCTGGTTTTTAGCTGTGACATTCTTCTGCGGCTCGGCCCAGGCGGCAACTCCCGGCTCTTTTCGCGGAACTGTTGTCGAAGGCGAGAATGGCGCTCCGCAGGTAGGATGGCTCTACGTGCGCGGCAAAAACGGGAGCATTCGCCGTGTTGATATCTCGCACGCGACTGTAACCTACGACGAGGACGTACCTGCTGATTCGCGCAAGTCTTCGGCGCGTGAGCAATTAGTTGTCGGCGCCGAGGTGCGAATTACCGCCGAGCAGGATAGGGACGGCGAATGGCGCGCCTCCCGGATTGAGATCATCCAACCCGCGCCGGGTCGAAGCGCGGAGCAGACACGGACGGGTTGGGTTAATCCGACGCCGGCGCGACGTCGCCTTGTATGAGCTTTCCGTACATCGAGGTATAGCAAAGACCGATCTCTCCACAGGTGTGCTGCTCGCAGGAGTACACAATGCAGGAATCGAATGGCCGCGAGTAAATGTGCAGGCTCACGGCACGCTGGTTCCACTCGCGCGGGTTGCGTACATCGTGTACTGGGTTCAGCGGATCGACTGCGACCGGATTGGCGAGCGTGATCTCTACGGTATCGGTGGGAACGATATTGCAATGCTGCGATGCGAGGTCCTCTTCCAACACCTTATAGTTGTTCACCTGCAACTTGCCGACGGGCGCGGCCATCCAGCAGTTCTGGTCCTTGTGATTGTGGACGGAGCTTTTCATCCCCACGTCCCAGCAGATCGCGAGCATCTCGTACAGTTCGGTCTTGTGAATCAGATTGCGGGTGTAATGCTGCGAGTTCCAGAAGATGTAAGGCGCCAGCGTTTTTGGGTCAACCGGGTTTGCGCGCAGCACGGCGACAGGCCTTTCTACGGTCAGGAAGTCACCCTCTCCAAGCTGGTCCAGATGATCGATCAATTGCTGCACCGAAACCGTGTTTGTGCTTACCGTGGTCATAGTCGACATAGGAACCTCTCGCTTGGTTTAGGAAATCGGCGATGGCGAAATTGTTATCCTATAACGAATGGTCGCACACCTCATCGAAATCGTAGGCGCCTGGATTATCTCGGTCATCTCCTCCGCCGGCTATGTCGGAATCATGCTGCTCATGGCAATCGAGTCGGCGTGTATACCGCTGCCCTCGGAGATCATCATGCCCTTCTCCGGCTACCTGGTCTACACCGGCCGCTTTTCGCTGTTCTGGGTGGCGACCTGGGGCGCCATCGGATGCAACCTGGGGTCGGTCGTCGCCTATGAAATCGGCTACTTCGGCGGCAGGCCGCTGGTGGAGGCCTACGGGCGTTACATCTTCCTGAGCAAGCGCGAGCTCGCCTGGGCTGACCGCTTCTTTGAACGTCGAGGCGCGATTGCGGTGCTCATCGCACGCTTGCTGCCGGTGGTGCGCACCTTCATCGCTCTGCCTGCGGGGATCGCCCGAATGCCCCGGCTCAAATTCCATATCTATACATTTCTAGGCTCGTGGCCATGGTGCCTGGTTCTCGCCTATATCGGGATGAGGCTCGGCGAGCAGTGGGACAAAGATCCGCGGTTGAAGATGTGGTTCCATCGCCTCGATCTGGTGATCGCTGGGATCATCGTCGCCGGCGTCGCATATTTCGTGTGGTCGCACGTGCAGCATCGCACGGGCGCTGAACCCGTCATCGAAGGTACCCAGGATTGAGGTCGGAATCCATTCCGACATTCGGGTATCTAAATTAGTGGGTGAGAAGAATGGCAGACAAAGCAGAAAAGATCACAAAATCAGAAGCCGACTGGCGCAAGGAACTGACTCCCGAGCAGTATCACATTTTGCGCGAGAAGGGCACCGAGCGCGCCTTCACCGGCGAGTATGCCCACACCAAAACGCCTGGCGTCTATCGCTGCGCGGCGTGCGGGCAGGAGCTGTTTGATTCCGATACCAAATACGATTCGGGCAGCGGCTGGCCAAGCTTTTACCAGGCCATGGATCCTGACAAAGTCGAACTGCACGACGACAACGCCTTCGGGATGCGGCGCACCGAAGTTATCTGCTCGAAGTGCGAGTCGCATCTGGGACACGTTTTCCCCGATGGCCCCAATCCCACAGGCATGCGCTTCTGCATCAACTCGGCATCGCTGAAGCACGAAGAAAAGAAGTAAAGAAGCAGCTCCTGGCTTCTTGGCTTTTGGCTGTAACAACCACACTTCGCTCAGTCATTGCATCGCGTCAGGACTTCCACGGGCTGCTGAAAAACTCTCGTAGCGCCTGCTTTGTATCAGGGCACGGCTTTAGCCGTGCCGCTAAGCCGTTTTGTATGTCATCCTGAGCGGCTTCAGCCGCGAGGGATCTGCTCTTCTTCCCACGGCGAACAATTTTTCCGCAACGTGTTCCAGTCGTGCCGAACTCACGGCGCGACCGAGGTCGTGCCCTGACGCGGAGTACTCCGTCACGCGGTTTGGTTTAACCGCCGTTTTCCAGCGCGGCCCGAATCTCAACAGCCAGTTGCTAATTGCTAGCTGCTAATTGCTTCCCCTTATAATTCCCCTCGATGCCCACCCAACTGGATCCGGCCAATCCGCTGTACAGCGAAATGCGGGAGCTTGCGCGGCGGGCCTTCGATCATGCCCTGGCCGAGTGCAGCATCCCGAAAGCCATGCAGCGCCACCTGGAGTTGCGCGACGACCAGCTTCGTATCGGCCACGACCTTTACGATCTGCACAGCTTCGCGACCATCAACGTGATTTCCATCGGCAAAGCCGCGCACAGCATGGCCCAGGCGTTGACTGAAATCGTCGACCGGGGATTGCGCGGCATCATCTCGTGTCCCAGCGCTCCCGCCGCGCAGGTGTTCGGATTTCGCTACTTCATCGGCGGCCATCCCATGCCCAACCAGGATTCGTTTCGCGCCGCCGAAGCCATTTTGAAGCTGTTGGGGAATTCGTGTCCCGACACGCTCACCATATTTCTCATCAGCGGAGGAGCCTCGGCCATCGCCGAGAAGCCAATCTCGTCTGCCATCACGCTGGACGACGTAATCGCGACCTACAAGGCTCTGGTCTACTCCGGCGCGCCGATCTCAGAGATCAATGCAGTTCGCAAACACCTCTCTGCGATCAAGGGAGGCCGCATGGCAGAGCGGCTGCCCCATCGCAGCAGGTTTCCATCCTGGTTTCCGACGTGCCGGAGAACGCGCTCGACGCTCTGGCGTCAGGTCCCACAATGCCAGACACCACGACAGTCGCTGATTGTTATGCCATCGCTGAGAAGTACCGCTTGCTTCCGCAGTTTCCATCCAGCGTGCGTCAGATCTTCGAGCGGCGGCAATTGCTGGAGACTCCCAAGGCGGGCGACGCCGCGTTCGCGCACTCGCGATACCTCACCATCCTCTCGAACGCGACTGCTTTGAGAGCGGCGGTGGAAGCAGCGGCACTCGCCGGATTCGCAGTCGAAGTCGACAACAGCTGCGACGACTGGGATTACGCCGACGCCGCCGATCATCTGCTGTCGCGCCTGCGCATATTGCGCCAGGGAGCATCGCGCGTCTGCCTCATTTCGGGCGGCGAGGTCACGGTTAAGGCCGGGCAAGAATCCGGGAACGGGCGGACGCAATCAGCAGTTTGCGTTGTACTGTGCGGAAAAAATTCAGGGTCAGCCGATCACCGTACTCAGCGCCGGAACCGACGGCATCGACGGCAACAGCCCGGCGGCCGGCGCGATTGCCGATGGAAGCACCGTGGCGCGGGCGAGAGAAAAAGGTTTCGATCCGGCAGTGGCGCTGAAGAAACTGGATGCGTTCCCGCTGTTCGAAGCGATCGGTGACGCGATCATCACCGGTCCGACGGGAAACAACGTGCGCGACGTGAGAGTGTTGTTGGCGTATTAGCTACTTTCCTTTCAGTGGTCGTGAAATGTTGCTGAATGCGCACGTTTCCTTCCTCGTTTTTCATCATATTCACAGCTCAATTTGCCGTTGCCGTGAGTTAGGGCGCTCATTTTATATTATCCATGACTTTAACTCATCGCTAAGGAGTCGTTATCGCGATTTTGTTCGCTTTTAGCGTGAATTCGCAGTCCGAAAGTAGATTTCCTTCGCTGGGCTCGATAAGAAAATCAGTGTAGGATAACAGCTTTTCGGGAATTTTTTCCCCGCGGGGATTTTTGAAGGGATCTGTCGAGAAATGAACAACGCGAGAACGGAAATAGCAGATTTTTGGTTCGCTCGGGCCGAAACAGCGACACGCCTCTAGCCCTTCGCAACGACCTCTTCGAACAGCCGCTCGTACTTGTTCGCGATAGCTTCCCAGGCGAACAACTCTTGCGCGCGCTGCCGCGCGCGCTGCCCCCACTGCTCGCGTTCGGCTTCGTTGTCGAGCAAATCCTGAAGCTTGGCCGCCAGGCTCGCTTCATCTTTGTTATAAGGCACTGCAGCATCGCCTGCGGTCTCGTTGTTCTCCGGAGTGTCGAGGTACAACGTGGCGTTTTGCGCAGCCATGGCTTCGATCAGCGCCGGATGCACGCCGCCGATTTCGCAGGCGAACACGAAAATGCCCGCGTGCTTTTGCAATGCCCAGTATCCGTCGCCGTAGACAGAGCCGGTGAAGACGACGCGATCGTCGGCGAGCTTGCGCAGGCCTTCCAGGTACTCCGGCTTATAGCGTTGTCGCCCACCATCACCAGCGGCCAGTCGGTTTGCACATAGCGCCAACTGCGCAGCACCAGCTCAGGATTATTCTCCGGCTCCAGCCGGCTGACATACAGAACGTATCGGCCGGGCTCGAGCTTGAATCCGTTCAGGTCGTAGTCGAGCTTCGGCATCTCCGAGCCGTAGCCGATCACTGTCGATTCCGCGCCATACTTTGCCAGGTAGTAGTCGTGGATGGTCTTCGCGTCGGTCACCAGCCGGTTTGAACTGAAGCTCGACATCCATTCGCAGAAGTGCAGCACCTGCTGGCCCAGCGCATTCCATTTGCTGCGCTTGCGATCGAGGCCATCGACATTCAGCACCACTGGCGTGCCGAACATGCGTGGCAGATAACAGAACGGTGCGTTGGCGACATTGCAGATGAGCACCACGTCATAGCGCGAGAATGCAGCATGAACCGCCGCGAACAATGTGCTGACCCAGGTATCGAGATGCTTCTGGTGAAAGCTGGGCACGATGACGCGCTTCACGCGGCGATCGTACTCATCATCAGGCCGAGTGAAGGCGCGACGGCAATAGACGGTTACATCATGGCCGTGGTCGGCGAAGCGGGAGCTGATCTGCTCGGCGAAACGCTCAAATCCTCCATAGCGATTAGGAATGCCGCGGGTCCCGACGATCGCAATCTTCAATGGCGCTCACCGGAAGCAAGCCCATGAACGGCATACTCCGGGTCGAACCCTTGCGCCGGCTGCACAATATCGATGGCGCGGGGCGTGTTGCTGAACCACCAGAGCAATTCGCGATCCGACACTTTGCGGCGGGACTGAATGATTCCGCGCTGATGACGCAACCGCCGGCGAACTTCGGGGCGAAAGCGGTAAAAGATAGCGGAAAACATCGAGCGGTCGCGCAGCAGCGCGTAGCCAAAGGCCTGCAGATCGCGCCACAAGACCGGAACGGCCAGACGAACAAGCCATCCTGAGGAATTCTTGTTCCGCATCAGCCAGCGGTTCTTTACCGAGTGCCAGTTGATGACGTGCGGCAGTTCCTTACGCCGCTCCGGAGTCACGCGTCGCACGTGCCAGGCTACGGCGTTCGGAGTGTAGAGATATTTGTGTCCCATCAACTGGGCGCGCCAAGCCAGGTCGCCATCTTCACGGAAGGAGAAGAACTCCTCGTCGAAGAGTTCGCCGTCCACCGAAACCGCATCGATGAACTCGCGGCTGAACATCACCGCTGCGCCGGTGGCAGCGAAAACATATTGCACGCGATCATACTGGCCGCGGTCGATCTCTTCCGCGCCGCGATCGAGGTGACGCATGTTGCGGGTGAAATAGACACCCGTGGAATCAATGACGTTGGTGCGGCCATCCAGCTTCTCCGGCTTCCAGCGCAGGAGCTTGCCGCAAATTGCACCGGCAGCAGGATGCGTTTCTCCGGCTGCGACCAGGCGGCTGACAAAATCGTGCCGCAACAGAACATCAGGATTGAGGCAGAGAATCCAATCGCCGCGCGCAGTGCGGATGGCTTCGTTCTGCCCGGCGGCGAAGCCGGTGTTCTTTGACCGGTAGATCACTCGGAAACGTGACTCGTACTCACGCAGGATCTCCCGGGTGCCGTCGGTCGAGGCATTGTCGAGGAGGATGACCTCGATGTCGCGATAGTCCTGCCGCTGAATGGAGGTCAGGCACTCTCGTAAATAACGTGCCGAGTTCCAGGTAACGATGGTGATCGAAACCATAGGTCTAGTATGCTCCTCGGCCAGAGAGAACGATGGGTATGGTACGCAAAAAGATTTTGGCATCCAGCCACAACGACCAGGTGTCGATGTAGGCCAGGTCCAGTTGAATCCAGCGATTGAACTCCAGATGATTGCGGCCTTCCAGTACCCAGATGCAGGTCAGGCCAGGACGCATGCGCAAGCGGCGGCGCTGCCACGTCTCGTATTGATCGACTTCCTCCGGGATCGCAGGACGCGGGCCGACGAATGACATATCGCCACGCACGATGTTCCACAGCTGAGGCAGCTCATCAATGCTGAAGCGTCGCAGCCAGCGGCCTACCCGGGTGATGCGCGGATCGTCGCGCAGCTTGAACACCGGGCCATCCGACTCGTTGAGCTGGTGCAGCTCCGCCTTCAACTGCTCGGCGTTGTTGATCATCGAGCGAAACTTGAAAAGCGTGAAGCGTCGCCCGCCCAGGCCGCACCGCGTTTGCTGGAACAGCACCGGCCCGGGAGAGGTGAGGCGGATGGCTGAGGCAATCCCAACCATCAGCGGTGACAACACGATGAGTGAGCAGGCGGCAAAGGACAGATCGAAGGCGCGTTTGAGGAAGAGCAGCACCTCGCTCTCAGGCGTGCTCGAGAGACTCAGTAATTCCAGATCGTGAAACTTCTCCAGATAAACCTGGGAGTAAGCGGCGGGCAGGAACTCGAGCTGCATGCGTGCTTTGATGCCCAGATTGGCGCAGTGCAGGATCACCGGTTCCAGGCGCGCCAACTCCTGCATGCTGACGGCGAAAATAACCTCGTCGATCACCTGCTCTTGCAGGATGTTCTCCACCGAAGACAGCGGAAAGACTGGATACTTTCCAATGGCGGGCTCGGTGGTCGTGCCGTTCGACGCCGGATCGATGAAGCCGACCAGCCGCAGGCCGCTGCCCACGCTGTCTTCAATCAGTGAGGCTACTTCACGCGCGCGCGCTCCGCAGCCTACAACGATGCAGTAGTGGTAGCGATTCAGGCGTTCGCGCATCCAGTAAACGCCGGAATAGGAAATGGCACGACCCGCCAGCAGAGTGACAAACATCACTCCGCCAACCACCATAACGAAAGTACGGCTGATGTCGGTACGCTTCAGCAGGTACAAGCCCGGCATACGCGAGTACCAGGACCACCAGCGATTGATACAGGAGATTGGCTCCGACGCGAACCGGGTTGCTCAGTTCCAGATCGCGATAGAACGTTCCGAAGTAGGCGGTGATCGCCCACAGAGCCAGCAAGCCAGCAGCAATGGAATGTAGTGCGAGAAGGGATAGATTTCCGGCAGCTGCTCGTGGAAGAGTTGGAAATGAATCAGCAGGGTCCGCAGCAGGTAGGCAGCGCCGAACGCTACGCAAATGACCGCAAGGTCTTGCACTAGCGTCAAAAGACTCAGGAATTTTGATCGGCGATCAAACACGAGGCGCTAACGTCTTTCTGTTGGGTGTTATAGGTTCCGCCCGTGTCCGCCACCGCAATCTGCTGGTGCGTGGCGACACTTCCAGTATCTGCGTCCGGGGCGGCGACGATTGCGGGGGCATCAGAAGCGGCGCAGCCGAATGACTCATAATTTTAGCCTACTTAGGGCGCGGGCGAAATGCTAATTTAGCTCGAAAGTGCTGCATCCTGACGCCACGTTAGAGCCAGACCGCTAATCTGCCGTTTCCACTGGCTTAAACCGCGGGTTCCGGGTTAAGTTTCTCCACCATGTTGTGGAAACTGACCTTCACTCTTTGTCTACTGTGCTCCCTCCTTACCGCCACCGACACCACGAAGCCGACTGCTGATGTGCTTGGGCGATGGGTGGGAGGGAAATGGGTGGGCGAGGGAAAGCTGGTGGACTCCGACTACAGCAAGGCGATGGCGGTGAGTGGAGTGACCAACTGCGCCTGGTCGCCTGACCATATCTTCGTAATCTGCGACCAGAACAATACGATGGACGGAAAGGCGATCGCGCAATCTTTCGGTGTACGCCTTCGATCCGGAGAAGGGGTCGTATCAGATGTTCGGCATGCGCCCGGTGGCGGACAAACCGCGGATGACCGAGCTCACCATCAGCCCCGATCACAACCGCTGGGAATACCTGGGCAAAGCCGAGATATCAGGCAAGCCGGTAGAGTTTCGGACGGTAAACGTGTTTCGCGACAACGATCACGTGGATTGGTGGTCGGAATACTCCACCGACGACGGGGCGCATTGGGTCAGGATGGGCGAGGGCAAAGAGTCGCGACAGAAGTAGCGGCGCGACAGTAGGCGCCTAACGTTCGATGATCACAACGTCTTGTGCGGCGCGTCACTGAGCGCAAGTGACGTCAGACTGGAAAATAGAACCACTCCAATTTCGGGGGAGGTTCCTGATGTACGCTGCCTTTCCGATCGTCCTATTCTTCATCGTGGCTGCCGTCATGGTGGGATTGCCGGTCACTTTTACGCTTCAGAGCTATTACAAGAATCGCGGCCGCCGCCCGGTCATGTGCCCCGAGAACCACCAGCGCGCCGAAGTCGAAGTCGACCGCAAGTTTGCTCTGCAGGAAGCCTTGCGTGGCAAAGAATACCCGCGGGTGCAGACCTGTAGCGCATTGGCCGGAAAATGGCGAATGTGGCCAGGAATGTCTGGCGCAGGTCGAAGCCACGCCGGAAAATCTCGATCGCCTGTTGACCAAATGGTTTGATGGCAAGCCGTGCACCATCTGCGGCCGTTTGCTCACGCCGGCAGATTGGCGGTATGGCCGCATGGGTTTTCTCAACGAGGAATTCAAGCTGGTCGAGATGCGGCAGGTTGACCTGACAGACTGGGTTCCATCGCCCAGCCCAAGCGCCCGCTGTGCTGGACCTGCCATCAGCAGGAGAAGCAGCGTCGGCGAGACCGGTGCAGATCGGCAGCGTCGACAGACAGAGGCTGAAGGCGTGATGAAAGTTGCGGTTGCCAGTTGTCAGTTGTCGGTAAGAAGCTGATAGTTGGCGGTTGACAGCAAGCAGTTGGCAGCTGATGGGTGTTCGGCGGCTGGTGGCTAATGGCTGGTAGCTCGTCAGCTCGTAGCTGAACATCGTCATTCGCGTAGCAGTTGACTGATAGCTGGTGGCTGGTAGCTGGTAGCGTATAGTCGTCGGGGGTGCCGGATGTCACGTGCACTGCTTGCCTTCTCTCTTCTTCTGTTCGTGTCGGGTCAATCGCCCAAACCGCGCCCAAACCAAATCCAAACTCACCTCAGGGCGCGGCACAGGCTCCGGTCAAGAAAAACCCGCTGCTGCCTTACGCCGGAAACTGGATCGGCGCTTTCGAAGACAAGCCGTGGATTCTGCTGAACCTCAACCTCTCGGGCGAACAATTCTCCGGCTCGCGTGCAGCGCGCCAAGAATATCGATCTGAACGACAACGGCGAGATGAAACACGTGAGCGACGAGTTCGTGACCGATCCGCTGGTCGAAGCCAAGCTGAATCCGGACGGCCTGCTCATCACCTGCAAGGATCCGAATACCCAGGAAACCTTTCGCTACATGATGAAGCTGACCAGACGACACGACGGCGGAAATCAAGATGATCGCCATGAGCATGCCTCCCGGCATGCCCAAACCCAAACCCTGGAAGGTGATGAAGGTGAAGTGAAGCGCTGCTGTTGCCGGAAATCATTTTCACCACAGAGGACCGAGTCACCGAGATTAGGATCTTAAGTTTCTTATTCTCTGTGTCTCTGTGTCTCTGTGTCTCTGTGTGAAGTTTCCGTAGTGTCTATCCGTGAAGCTCGGGTAGTGTGCGCCAGCGCTGCGTCAGGCTCACCCCAGCGCTTGTGAATCCAGCTCCTGCTGCAATCGCGCGTGCAGGCGCTCGCTATAGCCAATCGGCAGCTCGAAGGTGCGTTCGTCGGCCACCAGCACCAGGATGTTGCGCGTGGAGTCGAGCACAGCGGAGCAGTGGCGGCAGTGGGCCAGATGTTCCTCAACCGCCTTGCGAAATTCCGGCGGAACCGTTCCGTCGATGTAGTTCGAGATCTGGTCCCATACGTGTCTGCAATTCAGAACCATGAGCCACCTGCTTTCCGCTTGAACAGGCCAAAGATGCCTCCGCTGGCATGCTGGTCTTCAACTGCGGCGCGAGAATTTTCTGCATCATCAGCCTGGCCCGCAGCAGCCGCGTTTTCACCACTCCT
Source organism: uncultured Acidobacteriaceae bacterium (assembly GCA_963699875.1). Taxonomy (GTDB): domain Bacteria; phylum Acidobacteriota; class Terriglobia; order Terriglobales; family Acidobacteriaceae; genus CAVVDY01. Next base: position 720,633 of record CAVOVN010000002.1, read on the forward strand.
TCATTCACGCCCAGCATTTGAGCGGTGTCCGCGATGTTGAACTCCTGCACGTCCCGCAAAATCAGAACTTCGCGGTAGATGGGGGGAAGCGATTCCAGCGCCGAGCGCAGCAGTTCGCGCACCTCTTTGCGTTCCAGGGCTTCGGAGGGAACTTCGCGCCAGTCGGTCAATACTGCCGGAACGAAATCGCCGTCTTCTTCCTCCTGGGCGCGTCCACCGACTCGAACTTCAACACCTTGTCGTGCCGCAAGCGGGCGCGCGCTTCATTGATGGCGATGGAAACCAGCCAGGTGCCGAACTTGGCTTCGCCGCGAAACGAGGTCAGGTTCCTGAGCGCCTTGAGCACCGTCTCCTGCGCGGCATCTTCGGCGTCGTGCTCGTTGCCGAGAATGGAATAAGCGGCGAAATAGACGCTGCGCTCGTAGGGCCGCACCAGCTCATGAAAGAGCTGCCGCTCGCCCGCGAGAATGCGCGCGATCAATTCGCGTTCCTGCGCCGGCGATCTGTCTCGCGCACGGCAGTGCTGGACATTCTGCTGTCCCATCCTCGCTGAGGGACATCATAAGCAACGGCTAAGAGCCCGGGCACGTCGAGCAAGACACCGCCCGACCTGCCCGGCTGGCATCGCCAAACGCCAAGAATGTGAGTTCCCAGCGCAGAAAAAGTGACAGCCGGAATGTAATCTTAGCCTGTATGGAGTCTAACGGTGTATGAAAGTTCTTCCTCGCTTCTTGCTGATCGCCGTCTGTATGTTGCCTCCGGCCTTGGCGGCGGAGAACCCGGTGGTGGTTGAACTGTTCACCTCGGAGGGCTGCTCCAGTTGTCCACCCGCCGACGCGTTGCTGGTCAAGCTAGCCAGATGAACGGGACGAACGGGCTCGACATCATCGTGCTGGGCGAGCATGTCGACTACTGGAACCATATTGGCTGGACCGACCGCTTCTCCTCGCACGAGTTCACCGTGCGGCAACAGGAATACGCGCAGCATTTCGGGCTGGCTTCTCCGTACACGCCGCAGATGGTCATCGACGGCCAGCAGCAGTTGCTGGGCAGCGATGACAAAGTTGTCGCGCATGGGATTGATGCTGCCTCAAAGAACGAGAAGCCGGCCAAGATCAGCGTGGCCAAGCTCAGCGGCAACGCATACCAGGTGTCAGTTAAGTCGGGAAGCGGAAAAGGCAAGGTCTATCTTGCGGTAACGGAAGACGGGCTGTCGAGCGAGGTGAAAGGCGGCGAAAACGGCGGCCACACGCTTCATCATGCCGGCGTTGTGCGCGAGTTGCGCAGCATCGGTTCGCTGTCAAAAGGCGAGTTCCAGAAAAAGGTGGAGGTCCCGCTCCAGCGCGACTGGAACCCTGCAAACCTGAAGCTGGTTGTTTTTTTGCAGCAGGGCGACAACGGGCCTATCCTCGGGGCCACTTCGCTTCGGCTGAACGAATAGCTCTACTGCGGAGTGGAGTTCTGCGGCGCTCCCGGCGGAGTCTGCTGGGGCCGATTCCGGTTTGTCGCGCGCGGCGGCGGCAACGGATAGTATCCGTGCTTGGCCGTCACCCGCAACCCGGGACGCTTTACCCTGACTTCAATATCGCGAAACCTGCTGGATGGACTCTGCGTGGTGTTGTAGCCCAGCGTGTACTGATTGCGCGCCTGAAGCGTGATCTGCTGATAGGCGCTTTCGATTGCCTCGCGCGACATTTCGTTGATCACGTCGCCGCCAGTCGCGTTAGCGTATTTCGGAAGAATGTCGGTGTAGCCCTGCGTCGGGATATGCAGCTTGCCCAGTTCGCGATAGCCCGGTAGCGCGGCGGAGTCCACGCCGATGGCATAGACCGCGATGTTCTGCGTCAGCAGCACTTTGAGTACCTGCTCGTAGCTGGCGCGGCTGCCGTATTCGCGGCCATTGCTGACCACGAAGATAATCTTGCGGCTCTCGCGCGACTGGTGCGAGAGGTCCTGCGCGGCCGTCAGGATCGCGTCATTCAATACCGCGGAGGGTCGCGATGGGGTGTTGACCTGTAACCTTCCCGGATCGACCGGCTTGCCATTGGTCGTAGGGCCTGAACCGAAGGGCCCCCCAGCTGTTGCGGCCCAGGCGTCTCGCCGGTAATGTCGCGGATGCGTTGCAGGGCGATCTGCAGACGTTGCGCGTTGCCGAAGTCCGACTGCTTGGTGACGGCGTTGCCGTAGGTGAAAACCGCGGTGTTGTCAAACGGGCCGAACGCGCCGGTCAACGCCGAGTAGGTCTGGCTGACCTTCTTCATCGTCATTTCGGGCAAGCCGATGTCGATCACCAGGGCCGTGGACAGGGGAAACGGATCGCTGGTGAAAAAAGTGATCTTCTGCGGGATGCCGTCCTCGTAGATGCTGAAGTCCTTTTGGAGCAGTCCGGCTACCAGGTGTTCGTCGTGGTCCTTTACCGTGACCGGAACGGACACAAAGTTCACGCTGACGATCAACTTGAAGAGTTCATCCACGCCGCTGCCCGGAGCCGAAGTTGCCTGCCCGGGCGGTATGGTCTTGATCTCCTGCGAGCCTGGCGGAGGGGGCTGGGGATTCTGTTGTCCGGTGTCTCCCTGCTCGCCCGGGCGAGTATTTGGGTCCGGTTGCGGGTTAGCTGCTGAGGAGGAGTCACCCCCGGTGCCGGACGTGTCCGGAGTGGGCACACTCACCTGCGGCACAGGGGCATTGTTCTGCGGAATAGGAGCGTCCGGCAATTTCTCCTGAGACCACAGAGAACCTGCAGTAACTAGCAGCGCCGAAGCTGCGGCGCACAGAATCCAGTAGCTCAATCGCCGATTGAACATGGTCGGTTTGTGGGTCTCCAAGCTTGCCGGAACTGAGCTCAGTATACGCTAGCGCGCCACCTCCGCCGGGCCGCGGGACCGTCCTTACAATACAATGGATGCATTCGCAGGAAAACGAGAGGTAAGGTTGTTGATCCGATTTAGCCGGACAATGTTAGTTGCCGGTCTGCTCGTCTTTGCCAGCTCCGCTCTCGTGGCGCAGATTGAGGATAATGCTTCACAGCCGCCTCCGGCACACCCCCCTGCAGCGTCGCAGGAACCCGGGGTTGACGAGTCGCTGCAGACCTTTAAGGCGCAGGTCAACGTCGTCAACTTGTTCTTCAACGTGAAGGACAAGCACGGCATGCTGATTCCCAGCCTGACGAAGGACGATTTCCAGGTTTTTGAAGATGGCAAGCCGCAGACCATCAAGTACTTTTCGGCGGAATCGAACCAGCCTCTCACCCTCGGCATTCTGATCGACACCAGTCCCAGCCAGATGCATGTGCTGCCCATCGAGCAGCAGTCGTGCTCCGAGTTCCTGCACAGCGTGCTTCGCCCGAAGGACTTGGCCTTTCTGATTAACTTCGACGCCGACATCGACCTCGACCAGGACTTCACCAGCAATGCCAGCCAACTGGCGCGTGCCCTCGACAAGCTGGAAATCAACGGCGGAGCTTCCGGCGGAGGACTGCCGGGCTTGGGTGGCGGCCCGGTGCCCAACGCGCATCCGCGCAGTACCGCCCTGTATGACGCCATCTTTCTCGCCGCCGACGAGAAGCTGAAGAACGAAGTAGGCCGCAAAGCGATGATCGTGTTCACCGACGGCGAAGACGAAGGCAGTCACCTGCGGATCAAAGACGCGATTGAGGCGGCGCAGAAGGCGGATACCATCTGCTACGTCATCCTGATCGCCGACCGCGGTTTCTATGGCGGCCTGGGATATAGCGGCGACATTTCGATGAAGAAGCTGGCGGAAGAAACCGGCGGACGCGTGATCGAAGTCGGCAACAAGCAGGATAAGCTGCGCCAGGCCTTCGACCAGATCCAGAATGAGCTGCGCAGCCAATACAACCTCGGCTACACCCCAACCAACAACAAGCTCGATGGCAGCTATCGCAAGGTCCAGATCAAAACCACCAACGATGCGCTGAGGGTCCAGGCCCGCCAGGGCTATTACGCAATGGCGAAAGAGTAGACGACCGGGAGAGGGTTGCTCGTGGGCCGCTGTTTGGGCCAGTCGGGAAACTGCAGCTCCCTCGCTACGCTCGGGATGACAATCCTGAGAGTTTCTCCCCAATATCTCCGATCCGTATTCATCCGCGTGATCCGTGGTTAACGGCTTTCCTCTCGCTATAATTCCAACATGGCCACCACCCCGGAAGCGCCTGTCGCAACGCGTTCCAAGTACGAGTCTGTCATCGGTCTCGAAGTGCACGTGCAGCTGGGACCCGGACGAAGATCTTCTGCGGGTGCCCCACGGGCTTCGGCGCGGCGCCCAACACCAACGTTTGTCCGGTGTGTCTCGGCCTGCCCGGCGCGCTGCCTGTGCTCAGCCGAGAGGCGGTCGAGATGGCGATAAGGCCGCCATGGCGCTCAACTGCACGAATCTCGGGCCTCGCGTTTTGCGCGCAAGAATTACTTCTATCCGGATCTCCCCAAGGGTTACCAGATCTCGATGTACGATGAACCTCTCGCGGAACACGGCTGGGTGGATATCGTTGAATTGAGGGCTGTCAAGCGTGGCGCATCGGGGTGACGCGCGTCCACATGGAAGACGACGCGGGCAAGAGCCAGCACGAGGGGGTTCAAGGGACTCGGGACAAGTATACGTACGTGGATCTCAACCGCAGCGGCACGCCGCTGATTGAGATCGTGAGCGAGCCCGACATTGCCTCGCCCGATGAAGCCTACGAGTACCTGACCAAGCTGAAGGAGATCATCCTCTACACCGGCGTGAGCGACTGCAACATGGAAGAAGGCTCGCTGCGTTGCGATGCCAACGTCAGCGTCACGTCCGGTCGGCCAGAAAGAGTTCGGCACCAAGGCCGAGATCAAGAACGTCAACTCGTTCCGCTTCATCCGCGAGGCGATTGAATACGAGATTGGACGCCAGGAACGCGTGCTC
>CAVOVN010000003.1:0-635452 GCA_963699875.1 uncultured Acidobacteriaceae bacterium
CGATAGCGCTCATTGTCCCACCGACGTCAATGAGTGTAATGGCGATGTTACGGTAGTTAGGGCGCGTGTAGCTTGGCTTGAGTTGCGTGTAAACTGTCTGCCGTGAAGAGCGGTTATAAGTTGTAAGGCCGTTCCGGCCGCTAGACTGGCTCCAGTATGCTGCTGCTCTCGCCCGGGCCCCAGAACCAGTACCCAAAGAGGTGGGAAATGACTACTCGATCAATCGTTCGGACGTTGATGCTGGGAACCATGTTTGTCTTTATCGTCCTTTCCGATGGGGCAGCTTTTGCAGCCGACAGCATTAAAGGGCAGGTGGTCTGCGGAGGCGCTCCGATTGCAAAGTCAACCGTAACTTTGTGGGAAGCCGGCGCAGGCGCACCCAAACAACTCGACCAGGCCAAGACCAACGATGATGGCCGTTTCGAGGTTCGCGCCAAAGGCGCGCACAGCGACGGCGTGCTCTACCTTGTGGCAAACGGCGGAGTACCTAAAGCCAGCAAAGGGAGTGGCGATAATTCCGCCATCGCGTTGCTGGCGCTTCTGGGCAGTAAGGCCCCAGCCAGCGTTGTCGTCAACGAATTCACGACCGTGGCTTCGGCTTTTACCGCCGCACGATTCATTAGTGGGCGAGCTATCTCTGGGAATGCGCTCGGATTGCGTATCGCCGCGATGAACGTCCCGAATCTCGTGAACCTGCAAACCGGTGGTTGGGGGACTGTCATCATCGATGGGCTCAACATCACGCGCAGCACGACGCTTGCAAACTTCAATACTCTCGCGTCCCTCATCACCTATGCCAGCACGTCTGCCAGCGATGACTGGCGCTCGCGGTTCTTCCAGGCGGCAACGCCAAGCGGAGGAACGACGCCGTCGAACACATTGGGAGCGCTAGCCGGCATTGCTCGTGAGTCGTGGGCACATCCCAAGGACCTCTTCGCACTCTTCGAGGAGGCATACCCACAGACGAAGGAGGGTTCACTGAACGCGGTGCCGTTTGTGCCTTACCTGCAGTACGCGCCAAATGACTTCGCGCTCATCTTGCGCTTTTCGGGCGGTGGCAACTACGCACCGGGCCGTGTGATGCTCGACGTCAACAGCGATCTCTGGAGCGGTTCGAACTGGATGGCTGGGTCGCAATCCAGCGCGGTGAAGGGGATCGGTGGAGGCGTCGCTAAGTTCGGGCCTGACGGTTCCACCCTCTCTCCCCCGGTCACCGGCTTCATGGGTGCAGGGATCAACGGAATCGGATGGGGTACTGCGGTTACGCGAGATAACGTCTGGGCATCGAGCTTCAACGGCAAGATCCTCGTAATGGACTTGCAGGGCCGTCCTGTGGCCACCGAGCAAGATTTTCCGTTTGGGGATAAGCTGCACGGCCTTATGGGCATCGGCGTTGCGGCGAACGGCGACGTATGGGTCACCGACAGTGAAGGCAATCAGTTGCTCTTCTTCCCGGGCGGACGGGTGAAAGAGGGGCGCATCGTCAAAGTCGACGGTCTCGCGGGGCCGTTCGATGTCGTCATCGATGAGCAGAATCGCGTTTGGGTCTCGAATTCGCGATCCGATACAGTCGCGCGATTCCCGGCAAACGATCCGACAAAGGTTGAGACCTTTCGAGTCGGGGTGGCGCCCCGTGCCTTGGCCCTTGATTCGAAGAGCAACGTCTGGGTCGTTAGCTTCCTGTCGCCTGACTTTCCGGGCCTGAAGCCACTCCCGCCGCACGCGACGATCATGGAAGAGTTCAAGGCGTTCCGCGCCCTCCTCGTCCCCCTCCAATCAGGGCAAGTGAAGGCCACCGGCTTCGTCAGCATGATTCGTCCGGACGGCACACAACAGCCGTCGGCAGGCAGCGGCTACACCGGCGATGGGACCATCAGCATCCCATGGGGAGTCAATATCGACGGCAACGACGACGTGTGGGCGACCAATGGCTGGACACTTGGAGTCGTGTACATGGCCGGCGACAACACGAAGGGACATCCGGCCGGCACCAAGACCGGCGACGTTTTGCATGTTTTCCACAGCGGCGACTTCGAGAGCGTCATTGACGTATCCATCGACGCCGCGGGCAATGCCTGGTCGACCAACAACTGGAATGATCTTCCTGTCGCAACAGGCGTGAACGATAACCCCGCACGTTCCACCTGGGGCGGAGGAACCGGAATCAATGTGATCTATGGCGTGGCCGAACCGGTGCAGCCGCCGCGCATGGGCAAGGTAAGACGGCCGCGAGAATAGAAATTCGCTTTTCGGAGATAGTTGTCGTTAACAGGCGTGGGTGTTGAAAAAGTCACTGTGATGAGCAGGTAAGTCGGGGTACAAGGAAGCATTCCTTCCATGTACTGCCTGATCTTCACCCCCGGAGGCCTGCTGATCATGATGGGACAACACGCCCGGTCGGAAGCACTGTTCTACTACTTCACTCTGGATGAGTACATTCCCCAAAATCACCTGCTGCGGCTGATCGACAAGCACGTCGATTTCAGTTTTGTTCGCGAGCGGCTCCAGGACAGCTACAGCGATACGGGGCGGCCCTCGGTGGATCCCGAACTGCTACTTCGCATCTTGCTGATCGGTTATCTGTACGGCATCACCAGCGAGCGCAAACTGGTGGAAGAGTTGGGAATGCATCTGGCCTGGCGCTGGTTCACAGGGTTGGGCTTTCATCAGCCGATTCCGCATCATTCCACCTTCTCCAAGAACCGGCACGGTCGTTTTCAGGAGTCGAAGCTGTTCGAGCAGCTTTTTGAAAAGATCGTGAAGCAGTGCCTGGAGACGGGACTGGTGCGAGGGGACGATCTCTCGGTGGATGGCAGCTTCATCGAAGCCAATGCCGCCAAAGAAAGTCGGATTCCGCGCGAACAACTGGCGGAGATGGCCCAGGTTAACCGCACAGCACGACAGTATCTGGTGGAACTGGAAGAGCAGAACCCGGTTGAGGAACCGGTGCATCAGCAGGAACAGGTTTCCACCACCGATCCGGATTCCACCTATGCGACCAAGGGTGGCACACCGGCGCGGCTGGGCTACTACGACAACTACCTGGTCGACAATCACAGTTGCGTGATTGTGGGGGTGCAGGCGACGGCGGCCCGCATGAGCCAGGAGACGGTGGCCGCACAGGAGATGATCACTCGCTTCGCGCAGTGGCAGGGACAAGAGCCAGCATCCATAGCCGCCGATACCACCTACGGGAATGGGGAGTTTTTGCAGTGGTTGTTGGAGCGTGGGATTACGCCGTGGATGCGCACGAGAGACAGCGTACGGAGAAAGAAAAGTCCGTTCTATGGTCCTGAGCAATTTACCTATCTACCTGCCAGCAACAGTTATCTCTGTCCGGCTGGAGAACAGCTCAACTACGTTGGCCTGAATGTGCGCAACCGGGCTCATGCTTATATCGGCAGTGGGAAGCGTTGTGGGGCATGCTCGCAGAAGGCGCAATGCACGAGTGGACGATATAAGTATCTCGCCATTCATATGCATGAGCCAGCACGACAACGCGCCCGAGAGCTGGCAGCGACCCCTGCCTTTGCCCATGCACAACGTCAACGAAAGAAAGTGGAGGCGCTGTTTGCCGAGCTAAAGAATCAGATCGGCTTGCGCCGTCTGCGCCTGCGCCGCATGAAGTTCGTACGCGAACAGTTCTTCCTAGCTGCGGCTGCACAAAATATCAAACGGCTGGTCCGGTTCTTGAGTAAGGTACCCAGTCCGAATCTTGCTGCCGCAGCCTAGTTGGTCGGCCGGAAAGCAGAAAGAATGATTACAGCTTGGACACAACCAGGCGAGTATCATCTCCGCTGAAGTGATTTTGCGATAGCACAAGTATGCGCCTTTCCTTCGCCACTTACACAAGAAAATGCACTCGTTTCTGAAGGGAATTTCACGCTCGTTTTTTTATTTCTTTCGAAGAAGATCTTAAGAGATTTCAATAGCAGGAGGTCGTGCGGATCGATCCCGCTCAAACTGCGCTTGATAGCCTGCCCTGAGCGCAGTCGAAGGGGCGCACCCGGCACTGGAAATAGCATCGAAATGATGCTAATATTTGCACTCGAGGTTCCCATGCGGACTACCATTGCGCTGGACGACGAACTTGTTCGTCAAGCCGAACATTACACGGGCATCAAGGAGAAGGCGGCCCTGGTGAGAGAAGCGCTCACCCGTCTTGTCCGCAACGAGGCTGCGAAGCGATTGGCGGCAATGGGGGGAAGCGATCCAAAGGCGCAAGCCGCACCACGACGCAGAGGGCGAAAGTGATCCTCGTCGACACTTCGGTCTGGATTGACCATTTACGAAAACCCCAGGTGAAGCTACAGGAACTGCTGCAGAACGATGAAGTCGTAATGCACCCGCTCGTCCGGCTGGAACTGGCCCTGGGTTCGATCGCTAACCGCGAGACGTTCTTGGCTGACCTCTCGTTGTTGCCGCAAGTCCCGCTCGCCGAGACCCACGAGTTATTTCGCTTGCTCGAACTTCGCAAACTGTTCAATAAAGGAATCGGGGTTACTGACCTTCATCTGATCGCCTCCGCCCTGTTTGACAAGACGCTCTCGATTTGGACTAGAGACCGGCGGCTCGGCGAGATCGCAGAAGAATTCGGACTTCGAGCGGCCCTTCCTTGATCCCTGCTCCGCCTTATGTGCTGATCTTAGACCGGGTATCCGACGATGAATCCATTGGGGCGGGTGGTCCAGGCAAGTGCCTTGACGTAAAGATGATCATCGGGTGTCCCCCTTCGACTGCGCTCAGGGCAGGCTATCAAGCGCAGCTTGAGCGGGTCTTTAACGGTTGGATGCAGGCACGAGTGCACCCCACTTTTTGACGTCCGATGGTACGGAAGATCTTAAGAGGTTTCAGTAGCAGGAGGTCGTGCGGATCAATCCCGGCCCGACTCGTCTTAGCGTTCATCTTTGGCGACCTGCTTCTCCTCCGCCACCTGCTGGACCGTCTTGGTGGTTTTGTTCTTCGCGATCTTGGACCGGCTCTCCACTCCGCAAGCAGCAGGCGGATTGGTCATCTGCTTCAGAAAATTCCGGTGCGAATAAGAGCCCGGCTGGAGCGGCGCCCAATAGCTTCTCCTGGTGATTAGCGGCAGGTGCTGATCGATGATTTGGTTCTGCAGGATCTTGATTCCGCATTCCAGATTGTTCTTGGGTTGAAGTATCGTCCTGTTGGGATCATTCGCCTTCAGGGTCTTGTCTTTCTCCCAATCGAAGTCGCAACCATAGCGCCTCGCATCCCAATAGCTGAGTTGCAACAATCCTTCGCTGCGCACGATCATGTGCGTCACCGGATCAATCCTCGCCACCACTCGCTCAGCGTGACGTACCCGCGTGGTGGGATCCAGACAGGCCTCGGCCCCCGCCAGTGCCTGGAAGAAGTAGGCCCAGAAGGCACGCTTGTCCACATCGCTCATCTGGTAGAAGCGCGGACAGAAGTGTCGCACATCGTGCGGCACCTGCATCGAAAGCATCTCGGGCGGGATGTCCTTTTCAATCACCGCATCCCACTCCGGGTTCCACGGAGTTCCGCCCAGCTCCGCTTTCTTCACGTCGATGGGAGTGGCCGGGGCCGGCTTGGTAGCTTGCGCATCGGCAACGCTCGAAACGCAAGTTGCCACAACCGCACTCGCAAGCAGCGTTCGCAAGCCTCGCCTGATACGTCGTTTGTATAAAAAATAAGGGCCAAGTTTGCGTAAGAGCATATTTCTCTGACGCCGCTTGGCCCTGCTTCAGTTGCTTTTGCCGCTCCTCGCCGGGCCCGCCGATAACGCACGCTCCGGGCGATTTCAATAGCTTACGGCGCCTGCACCGCCCGCAAGATGTTCAGCACTCCCCAGCCGAAGTTGTTGTCCGGCCGGTTCGACAGCAGCGTGCCGCAGTTGTGAATGGACACATAGTGTCCCGGATTGGTGTTGAGCTGCAGCAGTTGCTGCGTCTTGTCGATGTTGCCGACCAGCGAAGGCTTGGCCTGCCAGATCAGCGCGATGCTGCCGGCAAGGTGCGGCGCGGCCATCGAGGTTCCCGACCAGCCGCTCTGATACACATTCCCCGGAACGGCGCCGCGAATGCTAACTCCCGGAGCCGAGAGGTTCGGCTTGATGCGGTTGCTCATGTCGACCGTTACCGGTCCGCGACTGCTGAAGCTTGCTATGTTGTCGTTTGAGTCGGTCGCTCCAACGCTTATCGAACTGGCATAGATGGCCGGCGGCTTGTCAATCGAGGAGCAGCTGGAACCGTCATTGCCCGCCGCCATCGCCGGGAAAATGCCAGCCGCGCGAACCGCATCCACGATCGCCTGCAGCGTGTTAGCCGAGCAGCCTTCGGTGGACGGGCACACCCACGAGTTGTTGATCGAGTCCGGCGCCTTGGTTGGATCGCCATGCTGAGGATCGTTGTACGGATACGGTGCGATCAGGTATTGGAAGCACTCGGTGTACCACGCTGGGGTACCGTTGCCGCCGGAATCCATATTGCGGCAGGCGATCCACTTCGCGCCGGGAGCAACGCCGATCTGGTTGCCCACGCCGTCATCGCCCACCATCTCGCTTACCGTGAAGGTCCCGTGGCCGTGGGGATCGATGGGAGTCTGCGAGTTCTGAACCGCATCGTGCCAGTTGTAATTGAAATTCGAATTCTGGCCGTCCCAGCCGCGGTAATGGTTCTTCAGCGCAGGATGGTCCCACTGCACGCCGGTGTCGGCGCCCGCTACGACGAGCCCCGTACCGGTGTAGCCCAGGTTCCAAACGTCCGGCGCCTTCACGCGTGTCACGTTCCACTCAATACTTTCGGTGTGCGCAGTATCGACACCCGTCGGCTGCGGAAGTGCCGTGTGCACATGTGGGTTGGCATCGATGTGAGCAACGTCGTTGCGCGATGCCAACTGCTCCATCACGTTGCGTCCGCCCGTGATCTTAATCATGTTGACGATGAAAAATGGCTGATAGGAAACGTGAAGCGAATCGAGCATCCGCAGAATCGGCGCTTGCGTGCGATTGGCAACTTCACGCAAAGTATCGACGACGTAAGTTCCCTTTTCCTCTTTGGTCTGCAGGCCTGCAGCGGGACGAAGGTCGGCCTGTTCCGTAAGCACCACCAAAGCTTCCGTGGTTTTTCCGTTGTCGGTCTCCGCCATTACACGCGGAGCGATTTTGGCCGTGGAATTCGTCTGGGCCGGCGCTACCAACGTAAGGCAGAGCACTACGGCCACAACGAACCCCGAACAAATGCGTTTTGTCATTACGGACTCCCTCAATAGTTTTGATTGTGTAATCGGAGGTGGATCCGGTCACCCAGGATCTGGGCGAGGAGAGGCGAAAAATCCACGCGTGCAGGACTCTATTCGTGTGGCTGTTTTATGTCAAGGCTGGAGCCATTGCCGTTACTTCTCTCGTTCAAAATTGAGCTACGGTCAAGGTCAGCGAACGAACATCGTTGAGCGATACAATACGAATTCGGCTCGCGCCGACCAACTACGAGCACGACATAAATCCTATGCCTACTGCCACACGTACCAATCCGCTCTCATTCCTTACCGATCAACTCAACGAACTAAAACAGAAGGGTACCTACTTTCACCTTCGCGTCCTCGAGGACGAGCAGGCGCCAATTTGTACCTTCGACGGCAAGCGGGTCATTAACCTCGCTTCCAACAATTACCTCGGGCTCACCACGCACCCCAAGCTGCGCGAGGCAGCGCTGGAAGCCACGCGCAAGTATGGCGTCGGCTCGGGCGCGGTCCGTACCATCGCCGGCACCATGACGCTGCACATGGAGCTGGAGGAGAAGATTGCCCGCTTCAAGAACGTCGAAGCCTGCGTCGTCTTCCAGTCCGGCTTCACTGCGAATGCCGGAACGGTGTCAGCCATCCTCGGCAAAGAAGACTTCATTGTTTCGGATGAATTGAACCACGCAAGCATCATCGACGGTGCTCGCCTGTCACGCGCCAAGATCAAGGTCTTCCGTCACAAAGACGCGGCCCACGCTGAAGAACTGTTGCACGAGATCAAGGATGAGCCCGGCCATAAGCTGCTCATTACCGACGGCGTGTTCTCGATGGATGGCGATATCGGCCCGCTGCCCGCGCTCTGCGATGCGGCTGAGAAATACGGCGCCATCATGATGGTCGATGACGCTCACGCTTCTGGCGTGCTAGGACGCAACGGCCGCGGCACCATCGACCACTTCGGTGTTCACGGTCGAGTTGACGTTCAGGTGGGCACGTTGTCGAAGGCCATCGGCGCACTCGGCGGATACGTCTGCGGCACCCGCGACCTCATCGACTTCCTCTACCATCGCGGCCGCCCATTCCTCTTCTCCACCTCGCATCCGCCATCGGTCGCAGCGACCTGTATCGCTGCTTTCGATGTGCTCGAGCAGGAACCCGAGCGCATGGAGAAGCTGTGGGAGAACACCCGCTATTGGAAGAAAGAGCTCGGCGGGCTGGGCTTCAACATCGGCGGCGTGAACACTCCGGCCAGCGAAACGCCGATCACGCCCATCATCATTGGCGACGGCAAGCTCACGATGGACTTCTCGCGCGAGCTGTTCAAGGAAGGCGTCTTCGGCACCGGCATCGCCTTCCCGACCGTACCGGAAGGCAAAGCCCGCATCCGCACCATCATGACCGCCACCCACACGCAAGAGATGCTCGACCAGGCGCTGGAAACCCTGAAGCGCGTGGGCAAGCGAATGGGAATCCTAAGCTAGCCTGACCTGTTTCAAAGATCCGGGTGCCCCATTCCGCCTTCATTAGGCGGGGTGGGGATTTTTGTGCGCTTCGCCACAACATCTTCTCCGGTGTCGAGCCTGCCGGTGGGTAGGGTCCGGAATTAAGAAGTCCTGTCTGAGCTGCGGGAAGTGCGGCACCTCACTCGTGGTCAGATTTGCATCATAGATAGCTATGCCTGCAAGACTCTTTTGTGAACTCCCACGCAAGTACTGGGTGTGCGCCTTCGTTCTCGCCCTCTTCCTATCGTCTGTGCTGGTTGGCTGTGGCAGCGGAACCACTGGCAATGGCTCAGGCCCAACCTGGCAGTACACCGCCATGGGCGATTCGCTCGCTGCTGGTCTGTTGGCTGAGATGGGTTACGTCCCCCGCTATGCCACATACCTCAATACCGATACCAGCTCCACCATCACCACCCTCAATCTGGGTATTCCCGGTTGGCAAAGTGGCGACCTGCTGAATGCCTTGCAGAACGATCCCGTCTTCCGCAACCAGGTTTCCGGCGCTCAGGTGGTGACCTGGGACATAGGTGGAAACGACCTCTCCGGCCCACACGACAGTTATGTAAACAACACCTGCGGCGGCCCCGACAACCAGGACTGTCTTCGTTCTGCGGTTTCGACTTTCGAAACGAACTGGGACGCAATCGTGGTCGAACTGCTGAAACTCCGCGATCCCAGCAAGACCATTTTGCGGACGATGGATATTTACAACCCGTATGTCGCCGCGGACATGCAAGCCGGAAGATTTACCACCATCGAGCCCTATCTCGATCAGGTGAACAATCACATTGCCGACAATGCGAAAGCCAACAACATCCCGGTTGCCGAAGTGCACACCGCATTCAATGGAGCGGATGGAACCCAGGATCCGATAGCCCTGGGCTTGATCGCTGCCGACGGATTCCATCCTAATGATGCCGGCCACAAGGTCATCGCCGACCAGCTCCGGGCGCTGGCCTACGCTCCGCTGCACTAATGCCAGTCGAGAACCGGGTCGCCCACATTTCCTTCGTTTAGGAAATGTGGGGGGGTCGCTCCACCTTTAATAGTTGTCATCACGAGTGCGCCGCGGCGAACGAGGGATCTGTTCTCCACCATCTTGGCAATGAGGTCGGGGTGCCCCATTCCGCCTGCTTTTGGCGGGGTGGGGATTTTTGCGCGCCTCGTCGAGCGCTCCTACCTTTAACAATTGTCATCACGAACGTAGTGAGGGATCTGTTCTCGATCACGTTGGTAATTAGGTCGAATGACTCACGCCGATAAACAGTCCGCAGGAGGGAACAAACGCTAACCCAGCGCGTGAGCGCTGAGTAGGTGCGAAGAATAGGGCTGAGTCTCGTCGGGACGACACATGAAAGCTCACCGGGCATAATCTACCATCGCTGGGAAATATTGCGCGTTTGAGTGGTCGAGTCGTTCAGAGGCCACCGATATGTCTTTTGCTTTGATCGCGTCTATCCGGCCAACTCCTGGCATGTGGAATGCTTCTACTTGAACGCGAGGCCGTGAGATGCCCTATCTACGTGTTCATTCGCAAGCTCTCCCCATCGACCAAAAGCGCGTCATGGCCCGGAAACTGATTGAGATTACCCTGCACGCATTTCGTCTTCGAGTCGATGAGCGCAGCCAGATAACAATTCAATTCATCTCGCAAGCGCCGGCACGTGGCAGCGATCTGAAGGACGCTGATTTCACCCTCGAAGTCATAGGCCATGATCTAACGGAAGAAAAGAAGGCTGCTTTCACCGAGGAAACCGCCGGCATCATCACCGACGTGATGCCAGTCAAACCGAGAGGCCTGATCGCGCGTCTCCTGGGAGCTAAGCCCACGCACCGGCAAATCGCTCTTCAATTCCACGAACTCAACCCGGCAATCAGCGATCCATTCGTCGTGTACCCGTTGCGCCGCGCAGCATAATCGATACTGTTCCGGTCGGGCGGCCTGCATTTTCCATCGTTTGGGAAATGTGGGACTGCGGGATCCACAGACATTAACCTTCGACGTGCCCGCCTACGAAGCTCCGTCATAGGGCAGCCCGATTTGGTTGGTGCTCTGATCGGCACGGCATTTAGCGATTATCAGCGTGATGTCGTCGTGCTGTTCGTGCGGACTGTAGCGACGGACTTCATCGATTACGGCTGAGACCATAAGGTGAGATGGAAGCTCCCGGTGAAGACCAAGACAATCCAGCAGGCGTTCTTCACCGAATTCGTCGCCATCCAAACAACCCGCCTCCGTGACCCCATCGGTGTAGAGCGCGAGTGTGTCTCCGGCAAAGAGACTGGTCTCGCCGATCGAGCATTCCCACTGCGGAAAACGTCCCAGCACAGTGGCGGTGGATTCGAGGCGCTCGACGCCTCCGCTGGCACGCACGAGAAGTGCCGGCAAATGTCCGCAGTTGGCATAGCGCAACCGGCCAGTCTGATCGTTGTATTCCGAAAAGAAAAACGTCGCGTAGGCATTCTCCGGTGTGCTTTGGCAGAACAAGCGATTCACCGATTGCATGAGCCGGTCGGGCTCGTCGAGCACGATCGCGCACTGGCTGCGAAGATTCGCCTGGAGATTCGCCATAAGAAGAGCGGCGGCAATTCCTTTGCCGGCGACATCGCCGACCACCATGCAAAGGCGTTCTCCAGCGATGGCAAGAAAATCGTAGTAATCGCCACCGACGTGCCGCGCCTGATGACACGCGCCTGCGTAATCCAGAGTTCTGAGCGGCGGCAGTTCCTGAGGAAACAGTTGACCTTGCACTTGCGTCGCGATCTCGAGTTCCTGGGCAAACCGGCGCTCAGCTTCGGCTCGCTCCGCCAAGGCGCGCCGCTCCGCCTCAATGGCATGCGTCACCTCATCGAAGCTGACTAGAGAAAATGAATTGCCATCGAGATCTTTGAAATGAGTGAAGACACCGCCCCACACCGGCGCCGAGCCGGCAGTTGAAGTCGGCTTCTGCGCTGTCTTGACGCGTCTCAATTTCGGCATGCTTAAGAACTTCACGCCGCGCAGCGACCATTCCCGATAGCGGGCAACGACGTCATCGGTTACGAAAACTATTTCGGTGGAGCGTCCAATCAGTTGCTGTAGCTTCGAGTCCGCCTTGGGAGCGACCAGCATGAGCACGGTGTCCCCATCCGCGGGAGCGACAGCCACCCAACGCTCACCGGACTGAAGCAGAGTGTCCGCGACCAGGCGAAAGCCGAGTTGGTCCAGATAAAACCGCAGGCTTTGCTCCTGATCGCGCACATAGACCTTGACGCAGTGAATGCGAAGGATCTGATCCGGCGATGGCTGAGCGAACGAATCCACTGGCGGGATTATAAGCCGTGCATCCCGCTCATTCTCCGTGTCTCTGTGGTGAAGGCTCTACTGCGTTGGCGCGTAATATCCCTTGCGCGCCCGTACCTTGTACTTCTTGTTATCCGCCAGGATGTCGATCTTGTGATACTTGCCGTTGAACTGGAAGTCGGCAGGCTTGTAGGAAATCGCGTACTGGCTGCGCAGCTCGTCCTGAATCTGCGAGAAGGCGTCGGACACATCCTGAATTTTGAACGGGAAGAACGCGCGGCCTCCGGTCTGGTCGGCAAAGTACTCCAGCACTTTATCGCCGCGCAGCTTCAGGCCGCTGGTGTTGGTCGAGATGGCATAGATGATGACCTCGGCCTTTTGCGCCATCTCCAGTGCTTCTTCGCGCGACACGCGGCTCTGGTTGTCTTCGCCGTCGCTCAACAGGATGATGGCGCGGCGCGTGGCTACATTGCCTTTGTCGTAAGCCATCAGCTTGTCGCGACACGCATAGTAGATGGCGTCGTACATCGCCGTGCCGCCACCGGGGCGCAGCATGTGAACCCCTTTCGCTAGCGCTTCCGTGTTGTCGGTGAAGTCCTGCGTGACTTCGGGCGTGGTATCGAAGCCGATGACGAACGCACGGTCGAAGTTCGAGCGAATGATCTGGTTCAGGAACTCAACTGCCGCTTCCTGTTCGAACTTGAAACGGTCGCGCACCGAATTGCTGGCGTCGATGAGCAAGCCGACCCGTAGCGGCAGATTAGTCTCGCTACGGAAGGAGCGTACCGTTCCCTGATGGCTGTCGTCCATCACCTGAAAATCGTTTTGCTTCAGGTCCTTTACGAACTTCCCGCGCTTGTCGGTGACGGTGAATACCACGTTCACCTCGTCGACGCGCTTGGTGATCGTAGTCAGCGGCACATCGTCGGGCTCGGATGGCGGGGGTGTCGCCGCGCCGCCAGGCAGCGCAGCCGAGGTCGACGGAGCCGAACCGGAATTCGCCGGCGCTGAAGAGCTATTGGTATTCGAAGTTGCCGGATTCGCGGCGGGCTGCTCCGAAGTTGCCGGGCTGCCGGGCAGGCTCTGGGGCTGCTGCGGTTGCGTCGTCTGTTTCGGTGGATACTTGGTCGCCGATGGAGCCGAAGGCAGAGGCTGTGATCCGTCCTGCGCAGCCATGGCCAGCGACAGGCCAGCCAGCACGAGCAGGATAAAAAATTTGTTCATTCGAAAGTGATTATAGAAGCTATCTCACAAATTGGTTTGAAAGGGCACGGCTTCACAGGCAGCCGAAAAACTCTGCCGGGCGCCGTTTTGAAGGGGCGCAGCTTTAGCTGCGCCATAAAAGTCCTGGGTCTTTGTCATCCCGAACCTCTTTAGAGGTGAGGGATCTGCTGTTTCCTCCCACTGCGAAGAGTTTTTCTGCAGCCTGTTCAGCCGTGCCGCAACCCGGCCCAATCTCCCGGACTTCAGTCCCTGAGGAATTTCGGCCCCCAATTCTTGAAGTAAATTATTACGCCGCTGCGGCACATCTACACCGCTCCCAGCTTGCCCAGGAAAAGCTCAAGCTCGCTCGGCAACGGCGCTTTAAACGACCAGCGGCTCGCCAGTCTTGGGATGCGCGAACTCGATTGCCGCCGCGTGAAGGAAGTTGCGATCCAGGCTGAGTACCGCTGGGGATTGCGTCGCAACTGCCGCTGCGCTGTCGCGTGATCGATTCACCGCAGCTCTCCCCGCTGCTGTCATCCGCAACTCGCGCGGCGCACCATACAACGCATCGCCCACCACAGGATGCCCGATGGACGACATGTGCACGCGAATCTGATGAGTGCGTCCGGTTTCGATCCGAACATCGACCAGGGCGAACTTGCCGTACGGCGACTCGATCCGCCGCCGCACCTCGTAATGCGACACCGCTGCGCGGCCGTCACGGCCCTTAGTTGTCATGCGCGTACGGCGCACCACGTCGCGACTGATGGCCGTGTTGATCGTGCCGCGATCCTTTGCCGGCCAGCCGTGCACCAGCGCGACGTACTGCTTCTTAATCTTGCGTCCCGAGAACTGCGCTCCCAGCTTGCGATGCGCGACATCGTTCTTGGCGACGACGATCAACCCGCTGGTCTCCTTGTCGAGCCGATGAACGATGCCCGGCCTTAGCTCCCCGCCAACGTCCGACAACGCGCCAAAGCGATGCAGCAGCGCATTGACCAGCGTGCCCCGATTGCGCTCGTCGTCCGTCGCTCCCGCGCCGGCGTGGACCATCATGCCCGCAGGTTTGTTTACTACCGCGAGGTCAGCATCTTCATAAACGACGTCGAGAGGTATGTCTTCCGCGATAGCTCGCAGCGGTGGCAACACCGGATCACCGAGGATGGTGATCTGCTCGCCGCCGCGCAATTTCAGCGATGGCTTCGCCGGCGCATCGCCGACCAGCGCCTTCTCTTCCGCGATGAGCTGCTGTACCCGGGAGCGGCTGCTGTCAGGTAACTGCGCGGCAAGAAACTGGTCCAGCCGCTGCCCCGCCGACTCGGGCGCAACGGTGATTGTCATGGGAAATTGCGGAGCCATGGGACGCGATGAGCATACATCAGACGAGATTTACTCCACGGAGGCGCAAGGGAAGCGTCAAATGAGAGCTTTTCCCTCGAAATTCAGCACTGAAAAAGGGCATGATAATCAGCCAGACATGACTCAAAGTGATTGATTTGCGAGAATCCATAACTTTAAGTCATGCATCAGAGCCAGCGTTTTTCGCGCGAAAGACACTACTTTGAGGACGCAAACCGCACAAATATCCCAAATCTGCGAGGCTCGATTGCCTCCGTGTACTCCGTGCCGCTGTGGGGAAAAGTCTTCGATTACCGCGCTGGCGCCAGTTCGGCCGGGGGACGTAGCGGCGCGCGACGCATCCATAGCAGACCGCCGCCGATGACCAGGCCAATGGAAATCGCCTGCGTGGTCGTCATGAATCCCAGGACCTGTCCGCGCCCGGGATCGCCGCGGAAGAATTCGATGAAGTAGCGCGCGATGCCGTAGATGATGAGATACGTTCCCAGGATTTCGCCTTCGAACTTTTTGCGCTTGATCAGCCAAACCAGGAACAGGCAGTTCGCCAACTCGACGATCATCTCGTAGAGTTGCGTCGGATGCAGCGGCACGCCCAGCGGAGTGCCGACGATTTCGTTCGCCAACGGATTGTGAAACGTCACCGCCCACGGGACGTTCGTCGGCTTGCCGTAACAACAGCCGGCGGCAAAGCAGCCCATGCGCCCAAACGCGTGTCCCAGCGCCAGTCCCGGCGCGAAGACATCGCAAGTGCGCAAGATCGGCATCTGGTTGCGGCGCATGTACCAGATGCACATGATCAGCGCCAATACCACTCCGCCCGACCACACGCCACCCGCTTGCAGCGTCGAGAAACTGAGGAGCTCTCCCGGATGCTCGCGGTAATATCCAAGCTCGTTGAAGATGTACAGAATCTTGGCGCCGATAATGCCGGACAGCACGGCAATAATGCCGAGGTTCCAGAGCTTCTCAGGATCCAGACCCTGCTGGCGGCCGAGGTGAACAATCAGCATCAGGCCGAAGATGAGGCCCAGGGCGGCCATTACACCATAGGTTGGCAAAGCGAAGTGGCCGAAATCGATAAGTCGAGGAAACACGTTGTTATTTTAGACGTTGCGGAAGCGCTTTGCGCTTCAAGGTGTCAGGCATCAGGAGTCAGGTGTCAGAAGGTCGAAGCGACCAGCTGCCAGCTAAAACTTAAAGATCTCAAACACTCATCCTGCATAGAGAACACAACTGGCGTCTGAATTCCTGCAAACGCTAACTTTGAAGGGGAAGCAGTCGGAACTGCAAGCTGCCGTTTCGAGGCAATTTTTGGCTTTTTGGAACGGTTTCAGGCGAGTTCACTGCCTTCGCCATGCAGTTCGCGCAGCTCTTTCGGCAGACGCACGGGAGTGTCCTGATTCGCGGATTGGGGAGCTGAGGGCTGCTCTGCGTTCGAGCTCAGCAGATCGTCGATCGACTCCAGCCACAGCATCTGCGAATCGAAGACGCGACCGAAGTTGCGTGAAGCCGAAGTCGCGACCTCTTCCAGCGGCAACTGTCGTCCGGTCTCGCGCTCAATCGATGTCACCGGCTTATCAGTGATGCCGCAGGGCACGATCAGCGAGAATGCGTCGAGGTCGGTCGAGACGTTCAGCGCGAAGCCGTGCGTGGTCACTCCGCGCGAGATGTGTACGCCGATGGCGGCGATCTTCGCTTCGGGCTTATTGGGCAGCGCGTAAGTCCAGACGCCGGTTAGTCCCTGAATGCGCTGCGTCGCGATGCCATAGTCGCTGCAAATGCGGATGAGCACTTCTTCGAGTCGCCGCACAAACTCCACCGCACCGATCTTTGGATCGAAGCTACGCAGATCAAAGATGGGATAGGCGATCAGTTGTCCGGGACCGTGAAAGGTTACGTCGCCGCCGCGATCGATCTCATGCAGCTCGACGCCGCGCTGTGCGAGGAACTCCGGCGAGGCAAGTACGTTTTCCAGCCGTGCGTTGCGTCCCAGGGTGATGACTGGCGGATGCTCCAGCAACAGCAGCGTGTTCTCAATGCGGCCAGCTTTGCGCAAGTTCAGCAGCGTGCGCTGAAGGTCGCTGGCTGTGCTGTAGGGAACGCGGCCGAGGTAGAGAACGTGGATGACCATAAGGCGGCTTTTGGCTTTTGGCTCGGTGCTGACTGCCCATGACTGGGTGCCCCATTCCGGCGTCTTTTGCCGGGGTGGGGATTTGCTAATTGCTAGTTGCTAATTGCTTCTTCACGGCTTCGCTGACTAGCTTGCCGTCGACGCGAGCGCCCGCCGAATTTGGCCATCACGTTCTTCATGACGATTCCCATGTCTTTCATTGTGGGCGAGCCCATTTCCGCGATGGTGGCTTTCACAGCAGCGACAATCTCATCTTCGCCTAATGACTTCGGCATGTAGGTCTCGATGATGACGATCTCGTCGGCTTCTTTCTTCGCCAGCTCGGGACGGTTGCCCTTCTCGAATGCTTCGATCGAATCTTTGCGCTGCTTGATCATGGTGCTGAAGACCTGCAGCTCTTCCTTCTCGTCGAGCGGAGCGCGCTTGTCGATCTCTTTGTTCTTGAGCGCCGCCTTCATCATGCGCAGGGTGGAGAGCCGCAGCTCTTCCTTCTTGCGCATGGCATCGACCATGTCTTTCTGCACCTGCTGGGTTAAGGTCATGGGGCAATTATAGAAGGCTGGCTTCCGGACAACTTCGGATTAACCACAGAGACACAGAGACACAGAGAACTTCAGTATCAAAATTGGTTTTCTCTGTGACTCTGTGTCTCTGTGGTGAACTTGCTACAGGCAAGCTGCTTCTGTAAACTGAGAATGCTTCCTGAGCAGCGAGTGTTCACTCGCAGCCTTCCCGTGCCGAAGTGGCGGAATTGGCAGACGCGCATGGTTCAGGTCCATGTACTCGCAAGGGTGTGGGGGTTCGAGTCCCTTCTTCGGCACCAAAAATCAGTGGCCAGTTGTCGGTTGTCAGTTAAGAAACCGCAGATATCGGCGCCTGCTTACAACTCCGGATTTTCAGCAATCAAACTTGGCCTCTGTGAACCGGACATAGTCCTGTCCAAAATTCCTCATACGTACTCATGTCGGCATGCTTAGCGCGCCAGTGAGCATCGATCCCGTCCCAGCCATTTCCCTGAAAGACGTGATTACAGATAGGACATTCTCGTTGTCGATTTGAGGTTAACGGACGTCCCCCGCGCTTTTCTTCTCGACACCACAGGCAATCCGGCATTGACATCCCTCCCGAACCGCTTCGTCTTACATCACCGACGCACCAGACCCCGCTCCGACAAACTGAACCGCCAGCAACGTTTCATCATCTGCGCGCAGGCCGCCGGCGCGAAACTCTTCGACATGTTTGCGGCAGGCGTCGACCAGTCGCTCGGGGCAGCACAGGCCGGATTGTTCCAGCAATGTCCGCAGAGCTTGCGTGCCGTATTCCTCACCGGCCGGATTCTCGGCTTCGCTTACGCCATCGGTGAAGAGTACCAGCGTGTCCTGGGGCTGCAACTGCACGCGCACTGGGGTAAATTCCTGATCGCAAAACATGCCCAGCGGAAGATCGTTGCTGTCGTAGCACTCGACTTGCGATCCGTGAAGCAGCAATGCGGGCAGGTGCCCGGCATTCACCAACTCCGTAGCGCCCGCCGCCGAGCTGTGGCCTACGACGAGCGTTGCGTATTGCATGGGCAGCTTGCTCTCGCAGAACAGGCGGTTCGCCTGCGCCAGCATCTTCTTCAGCGGAAGGCCCAGTGGTACCAGCGCGCGCATTACCGCGCGCAGATTGGCCGTGAGCATGGCGGCCGCCACACCTTTGCCGGCTACGTCGGCAATGATGAAGTACAGCCCTCCGCGATCGTCGGGTATGACGTCGCAGTAGTCGCCGCCTACCACTCCAGCTGGACGATAGTGATAGGCCACCTCCCAACCGGCAATAGCAACGTCGGTAGCAGGCAGCAGACCATTCTGAATGCGCGCCGCGAGCTCCAGATCGTACTCCAGGGCGCGCTGCTGGTTGGGCGTAAGGCAGTCGAGACATACCGAAGTGAGCGGATCGCGCAGGATGCGCTCTTCTTCCACCGTGCCGAGGCATACCTGGCAGACGCCGAGCGTTCCCTCGTCGATGCGGGCCAGCGCCTGGTCGACCTGGCTCAGCAGCTCGTGGAGCTGCTCTGAGTGGTTGTGCTCGATAACGTTCTCGATGCGCTCACGCCGGGTGAGAAGATCGCCACGCACGGTTTGCAGGAATGGACTTTCTGCGGTCGCCATAGTAACCACCTTATTCCAGTTAGACAGTTAGATAGCTTAACGGGATTCAGTCTTTTGTTCGCCGATTGTTCGACCCTGAATCGCCTACTGAGAGACATGCTATACCTACGCCCGCGCGCCATCACTCCGCTTCTTGCGGCCAAAGCGTAAAAGCGCTTCACCACGGAGGCACGGAGGAAGAAAAGACTTTGAAATCATGACGCCTCTTCGCGAAGCGACGAACTGCAGGTTCCTCGACTACGCTCGGAATGACACCCTTAAAACCTAAATCTCTCTGTCTCTCTGTCTCTGTGTCTCTGTGCCTCTGTGGTCAAATCTGTCCTCTCCGTGTTCTCCGTGTCCTCCGTGGTGAATCTCTAAACCCGCGAAGCCGTATGCTTCTGGAATGTGGTACGAGAGCTATCAGCGTCCCGAGCGCCGAACGCGGGCCGAGCTTTGGTGGAGAGCGGCATTCATTCTTCTGGTCGCCGCGCTGGCCGCCGGAGCGACAGCCCTGTGGTGGCATCGCTATACCGGCACGCCGGAGTATTCGCTCTCGCAGCTTGGCAAGGCGGTAAAGGCGAAGAATTACGGCGAGGCGGCGAAGTACGTTGACGAAGAACGCATCTCCGGCGAGATCGCCAAGTCGCTGACTGACGTCCTGGTCGCGAAGTACACGAAGAAGTTCGACGAAGACCCGTTCCCTTTCACCGAGAGCCGGATCGAGCTATTACAGAAGATGGCGCCGCGCTTCGATGGCTGGGCGCAGATTGGAGTGCGCAATGCGATTCGCCTGCTGTTAAGCGGCAATGGCATTCTAACCGGCTCGACCGGATTCAAGGCCATCGATGTACACAACTTCTCGGGGCTATGCGTGGTGCACTCGGAGGTGCATGGCGACGAGGCTGACGTCACCGTCTCAGGCCTGCCGCAGCCCAACCCATTTGACTTGACGGAGATTCGCGTTCGTATGACCCGCGTGCCAGGTCAGCGCTATTGGCGCATCGAAGAGGTGCCCGATGCGAGGCCGATCTTCCAGAAATACTTTGGGCAATAAGGATTCAGAAAAATCCCCGCCCCGCCAAAAGAAGGCGGAATGGGGCACCATGAGGCAGTGGCCAGTTGCCGGTTGTCAGTAAGACGAACTGCAGATCCCTCTCCCGCCGCGGCGGGCTCGGGATGACACGGGGCGGAACACAGGTTCTTCGACTCGTCGCTACGCTCTGCTCTCCGGATGACGCGAGAGAAGTTTTGGTGTAACGCAACCAAAATCCCCACCCCGCCAAAAGAAGGCGGAATGGGGCACCCCGAAAAACCGAGTGCATGGGCTCCCCGTGCTATCCTTATCACTTACGCCAAGATGCTTTTCTCCAAAGATTATGTGGGCTACCTGGCCCGCGAAGTCACCAAAAAGTTGATCGAAGGGGAGTTCATCGAAACTCCCGGCCGGGCGGCTGTCACCGAGCGCGTCAACGCCGCTATGCTGGACGAGCTCGCGCTGGAAGACCGCATTAACGACGAAGTGCGGATCATTCTCGACACCTACTCCGACGAGATGCGCCGCAGCGGGGCCAACTACCAGGAAATGTTCAAGAAGGTGAAGAACGAGCTGGTCCGCAAGTACAAGGCGGTGCTATGAGGGTCAGCCGGGAGAAGATTAACAAGCTTGCGCATGCCGTGGCTGATACCCTGGCGACCATGGAGAATGTCGAGTTTCTGGAAGACCGCAACAGTATCCGCGTGGAAGTTCGCACGGTCCTGGAAAAGTTGCTGGCCGAAGAAGCGCGCATCGATGCTGCCGCCCGGCAGAAGATCGAAAGCCAGCGCCGCACCATCCTTGAGGGCTCGCAGGAGTGGGACATCCTCTACCGCAAGTACTACAACGAGGAAGTCAAGAAGCTCGGGATATAAGGCGTTGTTTGTGCCACCGGCTGAAGCCGGCTCCAATCAAAATCAAGAAGCTTATCGGCACGACCAAGGTCGTGCCCTGACGCCCATTTGGGCGAATCGTGATCGTCGTGCGGGGTAGGTTTCCGGGGCTGAAGCCCCGAGCGTTCGCCCAGCCTGTTTCACCACGCTGAAGCGCGGTGCTTCCACCCGAGATTCGCATTTCCGACGGCCTGTGCTGGCGTGCCCTGACGCGAATCTTCGAAGACCCAAACATCACTTTGTACAGGCCGTTAACTTCACCCATTGGCCAGGATTGACCTGCACGCCGTTGACGTACAGCGTCCAATGCAGATGCGGGCCGCTGGAGCGTCCAGTGGTCCCGACGTATCCGATGATCTCTCCCTGTTTGACTTGCGCGCCCGACTCGACTGCCAGTTTCGACATGTGCATGTAGATGGTCTCGACGCCTTGGCCGTGATCGAGTCCAACTGTATTGCCTAGTACGGTAATGAGCTGAGCGAACTTCACCTGGCCGTCGGCGGCCGCGCGCACCGGAGTTCCGGCGGGCGAGCGCAGGTCGACGCCGCCATGGTAATCGCCCGTGGGCTTGTGATTGCGATAGCGCTTCACGCCGAAGGGCGAGACCATGCATCCGGGAACCGGCTCGATGAAGCGGTCCTGCCAGTAGCGAACATCGGTAAGGTTCTGGCGAAAGGCCTTCAGTATCTCAACTTCTTCCGGCGTGTTGTGCAGACTCGCAATCCCGGGCGCTAGGTTCACGTTCTGGGTAGCGAAGCGCGCATCGACGACCGTGACCTTCGCACTTTGTTCCTGCGGTTGGGTGGGTGACGAAAACGTGATTTCGGACGGGCCCGGCGCCTGATTTGCCGGAATCGGCATCAGCCCGAGCCAGCCCCCGCTTGCCTGCTTGAACAGAGGCGCGGTGCGCTCGCCCATGTGCGCCGACAACACCTCGGCGTTGCACGTGAGCCGGACCACGTCGCCCTGAAGCGGCTTTTCGGTTGAAACAGTGCAGGGTTCCGCC
The DNA here is from genome assembly GCA_963699875.1 of uncultured Acidobacteriaceae bacterium. GTDB lineage: Bacteria > Acidobacteriota > Terriglobia > Terriglobales > Acidobacteriaceae > CAVVDY01. The sequence continues at coordinate 21,770 of CAVOVN010000003.1, forward strand.
GCAAATGCAGCGACGGACAGGCAGAGCAAAGCTGGAAGGAAGAAGGGATAGCGCCCGAACACCTCAACAGTATACGGGCGCGCTTGGACTAATCGCCGAGAATGAACTCCGTCATGTCAGGAGCAGTGGCCGCGTTGCCGGGATACGAACTCAGTCCCAGCAACTGCATCATGAAACGCAGTGTGCTTTCGTGCTGATACAACTGCACCCGAAATTTCGACTTTTGAGGCGGATACGCCAGACGCACGTCGGGGCCAACTGCGACCCACACCACGTGGCCGCCGCCGAAATTGCTGTCGCTGGTTTCTGCCTCATCGAAAGTGATGATCAATAGACCGCCGCCCGGGGTGTTGAAGTCAGGACTGTCCAGCAATTGCGGGATGTTTGCCTGCAGCCAGGTGTCGGCCTGTGCCAACGTGCCGTTGTGCGCATCGTCGTTCAGGTTGGGAACGATAAAGCTGTAGTTTGGCAGCGTGTGGTTGGCAATGTCGGTTGCAAGCTGGGTGAACGGAACCAAATTATTCATCTGGGTTTGATTACCGCGGACATCTGAAAAATACGAACAGGGATTGTGGCGCTCCGCGTATAGCCCGCTGTCTCCGCCAATGTAGCCCACATACGGAATGCTCTCGGAATACTCTTTCCATGTCTTACCGGCCGCGATCAGGTCGCGCACGACGTTGTCGACGCTCACCGTGCCGCCGTAGCCGTCGTTGTTGGTGATGATCTGTCCCGTCGTGAGCATGAAGTAGTTGCCGATCGAGGGATGCGTGTCGCCGAAGTAGCCTTGCGCGACCGAATTGCTATTGATCAGGCTGTTGAGATACGGCATCTGTTGATTGCCGACCACACTATTCCAGCCATGATTCTCTTCCATCACGATGAACACGTGTTGGACCTGGACGTTTGCCAGGTTCTTTCTCTGCTCAAGCGTTGCCTGAGCCATTACCAGGTTTGCGGTGAACAACACGACAAGGAACGACAAGACCGCGCGTTTAGTCATCTTCCCCCACTTGTACTATTCGGATAGTTGCGGATTATACACAGGCAACTTAGGCCATCTGTTGCTATTTGCGGAGGATTAGGTGAAAAGTTCCAACCCTAACACGTAGCGGGTGCACATGACCCAGAGTGTGACAGCCTTTACTAAGCTGGGAGCTCGTCGGCGGAAGGAAAATGGTGTTGCCGGCGTCCGACGTCACCGTCGTACTTCTTGGTGGTCTTGAACAGTTCGAAACGCCCGTCGGCCGCGTATGTCTTTGCCTGATTGCGGATGGAATCCATCTCACTGCTGGAAAGCGGTTGGAATCCGCGGGCGATGGCCAGATTCTGCTCCAGTATATCCATCGAATCAATGCCGCTGATGGTGGAAGCCACCGGCAAGCTCATGGCGTATTTCAGCGCCTCTTCGGGGGTGACCACGCCATGGATGATGATCTCTCCGCTGCCGCCCATGCTCTTCATGCCGAGTATGGCGACGCCGCGCTTCTGCGCTTCGGGCAGAACTCGCTGCTCGAAGCTGCGGAAGGAGGCGTCGAGACAGTTTAGCGGCATCTGAACTGTATCGAACGGGAAACCGTGCGTCAGCATCCGGAGATGGATGCTGGGATCTTTGTGCCCGGTAAAACCGATGGCGCGAACCTTGCCTTGTTGCTTGGCAAGCAGCAGGGCTTCGGCCGCTCCTCCGGGAGCGAAGATAAGGTCAGGATCGTTTTCGTAAATCACCTCGTGGATCTGCCAGAGATCGAGGTGATCGGTTTGCAAGCGTCGTAAGGACTGCTCCAGTTGCTGCATGGCAACGTCTTTTCCGCGCCCGTGGGTGCAGACCTTGGACATGATGACGGCGCGATCGCGCTTGCCTTTCAGCGCGTTCCCAAGTATCGCTTCACTCTGGCCCTGGTGATAATCCCACGCGTTGTCGAAGAAGATGACGCCTGCGTCCATGGCTTTGGCGACGATCTCGTTGGCCTCCTGCTGGTTCTTGGTCGAGCCGAGATGATATCCGCCGAGTGCGATAGCCGAAACCGTGATGCCGGTCTTGCCCAGCGGGCGATGCGGCACTGGCTCGCCAGAGCTCACCGGCTGGTTTGCTTGCATCGGGCTGTGAGGATTGCTGACTTGCCACGCTCATACCTCGTGCCAGACGTAGCCGCTCCGAGAACGGCTGCGCCCTTCATGATGCTGCGCCGGGTTTCGTCGTGATGATTGCCCATTGCATCACCTGCTCAGCTTACTTTCGGGAAAGGATGGCCGTCGTTCTTGGTGGCTTGCACCATCTCTTTTACCTCGACCGATTGCATGTCGATCGGGAAGCTATGCGCCATCCGCGCCTCAGGATTATCGAATTTGAGCGAGAGCTTGTAGAGCTCGAAGCGTCCGTCGGCGGCCTCGGGCTTCAGGCGATCGCGCAACGCCTGCATCTCCTGCTGCGACATGGGTTGAAATCCCTGCGCGACAGCGAGGTTCTGGTTCAGAACGTCCAGGCTCTCCATGCCGGTGATCGTCACCGTCACCGGTAGGCTCATGGCATAACGCAGCGCTTCCTGCGGCGTGAGCACGCCTTGTTTCACCGGATCGCCGTGTCCGCAGATAGGCTTCATTCCCAGGGCCGCAATGCCACGCTGGTTGAGCACGGGAAGCACCTGCTGTTCGAAGCTGTGAAACTGCGCGTCGAAAGCGTTCAGCGGCATCTGCACCGAATCGAACGGGAAGCCGGTGTTCAGCATCGCGAGATGAATGTGCGGATCTTTGTGTCCGGTGAAGCCGACGAAGCGCACCTTGCCCTGTTCCTTCGCTTTGCGCAGAGCCTCTGCCGCGCCGTTCGGTCGAATGAACAACTCGGGATCGTTCTCGAAGGAGACGCCATGGACCTGCCAGAGGTCGAGGTGGTCGGTCTGCAGACGCTTGAGCGACTGGTGAAGCATCTCCATCGCCATGTCAGCGTCGCGTCCATGGGTGCAGACCTTGGTCATGAGGAACACCTTGTCGCGGCGTCCCTTCAGACCCCTTGCCCATCCAGTCTTCCGACTTGCCTAGGTGATATTCCCAACAGTTGTCGAAGAAAGTGATGCCGCCATCCACGGCCTGCTGCACGAGCTGCACCGCGGTCTGCTCGTCCGGTGCGTCGCCCAGGTGATGACCGCCAAAACCGAGCGCCGACACCTTCACCTCTGAATGCTTGCCGAACGGCCTTAAAGGAATGGAGGAGCTAGAGCTTGCTTGTGCCATATCTTTATCAAGATCAAGGCCAACGATCAACCCCAGTCACGTGATAGATGCAGCCTTGCCGGAAAGGTTGGCAGAGGCGCCATCGAGGCTTGCTATTGTATGCCGACGCTTACGTGCGATAGAACCGCATCCTCTGCGCGTATGAGTTTGCTCTTCGGATGGGTCGGTTGATCGCCGGAAAGATGATTGTCCTGCTTCGCGACGTAGCGACCGATCAAGTATCCGAGGGTCCCGCCAACCACGACGTCGGAGGGGAAGTGCACTCCTGCTGTCACACGCGATCCGCTACCAAATAGTGCGAGACCGTACATGGCCGCCGCGACTTCCCACTTCGGATACTCGTGCGCGATGACGGAAGCAATGGTCCAGTCGAACATGGCATGGCCGGAGGGAAATGAGCCGTTGCTCCAGTTGCCGGAGAAGAACTTTCCTTCGGCTCCTCCGCTGAAAGGCCGCTCGCGCTGGAAGATAGCCTTCATGGCTGCGTACATGATGACGCTATCGACCGTCGCTCGAGCCGTGGCGACGCCGGTGTCCTTGGCGTGCGTGTTGTCGGTGACCAGTCCGGTGACGAAGATCGCTCCTGCTGTACCGGCATCGGCTGCGAGCAGGGCGTTGGAAAGTGTACCGCTGGTTCCGTACCATGCCGGATTGGTTGCGTGAGCGACATGTTCGTCAGTGGCGATCAGGGGCGCCACAACCGCAATAAACATCGCATCCCATTTCAGATTTTTCAGTTGGAATGGCGCCTTAACGAATATGAGCTCGTCCTTGCCGATCGTCGTCACGCCATGGCCCAACTCCTTGCCAAATGAATCGGATTGACCGTCCATCGAACTCGACGGCGCATCCGGCAGCGCGGTCGATAGAGTCGGTGCGATCACTCCTGTGTTCAACGCCGCCGGTTCCTGGGCCGATACACCCACTGCGAGCATCAGGATGATCACGAAAGACCAGCTCGTACGTGACAGACGGCCCGGGTACACAGAAGCCGGACGGGAGATAGCTCCGGAGGCTACAGGCATAGGTTGATCCGCCATCCTCGATCGCAAAGTGCGCCCGTTGTTGGATTCGGGTTTCGTGCGCGCTGCCGCCAATCCAAACACCGTCGGTTACCTTTTGTTGCCGCTCAACGGCGAGTGCCTGAAGCGCGAAACCTGCATCCCACTACGGACGCTACATTACGCAATCAGGAGCTGACAAGAATGAAGAAGATCGCCATGTTATTGACGGGTGGGGTTTTGAGCCTGGGTCTCATGCTCGGTGCTGCTGCGGCGCAAGAGTCCGCCAGTCAGGACATGAAGAATGCTGGACATGAAACCAAGAATGCAGCCAAAGATGTCGGCCACGGCACCGCGACGGCGGCCAAGAAAACCGGCACAGCTACCAAGAACACGACCAAGAAGGTGGTGCACAAGGGCGCTCAGAAGACGGACGAAGGCGCGACCAAAGTGGAAGGCAAGACCGAACCTCAGTAAGAGAAGCTTTCGGCCGCCAGCTTCCAGCCGCCAGCCTTACGTTGAGCTACATGTAACCCTGCTTGTCTGATGGCTGGCAGCTTGTGGCTGGTGGCTGCCCTTGCCTTTGTGCGCTATAACCCAGCGCTGTGACGTATGCCACAGACTAGCCGGTTGTCCCTCCCCAAAATCAAGGGTGGAGGGAAACCGTGTTTCCTATCGTTGAAGCGCGCCCATTGGCGCGAGGCATCAAGCTATTTGTTATCAAGGCGCCGCGTATCGCGCGCAAGCAGAAGCCCGGCCAGTTTGTCATCGTTCGGCTCGATGATCGCGGTGAACGCATCCCGCTGACCATCGCCGATTCCAACGCCGAAGCCGGGACTGTCACCATCGTCGTCCAAGCCATCGGGAAGACCACCATGCTGCTCAGCATGCTGGAGGCGGGCGACTCCATCCTCGACGTGGTCGGGCCGCTCGGCAAGCCTTCCGAGATTGAGAACTTCGGCACCGCGGTCATCGTCAGCGGCAGCGTAGGGACGGCCATGGCCTACCCTACGGCCCGCGAACTGAAGCGAGCCGGTAACAAAGTCATCTCGATTGTCGGCGCGCGCAGCAAAGACCTGCTCTGCCTGGAGCAGGAGGTGCGCGAGGTCAGCGACGAGACATACATCGTGACCGACGATGGCAGCTACGGCGACAAAGGCCTGGTGACCGACAAGCTGAAGGAACTGGTAGCAGCGGGCGACGTGAACTATGTCCTGGCTGTGGGCCCGGTTCCGATGATGCGCGCCGTCGCAAACCTTACCGCTCCCAAGCAGATCAAGACTATGGTCAGCCTGAATTCGATCATGGTAGACGGCACCGGCATGTGTGGCGGCTGCCGCGTGCTGGTTGGCAGCAAGAGTGAGTTTGCTTGCGTCGACGGGCCGGAGTTCGATGCCAGCCGGGTGAACTTCGACGTGCTGATGCAGCGCAATGCCATGTATCGCGAGCAGGAGAGGCAAAGCATCGATCGACTGCAGGCGAATCCCGAGGCTGAAGTTGCCCGCGTCCGCGAAAGCATTCATGCCCACCAGTGCGCGGCCGACGCCGCAGGAGTGAAGGAATGAGCAACAATCCACTGCCCAACAAAGAGCGTGTCAAACTACCCCGCCAGCGCATGCCCGAACAGGATGCGCAGGTCCGTGCCTGCAACTTTCTGGAAGTGAACACGGGCTTCTCGCCCGACCAGGCGCACCAGGAATCCTTGCGCTGTATCGAGTGCAACAAGCCAGGCTGCATGACGAAGTGTCCGGTGGCAGTCGATGTGCGCGCCGTCATGGACTTCATCGTCAAGGGTGACTACCTGGGCGCCGCGTCGAAGGTTCGCGAAGACAACGCGCTGCCGGCAATTACTGGCCGTGTGTGTCCGGTGGAAGATCAGTGCGAGTCAGGATGTGTGCTGGGCAAGAAGGGCGAGCCCATCGGCATCGCATACTTGGAGCGCTTCGTCGCCGATTGGGAGCGCAGCTCGGGCCAGTTCGGATTGCCCAAGAGCAAGCCCGCGACAGGAAAGAAAATTGCCATCGTCGGCAGCGGGCCGGCGGGACTGGCATGCGCCGGCGACCTCATTCAGTGGGGCCACAAGGTGCGTGTCTTCGAAGCGCTGCACGAGCTCGGTGGCGTGCTGGTGTATGGCATTCCCGAGTTCCGTCTGCCCAAAGACATTGTCCGCTTCGAGGTCGAGACGCTGCAGAAGCGCGGCGTTGAGTTCGAAACCAACGTCGTCGTCGGCAAGAGCGTGACCATTGACGAACTGATGCAGGAAGAAGGTTACGACGCGGTGTTTATCGCGACCGGCGCCGGACTGCCGCGCTTCCTGAACGTTCCCGGCGAGCACTTCAACGGCATCTACTCATCCAATGAATTTCTCACGCGCGTGAACCTCATGCGCGCCTATCGCTTCCCCGAATTCGACGAGCCGCTGTATCCCTGCAAAGACCGCGACGTGGTCGTCATCGGCGGCGGCAACACAGCGATGGATTCGGTGCGCAGCGCACTAAGGCTCGGCGCGAAAAGCGCCACCATCCTGTATCGCCGCACCGAAGCCGAGATGCCGGCCCGTGTGGAAGAAGTGCATCACGCACATGACGAAGGGGTTCACTTCGAGATGCTGGTGAACCCGGTAGAGTTCCTGGGCGATGAGAAGGGCAACCTCACCGCCGTTCGTTGCAGCCGCCAACAACTGGGCGAACCAGACGACTCAGGCCGGCGTAGCCCGGTGCCAATTCCGGGCTCGGAGTTTGTCCATCCCTGCCAGGTCGCAGTGATTGCGGCGGGTACCACGGCGAATCCGCTGATTCAGTCGACTACGCCGGGATTGAAGACCACCAAACGCGGCTATATCGAGGCGAACGACTCGCTGGCCACCTCGAAGCCAGGCGTCTTTGCCGGGGGCGACATCGTCACCGGCGGCGCGACCGTGATCCTGGCCATGGGCGCGGGACGCACCGCAGCCAAGGCCATTGACGAATACCTGATGGGCCCGAGGGTGGAGACGGTGCAGATCCAGACAGAGACACAGGCTACGACGGCGTAAGAGCGTTCCGTTGTTGGCGTCACCTCGTCAACATCGAGAGCTCTGAACAGGCGGGTGGGAGCCCCCGCATTCATGCGGGGGAAAAACCATTCAAATTGAAGGAGGGCTTTAGCCCTGGGCCTCGCACCTCAAGAAGTCCGCACTTTCTTTGTATCCTTCTCGACGTTTCAGCGAACGTTCCTTTTGCAATCGGATCGCCTCTGCGAACTCCTCCTGGATGTGATTCGAGATAATCGGCACAAGAAGCGCATCGAGGTGCACGAGTTCGTCTTCATGCCAAACCATGTCCATCTGCTGTTCACGCCCGGGCCTGATCTTTCTCTTGAGAAGGCGGTCCAGTTCCTCAAAGGAGGCTTCTCCTTTCGCGCAGGAAGGGAGCTGAATTTCAGAGGAGAGGTTTGGCAGAAGGGCTTTAACGAGCACCGAATTCGGGATGCCGCGGATTATGCCAGGCACGTCGAGTACACGCGCATGAACCCTGTGAAAGCGGGCCTGGTAGCGCGAACCAATGAGTGGCCGTATTCGTCTGCGCGCCTAACGCAAGAGGTTGATGCCGCCCCGATACATCTTCAAAACCCCTGCGCTAAAGCGCTCGTGTCTTTGTAGGTCGTTTGCTCCCCCGCATGAATGCGGGGGCTCCCACCAGGGCCGCATTCATGCGACATAGTTGTGCCGGTCCTCCATAATGACTATTATGACCATAACGATAGTTAGTGGGACTGGAGGTCGATGGTGAGCACGCATACCTGGACGGTGGCGGAAGCCAAGGCAAAGTTCAGTGAAGTACTAGACAAAGCCCAAAACGAAGGTCCGCAGAGAATTACCCGCCACGGACGCACCACCGCCATGGTGATTGCAGCGAAGGAGTGGGACCGGAGGGCCGAGAGACAGGGCACCCTCGCGGAGTTCTTTGCCTTGTCTCCGTTGCGCGGTGCAGGATTCAAGGCAGGCCGGCTCAATATGAAACTCAAGAATCCTGAATTATGAGTTTCTTGTTGGATACAAACGTCGTCTCAGAATCGACCAAGCTGCGTCCGAATGTTGGTCTCATGACATGGCTTGATGGCGTCGACGAAAACAGCGTCTTTCTGAGCGTGATTACCCTGACTGAGTTGCGGTACGGCGTGGAGCGTCTCGCTCTCGGTCGGCGCCGTAAGCAACTCGACCGCTGGTTAGAGCACGAGCTGCCTCAGCGGTTTGAGGGGCGGATACTGCCCGTAGATGCGCTTGTAGCTGATGCCTGCGGCAGGTTGGTCGCCCGAACCGAATCGCTGGGACGCCCAATTGAAGCTCGCGACGCATTCATTGCCGCCACCGCACAGGTCCATCGCTTGACGCTGGTCACCCGCAATGCCTCGCACTTTGAGACCACCCTGAAGTCTATCCTGACTCCCTGGACCAAAGCATCCAGCTGAGATTCCTCTGCTTCACGCCACCAGTGCGGCTGAGCTGCCTACCCACTCAAGATTCTTGTTGTGATCGACACCCATCATCATGCCGCGGCCCATGCGCACCAGCGGCAGCACCGGAGTTAGTTCGCCGCCTTCCGGCCAGACGTACATCATGCGAATCTCTATCTGCGTTGCGCCATGCGGCGTCTGGATGACTGGATCGAATCGCATGCGCTCTTGCAGAATGTAGTCGTGCCGCTGAGCCGCGGGAATAGCGTCGATGTCTGCCTCGGTGGGCGCGAACTTTATGCCGACGCCGGCGAAGGAGTACAGCGGCTTCAGTAGATAGTTCTGGTTGTCGGTGGGAACGACCGGGTTCTCGTCGACGAACCAGGTCCGCGGCACGCAGCGGTGCTTCAGGTAAGGGATGGAAAATTTGCTGATGCGGAAGTACCAGTTGGGATGTCCCGCCCACTCGACATCTAATTCCTCACGCAGATCGAATGGCAGAGTGATGCCTTTACGTTCGAGTTCGTCAACGATGGTGCGATTGTAGATGCGACGAACTTCAATCTCACGCCCGTCTTTGCTGTAGTACAGCTTCTTGCCACGTTTCTTCAACGTCAGGATATCGACCACCGCAATACCCAGCTTGCGTTGCGTGATGTTGAAGTCGGGCAGCGTCTTCTGATGCTGGGGGTCGAGCTCCATCAGGATGACGTTCTCGGGATCGTGATCGGCGACGATGAGCTTGCGAAGCAGTTCCCAGTAGGAATCGTGGTCGTAGCCTGACAGATAAACGCCCAGATCTTTGCGCAAGCCATAGGTCTCGATGTACTGCTCGGCCATCATTGGCTGGTAGCCATACAGAGAAGGAAACCCCTGCAACTCAACCAGCTTTGGTTCGATTTTGCCGTCGCGATCGCGCACCAGCCCAAAGTCCACGGCTATCCACATAGGCAGCGGAGGTTCATTGGCCACGTTGTACTTCGCAGGAACGCTGACGTCTGACAGCTTGCGGTACGTGGGATTGTTTACGAGCTGAAGGATGAGGTCGCGACCATAGTCCGACATCTGATCGACCAACGGCCTGGGCAGGAAGCAAGGAGTCTCGGAGACGCGGTATTCAATCTGCGTCTCCGAAAGCCGGTTCAGTGACTCGAGCAGGCTCTGATACTTGGCGGCGGTGAAATTACGGTTGAACTCCTCGCGCAGCGCGGGAATCATGCTTATGCCTCGATGAGGAATTCGCCTTTTTGCATGATCTGCTGCCCATCAACCCAGATATCGAAGTGCGTGCCCACCACGTCGATATGCGTACTGGAATACCAATTCGCTCCGGTATGGAATCCATACGGATTGCCAAACGCGATGTGCACGCCGGGAAACTTCTCGTCCTGCAGAATCTGCCCGATGACGTGCTTTAGCCCGAGATTGGTGCCGATGGCGAATTCGCCAACCAGGTCGCTGTTCTCATCGGTATGGGTGTAGGCCCAGAACTCCTGCTCCAGCTCTTTGTTCTCGCTGAAGACTTCGGTGATGCGATTCTTCTTCATGTTGATGGTGAGCGGCTGGTTCCCAAGGTCCTGATACTTCTCGCAGAGATAATCGCCGACCACGCCATCGACCACGTAGGTTCCGTTCACTTCGCCCGGAGTGGTGAAAACCTCGCCGCCGGGAAGGTTTCCCCATTTATCTGGACTGATGATGCCGCTGGTCTTGATCCACTTGTAATCATGGTTCATGTCGGCGGTGAGATCGGTCCCCGCCGGATTCCTGGCGACGATCTTGTCCGCCTGGGTCACTATGTCCATGACCTTGCGGCTGAGGGCATCGACATGATTGAAGTCGGCGCGCATTCCCTCGAGCATGATCTGGTGATTGATATTGACCATGTGCGCGTGACGCATGCGCCGGCGATTGACGATGTCGGTCATCTCCATGCGCGACTTCAGCTCGTTGCGTTGCACGCGGACGGCGAAGATGCTGACCTGGCTGGTCTCCATGTCTTCCGCAATTTCGGCAGGCAAGCTTACCAGCGGCCGCGTTGCGACGTCTTCGAGCACATAAGCGTGGAAGGGCGAGCCGACGGCAATCAGTTCGTGAACGATACTGGCCGCAATCTCGCGCGTGTCATCGTCGGTGATAACGGTAACCTTTTCCGCTGGTTGAATGCGGAGACAGGTATTCACTGCGTTGTAAGCGCCGGGCGAAAGCTCGGGATCGAATGCAGTCTGGATGAGATCAGTAGCGGTCTGATTCAAACGATAACCTTTCCAAAAACGGAATATGCCAACAGGAGGTACAGCGGCTCAGTAGTTCAATTGTAAATCGCCAGCTGGTGGGAGCCTCCGCATTTATGCGGAGGAAAAGCCCCTTCCAGCACGCCCCGCTTTAGCGTTGGGGTCGAAAATTGATGCGCATCTCAAAAAGCCACGGCTAAAAGCCGTATGTCAATCGCGGGGCCATCACCGAACCTATTTCGCCTCACACAGATGCGGGGGCTTCCACCGGGCCCTGAGCGAGGGCTTCACTTTATCGCCGCGGTAGTCTCAAAAACGCCTACCCGCGTCTCGGCAACAATATAATCAACCACTTTCTTCAGGTCGCCGGTGTCTTGAAAGACCCTTAGCTGGCGATCAGCTCCAGTTCCCATCTCCAGCATCTGGTGAATATAGTCAATTTCCTTGCGCGAGCCTAGCTCCTCCACATCATCGCTGATGAGATCAAGGTACTCGAGCATCAGGTCCTTCAGGGGAACTTCTTCTTCCTTGCCGAAGTCGATCAGCTTGCCTTCGATGCCATAGCGTGTTGCACGAAACTTGTTCTCCATGATCAGCGCGCGTCCGTAGATCCGATAGCTCTTGTTGGATGCATGAAGTTTGTACAGCATCGACATAGTGGCTTGAATGAGCGCAGCGATGGCGATGGTTTCGTCGAGCCGCATAGGAATGTCGCAGACGCGAACTTCCAGGGTATTGAAGAATGGATGCGGCCGGATGTCCCACCAGATTTTCTTGCCATTGTCGATGCAATGGGTCTTGACCAGCAGATTGACGAAGGTTTCGTATTCGGCCCAGTTGGCAAAGACGTCAGGAATTGCCGTTCGCGGAAAGCGTTCAAAAACCTTCGAGCGATAAGATTTGTAGCCCGTGTTCATTCCCATCCAGAAGGGAGAATTGCTCGACAAAGCGAGGATATGCGGCAGGAAGTACCGCATCGAATTCATGATGTGAATCGCGGTATTGCGGTCCTCGATGCCGACGTGAACGTGCAGTCCAAACACCAGGTTGGCGCGGGCCAGGAGCTGCATGTCTTCGACCACCTGGTGGTAGCGCGGATCGGGATAGATCTCCTGCGTCTTCCAGTCGGAGAACGGATGGGTGCTGGCGGAGGCGAGCAACATACCATGCTCGGCGGCGAGAGTAATCACCTCGCGGCGCAGCTCTAGAATATTCTGCCGCGCTTCCTGGATGTCCTTGCAGACGCGGGTGCCGACCTCGATGACCGACTGGTGCATCTCGGGCTTGATCGCTTCGCTGAGCGCCAGCGTACCCTTGGACAGAATCTCCGACGCGATGTGCGAACGGAGGTCCCGGGTTTCGGGATCGATCGTCTGATATTCCTCTTCGATGCCAATACTCAGGCTCGGCCGGGTCATTACAATTAGCCCTTTCCCCGCGCAGGTTTTGCTAGTTCTTTCTGTCCCGCATCGCCGCTGAGGAAGCTACTCCAGCGGTATTCGCGTACTTCGCCGGTGTGTGCCTTCGCTTTGCGAATCGCCAGTTCGGAAACCGCATTCGACGATCCAATCGAAGTTCGCCTGTCCCACAGAATTCACATCCGCATCAGGCGCGGGATTCATGAAGTCGATGGCGTAAGGAATGCCGTCTTCGCAAGCGAACTCAACCGTGTTGAGATCGTAGCCTAACGCGCGGCACAGCGTAAGGCAGTCGCGCTCTACGCGTGCCAGCAGTTTAGGATCCACGGGAGGCGGGTTCTTCACATAGCGCTCGTGGAATGGCGCCGAAGGATCGTACTGCATGATGTGGACCTTCTCCTGCCCAACCACATAGCAGCGGAAATATTCTTTGAACTTCACGCCGCGCTGCAAGGTCATGCAAAGATCGCGAGTCTGATCGTAGGCAGCGAAGAACTCCTCCGGAGAGTTCACCTTGTACACGTCGCGCCAGCCTCCGCCATCGAACGGCTTCAGGAACGCCGGAAAACCAACGTAGCTGAAGATGCTGTCCCACGGCAGGGGAAATTGCAGGTTGCGCATCGAGCGATCGGTGGTGCCGACAGGATGCTCCTTGTGCGGCAGCAGCACGGTTTTCGGAATCGCCACACCCAGCTTATCGCCGAGCGCGAAGTTGAAAAATTTGTCGTCGGCGCTCCACCAGAACGGATTGTTGATGACGATGGTGCCGCTGAGCGCCGCGTTCTTCAGATATGCGCGATAGAACGGAATGTCGTGCGAAATGCGGTCGACGATGACGTGGTAGGGCGACGGCTCGGCCATGCGGACTTCGCCCACCTGCGCGAGCTCCGCCTGGATTCCGGGCTCGCCCATGGAGTTGATTTTGTCGACCAATGCAGGCGGGAAGGTGGTCTCCATCCCGAAAATGATTCCGATTTTCTTCAACGGCAGCTCCTGGAACTCGGAATATCTGCTTGCCAACGACGCCCTTTGTTCTTGATTGATGCTTGATGACTTGAGAAATGCCGTCCGCGAAGCAGGTCTGGGCGCGCTGAAACTCTAGTTATTGTAGTGGAGAACGGCTGGATTCGGGAACACGGTGCGGGGAGAAGAGTAGCGCCCAGCCAAGCACGCTAACATTTCCGGCTGACCGGTGTCACGGAAGCAGTTGGCGACGGGTTTTATCATGTTCTCCGTGATGAAACAGTCGTTTGCCAACGAGTTCATACTCTTGTTCCTGCTTCTTAGCTCGACTTTCTGTGTTGGTCAATCCGCAACGCTGCCGCCACTTCCGAACGAAGACCCACGGGTGGGCATTTGGTCGAAGAACATGAACGAGTCGCAGCCCATACACAACGGGGGTGCAGTTCTGGTGGAGTCGTACTACACCCTCACAATCACGCGGGAAGGTGACGATATCCTGACTCTCCGAAAGCGAGGTGCTTCTCACTGGTCCAGCAGCCAAGGGGAATCTTTGCGTGATTACCCCGCAACGGAGAATCAGGACAAGGTCAGGTGCGACGGAACACCACAAAAAAATCCCAAGCAGACTGTTACCTGCAAATACACGTCAGTAAATGTGCTCGAGGGAAATACGGAATCGGACAACGACGAACTACTCTTTCACTGGCACGGGACCTTCTACTGGCGTTCTGAGGTGTCACAAGATGGCAAACGGCTGACGTATTCCAAATACAAAGATCCCGCAAAGACAAAGCTCGTCGGACTCACCGTCTTTGATCGCGTCAAGTAAATCCGCGTGTTTTTCCTGGGTTGAGTGTCAATCTCTAGCGACTTTATTTCCGCTGGTGGCGCGGCGCATTGCCGCCGTTTTAGGATTGTGGTGTAATCGCCCGGTAGCGCTGATTGCTACGCCGTCCACTCACGACGTTGAATCCTAGCGGATGGTTCATGAAAACAGGAAGGGCTCTAGTTTTACTCGCCGTTACGATTGCCGCGGTGCTGCTTATCGCCGGTTGTGGGGGAGGCGGCACCCCGCCCACGATTCTGACCACATCTTTACCTGATGGCCAAGTTAACCAAGTTTACAGTTTCAGCTTGAGTGCGACGGGAGGGCATCCGCCTTATACCTGGACTATCCTCAGCGGCAGTCTTCCCCCTGGCGTGTTCCTAAGCAGCGAAGGCTTGATCTCTGGTGTACCCGAGCTGTCGCATCCGTACAGCTTCACGGTCCAAGTCGCCGATGCGAGCTCTCATAAAGCGACGCAACAACTGACCTTGACAACCAATCCGGCACCGCCTCCGCCATTGGCTTTCACAACTCTGACCGTTCCTCAAGGAACTCTGAACGTTGGTTACGTGTACATGCTCTCGGTAACAGGAGGAACGTTTCCTTATACCTACTCTGTTACACAGGGAACTCTGCCGATGGGTTTGATGTTGAGCAGCGACGGTGTGATCTCCGGGACTCCAACACAGGTCGGCGAGTTTCCGTTTACGGTGCAGGTTGCCGCCTCAGAAAACCCGGCAATGACCGCTGATGCGCAATTCACGTTGACCGTTGTTGCTACGCCGCTTACATCACCTTAGCTCTGACCGTGACCACTGATCTGAGGGGCCACGTCCTAGGTTCGATCAAGCTCTTACCACGGTTGCTGACGACAAATCGCTTTATCGCATAATTACCGCATCTTCTCGGGTTTCGACGGGCGCTCGTGTTCTCCTCAGCCCCGTCCGCAACGCGGACAGCATATCTAAGCCCAGCGTTTCAACGCTGGGAAAACGAATATTCATGAATCGAGAGTCCGCTGTTAGCGGACGGCATATGCAAAGATGACGAACGGCAATCTATATGTCGTCCCCGCCGGGACTCGAGCGCGCTTAGGGCACGCTCACCCAGCGTTGAAACGCTGGGCTTAGATATTCTGTCCCCTGCGGGGACGGGCGCGCTTCGTTTTTGGGCAACGCGACCGTAGCTGACGCGGTGTTTTACTCCAGATACGCCCTCGCCATGGGCCGCCAGTCGGGCCAGTCGTGGTAGCTGCGGTCGCCCCAGACATACAGCTCGTGCCGGATGCCGCTCCCGCGCATGATGGCCGCCATCTGCTCGTTGTCCTGCCAGCACATGTCCCACTCGCCGGTGGAGAGCACGGTGCGGATGTGGTTGTACTTCCAGCCGTCGGTGCAGTTGGCCAGGTAATCGACCGGATTGTTGAAGTACACGTCTTCGCTATACCAGCCGTTCATGTAGCGCCGGATGTCGAAAGCGCCGGCCATGGTGACGCAGCCGGTGACCATCTCGGGGTGGCGGAAGGCGAAATTCAGGGCATGGTAGGCGCCAAAACTGCAACCCGTCACGATGGTCCGCGGGGTCCAGTTTCTGTCCCACATCAGGGGAAAGACGTCGTTGATGATGTATTGCTCGTACTGGAGGTGGCGCTGCACGCGCCAATAGGGATGCGCGCTCTTGTTGTACCAGCTCTCCAGATCAATGCCGTCGACGCAATAGATCTGGAGCTGCCCGTTGTCCAGCCGGTCGGCCAGGCTGGCAACCATCTTGTTGTCTTCGTATTCAAAAAACCTGCCCATCGAAGTTGGAAAGACAAGCACTTTGGTTCCGGCGTGGCCGTAACAGAGCAGTTCCATGTCGCGGTGCAGGTCTTTGGACCACCAGCGGTGATATTCGCGATTCAAGTTGAAGGCCTCGTGGCGAAAAGTTTGTTTTGTAACAAAAATTGCGTCTGCTAATCTAAGACACCACTTTTGAACCAGGGTGCCTCGAAAATCACAAAGCTTTGGCTCGCGAACCCGGCGGCCCAGTCGTCGCGCCGGTCCAGCTGTTGCCAAAGAAAAACACAATATTACAGGAATGGCGACAGAACCGATCATCTCCGACCCCAATGCTGCGATGGCGCAGACCTTCGCGGCGGCGAGCGACCTGAAGTCGCGCCTCTTCAAGCATGAGCAGTTCCAGTCGTCGCTGATCGACGACAAGCACGATTTCGTGGTCTACGTGCCTCCGACGTATGCCGTGGAGCAGGAGCGACTCTTCCCCGTGCTGTTCATGCAGGACGGCCAGAACCTGTTCGATCCCGAGACGTCGTTCATTAAGGGCAACTACTGGCGACTGGGAGAAACTGCGGACGAGCTGATTCTTGCCGGCAAGATCGAGCCGCTGGTGATGGTCGGCATCTACAACACCGGCGAGCACCGCATCGACGAATACACCCCGGTGGAGGACCGCCGTCTCGGCGGGGGCCACGCTGATGCTTACGGGCAGATGCTGGTGGAAGAACTACGACCATTCGTAGCGCAGAAATATCGTGTGCTGATCTCCGGCGCGAACTGTGGCGTGGGTGGCTCATCACTCGGGGGCCTGGTTTCGATGTATCTGGGACTGCGCTATCCCGACGTCTTCGGAAAGCTGGCTATCATGTCGCCTTCTGTGTGGTGGCATGGCCGAGCGATCTTGAAAACGGTTTCGCAACTACGTCGCAATACAGGTCAGCGTATCTGGCTCGACATCGGAACCAATGAAAGCCAGCGAGCCCTTCCCGACGCCCGTCTGTTGAAAGAAGCGCTGGAGCAAAAGGGCTGGCGCGAAGGCGAGAACCTTGGCTACATGGAGGCCGAAGGCAGCGAACACAACGAAGTGGCGTGGGCGCAACGGGTCGCTCCCATGCTGCAATTCCTGTTCCCACGGCAGTCCTGAGTTCCAATCTGGCTCGCTGAAATCGGCTTGTCGCGCGCCCGTCCGACTTTGCTCTGGCTTCTCTCTTCGCATTCCATTTACGTTTAGCTGACACTTGCTCGACCCGAGCGCTGAATGCCGGACGGGCACATTCTGTATTCCCGTAAACGTTGGGAGTTCGCGATGAAACTCGATGGAACAATCAAGATTCTGCTGGCCATAGCCGTTCTCTTTCTGGGCATGATTGCGCTGCGACCGTTGGTGCAGCCCGCGCCGGTGTTCGCGCAAGCTGGTGAGGGACACAAGTTCTATGTTGAACCGGGCACTACCATGCTGCGCAAACCGGACGGCACGTCGCAGGTTTATGGCAAGGTGTTCATCGACATGAATACAGGAGACGTGTGGGGATTCCCGACCAATACGACCGATCCCTATCCGTCAAATCCGACGAGTTCAACTCCACCCAAGTCGCACCCCATGTACTTAGGTCGATTTGTGCTGAGTGACGCGGTGCTCAAGTAACATTTTGTGGTGCAGCGATAGGTCTCGAAACAGTGCGGTTCCCGGTTACAATTGGCGGCAGCAAAGCTGCATGCATTTTTTGTCACCGGAGGTCCCATGCGATTCGACTGGACAACCAAACTTCTTCTCCTGGCAATCGTCGTCTTTCTCGGCGTGCTGGTATTTCGCCCTGTCGTGCAACCTCAACCTGTGTTCGCGCAGGACGCTACGGCTTACCCCTTCCAGATCATGCAAGGGATGGTGACTCTGCGCAAAGCTGATGGCACCCAGACCTGGGGCAAGGTTGCGGTCGATATGCGCAACGGCGATGTCTGGGGATTTCCCATGCCCGCGCAGAACACTCCGTATCCGGTATATGGGCCAAGCGATACGCCGAAGGTCTCACACCCCATGTACCTGGGCAAAATGGCGCTCAGCGAAGCTACGCGTTAGCGAAGCGCAACCTCGTTTCGTTATCGAGGTTAAAGAACATGAAAGACAAACTGACGAAGTTGCATCGAACCATCCTGAATCCGGCTCTTGCCGTCTTGCTGGGCCTTGCACTTCTGGCGGGTAATCCCGTCGTGTCGCCGCAAGCCTGGGCGGTGAGCACCAGCAGCAGCAAGAGCGTCACTATTCCAGCCAATGTGCCATGGACCGACACCGGCATCGACGTAACCGCCGGTGACAAGTTGCACATCACGGCCACAGGTACGGTCGATTTCTCCGATAAGACCGGGGTTGGACCAGCCGGCGCAGAACGCGGCTGGAAAGATACAGTCCTGGCTCTCAGTGTCGCGAGTGCGGGACGCGGTGCGCTGGTTGGAAGGGTGGGAAGCGATCCGGCAGCTCAGCCGTTTTTTATCGGCGCGGACGGAACGGTCACGGTTCCGGTGGCTGGCCGGTTATTTCTAGGCATCAATCAAGGGGAGTTTTCGAAGCCCACCAGCGGCAAGTTTCAGGTACAAATTGCACGCACAGCAGCAGCCACGCAGGTCGCAAGCGGGGCAGCGGCCAGTTCCGCCAAATATGATTTTCAGCCGCTGTTTGCCACCCTGCAGAAGCAGCTGCCCAACCGCGTAAGCGACAAGCCGGAGGGCGGCAATCCTGGAGATCTGGTGAACTTCGTCTTTGTCGGCACTCAGGATCAAGTTACCAACGCGCTCAAAGCCGCGGGCTGGGTTGTTGCCGACAAGACAAATCAGGACGCGGTCGTGAGTGCACTGCTGGCAACGTTGCAGAAGAACGTCTATGTCACGGTGCCCATGAGCATCCTGTATCTGTTCGGCCGCGCGCAGGACTTTGGGTATGAGAATGCGCAAGCCGTGGAGGTCGCCAACCAGCGCAACCACTTCCGCATCTGGAAGGCGCCCTTTGAAGGCCCGCAGAAACAGATATTGTGGGCGGGCGCCGGAACTCACGACATCGGCATAGAACGCGATCAACGCAGCGCCAACGCGATTACGCACAAGATCGATCCTGATGTGGACAAGGAGCGCGACTTCATCGGCGCGACTTTGCAGCAGGCCGGGTGGGTGCAGGCCATGTCGTATATGGACCGGCCGAATGAAGTTAAGCAAACCCGTACCGCGACAGGGGGCGAGATCAAGTCGGATGGGCGCGCGCTGGTGATTGTGCTGAAGCCGGAAACCGCGGCGAAGTAGGTGGAGCGAGCCCGACGGCCAGCTCTAACCAGAGCACGATGCCGCCCCGGACCTGATCCACTGCACGGTGTGTCTGTATATTTATTTCTTGATTGTAATATTATTATATTTAGAAACTAATTGATTGTACAGCGACAGCGACCTCTTCGGTGCCAAAATGGGAACTCGTAAAGCATTCATTATCAGCAGCTTAGCGTCTAGTTGATATCACGGCTGCAGGTTCGCGGATAGCGACACTACTGACCCTTGGTCGACAGTGTAAGAAATGCATGTCAACTAGGAGAAATGCAACAATTCCTCGTAAGCTGCTGAGGCGCTGGTAGATATAAATCTCTCAGAAAGTAAAGAAATCCCGGCGTATCTGCTAGAGTGAAATTAGAGAGTCAGACAGGGAAGTTTCCCGGTCTGACTCTTTTTGCGTTCAGGAGGATGGCTGATGCGCATTCTGATTGGGTTGGCGGTGCTGCTGGCTGGCGTCATGTTACCGGCGATGACGGTGCCCGCAGAGCAGCCGTGGCGCAGCCCTGTGGTCGCACTAACGAATCGCACGCAAGCCGGTGGGTTGAGCTCAGCGCAGCAGACTGGCAACGTGCGTGGCCTGCGTCAGGCCCAACGACCAATTCACCGCTCCGATGAAGAAGTTGGGAAACACGCCGATACCAATTGTCCCTGCGGCAGTCAATCCCAAGGCAAGCTGCATGAACGGAGTGAGCCTCACCGGTTCAGGATCGACGGCCGGCTTAATCATCATGGCGTTAGCGATCCGCATGTAGTAATACAGCGCGATCACCGAGTACAGCACTCCGATCGCCGCCAGGATGTAATGGCCCGTCTGAATCAGCGCCAGGAAGATGAAGTACTTACCCCAGAAGCCCGCCAGCGGAGGAATACCCGCCAGCGACAACAGGAAAACCAGCATGAGGACAGCTTCGACCGGGGCCTTGAAGTAAAGCCCGGCGATGTCGTCGATCTGGTCGCCAATGATGTTGCGGCGCCGCAGCGAGGTGATCACCGCAAAGGCGCCCAGGTTCATGAAGGTGTAGACCAGCAGGTAGATCAGGATCGCGACGATGCCGGTCGAATTGTTCGTTCCATCGCTTGCGACCAGCCCCAGCAACATGTAGCCAACGTGCGCGATCGAGGAGTAGGCCAACAGCCGCTTGGTGTTCGTCTGCGTGATCGCCGCGAGGTTACCACCCGTCATGGTGGCAATGGAAACGAAAATCAGGAGTGGCACATACATCGAGCGCAGCGGATATAACATGGCGAGGAAGACTCGCAGCAACATGGCCCATCCTGCGGCTTTCACCGCAACCGACATGAACCCTGTAATGCAAGTCGGAGCGCCTTCATATGCGTCCGGCGCCCACTGGTGAAATGGTACAGCGGCGATCTTGAACAGCAGTCCGGTAGCGGTCGCGAGCAGCGCGAAGATGACGATCGGGTCGTTGGGGCGGGTCGCCAGGTCCTGCTGGAGTTTCAGCGCGATCTGTCCGAGATTGGTGCTTCCGCTCACGCCGTAGAACAACGAAAGGCCATAGGCGAAGATGCCGGAGGAGAACGCTCCCAGCAGCAGATACTTCAAGGCCGCTTCATTGGAGCGCTTGTCACTACGGAGGAATCCGACCAGTACGTAGGTGGAGATGGCCATCAACTCCAGCCCGATGAAGAGCAATATGATGTCGTAGCCCGCGGCCATGCACATCATGCCGACTACGGAAAGCAGCATCAGGGCGTAGAACTCACCGTGACTCTCGTGTTCGATCTCGAGGTAGCGGACCGACATCAGCACGGCGATCGCTGCCCCGGCGAGGAACAGGTAGAAGAAGTAGATCGCGAAGCGATCCATCATCAGCGAGCCATTGAACCCGGTGAACGCCGCGACGTTCGCGCCCCTGGCCTCAGCAACGTGATACGCGTAATGCAGTTTGCCAACAGCTGCCGCCGAGAAAGCGAGGCCGATCAGCGCCGTGATGGCGTTCAGCCGCTTCCATTCCTTGGGAAGCAGCAGGTCGATCATCAGGATGCCGAGCGCGAACACTGTCAGCAGCACCATCGGCAGAGCCAGCACGTAATCCGCTCGCGAGAAGTATTGGGTGATAGAGGTAGTCACAATGCTGCTCCGCTTTTCGCTATTCGCCGTTCGCCATTCGCAATGACGCTCTTCGCTTTTCGCTCTTCGCTTTTCAGCTGTGAGCTGCCAGCCGCCAGCTTCCAGCTAAAGATAAGCTCGATCATGCTATTCACCAGCCACCGCCAACTTAGCCTGTGTAGCAGCAGGCGCCGGGTGACCCTGCGCCGCACCGGCAGCTGGCTTCTTCACTTCGGGAGCCTTCGGCTGTTCGACCGCAGGAACAAGTGACTCGGGCTGTGCCGTTACGGCCGGCTGAGCCGCTAGCATTGGCTTCTGCAAACCCGGATAATCCGGCCTTACGGTCGCGACCAGGTTGTTGATGGGCGTAGACAATATCTGGAACAGCGGCTTGGGATAAAGGCCGATTGCGAAGGCCAGCACGACCAGCGGAACAAACGTCGCTAACTCGCGCGCTGAGAGGTCCTTCAGGTACTGGTTCTTCGGGTTTTCGTTCTTGCCGAAGAACACGCGCTGATACAGCCACAAGAGGTACGCCGCAGCAAGAATCACGCCCGGAACCGCCCATGCTGCCCAGATTTTGTTCTCCATGAATGTGCCCTGCAGGATGGTGAACTCGCCGACGAAGCCATTCAGCAGCGGCAAGCCCATCGACGACATGAACATGATCAGGGTGATGGTGGCGTAAACCGGCATGATATTCGAGATGCCGCCGTACTCGGAGATCTCGCGCGTATGCCGTCGCTCGTACAGAATGCCGACGATCAAAAACAGCGCGCCGGTGGAGATACCGTGGTTGATCTGCTGGATGACGGAGCCGCTGAGTCCGAGTGGGCTGACGGCAAAGATACCAAGCGTGCAGAAGCCCAGGTGGCTGACCGAGGAATACGCCACCAGCTTCTTCATGTCCTTCTGCACCAACGAGACCAGCGCGCCGTAGACGATGCCAATGATCGACAGCGTGATCAGCAACTGGCGCACCCACGGGGTCATTGCTACTCCGGGGAAGAACGGCAGCGAGAAGCGGATAAATCCGTACGTTCCCATCTTCAGCAGAACGCCTGCCAGGATGACCGAACCTGCGGTTGGCGCCTCAACGTGTGCGTCGGGCAGCCAGGTATGGAACGGGAACATCGGGACCTTGATAGCGAATCCCAGGAAGAAGGCGAAGAACAGCCAAACCGCCGCCGGGCCGGCAATCTTCGGAGCCGTCTGGTAAAGCTCGGTAATCGAGAACGTGTAAACGCCGGTGAGCGCGTGGTGATGGTAGTACAGGAACAGAATGCCCAGCAGCATCAGCACCGAACCGAACAGCGTGTACAGGAAGAACTTGATCGCGGCGTAGAGCTTACGCGGTCCGCCCCAGATGCCGATCAACAGGTACATCGGCACCAGCATGGCCTCCCAGAATACGAAGAACAGGAAGAAATCATTGGCCATGAAGACGCCGAGCATGCCCGTCTGCAGCACCAGGAACCAGACGTAGTATTCCTTGACGCGGTCCTGGATGGCTTCCCACGACGACAGGATCGAGATCGCTCCCAGCAGCGTGGTCAGCATGATGAGCAGGAACGAGATGCCGTCGATGCCCAGCACGTAGCCGGCGCCGATGGTGGGGATCCAGTTGTTGGGCCTGCCCTCGACAAACTGGAAGCCGGCGCGGTCCTTCAGCGCCCAGAACCACGGGACTAGCGGCAACGAAACCGCAAATCCGAGCATGGCAAAGATGTTGGCGACCCAGCGGATGGCGTTCTTGTTTTCCTTCGGCAGAAACAGCAGAAGGAAGGCGCCCAGCAGGGGCGTGAACAGCACGATCGAAAGTATGTGGTTATACATTTTTATGAAGCTCTCAGCGTGGTAGAGCCGACCTTCAGGCCGGACGCGAACGTAAACGTTCGCTCTACCTGATCTTGCCTACGCGAACCTAAAGGTTCGCTCTACCTGATTTTGCCAACGCGAACCTGAAGGTTCGCTCTACCTGTGCTTGCCGTCACCATCTCACGACGTAATACACTACAAACCCGACCAGCCCGCCAACCATCACCAGGGCATACCACTGCACCAGCCCCCACTGAATGACGCGCACCGGGTATGACGCCATGCGCGTTACGATGGCTACGCCGTTAACGCACAGGCCGTCGATAATCCACTTGTCCCACCATGTCGATACGGTTCCGCTCTCCTTGGTGGACCAACCCACGCCGTTCACGGTTCCATCGATTACCTTGGCGTCGAACTTCCACAACGCGTCGCCGAGTCCCAAGGCTCCGAGACGAACGCCGGCAATCTTGTCGCGTCCGGTAACAAACCAGTCGTAGAACTCGTCGATGTAGTACTTGCGAAACAGAGTCTTGTAGAAGCGCGGTGAAATCTCGCGGATCGGTTCCTTGTAGCCCTTGTCGGCTTTCTCGTACGCGCGCCGCGCCAGCCACCAGCCCAGCACTGCGGCGGCTACGGACAGCGACATCAGAATGTACTCGAGCGGATCTGTGTGCTCGACCTGCTTCTCGCCGGCTGCGACCTGATGGGCCGCGCCGCTCTCTTGCAGCACCACCGCTTCCTGGGCGAATACCGGCTCAAGGAACTTTTCGAAGCGATTCGAGCCGCCAAGGCTGTGCGGCATTCCGAGCCAGCCCGCTCCGACTGCGCAAATTGCCAGAACCACCAGCGGAATCGTCATCGATTTGGGCGACTCGTGGATGTGGTGCTCCACCTCGTGCGACATGCGCGGCTTGCCCCAGAAGGTCAGGTACATCAGCCGGAACATGTAAAACGAGGTCAGCAGTGCGGTGAAAAATGCGATGTACCACAAATAGCGATAGGCACCACCCTCACGCGACCAGGTCTCCCACAGGATGGCGTCTTTGGAGAAGAAGCCGGCGAAGCCGGGAATGCCTGAGATGGCCAGCGTGGCGACCAGCATGGTGCCGAAAGTGGTTTTGATCTTGTGACGCAGTCCGCCCATGTGCTGCATGTCCTGCTCACCGCTCATGGCGTGAATGACCGAGCCCGAGCCAAGGAACAGCAGCGCCTTGAAGAAGGCGTGCGTAAATACGTGGAATACGCCGGCAGCAAAGGCTCCGACGCCGAGCGCCAGGAACATGTATCCCAGTTGCGAAACAGTGGAGTAGGCCAGCACGCGCTTGATGTCGTTCTGCACCAGGCCGATGGTGGCGGCGAAGATCGCGGTCAACGCGCCAACGATGGCGACCGTCTTCATCGCATTCGGGGCCAGCACAAAAAGCGCGTTGGAACGCGCCACCATGTACACGCCCGCGGTCACCATGGTTGCGGCGTGGATCAGGGCGGAGACGGGCGTCGGGCCTTCCATCGCGTCCGGCAGCCAAACGTGCAGTGGGAATTGCGCCGACTTGCCGCAGGCTCCGATGAACAGCAGCAGGCAGGCCGCGGTGATCCACTTATCACCGATAAGGAAGTTGCCGCTGCGCGCCAGCAGATTCACTTGCGTGTACTGTACGGTTCCGAAGTACCACGCGATAGTGAACATGCCCAGCAGGAATCCGGCGTCACCCACGCGATTGGTGATGAACGCCTTGTTGGCGGCGGTCGAGGCCGAGTGGCGCTGGAAGTAGAAACCGATGAGCAGGTACGAACACAGGCCCACGCCCTCCCAGCCGACAAACATCAGGGCGTAATTGTTGCCCAGGATGAGCGTCAGCATGGAGAACATGAACAGGTTCAGGTAGCCGAAGAAACGGTAGTAGCCGCCTTCATGGGCCATGTAGCCGATCGAGTAGATGTGGATCAGCATGCCCACGCCGGTCACAAACAGCAGCCAGATGGCCGACAGCGGATCGAGCAGGTAGCCCCAGTCGGCGTGGAAGGCAGTGGCGTGGCCGCCTTCGGCAACGTAGGTCAAGTTATTGCTGCCCGTTCCCAGCCAGGTGAAGAGGATTTTTTCGAAGGGCTGGCTGTGATTTGCGGCGGCGTAACCGGTGTATTGCCAGACTGCCAGACATCCCCAGGCGAACGCCAGTACCACCATGCCAACGCAAATACCGCTGACCATGGATTTCTGCAGGCGGCGTCCGAAGAAGAACATGAACGCCGCGCCGAACGCGGGGAACAGCGGTATTAACCAGATGTGGTCTAAGAAGTACATAGCATTTAGCAATTAGCAATTAGCAAAATCAAAACCTTTGTCATCCTGAGCGGAGGTCGCGTTTTTTGCGACCGGAGTCGAAGGACCCCTATTTTCGCCAGGGCTCTACCACCTAAGTAAATCCACCTCGTCCACGTTCACCGTCTCCTTGTTGCGGAAGAAGGCGATGATGATGCCCAATCCGACGGCGGCTTCAGCCGCAGCGTCGGTAATCACAAAAATCGCGAAAATCTGGCCATGCAGGCCATACAGCCGCGAGAAAGCCACCAGGTTCAAGTTGACGGCGTTCAAGATCAGCTCGATCGACATCAGGATGATGATCACGTTGCGGCGCGTCAGCACGCCGATGGTGCCGACCATGAACAATCCCGCGGACAAAACCAGGTAATGCAGTGTGGTGATCTCGCCCATGTCAGATCCTTTTCTTCGCCATGACTACCGCGCCCACGATGGCCACCAGCAACAGTAGCGACGCAATTTCAAACGGCAGCATGTAGTTGCCGTATAACCAGATGCCTACCTGCTGGGTGTTCTGCCCTTCCGGCAGCCCGGCAAACGTCTTAGGGAAGATGTCGTAGCCACGACGGAAGACGAATAACAACAACCCGCCCAGCGCCAGCGCAGCGATGGTGCCCACCATCCACTGCTTGTTCCACTGGTATTCGCGAATGTTCTTCTCCAGGTTCACCAGCATGATGACGAACAGGAAGAGCACCATGATGCCGCCCGCGTAGAGCACGATCTGCACGCCGGCTACGAACGGGGCGTAGAGCATCAGGTACAGACCGGCGAGTGAAAGGAGCGTCACGATTAGTGATAGCGCGGCATGTACCGGGTTGCGCCGCGTGATCACCGCGATGGCGGAGATGATCGCCGTAAGCGCCAGCAAGTAGAAGAAGAACGATGTTGCGACTGGCGTCATTTCGCGTACCTCACCGGCTCTTGCCCGCGCTCCAGTGCCGCCTGATCGAGCACCATGCCTTCACGGCTGTAGAGCGCCATCTCGTAGTCCTGGGTCAGCTCCAGCGCGTCGGTTGAGCAGGCTTCGGCGCACAGGCCGCAGAACATGCAGCGGCTCAGGTCGTAGGTCCACGACACGGGGAACTTGCGCTTGGTCACCGGATTGCGCTCGCCCTTAATGACAATCAGCTTCTCCGGGCAGGCCAACGCGCACAGATTGCAAACGATACAGAGCGACTCGCCGTTGTCCGGGTTCACCTTCAGCCGCGGCTGACCCCTGAAACGCTCAAATACTTCAGGCCGCTCCAACGGATATTGCTCGGTCACGCGTTGCTCATCCGACTGATTGCGGAAGGTCACGCCCATGCCCTTGAGCAGGTCGACGAGAAAAACTTTGCGCAGCAGTGGTGGAAGACTCATCACAGTTCCCCCGGGGCTGAAGCCCCTGCATTTCTAACCCGCCTGGACGCTGGCCTGAAGGCCAGCTCTACCCGATCTTGCCTCGGCCTGACAGCCAGCTCTACCCGTGCGATCATCGTGCCACTCCCATAAGTGCGGCCCACAGTTCCTGCCGGACGCCGACGATCGCGGTCACGATCAGTACGCCCAAGCTGACGGGCAGCAGTATCTTCCAGCCGACCTTCATCAGCTGGTCAAAGCGATAACGCGGGAACGTTCCGCGATACCAGATGTAGAGGTACATAAAGCATGCAACTTTGGCGACAAACCAGAAGGCATCTTGCGACCGCTCGCGCACGCCCGGCACCAGCAGCAGCAGGCCAACGAGCGCCAGCAGGGCTCCGAATGCGGCCAGCCCAATGGTCTGAATCTTGAATTGTGGAATCTTCGGCATGCGCACGGTTCCGAGGAAGCACATCGCTGCCAGCCCGAGGAACGCGAGACCGGGTACGAAGGAGAAGGCCAGGTTCCACGCCGATCCGCTGAGCCAGTTGGGAAACGGCCGCAACCATCCCCCCAGCCACATGGTGACCGCGATGGAGGAGACCGCCAGCATGGCGGCGTATTCCGCCAGGAAGAAGAGCGACCAGCGGAAGCCGCTGTATTCGGTCATGAAGCCGGCAACCAGCTCCGACTCAGCTTCGGGAAGATCGAACGGCGCGCGATTGGTTTCCGCGACCATGGCAATGGCGAAGACGACAAACGCGATCAGGCCGAGCGGAAACATGTTGAAGATGAACCAGCTGTGCTGATCGGCCTGCGCCTGCACAATGCCGATCATGCTCAAGGTGCCGGTTCCGGTCGCGCCGAGGCTGGTCATCAGCACCGCGGAGATGATCGTCAGGCCCATAGCTATTTCGTACGACACCATCTGCGCGCCCGAGCGCAGCGCGCCCATCAGCGGATAGTGCGAGTTCGACGCCCAGCCGCCCATGATGACGCCCAGCACTCCGAGCGACGACACGCCCAGCATGAACAGGATGCCGATGTTCATGTCGGTGACTGCCGAGGTGCGTCCGAACGGGACGACGATGAACACGGTGAAGGCCGTCATCATCACGAACACCGGCGCGATCCAGAACACGACCTTATCGGCGCCATCGGGGATGATATCTTCCTTGATCAGCAGCTTCAGCGCGTCGGCAAAGGGCTGCAGCAATCCGTGTGGTCCCACGCGCATGGGCCCGAGGCGAATCTGCATGTGCGCCAGAATCTTGCGCTCCAGCCAGTTCATGGCGATCACCGACAGCGAGACGCCGACGGTGATGGCAAGCACGTAGATCGTCGCCCAGAACAAGCTTCCGGCTTCGCCCGGGGTGACGTTGGAACTCAGATAACTTTTGATTGCGTCAAGCATATGAGCAACTAGCAGCTAGCAATGGTTCTACGAGCTTTGAAAGGGCCCGGCTTCAGCCGTGCCGACAAAAACCTTTCACCGTCTTGTGCCTTTAGGCGCTGAGGGAACTCGTGTTTCAACGGGCGGTGACCGTCGAAGAATCCGGAGTTCCACAATTCGTTTCCTCTGGGGCTAAAGCCCCAATCTGCTCTTCTCGTGCGGCACGGCTAAAGCCGTGCCCTTTCAAATCGCGTCGTGCGGCACGGCTAAAGCCGTGCCCTTTCAAATCGCGTCGTGCGGCACGGCTAAAGCCGCGCCCTTTCAAAACTCTCGGCTGCCACGCTGGCCTTAAAGGCCAGCTCTACCTACCTGTCCACCTCTCCCAGCACGATGTCGAGCGTGCCAATCACGGCGACTACGTCGGCGATGAGCATTCCGCGCACCATCTTGTCGAGCGCCTGAAGGTTGACAAACGATGGTGGCCGCACGCGAACGCGGTATGGCTGGGTTGAGCCGTCGCTCACGATGTAGTAGCCAAGCTCGCCCTTTGGCGCCTCGATCGAGTGATAAACCTCGCCGGGGGCCGGCTTGATCACCTTGGGAACCTTGGCCATGATCGGCCCGCTGGGAATGTCCTCAACCGCCTGCTGCAGAATGCGCACCGCCTGCCGCATCTCCTGGATACGCACCAGATAACGGTCGTAGGTGTCGCCATTCGTGCCGGTTGGAATATCGAACTGGAACTTGCTATAGGCCTCGTAGGGCTGCTTCTTGCGCAGGTCCCACTCCACACCGGCGGCACGCAAGACCGGCCCGGTCACTCCCAGCGCGATGCAGTCTTCGGCGTTCAGAATTCCCACGCCCTTGGTGCGCGATACCCAGATCCGGTTGGTGGTGAGCAGCTCTTCGTATTCGTCGAGCTTGGGGACAAACTTCTCGCAGAAGACCTTTACATCCTGCTCGAAACCTTCGTAGGTCTCGTAAAGGCAGCCGCCGATGCGGAAGGCATGCGTTGTAAGCCGTGCGCCGCAATACTTCTCGAATATCTTGAGAATCTCTTCGCGATCGCGGAAGGCATAGAAGACCGGCGTGAGCGCTCCTATATCGAGCGCATGCGTGCCCAGCCACACCTGGTGGCTGGCAATGCGGCACAGTTCCGTCATGAGGACGCGGATGTACTGTGCACGCGGCGGCGCTTCCACGGCCAGCAGCTTCTCGACTGCCTCGCAGTAGCCCAGCCCGTTCGAGACCGCGGCAACGTAATCCATGCGGTCGACATAGGGATTGAACATCGCGTAGGTGCGGTTCTCGGCAATCTTCTCGACCCCGCGATGCAGGTATCCGATGATGCACTCGGTTCCCAGCACCTTTTCGCCATCCAGCTTCAGGATGACGCGCAGCACACCATGGGTCGACGGGTGCTGCGGTCCCATGTTGAGGACCATTTCGGTGGTATCGAGGAAGGTGTCCTGCTTGGTATCGAGGTCGAGCAGATCGGGACGATTAAAGCTGCCGTTGCTCATTGACCACTCTCGATGCCCAGGTTGATCTGCACCCATTCCTTGTCCTGCAGCAGGATGTCGTAGTCCTTGCGCAGGGGGTGGCCTTTCCACCCGTCGGGCAGCAGAATGCGTTTGAGGTCGGGATGCCCGTCAAAAATAATGCCAAACATGTCGAATACTTCGCGTTCCAGCCAGTTCGCGGTGGGCCACAGGTTGACTGCCGACTGCAAATGCTGGTCCTCGGCGATCTGCGCCTTGATGCGCACGCGTTCGTTGTGCTGGAACGAGTAGACGATGTAAATAATGTCGAAGGGCTGCTCGCGCTTCGGCCAATGCACAGCGGTAATATCGACGCAGTAGTCGTATTTTTCGTCCTCGAGCATGCGGCTGAGGACCTCGAACACGATACCGCTATCCACCAGAAGGTATTTCTGCCCGAGGTAAGTGTTGGCCTCGCGAATGCCCGAGCCGTACTGCTTCTTGAGCTTGGCCACCAGATCGGAGTTCCACGGCTCAGGCTGTGGGCCAGCGGGCTTGGCCGGCGCGGCCGGTTTCGCTGCCGCAGGAACTGCCGGCTTGGCTGCGGCCGGGGCAGCAGGCTTGGCGTCGGCGGCTTTCGCCGCCGGTGCAGCGGCTACCGCATCCGCTGGTTTTGCAGGTGACGCTGCGTCAATGGCTTCGGGCTTGGCTGATGGGGCAGCAGGACTGCCCGCCGGCGTTTTTTGAGTGGGCGTTTCCGCGCCCTCCGGCGAGGGAGAGACGGGTTCGGGCCCTTTCGTTTCCTCAGGCATTCAATGCCTCTCTGGCGGGATACTCCCTGCCATCAGACCGGGCTCTGTTTAACCTTGACCCGGATCCCACTGAGCTTGCTGGTGTACTTAGAAGTTGTAGCAGCTTCAGCGGCTAGCATGACGTGCGAGGGTCACGCCGATCTGTGATTCCAATCACAAACGGACGCAACTCTTCCTGATTTTCGGGCTTTCTGCTGACGTCGTGGACGACGGGCAATGCTACAACAGCCATTAGCAACTAGCAATTAGCGATTAGCGATTAGCGATTAGCGATTAGCGCCTGTGCAGCAGAGAAAGGCTCTGGTTGAGAACGAGTTCTTGGGCTGGAGTTGAGCTTCTTCGACCTTCATATGGCGCCGCGGACTGCCCTCTCTGGATGAAGCGGCGGTTTTTCCTAATTGCTAGCTGCTAATTGCTAATTGCTGTTAGTGGCTCTGGTCCGGCGGGAATTGCTGGCCACCCGGCGTAAGAGTGGTGTTGGAGCCGCCGGAATTGTTGAATCCGCCCGGTTGCTGGCTGCCGAAAGGACTGTTCTGCTGATTCTGCTGGTTCAACTGTCCGGCGGGAGTGCCGACGTTGGAAGTCGTCAGCGTACTCGGAGAATAAGGCCCCTTCAGAAGAACGTTAGCCTGGTCCATTACCGGGTTGTAAATGAACTGCCATTCGTCGTAGGTCTTTTTCTTGTTATAGATGCGGATGGTCGGATCTTTGCTCTTGCTGGCCACTCCCATGATGGCGCCCGCTCCAAACGCCTGGCCGCCCAGGCCCTGCTGACTTCCTAGTGCCGTACTGCCGCCATTCGGCCCGCTTGCACCAGTCGATCCGGTACCCGCGGCGCCGCTGCTTCCGAAAGCACTGTTGCCTATGTTGCTTATAACCGTGGAATCGTTGTTGTTTGTGATCGTCTGCTGCTGGCCGGTACCTGACCCAGACGGCTGCTGCGCAAAGATGCCGTTCTGGTTGACCGGTTGGGTGTTAGCGCTGCCGAAGCTCGAAGTTCCAAATCCGCCTGAGCTGGTTGAACCCGACGACCCGAAGCTCGAACCAAAGGGAGACGACCCCTGCTGGCCGGCGGGCGTTCCCAGCCCCTGCTGTCCCTGGCTGGCGAGCCCTGCCGCCGGTGTGCCGGGGCCACCGGTGGTGTTGGTCAAGGTTGCAATCACATCGTTGTAGTGAAGCAGCGTCCACTTTCCGTCTTTGCTGAGCGGATCTTTGTACCGCTTACGCAAAAAGCGGATGTTGTTGGTGTTCTCCAACTGCTCCAAGGTGGCGGGGTACGAGCCCATTTTCTTGTAGTATTTCTTGACGGCTCGCGCGTACTCGGTGCCGCGATGGATCATCTCCTCTTCGCGATCGCGCTTTAGCTGCTGGACAACGCGCGGCGCCTCGTAGGTCGCTGCGATAATCATCAGCGCCATCATCAGCAATATGGCGAGCAAAAGATGGCCGGAGTCGCGCACGTGGCGGCGTCGGCTCGGAACAGGTTTCGCGTTGGGGAGAATCGACATCTGAAATAAAGTAATTAGTAGCTAGCAATTAGTAATTCGCAATTTACAAGCAGCTAAGTAGCGGAAGGATCAGTAACCTTAGGATCTAGTCCGCGATCCAGTTTTCAAAAGCTAGCTAACCACTAATTACTAATTACTAATTACTGCCTTCATCCCTGCTGCAAATACAGCGTCTGCCGGTTGTTGGTCAGCACGTCTTCCACGTCGACCGAGTTGTTGTTGATCTTCAGGATTTTGTAGCGTCGGTTGACGATATCGCCTTCCTTGGCTACGAAAATATCGTCGCCCGAGCTGAGAAATATTCTCTTCGCCTCGCCATTCTTGCGTTGCGTGTACCCATACAGCTTCAGATTGATGGGCGGCGGTGGCGGCGGCGCCTGCTGCTGCTGCGCCTGCAACGGAGTAGTCACTACTTTCGGAATCTCCGGCGGCGGCGCCTGCGAATGGAAGATATCGCGACCGGAGCCTTTATACGTCACATCTTCGCTGGACTTCAGCAGGTCGAAGCGCAACGTGGGATCGAGCGTCTGCGCCAGCAAAGGGAGGGGCTTCGCGCGGTCAGCCGCTGTTTTGCGCTTTGCCGGCGTGCTGCTTGCAGCAGGAGCCTTGGTCGCAATGGTTGTGGTACCGGACGGCGCAGGTGTCTCCCCGCCTCCACTAAAGGTGCGCCACAGCATGAAGATGGCGAAGACAACGAGTACCGCGGCTGCAATCGTCTTCGTCTTGTTTTCGGTCCCCAGCTTCACGACGGCACAACTCCACTGCGCAAATAAGTTTCCAGCTTCAACTGCAAACGCACATTTCCCTGCTGCTCGCCGAGCGCTACTCCGTCAATCAGGAAGAAAATCTTGTCGCGTTCCAGCGCGTTGATGAACTTCACTTCCTGCAAGTAGTCGCCGGAGAGAGTGATGTCGATAGTCAGCTTGCGAAGCCCCTCGATGACCGCGTCCTTGTCGTCGTACTTCACCGCGTTGAGATGCACTCCGGTATCACCGGCGACCTTCCCCAGTTCTTCCGCCACAGTTGAGTACTCGTCGGGAAACCGGCCGCCATAGAAGCTGTCGATATCGACTGACGCCTGCTTCAGCTTGTTATCCATGCCGCGGGTGGGCAGCACCTCCTGGCGCTTCGCCATCACTTCCGCCTGCAGGTCCCGATACTCGCGCTCTCGCGCCTGCCGGGAACGCCCCATAGGAGAAAAAATGTAGACCACGCACCCGATAATCAGCAGCGCCAGAACGGCAATCACCGGCATCGATGCTCTGCGAACGTCACGAATAGTGGCCATTAATGCTGCCCCTTCTGGTTCTGGGCGGTGGTTGCGTTCATCTCGGTGGTGCCGATCCGAACGGGAGGCCGTTTGTCTGCCGACTTTTCCGGAGCCGAGCTCTTCTGGTCGTCCGGTTTCTCCTCGTCGGCGTCAGCGGCTCCCATCTGCGGCACATAGACCGATGCGATATCGAACTGGATGTTGCCTGGTCCGGCGCCCTGGTCGGAAGAATTTGTCGTCACGGTCTCAGCAACGATCTGCGGCCCGTGGAAGTGGCTCGACTTCTCCATGCGCTTTACCAGTTCAACCGCGCGATCGCGCGAATCCGTGGCCACCACCATGTGCACCACCAGCTCGTTGTTGGGAGTGTAGTCGGGCTTGATGGAAACCACGTGAATGCTTGGCGGCATGATGCGTTCCATCTCAGAGAAGATCCGCGTCCACGACAGCGACTTGCGCGCGAATAACTCGTTGAGGAACTCCGACTGGTCGGCGATGCCGCGATTGGCCGGCTTGTTCAGGATTGCCTGCGCCTGCGCCTTTTCATTATTCAGCTCGCTGAGTTCCTGCTGCGCCTTGGTGATCTTGGCGTCAATGGCGCGCGTGTGCGACCGCTGATAGAGGATGTAGCCAACCAGAATTGCCGCGATCACCGCCATCAACGCGACAAGCGTGCGCATGCGCTGCAAGTACTGTCGTACCGCCTCGTAGCGCTCAGTCGCGAGATTGATATTGATGCGCATCAGGAAACCAGGGCCCCCGCTACACCCGCCAGGGCCGATCGTGACACATTGCTGCCTGCTGCACCGGCCAGCGACGAAGAAACCAGTTCTTCGACTCTGATGGAACGATCGACGAACGCCTCCTGCAACGCCTGGCCTGCCTGCACTCCCGAAACCAGCAGACGATCGAGGGCCACGTTGTAGCGGTCCTCGAAATAGACCAGTGAGGTATTCACGTCGTCGATCAGCGATTCACCGGTCACGACCGCACCACCGTTTTCCAGCGCGCGATAGAGCAGTAACTGATTCTGGTCAACGATGGCGAACGACGTTATTCCGCTCTCCACCTTGATGATCATTGCCGGCGCCGTGGCATCGACCGCCCCAAGCGCAGCGATTATCGACGGTATGACTGTACCCGGGTTATATCCCGCTTCACGCACCGCAGATTCATACTCTTCAATGACCGCTCGCGGTGTGACCGCGGCGATCACGCGTAAGCTTTTGTCGGCAGCAACCTGGCGATCGAACGAGACGGCTGACTGATCGATATCAAACGGAAGCGACTTTTTCAGTCGAAAACGCACGACCCCTTCCGCGTCCTCGAGCTTGTCGGGCAGAGTATCGAAATCCAGCAACATGATGCGCGTGGTGGCGTCAGGAATCACCAGCACCACGTCGCGCGAACGTCCCGCCACTGTACTGAGCGCGTCGCGCAGGGCGTCGACAACCGGCTTACGCTCAGCCAGGTTGGCCTGCTGCAAGCCTGGAAGCAGCGCGCCCGCAGGCAGAGTCTGCGCGGTGGCCGACTCCAACGCAGCCGCTTTGTCGGCGGCGCGTGCCGCTACCACTCGCTCCATGCTCACTTCGCAAGCAACGCGCGGCCGGGGAATGTTGTTGTTTGCCATTGCTTAACGGGTCGTCTCGATAAAGGTGACCTTATTGATTTCCTTCAGCGTCGTCAGGCCCCGCTTCACTCTATCAAGGGCCGATTCGCGAAGGAAATGCATGCCTTCTTCGCGGGCTGCGCGGCGAATTTCGCTGCTCGGGCGCTTGGCGAGAATCATCTCGCGCACAGTGTCAGTCAACTCCAGCAACTCGTGAATCGCGGTTCGTCCGCGGAACCCGGTACCAGCACACTCGATGCAACCGTCGCCTTCGTAGAATGGCACGTTGCGCCATTCCGCGGGATCCATGCCGCTGGCTTCGAGTTCTTCATCCGAATACTGCACCTGTTTCTTGCAGAACTCGCAGATCAGTCGCACCAGGCGCTGCGCCAGAATGCAATTCAGGGACGACACAAAGTTGTACGCCTCGACGCCCATGTTAAGGAAGCGCCCAATGACGTCAACCACGTTATTGGCGTGCACCGTGGTGAACACCAGGTGTCCGGTGAGCGCGGCGTTAATGGCAATCTGCGCAGTTTCGGTGTCGCGGATTTCGCCCACCATGATCTTGTCAGGATCGTGGCGCAGAATCGACCGCAAGCCGCGGGCAAAGGTCAGGCCCTTCTTTTCATTCACTGGGATTTGCGTGATGCCGACAATCTGATATTCGACTGGGTCTTCAATGGTAATCAGCTTGTCTTCGTCGCTCTTGATCTCGTTCAAGGCAGCATAAAGCGTTGTCGTCTTGCCCGAGCCCGTCGGTCCGGTGACCAGCACCATGCCATACGGCTCCTTGATATAGCGCCGGAATTTACCCAGATCGTCATCGTGGAATCCGACTACGTCGAGCGTGAGCTTGTGGAATTTCTCGCTCATCGACTCTTTGTCGAGCACGCGGAGCACGGCATCTTCGCCGTGGATCGACGGCATGATGGAGACGCGGAAATCAATGGAACGACCGTTGTAACGCACACGGAAACGGCCATCCTGCGGCACGCGACGCTCAGAGATGTCGAGCTCGCTCATGACCTTGATGCGCGAAATGATGGTCGAGTGATGCTCCTTCGCGATCTCCTGCATGGCCTGCTGCAGTACACCGTCGATGCGGTACTTGATGACCACGGAGGCATCGCGCGTCTCGATGTGAATATCGCTTGCACGCCGCTGCAGTGCGGTGAAGATGGTAGTTTCCACCAGGCGGATGATTGGACTGATGTCAGTCTCGCCGGTGAGTTTTTCAATCGAGATGGTCTCGTCGGAATTCTCGTCTTCGCGGATTACATCGAGGGCGAAGTTTTCACCGGCTTCTTCCAGCACGCGCTGCGACTGCTCACTCTTCTTCAGGACATCGCTGATCTGGGTCAGCGTTGCCACGCGGGTGATGATGCGACGCCCCAGATGACCGCGGATTTCGTCCAGCAAAGGAAGATCGCTGGGATCGGCGATGGCAATGACCATGCGCCCATCCTGCGTCTCCTGCAACGGGACAAAGTTGTAGCGAAACATGAGGTCCACTTTGATTTTGCGGAACAACTCATGCTGGATGTGAAAGCTTTTCAGATCGACGAACTCACAGCGATAACGGCGCGCCATCTCCTCAGCGTGCGCCATCTCGTCGCCCGCGGTCATGACACCACCGCCATAACCGCCATTTACGAATATTGACTTCTTATCTGCCATTGAAAACCTTGGGTCTCAGGTGTCAGGTATCAGGTCTCAGATCGTAACGCCACTGGCCGTCGTTATGCGCGCGTCACTCTCGACGCTCGGACATCGCCCAGTTGCGTTAGACGACAGCGATCAACAACTGACGCCTGATGCCTGATACCGGATACCTTCTTAGTGAACCGCTCCTGCTCCCAAACTGAAGATGGGAAGATAGAGCGAGATCAGCACAAAGGCTACGACTACGCCCATGACTACCAGGATCACCGGCTCAATCAGAGCCATCGCGGTAGCCAGGGCCGTCTGTACATCCTCTTCATAAAATTCGGCAACCGAGTTGAGCATGGCGGGCAACGCACCCGTCGACTCGCCAACCTCGATCATTTCAACCGACATCTCCGGAAAAATCTTTTGTGCCTCCAGGCTCTTTGCCAGCGCCTGTCCTTCACGAACCCGCAAGGTCGCTGCGTCAATCCCATGCGCAATCAGGCGGCTTTGCATCGACTCGCTCGACGTCTCCATGGCCGGAACCAGCGGCAATCCGCCAGCGAGCAAGGTCGACAACATGCGCGAAAAGATTGCGACCTGATATTTCAGCCAGATATCACCGACGACTGGAATTCCCAGCTTCACGCGATCCATGTATGTGGACCCGGCGTCGCTCTTCATCCATCGCCATATGAAGAAGCCGGCGACCACAAGCCCAACTCCCAGATAGGGCGCATACTGCTGCGCGTGCGTCCCAATCGCCAGCATGAGCATCGTCATCCCGGGCAACGGCGTATCGAGCTGGCGATAAAGCAATGCAAACTGCGGAACCACATACGTGATGAGGAAGGTCATCATCACGACCAGCATCACCACCAGCAGCACCGGATATACCAGCGACGAAGTGAGCTTTTTGCGGAAGCTTACCGCCAGTCTCTGGAAGGCGATATAGCGCGCCATGACTTCTTCCAGATTGCCGCTCTTCTCGCCCGCGAGGATCGTGGTCGTATACACCTTGGGAAACGCCCGCTGCGCCTCAAATGACTGCGAAAGCAGCTCTCCTCCGCGCACCCGGTCGCGGACATTCTGCAAGATCGAGCGGAAGTACGGGTTCCGCTGCCGCTTCATCAGCAACTCAAGCGCCTGAATGATGGGCAGACCGGCGTGTATCAGGGTCAAGAACTGCTGGTTGAAGATCAGGAACTGCTCGGACTTGATCTTGCGGCGGCGCGTCAGCCCAGCTTCGCCCGCTCCTGCCAGGATTCCACGTGGCTTGACCGAATAGACCAGATAGCCCTGCTGGGCGAATCGGTCGCGAATCTCGTTCTCTGAGCCGCCCTGCTCCACCTGCTCCAGCAGGTGACCACGCTCATCGGCTAATCTGACGTTGTACTCGGCCATGCAGTGACAACAATCCTTTGGACTTAGGGCTAGTCTAGCATTGGGAAAGCCTATCGGGGTTGAAGCATTCTTGATCTCGCTATGCTGTCGCGGTTCGCTCATCGCCAGACGGGCAACTTTCAAGGGCTCATTGCCTGATCGGGATCTCAGGAATGGTCCGTTGCCCTCACACGGCCACTAACGTCGCTTTCCCGTGCGAAAAGCGAGAGCGAACGCGAAAAGCGAGCATTCCGGGTACCTGACACCCGCTTACTCCAGCGTCCCGCTGACAACCTCCACTCCCTCGGGCGGCGTGAACTTAAATTTGGCGTCTGGTATTTCGACGTTCTCGTGCTGCTGAAGAAAGCGGAATTCCGTGACCGAGCCGTCCAGCTCCTCAACTACGATGCGCTGGATGTAGCCGGTGGGCGTCACTTCAAGCAGAGTTCGTGCCACGCGCTCGGCCAACCCCTTAGGAACGCCCTCCAACACAACGTCGCCGGCATTCATCGGCTTTTCATTCAGCGCGATGTGCAGATTTTCAAATTCCTTCTCCAGCTTCGTCTTTCCCAGCAGGTAGCGCAGTGGCGAACGCAGGTCATCGAGCTGTTTCACCGGCATGCGGCGCACCTGGTTCTCGCCCGGAACGTAGAACCAGGCAGTGTTGCCGTCGGTGAGAAACATCTTGGGGCGTGGCTCGGTGTAATCCCAGCGCATGCGGCCGGGCTTTTTCAGCAGCAGCGTTCCGCTCTCGGTGCGCGAGACCCCCGAACCAGAGTAGGTTTCGGTGAACTGCGCTTCCAGCGTGTGGAGGTGGTTGTAGCGAGCGTCAACTGCGTCGGCGAGGGAGTGCAGATCCTGTGCAGCAAGAGGAGTCCAAGTAACTAATAGCGCAAGAGAAAAAAGGTAAAGCCGGAATTTACTGAACGTCACTAACGATAAACCTCACGTCGGTGGCCAACTCTGACAACAACCACTACCAGTCGCATATCTTGAAGTTTGCAGAGAATCCGGTAATCGCCTACACGATATCTCCAGAATTCTCCGAATTGCTTGCCGACGAGGGCCTCGCCGATACTTCGGGGGTCTTCGATACCGGCAAGACGTTGGAAGATAAATCTTAAGATCCTGTGCGCATGCTGGTGGTCAAGCTTGTCGATATCCCGGTCGGCGCCGGGAGACATCTCAACCTTCCATGCCATAACGCTTCATGACATCCTCTAGTGGAATTGTCTTGTCTTTCCCAGAGAGGATGCGTTCCCATGCCCGCTCGGCATCGTAGATGTCTTCCAGGTCTTCGATATACCTCAGGATCGCCTCTCGCGCGTAAAAGGTCTTCGTGCGGCCAGTGCGCTTGGCGAGCTTCGCCAATCTCTTTTCGATGGAATCGGGAAGACGTATTGCGAGCATCACACCCCCCAGTTGCTATACAAGTATAGCACTGGCCAAATATCATTGAGTCGCACTGAACCGTCGAAGGCTGGCTTCGAATCGGCTTACCGCTACTGAATTACCGGGCTGGTCGTGTCCGCCGCGGCCGCGGCATTGTAGTGAATCTCGCCGGTCTCATCCGAGAAGAATCGCCGCTGACCGGTGCTGCCTACCTGGTCGGGAACGGCTGTGATGGTGTAGGAGCGAATCGCACCGTTCACCTTCTCCCCTGGCGTGTAGGTAAAGCTATAGCCGCTCTTGCGGCCGCTGGCGAGGTTATTGTCGATGATCTGCTCGCCGCCTCCCTGTGCTGTGCCGCCGAGCATTGCCAAGTCGGCGGTGAAGCCCATATCAGGGTGGCTGCTCGAATACATCATCTCGCCTTCGTGAATCGCCTGAATACTCTTGATGGCGGAAGTCTCGTGGGCTGGGATCTGCGCCTTGGTGATACGGGGAATCGTGAACGCGGCGATGATGAGGATGATGGTGATGACGATCAGTAGTTCGATCAGGGTGAATCCGCGATCTCGATTATTTCTGCGCATGTAAAAACTCCTCTCGCGGGCTGACAGGCAAATTATTGAGCACGCGAATAGCAATGTCAAAAGGCGCTATTCGCTATTCGCCCTTCGCTTTTCGCCAGAAGATCCGAGCTGCCCAGCCAAGCATGAAGGTATGCCTTCTGCGCTGGCGCTCGTCCTGAAAGTTAGACCGGCCGCAGCGCGAAGGGGAAGCATCGCGCCAGCCACGCGCTGTGGCATACCAGAGACATTTTCCAAAAAACGCACCTCTTCGGCCGTTCTGGCGAAAAGCGAAGTGCGAATAGCGAACGGCGGGCTTTTAGCACGCCAGCGAATCGCGAGTGATCTTCAGGCCGTTGAGGTTGCCCAGGACCGTCACGGCGATTGCCTCCGGCTTGAACAATTCCCGCGCCGACTGTTGCACATCCTCAGCCGTGACCGCCTGAATGCGGTCAATGATCTCGTCCAGGCCGACGAAGTGGTCGTAGTACATTTCCTGCCGCGCCAGATTCGACATTCGCGCCGTCGAAGATTCCAGGCTCAGCATCAGGCTTCCCTTGAGCTGGTCCTTTCCGCGTTTCAACTCTTCTTCTGAGAGCGGAACTTCTTTAAAGTTTCTGAACTCCTGCAACACCGACTGCACCACTTTGGGCGCCGATTGCAGCGAGGTCCCGGCATATACCGATAAGCACCCCGCATCACGAAAGGGATTCAGCTCGGAAAAGATGGAGTACACCAAGCCCTGCTTCTCGCGGACGTTCTGAAACAGGCGCGAACTCATTCCCCCGCCCAGCAACGTATTCAGCACGTACGAGACATATCGACGGGTGTTGCTGATTTCATACGACGGCACGCCCAGGCAGATCTGCACCTGCTCCAGAGACTTCTTGTTGCGCAGCGTAATACGCGATGAAGTCTTCGGCCGGTTATCGTGCCAGCCATTCGAACCAGGCTTCAGATGCTCGAAACGTTTGCGCAACAAATCGACCACGTGATCGTGCTGGATGTTTCCCGCCGCCGAAATAATCATGTTTCCGGGAACGAA
Source organism: uncultured Acidobacteriaceae bacterium (assembly GCA_963699875.1). Lineage (GTDB taxonomy): Bacteria > Acidobacteriota > Terriglobia > Terriglobales > Acidobacteriaceae > CAVVDY01. The sequence goes on from CAVOVN010000003.1 coordinate 62,620, forward strand.
TTTGCTCCCATAATCCGCCAGGATTGCCTCCTGATCGAAGCGTCTGACCGTCTCCTTGGTGCCCAGGATCGGCTTACCCAAGGGATGGTCCTTGAAGAAGTTCTGAGTAAACAGTTCGTGAACGAGGTAGTCGGGATTGTCCTCGTCCATCTTGATTTCTTCCAGAATCACGCCGCGCTCACGGGTAATCTCGCCGGGGGCGAATACGGGATTTAGCACCATGTCGCTGAGGATGTCGATGGCCACCGGCAGATGCTCGTCGAGCACCTTCATGTTGAAGCACACGGTTTCTTTGCCGGTGAAGGCGTCCATGTTGCCGCCAATGGAATCAACCTGCCGGGCGATGTCTTCCGCGCTGCGGCTGGTAGTTCCCTTGAACACCATGTGCTCGATGAAATGCGAGATGCCGTTGACCGGCGCCTCATCGTGGCGAGAGCCGGATTTCAGCCAGATGCCCAGCGAAACCGAGCGAATGTGGTCCATCTGCTCGGTAATGATGGTCAAACCGTTGGGGAGCACCTCTCGCTGAATATTACGAAGTTCTTCTACCATTCTGGTTCCAAATGACACTGCTACTTAGACCTTGTGCGGACAATTCTGATTGAGGCCAGAAGCCCCAACTCGAGATTCAGATTATGATGAAAGCGCGTCGAACCACCTCGCGCCCGGCTTCTAAATGAAGTAGGCGGCTGTCACACTTTGACCTCCACCAGGTTACGAGGATTGATTCAGGCGGAGAGAACCAACCTGAATAGCCTATTAGATGCATGAGCACCTCGCAACATACCGAACTATTGGGTCTTTCGAATCAGCAACTTACGGAGGTTGTCGAGAGCTCCGGCCAAGCTTCGTACCGGGTGCAGCAACTGTTGGACGGCTTATATCGGCAGAGGTGGTCAGCCCTCGAACAATTTTCCAACCTGCCGAAAACCTTTCGCCAGCAGCTCTCTGATTCCGGATATCGGGTCGGCCTACCTGAGATCGAGCAGAAGTTCGTGTCCGTCGATGGAACTGTCCGCTACCTGCTGCGCTTTTCCGATGGCCAGAGCGTTGAGACGGTCTGGATGCCCGAAGGAGATGGCGGCGAAGCGGGTGACGGCTCGGAAGTAGGCGACGCGGAGTTGCTCGATCTTGAAGGTTGTCATCCTGAGCAGAAGTGAGTCCGCCCCGGCGGACGAACGAAGTCGAAGAGCCTGCCCTGAGCCTGTCGAAGGGACCTCTATCGCCAGCACTGTCACGCGCCCATCCGACCATTGGCGTCGCGCCACCATTTGCGTCTCCAGCCAGGTGGGTTGTGCGGTCGACTGCGCTTTCTGTATGACCGCTCTGCTCGGGTTGAAGCGCAATCTCGCCGCAGGAGAGATTGTTGGCCAGGTGCTCACGGTCCTCAACGACCAGCAGGTTGATGTCGAACGCGAGCGCATCAACCTCGTGTTCATGGGACAGGGCGAGCCTTTCCTGAACTACGACAACTTCATGCAGGCGGTGCGTCTGCTGGTTGAGCAGGCCGGCATTCCGGCGTCGCGCATGACCGTGTCGACGTCGGGCATCGTGCCGCGCATTGCCGATTTCGGCCAGGAGCCGGTGCGTCCCAAGCTGGCAGTGTCGTTGAATGCTCCCGGTGAAGAGCTGCGCACGCAAATCATGCCCATCACCAAGAAGTGGACGATCGCGAAGCTCATGGCGACACTGCGCGACTTTCCATTGCGGCAGCGCGAGCGCCTCACCTTCGAGTACGTTCTGCTGGCCGGCGTGAACGACGAGGCTGCTCACGCCCGTGGGCTGGTGGACCTGGTCCGCGGATTGCGCGCCAAGGTGAATCTGATCGCGCTCAACCCTGGCCCGGAAATCCCGTTTGCCACGCCGGACTCGGCACGTGTCGCTGAATTCCAGAACATCCTGATCAAGGCAGGCGTCCCAGCCTACGTCCGGCGTCCGCGTGGACGCGACATCTATGCCGCGTGCGGCCAACTGAAGCACACCACCGAACTTGTGCAGTTATCGTGAGCCCGACCGGCTCTTAAGCAGCACACAAGTGCGAAATACCTGCCGCGAATAGCCAAAAGTGGGGGCAGTCGAACAACCACGATTGTTCGATTGCGTTTCCGGCCGGTTACCCTGATAATCCGTTCACTCATTTGAAATATAGCCCCAAGTCATAGACGCGTCGCCGTGAGATGCAGTGGTGCGCCTGCGCTTGCTTCTTAGCGGATTCTTCAGCAGTACGGCTTCATCAACCTAGAGGAGAAGATATGAAAAGACCGTTGTGGGTCGTTGCAGGACTGCTGGTGATCGCGATGGCAACACCCGTAATCGCGCAGAACGAAGTAAAGGAAAAATCGCCAATCTACATTTACATCGGCGAGTGGAATATCCCTCGTGCGCAGTGGGCCGAGATGGAGAAGTCGGAAACCGCCGACCAGAGCATGTTGCAATCCGCCATGTCCGCCGGAACTCTCGTGGCCTATGGCTTCGACACCAATCTCGTGCATCAGGCCGATGGCCCCACTCATGACGACTGGTGGGTGTCAACGTCCATGGCGGGCATACTCAACATGCTCGACCAGTTTTACAAGGCCGGCAGCAGCGCCAGCCCTGTTCTGACTTCGGCCACAAAGCACTCCGACAGCATTGACGTCAGCCGCTACTACAACTGGAAGCCCGGCACCTACAAGGGTGCATATACCCACGGCTCGACTTACAAGCTGAAGGCGGACGCGCCAGATGATGCGGTGGGCTTGCTCGCCAAGAGCTTCCTCGTGCCCTTCATGGAGAAGATGATGTCGGAAGGTGCGATCGTGGAATACGACATCGACACCGAAGCCATTCACACCGAAGCTCCGGGTAGCTTCGTGCTGTACTACACCGCTCCCAACGCTGAGGGATTGGATAAGGTCAACCAGGCGCTGCAGCAAATGTTGAAAGCAAGTCCGCTGGACGGGCCGGCATTCGGCTCGATGATCGACTTCACCGCGCACCGCGACTATCTCTCCCGGACGAACGCAACCTTCAAATAGCATTCTCGGTATCGCGTAAATGCCCACTCATCGGCGAATACCGATGAGTGGGTTTATTTTGCTGCGCAGGTGCCGACAGGCAGCACCTGGTTGGTCATCTCACAAATCGGCTTGCCTTGTATCAGGGCACGCCTTTCAGGCGTGCCGAACGAGGCGTAGAAAATGTCCGGGCTTCAGCCCCTGCGAAGCCCGACATGCAGGGGCTGAAGCCCAAGATTGTTATTCCCGAGTACGGCCCGGCTGAAGCCGTGCCCTGATACAAAACGGTTTGTGCATGCCTTCTGGTCCGTCACAAAACAAACGGCGCGACCGAAGCCGCGCCGTAGACGAAGATCATCTGGTTTGAAAGCTATCCCGCTTTCTCCATCAGCGGCAGCGTTACGTTGCGGTTCTGCACCATGTCGGCGGTGACCTCGAACTCCTTCACGCGTTTCTGGCCGGGCAGGTTGTACATCAGGTCCAGCATCAGCTCTTCGAGAATCATTCTCAAACCGCGCGCCCCCACCTTGCGGTGCATCGCCTCGCGCGAGATGCTGCGCAGCGCGTCCTCGCTGAAGCGCAGCTTCACATTTTCAAACTCGAACAGTCGCTGATACTGCTTGACGATCGCATTCTTCGGCTTGGTCAGGATCTCCACCAGCGCGTTTTCGTCCAGATCGCTCAACACTCCGACCACCGGCAAGCGGCCCACGAACTCAGGAATCAGCCCAAACTTGATCAGGTCCTGCGGCTCCGCTTGTGCGAGCAACTCGGTGTCGCGCTTCTGCGCTTCGGTGAAAGCAGCTTCCTTGCTCTCATCGGTCCGGAAGCCCATTGCCCGCTTGCCCATGCGCCGCCCGATGATACGCTCCAGTCCGACAAACGCGCCGCCGCAAATGAAGAGAATGTTGGTGGTGTCGACCGGCGTGAATTCCTGGTGCGGGTGCTTGCGTCCGCCCTGCGGAGGAACGTTAGCCACGGTGCCTTCGAGAATCTTCAGCAGCGCCTGCTGCACGCCTTCCCCGGAGACATCGCGCGTAATCGACGGGTTCTCGTCCTTGCGGCCAATCTTGTCGATTTCGTCGATATAGATGATGCCGGTCTGCGCGCGGGCAACATCGCCTTCCGCAGCCTGCAACAGCTTGAGGATAATGTTCTCGACATCCTCGCCTACATAGCCGGCTTCGGTCAGCGTGGTCGCGTCAACGATGGCGAACGGCACGTCGAGCATCTTGGCCAGGGTCTGCGCCAGCAGCGTCTTGCCGGTGCCGGTCGGGCCGATGAGCATGATGTTCGACTTGGCCAGCTCGACTTCACCGCCGCGCTGCCGGTTCATGTACACGCGCTTGTAGTGGTTGTAAACCGCGACTGCCAGCTTCTTCTTGGTCTGCTGCTGCCCGATAACGTACTCGTCCAGAAACGCCTTCACTTCATGCGGCTTGGGCAGTTGTGTGGGAGTGGCGGAGGGATGTGCCTCGCTGCGATCGTCTTCCAGAATGCTGTTGCATACGCCAACGCATTCGTCACAGATGTAAGCGCGGGGGTAGTCGGTGGGCGATGAGATCAGCTTGGCAACGGCGTCCTGCGACTTGTGGCAAAACGAGCAGCGAAGTACTTCATCATTCCCGTTTCTGGTTCTGACAGACAAGTGGCTCCTTTACTCTGCACGCGCCAGCCAGGTTCTCGCCCCCATGCCGCTTATCCGGTGCCCGTTCCGGAGGAGCCGTGCCGCTCCCGTGAGGACTCGTCGGCCATGCTAAATCCGTCCTCGTAAACCATCAGTGCTTGCGCACCGTTGATGAGCCTATTGAACCACAACTCTGCTTCGCGTGGCGCACCGTAAGTGCAATATTGGGTACAACTTTGGAACCAGAGATATAGCTTTTTTACGCCTTAGAGCCTTAACCCGGCAGAGTTCCTGCCGGGAACTTGCTACTTGTGTTTAAAAATGATGTCGTCGACGATGCCGTATTCCTTGCTCTGCTGCGCGTTCATGATGAAGTCGCGCTCCACGTCGCGTTCCACCTTCTCTAACCGCTGGCCAGAATGTTTCGCGATCAACTGACTGGTAATCTCGCGCATGCGCAGAATCTCGCGCGCATGAATGTCGATCTCAGTAGCCTGCCCCGAAAGACCCGACATCAACGGTTGATGTATCAGGATGCGCGAGGTTGGCAGCGAAAATCGTTTTTTCGGAGCACCCGCCGCCAACAGCAGCGCCGCCATGCTGGCCGCCTGGCCGATGCAGATGGTCGTCACATCCGGCCGGATAAACTGCATGGTGTCGTAGATGGCCATGCCTGCCGTGATCGAGCCACCCGGCGAGTTGATGTACAGCGAAATGTCCTTCTCCGGATCTTCCGCCTCGAGAAACAGCATCTGGGCAATGATCAGGTTGGCGACATTGTCGTCGATAGGAGTGCCGAGAAAAATGATGTTGTCCCGCAACAGCCGGGAATAAATGTCGTACGCCCGCTCGCCCCTGCTGGTCTGCTCTATCACCATGGGCACAAGCATTGTTGGTCTCCTTGGAACTTGCCTTGAAAGGGCACGCCTTCAGGCGTGCCGCAATGGGTAAATATGAATACGGCTTTAGATCCGCGTCTTTTCAAACCTCCGCCCTACGCGGACCTGCGATACAGAAAATCCAGTGTCTTCTCGTTGCGCAGGCGATGCCGAATTCTATCCAGCCCGCCATCCTCGGTCAAACGCGCCCGCACTTTTTCGATAGGCTGTTTTCCCTGCAACGCCATCGTCTCGACTTCACGATCGAGCTCCTCATCGCTGATCTCGATCTTTTCGTTGTCGGCAATCTGTTCCAGGATCAGTGAGGCCTTCACCTCGCGTAAAGCTCCTTCGCGCTGACCGGCGCGCAGACGCCCGAAATCCATCTTCTTCATGTGCTCGGTCGTCATGCCCTGAGCGGCAAGCGCCCGCAGTCCGCGCTCCAGCCGCAGATCGATCTGGCTGTCGAGCATGGTGTCGGGAATCGCGAAGTCATTGCGCTTCACCAGCTCTTCGACGATCTTGTCCTTGCCCTGGTGCTCGGCTTCATGCTGCTTCTCGGCCACCATGTTTTCGCGAAGACGGGTGCGCAACTCGTCGATAGTGTTGATCTCCGCGCCCAATTCCTTGGCAAAGTCATCGTTCAGCTCAGGAACGTTCTTCTTCCGGATGCCCTTGACGTTGGCTTCATACGACATCGTCTTGGCGGCCAGCCGCTTGTCACTGAAATCGTCGGCATACTTCACGTCGAAGGTACGGGTCTCGCCGGTCTTGGCTCCGCGCAGGTTGTCGGAGAACTCGGCAACCGTGTTGCTCCCGCCGATCTCCACCATCACTTCTTCCACCTCGACAGGCTTGGCGTCAGGATCGGCATCGCCTTCCTTCGGCGTTCCTTTGAAGCTGACTACCGCGTACTCGCCATCAGCCAGGCCGCGATCCTCTTCCACCGGAGTGTAGGTCGCATGCTGCTGACGCAGATTCTCCAACGCGGTCTCGACGTCCTGGTCGCTTACGTTCGCGTCGATGGTCTCGACCTTGATGTCGTCGTAGGGCGTGACCTTGAACTCGGGGAAGACCTCAAAGCGCGCCGTGAACTTCAGCGGCTCGCCCTCGTGGAAATGCAGATCGGTAACCCGCGGCTGCGACACCGGCGAGAGGCCTTGCTTCTGCACCTCTTCGCGGAAGTAGCGCGGCACCAAGTGCTCCACGATCTCGCCTTTGATGTCCTCGGCAAAGCGCTGACGGATGATGCCGGCAGGGACTTTGCCTTTGCGGAATCCCGGGATGTTCGCAACCTTGGTATAGCGATTGATCAGTTGCTCAGTCTCGGACTTCACCACATCGGCGGGGATCTCGATGGTCAGCTCGCGCTGACAGGGGTTGGGAGTTTCGACGGCGGCTGCAGTTTCAGTGGCGGCACCCGTTTCGGTCGCGGTGCCGATTTCAGTGGCAGCACCACTTTCTGGGTTGTTGTTTTCAGTCGTGCTCGTTTCGGTTGTCAATAAATTGCCTTCAGAAAGAATTGCGAATCAGCTTCCGTCGCTCATTGGATGCGGCGCGACGGGAGAAGAACTTGCGCCTCGCGCCCGTGCAGCAGCAGCGGGGCTCTCCAATCTAAGTGTAAGAGGGGGGCAGGGGACGGTCAAACGGGGGCGCTTCCCTCTTCAGTAATTGCCTGAATTGCCCACGTCCTCGCAGCCCGTATACAATCAAGTCGCGCAACTAGCGCAACACGTTTTCAGGAGGCGCCTATGCAAGCCACGACTGCCAAGTCTGCGGATAGGTCTGCCTCGCGTCTGAATTAAACCATTGCGACAGCAGTAGCGTGGTCAGTTTGGCTGTCATCCCGAGCAAGCCTCTTTTGCGAAGCGAGGGATCTAGACGTGCCGATTCGCGCCGGTGCGCGAAAGGCACGCATCCATATTCAAACTGACCCGCTGCGCCGACAGCCTATCCATCCCCTGGCTTTTCACCCGCGCCCTTCGTGTGCGCATTGGGAGAATCGAAGTGACTCTACTGGAATTGGGCTGGACCTCCAGCTTGCAACGCAGCTTTGACGAACTCTCGCGCCCGGATCTCGCTCCAGCGCGCGTCATCAGCGTACTGAAAGACCACTATCGCGTTCGTGCGGAGGCCGGCGAATGTCTGGCGCGACTCTCAGGCCGCTGCTCGTTTGAAGTCGCCACACGTTCGGAGCTTCCCGCGGTGGGCGACTGGGTCGCGATAGAAGCCACTGGCGCCAACCGGGCGATCATTCACTACGTCCTGCCGCGCCGTACGAAAATCTCGCGCAAGGTTGCGGGTCGCGAGGTCGAGGAGCAGGTCATCGCCGCCAACATCAACACCGTGTTCATCGTCTCGGCGCTCACGCAGGAATTCAATCTTCGACGCATCGAGCGCTATCTCGCACTGGCGTGGGACAGCGGCGCGCAACCTGTGATTGTCCTGAACAAAGCCGACCTGGCGAGGGACGTTGCAGTGATGGCCGCCGACCTCGCGTTGATTGCGCCGGGCGCGCCGCTTCATATCATGAGCGCCGCCGAGAATTCCGGGCTCGACGCTTTGCAGCCTTATCTCACCGCGGGGCAGACCGTCGCGTTCATTGGCTCTTCGGGAGTCGGCAAATCGACCATCATCAATCGCCTGCTGGGAAGCGAGGTGCAGCCAACATTGCCGGTACGCGAACACGACGATCGCGGCCGCCACTCCACCACCTCGCGGGAGTTGTTCACCTTACGCAGCGGAGGCATGGTGATCGACACGCCCGGAATGCGCGAGCTGCAACTGTGGCACATCGAAGACGGACTTGGCGGAGCCTTCGACGATATCGAGCAGATCGCGGCCGGCTGCCGCTATCGCGATTGCGCGCACCAATCGGAGCCCGGCTGCGCTGTGCGCGATGCCATGGATACTGGCCTACTCGCGCACGGCCGACTTGATAACTTCTTCAAGCTACAAGCCGAGCAGGCATTCCTCGATCGCAAGCTCGACGTGCAGGCCGCGCGGGCAGCCAAGAACCGTGCGCGAAAGCTGTGCAGCGATGCGCGTGATATCAGCAGGCGAAAGGGCTGGGGCTGAGTTACGGAGAGCTTCCTGACTCAGCCAGAGTGTCCAGATACTTCACCGCACGAAGTCCATTTAGCTCGGTGATGGTTTGGCGCCAGCGTTCGACGACGCATTTGTCCAGGCGGCCATATTCGGTCGAAGGAAAGGCATAGCCGGAATAAAAGTTCAGAAGGTTGTCGCGCAGGCCGTCGTCCACGCCTTTGAAATGATCTGCCGACAGATCGTCAAGCAGCGTGCGATAAGTCGCATCCGCCAGCGGATACTTGTCTCTCTCGGTCGGATTGCCTGTATCGAGGTTGATGTCGGCGGTCTTCAGGTCGCCAGATTTCACCTCTTGCAGCGCCTTCCGAAAATAGTCAACCGTCTCATTGATGCTCTTGAAATACAGGTTCTCGGTGCGGGTCGTCGGCTCTTTGAAGTCGATGTCCCTCAGCGGGCCGACTTTGGGAACGATCTTGAAGAACGCGGCCAGAACATACGCCCCCGCGCCAGGCTCCTCGTAATTGTCTCCCCAGGATTTGCGGTAATCAGCTTTCGAAAGGTGATACAGGAAATGCTCGCGGTTGAAGTTCGGTATCTCCCGCTTCAGCTCATCGCCCTTCACCAGCAGCGCCACCTTGGTCATCTCGGGAATGATCGTGCTGACGCTGCGCCGATAAGTATTCACCGCAAGCTGTTCCTTGGGCATGATCGCCTTCAGCGGCAGACCGTAGGTGTCTTGGAAGGCGCGCTCCAACACCGGAGCCGATACCTGGAAGCCAATGAAGTTGTGATACTGCTCGGGCGCATAGCGCCCCTTCGCCACCTGCAACACGTCGAAGCCGAACTCGACGCGAATGTGTGCGTGATGGTCCACGTCATAGGGAACCAGCGGCCCATACTCTTCCGCCAGCTTGGGATACTCGATCCCGACCGACCGATTGATATAAGGATGGCCGTGAATGTCGGCGATGTAATGAGACAGCGCTCCGATGGCGAACGCGTACTGGTTCAAGTCCTGTGCATCGGCCAGTAGGTTCTGTACGAAGTCACCGGTGCGCACGTAATGCGTCAGGTCGCTGAACGTGTGATCGCCGAATGGATAGTAGCCGATGTCCTGGATTACAGATCCGCCATAAGCGTAGGCGTGTGCGGTCTTCAAGTCGTCGGGAGTAGCGTCAGGAAAGCGAGCTTTCAGCAGCGGAACGATCTGCTGGTCCCAGAGAAGATCGATGATCTCTTCGTGGGTCAGCACGGAATAGGCAACAGAACGCGGAGCTGCCGCCAGCAGGAAGCTGCACGTCAGCAGCAGCGGCAGCCACCGCGTCCACCCACAAAACTTGCGCATGCCTCAGATGCGACCCATCAGCACCAGGATGATGACGATGATCAGCACCAGGCCTAGTCCGCCGGTCGGGTAGTAGCCCCAGCCACGACTGTACGGCCAGGCAGGAAACGCGCCAATCAGCAGCAGGATCAGAATGATCAGTAGTATGGTCGACATTCAGTTTGCCTCCTTGCAGTCGCAGAAACGTGCGATTGCGTTTGTCACTGGAATCGCGAGTTGCGAACTCTTGCTTGGAAGCGTCCGGCAGCTCTGAAGATGCCTGGGAAGAAAGCTGTCAGCCATCAGCTGTTAGCCCTCAGCTAACAACGGCCGCGACCTGGTGTGAGCTGCCAGGTATCGGGCGCCGGTTATCGGGTGTTAGAAAACCATTCGATCGCCCGAGTTCGCAGCCTGCCGCTATATGAGCACCAATGGGAGATGGCGATCAGGAGAACTGATAGCTGAGGGCTGACAGCTCTTCACGCACTGAGCTTGTTCTGCAGATCTCTCAGATAGCGATCCATGGTCGCCGTATAACCCATGACGTAGCGGGACATGAAACGAAAGATCGGGTTGTAGACCTCGCCATTCTCGGTGATGGTCAGGGTTGCTCCTCCATCGGAAGCGGGCGTGATCTCGTAGGTCCAGGTTCCGCCGAAAGGAAGATTGGCGTCGGCGATGCGCGTGACCAACTTCTGCGGCGGGTCTGACTCCACCACTTCGTAGGTCATTTTGCTATCGGCTTTGCCGTACTCGATCCACATACGATGGCCATCGCGCGCAGGCAGTTCTTCATAATGAGTCACTTCGGGTCGCCAGGTCGGTGGCCCGGAGATGACATCCCACACCTGCTGCGGCGCGGCTTTGAAGGTGTCGCTCCGCGTGGCCGTATGCTTCACCGGCAAACTGGTTCCGACCAGCGCCATGACCACAACCGCGCCACCGAGGATGAGTACCACCAAGCCAATCCACTTGAGAATCTGCATCATCTTTCTCACACCTGTCAGAAGTAGGGCAGCAGTTTAGCAAGTCGCTCCTACACTCGCTACAATCGCCTGAATGCCTTCCGCTCTCGCCGTTCTCAACAACCAGATCATCCGCTGCACAAAGTGTCCGCGCCTCGTCGAATATCGCGAACAGATCGGCCGCGAAAAGCGCCGTGCATATCGCGAGCATGAATACTGGGCGCGCCCGGTGCCCGGCTTCGGCGATCCCAAGGCGCGCATACTGATTCTGGGCCTGGCTCCGGGCGCACACGGATCGAACCGCACCGGCCGTCCGTTCACCGGAGACCGCTCGGGCGAGTTCATGTATCCCATCCTGTACAAGGTGGGATTCGCCTCGCAACCGAATGCGACCGATCGCAACGACGGGCTGAAGCTTATCGACTGCTACATCACCGCCGCGGTGCGCTGCGCTCCTCCGGATAACAAGCCGTTGCCATCGGAGCTCGCGAACTGCGCGCCATATCTCGACCGCGAAGTGGCAATCTTGAAGAACCTGAAAGTAGTCGTCGCTTTAGGAAAGATCGCCTTCGACGCCTACCTGAGCTACCTCAAGCGCAACAGCATCCTCGCCAGCCGCTCAGGTTATGTCTTTGGACACGGCGCTGCGTACGCGATGCCGAACGGAATCACCTTGCTCGCGTCGTATCATCCATCTAACCAGAACACCGCGACGGGCAAGCTAACGGCACAGATGTTCGAAGAGGTTTTTCTGCGAGCGAAAGAAATTGGTAAACCCGCGCAGTCGGAGTGAATGTACAATCGCGCTATGGCTACGGATCGGATAACCGTCAATCCGGAAGTGATGGGCGGCAGACCGTGCATCCGCGGCATGCGTGTGACGGTCGGCATGATCGTCGGTATGCTGGCGGAAGGTCATAGCCAACAAGAAATCCTCAGGCTGTACCCCTACCTCGAAGCAGAAGATATCGCGCAAGCTCTCTCCTACGCTGCACTCCGTTCTGAAGAGCGCGAAGTGGATCTGAAGTCTGCTTGAAAATCCTCATAGACATGAATCTCTCGCCGGCGTGGGTCGCCCGATTCGAAGAGGAGAACTGGGAGGCGATTCACTGGAGTACCGTTGGTGAGGCGACCGCAGCAGATTCAGAAATTCTGGGCTGGGCAAGCGAACGCGGCTACATTAGTTTTCACTCACGATCTTGATTTCGGACCCCTCCTCGCATCGGAGCCGCAACGGAGTCCCGGCATCATCCAGTTGCGAAGTCAGGAGACTTCACCCGAGAAAATGGGAGCCGTGGTTGTGCTCGCGCTTCGTCGAATAGAAGAGGAGCTTCAACGCGGAGCGTTAGTCACCATTGATGCGAGCAAATCCAGGGTCCGCATTCTTCCGTTGAAGAAGTGACCTCCAACCTTCGATTCATCACATATCGCAGGATTTATCTTGCCCTTCAACTCCGTCTTGCCAGCCGGACAAAATCTGTCCATAATTGATTGTGCACCCCTACAGGCTCCACCCTGATCGCGCTGCCGCAACGGCGCATCAGGCTCCCCGAAATTCGGGGCTTGCGGAGCCGAAGTCCCGGCAGCACAATCCAACAGATCAGAGGAACCAATGTCGGCAAAGTACATCTTTGTGACGGGCGGAGTTGTGTCTTCTCTTGGCAAGGGATTGGCCGCGGCCTCCATCGGCTGCCTCATGGAAAGCCGCGGGCTCAAGGTGACTCTGCAAAAGTTCGATCCCTATCTCAACGTCGATCCCGGGACCATGTCGCCGTTCCAGCATGGCGAGGTCTTCGTCACCGACGATGGCGCCGAAACCGACCTCGACCTGGGACACTACGAGCGCTTCACTCACGCCAAGCTCAGCCGTGAGAATAACTGGACGACCGGGCGTATCTACGAAACCATCATCGCCAAAGAACGTCGCGGCGACTATCTCGGCAAGACGGTGCAGGTGATTCCGCACGTCACCAACGAGATCAAGAGCGCGATGAAGAAGGTCGCGCAGGATGTTGACCTGGCGATCATAGAGATCGGCGGCACGGTTGGTGATATCGAGTCGCTGCCCTTTATCGAAGCCATCCGCCAGATGCGGCAGGAACTGGGCCGCGACAACACGCTATTCGTTCACGTCACGCTGGTTCCCTATATCGCCGCCGCCGGAGAGCTGAAAACCAAGCCCACCCAGCACTCGGTGAAGGAACTGCTGAGCATCGGAATTCAGCCTGACATTCTGCTCTGCCGCACCGACCGTTATCTCTCACATGAACTTAAGTCGAAGATCGCGCTGTTTTGCAACGTCGAGAACGAAGCCGTAATCACTGCCAAAGATGTGGCTTCCATCTATGAAGTGCCGCTGGTCTTCGCGCACGAAAAGGTGGATGAACTGGCGCTTCGTTACTTGCGGATCCCGGCAAAAGAAGCCGACCTCTCGCGCTGGGAAGATCTGGTGCAGCGGGTCTACAACCCTCAGGATGAAGTCGTGATCGGCATCGTCGGCAAGTATGTGGAGTACGAAGATTCGTACAAGTCGCTGAAGGAAGCCCTGGTCCACGGCGCGCTGGCCTACAACCTGAAGCTGCGAGTCGACTGGATTGAGGCCGAGGGACTCGAATCGAAAGAGCAGAGCGTTCAGGCACAGTTGGAGGCGGTTGACGGAGTCCTGGTGCCGGGCGGTTTTGGCAAGCGCGGCATTGAAGGAATGCTCAAAGGTATCCAATATGCCCGCGAGAATAAGGTTCCCTACTTCGGCATTTGCCTGGGAATGCAGACCGCCTGCATCGAGTTCGCGCGCAACGCCTGCGGATTGGAGCAGGCCAACTCCAGCGAATTCGATCCCGCCACGCCACATCGCGTCATCTACAAGCTGCGCGAGCTTCGCGGAGTGGAAGAGCTCGGCGGCACCATGCGACTGGGTGCGTGGCCCTGCCGCCTGGAGCCCGGATCACTGGCATACCAGGCTTATGGCGAGGCCGAGATCAGCGAGCGCCATCGCCATCGTTACGAGTTCAATCGCGAGTACGAAAGCATGCTTACTGCTGCCGGCTTGCGCATCAGCGGAGCAACTCCCGACGGTACTTACGTAGAGATCGTAGAAATTCCCGAGCACCCATTCTTCCTCGGCTGCCAGTTCCATCCCGAGTTCAAGTCAAAACCACTAGAGCCGCATCCGTTGTTCCGCTCGTTCATAAAGGCAGCCTACGATTACCGCAACCGCAAGCAATTGACGCGAGAGGAGATCGCGGTTGAGATGTTTCACCGTCCCGAGAAAGTCAAGGGATAAAGAAACATTGCGAATTGGTTACGAAGGTAACCTTTAACATCTAGTTCCAAATCGGATACTGCACGTCGTTCCCGCGAAACCTTTCTTTCCGGCTACGAATCTAAGTCTCTGGAGCCGTGTTCCCACGGCTGTAGGCCTCCGCTTAGGCCCTACCCCTAGGAGAGCTTATGAGCATATTTGACTTCGTCTTCGGCTGCTCGCATAAACGGTGCAGTTTCCCTATGAGCACACGAGGCGCAAAGCGTCGTTCGCCGGCTGCATCCCTCACCGGTACCTATGTGGTCTGCCTGGATTGCGGCAAGGAATTTCCTTATGACTGGAAGGCCATGAAAGTGGTCCGCAACCGGGAGACCCACGCTGAGACCGCTTCGCCAGTGGTGGTTGGCCCGAAGGCCGCATAGCCGGGAGATGTATCGTGTTCCAAGCAATCCCTCTCAAGGGGGTTGCCTGTGGCACCTCCGGTGACTCGATCTAGTTTTGTGTTTTCAAGCAAAACCACAGATTCCAAATCTCTTACCTTGCCAACTATAAAACCTCTGTATTAGCCAAGCCCCGGCACAGGCGTTTTCGCAGTATAATCTTGCACACTAGCTAGGGTTGAGAGCGTCAACCACGTCCCCCGCGAGCCGACGCTCCCGCACAGCCAGTCACCCGCAGGCCAGGTTCTCAGTCCTACCTTTCCGGATTTGGACGGTTGCAACATGGAACGGGTAAAAGCCATTTACGACTATGCGGTTGATTTGCAGCCGGAGGAGCGAGAGTCATTTCTCCGGCAAATCTCCAGTGAAGATCCTGAACTGCTGCAACAGGTACGGCGGATGCTCGACCAGGCGACCGCTGACACCCAGGAGATTGCGCCCACTCCCATCGGCTCTTCCACTGCCCCTGCCCATAGGTACATCTTCTCCTCAGGCGACCTGATTGCTGGTCGTTATCGCGTTCTGCGCAAGGTGGCAAAAGGCGGCATGGGTGAGGTGTATGAGGTACACGATCTGGAATTGCACAGCCGGGTCGCGCTCAAGGTGATCAGTCTCAAATCGGCGGCGAAACCAAACTCAGCCGAAATGTTCCGCCGCGAAATTCTGTTGGCCCGTCAGGTTACTCATCCCAACGTTTGCCGGATCTACGATATCGGCCGTCACGAACATCCCGATCACGGCGAGCTCCTGTTCCTTACCATGGAGTTTCTGGAAGGAACGACGCTTGCCGATTATGTCCGGACGCAAGGTCCGGTATCGAAGGAAGATGCGCTGCCTTTGATCCAGCAGATGATCCACGCGCTGGCCGCCGCGCACCGGCTCAACATTGCGCACCGCGACTTCAAGAGCGGCAACGTGATTCTCTGCGAGGCGAAAGGGGCATCAGGTTCGGATCGATTGAGCGCGCCGTCGGACGCAGTTTCGTCGAGGCCGGGCTCTCCGCAGTTCGGAGCCGCTCCCGGATCGACTGCGGACCAGACCAGCGATTCAGGTTCGAGTGGGAAGTCGGCTGCAGACTCGGGTGCCCCCAATAAGAGCCCGGTAAGCGGCTCGCCTTCATCTTCGTCGAACGAGCCTTCACACAAGGTCATCGTCAAGGTCACGGACTTCGGACTTGCCCGCAGTGTGGATGGAATGGAAACCACCCTCCACGGCGAGGTCTGGGGTACGCCGGACTACATGGCGCCAGAACAGTTCCATGGACAATCGAGCATAGCCAGTGACATTTACGCGCTTGGCGTCGTCATCTACGAGATGTTCACCGCCAAGCTGCCGCACCGCAGCAGCACCGCGACGGGGACTCCCGACGGCAAGCCCAGCGCCGCCATGGAGATGATTCCCGCCGAGTGGCGCCCTGTGGTGAAGAAGTGCATGGCCTATGACCCGACCGACCGCTACGCGACGGTCGAAGATGTTTGGGCTGCGCTCAACGGCGACGAGGATTCCCAGCGCCTGAAACGAGGAATCTCACGACGAGTTTCTTGGGGATGGGCTTCCGCAGTGCTGGTGGTGCTCGGCCTTTCCGGCTGGCTGGGTCGCGATGCCATTCGCCGCCGGTTCAATCCCGTGCCCGAGCAGAAGCATATCGCCGTGTTGCAGTTTGAGAACCTTGGCGATGACGCCGCCAACAAGGCGTTCGCAGCCGGCGTCGGCGAAACCCTCGCCAGCCGGCTCTCCCAGCTCGGAACTGACGGCCAGCTTTATTGGGTGGTCCCTTTCAGCGACTCGCGTAAGTATGCCGACGTTGAGCAAGCCCGCCGCAATCTGGATGTGACATTGGTGGTCACCGGCACGGTTCAGCGCACGGGCGATGCGGTCCGCATGACGGTGAACGTCATCGATGCGAAGAAGCATAAACAACTGGCTTCGCGCGTGATGACGGCATCCATGGCTGACCTGAACCTTCTGCAGGACGAAGCCTGGGAATCCGTAGCTGACATGGTTCAGCAACCAGTGGACCCGGGGACGAAGAAGACGCTGGATGACAGCAGCACGAAGAACTCCCGCGCCTACGAGTACTACGAACAGGGGGTCGGCTATTTGCAGCGCGGTGATCCGGCCAGCGTCGACAATGCGATCGACGCCTTCAAGAAGTCTGCGGCGGAAGATCCGAATTATGCATTGGCACAGGCTGGACTGGGAGGCGCGTACGCAACGAAGTATGCCGACACTAAGGACTCACAATTAATCACTGCCGCGAACGAACATGGAAACCGCGCAGTTGCACTCAATCCTGATCTCGCCCCGGTGCGCGAAACCTTGGGCAAGATCTACGAATATTCGGGCAAGTGGGACCAGGCCCTCGCCGAATATCGTCGGGCGGTCGAACTGAATCCAGTCTCGGTTATCGCTCCTTACCATATCGCCCGAATCTATGCGCGGCAGGGGAAATACACCGACGCCGAAGAATCCTACAAGCGCATGATCGCCCGCATGCCCTCATTTTGGCTGGGTTATACGGGACTGGGAGAGCTTTATTTCAACTTAGGAAGGTTTAACGATGCGGCGCTCCAGTATCAGAAGGTGATCGAGCTGATGCCCAGCAACCCTCTCGGGTACGAGGGTCTCGGTGCGGCATACGAACAGATGGGCGAGTACCAGAAGGCGATAACGGTCTTCAACAAAGGGTTGACGGTCAGTCCGAGTGCTGAAATCTGGTCAGATCTGGGAGCGGCTTATATGTTTGCCGGCGAAAATTCGAAAGCCGCGCAGGCAATGCAAAAGGCCGTGGAACGGAATCCCCATGATCATATGCTGTGGAGAAATCTCGCTGATAGTTATCGCCAGGTTCCATCACTGGCGAACCGCGCCAATGAAACCTATCAGAAGGCCCTGGACACCGCTCAACAAAGGCTCGCGGTGAATCCGCAGGACGCGTATGCCCTCAGCGGGATGGCACTCTACGAAGCGCATCTGGGTCGCAAACCTGAGGCATTGGCCTATATCGACAAAACGCTGGCTTTGGCGCCCAAGGACGGTACTGTCCTGTTTACAGTTGCGCTCGCCTATGAGATTATCGGCGACCGAAGCCATGCCCTGTCTACTCTTGATCGCTCTCTCAGTTCAGGCTTTTCGCTTGAGGATGTGAAGCGCGAACCGGAGTTGCAGGCATTGCGTTCTGATCGGCGGTATCAGCAGATGCTGTCTAAGACCAAGGTTCGTTCATAACCAAGCGTTTGAATCTCGGCTTCATCAGTACAAATTCTCTTAGGAAGGTGCTGTATGGTATTTCAGCGCAGGGCTGTGCTGTCAGTTGCCGTGGTCTCCCTCCTCGTAATGCTCGGCGGTTGCACAAAAGAAGTGAAGAAAGAGCTGGGTCAGGAGCATGTCCCACTGGCCGCGGCGAGCTTCCCATCGAAGGCCGGTGTGTGCAAGTACGTCTCCACCGGCAATTGCACTACCGGAAGCACCGGTAATTCCTGCACTCCGGGTGGCCCTTGTAACATTAGTCTGGCCATCAACGGGAATCAGGGTGTCGACGTCACTCTCAACGGAGCGGCTCAACCACTCCCCAGCCCGCAAATCGTCTGCGTCCCCAAAAGCACTCCCATCACTTGGAATGTCCCTGCGGCGAGCAGCAGTTTCCTGGCCGATTTCGGGAATGGCACGCCATTTAGCGATAACCAGAACTTAACCTATATCACCGGTGCGACTGGTCAGCCTTCCACCGACTCTACGATAAACGAGGACGGCTGTTACAAATACAACATCAAGGTGTGCCCCATTCCGCTGGCACCGGGATCAGGTGCGCTGACCTGTGGAGAGACCGACCCCGTAGTTATTGTGGGAAGCGGTAACACGCTTGCGAAACAAGGAAACTAATAAACGAGCGAACGGAGCCTGGCGATTATTCACCCTTTCGTCTTGCACCAGTCCAGGGTGGCCCCAAGTGCCACCCCGAACTGCACCCGTAGGCACTCATGTAGTTCAGCTTCGCTGCTGAGCAAACTCTCACGGCGAATACCGTTCTTTGGTTTCGATGAGGCGCATGCCTGCCAAGGTTATGCGCCCATCGGGTTTTGCCATGGTGCAGATGCGCCGCCGCGTGAAGCTGGATTCCGGTGAAGTCTGGTGATACTCGCACATGGGAACATATTCCGATAGCTGGTGCGCTACATCAGCGAACCGGTACAGCGGAACGTCGGTTCCATCACTGTCACGGCGATGAAGTTCCCATCCCCCGTTCTCCGGCTTGACGCTGAAGAGATGTCCGTTCTCGACTTCCTCAACGCCCGCCTTTAGCGGAAGTGGGTCGACGAAGGACTCACCAAATCCAACGTCTGCCAGCCACGGATCGGCAAGCTCGACCTTCAGCAGCATGTGATCGAATTCCGGCCCGAAGCCTCCGTCATCGCGCCGTACACAACCCGACAGCATCGATACCCGGAAGCCCAACGCCAGCAGCAGTTCGTAAAACAACCCATTGAGCTCATAGCAGAAGCCGCCGCGTCGCCGCACCACGATCTTGTCATACAAGCGATCGGGCTCCAGGCTGATGGGAATTCCCAGTGCTATGTTCAGATTTTCGAATGGAACGGTATAGAGATGGCTGCGATGCAGGCCGCGAAGAGTCTCAACCGAGGGCTGACGCGATCCGTCGTATCCGATACGTTGGCAATACGCGTCGACGTCCATGTTTATACCGGCAGTGGGTAGTGGTGCGGTTTGGGTGTCATCCCGAGCGAGCCTCTTGTGCGAAGCGAGGGATCTGGGCGTGCCGATTCGCGCCGCTGCGCGAAAGGCACGCATCCGTATTCAAACTGCACCGCTACACAGGCAGTTCATCTTGCAACCAGCCCGCCTCCTGCAGTTTGGGCTCGGCGGTCAAGTCGAGTACCAGGTTTTCCAGCACCAACCGCTTGCTGACTGCGTTGGAACGCAGCGCGAGATCGGCACGGGCGACCTTGCGGATCGCGCTGGTCAACTCGCGCCTCGACTTATAGCGCCGGGCCTGCTTGATTACGTCTTCGGCTGCGAAGGGAGGTAGCCGAAAGCCTTGCCACAACGCCTGCCACAACGCACGCGAATCGCGCACATTGCGCTCGAAGATAACCAGCATCTGCTTGAAGGTGCGCGACAGCATGTAGAGATGTCCGATGGCTGCCTCTTCTCCATCGCCGGAGCTGAGTATGGCATCCAGCACCTCCAGTGCGCGCTCGCGATCGCGCGAGGAGATGGCATCCGTCAATTCGTAAAACGAGCGCTGCTTGGCCGCGAGCACCATCGTCTCCACATCGCCCAGCCCAATGCGCTTCTTCTCGCCGACAAACAGCTCCAGCTTCTCCAGTTCGTTGGCGATCATCATCATGTCGCCGCCGAGGGAGTCCACCAGCTCGCGGGCCGCATCCGGATCGAGCTTCACGCCCTGGCCGTTGGCCGACTCGATGGCCCAGCTCACCGCGTCGCCTTCCTCCACCCTCGCCAGCTCCAGCACCTGGCAGTATTCACCCAGGGTTTCGCGAATGCGCTCGTAACGGTCTTTGTCCGTCATGTCCATGCGTCGCACATCGGCAGGAATGCTGATGTGGTCGGCGATAAAAACCAGCATGGCGTCGGGATTCGGATTGGCGAAGTACTCCTTAATGGCCTCGAACTCTTCCTCGTGCTTGCCGCGTCCGTAGAGATTCTTCACGCTGCGAATGAAGAAGACCTGGAACGGCGCCATCAGCGACGGCGTGCGGGCCCGGTCGAGAATCTCGCGCAGATCCACGTCGGCCAGGTCCATGTCGTAGAGGCTGAGTTCGCGTACATCTTCCGGAACCAGGTGCTGCAGGATCGCTTCCCGGCACTTTCTACGGAAGAACCCTTCGTCGCCGATGAAGACATAGCCGGGCGCCAGCTTGCGCGACTTCATGTCAGCCACAAAGCGGTCCGACGCAGCGAAGCTCCGCATCAGTACGCCTCCTCGATGTTGCTCACCATCTCCTGAGCAAAGTCGTGCGCCAGCCGTTGTAGCGCGGGCGACTCCTCTTCGAAGAAACTGGCCGGGTCCTGCGACAGCTCATACTGGTTATGGAAAGAATAGGCCGGGTTTGCCCACAGCACTTTGCCGTCGCGGTCGATCAACGATACCTTCATTCCAACTTGCAGCATGGAAGATGCGGGCTGACCGGTTTGCGAATTGTAAGTCAACGGGTAGGTCCCGACCGAGGTAACCGTCCCGTTCAGCGTAGCGTCTGCCGGATCGTTACTCGTGAGCACGACCTGGAAGTTGGTCCGGCTGCGCAGTTCCTGTACCACCGCTGCCGTCAAGATCTGCTCCACGCGGAACGCGTGCGTGGTGTTGCTGAAGGTGGGCACGTAGAGGGTGCGCACATTTTGCGGCAGGCGCACAGCCTTGCCGCTGGTATGGTAGCCGCAGCTCGCACAGGCAAGCAGCACCGCGCCCAGCAGCGCGAGATATCCGTAGCGTATCCGCCTCACTGCACCTTCCCGCGAGGGCGCCCCGCAATCATGCCCTCTGCGCACTCGACGGCAGCAACGGCCTGCACCCGCAAGTTGTCGGAGGCAGCCCACAGCCAAAGGCCATTCGCGTGCCCGGGATCGTTGCGCAGCGCGACCTGTACCTGTTCCTGGCCGGCGGCGTTCACGTTACTCGGAGCATCCTCGAACCCCTGCGTGATTTCAATGTGACTGCCGACAAGCGCAGCGTTGGCCGCTTCCAGCTTCATGGGATTGGTGGTCTCAATGTAAACCGAAAACGCATGCCCATGAAAGATGGGAGCTTGCAGCAGCATCAACGACGGCACCATCACCTCGTCGCCTACAATTGCCCGGAAGTGGCGCAGAATGCGCTCTTCCACCGAGGTCAGCGGCGGCAGCGACTTCTCGCCGAAGCGGTCCAGCAGGTTGAACGCAACCTGCACATCAAAAACGTTTCGTGGCAGTTGCTGAAACGAGAGCAGGTTGACGGTCTGCTCGTGCAGTTCGTCCATGCCCCGTCGTCCGTGCTCCGATGCCGGCTCGAAGACCGTGACCACTGCGCTCTTGATCGGGTTCACCTTCTGAATGCGCAGCAGCAGCAACGCCAGAACTATGGCCGCGGGATGGGCAATCACGACCGGTGCACCGCCAAAATCGATGGACGGCGTAATCCCCAACTCGCGTTCCACCCACGGTGCGCGCAGGCTCACGCCTTTCACGTCTTCCAAAGCGTACGACAGGTCGATGATGTCGCTGCTGGCGTTGCGGGCCAACTCCCAGGTGCTGCGGGTGTAGGCATCATCCGTGGTGAAGAACGTAAAGTCCACGTTCTCCAGATGCTCGGGCAAGACGGTCTGGATAAAGGTAGGCTCATCGCCCACGGCGTCGACTTGCCCCAGAGACTCTTCGTCATCCAGCAGCCGAATATCGTAGGCAGGAAAGTTGCACTCCGAAAGCACTTCTTTCAGCTCGCGGCCCTTCAGAGTGGCGGCGCCGACAATCGCCAGGCGAAATGCGCCTCCTCGGGCGCTGACATCCGCATGGCTCGGAGAAGTCTTAGGATCGTTCTTCATTATGCGTGCGAAGCCTCGTCTCGTGGAGGTGCATGTGCCACCGTGCGGCGCCGGAACAGAAACGAAAGCCGCGCCAGCACTCCCGAAAGAATGTATACCAACGCAAGGACGAACAGAGCGTATTGCGATGCGAACCAGATCAGCGCAATCAGCGCGCCCAGTCCGATCAGCCAGCGGAAGTTCTGCTGCTCGCGGAAGTTCACGCCCTTCAGGCTGAAGAACCGCCATGTGCTCACCATCAGGAACGAGATGACGAAGACGAACAGCGCCCATCCAATCGCCAGCGGCAACCACTGCAGCGGCTCGCCATTCACCAGGTGGACCACCGCAGCCACCGCCCCCGCCCCTGCGGGAATGGGCATACCGACAAAGTACTTGCGTCCTGGTCTGCCCGGATTCAGAGGCTGCGGATTCACTTGAATGTTGAAGCGTGCCAGTCGCGCCGCTCCTGCCAGCAGGAAAACAAAAGTTGCGACTCCACCCAGTTGCAGTACCCGCGCCCGCAGATCGGGATCGAAGTTTGGCGGCAGCATACGGAAGCCCCAGATCCATGCCAGCACTGCCGGAGCCACGCCAAAGGTAATCACGTCGGCCAGCGAATCCAGCTCGCGGCCGAAGGCACTGGCGGTATTGGTGAGTCGGGCGACTGCGCCATCGAAGAAGTCAAAGACGATAGCAATGCCGATGGCCTGCGCCGCATGATCGAAGTGGCTGGCGCCGGCCGTCACCCCAAGAATCGATTGCGAGATGGCGTAGTATCCGGCGGCAATGTTGGCCGCGGTAAACGCCGACGGCAGGATGAACAGCCCTTTGCGCGGGCGGCGTTTGGGCTCGTCCGTCGCGCGCCGGCTCGGAGGCGTGCTCATTGCGCTTCCGCCATTTCGCGCTCGGGCTGAATAGATGCTCGCGGCTGCGCGATCGCGAGCACAGTTGCGCCGCCCTTTACTGCATCTCCCACCCGCACCTTCATCTGCGCCCCAGCGGCGAAGATCACATCCGTGCGCGACCCGAACTTGATCAGTCCCACGCGCTCTCCACGCGCCACCCGATCGCCGACCTTCTTAGTAAACACGATGCGCCGCGCCAACAACCCGGCAATTTGCTTGAAGACCATCGTGCCGTATTCGGTTTGCATGGTGACGATGTTCTGCTCGTTCTGCTCAGCTGACACCGCGCCCATGGCGTTGCCGAACTTGCCCTTCTGATAGCGCACGCCAGTGATCGTTCCGGCTGCAGGCGAGCGGTTCACATGAACATTGAAGACGTTCAGGAAGATGCTGATGCGCGTGCGCCGCTCGCCCTCCATCTCGATTACTGAAATATCGGTCACCTTTCCATCGGCGGGAGAAACGATGGCCCCTTCGAAGCCGGGAATCTGGCGCTCGGGATCACGAAAGAACCACAGGAAAAAGGCCGCGAACAGCAGCGGCACCACAGCCAGCGCCGGAACTGTCAGCCAGCCCACCAGCGCCGCCACTACGACAAACGCCAGCCCGTAATAGTAGCCGTCTCGCACCATTCAGATATTGGATGATTATAGAACTCGGGGGAGAGTTGAAGCGGGGCGGCTCTGACGGCTTGCGCGCGGCGTACTGGTCGCCCATCATCGCTTGTGCTCTAGCGCATTGCATCCTCTGGCTCGGGGCGGACCTTTGGCGCATTGCGCAGAAACTTCATCAACCCTGCGCCACTTGCTCTTCCCGCGCGCCGCTGGAAGAACGCAGCCGCCGTTTCGACGGTGCCAACTTTCTCTGCTACCGCGACCGCAATCCACTGGTTCAAGGAGACGCCATCTTCTTTAGCCAACCGCTGCGCGGCCTTCTTGACCGATAGAGGCAGCTTCAAGGGATAAGTTGCTTTACTCACGGTTTCACCTTCTTTAATACCTCTGCCGGCGTGAGGACGGCAACGCCAAAGCGTTTGCACGGCAGGACAAAATCTTTCACATTGTAGGTGACAAGGGCATCGGCTCTACCATTGACTGCCGCTTCAATCACCATTTCGTCATTCGTGTCTGGCGACTGAGGCCGCCAGCGGAAATGCAGGTCGACCGGCTCTATCAAGGCCGCAAACTCCGTCAGAAACTCCTCGACTTGCTCTGACGTCAATCCGTGTGCCAGGCGCTGCTCCGGACGCAATAGGACTTCTTCGTATTCCAGGAACAACGGAGGCGTCGCCAAAACCGCAAGGCGACCATGGGCGATCAACCTCATCACCGCATTCGCAGCCCCCAACCGGGTGCGCAGCGCGGCCACGATCACCGACGTGTCGAGCACGATTCTCCGAAGCATGTGACATCCCATAGGATGTCACATTGTAGAGGTACTTTCAATTCTGGATGGCGCCGCTACGGTTGTTCTTGGATGACAGCTGAGAGCTGCCGGCTCTTCGCTGGAAGCTGGTGGCTGGTGGCCTATCCAACTTCGCATACTCCGCCTTGGCTCCGTGATGACCTGTGTCTGTTTTTCGACGTCATTCTTCGGGATAGCAGCTCTGCATGGCTGTCCACACCTCAGCTACCGTTGTGTATCTATCTCCAGGGTTGTAAGAGAGGCACCGCTCAATGATCGCTCTCCACTCAGAAGGTACGGAATCCAGTCTAGGGTCGACGTTCGCTATTCTGTTTTTGACAAATCGGGGCGGGTACCCTACGAACATATCGAAAACGACTGCTCCCAGCGAGTAAATATCGGCGGAGATAGAAGGTCCATCTGTGCTACGCTCGGGCGCCAAATATTCGGGACTTCCAAGCCACTGCAAGCCTAAACCGGTAATCTTAAGCTTTACGTCACGGGGTAGACGAAAGGTTTTGCCAAGCATTCCATTTGCCACTCTAGAATCGGGTTCGGTGTCCCAATCGTCATCCAGAAGAAATACGCTGTCGCTCTTGAAGTTTCCGTGTGCGATTCCCATCGTATGCGCGGTCGAGAGTGCGCTTGTGATTTGACGGAGGATGCCGACAGCTTCCTGCGTGTTCAACGGTCCGTAGTTCTTAACAAAGCTTCTGAGAGTTCGTCCGCGGCATAGTTCCGACGTAAGGTATACAAGGTCCCCCGAGACAGGATCTTCGCAGTGGACCACGTCATATATCTTTAGGATATTTGGGTGCCTAACCTTGGGCACCGCCAGCATTCTCCCGATAAAGAAGTCAACTACTTGGCGAGGGATCTGCGGTCCAAAACCAAAAACTCTTAGGGCTATACGCTGCCCTCGTACTTTATCTTCGGCTTCATAGAGGGTCCCTAATCCGCCTCGGCCGATCTCGCGAATTCTCCGGTAACGTTCGTTGAGGCGGTGCATAGAAGTTGTCCTCGTCCAATCCGACCGTTCGTCGATTTCGCCAGGCTGCGACATCAAGCCCGAACCAGTGCGGCACGCTGAGGCGATATAGGACACAAGCTCCCGTTCATCGACAATGTCAATTGCGCGGGTCTCATCTTCTTCGAATTCTTGCGCTCTGTGTTCCACTCCCGTAACGCCCATCGGCTTGCCGACCGTAGGCTCATTGGGCGCAACCGCGCGTCCCGCATCACGTGCCTGCTCCAGCGCAGCACGAAGTTCGCCGGCTGTCGCATATCGATCCTCACGCCGCTTCTGCATGCACTTGCTGATGATGGTTTCTAGCTTCGATGAGATCTCGGGTGCGAGTAGCTTAAGTGGTCGCGGTTCGAGATTGAGAATCGCCTTTTGTACTGTATCTGGATCGCCACCAAAGGCGCGATCGCCGGTCGCCATCTGGTACAGCACCAGTCCGAAGGAGAAGATATCCGTTCGGGCGTCTAGTATCTCGCGGCGTATTTGCTCCGGCGACATGTAGCCAGCGGTTCCCGGCACCTCACGTAACACATTTTGGGACAATTGGACGGATGCGCTCGCCTCGACCATAATGGCTACGCCAAAGTCGAGGATTTTCGCTATTTTCCTTACGGTAACGAAAATATTCGCAGGTTTGATGTCGCGATGAATCACACCATTTTCATGTGCGGCTTCGAGACCTAGTGCTATCTGAATCGCGACTTCCAAGCCGTCGGAGTCGGTCAGTCGGAAGCGCCCCGCGGCGATGTGATCACGCAGGTTCTGTCCATCCAGGAGTGGCATTACGATGAATGGGTGACCTTCGTATTCGTCGTACTCATAGATCGGGCAGATGTTGGGATGGTCGAGTGCAGAGACTGCATGCGCCTCACGCGTGAATCGCGCGCGCGCGTTTGTGTCGTCGCCAAGCTCGTCGGGCAGAAACTTCAGAGCAACCGAGCGAGGTAGATTCAAGTCTTCCGCACTGTATACGATCCCCATGCCGCCCCTGCCTGTTATGTCTCCGATGCGATAGTGCGACACCGTCAGGCCAGATAAATTAGCGACCGCAAACTGTGGCTTCTCTGGGGAAGTCTGAGTAGCCAGAGGCATCCATTGGACTTGGCAGATGAACCGATAGCCTCTCCCTTCGAGAGTCTCAATGTACTTTGGGGTTTCCTTCGAGTCTCCAAGCAGCCTTCGCAGGATCTTGATGTTGTTGTTGACGCCGGTGATCTTGTCAACAAACAAGCGGCTTGACCAAAGACGACCTTCGATTTCGCCTCTTAGGACAACTTCTCCGGCATGCTCGATCAGGATGAGCAAGACCTGCAAGCTCTGATTTCGAAGCGGAATCTTCTTCCCGTTCCCGTGCAATTCTCCCGCGCGTAGATCGAGCTCGAAAGACCCGAAACATACACGGCCTTGCGTGTTCGGCGGCATCAGCTTTCGTTAAAGTGCGGCGATACTACTACCAGTCACAGCAATTGGACAAGTTCTCGCCGTTGTTCGAATCAAAATTTTCGGCTCAAAAGATCTTCTAAACTCCTCGCATTCAATTGGGTAGCGAGAACAGCAATAAGTCATTTGTAAGTTATCCCCAGCACATCGACCGCGCCACGATCCAGCCGCACACTCCTCGCATTCGCAGGCGGACCCGAGCCGCCAAAAAAGGTGAGGAAATCGATGAGAGGCAAAATCACATTCACTACTGCTGACGGTCACGATGCTGCTTGCATTGACGCCGTCAGCCAACGCACAAACTCTCCAACTGCTGCACACCTTCGAAGGAACCGACGGCCTTGCGCCGGGCGCGCTTACCTTCGATGGTGCCGGCAATCTCTATGGAGCTACCGTGGAAGGCGGCATCCAAAACTGTCCCGTACCCAACAACGCAGGCTGCGGGACGATCTTCGAGTTAGTGAAGAACTCCAACTGGGCCTTCAAAACCCTGTATCAGTTCCAGAGCCGCACCGACGGATGGTCGCCGAATTCGCCGCTAACGCTTGACGCCAGCGGCAATCTTTACGGCACCACCCTCGACGGAGGAATTGAAGGTGGTGGTGGTACCGTCTTCGCCTTGCGCCGAATATGCGGAGGCTTGAGTTGCAACCAGATCGTCTGGAGCAAAACCGTTTTGTATCGCTTCGGCCAATGCGACGGATCTGGCACAAACGGCGGCCTGGTGTTCGACAATGCAGGCAATCTCTACGGCACCACGATCCAGTTTTGCGACCACCACACCGGAGAGGCCTATGAACTCTCGCCTGCCCAGAACCTGAACGGCGCCTGGAACGTGACGCGACAGTACATTTTCCCTGGCCCTCCCGACGGGCGCTGGCCGGAAGGCCCCCTGACCTTTGATCGAGCTGGGAACTTATACGGAAGCACGCTGGGTGGCGGCAACGCTGATCTCGGTACCGTCTACCGGTTGACTCCTGCCGGCAACACCTGGTCCGAGTGTGTGCTGTACAGCTTCACCGGAGGAGCAGACGGCCGGAAGCCGATGGGCAATGTCATCTTCGACAGAGCGGGAGATCTTTACGGAGTTACCAATGGCGACTGGCAGCCGAGCGGCGTCTTCGAGCTGCCACCCGCAAACTGTGGCAGCGGAACCGCCTCTCCGTTGTTTGATTTCCTGCCCAGGGAGGGAGCCGATTTGGCCAGCGGTTTGGTCATGGATGCCGCCGGCAACTTATACGGGGCGGCCCCACTTGGCGGTGCCTATGGTCACGGCTCTATCTATAAGCTCTCATCGACGGCCAACGGCTGGGCCTACTCCAGCATGTACGACTTTACTGGCGGAAGCGATGGTTCTACCCCGCAAGGACCGCTGGTGATGGACGCCTTCGGCAATCTGTATGGTTCCGCGTCGGCGGGTGGCGATCTGGGGTGCAACTCCGGAATGGGCTGCGGCACGGTGTGGATGATCACTCCCAACTGATTCCCAGGAAGGTGCACGCTTCTCTGGGGAGCTGCCGGTGCCGTCGCGCTTTTATCGGACCCGGCAGTGTAAGGCGGGACGAGGGGCTCTCCTCTAGACCCTCATCCCGCTGTTTCGTGCGGGCGGGGGACGCGGTTCCCATCTCGGAACTAGCGCTAACCCCGATCCAGCGATGAAAATGCTGACATGAAACGCGCGCTCGTTATCGTCGTAGCTCTTGTCTGTGCCCTTCTGCTCAATGCTCGCTGGGTCGATTCGCGTACTCGCGCCGCCATGGCTCGCGAAGGCGGTCAGGTGATGAACACCAGCGTCGTCCCGGCGAACATGCGTATCCAGGGCTCAGGCCCGGCGATTGTGCTCATCCACGGCTTTGGTGCAGCCATTGATTGGTGGGACAAGATTGCGCCGCAGCTTGCTAAGGACCATCGGGTCATCTCCGTCGATCTCATCGGCCACGGAGGAACAGCCGCGCCGGCGAGCGGTTACAGTATCCCGCGGCAGGCGGCGCTGGTCGCAGCCGTGCTCGACAATCTTGGCGTCGATCGCGTCACCGTCATCGGCCACTCCATGGGCGGAGAGGTTGCGACCGCGCTGGCCGAGCGGAATCCCGCGCGCATCGAGCGCATGATTCTCATCGACAGCCCACCGAATGCCGACGCCACCTTCACTCCGCTGACCCACCTCTACCTCGAGCCGGTCATTGGCCAACTCTTGTCACGCATGCAAACCGACGACGCGCTGCGCCACGGGTTAGAGCAGGGATTCGCGCCAGGCTTGCCAGTTCCCGAAGCGTTCGTCTCCGACCTGAAGCAGCTGACGTATACTGCCTTTCGCTCGGCGCACGACGAAAGCATTGCCTATCGCAAGGCCAAGCCTCCATATGAGCGAATCGCGGCGCTGCAGCCAGTGCCTCCGCTGCTGGCAATCTTTGGCGCGGAAGACGCGATCGTTCCGCCGGCGAGCGCCAAGCTTTTCGAGCACGTTCCTGGAGCACAGATCGCGATGATCCAAGGCTCTGGCCACTCGCCAATGGTGGAAGCACCGGAGAAGACACTGCAACTGATTCGCGAATTTCTGTCGGCAGCCAGATAGGGACTTGGCGGGGCAGTCGGGAGGCGGCTCCCAACCGCCGCTAGGGCGGGCTCAGAGGTAACTATACGACCGGCTGGCTAGTGCGGAACTGCTGTTCCAGACTTTCCATTCGATCTTTCAGGTGGAGCTTCAGCTTCTTCAGGCGCACTTCCTCGATCTTCTCTTCTTCCGAAAGATATTTTTTCTGGATGAGTGAATCGAGTTGTTGTGCATACTGCGAATGTTCACTGGCCAAGCGGCGAAATTCGTCATTGCTGGCAAGAAGCTGTTCACGTACCTGTGCTGCCATTCAGCGGACCTCCGAATGTTGCGATAAAAACGCTAGCACACGACCTTTGCTGCTTCAAGCGGTTTTGTAACCCGACGGTAACCTGCTGTATTTACTGGCGTAACATGCACCGAAGCTAGTGCTACATGGGCGCCACTTCTGGCTGGCGGAATCGGAGACGTGCACACGCGGTCACCTACAATGGGCATCATGCCTGACAAACCAAAACGCGCGCTGTTGGTCATCGATGTTCAAAACGAATACTTCACCGGCAGACTTCCCGTGAGCTATCCCGCGGGAACCCTGAGCAATGTGTTGTCAGCCATGGACGCTGCTCGCTCGCACGATGTGCCGGTGGTCGCAATCCAACACGCCGCGCCGCAACCCGACTCCTCGGTCTTCCGCAAAGGCAGCAAGGAATGGGAGTTGCATCCCGAGATCGCAACCCGGCCGCACGATGCGCTCATTCACAAATCGCTGCCCGGCAGTTTCACCGGAACCCAACTGGAGACGTGGTTGCGCGAGCACGGTGTAGAGACGGTTGTTATTTCCGGCTACATGACGCAGATGTGCTGCGACACCACGGCGCGACAGGCTCTGCACCTGGGATTCGGCGTCGAGTTTCTTTCCGACGCCACCGGCACGCTCGACATTCAAAATGAGGCGGGACAGGTTTCGGGCGAAGAGTTGCACCGCGCCATCCTGGTAACCCAGCAGATGCGGTTCAGCAAAGTGCTGCCCACCGGCGACTGGATCAAGCGGCTATAAAACTTGCGCAATTAAGCAGAACCTTGACGGTACGCGCGGGCAAAAGTGCGCAAAAGTCGTAGCTTTTGCGTGGATTTTGCCATTCCGTAGATTCATGGCAATGGTGAAATCCATCACTTTAAGTCATGGATAGCTATGCCGCAACCCCCGAATTCTTCGGAATTACGCTAAATTCCTGTTGAAAGAGGCGCCTTTTAGGCCGCTTTTTTCTTAGGCACCTTGGCTCCGGAGCGCCGCGCCTGTGACAGGCCGATGGCGATCGCCTGCTTCGGATTGGTCACCTTCTTGCCGCTTCGCCCGCTCTTCAGCTTGCCGCGCTTGAACTCGTGCATTTCCCGCTCGACGCTCTTCTGGGCCTTGGGACTGTACTTGCGACCGCTGGAAGACTTCTTGCTGGATGACTTCTTGCTCGCCGATGAGCTGCGATGCGAGCGTGACGACGAAGTCGACTTGCTGCGCGATGAGCTTTTTTTGCGTGCTGTTGCCATGAGATCTAGCCTCCTGCAATAGTCAGACGCAAAGTGAGTTCCCTGAGGTTGTGCGACGCATTCGAGCCGGCAGCCGGGTTGTCCCGCCTACTGTGACTGGACTTGTCATCGCATGGTTGCAGATTGTCTAATCATCGTCTGCAATCCGGAGGATAGAAAGAGCCGCCATGACGAGTGCGAATGCGATTGAGCTCCCGCCGTTACCGTTAGCCGAATGGCAAGAGACGCAGGCAACGCTGCATATGTGGATGCAGATTGTCGGGAAACTTCAGCTCGCGCTCACCCCGCTGGTCAATCATTGGTGGAACGTCACCTTTTTTCTTACGGCGCGAGGCATAGAGACGCAGGCGCTCCCTTATGCCGGCGGAACGCTCCAGGTTCGCTTCGACTTCCTCGACCATAGCCTCGTGATGGCGACAAGCCGCGGCGAGACGCGCGTGTTGCCTTTGCGCTCGCAGACCGTCGCCGACTTCTATCGCGAGGTGATGCAGGCGATCAGCGACCTTGGCGTCGAGGTAAGGATCTGGCCAGTGCCGGTCGAGCTGCCCGATCCTATCGCCTTTGAGAAGGACATCGTGCACCACTCCTACGACCGCGAAGCGGTCACGAAGTTCTGGCACATTTTCTCCTGGGCCGATGCGGTGATGAAAGAATTCAGGTCGCGGTTCATCGGCAAGTCGAGCCCGGTGCACTTTTTCTGGGGAAGCTTTGATCTGGCAGTCACACGCTTTTCAGGGCGCCGTGCGCCGGAGCGTCCGGGCGCCGACCGCATTACTCGCGAAGCCTACTCGCACGAGGTTTCGAGCGCAGGGCTGTGGCCAGGAGGTGGCCCAATCAAGGCTCCGGCATTTTATTCCTATGCCGCGCCGGAACCGGCAGGCTTTGCCCAGCAGGGAGTGCGACCAGCACAGGCTTTCTACCATCCCGAGATGAAAGAGTTTTTGCTGATGTACGACGATGTAAGACAGGCAGCCTCACCGCGCGATGCGCTCATGGATTTTCTGCAAAGTACCTACGATGTTGCCGCCGATCTGGCACACTGGGACCGCAAGGCACTGGAACGGTAGAAACCAGGACCTCACAGCCGCAGAAGGCAAATAGCTAACAGAGCATCAACTATTTATTTTCGTTCAGCTCCACGCCGAATTTCTTCGCGGCAGCTTCGATTCGCTTCCACGCCTCACGGCGATCTTCTTCGCTGACTCCTTCGACCTGATTAAATCGCGCAGCGGCGTTACGCACGTGCGAGGCGTTCTCCAACGGCTCCTTACGCTGCTTGGGAAAAGCGAACTGCGTTTCCGACAACTGATCGCGTTCTGGTTTACTTAGCTCTGCCATAATTCCTTCCTGGGATGAATACCTCTTGTTTGACCTACCCTCATTCGAGTAGGTATACGAAGAGTTGGTTGGACAGGGTATCTCAAATTCGGCAAGCAAGATTTGGAAAACTCGCGGAGCCCGGGGAAACTCGCTTCTGCGGCTCGGGTATTATTGACCGATTATGGCAAACGGTCGTAGCGCCCTTGTGGATCTGACCTTCACCCTCGTTCGTGTCATTATCGGGCTCCTCTTCTCCTGTCATGGCGCGCAAAAGCTGTTCGGAATGCTGGGAGGTACTTCGCAGCTCGGCCACACCAAGATGATGATCGCCGGAATCATCGAGTTCGGCGGCGGAATGCTCATTGCTGTTGGACTCTTTGCCCGGATCGCGGCAGTTATCGCCTCAGGCGAGATGGCGGTGGCTTACTTTACCGTGCACGCGCCGCACGGCTTCTGGCCGGTTATCAACAAGGGAGAGCTCGCGGTGGCCTATTGCTTCTTCTTCCTGTTCGTGGCCGCACATGGCGCGGGGCCATATAGTCTCGACCGCCTGCTGCGCCGCAAAGTGTAGCTTCGAATCTCCGCCTACGACTACCGATCGAAGCCTTCCCACGCGGTGAATACTTCAGCGCCGAAGGCAGCCGCCATGGATGCGACCTGCGGGCCCGGATCGCCATAGATTTCCATCCGCGTTGGGGCGGCTACCTGAATCAATTGTGGAACAAGTTGCTGTACCGACGGCCCGGCAAAGTGCGCCGCTATGGCGGCTGCATCCGCATAGCCTTCGACCAGGCGGCAGCGCTTGCGGTCAGCACTAAGGACAAAGTGAAAAGCGATGGTGCCGGGCTCCTGCTCGCTGACCGCAACCATCTTCTTCGCAATAGCTTCGAACTCGGCGAACTTGCCTCCGTGGATATCGAGATCAACCAGCAAACGTATGCGTGAAGTGCTCATGCCTTGTCTCCATGATTCAACTTTTGAGGGGAGTAAGCATGATAGCGAATGCGGGCGAGGTAAGCACCCACAATCGGGAGGCATATTTCAGAGCGCCTCTCCTGGTGAGAGGTTAGCGGTTCGGAAGCACGCAGCAATCTCGGTTGCCTTCGATCACGCGGCCGTTCCTATTGCGTTGCCGGAACATCCGCGGCGTAGCGGACGAATTTCATCTCCTGCGGCGAAAAACCGTTATAACGTCCCGATGCGAGCTGACGTTCGCGGGCAGCAGGCGGCATAGCACGCAACGCGCGGACCACGTTCTGAACCGCGGGACTGAGCTCGCTGATCTGCGGACTGGTGTGGCTTGGTGGTCTGTAGCTCGTCGCTGTTTGCGAAGCAGCGCCCGGCCGGTAAGAAGCGTTCATCACGGTAACCGCGTTAGAGCCCGGTGGCATCGGCACCGTCCGGTATTGGGGAGCGCCATATTGCGCGGGAGCCGGCTCCTCCGCGCGGGAGCTATTCACGTAAGCTGCGGGAGCGACCGGCGGATTGCTGACCGGGGCGTAGTTGGGATACGGGTAAGAGTAATACGGATAACAGGGGTAATACGCGGAGCATGGAGGCGCGTAACCATAGTACGGAGACGAGTATGCATAGCCCGGCCAGTATCCTCCCCAACCACCATATCCTCCCCAGCCAAAACTGACTCCGATACCGAAGCCCCATCCGCCCCAGCCCCAGCCGGGATAACCCCAGCCACCGCCGTACCAGCCACGTGCGGGATAATAGCCGCCACGCCAGCCTCCGTAATAACCTCTGCCGTAATAGCCGCCGGCGTGATAGCCACCACCGTAGTATCCACCGCCGTGATAGCCACCACCCCAGCCGCCACCATGGTAGGCACCCGCCGCTGTTGCCCCGTGATAGCCGCCGCCACCGTGATAGCCACCACCGCCGCCACCGTGGAAACCGCCGCCGCCACCGCCGTGGAAGCCGCCACCTCCACCGCCACCGTGGGCACCGGCAAAGCAAACCGGAGCCGCGAGAAGAAGGAGAGACACAACAATTGACGGGAATGCGCGAAGCAGAGCGGGCTTATTCATTACATCCTCCTCGGCCAGAGGGACCGTCGGCTTACTGGAACACCGTGGCTCAAGTCTATGTTGCGGGCACCGAACAAGCCCAGTATAAACCCGGGAGCGGCATGTGGCGTGAGGACGCCACCTCACCATCTGACCGTCCTCAGGCCAGCGTTCAGCGTGCTCCACCCGCGTAGAATTCCTGCATGGTGATCAGCAACATCGAGCAGTTTCTGGAGTACTGGGAGCGCGTGAGGTTTCGTACGCGCCGCGTAGCCGTATGCATTCCGCCTGAGAAACTGGAGTGGAGTTATGCCGCGGGCAAGTTCACTCTGGGCGACCTGGTGCGGCACATAGCAGGCATCGAGCGCTACATGTTCGTGGAATGCGTGATGGGCCGGCCGAGCCGCTATCCGGGACATGGACGCGAACTGGCCGACGGCTATGACGCGGTACTCGCCTATCTCGATCGGCTGGACGCCGAATCCGTCGAGCAGCTTCGAACGCTTACTTCGGAAAGACTGCAAGCGAAATGCGCCACGCCGGAAGGCGGCCAGATCACCGCATGGAAGTGGCTGCGTTCGATGGCGGAGCACGAGATCCATCACCGCGGGCAGGTCTACGTTTATCTATCCATGCTGGGAGTGGCCACGCCGCCGCTCTACGGCCTCACCGAGGAGCAGGTGATGGAGAAGAGCCAAAACGCATAGCACAATGCGATGAGCCCTCGTCGCTGAGCGGTAGAGTTCAATCCTCTTGGATTGGGCGCCCTCGTATGTCTTGCTGACCGAGAACGCATTGTCCAGCAACACCTTTGAGCCATAAAAATGTTCACACATCACAAAAAATTTGTAGGCGCGATACTTTGTTTTCAACAGTTTGGAGTGGTTTTCTACTGCAAATTATTGAAGCACAGGCACTTATACGGAAATATTAGATATCAAAGAGCTTAGCGGGGGCTTTTTCGGCATTCCCGCAAGACACCCTTGGGTGTCGTCGGGACTTAGTTTATCGATTTCTGAACTGACTTGCATCCGAAAAGAGGGGCGTGCAAGTTACGAAGGTCGTAGGCGGGTTCCAAATTGGGAACAAGTCATGCGGGAAAGAGAGGGCTCCCTGGTTGGGGTGTACTTCAGCCACGAAGGATATTAGCTGTGCCAATCATGTCGGCAGTAGCGGCACTGTTTGGATCTGGGTGTCACGGTAACTTCACCACATTGTGGGCAGAGGTTCAGGTAGATCTCAGAGCCGTGATCGCGCAGGATTCTAGTGGCTGTCCTTTCGAGAAACGCTTCCCAGCCATCGCTTGCCAGAGTCAGTACCTCAGGATCGGTTGATATCGAACGGGAATAAGAATTGGGTATCTCCTCGCGCGATTCACCCAGCCGTGAAGAACGTTGTCGCCATGCTGCGGCCTTCTCTGTCGCAATCAAATGTGTCCACGTCTGGCGCTCCAGTTGATTCATGAATTGCGGATGATAGATAACGACGTATCGGGCGGTCTGTTGATTCATGTGGGGAGCCCGCCATGGGCTTTGCGGGAGAAATTTTATCCTGAGAGCGGACTGGCAGGGGCTTAAAGCCCGGACCAATCGGGGAGCGTAGCGACCCGTCTAAAGAAGCCTGCCCTGAGCGAAGTCGAAGGGGGCCCTGATACAAAGCAAGATCCCCATCCCATCGACCGAGCTGGGGGAGCCTGCCCTGATTGTCGAAGGGTTAGCTCAACCGACGGGCGCCGTGGGGCACCAGTCTAACCCAGGCGTTTCGAGAACCCTGCTTCGCGCGTGACCTTTGTCCGTTCGGGATACATAACAATTTCCTCCAACGGATCGCTCTGGTTACGCGCGGCCTCACGGATTGTCAGTAAGCGGAAGATGGCTTCGCGGCAGGCGGTACACAGCAGTCCATTTGGCGCTGGCTGTTCCGCGGAACACAATTCGCATTTCTTCAACATAAGTTACTAACGGAGATTCGTTTCCTGTTGGAAAATGATGGACCGAACCAGCTCCACCCTGTTCGAAAGTCTCAATGTCTTGAAAGTTTTGAACCGAATGTTCTCCACGGTGCTCTCGCTAAGGTGTGTGTGGGCGCCAGTCTCGCGGTGGCTCGCGCGGTCCGGCAGAGTAAAAACCCCCATCCAACCAAATGAAGGTTGAATGGGGCATCCGAGTGTGAATTGGATGAGCGAACTGCTCGCCCCGGCCCCCGACCGCGGGAAACCCGTGAAGCTATTGGTGGAGGGGGCAATTAAAGTTGTTCCTTAAGCGTCAAACTTACGCCGCACAAAGCCAGCCACTCCGAGCACGCCAGTGCCTAGCATCATCAGCGTACTGGGCTCAGGCACGGGGGCGTCTCCAAGGAATTCCTGCGGCATTTCGCCCTGCCAGGACTGCGTGCCATCGATCGGCATATACTTCACGACGTTCTGGAATTCGCCGTCCGTGAAGCTCTGACTGGTGGCCTGGCTGAGCCAGAACTGCGCCGCTTCATCGAGCTCGGGCGAGCCTTCGTTCAGAGCCCAGGCGGCCGCGTTGATCTCAGCCTTCACACCGAAGTCGCTGGTCTGTTCGGCTTGCAGGAAGAGCCACGCCAGTTCCTGGTCGTGGGTGCCAACAATCGACTCAACTGACGCCTTCCAGGTTTCGCCATCGACGATGTGCTCATTGAAGCCGACGCACATCAGCAACTGGTCTTGTCCGTCGACGGATACGTTGTAGGGATACGTATAAACGCCGTTGTAACTGCCGCCCACAGCACCGTTGAATTGCATGTCCACGGTGGTGGCGCTCGCTGCCAGACTAAGTGTCAAGATGGCCAGCAATAATAGAATTCTTTTGCTCATTTTCTTTAACCTCAGTGCAAGTCCTCTAGGACTTACTCAAGGAACAAGCATGAAGGAAAAGATTTCCCACGTCGTTGTGCTGAAACATGTTGTTATTTGCGCGCCGGCAAAGAGGTGAAAGGAAGGGGAGAGAAACTAATCGAGCGGATCTTGCTGCTTCAGAAGGCGCTCCGGAGAGTGCACCAGGATCCTGCCACGAGTCTTGCGCAAAATGCCTTGACGCTGCCATTCACCCAGGATGCGGCTGGCAGTAAAAGGTGTGACATTGGCTTCATTGGCCAGCTCCTCATTACGCACATCGAGTTCGACCCCCTCGGGTACCTTCTGCCCAATGCCCTGCGCCAGATTAGCCAGCACATAAGCCAGCCGTTGTTGTGCGGAGTGGCAGGTCATGGATATATGAATTCCTCGATAAGCCACGAGATAGTCAAACATAATTAAGAGCGCGTTGTTGGCCAGCCGCGGATAGATAGCAACGAATCGCAGGATGGTCGCGCGATCCCATACCAGCACAGAGATAGGCTTAGTGGCCTCAGTGCTGACCAGATACTCGGAAGAGTCGCACAGCAGGGCTGAGCCTCCAAACATTTCGCCGGGCGTAACCCTCATTAGAATGGTCTTTCTGCCGTCGGGCGTCATGTAGAAGTAGCGAGCGCGTCCGCTGATGAGAAGAAACAGATGGTCGGCGGGCTCTTCTTGATTCACGATCACAGAGTTTGCGAGATAGCGTCGCAGTCTCGCTGCGGATACTACGTCCTTGACCTCATCGGCGCTGAGACCGGCGAGGAAACGCGATTTGAGGTTGCGCAGGGAAACGAGCAATTTCGGCAGGTTGCTCGTGTCATTTGAGGTATCGGCGTTGCTCATTTGGCTCTCCCAGAGAATCACACGAGCAGTTCGCGTCGGGCAGTGCGCGTGGTTCTGCCATGTCTCCGATCCCATGCAGCAGAGAGTACGGATGGGCGCCAAGCCTATCACTACGAGGGTGACCTGTTCAACAACCCGTGTTTACTACTCCACCTGGATGCCAGTCCAGTCCGGTTAAAGCAGTCCCTGGTCCAGCATGGCATTGGCGTGTGTATCGCTCAAGCACAAGGCCTGCCCGGGCCACCTGCTTGAGCCTGTGGATTGTCGCCGGAGAATGTCTTCCTGTCTCAATCGCCTTGTAATGGCACCAAACATGTGATATCAGTTCAGAAGTTTTCTGACGGTCCACCCTCCCCGCATGTGGCCCTTCTCTGTTTGCCGCTGTTCGGCATTTGCCTGACTTCACAAAATCCCGCTGC
Organism: uncultured Acidobacteriaceae bacterium; assembly: GCA_963699875.1. Lineage (GTDB taxonomy): Bacteria > Acidobacteriota > Terriglobia > Terriglobales > Acidobacteriaceae > CAVVDY01. The sequence continues at coordinate 101,033 of CAVOVN010000003.1, forward strand.
CCTTGCAGCCAGGAGGAACGATGCCCGGACCTGGACTGGCTTTTAAGCCCGCTACCAGTATGCAAAGCAAGATGTCGTATCAACCTCAAATTGCCGATCGCCTGCGTGAGGCAACGTCCAAGCTCCAGCAAGTGCCGGCAACATCGGTTCTGAAACCGATTGCGAACCTGAGCACGGTCCCCGACTTTGGGCCGAGCGCAATGCAGGAGGTGGTCGCTAAGCCAGAGCTGCTGGCCAAAATGAAGCTCAGCGCCGAAGACTATGGCGCCATCTTCAGGCTGCTGCCCATGGTGTCGTATGTGCTGCCGCTGGGGTCATCGTTCAAGACCGCTCCGCAACAAGGGTTCGCGGTATCGATTCGCTTCACCCTCTCCGGCGATGCGACACCCATCAATTTCACCTACAGTGGGCTTCCCCAGGGAGTCACTCCAGTCACGTCGGTGGTGAATTTCGCCGGTTGGAGTACGCGCCGCATCTTCCTGAACTTCAGCGTTTCCGACGACGCGCCGCTGGTGGACACGCAACACTTCACGATTCATTACTCCGCTTATAACGGCCTGAGGCAGGATGACATTCCGCTGACGCTGACCATCTGGAGCGGATTCCCTATGCAGAAACAGCTGGAGAGCAACTGGTGCTGGGCGGCTACCTCAACCAGCGTAGACCACTGGTACAACCCGAGCAGCACCGTGACCCAATGCCAGGTAGTCAACGCGCAGTTAAGCAGGAACGACTGCTGTAACAATCCGGGCTCGTCTAATTGCAACGTTTACGGCTATCTCGACCAGGCGCTGAGTTATCTCGGCCGGCTCGATCACATGGATAGCAGTTCGGAAAGCTATGCCACCATCGTCGGCCAGGTAGTCAGCATGCATCCGCTCGGCATTCGCGTTGCATGGGCAGGTGGTGGAGCGCACTTCATTGCCGCCACCGGACACGAGCAAGGCAACATGGTAGTCATTGACGACCCAATCTACGGCACGTCGGTGGTTTACTACACAACGTTATTTGGTACCTACCAGGGTAGTGGTAACTGGACCCACAGCTACTTCACCAAGGCATAAGGAGGAGACCATGGCGATCACACTTGCAACTGCTCCGGCGGAATCGTTGAGCGAGCTGCGCTCGAAAGTCGAGATGTGGCACGCACAGCCCGCCACCTCGCCGTCAGCGCTCCACATTGGGATCAACCTGGCTGCCGAGAGCGGAGTCGACGTCCAGCTTCCTCACCCGGTGTACGACGTCCCATTGAGCGATCTCGCCGCTGGTAAAGGTCTGGCGAATGCTCAACTGACGGCATGGCGCTATCTGCTGAATGACGGCGCCTCGACTGCGATGGCTGAGGTGTCGGCGCCGAAGGCCGCCCAGCCGCATACGCTGTCCATGCTCAATCGTGGGCCTTTCATCTCGTCGCTGGTGCACGCGGTCGCCGCAGCCGAGAGTGATGCCAGTCTGGCCGGAAACTACGAGGTCGCGACCATCAATATTCCGGGGCTCTACGTCGTGGCGCTCTGGCTGCGATCGCAGACTCCGGGACAAGGCATTGTGATACCGCTTGATCCGGCGCCCCCGCAACTCACCGCCGGACAGAAATACACGGAAGCGCAGTTCGCGGATGCGCTGGCACCCGCAGCGAAACAGGTGCTTGCGGCTAGCGGCCCAGCTCTGGCAGGGTAACTGCGAGCGGGATGGCAAATAACGAGGGTGGGCTTGACGCCCACCCCGCTTTGACTACTCCACGTGAATTCCAGTCCAGTCCGGTTAGACGAGGCCCTGGTCCAGCATGGCATTGGCGACTTTCAGGAAGCCGCCGATATTGGCGCCGTTCACCAGATTGCCCGGCGTGCCGTAGGTTTCGGCCGTCTCGTAGCAGTTCTTGTGGATGGCTTTCATGATGTCATGCAAGCGCTTGTCGACTTCTTCGCGCGTCCAGCTGAGGCGAGCGCTGTTCTGCGCCATCTCGAGCCCTGACGTCGCGACGCCGCCGGCATTGGCAGCCTTGGCCGGTCCATAGAGGACTTTCGCCTCGAGGAACAGCTTGGTGGCTTCCAGGGTGCTCGGCATGTTGGCGCCTTCGGCAACCAGCTTGCATCCGTTGTTGATGAGGTTCTGCGCGTCCTTGGCGTTGATTTCGTTCTGCGTCGCGCTGGGGAACGCACAGTCGGCCTTGATGTTCCACAGTGGGTTGTAGCCCAGCTTCACATCGGCCGGCATGAAGACGGCTTTCTTATATTGTTCCGTGTATTCGCGGATGCGGCCGCGCTTCGCGTTCTTCAGTTCCATGACCCAGGCCAGCTTCTCGCGATTGATGCCGTCGGGATCATATACCACACCGTCAGAGTCGCTGAAGGTAAGCGGCTTGGCGCCGAAATCGAGCAGCTTCTCGACCGTGTACTGGGAGACGTTGCCGCTGCCGGAAACCAGGCAGAGTTTGCCTTCCAGCGTGTCTTTGCGGGTCTTCAGCATCTCGTCGGCAAAATAAACGCAGCCGTAGCCGGTAGCTTCCGGACGAATCAGCGAGCCGCCCCATGCGAGGCCCTTGCCCGTGAGTACGCCGGTAAACTCATTGCGCAGCCGCTTGTACTGGCCGAACATGAATCCGATCTCGCGTCCGCCTACGCCGATGTCGCCGGCCGGGACGTCGGTGTCGGGGCCGATGTGACGGCTGAGCTCGGTCATAAAGCTCTGGCAGAAGCGCATGACTTCGTTGTCGCTCTTTCCCTTGGGATCGAAGTCGGAACCGCCCTTGCCGCCGCCCATGGGCAGCGTGGTCAGCGAGTTCTTGAAGACCTGTTCGAAGGCCAGGAATTTCAGGATGCCGAGATTGACGGAGGGGTGGAAGCGCAGGCCGCCCTTGTAGGGGCCGATAGCGCTGTTCATTTCAATGCGGAAGCCGCGGTTGACCTGGACGTTACCCTGGTCATCGAACCACGGAACCCGGAACATCAGGACGCGCTCAGGCTCGGTCACGCGCTCAAGAATGCGGGCGGAGATGTATTCGGGATGCCGCTCCAGCACGGGGCGCAGGGACTCGAAAACTTCCTGCACGGCCTGGTGGAATTCCGGCTCAGCTGAGTTCTTGGCCTTAACCAGGGCCATAATTTCGGTGATGTAATCGGTTGGCGTTTTGATCGCCGTGGTCATTACTGGCATATGAGAAGGTCCTCCTTAAGGAACCTTTGTTAGTACGAAGGCTGGGCCTATGAGGCCACACCACTAGTGGCGTTGGGCCACTGAGTATTTCAGTCCTGCCCGGGCCTTTCTGCCGTGACCGCTATCACGGCGGAACGTGACTGACTGGCCAACCGCGTGTGCTAAGGGCAGCCAAGCCCTCAAGACGATACTCCCGAATTGGGTGGGGCTGCAACATGGAAGAGTCGGAGTCAGCCTTGAAGCAGGGGTATGATGTTGGTCCTATGTACCTGCTCGGACGCCTGCCATCGTTGCGCTTCATGGCCCTGGTCGCGTTGCTGCTTAGCTGCATACTTAGTTCATATGCCGCGGCACAATCCTGTGGATCGCAGGGCGTTGCCGTTCAGGTGCTTGGCTCGGGAGGGCCGGAACTTCAGGACAAACGAGCGTCCAGCAGCTATCTGGTGTGGGAGAGCGGGCAGGCACGCGTGTTGATCGATGCCGGCGGAGGAAGTGCTCTGCGCTTTGGCGAGAGCGGCGCCACGATGTCGCAACTGGATGTGATTCTGTTCAGCCACTTCCATGTTGATCACAGCGGTGATTTTGCGGCGCTCATTAAGTCCTCGTGGTTTGAAGATCGCAAGCGCCCTTTGCCGATCTATGGTCCGCCGGGAAACGATTTCATGCCATCAACCACGGAGTTTGTATCTGATCTCTTCGGAGATCACGGCGCTTATCGTTATCTCAGCGAACTGCTGGTTGCTGGAGAAGGCGGAAGCTACGTGATGCAGCCGCATAATGTTGTCGCCGGTTCAACGCCGGTGGTTGCGTTTCGAAGCGGCGACATTACAGCGTCGGCGGTGCGGGTGATTCATGGCGGCGTTCCGGCGTTAGCGTGGCGGGTGGAGATCGGCGGCAAGGCCATCGTGTTCAGCGGGGATACGAACGGCGAGGGCGACGGCCTGGTTCGCCTTGCGACAAACGCCGATCTGTTCGTTGCACACAACGCCGTGCCGGAAGGCGCCACGGGAGTCGAGAGGAAGCTGCACATGCCTCCGTCGGTGATTGGGCAGATCGCGGCAGACGCTCATGTGAAGAGTCTGGTCTTGTCTCATCGCATGCTGCGCACGCTGGGGAAAGAAGAGCAGACGCAGGTAGAAATAAGGAAGCGGTATGCAGGCCCGCTTACGTTTGCGAATGACCTTGACTGTTTCCGGTGAAGTGAGCGATCACTGGCGAGTCACTACGTCTTGTTCATCCAGACCCTCCAGGTCAGGGGGCCGATGTCTTTGTTGGCGAGCGGTCGGCCAGCCAGCTTCAGAGTCAGTTTGATCTGGCCGTGGTGGTAGCCTTCGTGCCAGATCATGTGCTGGAACAGCAGAATAGGATGGTCGTAATGAACGTCCATCTGGCGGCTGGCTTCTAACCTGCCCTGCACAGCTTCACGAACAGCTTTCGCGCTTTCGTTCAGCATCTCGGCCATGCGATCGCGATCGAGCACCTGAACCCACTCCTCGGGCACGGGCCGTGAAAACTCCGGGGCGTCCTCGGAGACGAACACCAAGCGCACATACTGAATGTGAGAGAACAACTCGCCAACCGAGGGGCTGCCCTCGACTGGACGCCGCGCCAGAGCATCGTCCGGCAGCGCGCGAAGCAGGTTGATGAGGATGGTGTTGTTGCGCTCCCAGGAATCGAGCAGGGCGGGCAGCAGGTGTTCGGGGCTGGAGTTTGGCATAAGCAGCTCTCGGCACTCTTAGGGATTCCGCCGATTTTACATGAGCTATCACTATATGCAACCTCACGGTTGCATTTATCGCGGGCCCATTTTATTATGCAACCTGGAGGTTGCACTTATATGGCGGATCGCATCGAGAAACGGATTGAACTGAAGGCACCGGTTTCGCGGGTGTGGCGAGCGCTAACCGACTACCGCGAATTTGGCGAGTGGTTTCGGGTGAAGCTGGAAGGCCCGTTCGTCGAGGGGCAGGTATCGCGCGGCACCATAACGTGGCCCGGCTACGAACACGTGGTATGGGAAGCGAAGGTGCAGAAAATGGCGCCCGAAACGCTCTTTTCATTCACCTGGGGCCACATCAAGTCGATGGACAAGGAGACATACTCACCCGACCCGAACGCTCCCACTACCCTGGTTGAGTTCAGGCTGGAGCCGGCGAACGACGGAACGTTACTCACACTTACCGAATCTGGTTTCGACAAGTTGCCTGCCGACACGCGCGAGGAGTTCTTCCGCAGAAACGATGGCGGCTGGACCCAGCAGATGGAAAATATTGAGAAGCATGTCGCGACCAAACCGTAGTGCTGCTCGCAGTTCACGCCCCAATCATGCTTTGGTGTTTGCCGCGCTGGGCGATGAGACGCGGTTGGCGCTGATTGAGAAATTGGCAGGCGGCCAGCCTCGGTCCATCACTCATCTGGCATCGGGTTCGAAGCTGACGCGGCAGGCAATCACCAAGCATCTTCGTGTGTTGGAGACAGCGGGAGTGGTGCGCGGCGTGCGCGAAGGCCGCGAAAGCGTGTTCGAGCTGGATCCGCGCCCGATCGACGGGCTGAAGCTGTATCTTGACTCGGTTTCGAAACAGTGGGATCAGGCGCTGGGACGGTTGAAGGCGTTGGTGGAAAGGTGATGCCGTGTGAAGTGCGAACCGTTCCAGACCGAGTTTCAGTAATGACTCGCAGCGGGTATCTCAGCGGAGCGAAATGCAGTGCACGTCGGGTTAGTCGGCGGTGCCTTGATGCCGCCGTAGTCCGGGTTGAAGTTGATCTCCATGTCAATCCGGTGCGGATCGGTGGGCCGCCGAAATCGCATGCGTTCCATAGCGAACTCGGCCGCCTCATCCAAGCCGTACCCAAGCGGGCGTACAACGCTAATGTCGTGAGCACAGCCGTCCTTACCAATGAGGGCCGAGAGGAGGACAGTTCCCTTCACGTGCGCTTTGGCCGCTTCGACCGTATAGGCGGGTTCAATGTCGTTGCAAAGAGGCGACTGCAATTGCGTGTGGGGACATGGTTTGCCACCCTCGAGAACGCAGACACCATTGTCGATTACTACTCGCGGAGGACAATCAGACTGCGCTTGTCCCATGCAGCAGGTCGCCAACCCTAGCAAAAGCAACATCGACGCAAGGCGAATGCTCATTAGAAGTTCAGTTTTGGTGAAGAACTTGGAAATCCCACCCTGTCCGCAACTGCAGCGGACAGGATGGTGCATCCAATTCTTACTGACAACTGATCACTGACAACGGACAACTGGTTCCTATTTCCCGCTCTGGAAGCGCTTATTTACCTCCGGCCAGTTGACCACGTTCCACCACTCTTTCAGGTAGTCGGCGCGGCGGTTCTGATACTTCAGGTAATAGGCGTGCTCCCAAACGTCGTTGCCCATGATGGGATAGAAGCCCTGCGACATGGGATTGTCCTGGTTGGGCGAGCTCATAACCAGTAGCTTGCCGCCGTTGTCGCGCACCAGCCACGCCCAGCCGCTGCCAAACTGCTTCAGTCCGGCATCATTGAACTTCTCTTTGAAGCGTTGAAGTCGCCGAAGGTGCTCTTGATGGCGTCGGCGATGGCGCCCGTGGGGTCGCCGCCGGCGTTCGGTCCCATGATCGTCCAGAACATGGAGTGGTTCACATGGCCGCCGCCGTTGTTGCGCACGGCAGTGCGGATGGCTTCGGGCACATTGTCGAGACCTTTGAGCAGCTCTTCGGCGCTGAGCTTTTGCAACTCGGGAGCTTTCTCCAAAGCGGCGTTGAGATTAGTGACGTAGGCCTGGTGATGTTTGTCGTGATGCAGATGCATTGTCTGCTCGTCGATGTAGGGTTCAAGGGCCGAGTAGTCGTAGGGCAGGGGTGGAACTTCGAATGCCATTGATTCTTTCCTCCAGTGGCTGTGATGATCGAAAACGATTGCCGGGTGCAAAAGACAGTGCGCGAGGCCGGAGAATCATTATAAGGGGAATGCGGGCGAACCAGCTCCGTTCGCCAACTGGGAGCGCCGTTCGAGTGTGAGTTGGGCACTTGCAACCGAGCCTTTAAAGTGACAAGCTTCCCTGCTATGGAGTTCTTGAAACCTGAGCTCGGGGAACGGAAGAAACCAGGTCCCCCACCGTCCGCGCGCGAACGGTGGACCTGGGCCATCGTAGGCTTGCTGGTGATTGTTGGGCTCTGGTACGGAAGGTATAGATCCAGCCACGGGGGAACGCATTTAATCGCCGACACGTCGATGTCTTTGCTGTTGATCTTGTTCGCCGCTCAAACGCTTTGGAAAGAGAAGATCAGGGGGCTTAGCTGGTTTTGGTTCGCCATGGCCCTGATGGGGGCAATCGTGTGGGGAGTTTCCGTAGGCCGCACTGGGCTGCACTTCTAAATATCGTTAACCGGTTCTATCGAACTGCCTGGTTTTGCTATGAATCCAGTCAGGGCACGAGTTTGCCCGCGCGGAATACTTCAAGCGGAATACTTCAAAGGGATCGGGCTTCAGCCCCGGATAAAGTTTTCAGGGGCTGAAGCCCGATATTTTTATGGCATGGACGCTGGCCTGAAGGCCAGCTCTACCCGAAGCCCTACTCCACTAATCTACAGGTTCTTCTTCGTCCACTGATCGACGCGATCGAGAGCCTGATTCAGGTTCTCCATCGAGTTGGCGATGCTGAAGCGCAGGTAGCCTTCGCCGAATGCGCCAAACGCTGTGCCCGAGAGCGCGGCCACGCCTGCCTGTTCGAGCAGCGCATCGGCCAGCTTCTTCGACGGCCAACCGGTCTGCTTGATGTTGGGGAAGGTGTAGAACGCGCCATGCGGCAGACGGCAGGAGAATCCCTTGATCTGATTCAGGCCTTTCACGAACACATCCCGGCGCTTCTTGAACTCTTCGTTAAAGCGTTCGGGCTCGCTCTGGTCGCCTTTAATCGCCTCGATGCCTGCACGCTGGGTAAAGGTCGCGGTGCAGGAGTTCGAGTTGGTCATGAGGCGTGACATCTGGGCGGCCAGGTCGGGCCGCATGACGCCGTATCCCATGCGCCAGCCGGTCATGGCGTAGGTCTTGGAGAAGCCGTCGAGGATGATGGTGCGCTCCTTCATGCCAGGAACCGAGGCGATGCTGTACTGCTCGCCCTCGAACAACAGCCGTCCGTAGATTTCGTCGCTCATCACCATGATGTCGCGATCGCCGATAGCCGCTGCGATGTCTTTGATTTCCTGTGGCGTCATCACGCCGCCGGTCGGATTGTGCGGCGAGTTGATGATGATGAGCTTGGTGCGATCCGTGATCAGGCCCTTGAGTTCGTTGACGTCGAGGCTGAAGTCGCGGTCTTCGCGGATCGCAATCGGCACCGGCTTTGCGCCGAGGAAGTTGATCATCGACTCGTAGATGGGGAAGCCAGGGTTGGGATAGATGACTTCGTCGCCTTCATCGATGAGCGCAAGCATGGTGAAGAAGATGATCGGCTTGCCGCCGGGAACGACGACCACTTCCTCGGGCGTAACCTTGATGCCGCGCGACTTGGCGACGTCATCGGCAATGGCCTGCCGCAACTCAGGCAATCCCGCTGCGGGCCCGTAGTGGGTGTATCCCTGTTGCAACGCTTCGACACCGGCAGCTATGACGTTGGCGGGAGTATCGAAGTCAGGCTCGCCGATTTCGAGATGGATGATGTTCTTGCCCTGAGCTTCGAGGGCGCGGGCGCGAACCAGGACTTCAAAAGCAGTTTCGGTGCCCAGACGGGACATCCGCTTCGCAAGACGCAATTCAGTTTGTGTGGCTGGCATAGGCGAACTCATGGATTATAACTCCGGGGAACGAGGGCTCTTGGGCGTAACTATCTATTGTAGCGCCGGGGTGGAAGCCTCCGCATTCATGCGGAGGGAAAGAGGGCTATTTAAAAGCTGCGCTTTAGCGTTGGAGAATCGAAGTTCGCGCCCTTCAGCATCGGCAATGGAAATAGCTTCCGGAGCCGCCCGCGGCTAAAGCCGGGCATCGGGGAATGCCGCTCGGTTCACCACGCTGAAGCGTGGTGTTTCCACCCTAACCTGCGCTGAAGCGCCGTCGTTCCCCTAAAGCTAGTCGCCTGCGACCTTCACGTCCTCTGACCGCAGTTGTTGCACGCGGCTATGGTGACGGCCATATCCGAAGTAGATGAACATCCCGATTACCAACCAGATAAACAAACGAAGCCAGGTATCGAACGGAAGGCTCGCCATGAGCGCGAACGAGATGATGATGCCGAGAATCGGCACCACCGGCACCCACGGAGTCTTGAAAGGCCGGTGCAGGTCGGGCCGGCGTACGCGCAACACCCAGACTCCGGCGCATACGATAACGAAGGCCAGCAGCGTGCCAATGCTCACCAGTTCGCCCAGAATGCCGATCGGAACCAAGGCCGCAAAAATCGCCACGAAAATTCCCACTGTGATCGACGAAATCCATGGAGTACGGAACCTGGGATGCACCGCGCCTGCCCAAGCCGGCAACAGACCGTCACGCGACATTGAGTAGAACACACGCGACTGTCCCAACAACATCACCAACATGACGCTGCCCAAGCCTGCGATGGCGCCCAGCTTCACCAGGATCGAGCCCCAAACTACCCCCGTGGCATCGATGCCCACCGCCACCGGATCGGCCACGTTCAACGCGGAGTAAGGAACGATGCCGGTCAGCAGGCCGGACACAAGGATATAGAGAATGGTGCAGATCACCAGCGATCCCAGGATACCGATCGGCATGTCGCGCTGGGGATTCTTCGCCTCCTGAGCGGCGGTGGACACCGCGTCAAAGCCGATATATGCAAAGAAGATTACGCCCGCGGCTCGCGCAATTCCTGACCAGCCATATTCTCCAAATGATCCTTGATTGGGAGGGATGAACGGGTGCCAGTTGGCTACTGCGAGGGCGGGATGCTTGGCGACAAATACGCCGGCAATAGCGATGAAGATCAGCACAATGGTGACCTTCACAATCACGATCGCCGAATTGAAGTTTGCCGATTCCTGAATGCCGATGACCAGAATGGCCGTGATGACGAAGATTGCCAGAAAGGCGATTACATTGAAGACGCCCGTCACCTGCGGCAGGGTCGAGGGATCGATCCCATTTTGTTTCAGCAGCGGCGCCATGGTGGTCAGCAGCTCCCAGCGTCCCTGGTACTGCACCAGCACGTTGGGCACCCAGTGATTGCCCACGTGAGTAAATGGCGTGGCGACCAGCTGCGGCGGTATATGAATCCCGAAATCCTGCAACAGACTGACGAAGTAGCCGCTCCAGCCCGAGGCGACCGTAGCGGCTCCGAAGGCATATTCCAGGACCAGGTCCCAACCGATGATCCAGGCGAAAATTTCTCCCAGGGTCGCGTAGCCGTAGGTGTAAGCGGAACCGGCAATCGGTATCAGCGAGGCAAATTCGGAGTAGCACAGGCCGGCGAAAACACAGCCCGAGCCAGCCAAAATGAAGGACAGCACGATGGCCGGTCCAGCGTACATGGCCGCAGCCGATCCGGTAAGAACGAAGATTCCGGCACCGATAATAGCGCCAATGCCGAGCGTAATCAGGTTCACTGGGCCCAGGGCCCGCTTCAGACTATGCTCGCTGGTGTCGGACGCTTCCTCCATCAGCATGCCCAGCGGCTTGCACTTCAGGACGTTAGCCATTCAGCTTGTCTCTCCTTGAGATCAAACTCTTGCAGTCGCTTCTTTTCCGCGCCTTGACCACACGAAATATACAGGTATGCCGAGCAGAACAATGATCAATCCGGGCCATGTGTACTGGGGCTTGTACCGCAACAAGACTACATCAATGAACACAGCCATCAAAATGTAAACCGCGGGCAGTACCGGATATCCAATCGCGCGATAGGGCCGCGGCTCGTTTGGTCGCTTCACGCGCAACACAAAGAGACCGGCAATGGTCAGGATGTAAAACACCAGCACGGCAAAGATGATGTAGTCGAGCAGCTGGCCGTAGCTGCCGGAGATGCACAGCACGCAGGTCCAGATGCACTGCACAAATAAGGAGTGCGCCGGGGTGCGGTACTTGGGATGAAGCTCGCCGGCGCGGCGGAAGAACAGGCGGTCGCGTGCCATCGCGTAGTAGACGCGGGCTCCCGCAAGAATCAGGCCGTTATCGCAGCCGAAGCAGGAGATGAGAATGCCGATCGCCATGATCTTCGCGCCCAGCGGGCCGAAGATCTGCTGCATGACGGCGGTGGCTACCCGGTCTTCCGAAGCATGCTGAATGCCGCGCGCGACAATGGTCGCGCCATCGGCGGCGCCTTGCAGCGGCAGCACGCTGAGATAAACGAAATTAGCCAGCACATAAAGAAGGATGACTGCGCCGGTGCCGAGCGCCAGCGAAAGCGGCAGATTGCGCTGCGGATTCTTTACCTCGCCGGCGGTGAAGGTCACGTTGTTCCAGGCGTCGGAGGAAAATAGAGACCCCACCTGCGAGACTGCCAGGATCGACAAGACTCCAACCATCGCCATTGGCCCGCCGATTCCGACCTGCACCGGATGAAGCGCGCTCCAGCCCGCGTTGCGCCAGAAGTTTGCGCCGAAGTTGGCGGCGATAGCGTCCGCGTTGCGTCCGATAAACAGGCCGAGAAGCACCAGTCCCAGTAGTGCAGCGGTCTTGGCGAAGGTGAATATGTTCTGCACCATCGCGCCGGTGCGGACGCCGAAGATGTTCAGCACCGAGAGGAAGACTACGACAAGTATGGCGGCGAGGTTTTGCGTGTTGAGGCCGACATCCATGTTGCCAAGGACCATGGGCCCGAAGGGGATGGGTGGAACCTTCCAGAGATGCAATATCCAATGAGTAGAAGAGACAGACGGAAAGAAGACGCCGAGAAATTTACCGAACGCTACGCCCACGGCAGCGATGGTTCCTGTCTGGATGACGAGGAAGAGCGTCCATCCGTAAAGAAAGCCCCAGAGCGGGCCAAGCGATTCGCGCAGGTAAACATACTGGCCGCCGGCACGAGGCATCATGGCAGCCAGTTCACCGTAGGCAAGCGCACCGGTGATGGTCATGAAGCCGGTCACCAGCCACGCTCCGATCAGCAACGCGGGCGAGTCGGTAAGGCGAGCAATGTCGGCGGAGACGATGAAGATGCCGGAGCCGATCATGGAGCCCATGACCAGCGTGGTCGCGCTGGTAAGGCCCAAGCCTTTTACGAACTCGCTGTCGGTCGCGGGTGCTGTGGTTATGGTTTTGGTTTGGGTGCTCAAGCAGCCTCGGTGGTAGAGCGGACTGTCATCTGGAGTTTAATCCGAAAGTCTACTACGGATTGAAAGCAGAAATTCTTCTGCCGCCTGTCGCGGCGAGTTCACCAAGTCGGAAATCACCGCCACGGAATCGGCTCCCGCATCGATCACCGACGACACATTTGCTCGCGTGATGCCGCCGATGGCGACCAGCGGCTTCCTGGTCGCTGCGCGTGCGGCACGTAATCCTTCCAACCCGACAACAGGATCGGGGTTCTGTTTAGCGGACGTGGCAAAAATCGGACCGAAGGCAATGTAGTCTGCGGGACCGGCATCGGCCACCTTCAACTGCTCGAGATTGTGGGTCGAGACGCCGACGATGCGACCGTTGCCCACGACCCGCCGCGCACCTTCAGGCGAGAGGTCATCCTGGCCGACGTGCACTCCGTCAAATCCTGCGGCGAGGCACAGGTCGGCGCGATCGTTCATGATGAGCTTAACTTTGCGATCGAGCGCGCGCCGCAGCTCGCGCGCATGGCTCAGCATGGTGCGGAGCGTCGCCATCTTTGTTGCGATACTGGATGAGCTCGACTCCGCCGGCCGCGAGTTCGCGGGCAAAATCAACAACTCCCGATGTGCTGCGCGAAGACTCGGGCAGAGACGTGACATCGAGGATGGCGTAGAGACGGGAAAGCTTGCCAGGAGGATCCGACACTGACTACTTCGCCGCCTCTTGCTGCCGTGCGAAGAAGCGTTCCATGAACTTGGTGTCGAGCTGGCCGGAGCGAAATTCAGGATCGGCCATGATTTTCTTGTGCAGCGGAATCGTCGTGTAGATTCCCTCGACTACAAACATATCCAGCGCGCGCGCCATGCGGGAGATGGCCTCTTCGCGATCACGTCCGCGGGCACATAGTTTCGCAATCAGCGAATCGTAATAAGGAGGGATGACGCCCTCGGCATAAGCGGCGGTGTCCACGCGAATGCCCGTTCCTCCCGGAAGATTGAATGCCGTAATCTTGCCCGCAGAGGGCGTGAACTTCTCGGGATGCTCGGCATTGATGCGGCACTCGATGGCGTGTCCACGGAAGTAAACGTTGTGCAGGATCACGTCCTCGAGCCTCTCGCCCGCGGCGATGCGAATCTGCGACTTCACCAGGTCGACATCGGTCGTCATCTCGGTCACCGGATGTTCGACCTGGATGCGGGTGTTCATCTCGATGAAGTACAAAGCGCCATCTTCATCCATCAGAAACTCGACAGTGCCGGCGTTGACGTAGCCGATTTCGCCAGCGACTTCACCAGGATTCCGCCGATACGGTCGCGCAGCTCCTGGGTGACGACGACGGACGGCGCCTCTTCTACCAGCTTCTGATGGCGACGCTGAATGCTGCACTCGCGCTCGCCCAGGCTCATCACATTGCCGTGCTCGTCGGCCAGCACCTGGAACTCGATATGGCGCGGGCGCTCGATGAACTTTTCCATATAGAGATCGCCGTTGCCGAAGGCCGCTGCCGCTTCCGATTGCGCGCCGTGATACAGGTTAGGCAGCTCTTCTTCCGATCGGATAATTCTCATGCCGCGTCCGCCGCCGCCCGCTGAGGCTTTCACGATGACGGGGTAGCCGATGGTGCGTGCCCACTCCGCGGCCTCGCCTGCGGAGTCGATGATGCCGTCGGAGCCGGGCAGAATCGGCACGCCTACCTTCTTCATGGCGGCGCGGGCTTTTTCCTTCTCGCCCATCATGCGCGTGACTTCCGGCGGAGGCCCAATGAACTTGATGCCGCACGCCTGCACGACTTCGGCAAAGTTGGCGTTCTCGCTCAACAGTCCGTAGCCGGGATGGATGGCGTCAACGTTGGCGATCTCAGCGGCGCTGATCACGGCGGGAACGTTGAGATAGCTGTCGCTCAGGCGCGGCGGCCCGATGCAGATGGCCTCATCGGCAAAACGCACGTGCAGCGAGTTGCGATCAGCCTCGCTATAGATGGCGACCGCCTTGATGCCGAGTTCCTTGCAGGCGCAGATGACGCGCAGGGCAATCTCGCCGCGATTCGCAATGAGGATCTTCTTAAACATGAATGGAGAATCTCAGCCCTTGCGAATGCCGAACAGCGGCATGCCGTACTCGACCGGCGCGCCGTTGCTGACGAACATTTTCACGATTTCGCCGGTAGCGTCGGCCTCGATTTCGTTCATCAACTTCATGGCTTCAATGATGCACAGTACCTGGCCTTCTTTGACCGTGTCGCCGACGGCGATGAACGGTGGCGCCCCGGGTGAAGGTGCTCCGTAGAATGTGCCGACCATGGGCGATTTCAGGATGTGCAGATTGGCATCGTCGGAGGCCGCAGGTGCAGGCGCTGATGGCGTGGCGGCTGGACTCGGTGCCGCTGCTGCCGGTGCGGAAGGAGGGGCGACCATCGGCGCAGACATAGGCGCCACCGCCGACGCGATTACCGGTGCCGTTCCCGCTCCCCGCTTAACGTGGAGCTTCAGGTCGCCGCGCTCCATCTCGAACTCGGCAATGTCCTTCTCCACCAAAAACTCGATGAGCTCTCTTAGTTCTTTCTGATTCATCGCATTCCCCGGCGCGAGACGATTGGCGAACGCTGCTGGTCGGCCATTCATCCTCGCTCGTCGCCAACTTAAGATGCCTAAAACTCGATTAGTTCCTTGGTGACCGAGGTCAGCACTTCCGCTCCACCCTCGGTGACGACCACCATATCTTCAATACGAATGCCGCCCTTTTCGGGCACATAAATACCGGGCTCAATCGTGATGACCATGCCCGGTTCCAACCGCTCGGTCTGGCCCTTGCCGAGACGCGGCGGCTCATGGATCTCCAAGCCGACGCCGTGTCCGGTAGAGTGCGTGAAGTATCGGTCGAGCTTCGCCTTGCGCAATACCGAGCGCGCCGCTTCGTCGATCTCTCCCGCGGTCACTCCCGGCCTGACCGCAGCAATGCCGGCCATCTGCGCCTCGAGCACCGCCTGATACCACGAGCGCTCAAGGCGTCCTACACGACCCACGTGTACAGTGCGGGTCATGTCAGAGCAGTAATCGCGCAGTATAACACCCGAATCAATGACCACGAATCCGCGCCGCGGGACGGCAGCACTCGACGCGCGCCCATGCGGCAGGGCTCCACGCTTGCCTGCGGCGACGATGGTCTCGAAGGACATCGCATCCGCTCCGCCCTGACGCGCGGCATACTCCAGCTCCGCCGCGACCTCCACTTCGGGAACGCCGGGCCTTAGCGATTCCAGCGCCTCCAGATACACCTTTGCGCCGAGCTGAACCGCCGCCCTGATCAGCTTGAGCTCTTCCGCGTCTTTCACGATGCGCTGCCGCATGATCAAACCTGAGGTCGCCTTCCAGCGGATGCGCTTCGGCGTGAGCTCGCGCATCTGACTGGCCGCGACGACGGTCGTGAGGTCAGCCTCGAACCCGATGCCGGCGGAGCGAAGCTTGCCCATCATCGCAGCGGCATCTTTGATCAGCGCCCCTTTGGATATGACGATGCGCGGCGCCCTTGACCTCCTCGCGCGCCTGTAGCGTATAACGGCCATCGGTGAAGAACGTCTTGCGCCCATTCAGAAACAGCAGCAGGCCATTGCTGCCGGTATAACCGCACAGGTAGCGCAGGTTCGCGGGATGAGTGACGACGAAGCCGTCGAGGCGTTCGTCGACAAGGGTCTGCTGGAACTTCTTTTGTCGGGCGGAATAATCCATCAAAGGAATTGTATTCGCGATTGTTCCACCTTATCCTGCTGAGACGCTCGTTTCTCATCCGTTTGGGCCACATGCAGAATTCGTCGCCACCTGCTTTCGATTCCGCGCGCGCCTGGATCGTTTCGGGCGCAGCCTTTGTCGCCAGCTTTGTTGCTTACGGCTTTCTCTACGCCTTTGGCGTGTTCCTCAGACCGATCGGATTGGCACTGGGCGTCAGCCACGCAGTCATGGCGCTGCTCTTCTCTTGCATGAGCCTCTCAGGGTATTTGCTCGGTCCGCTCACCGGCGACTGGGCCGATCATGTAGGACCGCGCAAAGTAATGGCAGCGGGCGCGGTGGTCTTCACCGGCGGACTGATCGCCACGGCACACGCCCACAGCTTCCTCGTCGCCTTCGTCTGTCTCGGCATCGGAGTCGGCACGGGCCTTGCCTCGGTCTATGTTCCTTCACTGGCGGCGGTAGGCGAATGGTTCAAGAAAGAGCGTGCCATGGCGCTCGGCATCGCAGTCAGCGGCATCGGCGTTGGGACCCTGGTTGCCGCTCCCCTGAGCGCGTGGCTCATTCGCGAATACGGCTGGCGCAACACTCTGGTGATTCAGGGCATAGGAGGCGGCAGCCTGCTCCTGCTGAGTGCACTGTTCATGTTCAAGCCGCCGGTGAAGGTGGAAAGCAAGAGGGGCGGCCGTGCGGTTTGGGCGAAAGTGCGCAGCCGTCCGTTTCTGCTGGTATTTCTGTCCCGGCTGCTGAGCGGGATTCCCGTGTTCGTCACCATGGTCTACCTGCCGGCACTGGCGACGAAAGAAGGGGTCGCCAGCGTCTCGGCGGCTGCGCTGGTCGGCTACATCGGAGCCGGAAGCCTGTTGTCGCGCATTGGACTAAATGCGGCGGCAGAGAAGATCGGCGCCATCCTCCCATTTCAGTTCAGTTGCTTCCTGGTCGCGGTGGCTTGCGTCATTTGGATGTTTGCCTTTTCGTATCCGGCGCTGGTTGTGTTCGTCGTAGTGATGGGCATCTCGTATGGCGGAGTCGCGTCACTCACGCCGGCTGTTGCTATTCAGCTTTTCGGTCTGGAAAACATCGGCGAGTTGCTGGGCTTTCTCCTTCTGTCGTATGGTGTGGCGGCCGTGGTGGGACCACCCATCGCAGGTTTACTGGTGGACCGCAGCGGGAACTATCGCGACGTCATCTGGCTGGCTTTGATTGCTTCCCTGGCAGGCGTGGTTGTGTCGGCGCTCCTCAGGCGAGCTCAACCCGTGACCGAAACCGAGGCCAGCGAAGCTGCAGCCTGACAATGACGAAATCCGACAACGAATCGGCAGCCCGCGGGTGCCACTCAAATCTGCGTGATCACCAGTTCGCCTTGGGCAGTTTGTTTGTGTGCGCGCAGGATCGTCTTGTCGGCAGTGAAGTGGGCAACGGCGTCAGCCCGCACCATGTAGTTCCCCGGACCAGGTGTCGCGCCGAAGGGTATTTCCTGCTCGGCTTGCGGCTGAATGGTGAAGTGTTGATAGCCCAGCGCCGTGGCGCGTCCGATTTGATTCACCGCCACCACGATCACCGTCAGGTTGGCCGGCTCGCCGGTGTGGTTGGCGACGATCAACGAACCGGAAATCCATACCCCGCTCACCTTGGGCGGGCGCTTCCACTCCACCGTCAGGCCGGCGACTACGACCAAGGTGAAGTCGCGTTGCGTGTGGCTGGGAGGAGCGTTCATGTCCGACAGTGTCAGGGTGAAGTGATACTCGCCGGCTGTGGTGGGCGTTCCCGTGATGAGGCCGCTGTGCTGATGCAAACGCAAACCGGGAGGAAGCTGACTGCCCTCCGCCAGTTGCCAGGTATAGGGATTAACCCCGCCGTGGACCTCCAATGCGACGTGATAGTGGACGCCGGCCTCGCCGTTGGGCAACGATGCCGTCGCGAGAGTGAGGGGATCGATTTGCCAGGCCGCAAGTCCGGAGCTGAGCAAAAGCACGAGAGCCAGCAGGCCGAAAGTACGCAGTACAAGAGAGGTCGAGCGGGGCATTGTCTCGCCATTATCTATGACGAACGGTGACATGCGTTAGAGCTTTAGTGAAGCTCGAAGAGCGATTCCGAATGTTATAATCTGGCTTGCCACGGTGGGTGTAGTTCAGTGGTAGAACTCCGGACTGTGGCTCCGGCTGTCAAGGGTTCGAATCCCTTCACCCACCCCAATTTCCCGCTTTATCTTCCTACCAACCTAGCTTCTCCCAGCGGAAGCGGAGCTACGTCCAGCCAGCGATCGCCGCTGCCTTTCACAAAGGTGATGGAGTCAATGCGGATTTTCCGGCCGTCTTTGAAGTGCTCCCACCGGCGTCGCGCAACTTTGAGAATGCACTCGGCTTCGGCGTAAGTGTCGGCCTTCACGATGGTCAGGTGCGGCATGTAGGGCCAGGGCTCGCAGAACTCCAGGCCATCGACGTTGAACTTGTCGTGCAGCTCGCGCATGCGATAGGCGCCATAAGCCACCCTCAGAAACACAGTCGGGGTGGCGGGAATGAAGCTCTCGACATCGCCTACCGTGATTTCGAATGGCTGCGCGGCGGCACAAATTTCCTGCAGGCTTTCGATGGCCTGCTCTTCGCTTCCCATTAGCGGGCGCGGAGGAAGGATGGTGATATGGGCGTCGGCGTGGGTATGCGAGGGATGGAGCTCCCGTCGCAGTTCTTCTACGAATATCCCCACTGCGTTGCGTACGTACGCAACAGCGGCGTACTGAAGCCCGATCATGCGACGTTGATTATAACCTGTGTACGAAAGTCGCAACCGCGCCAATAAGCGCAGCCGTGAATCGGGCGCCTCCTCTATGTAACCGCCGCCGGACGGATCGCGAAGCGCACGACTCTTCATTCGTTATAATGAAGACTCCGTCGGGGCGTAGCGCAGCCTGGTAGCGCACCTGCCTTGGGCGCAGGGGGTCGGAGGTTCGAATCCTCTCGCCCCGACCAAAACGCCGCTCCCTGGTTGAATGCGAGGCGTGCAATGCTTGATCGGCTGAAGTCCCTCTTCAGCAACGCACCCAAGGGTAGCTCACTGACAACCTTAGGTGTCATCGAGCCGACACCTAGCCGCGCGTCATCAAGTCCGAATTCCGGTGAGACTGGTTCATCGCCGGCCGTGCATCGATTGACCTCACCCATTCGTCCCGCCACCGGCATCACGTTTCCCGTCGATGACGTTGTTCCCGCTGCCTATCCGCTCTGGGTCAGCACTTTGGGAGAGAGCGCCGAAATTCGCAGCGATGCA
Organism: uncultured Acidobacteriaceae bacterium; assembly: GCA_963699875.1. Lineage (GTDB taxonomy): Bacteria > Acidobacteriota > Terriglobia > Terriglobales > Acidobacteriaceae > CAVVDY01. The sequence goes on from CAVOVN010000003.1 coordinate 120,376, forward strand.
TCGATCCTCATCATGCCGGACCAGGATATTGCCTCCCTGGCACCGGAAGGCTATGGGGCCGCTCGGGGCGAAACTCTAAAACCGCTCCGAACTCGGATGCGCGGGCTGGCTGAGATGCGTGGCCTGTATGAGGCGCGTGGTGCGTCATGGATGCTCAAGCTAGTTGACGCCGGTCCAGTCTCTCTCGTCCGGCAGCTGGCGAGAACGCAAACCTTCCTTCATCCACTGGTTCAGGCGGTTCACATTGCCTTCAGTGACCATCGCCCTTTGGTTCTTATGCCCGATAGTATCTGGCTGACGATCATGCAGGGGTTCGGGCATCACGTAAACGAGAACGCCGAAGCCTTGCGCGACCGGATCGTCAGGCACGAAGGTAAAAAAAAGCTATGCATCACAACCGATTCTCTTGATCCCGCCTGCTGGCCCGCCTTCATGAGCAGCTTCTCGGCGCTGATCAAGGAGAACTCGGATCCCGTGCTTCACGAGACGCTATTGTGCGAATTCTCGACCACCACTCCTTCCATCAAAACTGCGTGCGAAGTTACGCTCATGGATACCTATCAGCGCTACTTCGAGTACGAGATGTCCTGCGTTTGCGGCATCCCGAGCATTACGCTGGAAGGCACGGTTGAGGATTGGCAGCGCATTCGGGAGCGGATTGAAGTGCTGGCAACTTTCGAGCTTGATTGGTGGACCTCAAGAGTGACCCCAATCCTGGATCAGTTTGTTGCAACTGCGAAGGGCGAACCCGACCGCGAATTCTGGCAGGCAATCTACAAACCGAAACAGTCTTATGCTGCCGAGCTGGCCTCTGGTTGGATTGCGGATCTTTTCCCGTATCTATTTTTTGCGTCCCCTCGCCAGTGGGATAAACCGGCTCGGGGCCTCGGCGACTCCCCGAGGTGCGAACGCAACCCCATCCTGCCCGAACAGCGGAGCCGGTGGCTGCTTCCGCAGCCGAAAGATTCAATGTTTGGTAAAGGCGTGTGCCTGGATGCCTTCCCCAGTGGGCTTTCGCGGGCGCCGATCAAAGTGAAATTCCTAAAGGGTCCGGACCTCGAAGTCCAGGTTATGGGCGGCTTCCTTGGAGTCTCGCAACGTCCTGACGATTACGCACTGGCTCCGGTAATCAGCTGGGCGGTCGTTCAAGAAGCCACGTGAGTTGCTGAATTCAATCGCCGCATCCTCGCGGTTCGACGGCATTTCCATCGCCGTGGGACCGTCACTAGCCCAAGTGATTCCCGTCACGGCGCGGCTGGTCAATAGCTTGATACAAACACTGACATGAAACACGTGGGGAATCTTTCTCAAACTTTGTCGGCACCTGTGCTCCTGAGAACGGCATTAGCCGACATGGGAACGACCGAGCGTTTCGACGCCCATTCCGTTCTGTTCCATGCGGGTCAAAAAAATGCCGGCGTATTTCTCATTTGCGCCGGGCAGCTGTGTCTCGAGGTGCCTGGCGTGCCGCAACTCAATCGCACTTTCTCGGCTGGCTCGGTACTGGGCTTACCATCGACGTTTTCGGAAAGACCCTACAGCCTGACGGCGGTTTCAGAAACCGATAGCGAAGTTGTACACGTAAGCAAGAAGAAGTTCCTGGACTTGATGAAGGCCGAGCCCGATCTCTGCCGTGAGGCCACCGACATTCTGAGTCGCGAAGTCACGTTCATCATGTCCGCTCTGCGCGGACAACGCTCGTCCGTTGCTTCCGAGACTGGGCCCGCCACCGCAACAAATAGCGTCCGGCGACGCGTGGTCAACGGATAACAGCGAGTCCTGCGGCGCGCCTCATCCCTCGCTTAGCGACCATGCGAACCGTGTCCTACGCGTCCCACGAGAAAAGTAAGCTACGGCAAACTGTTTGAGGTGCCAAGATCAATACCTGAGGTGTGGCGCTCGTGCGAGGCGAAGGCCCACGCCATGCGCGGGGTGTTGTGCGCCAGCCCGTAGCGTCCCTGGCCGTCAACCACGATGATGCCGCCATGTCCGTTGAGGCGTTTCTTCAGATAAGCCAGCGCGCGCTCGGCAGCTTCTTGCGGAGGCAGACCCTGTTCGACGCGATCCGCCGTCCACTTGCTGAGCACAAGCTTCATCATGGGCTCGCCCCATCCGGTAGTGGAGACAGCAGCGCTGCGAACATCGGCATAGCAACCGCAACCGATCAGCGAAGAATCGCCGACCCGCCCGGGAGCCTTGTTGAGCGTGCCGCCGGTAGAGGTACCGGCCGCGATGTTGCCCTTCTCGTCGAGTGCAACCGCACCGACTGTGTCGTGATATTGGGAGGCAGCGCCGAACTCCTCCGGCATTTTCAGATAGCTCTGCTTCTTGGCCTCGCTCAGGCGCTGCACCTCGCGCTCGATCACCAGATCATCATTTGAGATCAAGTCAATGCCGTGCTCTTGCGCGAAACGCTCGGCGCCATTCCCTACGAAGTAGACGTGCGGGCTCTCGCTGAGTATTTTCTTCGCCGCGCGAATCGGATTCCGGATGTGTTCGACGCATCCCACGCCGCCGGCACGAAGCGTAGCGCCTTCCATGATGCAGGCATCGAGTTGCACTCGGCCATCCATGTTGAGAAACGACCCTCGCCCGGCATCGAAGGTTTCGTCGTCTTCCATGATGACGACAGCTTCTTCGACCGCGTCGAGACAAGTGCCGCCCGCGCTGCAGGACTCGCCAGCCCGCCTCGGCCGCCGCACGCACGCCGCGCAAATGCGCTTCGATGGCGTCGTCAGGAATGGCCCACGCGCCGCCGTGGACCAGCATCATCGGTTTTAGGCTCAATCAGACCCGCCGGGATTAAGAAGGATAGGAGGCAAACCCGTCAGCATAGCAGAAGATCGAACGGCGCGAACGATGTCATGGAGACGTGTCGTGCGCGGGACTGGGGCTACAGCCTCGGTTCGCAGGCTGAACTCTGAGCCCGCTTGCTCGTTGCGTTCGCCATGACGGAAGATATATCCGTGGCTGACTTTGGAAAAATGTTCCTGTGGATCGGCGGATTCCTGCTGGTTTTAGGGCTTGTGCTGATCCTGGCCGGCAAGATGAACCTGCCCATCGGCCGCTTGCCGGGAGACTTCACTTGGCGCGGCAAGAACACGACAGTGTACTTTCCGCTGATGACGTCGATAGTGTTAAGCGTGGTCCTGTCGCTGGTGCTTTATTTTGTGAACCGGATGGGACGCTAGCGAATACGGTTGTCGGGGCCACTTTCGGGCCATAGATTCCAGTTTTAGGCACAGAAACGCGGCTGGTTCTAACTTTCTGCTTGAAACTCGAAACTAGAAACTAGAAACTAGAACTGATGTAAAGGTGTACTGATGAGACGCTGGTTGATTTCGACTGTATTGCTGACTGGCTTGGTGTTCGTCACATTCACTCCTGTCTACGCTCGTACTCAGAGTTCACATCCTCAGAGCTCACATTCTCCTAGCGTCAACGCCAAGCAGCAGAAACAGGCGCAAAAGGCTGAACAGAAAGCCAGCAAGAAACAGGCCAAGGCGCAGAAAAAGCAGATCAAGCAGCAACAGAAAGACGCCAAGAAGTGGAACAAGAACCGTCCCCACACGACTACCACAACGTAGCGAAAAACGGTTTACCCCATTCGCTCAAAAGCTGAAAATTTCCGCACTCGCCGTCACCGCCGACACCTCCGCGCAACCTGACTCTCTGCCGTATCGAGCGCGGCTATCCGCGGAACAATCATTTGCCAACCAACGTATCCAAGAGGTGAGGGCCGGACGTCTGTCTGAATTCCACTCTCATTGGAAATTCCTATGTTCCTGCAGGACCTGCGCATTGCCGTTCGCCGTTTAGCAAAAGCTCCCGGTTTCTCCCTCGCTGCGGTATTAATGCTGACGCTGGGAATCGGCGCCACTACCGGCATCTTCTCCATCGTCGAGAGCGTACTGCTGCGCCCGTTGCCATTCCCCCAGCCCCAAAACCTGGTGAAGCTATCTGACATCCTCCAGGGTGCCGAGATCGGCGGCAACAATGAGGTCGGGGTCACACCGCAGGACATCCAAAACTACGCGCGAGACACGCATAGCTTCGCAAGTCTGGGTGGCTATCGGCGCTCAGACTATGAGTTATCTGGCGTAGGCGAACCGGCGCAGGTCAACGCCACGCGCATGACCGGCGGCGTCTTCCCCGCTCTGGATGTTGCGCCGATGATGGGCCGCTTCTTCACCCAGCAGGAGGACGATCAGAAGGAACAGGTCGTCGTACTCAGCTACGCCCTATGGCAAAAGCGCTTCCACGGCGATCCTCACGTGCTGGGCAGCAAGATTCTTCTCGATCGCAAACCCTACGTGGTAATCGGGGTGATGCCGCGTAACTTCGAGTTTCCCCTGTCGCCGGGCCTGCTCAATCACACCGAACTCTGGGTGCCGATGAGCTTCATGCCCGATGAGTTGGGACCAGGCGGCGCGGCCTCGTGGAGCTACCAGATGGTAGGACGCCTTAAGCCGGGCGTGACTGCGCAACAGGCGCGGGACGATGCCGAGCGCGTGGCGCAGGCGACCATGCGCAACTATCCGGCGTTCATGGCGAGCCTGCGCATCACCGCAGTGGTGCGCTCGCTGCACGAGGAAACCATCGAGGAAGCACGTTCGTTGTTGCGCATCTTGTTCCTCGCCATTTCAGTGGTAATGCTGATCGCCTGCGCCAATCTGGCTGGGCTGCTGTCTGGTTCGCGCTATCCGCCAGCGTCGTGAGATTGCGGTGCGGCTCGCGCTGGGCGCAGGAAAGCAGGCACTGTTGCGCCAGGCCGTTCTGGAAAGCCTGGTGCTCAGCCTGACCGGAGGCGTTCTGGGGCTGATTGTGGCGGCGGTCGGATTATGGGTCGGCGTCGGCCTGCTGCCGGAGACCCTGCCAAGGGTTGGCGAGATCGGCCTCGACTGGAAAGTCGTGGCCTTCGCATTTGTGCTTGCGATGCTCACGGGAATCGTGTGCGGGCTGGCTCCGGCCTTTGCCGCCATCCGCACCAGCGTGAACGAAACCCTGAAGCAAGGCGGACGCACCGGCACCGCAGGAGGGCATCAGCGATTGCGCTCCGCTTTGGTCATCGGGGAGATCGCGATCGCGATGGTGCTTCTGGCAACCTCCGGCCTGCTGCTGCGGAGCTTTGAAAAAATGCGCGCGGTGGAGTTGGGCTTCCGTCCCGATCACACGTTAACAGCCTCCTACTCTCTGCCACGCAATCAGTACGACACGCAGGCTAAAGTCGACGAATTCAATCGCGAACTGGTGCATCGCCTGCAACAGCTTCCGGGAGTGCAGTCGGCGGGGCTGACGTCGCTTCTGCCGGATGCCGGCTATGACAGCGCCGGCACTTTCATCGTCGATGGTTACGTTGCGCCGAAAGGCGAGGGCATGAATCTGGCTACGCCGATGTCGGTGGAAGGCAACTACTTCCAGGCGATGGGAATTCCGCTGCTGCAAGGCCGCTTTTTTACCGAGGCCGACGCGGCGAGCTCACAACTGGTCGTCATCATTAATCACAAGTTCGCCCAGCGCTACTGGCCCGGTGAAAGCCCGCTTGGAAAACGCATGCGCTTTGGCACCCAGGAAATGTCGAGCCCTTGGCTGACGGTAATTGGAGAAGTAGCTGACGTCAAAGAAGGCTCACCCGACGCTCCCGACAAACAGCAGTACTACCAGCCTGTGGCGCAGGTGGAAGCCGCCGCCGGTTCACTGGCTTCGCCAACCGACCTCAATGGCAACTCCGGCTTCATCGCGCTGCGCACCTCAACGCCCCCCGAACAGATGACCAACTTGTTGCAGGCGACGGTGCACTCTATCGATCCGCAACTGCCGTTGTCTGAGGTGCAGAGCATGGAGCATGCGGTGGCGGGCAGTGAAGCGCCACGGCGCTTCAACACTGCGCTTATCTCTTCGTTCGCAGGCGCGGCGCTTTTGCTGGCAGCGCTGGGCATCTACAGCGTCATCGCGTTCTCGGCTGCGCTTCGCACTCAGGAGATGGCGATGCGAATCGCTCTCGGTTCTCAGCGCTCAGGCATTCTGAATCTGATATTTGCCTCAGCAGTAAAGCTGGCACTGGTGGGCTGCGCTATCGGGCTCGTGGGAACTCTGGCGGCGTCGCGCCTGCTGCATTCATTTCTGTTCGGCGTAAGTGCGTTCGATCCGCTGACGCTCTCGGCGGCAGTGCTGGGCGTGCTGGCCTTGGGGATTGCGGCGTCGTGGCTGCCTGCCTACCGTGCGGCTTCCGTGGATCCGATAAAAGCACTGCGCGCGGATTAGGGGAGTGGTTGTTCGTTGGCTCCAGTCGCGATCAAATCGACCGCAGCTTATTCGTCTTCCCCAAACACCTCGGCGGTGAAAGCCTGGATCTCCGCACCGCGCAGCCACGCATCGGGAGGTAGACCGGCCTTCACGCAGGTCTGTTCCAGGAAGGTTTCACGGTCCCACTCCCACTCCAACGGAACCTGCGGCAGCAGCAAGCCGCGACGCGCACCCGCCGTGACGATGATTCCATGCTTACCCACTTCGATTTCGTCGGGGCGAATCGGCTGGGGCACTGACAAAACGCTGATTTCGATTTTCAGGTGCGGCGCTTCCTCGTCTGTCACCGGCCGAAACCGCGGATCGTCAAATCCTGCCGCGAGTGCCGTCTCGGCGACTGTCAGGTAGAGCGATCCCGTTGGCAATACATATCCAATGCAGCCGCGCAGCTTGCCAAAAAGATGAAGCGTGGTGAAGGCGCCGCGCGGCTCTGCCAGATGCTCGGATGGCGCTGCGGTATCAATTGCTTGTTTGGTCAGCGCAGACTCAATCGAGCAATGCGCCAGGTTGAGCAGGATGCGCCGCTCTTCTGGCGAATACTCAAGCGCGTCGCGGAATGCTACTGAGCGCGAAATATCAGACGGCGGGAACATCATTGCGCTTCCTGCGCCGGCTCAGTACGAACGAGCGGCGGCGACGGCGCTTGACCGCAGTGCGGTCGATCTTGCTCCAGAAGGCGATGAAATAATCGGCAGCCGAGACCAGCGACAATCCCACCATGATCCAGATAAAGGCGATCGCAATCGGATGCACCGGCAGGTTTAGGAAGTACCAGGGCAGATGCGCCCAATGATGATCGACGATTGCCGCTACCACCGAGACAATCTGCACCAGCATCTTCGCCTTGCCCAAATCGCTGGCCTGAATGGTGAAGCCTTCCGACGCCGCGATTGACCGCAGGCCGCTGACCAGGAACTCGCGACCGATGATGATGACGGCCATCCACGCCGGCACGATGCGGGGGTTGAACTGCACCAGCGTAATGAAGGCAGCCGCAATCAGCAGCTTGTCGGCCACCGGATCGAGCAGCATGCCCATGGTGGTGACCTGCGCGCGCTTGCGGGCCAGGTAGCCGTCGATGGCATCAGTGATCGAGGCGGCGATGAAGATGAACGACGCCAGCAACTCGCGATCGCCATTCGTCGAACTGAACGAGCTACTGGTCAGCACCCAGATCAGCACCGGTATGCAGGCGATACGGGTTAACGTGATGTAGTTCGGAAGGTTCACAAAACCAGAGTGGCAGGAAGCGAGCTCGCGCCCTCGTACTGATTATCGTTCACCCGGAAGAGGCAAAGCAACCGGGGAAATGCAGGTCAGATGCTGGTAACGCGACTACGGGTTTGCGCTAAGAAGCGCTGTCTTCGTGGTGCACCGCAATCTCGTCCAGCATGGCGGGCGCCTGGTAACGCTCCCAGTAGCTGTATCCCACCGGCAGACCTTGCACCCAGTCGGAGGCGTTCATCAGCAGGCGCAGCGGCCGTTGCAGAGGACGGCGGAAGGTATCTACGGGGTGAAGCGCGCAGGCAATAAGGATGCCCAGCACGAGGATTGGACTAACGACGATTACCGCGAGAAGCCGGAGACTGGAAAGCAGGCGAACCATTGCTCATCCTCAGGAACCGTTTCCACACGCGCGAGAGCGCCTTTTCACCATTATGCTCCTGTTCCAATTCGGAATCTGCGGCGTTTCTGAAAATTTATTTTGCGCAAAAAGAAAGCGGCCCTCCACCGGAAGAGCCGCGTCTCGATGCGATTACCAGTCAGTAATCAGGCGTAGAATCCGCGTTGCCGAATCGTAAACGCTACCCGATCAATGGCCAGCATATACGCGGCAATGCGGTTGTTCACGTGGTGCGTTTCCGCGTAGCGAACCACGTCCTCAAACGACGAAACCATGATGTCCTTGAGCTGCTCGTTCACCACGGATTCCTTCCAGAAGTAGCCCTGGCGGTCCTGCACCCATTCGAAGTACGAGGCCGTAACCCCGCCGGCATTGGCCAGGATGTCGGGCATGACGAACACGTGCTTGTCAGCCAGGATGTCATCCGCAGCCGCCGTGGTCGGACCGTTCGCGCCTTCCACCAGCACCTTGGCTTTCACCTGATCGGCGTTCGCAGAGGTGATGACGTTTTCCGTCGCCGCCGGAATCAGGATGTCGCAATCGGCGATCAGCAGGTCTTCGGTCTTGGCCTTCTCCGCGCCCTTAAAGCCGTGGATGGTGCCTTCCTTCTGGCGATACTCCCACAGCGCGGCGATGTCGATGCCCTTGGCGTTGTGCAACCCGCCGTCCCACTCGCCGATGCCCACGATCTTGTATCCCGCCTGGTGCATCAGGATGGCCGCGTTGGAACCGACGTTGCCGAATCCCTGGATGATGACCCGGGTCTTCTCCTTCTCCATCTTGAGGTGCTTGATCGACTCGTCGCAGATGATCATCACGCCGCGGCCGGTAGCCTCGCGGCGTCCGCGCGATCCGCCCATGTTCAGCGGCTTGCCGGTCACGACGGCGGTCACGGTCTGCCGCATGTGCATGGAATAGGTGTCCATCATCCACGCCATTACCTGCTCGTTGGTGTTGACGTCGGGAGCGGGCACGTCTTTCTCAGGGCCGATGAACTCGATGAGCTCAGCCGTGTAGCGGCGGGTAAGGCGCTCGAGTTCGCCGCGCGACATGTTCTTGGGGTCGCAAATGATGCCGCCCTTGGCGCCGCCGAAGGGAATGTTCACCACGGCGCACTTCCAGGTCATCCAGCTCGCCAGCGCGCGCACTTCGTCAAGCGTGACGTCAGGCGAATAGCGAACGCCGCCCTTCGCCGGGCCACGGGCGATGGAATGCTGCACCCGATATCCGGTGAAGACCTCGATCTTTCCGCTATCCAGCGCCACGGGTATATGAACAATGATTTCGCGAGCGGGCTGTTGCAGCACCTTCCACAGCCCTTCGTCGAGCTTCAATCTTTCGGCAGCTTGATTGAATCGGGCAGCTTGCTGCTCCCAGGGATTCTTTTCCTGCTCCAGCATCAAAGAAGTTTCCATACTATCTCCAAGAAAATTGCGCTTGCGGGCGCGAGTGGTCGGCGGCCATGGGCTCGGCGCAGACACCACTGATTCGGCGGGCAAACCTTCAAAGTATATTCAGCGGGATGCAGGTGGCGCAAGCGAGGCGTGGTTTCACGAAGATACCGTCAGCCGCTACGGCCAGCTCGTCGGTGTACCAAGCATAGTTGGCTACCTCTGCTGCGCTCTCACCGTCACCTGCACGTCGTTAGATGCGATGCCGCTGGTTACAACCCGCATGGTGTAAGCACCCGCCGGCATTACCGGTACGTCGAACTTGGTGTAGCTGACCGCGTTCGGGGCGATGCCGCTGTAGCTGTCAGCGTGCGTGGGGGCGAACCAGACGTGGCCTTGTGCGTCCACCAGCTCCACCAGCGGGTAGTTTGTGGCTCCCTGGTAGTCGTCGCCGAAGAACACCGCCTGCGACAGCCCGTTCAGTTGCTTCCCGTACAGCACATTGTTGATGCTAGCCGAGGTGAGCACCAGCGACGTAGAGTAAATTGTGGGTGCGGCTGACCGCATGGCGCCTTTTCCTGGACTGTACAGTTCCACTGTGGTGCTGAAATCGGTAAAGAGGATTTGTCCGGTCGGAAGCGGGACTAAGCGAGAATTTACGCCAGCTCCACCATTCGGACACTCAGGAGGATTTAGCGCATAGGATAAAGGATTAACACTACTTGAGGCTGGATCAAACTCAAAAAATTGGCAAACTTTACTGGGAAGACCAGGCTTCCACAATAGCAATAAAAGCTTGCCATTAGGCTCAACTACGGTTGGTCCATCATCCTGATTAAATCCATTCATAGGGATAGGACCATTCGTCCAGGTCATTGTTCCTAGATTCAAGATATTCGTTGCTATAATATCGTTTCCACCAACTTGCAAAACCTTTCCATTATAAGTAAGAGCAGTACTGCCGATCTCAGGCTCAAATGGAGGAGGTTCATACATTAGCTCGGTTAATTCAGGACCACACGTCCATTTATTGGCTAAAGGTTGATAAATTTGCGAACTTTTGTCTGAGCCACAAGCCGTGTTATTGCTTACCATCATTACAGTGTCATCCGGCAAGAGTGTCCAGCCACTTTCGTGATTTTTAATTAGGCCGTTTGGCCCTTCTGTCCAAGTTAGCGTTTGTGCGTTTAGAAACGCCGTCTGATTTTCCAAACTACAACAATTTGCCTGCATATAGGTGCCACTTGCCAGCAGCACGCTTGGAGCGTCGCCGATCATGGTCCACTTCGCAGGCGGATTCACGGGCGTCCATGTATTAGCCTTGGGGTCGTAGATGGCGCCCATGGTGGAATAGACCAGCGCACCGTAGATATACTCGCCGCCCTCGAAGATCACGCGACCGTCAGGTAGCACCGCGGAACTATAGTTGTAAGGCGCGTAGCCAGTAGGCAGGGGTGCAGCCATCGCCCACCTCCCATTGGCGTAGCTGCCCATGGCGTCCGGGGTGAGGATGGCAATGCTGGTGCTGTTGCCTTCGTGGGCCAGCACGCGGCCATCGCGTAGCAGGAGCATGGTACCAGCCTCGATGGGGGACTTGGGCCCAGCCGTCCAAGTCTGCCCGTGGGCCACGGATCCAATGAATACAACGAGGATAAACGCACCTAGACACATCGCTGTAATCGATACAACCGAGTTAATGCGAGGTTTCATTTACATCTCCCTGCCGGACTCCGACTCGCTTTGCGCGTCGCCGAGGGTCCCCAGCCAGATGGCCCGGCGTTTACCACGAACATAATGGAACCGAACGGTGTCACCCTTACCATGGCCCCAAGGATTCGCACTCACCGCCGAGCCGTTATTGTGCCCGACGCCAGGATACAGCACTTATTTGGCGTTGCCGCCTTGATCGGAATGGCGATGATTCTTCCATTCCGCACCTGTAGAAGCGCGCCAACCGCCTATGGCTTAGTAACTTTCTACTGCCGGACGTGGAGTCGGGTCGAACGATCAGTGGACCGATGAGGATGCTCGGGCGTACGGCCAACGCACCGTTACTGCAAGACTCCCAATAGTCAGAGTGAACTATTGCGCAATTATTAATGGATGGCGGGGATTATCCGTTAACATAATCGCGATTGTCAACACCACCTAAGTGACCAACATGCTGTGTTATCTAACCTGGGACGACCCCGTGCTGCTGTTGATCTTCCTGTGGTGCTACTGCCGATGCGGAAAGGTGGCACTGAGACAGATGTGATGTGGTGGATTGTGCGACGAGCGAGATGGCCACGCCGTGTGATGCTGTGGGTCCGCTGTTGAACGTAATAGGTTCTGAAGTCCTTCAGCCAGGATTCCGCACCACGGGGCTTCGGATGAGTTTCCCAAACATCCTGGTATCCACTCACCGTGGCGGGTCGTAGATTCTTCGCGATTCGAGGAGAATGAACACCCTCGGCGAAAGCGCTCAGTTTAGAACAGCCACCTCGTCACAGTCCCGGCAGATGGAAGGCGTACAGCTTTCCGTCACGAGAGCCGACGTACAGCATGCCATTAAACACTGCCGGCGACGAATCAACCTCATCCCCCGTCTTGTAGCTCCACAGGAGTGCTCCTGTGTTGGCGTTCAACGCGTACAGGTTACTGTCGGCGGAGCCGACGTAGACCACACCGTTGGCCACTGCCGGCGACGAGAGGACGTAATCCAGCGTCGGATATTGCCAGATCAGCGCTCCTGTCGTGGCATTCAAAGCGTAGACGTTGCCATCCACGGATCCGATGTACACCACACCGTTGGCTACCGCGGGCGAAGACCAGACCTGGTTCCCCGTCGTGTAGCTCCACCGGAGTACACCCGTGAGAGCGTCGAAAGCATAAACGTTATTATCCCGCCCACCGATGTACACCGTGCCATTGATCACCGTCGGGGAAGAATAGAAGGACAAATTGTTCCCCGAAGTCCACAAATTGTGGCCCGTGGCGGTATCCACAGCGCACAGAGACTCCGGACACGCGATGTAAATCACGCCGGCGGACACCGCGGGCGAAGACTCTGAGACTATCCCCCCAGTCCAGTGCTGCCATATAAGTGACCCGTTGCTGGCATTTATTGCGTATAGAAGCCCGTCGCTTGAAAGGACGTAGACCACGCCGAGATTCACCGTCGGTGAAGAATAAATCTGGTTCCCCGTCAAATAGGTCCACTTGAGGACTCCCGAGGCGGCGTTTAGCGCATACAGGTTGTGATCGTCGGATCCTACATATACGGTGCCGTTGGCCACTGCCGGCGAGGAATGAACGAAGCCCGCGGTCGTGTACCGCCATAAGAAGGCTCCGGTAGTGGCGTTCAAGGCGTACACATTCTGGTCGTCGGACCCGGTGTACACAACGCCATTGGCCACCGTCGGCGACGCAAAAAAGATCTGATCTCCGGTCGTGTACTGCCATGCCTGGACCAGGCTTCCGACGTTTGAGGGACTCAGAATGTATTCATATACATTGAAACCTGTGTGGCAGGGGTCAAAGCGATACTGCGACTTCCACTCTAATATTCCTGCTGCGGTCGAGTCACATAGGTTGGGCGGTGGAAGATTTCTTCCTTGTACGGTACCCACGCCCACGATCAGGAACAATACCAGACAGCACATGGTTATGATTTTCATAAGTTCGTCCTTACCGATTCAACAACGGGCGCTACTGCGTGGTCATGAAATTCAGGGTGTCGCCGTTCAAAATGTTGGTAGGATCGACAGCTGAAAATGCGAAATTGCTCGCGGCGTCGGTACCGCCTACTCCGAAATAGTAAAGCGTGTTGGGGCTGAGGCCGGAGACGTGGCAGGTATTGATCCAGAGGTTATCCGTACCGGTGTAGATACTCGGCCCACAGTCCGTCTCGAGACTAATGTTGTTCGGATCTGTACCCACCCTGACCAGCGTGGTTGTGGCCAGCTCGTAGGTGTACCAGGTTATGGTTGCGCCGCTGTTTGAGATGTTGCCAGCGGTGGGCTTCGCCGGATATGCACCGGACGGATACGGCCCGATGACATCCGGGTAGGGATTGCCGAGCGGGTTATGCGTCGGCAGAACGTAGGAATCGGTTCCCGGAAATGTTCCGCTGCGCCATCCAATGTAGTCGGGGAAATCCTGGAAGAGTTGATTGTAGCTCTTTGCGTCACCCCGATAGCCAGCGGAAAATGCTTCTGTAGATAGCAGGTCTGCGGCATCCCAGCATTTGACCCCGCTGGTCGGCAGCTTGCATGAGTCGCCATAAACTGCGCCGAGCCAGGCATAAGCGGGGGCTACGAGGTTATTCGTTCCCCCTAGGTTATTCGCGCAATCGTTGTCCTGGAAAATCGAGCAATTGTAGGGAATGCTCCACGGCTCAAAGGGAAAGGTACTGTCATTTCCGAGAAGGTTGACCTGAGTGGAGTAGAACCAGTCCAGGAGTTTCATCAACTCGATAGGAATTCGCGCGTCAGGCGTGACGTTCATACGGGTCTGCACGGCATAGGTACGGATCAGGGCCATCGACGCAAGCCCAATGTCGAAATTCGGCGCGGCATAGCAACACTTATAGTGATTGGGCCCGTCGAGCGGACTATAATTGCTCACCTCCGCGATGGTCTGAATCGCTAGATCAAGCCTTGCCTTGAGTTCATTGGTCGGTTGCACGCCGGTCTCCAGCCAGTTCACCAGCAGTGTATTGATGTCATAGGGCAACGGCCTGAAGGTGCCGCGTACATTAGAAAAGTAGGTGAGAGTGAAACTCTCATCCACAAATCCAGGAGTTGGATAGGTCAGGATATTAGCGCCGAACCGCCAGTCGGATTGCGCGTTCAGCCCCGAACAGGTTGGACCTCCATCGCAGTTCTCGTTGAGCACGTCTCCCTGGCGCAGGTAGTCCATGTACATTCCCCAGGGGAATATGTTCCACTCTTCCGTTCCAGTCCACTTGGCGACGTTCATCGCCCAGTTCAGATACTGCATCCCGACAATCGCCGAGCACTGGTTCCAATAGGCCGTGTTGCCGGCATTGCTCCAAGTCATGCCCCAGTCATGTGTGGTATTTCCAGGGGTAGGGTCAAACATCGGCGGGTTTGAGCCCGATTTGCCAGAGGAAACAGCGATTTGGGTGTAGCCTCCGGTGACGATAAGATCGCCCGTAGTATAGGCGTGACTAGGCTGCCATTGAGCACCTGTTACACCGTCGAGCCAATCGCCAATCTGTTTGTAGACTCGGTTGCCGTCATAGGCGTAGATGTCCCAAGGAGGATTGTTGGACGACAGGGAATTGAAATCCGCATTCAGAAAGGTACCGGCACTGTTGGCGTCCGTCAACGACTTGCAGCTGGGGGGACCAAACTTCCCCGCGTTTAAGACTACCCTATTCCAATTGGGAATAGGGGGAAAGGTGGTGGGAGCAGTCACCCTAAACTGGGGAGGCGGAGCCACCGTGAAGTTGTAGGTCACCTTTACCGGCTCGGTTACCGGAATATTGTTGTGAGTGTAATCAATAACCTGCAATATCAGGCGCAGGGTATGGCCATAGATTGACGGACCGAGGCGTGACGAGCGCAGCTGGCCACCGGTCGCGACGATTCTAGCTTCCATCCCAGGCTCCGCGAAATAATGGTTCCAACAGATATAGTTTCCCTGGAAAGGCGGTCCGCTAGGAAGAAATACAGGGTAGTTGTCAGTTTGGGGATTGACCATTTCGCTGTTGTTGCCGCAGAGCATAGTCAAAGCTATACCAGTGCTGCCACAGCTTGCTCCCATCAAAGTTCCCGGAAGACACGAGACTCCATCGATGCTCGCCTCCGTAACCACCATCATGTAGTTCGAACTCATAACACCGGAAGTCTGGATCAGGCTGATTCCGACATTCATCCCGGCGCCCTGATACACGTAGCTGGGACCGTACGGAAAAGCCGAAAAGGCCAATGGTCCACTGGTTGACTGCACCGTCGTGAACGTGGCGCTATCGGGATTAGGCCACGGCGCGGAACTCCAATTGGTGTCGGTCCTGTCGCATTGTTTGCCGCCGACGGGATCAGTACAACTCGCTACCGAGTAATAGAACACGGCATTAGGCTGAAGATTCTGCACGACGACGCAGTGATTGGTAGTTAGCGTCGGGTTATAAATCTGGCGCGCGAAGTCGGGAGTTTCGCCGATCATCACCAGCGAGTCGCTTTGATTGACCGTATTCCAGCAGACATTCGCCCAAGTTACGTTGTTCGAGTAGGGATTGGTAACGGTAATATTCGTCGGCTGATCATTGCCCGCGCCCGCCAAGGCGAACTGAGACGCCAAAATCAGAAGTATGATTGCGAAAATTGTGTGGCGCATAAGGCCCTCCAGTACCCATCGTTTGCGGGTAGATATCGTGCGCTGCCAGTAGGAAAAGTCTGGTTGTTGCTTTTGGGATCCGCTCATGCCAATCGGTGCGTCCCGGCGTAAGTGCCGCTTCGGGTTGAGGTAACCGGGCTGGAGCTGCCCTTGCCGGCGCGAGTACAGTGCTGGCTTATATCTCTGTGTCACGCCGTTGGGCGTCCCCGAAGGGGACAGACCGCTCGTGTCACTAAAGCCCGCATTAACGGCCGCAGTGGCGGTCGACGTTGCCCGCTTACCTCGCACCACGCTCAACAAATCTGACGACATTGGAACGCTAAACCATACGGATCCGCCAGTGCGACTGTCGTGGTTCGCGCAAGGCAGCGAATGGGTCCCCACGATCACAATCTCACCGACCGGACCAAATTTAGAAGGTAACAATAGTTCTGTAACTTTTGTTACATGCGTGGATGACTTGAGTCAACCAATTCTTCGGGTATTACCCATCCAAAAGTAACCTACAGATAGACACCTTATGGTTACTTATGGGGAACTAAGCCTTGCCTAAATTTTGCGATTTAATTACTACTTTTGGGGAATATGGGAGCGAAGAAGGGAGTGCGACCGCAGGCAGGGGTTTTTTCTTCCGGTAGTTTTATCGAAATCCTTGGATTGGATTTGGATTGCATAAGGTCTCCGCCGTAGGCAGTCCTGCTATTTTTACTTAAAGTTCAACTCATGGTGAACATTGAAACTCTGGAGCCGGTTTTGGAAACGTCTTTGCTGGTTGCTCGAAGTACCGAGCACAAGCCGATACGCATAAATGTGGTTGTGTTGTTCTGTAAGCGTCGGAGCACAGCGGTGAGATTCCCACGCTCAACGACTAATTCCTGTTGGCATCCTCTCCTGTAAATTCTCCGGCAAGCCGGCATTCGGCGCAGCCACTGAAAAATTCCCGATCTCCCAACCTCGATACGCCCTTCCGCTTCGCGATGGTGGGATATTGGCTCACGCGATGAGCGCCGAGATGCGACGAGTTCTCGTGCCGATCCTCCCGGCGGCGATGTGAATGGCACGTGAAGTGTTGCGGCCAACCCGCCTTCAGATTCGGCTTGACAGGGTTTGCGCCACAAGGGGAAGATACCGGGCATACCTATCTTGTACTCTCGAGTATCCCAGAGGTGGTCACATGCGTTGTTTGGCCGCGGTTCTTTCCATGCTGCTCGTCCCTTCGCTTCTGCTCGCACAGGTTTCGGCGCCGAAGCAAATCGGTGCTTCAGCTTCGCCGATCAATGTGTTGACGTATCACAACGACATCGGCCGAACCGGGCTGATGCCGGTGGAGACGATACTGACGCCCGCGAACGTGAATTCGGCCAGCTTCGGCAAGGTCAACTTCCTCCCGACCGACGGGAAAGTGGGCGGGGAGCCGCTGTATGCCTCGAACGTCATGATCGGCGGCGTGATCCATAACGTGCTCTACGTCGTGACGGAACACGACAGCATCTACGCCTTCGATGCAGACACGGGTGCACAACTCTGGAAAACAACTGCCCTGCTGCAAGGTGAGACGTCGACTACGATGAACAACAATTGCTTCAACGGCGAAATCGGCATTATCAACACACCGGTGATCGACCGCACCAAGCAGCCGAACGGCGCGATTTATTTCGTTGCCATGTCGACCGACGCAAACAGCGTCGTTCACCAGCGGCTCCACGCACTTGACCTTGTTGCCGGCGCCGAATTGTTCGGCGGTCCGACCGAGATCCAAGCAAAGTATCCCGGAACCGGTGACAATAGCCAGAACGGTTTCGTGATTTTCGATCCGAAGCAGTACGCCGAGCGCTCAGGATTGCTGGAGCTCGCAGGCAACATCTATCTTACGTTCACGTCGCAGTGCGATCAGCGGCCTTATACCGGCTGGGTGATGCAGTACAGCGGGTCCACCCTTCAGCAGCTTTCCGTCCTGGATGTCACGCCGAACGGAAGCCAAGGTGCGATTTGGCAGTCAGGCGCCGGCCCCGCCGCTGACAATGACGGCAATATCTACTTCCTCGATGCCAATGGCACCTTCGACACTCTTCTCGATAGCAGGGGGTTCCCCACCAACGGAGACTACGGGAATGCGATGCTGAAGCTATCGACTTCGGGTCCGCTTGCCGTAGCTGACTACTTCAACATGTACAACACGGTGCAAGAGTCGCAAGCCGACCGTGACTTGGGCTCCGGCGGGGCGCTGGTGCTTCCCGATGTTCAGGTAACAGCGAACAAGAAGGTCCACCTGGTCATAGGAGCGGGCAAGGACAAGAATATCTACGTCGCCAATCGCGACAACATGGGCAAGTGGAATCCGAACAACAACAATAATCTTTACCAGCAGTTGACTGGCGCGCTGCCCTTCGGCTTACGCTCGATGCCGGCATACTTCCACAACACGGTCTACTTTGGCGCGAACCAGGATCGCATCTATGCGTATCCCATCGTGAGTGGCCGGCTCGCGTCCTCGCCCAGCAGCCAGACGAGCAACACCTTCGCCTATCCAGGCCCGACCCCCAGCATCTCGGCGAACCTCGCCCATGACGGTATTCTGTGGGGTGTTGATATACTGACGGCCCCACAGTTCGCGGTACTGTACGCCTACAATGCGCTTGACCTGACGCAGGAGCTGTACAACAGCAACCAGCAGGGAACACGCGACCAGTTCGGCCGGGGCAATAAGTACATGACACCGATGATTGCGAACGGCAGGGTCTACGTAGCAACGCTAACTGGGGTGGCGGTGTTCGGGTTATTGCAATAAATACGGTTATCTGAATCATCTCGGACAACAAGAACCGCGCTGCATACGCGAAGCCATCCGAGGGTCACCGATCTAGGCGCGAATTTATTACGATGTGACGTGTACTTTGGAGTGCGCTCCTCTCCGATAACGTCTAAGGGGCCGCATTGTCAAATCTCCAAATCGACTTGTAAATTGCTGCTTTTGGAGTATTCGGAGGTTTTTAATCGAAATCCTTAGATTGCGAGATCCCCACGCTCAACGACGTGATTCCTCTCGGTATCCCATCCCGCAATTGCCTGGCAAGCATGGCGTGCGTCGCAGCCACTGGAAAATTTGCCGATTCGGCCAACATCGGCAAGGCCCTTCCGCTTCGCGATGGTCGATATGGGCTCGTGCCCGGAGCACAGAGATGTGATGAATTCCTCGTCCCCCATCCTCCCGGCGGCTATGTGAATGGCACGTGAAGTCTTGCGGCCAACACGCCTTCAGATTCGGCTTGACAGGGTTTGCGCCACAAGGGGAAGATACCGGGCATACCTATCTCGCAGTCTCGAGAATCCCAGAGGTGATCACATGCGTTGTTTGGCCGCAGTTTTGTCTATGCTGCTCGTCCCTTCGTTTCTGCTGGCACAGGTTTCGGCGCCCAAGCAAATCGGTGCTTCAGCTTCGCCGATCAATGTGCTGACGTATCACAACGACATCGGCCGAACCGGGCTGATGCCGGTGGAGACCATACTGACGCCCGCGAACGTGAATTCGGCCAGCTTCGGCAAGGTCAACTTCATCCCCACCGACGGGAGGGTGGGCGGAGAACCGCTGTATGCCTCTAACGTCACGATCGGCGGCGTGATCCATAATGTGCTCTACGTGGTGACGGAACACGACAGCATCTACGCACTCGATGCGGACACCGGTGTGCAACTCTGGAAAACCACTGCCCTGCTGCAAGGGGAGACGCCGAGTCTGCAGCCCAATGATTGCTTCCCCACCGAAACCGGCATTACCAACACGCCGGTGATCGACCGTACCAAGCAGCCGAACGGCGCGATTTATTTCGTCGCCATGTCGACCGACGCAAACAGCGTCTATCACCAGCGGCTACACGCACTGGACCTGGCTACGGGTGCGGAATTGTTCGGCGGGCCGAGCGAGATCCAAGCCAAGTATCCCGGCACCGGTGATGGTAGCCACGGCGGTTTCGTGGTTTTCGATCCAAAGCAGTACGCCGAGCGCTCAGGATTGCTGGAGCTCGCAGGCAACATCTATCTTACGTTCACGTCGCAGTGCGATCAGCGGCCATATACTGGCTGGGTAATGCAGTACAGCGGCTCCACCCTGCAGCAGCTTTCCGTCCTGGATATCACACCGAACGGAAACCGAGGCGCGATTTGGCAGTCAGGCGCCGGCCCCGCCGCCGACAATGAGGGCTACATGTACTTCGTCGATGCCAACGGCACCTTCGACGCTGCGCTCGACGGCAACGGATTCCCCATCAACGGAGACTACGGGAATGGGCTGCTGAAGATATCGACTTCGGGCCCGCTGGCCGTAGTTGACTACTTCAATATGTACAACACGGTGCAAGAGTCGCAAGCCGACCTCGACTTTGGCTCCGGCGGGGCGCTGGTGCTTCCCGATGTTTCGATATCAGCGAACAAGAAGGTCCACCTGGTCGTAGGAGCGGGCAAGGACAAGAATATCTACGTCGCGGATCGCGACAACATGGGTAAGTGGAACCCGAACAACAACAATAATCTTTACCAACAGTTGACCGGCGCGCTGGCCAACGGCGAATTCGCCATGCCCGCATACTTCCACAACACGGTCTACTTTGGCGGCACCAGCGATCACATCAAGGCATTCCCTATCGTGAATGGCCGGCTCGCCTCCTCGCCCAGCAGCCAGACGAACCACATCCTCTACTATCCTGGTGTCACGCCCATCATCTCGGCGAACGGCAGCCAGGACGCTATTCTGTGGGCGGTGGAGGTCAGCAACCCCAGGTTAGTAAAGTCCGGGATACTGTATGCCTACAACGCCTTTGACCTGACGAAGGAACTGTACGACAGCAACCAGTCGGGAACACGCGACGAGCTCGGCCTGGGCAATAAGTTCATTATCCCGACGGTTGCGAATGGCAAGGTCTACGTAGGAACCCAAGCTGGAGTAATGGTGTTCGGGTTATTGCACTAAATATGGTTATCTGAATCATCTCGGACAACAAAAACTGCGCTGCGTGCACGAAGCTATCGAAGATGAAACGGGCCCTGGCTATAGGCTGTCTCTTATCCATCCTTGTTGTTGCAGGGTGTAACAGCAAAACAAAGACGGAACCGCAGAATACAGCGGCCCCAGTGCCCGCCTATTTTAAGGTGGACCCGTCGACGGCGGGCGTCATTCAGGGCAAGATACGCTTCACCGGAAAAAGACCGACGCTCAAAGCGATCGATATGAGCGACGAACCCGCCTGTGTCGAGACGCATCACGGGAGGGCCCGCGACGAGTCTCTGGTCGTCAATCCTAACGGCACACTTGCCAACGTTTTTGTGTATGTCAAAGGTGGGCTCGAAGGGAAGACTTTTGAGGTTCCCGCTACACCGGTCACCATCGACCAGCAGGGCTGCTGGTTTCATCCTCGGGTGCTGGGCATTCAGACCGGTCAGATATTGCGTGTGGTCAACTCTGACCCGGTGACGCACAATATTCATCCGCTCGCCGAAATCAATCGCGAGTGGAACCATAGCCAGGGTCCGGGAGACCCTCCCTTGGCGAGAAAATTCCTGCAGCCGGAAATCATGATTCGCGTGAAGTGCAACATCCATCGATGGATGCACGCCTTCATCGGCGTCGTCAGCAACCCCTACTTTGCCGTCTCCGGCGCCGACGGTTCCTTCGAAATCCGCAACCTTCCGCCCGGCGACTACGTGATCGAGGCATGGCATGAAACTTTGGGAACGCAGGAGCAGAAGATAACCGTTCTGCCGCAGGGGACAACCGTGGCAAGCTTTACCTTCAAAGGAGAATGACCCATTGCTGAAGCCAGCGCGCCACCAAGCCACCTGCACCTTGTCGATCTGTCTGATAGCCGCGGTCTTCACGGGGTGCTCCAAACCGGCTCAACAGCAATCGAGGCAGGCGGAGCCAGCGCCGCTCTCCAGCTCCTCCGCATTTCGCCTGTATGTGAGCAACGAAGTGTCAGGAGACCTCACAATCATCGACTCGGCAACTTACAAGGTCATCGCGACCGTCCCGCTGGGCAAACGCCCGCGCGGCATTCACGCGAGTCCCGACCGCCAGACGATCTACGTGGCGGTCAGCGGTTCGCCGATCGCTGGTCCCGATGTGGATGAAAGCACGCTCCCGCCTCCCGACCGAAGCGCCGACGGTATCGCCGTTTTTGACGTGAAGCAAAACAAGATCGTTCGTACCATCCACGCCGGAGTCGATCCGGAGAACTTCGATGTCAGCAAGGATGGAACGCAGATATTCGTTTCCAACGAAGACACTTCCGAAGTGAGTATCGTCGATGTTGCATCCGGAACGGTCGTAAAGTCGTTCAAGGTCGGCGAACAACCGGAAGGCGTAAAGGTGACCCCGGATGGAACGCTGGTCTATGTGACATCGGAAGAGGAGGGCACGATTGCCATCCTCGATCCCAAAGCGGGCAAGGTTATCAAAACATTTAAGGTGGGACATCGCCCCCGCTCCATCGCTTTTCTCCCCGACGGGTCGCGCGCTTACGTCAATGCCGAAAATGACGGGACGGTAGTAATCGTCGACGCGGTCAAGCAAAAGATGATCGGGACGATTCCGCTCGGCAAGGCCGGCGTCATCAAGCCCATGGCTGTCCTGCTTTCGCCCGACGGCTCCCGTCTCTATGTCAGCACCGGCCGCGGACGCCAGATCTTCACCATCGATACCGCCACCAATCAACCGGTGTCCTCGGTCGAGGTGGGGGCGCGTCCGTGGGGGATTGCGCTGTCTCCCGACGCCAAGACTTTGTACTCGGCCAACGGCCCTTCGAACGACGTCTCCGTCGTTGATCTGGCAACGAACACGGTTACGCGGCGAGTTAAAGTTGGTACCGGGCCCTGGGCCGTGATTGCTGTCGACCCGAACTAGTCCGTGTGGAAACTTCGCGATGGTCGGATATTGACTCACGCCGCAAGCACTGCGATGTGAAAATCCTTGTTCAGATCGTGGCGGCAGCTATGTTGTTAACGACACGTGAGGTTTGGCGGCTGGCCTGAGACCGGATTCGGCTTGACAGGGTTTGCGCTACAAGGGGAAGATAGCAATACCTATCTCGCAGTCTCGAGAATCCCAGAGGTGATCACATGCGTTGTTCGGCCACAGTTCTGTCTATGCTGCTCGTCCCTTCGTTTCTGCTCGCACAGGTTTCGGCCCCGAAGCAAATCGGTACTTCGGTTGCGCCAATCAATGTGCTGACCTATCACGACGACAACATGCGCACCGGGCTCATGCCGCTGGAGACGATACTGACGCCCGCCAACGTGAAGTCGACTACGTTCGGCAAGCTCGGCGTCTTCTCGACCGACGGAAAGGTAGACGGGGAGCCGCTCTATGTCTCCAACGTCACGATAAACGGCGTGGCGCGCAATGTGATCTATGTTGCGACGGAACACGACAGCGTCTACGCCTTTGATGCCAATTCCCTCTTAAAACTATGGCAGGTTACGGTGCTGACCTCGGGCGAGATGCCGGGCGACGAGGTGTACGGCTGTACCCAGGTTAATCCTGAGGTCGGTATTACCGATACTCCGGTCATCGATCGCAATAAAAACGCTATCTATTTTGTAGCCATGACGAAAGACTCCAACAGCGTCTATCACCAACGGCTGCACGCATTGGATCTCGCTACGGGTACAGAATTGTTCGGTGGCCCCACCGAGATCCAGGCAAAGTATCCCGGAACCGGTGACAACAGCCACAACGGTTTCGTGGTTTTCGATCCCGAGGCGTACTACGAGCGCTCAGCACTGCTCGAGCTCGCCGGCAACATCTATCTTACGTTTACCTCGCACTGCGATCGTGAACCTTATACCGGCTGGCTGTTGCAGTACAGCTCGGCCACCCTTCAACAGACTGGGGTCCTGAACGTTACGCCGAACGGAGGCCGGGGTGCAATTTGGCAGGCAGGCACTGGGATTGCCGCCGACGCCGACGGCAATATTTACTTTCTCGACGCCAATGGCACTTTCGACACCACTCTCGATGGCAATGGGTTTCCCATCAACGGCGACTACGGCAACGCCATGATAAAGGTGTCGACTTCAGGCGGGCTCAAGGTGGCCGATTACTTCAACACCTATAACACCGTTTTGGAGTCGCAACAGGACCTCGACCTGGGCTCTGGCGGAGCCATCCTGCTCCCCGATATTTCGGTCAGCGCCAACAAAAAGGTACACCTGGTAATCGGCGCCGGCAAGGATGGCAACATCTATGTCGCCAGTCGCGACAATATGGGCAAATGGAATCCGAACAACAACAACAATCTCTACCAGCAACTCACCGGTGCCCTGCCCAACGGCTCATGGTCGATGCCGGCGTACTTCCACAATACGGTCTACTTTGGCGGCCTTAATGATTTCGTCAAGGCATTTCCCATCGTGAGTGGTAAGCTTGCGCCTTTGCCCAGCAGCCAGACCAGCACATCGTATATTTATCCCGGCCCCACGCCCAGCGTCTCCTCGAATCAATCGCAAAACGGCATACTTTGGGCGATCGAGGTCAGGGGCGATCTTGGGACAGCGATACTGCATGCCTACAACGCCCTGGATCTGACGCAGGAGCTGTACAACAGCGACCAGGCGGGATTTCGCGACGAGTTCGGCCCCAGCACCCGGTTCAATACTCCGATGATTGCGAACGGCAGAGTGTATGTCTCGACCCCGACGGGCGTGGTGATGTTCGGACTGTTCCAGCAAGGCGCCGTGACCACACCGCACTAACCCACAGACCGGCGTTGATGGTGCAGCTTCTCGGCAAACCGGCCTTGCACCAAAGCCTATTGCGCGAGATCGGGTATTCGAGCAGCCCGATCTCGCACTTGTCTGCTTTTGTGAATGGGATGAGATGAAGTCCAGCGATCGGCCCTATTTGAACACCGGCGATTTGCGCTGAGTCGATTTGGGCACTGATTTGGGCTCGTTCTGAACCTGTGCTAACCTGCTGATGCCACCCACTTGCCGGGATGGCGGAACTGGCAGACGCAGCGGACTCAAAATCCGCCGAGGCTTATCACCTCGTGGGGGTTCGACCCCCCCTCCCGGCACCAATGCAGTTGCCAGTTGTCGGTAATTAGTTGTGCGGTGTCGGCTGGAACTCCACTCGCGTCAAACCACTCGTAAACCTAAGCTGGATCGTTTCTTTTCGGCCGAACGCCCCGTCGCTGAACATGAATTTCGCCGCCCGCTCCCCAGGGAGCCCGCAGGCTCCTCAGGAAACGGGCGACGTCTAGTGGGAGAGGTTAGAAGTTGTACTTCATCACCAGCACCACGTCCCGTGGATGGTTGGTGAACACCTGGTTCCACTGCGCAAACGTCGGAGAGCCCGTGAGCAGCGCTCCCCGAACCACACCACTGGTGAAGCTCACCGGAGCGACGTCGCTGATGTTCCCCGGCACGTACTGCGCGTGATTCAGGATGTTGGTTGCCTGGAACGAGAACTCCACCGACTGACGTTCGGTGATGTTGACGCGCTTCAGCAGCGAGAAGTCCCAATTGTTAATCGCATTCGAGTACAACGAGTTGCGCGTAGCATCGGCGAACGCGCCCGGTCCCGCCTGGATATACTGCGCGGCCGGGTTATTCGCCAGATAGGCAACCGTTGCCCCTTGCGAGTTCAGCAACGGAGTTACCGTCGAAGAGGTTCCCGGAACGCCCGCCGTGTTAAACACCGCACGGTCGGTGGCCGAGTCGCCATTCAGGTTCGAATCAGCGTTGCTCTGCACGGTCACCATCTCAGGCGACTGGTAAGTGTAGATCGGCGTCACCTGCCAATTGCCCACGATGTTCTTCATGAACCAGTTGTCGTTCTTGAAGAATGGCATGTCGTAGGTAAGCGCCAGGGTAGCCCGCTGACGGCGGTCGAGTGCCGACGAGCTGTAGTCGCATGCGATGCAGGAGAAGTCCTGCGGACGGCGCGGCGTCAGCACGGTCGAGAACACCTCGGCTGTCGAGTTGTCGAAGGTGTGGCTCCAGGTATACGCAGCCTGGAACTGCAGTCCATGGGTGAAGTTCCGCTTCAACGACGCTTGCAGGCCGTTGTAGTTCGAAGAGCCCCATGGCTCGTACGCAGTGACGTTGCTCAGGAAGCCGGCGTTTGCGAATGCCGGTACCTGGCTGCCGATCGCAGTCAACCCGTCCAGTGTGGTACCCAGCGAGTCGAGTGTGGCCTGGCTCGGCATCGAGAGATACGTCGGCAGGTTGCTGGTGGCGGTTACCGGGCTGGTCACGTTCAGGCGAGTCTGCACCGGAAGACGAATGCCACGCGTCCCAACGTAGCGCAGTTCCACGGTGTACTGATTGTTGAAGACATGCTGCACGCCTGCCGTAAACGTCTCCGAATAAGGCAGCTTCTGGTTGGGTATAAACGCGCTGGTTGCGGCCCGGGCCGTTGCCGGATCCGTGATGGGAGCGGTGGTGTTAGGCAGTCCGCCTGCGCCCAGGAAGTTGTTGACCGAATAGGGGCAGATCTGTGCTGTGCCCGGAGCTGTCGTATCGCAGGTCTGCTGTACCTGCGGCGGCAGTGACAGGATGTTCAGGTTATCGAAGCTAACGTCGTTCGCCATCGAAAACCCGACGTTGACGGAGGTATTCGGATCAGGCGACCAGGCAACGCCGACGCGCGGCATCACGTTCGTCTTCTGCGTGCTCGGAGTGCCAAACGTGATCAGGCCTGGCACGTTCGAGATGGAATTGAGCGACTGCAGGTTTGCCGCTTGCGGCTCACCCGTGTACTCATAGCGCAGTCCGCCGTTGATGGTGACGGTCGGCGTGACACGCCACTCGTCGTTGATGTAGCCGTACACCGCTTTCTTGTTGCCGTAGTAGACGACGTTACCGGAAGAGCGTTCGCCGAAATCGCCCTGGTTCGGATTGGGCGCGACGTTGTTGAGGTAATCGGAGAGGAAGCTCCACTCGTAGTCGCCGCGCAGGCGTTGGGTGAACGTCTGTGGACTAATGATCCAGCGGAACTCGCCACCGAAGCGGATGTTGTGCTTGCCCTTCACCCAGCTCACGTTGTCCACGAACTGATACAAGTTCTGAATCGTCTCCTGCGGTGCATTGGGATTGGGACCAAGCTGAACCCCGTTCAACTCGAATACCTGTAGGTTGGGGAAGTTGCCGGGGCCGCCCAATCCTGGGAAGCTCGCGTCGCCCGACGCTGTAACCGTGTTGAAGCGGTTGAATCCGAAACGGAATTCGTTATTCACGTTAGGCGAAAAGTTGTGGTACTCGCTCAGCGTAACCAACCAGAAGTAGGTTGGGTTAACCGTCCAAAATGTTGGAATCTGAGCGCTTGTGTCGAAGGCCGGGTTCTTGGTGTAAGCCAGACGTCCGCGAAACTGGTCCTTCTCAGACAGGTTGTAGTCAATCGAGTTGGCAGTGTTCAGAAAGTTCTGGTAGCTGGAGCCGAGGAATCCAACATCGCCCACCGGAATGTTCGCCGCCAGGTTGTTGAAATTCGGATTGGTGGTTGCCAGTCCCGGAGCGACCGAAACCGTGTTGGCGGCGCCATTCAGTCCGCAAACTGTCGGGGCCGAGGTCGCCGCGGGAACATATTTCTGAAACTGCTGCAGGTTCGTGTTGTTGGGAAACAGAGCGGCCAATTGCGCGTAACCGGCGGCAGTCGGCGCGCAAGCGGTTGACGGAGTCGCGGTCTGGCCGATGCTGTTGTATTCCCAGTTGGTAAAGAAGAACAGTTTGTTCTTCAGGATGGGTCCACCAATCTGGCCGCCGTAACGATTGTTATCGAACCGCGGATTCGAAGGCGTCACGCCATTGCTGACCTGCGACAACGCGGTTTGCGAGTCGATCGCGTTCAGGTTGCGGTTCTGGAAGTACTCGTAGGCGCGTCCATGAAACTGGTTGGTGCCGCTCTTGATGGTCTCGTTGAATTGCCCTCCGGAAGAGTGACCGAACTCTGCCGAAAACTGGTTTTGCAACACCGTGAAGCTATCCACGGCATCATTGGGAATCGACATCAGTGGACCGGTTGTGCTGAGGCTGTTGTTGTCTACACCATCCACCGTGAAGTTGTTGTTGCGAGGACGTTGTCCTCCAATGGACGGTCCCGTGCCTACGCCGACGCCGCCTGAGCTGGCTACGCCGGCGTCGAGCAGCGACAGGTTCAACACGCCACTGCCGGTACCGCCGGTCGATGTAATCGGTGAGTCGGCTGCCTGCTTGGCGTCGAAGGTGGTCGAGATGGTTGGCGTTGTGGTATCGATGGCCACTGCCTGTTCGTTGACCTCGACCGTGGTGCTTCCGCTAACCACGGCGGTCGTGATGTTCGCAGTGGCTATTTTGTTGAGCACCACTTCGACATCGCGAAAGCCGCCCTTCATCCCGGGAGCATTCACGTCGACCGAGTAGTGTCCTACCGGCAGATTGACAAAGTGATATTCACCTTGCGCATTGGTTTTGAGGTTCTCTTTAAAACCCGTGCCAAGGCTCGTTACTGTGACGTCGGCATCGGACACATATGCCCCCGTCGCGTCCTTCACCACGCCCGTCAAGTCACCACTGATGGCCTGCCCGAACGACAGGGTCGGACAGCAGCAACATGGCACTAAGCAAGGTGAGTAGCGCGAAAATCCTTCTATTCATCGCACGCTCCACTTCTCTGGTTGATTCGTGCGTTGCCGTTGATAGTTCGGTGTTGCCGAAACCGATCAGCAAACAACGCTGGCATGAGAGAAGGCACGACATGAGCCAATCGCGATGGTGAGCGTTTACTTTGGCTTGCAGACTGGAGCCCAGCGCGAAGATATGAATTGCCGGAAATTGAAATTTCGTCCCGTGTCGAATCTCCGGGACGAAACGTAAAGGTTCAAGAATTTACAGTGCTAAGTAGCGCTCGCGATTTGCGACTTCCGCGTACTCAACGTGTTTGCGCGTAACTTGAGCGCGAGCGCACAAAAATCCGCGCGAAAATCACGCCGAAGATAAATCCGCCGACGTGCGCCAGGTACGCCACTCCTCCCGACTGTGCCTGCGCCACCTGCCCGGCATTGACCAGCTGGGTGAGGAACCAGAAGCCGATGAGCAGGAAAGCGGGAATAAACGTGATCTTCACAAAGATAAAGATGAGGAGAATTGACTTGATCTGGTCGCGAGGATACATCACCAGAAACGCGCCCATCACCGCCGCAATCGCACCGCTGGCGCCCAGGTTGGGCACGGTGGAATGGGTGTCGGCGAGAACTTGCGCCAGCATGGCCACCACACCGCCCAGAAGATAGAAGATCAGATAACGGCCGCGGCCCATCGCATCTTCCACCTCCGGACCGAAGGCCCAGAAGAAGACCATGTTGCCGATAATGCCCCCCATCTTTAGTCCAGGGATATGAGACTTTCGGTTTTTGTTGCTAGCGCTGTATAGCGGGGATGGGGGTGTGGGGAGGGGCGGCGTTTGAGGCCCTCCACTCATCAGTAGAAGCCTGCCGACTGCTGAGCAAACTCCATGGGGGTACGGTACTGCAAGCTGCTGTGTGGTCGAAGTTCGTTGTAGTCCTGCTTCCACTGCGCGATTTTGCGGCGTCAGCCAGGCTGCTGAACCAGTTCTCGTTGAGGCATTCGTCGCGAAAGCGCCGTTGAAACTCTCACGTAGCCATTCTCCATCGGTGTCCGGGTTGACGTGTGCCACTGGAGGCCTGCTCGTAGGCCCATTGATCGACGCGCGGCTGACGAACTCGGGTCCATTGTCGCTGCGGATCTGCCGCGGCAGTCCGCGGTTGTGCTTAGTTCTTCCAGCACGCGCACCACCGCACTCCGCCCAGCGAGGTGTCGACCTCGATCGCCAGGCACTCCCGCGTGTAGTCATCCACGATGTTCAGGTGCGAAACCTCCGTCCCGAGCTGAGCGTATCGCTCATGAAGTCGACCGACCACACCTGTTGGCGGCCACGGCTGCCGGCAGCGGCTGACGCACGTGCTGCGCTTCCGCCCGCGCTTGCGCCGCAACGACAGCTTCTCCTCCACGTACAGCCGGTACACCCGCTGTGGTTACCTGCCAGCCTTCGCGCTCCAGCAGAATCTGCAGGGGGTAGCCGAACCGGCGCCGGCCCGCCAGTCGCGCAGCGCACCGCAGCGGCGGTCCTCGCTCCTGCGTTTCGATAGCGACATGTGCACGAACAGCATCAGCCCACAGGCCGTCGCTGGCTCAGCTCACCACCTGCATCACCAGCACCGCCTCTCGCGCGCCTGCGGGCCACCACGCGACACCGCCTCAACGCCGATGTCCACGCCTGCTGCACGATGTGAGCGGAGAGGAAAAAAAAAAAAAAAAAAAAAAAGTGGGACCAACTGGCGTGCATGAACATCGCCGTCAGGACGGTGATCCAGCGATGGCCATAAATAATCTGTGCCGGAACCGCTGCCCACTGCAATACGAACGGGTCGCCATGCATGAGCTCCATGCCAAACACGATGGCATTGATGAGGATCAGCACAGCGGTAACGACGGGAATGCGCACCGGGCGTCGCGACGCATCGGTTAACGGGACTAAGCCTCCCATGCAGGCCTCCGTTCGAGCCAGCCAGGGCAGCCGGCTCGCGGGACACGATGTTAGCACGCCCCTTGGCGAAGTCGGTGGAAGCCCTCGGATTTATCCGAGGGGACATCGCGCCCTCCCGATCACGGGCTTCAGCCCCGGCCAGCGCTAAAGCGCGTCTCATAACAATCCACCTCTTCCCTCGCATGAATGCGTGGGCTTCCACCCGTACTCCTCCACGGGCGTGTCATCCCGAGCGAACCCCGGGCGAAGCCGAGGGGGGCGAGGGACCTGCAGTTCACGCGCTCTACCCGTTGGATACCGCGATGCCATCCTCTTCCTCCCGCACGCTCGCCACCGGTTTGCGCACAGGCAGCAAAATGTTCTGGCTGATGGCGGCGCGTTGCGGTATCACCTTATTGCGGACGTCATTGGCATCGATATTGTGGTCCATGCGGTACTCGAAGATGGCGCATTTGGCCTGCAGATACTGCTCCTCCGTAAGCTTCATCGGCATGTCGAAATCCTCGTCGCGAATCTTGAGCAGCCTCTGGCGGCGGGGAGCGCTTGCCGACTCGCTGCTGTCGTCCTCGAGCGTGGAGAATGCTTCGTCCGGCTGCTCCTCGAAGGTAACGGCAGCCGCGATGTTCTCTTCTTCCGATTCCGCCGGATCCTCGACGCGCAAGCTGGCAGTCTCCGCCATGTCGAGCTCGAAGTCGTGCTCAAAGCTGTCGTAACGATTGCAGATGGCGTTGTCGGAGTCGGCCTCAGCTTCTTTTTGCATGTTGCGCAAGTTTGAGCTGGCGGTCTGCAACGAATACAGCACCAGGCCGGCAGTCTTGCGGTCGAGCGTGCCCTTCAGCAGGGCGTCAGTCACCTGCATGAGCGCGAGTTGGATGGACGCAGCATCTTCCAGCAGCGGCAACTCGATCGCCGGAGCCTGCAGGCCGTGGTCGAAATAACGCTTCAGGCGCAGCCGGCGTCCAATGTCGATGATGTGGAAGAAACAGTAATTGCGGTCGCGCATGGCAGGCGATCCGCAGAAGTGGCCGTTGGCTTTGACGTGTTCGCAGTGGCGGGTCATGGATTATGTAAATGCTCCTTATGCCTTATGAATTGTCATCCCGAGCGCCCTTGACGCGAGGGATCTGTTCTTGGTCGCTTTTAGTTATTCGCTTTTCGCTCTTCGCCAGAGGTTCCGGAAGGAATGGCGAACGGCAATGGCGAACAGCGGCTGTACCCCCTCCCCCTGGTACCCCGTAAAATCTTGATTCCATTGGGCTGGCAAAAAACTTTCCTTGTAAAATCTTGAGCCCGTGAGACTTGCGGGTAAAATATTGGAAACAAACGCTTTTCGCCACAGGTCGGCGGCTCGTGTGGTTTGTGGCGGCTGGGCACGTGGGGCTTTTCTTCTGGCTGGTAGCTGGAAGCTGGCGGCTGGGAGCTCTTGAGTTCTGGCGAACAGCGAATGGCGAATAGCGGCAAAGCGGCTTTTCCCCACACCTTCCCCCTCCCCGAGTTCCGTTGCAAGACTAAAGAAATTAGAAACAAGATGCGGTGAGCGCGGGCACGGTGATGTGTGACGAAGGGAAATCAGAAGTGGTGTGAGTTCAGCAACATAGAAACTGGGTTGTGGGCAAAATAGTTCGGGCGGTTATACGACACGTTCGTGCCTATTCGGCCGTTGGCTGTTGGCTCTTGGCTTTTCGCCGGAGAATGTCATTCCAGGGGAGTGCCGGGTGCCCCGTTCAAGCAAAGCTTGAGCGGGTCTTTTGAATCGAGTACCTGGACAAATCTTCTTCTTGCTAGAAGGTTGGGAGATCCCCGTAATATTCGAGGTTGAGGAAGCGGGAGTGCGTGGGCCTCGGTCCAAACCGTTGAATAGACCCGCCCAAGCTACGCTTGATAGCCTGCCCTGAGCGCAGTCGAAGGGGGGCACCCAATGACTATCTGTGTACGTAAAACCTTGCCTGGGCCACCCGCCCACCCGCCTAACCATTATTTGACTCAACTTACTATGGCTCATATCCTTGCCTCGGTTAGTTTACAGATTCGGCCTGACCGAGGTGCAGACGGCTTTGCGTAGAGCTCTTCAAGTCTTCGGAATCGGCTTCCTCTCCTTGTTTACCGTCGAGTTCCTCGTCGGTGTCGTGGATTGGCTCGGTAGATGGGACTGGTTTGAAGGGATGATGTTAAGGCATCCCAAACTGGGCGCTTTTGTACACACGCCATTTGTTTATTTGGTCCTTCTCGGCCTCGGATTCGGATCGCTATGGGCGGATAGAAAGCTGAAAACTCCGCGTATCTTCGGCAAATTCCTGAATGTGAAACTTGTGCCAGACCTAAGAACTGTATCCCTTAGGGCCGTTTTCGCAGAGGCAAAAAAAGAGGCCGGATGGGAGACAGCCTACAAGACAGATTGGGATTGGTTTGTTGAAGTTCAAGTTGTAAACGACTCCGAAACCCCAACCACAATCGAAGATGTCGACGTTTCTGTAACCACGAAGGGACACCTGTTTAGAAGGAAACTTCAGGCTCGGCATGTGGAGGACTTGTCGGACTATAGAATTGACAACCCAAATGCCGACATATTCGACGCTGAGCTAGACAGAGAAATCCCAAGCCTAATTTCGAGGATACGCGGAGTACCCCTCACGAACGGGGTTGGACACCGAGGCTGGTTGCGTTTCTCACTCCCACAGGTGACGAGATCGGAGCTCGTCAAATCAAAAATTCGTATCTGGTTAGTAGATTCGATAGACCAAAGACACGAGGTTCATTACAAGAGAGGGAGCGACAAGAAGTGGGACTCGTCGGTCTCAATCGTCTTAGGTATGAAGACGCGCTAGGTGCTACGCTGGCGCCGGCAAAGATAGCCTAGATCTAGATGCTCTTGGGATTCGCTGTAAACCATGCTCGTAGCTCCTCACTTTTACTGAGCGCATAAGGAAATGATTGAATCAGCAGCCGCACCGAGTCTCCGGAGACTGTAGCATTCATGGGATGCACCGCGTCATTCCGCTGCACCCTCATCGCTTCATATAAAGACATGAGATGAGTGCCAGCCCCCTCAGAATCAGAGTAGGGGAGCGCCTTTGCTTTAGAAACATCGCAGACTGTGTCTCTGACATATTCAAAGAGCTCCAGTAACTTCCGACGATCAAGGAGGGCTTTCAGCTTGTCGTGCCTCTTGGCATCTTTGAATGCGCCCAGCAACGATTCAGCCAGCAGGTAGAGTGCCTTTTCTGACGCAGCACCTAACATCACAGCGGCCGCAAAATGCGCCTGCCTCTCGAACGCCGTCAGCGCTTCTATGACGTACTGCTCGATGACAGCATCCATGCTCGACACGCGCTCGCGCAAGAACTTCATATACCCGACAACATCTTCCGGTAGCGGATCTCCACCTTTGAACCATTCCACACCGCGCTGGGTGACGTAGTACGTATGGAAGTTTGGGTGGTTTAAGTAGCGATCTGGCGGAACTGGCGTTATAAAGCCGTTGTGAAAGAGGTAGAAAAATGCCTCAGTGGTCAAGACGCGCAACTCATGGGGCGTCTGCTCGTACTGAAAGACTTGGCCTGACTGCATCTGAAGTAGTGGCGTTCTGACAATGCCTGGTACCTGAGCCTTCTCCAATTCGGTCCAAAGCTGTTGGACGAAATTACGGTACTCAAAATTGCTTGTCGTCCTTAGAGATTGGCGGACAAAGGGCAAAATCCAAGAAAGAGTGTAGATCGTTTGTGTCATATTTCGGGAGAATGGGGCGGAGGTGTAGATCGACCGAACCCCAGCAACAGGACTGCGTAGACAAGAGGAATAGCGCAGAGGACGAAGACCAAGACTAGGCGGCATCTATCAGATTGGAAGCGGGTAATGGCAATCCAGCCCTGCCGCGCCAAGATGCAAAGCCAAAGAAAGGACACATATTCACTCACCGCAATCGTGATCTTACTAACGGAATATTTTCTGCCACCCCACCATCCCTTTGCCTGTTCTCGTTCCCGCACATCGAACAGTGGCCCAGTCACGTCTTTCTCTGCCCTTTCAATCTTTGCCTCCCATTGCTCCTGCCAATACTTACTACCCCGGTTAACCAACACCCACGCGACAGAAACGACCAGTCCAAATCCCGACACAAGCAAGGAGAGCATCGGCTGGTCTCTCAAGGCCGCGATGGCAATAAGAGCCGCCGAAATGAACCCCCAAAAGAACAATGATCTTTTCCAAAAAAGATCAATCTCAAGCTGGCGGGTTTGAAGCGCAACCTCAAAGCGTCTTGACTCAGGTCTTGAATTTGCGCCATCGTTACCCATCGCCCGGCCTCCGTGCTGGAAATTGTACGCTTCATTTCGAAAAGCGTAGATGTGCAGGGCGCCGGGTGCCCCAGGTTCGCCCATCATTTGGGCTAACCTGGGGATCATTCTTTGATCAGAAGAGTGGCGGCCTGCTCGATAGGTGTATCACCCACGTTAACGTCCAAACGATGGACGTGAACATGGGGCACCCAGCGCGCAGGGGCTAAAGCCCGAACGACAGGGCACGTCAACGGCCCGTCTAAAAGACGGGCCCTGATACAAAGCGAAGCCGAAATCCCACCCACGCCAAACGACGCTTGGGTGGTGCGCCCGGCGAACTGCAGATCCCTCGGCTCCGCTCGGGATGACACCCTTTAAGAAGGGAAGAGCCTCCGGCCAATAGCCAAGAGCCAACTGCTAAGTGCCATCGTCCGAAATCCCACTCAAGCCAAACCACGCTTGGGTGGTGCGCCCGGCGAACTGCAGATCCCTCGGCTCTGCTCGGGATGACACCCCTGGAGAAGGGATGAGCCTCCGGCTAAGAGCCAAGAGCCAACTGCTAAGTGCCATCGTCCGAATCCCATTCAAGCCAAACGATGCTTGGGTGGTGCACCCGGCGAACTGCAGATCCCTCGGCTCCGCTCGGGATGACACCCTTTAAGAAGGGAAGAGCCTCCGGCGAAAAGCCAAGAGCCAACTGCTAAGTGCCATCGTCCGAAATCCCACTCAAGCCAAACGATGCTTGGGTGGTGCGGCCGGCGAACTGCAGATCCCTCGGCTCCGCTCGGGATGACACCCCTTAAAAAGGGAAGAGCCTCCGGCGAAGAGCCAAGAGCCAACTGCTAAGTGCCATCGTCCGAAATCCCACGCAAGCCAAACGATGCTTGGGTGGTGCGCCCGGCGAACTGCAGATCCCTCGGCTCCGCTCGGGATGACACCCTTTAAGAAGGGAAGAGCCTCCGGCGAAAAGCCAAGAGCCGACTGCTAAGTGCCATCGTCCGAGATCCCACTCAAGCCAAACGACGCTTGGGTGGTGCGCCCGGCGAACTGCAGATCCCTCGGCTTCGCTCGGGATGACACCCCTGGGAAAGGCTTGAATGGGGCACCCCGACAAAATCCCCACCCCGGCAAAGGAAGCCGGAATGGGGCACCCCGACCAACGACCGTTCTTACGGCGTGGCGGGCGAGGACGCCGCGGAAGGCTTCGGGGTAAAGCCGACGCGGCCCTGGCGAATGACGGTGGAGAAATCGGGGCAGTCGCCGCAGGCTTTGGCGACGGGATTGATGTGGGCCTGGGCCTTCAGTTCGGGCAGAGTCAGTCCGCCGGTGACCAGGGTGTGGTGCTCGTACATCATCTCGTCCATCTTGCCGTTGAGCAGGATGCGGTAATCCAGGCGCATGCGGGTCTGGCGAGCCTCGTCGGCGGAGACCGCGATGTTGGTGGTGCAGTTGTTGGTGATCGCGTTGTACCACTCGGGCTGGCGGTGCAGTTCGTTGGCGCGTTGCAGATAGTCGAGGAAAATCTTGCGCGCCATCGCCGGCTTTACCGTGGTGCGAAAGAGGTAGACCTCTTCGTCCTTGCGGTAGTCGGTGCGCAGGCGGATGACGTCGCGCTCGTCGGTCGCAATGTAAGTAAGAGCGTACTGGCGAAAGAATCCGCGAATGGCGGAATAGCTTTGGCCAACCACGTCGCGAGTCTCAATCGACATGGCGACATGGCCCTGGTCGCCGAAGTCGAAGCTGGCGATAGGATGGGCGATCCAGGGCGAGCCCCACCAGGTAATAAAGATGTCGGCGCCGCTCAGGTTGGCCAGGTTGTAGGAACGGGTTTCCCACTGGCAGGTGTAATCGGTTTCGGTGACGTAACTACAGTTGCGAAAGTTGTGAATCGTGACCTGGTCACCGTTGATGTCGGCGTAGGCGGTCTGGGCATTGTCGGGCGCCCAATCAGCGGTGTTGGTGGGCTCAAGGCTGAGCCACCAGACAACGACGAGAGCGAACCCGGCGAAGGCGACCACCAATCCTGCATGGCCGCGGCGCAGCAGGAGCAAGGCGCCGAAGATCACCGCGAGATAGACGATGGCGAGCACCGGCCGCAACGCCGGATACGGCGAGTCGAAGAAGAGTGCGGCGGCCGCCCAGACGGTGAGCAGAACCGCAATGATTGTCAGCAGCACCAGCACGAGGTTACGCAGCCATCGCACGCGACGAATCCTTTCCCGGCAAGATCGGACATCGGACTGAGACCGTGCTTGCGCTGCTTCATTGTCCCACGACCTGGGCGCGCGTCATCTCGCCGATGACTTTCTTGGCGTCCCGCAGCAGGGTTTGAGCGTCGGTGCGGGCGAAGAGATCGAGGGAACGGGCAATCAGGCCAGTCCATCCGGTTTGATGGCTGGCGCCCAGACCCGCTCCATTCTCGCCGTGGAAGTATTCGTAGAACAGGATGTAGTCGCGCCAGTAGGGATCGTCCTGAAATTTGCTGGTTCCTCCATACACCGGCCGCTTACCGCTTTGGTCGCGCAGGAAGATGCGAGACAGCCGCGTGCCAATCTCTTTGGACACTTCGAACAGGGTCATGTACTTTCCGGAGCCGGTCGGGCATTCAACCTTGAAGTCATCGCCATAGAACGCGTACATGGTCAGCAGTCCGCGAAGAATGAGAATGTTCACCGGCATCCAGATCGGCCCACGCCAATTGGAGTTGCCGCCGAACATTGCGGTGTTCGACTCCGCCGGCAAGTATTGCACCTTGTATTCCTGGCCGCCAAACTGAAATTCGAAGGGATGATCGAGGTGGTATTTCGACAGCGAGCGGATCCCATAGGGGCTGAGGAACTCATTCTCGTCGAGCATGATAATGCAAAATCCGCTCCAGCTTCTTCTTGCTGCAGACCGAGGTCAACCTGCGATTTCCGTAGCCAATGAATCCGGTGTCAAGTACCGCGATCTGTTTCACAACCTCGGGATGGCGCTTACGGAACAACTCGACCAGTTCGAGAATCCTGGGATGATTGGCCAGGGTCCCGGGCTCGAAGATGGTAGCAGCGCATAGTGGCAGCAGTCCGACCATGGAACG
This sequence comes from uncultured Acidobacteriaceae bacterium, assembly GCA_963699875.1. Taxonomy (GTDB): domain Bacteria; phylum Acidobacteriota; class Terriglobia; order Terriglobales; family Acidobacteriaceae; genus CAVVDY01. The sequence goes on from CAVOVN010000003.1 coordinate 157,928, forward strand.
AATCTTCAAACGCATGGAATCGCCGTTAGGGAAATGGAGCAGGTCATAGAAGAAGCCATCTTCTGTGTCCCACATTTCATCCTGGTTGACGCCAATGCGATCCATGGCATAAGTGATCCAGGCAAAATGCTCGATGAAGCGGAAAGCGATCTCCTCATACATCGAGTCGTATTCGGTCAGGATCAGCGCAATCTCCAGCATGCAGAGGCAATAGAAAGCCATCCATGCGGTGCCATCAGCCTGATCGAGATGGCCGCCTGTCGGCAGCGGCGAGCTGCGGTCAAACACGCCGATGTTGTCGAGCCCAAGAAAGCCGCCGGCAAATACGTTGCGACCCTCGGGATCCTTGCGGTTGACCCACCAGTTGAAGTTGAGCATGAGTCCCTGGAAGGAGCGCTCAAGGAAACGCAGATCAGCGCGGCCCAGCTCGGTCTCAACCCGGTACAGGAACAACGTGGCCCAGGCGTGCACCGGAGGATTCACGTCGCTGAAGTTCCACTCGTAGGCGGGGATTTGTCCATTGGGATGAGCGTAGAGGGTGCGCAGCATCAGGAGCAATTGTTCTTTCGCGAAGTCGAAATCCACCAGCGACAGTGCGATGGTATGGAAGGCCAGGTCCCACGCGGCGTACCAGGGATACTCCCACTTGTCGGGCATGGAGATGACGTCGCTGTTGAGCATGTGGAACCATTCGGGATTACGCGCCCCACCTTTGCCCGTCCCCATCAATGGGTGAGAGTCATGCTCGGTCAGCCAACGATCGAGGTCGAAATAGTAATACTGTTTGGACCAGAGCATTCCGGCCAGCGCCTGTCGATGTACGACGACGCTGATCTTCGTCCAGGCTGACCGGTGTAATTCGATGGTAGAACTCGTCAGCCTCTGCGAGGCGCGCTGCGAAGACTTTGTCGAAGGTGGTGAAGGCATCGACAGCCGGCTTGGCGCTGAGACGCAGACGCACGACCTTCGATTGTCCGGCGGGCACGTCGAGCACGTAATGCGCGGCGGCTTTGGTTCCGGATTTCGCCGGATTCACCGCGTCTTTATTGCCGGCAATCACATATTCGTGGAAGGCGTCTTTGACGTAGGGCGTCGGATTCGGCTGACCCCAGAGGCGGGCTGGCGTTGGTTTCGTTCTCGGTGAACAAGAGCTCAGTCGCGCCATCGCACTGCAAGGTGTAATCGCCAAATTGTGGATGAGAAGCCTGTATGGCACTGTCGCCCATCTGGCGCATGGCGGGCTTGGGTTCGCTCTCGTCCCAAGACCACGTATTGCGGTACCACAATGTGGGAAGCAGGTGAATCTGCGCGGCTTCCGGGCCGCGATTAAAGACAGAGATCTTGATCAGTACATCTTCCGGATCGCCCTTGGCGTATTCCACGAAAACATCGAAGTAGCGATCGTCGTCGAAGATTCCGGTGTCGAGCAGTTCGTACTCCATCTCTTCGCGCGAGCGGCGCTTGTTGGTCTCCATCAGGTCGCCATAGGGATATTCGCGCTGCGGATACTTGTACAGATACTTCATGTAGGAATGGGTCGGCGTGCTGTCGATGTAGAAGTAGTATTCCTTTACGTCTTCGCCGTGATTCCCTTCACTGTTGGTCAGGCCGAACAGGCGCTCTTTAAGGATAGGGTCGCGGCCGTTCCACAACGCGAGAGCGAAACACAGGCGTTGCTTGTCGTCGGAGAGTCCGGCCAATCCATCTTCTCCCCAGCGGTAGGCGCGCGAGCGGGACTGGTCGTGCGAGAAATAGTTCCAGGCGTTGCCATCTTTGCTGTAGTCCTCGCGAACCGTGCCCCACTGCCGTTCGCTCAGGTACGGGCCCCATTTTTTCCAGGGAACGCTCTGTTCGCGAGCATCGTTCAATCTCTTCTGCTCGGCGACCTGTACGTAGTCGAATGGCGTGCTCGGTTCGTTTGATACTGCCATGGAAATCTCCTTTACCGTTCGGCTGCAATGGCTAAGAAACTTTGAAGGAAGTGGTAGTGCCAGGGAGCCAGATCCACATAGAGTCCCCAGGACTGGATCTCGTCGCCCGAGCGCTGGTAGTTCGCGTCAGACATTTTGTCCCTGAGAATGACGTCGTGACCATTCACATCTTCCCAACCGGTGTGAATCATCGCCTGCGCTTGGATATCGCTCAGGTTCACCACGATAAGGTATCGCTCCCCATCCTTTTCCCAGCTCCAGGCAACGATGTTTTTGTAGCTGGGGTTATCGGGCCAGCCGGTACGCTCGCACAAGCTCCAGTTGCCATCGCGAAATACGGGGCTGTTAATAGCCGCGAGCAACGTGCGGTAGAACTCCAGCAGTCCAGTATCGACGGGCTCCTCCGGACGACGGCTGAGGAAAACCGGCAGGCGAATCTTGCGGCCTTCGAACTGTCCCTCGTGGAACATTCTCGCGCCCGGCAAGGTGGATGTCACAACCGCCGCGGCACGTTCCTTCTCGGGAGCAAAGGCTGCTGCCGCTCGCGGCTCGTCGTGATTTTCGAGGAAGCGCAGCAACTTCTCCTGGTAGGCGAGGTCAGCGCAAAGATGCAGACGAACGCTCTCGGCGTTGTCATGCTCCAGCCGATCGTACAGCCGCTTGTCGTAGCAAAAGTCGAAACCATTCTGCTGAAGTTCCCACTCCATGTCCCAGTAGGCTTCGGCAAGGAACAGGAAATTGGGGCTGGCCTTCTTGAGCGCCGAAATCACGTCGTCCCAGTACTCGACGGCCGGCTTGTTTCCGGCGCGACTTGCCCAGGTTCGCTCGAACACCGAGTCCAACAAGAGCATTGCCATGTCGCAGCGCACTCCGTCGCACTGGCCGGCAATGTCGGTGAGGGTATCGATAACGGCTTCTCGTAATTCCAACTGAAAGGCATTGATCTGGAGCACGTCGGGCCATGCCGGAAAGTACGGGTCCTTGCCGCAGGCGAAGACTGTTCCATCGACCTCAACGTAGGAAGCCGGATCGTTCCGCAGATCGTCAGAACTTCCTCGAATGAAATAGTCGGGATGCTGCTTCACCCACGGGTGGTCGGGAGCAACGTGGTTAGGAACGAAATCGAGAACGAGACGCAGACCCCGTTTCGCCAACTCCTGCCGAGCCAGCGCCAACCCTTTTCTTCCGCCCAGGTGCTGATCGACGATGTAGCGACGCACGCAGTATGGCGAGCCAACGTTGTCTTCGGAACGAAAGTCAGGCAATGCGTCTGCGGAAAGTCTGCTTGAAGATTCGGATTCTGATTGGCAATGGCGATGCCGGCTGGACTACGCTCCCATACACCCATCAGCCAAACTGCGTCGAAGCCAAGGGCAGCGATGGCGTCCCATTCGGAGGAGGGTACGGAGCTCAGGTCGATCGGAGACTTCCACTTCGCTCCCACCTCCGCGAGCCAAACCCACGTATTGATCTCATACAGTGTGGGATACCGCGGCCAGACGGGCATGTCGTGCTCCCTGCGGGCAAGAAGGAGTGGCTCCGCTCGTACTAATGTATTGCTTTTCAGGGTGCAGCACCAACTTCGATGACCCTAACTCCAAAGTGCCAGCGCCCCTCGCAGCCGTGAGATCAGCCGTCGTCTACTAGCGTCGGCGGCCACCGCCCCCCATTCTGGCGCCGCCGCCGCCCCTTCTCGCACCGCCGTAGCTGCCGGAGTTGAAGGTCTGACTTCTCTGCGCGCCCTGTGTCCGCATTTGCTGCTGCCGCTGAATATTGGCATCTGGCTTGGTGGCGGATTGCCATCCGCTGCCGCTGTTGCTGGACCAGTTGCCACTGTCGCGGTTGTATTTGTAGACGGTGCCATCTTTGCCCGCATAGACATTGTTCTTGCCGGCGGCGACGCCCGCGTTGGTATTGGTGTTGTAGGCAAAGCCACCGCGTCCAGCGGTGCCCTGGCCGCTGTAGATGTTGCCGGCATAGCCTGCGCCGCCACCGGCGACAATGCCGGTGTTGGGATTGTAGGTCGCGCCGCCGCGATATCCCGCCGTGTTGCCGGTGTAGACATTCGTGTTGGTCCCGCGTCCGGCGACGGTTGAGCGCCCGGTCTGCGTGTTGTAGTATGAGCCACGCGTAGCCGCGCCATAGTTGCCGGTGTAAGGATTGGCCCAGGCAGCTCCGGTGCGCGAGTAGGCGGTGTTGCCCCACATGCCGTAGGCATTAGCGACAGCGGCGCCGCCCCACGCTCCCCAGCCATAATAGGGATACCAGCCGTATCCGTAATAACCCATCGGTCCCCACCACGGGTAGTACCAGGGATAGTAAGCGTAGCCGTAACCGAATCCGAAGCTCCAACCGGTGTTCGTGGTCCAGGTAAATCCGGCGCCCACGCCATAGGTGTACGGCCAGCCGTACCACACTGTGGGACCGATGTAAGGCGCGTAATACCACCCTGTGCCGTAGACTACCGTGGTCGTGTTTGCCGAAACTACAGTCCCGTAGTAACCAGGGGTGTAGCCAACGTAGACCACGTCAGGCGATGACCCATAAACCTTTACATAGGTGACGTAGTAGATCGGTGAGCTGGGCGGAATGGTGTAGATTTCCGGCGGCACGGTATCGGCGACGCGCCATGGCCCCTGCGGACTCGGCGCTTTGAACCACACGCCACCTTCGACACAGTAGTAGTTGTTATCAGATACCTTGATCACCGGCACCGAGGTGTTCTTGGCGTAGGACATCGCGGTGCCTTCGATGGGAACGAAGGTCGCCTCACCGTCATACGTTACGGTCAGCTTGGCTTCGGCGCGGGTAATGGTCGCGGTCTGCGGAATCGAGTTGGCGATGAGTCCTTCAGCAGCCTGTGGCGTTCCCGGCACGGATGCGAGAATAGTCGCCTTCGGGCTGTCGACCGGAATCTTCGCAAAGTCAGGTGGCATGTCGGATTTGCCGACGAACGTCCATGGTCCATCGAGCGACGGGCCCTTGAACCAGCGGCCCGAGATCAGAACGTAATACTCACTGCTGAGGCGGAAGATGTCGCCATTCGTATTCTCGACGTACTCCAGCCCGGTACCGGGAATGGGCTTGTAGACGGGTTCGCCTCGGGTCTCGATCAGTTCGGCCGGCCCAAAGGAAACATACACGTTGGGAATCTTCGCGTTCTTTCCCTCTTCTTTCAGCGAAGGCTGCGGCGCCGGGGGTTGCTGGCTTTCAGAAGACTTGCCTGACTGCTGCTGGGACGCCTGCTGGGTTTGGAGAGTCTGCGCACCGGTCTGGTTGACGATGTACTCCTCAGCCTTCTTCATGTCATCGGGCAGCTTCTTGGCGTAGGTCCACGGACCATCGAGCGTCTTTGACTGAAGCCACCAGTCAGACACGCGAAGATAGTAGGTCTTCTTGTCGTCTTCAAACAGCAGAACGGCGCGGGTGTTGATGACGCGCTGGAGCTTGGTTCCCTCGATCCCACGCAACTGCGCAGGCCCGTCAATCAGCACCAACACCGACTCTGTGGTTGAGAAAATGATCTTGGGTGGATCGTTCCTGACCTCGACGCCCTTGGCCACTTCATCGTCAGCCTCCAGCGATGCCTGGAGTCGATCGAGCGAGATCGTCTTGGTGGCGCCGGGCAGCTTTTTCTGAAGGAGCGCGGTGAGGATGGGCTCGTTTGCGGGAGCAAGCGGGAACTTCACCTTCGTGAGCTCGATGTTGTCGAGCGTCACCAGCCGGTTGATCTTATCCACCTCGGTGCGAGCGGAGAACCACACCACTCCATAGGTCGGATTGGCGCCTTTCTCTTTCGTCATCTCGACCGCGGAATACAAATCGATGTGGTTGCCTTCCCACTTATCCACCTGCGGCTGGTAGACCAGGAACTTGTCGGCGCCACTGGTGAAGGTCCGGGGCCATGTGCCTTCCGAAGCTTTGGCTGTCTGGGTCTTTGCCTTTTGCGTACTGGGCGCGTTAGGAAGGGCTTGCGCCCCACTGAACGTGCCGACAAAAATGCAGGCGCAGAACGCAACAAGTACAGCTGCGCAGGATGGATGAGTCACTCGTCGTTGCATCGAAAAACCTTTCTACCCTGGGACCGCGGTCATTGCCCCGGCTCTCGTATGTCAGAAAACCCTGCCTACCTGGAAGAAGAACTTGGCGTGCCCGTAGTTGCCGACGGCGCCCCCTATTTCCACCGGTCCGAATAAGGTGTTCACAATCAGGCCTCCCACCACATCGCCTGGAAGATATGGCGGCTTGGGCCCATTCGGAAGCTGATACGTCTTTCCAACTTCAAATTCGCCGATGAAGTCGATGGTGCTGCCCAGCAGCGGAGGCAGCTGTTTCAGCGTCCTGATATAGCCGGTCTGGAAGAGGAAGTATTGGTTGGTCAGCAGTTCGTTCTCGCCATACGCTGCCCACCGGGTAGGTCCGCCCAAGTTGAAGGCTGGAATTCCGGTTTTGTAGCCGTAGCTGGTTCCTCCGTACGCGTTCAGAAAAACGGTCGAAGGCTTACTAATTTGGAAGAAGTTTTGAATACCCAGCTCGGAGACAGGGAAGGCCTCGGGAGCACCTGGATTCGCGTTGTAGTACTTGGTGAAGAACTTGACGCTTTCCCCCTTGCGCGGAACGATAGGCTCGTCAAGGGTGGTGAAGGTGTACTGAAGCCTGATATCTCCAGTTCCCCCGGATACAGTTGGAAGCTCCTCGCTATTGCCGACCTGAGGCGAGAGCTTCTCGTAACCACCTTCATAGCCGAGACGCAATTCGCCAGTACGGCCAAAGGCATATCCGAAGTCAAGGCCGCCCAGCGCCTGGCGGTCCCTATAGATGGAAAGCAGCGTGTTGCCGTTGTAAAGCGGATATTGGTAACTGTTCAGGTCTACTCTGGGAGCTACAAACCATCGGCTCAGAGCATCAAAGGGCCGGTAATACTCAGCGAAGATTTGGTATTGCGAACCGACTGTCACATCGGCACGCAACTCGCGGCGATATCCACCGAAATTGTTAAATGTCGCCCGAGCACCCATGCTGAAGAAAACTTCGTTATAGTCCGATCCGTTAATCAGAATGAGCGGACGCACGATGGGCGGCGAGTAGGGCTTAACCTGGGCTTCGACCTGGAGTCCGGGTTGGCCATCTTTTTGTACCACCGAATAGTTCAGGCTGGAAAAGGCGCCCTGGCCGTTGAAGCGCAAAATCTGCTGATCGAGGCTTGCGATGTCAATTGGCTTTCCAATGAAGCCGCTCATCTCCGTGGCCATCGACTTGCCAATTTCCGGATCGACGCCGGCGACCTGCACAAACTGCGGCACGGCGGTTGCTCGTATCCGTCGTGCATCACGCTCGTCGAGGTACTTCCTCCAGGAAGCTTCATCTACCGACAGAGGAGCAAGCTGGTCGGCATGGCTTGCAGCAGCATCGTAACCAGCCTTGATGATCGCATCCGCGTCGTCATAGCTCATCGAGGTGTATTTGAGCAGCGGTACCTTGACCAATATGTCAGCATCTTTGAGGGCCATGCGTTCATTGGCGGCGATCATCACCGAAATCGACTGACCCAGCACTCCAAAGCTGGAGAGCGTCGCGTCGGGCTTCAGTGGTTCGGTTTCCAGATAAATTCCGAGAACTGTGTCCGCCCCCATCGCTTTGGCGACACTGACGGGGAAGTTGTTCATCAGGCCGCCATCCACGTAGATGTGGCCGTCAGAGTGCACCGGCGAGAAGATGCCGGGCAGCGACATGGTCGAGCGTAATGCTAGTTCAAGTGGGCCGCTGCGAAAGACGTGCTCCTTCCCCTCCACCAGATCGGTGGCCACACAGGCGAACGGAATGGGCAAATCGTTAAAGCTTTTTATTCCCGAATACGGCAACGCAATGCGGTCGAGAATCAGGTCCACTTGCTGGCCGGCATTGAAGCCGGAGGGGAATTGCAACCCTTTGTGAACACCAAACTCCAGCGTACTGGGATACTCCGTCGCGTCTTGTTTTCGCCGAAAGGATAGGTCGCTATAAGGTGTCTGCCCCGCGATGACCTGGTTCCAGTTGATCGCCTTGACCACATCGCGCACCTCGGCGGCATTGCGGCCGGTAGCGTAGACGCCGCCCACCAGGCCGCCCATGCTGGTACCCGCGATGTAGCTTATCGGGATATGGTGCTCTTCCAGATACTGGATGACTCCGATATGCGCCAGTCCAAGCGCACCACCTCCCTCGAACACCAAGCCGACCTTGGGACGATTTCCCGGAGTCGGCGCGTTCTGCGCGAGAGCGAATACCGAAATGAGGGCGATGAGAGAGAGGAATGCGATCGTTCGCAGCGAGCGGATCATAAACGCCAAACCTTTCAGCGGTTGCTGGTGCGAGCTAGCAACGTCGAACGGGAATGGCCGCCGCTCGCCCCGGTTAATAGTACTGGGACAGCACTGCTGCTGTCCCAGCGTTTCCCTGTCAGTTGACGAGACGGTTACTTCGTCGTGGTTGAGGGCAGCGACAAGTCGGTGCCTGCGATGCCCTTGTTGAGTAATGCGCGCACCACCACGCGACGGTTCTCGGCCTGTCCTTCGGCGGTGTTATCGTTGCCGACCTGGTGGGCTTCGCCCATGGCTCCGGGTGCCAGCATGTTGGTCAAAGGAACGTGTCCCTGCTGTAACAGGATATTGGTGACGTTATTGGCGCGGTCTTCGCTCAGCTTCTGATTCAGCGTGGCGCTGCCCACGGAGGAGGCGTAGCCCTTCACCTGGATGGTGTAGCCGTTGTAGGTCATGGCCTTTTGCACCAGTGCCAGCAAGGGAGCGTTGTACTGGGGATCGACCTTAATCTGGCCGTTAGCAAAGTACACGGTGACTTCATCAAGGATGTAGTAGTCGTCAAGCTGGCCAAAGCGAGCGCTGTTGGCGGCGATCTTGGCCTTGCTGGCGGCGATCTCCTGCTGCTGCTTGTCGATGGCAGCCTGCTGCTCTTTCAAAGCCTCGTTCTGGGCAGCCAGCGCAGCCTCATTGGCATTCGCCTGCTGCTGGGTTTCGTGCACGCCGGCCTGAATCGCCTGGGCCTGCTCAAGATCGTCACCCTTGAACAAAATGGAGGTCGCCACCAGCTGGTTCTTCTCGTTGTAGTTTCCCTCGGCCTTGATCGCGAGGCCAGGAATCAGCGCCGCCATGGACATCTGCTTGCGGCGAGCCTTGAGTGCTCCCTGCACCTGCTGTACCTGAGTCGAGTCGGTAAGTAGTACCACGAGTCTCGGCTGATCCGAAGTTTGCAGAATCACCTCAGGCCCAATGCGCCCCTTGATGATGCCTTCAACCTTCACCTTGTCGCCGGCAAAGGCAACGGTGCTGAAGCTCGCAAGGACGATGATGGCTAACGCTGCGAATGCAGCTTTACATGTTTGGGTCTTTGTCATACTTCCTCTCCTGATTTGAAATCGATGTTGTAGAAAAAAACTCATTGGCTCATAAGCTAATTCGGGGTGGGCATCCCGGAAGACAGGCCTGGATCTCGTGGACAAAAAGCTCGCGGATTGATCTCACTCCACGTCACTCTTTTACACAGCCGCTGAGCTACACGCCAGCAAAGGCCCTGTTGCAATTGTGAGTACTTGGGTACACCCCATCTTACACTTTCCAAGCAACGATTCAGCGGCGAATCACCGCCAACTATAAGCGCTTTATGGAGTCGCGCCAACCCGCAGAACTCCTAGTAACTCCGGTTAAACTACCGAGAGAATGGGCGCCTGCGACTAAAGTGGGATATGGGAATTCTCTCTGCCGACGTCAGACAGAGGGCCGCTCCTCTGTCCGAATTTACCGGGCGATCCCACAAACTGCCTGTTTAAATAGGAAGCGCTATGAAGATTGCTGCCGCGGTGGTGTTCTGCGCACTGTTGGTCACGATGCCTGGGCTTGCGCGGGAAAAATCGGACGTGCTGGTCATGAACAACGGCGACCGCCTCACTTGCGAAATCAAGGGGCTCGATGCCGGCGTGCTCTATGTCAGCTTCGATTACATCAAGGGCACGACCGAGGTGAATTGGCTCAAGGTGCACCATATTGAAAGCAAGCAACTGTTCCTGGTGAAGACGGGACCGGGCAATTCGTACATCGGAACTCTTTCGACGGCAGAGACAGAAGAGGCGCGTCCCATCTCCATTCAAGTGGTTGACGATCAGGACCACACAACCGAGGTGCGGCGCAGAGATGTCGTACAGATCGACCAGACCGACACCAATTTCTGGCGCCGGTTCAACGGAGAAATTGACTCGGGACTTATCTTCTCGAAGGCCAACAGCTCTACTCAGTACTCCCTCAGCTCGAACATTACCTACCCTCGGGAACGCTGGTCCGCCGGCGCAGGCTTCACTTCGTCACTTACGGGAAACACCGGAGCTACTACATCAACCCGCAATGACGGGACAGCCTACTATCGCCACCTCATGCGCTGGAATAACTGGTTCTACACCGGCGTAGGCTCGCTGCTGCAAAGCACCGAGCAGGACATCGCGCTGCAGTCCAGTATCGGCGGCGGCATTGGACGTTACGTTAAGAACACCAATCGTGCACGCATCGCTGTCTATGGTGGCATGGCCTACCAGAACACCCGATATAACCAGACCGTGATAGATCAGTCCGGACGGAACACATTAGCCGGCCTGGTTGGCGCATCCGCAGAGCTTTTCCGGTTCAACAAAACTAACCTCACAATTGCCACCACAGTGGTCCCGGCTTTCAATACGCCAGGGCGCGTCTATACCGCCCTGAATGCCACGTACTGGATAAAATTCTGGAGCAATCTTACGTGGAACGTCTCGTTTTACGGCAACTGGGACAATCAGCCTCCGCCGACATTTTCGGGCAGCGACTATGGCACCAGCACGGGCCTCGGCTGGACATTCGGCAACCGGTAGTTGAATCATTCTGCTTTTGCGATCACCACCTTTTGGCTTTGTCATCACGAACGAAGTGAGGGATCTGCTCTCGTTTCCCGGCGGCAGACTTGAGTTCTGCGTCGTTGTAGATCATCCCTCCAGACGCATTTGTTCGCCAGCAACATAACTGCGGATCCCTCGTCTGCGCTCGGGATGACGAGCAAAGAGTTTGCGGCCGCACGCCTCCGCCGTTTGGAAGCACACCGTCGATTCGCTATTCTTAATTGATGACGCTTTACCGCACCGACGACCTTCGCATCAAGTGGACACGGGTCGTGCTGCCGCCGGTTTTCTTAGAGGAGGAACTCCCGGTAACCGAGAAGGCTGCTGCTACGGTTCACGACGCGCGGACCGCCATTGGTGACATTCTCGCCGGGCGCGATTCGCGATTGCTGGTGGTGGTGGGTCCTTGTTCTATTCACGACACCTCGGCTGCGCGAGAGTATGCTGAGCGGCTGAGAAACGTCGCGCCCGAATTTGCTCGTGAGTTGCTGCTGGTCATGCGGGTCTATTTCGAGAAGCCGCGCACAACAGTCGGCTGGAAGGGACTAATCAACGATCCCTATCTCGACCAGTCCTACAAGATCAACGACGGCTTGCGGCTGGCGCGGCATCTTTTGCTTGATCTCGCCGAAATGGGCGTGCCCGCCGGGACCGAGTTCCTCGACGTCATGACGCCTCAGTATCTGGTTTCGCTGGTGAGCTGGGGAGCGATCGGGGCGCGCACCACCGAGAGCCAGGTACACCGTCAACTCGTGTCGGGCCTGTCCTGTCCCGTTGGTTTCAAGAATGCGACTTCGGGCGACGTTCAGATCGCGATCGAGGCAGTGATGTCGGCCGCGCATCCGCATACATTCCTTGGCCACACCAAAAGCGGACAGTCTGCCATCTTTGTTACTACGGGAAATCCCGATTGTCACGTGATCCTGCGCGGAGGAAGGAAATCGGTCAACTATGACGCCGCCTCTGTCGCCAGCGTAGCCGAGCAATTGCGGCAAGCCGGTTTGCAGGCACGAGTCATGATCGATTGCAGCCACGCCAACAGTCATAAAGACTACGAGCAGCAGGGTGCGGTTTGTCGCGATGTGGCAGGGCAGATTCGTCAAGGCAATCGCGGCCTCATCGGCGTGATGCTGGAAAGCAATCTGGTAGCCGGCGCGCAAAAGCTGGAGAACGGATCACCGCTGGCGTATGGGCAAAGCATCACGGATGCCTGCATTGGATGGGATGAGACGTATGAACTGCTGGGGGAGCTGGCGGGAGCAGCGAAGCAAAGAACGCGGGAGAGATAGCTAGCGATTTGAAGGGGCGCAGCTTTAGCTGCGCCGAACTGCAACCCAGAACATGAAAAGGCGGGGGATTCAATCCCCTTGGATTGAATCCCCCGCCAGAGCATGTAGCGCATTCTAACGGCACGCCTAAAGGCGTGCCCCTTCAAAACACCACTGCAACGCCGTTTCGCACTACAGAATATATCGCGACAGATCCTGGTCCTTCACAATGTCAGTCAGAGCGTTGCGCACGTAGTCGCCGTCTACCTTGACGTCCTTCTCCTGCATATCGGGGGCGTCGAAGCTGATGTTGTCGAGCACGCGCTCCATGATGGTGTGCAGCCTCCGGGCGCCGATGTTCTCCGTGCCTTCGTTCACCTTGAAGGCAAAGTTCGCCACTTCCTGTAGCGCTTCTTCCGTAAACTCCAGCTTCACGCCTTCGGTGTCGAGCAGCGCGATGTACTGCTTGGTCAGCGACGATTTCGGTTCGGTCAGAATCTTGATGAAGTCCTCAACGGTGAGCGATTGCAGCTCGACGCGAATGGGGAAGCGACCCTGCAGCTCAGGAATCAGGTCGCTCGGTTTCGAAACGTGGAAAGCACCAGCGGCAATGAACAGAATGTGGTCGGTGCGCACCATGCCGTAGCGCGTGTTGACGGTGGTTCCTTCGACAATGGGTAGGATGTCGCGCTGCACGCCTTCGCGCGAAACATCGGGCCCGTGGCCGCCTTCGCGGCCGGCAATCTTGTCGATCTCGTCGAGGAAGATGATGCCGCTGTTCTCCACGCGCTCGACCGCGATGCGCTGCACCTGGTCCATGTCGACCAGCCGCTGCTCTTCTTCCTGGATGAGGTACTCGAAGGCCTCGCTGACCTTCATCTTCCGCTTCTTGGTGCGCTGGCCGAAGATGTTGGGCAACATGTCTTTCATGTTGACGTCCATCTCTTCGACGCCCTGATTGGTGATGATCTCGAAAGCGGGAAACGATTTTTCGCGAACGTCCAGCTCGACCATGCGCTCGTCGAGCTTGCCTTCGCGCAGTTGCTGGCGCAGCTTCTCGCGGGTGCGCGAGCCGGGCTCGCCGGCCAACAGCGGCTCGCTTGCCGATGTTGAATCCGATCTGGCCATCCGGCGCGGCCGGCTGGCGCGGCGGAACCTGCGTCGGCATCGACGGCAACAGCAGATCGAGCAGGCGCTCTTCGGCGTTCAGCTCTGATTTGTCGGCAACGTCTTCAAGCTTTTCTTCGCGAACCATGTCGATGGCGATCTCAATCAGGTCGCGCACCATCGATTCGACATCGCGGCCAACGTAGCCGACCTCGGTAAACTTCGAGGCTTCGACCTTCAGGAAGGGCGAGTTCGCCAGCTTTGCCAGCCGGCGTGCGATCTCGGTTTTTCCCACGCCGGTAGGGCCCATCATGATGATGTTCTTGGGAATGACTTCTTCCGCCAGCTCGGGCGTCAGCTTCTGGCGGCGCATGCGATTGCGCAGGGCAATTGCAACGGCGCGTTTGGCCTCGTGCTGGCCAACTACGTACTTATCGAGCTCGCGCACAATCTCGCGCGGGGTAAGTTCATCGAGTGCGACGTTCTCTTCGTCAACGGTTGCGGGTAGATAAATAGCCAATTCAGTGCACCTCAGTGCGGATCAGGAAATTCTCTTCTTATTAATATGGACGCGCCATGCGCGGGAAAGCTGCGCTTATTCGCTGTAGCTGGCGGTGGTCGTGTCGGTCTCCCAGATGGTGACGTCTTTCACGCGCACGCGGCCACTGGTGACGCCGCTCAAGTGCGCATTGGTCTCATCGTAAAAATATTTCGCAATGTTTTCGGCTGACGGATTTATGACCGTGAATGGCTCCAACTCGTTCATCATCTGGTGGTCAAGATAATTGATCACCGGCCGCAGGACCTCTTTCAGGTCCTTGAAGTCGAGCAGCAATCCGGCTTGATCAAGCTCTTCGCCGCTTAGGGTCACGCGCACGCGATAGTTGTGGCCGTGCGGACGCTCGCACTTGCCCTTGTAATTGCGCAGGTAATGTCCGGAAGAAAAGGTGTCTTCGACAGTGACTTCGTACATGCTCTCCGGCCGGCAACCGCAAATTGGCGGGGCAGGCCCAACTTTTGATTTTAGCTTGTTTTGAGGCAGCGTGGCGGATCAGGTCCTCAACGATGATGACAGCAACCCTTTGGATTACCTATCATTACGACTTTACATATGGAAAACACGAAAAAGACGGATGACGCCATCCACAGGCGCAAAGAAGCCGAAGCCGCTGCGAAACGTATTCGTGAACGTGCGCGTCAGCTCAAAGCCGGTACTTTCGATTGGGACACCCTGAAAGCAGCTCGGGATGCTGGGCGTAAGCCTCCTCCATGCCGCGCGTGCGGAGAGGTTTAGCTGTCCAAACGGAGGTGGTTGCCTTCTTCATCTTGGATCCATCTTCGATTCGGAGTAAGAGCGGATGATCGCGCCGGTAGTTGGGCTCACGATGTAGGCTCGCTCTTTCCCGCTGTTCACACCGTAACCGCTGCTCGGAGGCACGGATGCGGCTACCAGGAGTTGGTCGCCATCGATCCAACGAAAGGCGCGCACGTTTACCCAACTTGGATCCTTCGCAAATTCTCGACGCTCCGCATCGGAAAAGAAGTTGGTTCCTGGAGGGTTGATCCCGGCCGGAAATCTTCGCGCGAGATCAGCCTGCACTGCCGGTATCACATTGTGAGTAGCGAGGTGCCCGCCCTCAACGTTGTACGCAAACACCTTCCAATTTCCGACTAAGCCACCATCGCTTGATGTGATCGCGAGCCAAGCCGAGTCCGGCGACCAGAGCGCGTGTGGCATCGCAAAGCACTTGATAGACGGTTCCAATCGCTTTCCGTGCATCTCGATGTAATACTCCGGCACCCATTCATCGTCAGGGTAAGACTTTCCTGTGCGCTTGCCGGCAACCTTGAGTACAAGGGTTCCATTGGGGGCAGGAACACTTACTAGTTTGGCGGAAGCGTCCCAGAATTGGGGGAGTTCGATCGAGCTATTGCCAGTCTGGTTGTGCACCTCGCCGTTCCCGATTGGGCCGGAGACGGTCAACCCCAGCAACAGACAGAAGAAACATAATCGTCGTGTCATTAGAGGTTCCTCTGCTGCTGTACGACGACCCTTCGCTCCTGCTCGCCGCGGCGCTCGATCGAGATCTCGATATCCCGCTCGCGTTGGAAGCGCGGAAATTTCTCGCCCCATTCCAGCAGAACGAGATTGCCCGGCTCGGCGAAGAGCTCGTCTAGACCAAGTGTCTCGAAGCTCGCGTTCGGTCTCGATGCGATAGAGATCGACGTGATACAGCGTGACATCGGGGCCGCGGAATTCATGGATGAGGGTGAACGTCGGGCTGGTGATGTCGTCACGCGACGCGGCCTGCAAACCTTCGGCGATGCCTTTCACCAGCGTGGTCTTGCCGGCTCCAAGGTCGCCACGCAGGATGACCATGCGCGCGTTCTTCAGCGTGGGGCAAGCTCGCGGCCGAGAGCGATGGTTTCTTCGGCGGAGTGTGTGATGTATTCGCGGGTGGTCATGCCCGGATGCGCACCACTGCATTCATTCGCCCACTTGGTAGCCCGGCGAAAGGCTTCGGGCAATCCGGTCAGCAGGTCGGTCGCCGTGAGCGAGTGCTCGCCCATCGTCTCGGCCGCCACATCGCCTGCCAGACCGTGCAGGTAAACGGCGGCAACTGCGGCTCGCGCCACGTCGTCGGGCATCTGGCCGATCACGCCTGCTGTCATTCCTGTAAGGATGTCGCCGGTACCGCCAGTCGCCATGCCAGGATTGCCGGTGGGATTCACCCAGGCCTGCCCATCGGGCAGCGCGACAATCGTGTTGCTTCCCTTCAGCACCAGGACGAGATGATGCTGCTCGGCGAACGTGCGCGCAACGTTCAGCCGGTCCGCCTGAATGGCCTTTGATCGATAATCCGGTCAGCCGCGACATTTCGCCCGGATGCGGTGTCAGTACCAGAGGGCGATCACGGCCATCGAGCAACTCAGTCTTGCCCTGAAACGCGTTCAGTCCGTCGGCGTCGATCACCAGCGGGCACTTCACCCGCTTGACGAGCTCGTGCACGAATGCAAACGTCTCGGGCTGGCGCCCGATTCCCGGGCCGAGCGCAACGACAGTCATTGTGCTCGCTAACTCGACAACTCTATCCAGGGCAGATGTATTGATACCGCCGGCACTTGTTTCTGCCAGCGGTTCGGTCATCAACTCAGCGGCGAACGAAGCTACGCTCGGCAACACGCTACGAGGAACTGCGACCGTACTCAGCCCGGCTCCTGCGCGTAGTGCCGCCATTCCCGCCATCGCTGCAGCACCGGACTTCCCCAGCGAGCCCCCGACGATGAGCGCGTGGCCGTACATTCCCTTGTTCGAGTCCAGAGGACGCGGCGCGAGCAGGCGAGAGAAGTCGCGTGGTGTCGTTACCTCCAGATTTAGCGACGAGACAATGGCCTCGCCGGGACTGCCGATTGGCACCACCAGCACCGGGCCGCGCGTGAGCGCGCCAAACACATGAACAGGCCGCGGCGCAGTGAAGGTCACGATGGCATCAGCTCGCGCGATGGCTTCGCCAGATTGCGGCTGCACTAAGTCGGATTCCGCGCCCGAAGGTATGTCGACTGCGACGACTGGCCTGCCGCTGTGATTGATTGCTGCGATAGCCTCGGCATAGAGGCCTTTCAGCGGCGGCTTGAATCCGGTACCCAGGATGGCATCGACCAACAGGTCGCAGCTGGCCACGGCGCGCGAAAACTCTGCCGTCAGTTGCTGCGAGGTTTCGACGGAAGCCGCACGCACCGGCAATTTGTGGAACATATCGGCGTTGTCGCCCTTTAACTCGTCGGGACGCGCAAGCAGAATCACCTCGACCACCCGCCCAGCGTCATGTAGCGCGCGTGCGATTACGAAACCATCACCGCCATTATTGCCCTTGCCACACACGACGGTGATGCGCTGCGCTTCGGGGTAGCGCCCGAGGATGAAATCGGCCACGCCGGTGCCCGCATTCTCCATCAAGGTGAGCGAGGGCACCCCGTATTTGTCTGTCGTTACGCGATCGATCTCGCGCATCTCGGCAGCGGTGGTGATTTTCATCGGCGCTCCGACGCCAGGCGCTCGAGCTGTCGCAGCCCATGCAAGTCACCCATAGCAATCAAGTGATCGCCTGCGCGAATCACGGCATCCGGTGGGGGATTGAAGGACATCTCCGAGCCCTCGCCTTTTATGGCGAGTACGATCACGCCCATTGCCTGGCGAAGGCGGGAAGCCTCGAGGGTCTTGCCAACGATTGACGAGCCTGCCTCGACGAGGATTTCTTCAATCTCAAGCGGGCGTTGCCGGTTCATCGCGGTATCGAAGAAATCGACGACGTGCGGACGCATGAAGGTTTGGGCGATCCGGTATCCGGCAAAGGTGTAAGGCAACACGACAGAGTCGGCGCCCGCGGTAAGCAAGTGCTTCTCGGCGTCCTCTTCGCTGGCACGGGCGATGATCTTCAGCTTGGGATTCATGCCCCGCGCCGTGAGGATGACATAGATATTGATGGCATCGGTGGTGGTTGCAGCCACAAGCCCCTTAGCGTGTTCGATGCGTACCTGTTTCAGAACGTGCTCGTGAGTGGCGTCGCCGGCCTGCGAGAGCCAGCCCTCGTCGCTGTAGCGCAGGAGCTTGGCTTCATCGGTGTCGACCATGACGAAGGGTACCGGCTTGCGTGCCAGCTCGCGCGCAACGCTGCGGCCCACACGCCCGGCGCCGCAAATGATGTAGTGATCCGACAAACGGCTAATGTCGCGCTCCATGCGCCTCCTGCCGAAGACCGTCTGCAACTCGAATTCTAACAACGCTTGCGCTGCTCCTCCGGTGAGGAGAAGCAGCAGACCTACGCCGGCAATGATGATGAACGTATTGAAAAGCCGTCCGACGTGAGATAGCGGATGAAGCTCGCCATATCCGATGGTAGTGATGGTGGTGAGGACCATGTAGAAGCCCTCAAACCACGTCCAGCCCTCGATGTAATGAAAACCGACGATGCCGATCAGTACCAGGGCAATCAGGGCCAACGCGATAATGCGCAGATTGGGAAGCGCTCTCACCAGTGCCATTCTGCGGCCTGGGTTCGCGGTGACGCAACGTCAAAACCATTCACCACGGAGGACACGGGGAAATGAGGTCTGTTAGAGCTGCGCCCGTCGCAGGGTTATGAGATGAAACTGCAGGTCCCTCGACTCCGCTGCGCTCCGCTCGGGATGACAGCCGACAATAAGGAGGTCTGCGCGATGCGCGTGCGCTTCTCTATTCCGCGGTTTCCTCCGTGGCTCTGTGGTGAAGCTGGCTTATTACGCGATGCTCAGGCGCTCGGAAGCGACTTCCTGGCGTGGCAGGGTGAAATAGAAGGTAGCGCCGTGATTCAGTTCGCTCTCGGCTTTGATGGAGCCGCCATGCGCACGAACCACGTGCTTGACGATGGCCAGGCCCAATCCGGTGCCGCTGGCCTCGCGGGAACGTGCCTTGTCGACGCGGTAGAAGCGTTCGAAAAGCCGGGGCAGGTGCTCGCTGGGAATGCCTTCGCCAAAGTCGCGCACAAAAAACTGAACTCCGTCTTCCGTCTCGCAGGCACCAACGATGATTTTCTTCCCGGATTCGCCATACTTTAACGCGTTTTCTACCAGATTACCGAAGACCTGGTGAATCGCATCGCGATCGACGAAGACCGAAGACGACGCAGTATTGATCAGTGAAAGCTCAATGCCGCGGGTTTCGCAGATTTCCCCAAAGGTTTGCTGCACGTCTTTCAGCAGCTCCTGCGGCGACGTCATCTCATAGGTGAAGTTGCGCTCGCCCGACTCTACACGGGCCAGCACCAGCAGGTCTTCGGTGAGACGCGCCATACGTGCAGCATTCTTACGAATGATCTCCAGGAAGTCGCGAGAGCTCTCGGGAATGCAGTCGCCATCCAAAAGCGTCTCGGTGTAGCCCTGGATCGAGGTCAGTGGGGTGCGCAGTTCGTGCGAGACGTTGGCGATAAAGTCACGCCGTGTCTTTTCCACTCGCTCGATCTCGGTCTGATCGTGAAGCACGGCGACCGCGCCTCCGCCCGGCATGGGAGCGGCGGTCAAATCGAACACGCGTCCGGAAAAAATCTTCGCCGCGCGAGCAAGGGTCACGTCGCGGGTGTCCAGGGCATCCTGCACCGCCCGCAAAATCTCCGGGTCACGAGCCGACTGCACCAGCGGTTCGCCCAGACGAATGCCGCTCGGCAGCAGGCGTTCCATTCGCTGATTGGCCCATAGGACACGCCCATCCGGTGACACGGCGATTACCGGCTCCTGCATGGAATTCAGCAGTGTCTCCAGAGTCTGGCGGCTGTTTTCCAGCGCCCGGAATCCGTCCTCCAGCTTGCGCGCCGTCTTGTCGAGCGCGGTTGCGACGTGTGCAATTTCGTCGCTGGAGTTTTCCTGGATGCGGGCCGAAAGATCGCCCGCCGCCACCCGCTCGGCAAAGTCGGTAATTCGGCGCAGCCGTTTTCCCAGCGACTGAGTGGCAAAAAACGCGAATACGATCGCGATGAGCACGGCGACGGCCGAGCTCTTGATCAGCGCATTACGAACCTGGCGGTCCGCTTGTTGCAGCACGGTCAGCGGATATGCCATGCGCACTGCTCCCCCGGGTACCGGCGTCGCTACGTAGAGAAAGGGAATTCCCAGAGTATGGCTGTTGCGAATGTCACTGCCTAACTTGCCATGTAAGGCCGCTACAAACTCCGGACGCGCGGCGTGGTTCTCCATGGTATCGGCTTCGGCATCGGAGTCGGCCAGCACGGTTCCCGCGCTGTCGATGACCGTGGCCCGGGCGCCTAGCAGGGACGCAGTTTCAGCCGTAACCTTGCGAATGGAATCCGGCGGGGTGCTTTCGATGCGGGAGGCGAAGAGCACGGTCTTCTGTCGCAGAGAGGTCTCAATCTCGCTGCGCAGCATGTCAACCCAGGCTTTCTGAATCAGCACATTCATCGTCAGTGCGCACACGGCGATAATCAGCAACGCCGCGACGAACAACTTGACGAAAATGCGACTCTTCACAGTTTGGGAACCTCGAAACGATACCCGGCTCCGCGCACCGTCTTCAGATAGCGCGGCTCATCCGGATTCGCTTCGATCTTCTCACGGATGCGGCGCACGTACACGTCCACCGAGCGGGGTGTGACGTAGTGCGTGTCGCGCCATACCGCATCGAGCAGCTGATCGCGGGTAAACACGCGTCCCGGATGACGAGCCAGGTATTCCAGAAGCCGGAACTCTGTGGCCGTGGTTTGCGTCAGCACGCCGCGAACCATCAACGTCATGCCGCCGCTATCAATCTCAATTTCTCCAGCTTTGACGATGGCCGGCGCCAATGGCCGCTCGAAGCGGCGCAGCACGGCGCGAATGCGCGCCACCAGTTCCCGCGGGCTGAACGGTTTGGGGATATAGTCGTCCGCTCCCAGCTCCAGGCCGATGACTTTGTCAGACTCGCTGATGCGCGCGGTCAGAAAGATGACCGGCACCATGGCGATCGAGCTGGTTTGACGGATCCGGCGGCACAGCTCCAGGCCGTCTCCGCCGGGAATCATGATGTCGAGCAGGAAAAGGGATGGCGGTTGCTTCTCCGCCTCGGCAACTACGCCGGACGCCGACCCAAAGGTGCGAACGGCATATCCCGCGCCTTCCAGATGGTGGCGTACCAGACGGGAAATGTCGTTGTCGTCTTCCACCGCGAAGATAGTCTGCTTCACGGCTGAATTGTAGCTGACCGCGGAATTTTCATTTTCGTGTGTGATCATCTCGCAAATAGATTATGCAGAAGTTGTTACAGCATGATGAAACTACCATTTACAACCTTTACAACACCGGCGGCATCGTTCGTACAACGGTTGCCTCGCTCGCGAGAGGCACTTTAGGGGTACGGACATGCGAAAAATCGTGGAGAGACCGGCGGGCTCTCCGAAGGCTCGCCGCTGTTTCCGCGCTCTTCTCAAGACGGGGCGTCAGATAGCCGATAGCTCATTTGTGCAGCGTTCCACCCTGATCGCCGGTCTCCTGCTCGCCACCAGCGGAGGAATGTTGGCTGGGGTCGGCTATTGGGTGTCGGGCGGATTCGACTATCTCTCCGCCGCGACCTACGATGTGCCCGCCGGGTTTGACCACGGAAACTCCGCACGCATGCCGCCCGGACTCTCGGGAATCGGATCGGCGCCAGCCGTGGCGAGCCCGTCGAGTTTGAATGCGGCTTACACCATCAGCAGGAACGTTCCCGAAGTGCGGCTGCAGTTCACGGTGGCGGACGAACATGGGCGTCTGATTCCCGACCTGTCTCTGTCCGATGTGCGTATCCTGGACGATCAAATTCCGGTGGACCACATCAAGCACTTCGAGAAGATGAGTGACCTGCCGCTGCGGGTGGGACTATTGCTGGATGTGAGCGACTCGATGAAGCGCGCCATGGCGCAGGAGAAGTCGGTGGCTCTGGCGTTCCTACGGCGAGTGGTTCGGCCGGGCAGCGATCGCGGCTTCGTCATGGCCTTCGGCGATACGGTGCAGATCTTTCAGGACCCGACCAGTGAAGTCTCCGACCTGATTGGGGCGGTGAAGCAGGCGAAAGGGCCAGGCGAATCAACCGAGTTCTTCGACGCCGTATATTCCGGTTGTGTCAATCAGTGGAAGGCGCCGGAGAATGGGCCGGTACACCGGGTGATGATCGTCATCTCCGATGGCGAGGACACCGGAAGCCGGCATGTGCTGAACGACGTCATTGCCGCCGCACAACGCAGCGAGATCCAGATTTACACTCTCAATCTTCACCTGAGCAAGCGCCGCTATCCGGGTGATGGCGTACTGCAGAAGCTGGCTGACGAAACCGGCGGAAGGTTTTTTATCGCCAACAATGCTCGCGAGGCCGACGCCATCTTCAGCGAACTTGAACAGGAATTGCGCACGCAGTATTACGTCTCGTTCCGCCCGCAGGACGAACTACCCGGCTATCACGCGCTGCAAGTCGAAGTGCAGAATCCGAAGAAGCTGATGGTGCATGCGCGGCGCGGGTATTACGCGGTGAATCAGTAGGAGGGCGTCAGGTGTCAGGTATTACTGTCCTGGATTGAAACCAGTTCCATCCGTCGGGTGCCCCATCCTTGTCGTCCATCGTTTGGACGACAGGGTGGGAGGCCTAGACCCACATCACAGCCGAATCAATGTCTGCGCGAGTATATTGCGCTTGCGCCAAGCAACCTCAGACGTTACCAGAACTTAGGAACTCTTCATTTCATAACTTTCAGTTGTTACCGGCGCCAGCCATTCCTGAACCTTGCGCCGGCGCGAAGAGTGTTTGTGGATACGCTGGAGCGAGTTCGCAACTGGTATGGGTTGTGCGTGTGGGGTTATGTTGTGATGCCTGAACATGTTCATCTGCTAGTGAGTGAGCCGGAGCGCAGTAGCCTCGCCGTAGCCATTCAAATGCTGAAGCAGATCACCGCGAAGACGCTATTACCCACGATGAAATCGCAACAGTTCTGGCAGGCTCGCTATTACGATTTCAATGTATGTACAGAGAAGAAACGGGTTGAGAAGCTGCGATACATACATCGCAACCCTGTGAACCGTGGCCTGGTGGAGAGTCCGGAGGATTGGGCATGGAGCAGCTTTCGTCAGTACTTAACCGGCGAACAGGGTGTCGTGGAACTTACGACGGCATGGGCAATGGAAATCAAGGGGACGAATTGGTTGCTCACGACGGCGGAGCCTTTGATCCCACCCTGTCGCCCAAAAGAAGGTCGACAAGGGTGGGGCCGCCCGTCAACGCTGAACACAAGAGACGTTGAATCCCACCCTATCGTCCAAGGGACGATAAGGGTGGGGCACCCGATGTTACTCACTGAGAACTAACCATTGAGAACTAACAACTGACAACCGACAACTGTTCCGTCACCGTCCCGCGTAGGTCGCCCAGGCGCGCGACAGGTAGTCCGTCATGGTCAACGAGAACATGATGAAGAGGAAGAATATCGACGCAATGACCGCAGCAATGGTTAGCTTGGGGCTGTAGCGCAGGTGCATAAAGAACAGGACTACCAGCGTGCCTTTGATGGTCGCGATCACCAAAGCAACCACGATGTTGAAGGGGCCGAGTTCAGCGAACGACGCCAGTACGGTGGTCAGCGTCAGAACCATCAGCGTGGCCCAGATGCCGATGTAAAGCGACGCTGGTACTACGTGGGTAAATTCGTCGTCGTGTTGTTGTTCCGGCTGCGCCATCGTTTTCCTCGTTAGCTGTGCTTATGACTGATCAGGTACAAAAGCGGGAAAAGATAAATCCAGACTAAGTCGACAAAGTGCCAGTACAGTCCCACGTTTTCCACCGGACTGTAATAGATGGGACTGAATGCGCCGCGCGCGCCGGCAATCACCAGCCAGGTCACCAGCCCGATTCCGATAATCATGTGCAGCGCGTGCAAGCCGGTCATGGCCCAGTACAGTCCGAAATAAATCTCGGTATGCAGCGGATCGGTCGCGGGATGCGCGGGATCGCCGGTCTCAAAGTGGAAGTTCGGGCCAGGAAATTCGTGATTGGTCCAGTGTTCGTGATACTCAACTGCCTTGATGCCCAGGAAGCCGAAGCCAAACACGATCGTGATGAGCAGCAGGATGACCATCAGCTTCTTGTTGCCCATCTGTGCGGCGCGGACGCCCATTGCCATCGAGAGAGAGCTGCAAATCAGCACCGCCGTGTTCACCGCGCCGAGGATGATGTTCATCTTCTGGCTGCCTTCGACGAACGCCGTGTAATACGAGTGGCGATACACCAGATAAGAGGTGAACAGCCCGCCGAAGAACATGATTTCGGTGAGCAGGAACATCCACATCCCGAAGGTAGCGGTGTCGCGCTGCTGCACCATGGAGGCGAAGTGGTGTTGGAACGAACGCTCAGCAGACCGGATTTCGGAGCTAGTGGCCAACGGTGATCTCCTCTTGCGGCTGGTGCTCGTAGTCGTAAGCCTCCCAGGTCACGACCGGCGTCTCGTCAAAGTTGTGGGTCGGCGGCGGAGAAGGCGTCATCCACTCCAGACCCACGGCGTTCCACGGATTCGGACCCGCATCCTTGCCATAACGCAGGGACCACAGGAAGTAGATCATCGGCAGCACGTAGCCAAGGGCGAGTACCGAGGCGCCAGCGGTCGACAATACATTCAGCACCTGGAACTCAGGCGGATAAGCGTGATAACGACGCGGCATGCCCATATAGCCAAGGATGAACTGCGGGAAGAACGTCAGGTTGAAGCCGACGAACACCAGCAGCGCCGACAGCTTCGCCGGAGCTTCCGGATACATCTTGCCGGTGATCTTCGGCCACCAGAAATGCAGTCCCGCCATGTAGGCGAGCACCATGCCTCCCACCATTACGTAGTGGAAGTGTGCGACCACGAAATATGTATCGGTGACGTGGACATCGATTCCCAACGATGCCAGGAACACGCCGGTCAGGCCACCAACGGTGAACAGTCCGATAAATCCCCAGGCGTAGAGCATCGGGGTCTCGTAGCGTATCGAGCCCTTGTACATGGTCGCCGTCCAGTTAAATACCTTCACCGCCGAAGGAATGGCGACGAAGTAGCTCAGCAGCGAGAACACCAGCGCCGAGTACATGGAGATGCCGGCGACGAACATGTGGTGCGCCCAGACCAGGAAGCCGAGCACCGCGATCGCGATGGAAGCCAGGGCGACGAACTCGTATCCAAAGGCGCGCTTGCGCGAGAAGCAGGTGATGACCTCGCTGATGACGCCCATACCCGGCAGAATCATGATGTAGACGGCGGGATGCGAGTAGAACCAGAACAGGTGCTGGAAGAGCAGCGGATCGCCACCCAGCGCGGGGTTGAACACTCCGATGTGGAACAGGCGCTCAAACGCGACCAGCAGCAGGGTGATGGCGATGACCGGCGTGCCCAGCACCATGATGAGGCTGGCAGCGTAGTTCGACCAGCAGAACAGCGGCAGGCGGCTCCAGGTAAGTCCGGGGGCACGCATGCGATGGATGGTCACGATGAAGTTGAGGCCGGTGAAGATCGACGAGAACCCGACGACGAAGATTCCGACCGCAACTGTTACGACGTGCGTATTCGAATAGGCGGTGCTGAACGGCGTGTAGAAGGTCCAGCCGGTGTCGATGCCGCCGAAGAGGAATCCCCACAGCGCCAGGCAGGCGCCGATCATGTAGATGTACCAGCTCGCGAGGTTCAGCCGGGGAAACGCCAGGTCCTTTGCGCCCACCATCAAGGGAATGACGAAATTTCCTATGACCGCCGGCACCGAAGGAATCAGGAAGAAGAACACCATGGTGATGCCGTGCATGGTGAACATCTTGTTGTAAGTGTCGGAGGTCAACAGGTCGCCCGCCGGGGTGAGCAGCTCCAGGCGGATCATCATGGCGAAGAATCCACCGAGCCAGAACATGGCGGTGATCGACATCAGGTAGAGCAGCGCGATGCGCTTATGGTCTGTTGTCAGCAGCCACGACTTGATGCCGTAGTTCGAATTCAGGTAATTCTCGCGTTCAACAACGGGTTGTACTGCGGTCGCCATTTCAGACCCTCTTGGTGCCTCGCTACTCCCTGTTACCGGTTTCAGCGGCTTCTTTGGTTGATGTTCCGCCCGCCGGCGGTTGCGACAACGACTTGATGTATGACACCAGTTCCGCCAGTGTCTCTTCCGAGATCTGGCCCTGATACGTCGGCATGATGGGCTTAAAGCCCGCAACCACCTTGACGGCAGGATTCAAGATCGACTCGCGAATGTAATTCTCGTCGGCCATCACGGTGCGTCCGTCATCGAGCGTCACCTGCTTGCCGTAGATGCCGGCCAGGTTCGGACCGCGCCCCTGAGTATCGGAACGATGACAGGTGCCGCATCCCATTTGCTCGAAAACCTGCTGCCCACTGACCGACAGCGCGCCCGCCGAGCCGCCAGACACCAGCCATGCCTGATAGGCCGAGGGATCCATGACCACGACTTCGCCAATCATTCCCGAGTGCTGTGTACCGCAATACTCGGCGCAGAACAGGTGATAGGTCCCCAGCTTCGTAGGATGAAACCAGGTGCTGGTATAGCGGCCGGGCAGCACATCTTGCTTGATGCGAAAGGCAGGAACGAAGAAGCTGTGGATCACGTCCTGCGAGCTCATGATCATCTTTACGTCGCGGTTAATGGGCACGTGGAGAGCGTTGATCTCGCGCTGGCCGGTATCGTGCTCGAACTTCCACATCCACTGCTTGCCGACGGCGTAGACCTCCATCGCACCCTTTGGCGCGCGTCCCTCCTGGAAGTAGATCAACGAGCCCCAGGCGAAGAAGATCATGCAGATGCCCAGCGGAATCAGCGTCCAGGTCAACTCCAGCGGAAGCGAGCCTTCGATATGCGTGGGATGAGGATTGTTTTCGCGCCGATACTTAATCGCAAACACGAAGATGGTGGCGAAGATCAGCAGCGTGAAGAATGCCGACACCGCGACCAGAAAGAAGTAGAGTCCGTCCACCTGCCCCGCGAGGGCTGAAGCGCGTTCCGGAAATAATGGGAAGTTCTTCCACATAGTCGATCAGGCCTGTTCCGTTCCCTTGTGGGAGCGGTTCTTGTCCAGACGAATCATCGCGAATACAAAGCCGCCCAGAACCAGCAGGGTCGCCGCTCCTGCAATGCTAAGAACTCTGCTGATGATTGCGCCGTAGCGTCCGGTATTCGGATCGTAACGGCAGCAGTAGATTTCGACCGCATCCACCAGGTTTCCAATCTTGTTGCGCGAAGCTTCGATCAAGCCGAGCCGTATGTCTCGGGGCGAATACTCCACGCCGTAGTAATACTGGGCAATCTTGCCGTGCGGGGTCACGATGATGAGCGCCGTGGAATGAATATATTGTCCGGTCTTGGGATCGCGACGATAGCGAAAGCCCACCGCCTGCGTCAGCCGGTCAATCTCGGGCTTCTGGCCGGTGAGGAAATGCCACGCCTCTCCCGAAGTTTTCGGCTCCAGGTGCTCGTTCAACCGGTCGACATATATCTTCTTCTTGGCGGCGGCATCCTGTGGCGTTTCATCGGGATTGAAGCTCACCGTCACCGCTTCATATTCCTTGCCCGGAGAAAACTTCAGAACAGCCAGGGCGCTTGACTCGCCGACCAGCGCCTCACCGCACAACATGGGGCAGGTGTAATACACCAGGTTCAAAAGCACTGGCCTGCCAGATCCGAAATATTCTCCCAACTGAACCGTCTTACCGGTTTCATCCTTGAACGTGAGATCCAGCGGTATCTGCTGGTCCAGCTTCTGAGTGATGCCTACGCCTTCCAACTCTTCTGGCTTTATCTGTGAAGCCGGCTGGCTGGTATCGCGCATAAACGTCGACGGCGGCTGCGCGAGGACGGCCGTGCCTACGACGAGAACAGCTCCGAGGAGCGCGAATTTTAGCGAACTGCGTGTTGCCATTTGACCCTTACTTCCGATTTGTCATCCTGAGGTCGCCGCGGCGACCGAAGGACCTGCTTTTGTGCCGTCCCTGAAGGGACTCACCTTATTACGTTCCTCTATCCCCGTCCTGAAGGACGGGGCTTCCACCTGGCGCCGCTTCGCGGCTGGCCTACTCCTTCTGCTCCGGCCCCGGCTTCGCGCGCTGCGAAGGATGACTCGCCATTCCTTCCTTCTGCACGTCCGCTGCACTACTGGCGTTCATCGCCCCATTGAAATCCCGCGGCGGCGCACCAGGTCGCACCGGCAGGCCGCGCTCAACAATCAGCGCCATGGCCTGATTAATCGGGATGTGAACCGTCCCGGTACTGTCTTCGAACGGCTGCTTCGGGTAAAGAACCTTGTTTTCATGTGACAGAAAGCTGGCCATGTCATATTCGTCGTTGGTCTGCAGGCGCGGCTCGGGGAACACGTTGGTATTGACCTGCCCGGTGTTCTGCAAAATCGAGTTTGTCTCCGGCATGGCCTTCTGCACCTGCACCAGAGGGCTGGGGTTTCCCTGCGCGAACAACGTGCTATGCGACAGGAAGCGGAACATCCCCCAGATCACCAGTTCGATAAATATCCCCGCCACCAGCAGACCGGCGAGGAAGAGAAGGATTCCACGCGCACTCAGGTCTGTGCGGTCGTAATCGACTGCCGGATTGCGCAAGAATTCGCCGTCGTTAGGATTAGTGCTCATGTTTTTGATTTAAGAACAGCGGCATCTGCGGATCGTATGCCGGTAGCAGCGGCCGCTGCCGCAGGTTATAGAAGAAGTACGCCAGCCACAGCCCGCCGAGACCGATGGGCGCGATGACGTACCAGATGCTGAAGACCACCACATCCTTGAAATTCGGGATAACGTACCAGTAGATGTCGACCAGACGCATGAACATCAGCAGCAGTGCCAACGGCACCAGTCGGCGTCCGGCGCGCTTCAGGTCTCGCGACAGCAGCATGGCGAAGGGCAGCGCAAAATGGAACATCACAATCGCCAGAATGATGAATCCCCAATACCCACGAATGCGCTGCAGATACCAACTGATTTCGTCCGGCAAGTTGCCCGACCAGATAATGAGCCACTGCGAGAACGAGAAGTAAGCAAAGAGCATGACAAAGGCCAGGGTCAGCTTGCCGATGTCATGGAACTGCATGGGCTTCACGATCTCCGCATAAGGCTCATAGCGGGTAATGGCGGTCAGCATGATGATGCTGAAACACAAGGCCGAAAGGGCCTGGCCCACGAGGAAGATCAATCCGTAAATCGTCGATCCCCAATGCGGATCGAGCGACATCACCCAGTCCACTGCTGCAAATGAGACGGTCAGCGACAGCAGCACGCAGCCGACACCGCTGAGTGCCTCCAACCGCGGGTAAACCTTCCACGGACTGTCAAGGCGCTTGCCCCAGCCGGTAAGTCCCTTGGTCAGCAGAAACCAGATCACGAAGTACAGCACATAGCGGATGATCCAGTTCGGCGTGTTCAGGTACCAGTGGTTCTCCTTCACCGGCTCCAGCATCCAGCCATAAAGATGAGTGCGGAAAAACAGCAGGGGCAGGAACAACACTCCCATCAACGGCAGCACCTTCGCCCCGGCTTCGAGGAAGCGGCGAATCACCAAGCCCCACAACCCGCCGGTCAGAAACTGCACCATCAGGAGAGCAAGGCAGCCCAGGCTCAACCCGGTCCAGAACATGTAAGCGATCAGGTAGCCGCGCAGGAAGGTATTGAGCTGGAGGAAGCCTCCGATCACGCAACCAATAACGCCCAGCACGCCCACGATGAGCGCGCGACGCTGCCAGCCCGCGGCATCGGCCGGGACGGCGAAGTTCATCTGTTCAACCTGTAAACTTTGTCGGCTCATCGTGTCGGTGGCCCTCCAGCCGAAGCGGCCGCTGCACTCGGAGTGACAGTGGCGGGAGGCATATTAGTCGCGCTGTGCGTATCGTAAGGCGGCATGATCTGAACTCCCGCGGGCGGCTGCGGAGCAATCTGCTCACCTGCGGGCACGTCAGCCTTAGTCGCGTCCTGGCTCAGTTGCAGCGCGCGGATGTAGGCGGCAATCGCCCAACGGTCGCGCGTCGGCACCTGTGCGGCATAATCAGGCATCCTGCCGTAGCCATTGGTAATCACGTCGAAGAAGTATCCGATGGGCGCCTTGCGCAGACGATCGATGTGATACGACGGCGGACGTTGATAGCCGCGCTGTACGATCATTCCGTTGCCATCGCCCACTTCAGAGTGGCAAGGCGAGCAGTAGATATTGAAGCGCTGCTGTCCGCGCGCCAGCACCTCAGCCGTTACCGGGAAGGGCATGAAGTCACCATCGGTGCTGCCGATTTTGCCGGTCTGGAAGTAGCTGTCGGCGTCCAGTTCACCGCGGGCCACTGTGCCCTCGATGATCGGGCGCGCCGCCCGCTTATCAGCAAAGAAGTTGCTCTGGGCCAGCGGACGGTAATACGGCATCACCTGCATATCGAGGCGGCAACCCGCCAGCGACAGCACGGCCGCGCAGGCCAGTCCAAAACTGATCGCGCGCCCTTTGACGCGGAAATTGATTGGCCGATTAATGCGGCACCTCCGAAATCGACAGAGGCTTGAGCGTAATCAAGAACTGTTGCGTATTTACCAGGTCGAACTTGGGATCGGCCGCCTCAATGCAGATGAAGAAGCGATCGCGCGTCACGGCGCCGAACCGCTCAACATTGAATAGCGGGTGATACGGCATCGGCAGTCCATTGAGAGCGAACATGCCAAATACGCCCGCCAGTCCGCCGAACAGCACGGTCATTTCGAAGGTCGGAACAATGAACGCCGGCCAGGAATTCCAAGGCCGGCCGCCAATGTTCAACGGATAATCGATGACGTTGATCCAGTACTGTAGCGCGAATGCCGACAGGCCGCCCAGGATCGCCCCCAACAGCACGATCAACGGCACCCGTGTTTTGTGGAAGCCGATCGCCTCGGCTGCTTCCTCCACGGGATAGGGACTGTAGGCGTCCATCTTGCGATAGCCGGCGTCATGCGCCGCTTTCGCCGCAACCACAAAGTCGGTGGGCGTTTCGAATTCCGCCAGCAGGCCGTACAGCGCAGGAGTCATTGCGGCGTGGCTCATTTGCCGACCTCCGCCGGTCTCGGCCACCGCCGCCTGCGGCAGCAGCATGCGCATTTCAAAGATCGAGATCGCCGGCATGATGCGAATGAACAGATACATGGCAAACGCAAAGAAGCCGCACGTTCCAAAGAACGTCATGTAGTCCCATCGCGTTGCAACGTAGTGTCCCCAGGACGACGGCAGGAAGTCGCGGCTCAAGCTGGTGATGACAATCACGAAGCGCTCCAGCCACATGCCGATCAGGATGTCGAGCGAGATCAGGAATAGCGCCGTAATATTTCTGCGCACCTTCGGGAACCACAGTACTTGCGGGATCAGGATGTTGCAGATAATCAGCAGCCAGTAGAACAGCGCGTACGGCCCAGCCCACCGGTTCTGCATCATGAACTTCTCGTAGGTCGATCCGCTATAGAGGCCGATGAAGGTCTCGAAGAAGTATCCATACGCTACGATCAGTCCGGTCGCCAGCATCACCTTAGCCGCGTTTTGCAGGTGGCGCATGGTGATCATGTCTTCCAGGTGGTAGTAGTGGCGAATAGGAATTGCCAGCACCAACACCATAGCGAATCCGGAGTAAATCGCGCCCGCCACGAAATAGGGCGGGAAGATCGTCGTGTGCCACCCGGGAACGATAGCGATCGCGAAATCGAAGCTGACGACGGTGTGAACTGAGAGCACCAGCGGCGTCGCCAAGCCGGCCAGAATCAGGTACACCGCTTCGTAGCGCTTCCAGTGGCGGGCCGAGCCGCGCCAACCCAGCGAGAGGATTCCGTAAATGCGCTTCGCCCACGGCGACTCCGCCTTCTCCCGCATGGTGGCAAAGTCAGGAACCAGACCCACGAACCAGAACACAGCAGAAATCGTCGCGTACGTCGATACCGCGAACACGTCCCATACCAGCGGACTGCGGAACTGCGGCCACACGCCCATGCTGTTGGGATACGGGAACAACCAGTAGGCCAGCCACGGGCGGCCCAGGTGCAGCACCGGGAACATGCCGGCGCAAGCCACAGCGAACAACGTCATGGCTTCGGCGAAGCGGTTAATCGAATTGCGCCAGCTCTGTTTGAGCAGCAGCAGAATGGCGGAGATCAGCGTGCCGGCGTGGCCGATACCGATCCACCACACGAAGTTGACGATGGCGAAGCCCCAGGCGCTGGGGACCTGGATGCCCCAGATGCCGACGCCGCGGATGAACAGCCAGGTAACGGCCATCAGCAGCATCATGGTGAGGAAGCCGGCGACCGCCACTCCCGCCATCCAGCCATAGCCGATCGGCCGCTTCAGCACGGCATCCGTAATCTTGTCGGTGACCGTGTCGAAGGTATACCCCGGCCCTATTACCGGCGGCTCATTCGGCCACGGTTCAAGCAATGCGGTTTTTTCTTCCGGTCCCTGCTGCATTAACTGCGCTCCGACTGCTCAAGTTCAGGATTCGGGTTGCGCACCACCGCAAGGTATGTGGTGCGAGGACGCGTGTTCAGATCTTCCAGCAAGCCATAGTTGCGCTGGTGCGCCTTCAACTTCGAAACACGCGCGTTGGGATCACTCAAATCACCAAAGACGATGGCATCTGCCGGGCAAGCCTGCTGGCAGGCGGTAATCACGTCGCCGTCCTTGATGGGCCGGTTCTCCTTCTCCGCCGTGTAACGGCCCTGGCTGATGCGCTGAATACAGTACGTACACTTCTCCATCACGCCGCGGCTGCGCACGCTGACTTCCGGATTGCGCATCAGCTTGTACTGCTCGGTGTCCCAGTCCTGCCACAGCAGGAAGTTGAAGCGCCGCACCTTATAAGGACAGTTGTTCGAGCAGTAGCGGGTGCCGACACAGCGGTTGTAAATCATGTCGTTGAGGCCTTCGGTGCTGTGTACCGTCGCGCCCACCGGACAAACCACTTCGCACGGAGCGTTTTCGCACTGCTGGCATGGAACCGGCTGGAAGAAGGTCTTCGGATTTTCCGTGCCGCCTTCGTAGTACGCATCCACGCGTATCCAGTGCATGATGCGCCCCCGCTTCACCTGCTCCTTACCGACGACGGGGATGTTGTTCTCCGCCTGGCATGCCACCACGCAGGTCTTGCACCCCACGCAGGAGTTCATGTCGATGGCCATGCCCCAGCGCGCTTCCGTGTACTTGTAGTTCGGATACAGGGTGAGCTCGGGCGGGATCGGCTTCTCGATCTCGTCTTCGTGAGCGAAGTTCGGATTGCTGATGAAATCTGCGAGCGTCGCCGCGCGCACAACGTGACGCGACTTCAGGTCCTCGGTGCCTCCTGGTAAACCCTGCGGCAGATCGGAATAGTCGATGTACTGAAAACCCTGCGGATTGGCAAACTCATACTGCTCGCCGGTCTTCCGAATCTTGCCCGGAGCCATGTACATGCCGTTGCTGAAGCGCAGCTCGTAAGCGTTGAAGCCGACGCCGTCACCGACTCGGCCCGCCTTCGTGCGGCCGTATCCCAGCGAGACGGTAATGCAATTGTCGGGATGTCCCGGGGTGCGCCAGATGCCGCCCTTCAGCTTGCTGCCCTGGACTTCAATCTCGATCACGTCCTGAGTTTCAAGCTTCAGCTTTTCCGCCGTAGCAACGCTCATGAACACCGCGTTGTCCCAGCAGACCTGGGTTGGCGGCTTCGGCGTCTCCTGCAACCAGGAGTTGTTGGCGAAGCTTCCGTCGTAAATCATCGGATCGCGACGGAAGATCACCTCAATGGCATCGCCTGACAGCGAGATTGGAGCGCCGGAGGACGCTTCGGCCTTGGCCGAAACGTTCTTCGCTGCCGCGGCGGTATTGGGAATGAAGCCGTTGTACAGCGCTTTACGCCAGTCAGCTTCAAAGTCGGCGCTCTTCATCTGGCCCTGCCAGTAGCGCTGGACAATGTCGAAGCCCGCGATGTCGTCTCCGCCAGCGACGAGCTGAATGAACTCGTATTCGCTGCGTCCGTCATAGAGCGGCGAAATCAGCGGCTGAATCAGGCTGACGGTTCCGTCGATGGCGCGCGCATCGCCCCACTGCTCCAGATAATGCGTGCCATTGATGTGCCAGTGACAGAACTGGGTCGTCTCATCCTTGTAGAGGCTGTGCGCCACGCGCAGCGGAACCTTGTTCATCGCGTCGGCGAAGTGCAGGTCCTGCGGAGCGTCATAAACCGGGTTGCTGCCGATGATCATCAGCAGGTCAACGTTGCCGGCATTCATGTCGTTGACCAGTTCTTTCAGCGCGGCCATCTGATCCATCGGCTTGGCTTCGACCGGATCGGTGTAGACCACGGTATTGCCCACCGCTCCCAGCGCCTGGTTCATGGCATGAGCCAGTGCGTGCACGGAAGGCGGCTGGTTCTCACCGGGAATGACAACCGCCGCACCATGATGCGCTTGCAGGTCCTTCACCACGTTATCGACGAACTGCTTCTGCGCGCCGGCCGCAGCCTGGCCGCCACCCATACCGATTCCGGCGGCGATAGCGCGAGCGATCTGCTCCACTTCCGACGCGCGCACCGGCAGCGAATTGTCGGCCTTGCCGCTGGTATTCGTTGGCGTGCTCTGCACCGAGTAGAAGCGCGACATCTTCTCTTTGAGGTCGGGATTGCGGCGCGAAGCGAACTGGCGCGCATACAGAAGGAAGCCGGGATAACCGCTGGAGAGGAAGTCGCCATCCAGCGCGAGAATGACGTCGGCCTTGTCGAGCTGATAACGCGTCTCGACGTACTGCCCAAACGCCATCTGCGCACCTGCGCGCGCGTTGTCGCGTCCCAAAGGTTCGTACTGAATCCACTTCGCCTGCGGATACGCCTTCATCACGTCGCTCATCTGCGACGCGAAGGTGGGCGACGATACGGTGCGCGTCAGGATGCGCAGCCCGCTGCCTTGCAATGCTCGCTGCGAATTCAGGGGTCCGCGAATCGCCTGCGCATACGCATCCCAACTGCGAATCTCGCCCAAATAGGTCACATTCTGCGAGCGGTCGGGATCGTACATGTCGAGGATCGACGCCTGCATGAATACATCAGTGCCGCCCTTCGACGCGGGATGCTCGGGATTGCCTTCGATCTTGGTCGGACGCCCTTCGTGGCTCTCCACCAGCACGGGCAGGCCATATCCCGCAAACGGCATGGTGCTGGCGAAGAAGAGAGGCTTGCCCAACACGAGCTGGTGCGGCTGTCGCACGTAGGGAACGATGGGCTCCAGCGGCTGCTTCACGCAGGCTGACAATCCGGCCAACGCCATCGAGGCGCTCATCAGCTTCAGGAAGTCGCGACGCGAAGCTCCTTCCGGCCACACCGAAGCCTGGCGGGGAAATTCGCGGTGCAGCATCTCGAAGAAGCCGTCCGTCTGGGCCAGCTCTTCCAGGCTGCGCCAGTACTGCGGACCGCTCTTGGCGCGCGCCAGCTTGTCCTTAACTTCGGCCAGTTCCAGCTTGCTAGGACATACCGCTTCAGACTTTTGGTTCGCTTTTTCCATTCTTGGGCTGCTTACTAAAACTCGAAACTTTGAAACTTTGAACTCCGCACTATCGATGACACGTATTACAGCTGGTAATGTCTTCCACCGTGCGTACGTGGTACTGCGCTTTGAGCACTTTGCCCAGGGCCAGCTGATCGGTATACACGCTGCCGTCCGCCAGCTTCACCGGATGCAACGAACTGGGCTGCTCGTAATTCATGTTGAAAACCTGGTCCTTCGGCCGCAGGAATTTTTCCGGCTCGCGATGGCAGCTCAGGCACCACTCCATGCGCATCGACTCCGCCTGGTACATCAGCGGCATCTTGTTCACTGGCCCGTGGCAACTAAAGCAGCCAACGCCCTTGGCCACGTGCATGCTGTGATTGAAGTACACGTAGTCGGGCAGATAGTTCACCTTGACCCACTCAATCGACTTGCCGGTGCGATAGCTCTCGCGGACCGGCTCCAGCATGGGAGCGTTGGTCCATATCTGCTGGTGACAGTTCATGCACGTCTTGGTCGGCGGAATGCCCGCGTAGCTCGACACCTCGACCGAGGTATGGCAGTAGCGGCAATCGATGCCCAGTCCCGCATTGTGGTGCTGATGGCTGAAGGGCACCGGCTGTACCTGCTCGACTCCCTGCCAGGTGGCCCACGGCGACCGCTGGATCTCAATCGCTCCAAACAGCAGCGCCGAGACAATCACCACTACGGCGATAATCGACACTCTCGCAAGCGTGTTCGCACTACGATGAAAGATTTGTGCCATGTACAGCTTTCCAGTTTGTGGATCAGGAGCCGCAACCCGATTCGGCTCGTTCTGCGTGCAGCGCGCTGAAGTGTCTCAGCTGGGTGTGACGCTCATCACCCAAGCGTGTGATTATAACAACGCAAGCTTATGGTTATGCAACTGCCTCGCGCAGTTTGATTGCATCCATGGATTTTTTTCATAACCTCATCGCAGAATTCGTTGCGAATCACAACAAATCAGCACGAAACCGCCGCTCGAAGCGCATGCTGAGATGCACGAGAGTACGTTGGAGTGTTCCCGGTTTTTTAGACAAGAACGCCTGTTCTCGCGAGCTATCTGCGAACAGCCAGCTGCTGGTGCCCGTGATCCGCGAGCAGTCCGGACAGGACACATATACGAGATGCCGAGTAGACGTCAAAGTGACCGCGAATTGGGAAGCCGACTTCGCCGACCCAGCAACCGAGGTTTCGGGCGGGGAGCCGTATCGTCTTGTCTTGTACTCCATTTCTGACAGTAAGTAGCTGCCTTTCTGCGTCGCGAGACAAACCCTGCACATCTTCAACTCGTAAGGAGAATATTTTATGAAGATTGCAGTTACCACCCCGACTGGCCACATCGGCAGCAAACTCGCAAACATACTTCTTGACCGCAAGTCGGATGTCACGGTGATAGCCCGACATCCCGAAAAAGTAAAAGATCTAGCCAGCCGGGGTGCAAAGGTCATCGCCGGTGAGCACACCGATCCCGCGGTTGTTGAGCAGGCGGTGCGTGGGGCCGACGCGCTGTTCTGGCTGACGCCTCCGGAGATGACCTCGCACGATCCGTTGGGCGCAGCCCGCCGCATGGCGGAGGCGGGAGCCAGCGTTATCCGCAAGCACCCGGAGCTGCATGTGGTTCATCTCTCGAGTGCAGGAGCATTCCTGCCGAGCGGCACAGGGCCGATTGTTGGACACTACGAGACGGAAGAGAGGTTCCGCGCTGCCGGGAAGAACATCGTCTCGCTGCGCCCAAACGAGTTCATGGAGAACGTGTTTTTCTCGCTACCGACGATCATCGGACAAGACAGCATCTACACTTCGCTTCCGGGATCGGTGAAAGCGCCGATCATTGCCACGCAGGACATCGCTGAGGTTGCGGCTGAGTTTCTGCTCAAACCAATCGACGGCCATCACGTGGTCGATATCGTGGGCCCGCAGGAGATTTCGTTGGACGAGTGGGCTCGCATCGCGGGACAGGCCATCGGGAGACAAATCCGCGTGGTCACCATCCCGGGCGACAAGTTGAAGGCCGCAATGAGCCAGAGCGGAATGTCGCCGGAGATGGCGGCGCTGCTGGTTGAAATGGAAGAGGCAATCTCCAAAATCCAGCAATTCAAAGGCGAACAAAAACGCACCGGCAAAGTTACATTCGCGCAATTTGCCCGCGAGGTGTTCGCGCCCGGATATAAGAGAGCCGTGCAATCGGCGGCGTAGTCAGTACGCAGTCCCGCACTTCGGGATGTCCGATGTGCGGGACTGGCGAGTAGTTTGGCGATTGCAAGGAAAGCAAAATCAAGGGCCACAGCCTCCGTCCAAACATCAGCCGCAGCTTTTGCTAAGTTGCTAGTTGTGATCTTTCAACAGGTTGTTTCTTAATAGATTGTCCATTCGATCGAAACCGGAGAGGCTGATATGTGTCAGCAGCTCAGACTGCATACCGGAGGCATCGAATGGACATTCACAAGAATGCCCGACTCACGCTGCATAGTCGAGAGCAACTCGCCAAATCCGTTCTCCATCTGGGTTTGACTTTGAACTCGGCTGCAGCCGAGTTCAAAGTCAGCGTTCCCACCGCCCGTAAATGGGTGCGCCGTTTTCAGCTGTTCGGTCGACTGGGGCTGGCCGATCGCAGCTCGCGGCCGCATCGGTTGCGCCGTCCCACTTCCCCAGAGCTGATCAGCCAAGTCGAACTGCTCCGCCGCCAGCGCTGGACCGCCCAGCGCATTGCTGCCTATCTCCATCTCAGTCCGGCCACCATCAGCCGCATTCTGCGCCGTCTTCATCTCAACCGCTGGCGCGACCTCGATCCGGCCCCGCCCCTGGTTCGCTACGAGTATCCTCATCCCGGCGATCTGCTTCATCTCGATATCAAGAAACTCGGCCGCATCGGCTGCGTCGGTCACCGCATTCATGGCGATCGCCGTCAGCATGTGAAACGCGTCGGATGGGAGTACGTTCACGTAGCCATCGACGACCACTCCCGCATCGCCTTCTCCCAGGTCCTGCCTAACCAGAAAGGCGAGTCCGCTGTCGCTTTCTTGGCCGCCGCCCTCGCCTACTACGCCCGGCTCGGCATCACCGTGCGCCGCCTGCTTACCGATAACGGGCCCTGTTACAAGTCTCGCGCCTTCCGTTCTGTGGTGCAGCGCCGTGGCCTTAAACACCTGCGCACCCGACCCTATACCCCACGCACCAACGGCAAGGCTGAACGCTTCATCCAAACCGCCCTGCGCGAGTGGGCCTACGCCCACCCCTATTCCAGTTCCGACGCACGCACCGCCCACTTACCTTGCTGGCTTGACCAGTACAACTGCTGCCGTCCTCATGCTAGTCTGGGCGGAGCTCCACCTATCAGCCGATCCGGTTTGATCGGAAACAACCTGTTGACACAACACAGCTAGTTGCTAATTGCCGTCTTCCAAAATCACCTGGGCCATGGCGAACTCGGCGGTATGGGTCAGCGAGAGATGCGCTTTCGTTGCGCCCAACTTGTCGAAAAACTCGGACGCTTTTCCGCTGAACACCAAGGTCGGTCGCGCCCCCGGAAGTCGTCTCACCTCGATATCCTGCCAGGTGACACCATGCCGCCATCCGGTGCCGATGGCCTTCATGCCTGCCTCTTTGGCAGCAAAACGGGCGGCGTATCGTTCCGCCTTGTTGGCCTTGGACTCGCAGTAACGAATCTCGTCCGGGGTGAACACCCGCTCCGTGAAACGTCGGCCAAAACGTTGAATTGACGCGGCGATGCGGGCGACTTCGGCGATGTCCACTCCCGTTCCAACAATCATGTTTTCGCTATTCGCTATTGGCTCTT
This sequence comes from uncultured Acidobacteriaceae bacterium, assembly GCA_963699875.1. GTDB lineage: Bacteria > Acidobacteriota > Terriglobia > Terriglobales > Acidobacteriaceae > CAVVDY01. The sequence continues at coordinate 196,993 of CAVOVN010000003.1, forward strand.
GGCCAGAGCGCCTTCGCCAGCCTAAATGAATTAATTCACCACAGGGTGGCAGAGAGAAGTTTATCTGGCGAATGGCGAAAGGCGAAGAGCGAACAGCGAGCGGTGAAAGTGGTACGCCTAAGCAGCTTAACAGCCACAGCCACAACACCTTATCGAGCTTGTGCTGGCGGCATCCCGGCAAAAGTGCTTGGGATTTTGACTATTCGTTGCTATGATGTTGCTGCTCGATTGATCGCAGTTGTCACGCAGCAGTACCTGCCTTGCAGCTTCCCTGCCTGCTTCACACCCGATCCAATTGCAGCTACACCAATTAGAAGGAATAGCATCACCATGGAACAAGGAACAGTAAAGTGGTTCAATGACGCGAAGGGCTACGGCTTCATCAGCCGTCAGAATGGCGAGGACGTTTTCGTCCACTACTCGGCAATTCAGGCGGGCGGTTTCCGCTCTCTGCAGGAAGGGCAAGCCGTTCAGTTCAGCGTAGTTAAAGGACCCAAGGGCTGGCAGGCTGAGAACGTTCAGGCTGTGTAATCGAGCGTAAGTTCGAAGAAGGCGACTGGAATATCGGTCGCCTTTCTTTTTTGGGCTGCAACTGGCTGAACGCTAGGGTTCCAGCGCCTGACCCGCCACCACTCCCGTCATCTTCAACTGCTCCATTTTGCTGTTGAAGGCCGGCACCTCCGAGTGCTCAAACTGGTTGAACACCTGGATCGCCGTCTTGTACTCGGGCTCCAGCATTTGCCGTTGCTCCAGCATGGCCGCCGTCGGCGGATCATCGGAGCCATGCAGACTACCGCTCAGGGAAAACAGATGCTCGCGGATTTTTCCTGGCATCCGCAAAATCGACTCGCCTGCCTGAGGATTACTGGTGATCTGTCCTTTCACTTGTTTGATCTGCTGCCTGAAGCTCGCAATTGCGGACTTTACAGCTGTTTCTTCCGGACCATTCTTAGCCACGGTTTCCAAAGCATTCACCTGGGCCGTGATTGCATCCAGTCGATTGAGGGCAAGGTCCAGTTGCGACACCTGGTGCAGGATGCCCTGCGTGAATTTGTAATTGGCTTCCAAGTCGGCCTGCGTCGCCTTCGACGCCGGATCGTTGACCACCTTGAACTGCTCCTTGGCAGTCACGCCTCCGACCGTCATGGTCGCCGTGTATTCGCCTGGAGGAAGCAAGGCTCCGGACTGCGGACCTTTGAGTCTTCCCTTGGCGCTCTCCCAGCGCACGGGACCATCCGCCCGGAGGTCCCAATACAGCCGCTGTAGACCCGGTTCGGTGGGTACCCAGGGAACTTCCTTCGGCTGCTCCGGCCTCCGCTTCTGCTTTTGCCGGCGCTACCTGTTGCTGCGTCTGGGTTGAGGGCGCTGGATGCTCCGCCAAAGCTTCGCTCCGCTGCGGTTGTGCAGTCTCCATCGATCTCTCGGTTTCAAGAGTCTCTTCCTCGTCAGGAGGCTTCTCACCGGGCTCCAGCGTGTGCATGCCTTTCATGGTGCGTACCACGTGGCCTTGCGAATCGGTGATCACCAACTGCCCCGGCTCATTCACCTTATTCGCCAGGAAATAGCTGATCTGCGCTCCGTAGGATGGATTCTTGCCGTAGAACGCGCCGTCGCCTAACTCCTCAACCTGCGACCATGGCCAGAAACGGAAAGCCGATGGCACCGGGAACAGGTGGAAGCTTCCCTGTGCCCTTGCTGACGACTGCTGAAACGGAGTCAGGTCGTCGAGTATCCACACACCACGTCCATGCGTCGCTACCACCAGATCGTTCTCTTTCGCCTGGTACGCCAGGTCATACACCGGAGCATTGGGCAGCCCCAGCCCAAACAGATACCAGTGCGCGCCGTCATCCCAGCTCACGTACAACCCGTTCTCCAGCCCGGCATAGTACATGTGGGGATTGCGACGGTCGCGATAAGCCACGTGGGCATACACCTGCGGCAGGTCTCCCGCGATGGAATGCCAGCTCGCGCCCCAGTCGGTCGTCTGGTACACGTAGGGCTTAAAGTCCCCGTTGTAATGGCGATCGACGGCAATCACCGCCTCCCCATCATTGCCCGGCGACAGATCGATCGATTCCACTCTCCCCCAGGGTTCCAGGCCCGGGATGTGCGGCGTTACATCGGTCCAACTGCCGCCGCCGTCGCGGGTGTACTGTACCTGGCCGTCGTCGGTGCCGACCCAGAGCACCTTCGCATCTTTGCTTGAGGGCGTGATGCGAATGATGGCGTCATAAATCTCGGCGCCCGAGTTGTCCTGGATTACCGGCCCGCCGGACGACTGCTGCTTGCTCTTGTCGTTGCGCGTCAGGTCCGGGCTGATGGGTTTCCATGTGCGCCCGCGATCCTCGCTTTTGAAGAGCACATTGCCGCCTGCGTAGATGGTCTTCGGGTCCTGTGGCGAAACCGCGAATCCGGCGTTCCAGGCGAAGCGATACTTCTCCTCAGCTACTCCTCCGCCCACCACGTCGCGTGGGTACGGCTCGATGTCATGCGCCTGCTCGGCCGAGCGATCAAAGACCATCAACGCCTGGTTTTGTGTGCTGTTGTAGACGAGGTTCGGATTGTCGGCCGCCTCAATCGCGTACATGCCGTCGCCGCCATTCAGATCGAACCAGTAACGGTCCAGGATTCCCGAGCGGTCTTTACTGCGCGAAGGGCCGCACCAGGCGCTGTTGTCCTGCAAGCCGCCGCAAACCATATACGGCAACCGGTCATCGGCGCTGACGTGATAAAACTGCGCGATCGCCACGTTGTGAATAAAGTCCCAATGCTCTCCGTTATCGCGCGAGAGAGCAATGCCCCCGTCATTGCCTTCGATCATCCGCCCCGTGCCGTCGGGATCGATCCAGATAGCGTGATGATCGCCATGGATATGCCGCGCGATGCGAGTGAAATGATGGCCGCCATCCTTGGACTCCATGAGTTCGTTGGACAGCGCAAAGATGTGCTCCGGGTTGCGCGGGTCCACCGCCAGGCTCGAGAAATAAAACGGCCGGACGTTCACCTCCTGGTCCCTGCTAACCAATTGCCAGTGCTCGCCGCCATCGTTCGATCGCCACAGCACGCCTTGGTTCGTTTCGATGGTGGCGTAAACCGTGTCGGGCGAGCTGGGGGCAACGGCCAGTCCGATGCGTCCGACGGGTCCGCCGGGAAGTCCGTGCCCACTCAGCCGCTTCCAGGTTTGGCCCTGGTCGGTCGATTTGTAAATCGCATCCTCGGGGCCGCCGCCGGAATAGCTCCAGGGCGTGCGCCGGTAGCGATAAGCCGCCGCGTAGAGCACTTGCGGGTTCTGCGCATTCACCGCCAGATCAGCGATGCCTACGCCCGGGCCTATGTACAAAACCTTCTTCCACGTGGCACCGCCGTCGGTAGTGCGAAACACACCGCGCTCTTCGTTGTCGGCCCAGGGATTGCCCATCACCGCCACCAGGACCGTGTCGGGATGATGCGGGTCGATTGCTATGCGGGAGATCTGAAAACTGTTATCGAGCCCCACGTGCTTCCAGTGGTCTCCGCCGTCAGTGGACTCGTAGACTCCGTTGCCAAATGACACCTGATTGCGCACATTGGCTTCGCCGGTCCCGGCCCACAAAACTTCTGAATTCTGCGGATCGACAGCCAGGGCTCCGATCGATGCAACACTCTCGTGCTGGAAAAGCGCCTTCCAGGTGATGCCTCCATCGCGGGAGCGAAAGACTCCTCCGGCCGCGCTCCCGACGTAGTAAAGGTCGGGATTATGGGGAACGCCCGCCACCGCCGGCACGCGTCCACCGGAAATAGCCGGACCGATTTCGCGAAAGCCCACGCTCTTGCGGACCAGCATCGGCAGCCGCGTGCGCCCCTGGTCGTCGGCTTTTTGCGGCCCCGCTTCGGCGGAGACCGGCTCTCCTGTTTGCTGCAAGCCCGAGGACTGAGCGGAACCCGCTTCCCCTGCCGCCTGATACTCCGCGGCAGCGGGACCGTTCGGACCCGGCGGCAATGCCGACGCCGGTCTTGCGGTGCAGAAGATGCCCAGAATGAGTACGAACAGGCTGGCGCTAAATACTTGAACTTTGGCGGAGCAAGCCACGGATTCCTCCTTCGAGCTGCAAAAACTTTCACGTTAGCACGTGAAACGACACCAATAGTTACTGCTGTTAACTTAGCCTTCGCATTTGGACAAGAACGGCCAGACAAAGCTGCCGATTTGAACGGTTGGTTTATGCTTTTGGCAACTGTGTCGTTCTGAGCGGCGCCGAGTTTTGCCGACAGGCCGCTAGTGTAAGTTCGAAGAAAGGCGACAGGAATATCAGTCGCCTTTGTTTGGGGACTCAATTCGTTTTAGCCGCACGCAGCCGATCCGCCGCCTCTGACGCGCCCTGTAACGACCCGCGCCGGCCAGGTGAACTGACAAGCGCTGCTTGAAATTCCTTGGCTGCCTGCTCGAGATGATTTTGTTCCAGCAGCAAGTCGCCCAATTGCTCGCGGGCAGGGATGATCGGGCCCGGCGTTACCGGAAGCTTTTCGACGGAGTCCTCATCATCCGCAGCTTCGCGCAACAGTGCTTCGGCGTCTTGTTGCTTGCCTTGCGCCTGCTGCCGACCACGCCATCACTTCGCGCTTCATGATCCCGACCTGAGTCGCCCAATATTCATTGCCTGACTCGCGAAGCTTGTCTTGTAGACGTTGCAGTTCCTGAACGGATCCGGTCGCGTCAGCCGGATGGCCGCTGCGCGCCAGTCCCAAGCCTCGCGCCCAAACCGCAATCGCGATCACATGTGGTGGAGCTGCCGCCGGAGGAGGCGTGATCTGAGCAGCTTCCGCCCATTGACCGCGTTCCACTACGTAGCGGATCGGCATAGCGGTTGCCGCATAGCCCACCTTGAACGAACCGGCGTTCAAGCCCGGCATGACTTTGAGTTGCGCGATGACACTCGCCGCGTCAGCATCGCGTCCACTTTGCAGGTAGGCGTAGACGAGGTAGTCCATCGCATGTAACTGCTCGCCGGTATCTCCCGTCTTGCGCGCCGCGTCACTGGATGCAATGTTCGAGGCGATGGAATCGTCCCAAAGACCGAGTCGCGTAAAGATGTGGCTCGGCATGTGCAGCGCGTGCGGGGCCGAAGGCGCGATCTTGGAATACGCCCGTGCGTACGGCAAGCCTCGCTGTGCAAGCTCGGCGTTGTCGTAGGCATGAATCAGATAGTGCGGAATGCCTGGATGATCGGGATACTTCGCATACAGCGGCTCGAGTATCTCCGCCGCCTGCTTCTGCCGCACATGGTTCTTGTCGGTAGGAGGCGCGTTGGCCAGCAGCGATAGAGCATAGAAGACCTGCACCTCGACGTCTTTGTTCTGCGAGGCAAGCTGGGCCATCGCCTGTTCATAATTCAACGCTCGCGTGGCATAGGGGGCCGTTCCCGCATCCTGATACACCACGTTGGCTGCTTGGATAAATCCACGCTCGCGATCCGTCGCCGCTCCAATTTGCTTGGCGCGTTCGATTTCCTGCTGGCCTAGTGCTGCGGCATCACCCGGCATGGCGGGCTCCCAGAGCTGGTGGTAGTACGTCATCGCGATGCCCCAATGCGCCATCGCACATTGCGGATCGTCTTTCGCGACATTCTGAAACGCTCCCCGCGCAGCGCTGTACGTGAATGAGTGAAGCAAAGCCACAGCCCGGTTAAACTCCTCCTGGACCGCGGGCTTGCAGGATATGGGGAAGGAGACTTGCCCCAGCTTTTCGGGCACGGGATGATCGTGCGTCTCCTGTGCGACGGCGTGAGACGCCCAAAGAACTGCAATAGCGATCAACAATCGCGATCCGAAGAGCACGTTCCTGCCTCCTGGTGCGCCCGGGGATTAGTCGGCAAGTCTATCGCATATGTTGCTGCCGTCGACCGGGCAATTTACCACTTGACGATTATCCATAGATAGACTATGTATTGACAATCTATGGCAAAGAACAACGCCTTCCTTCCCGGCACGCTTGACATGTTGATCCTCAAGACGCTGAGTCTAGGGTCGCAGCACGGATACGGAATCGCGATCCACATTAAGCAGACCTCCGAGAGCGTGCTCAACGTAGAGGAAGGCTCTCTTTATCCGGCGCTGCAACGACTGCTGGTGCAGGGCTTCGTCAAGGCCGAGTGGCGGCAATCGGAAACCAATCGCCGCGCCCGCTACTACTCGCTGACTCCGGCCGGACGCAAACAGTACGGCCTCGAGGTTTCGCAATTCGAGCAGCTCGTCGCCGCCATCGGCCGCGTGCTGCAGACAACCTAGGAGTATTTCGTGAACTGGCTCAGGCGATTGAATACCCTGTTAAAGCGTAAGCAGCTCCATGATGAGATCGACGAGGAGCTTGCGTTTCACATTGAAGCCCTCGAACGCGAACTCATCGAGCAGGGCATGAGCGCCACGGAAGCCCGTCGCCAGGCTCGCGTGCGATTCGGAGGCTACGACAGCATCCAGGAACGCGTGCATGCCGAGGCCAGCATCCCCCTGGAAAGCGTTGCGCAGGACATTCGTTACGCAATACGTGTGCTGAGGAAGAGCCCTGTGTTCGCCGCCGTCGTTGTTTCGTCGCTCGCGCTGGGCATCGGGGCAAACGTGGCGATGTTCACCGTCATCAACGCCGTGATGCTGAAGTCAGTGCCGGTGGCGGACCCGGACCGTCTTGTCATCCTGAACAGCGCGTTGAAGAAAGATTTCTTTCCTGAGAAGTTCATGCACGATTTCGAAGGCGATACCTATGTGGACGAACATTCCGGGCTGGAGATCGGGGCCTCAATGCCCACAGTTGTTTTTGAGGCCGTGCAGAAGCACAGCACCGTGTTTGACGACACATTTGCGTTTGCTGCGAACGAGCAGAGGGTCAACGCTGTGCTCGGCGGCCGCGCCGAGGCTGGAACCCTGCAGGGCGTGTCCGGCGGATACTTCGATGGCCTCGGGGTAGCTCCGATGGCGGGCCGGCCCATCGTGCCATCGGACGACAATGCCGCCGCCCCACCAGTGGTAGTGGTTGGCTACAAGTTCTTCGTGAACCAGTTAGGTGGCGACGCTTCCGTCATCGGAAAGACAATCAGTGTTAACAACACTCCTGCACAGATTGTCGGGATCGCGCCGCCGGATTTCTTTGGTCTCGATGCTACGATCGCGCCCGACTTCTGGATTCCGCTGTCGGTATACCGGGCACAATGGATGCGTTCGGCGGGAACTGCGGAGAATCTTGATGATCCTTTTAACTGGTGGCTAACGGTTGTTGGCCGGTTGAAACCGGGAGCAACGCTCGAACAGGCGCAGGCGGAGACGGCGGTGCTGTTTGCCCGTACGATCAGCGCGCCCGCAGCTGCGAATGACCCGACGATCCCGGCGATGCGAGTCCAGTCAGCGTCGCGCGGCCTTAGCTACCTGCGCCGGAAGTATTCGACTTCGCTCTGGCTGTTGGCCAGCATCGCTATCATGGTGCTCATCATTGCCTGTGCCAATGTAGCCGCGCTCATGCTGGCGCGAACTGCCTCCCGCAAGACCGAAGTAGCTACCCGGCTTAGTCTGGGTGCGGCAAGAAGCCGGGTGGTGCGGCAGCTCATGACGGAGAGCCTGCTGCTGGCGCTGGTTGCAGGAGTCGCCGGCATCCTGCTCTCCTATTCGCTGACTTCTATACTTTTGCAATTGTTAAACAATCACCGCGAGCCCCTCGGTATCTCGGTCAAGCTCGGCCCCGTCGTGCTGCTCTTCGGGTTTGGAGTCTCGTTGCTGTGCGGCTTGCTGTTTGGACTTGCTCCGGCACTCAGCGCGACCAACGTCCCGATCGGCACGACGCTCAAGCAGGGTGGCATAAGCCACTCTGGCGAAGGCCGCTTCTGGTCAGGCAAGGCGCTGGTCGCGACGCAAATCGCGCTTTGCGTTCTGCTGGTTGCAGTCGCCGGACTCATGGCGCGCACGCTATACAAGCTTCAGCGCGTTAACCTGGGCTTCCGCGCCGACAATATCGTGGCCTTCACGGTGCGCCCCGGACTTAACGGATACAACGAGAACAAGCTCTCCAACTATTACGACGACTTTCTGAGGCGTGTGGCGACGCTGCCGGGAATTTCCTCAGCTACCTACGCTCAGTTCAGCCCGGTTGGCGAAGGCGCTTCAAGCAGCCTGGTTTATATCCCCGGCTTCAACACCAAAGAGAAGCGGTCGCCTTATTACCGGCACATCGTTGGCGATGATTATTTCGAGACGCTCGACATCCCGCTGCTGCTCGGCCGCGCGCTCGGGGAGCAGGACACCCACACCTCCAAATTGGTCATCGTGATCAACGAAACCATGATGCGGGAGTACTTTGCCGGGCAGAATCCAATCGGGCGCCAGGTCGTAATGGGAGCGCGCAAAACGCCGGTTACCTACGAAATTGTTGGCGTTGCCCGCGACGTCCGCTACCACCACATACGCGACGAGGTCCCGCCGACTGTGTACTTCTCGTTGCGACAAAATCCGTTCGTGCCCGAGGAGGTCAGCTTTTTCCTACGCACCATCGGCGATCCACGTCCGCTACAAAACACTGTGGCGTCGCTGGCTTTGCAGCTTGATCCGTCAGTCCCTGCGGTGAACTTTCGCGAAGAAACGAGCGTGATCGAGCGGCACCTTTCTCTGGAGCGCGCCTTTGCCCAGCTTAGCAGCGGCTTTGCCGGCGTCGGATTGCTGCTGGCCTGCATCGGGCTTTACGGCACCATGGCGTACATGGTCGCGCAGCGCACGCGAGAGATTGGAGTGCGTCTCGCCTTAGGCGCCGGACGCGGCAAGATTCTGGGAATGATACTGGCGGACACGCTGCGCGTTGTGCTTGCCGGCCTTGTCATTGGCCTGCCCGCTACGTGGTTCTTCGGTCGCGCTCTGCAAGCTCAGCTTTATGGTTTGAGCCCGCACGATTCTCTGACCCTCGGCGTGGCTGTCGCTGTCCTTTTGCTGGTTACGTTGGTGGCAGGAATGATTCCGGCGAGGAAAGCAGCAAATATCGACCCCATCCGTGCACTCCGCTACGAATGATGTAGCGGTTTCAGGCTCGATCGCACTTCGAGACGCCGGGGGACGTTCTCTGCTTTCGGGAAATAAATCATCCGGCTGGGTTGCCTCGCTGTCTTGCCGATGCCAGTACCTCTATAATTGCGCCGACGATGCCGCTTCCTCCTGGCACAAAACTCGGGCCCTACGAAATCGTTTCCGCTCTCGGCGCTGGTGGTATGGGAGAGGTGTATCGCGCGCGCGACGCTCGTCTCGGTCGCGAGGTCGCGGTCAAGGTCCTGCCCGCTTCCTTCGCCGCTGATCCGGAACGCCTGCGGCGTTTCGAGCAGGAAGCGCGAGCGGTCGCGGCGCTGAATCATCCCAACATCCTGGCGATTTTCGATATCGGCCAGCACGGTGAAACTCAGTATCTGGTTTCAGAGTTGCTGGAAGGTGAAACTCTGCGCGACGTCCTGCGGCGCGGCGTGCTGTCGCATCGCAAGGCGGTCGATTACGCGGTTCAGATTGCCCACGGCCTGGGAGCAGCGCACGAGAAGGACATCGCTCATCGCGACCTGAAGCCCGACAACATCTTCATCACCCGCGATGGTCATGTGAAGATTCTGGACTTCGGCCTGGCCAAGAGCGTCAAGGCCGCAGTACCGAACTCGCAGACGAGCATGGCCACCATGACCGGTGCCGCTCCGGCGACCGACGTTGGCACCGTGGTCGGCACAGCCGGCTATATGTCGCCCGAGCAGGTTCGCGGCGCCCAGGTGGATTGCCGCACCGACATCTTCAGCTTCGGAGCCGTGCTCTACGAGATGCTCTGCGGCCAGCGTGCCTTTCAGCGCGAAACTACCGCTGAAACTATGACGGCGATCCTGAAAGAAGACCCGCCGGAGCTGATGGAGTCGGGCCGCCAGATTCCCCTGGGGCTCGATCGCATCGTTCGCCACTGCCTCGAGAAATCTCCGGCGCAGCGTTTTCAGTCGGCGCGCGACTTGGCCTTCGATCTGGAATCCCTCTCCACGTTGACTGGCTCCGGAAGTGCTTCCACTGCGACGGTGAAGCAGCGCCGGCACTGGGGTTGGCTGGCAGGCGATCGCCGCGCTGGTCATCGCGGCGGCGGCGTTAGGCTGGAAGCTGTCTTCTGTCTCCCACCCGGCGTCGAACACACAATTTCACCAGCTCACTTATCGACGCGGTCAACTCGTCGGAAACGCGCGGTTCACGCCCGACGGCAAAGACGTTATCTACACCGCCGCATGGGACAGCCCGGAGCCCGAGTTATACACGGTATCGGTCGATGGCGTTGGAGGACATTCGCTCGGCATTCGTAACGCGCGCTTGCTGTCCATTTCGCGGCGCGGCGAATTGGCCATCGCGCTGTCGCCGACTGACATTGCAACCTTCATGTCTGCCGGCAGCCTGGCCCGCACTGACGCCGGTAGCAATGCTCCCAAGCCGGAGATCGCAAATGTCGTAGCGGCGGACTTCACCCCGGATGGCTCCGCTCTCGCCATCGTGCGATATACGCCCGCCGACGGGATGTGCCAGTTGGAATACCCAATCGGCAAGGTGCTGCACCGCGCCAGCCTTATCGACAACCTGCGCTTCTCCCCTGACGGCCGGTATCTGGCATTCATCACCCACGACAACAACTCCGACGATCGCGGCCGGGCCATTGTCCTGCGCAGCAGCGGAGAGAAGGTCACCGAGAGCCCGCTCTTTGAAAGTGCGCAGGGTCTTGCCTGGACGCCCTCGGGAAACCAGGTTTGGATTTCCTCTCCGTTGGAATCGGGTGCGATTCGCGCTCTCGATTTGTCGGGAAAAATTAGCACGCCGCTGGCAGTTCCCGGCCGCCTCCGAATGCAGGACATCGCCGCCAACGGTCAAATGCTGGTCGAGCAAGGACTGGCGCGTCGCGGCATCGTCGTCTCGGCCAACCACGGCGAATCGGTGAAAGATCTCTCCTGGCTCGATTTCAGCTACTTGCGCGCAATCAGCGACGACGGCAAGACCATCCTCTTCGAGGAAGAAGGCAGCAGTTCAAACAATTACCAGGTCTTTGTTCGCGACGTGGACGGCTCACCCGCGGTCGCACTGGGCGACGGCTACGCGTTAGCGCTTTCCCGCGACAAACGCTGGGCGCTGGGACAGAAGCTCACCGATCCCGTGCAGGAAATCTGGTTACTACCGGTGGGCCCCGGCGAGGCGCGCCGCATCAGTCCGCCCAACCTGCAGCCGCTAATCGCGGCCAGCTTTCTCTCCGATGGCAAGCGGATCATCTATGTCGCCAACGAAGCGGGTCATCCACTCCGAACCTGGATGCAGGACCTGGACAGCCCAACTCCACGTCCGGTCACGCCGGAAGGCATATTCGGCTGGCTGGTTTCGCCCGATGATAAATGGCTGTTGACCAACGGGCGGCGGCGCGCTGCCGCTGCCGTTCAGCAAGCAGCGCTTGTCGCGTTAACTGGCGGAGAGGTGAAAGAGATTCCTGGTCTGCGCCCGGATGACATCATCCTTGGTTGGACGGACGATAACCAACTGTTTGCGGGCACTCCGGACCGGCAGCGCCAGGCATTTCACCTGATCAAACTGAATCCGTTTACCGGCACGCGCACTCCGTTTCGCGACCTCTACGGGATCGCAATCTCAGGCGTATTTCCTGACCCGCCCATCTTCACACCCGACGGCGCTACCTACGGCTTCGACTATCGTTTGCGCCTCGCGGATCTCTATGTCGTCAGCGGCATACACTGAGGCCCTCGGCGTGCGAGACGAACGTTTTCCAGCAGCGTGTCCATGCTCGGACAGCTGCTTCCCCGGACGGACGAGGACCCGTTCGCTGCGTTCTCGTAAATAGCGGGTTCTAATGCGTCTCGACGACCAATAGCATGGCAGAAGACGTGCTTTACCTTCCTGCGAGTTCGTGTTTCTGGAGCGTCCCATGTGGAGTTTGCGGCAAGACCTGCATTTCGCGCTGCGTCAGATGCGCAAGAGTCCCGGATTTACCCTGATTGCGGTGTTGACGCTGGCCCTGGGAATCGGCGCCAACACAGCGATCTTCCTGGTGTTGCATGGCACGCTTCGCCTGCCGTTTCCCCACGCTGACCAGCTTGTAACCGTGCGCAACACCTATCCCGGATCGGAAGACACTCCCGGGTCGCTACCCGACTTTGAGGACTGGCGGAATCAATCGAAATCATTCTCCAAGCTGGTCGCAATTTTCCCGAGCCGCATGACGTATCTCGGCAAGCACGAGCCGATGCGTATCGCGGCGGCTTACGCTTCCGATGGCTTCCTGCCGACCTTCGGGCTGTCTCCTGTGCTGGGCCGCGGCTTTCTGGCCAGCGAACACCAGAAGGGTGCCGCTCCGGTGTATGTGTTGAGCGAAGAATTCTGGAAGAGCGAGTTCGGCGCCAACCCTGCCGTGTTGGGTAGCACCATCACGTTGAACGGCCGTGCAGGCACGGTAGTCGGCGTTGCACCTCGAATGGTCCCCAGCTTCTACTACGAACCGCAGGTATGGATGCCACTGGAAGCGGCTCCGCCCTACGACGGACACGGGACGAACTACCTCAACATCGTGGGACGTCTCAACGACGGCGTGAGCGTGGCCTCTGCGCGCAGCGAGCTTGCCGTCATTCAGGGTCAGATCGACAAGCAGTTTCCCGGGAACGCGCACGGAATCAGTGTGCGACCGCTGGCCCAGACCATGTTTGGTGACATCCGCTCCGTCACCCTGGTTCTGCTGGCGGCGGTGGGATTTATTTTGCTGATCGCGTGCCTCAACCTCGCCAACATGCTGCTGGCCCGCGCTACCGATCGCATGCGCGAATTCGCTATCCGCAACGCCCTCGGCGCCTCCATGCGGCGACTGCTGCAACAGACCATCACTGAGAGTCTGCTACTCGCCTCGCTGGGCGGCGCGTTAGGCCTGGTCTGCGCGATCACGATCACGCGACTGCCTCTTGCCGTGTGGCCGAAGTACCTGCTACGGCCCGACCAGGTGAAGCTGGATGCGACCGTCATCCTGTTTACCGCGGGACTCGCGGTTCTCACCGGGCTATTTTTCGGAATCATTCCTGCGCTTTACGTGCTGCGCGAAAACTTCTTCGCCGCCACCCGCGAAGGCCGCACGCTCACCGAAACCCGCGAGCAAGGTATCACTCGCTCGGTGCTGATGGTGTCTGAAATTGCGTTGGCGACTCTGTTGGTTACGGGTGCGCTGAGCATGGCTCGTTATTTCACCGAACTCATGCACACCGATCCCGGCATCAACCCCGACCACGTGCTCAGCATGAATGTCTCGCTTTCACCGGTGCGTTATGCCAATGGGGAACAGCAGCGACAATTCTTCGAGCAGATCGTCGACAAGCTGAAGGCGATACCTGCTGTCACCGCAGTTGCTGCTTCGTCGTCGGCGCCTTTTGATGGCGACGCTTCTTCGAGCGATTTCGAATATGACGGCCAGCCGGTCGGCTCCTCGCAACAACTGCCCTTTGCGGCGAATTACTTTGTAAGTCCCGGGTATTTCGAAACCCTGCAAACCCCGATCCTGCAAGGCCGTTCCTTCAACCAGCACGACCAGCCGGGAGCGCCGAAAGTGATCATCATCAACCGCACCATGGCGGAAGCTTTATGGCCGGATCAGAGTGCGGTTGGCAAGCGGATCAAGGTAATCGATGATTGGCATCAAGTCATCGGCGTCGCGGGAGACGTGCGCGCCGCCGGTGTCGCCCAACCTGCAGGATTCCAACTCTATGTCAGCGCCTTGCAGCATCCTGTCCGGAACATGAGCCTGCTCATGCGCACTACGACAGAGCCGCTCTCTCTGGCTGAAGTTGCCAAGAAAACGGTCTACGGGATCGATCCCGAACAGGCAGTATCGAATGTGACCTCAGCCGATCGACTCGCCTCCGACTCGATTGCCGCTCAGCGCGTTTCGACCGCGCTATCAGGAAGCTTAGGCGGACTCGCACTGCTGCTGGCCAGCATCGGGGTCTATGGCGTGATGGCTTACTCGGTCAGCCGGCGGGAGCGGGAGTTCGGCATCCGCATGGCGATGGGCGCGCGACCGTACGACATTTTGTCGTTGCTGATGCGACGCTCGGGATTGTTGGTGTTACTTGGCGTCGCCGCGGGCGTGGTGTTGACTATTCCACTCGGCCGCTGGATGAGCGCACTGCTGGCGGGCTCGCACAATTTCGGCGCACTGACCATCGCGGCATCCGGAATCCTGCTCGCTGGAGTGGCGATGTTTGCGACCTATCTGCCGGCACGCCGCGCTGCGTCTGTTCAACCAATGACCGCGCTGCGCACGGAATAGAACGCAGGCGTAGTAGCGGTTTTGAAGGGGCACAGCTTCAGCTGTGCCAAGGCCTGCCTCCTAAAATTCCTCTGCGAGCCGACGCAGTCGGCGAGCCTACACTCCCGCCGCCGCGACGCCTTCGTAATAGCGCGTCGTGCGCGGCAACTTCTGCAGATATCCCAGCACGAAGAAGAACGCTGTCGCGATGACGCACACTGCCAGCCGCACCTGCGCCAAAGGCAGCGGCTCCAGGTGCATGAACTTGCCCATGCGCCATGCTGCCCAGTTGATGACCTGTGTCGGCACCACCGTCCAGATGGCAACGTAAAACCATGCGCGCTGCGCGCCCTCGCCAATGGTGCTTCGCTTCGCCCGCGGAACCCAGTCAAGCCAGGCGGCCAACACCACTGCCAGCGCCAGTGGGTAATACGCCCAGCGATACAGGTCGTGCAGCATCCACTGGCCGTTGATGGAGGCGATAATCAACCCGATGAGATTCAGCGCATAAGGAACAAGCAAATCGATCCAGGCTGCGGTGTAGCAGATCACGCGATAAGCAAGATTGGGCTGATGTACGCCGTAGTAATGAATGTACGGACGCTGCTCGCATCCCGGAATGCGGCCTACGTATCCCCGCCAGAAGACAACCGCGGCGACGATGGCCAGCCATATCCAGTGGCGCATGTCAGGCCCGTGGGTGTACAGGTCGTAGGTCAGCGGATACCCGGGCAGCACCCAGAACACCCACACCCAAATGGGAGTATGCAAGACGCGGTAGTAATTCTTGTTTCGTTCGCGAAAAACAGCCTGTCTCATGCGTCTTTTGAGAATAGCGGAGAAGGGCCGCTCTTCGCTATTGGCTATTAGCTGTTGGCTGTTGGCTGTTGGTCTTTGACAGGCGCGGAGCGCCGACGAGATGTTAGCCCCACGCGTGAGCGTGGGATAGATTGCGAATTACGACCAGCCAGCTGCGGAGCAGCTCTTTATTCCTGTGCGCCATCAAGAATCCCATTTTCCCGATGCGTTATGAAGACGCCGCTCCGCGGCCGGCTGGTGTAAACCGCAGCTCTCCCCACGCTTACGCGATGGGGCTAACACCTCATCGGCGCTCCGCGCCTAATGACCGGAAAAAACACAACCGGGAGCCCGATCACCTTCTCGGGTTTGAAACAATCAACAACGGATCCCAATCCTCCCCGTGTCCTCTGTGTCTCCGTGGTGAACGCTTTTCGCAGCTGCCCGCGAAAAACCCTCACAGCAGCATCCCCCCGTCGTACACCAACTTCCCATCCACCAGACGCGCTTCTGCCATCATCTTGTGCTCGCGCAAAGGACGCTTCTCGTCGTCGATGTGGAGCACCGTATGTCCATGCGCGGTCAGGTAATCACTGATCAGCATGCGGTGGCACTGAAAGTACATTCGCTCCGCGCACATGTAGGCGGTCTTCCCTGCGACGGCAAGCGCCAGCAGCCGCTCGATTCCCTGTGCAAACTCGTCGGTCATCATGTAGTCCGCATAATTGCGGAACGAATCGTTGCGCAGCGCCCGGTTCGGAGAGTCGTTGCCAATCTTCTTTCTGCGTCCGCCCAGCTCCTTCATCCAGACGTAAGTGATCCCACGGCTGGGCAACTCAGCCTCCAGTGCTTCGCGATTGAAATGCGGCAGTCGCCGCGACATGGGAAAGGACCTGACATCTACGAGCGTGCTAGTTCCATGACCCCTCAACGCCTGCACCAGCTCGTCGAGAGTCCGAGTGGAGTGACCGATTGTGTAGATGGTTGCCATTTGACTTGTCAGGGACCTCGCAACCCAATCAACCACCAAAGTGGTGTAAACAAACCATTTTGTTTTCAAGAAATTATTGTTATCCAGTTAACTTTGTCCCTGGTACGAGGTATACTTTTCCGCGTCCGGTTCGACCGCTCATTTTGCTCGCGCTGTGGGGTAGCGAGCGGTCAAACGGGTTTCACTCTGTGCGGATTTCAATTCTAGTCTGACCTAACGCAGGTCAGTGTGCGTTTCACAACCGAATTGAAGTATTTAGGAGGAGCGGTATGAAGAAAGCCCTGTTCCTGGCTGCGATTTTGCTCGTCGCAATGTCCGGTTTCGCAGACACCATCGTCAACAACTTCAACGGATACAGTGACTACTGGAATCCGTTCGGCAACCCCAACACCTCTACTTATGGTGAGCTTTTCACCGCCCCGACGGGCGTCACCAACCTGTCCAGTTTCTCGTTCTACATGGGCAGCACGGATGTGTCCGGCAACATCCTCACCGGCGCATACATTGCGACTTGGACGGGCACCCACGCTGGGTCGTTGCTATACTCCAGCGCCCCCATCAATTACGACAACAACGGTGACGAACAGATCACAGTCAACAACGCCAACGTCGGGGTCACCGCAGGGCAGCAGTACGTGATGTTCCTGAGCGTGTCTCAGTACTACGGACAGTCCTCAGGCGAAGCTTTCGCATCGCAGGGCGGAACCAACCAGTATCTGAATGGCTTTGCCTACTCCAACAACGCCGGCGACTTCAACTCGCTGTTCACCAACAACTGGGATGGTTCCGGCTTTTCGCCTGACTGGGCCGTCAACCTCGATTTCAATAGCGTTCCGGAGCCCAGCTCACTGCTGATGCTCGGCACGGGCCTTCTGGGCGGCATCGGCGTTCTGCGCCGCAAACTGTTCTAGACTTACAACTGATTCGCATCGCGCCGGAGCGCAAACGCTCCGGCGTTTTTTATTGCGCGCCGGTCACATCTCAAGTTTCACATCGGGAATCGTAAGAAGTTTCTCGAGTAATTCTACGTCGGCCACATTGCCATTTGGCGTTAGGCTTGGAAACACCGTTTACGGTGCGCGCTCATTCAGTTGAACCCGCGAAACTTGGCTGCTGCATGCGCGATGCAGCTCCGTTCAGCTCCTGAACTGAACCTTCCCCGGCCAGGCCACGCACTACTAAGTTGCTCATTCAGGAGGAGCGAAATGAAGAAAGCCCTTCTTCTAGTAGCTGTTTTGCTATTTGCCGTTTGCGGCTACGCTGACACCACCTACAACAACTTCACCGGATACAACGACTACTGGCATCCGTATCGGAAATCCCAACACCTCCACCTATGGCGAGCTGTTCACCGCGCCCAGAACGGCGACACCAATCTCGCCAGCTTCTCGTTCTACATGGGAAGTCCCTGGGTGGCGGCAATATCATCACCGGCGCCTACATCGCGACATGGAATGGCTCGAGGCCGGCACGCTGCTGTATGACAGCGGCTCGATTAACTATGACAACAACGGTGACGAGCAGTGACCTTGACCCCGAGCATCACATTGAGCCGGGCCAGCAGTACGTGATGTTCCTGAGTATCTCCAACTTCTATGGCCAGTCCGGCGGCGAAACCTACGTTTCACAGGGCAGCACGCTCGATGGCCTGAACGGCTTCGTCTACTACAACAATGCGGAGACTTCAACTGGCTGTTCACCAACCGCGTGGAGCGGACCGCTCTCACCCGACTGGGCCGTCGATCTCGAGTTCACACCGACGCCGGAGCCTGGTGCTCTGCTGATGCTGGGTACCGGTATCCTCGGCGGTATCGGCGTTCTGCGCCGCAAGCTGTTCTAGCCAGAAAGAAGTGAGCACGCATAAAACTGCCGGAGCGCAATGCTCCGGCGTTTTTGTTTGCTGAACTTATTGGCAGGGCGGCGATTCTCGCGAAAAGCAAGCGCCCCTTTCTTCTTCGAATCGGAGTTTCGTTTAGCGGCCGAACAGCTTGCGACGGAAAGCGCACGCCGCCGAAAGAACTCCACTGCCCATCAGCAGAATCGAGGAGGGTTCGGGAGTCTGGGTCCCGCTGATCTCGGCAAACACGCCGGTCGGTCCTCCCCCGTTGTCCACGATAAAGTCCAGAGTGTTACTTCCACTCTTAAAACCAGACGTGATCAGGAAGGCAGTAAGCGATCCGAAATCCGAGAACCCGGTGCACGCGCCTGTATTGGCGCCATTGAGATAGATACAGGCGTCATTGTCGGAGGCCCACTGGCCCATCAACTGTGCGGTCAGGGGATCGCCGGTGATGTTAAAGGTGGTTTGATAATCGTAGGTCCCGACTGGCCACGAATCATTGCCGCTGGCGCTGGGACTGATCCAGTCCGCAGTCGACGTATTGGGAACCCAGGCTGCATTCGGCTGGGTGGCAATGGCCGTTAGCGGCACGCCTGGAGGGGCGGAGATGAGGGAATAATGCGGATCCAGCGTCCCCACCGCGAGCGCCATTCCGTTGTTATCCACGCCGGTGTTGAAGATCGTGATTGTGTCAGCGAATGCCGTCCCAATCAACGCCAGGCCGCATACCAGGGTCAATACTGCTAAGCGAAACGATCTCCACTGAAACATCGGAATACCCTCCTCTGACATCATGCTGCTCGGGAATGATGCCACGATGTTTGGCCACCATCAATCACAAAGTTTGTTAATTTATATCCTGTCGTAAACGTGTTGTGACCCTAGGATTTTCCGACCCTGCCTGATACTGGCTTCGAGTCGCTGTTGGGTGAGGCCAGTCACACGGCTTGCGATGTACCGACTGCTTCCAGCCCCGCCGCGATCACTGTATCTTCTTCCGCATCAGCGGTTCGCCAGCGTACGGATCTCACCCAAACCCAGGAGACGCCGGTCGGCTGTTACCAAAATTAAGTCCAACACCAAGGCCGTGGCCGCGAGAAATCGATCCGCAGGATCCTGGTGCAGAGGCAAGTCCCGAGCAGCCAGAGCGATTTCGTGGGTTAAGGGAGCTTCGCGCGTCCCCGCGGTAGCGCGCCGCAGCCAGTCCTCCAGGTCGTTACCCAGATTGACTCGGCCTTTGGTGTGCAGGGTCAGAGCTTCCCATGTGCTAATGGGTGAAAGCCAAAGCTCGTTTTCTTTATTTCGCAACTCTCGTAGGAGTCTCTTGCCCAGCTTGCGCGGATCGTGAATTGCCCACAACCAAATGTGGGTATCGAGGAGCAGTTTCAATCGCGCAACGCCTCCCACTCGTCCTCATCATTGGCCGGCGAAACGATATCGCCCAGGATGTGAATGGAATTCTTCATCGAGCCAATCCACTGCTCCCGATCCATAACGACCGCGGGCGGTATGACCTCCGCAATCGGCTTCCCGAAACGCGTTATGCGGAGCGGCTCTTTCGTCTTGCAGACTTGTTCCAGCAGCGCAAGACACTTCGCTTTGAACTCCGAGATTGCTATCTCTTGCATGGTCCCCGCTCCTTGACCATTATTTTAGCCATAGTCTAAATTATGGTCAACTCGCTCCCCGGTATGCTTTTAACTGGTGGTTGAAGCAACGCCGCTAATTCTTTCCAGCGCCGCCGCAATCATTTCTTCCTCTTCCGCCGTGACCGTGCGCAGATCCAGCAGCACCCGTCCCTCCTCCACCCGCGCGATGATGGGCGTCTCCCACCGACGCAGCTTCTCGCAGATCGCACCGGCGTTCCTCACCGAACTCGATATCGCCAGCACGTGCGTCGGCAAGGCTGAGCCCGGAGCCGCGCCCCCGCCCAGGACTGAGCGCGATGCGATTACCTCGATATGCAACTGCGGACAAGTGATGTGCAACTTGCGCATGAAGTGCTCAGCGCGATTGCGTAGCTCTTCTGGATCCAGCCGCATCATGCGCAGCGCAGGAATCGAGTCGTAATCCTCGCGCAGGTATGCCAGCAGCGTCGCTTCCAGCGCAGCATAGAACATCTTGTCAACGCGCACGGCGCGAAACAGTGGGTTCGACCGGATCTTCTTCACCAGCTCGCGGCTGCCGCCGATGAGTCCGGCCTGCGGGCCACCCAGCAGCTTGTCGCCGCTATAGGTGATAACGTCCACGCCCGCGCGAATGCTGGCGAGAATCGTCGGCTCACCGTGTACGCCCACCTGGCGCAAGTCGAACAGGTCTCCGCTGCCCAAATCTTCCATCACCGGAATACCACGCTTGCGTCCCAACGCGACCAGCTCTTCCAGCGAAGGCTGCTCGGCAAAGCCGACGATCTGGAAGTTCGAGCGATGCACCCGCAACAGCAGCTTCGTCTTATCGGTGATTGCGGCTTCGTAATCCGCGATGCGCGTCCTATTGGTCGTGCCCACTTCGCGCAGCAACGCGCCGGACTTTACCATCACGTCGGGAATGCGAAACGATCCGCCAATCTCCACCAGCTCGCCACGGGAGACGATGACTTCGCCGCCCTCGGCCAGGGCGTTCAGCGACAACAGCACCGCGGCCGCGTTGTTGTTGACCACGATGGTCGAGACCTCGCGCTCCGGCGAATTGAGCAGGCGCGCGAACAGGCGGTCGATGTGTGAATCCCGTTTGCCGCGTTCTCCGGTAGCGAGATCAAACTCCAGATTGGAATAGCCCTGCGCGATCTCGGCGACATGGCGCAGCGCTTCCTGCGCTCAGCGGCGCGCGTCCCAGGTTAGTGTGCAGGATGACGCCCGTCGCGTTGATAACCGGTCGCAGCGAATACCCGAGCGACTCGCTCAGATGATGTTCGATAAGCGACGGCAGAGCTTCGATCGCTGCCGCTGTTCCTCGTTCATCAAGGCGATCGCTTGATATCGCCTGCCGAACCTGATCGAGCACGCTTCGGGTAGCCTCGGCGACCGCTGCATGGCCGTAGCGCACAAGAACGGGCTGCACCGCGGGAAGGTGTAGCGCCTCGTCAACCGAAGGCAGCAGGCGAAACAACTCAGATTTGGCTGAGGTACTCACGTCCGCTAGTTTGCGGATTCAGGAGCAAGTATGCAAGTTCTCGCGTGGTACCCGTGCCTCAGTGGTGCTCTGGAGAGGGCTTTAAAGAAATGCCCCCAGGCTCAGGCGGTACTCCGAAGTCGTCCTGGATTATGTGAGTGGAAATGGCTTCTTGATATTTGCCGTCCTCAAACGTATAGACCTTCTGCGTGATCGAACTGTCGGTCTCCTGCCCTTCAATGGTGCATAGATTTGGGTAGCCGGCAGTGCTCCTATTTAGCACCTGGAGTGCATGCGTATTCTCCCTGAACACGAGTTGGTATCCCGTAGGTGTCTGGCGGAAAAGCCAGAAATAACCAGCCTCCCGTTCTCCTCCGGGTTTCCAAACGCAGGAATTTGCAGCCTTCACCATAAGGCCCGGCAGTTCGCCGTCCACTAGTTTGAGTTCACGAGCGGTAAACCATTTAGGTGGGACCTGCGAGACGCCTCCTTCCGAACAGACCTGAAGCTTGCTTCGAGTCACGTCATCTTCCAGGAGCAAAGCGAGTACGTGAAGCGGCAGAGGAACAGGACTCTCGAATGGCTTCCAGAACTCAAAAATGGGTGCCAGGTGTCCCGGAACTTCCTTACCTGCAAAATCGAAACCTGGAACCTCAAACTCACTCTCGCAGGATAGCGACTGAGACAGACTGACTGCGGGCGCCAAAACAAAGAAGAAAAAAAGCACGATTGCCTGGCACACACTTCCTCCTGTTAGAACGTAAGGCTTCTGGGAAACCGCAAATCAAGGCTGTGAGTTTTGGTCATCGGGAAGCTATCACGGACCGACGGGGTAATCAACCTATAAGCATCCTAGCGTCGCCCCCGGTCAGCCGCCGAATGATCAGAATCGCGACCAACCCACCCACGCATGCCTTCGCAATGTCGCCGGCATCGACAAAGCGAATGAAGCGTACACCGTGCCTGGGTAATCTCCAGCGCGCCCACCGCTTTGGCCTTCACCACTCCGCCTCCGCCGCCTCCGCCGGCTGCCAACGGCCGGTCGACCGCGGCGCCTTCCTGTTCGCCGCCGCCATAGCCTGCGCCCAGACGATACTTCACCCGGGCGACCGGAACAATCGTTCTTCCGCCTCGTTCGATAGGCTCTCCGAAGACCTGCTTCACGCTGGCCGTGCTGGCGAAGCGCTCTGCCATCGATTGCAAAATCTCTTGCGCGTGATTCATAACTACCTCCGTCGTTCTATCCACTACCCACTCTCTTCATCCCACTTCCACCAACCCGTATCTTCGATTCCAGTGGCTGCGCAGATGCTGCACCATGCGCGCGATCTCTTCTTTCGTCAGGTTCTCGTTCGGACCTTCGAGCACGAACCGCGCCTCGTGACGAGCGGCTTCCAGAATCTCGCGATCGCGAATCAGGTTCGCCACCCGAAAGTTCGGCATGCCTGCCTGCGCCGTGCCGAAGAACTCTCCCGGGCCGCGCAATTGCAAATCAAGTTCAGCAATTTCGAAACCGTTTTGCGTTCGCACCATTGCCTGCAATCGCTCCTCGGCCTCGGGAGAAACCTTGCCGCCGGTCATCAGAACGCAATACGACTTCGCGCTGCCGCGGCCGATGCGTCCGCGCAACTGATGCAATTGCGACAGCCCAAAGCGCTCGGCATGTTCGATCACCATGACGCTCGCGTTCGCCACATCCACGCCGACTTCGATCACCGTAGTCGAAACCAGCACGTCAATGTCGCCCTTTTGAAAGCTGGCCATGGTTGCGTCTTTCTCATCGGCTGACATTCGACCGTGCAGCAAGCCAACCCGTAACCCGGCAAGATCGCGCTTGCGCAGCTGGTCGTACATTTTGATGGCTGCCTTCAGTTCGCCACCCAGCGCGCCTTCATCGATCACCGGATAAACCACATATGCCTGCTGTCCGGCTGCGACTTGCTTGCGCACGAATTGCCAGACTCCTTCAGCGCGCTCATCACCAACTCGCGTCGTTTTGATCGGCGAGCGCCCCGGCGGAAGCTCATCCAGCACGCTGGTATCGAGATCACCGTACAAGGTAAGGGCCAGCGTTCGTGGAATCGGCGTGGCCGTCATGACCAGAACGTCGGGTTCGGCTTCATCGGCTTTCTTCATCAGCTTGAAGCGCTGCATCACGCCGAAGCGATGCTGCTCATCGACGATCACCAGCCCGAGTTTGTCGAACTCTACCGACTCTTGAATCAGCGCATGCGTGCCGATGACGAGCTGTGCGTTGCCGCGCGCGATGTGGTGCCGCGTCTGCTTCTTGCGCGACGATTCCTGCGAGCCGGTTAGCAGCACGATGCGATATCCCGCGGACTCTAGAATCCGCCGCGCCGAGAGATAGTGCTGCGTAGCGAGAATCTCGGTCGGCGCCATCAGCGCGACCTGGTATCCGTTCTCGATGGCGATGACCGCAGCTTCCAGCGCAACAATCGTCTTGCCTGAGCCTACATCGCCTTGCAACAGCCGCCGCATGGGCGAAGGCTGCTTCATGTCATCGACGATTTCTTTCAGCACGCGAAACTGCGCCTTCGTCGGACGAAATGGCAGAATCTTCCGTAGCGCCGCCCTGATCTCTTCATTGGTTTCGAATGCGATGCCGGTTTGCGCGCGCATCTTGCGGCGCTTCAGTTCCAGGCCGAGTTCGAGAAAGAACAGCTCTTCAAAGATGAGCCGCAGCAGAGCCGGAGCGCGTGCCTCCTGCAATTTCGCCAGGCTCTCGCCCACCTCCGGCCAATGCGCATGCTGAAACGCACGCCGCCGGTCGATGAGGCTCATGCGCCCGCGCACAATCGGAGGAATCGCATCCGGAATGTCGGGCTGAAGTTGTTCGAGCATTCCGTAGATGACGCGGCGAAACCAGCGCGCGCTGAGCTTTCCCTTGCCCGCCGCTTCGTAGATGGGAACGATGCGGCCCACCTCCAGCGTCTTCCACTTGCTCTCATCGCCGGCCTGCGTCTCGGCTTCGCCGGGGTCGTGCAGGATTTCGAATTGCGGCTGCATGATCTGCAATCGCTGGCGTCCGAAGTCGCTCATCTCCACCTTGCCGTAGAGCGCGACCATCATCCCCGCGCGAAACTTGTCCTGCAGATACGTGGCGTTGAACCAGATGCACTTCAGCGTGTCGCGCCCCTGGCCTACCGTCATCTCGAACAGCGGCATGCGCTTGGTGCGGAACAGGCCGAAGGTGCGCACCTCGCCGACGATGCTGGCCATCTCGCCTGCACGCAGCTCGTTAATGCCGCGCGGATTCAGCCGATCTTCGTAGCGAAACGGCAGATAGTAGAGCAGGTCTTCGACGGTCGTGATCCCCTTTTCCAGCAGGATCTCGGCAATCCGGGGACCGATGCCCTTGACGTACTGAACGTTGGTGGAAAGGTCGAGCAAAGAGCATGGTAAATCAGGTGTCAGGCTGTCAGCTTTCAGGTATCAGTTTTTGAGGATCGTCCAGTTTCTGATACCTGATGCCTGACGCCTGATACCCAGCACGCGGCGGCCCAGTAGCATCAAAGTCATTCACATGGGCCGCCGCCTGCTCAAGCAACTCGTCGCCATCCTCATCGGCAACGCGATCTATTTCCTGCTGCTGATGCCGCATCTGCCGGCGCCAGCCCAGCATCGCCCCGACAAGCTCGATCTCGGCCTGCTGGTGGACTTCTGGATCTGCGTCGTGGTGTACGGCGTCATCGAGCTAGTCGCGCGCAGGCGGCGTAGGGCCTAAGGCCGCCTTTGGCTCTTCGCTATTGGCTCTTGGCCAGGGTGTTTCCTGAGGTATCCGGCTAATAGCCAAACGCCAATAGCTGCATTACTCCGCCGTGATCATCCAGATGAGACTGGTTTCGCAGCCCATGCCACAGTGGGCACTGCCGTAGAGATTGCCGCTCGAATCCAGGTAAAGCGATTCCGGATACTCACCGTCGAGAGCACCAGTGAAATCATGAAGGCTGGTGTACACCCACCCATTTTCCGTCGGCGTGAGCTTATAAATGGTACCGACGTCGAACTTGCCGCCCGTGTAGCCCACACCGTACAGGTTCCCGGCTGCATCGATTGCGAGGTTCTGCAACGATGCCCCCTGCCCGGGCTGAGAGGTGTAGAGCACGCTAAACGTCCAACCATTGCCCGACGGACTCAGTTCGAAAACTGTGCCTCCGGAGGAGCCGCTATACGTTGTCCCATATAGGTTCCCCGCCGCATCAGCGATCAACCCGCTTACCGGGTGGGCGCCGTCACTGTAATTGAAGCTGTGCAGAACAACTTCGGTAAATGTGTTCCCGTTCTTTACCGCCGCATAAACCGCCCCCAGGTTGTTGTCCCCGCCACTTACGGTTGTGCCATAGAGATTGCCGGCATCGTCTCTGAGCAAACCGCCCTGGGGCTGCGTTCCATCCGACTGTGTTTTGCCGAAGGCATGGAGTTGCGTCTCGTGCCACTTGGTCTCGCGTGGGCCGCGGGGCGGAGGCGACAGTTCGAATATCGTTCCCTGTCCCGTGCCGTCGTTCCCAAAGCCGCCGTATTCGGTTATTCCGTAGAGGGTCCCGGTAGAGTCAATCGTAACCGGAGTACTGGAATACCTTCCGTCGCAACCGGTATCGCAGTCGCCACCCAGAAAACTGTAGAGCACCGTGTGCTTCCACACTACTCCGCCCCTGCAGGCGGTTTTGCAGGGCGGCGCGAGCCTGTAAACCGTGCCGAAACCCCAAAAGCCCCCGTACAAAGTGGTTCCATAGAGGTTGCCATCCGGACCGAAAGTCAGTTGCCCCTGCGGATTAAATCCGTCAGCTACTCCCTGAAAGGTGTAGATCGTGGTCAATACCCACTGCGAATTGGCTCGCGAGAGTTCAAATGCGGCTCCGCATCCGTCCTCGCATATCTCGCCGTCCTTGTTCTCGCCGCTATTCGCGGTGACTCCGTACAAATTACCTGCACGATCCATCGTCAGCTGCGATGAAAACCACTCATCGGGAAGCGTGGATATCACCTGAAAAGTTTGGGCTTGAACCGGAGCCGCCACGGCAAACGCCGCGAGGGCAATGCCGATGCCGAGTACGATCCGGAATACGCGAGTGCGGCCGCTCCCCCCAGGGCTCGATACCATTGGTCTCCTGTCCTGCTTCGAGATTGCCGCTAGGAACCGCGCCCGAGCGCAGGTGTCCGAGGGAAGGAAGAGGGCTGACTCTTGCGAAGCGGGAATACGGCATTCTATCCCATTCGCGGATTGTGGCTGTTCACTGGAAGAGAGTCTGCAGCGAAGAAAACGGCCGGAGGTTTGCGCCTCCGGCCAGAGCTAACTGATACCGCTGATTACCGGGCACACCTTTGCGGGGTGGCTCCTATCGCGGCGCCGGCAACTTCTGTCTCACCGGAGCCGCACTGCTCACCGTGTTGTACCGCCGATGCCGTGGTTGCTGCAGCCGCATTCGCCGACTGCATAGCCGCCAGCTCCGATTGCCGATACTTGGGCGAGCTGACATAGCCGCGAATGTGATCTTTGGTGATGCTGTTGATCACCAACTCGATCGGCTGCGGCGTATCCGGCGTGTAGAACATCACTGGCTGATAGATGTTCACATGCTTCTGGCTGAGCGAGCGATCGTCGAGCATGAGTTCAAGGTCGGCATAGTCGTGCTTCAGATTGGCTTTCTTCAAGCGAACGCCCATGGGCCCTTCGAAGTTGAACTGCTTCGACTTCGCGATGTCGAACTCGTAGTAGTTGCGTTCGCCCTTCTTCTGCAACAGCACGACTTCGTCATGGGTGCGCGCGATGGATCCCGTCAACTCCGTCCGCGTATTGCTCAGGTCGCTGCGCGTGTCGTCGATGGCCTTACCTTGCGCATCGACCTGCGACTGTAGCTTCTTATATCGCGAATCCTCGGCGGGCTTTCTGTGTACCGCAGCCTTCGGCGCCGGCGAGACGACGCGAGCCGGTGGAGCTTGCGGTTCAGCGCTGGCTGCCACCAGCGAATTCAGCGCATTCACCTTACTGTTGAGTTGATCAATCTCGTTGCGGGTGCCCGAAAGCTCCGCTGCCATCTGCTCGTTTTGCGTGGAAGCCTGGGTGACAGCCCGGTGTTCGTGCTCGGCATAAATTCCCAGTCCACCCAAGCCCAACATCGCGGCTGCTCCCAGTGCAGCCATCGCCTTCCAACCTGCGACGTGCGCGGTTTGCTCCTCAAACATAATTCCCTCTTCCGCTGGATAGAGTGTGCATCGATTCCAAATGACATTTCGTGGTTTGCGTCGTGGCTGCTCGTCATCGCTGTGCATATGAAACCGAAACAGTCCACGAATCATGACGGGCAGCGTCTCCGTTGCGGGTTATCCCGCCAAGCTAATTTCGTGATTGAGCCGGAAACGCAAGCGACGCTCCGCGCTAAAACCAACATCCTTCTTGCCCGAGAGGAAGGCGGTGGTAGTTCCGGCGGCCGCTCCGATACCGCTCCCGATCAATGCGCCTTTGCCTCCGGCAGCTAAAGCACCGATCAGCGCTCCGCCGCCCGTGCCGCCTCCGATCCAGGCGAGGTTGCGCTTCTTGTGCGAGCCGCCGCGCACTACGATGTTCGAGGTCGCAAGCGAAAATTGACGATCACCAACGGTTACGTTGTCCAGCGTCAAGCCGAGTTCGCCCGGATGCCGCAGCCGTCCCGAGCGGCGCGCCGAAGTCACGTGTCCGGTAAGCAGCGAACCCGTAGGCACAACCACCTGATCATCCACCACGATCGGCTCATCGAGCACAGCATCGAAGCGCTGCCCCGGCACGGAGTACCGGCTCGACAGCGAATCCTGCAGACGAACCGTGATAGCAGTTCCCGCGGGAACAAACAACGGGGCCGGAACAGACGCCGCGGCTCCTTGAACGCTGTTCGTTCCTTCCTGTGGAATTCCCTCTGGTGCAGTCGGGCGCGTTTTCAGGGTTGGCTTGTTGTCGGAAAGCGTAGTTGAGCTGCTCGATTGACCCGCCTGAGCCTGACTGGAGGTACTTGGGTTCTTCGCGTCTTCGGTTGCTCTCCTGGCGCAACTGATAAGCAGCAGAGAACACAACAGCATCGCTGCACAGGCGCACCATCGTCTTTCTGCTTTCAACTTACCCTCCTCGAACTAATGTTCCAGGCAAACTGCGTGCCAGACAGAGATTCAGGAAAATCAGCTACATGCAAACCAGACCCAAGCTGGCAGAGGGAAAAATCTACATGAGGAAAGCAAAAGAAGAACGGCCGGAGCCCCTACCGCTTCGGCCGTTCTTGTATCCCAGTTACGCGGGAGAGTTCGCGTGACTACTTGGGATCTCGTTCCCCCGGTGCTGCCGTGGGGCTGACGTTACGATTCACCGTCGTGTTGGGGCCTGCGGTAGTTGACGCGCCAGCCAGTGGATCTCTAATCGGAGCAGCCGTGGGGCCTACATTCCGATTCACAGTTGTCGCGTTGGGAGCGCCCGTAGCCGTTGCGCCGATGGTCGGATCTTTGATTGGTGCAACCGTGGGGCTGACGCCTCGATTCACGGTCGTTGTCCTGTTAGGCGCCAGCGTTGGCGAGACACCGGCCGTTCTGCCGGCACCGAGGCTGACATCCGGCCTTGCGGTAGGACTCACTGGTCCCGCTGGCCGCCCGCGTTGCGCCACACCGACCCCGGTCAGGAGCCCCAGCAGCATTCCGGTAATAAGTAGTTTTTTCATACAAACAAACCTCCTTTTCGCAAGTGTCGCCCGTCAGCAATTAAGGCAAACGCCATGCCAGAAACCAAGGCCAGCAAAATCAGCCACTTGCGAAGTGCAACTACGTTCACCCGGGAAGAATTTTCACGGCGACCCGCCTAAAAGGCATGGGTCGGCGAATAGAACGGTCGGCGAATAAAAACGGCCGGAGGTTTGCGCCCCCGGCCGAAGCTGACAGTCAGTGCTGGTTACTGCATCAGCGACTGCTTCGATGAAGTTGTGCGTGACGTTCCAGCCGGGGTAACCGCTCGCGAATCGCCCGAAGACGAACTGTCGGTACTCGAGGCGCCAGTGATTGTTCCGCCACCGATGTTGCCTGAGCCGTCGCTGGTTATGGTTCCAAGTGTTCCGTCAGCGCCGCCATTGGAGCTGCGTCCGGACGTGGTGAAGGTCGCATCCGCTAACGAGGCCAGGTTGTTTGCTGCATCGCGCGAGTTGATGCGGTAGTGATACGTGGTCCCCGCGGTTAATCCAGTGAGTGTCACACTGTGGGACTTGGTTCCCGGACCGCTGTCGTAAATCGCCGATTGCCACGGATAATATCCGCTCGCAACCCCATAGATGATTTGCGAATTTGCGTTTTCGTAGGTCATCCAGGTGATGGTTGCGCTATTGTTCGTGATGTTGCCGACCGCGACCTTGCTCTCGATTGGAGGCTCAGTGTCGGGATAGGGGCCGCTGAACGGATTGTTGTCCTTCACTATGGCAGACGTTGCGTTCCCGCTGCGCCACCTTAGGTAATCGAAGCTCCACTTATATAGCTGGCTGAACTGCTTGCCGCTAAAGATGGTGTGGGCCGGATCATCCAGCGCGTGCTGAAAGAGGTCATCGCCCCGGCTCAGGCTTACAGGATCGCCCGTCAGATTCCAGTACCAGGCGTAAGCGGGCGCGATCAGATCGTTGAGCAGGAACCAGTTGTCCTGGGTTGGCACATCCCAGCGGGTATCGCGAAAAGCGTGGGTGCTGGGAACATAGTAATCGCGCCACAGCCCATCGAGAGCGTGCTTGATCGTAGCCGGAACACGATAGTCGGGATGCCCTTCGACTACCGTCATGTCGTAGTAGTGGATCGCCGTCTCCAACGCCAAGCCGACCATGAACGGATGCGACGCGCCCAGTTGGCCGTTGTAGACCATATCCAGGTTGCCCAGCAGCTTGTCGATGTTCTTGGCCAGAAGACGATCACGCTTGCCGGTAATCAACTCGTCGGCAATGCGAACGTCGGCGATATACGTTGTTTCCCTGATCCCGTAAGGATCGACCCAGCCACCGTAGTTACCGCTTCCGTTATTCGTAGCCAGGAAGTGAATGGCGTTCGCATTGGTAGTGTCTCCCGTCCGCCAGTAGTTCATCAGCATACCGTATGGGAAAATGGCCCAAGTGCCCATTTGTGCATTATTGGCCAATATCCACTGCCGGTAAGGATCGAAAACGGTCAGCGCGCAGTGGTTCCAGGATGAGTCATTGGTGTAGCTTGCGATCTCTTGATAAACTCGGCCGCCATCGTAGTACCAGGTGTCCGACTCGTTGGCCCAGCCGGTCAGGAAGTTGCCGGCCGCGTTGAGACTATCGCGCGACCCGCTGTATTTCAGGTTGTCGCAGAATTTGTGGCCGTACAGGACCATGTTGCTCTCCCAGGTATCCTTACCTGGAATCGGCGGCGGGTAGCTGGCGTGCGCGACGGGCGCGGGCGGCATCGGCTGCACGTTGAAATAGTACGTGGTGGGAACCACCTGTCCGTTGTCCTCCAACGTGACTGTGACCGAGTAGGTTCCGGGAACGGTATTCGCCGAGGTGCGTAGCCGCACCGTGATCAGGGGGTATTCGACGTCCCAGCACTTTCCCATATTCTTACCGGAGTCGAAGTTCTGATCATTCGCGTCGCTATTGCTGGGGTTGTACTCGAAACATTCCAGGTGAACCTGGATAGTCTGCGGATTCATCGCCCCTGGCATTCGCGAGATGAGTCCCTTCACCACTCCATCGGTGCCGTTGTTGTAGCCGCCTACATTGTGTACATAAATGCTGGGGTGATTGCCCGCGAGCTGAGCAACCTGCATTGCGAAGTAGAGATCGCTGCCGCTGTAAACATCGGAGGGCCCAAGGGTGTAGACAACATAATTTGATTTACCGTTCGGGTTCGGTGGTGCTGTCTGCAAAGGTAGTAGATAGGTACTCGGATCTCCTGTGCCACCGTTGAAGGGACCAGGAAAGGTCGAGGTGACGTTGTTGACATCCACCGAGGCGACGTAGAAGTAGTAGGTACCTTGAACCTTCGCCGGATCGTAGGGCATGAGCCGATCGACGGTAACCTTGTGATGGTTGACTAACGCAGGATCGGGGGTGAGGGGAATCCGGCGCTCGCCGGCGTAGTGCACATCGCGCGCAATGACCACCTGCGATGAACTAAGGTGCACCGTGTCCCACACGATATCGACCGTGGTAGGGGTCTGGTTTTGCACCGCGATATTAGAGATTTCGCCCGGATATCCGGTACTGGCCCAGGCGGAGACTGCCGCCAACAAGGTAATAACAACAGCGGCTCCGATAAAGAACTTAATAAAGCCACCGAGATAGCGGCAGCTCCGACTGGGAAAATTATTATCAGGACAACACAACATGTCGAGCTCCTTGGATAAGGCACGGACCGGCTCTCGGAATGCTGCTTCTGACTTGGCGCTGCACAGAAAGTGCTCAGTTGCCGCTCAGCTCAGTGTCGTTCAAAGCCACTGATGCGCTTACACGGGGATGCACAGCGCGCCATGCAAACCCTCGAGGACATCGCTTGCGCGATCTGGTCTCGGCGGTTCGCCGTTCGCAGCCCTTTGGGCCGGAGTCCATCGCTGCAAATTGCAGCCAAGAACTTCATCGGCACCGGAAGCTTCGAAAATCAGCTGGTTAGGAAGTTCTAACGAAAGTCGTGCGAGGTTACGTCTGAGCTATGCGGTTCACCATCCCGAGCAGCGGGACTCCGAGGGTCGAACCTGATTGAAGCTGGGTCTGCCAGCCTTCACCACTCGGGTGAGGGCAATTCCAGCACAAAAACAAAAAGCCAGACAGGGTTGACTACCCTCTCTGGCTTTACTCTACTTTCAGTATAGCAGGATCAGCGGGATTTCTTTACTATTTGCCAGCTTTATATTTCCTACTCTAGCTTAAGCTTAGCGGGATTTATGGCATGTTCGAGCCATTGACAAGCCTATTCCCAAATCGGGAATACCCAGGGTCAGTATGGTTGCTCTACAACCTACGTCGCAGAAGATTGCCGGATTTATCTCCGGAGCTCTCCCGGTTTACGCAAGAAAGGGCGGCCCTGGCGAGCCGCCCGAACAATCAAACAATCGCGAAACTGTCTAGAAGCCGATCTTGCGGCGCAGAACGCCGGCCAGACCCAGCACGCCCGATCCCATCAGGATCAGCGAGCCCGGCTCCGGAACCGTGCCTTCCACATCGACACCGGTGACGTACTGCAACGGGGTCAATTGGGAGACCGAGATGAAGCGGCGGGTAATGTCGATCTCCAGGGTATTCGTTCCTGCGTTGAGGTTCGCGTTTGCGGTGAGCATCCCGTTGAGAAGTTGGTCCTGCGTGACGCCACCGGTGTCAAATTGGGCGACCTGGACGCCGTTCAGAATCATGGTGAATTCGCCGCCGTCGGCGTTTCCCGAGAACGGAGCGGAAACTGCCCAATCCAAACTGAGACTGGCAGCGCCGCCGGCACTGTTGAAGCTCTGGATCAGAGTCGCGCCCTGCTGGGTGCCGTCGAAATTCACTTCGCCGACTTCCCCTTCCCAGGCGTTCATTCCGCCCAGCGGCCAGGCCGCGACCACGGGGAAGCCTGCGCCGGCTGTTCCGTTGGATGTGGTTCCCAGCGTCCAGCCGGTGAAGTCGCCGCTCTGGAAGCTTCCGTTGGTTATCAGATTGGTTGCACCTGCCTGCGCCGCGAGCAAAGCGAACACAGCAAGCAAGACGAGAGGCATGTAGCGTTTCACTTTTTCCTCCTTAAAGCGCACAGAACGGTAAGCGGACCACGCACGGTCCACATTCCGCAGGCAGGCAATATAATCCCAAAACTGGAAAATGACCAAGGAAAATTTGCCGCCAAATCAGGGATTTTGGATGAATCTATGGCACTTTTGGGCCATTTTCATGAAATTTTCATGGCTTTGCCTAAGCGGGGGCCGAAGACAGACTAAAAAAGGCGGCCCTTGTCAGGCCGCCTTATAGTTAAGAAACTTGCTAACTGTCTAGAAGCCGATCTTGCGGCGCAGAACGCCGGCCAGACCCAGCACGCCCGATCCCATCAGGATCAGCGAGCCCGGCTCCGGAACCGTGCCTTCCACATCGACACCCGTGACGTACTGATACGGTGTGTCCTGGAACGAGGAGAGGTACTGACGGGTGACCTCGATCTCGAGGGTGTGGGTGCCGGCCGTCAGGTTGGCATTGGCGGAAAGTACGCCGTTGATGATCTGGGTCGGGTTGATCGTACCCACGTCAATGCTATTGAGAACGACGCCGTCCAACAGCAGCGTGAAGTCGCCGCCATCGGCGTTCTGATTGACTCCGTCGCCCATCGCAGCATAGTCGAAGCTGAGAGTTGCAGCTCCAGCGCCGCTGGTGAAGATCTGCGACAGCGTTCCACCCTGCTGGGTGCCGGTGACATTCACGTTACCAACTTCGCCTTCGGCAGCATTCATGCCACCCAGTGGCCATCCGGTAACGACTGGGAATCCCTGGCCCCAGGTTCCGCCAGAGGTTGTGCCGATGGTCCAGCCGCTGAAGTCGCCGGACTGGAAGTCTCCGTTTTGAATCAGGTTCGTGGCGCCCGCCTGAGCCGCAAACACGGCAAGCAGGGCAACTAACACAAGAGGCATGTAGCGTTTCACTTAGTTTCCTCCTAAAGTTCGCACGCACTGTGCGAGACCCCTCGCACAAGGGGGTACTCTCGACAGTGCTGAGAATTGTAAGCTGGTTAGGTCCGAGTTCAAAGATAAAATTTCTTAACCGCCAATGAATTCAATCCGTGTGACGCTTTCGCGCCATTAACTCCGGGCTTCCTTTCGCAGGATTTTTTTATAACGTCTCTGTTTTGAATATGACTATTTGAAACCCTACTGATCACCCATGCGATCCAGAAAGCTACAATCTCACCCTGTATGAGCCGCCTGAAGATCTCAACTCCCAAAAAGCGTGCCGTCATCGACATCACGGAACAGGTGCAGGCGGAATTGCGCCGCAGCCACCAGCGAGAGAGCGGCGTGTTCCATCTCCTGGTGCTGCATACGACGGCGGCGCTCACCACTGCCGATCTTGATCCCGGCACCGACCTCGACATACTTGACGCCTTCGATGCCATGATGCCGAAGCTGCGCTATCGCCATCCGCACGATCCTTCGCACACGCCGGATCACATCCTGTCGGCGCTGATAGGAACGTCGCTCAGCCTGATTGTGGAAGATGGAGCGCTGGTATTGGGAACCTGGCAGCGAGTGGTGCTGATCGAACTGGATGGTCCGCGGCAGCGCGAGATCGCGATGGCGTTTTGCCGGGCGGAGTAAGAGCCTTCACCACAGAGACACAGAGGCACGCAGAAAGTCTTTTGCCAGCTTCTGAGATCTCTGTGTCTCGGTGTCTCGGTGGTGAATCAGAGGTTAAGCTTCCGGCTTCGGCGCAGGCTTGTCTTCCTTCAGCGAATCGCGAAAGCTGCGAATTCCGTCGCCCAGTCCTTTGCCCAGCTCAGGCAGCTTTTTGGGGCCGAACACCAGCATGGCAATGAAAGCAATCACCAGCAGGTGCATTGGTTGAAATAGTCCGTCAAACATTGGCAGTCCTTCCTAAAGTAGTGCTGGTACAACTGCGGGACATTTTTGCCATGTCCCGCCCTGTTGTTATCAACCCTTTATTTTACCGGATGTTGCCATTCATGCCTTGGGGAAAGAATCCTCCTCCGCCCTGGTGCCCGGCGTACACAATGTTCAACACCTGTGCGGTAGTGCGCGTAATGGACAGTGCCATGCTGTCGACGCAGAACGGTTTGCTGGAAGACGGCGGCACGTCCAGGCCGTCGACCGCCGGGCTGTTGACGCCCCAGTAGACGCAGGCAAACCGAACGCTGCCACTGTGCTGCGCTTCGGTGGCGAGAATCCGGGCCGCCGCATCGAGGTAGGTTTTGTTAGAGATCAGCGGCGCGGCGCCGGCATAGGCACTCACTCCGACGTCTTCAAATTGACGTCCCAGCTTCAGGAAATCACTGGTGTTGGCAAAGCCATAGCCAAGAGCGTTCAGATTGATGGCCGGCTTCTTCACTGCTGAGCTACCCAGGGCAGAGCGCAGAAACTTCACGTGATCGATCTCGTCCGTCCGCAGCGCGGTGGCGACAAAAGCGAACGGCGACTTCGAGAAGTTGGGGACGATGTGCCCGCCGGTGGTTGGACCCGTGGTATCCGACTGCGAGATCACGCCGAGTTGCACCAGGGTCGCGCCGTAGGTGGCGACGGCATAGAACTCGGCTTCGAGGTACTCCAGGTTCAGGGCAAAGTTGAGGATGTCGGTATCGGTGATCTGGGTGGTGCCGGTGTCGCTGCCTGAGCTCTGCGCCAGGGCTTTGGTTGCCATGCTGCCCAGCACACTGGCCCCCGCAATGCCGGCGGCGGTCAGTCCTATTCCTTTGGTGAAGGAGCGGCGGGTGAATGGGCGGTCGATGATTTCCGAGAGCTGATCCAGCTTACTCATTGGTGCCTCCATGGGGTGAGCGGCTAGAGAAAGCCCGCTACTGCGCCATGAACGGAAGGGCCATCGGTTCAGATTGCAGAAATCCGGAAAAATCGAGAGCTAGGTTCGGAAAGCAGGTAAAGATTGCGAGAAGCTGTTCGAGCCGATCAGGAGCCAACGTGAAAATCAGAACTGTTGGTCTTGTCCGATCGCCGTAACCTGGGTGACTCCGGTGGTAAAGATTTTGTTTGTCAACCAGCCGCCTTGCCTCTGGAATTTCTTATCAAAATCCAGCAACATAGCTAATCCTCTCTGGGTGGTTCGACGAAACCTATGGGCTACGGTCTCATGTTCGCCTTTCCCGCCGCGCTGCTGATATTGGCAGTGGTTGCCAATCGTCTGTCGCGGCTCACCCACATCCCTGACATTGTGGTACTCCTGCTGCTCGGTATCGGACTGGGTCCGGTGAGCCATCGGATCAACCCCGATGCGTTCCAGCACACCATTGGCGTGGTGGGAATGCTGGCGCTGATCCTGATCCTTTTTGAGGGCGGCCTGGAACTGCGGCTGAAAGACGTTGTGCGCAACCTGCCGGGAGCACTGCTGCTATCCAGCGTCTGTTTCGCGCTTAGCGTGGCTTTAGTAGGCGCGGTCACTCACCTGCTGCTGCACTTTAGCTGGATTGACAGCCTGCTCATCGGCGCCGCCCTGGGTTCCACCAGCGGCTCGGTTGTACTTCCCGCGCTGCAGCAGATGGACGCGCCGGAACGCCTGAAGGTGACACTTACTCTTGAGTCCTCGGTCGGCGAGATTCTGGCTGTGCTCACCGTCGGAGCCCTGGTCACCATCTCCGGCACCGAGTCGCTTTTTTCCGGATTGGTGGTTGGTTTTTCGCGCCACGTAATCGTCGACGTTGTCCTGGGCATAGGCGCCGGAGTCGCCTGGTGGAAGTACGGGCCGGTGCTCTATGAGCAGGCCCTGGGCAACGCGCTCAATCTCGGGGTGGTCCTGGGCGTATTTGCCATCGGCCGGCTGGCCGGCGGCAGTGGATTGCTCGCCGAGCTGATTTTTGGTCTGACGCTGGCAAATCTTCCGCGCACTCCGCACATGACCCGCATTGGCGCGCGCATGGTGGCCTTCCACTCAGAGTTCACCTTCCTGGTGCGATCGTTCTTCTTCGTGGTGCTGGGCGTAATGGCGCAGGTGGTGAGCCGCAGTTTTGTTTTGCCCATCATCGCAATTCTGGTCGCGTTGGTAATTGCGCGTATTGCCGCTGTCTATGGAACCCGCTGGAGCATTCAGCGGTTCGAGTGCGGCGGATAACGAACTGCTCTTCCTCATGCTGCCGCGCGGGCTGATCACTGCAGTTCTGGCATTGCAAATCGTCAGCGCGCGTGGCCCAGCGTTCCATTTCCTGCCGGCGATGGCTTTCACTGTGGTGCTGGTAACCAACATGTTCGTTGTGATCGCTGCTTTCCGCCTGAAGCCGGTGCTGCAGACCGAAACGGCGGACGGCGCAGCGACCACGACAGCCGACCCGGCAAAAGCCGACGCGGTCGCGGCGGGTGCGGGTTCCGGATCGCTTCCCGTTGCTGCGGACGCCACAGGTGGTGCAGTGGAGTAGAGCAGAGCGGTGCATCAGGGCGCGCTTCGTACGGACTACCTGGGAAAACTGGGCGTTGACGAGATTCGTCAGAGGCGACATCTCGCAACTTGTCGGCCGTCTTGTTGAGCGCATGCCCGGAACAAGCGCTCTCCTGTGCAAGATGCTCTAAAATGGTCACGCTCTGGCATTACCCCAACCCTGTATCTTGCGTGATCGAGGCTGGGAGCGCCAAAACCTTAAACACATCCCCGGGTATCGGCATCTCAAATAAACGAAACTTCCCCCGCTGCCGTCTATCATTAGGGTTGGCGAGTTTCTCCGTACTTTCATAAACGTGGCAATCAAAATCAAATTACCTGGATCGGGAAAGCCCGTTCGCAAGAAAGCTGACGGCGCGGCCCGTCCCTCCTCGCGCGCGACTGCCAAGTCGAGTCGATTCACCCTCGGCGATCCGGTGGTGAAGCTGTTTGTCTCCGGATTCCTCATCGCCGGCATTATCTTCATGGCAGTCTTCGCGTACTTTTACGTGAAGTACTCGCGCGTGGTGGACCGGCGCATGGCTGGCCCCATTTTCAGCAATGCGGCCAAAATTTATGCGCGTCCCAAGACCGTGTCGGTAGGCGAGCCCATTGACGCGCAGGAGATCGTAGCCAATCTTCGACGCGCCGGCTATACCGAAGATGGCAAGGACAGCGAGTCGCCGATCGGGCGTTACCGGATGACGCGCGGCGGAATTGAAATTCTTCCCGGGCCGCAGTCGTCGCACGCCAGCGATGCTGCCGTTATCCGCTTCGAAAAAGGGAAGGTGAGCGCCATCCAGGTCACCGGCCGCGAGGGCGATTCGCAGCAGGAATACGAGCTGGAGCCAGTGATGGTCACCGGCCTGTTCGAGGGCTCGGACCGCGCCAAGCAGCAGCTCATCAAGTTCGACGACCTTCCCAAAGACCTGGTCAACGCCATCGTCGCCATCGAGGACCGCCGATTCTTCCAGCACAACGGCGTGAACTACTACCGCCTGATGGAAGCGGGCCTCACCGACATCGTCCACGGACATCGCACCCAGGGCGGCTCGACGCTTACCATGCAGCTCTCGCGCGGTTTCTTCCTTACTCCGGAGAAAACGATCAAGCGCAAGATCACCGAGATGGTGATCGCCATGGACCTGGAGCAGAAATTCTCGAAGCAGCAGATTTTCCAGATGTATGCCAACGAAGTGCCGCTGGGGCAGCGCGGCACCTACAGCATCATGGGAGTGGGCGAAGCGTCGCGCGCGTACTTCAACAAGGACGTCAAGAACCTGAGCCTTCCGGAGTGCGCGCTGATTGCCGGCATCATCCAGCGGCCCAGCTATCTTTCGCCTTATCGCCATCCCGAGCGTGCATTGGAGCGGCGCAACCTGGTGCTCGACTCTATGGTAGAGACCGGCGCCATCACGCGCGCGCAGGCCGACGCCGCCAAGGCCACTCCGCTGAAGCTGGCTCCGCCGAACGTTGAGGCCAGCGACGCTCCGTATTTCGTCGACCTGGTGAAAGACCAGCTCTCCAATCAGTTCAGCGAGAACGATCTCAACCAGCAGGCGCTACGGGTTTACACCACCATCGATCCCGACTTGCAGCGCGCCGCTTCCGAAGCCGTCGATGAAGGCATGAAGCTGGTGGACGCGCAGGTCATCAAGATGCGCACCCGGAAGGTCAAGGTTGGGGAGGGAAAGAACGCCAAGGTCGAGACCACGGTGCAGAACGGACCCATGCCTCAGGTGGCGCTCATCGCACTCGATCCCCATACCGGCGAGGTGCTGGCGCTGGTCGGCGGCCGCAACTACGGCATCAGCCAGTTGAACCACGCGGTCGCCAAGCGTCCCACGGGATCGATCTTCAAGCCCTTTGTTTACGGTGCCGCGGTCAACACCGCCGTGAATGGCGGGACGATTCCCATAGCGTCTCCTTCCGGCGATGGGACTACGACAACCACTACCGACGCTGTGTTCACTCCGGCGACGTTGCTCGACGATTCGCAGGTGAGCATCGCGTTTGGCGATACAGTTTACGAACCTCACAACTATCACGACGCCTTCAAAGGAGAGGTCACCGCCCGCTATGCGCTTGCGATGTCGCTGAACAACGCGACCGTGCGCCTGGCGCAGGAGGTCGGCTTCGACAAAGTGGCGGCGTTGGCGAAGGCCGCGGGCATCAGCAGCGTACACGCCACGCCGTCGATAGCATTGGGTTCCTACGACGCCACTCCGCTGGAGATGGCGGGCGCCTACACGGTGTTTGCCAACGGCGGCAAGCGGCTGGCTCCGCAGATGCTGCGCTCGGTACGCGACAGCAAGGGCAAAGCGCTCGAAGAATACGAGTCCGACTCCAAGCAGGTGCTCGATCCGCGAGTGGCCTACGTTCTGACCACCATGATGCAGAGTGTCATCGACAGCGGCACCGGATATCCGGTTCGCGCGCGCGGCTTTACCGCTCCTGCCGCAGGCAAGACGGGCACCTCGCACGATGCCTGGTTCGCCGGATATACCAGCAACCTGCTGTGCATCGTCTGGGTGGGCAATGACGATTACACCGATATCAAACTTGCCGGCGGTGCGGCGGCAGCGCCCATCTGGGCAGAGTTCATGAAGCGCGCGGTCAAGGTTCCGCAGTACTCGGACACGAAATCGTTCTCTGCTCCTGAGGGCGTCGTGGTCGAGCAGATCGACAAAGTTACGAATCTGCTGGCGACGCCATCGTGTCCCCAGGACTACACCGTCGCCTTCATCGCCGGTACCGAGCCCAAGCAGACTTGCGACCAGGCATTCACCGATAACCGGGGAGTTTTCACCAAGATACTGGGCATCGGCTCGCCTCCAGCGGCGCCCCCGCCAGCGGATACGAATGGCGTGGTGCCGGCCGCGGCAGTTGCAGCTCCAGGCGTTGTTCAGCAGCCAGGAACTCAGGCCGCCGAAGAGGAGCCCAAAAAGAAGAAAGGTTTCTGGGGCCGCCTCTTCGGTAAGGGGGACAATTCTACCCAGCCGCAACAAAATTCTGGCCAGCCGGCGGATAAAGGGAACAAAAATCCCCCGCAATAGGTCTAATATTGGGCAGATGGGGTTGGAGGTCCTGACATGGGCCATCTTTTCTCTGCACCAAGAATTTGCCGCTGGTTGCTGTTTGCGGTTGTCTTAACGATTTCTCTGTTCGCGCTGGCTGCTGATGATTACGACCAGCAGATGTCGAGCGCTCCCACTACAACACAAAGTGTAGTTGCGCCTTCGCCGCCGCTGATACCGCTGGTCGGCTCCAGCGCCGCTGACCTGGAGCATCAGGGCGATTTGCTGCGTGGACAGAAGCGTTATTTCGATGCCATCGACTACTATCACGCGGCACTCGCACAAGGGAGCACGCCGCTCCGTTACAACAAGCTGGGCATGGCGTATCTGTTCCTGCAGCAGTACAAAGACGCGCAGAAGTCGTTCGACCATTCGCTCAAGCTCGATAAGGATTGCGCCGAGGCCTGGAACAATATCGGCTTCGTCGAGCAGATGAAGCGGAACTACGGCAAGGCGTCGAAATACTACGAACACGCGTTGGCGATACGCCCCGATTCTCCTACCTTCCACTACAACATGGGGTCGGTTTACTTCGCACGCCACAAGTATCCGGAGGCGGCGCAGGAGTATCGCACGGCTTACATGCTCGATCCCGATATCTTCAACCGGGTTTCGCGTATGGGCATTCTGGCGCAGACCAGCTCGCCGGAAGATCGCGCAGCGTTTTCGTTCATGGTCGCGCGTATGTACGCCGAGGCCGGCGACGTCGATCATTGCCTCGAGTATCTGCGCAAGGCGATGGAAGAAGGCTATCGCGATATCAAGAAGGTCTACACCGAGTCGGACTTCGCGACCCTGCGCACCGATAAGCGCTTCACTGAACTGATGGAGCAGAGGCCGCAACCGCTGCCGTAAAGCCCTGCGAGGTGAACGAACTGCGCAGCAGCGACTCCGCAGTTAGCCCCGGGCGCGAGCCCGGGGTTTGCCGTCGATAGCTCCAATTCGCCAGTTGCAGACCACAAGGTGCCAAATGCCAGGTGCTGACGGCTAGCTGCTCGCGGCTAATTGCTGCTTTTCCTCGCCAGCGCCCGTCGCATCGTTTCATCGAGTGCGGCCTTGGCTTTGGCATATTCTTCGGCATCGATCTTGCCTTGCTGGCGATCGATCTCCAACTGGAACAACTCTTCCTTCATGGCTTCGAGCAGGAGCGTCGAGCGGTCGCCGGTAACCGGAGCATCGATGCGTGGGCCCTCTGCCACAGCTGGATGCTGACGGTGATTTGTTTTCGACACCACGTAAAAGCCACCCATCACCAGCACCACGGCAAACGCTCCCAGAATCAGCGCGCGATAGTTGTGCAGCGGGTCGGGAGCATCGATGGGCGCGCCCAGTCCGCCGCCGGGACGATTGTCGCGTCCGGCAGTTTGGCCTCCTCCGCCCATTGCGTCGCCGCCGCCTCCACCGTCACCGGCGCCGGCATCTTCCTGTCCTTCCGGCTGGAAGGCGCCCGAACCCGCGATGCGGAATGACAGGTCCTGCCCCGGCTTGACGTTGGTCGCGACCATGATGGTCGATCCCGATTTGTCAGGCATGCTCTGAAACGCCTGCGCGTTCTTCGGAGTGAAGTTCATGCCCTTGGGCAGCATCACGACGAAATGCTGCACGTCGGCGAGCGGCTTGGGCGAGAAGCTGGCCTCGCCCGTGTAGGGCATGTGATACGCGATCTGAAACTGGGTCTCGCCCGGCTTCAGCGGAAAGTTGAAAGCGTAAGTATTCTTCTGTCCAGTCTCGGTCGCCGGACTTTGGATCGGCTGACCGCCCGGACCTTTGGCATCGCCGGAATCCAGGGTCGCTCCTGCGGGCAGCACGAACTGGAAGGTCTTGTCCGAATCCATAGTGCGCGGCGGATTGGACGCGTTCTGGATCGCGAACAGCGCGATCCCCTGCAACTGCTTGCCGTCGCTCTGATAGCGATCGACCTCGACCGTCTGGTTCAGCGGCTCAACTTTCTTGGCCGTGTCGTAAACGGTGACCTCGGCCGTAGTTGCGCCCGGCATGATTGGTCCGCCTTGCGGGAAGTAGTTCACGCCGCCATGCGTCACGCGAACCATGTGCGGCGCCTGGTCTTTCGGAGCGGGAAACGAGAACTTGCCCTGCGCATCACTCTTGGTCGAGCCGACCTCCTCCATGCCCTGGGACAGCGAGAGCAGAGAGACATCGTCTCCCGCGGCCGACTTGCCGGTGGTGCCGTTGGTGACCGTGCCGGTGATGGACTGGGCGAGGGCGAAGGAGCTCAACAAAATAACAACAAAAAGTGCTTTGAAGGGGCACGGCTTCAGCCGTGCCGAAAAGGTCCTATGAAAGGCCAGGGCTTTAGCCCCTGAGGGCACTTCTACTCGGGTCAGGCAGAGAACAGGTCCCTCGCTTCGCTCGTGATGACAAATCTGAACAATGGACCTAAGGGAACTTCTGCTCATGCCTTCCCCCGGCTCGGCGTCGCCTTGTGGCGCGCTTCGATGGCTTCCATCTCGGCGAGGATCGCCGCGGCTTCGTCTTCCAGCGCGGCGCGCTGCATGGCGTAATCTTCTTCGCCCAGCTTGCCCGCTTTGTATTCGAAGTTCAGGTCGCGCAGGTTTTCGTAGGTGGCTTCTTTGCGCTCGTCCAGATAGCTGAGCCGTGTCTTGGCCTCACCCTGCTCCGCGTCGTCGGGCCGATAAAAGATGTAAACGAACAGGGCCGCCGCGAACAGCGCGCACCCAAACAGGATGAACGCCGTCTGCGTGCCTTCGGTCGCTGCAAACATTGCCAGCATCAAAATTCCGTCTCCTGCCGCGCCTTCTTGCGCAGCTCATCGAGTTCTTCCGCCGCGAGGTTGGGATGCGCTACCGGTTGCGCCAGCGTTCGCGCCTTCCACGAGCGCACAACCCAGACGGCCAGTCCCGTGGCCGCAAAGAACACTGCGAATGGCGTAATCCATGCGACCACGTTGAAGCCGCTCGCCGTGGGCGCCGCCAGCACCGTGTTGCCGTACTTCTGCACAAAGCTTTGCAGCACCAGCGAGTCGCTGTCGCCGCGCTCGAGCCCGGCTGTCAACTCGTTGCGCATGCGGTCGGAATAGGTGCAGCCGACGTGATTGCACTCCAGCAGAATCTGGTTGCAGCCGCACATGCACATCATCTGATGGCCCAGCTTGTTGAAGCGGGCATCGCTGTCCGCGCCGAGAAAGAG
The DNA here is from genome assembly GCA_963699875.1 of uncultured Acidobacteriaceae bacterium. Taxonomy (GTDB): domain Bacteria; phylum Acidobacteriota; class Terriglobia; order Terriglobales; family Acidobacteriaceae; genus CAVVDY01. The sequence continues at coordinate 240,344 of CAVOVN010000003.1, forward strand.
CATGGCGAGCGCCGCGAGCAGTGCGAGTTGCGCGACGCGGCGGAGCAGTTTCGAGTTTCGAGTTTCGATCACGTTGTACACAGACCCCTACGCCACGCTCTGCATCTGCGGGACATTCACCTCTAGCCATTCCACAATGCACGACAGTACGCCGTGCTCAGGATCTTCCTGCGCGAAATCGACTGTCGTGGTACGCGGCTCGGGGATTTCATCGCCATCCGCCCGCAACCCATCCAGGTGAAATTCGACCGCCTCCCGCATATTGCTTCGCATCTCCTCCAGCGCTGCGCCGGTGGAGATGACACCAGGAACGTCGGGAACAAATCCGCTCAGATTGTTGCTGCCTACCTCGTAGACGACCAAGTACCTTCTCTTCATCTTCTCAATCCAGCCTGTCTCAAAATGCTCGAGAGCGTCTTGGGATGAACATCATCACTCGGGGCGCCGGCTATCGTAACTTTGCCACTTTTCTGTGGATGTTTATATTGCCGATGACTTCCGCGTTGCGTGACTTGTTGCCACCCGTCGTCTTCAATCAGTCTCAACAAGTCGCGAACCTTCAATCCCCGCCCACTCCGACCGCTCCCTCGCGCACCGCCTCTCCCGTCTCGCGCTCCTTCTTATCCGGAGCCAGCTTCTTCGGCTTTGCATTCGGCAGCAGCGCGATGATGGTTCCGATCAGCAGCAGGTGTACGCCAATCCAGATCCACAGTACCAGCGGATTCACGTGCGCCTTGATGATCGGCCTGCCGGTGTCAGGATTCTTCCCGGTGTAGACGAGGTACAGATCTTCGTTCAGCCGCGAACGGTTGGCCACGATGGTCGAGGTCTGCTGGCTGGCTTTATAAAACCGCCGCTCGGGATACATGGTGGCGAGCTTCTTGCCGTTCTTGTACACGTCGATGACGGCCCACTCGCTGCCGTAGTTCGGATTATCGTCCTGGGTGTACGACTGGCAGACCAGCATGTAGTGGCCGATCTGCATCTTGTCGCCAAAGCCCATCTCCTGCTCTTTGTCCTGATTGAAGGGCAGCCCGGCGAAGCCGATGATGATCAGCACCACGCCGAGATGGACGAGGTATCCGCCGTAACGGCGCGTGTTGCGGCGCGTGATCTGCACCATGCCGTTGGCGATGTTGGTGTGCTGCTGGCGGGCGATGACGCGTCCGCCGCGCCAGAACTCACCCGCAACCGTCGCGACAACGAATACCGACAACGCAATCGCCATCAGCGAATAGAAATATCCGCTGTCGACCCACGGCTTCATGCCGCCGGCGATCAGCACAATTGCCGTCAGCAGCGCGGCGGCGGTTGGCCATACGAAGTTTCGCCGCAGCCTATCTAACGATGTTTGCCGCCACGCCAGCAGCGGACCAATGCCGGTCAGGAATACCAGGAAAATTCCAATCGGCACATTCACGCGATTGAAGAACGGCGGCCCGACCGTGACCTTGCTGCCCGTCACCCACTCCGATAGAACCGGGAACAGCGTGCCCCACAGCACCGCGAAGCACGACACCAGCAGCACCAGGTTGTTGAACAGGAAGCTCGACTCGCGCGAGACCAGCGACTCCAGCTTGTGCTCGCTGCGCAGCGTGTCGCGATTGCGCACGAAGAAGAACACGCAAGTTGCGAAACTGATCGCCAGAAACCACACGAACCAGATGCCGATGCCCGACTGCGCAAACGCATGTACCGAGCTCACCACGCCCGAGCGCGTGAGGAACGTCCCGAAGATGGCCAGCAGGAACGTGGTGAAGATGAGCCACATGTTCCACATCTTCATCATGCCGCGCTTCTCCTGCATCATCACCGAATGCAGAAACGCGGTCATGGTCAGCCATGGCAGCAGCGACGCGTTCTCCACCGGGTCCCATCCCCAGTAGCCGCCCCAGCCCAGCACTTCGTACGCCCAGTGCGCGCCGAGAAAGATGCCGCAGGTGAGGAACAGCCAGGTCACCATGGTCCAGCGGCGGGTGATGTGGATCCACTTCTCGCCGGGATACTTCATGATCAGCGCGCCCAGCGCGAAGGCGAATGGCGCAGTCACGCCAACGTAGCCGAGGTACAGCATCGGCGGATGGATAACCATCTCGGGATACTGCAACAGCGGATTCAATCCGTTCCCGTCCGCCGGAATGTTGCCCACGACCAAGCCGAACGGATGCGCGGCAAAGTTGATCAGCAGCAGGAAGAAAACTTGCACGGCGGCGACGATGGCCGATGCGTAAGCCGTCAGTTGCGGATCGACCTTGTAGCGCATCCGCATGACCAGGCCGTAGGTCGACAGCAGCCACGCCCACAGCAGCAGCGAGCCTTCCTGGCCCGACCACAGCGCGGCAAACTTGTAGGCGCCCGGCAGGTCGCGATTGCTGTGGTGCAGGATGTAGGCGACCGAGAAGTCATTCCCGAACGCCGCCATCACCAGCGCGATCGCAGCAACGGTGACGGCAACCCAACAGGCGATGCCGGCACGTCGCGCGGTCTCGCCCAGCGCGTCGTCTTTGCGATAGAGGGCCAGCGCGCCCGCAATGAACGAGTAAGCGGCCAGCGCCAGGCCGAGCAGGAGCGCGAAACTTCCAATTTGTGGCATGAGAGCTTGTTACCTGTTAGGGCGTCAGTTTGAACAAGGATGCGCGCCTTTCGCGCACCGGCGCGAATCGACGCGCCCAGATCCCTCGTTGCGCCAAACAAGCGCACTCGGGATGACAATCAAACTGACCCCCTACACGTTCCTAGTATTGTTCCAGAGGCTGCCGTGACCGGCAACCGAGGCCATCCCTCTTAGTTGCCGTCATTTTACTCGCAATGCAGAGTGTCATCAGAACTTTGCGGGCAAAGACGCTGCGACTTTACGGGTAGATGCCGGAAGAGGCCCCCAATCACCAGATGGTCCGCAGACGGATATTGACTTCTTCGGCCCTTAGTGGAAAATCAAAGCAAGGATTTATCGATGGCAACTATTCCATGGAACAAAACTGAAGCGCAGACCGACGATCTTATCAGCTTTGAAGACGCCGTCGAGGTGCTGTCCCGCGAGGACAGTTTCAAAGCGACAGTCTGCGCTATGAACACGCTTCTTGTTCAAAAGGGCATCTATTCTCCTGCCGAATTTGAGTTCCAGTTCCGGCAGTGGGCACAGAAGAACCTCAAGAAAGCCGCTTCTTGATGCCCTTCCATTTCGGCATATGGCACTCCGGTCGGTTGCAATTTTCGTGAGCGCCCAGATCGCATAGCTTGCAGTCGCATGCACACCAGTGCTTCGGGTCCGGTTTGTCAGGTTGGATCTTCTCTGGTTTGTCGGCCATCGCCAAACATCATACTCACCGGCAGAGCAGACGCGCGCAATACGCGGGAAGATCGCGTTAAACGAGAAATCTTTGTCACTTCGGTAGATGCTCTGGCTCGGGTTCAACAGCAAGAGCTGGTAATTAGCTGGTGGGTATCTCCGGAGTCATTCGATCCTAAGGCGCTTAATGCGTAGAACCGCGCCAACTCTGAAGGCGGACGTCAAAAGTTGCGAACGTTGTTCCTCAAGCTGCGGGAGACCTGCTCCTGGATTTGGCTCGACAGCTGGTCGAGATCGACGTTGATATCCATATCGTCATCGTCCGAGCGGGAGACGACTCGCACGTCGCGTTGGCCGCTGCAGGGATGAGAGCTGATCTTTGCCTGTGCGATGTTGGCGCGGGCTTGCGCGACGGCCGCACGGGCAATCTCGCGCTGCATGGTCTGCGACGCGAGCCTGGCCTGCACCGCCACCATCCGAGCCTGATGTGCTAAAACCCTGGACTGCATCGCCATGGCTCGAGCTTGGGCTCGTTCGTAATCTCGCGAGACGTGAATGGCGACCAGCCGCTGTGAGGGACAAGCAACGATCTGCGGAGCTGATGCCTTCACCGCAGGCGCGGGAGCAACAGGCGCTACCGCCGGTGCTGCCGGAACGGCGGGTACGGCCGCGAGCGCTGGCGCTGCGGGCAGGTTCAATTCAACGCGAAGCTGCGCTTCTTCAGCATTAGCATTAGCATTGCCGGCGCCGAACGAACGATTCACTTTGTCCAGCAACCGGGTTCGCAGAGTCTGGGCCGCGCAATGCATTTCCGAGATCAAGGTCGCGCGCGAATCCGGTACGTGGTTCAGCAGTCCGGAGCTGAACGCGTGAGAGAAAAGCGCGAAGGTCGCTGCCATCGCAATCGTCGCCGCAAGGTATCTGCGCTCCATAATCCCTCCCCGTTGCTGTTCTGACGCGCTGCCCGGCGGATGGTTAGAAAAATCTTCTTGCCCGGGCGAGACTTTTCTACAACGGCATCAACAAGATAAGCAGGTCGTTGACCATTCGGGGGTCTGTCGAAGCTGTTGACGATACATAACTTTACGTTCAGCCTGGGTTCTCATCGCGGCCGATTACTGCCCGACTCTCAGTTTGGATGTCCGCTTGTGGACGTTGGGGAAGGTGTCAGGCATTAGGTGTCAGGCATTAGGTGTCAGGTGTCAGGAAGAGCTGTCAGCTACCAGGCACCAGCTTAAGCTCCGGACTAAGAGCTTCGAGCTCCGGGTATCGAGCGATGAGCTAGCCGAGAACGCTAAGTGCCAAATGCCAAATGCTCTTTCTGAAACCTGATGCCTGATACCTGACGCCTGATACCCACCCTGGCCGATTCGTCCCCTGCCAAAAGCCGTCGCCGATGTTACGCTGTTTGCCATGACCGCTGACGAGATCAAGCAACTGCTGCAACTGGAACCGCTGCGCATGGAAGGCGGCTTTTTCCGCGAGACCTATCGCTCGCGCTGGATGGTTTCGCCCGACTACCTGCCCGAAGGCATGCAGGGCATGCACTCCATCGGCACCGCTATTTATTTCATGATTACGCCTGATTCCTACTCGCGACTGCATCGGCTTCCGGGGTCGGAGATTTTTCATTACTACCTCGGTGATCCCGCGGTCATGTTGCAACTCAAGCCGGATGGCACGCATGAGACGATTACGCTGGGCACTGATCTGGCCCGGGGAGCGCGTCCGCAGGTAGTGGTTCGGGGACATGTGTGGATGGGCTGTCATCTGGCGCCGGGCGGCAAATTCGCGCTGCTGGGGACCACTATGTCGCCAGGCTTTTCCCAATCGGACTACGAGGGTGGAGTACGCGAGAAGCTCATCGAGCGGTATCCCGAGGCCGCGGATTTGATTCGGGAGTACACGCGGGAATAGGGATGTTAATGTCGCCACCATGCGACCGCGGCACAACCGACAGATAGCGCATCCCGCCCAGGATTACAAACTGGGCGACGAGTATCAGCCAAAACCCGAGAGCTAATTACTTAGCCAAAAGCCAACAGCTAGTTGCGATCGGCGACGCCGCGAAGTGGAGGCGGGACTTGGGATCTGTTGCATGCTCGCCCTTGGGGCCTTACTAATTGCTAACTGCTAATTGCTTCTCCCTCATCCGCTATGCCGTATATGCATCACGTCGCCGTCTTTAACGATGTACTCTTTGCCTTCGAGGCGCAGGGTACCTTTGGAGCGGGCGTTGGCTTCGGAGCCGGCTTCGAGCAATGCATCCCAGTGAATGGTTTCGGCGCGGATGAAGTGATGTGACAGATCGGTGTGAATCGCGCCAGCGGCGTCGACGGCTTTTGAGTTGCGCTCGACGGTCCAGGCGCGACACTCGTCTTCGCCCACGGTGAAGAATGAGATCAGCCCCAGCAGCTCATAGCTCTTGCGGATGAGGCGCACCAGGCCGCTTTCCTTCAGTCCGTAGCTCGATAAAAATTCGGCGGCGTCTTCCGGACTCATCTCGGCCAGCTCGGCTTCGACTTTGGCGCAGACGGCGATTGCTCCTGTGTTGGGGCGGGCCACGATTTCGGTCAGGCCGTACTTCTCGACCGCTGCTTCGAGATCTTTTTCCAGCGAGGTGCTCTCGCCGATGTTGAGCACGTAGAGAATGGGCTTCTCGCTGAGGAACATGAATCCGCGCACACGCTTCTTGTCGTCGGCGGTCATCTCCATCTCGCGCAACGGACGCTCGGTTTCGAGATGGATTTTCGCGCGCTTGAGCAGCTCGTCTTCTCTCTCCAGCTCGGCCGTGCGCATCTTCTTCAGGTCTTTTTCCAGGCGCTCGAGGCGCTTCTCCACCTGGCCGAGGTCAGTAACGATGAGGTCGAAGTCGATGTTCTTGATGTCGCGCAGCGGATCGACCGCGCCGACGTGCGGAATGGAAGGATCGTCGAAGACACGCACCACATGCGCCAGCGCATCAACGTTGCGCAGGTTGGCGGCGAAGGCGGTTTCCTTCAGCGCCTCCTGGCTGAGGGCGGCGACGTCGGCGTACTCGACGCTGGCATGGATCAACTTCTTGGGGTTGTAGAGCGCGGCCAGGCGGTCGAGCCGGTCGTCGGGAACCTTGGTGACACCGAGATGCGCCTCGCGCGGATTGCTGGAACGCTGCGAGACATCCTGCCCGGTGAGCATGACGAAGAGCGAAGTTTTGCCTACCTGCGGCAGGCCGATGATTCCGGTTTTCATGAGAAAGTTGTCAGTGGCCAGTTGTCGGTTGTCAGTGGACGCTATAAGACCACATTCCAAGCTACCAGCTTCCAGCCGCCAGCCGCCAGCTTGGGTGTCAGGTATCAGGTGTCAGGCGTCAGATTACAGATTGGGACGGGGCGGCTTCGCCAAAAAACCCGCGCCGTAGGCACAGCAGAGGATAGCCCATCGCTTCAGCGCTGGGTGAGCTTGGAAAAAGGCCCGAGCCCCGTCGGGACGACAGAGTTTGCCACACAGTCTCTTCAGTCATGCCGTGATCGAAAAGCAGGTCCTTCACTCGCTCGGCTTGCGCCTCCCTTCGTTCAGGATGACAAACAAAAGGAGGTGAGCCGTGTCGGCCCGGCTGAAGCCAGGCCCTGATACAACCCGTTTCGGGGAACACTTGCTTTTACGTCATTCTCCGCGCGGTGACATAGACCAGCACCAGTCCCAGCAGCATCACCGCTCCTTCCACCCGGGTTGACCAGACGTGCAGGCGATTGAATTCGATGCGGCGGGCGTCGTCGCGGGGCACGTCGTCGATGAAGCCCATATCGTTTCGCAGGACCATCATCCGCGAGGCGATGCCGAACATGGCAATCAGCGTCAGCAGGATCATTGCGTAGATAAGCAGGTTGCGCAGAGCGAACGGTTGGGCTGAGCCGTCGACCACACGCGCGTCGATCATCGAGGTCGCGGCGAAAACGAAGCCGCAGATGAGGCCCATCCAATGCATGATGCCGAGGCTGCGGTTCACCACGTTGCCGGCGAACTGGCGCGCCGGAAGAATGCCGGGATGAAACACCGTGGGCGCAAGCACGAAGGCGAAGAAGATGAGTCCGCCGACCCAGACGACGAGCGAGAGCAGCATGAGGAAGCGGAGGAAGGACATGAGAGTTGTCGGTTGTCAGTTGTCGGTTGTCAGAAAGAAGCTAGCGGGAGGGGTGCCTTGGTTCTTTATAGCTGCGGTCGCGGTGATCATGTGGCTCAATATTCGGCTCACTCAATTTTGCCCTGCATGTAACGAAACCATACATCCACAAGGTTTTTTTTTCTAAACCCAAATTCTGCCCAAAATGCGGCTACGAGCTCTCCTAAAATTTCCCGTTGAAAGCAAGCGTATAGAATTGAAGCTGATTCTTAATGACAACCGCTGAGACGATTAACGCTATGGCGCGCAATGTGGACCCTACCGTCCGCGCCGTCATTCAACTCAAAAACTTGCGCCACGAATATGGCGACCGCAAGGCGCTGAACGGAGTGTCGTTCGACGTGCGCCCGGCCGAGATCTTTGGACTGCTGGGTCCCAACGGCAGTGGCAAGACTACCACGTTCCGCATTCTGTCGACGCTGATGATTCCCAGCGGCGGCAGCGCCGAGATTCTTGGCCACGACGTCGCGCGCCAGCCTTCGGAGGTGCGCCGCGATATCGGCGTGGTGTTCCAGTCGCAGAGCATCGACATCAAGCTGAGCGCTGCGGAAAATCTCACCGTCATCGGGCATGTCTATGGATTACGCGGAGCCGCTCTCAAGCAACGCGTTGCTGAGATGCTGGCGCGCGTTGGGTTGGCCGATCGCGCGAAAGACAAAGCCGAGACTTTCTCCGGCGGCATGCAGCGGCGACTCGAGTTAGCCAAAGGACTGCTGCATCATCCGTCGGTATTGTTGCTGGATGAGCCGACGACCGGACTGGATCCCGGTGCGCGCCGCGACCTGTGGCAGTATCTGCAAGTTCTTGCGCGACGAAGAAAATGTCACCGTGCTGGTAACGACTCACCTGATGGAAGAGGCCGAGCGCTGCGACCGGCTGGCCATCTACGCGGAAGGCAACGTCGTCGCGTTGGGTACGCCTGCGGAGTTGAAGAGCGAGATCGGCGGCGACATTCTGCTGCTCGAAACCGATGAGCCCGACTCCATCGCGCAGCGCATCGAACAACGCTTCGGGCTGCACCCTAACGTGCTCGACCACCAGGTGCGCCTCGAGATCGAGAACGGTCATCGCTTTGTAACCGAGGTCGTCGAAGCTTTCCCCGGAGAAATTCAGGGCATTTCGATTCACAAGCCGAGTCTGGAAGATGTGTTCATTCGCCGCACCGGCCATCGCTTCTGGACGGAAGGGAACGACGGGAAAGAAGCTCAGGATTAGAGAGGTTTGTATCAGGGCACGGCTTCAGCCGTGCCGAAACGGATACCTCACCTCTTATCCGAGTCCCTTCAGGGACGGTACAAAAGCAGGTCCTTCGGCGACGGAGTCGCCTCAGGATGACAAATTAAATAGAGGGTTGTCGGGACGGCTGAAGGCGTGCCCTGATACAAAGCGCAAAAGTTTTTTCGGGCAATCAACATTTATGGCAACACATACTCAAACCTTACCTGCTCCTATTTCGCTGCCGAAGAGCGCTGGAACCCTCATGCCCGCCTCCGCACTCTGGTGGCGCGAAGTGGTTCGCTTCTATCGTCAGCGCGCGCGCGTCGTCGGAGTTATCGCTTCGCCACTACTTTTCTGGATCGTTATCGGCTCGGGTTTCGGCACGTCGTTCAAGTCGGGCGGGCAGCATTATCTCGACTATTTCTTCCCCGGCGCATTGATTATGATCGTGCTGTTCACCGCCATCTTCACCATGATGTCGGTGATCGAAGACCGCAAGGAAGGTTTCCTGCTCTCCGTGCTGGTCGCTCCGGTGAGCCGCTCGGTGATCGTGCTGGGCAAGGTGATCGGGGGAGCGACGCTGGCGACATTGCAAGGCGTGATTTTTCTGGTGTTCGCGCCGGCGTTGGGCATTCACTTCACCTTCGCCAGTTTTGGCATGACCGTGCTGGTGATCTTCCTGGTCGCGTTTTCGCTGACGGCGCTGGGCTTCATCATCGCCTGGCCGATGGATTCGACGGCCGCGTTTCACGCCATCATCAACCTGTTCCTGATTCCGCTGTGGCTGCTCTCGGGATCGCTGTTTCCGCTGGCGGGCGCCTCCTTCTGGATCCGTATGCTGATGCTGGCCAACCCGCTGACCTACGGGACGGAGGCGCTGCGCTTGCTGCTATACCCGGCTGCGCCGAATGACGGCTTCTCGCTGGCGACAAACCTGGCGGTGCTGACCGGATTCACCGTGGTGATGTTCGCGCTGTCGTTCCTGGTCGCCAATCGCAGGAGCACCAAGCCGGCAGCGTAATGGGTAGTTCCGAGCTTAGCTCGGCGATCGGCTGCCGCTCCTTACGATTTGTCATCACGAGCGAAGCGCGGGATCTGCTCTTTCGCCGCTCCACCATTGAAGTCGCAATGCAAATCTCGCCCACATTCTTTCCTGCTCTGAACGCCGTTCTCAACGGCACCAGTGGCGTGCTCATCGGTTCGGGGCTGTACTTCATTCGCCGGCGGCGCATCCAGGCGCATAAGCGCCTGATGATCGCTGCCTTTATCACTTCGACTCTCTTCCTGATCTCGTACCTGTATTACCATCTGGTGCTGCGTGCCGGGGTGACGCACTTCAAGGGACAAGGCCTCGCTCGGCCGATCTATTTCACCATCCTCATCTCGCATACATTCCTTGCGGTCATCGTCGTTCCGTTCATTCTCGTCACTCTCTATCGTGCGCTGAAAGGCCGCTTCGCCCGGCACAAAGCGATCGCGCCCTACACGTTCACTATCTGGATGTACGTGTCGGTGACCGGCGTCGTGATCTATGTGATGTTGTACAAGGTGTTTGCGAAGTAGGTTTCAGGCGTCAGGTTTCAGGTATCAGATCATTCGTGTTACCGGATTGTAGCTCCGAACTGACACCTGAAACCTGATACCCGACACCTGCCCTTCTGTTATCCTTTTCCTTCGTAACACCTCGCAACACAGGAGCGGCACTCATGGCGAAGAGCGTCAATAAGGTCATTTTGATTGGCAATCTGGGCAAGGATCCCGAGGTGAAGTACACCCCCAGCGGAATGGCCGTGGCGAACTTCACCCTTGCTACCAACGAGCGCTACAAAGACAAAGAAGGCAACTGGCAAGACAAGACCGAGTGGCACAGTCTGGTCGCCTTCCAGCGCACGGCTGAGATTGTCGGCGAGTACCTGAAGAAGGGCCGGTCGGTTTATATCGAAGGCAAGCTGCAAACCCGTTCCTGGGACGACAAAGAGAGCGGGCAGAAAAAGTACCGCACTGAAATCCTGGTGAACGATCTCGTCCTGCTGGGCGGTGGCCGCGAAGGCGGAGAAGGCGGCGGAGGCTACGGCGGCTCGCGCGGCGGTCAGAAGTCGAGCGGCATCGACCAGAGCGGCCCCGATTACGATAACGCTCCTGCGCCGGCGCCACACCCGACTGAAGTGACGGATGAAGACATCCCGTTCTAAGTTGTCAGTTGTCAGAGGGAAGTTAGCGAGGTCAGGGCGGTCGAAGGATGGTAGTCGCGTAAGTTTCGTTATCTAACTGTTGATAAATTCCGATATCACTCATTGACGATGGTGGGACAATGAGTGATATTGCCTGATTACAACAGCTATCCACGGGGAACTTGAGGATTCCGCCTGGTTCCGCAAGACGGCCAGAGAGTTCCTGAAAGTGTTGAACTGGATGGCGCAACGAAGAGGTAGCCAACGAAGACAACATCACACCTTTCACCTCCAGCCTATGCTGGGCGAAGGGCAGCGCCACTGCGTCTTTCACAAAAGTCGCAGCCAGATCCTCCCGCGCTCGCCGGAACGGCTTTTCCTGCAGGAAGTCTGAAGCTCAAGTGCTGGCGACTTTACCGCTGCCCTTCTTCGGTTGTGGACATAGTTGGTCTACTTTCTCGGAAAGCTCCTGCACTGCTCTTGTCAACACGGCGACCAAGTCCCAGAGATGAACCGACTGTAGTTGATTTTCGCCATCGTCGGTGAGTGCATCCTTCTCACCAACGACTGATCCCGGCAATACCGCTTGTAGTTCATGTGCTAAAAAACCGATGTGCCGTTTGCCATCGGAAGCGAAGCTATCAACATAGTCAAAACTGACCGGGCGCAGCCTGATAAGCAGTGGGAGAGCGGCGTCCAGCATCTCGACGTTCTTCTTGACTCTATAGTCGGAGGTTACGGTGACGGCGCAATTGGAGTTCAGAACGCCCGTTGAACTGTTGAAGGTCGGATTGCCACCAGTCCCATTTGGCGTGATGGAAAAGTTCTTGCCGCCCGAATTTAGGCTCACCACCCCAGCCGGGCTCACATTGAAGACTTGCGCGGGGAAATAATTTGCTCCAACTGTCAGCCCACCATTGGCAAAGAGCGTAAACGCTCCAGCGTTCAAGCCTACAAGAATTGCACTGGCGAGTGTCGCTACCCAACCACCCGCAGAGACGCTGTAATAAGCTCCAGAAGTGATATTGAAATTTCCGGCTATCTCGCCGTTTCCAGCCTGAATTGTGTTCGTGAGACTAGCTAACGGACTACCAAACTGAATCTGCCCGCCAGTGATCTGTGCTGACGATAGTGCCAGAGGGTCAGCAACGCTGATGGGCGCAGAGGCTGTGATCCGCGGAGTGGTGCCGCTGAAATCAAACGTCAGGAAGTTGTCGGCATTTTGCGCGGTGCGTACACTCCAACTCGGCCATGCCTGGTTGTCGGCTGGCTCGGAGGTGTTGGCCGGCTGGAAGAATTTCTCTTCGCACTCGCTGCCTTCTTCGTAATCGTTGACCGTAATGGCCTGCACATACTCCAGTTGGTGAGAGGTTGAGTACTGCTGGTTGATGGCGGCAAAACAGGCTTCATAAGTCTGCTGGTTGGCCCCAATGCCTGGCGGCCAGATGCGGGCTGGTTCCAAGGGGCTCCAGACGCTTTGCCCTTGCCCGTTGTCGTCGTTGAAGCCGGGAAAGAAGGCGGGAATGAAGAGCCCGTCGCTCCGATCGCCGAAGGTGCGGCAGAACCAGTCGACCCCTCCTTCGAGGTTAGGGTCGATCCACTCGTACTGGCTGGTTCCCCAGCTCGTCGAGTTGTAGGCGAAGACGCAATCGGGGTTCTCCTGCTCCAGTGCGCGGAACCATTCCGGGTCGTTTCCGCTCTTGGCGAACAGAGTGACGATGTATTTGTCGCGCCACCTCTCGTAATTGGGGTGGGTCAGGAAGTTAGACCGGACGTAGCGCATGTGACTGAACAGTTCGTCCCGGGAATGGAAGCCACCGCCATCAATGTTGATCATGTGTCCCAGCGGGCTCACGTTGAAGTAGTTGTGCGTGGACTCGTTCAGGAATGCGTTGTTGGGGCCGTACCAGTTGTACATCAGGATATCTACTTGGCACGCCTTCAGTTGCTCGCACTGTGCTCGCACTTGCTCCGCGTTGTTGCTGCGATAGCCGGGATCGCGGTCCTTCTGCACCGGATGCGTGTAGCCATCGAACCAGACCATGGTATGGGCAATAATTCGGGTAGTCGCGCCCGGATAGAGATATTCACGGATAGTCTTCACGACGCACACCTCCATCGGATAGACGCTATTGAGTGTCACTGGAGATGTCCCTGCTCCCCAGTTCTGACACGGTAATGGCTCTTCGCCCCGGCGAACGGGCGGATTCTGTGGCTGGCGCGATATCCCCATTACGCTCACAACGAAAGAAATGTCGCCCTACGGGACTTTTGGCTCACAGGATGCGTGGTCCCGGCGATTGAAGCGCCAGGCTAAGCTCTGATGCCCTAGCGGGCACGGCGTGCCGCGATGCCCCGCTTATAATCCGGTGCGAGGTGCTTCCATGAACTTCCGCGTGCGCTTGGCATGCGTGCTGCTGCTTGGGTCCAGCTATGCGTTCTCGCAGGCTTCACCGGCTGCCTTTGACGGAGTTGAAAAATGGAAGGACTCATTGACGGGGGCCTCCGTTAAGTCGCTCAAGAATCTGTACTCGGCCGATCCGCCAGCGAAGTACATGCAGGATGACAAAAAGCTAGCAGCTGGCATTTCTCCTGAAATCGATTTTTGGCAGCAGCTAATTTCGTCCGGTGCGATGAGCGGCTATGAAGTTACTCCGGTCAAAGAAGAGGACCGGCAAGGACTCCATATAGTCACGCTGTTGGTTTCCATGAAAGCTAAGACCTCGAATGGTCTGCGAGCACGCTATGTAACGGAAAATCAGGCGTGGCAACAACAGCCTGACGGTTGGCGCATTGTGATAGCCAGGCACTCCGACGTGGTAAAAATGCCGCCCGCATTGCATCCGAATCCGAATCTCTACAACCAGGATGCGGATGCGAAAGTCGAAATCAAGGAAGCTGAGGCCAAGGCAAAGGAAGCACATCAACGGATAATCCTGGTCTTCGGTGCAAACTGGTGTTACGACTGCCACGTGTTGGACCAGGCATTTCATGTGCCGGATGTTGCTGCCCTTCTGCAGAAAAATTTCCAGGTCGTGCATGTAGACATCGGCGAAGACGGCAAGAAAAACAATAGCCTGGCAGCCGATTACCATGTGCCGCTCGACAAGGGTGTCCCGGCGCTGGCTGTTCTCGCCGCTGATGGCAAGCTGCTCTACTCGCAGGAGAATGGCGAGTGGGAGTCAGCCCGTTCCCTTGATCCTGACGACGTAATGAGTTTTCTGGAGAAATGGAAGCCGTGAGGCGTAATCGCCAACTCGCAAACGATGCTGGCTACGAACCAATAGCACAGAGCTACCGGCCCGATCCCAGGCACCGGCAGCGCAAAATTGAGAGACAGTCTGCAATTGCGAGCTGCCTGTAGCTGAGGGAGCCGCTTACCCCGCCAATACACATTGCACGCCCGCCGTCCCGGTTACGTTGGTGGACGACGTGTGGCCTCCACCCTGGAACGTCAGATCATTCGGGACCTTGGCGGCGATAACAGAGCTTCCCGCGGTCAGGCAAGTGGCTTGACCGGTCAACGAGTTGATCGTGGCCACCGCGGTATCGGAGCTGCTCCACTGGATCCCATCCTGCGAAGTCAGCAGACGCGACTGATTATTCTTGAACGTACCCGTAGCAGTGAAATTGACCGCGCCATTAGGTACATTGCCCTCGCCCTGCTGAGGGCTGACTTGAACACTTTGGATCGTGTCGGAGCTGCCTCCGCAGGCGAGCAGCATCGCCATCACGGCACACGCAATCAGGATAAGGACGTGTTTCATGTTGTTCCATGGTAGCAGCGTCCTCGCTTATTGCACGCTCGGAAGGGCCAGCGGCGTGGCGTTATCGCGCTAGGCCGGCCCAACCATTCCGGTTGAGCGCCTCAACCCGTTACGTTGCACTGCAGCATGGCCGTCCCGCTCACGTTGTTCGAAGTATTGTGCACCCCGTTGTTAACTTCGAATGTCAGGTCGGCTGGGGCTTGCGCCGTGATCGTCGCCAAACCGGATGCATTGCAGGTGGCCTGTCCGGTATTGCTGTCGATGCTGGCGATCGTAGTATCCGATGTGCTCCACTTAAGCCCATCGGCGGCCGTGAGTTCGCGCGACTGGTTATTGGTGAAGGAGCCGGTGGCTGTGAATCCAACTTCGCCGCCGGGCGCCGTGGCCGAGGCGCTTTGCGGGTTCACTTGCAAGCTCACGATCGTTGGGTGGCCGGCGCCGCAAGCCGAGAGCACAGCGATTCCGACGCAGGCAACAAGGGTGAAGAGGTATTTCATAGTGTCTCCTGTAACCCTTCGATGGCAGCATTGCAGCCGGTGCTGTATGGTCGTTTCGTGAACAATTGCCGACGAGAGTCGTTGCCGGGCAACCCGCGACATGAATTGCGATCGTGCTCTGCTTCGCTCACCAACGCATTGCGCCGGAGCGATTAAACTTAACGGGTGAAAAGAGTTTTTCGCCCCACCTGTTTCCTGCTGGCATTCGTCTTCACTGTACTGCTCGGCGCGACAGCATCTGGCCACGCCCAGGGTCGCGCGGAGTGTGCCGTCATCAAGTCTGAGATTCTTGCGCGCAACGTTCGCTACTGCGCCTTCTTGCCTGCCAGCTTCGATCAGGACAAGGTGAAGAAGTATCCCGTGCTGTATTACCTTCACGGGCTCGGCGATAACGAGCAGTCGTTGCTGAACCTCGGCGGGTGGGACATGATCGAGGAGTTGCGGCGGCAGGGCAAGGTCGGCGAGTTTATCGTGCTCGCGCCCGCCGGTGGACACACGTTCTTCATCAATTCGTCCGATGGCAAGATTCGCTATGAAGATTTCCTGATCAAGGAGTTCATGCCGCAAATGGAGAAGAAGTACCGCGCCGAGGGCACACGTGCGACGCGCGGCATTACCGGCATCTCGATGGGCGGATACGGCGCGTTGCGGCTGGCGTTTAAGTATCCCAAACAGTTCGAGGCCGTGAGCGCGCAGATGCCGGCGCTGATTGCAGAGGTCCCCGAGAGCTTCTACGGCGGTGGACCAGGCTCTCCAGCAGGCGCGATGGTCGAGGCCTTTGGTAACCCCTTCAACGTCGATTACTTCGATCGCAATAACGTCTTTGCTTTTGCCAAGAAGGATGCTGCCGCGGATCTGAAGGAATTGAAGATTTATTTCGACGTCGGGAACAATGACGATTTCGGGTTTGAAGAGGGCGCCGAACGACTGCATAAATTGCTCGATCACCGCGGCATCCCTAACGAGTTCCACGTCTATCCCGGGCGCCACGATCCGCAGTTCGTCATGCGGCATTTTTCGAGCGTTGTCGAGTTCCAGTGGAAGGCGATCGGAAGGTAGACGTGCACCCCGCGCTCTTTTCGATTGTTCACTCGTCACATTCCTCCGCTCGCCAGCTTCATTACAATATCTCCATGGACTCCTTCATCATCGCCGGCAGGCAGTTTCGTTCGCGTCTTATCGTTGGAACCGGAAAGTATCGCTCGGGGCAGGAGACCGCTCGCGCCATTGAAGCCTCGGGTGCGGAGATGGTCACCGTCGCCGTGCGCCGCGTGAACCTCGACCGCAGCAAGGAATCGCTGCTCGACTTCATCGATCTTGAAAAGTACTTTCTGCTGCCCAACACCGCGGGCTGCTACACGGCTGATGAAGCGATTCGCACCGCACGTCTTGGACGTGAAGTTGGTTTATCCGACTGGGTGAAGGTCGAAGTCATCGGCGACCAGGCCACGCTCTTTCCCGACGTGCAAGCCACCATCGAAGCCACGCGTGTGCTGGTGAAAGAAGGCTTCACCGTGTTGCCCTACACCTCTGACGATATCGTCGTCGCCAAGCGTCTGATTGATGCCGGAGCGAGCGCGGTCATGCCTCTGGGTGCCCCGATCGGCAGTGGACTCGGATTGCAGAATCAGCCCAGCATCCGTATCCTGCGGGAGCTGATTACCGACGTGCCGCTGATTGTCGACGCAGGAGTAGGTACGGCTTCCGACGCGGCAATCGCGCTGGAATTGGGCGTCGATGGCGTGCTGATGAACACAGGCATCGCCGGCGCGCAGGATCCGATCCTGATGGCCGATGCCATGAAGCACGCAGTCATCGCAGGACGCAACGCTTATCTCGCAGGACGCATGCCGAAGAAGCTGTATGCGACTGCCAGTTCGCCGCTGGAAGGCATAGTGCGGTAGCGATAGTGGCGGACGCTTCATCGCTTGTATCTTCATCGCGATCACGCGTGTCAGTAATGCAATCGCAAAACTCGTCATCCCCGAAACCTGACTACGGCATTGATGCGCCGCCGGTGGTTGCCACTCTGTTTGCGTTGGGTGTCGTTTGCCTGACAGTGGCCTGCTTTCATCCGGGCAAGCTAACTTTCGGTTCGACAACGATTCTCGTGACGCCTTCGCTGTGGAGCATTGGAATCTCTGCGACGAGCAGCGCGATCCTGATGATCGTCTACGCGAAATGGTGGAAATTTCGACACGCGGAGCGCATGATGGCGCTCGTTCCATGGCGCGGCGATGAAAAAGTACTTGATGTAGGTACCGGACGAGGGTTGTTAATGATTGCGGCGGCGCGCAAACTCTCCGCCGGCAAAGCGGTCGGCATCGACATCTGGAGCGCCAAGGACCTGTCAGGAAACGCTCCACAGAACACGTTGAGGAACGCCGAATTGGAGGGCGTTCGCGATCGGGTGGAGATCCTGACCGGCGATGCGACGAATATGAGTTTCCCCGATGGGGCTTTCGACGTGGTGCTCTCAAATTTGTGTATCCACAACATCCCCAGCCGCGCTGGCCGCAAGCGTGCGTGCCAAGAAATTATTCGGGTACTGAAGCCGGGAGGGCGCGCCATTATCTCCGACTATATTCACACCCGCGCCTACGCTGCCTGGTTCCGTGCTGCCGGCGCGAAGACAAAGCGGTCCGCTTTTTTCGCTATTCCGCCTTTGTTCATCGTCGACGTGCAAAAGCAATAGGCTTCTACCCCTGGTCTCCCATGATGAACAGCGGCTTGCCTTCGAAGCTGCTGAAGAACGGACGCAGCCGCGCCGTGTTGTAGTGCTCCTCCACGTTGACTGTTTTCTTAGTGGCGGTCACGGTTTCAATAGGAACGCAATGGTAACGGCCGTTTTGCAGCACCACCATCTTGCCGTGGTTTTTGCTCAGCATCAGGTCCAGCGCGAGATTCCCGTACGCCATGGGTACAACCGAGTCGATAGCGTCGGGATCGCCAGAGCGCACCAGGTATCCCAGGTTCTGGTTGATGATGTCGATGGTTTTGCCGTTGTTGAACTTCGCCGAGCGCGCCTTCACTTCGCGGGAAACATAGTCGCCGATCCCGCCCAGCTTCTTATGACCGAAAGCGTCGGTGGTGTTGTCTTCGAACATCATCTCGCGGCGGCCTTCCGGCATCGCGCCTTCCGATACCAGAACAATGGCGTAGCGACTGGGATTTCTGCGCCGGTCGAGCACCAGTAGCTCGGTCAAAAGATCGAGGCTGAACTGATATTCAGGAATAACGCAGCGATGTGCGGCCCCGGCGAGCGTGGGCACCATCGCGCTGAAGCCGGCATAGCGGCCAAAAACTTCCAGGATCATCAGCCGCTCGTGCGACCCTGCCGACGTGCGCAGGCGGTTCGTCAGTTCGATAGTGCGGGTGACGCAGGTGCTGAAGCCGATGCAGTAGTCGGTCCCAGGAACGTCATTGTCCATGGTCTTCGGAATGGCAACGACCTTCATGCCTTCCTTATGCAACCGCACTCCGTAGCTGAGCGTGTCGTCTCCGCCGATGGGGATGAGGTACTCGATCCCAAGCCACTCCAGATTTTTCAGAACCTCGGGTGTGAGGTCGTTCTTCTCCGCCGAATAGGCGCTCCGCAGATGCTCGGGAACATCGTCGCGCGAGACCCGGCTCGGGTTAGTGCGCGAGCTGTGGAGGAAGGTTCCACCCGTGCGTCCCACGCGATCGACAATCTCCTGGCTCAGCAGTTGGAAGTTCTCGCTGTTGTCGTACTTCTCGTCGCGCACGATATTGACGAGTCCACGCCAGCCGCGGCGCAGGCCCACGATGTCGTAGCCTTCGCTGAGCGCGCGGAAGGTCACGGCGCGAATTGCTGGATTTAATCCGGGGACATCGCCGCCGCCAGTCAGAATTCCGATAACACCCTTCTTCGAAGTACCGATCGCCATATATAAGTCCGTCCGTAATGAGGTACTCGCCGTTTGCAGGCTGCAACTCCGTCGGTCGTTTGAGCCTACAGAGATTGTATCGGTCAAGCCCGGTCCTTCGCTGTCAGGCGGCGTGAAAATTCCCGCAGTTCACGACATTGCAAGAGCATGCAGCGCGAATGTGTGGCTGCATGGTAGTGATGCAGCTTGAATACGGATGCGCGCCTTTCGCGCGCCGGCGCGAATCGGCACGCCCAGATCCCTCACTTCGCAAAGGAGGCTCGCTGGGGATGACACCCAAACTGCACCACTACCGGCGGCATCGTGCCGGATTGTCGCGACTCCATTCGCCGTGACATAATTACGCCGCCATGAAGCTTCCCCGATTCATACTCGCAGCCTTCGTTTTAACGCTCTTGCTCACTACTTTCGCCGTCGCTCAGCCGCCACAACAGGGCGCCCGGGCCTGCTGCCGCCGCCAATCCGCTGGCGCCGGGACAGAAGCTCATCAGCGAAGGCAAGCTCGATGACGCGATCGCGTTCTATCGGAAGGCGCTTCAGGCGACTCCCACATTGTGGGATGCCTATCTCGGCATGGGCGCTGCGCTCGACCTGAAGGGAGACTACAGCGCCGCTCGGCAGGAGATCCAAAAAGGAATCGATGCTGCTCCGGCAAATGGTAAAGTCCGTGCGTTGCGCACCATGGCTGTCTCCTACGCCTTCAGCGGCGATGCCAGCGAAGCCGGCAGATACGAAGAACAGGCCTACAAGTTGCAATTTGCTGCCAACGACTTCAGCGGAGCCGCCGGTACGGCCGACGAAGCTGCGCGCATCTACCTCGAGAACGGTGACCTGGAGAATGCGCAGACCTGGTACGCAAAAGGGCATTCGATCGCGCTCACCGATCCCAAGCTGAGCGATGCCGACAAAGACCTGTGGAGCTTCCGGTGGGAAAGCGCGCAGGCCCGCATCGCCGCCCGTCGCGGCAACAAGGCTGAGGCCCAGCAGCATGTCGCGGCCGCCAAAGCCGCCATCGACAAGGGAACCAATCCCGAGCAGGCGCAGTTCGTGCCCTATCTGGAAGGCTATGTCGCGTTCTACGGCGGAGATTACCCGACCGCTATCAGCGATCTGCAGAAGGCCAACCAGAAAGACCCGTTCATCCTGGTGCTGCTGGCGCAGGCTTACGAAAAGTCGGGCGACCAGAAGAACGCCATGGACTATTACCACAAAGTTCTCGGGATCTATTCCCACAATCCAACCGGCGCCTTCGCGCGACCGCTGGCCCAGAAGAAGGTTGGAAGCTAAGAGGCTTTCGGCACTTGGCACTCTGGCTTTCAGGTATCGGAACATGAGCCTCGATCTATCACCACGAGCTAACAGCCACCAGCTGCCAGCCACGCGACGGCAGTGGCTGTGCAGCTGCTCTATTTGTGACGCACATCACGAAAAATCTCTTTGCGTGATACCTTGTTTTCAATACTTTAGGCCACATTTCGAGTGCAAATGATTGAGCCCCAGTGACTTGCAGGTACTTAACAGATTTCAAAGAACTTACAGCTCCAGTTTATGCCGGCCGAGTCACGACCGAACCACCTCGGGGGCGATGCTGGCGCGGGCACACCTTCGGTGTACTCGCAAAGAGTTTATGGACTGCTGAACCGACGGGCACGCGAAAACTTCGCCCCAGAGGTTACGAAGGTCGTAGCTATTCCCAAAAGGGGAATTATGGTTGTGGTTACCCGATGCCTGAATTAAGAGCGGAGTGACAGGCGCCCGATCAGTCGGGCCACGCTGGTGGCTCATGGTGCTTCGTTCCTATTAAGGGACTTGAGGGGTTGAAGAACACCCGAGTTGCTGAAGATCAATGACCTGGCTCCCTTGCCTGTGTAATCATGCTGAGTTCCTCACTTTATTCATTCCCAGGTTGCATTTATGCGCAAGAGTTGCTTTGCGATCCTAGCGATCACCTTCTGCCTTCTAACAGTTGCCAATGCTCAGGAAAGTTCTCAAGACGAGAATCGCGACCGCGCGATGACGGTGCCGTCTTCGAAGCGTGTCGCCCCCCCGAGTCTCGTGCACGGGGCTCCAATGTCGGGTCGTCCGATACCCGTTCGTAATACCGCTTCGCCGGAAAACGCAGCATCAGCGGACGGAGGGCTGCAGACTCCTCGGTCCGGACTCATTCAAAACCGCCAGGCGGAGAAGGCCGGTTCAACTCAAGGCGAGAGTTCGGGCATAAATGGGCTGCCTGCGATAACGAGCACACAAGCGCCGGTTTCTGGCCGCTATGTCTTCGGCCAGTCGGATTACGTGACGCCGTTGAATCCCAGATCAGTGGTGACATGTGATTTCAACGGGGACGGTGTGCCCGATTTCGCCGTTTCGGACTCGAATGACACGACCGTTACTGTTTTCATTGGAAGGCCTGACGGAACCATGGTTTCGGCTCCATCTTTCAATGCGGGGCACAACGTTACTTACGTGGGCGCCTACTTGGGCTGTGGTGACTTCAACAAGGATGGCTTCGCAGACCTGGTAACCGTAAACGGCGATGGCTTCGTAGATGTCTACCTCAGTAATGGCAATGGTAGCTTTCGCGCTCCGATTGAATACAGTACCCCGAGTGGCATTCTCGACATGACGGTAGCTGACCTGGACAGAGACGGAAACCTTGATTTGATTTCGGAAGGCAATCTTGGCTCTGTACTGGTTTTCTACGGACACGGCGATGGGACCTTCGCACCGTACAGCGCTTACCCAATCACTGGTTATAGCCACGGACCAGCGCCCGTTGCCGTGGGAGATCTGAACGGCGATGGAAAGATGGACATGGCGGTCGTCAGGAGTAATTATGTTTGCGTACTGCTAAACAATGGTCCGCGGAGCTTCCAGCCGTGCTCTGACTATGGAACATTCAACGATCTGATTTATGGCGTCGCCATTGGCGACTTCAATGGCGACCACAAGCTTGACCTGGCATTATCCAAGAACTCCATCCCAGGAACAGTATCCATCCTGCTCGGCGCAGGAGACGGCAGCTTTCCCACACATACCGAGTACCCGGTCGCTCTAAGTCCACGAAATATCGCTGTCACAGATCTGAACGACGATGGGAAGCTCGATGTAATCAGCGCGGGTGTTGGCAGTCGAGGCGGAGCAATATCAGTGCTGCTGGGCAATGGAGACGGCACATTCAAAGACTATGTCGCATATGGCACGGGTGGCACGCCGACCATGTTACTGGGTGACTTCAACGGAGATGGCGTAGCCGATCTAGCCATTGCGGCTCAGAGCTGCCTCAGCGTTCACTCCGAATGCTTGATCGGAAACCTCTCGCTGTGGCTGGGCCGCGGGGACGGAAGCTTCCCTCCGGGAGGAACGAGTTACCCGATGCCGAATAATGCGACCGCTGTGGCAGCCGGCGACCTTAACGGCGATGGAAGACCCGATATTGTGGTCGGAAATCAGAACGGAGAAAACAAGAACACACTTTCAGTTCTGATCAACAACGGCGATGGGACGTTTCAACCACGCGTCGACTATGAAGCCGGATCAGGAACTACAGCGGTCGTCGTCGGGGATTTCAACGGCGATCGATTGATGGACGTTGCTGTCGCGAATATGAGTGACAGCACAGTTTCTATCCTGCTAAGCAACGGCAATGGATCGTTGCAGCCGCATCAGGATTATCTTACCGCCGGGTCAGGACTGATTTGCGTCGGCGACTTCAATCACGATGGAGCTTTCGACCTCGTGACGGCATCAACCTACAGCTCATACCTGTCGATTCTGCTGGGTTACGGCAACGGCACATTCCATCCCTATAGCCAGGTGTGGGCTGGTATTTCCCCAGCTGCGATTGCCGTCGGTGATGTGAATAACGATGGGAAGCTTGATGTCGTGCTGCTGAACAACAGAGCAATCGCCGTCTTGGTCGGCAATGGCGATGGGACCTTCAAGGCCCCCATCATCCAAAGCTCCACAGTAAGTGGCAACTGGGGGACCTTGGGTGACTTCAATGGCGACGGAAAGCTCGACCTTGCTGTGACCGATGGCGTTTCAGCGTGGCTCTTCCTCGGTAACGGGGACGGAACCTTTCAGGCTCCTATTTCCTTCAACGCGGGCGGAGTCGCGGCTTCCGTTACTGCTGCCGATACGAACGTCGATGGCAAGCTGGATTTGGTTTATGGCGGCATGTGGAATGCAGGCATTCTTTACGGCGATGGCAAGGGAGGCTTTGCAGGATATTCCACTTATCTATTTGGATGGGGTGACGGGTCAAGCTTTGCCACGGCTGATTTCAGTGGCAATGGCGGAACCGACCTCGCGCGGGAGAACTGGTATTACACAGGCTATGCAAGCCAGCTCACAATGCTGCTCAACAATCCTGTTATCGCTCTTTATCCCGGCAATTTGAGCTTTGCACCCACAGTGCTAGGTGACACGAGTCTGCCAAGGCACCTTCTGATCAGCAATCCGGGCAGTGCTCCGGTGAAACTATCGAGCATCGTAATCGCCGGTGACTTCGCTCAGACCAACAACTGTCCAGAGACGCTTGGCGTCGGACAAAGCTGCGCTATCACCGCAGCGTTTACTCCGACTGACCTTGGGGTTCGCATCGGCAGCATTACGATTCAGGACAACGCATTGGCCGGCACGCAGGTAATTCACCTGTCAGGTGTGGCGAGTAGCGCACTCAAGCTATCGAGCACATCTGTAAGCTTTGGCGCCCCTCCGGGCAAGACCTATTCAAGTCCGGTTACGCTGTCGAATCGAAGCAGCCAGAATATTTTAATCAGCAAGATCGTAATCTCAGGACGTGACAGCGCTGATTTCTCGCAGACCAACAACTGCGGCAACATCGTTCCCGCTCATGGCAGTTGTGCCTTGACATTGACGTTCAAGCCTACAAGAACAGGAACGAAGTTAGCGGCTGCTTCCATCAGCGATAGCGATCCCGGCAGTCCGCAGGTGATCATCATGCGCGGAATCTCGCGGTATTAGACTCCGGCTGCGACGCGCAGAGGGAGGTCTAAGAAGACAGGACTTTTCATGATTCGCTTGATAAACATTATCTGCGCCTCGTGGCTTTGCGTTGCGTCGGCGATTGCGGCGCAACAATCGGCGCCATCGACCTCGGTGGTCACGACTGCTACGACTTCAGTCATGACTCTAACCGATCAGGACAACGGCAAGACGATTGATCTGACGAAGGGGACGACGCTCGTCGTGAAGCTCGCTTCGAATGCATCGACGGGCTATAGCTGGAGTGTGCAGAGCCATTCTCCGCTGTTCAAGCCTCTCGACTCGAGCTACAAAGAACAGAAGCAGCCGGCGCAGGTAGCCGCAGCCGGCGTCCAGACGTTTCAATGGCAAGCCACAGGACCGGGCAACACTACCTTGAAGCTTGAATATCGCCGGCCTTGGGAGAAGAGCGAGCCGCCTGCCAAGACTTTTTCTGTGAATATCCAGATTCGATAGAGAACCGAGCGGACGACATCGTGAGAGGAAGAATCGTTGGCTCCCACATTTCAAAGAGAAGGCAAATGTGGACACCCGACGTGCCTCGGGGTTGGGCGGTCCCCCGCCAGCTCTGGGGCTTCTTTCCTCCTCCACGACTTCTGCATTGCGGCTACTGGACGAATTCGCCCATCTTTATTCAATTCCAAAACATTCTCGTCTTAGTACTGCCGGGAGCTTGAACCAGAGCAGCATCGGAACTATGCTTTCTTGCTGATCTCTCTACGCGCGACCTCTTGCGTGCGCGTGCTCGAAGGAGAATGGAAATGTCCTGCTTGCCGAACCTGCGTCGTATTGTCCCTGTGCTCGCTCTAGTTGCTCTCGTCAGTCTGCCTGCTCTTGCGCAGAAATACACTGCGCCGAGTACGCCCCAGATCGGATCGGCCAACACCGTGACTGCCGATCCCGAAGTGCCGCGCCCAGCAGGGCAGCCCTGCACGGTACAACTGTTCAGCAACTTTGATTTCGCCGACTTCAACCCAAAGTTTTTCTCCTACTCGCCGGATTGTGCGGGCCCGTGGGCCAAAGTCGTGTTGAACGCCGACTGGTCGATCGATGCCGGCCGCCAGTTCGATCGCACGGCAGAGATTTGGATCGGCGGCACCAATGTTTATTTCGGCACGACCGCGGAGCCATCAAAGACGGTTGAGCGTTCGTGGCATACCGAGGTTGACCTAACCGACTACAGTACGTTGCTCACCACCTCGCAAGGTGGACGGGTTGATCTGGGCAACCTGGTGAACGATACCTACACCAGCCATCTGCATGGCAGTGCGTATCTTCAGTTTTATCCCGTTGCTAAACACCACCAGCCTCCGGTGGTGGCTGATCAGGTGTTGCCCATGGCGGCGGATGCAACCGGCGGAACGGTGACGCTGAACAGCGGCAGCGACCAACTGACGAAGACCTTCGCTCTTCCGGCGAACGTGGAACGAGCGTATCTCGACGTCTTCGCACAGAGCCAGAGCGGCGACGAGTTCTGGTATACCTGCGCACCTAACGACGTCGCCGGCGAACTCTACAACTGCGGCAACACAGCATTCCGCGAAGGCGAAGTCGCTATCGATGGCAAGCCCGCCGGTATCGCTCCCGTGTATCCCTGGATTTACACCGGAGGTATCGATCCTTACCTGTGGCGTCCGATACCGGGTATTCAGACCCTGAACTTTGAAGCGTACCGCGTCGATCTCACTCCCTTTGCTTCGGTTTTGAGCGACGGCAACCAGCACACCGTAGCGGTCAGCGTTTACAACGCTAATGGATACTTCTCCGCAACCGCGACGTTGCTGCTTTATCTCGACCACGGCGCGCAGAAGGTGACGGGCGCGCTGACCAAAGACACGCTTGGCCAGCCGAATCCAACGGTGAAGGAAAACATCAAGACTAACGGCACGGCCTACTACGGAACAGTTTCGGTATCGTCGAACCGTGGCTTTGTGGTATCGGGGTACGTGAATACTTCCCACGGCAAGGTGCAGACCGACGTCGCGCAGAGCATCACCTTCTCGAACGCGCAGAGCTACAACGTTTATATCGATGGATCGGTGTATGACCAGACGGTGAAGCAGAACACCAGCATCGCCGCACAGAGCAGCACCAAGTCATCGGCAGGCGTGCAGCTCGACAACCGGTTGAATGAATGGCCGATGACGCTGAACTATGCCTACAACCTATATAGTGACAACTCGCAGAAGCAGGTTACGTCCATCACACAGGGATTGAGTGAGAATGAGCTCACCACGCAGAATGGGTGGCCTATCTACTTCAGTACTATGGACGTGTCGGAAAATCCGGGAGATACACTGCTCATCGATCCCAACGGTGTAGCTACTCCCACCAACCAGACGAACAGCGAGCGTTTTAGCTATCTCGACTCGAATTTGACATGTTGGAACCGCACCATCAAAGCTAGCGGCGGCACACTGACAAGCTATAAGGATGGTTGCGGAAGTAAGTAACCATTCATGGATTACGTCGAGCCCCACTCATTCCAACCTAACCTAATGGGATGAGTGGGGCACACGACACACTTAAGAAATTAGTGTACTTAGAGACCAATACAAATCGCGGATTCCGAGTGCGACCTATACCCTTGTTGTAATCCCGTTGCAACAAGAAAGAGCCGCCAAGAACCATACCTCCCGGCCGAAACGCTCTTCCCAAAAGAGACATGTGAACATCGCGTTGTGAGCGCCATCACAGCGCGGTCGGGCGGTCCCAGGGCGAACCTTCAAGATGAAAATGAAAATCAATTTCATCTTGGACGGAGCCCGGCTTTTGGCGAATGGCTGCCGTCCGGAAAGCCGGGTGGTGTACCGTGAAGCCCAACTTTGTTCTCATACAGCCTTTCATAAAGCGAGCAGTTTCGGCCCTTTGCCTCATGCTCCTGCTGGCGACGGGCGTCGCAGTCAATGCTCAGGCGCCGGCTGCAGTTGCGGGAACGATCTACGATCCCAGCGGAGCGGTTGTCCCGGGGGCGACGGTGACGCTAAGCAATGCCGGCGACGGCGAGGAGTTCAAGACGACCAGCGGCGGTGATGGCAGCTATCAATTTGCCGCCGTCGCACCGGCTGCATATCGGTTGCAAGTCGATACCCCCGCATTTCAGCAATACAGCAAGAGCGATGTAGTGGTCGCTGCGTCGGCGCATCTCTCCCTGGATGTCACGCTCGCTCTCGAATCCGACAGCACGACGATCGAAGTCGCGGTGGCAGCCATTGAAGTCGACCCGACGAATACCCAGTTGGGAGAGACCATCGCCGAGAAGAAGATGCAGGACGTTCCGCTCAACGGACGCAGCTTCACCGACCTGTTGGCGATGCAGGCGGGAGTGGTTCCGGTCAGCTCGCAGCAGCCGAACGCCGTGTTGATGTCGGGATGCACCAGCACTTCTCCCTCGGGCGACATCAATGCCGGCAACATGTCGGTCAGCGGACAGCGGGAGACAGCAAACGGTTTCGTAGTGAACGGCGCCGACGTGGAAGAGAGCTTCAACATGGGTACTGCCGTGGTTCCCAACCTGGATTCCATCCAGCAGTTCAAGGTGCTCACCGGCAACTTCGACGCTCAGTACGGCAACTTCAGCGGCGGCCAGGTGGTGGTCGAGACTAAGTCGGGCACCAACCAGCTGCACGGCAGCGCCTTCGATTTCCTGCGCAACACGGCGCTCGACGCGCGCAACTATTATTCGGCAGCGCGCGCGACCTACGACCAGAACCAGTTTGGCGGCACTCTGGGCGGAGCGATCAAGAAAGACAAGCTCTACTACTTCCTTGACTATCAGGGAACGCGCCTGACCCAGGGCGTGGACAGCGGGCTGATTACCGTGCCGTCGCTCGCGGCTCGCGACGGTAACTTGCTCGATCTTGCGAACCAGATGACCGGCGTAGTGAACGGCCAAGGACTGGCGACTGCGCTCTCGCAGAAGCTGGGCTACACGGTGACTCCGGGCGAGAGCTTCTACACCGCGAACTGCACCAGCTCGGCGCAGTGTGTGTTTCCCAATGCGGTGATCCCGCAAGCGGCGTGGTCCTCGCCGGCGAAGAACCTGCTGGCCTACGTGCCGGCTCCCAATCGCGGCAGCAGCCTGTTCTCAACTTCGGCTGAAAACCAAAGCCTGCGCGATGACAAAGGCGCCGCTCGCATCGACTCAACCCGGCCGTGGGGAAATCTGTCGGCCTATTATTTCGCCGACGACTACTACAGCGACAACCCTTATCCCACAGCGCAGGGCGGAGCCAATGTTCCGGGCTTCAACGCGCTTACGTATGGACGCGCGCAACTGTTCAGCATCGGCTTTACCAAGACTTTGGGAACGAATGCGGTCAACGAATTCCACTTCAGTTATGCTCGCGATGCCAACGTTGTCGGTAAGCCGCAGGGTGGAGTTGGCCCTACCCTGGCTTCACAAGGTTTCGTCGATGCCGCCGGACAGCCTTCCATCTACGCCCTGGCGCCGGAGATCGAGGGCATCGAGAATGTCGTGTTCAACGACTTCACCATGGGTGTCGATACCACCGGGTTGACCGAGGTCAACGATACCTATCAATGGACCGATGACTACTCGCGAACCATTGGCCACCACACCATCCGGGTCGGCGGCGGCTTCCACCTCGACCAGATCAATATCAATCCCGACGCCATCTACAACGGCTCGTTCGCCTTCACCGGTTCGGCGACTGGATCCGATTTCGCCGACTTCCTGCTGGGCTTGCCCAGCACCTACACGCAAGGCGATTCCAACAAGTTCTATCCGCGCAACAAGTACATTGGGATTTATGGGCAAGACAGTTGGCGGGTGAAGCCGAACCTCACGCTCAACTATGGCCTGCGCTGGGACGTGCTGCCGCCGTGGCGCGAGAAGTACAACCAGTTGCAGACGCTCTCGCTGGGGCAGCAGTCGGTGGTATATCCGGGCGCTCCGCAGGGCATCGTGTTCCCCGGCGATCCGGGGATTCCCAGCACACTGGCGCCGACGAAGTACAGCAACTTTGCGCCGCGCATCGGGGTCGCCTACTCGCCGAGCTTCAATGACGGTCTGGGACATAAGCTGTTCGGTAACGCGGGCAGCACCGTCATCCGCGGAGGCTACGGAGTTTTCTACACCGCGTTCGAAGGGCTGTCGGCGGGAATCATGAGCGCGAATCCGCCTTACGGTTACGACTACACCAGCCTGTCGCCGCCGACGTTTGCCAACCCATTCACCAATGCGGCAACCGGCGACAGTGTGGCGCAGCCGTTTCCCGTAACCATTCAGTCGCACGGAGCCTCGGCGAGTAATCCCAACTCATCGGTCGACTGGAGCCAATACCTTCCCATCACCGGCGTGCCCTCGTTCTACCACGGCAACGTTCCTCCTTATACCGAGAGTTACAACCTGGGTATCGAGCGCCAGATCGCGAAGAACACCATCCTGAGCGCCGGATATGTGGGCAGCCAATCGCATCATCAACTGGTGGTGCTCTCGGCCAATCCGGGCAATGCCGCCGAGTGCCTGGCCCTGAACGCTGAGGGAGCGACGCCGACCTGCGGTCCCTTTGGCGAGGGCGGAACTTATACCCTTCCCAACGGACAGACCGCGCAAGGTACGCGGTCACCTTTCAGTTCGGCCTTCGACGCCGTCACTTATCAGAAGACCATCGGCAACGCCAGCTACAACGCGCTGCAAATGAATTTGCGGCACCAGGGCTCGACCTTGGAGTTCATGATCGGCTACACCTACAGCAAATCGCTGGACGACTCCTCGAGCCTGGCGGAGCCGGTGAACCCGATTAACCCAGACTTGAGCCGCGCCATCTCCGCCTTCGATATGCGGCATAACTTCGTTGCGAGTTACGCTTACCATCTGCCGTTCAAGCAGATCTTTGGACACGACAATCGCTGGACCGCGGGCTGGACCTTCTCCGGCATCGCGCGTTTTGGCAGCGGCCTGCCGGTCACGCTCTACAACAACACCGACAGTTCACTGCTCGGCAGCATTCCAAACGGCATCAACAACAATGGTGTCGACACGCTTACGGTTGCGCCCGGCAACCTCGCTGTTAATAGCAATCCGCGAAACGGCCTGCCGGCGTTCAATACCGCGCTGTTCAGCGTTCCTGCGATCGGAAATATGGGGAACGTGCCGCGCCGGTTCTTCTACGGGCCGGGCATCGAGAACTTCGACATGTCGGTACAGAAAGTGGTCGCGCTCACCGAATCCAAGTCGCTGGAATTTCGCGCCGAGGCCTTCAACGCCTTCAACCATGCCCAATTCTTTGGCGCTGCCACGGTCAACGGCAACATCAGCAGTAGCGCCTTCGGCAGCGTAGTCAGCGCCGATGCTCCTCGCCAGGTTCAGGTGGCGATGAAGTTCCGCTTCTAGGATGTTCTCGCCGTTAGCCGCTGAAAGGTGATGTGCATCACGAGAAATTTCGTTGCACGATACCTTCTTTTCAATCACTTAGCTAACATTTCGTGTGCAAATGATTGATCCCCAGTGGGTTACACGCACTTAATAGATTTCAAAGAACTTAGTGCCTGTTGACACTTCGCTGCGCACGAGTCGCGGCGTAGCGTCCGATAATGTGAAATCGTGAAAAAATTGATTTTGCGAATCCTTGTTTTCAACGACTTAGACTACAAATCGACTGCAAAATCTTGAGCCCGTGAGACTTACAGGCATAATCTAGATTTCAAAGAACTTAGCGGAACGCGCCCCGCAGGCACACTCTGGGTGTCGTCTTGGGGAGTTTACCGGGTGACTAAAGGACGCGCATGAGAAAAGTGCGGAGCAGAGGTTACGAAGGTGGTGGGAATTCCCGAAATGGGAACTCAGGAGTGGGCCGCTGAGGCTTGATATCGATCGACGACCGACTCCTGTGCCGCGTTCTTGTGGGCTTTGAAAGGGCACGGCTTCAACAGCCTGCGGAAAAACTCTTCGCAGTGGAAAAAACAGCGGATCCCTCACCTCTAAAGAGGTTCGGGATGACAAAAACACAGGACTCTTATGGCGCAGCTAAAGCTGCGCCCCTTCAAAACGGCGCCCGGCAGAGTTTTTCCACAGCCTGTTCAAGCCGCGCCGCCGTCGGTCTTTTTATGTTTGTCATCACGAGGGAGCTTTAGCTCCCGAGGGATCTGATCTTGAAGCTCCGCCTGCGGCTGCGCGTTAGCCTTCGGCAGAGAGGAAGCGCCTTCCACCCCAGCGCGCGCAAAATCGGCGCGCGCCGGGGACCCCGGTTCGGCGCGCTCTTTTTCCCCGGCCTGAAGGCCGGGGCTTTCACCTTCGCTGGCCTGCCGGCCCGCGCTGCCCACAAACGGGTGCGGGGCAGTTCGCGCTTGAGGTTGGCGGCGTAACGCTCGCGGTACTCGGGATGAGAAATCAAAAGCTGCTTAAGAGAAAGCTCTTGCGCTCGCGAGCACTTTGGCCCGCGCCGCCGGATCGGGCAGCAGGCGTGCGATTGCCAGTGCCCCAATCATCGTCGCGAAAATCAAGGTGAAATTGCGTTGTTTGTCGACCCGCCTCCTGCCTGGCATAAAAGGAAGCATTTTCCTCTCGTATTCCATCAGCTCCGCAGGGATTCGGGCCTTTGTCGCCGCATCGGCCCGTGCGAGCTCGGGGGCAAGGGCAGCCAGCGGACAGCCGAACTCAGGGTAATCGCAGTGTTCCGGGCTCAGGTAGGACTTTACGATTGCTTTCCAGGCCGTACCGGGCCGGGAATGTTCCGCCGCGGTAGCCAGCCGATCGGATGT
Source organism: uncultured Acidobacteriaceae bacterium (assembly GCA_963699875.1). GTDB lineage: Bacteria > Acidobacteriota > Terriglobia > Terriglobales > Acidobacteriaceae > CAVVDY01. The sequence continues at coordinate 272,088 of CAVOVN010000003.1, forward strand.
TTCGCGAAAGGCCTCGCTCAGCGAAGCCGCCAGAAGCTTATCTTTACTGCCGAAGTGCTTGTAGAAGCCCCCGTGGGTTAGTCCGGCGTCCCGCATCACGGCTGAAACTGCGGCGCCTGTGATGCCTTCGGCGCGAAGCCGCCGCGCGGCGTCTTTCACAATCCTCTGATGGGTCTCGAGCTTGTGGTCGGGTCGGTAACGCATACACGATTATAGGATGCTGACGATCATCCTACAGGTGCAGCTCATCCCGCTGGAAGTAGCGCTGAAAGCATCGGCGAATCCATAGGATTATGCTTATCATCCTATACAGCACGGAGGTCGAAATGACACCAGAAACTCTCTTTCGAATCCAGCTTGTTCTAGGCTACGTCGCATGGCTGCTTTGCTTCAGCGTGTACATCCTGCCCCGGCTCAAATCGATGGAGCGATTCGAAGCGCATCGCGCCATTGCCACTCTTCACAGCTTTCGCTTCTTCGGATTGGTGTTTCTCCTTCCCGGCGTTGTCGGCACTTTGCCGGCCAGCTTTGCCGTGTTCGCCGCTTATGGCGACTTCGCAACCGGGCTGCTGGCGCTCCTGGCTCTTCTCAGCGCGAGGATACGCCCTCTGTTTTGGTCGCTGGTGGTTGCTTTCAACGTGGTGGGAGCAGCCGACATCATCATCGACTATTACCACGCAATTGTGGCCGGACTTCCCGGAATAGCGGGTCAACTGGGGTCGACCTACGTGATCCCGATCCTCTATGTGCCCGTGTTGATGATCACGCATTCTGTCGCACTCTATTGGCTGGTACGCCGTCAGTCCGACAGGTCTCAGAGCTTCGTCCGCGACAGGGTTGTGGCTTAGAAGGCTACGAAGGTAGAACGGGTTGGGAGGCAGGACGGGTGCCCGCCAACGCATTTCAATCCAGGATACGCAGAAGGGAGGCGACTAGCCTCCCCTTGAATTGGGCAGGCACTCTGAGCTTCATGGATGCATCATGGAGCCCTAGTTCCAAAGCGGGTTCGGGCATACGAGTGTGTGTCCGATTCCCGCGGAGCAGCCGCTCACCCCTGTTACAATTCGTCACGAATCCGGTGGCCTGCCGGTAGTGAGCCAGTTCACAATTGATGCGTCCCTTTCGCGCACCGGCGCGAATCGGGACGCCCAGCTCCCTCGCCGCGCAAAAGAGGCTTGCTCGGGATGACAACGGCGAACTGGCCCACTACCGTCCCTGCCGGATCACACGACTCGAACTTCTGGTCTCGCCGTTGCGTATCTTCTACCAGCCTTAAGAGGTAACCAGGCCAGGAGTAAAGCCCTTTGGGAGCGCCGTTTGGACGACAGTCAAGCCGTAAATGCTCTGGTTCGCCGCTGTGTAGCGGGCGATGCCGCGGCATGGCAGGAAATCGTTCAGCAATATAACCGGCGTATCTACAACATCTGTTACCGGTTCTCCGGCTCGACAGATGACGCGGCTGACCTGACCCAGGAAGTGTTCATTAAGATTTACCGCACCCTCAGCACCTTCGACGGGAGCCGGGCGGCCTTCATGACGTGGGTTACTACGGTAACCCGTAACCTGCTGGTCGACCATTTCCGCAAGGGAAAATATGACCGGGTGACAGATTCTCTGGACGCGACGCCCGGAAATCAGGAAGATGGACTCTCGATTGCCGACCAGCTAGAAGACCAGCGGTCAGGTCCAGAGCAGCGGGTACAGAGCCAGGAGACCCAGAAAATGGTGCAGGCGGCCCTGCAGAAGCTCTCACCCGAGCTGCGGGAGGCGGTTATCCTGCGCGATTTGCAGGATTTCGACTACAAGGAGATTGCCAAAGTGCTCAATGTACCCGAGGGAACTGTGAAGAGTCGCATAAATCGGGGACGAACGGAACTAGCGAGACTTTTGCAACGTACCTATGGACAGGTCAGTTGACGACATCGGTTGAACCATGACAGAGAACACCCAATCCGGAATGCAGTGCGTTGAGTGGGAGGCCTTACTGGCCGACGCCCTCGACGGCATGCTGCACGGCTCCACGCTGGCAGGCTTTGAGGCCCACCAGCAGAGCTGCCCGGTTTGTGGTGTGCAGTACCGGGAAGCTGTCGCCGGTATGCACTGGTTGAAGGGGCTGGAGGAAGTCGAGGTCCCGCGCAACCTGGTGCACAACATTATGGTGCAGACGGCAGGGGCCCTGCCGGAGCCGCGCGAGCGGGCGGTCACCGCGGGTGAGAACTGGTGGGGACGGCTGAAGGGCCGGCTGGCTCCGGTATTCGCGCCGCTGGTAACGCCGCGGTTTGCCATGTCGTTTGGCATGGCGTTCTTCTCCATCACCATGCTGCTGAACGTTGCGGGCTTCCACATTGCCGATCTAAAGCACATTGATTTGAGCGCGAAGGGATTTCAGAAGACGTACTACACCACGGAAGCACGCGTGGTGCGCTATTACGAAAACATCCGCCTGGTTTACGAAATCGAGTCTCGCGTACGCGATTTGCGCCGCGCCGCCCGGCCCGAGGACAAGCAGGAGGAACAGCCAACGCCTAAGAACCCAAACAAGAGCGACAACCAGCAACAGAAGGAGTACAGACGGTATGGCAGTAATGGGCAAGAGCCAGTACTGGCTCAAGCTCCGGCCACAGTCGAATCGCAAATGAATCGGGCCCGGCAGAACAGGAACCTATTATGAACTGCGCCAACCATGTCGACATTCCCGCAACGGCGTATTGCCGCACCTGTGGTAAACCGGTGTGCGCACACTGCGCGCGGGACGTGCGTGGCGTCGTCTACTGTGAGGACTGCCTCGCAGCTCAGGTGAGCGGCACCATGCCTCCTCCACCTCAACCCGGCACGGTGGCTCCGGGGGCGACTACGGTCGCCAGCGGCAGCCCCGGATTGGCCGCGTTGCTGGGATTCATTCCCGGCGTCGGCGCCATGTATAACGGCGAATATGCCAAGGGCTTTATTCATGTGCTGATCTTCGCCACCCTCATTTGGGCGGCCGATAATATCAATGGGCTCTTTGGCATAGCCATCGCAGCGTTCGTCATCTATATGCCGATCGAGGCCTATCAGACGGCGAAGGCCCGCATGCTGGGCGTGCAGCCTCCTGACCCGTTCGGGTTCAACAACCTGTTTGGCACCCGGCCTCCCGCCGCGGCGGTGGTAACGCCTGGTGGCACGGCTCCCGTAGCTCCGGTTGAGGGAATGCCGATCGCACCCGTCATGGAAGAGCCGGTGGACGACAAGCAGATTCCGGTGGGCGCGTTTGTGCTGATCGGACTCGGCGTGCTGTTCCTGCTGAATACCTTTGGCTGGATGCACTTTGACTGGATATGGCGCTTTTGGCCGCTCATCCTGATCGCTGTCGGCATTCGCGTGCTGATGAAGCGCAATCGGATGGGGTATTGAGGAGGCGTCATGCGATACAGATATAACCCTTACTGTGGTTGCCCTCGATGCCGTGCTCATGGATACATGGGCCCGGCGGTCCTGATCACCCTGGGTGTGCTGTTTCTGCTGGCGCAGGTGAGCTCGACCTACTGGCTTAGCTTCGACCGTACCTGGCCGGCACTGTTGATCGTCATCGGGCTGGTGTCGTTCCTGCGGCACAGCGCGCCGATCAACGGACATGTTCCGCGCGAGTACGCCGTGCCTCCGGCAAATGCGGGATACCCGCAAGCTCCTTATGGCCAGGCGCCCTATGGACAAGCGCCTTATGGACAAGCGCCGCCGACGCCCGGTCCGGTTGTGACGCCTGCGCCGATACAGCCCGCAAGCAACTTGCCTGTGCCTTATCAGCAGGGCGGGAGCACTTCGAACGATACGGAGGTGCACAATGGCTAGCACCTATACGCAACCTCCGATGGCGCCCGCTCCACCGCCACCGCCGCGTTATCAGCGGTCGCTGGCAGGGCCGATCGTACTCATCGTCATCGGCGGGCTGTTCCTGCTGCACAACTTCGGCATACGCGTGCCAATCTGGCATTTCTTTGGACACTGGTGGCCGCTGTTGCTGATCTTGTGGGGCGTGATCAAGCTGGCGGAACACGCCAACGCCAACCGGCAAGGCTATCGCGCTTCGGGAATCGGTGCAGGCAGTGTTCTGCTGCTGATACTCATCATCATCATCGGTCTGGGCGCGCACTACAGTAATGATGTGAATTGGGGCGGCGTCCGCGACCAGATCCAGATGGATGACGACCTGGGCGGCATGTTCGGCAATGCCTTCACCTTCGACGACACGCTGGAGCAGAGTTTCCCGGCAGACGGCAGTTTGCGCATCGTGAGCGATCGCGGCGCCATCACCGTGCAGCCCAGCGACAGCGACAACATCAAGGTCGTGGTCCATAAGAAGCTGTATGCCAACAATCAGAACGATGCCGACAAATACAACCAGGGCACCAAGCCGATCATTACCGTCAGTGGAAATTCAGTCCTGCTGAACGCGAATACGAATGGCGCCGGCGATCACGGCGTCACCACCGACATGGACGTATACGTTCCGCGCAAGGCTGCGCTTGACATCGCCAGCCGCCGCGGCGACCTGAACATCACCGAGCGTAAAGGTGACGTCAAGGTTTCAGGGCAGCGGGGCGACATCGCGCTCAACGATATCGACGGCGCGGTGAAGATCAACCTTGAGAAGGGTTCGGTTCGGGTGACCAAGGTAGTGGGCGATGTGGACATCGACGGACGCATTGATGATGCGAATGTCGATGACGTCACTGGATCGCTGCGTTTGAGTGGCGACTACTTTGACGACATTCACATCTCGAAGATTACGAAGAACGTAACCTTCAAGTCCTCGCATTCGGATCTCACGCTGGCGTCGGTACCGGGTGATCTGGAGGTCAGCGGCGACACGCTGCGTGGAACCGACGTAACTGGGCCATCGCGCCTGGTGATGCGCTCGAAAGAGGTTCACCTGGAAGACGTGAGTGGCGACCTGGAACTCGAGTCGAGCAATGGTGACATCGAGGTTCGTGCCGCGAAGAAGCTGCCGGTAGGAAAGATGACCATCACCGGGCGGAAGGGCGACATAACGCTGGTACTGCCGGCGAATGCCGGATTCCAGATTGATGCCAACGCGCGCCACGGCGACATCAACACCGACTTCGACAACATTAAGGTCGACAAGGAAGGTGGCGCAACCTCCAAGGCGACAGGTACGGTCGGAAATGGCGCCGCGCACGTGGTCATCAACTCCGACAAGGGAGACATCAGCATCAGCAAGGGATAGCGGTTTGTAGTTGACTATGGAAGGCGCCGAGAGATCGGCGCCTTTTTCTTGGCTGGCCAAAGCACCGTGGACGAGGAGTACAGACCGCAGGGCGGTTGACTGGGACAGGTTTGCTTCTCAGAGAAGTCGGGAATGGTCTGCAGACGGTGCGGGTAGGGGGTTCAAACGTGCAGCAAACGACTTACTACTAATGGTAGTACTACCCGGCGTCATATAGCCTTCGCACACAACGGCTGTTCAGGGTTGCATTCTGCTGTCTACGAGGTGTTGCCGTGCGGGGTTCAGATTCTAGAGTTGCGCAACTTATCAGCAGTATCCTATTCTTGGTCGCGGTTCTGACCATCTCCCAATTCGCCTCAGCACAGAATGCAACCGGCACTCTGATCGGCGAGGTACAGGATGCCAGCGGCGCGCGCGTAAGGTCGGCGGCCGTGACCGCAACCTCAAATACGTCGGGCGTGTCGCGCCAGATCGCCAGCGGCAGCGGGGGAGAGTTTCGCTTCCCCGACCTGATTCCCGGGAGCTACCACATTGTGGTAGATGCCAAGGGATTTGCCAAGGCAGAGACGGATGTCAACGTGCTGGTCAGTACGACACGCGACCTGTTGGTAACGGTGCGGCCGGCGGCAACGCAAGCTACGGTCACGGTGAAAGGGGAGGCATCCTCGATCACCACAGAGCCGCTCGATACAACGAATGCCGTCAACGGCGGAGTGGTTACGACCAAGGACCTGCAGGACATTCCCCTGGCGGCCCGCAGCTTTGCCAACATCGCTTACATGGTGCCAGGCACCGAACCGGTTGAGCCCTCGGATCCGACCAAAGCACGCATCACTGCCGTGTCCACCGGTGGCAGTTCAGGGTTGAACAACAGCCTGAGCGTGGACGGAATGGATAATACGGACGATTACATCGGTGGCTTCCTGCAGAACTTCTCGCCCGATGTCATCCGCGAGTTTGCCTTTCAGACCTCGGTACAGAATGCCGATATCGGACGCACTACTGCGGGTGCGGTGGTGATCAGCACCAAGAGCGGAACCAATGATTGGCATGGCGACTTCGCTGTCTTTGAACGCGCGTCGGCGCTGAACGCGCGCTTTCCCATTGAGAATCCGGCGCCTGAGCCGAAGCAGCCTTTCAGCCGGCAAAACTATGTCGGCACGATTGGTGGCCCCGTCGTCAAAGACAAGGTGTGGGTTTACAGCGGATTCGAGATGGTGAACGAGCATGCCAGCATCAACTACAGTCCCGACAGCCTCACGCAATTCAACGCGCTCAATCAACTGGCAGCGCAGGGACTGATTCCCAACACCAGCTCGATCCCGGTTCCGCCCTATGTTCGCGTGCCCTACCAGTCGTATCTGGGCGACATTCGGTTTGACTGGGCACAGTCGCAGCGCTCGCAGTGGTTCGTGCGCTACGCGCTTGGACAACTCCACCACCAACAATGCCCTGGTGCAACAGGCAACGCTGCCCTCCACCGGCGCGACCACGCACTCGAACTATCAGAACGCAGTGATCAGCAACACCTTTGCCTTCAGCCCGAATTGGATCGGAACTCTCACGCTGGGCATGAGTTATCTTCACGGAACTGCGGATCGCAACGGGTACCTGGGGTTCGCGCTGGCTTTTCCGTTCAGCTCGACGTCCAAGACGATCTCCGGTTTCGAAACCTATGGCGACAACCAGTTCGTGACTGCCATCACGGCATTTCCCGTCATTCGCAACCAGGAGAAATATCAGTTTCGCTACGACGTGAGCGGCTCGGTGGGCAGACACGCGCCGAAGTTCGGAGTGGACTTTATTCACGAGCCGGTGTTGAGCGGGTCATTTCCCGGGCAGGCAGAAACGCTGTACACACTCACCGAAAATCCCACGTTCTATCTCACGAATCCGGACCAACTCACTGCGGAACTGAACTGCCTGCCACCGTATGACGGCACCGACTGCCAGACCACGTCGACACCCGCGGGCTACGGGGGCTTCAGTCAAAACGTTCAGCGCCTGGGTATTTATGCAATGGATCAATGGCGTGTGTCGCCGCAGCTAACCATCAACTACGGTTTGCGGTGGGACACCACGTTCGGATTGTTCCAGGCGAATGGAGTCAACCAGCAATTCAATGCGGCGGTGCAGACGGTGCAGGGGCTGCAACTCCCGCTGCCGACCGGCGTGCCCCATGACTACCGTCATGCGTTCGCACCGCGCATCGGCATCGCGTATTCACCGGACAATGTTGAAGATCTGGTGCTGCGCGTCGGCTTTGGGATGTACTACGACGACCTGGCGCAAAATGGCTGGGCTACTGCATTCCAGGCGGTGAATACGCCATCTGCGTTTGCGCCCTGCACGATGCCGGGAGATGCCGGCTGCCTGCCCGGTTCCGCGAACGGTGGTGCTGGAGTCATGATCGATCCCAACTACCACACCCCTTACAACATCCACGCGACGGTGGGAGTGCAGTACCTGTGGCACAAGAACTGGACGTTGAGCGGCGATTACGTTTACGAAAAGGGAGTTCACAGCTATGCCCGCTACAACTACATTGCGGGCACTACTTTATTTTCTCCGCTCTTTGCGCAGGACCAGGCTACCCAAATGGCGAATGTGCCCGACATTTCGGTATTCAAGTCGGATAATCGCTCCGCCTACAACGCGCTAATGTTGCGGGTACAAGGGAATGTCAGCCGTCGCTTCAACCTTACCGCGACCTATGTACTTTCGCGGGCCAATACCTGGGGTTGCGTGCTGGGCGAACTGTTCGACTACGTCGACGGCGTCTGCAATCCTCTGAACCCCTTTGGGCCGGGAGACTATGGGCCGTCGGGCGAGGATGTTACCAACCGGTTCACCCTGGCCGGAGTGTTCTACGCTCCGGGCGGCTTCCAGGTCTCCACGCTGATTCAGGCAGAGAGCGCGCGTCCGATTACATTGACCACGCCGGTGGATGTGAATGGACTTGGCGATCCGGGCAACGACCGCGCGGTAATCAACGGCCAACAGACCACGCTGGACCAGTTCCGCGGCACCCCTTACTTCCAGGTTGACCTGCGAGTGTCACGCCCGTTCAACATCAAAGAGCGCTGGCAGATCAATCCGTTTATCGAGTTCTTCAACCTGTTCAATCGCAATAACCCGGGCGCCAATTACGTGACCGACATCTCGGCGCTGCCCAATCCAGTGAACGATCTGTCGAATGCTACGCAGGTCTGCTACACAACCGGATGCGTGCCAATTACCAGTTCGAAGCAGTTTCTGGTGCCAGCCGGAGCGTTGGGTGATTTCTTCGGGCCGGGAACCACGGTGGGTATTCCGTTCGCGGCGCAGTTGGGAGTGAGGGTGACGTTCTAGGAGAGCGGTTGACCGCCCGTGGAAGTGATTCGATTCGGGCGCACTGTGCTTTGCCCGCAAATGGTTGCTCATACTCGCGCTAGTTGCGGGACGGCGAGTTACATCTCGTTGGGCTTATCGCTCGTGTTCGGCCAGTTCTTCATCATGTCCTGCCACTCGTGCTGGTGCTGCTGCATTTCTTTTTGCAACTCCTGCATTTGTTGCTGAATTTGCGGACCGATGAGTTTCATCTGTTCCTGAATCTGAGGGTTCAGGTCTTTCATTGAATCTTCGATCTGGTGACGCATCTTCTCGAAGTCCTGCTGCTTAAGCACAGCCATCGACTTCTGCATCTCTTGCATTTGCTTCTGTAGCTCAGGACCGAGCTGTTCCATCTGCTCGCGCACCTGCTTGTCGATCTCGGGCTGGATGCGCTCCATCTGCTCGCGGGCGGCCTGGCTCTGTTTCTCGAACTGGGGCCGCATCTGCTCCATCTGCTTCTGGATGTCTTCAGTCTGTTTGCGGATTTGCGGCTCAAGATCTTTCATCTGCTTCTGAATTTCGCGCGCCTGAATCTTCATCTGCGGATCGATGTTCTTGTGAACCGACTTTTCAATCTCGCGCTGCATCTTCTCCAGCTCATCGGAGCTGAACATCATGGCTTGCGTCTGCTGCGCGATCTGGGGGCCCAGTAGCTGCATTTGCTGATTGAAGCCGTTCATGTCGAGACCGGCGTAGTCCCAGTTCTCGCCCGGACGGAGCGCACCCGCCGGGCCAGGCGTCATCATCTCCACTACCTGCTCGCGTTTTTCGCGGATGATGGAGAACGAGGTCTTGCCATTGGAGATGTTCATGCTGCGCCGCCAGTCGGCAAGATCGCGGATCGTCTGGCCGTCAATCTTGATGATGACGTCGCCGGCCTTCAACCCGGCATTGGCGCCCAGGCTGCCGCGCTGCACATTGCGCACCAGCACGCCCTGTCCATTGGGAACTCCGAAGTATTCCGCCAGCTGAGTGGAGAGCCCTTCAACGACGATGCCGCGGCGCGCGGAAGCAGGCGTCATGAGAGGGACTTCGACGTCCGCCGCGAAAGAGCCCGGAGGTATGGGCATGGGTGCAACGAACGACTTCGCCATCGCGCCGTTGGGCATGGGCGCTGCGGCCTTCGGCGTCATCCATGTCTTGCGGCTGCCCAGAGTGACCTTCACGTTCTGCGGGCTGCCGTCACGAATAATCGCGACGGTGGCTACGCTGCCGGCGGCCATGCCGCCCATCACTTCCACCATCTGCTCGGTGTTGCGGATCTTCGTGCCGGCGACAGAAACGATGACGTCATTGGTCTTGATTCCGGCTTTGCACGCCGGGCCATCGTGGTCGATGCTCTCGACCACGACGCCGCTGGCATCGCTGAGTCGGAGGCTGTTGGCAACCTCGGGAGTGATGTCGCCGATGTGAACGCCCAGGTATGCGCCCGCGTCATGAGAGCCGGCGAAGGCGGCGGGTAGAGCCAACAACAGGGCCGCTGCTATGACTAACAACTGCGTCTTTGATTTGTAAATGGGTGCGGAAATCATACGTATCAATCCTGTCCTGCTAATGCCCGCGTAGTGGGTCGAAGCTCGCTCGGGATGACAACCAAACTGACCGGCTACGCAAACTTATTGCGTATTACGAAAATCGATGTGGCCCATGCCGGTGCGAATGCGCAACAACGGCCCGCCACCGTTCAGCACGCCCTCCGCCCAGGCCGATTGAGGTCCAAAGATACCGCCTTGTTTGCTGATGCGAATGCCTGGCACCTCAGAGTGAATTCCATATCCAGTTGCCATATCAGACGAAGCATGCAGGGTCATGGGTAGCTCGTCGGGCAAGAAAACCAGCACATCGCCGGAGCCGGTATGCAGCGAGGATTCGGTGAAAGCTCCCGGCACCGCGGTGAACTGCACGGTGAGGGCGCCCACCGGAGTATCGACCTTGGCCCCCTTTGCCACTTTGAACAACTCCACGCTGCCGCCTCCAGTGGTGACCTGTACTTCGCCTCCAGCCGCGGCGACGCGAACGCTACCGGCGCCGGCCTCGACCTGAACTGAGCCAGTCACGGGGCCGACATTGACGTTGCCACCGCCGGTCGAGGCCTGCAGGTTGCCGAAGCAGTGGCCCACGTCGATGTTGCCAGCCTTATTGTCGATGAGCAAGGTGTTCGCCGAACCGACGTACACCTCACCGCCGCCATTGCTGATCCTGGCCGCGCCAGTGATGTTGTCGATGTGCACGCCGCCACCGCCGTTCTTGATGATGGCCTCTGAGCCCAGACTGCCTCCGACGACTTCACCACCACCGGTAGTGATGTTGAGCGGGCCGGCCATATCGTCAAGCTTCACCGATCCGGCGCCGGTTTTTCCGGTGACCGCGGCCGCCAGCGAACTCAGCCGCATGGCGCCGCCGCCGGTGCTAAGCCAGACTTTCCTCAGGTTGTACGGCACCTGAAGGGTGATGTCGGCGCTTAACCGGGTAAAGCCTCGTTCCAACAGGCGGCCATCCACCACCATCTGATCGCCCGTGTTCACGGCGGTAAATTTCATCTTCTGAAAGTCACGCAGGGCCTCTTCTCTACTCGGGGCGAATGTCCGCTTGCGAATGACGTACATAATGCCTTGCGCCCGTCCCCGCACATCGATGGAGCCGATATCCGTGTTGACGTGCAGATCACGACCCACGGGTAGTGTTCCCGTAGTCTCCTCGACCCAGGTATTGCCGTCTTGATAGACACGGACGTGCTCCGCCAGCAGCGGCAGCGCCACCGCCAGCGTCAAGCAGATGGCTAAGCCCGCGCGCTTGCGAAGCCGGGTCTTACGTCCGCTCATTTTGCCTGTTGTCGCCCCTGAATCAGGCAGTGCACTCAACCGACCCATCCTCCCAAAGTAAATCTCACGTCCCGCTGCACCGGGCGGGAAACCGCAGGGAGCGAAAGTTGTTTGATTAACATCCCGCTAGAACATGTTCGGCGTCGAGGCCAGCAGTTGCTGCGACTCGTGACGAATGTAATCGCTGGGATCTTCCTTCGCCAACTGTTGCAGCGCCATGCGCACGCTGCTGTCGGCCTTTACCGGCTCCAGCGAATGCAACGCGCCGCTGCGCACGCCCAGGTTACTGTCGTTGAGCAGCGCTTCGAGCACGGCGTTGCGGACGCGAATGTCATCTTTCACCAGCGCGCTCAGGCCTTCCAGTGCCTGCAGTCGCACGCCGGGATTGCTGTCATAGCGCAGGGAATAGGTCAGGGTTTCGCGGACGCGGGGATCGTCCGACTTGCCCTTCAGCACGTCAACCGAATTCAGTCGCACGCCGGAGTTTTCGTTGCTCTTGGCAGCGTACAGCAGCAGGTCCTGAATTTTGGGATCGGTGACCGCGCCCTGTACCGACTCCGGCATCACCTTGTCGTAAGAAACTTTAACCTGATTGCTATTGGGATCGCGCTGAATGGAGGTAATACCGCTGATGGAAGCTTCTGCCGGTGCTGTGGCTTGGATAGCGGGCGCTGTAGCCGGGGAGTTGCTGCTCATCTGATACATGGCGCCAATGCCGCCGCCGAATCCCACGAGGAAGATGACCGACGCCAGCGCAGGCGAGAAGCGTACCTGCCGCATCCAGGCCGAGGGATCGAAGGAGAACCGGTGATACCAGGCGCGATGCGGCTGCACCTGCTCCAGCGATTCCTGTAGCTTCATGCGGGCCGCCGTCAGAAAGCTGGGCGAGACTTCCTCCACCGGAAGTACGCTCATGGCGCCTTGGAATTGCTGCTGTGCGGAGAGCTCGGCGGCACAAGCTGTACAGCGGGCAATGTGCTGCTCCAGCTCGTGGTGCGCGTCATCGGCCAGTTCGTTATACAGATAAAGCGTGATGTTCTGTTGTACCCATTCGCAGTTCATACCGTAACTCCTGCAGCAGGGGCATGAATAAATTCGTTATAGGGGCGCACATCGAGCATTGCAATTACCTCATGTCTTTCAAGGCGGCACGCAGTTTCTGCGTTCCGCGGAACAGCGTGTTTTTTGCTGTCTCTTCCGTCGTATTCAAAATCTCGCCAATGGTACGGAGCTTCAGTCCCTGGTAGTGCTTCATCTCGAAGACCATGCGCTCGCGCGGCGTCAGCTTGTCGAGCGCCTTGGCGATACGTCCACCCAACTCGCGGCGCATCAGGTCTTTTTCCGGACTGGCGCCTGAGCGTACATCGGCAACCTGGTCGAGCAGGTCGAAGGTGTCGCCCTGGGAGTCGGAGATGATGGTGGAGTCTTCCTTGCGGACCTGGCGCTTGCGCAGGTAATCGAGGCACAGGTTGGTGACGATGCGATAAATCCAGGTGTAAAACGAACACTCAAAGCGGAAATTATTGATGTTGCGATAGGCCTTGAGGAAGGCTTCCTGGTAGATATCCTGCGCGTCCTGCTCGGAGCGCGTCATGTGGTAGGCAAGGCGAAGCACCGGCGCGTCGTACTGTCGCACCAGTTCTTCGAAGGCCGCGTGATTACCGCGTTGCGCCTCCCGTATCAGCTCCGCATCGTTCATCCGGCTTTGCGCACGCTCTGCTATACCTCTCTTATACGAGGTTGTCACAAAACATGTTTCGCCGGTATTCCGGTTTGCACCGGGAAGTACCGGGGGAACCGTAAGAGAAACTGCTACCGCATCGGCCGGCATCGTGACCTCAGGTTGTCAGCTGGCAGGTCCGAATGTCATCGCCTGCAAGAAGATAGACGATTCGCCGGGGGAAGGGTAAGCACTCTGGTTCAGGGAAATGACCGGCGGTGTACGCAGCCCGGACTTCGGCAAAAAGCTAGTCGCTTGGCCCGAATGCTGCGGAACCGTCATCCTGAGCCCGCCGCGGCGAACTAAGAGCCCGTTTTTTCTCCACGAGTCGAGAGTCCCCGGCTGTGCAATATCTTAGGCCTGTCATTCTGAGCGTAGCGCTTGGGACGATTTGGCCGACGACTGGGGCAAACCTTGGACTCCCCTAAGCTCGCTGTCTCAACCATCGAAAGCAGGTTCTTCGCTACGCTCAGAATGACAGTTCAAGTTGTTGGGGATGCGCAACTCCATTGGTTTATGCAGCAATGAACTCCAATGCGCCGCCTCTCTACTTCGCGAACGGCGAGCCCGACTGGGCCGACAGGGCTTTGATCGCCTCGTCATAGATGACTTTTGTGTTTGGGTCGGCCGCTGCCTGCTTGCTCTCCAGCCATTTCAGCATTGCGGCGCGCGAGGGGTGGGGATAGTTCGGGTCCACGTCGATGACCTTCAACTCGCCGTTGATCTCCTGCACCGTGAACTCAACTTCTTTGTCGCTACCGGCGACTTCGGTGGAATAGCCCTGTCCGATGGTGAAGCGCCCGAGCATATGGTAGGTGACGGTGGCATGCCATTTACCGTGCGATTCGCTGACATTGCTGCCTATGTCGTAGCGCGAAACCACGTCGATGAGCGGGTAATCGGGATTGTTTGGCCAGTTGACGACCGGCTTCAGCTTTTGCCAATCCTGATCGGTCAGGCGCGCCCCCTGGTAGTCCTGCCGGCAATATTGCCCCACGCGATTGCGGATGTCGGCTTCATTTGTAACTTTTTGAGATTGTGTGGGAATACCAAACTGGGCGAAGGCGCAGCCGACCGAGAGCAACATGAAAACCAGCAGTGAACGCATGGAAGCTGTAAGGCCTCTGAAAAATATTCCTGATTGGAAGAGTAACGGTTCCGGCGAGAGAAGACAAAGCGCAACCCGAGGAGCTCGAATAAACATCTCGTGTACCAACGAACCGGTGAGCAATGGCCGCGGACTGAGACGCAGGCGCTGACCAGTGAGCGCTGATTTCTTGAAGATGCGCAACAGAAGTTCCGGAACAATCGTAGCGAACATGAGTTTAATGTCGCTGTTGACCTTTGCAGAGGACAATAAGTGCGCCCTTGCGAGCGTGTGGTAGACTCCGCTGCACCTGGGTGGCAAAAATAGCCCGATTTGCTTTCTGTTTTCGACAAGCTAGCCGAAATCGAACAAGAATTTCCCCGAGGTCCGCGATGAAACGAGCGATTCTGACCGTGTCCGCTGTGATGCTGGTGCTGGCTCTTGCCGCCTGCGGCAATAACAATAACCCGCCGAACAATCCCAGCGTTACGGTTTCGCCGGCAACCGCCAATGTGCAGGAAGGCTCGCAGCAGCAGTTCACGGCCACGGTGAGCAACACCAATGACAACGCCGTCACCTGGCAGGTCAATGGCGTCACCGGGGGAAATACGTCGGTCGGAACCATCAGCGCCACCGGGCTCTACACTGCGCCGTCGGTGATACCTAACCCGGCCAGCGTAACCATCTCGGCTTTTATTACCGACATGTCAACCGTGGCCGGCTCGTCGATCGTGACCATCACCGCGGTGACGTTCAGCAACTCGTCGCTCAAGGGCAACTTTGTATTTGGGGTGTCGGGACTTGACGTCAACGCTAATCCCTTCTATGCCATCGGAGCGATCACCGCCGACGGCAACGGCAACATCACCGGCGGCGAGGAAGACATCGTCGACACGAGCTCCGGATACGCGAGCGCCAGCACCACGACGGGAACCTACACGGTCGGGGCCGATGGCCGCGGCACGTTAACCTTCAGCAACTCCATCGGGCAGTTCCAGTTCGCCATCGCGCTGAAGGCGATGAGCAACGGAGTGATGAACGAAATCGACAACGGCGTGGTGGCAGCCACCGGAACCTTCGACGCGCAAGGGACATCGCTCGCTGCTCCGTCGGGCAACTATGCTTTTGGCTTCTCCGGTAGCGGCCTGGGATGCAATGCGGTGAACTCCGCCGGAATTTTCAACATGAGCGGCACTACCATCGGCGGCGTGCAGGACCTGAACTGCGGCGGCACCATCGTGAAGAGCCAGACCGTCAGCGGCTCGTACAGCGCGATCGATGGCCTGGGCCGCGGGACCGGCTCGTTCAGCGGATCCAGCACCGGCTCGTCGAACATGATCTACTATGTGGTCTCGTCCGGCCGGTTCCGCTTCCTTGCCGATCCCAATAATCCCAGCTTCTTCCTGGGCAGCGCTGACCTGCAAACGCAATCGTCGTTCGCGGCTACGGATTTCAACGGCAGCTACATCATCAATAGCTCGGCCAACACCAATGCCGGCGTGTCGTACACCTTGATCCAGATCAACGCCTCCGGCGGGAATGTTTCCAGCGGCTATTTCGATGTCAACGACACGGGTGTTCAAGGCTCGGCGACGCTTTCCGGCAGTTACAGCCTGAACTCGAATGGCTACATCACCGGCACGTGGAACGTGAGTAATGCCAGCCTGCCGTTCGCGATGTACCTGTTCTCACCCACTCAGGGCTATTACGTGGACGAGCGCACCAACGCGGTGGGCGGCGGGAATATCTATGGCCAGAGCGGGTCGGTCACCAGCAATGCCGCCTGGGCGGGCAGCTTCGCCACCAAGCAGTTTGGCTACTTCATCGTGAATGGCCTGTTGAATAACAACAACGCCAGCGGAGTCAGCGGACAAATCTCCGCCGATGGCAACGGCACGTTGGCGGGAACGCTGGACCTCAACGATCCGTCCGGCATCTCAACCGGGCAAACTCTGCAGGGAACCTACAGTGTTGGTACCGTCGCGCCGGGTCGAATGACGTTGACTATCACGACTGCCGTGGAGGGCACGCGCAGCTACACCGGCTATATCGTCGATCAGAACCGGGTATTGCTGCTGGAGACCGACAACAATCTTGCTTCAAGCGGAGACGCGATTCGGCAGTTCTAGAATTAATGATGTTGGCTTTGGTACCCCCCACGCAGGCTCGTGGCCCGGGTGGGCCAACCATCGCCGTAGGCGAGGCATAGGTTAGCCCGCCGTTTCAACGGCGGGAGAATGTTGTTAGTTGAGCCCCAAGTCCCGGCGGGACGACACCTCACCCAAACACATATTTGGGGTCGTACGACATCCCGCATTTTTGTAATAGCGCGACGAATTCATCCTCAAACGACCGCCTCCGATGATGTTCTTCTTGATTGTCGATGTACCTTGCAACTGCCCCACGCTGCGACTGACTGACACTGAATGCGCCGTATCCTTCCTGCCACGCGAACCGGGATTGGGTCTCATTCAGCCACCGCGAACTATTGCCTTTGATCTCCTGCATGGCCTTTGAGAGTGGAGTCGATGGATGCAGGTCGATTAGGAGATGAACGTGGTTGGTGGTACCGCCGGCGGTCACCAGAACGATTTGCTTCGCCTTGCATATTCCCGAAACGTAACGCCAAAGACCTTGCGGGTCGCGCAGGATGTGCATTCGTTGTTTGGTGCTGAATACGCAGTGGAAAAGCGAGGAGGTATACGTATGCGCCATTTTGAGAGCGTAAGAGACGCCGACGAGCATATCAGTGATATGCCCCACAGGCTTGTGTGCCGTGCCTAACGGTACTCAGCCTTGTAGAGGGCACGATCCCCGCCGTTGAAACGGCGGGCTAACCTGTTGCACGCCTACGGCGCTTTCAGGGTGCCTCGGCGTCCCACACATTCGAAGAGGGTGAGGTTGGCGCTAACTGCAGGTCCTTCGGCTTCGCTCGGGATGACACCCGCAACGACGGTCGGCGATCTACGCCCGTGCCGTTTTCTGATCGCTGAAGACCTGGCCGTCGCGGATATGAATTACGCGATGGGCATATTCGGCGATGTCGTGCTCGTGAGTGACGAGGACGATGGTGTTGCCCTGCTCGTGCAGGCGATCAAAGAGGGCCATGATCTCGAGGCCGGTTTGCGAGTCGAGGTTTCCGGTAGGTTCGTCGGCGAGCAGGATCGACGGGCTGTTGACCAAGGCGCGCGCGATCGCGACACGCTGGCGCTGTCCGCCTGAGAGTTCGTTCGGCTTGTGGGTCATGCGACCGTCCATGCCCACCGAGCGCAGGGATTCCTTGGCGCGTTCGAGGCGCTCGGCGGAAGGGATGCCGGCGTAGATCAGCGGCAGCTCGACATTGTGTAGCGAGGTAGCGCGAGCCAGCAGGTTGAAGGTCTGGAAGACGAAACCGATTTCCTTGTTGCGAATGCGCGCCAACTCGTCGTCATCAAGTTCGCTGACCAGCTGTCCGTTGAGCCAGTAATTTCCCTGGCTGGGAGTATCGAGGCAGCCGATCAGGTTCATCAGCGTCGATTTTCCCGAGCCCGACGGTCCCATGATGGCGACGTATTCATTGCGTTGAATCTTGATGCTCACGCCGCGTAGTGCCTGCACCTGCTGCTCGGAACCCATGTCGTAGGTCTTCCACAGATCTTCGGTGCAGATGACGCACTGCTCGGGAGGCGCCACCATAGTTTCGTCACGCAGGGTCGCCAGTTCCGTTGCCATTCTTTTCTCCTCGTTGCGCCGCGCGTCTTGGCTTGCGCCGCGCGTCTTGCAGGTCACTCATCGTGCATTCGCTCTCAGGCGGTCGCGCCGGATTAGGACTCTTCCGACTTCTTGGCCGGGGTGTTATCTACTTTGACGCTCGCCCCGTTCTTCAGTGTGCGCAGAGTCTTATAACTTCCGGTGACGATTTCGTCACCCTCCTGCAAGCCGCTGGTGACCTCAATGTCGGTCGTGCCGGCAATACCGGTAGTCACTGGTACGAAGACGGCGTCCTTTTTGTTCTTCAGGACGAAAACGCCGGTTAATTCTTCCTTCGGGTCATTTTTGGCGTTGCCTTTGTCGTCCTTCACGCTGGCCTGGACGACCTTGCCCTTGTCCTTCTTTCTTGTCTTTGTCAGTGTCCAACTCCTCGCGCTGGCGAACGGTGAGCGCCTGAATCGGGATACTCAGCACACCGTTGCGGGTCGCAGTCGTGATTCGCGCGGTGGTAGAGAGGCCAGGCAGCAGGTTTTCCGGCGGATTCTGAAGCGTGACCACCACTTTGAAATCCTTGGCCTCCTGGCTGCTGGAAGTCGACTGTGCGGTCGAGACGCCGGTGGAGCGGATGACCGCATTGTTGCCGATTTCCGTGACCACGCCCGGGAAATGCTGCTTGGGAATAGCGTCGATGGTGACATCGGCAGGCTGCCCGAGCTTCACGTTGACGATGTCGGTCTCGTCGACCATAACTTCAGCAGTGATGATCGAGGTGTCGGCGATCGTCATCAGAGTGCTGCCGGGCGCGTTCTGAATGCCGATGACAACGGTTTCGCCTTCACGCACCGGAAGATTTGTGATGACTCCATCGAACGGGGCGCTGTACTCGGTCTTGCTCAGCACATCGGTGACGCGCGTCAAGTTGGCGGCATTCTGCTTGATGTGCATATTCGCCGAATCCTGCTGCGCGCGGGCCTGGGCCAGCTTGGCCTTGGCCTGGTTCAACTGTGCCGCAGCGGTATCGTAGGCGGCCTTCTTGGTGTCGTAATCGGACTTCGCAATCAGCTGCTGTTCGTATAGCGACTTGTTGCGGTTGTAGTCGAGCTGCGCGCGTTCGTACTCGGCTTCTGCCTGGTGCAGTTCGGCGACGCCGGTGTTCACCGCGGCCTCGGCCGCAACAAAATCGGTCTGCGCGCTGTTGAGCGCGGCTTTGTTGGCGTTCACGTCGGCTTCGGGCTGCACATTCTCAATGGTGCCCAGCATCTGGCCCTTTTTGACGCGGTCGCCTTCCTTCACATAAAGGTGGGTAATCTTGCCAAAAGCGTTGGCGCCAATGTTGACGTAGATCTTGGGCTTGATCTCGCCCGATGCCGTGACCACCGCGGTAAGGTCTGCTTTGACGACCTTTCCGGTCTGCACGGGAACGACGCCCTTGCGGCTTTGCTGTACCGAGAAGCCAACAATGGCCAGCAGGAGGACAACTCCCCCGACGATCAGCGCAATCTTTTTCCAGTTCTTCATGAGTCCTCAACCTGGGAACCCATACAGGCGCACTTATATCTGTGGCTTGTTACGGATTGAGACGGAGTAAGGTTCCTGACGAGAGCGGCGCGCGAAAGTGCTGGGACTGATCCTAACCAGCCCAATTCCTGCCCGATGCGCAACGCACGAAAGCCTCTTCCGGATATTCTTGATTATAGCTGCTCACCTTGCCGGGGCCATAGCGGATGTTGATTGCCGGCGACGGACGGCAGGAGGGTGTGACGAGTTGCTGAAAATTGTTTTACGGCTTGCAGAATCTGGAGGTTGAACATGCGAAAAAGCCGCGCTAAATCCAGAATACGAAAGAACTTTAGCCGCGTTCGCGGGTTCTAGTGACCAATCGGGGGCGTTGCAATGGGCCATCTTGCCTGCAACCTTGCGTTCACACCAGCGAAAACATACAATTTATTTACCCAACGTGTGTTCGTAGGAGTCTGGTAGCAGCAATGAAGTTTTCGTTTTTCCACGTCGTTTCTGGCTTATTTGCCGGCATTTTCCTGCTGGCGACCGCAGTAGTCGCGCAAAATCCCGGTACTACACCGAGTAGCACGAGCGATGGAAGTCCGGCCATGGCCGCGACTCCCAACGCCGCAGCTCCAAAAAATGTCTCGGCCACTGCGCCTGCGGCACAGCCGGCTGTCACTACGGTTAATGGCAGGAAAGTATCGGATGACAAGGACGCGAACATCGATCTTTCTGCTCCGACCTCCGGCGCATCAACAGCCAGTGCTCCAACAGAAAATCAGCCCGATCCCCTGAAGCGCGACCTCAGCCCGCAGCAGAAGAAGGCAAACGCCAAGAAGCTCAAGGTTGAATTGGGGTCCACGTACAAGAAGTGGCTGAACGAAGACGTGCGCTGGATCATTACGCCGGAAGAATTGACGGCGTTCAAAGCGCTGTCCAATGACGAAGAGCGCGACGCCTTCATCGAACAATTCTGGCAGCGGCGCGATCCCACTCCTGATACCGAAGAGAACGAATTCAAGGAAGAGCATTACCGGCGTATCGCTTACGCCAACGAGCACTTCTCTGCCGGTCGCGCGGGATGGCGCACCGATCGCGGGCGCATCTACATCGTCTTCGGCCCGCCGGATGAAATCGAATCGCATCCCTCCGGCGGTACCTATGACCGTCCCATGGAAGAGGGTGGCGGCGAAACCTCTACCTATCCCTTCGAGAAATGGCGTTATCGCTACATCGAGGGATTGAATACCATGAACAAGCAGGAAGTCTGGATCGAGTTCGTCGACACGTGCATGTGCGGTGATTACCACATCACGATGGACCCGAACGAGAAGGACGCTTTGCTGCATGTTCCGGGCGCAGGCTTGACGCAGTATGAACAGATGGGCCTGGCCAGCAAGAGCGACCGCATCAGCGGCTTCGGCACCGCACCCCAGGGACCGCTGTCGGGCCAACAGAACACCCAGACCTTCGAGCGACTGGAACAGTGGGCGGCTCTGCAACAGGCTCCGAAGATCAAGTTCAAGGACCTGGAAGAGGTCGTCAGCCATAAGATCAACGTCAACCTGATGCCCTTCGACGTCAGGACCGATTTCGTAAAGATCACGGGCGACACAGTGCTGACGCCGGTGATCGTGTCGGTCAAGAACAAAGACATCACGTTCGTGAACAAGGACGGGATCCAGCGCGGCACAGCGAACATCTTCGGCCGCGTGACCACCCTCACCGGACACATCGTGCAGACATTTGAAGATACGGTGCAGGTCGATGTGCCGACCGAATTGCTGCCCAAGACGCAGGAGCATTCTTCCTTGTACTGGAAGGCGTTGCCGCTGCGCCCGGGCCGCTACCGTTTCGACGTGGTAGTCAAGGACGTGAACGGCGATCGTGTTGGCACCTGGACGCATGGCGTGGTCGTACCCGAATACACCGACGACCGGCTGGCTTCCTCTTCGCTGATTCTGGCGGACCACCTGGAGAAGGTTCCCGCCAAGAGCGTAGGCGCCGGCAACTTTGTCATCGGCCAAACCAAGCTGGCCTATCCGCACATCGAACCCGCCAGCGGGCAGCCAGCCAGTTTCCGGCGCGATGAGGCGATGAATTTGTGGATGCAGGTGTACAATTTGCAGTCCGACGACAAGACTAAGAAGACGTCCGCCAAGATCGACTACGAGATTGTGAATCTGGCGGACAACAAGGCGGTCTTACATACCAGCGAATCCACCGACAGCATGGGCAATGTCGGGGAGCAGGTGACGCTGGAGAAGCGGCTGGCGCTGGGCGGACTTCAGCCCGGCCAATACCGCTTGACCGTAAAAGTTGACGATAACGTTTCCAAGCAACAGATAGCGCCTTCGGTACGCTTTGCTGTCGAGTAGCTTGGAGGGGACCCGCGGCGGATTTGGGCCGCGAAGTTTTTTATCCCAGGAACGCTCTGTGGGGGTTATCAGAATGACCCGTACGACAGGCTGGATCCTTAGTTGCGTACTCGCTCTGTGCCTCGCGGCGCAGGCGGCGGTAGCGCCAGGATCGATCTCTGGGTATGTAAAGGATTCTTCCGGCGTTCCGCAGATGGGCGCCGCGGTGGAAGTCTTCGGAAACGTCACCGGCCAGCATCAACTCGCCTATACCGACGAGTCGGGCTACTTCAGCCTGAACGGACTGCTGCCCGGCTCCTACGACCTGAAAGCTTCTGCAACCGCATTTCTGCCCACCGTCCGCGAAGATGTCGCGCTTTCGGCAGGCACCGCCAAGGTTCTTAACATCACGCTCAACACGCTGTTCGAAGCGGTGAAGATGCTGCCGCCCGCCAAGCGTAGTGGCAACGAAGACGATACCTGGAAGTGGACGTTGCGCTCCACGGCGAACCGGCCTATTCTGCGCTTCGACGACGGCGCACCAGTGGTGGTCGAGTCTGGGCAATCGGAGAAAGCGTTTACCGGCGGATTGGCTTTCGTCGCCGGTGGTGCGGGCTCGGGCTATGCCAGCGGCTCGGACCTGGGCACCGCCTTCAATCTGGAGCACTCAATCTTCTCCGGCTCGACGCTCGGATTCAACGGCACCCTGGGCTACAACACGGGCATTCCTGACGGGATCCTGCAAGTCTCCTATCGCCGGCAAAGTGACGATAACGGTATGGGGCCGCAAATGGCGCTCAGCATTCGGCGCTTCGCCGCTCCGCAAAATGGAGTCCGGCTCGGCTCGCTACAGGCACTGTCGTTTTCTTATTCGAATGGATTCTCCATAGGCGAGTTGCTGGACATCCGTGTGGGCAGCGAGGTGCAGGCGATACAGTTTATGGGCCGCGCCAACGCGGTGCGTCCGTACGGCACGCTGGACATGCACCTTGGCGCCAACACCATGCTGGAATACAGGTATGCCACCAGTGAACCGACCCAGGCCGGTTTGGGGCTCGATGGCCCCGGCGAGATTGCGCAGGACGGTCCGCGGATGTCGCTGGCTAATTATGATCCGCTGCTGGAGAACGCTCACCACCACGAGCTTTCTCTGTCGCGGCGTTTCGGCGACGATAACACGGTACAGGTTGCCTATTATCGTGACCGGGTGAAAGACCCCGAGCTGCTGGGAGTTGGCGAGATCAACAGCGATGAAGGCTACTTCCTGCCCGACGTTTATTCCGGGACCTTCAGCTTTACCGGCGGCGAACTGCAAGCCCAGGGAGTGCGTTTCGTGTATGAACGCAAGCTGGGCGATTCGCTGGCAGCTACGTTTGATTACGCCTACGGTGGCGTGCTTGAAATGGACCAGCCCGGGGTGGACTGGTCGCTGGTACACGACAATCTGAAACAGGCGTGGCGGCACTCAGCTGCGCTGAAGCTGAACGGCAAACTGAATCATTCGCACACCACGTGGATGGCTTCGTACCGCTGGATCAGCGGCGAGGCCGTAACGCCAGTCGATATGTTCGACGCCTCATCCGGGCAGACGGAGCCGTTCCTCAATCTCTTCTTGCGGCAGCAGATTCCTCATTGGCACTTTCTGCCGGGAAGCGGGCACATGGATGCCGTGGTCGACCTGCGCAATCTTCTGGCGCAGGGCTACGTACCGATGCTTGGTCCCGACGGCAAAACGGTGTACCTGGTGCAGTCGGCGCGCAGCGTAAGAGGCGGCGTCTCGTTCACCTTCTAGGATTGCCTGGTTTCTGTGAACAGAACTCCACCGCGTTAACCTTGCGTGTGCGAACGAAAAGCTAATCCCAATCAGGCACTGGACTGCGGACCCATGCTGGTTTTCTGCGGATGATCTGCATGTTCCGTGCTACTCTGCCGCTTCCGGGGTAGCTGAATGAACATTTTCGTTGTCCGCTATTACGCCCTCATCGGTCTTTTCTCCCTTCTTTCTTTGGTGGCGCCGGCACAAGATAGCAAGAGTCCCGCACCGGATCCCGGCGTCGTCGCTGCCGACCAGCTTTACCTCTCGGGCAAGTTTGCCGAGGCACAGACGGCATACGAAACGCTACTCAAGGCCAATCCAAGTCTTGCTCCAGCCGAAGCAGGTCTCGTCCGCTCGCTCTTACGTCAGAACAAAATTGACGAGGCAGTCAAAGCCGCCAATCAGGGATTGGTGGCCAGCCCAAACTCTGCAGCGGTCCTCTCCGCCATGGGCGACGTGCAGTTTCGCATGGGACTGTTCGGCGAAGCGCAGGGCGCTTACCTGAAAGCGCAGAAACTCGATGCGAAGGATGTTCGCAGTTACCTGGGGCTTGCCGATGTGTATGACGCCGCCTCATACCACCGGCATGCCTACGACGAGGTACAACGCGCTTACGAGATCGATCCCAAGGATCCGGAGGTGATGAGGGCCCGCATGGGCTACCTGCCGCGCAAGGCCCGGCTGCAGCTGCTTGAGTCGTACATGGCGGGTCCCCATCCCGATGACTCCGAAGAAACGCGCCACCTCCAGGTCTACCTGGCGTTCCTGAAGGCCACCATCGACAAGCCTCGGCACTCCTGCAAGCTGGTCAACAAGGTGGATGAGACACAGGTAAAGCTGGAAAACATGCTGCACAACAGCAAGATGGTTGAGGGCGTTGGCTTGCCGGTCAAGCTCAACGACCATGTCTCTCACCTCATGCTGGACACCGGAGCGGGCGGGATTCTGGTGACCCGGCACGTGGCGGAAAAGGCGGGTCTGACGCGAATTGCGGAGCAGCCCGTGGGTGGAATCGGCGACAAAGGCGAGCGCAGTGGCTATACCGCACTGGCCGAGCACATCCGCATTGGCGATCTTGAGTTTCAGGATTGCCTGGTAGTCGTCACCGAGAGGTCCTTTGGCGATCAGGATGGCCTCATCGGTGCCGATGTTTTTCGCCGGTATCTGATCGATTTCGATTTCTACGGCCTGACCATGAATCTGTCACCTCTTCCCAAGCGACCCGACCAAACTGAGGCCGAGGCTTCGTTGGAGACCGAGGGAGAAGAGATCACGCCGGAGGACACCTCGGGAGCGCAAGGCGCTGAAAAGCCACTGCGGCTTCCGCAGGATCGTTACATCGCTCCGGAGATGAAAGACTGGACGAAGATATTCCGCTTCGGGCACCTGCTGTTAATTCCGACGCTGGTCAACGATTCCAAATCGCGGCTGTTTCTGATTGATTCGGGTTCAGTCCGCAACATCATCAGCACCCGCACGGCCGAGGAGGTGACAAGCATCTCTTCCAATAATCGGATGCGGATCAGCGGCCTGAGCGGGTCGGTTGCCAAGGTTTATACCGCGGACAGCGTTACCTTGCAGTTCGCGCCTTTCAAGCAGAAGAATGTGCAGGCGATCACCTTCGATCTGTCGAACTTCAGCAAGCACGTGGGTACCGAAATGTCGGGCATTATTGGTTTCACGACCCTCCGCCTGCTGAAGGCCAAGATTGATTACCGCGACGGGCTGGTAGAGTTCACCTATGATCCAGCGCGCTTTCCGGGACTCCCACGGTAAGCCGGCAGGCATTCTACCTACGGGCTACGGTGTTTCACCAAGCTCGGCATCGCATTAACGGGCCGGGAGTTACGTCTCTTTTTTCATCGGGCCTCCGGCCACTCGGACTACAATAAACAACAGAGTTCCTCATGGGTGTCGTTCCAGCCGCAGTCCCATCGCAGCAGGGCATGGGTGCATCTGATGGGCAGAGTAGCGGGCCGTAAACTGAGAACAGCGAAGAGTTGCATTGTATCGAAATCAAGAATCTGTAAGAGCGGGCTGTAATCCCGGATGTTAGGCCGCAAGGACAAAGTTTCGGAAGGTCGTCTCACGGCCGTGCAATACGTGCTGCTGGGCGTCTTTCTCGTCCTCGCCTTCGGGCTGTGGCGCCTGCAGATCGCGCACAGCGGCTACTACGCTTCGCTGGCCGAACAGAACCGAATCAAGCAAGTGCCGATTCTCGCGCCGCGCGGCAAGATCCTCGACCGCGAAGGCCGCATCATCGTCGACAACTATCCTTCGTTCTCCGTGCTGCTGCTGCGCGACCAGAAGCGCGACCTCAATGCCGACGCCGATCTCATCGCCTCGGGCCTGCAGATGCAGCCTGACGAGTTGCGTGCCCGGCTCAAGCGCATGGCCGCGGTGCCGGGATATCAGCCGCTCTTTCTGAAGGATGACATCACGCCTGATGAGCTGGCGTTCATCGAATCGCACATCGCGGAACTGCCCGAGCTCGAAATCATCAACGTGCATCGCCGCCTGTATCCGCGCAATGGATTCATGGCGCACGTCATCGGTTACGTTGGGCAGGTCAGCGAAGACATGCTGCAGCAGCCGCAGTGGGAGCTCTACAATCCCGGCGACATCGTCGGCATGTCGGGCCTCGAGGCTTATTACAACGACATCCTGATGGGCAAGAACGGGTCGCGCCAGGTGCTGGTCAACAGCCGTGGCAAGGAAGTCGGCACGCTCAGCGATGTGCCCGCCGTTCCCGGCAAGCAGCTTCGCACGACCATCGATCTCGACCTTCAGATCGCTGCTGAAGAGGCGCTCGAAGGCAAGCCGGGCGCGATTGTCGCCATGGATCCGCGCAACGGCGAAATCTTAGCGATGGTCAGTCGTCCCGCGTTCGATCCTAACCAGTTTGCGGTCAAGATTACCCGCGACGAATGGAACCGGCTGATTACCGATCCCGGCAAGCCGCTGCTCAACAAAGCTATCCAGGCGCAACTCGCTCCCGGCTCTGTCTTCAAAACCATCATGGCGACGGCCGGCCTGCAGGAAGGCATCGCCCAGGATCTGGTGGTGAATTGCGGGGGAGGCAAGACCTTCTATGGACGCTTCTTCAAGTGCTGGATCGCCGCCATTCATGGCTCGCACGGCAGCGTGACGATTCAGAAGGCCATTTACCAGTCGTGCGACTCGTACTTCTACACGCTGGCGGAAAAGCTGGGCATCAGCAAGATTGCGAAGTGGGCGACCATGCTCGGCCTCGGTCAGAAGACCGGCATTGATCTGCCGCAGGAAGCCTCCGGCGTAATGCCGTCGGAGGAATGGAAGATCAAGAACTTCAAGCAGAAGTGGTACGCGGGCGAAACAATTTCAGTAGGCATTGGACAGGGTGCCGTCGCCACCACTCCGATACAGCTTGCGCGCGCCGTCGGCGCTATCACTACCGACGGAGTGTTGGTGCACCCGCACCTGGCATTCCCAGACCAGTTCCCGCCGGGATTCAAGCAGGTATCCACCTACCGGGACGAAACCAAGATTCCGATGGACGAGAAGAACTGGATCACCATCACCGATGCCATGGCTGAGGTGGTGTCGCCCATGGGTACCGCCGGACGTGCGCAGTTAAAGGCGTCGACATCGCGGGAAAGACTGGCAGTGCGCAGACGGTGTCCAACGACTTGAAGAAGAAGATGAGCGCGAAGGAGAAGGGCCAGTTCAAAGATAACGGCTGGTTCGTCGGCGTTAGCCCGCGGCGCAACCCCGAGATCGTCGTCGCCTGCCTGTTCGAAGGTGGCGAGCACGGTGCACTGGCCGCAGTGGTTGCAACCAAGGTGATCGCAGCTTACGTGCAGAAGCAGCGCACGCGGCAGACCCTGGTTGCGAAGGGCGGCGCGCAGCCCGAAGCCGGTAAGGCAGAGGTCGCAGCCGTGTGGCATGAGGGAGACACCAATACCAGCGGCCCACCTGCCGATAAGCTGGGAGCCGGACACTTCAACATCGACGCCACAGGCAAGATCAAGCCGGTGGCGGCTGCTCCGGGAATGGCGACAGCGAAGCCTGCCGAAGCTCGCGAGCTGCAAACCACCGAATCGCATACCGAGATGGCCGAGCCCGAAAGCGATTCCGGCGCTCAGCCTGCGCAGCCTTCGTTGCGCAGTGAAGGCGAGCAGCCTGCGCCTGAGCCGAATCAGAAGAAGGCGGCGCCTAAGCCGCA
Organism: uncultured Acidobacteriaceae bacterium; assembly: GCA_963699875.1. Taxonomy (GTDB): domain Bacteria; phylum Acidobacteriota; class Terriglobia; order Terriglobales; family Acidobacteriaceae; genus CAVVDY01. The sequence goes on from CAVOVN010000003.1 coordinate 299,883, forward strand.
ATCGGCTCCGCCAACTGCGCCCGCTCAGCCCGCCGCCGGCCCAGTCGCCCCTCCGACGGCCGAGCTTATCCAGGAAAACCATCCGTGAGCCGATACGTTTCGTTCCGCGATTTCGACTGGGTACTTCTGGTGCTCATCCTGCTGATCTGTGGGCTCGGCGTGCTGGAAATCTATAGCGCAACGCTCGGCACCAAGTTCGTCGGCGTTCACATCAAGCAGGTGTACTGGGTGCTGGGCGGCGTGGCGCTTATGTTCATCGTGAGCCTGTTCAACTATCACGCTCTCATCGCGCGAGTGCCGCTGTTCTATATCATCTCGATTGCTTCGCTGGTAGCGGTGAAGCTGTTTGGGCAAAAATATCTGGGCGCTCGCCGCTGGATTCAGGTTCCCGTCATCGGCCACTTTCAGCCGTCGGAATGGGTGAAGCTGGTGCTCATTCTGGCGATGGCGAAGTATTTCTCCGATAACGTGAAAGGCGATCCCGACGGCCAGGATATGGTCAAGGCCGCGGCGCTGGTGGGCGTTCCCATGCTGATGGTCCTGTCGCAGCCCGACCTCGGCACCGCGCTGACCTATCTGCCGATCGCGATCATGGGACTGTTCCTGGGAGGCATGAAGCTGCGGCACGCGCTGGTGGTTCTGGCCATCGCGGGACTGCTGGCTCCGGTAGGCTGGCACTTCCTGAAGCCCTATCAGAAAGACCGGCTGACCAGCTTTATGCAGCCTGAGGCCGACTCGCAGGGCAAGGGATATCAGGTCATACAGTCGCTGGTCGCGGTGGGCTCAGGCGGAATCTTCGGCAAGGGAACGGCGCAGGGCAGCCAGACGCAGGGTCAGTTCCTGCCGGTGCCGCACACTGACTTTATCTTCGCCGCCTTCGCCGAGGAGCACGGCTTTATAGGCGCGATGGCCGTTCTGCTGCTATACTTTATCGTACTGATGCGTCTGATTCAGAACGCTCAGACGGCTCCTGACCGGGCTGGGGCCTTCGTGGTCATGGGGGTGGTCGCGGTTCTCGCGTTCCATATCCTGGTCAACGTCGGAATGGTGGTTGGTTTCATGCCGGTCACGGGTATCCCCTTGCCGTTAATGAGTTACGGGGGATCGTCGGTACTGTTCATGTTCCTGGCGCTGGGTATTGTGATGAACATTCGTATGCGCCGGTTCGTGAACTGAGCTATGGGTTCGTGAATTAGGGTTTTGAAGGGGCACGGCTTTAGCCGTGTCGCAGAGCAGACAGAACGACAGGGCTTTAGCCCTGAGGGACTCGGTCCCTGAGTAGTAGCAAAGCGGTTTCACCCGCCGCGAGGTGTTCCAGCAAAACAGATGGACCTTCGAATGGGTGACAACAAGATTACGAACGCCCTCGCGATAAGAGGGTAATTCACCGGTCGCTTTGGAAAGGGACCGGACGGGGATTGCAAGGTTCGTTGCGGTAGGCGGGAAACGGCCCCACCAGGATTGCAGCCGGCGTCGAGTGACCCGGTTAATGTCGCCAGTCTGGGAGTGAGGCCACAAACCTTCGGCAGCGCGCCTGATTACTCGGTGCACAAGATTCCACAAAAAGCAGTAGCGCGAATCAGGTCCACGGACCACCTCGGCATCAGCCCGAGTGTGCGTAGAAGCTTGCTTCGGACCTAGTCACACCGATTTATCCTTCCTGTCCGCTTCCCGGCCCAATGCGCCGTTGAACCGGAGTATCCATGAACAAAGAATTGTATGTGTCTTCTACGCCGCACGAGACTCGTGTCGGCTTGACGGAAGACGATCAGCTCGCCGAAGTATTTTTCGAGCGCGAGAACGAATACACCCTTGCGGGTTCCATTTACAAAGGCCGGGTGACGCGCGTGCTTCCCGGCATGCAGTCGGCTTTCGTCGATATCGGATTGGAGCGCGACGCCTTCCTGTATGTTTCCGACTTTCTGGAAATGGGCGAGGAAGAAGAAGAGTTCGATGACATCCCTGCAGGACGGGGAACGGTAGATCTCAGGCCCAGGGAACAGCAGACAGCCGCACCCTCTCCTGCCCAGGTTGAAGAAGACGTCGAGGCAGAGGTCGAGGATGTAGCCGAAGATTTCACCGCTTCGAACGGCGATGGCGAAGCGGAAGCAGAGGGCGAGTCCAACGCCGCCGCTGGCGATGAGAGTGATTCCGAAGGCTCCCGTCGCTGGAGAGGACGCCGCCGCCGCCGTGGCGGACGCCGCGGGCGTGACGAGGAGCAGCCATCGCGTACCGAGGCATCAGCCGAACCGCCGACGCCCGCACCGGCTGAGACGCCGCGTCAGGAATCACGTCAGGAATCGCGGCCGGAATCGCGCCAGAAATCACGCCAGGACTTTGGGCCGCCGCCGGGATACACGCCCATCATTCTGCCGGGCGAATCGATTTCGAAGTATCGTGGTCGCGCCCAGGAGCCCGAGCCCCACGCAGTAAGCTCGCAGCCTGAGCCTGCATCCCAAACCGAAGAATGGGATGAGGAGCCTGCCACCACTTTTGATCTGGCAGAGCGGGAGGATGAGTCCCAGGAAACTGCCTCGGCAGAAGAACAGGGAAGTGCTCTCCAGCACGGCCATGCTGCCACCGAGCCTGAGCAGTTGGAATGGGCTGCCGCCGGCGCGCATCATCCATCACGCGATGACGAGGAGCACGCCTCGAAGCCGACCGCTGTCGAAGCGACGACTGTTCCCCCCGCAGCGGAGAAAGACAGCCCTGCCGACGATGGCGACGATTCGGAGACGGTGTTTGAAGTCGCCGAGCGCCGCGATTTCGACGACTACGAAGTTGAGGAGTCGAGCCGGTCTGCAGTCGAGGATCCGCTGGTCGAGCCGCATCGTCACGTCGCTTCCGAGCTCTCGGAGCCGACAGACGATTCCTACGGCCACGAGTCGGCTGCCGTCGACTCAGAGGCCGAGCTGACCGTTGCGCAAACTCAACCTGACGAGCCGGCAACGCGCGAAGACTCGTTGCCTTTCCCGGGTCACGCTGCCGCTCCGGACATTGCGCCCAAAGGCCGCACGCTGGAGCACGAGACCCTGGAAGACGAAGAGATGGAATTCCACCCCGTGCCTGAGGACATCGAAGCTCTCAGCGAAGCGGCAGCGGATTCCGATCTCGACCTGGTCGAAGAAACCCTCGACGCCGACAACGGCTACGGTGAGCGCTGGCTTCCGAAGATCGCCGATGTCGACGAGGAAGAAGTACTGGCTGCCGAGATGCGCGGCGAGACCTATCAGGCTTCGAGCGAAGACGAAAACGATGACGATGAGGATGAGGAAGAGACCAACGGACGCGCCGAGGTTCGCGCTGCTTCGCCGACCGTGGCTTATCAGCAGCGCCAGACCGAGCGTCCGAGCTATGATCGCCGCGGACAGCGTGGCCGCCGTAGCAGCCGCCGCAACAACGTTCGCCCTCGTCCCCACTCCAACCGCTCACAGCCGCTGATTACCGATCTGCTGAAAGAAGGCCAGGAAGTTCTGGTGCAGATTGCGAAGGAGCCCATCAACCAGAAGGGCGCCCGCATTACCAGCCACATCGCATTGCCGGGGCGCTTCCTGGTGTATATGCCGACGGTCAATCATGTTGGCGTCTCGCGCAAGATCAATTCCGAGGAAGAGCGCCAGCGACTGAAGCGCATCGTTACTAGTGAGCGCGAGAACGGGTTGGGCGGCTTCATCGTTCGCACCGCAGCCGCCAACATCAAAGAAGACGAGCTGCGCGCCGACATCCGCTTCCTCAAGCATCTGTGGACTGAGATCAAGTCCCGCACCGAAACCAGCAAGGCCCCGGCGCTGATTTATCACGATCTCAATCTGGTGGAGCGCATCTTGCGTGACCAGGTCAACGCTGAGGTCTCGCAAATCTGGGTCGATACCGAAGACGAATACGAGCGCATCATCCGCTTCGCCAACCGCTTCCAGCCTTCGCTGGTGCGGCGCATCAAGCTGTATACCAAAGAGACTCCGCTGTTCGAGCAGTTCGGTATCCAGGACGAGATCGACAAGTCGCTCAAGTCCAAAGTCTGGCTGAAGAGTGGCGGCTCCATCGTCATCAATCAGACGGAGGCGCTGGTCGCCATCGACATCAACACCGGCAAGTATGTCGGCAAGACGCAGCGTCTGGAAGACACCATCGTCAAGACCAACATCGATGCCATCCGGGAAATCGTTCGCCAGATTCGCCTGCGCGACCTGGGCGGCATCATCGTGATCGATTTCATCGACATGGATGAGCGCAAGAACCGCCAGAAGGTGATGGCGGCACTGGAAGACGCGCTGCGCGCCGACCGCGCTCCGTCAAAGGTTCTTCAGTTTAACGACTTTGGATTGGTGGCCATCACCCGCAAGCGGGTGAAGCAGTCACTGGAGCGTACGCTCGGCGAGCCTTGTCCGTATTGCACCGGCGCCGGCTTCGTGAAATCCGTGACCACGGTGTGCAATGACATCTATGTCGAGATGCGCAAGATGATCAAGCAGCACGATCGCAAGGACGTTACCCTGCGCGTGAACCCTGAGGTCGCCAAAGCGCTGAAGGCCAACAATAACCAGCTCATCGCCGAAATCGAAGAGCTAATCGGCAAGACGGTGATCGTCAAGAGCGATCCGCTGCTGCACCAGGAGAACTTCGACATCCAATAATCAGTGGATGGTGGTTAGTGCGTTGCGGGTCGTGTACGAATCTTGAGGGTGCCCCATTCCGCCATCTTTTGGCGGGGTGGGGGTTTTGTTTTAATGCCGCCTGGCGATCTCGGTTGCCAATTTGTTGGCTTGCTCATTCAGTCCTTGCGCACGAAAGCCGCGACGGCTGCTTCGTCCATTGCGATCTCCAAGGCAGTGACCGCTTCCGGCATTCCAACTTCCAGTCCACCATAATCGATCACTTTCTTGGTCTTCCCATCGATCGTCAATGATGTACTGATGTCTTCCAGGTCGGTCGCAGATTGCGCGTATTTGTCCTTCAGCGAGAAATAGTCGGCTTCGCGAAACTTTCCCAGCAACCGTTCAACCTGCGGCCTTGAAATCTTTCCCTGGTACTTGCCGGGAATGCGGTGGTCGGAAGTCCTATTGTGGGCTTCATCGGAGAAGACCCGCTTCTCACCCTCAAAGATCACCGTTCCATCGCCGCGAATCTCCAGCCTATAGGCTGGACACTCCTCGCAGTATCCAGCCGGACGCTCAAGCGTAAACCGCAGCGAGTTCCAATCCTTAACGTCTGGGAATGGCTCCTTCGTTCCAGCTTGTTCTGGAGGAAGGACCGTAACATAATCTGTGATCAGGGCTTTCACCGGCTTGCCGTTCTTGTGAAAGGGCTTGAACCGCCGTTCCATCTCGATCGCTTCAGCCTCCGAGAACAGCTCTCTGGCCCTTCAACGGCATGTGCGTACTCCACGCGCCCATCTGCGGTCACGATAACTTCCACCTTGATGCTGTCAACAGGTTTGGAAGGCTCGGACGGATGGTCCACGTGAATGTTCACGAGGTGTCCTATCCAGTTCAGGTGCGGGTCCGGCTCGTCGGGTTCGACTGCGGAATCGGACTGTCCCACAAGCGGTAACCCGCACATGCAAAACAAGAGCAGCAAAAGAAGACGGCGCATAAGAATTCTCGGCCCATGCTCAGCTTAGACGAGGTGCGCTGAAAGAGAGTAGCCCAAATTGTCGACCTGACCCGCCAGCCTCGATTTTTTCTTTACACCCGCGTCCTCGCCCGCATAACATTCTGTGCACCCTTTCTGATTTACGCACCGAGAATTCCCCGGGGCGAACCACGTCTTTCATGAGGAGAGTATGAAGCCACAGAAAACCACACTGATGTTGCTGTTATGCGCACTGGCCTTGCAACTGTTCGCGCAATTCGCAATCGCCCAGGAGCCGCCCTCGCCCGAGAAGCAGGAGGCCATCGCCAAGATCGAAAAGATGTCGGCTGAGTTGCAACTGACGCCGCAGCAGAAAAAGCAGATGCTGCCCATCATGATGGAAGATGCCAAGAAGATGAAGGCCATCAAGGCGAATACCTCGCTTGGCCCGCTTGAAAAAGTAATGCAGTTGAAGCAGGTTGGCACCGATATGGACGCCAAGGTAAAACCGATTCTCAATCCCCAGCAGTATCAGAAGTTCGAGCAGATACGCCAGCAGGAGCGGGAAGCAATGATTCAGAAAATGCGCAGCGGGCAGTCGATGTAACGGAGCGCGTCGTCTGACTAGGCATAGGGATCTGTTTTGCCATGTCGTAAACAGGTCCATCGGTCGCTTCGCGACTCGGAATGAAAAATGTTAAGGGACAATGTATGGATGGCCTGAAGGCCGTCCCCTTTAAACTGCCCTACCGCAGCGCGACCGACGTTCCTTCCTGCGCGCGCTGACTCACGAGATATCCCGCGCCGAAGAACACTGCGCTGAATAGCAGGTCCGACACCGCGGTGTTGCGGAAGAACGGAACGCCCGCGGCCATGCACGTTACCAGGCCGTTCCAGGTCGCAGGATACATCTCACGCGAAACCGTCCAGACAGCGAAGTTGCTCACCAGGAAGAACGACACCGAAGCCACCAGCGAGGCGCCGACAACCCGCAGCACTGACGTGTTGCGCGCCAACAGTCCGCCAAATAAGAGGATTGCCGCGTACCACAGCCACGTTACCGTTTGGTCCCATCGCAGCGGATAGGCATAAACAAACTTGTTCAGGTAAATGTCGCAGAGGATGAGCAACGCCAGCGGCGTGATCATCCGTTTCCGCGGCATACGCGCCCCGAAGAACAGCAACGCGGCTGCGACCGGCGTGAAGTGGAACGGCATCGCCAGGAAACGGGCGTGTACCAGGACAGCAAAGACGACGAACAGGTAAGCTAAGATGGTCATTTAGAAATTCCCCAACCTAAAAGGTCGAAAAAGGTCGAACTTCGATTCTGTACGCTATCTGGAGTCGAGTCAAGGCCGATTGTCGCGTGGTGCAAAGCGGCTTGCACTTCACGAAACTAACGACAAACTCACCACGGAGACAGGGAGATTTGTTCTTGTTTTCTTCGTGTCCTCCGTGCCTCTGTGGTGAAAGCTCTTTGTCTCGACCCGCGAAGCAGGCAAGTTCAGGGCTATTTTCCCCCTCCGAGTGCACGCGGCCGATCGGAATTCATCCCTTGTTCTTGCACCTGCAAATCCGGACTGAGCAGCACGAAACCGCCGAGCGCGGTGCGTCCGGGATAGGCATACCGTAAATCCTGAAAGTTCGTCACGTAGCCCTTGGGGTCGCCTTCGAGAGTTTGTGTCTCGACAAAAGGAAACACCGCCCAGTCAAGGTACACACGCCCGAAATATGACGCTTTCGCCGCGCTGGAGGCTGGCGTTTCTTCCGGCTTGTAGAACGTGCGCGCCTCGCCGTGAGGGTCGATTTCCGGCTTGCTGGAATCCACCGGAACGATCTGGAAAAAGTCTTGCGTTTCCACGACGCCTTGCCAGCGATAGGGATTGATGACGTAGGGATAAGCCGCGATGCGTGTGGCTGTCGCGCCGTTGTAGGTGACGGCACTCATCACACTAAGTGCGCGACGATGCTCAAAGTCGCGGTATCCCCAAATAGCGACCACGCACGCCAGTGCGACGATTGCGCCCACGCGGCCACCCGGGCCCTTGTCGCGTGCTCCAACTTCCTGGTTGATCAGTCCAAAGAACCACGGCAGAACCAGGCCGAGCAACAGCACCCCGAGCATCACCGGTTCGATGATGAACATGATGTCCCACGAATACCAGCGGTAGTTGAAAGGCTCGAACAGCCGGATGCCATACGCAGTGGTGTAGTCGAGTAGGAGATGGCTTAGCGCAGCCAGCAGCGCCAGGCCGTACAGCAACGTCCATCGCACGGGCGGATATCCCGGTCGCGGCTTGCGGCGCCCCAGCCACAGACGATGCAGTATGTAAACGCCGAGCAAAGTGGCTGCGGCCATGAACGGCACGCCGACGAATGAGTGCGTAATGCCGCGGTGATGCTGAAGCGTCGCAATCGGGCCTTTAATATCCCAAAGCACGTCGCAGTCGGCCGCCTCCGCCGCCAGCAGCATGGTCAGCGTGGCATACGCTGTCTTGCGATTAAATCCCGCGCGCCCCATACAGGCGCCGGTGAGCATGTGGGTCAGGGGATCCAAGGAATTACTGTATGTGCTCCGTCTTGCCTTGCAGCAGATCGATCGCATGCGGCAGAACGTCGGCCACGGCGGCCAGCGATTCCACGGCACCACTGGGGCTGCCCGGCAGATTGAGAATCAACGACCGCTCGTACACGCCACACACGCCGCGGCTCAGGATGGCAGCCGGCGTTGCCTTCAGGCCGTCGGAGCGCATCTTCTCCGCGATGCCGTCAATCAGCTTCGAGCACACGGCGCGCGTTGCCTCAGGGGTGACATCCTTGTCCGAGATGCCGGTTCCGCCAGTGGTCACAACCAGCTGCGCCATGAAACACAAGGCCCTCAAGGACTCTTCGATCAGGTCCTGCACATCGGAGACAATGCCGGTCGATACCACCTCGAATCCTCGCACCCGTAGCTCTTCGGCGACGGCTGGGCCCGAACGATCTTCGCGTGTGCCTTCTGTAACCGAATCGCTAACCGTTAATACAGCAGCGGTGATCATCGCATCCTCCTGGATTTAAGCTTTCTTGCGCCGGAAGTTGCCGCTCTTGCCGCCCGATTTGCGCTCCAGCACGACGTCGCGAATTTCGATCCCTTTATCCAGCGCCTTGCACATGTCATACACTGTCAGAGCGGCTATCGACGCCGCGACCATGGCTTCCATTTCCACTCCGGTGACGGCCGTAGTCCGCGCAACAGCCCGAATCTCGATCCCACATTGTGTGACCTCGCATGAGACATCGATCTTGCTGAGCGAAATTGGGTGGCACATGGGAATCAGCTCGGAGGTGCGTTTGGCGGCCTGAATGCCCGCGATGCGCGCCACTTCCAGCGGATCCCCCTTAGGATTCTGCGGCAGCGCGCGAAGAACATCCTTGCTCATGGCGACGAAGGCACGAGCCTCCGCCTCCCGCAATGTGGGACTTTTAGCGGAGACGTCCACCATTGCCGCCCGACCGGCGGCGTCATAGTGCGAGAGCTTCTTCGGCGATTTGTCTTTCTTGACCATTCAGAACGATAGAACGGTAATGTACTCCTGTGCCTCGAAGTACTCCTTGTCAGGAGGTACCACAATGTAGCAGTTCGCAGCGGCGGCGGCCATCAAATCACCAGAACCCTGCCACTTCACCAACTCGACCTCCGGGTGCTCGTGCGAGCCGCCGAGCCGGGCAGGCAGAAATCGTGTCAGCCCCGGCTTTACCTTAAGATCCGACTTCAATTGGGCCTGGGCGAACAGCGGCGCTTGCTGACGGGCTCCGGCCAGCGCATCCAGCACCGGCCTGACGAAGAGCTGAAACGTTACCATGGTCGAGACCGGATTGCCGGGTAGGCCGAAGAACGGAGTTGTCTTGTTCGCCCCTCGAAGCTCTCCAAACACCAACGGTTTGCCCGGCTGAATAAGCACCCCGGTGAAGAAGAACTGCGCCCCCAGCTTGGCCAGCGCCTGCTCCACCAGATCGTACTTGCCCATCGACACGCCGCCGCTTAGCAGCAGCAGGTCGCACTCCGCTCCTTTGCGAATGAGCACTTCCAACTCGGCGGCATCATCGCGCGCCACCGGCAAGATCTGCGCTTCGCCTCCAGCTTCGTGGACCTGCGCCGCTAGCGAGTAGCTGTTAGAATTGCGGATTTCGTTCGGCCCGGGAACAAAGTTGATGTCAACCAGTTCGTCGCCGGTGGCCAGAATCGCGACCCGCGGCCGTTTATAGACCGCGACTTCGGCTCGACCGACAGCCGCGGCGATTGCCACCGCGACATGGTTCACGCGCGTCCCACGCGGCACCATGACATCGCCCTTGCGCGCCTCGGAGGCTGCGGCGACGATGTTCTCGCCCGCAGCGACCGTCCTTTTCACGGTCACGTTGTCGCCAGTCGTTTCGGTGTACTCCACCATGACGATGGCGTTCGCGCCGCTGGGAACAGGTGCTCCTGTCATGATCTCGACTGCCTCGCCCGGAGTGACCGTGATCGCGCTATGCGCCTCACTGGCACCGGCTTTCAACTCGCCGATGCACCGCAGCTTCGCCGGCACGCTAGCCACGTCTTCGGCACGGACGGCGTATCCATCGCGCGTGGCCCTGGGGAATGGCGGGAAATCGCGATCGGCGACCAGATCTTCCGCCAGCGCCAGACGGATTCCGTCGAGCAAAGAAACCAGTTCCGGCTCGGTAGGAGATCGGCCGGAAGCATATTGCTGGACCGTGGTGAGCGCCTCGCTGAAGTTGATGACCGGCATCGTTGAATAGTCCGGCATTCAGTCTACCGTAGGGCTGTGCTGCATCGGCAAAACGCTGAATGGTTTTCACCACGGAGAGACACGGAGAATCTTGTATCTGAAGTTTGGGCGACCGAGGTTGACACTCATCTACTAGCAGCAGGGGCCGCAGAACGAAATTCCACGCCTGGGATTCTCCGTGTCCTCTGTGACTTCGTGGTGAGCCGCATTTTCGCGTCTCGCAAACCCTTAATGTTTATGCGAAGGACTGGTATGCTGCTTTCAGGGCAAGGGTGCTGTTAAATGAAGCAGTTCTATATACGGGATTGTAGTCAGCAGGAAAACCAGACCATTACGTCGTTGTTCGTGGTCGCCTCCAAGCAGGTGAAGGCCAAAAAGAATGGCGAGGTGTACCTCTCACTGGTGCTCGCGGACCGCAGCGGTCAACTGCAAGCCAACATGTGGGACAACGTCTCCGACGCGCTGGACACGTTCGGCCAGGACGACTTCGTCAAAGCCAAGGGCGTCATCCACAAATACAACGGCCGCTGGCAGATGACCGTTCACAAACTGCGCAAGCTCGACGATGCAGAGATCGATTACTCCGACTACATTCCCAAGACGACGAAGGACATCGACGAGCTGTGGGCGAAGCTGGGCGCGTTTGTGGAAAGCTTCGAGAATCCCTGGCTCAAGCAACTGGTGCAAACGTTCATGAGCGATGAGGCACTTGCGACGGCCTACAAATGCGCGCCGGCCGCCAAGACGCTGCACCATGCCTTTGTCGGCGGCTTGCTCGATCACGTCGTCTCACTGTTCACGGCATGCGATCTGATGTCGCGCAACTATCCGGATGTGAATCGCGACCTGGTGCTGACCGGGGCCTTCCTGCATGATGTGGGAAAGGTGCACGAGCTCACCTATCAGCGCTCCATCGCCTACACCACCAAGGGACAACTGCTGGGCCACATGATCATCGAGCTGGAGATGCTGCACGAGAAGCTGGCGCACATCCCCGGCTTTCCCGACGAGCTAAAAATTTTGATCGAGCACCTCATCATCAGCCATCACGGGCAATACGAGTACGGCTCGCCCAAGCTGCCGATGTTTCCTGAAGCGCTCATGCTGCACTATCTCGACGATCTCGACTCGAAGATGGAGGCGATGCGAGCGCAGTTCGTGCGCGAGGCCGAGCTGCCGGGCGCGTGGACGAGCTATAACCCGTCACTCGGGCGTCCGTTGCTGAACAGCAAGAAGTTTTTGGAGCCAAAGCCGCAGCACGAAAGCGTGCCGGAGGCACAGTCCCAAGCAGCAGCTGCAGCCGTGGGCTCGGATTCAGGCGAGGCCTTCTCCCCCGGCGAAAGTTCGAACGGGACGGATTCGCAATCCACTGCCGAAGTTCAGATGAAATTGACAGTGACGGAGGAAGCGGATTCTGATTCCTCTTCGTCACCGTTAGAAGCGCTACAGCAGAAGTTTGCCTCGCACAAGGTGACGGCCGTCGACCACAAGGGGAACTGAAGAGGCACAGCCTCAGGTGTATCGAATTAGTGTTGTTAGCTTCTGTGGATGGCGAGAAACCGCAGCAGTACATCTTCAACAGCTCGCATGTCTGCCGGGGAAAGCGTTCCAATTTGCGAGCGCAGTCGCAGCTTCGATGCAGTTGCGATCTGATCCGCCATGACCTTCCGCGCTTCTCCGTTCAGACTAACAAGTGCTTCCGCCGGGTAGATCTTTCCTGTCTGGCTACTGAGCGGGATCACGACCACACGATTCAAAACTGAATTTGCGGTGTCGTTGCTCAATACAACTGCAGGACGCGTCTTTCGAATCTCCCCACCGATCGAAGGATCGAACGAGACCCACCAGACGTCACCTCTGCGAAGTTCCATCGCTTATCAGCCCCTCGCTCCAATGCTCAGCTTCTTGCTCCCGGGCAGAATCGTTCGCCATCTCACGGTATTTAGAAATCAAACTGTGGGGCGATCGCTCAGCGGCCTTTTTTGCAGCTTCCACCACAGCCTGCTCCGCATATTGGCTCACCACAAACCAAGTCGGCTGGCCGTGAGACGTGGGATTTCCCTTGGGCTCCTGATCCTCGCCATTCCAGCGTGTTGCAATCCGTTCCTCTCCCCTCCACAGGATTCGCGCGACGGACATATCGCCGGGCCCCGGATCATGAATGACTTCAATAATTCGTTCCACGCTATGCTTGGGTGAAAGTACTTGCTCAGGATGTATGTAGGGCATATATACCTCTAAAAATGAGATAGTTACATATGACCTGAGTATATGTCAAGCATATATCGTTTTCATATGTACAGTGTATATGCTGAACGTATATCTGATACTGATATAGGCCCAAGCGGGCCACAGCTCATTCCACCGTCCGCTTCCCCTTGATCGAGAACCTTGCCGGGGCCTCGATAGTCTGGAACTTGGCACGCTTGCTGTCGACGCGGTAATCCGAGCCTTCGATCTCAACCTTCTTACACATCTCATGTAGCCGCGAGCGCATGCGCTCGCCGATGCGATCGCCCAAGGTCTCACGCCGGGCGGCACGCTCAGCCGCCGAGTAGCTGCGCGAATTGTCGTCGGCCGCATTCCCCTGTTCCGCCGCGTCGGGATAGTTGGTGGTGATAATCGTGGTTCGATTCTCGTTATAGCGACTGTTAAGGATGTAGTTGACAGTGTCGAACACCCACTCCGTGGTACGCACCGCGCCGAGCTCATCGAGCACCAGCACCTCGGCATCGAAGACGGGGCGAAGGATTTCCATCTCCGTGACCTGGACCGACGGATTGTAAGAATTCTGGATCGACTTCAGGAGTTCGCGGTAGTCGCAAAACAGACAGTGAATGCCCTTCTCGCGAATGAGTGCTTTGATGATGCCGACTGAAAGATGCGTCTTGCCGACTCCAACGCTGCCGACAAAAAGCAGACCGGTTTTCTCTGTCGGGTATTCCTCGACGAAACGACCGGCGTTAAACCTTGCCTTCCCGATACTCTTCTCGCCCATCTCGGCCGGGGCGTATTGGAAGTTCTCCAACTCGCAGTGCTGGTAGCGCTCAGGAATATGCGCCGTCGCCAACAGGCGCTCGCTGCGGTCGCGCACACGACATTGGCAGCGCACCACTTCGCGCTCATTGTCGCCTTGTCGAATCTGCCATCCAGTGCCGTTGCAGATGGGGCACGACTGTTCCGCATTTGCCATCAAGCTAATTCTCTCATCAGTGCTTGCCCAGGATGACCAGCGCCACGCCCAAGCAGACGATCAGAATTCCGGCCCAGCGGGAGCGGTTCAAGCGCTCGCCGAGGAAGAGCATTCCTCCCAGGCCCCCGACAACATAACTCAGCGCCGTGACGGGGACGACGAAGCTGACATTTTCCACCGACAGAACGCCCAGCAGCGCGAAGAAGGCGATCGCCATCAATGTAATGCCGATCCACAGCCACTTGATTCGCATCACGCGAGCCGCTACCTGTAACAGCGCTCGCGGCCGAAAGTCGTGAACTTCGCCGGATTCCTTCATAGCGCGACCGATGCACAACTCGCCGGCTGTGCCGGAGACGACAATGAGGAAAAAGCCAATAAAACGGAGCACAGTCAGAGTATCTCCGTGGTATTGGGATGAGTGCGCCCGACGACGACGACGCCGAGGCAGATGACGGCAATGCCGAACCAGCGCAGGGGAGAGACACTCTCATGCAGCATGAACACGCCCAGAATGGCGACTACTACGTAAGCCACCGACGAGGCCGGCTGTACATAACTGTAATCGGCCCATGACAGCGCCAGGGAATAGGCGGCGAAAAACGCCAGCTGACCTGCGATTCCCAGCCAAATGGTTCCGGAGCCTAATATCTGCCCCATAAGGTGCAGCAAATCGGGAAAAGAGGAGATAGAGATGGCTCCGATGTGCTTCATGCCCTTGGCGAGCAGGGCGTTTCCTAATGGGCCCGCCAGCACCATGATCAGAATCATCAATCGAGTTTTAAAGCGAAGTTGCTTCTCGCGGATGTGAGCTTCCATGAAAGGTCTCTTTCATCCTAAATGACAGAGTGCGAAAAAACTGCGAGTTGAGGAGATTCGAGTCAAGGCGCGGGTCGGTGGTGCCGCACCCGGTGTATCGCAAAGCTGAAGTGTGCGCTGAGGGGAAGCTTCCCCGAGCGGGGTTCTTCCTCAGTCAGACATTTGCAGATCAGCTATACCCACTCCAGGGCGCCCTTCTTCCAGATCCAGATGTAACCAACGATGAGGATTCCGAGGAAGATCCCCATCTCCAGCAGGCCGAACAAGCCGAGCAGCTTGAACTGCACCGCCCAGGGGAACAGGAAGATGGTTTCCACGTCGAAGACCACGAACAGAATGGCGACGATGTAGAAGCGGACGGTGTAGCGACCGCGCGCGTTATCGAAGGGCGTGATGCCGCATTCGTACGGCATCAGCTTGATCTTGGAAGGATTTTTCGGCCGCACCAGCGAGGCGATGGCGAGGGTGCCGGCGCCGACCAGGAAGGCGACGAAGGCAAAGATGAAAATCGGAACGTAATTCTGCGGCATGAATGTTGACCTGCAATGACGCTAAATTGAAGCCTATCAAACCGGACGGGGTCACTATAGCGCTTCAGGTCACAGCATTCAATGACATGCGTCACAAATCGCCGGACCACGAAAAATGAGGCTGTCCGTCGGGGCACAGCCTCCGAGATTTACAAACCAGAGAAGTCTTTCGCCTTCACCGTCAACTAGTTGGACGGGGTGCAATTCGCAAACTTCAGCTTGCCGATGCGGGTGCTCCAGGCAAACGACGCATTGGACTGGTAATACTCGCCCGTCGTCACGAAGGTGCAGCCGTCGTTTGAAAGCGTCATATCGTAGTACGAACCCCAGGCGTTCAACGTATCCAGTTGTGAGCCAACGCCCGGAATCAGGATGGTCTCCGCACCCATGGTGCCCAGGGGATCGCCAGGTGCGCGTCCGGTGAAAGCGACGGTCGGGTGCACCGTCGAGCTGGAAACGGTGTAGGACATCGCGATATTGCCCATCCGGTCTCGAGCCAGTGAGCTCATGAAGCGGCTGGCGCCGTCAGGAGCGTAGGTGCCCTGCTGGTAGTTGGTCGGAGTCGTGGTCTGGATGGGCGACCGGAACTCATACCAGCGGACAGCCGGCACTCCGTTGTGGGTTACGGCGTGGCTGACCAGCCAATCCTGGGTGCGCTTGTCGTGCAGCAGGTCCTTCGACGGCGTGGGGGCAGGCAGGATGCGATACGCGAGGCGATACATCAGGCGATCGCTGAGAGTATTGATCGAGTTGCCGCCAGGCTCGGAGGCGGTGGGCGAAGCGTTCATGTAACTTGCAACCGGGATCTTGCAGGCGCCGTTGATACAGCCGAAGGTGGAGTTCTGCGGGTTCACCGGGTCGAAGTGGAAAGGATAATAGTAAACATTCGAGCCCGACGAGAAGTTGTCGATGCTGCCCATGAAAATCGGGTCGATGCCGTTGGGAAGCATGCTCGCGTCGTCCACGTCGGGCGGCAACAGGCTGTCGTCAAACAACGTGCCGTTCGAGCTGTCGAGGAAGCACACGGCGTTGGGGAACGGATGGCCGGTCAGCATCCTGGAGCGGTCATACGCGCAAGGCATCACCCCGGCGTAGTACGACAGGTACGGGAAATCATTGTGCGAGACGTAGTAGCCATTCGGCCATATGCCGAGCTTGGGGTAGTCCGGGTAGTCCGTGGTGTTGTTATAGGTCGGGAACTCGTAGGTGTAATATGCGCCCGTCGCGTCGTTGGTCTGCGAGATGGCGAAGCAATCGTAGTAGGGAGCGGTTAAACGCGGCTGATACATTACCCAGCGATGGGCGGCCTTGTCCCACTGAACAATGATGTTACCGCTGTTGCTGGAGCCGCAGTGCGGCAGTCCTGAGAACAGGACGCTGCCGTTCACGTAACGCTGGCCGTTGAACAGCACGCTGTTGCCATTCAGGTCGAACACGGCAAACTGAACATTGACCCACTGCACAATCTGGGTGTCGCCAATCGACAGGTTGGCATCGGTCGGGGCGTCAGGAACACTGTAGCCGAAGAAGCCAACGCCAATGCCGAGCCAGTCACGCTGCTTCACAGGAATGGTGGCAGGTTGGAGGGTATTCTGTGCAACTGGGTCGTGAATGGCTGAGTAATTCGTCTTCTTTTGCCACTCCTGCAGTAGTGCAGACTTCGGATGCAGAACCGGCCGCGCGTGGTGATATCCGAACTGCAACTCGGTCGGCCGATTTCCAACCAAGTCGCGCAGCGGTGGGGTGATAGCAAAAGCCGCATTGCTTACCTGCGGGTTCCTGAGTACGTTGTCGCTCTGGGCTGACAGGCTGACAGCGCAAGTCAGGCAAAGAACGGCGCCAAGCAATGAGGTGAGACTATTTTTCATGACATCTCCTTCGGTTTTTTAATACTTGAACGCGGGTGGGCCCGCGCGTGCCGAAGTGACGCTGGTAAGAGAGGGAGTGGCTTCTAGCTGTATCTATATGTATCGCCCAAGGGCGGGTCAATAATCAAGTTCGAATTGGCAGGAGCTACTTACAAGGGGCGGGCGGCCAGAGCCGCTCTACATCGCTGTTTTGATGCCCGCCCTGATTAGCCACCAGTTCGTTGGATAGGCGGTCAGGAAGCCGCAGGCCATGGCCAGCTGCATCATGAACCAGAACTCAA
This sequence comes from uncultured Acidobacteriaceae bacterium, assembly GCA_963699875.1. Lineage (GTDB taxonomy): Bacteria > Acidobacteriota > Terriglobia > Terriglobales > Acidobacteriaceae > CAVVDY01. Next base: position 316,920 of record CAVOVN010000003.1, read on the forward strand.
TGTGGGCGGGGTGCAGTTCGCCAATCCAGACGAAGATAACCAGCGCCATCCAGCCGTACATTCCAACCTGCCATGAGGTCAGAGACAGGAAGTCCACCTTCAGCGCACGCCACCAGATGCGAGGGCCGTGTTGATTCAGCATGGGAGCAAGCGCGGCATATTGGAAGGCCACACCGACGAGTAGCGCGAGGACATAGTCGAGGGTCCACTCGCCGAAAACCAGGCTTCCTAACACCACAAATGGCAGGAGGCGAAACAGAAACGGACCGACCAGGTCGGCCAGAGAACATCCCGCTCCGCAGTGGAAGGTGCCTGCGGCGACCTTCTGCCAGAAGGGACGCTCCTTGGTGGCTGCCTTCTGAGCGGACGAGGATTGCGATGTGACTGGCGAAGGCATTCGCCCGATCTTCCAATATAGCCAGACGATGACAACGCCGCCCCAAAGCGCGTTAATCGGCCAGACATAACGCATGACGGCCATTTCCTGCGGCTGTCTGCGGCCCATGTCCCACACCACGAATACGCAGGAAGCGAGGCCGGCCGCTACCATGACCCACGACAGAAGATGCAAGGCCGAAGCCGGCGCGGTGTCCATTACCCAATAGTCCTCGAGCCAAAGATAACAGGAGGATCCTGAATTTCCTGCAATCGCAGGCTGCAACGGCTGGACAACGGAATGTACGGGAAGCTACGGCGAGAGCGGCGGCAGGGCTCGACGGTTTCGTCGACGGGACCCGACCGGTGGGAAATCTGCGCAGAAAAAATGAGGCTGCCCTTGCAGGCAGCCTCTGAGTTCTACAAACTGGCTAGGTTCTTCGACCTTGCCATTAAATCAGTTACGGGTTGCAACTCGCGAACTTCAGCTTGCCAATCTCGGTGCTCCAGTTGAAGGAAGCACTGGCCTGGTAATACTCACCCGTGGTGACGAAGGTGCAGCCGTCGTTCGAAAGGCTCATGTTGTAGTAGTCACCCCAACGGTTCGAGGTGTCGGTCTGTGAGCCAACGCCAGGAATCAGGATGGTTTCAGCACCCATCGTGCCCAGCGCATCGCCAGGAGCGCGGCCAGTGAAGGCGATGGTGGGGAACACGCTGGCGCTGCTCACGGTGTAAGACATGGCGATGTTGCCCATCTTGTCCCGCGACAGCGAGCTCATGAAGCGGCTAGTGCCGTCAGGAGCATAGGTGCCCTGCTGATAGGTGGTCGGAGTCGTGGGCTGGATGGCGGAGCGGAACTCATACCAGCGAACCGCCGGAACGCCATTATTCGCCACGGCGTGGCTCACCAGCCAATCCTGCTTGCGAGTGTCATGGAGCAGGTCCTTCGACGGCGAGGTGGCAGGCAGGATGCGGTACGCGAAACGATACATCAAACGATCGCTGAGCGTATCGATCGAACTGCCACCCGGCTCGGCAGCGGTTCCGGGGGCGTTCGAATAGGTTGCCACCGGAATCTTGCAGGCGCCGTTGACGCAGCTGAAGGTCGAGTTCGCCGGGTTCACCGGATCGAAGTGGAACGGATAGTAGTAAATGTTGGTGTCGGAGGAGAAGTTATCGATGCTGCCCACGAAAATCGGATCAATGCCGTTGGGAAGCGCGCTTGCGTCGTCTACGTCGGCAGGCAGCATGCTGTCGTCAAACAGCGTGCCGTTCGAGTTATCGAGGAAGCAGACACCCTGAGCGCTCGGATCGCCAGCCAACATCTTCACGCGGTCATAAGCGCAAGGCATCGCACCGGCGTAAGACTGCAGGTTCGGGAAATCGTTGTGCGAGACATAGTAGCCGTTTGTCCACACACCGACCTTAGGATAATCCGGGAAGTCGACCGAGTTATTGTAGGTCGGGAACTCGTAGGTGTAGTAGGCGCCGGTTGCGTCAGCCGTCTGCGAGATGGCGAAGCAATCATAGTAGGGAGCGCTGAAGCGCGGCTGATACAACACCCAGCGATGGGCACTCTTGTCCCACTGGGCGACGATGTCACCACTGTTGCTGGAGCCGCAGTGCGGCAGGCCGGAGTACAGAACGTTGCCGTTCACGAAGTGCTGGCCGTTAAACAGGATGTTATTGCCGTTCAGATCGAATACGGCGAACTGAGTGTTGACCCACTGCACGATCTGGGTGTCGCCGATGGACAGGTTGCCGTCGGTCGGAGCATCGGGAACACTGTAGCCGAAGAAGCCGATACCTACACCCAGCCAGTTAAGCTCGTCCACCGGGATAGTGGCCGGCTGATTGGAGTTCTGGGCAACCGGATCATGAATGGCGGAGAAATTGGTGGTTTTCTGGTTCCGCTGATAGATCGCAGGCTTGGTTTGCTGAACTGGCGGAGCCTGGTGGAATCCAAACTGCAATTGGGTTGGCTGGTTCTTCACCAGGTCGCGCAGGGGCGGTGTAATCGCGAAAGACGCCTTGCTAACCTGTGGGTTTCTTAACACGTTGCCGCTCTGTGCCGACATGCTGACAACGCAGGTCAGGCAAACAGCAGCGAGCAACGAGATTGAGATTTTTCTCATTTCCTCTCCTCGGTCCTTTCAGTGCTTAAGCGCAACTCGATTCGTTTGCGTCAACGCAAATGGTAGTACTAGAGACTCAGCAGGGTTCCATATGTATCACCTTCCCAAGGCCGGGTCAACTATCGAGTTCGTAGAAGAGAGAATTATTTATCCCGTAGTCAAATCATGCGAAGAATAACTGATTGCCTGTAACCACTACTGTCAGCCAATCGACGATGGTTGAATTATCTAAATAGTCACTTACTTATGATTAAGAATAAGTAATAGTACATTAACTACTTAATATATTTTTTGTGTTCCGAAGAACTTCGCCTTGGGTTAGCGGCTCGCCACTCTCCGCGACGAAAAAAGGCTGCCCTTGCAGGCAGCCTCTTAAGTTTGTCACGCAGCAATGCTTGGCGATGGCCCGAGCTACTGCGGAGTGCAACTGGCGAATTTCAGCACGCCGATACGGGTGCTCCAGGCAAACGATGCGTCGGCCTGGTAATACTCGCCGGTGGTCACGAAGGTGCAGCCATCGTTAGAAAGACTCATATTGTAATACGAACCCCAGGCGTTCAAGGTGTCCAGTTGTGAGCCGCCACCGGGAACCAGGATGGTTTCAGCGCCCATCGTGCCCAGCGAATCGCCCGGGGCGCGTCCGGTGAAGGCGACGGTCGGAGGCACGGTGGGACTCGCAACCGTATAAGACATGGCGATGTTGCCCATCTTGTCCCGCGCCAGTGAGCTCATGAAGCGGTTGGCGCTATCAGGAGCATAGGTGCCCTGCTGGAAGGTGGTCGGGGTCAGGGTCTTGATCGGTGAGCGAAACTCATACCAGCGAACCGCCGAGCTGCTACCGTTGAAGACCGTGCCGCTAACCACCCACACCTGCTTGCGGTTGTCATGCAGCAGGTCCTTCGACGGCGTGGGAGCCGGCAGGATACGGTAGGCCAACCGGTACATCAAACGATCAGCCATGTTGTTCAGCACGCCGATCGGTTGGGTCGCGGTGCAGATGCCATTCGCCAGGTCCTGGCAGGCAACCTGATACTGCGTAACCGGGATTGGGCAAGCGCCGTTGATGCAGCCAAAGGTGGAGTTCTGCGGGTTCACCGTGTCGAAGTGGAAGGGATAGTAGTAGACGTTGGAGTCTATGCCGTTCTGGCCATTGTCGATGCTGCCCATGAAAATCGGATCGATTCCGTTGGGCAGCATGCTCGCGTCGTCTATGTCGGCCGGCAACAGGCTATCGTCAAACAGGGTGCCGTTTGAGTTGTCGAGGAAGCACACGGCGTTTGGAAACGGATGTCCGGTCAGCATCCTGGCGCGGTCATAAGCGCAAGGCATCGCCCCGGCGTAATACGCCTGGTACGGGAAATCATTATGCGAGACGTAGTAGCCATTCGCCCATAGACCGAGTTTCGGGTAGTCCGGGTAGTCCGTGGTGTTGTTATAGGTTGGGAACTCGTAGGTGTAATATGCGCCGGTGGCGTCGTTGGTCTGCGATATCGCGAAGCAATCGTAGTAGGGGGCGGTTAAACGCGGCTGATACATCACCCAGCGATGGGCGATCTTGTCCCACTGAGCAATGATGTTCCCGCTGTTGGTGGTGCCGCAGTGCGATAGTCCCGAGAACAGAACGCTGCCGTCCACGTAAGACTTGCCATTGATCGGAATATTGTTGCCCTGCAGATCGAACACGGCAAGCTGAACGTTAACCCACTGCACAATCTGGGTGTCCCCGATGGACAGATTGGCGTCGCTCGGAGCATCCGGCACGCTATAGCCGAAAAAGCCCACGCCAATGCCAAGCCAGTCGAGCTGTTTGACGGGAATCGAAGCCGGAGCGCTCTGGTTCCCAGCCTGCGCGGCGGCGTCTTCGAAATTCGGATAGCGGTTATTGGACTTCAGGGCCATGCCCTGTTTCGGGTGCAGAACCGGCCGCGCCTGGTGATACCCGAACTGCAACTCCGTGGGCCGATTCTTTACCAGGTCCCGCAGCGGTGGAGTAATAGCGAAACCCGGCTTACTGATCTGCGGGTTAGTTAGTACGTTTGAGTTCTGGGCCGACAGGCTGAGAGCGTATGTCAGACAAAGGATGGTGGCCAGCAACGAGATAGAGAGTTTTCTCATTGTCCTTCCTCGGATTTGTTGGGAAATTCGTTAGGGCACCAAAAGTATAGCTCTCCGCTAGTCCATTAGTGTAACCAGAATCAGGGGTCAACAATGACTTTAGTAACCATTATTTATTACTATAGCCACCCTAACGCCCATTACGATCTTTCGGTTCGGCGTGTGTTTTCGCATCTCCTGGGCGTGCGCCGATCCCTCAGTCTCGCGTGCTAAACTCGGTTTCGGTCTGCATACAACAGTCATTCATCATTTACTAGAGGTCGGGCCAGGAGACGCTATTGCCCTTTCACCGCAGCACCCCAGCCTTTTTCTCGTTTCGATCCGCTTTCCTTCTTTTTTCCGCACTAGTCATTTCCAGCGGCCTGGCTGTTGCTCAGAATCAAAACGTGGAAGTGCGTGACGCTGGAGCAGGAAACAAGGAAGAGCTGGTGCGCAATGCCGCCGGGCAGGTGGTAGAGACCCGCACCGTCGATGCCAACGGTAAAGTGCGCTCCCGTAACGCGGTCGATTACGTGCCGGGACACTACGCTCCCAACACCACGACAACTTCGTACTATGCCGATGGCAAGTCGGTTGAAAACATCATCAAGGTCACCTACGATTCCACCGCCAACTTCCTGAGCGAAACCGTGGAGCAGTACCTGCAATCGGGCAAGCATGTCAGCGGACACAAAATTCTTCACGATCCTGTTACCGGCGAGTTTCGTTGCTGGAAGTGGAATGAGGCAACGCAGAAGGATGATCGCATCGTGTGTCCATCCGGCGAAGAGAGTGGCGAAAAACCACCGCCGCTAAAACCTATCTCTCAAGACGCTGCGCTCAAGTTATTCGCGGCGGCGCGCACGGCCGCAAAGGCGCAGCAAAAGTCCGCGCGCATGACGCCGATGAATCCGACTACCCCGCAAGTGACACCCAAGCCAACCCAATATTTCGTGGTCCTGCCGGCGATGCTGATTGCGGGCAAGCAGGTTTCCGGCAGCGTGGTAGAGAACGCGGATTACATCCGCCTGCGGCCAGAGCTCATGGTCGAGGAAGTCAAGCTGCCGCTGGATCCCGGCGGCAACGCGGCGAAACTCAGTGGATGGCGAATCGAAGCGGCAGGTTCGCAGCCTCAGTCCGCTGACGATCCGTTCACCTTCACGGTCCCGAGCGGGGCATCGAGCATCGAGGTCAAGATTTATCCCGAAGGACAGCCGGCACAGGCGGTCGTGAAATCGATTCCGATTCCCAAGACACCTCCGCCGAGCAGCAAGCCAAAGTCGGGATACGTCGCACAGGCGGTGTGCGTTTTTGGTGACGTGTGCCCCATCGGAGGTGTGTTCGACGGCAACGCAGCGACGGCATCGGCAGCCTTCGACGATAAGCCGGCGAAGATCGTGGCCGAAACCACCGACATGGCGTTCGTGAATGTGCCCGACCGAGTGCAGTACGGAGTCAGGCAGTTGCTGTTCAACGAAGGCAACGAGCTGTTGGCGTTTCCGGTGGTGCTGGTACAGATGGACATCGTGTCCGACGGCCTGACCCTTGACGACTTTCAGCGCGACGTTAAGAAGGACGACCATAAGCTGATCTTTGCCGGTGTTATCGGCGTGCAGGCCCTTCCGGATGGCGATTGGACTCCGGGCATGTTTCCCAAGACCAACCTGGAGTGGGCGCGCCGCTTTGTCCCCGGTTTCGAGGTCCCGCACCAAACCCACGCTCAGCGAGAAGAGCTCGAGATGATGGAGAAGATGGAACGCCAGCAGAAGGGCGAGAAGGCTCCGGCGAAAGAGAAAGAAGAGAAGCTGGGATATATCGTCTTCTTCCTGAAGAACGACACGCCAAATGTCGGAACGTGGCGCGGCTCGCAGGCCGAGGCGTTCGCACTGCCTTTGAATCCGGAATCGTTTTCGCAGGGCGACTATCGCTACAAGTTCGTTATCGATGCCGTCAGCAACGGCACCTCTAAAATGGATGCCGCGCTCATTCCTTTCGTAGCTCCGGTGCAGGGACAGAAGTTCACTGTGCCGGCCAATGCTTTGACCCGATGATCATAAAGTTGGAGACTCCGCTCTCTTCGAGACGGCTAATTGGTTTTGTAGTTCTGGCTTTGTTAGCGCTGGCCATTCCTGCGCTCAGCCAGTCCGCAGCATCGCGCGGGAGCATCAGCGGCACGGTGACCGATCCGCACGGCGACGTGATTCCGGGCGCGAAGGTCACCATCCGCAACGCCGACCTCGGAAACGAGCGCGTGGTGACCACCAACGACGAAGGACACTTCATTACCACGCTGCTTCCCGCGGGTCCTTACCTGATACAAGTTGCCGCGCCGGGGTTCACGCTGAAGAAGCCGGTACGCGTGACGTTGGGTGTAGGCAGCAGCGTGCAACTAAGCGTCACGATGACGCTGCCCGCGACCTCGCAAAGCGTCACCGTGACCGGACGTGCTCCCACGGTGGAAGGCAACACCACGCAGCCGGTCGCCAATCGCACCGAGCCGGTGGTGGCCAACGCGCTCGCGGGACTCACCGTAACCTACCTGCCGAACCGCGATCGCGACTTCAGCCAGTTCGCGCAGTTGGCCGCCGGAGTTGAGCAGTCTCCTAACTATTCCGGGATCGTCGTCGCGGGACAGCGGCCTGATGCCACGGCCTCAGCCATCGACGGCGTGTCTTTTGAAGACCCGCTGCAAGGCGGACAGCGCGGAACGCGTGATACCTCGTTCTTCTTCCCGCAGACGGTAGTGCGCGAGTTTCAGATTGTGCGAGCCGGCGCCACCGCTGAAGTCGGTGACACTAACGCGGGCTTCATCAATGTGGTGACCAAAGAAGGCAGCAACAAGCTGCACGGCGAAGCCTTCTACATCGGCCGGCCGTCGCCGTTGAGTTCGGCTGACACCTTCGGACATTCGCTCGACAACGCGCAAAACGAGTTTGGCGGCTCCATCGGTGGGCCGATCAAGAAGAACAAGATCTTCTATTATGTCGGCGCCGAGCAGGATTATCTCAACATCCCTTACTGGACCGAGTTCGCGCCGCAGGCCCCGGGCCCAGCGATTCCCTCGAACCTTACCGCTCTGCAAAAGCAGACGGTCGGGCACAGCGATCCGACGGCGGTGTTTGAACGCACCGACTTCGTGCTGAACAACAACAACACACTCAACCTGCAATTCAACTACAACCGGCTGAATGCCAGCGGATTGGATGATGGTTCCACGCGCAGCCTCGCGTCCGCCGACAACAACATCAATCTCACCGGCGACAGCTACTGGGTTCGCGGCACGCTGAACACGCTCTTCGGATCGACCATCGTCAATCAGGTGGTAGCGCAGTGGGCGCGCGACGATCGCAACCTTACGCCCAGCTCGACCTTGCCGGAATACGTCATCAACGGATTCGGTGTGCTGGGCGGCAACAGCGTTTATCCCAACCTCTACCGCTCTGACAGCACACGTTTCGGCGACGACGTCGCCATTGTTCGTGGCAAGCTGCAACTGCACTTCGGCGGAGACTTTGCCTACGCTCCCGGCCGCCAGCAGCGCGAGGCCAACACTAATGCGCAATTCGATTACGACTCGCTGACTGCATATCTGAACAACGATATTCGCCGTTATCAACAGACCTTTGTCACGGGCAACGACGTTTACAGCGGCGCGGTGCGTGAGTTGGGGATGTATGTAAACGCCAAGCTCACCGTTACAGATAAGCTCACCGTAACCGCCGGCTTGCGCTGGGACGCGCAATGGAATCCGCAGCCCCAGAATCCGAATCCTGCGATTTCGCTGACGACGAGTATTCCCAGCGACCTGAATCAATGGCAGCCGCGTTTAGGTATTGCCTGGGAGGCGACACCGAAGACGGTGCTACGCGCGTCGGCGGGACTCTACGACGCACCCACGCCGGCGACCTACTTCCAGCGCGTGTTCACCGATAACGGCCTGAACACCACGGTGGCTGACAGCTACTACGATCCGCAGTTGTTGCAGCTCTTCGCGAATAGCTTGCCGCTGGCGTATCCCGTGGTGCCGGAAGGACTCACCACGCCGGCAGCTTTTGTAGTTGGCATCGCTCCCAACTTTCGCAATCCGCGTTCGTTCCAGGTCTCGGGTAGCGTGGAGCGGCAGATAAATGCCAAGACCACGTTGACCGCGGCGTACGTTCACAACAGCACGTGGGACTTGCAGACGCTGGTTAACCAGAACCTCTTCTCGCCGACCTACGATGCCACGGGCACTCCGATCTTCCCCACCACGCGCCCCGATCCCACGACTGGGCAGTTGCTGGTGAATCGCTCTTCCGCCCACTCCTCGTACGACGCAATGCAGATCACGGCAGGATTCCAACTGCCGCACCGTTCGCAGCTCAACGCTAACTACACGCTGGCACGCGCGCGTGATAACGACTCCAACCTGGGACCGTTCACCATCAGCTCACCACTTGATCCGCTCAATCTCGCGACCAACGCCGGCTACTCAACCTTCGACGTGCGCAATAGCTTTAATCTCAGCGCCATCACCAATCTGCGCTACGGCTTCAAGATCAACCCGATCCTGCAATGGCGCTCGGGCTTTCCCTACAACCCGATCATCGGCTTCGACACCCAGAACGACGGCAACGACTACAACGATCGCGCCATCGTCAACGGACTAGTCGCGCCGCGCAATTTCTTTCGCCAGCCTTCGTTCTTCAACCTCGATTTACGGTTCGTGAAAGACATCACGTTGAAGGGTGAGGGCCATCATCTCGATCTGTTCATGGACATCTTCAACATCACCGGCGCCGGCAATCATAACTATGGCCCGGAATCGGTCAGCCTCTACGGGACGTCCTCCGCTCCCGTCTATTCAGCGGGACAAGCGCTTGCTTGCGCCCGATACCAACCACTTTGGCAGCACCCGCCAGGTGCAGTTCACGGCGAGACTCACGGCGTTCTAGGCGACCGCTAAGTTCTCCTATCGCTGTAGTAGGCAATGCACATTTTCTGAATTGTGCAATCGTAATTTTTCTACTACCGCTGGTAGTACTGCCCACCTCTTGTCTAGTCTCGAAAGTTTGGGGGAACTGTCAATCGTGTGTATTCGTCCGTCTAAGTCATTCTTCTTGCTTTTGGCCGCAATTTTCCTGCTTGCTGCGGTTACCAGCTCACTAGCACAAACCATTGATCTTTCTGCCGTTACCGGCCGAGTGCTTGATCCGCAAGGCAAGTCGATCGCGGGGGCGAATGTCACGCTCAACAACACCGGAACCGGACTTACCAAGTCGGCGAAGACCGATTCCGGCGGCGACTACAAATTCGCTGGTTTGCCCATCACCGACAACTACGTGGTGAAGGTTGAAGCCAGCGGCTTCACGTCGGCCCAGCAACAGAACATCGTGCTGCGCGCCAACCAGGCGGCAGTCGTCGATTTCACCATGGCGGTTTCGGGAGCGAAGACGCAAGTCACGGTCTACGGCACTCCCGGATCGGTGACGGTCGATTCGGACAAAGTCACCACCCGCTTCGATGTGCAGAAAATTGAGAACACGCCCATTCTGAATCGCAAGATCACCGCCATCCCGCTGCTTGATTCAGCGGTGCGGCAGGCGCAGACCACGGGCGATTTGTTCATCAACGAGGTACTGTTCGTCATCAACGGCAATGGCCGCCGGCAGACGACCTACGATCTCGACAACACCACCGCCAACGATAGCTGGGGACGGCAGACCATGTTCGCCGCCATACCGTTCTCGGCGGTCCAGGAGCTGAACGTCGACAAGAATTCCATTTCTGCCGAGTATGGCCGCAATGCCGGCGCAGCGGTAGACGTGGTGACCAAGTCGGGTTCCAACGACTGGCACGGCGACTTCATCGGCATGGGCCGGCCGCAGTTCTCCGAAGCCAAGCAGCCGCTCGCGGCGGTTCCGGCGTTCAATACGCTGGCCCAGGGCAGCGGCATGGTTTCCGGCCCGATCGTGAAGGACAAGACATTCATTCTCGGCTCTTACGAGTACACCAATCAGGGCCGCGATGCGGTCATCACTTCGCCGGTCGATCCGGGTGCGATTTATTCCGGCACCTTCAACCAGAACCTATTGTTCTTGCGCTTGGATCAACAGATCTCGCAGAACAACATGTTGACCCTTCGCGGCAATTTCGACCGCTTCACCGACACCAATCCGCAGGACGCGGTTAGCGGTGTGAGCCTGCCCACAGCCGCCCGCATCTTTACCCGGAACACCTACCAGGGGGCGCTGGTTGACACCGCCACACTCACACCGAACGTGGTCAATGAAGCCCGCTTCGAGTATCTGCTCGGTTCGCCGATTACGCAGTTTCTGCCCGTCGTGCAGGCGCCGCAGGAGTTCATCTCCGGCGTCTATACCAACGGCGAATCGCGCATCGCTAACCTGATGAACCACCAGTACGAATGGGCCGACACCCTGAACTGGAGCAAGGGTAAGCACCAGATCAGGGCGGGATTCGATGTGGTCTATTCTTCGTCTGGCGGATACGGCACCGAGTTTGGCAGCGGGTACCTGGATGGCCGCTTCCAGATCAATTCCAAATACGCGAACATCCCGATCGCGACCCTGCTGACCTACGACCCGAGTCTTCCTCCTCCGGGATCGCCTGCGAAGTCGCCGCCGCTGGCCAGTGCCTTTACCCAATCATTCGGCGACGCAACTTACAACGAGAAGGAAACCCTGGCCGGTGTGTTCGTACAGGACAACTGGAGAGTCTCTCCCAACCTGACCGTGAACCTTGGGCTGCGCTACGACATACAAACCCTGACCCAGGGGAATACGAACTTCTCCCCGCGCGCTGGCTTCGCTTACACCCTGTTTGGCGGCGACAATCCCACGGTGCTCCGTGGCGGCTACGGCATGTATTACACCGAGCTGCCGGCGAACCTGGTCGCCAACTCCAGTATTAACGGCCCGCAAGGCGTCTTCACCTATACCGTGCAGCCGGGTCAGTTCGGATTTCCCACGACCTTCAACCCCATCACCAGCATTCCTCCGGGCACGGTGCTGCCGGCGCGCGACATCCAGATACTTGCAGGACAGTGCAACTATCTCAACCAGTTCCTGCCGGTTTCGCAGCTCCGCTTCTGCCCCAACAAGCTGCTGAATCCCTATACCCAGCAGTGGGACATCGGTATTGAACAGCAGTTTGCCCGGAGCTGGGTGTTCTCGATGGACTACATCGGCTCGCACACCATCCACATCGACCAGCCCATCGACCTGAACTCGCCGGCGGGCTTCATACGCACTGCGCCCGGACAGGTTCGGAGCTGCGGCCGCGGCCAACGCGACTCGCCCCATCGTTCCGGTTAACGGCGGCTATCGCCAGGTGCTGGCCTACACCAGTTTGGGCACATCGTTCTACGATGGACTGCAAGTTGAGTTGAAGAAGCAGTTCACGACGCACTTCGCCCTGCTCGCCAGCTATACCTGGTCGCACACTATCGATACCGTCGAATGGGACGGCACAGCGCAAAACCCGAACGACTACAGCTGCCCGGTGACTTGCGAGAAGGCGCGCAGTCAGCTGAACCAGCCGAATCGCGCCTCGCTGAGCGGAACCTACCTGTTCCCATATGGCTTTACCCTCGGCGGGTATGCCTTCCTGGGCTCGGGTTATCCAATTAACGCTCTGACCGGCGTAGACAACAACGGCGACGGCAATAACTCTGATCGTCCGGTGGTGGGCCAGGGGGTGGTGCCGCGCAATTGGGCGCAAGCTCCAAACATCTACAACCTGGCGGGATCGTTGCAGAAGAACTTCAAGATCGGGGAGCGCATGGGCTTGAATCTGCGGGCTGAGGTCTACAACTTCCTCAACACCCGGATCTACTACAGTCTCAACGGCACCTACGGCAACGGCGCGACGCCGGCTGCGACCTTCGAAACTCCGGTGGGCGGCATTGCCAACGTCGGTGCGCCGCGCCAGATGCAGTTCCTGGCGCAGATCACCTTCTGAGATCGCACCTGGTTGCGGCAGACCCCAAAGCCGCAGGGTGAACCAGAGAGGCAACTTGGCGAGTGGAGATCCTGAATCTCCACTCGCCTTTTTTCGTATTCGGGATTCCTGTGGCCAGTTCTCAGATTTTTCCCTGACCCAACAAAATTTCCCTGGCGATTCGGCATCGTAATAGCAAGCCGGTTTGCGCCGGAACTTTCGTTGAATGGGTAAGGCAATACTTGCAGCAACTGGAAGGCTCGCCCTACGTTTGCGCCATGCAGGCGACCGTCGAAGGTAAATCGAAGCTGCCCTGTTATTTCCTGCTCAAAGGCTACTGGTAGGCCGCGCCGCCCCGCTGGTGAGCGTCCCTTTGTGTCTAAAAAAGAACCGCAATTATTTGTGCAGGCGCGGCGGGATAGCAGCTCAACTTATAAAGTGGTCGGCACTTTCTTCGTGGTCCCTCTTCCAACCGGCAGCAACTCCCCTTATAGTTGTGGACAACGTTCCGTCTCAGCGACTTCAAGCTATGGGTCGCCTGCTCCCGCCCGGTTGAATTCACAAGGCGGGAACGTAAGATGTCGACAAACTCTGGACAACCAAAACGGGAGCGCGGAGAAGGGTACTATGCGGCAAAAGGTCTTTGCTGTTCTAGCCGGGATGGTTTTTCTGATGGGCGCTGTAGCAGGCGCATCGGCGCAACAGGGAAACGTGCTCAACAACCCTATTGTTTCGAAGCCGGTCGCATTTGTTATAACTCCTCCGCTGCGCGATCTCGTTGACCAACGCCAGGAGATTCCCTTTGGATTTCGGCAAGCAGAGCCTCTGCGCTATCCGAAGCCGCCCAAGCTCTTGCGGAACCAGAAAGACGATGGCCGATTCACCTTCCAGGACTCGGTTGCTCAAAACGCTGCCGCCGCCGACAGCACGCCCACAACCGTGCTGAATTGGCTGGGCGTGGGAAATGGTTTTTACGGATACCCGGTCTACGCCACTCCATCGGACATGACCTTATCCATTGGCGATACGCAGATCATTCAGTGGGGCAACAAGCAATTTGCAGTGTTTGATCTGCAAGGCAACAATTTGCTGATCAACGGTCAGCACTATGTGAACGGCAATGTGTTGTTCGCCGGCCTGCCGAACTGCGGCATCCACAATTACGGAGACGAGGTCGCGCAATGGGACAAGATTGCGCATCGCTGGGTGATGTTCGAGCCGGTGATGATCAGTCCGGGCCGGGACTGCATTGCAATCTCGCAAACACCCGACGCGCTGGGAGCGTGGTACACCTACGAATTCCCGGTTCCCAACGGCGACACGGATATATCCGACTATCCCAAGCTCGGAGTCTGGCCCGACGGCTACTACGTCTCTCATAACGACTATGGACCGAACGGGTATGCCGGCACTACTCCCTGTGCTTACGAACGTTCGAAGATGCTCGCCGGCGACCCGCAGGCCCAGCAGGTCTGCTTTACGGACTTTGCCATCAAACAGGGGAATAGCACGCCGCACCAGGACTGGAATAGTGGGTCGTTCGATGACAACCAGTTGCCCTCCGACCTTGATTCGCCGAATGCTTTGCCTCCCAGCGGCATGCCCAATCTGTACATGGGGAGCATTGATAACAGCACCACCGGCTATGTATCCAACGTGTTTTACTACAAGTTTCACGTGGACTGGAATAATCCGGCGAATTCGACTTTCAGTTGTATCGGCGGCACGTGTGCTATTCCGGTGGCACAGTTCTTTATCGGTTCGTGGTTGGGAAATGCTCCGGAACCGGGTGGTGGTCAATTGCGCCCCATTGCTGATCGCCTGATGTACCGGCTGGCCTATCGCGTATTGCCCAGCGCCACCCTGGGCAAAACCGTGCGTGACCCGGGCCCAATGTCGAGCTGGGTTGCAACCCACGCAGTAGCGAACAACGGCACTCTCGGCCTGCGATGGTATGAGTTCCGTGCTCCTCTCGGCGGCACCGCGCCGTACGTATACCAGCAGGGCACCTACGCGCCCGATAAGAGCTGGCGCTTTATGAGCTCGATCGCCATGGACAAAACGGGAAACATTGCCATGTCATATACGGTGAGCGATGGCAATTCGATTTATCCGTCGATGGCATTCACCGGCCGCGCGAAAAACGATCCGCTGGGAACCATGGGCGCAGAGCAGTACATTATCGCCGGCACCGGCTCGCAGATCGACAGCTCCAATTTGTGGGGCGACTACTACGACCTGGCGATTTCCAACGATGGCTGTACTTTCGTGACCACGGGCGAGTATTACATGGTGAACGCTGCCTCCGATTGGAGCTCGCGTGTGGCAAAGCTGAAGTTCGACAACTGCAATCCCTGAGTGCCGTGGCGGGGGCCCTAAGTGGGGCGCGTTCCCGCAGTGGGACAGGGATACGGCGGGCCCGCCTTCAAAGCTCGCCGCGCTGATGCGCCGGCGGCGATCTGTCGATGAAGGCAGTATGAGCCTTCAGGCACCTCAGCCCGACGCCGTATCGGCAACCTCTGTTCATCCCCTGGAGCGACGCACCGAGCATCGCCTTTCGGTATGCGTACCGGTGCGCGTCACCTGTGTATCCGGCGACCGTACCTCGATCGAAGGCACCTGTACCGACGTAAGTCCGACCGGCGCTGGGTTCGATATCGACGCGGTGTTAAAGGCTGGCGATGTGATCGAGTTCGAGTTTCGCAATACGAATGACATTCCCGTAACTTACCGTGCCCGGGTTCTGTTTCGAGACGGAAACCACTACGGAACATATTTCCTGATGGCGTATTGAGCAACCGGATCCGGGAAAGGTCTGTTGTTCGCGGCCCTGAAGCGCCGCACTAGCCGAGCGAAGAGCGTTCTTATCTCTTCATCTCTTCACAATCGGACTGTAGCCCTCGCCTTGCAGCTTCACCTTCATCGCCTCGGCATCCTGCAGAGTGGCATACGGCCCCAGCACCACGTGGAAAAGCTTGTCCTTGCCATTAGGACTGTTCATCACCGCTGCGGCGTAGCTCTTCTTGCGCAACGCGCCGGCGAGAGCAGCCGCGTCCTCTTCATGCGTGACTGCGGCGATCTGCACCAGGTAAGTGCCGGAGGGACTAGCTTGAGGCATCGACGCTGCCGGACTCGGCGCTGCATCCGCCTTGGCTAACGTCGCAGGTTTTGCCGGAGCCGGGCTGGCGGCAGCCATTTCATGCGGCTTGGTCGCCCGGTTCGAGGCTGCGGAACTCGTGGCGGTCTCTGCGGATTTTGGCTCTTGCTCCGGCTTCGTCTCCTCGCCCGGGTTCTGCTTTACCGCCTTGTAGAACGTCAAGTCGGGCGCAGGTTCTTTACTCTCCGCGGCAGGCGAGGCGTTGCCCCCAGGCGCAGCACCGCCAGACGGCTTGGAACTCGCAACGTCGGGATCAGCCGGCAGCGTCTGCGCTGGCTGGTTCTTCAGCGCTTGCTCCCGCTCCGCCGTCTTTCCCAGCGAATAGCCAACGGCGAAGAAAATGCCGCAGGTCAGGGCCAGCATGAAGAAGAGTCCCAGCAGTTTGCCCATGCCCAGAGTTATTTCGGTATCTTCTTCCGCCATGCCTTTACTGCCCTCCTATTCGCTGCGGACTGCCGGACTGCTCTCTGCCTTGGCCGCCTCAACTTGCACCAGCTTGTGCAAGCCTGCCAGCAGATCGACCGGCACCGGGAAGATGATCGTCGTGTTCTTTTCCACGCCGATTTCGGTCAGAGTTTGCAAATAGCGCAACTGAATGCTGACCGGCTCGCTGGCCAGCAGGTGTGCCGCATCAATCAGGCGTTGCGCCGCCGCAAATTCTCCCTCGGCGTGAATAATCTTCGACCGCTTCTCGCGCTCCGCCTCGGCCTGCTTGGCCATGGCACGCGTCATCGTCTCCGGCAGATCGACCTGCTTGACCTCAACGTTGCTTACCTTCACGCCCCAGGGATCGGTATGCTGATCGAGAATCGATTGCAGGCGCAGGTTGATCTTGTCGCGATGCGCCAGCAGTTCATCGAGATCCACCTCGCCCAGCACCGATCGCAGCGTGGTCTGCGCGAACTGCGAAGTCTGATACATGTAATTCGTAACGGCGACGACCGCCTTGTTCGGATCGATCACCCGCAGAAAGATGACAGCGTTCACCTTCAACGTGACGTTGTCGCGAGTGATGATGTCCTGCGGTGGAACCTCCAGCGCTTCCTGTCGCAGCGATACCCGCACGATGCGATCGATGGGTGAAAATACCAGAATCACGCCCGGACCTTTTGCCGTTCCCAGCAGCCGCCCCAGGCGGAAGATCACGCCTCGTTCATATTCGGCCAGTATCTTTATCGAGTTCAGCAAGTACAGAACAACGATGACGACCGGAACAATTACGAACAGATCCACCGGACACCTCCGGATACTAGAAGTTTAGAACCGATAGCACCTGCGATTGTAGGCCTCTCGACAGGCGTAACCCAAGTCGGCAACAGCGACCGCCCGGAGATGATTGCACCACGGAGGCCCGGAGAGCACGGCGAAGAAGCCCTTCGCACTACGACCGTCAGTGCGCGTGCCCGTGCTCGGGCCCCGGGCTTACCGGAATCACGCAGCCATGCGCAACCTCGCACACCGAATGCTCAAACTGAATCGTGGTGTGATGGATGTGAAAATGCGTGTCTAAGTCAGCTCGTATCGTGTGCAGAATCGCCTCGCTCTCCGATGCCCGCATATCGTCGATGCCCACGTGACAGGAAAGCGAATGGGTGTCGCTGCCGATGCTCCAAACGTGCAGGTCGTGCACGCTGTTCACCCCGGGGATCTTGCAGATGCAGTCGGCGATGCGGTCCAGCTCCATGCCGCGCGGAGTGCCCTCCAGCAGAATGTTCAGGCTCTCGCGAATGATGCCAATCGACGACCAGAGAATCATCACGCCGATGCCGATCGGACAGCGCCGGATCGATCCACGCCTGGTTGGGTTAGCGCTATCGCAACGCCGCCGGCAATCACCGCCGCGGTTGAGAGCGTGTCGCCGATCTCGTGAATCAAGGCGCTGCGCAGGTTGATGTCGCGATGCCCGCGCATCAGGATCAGCGCGATCGCTCCGTTCATCACCACGCCCGCGGCCGCCACCCAAATCATCCATCCGGCATGAACTTCGACTGGGTGCAGAAGGCGATGAAACGCCTCGTACCAGATGTAGAAGGAAATCAACACCAGCGAGAGCCCGTTGACGAACGCCGCCAGCACTCCCGCGCGGTTGTAGCCGAAGGTCTTGCGCTCATCGGGCGCGCGCGCCTGCAAGAACACCGCTCCCCACGACAGCAGCAGGGCGAAGAAGTCCGACAGGTTGTGGCCCGCCTCGGAGAGCAGGGCCAGGCTGTGCGCCCGAATGCCGGCAACCACCAGCAGCAGGATGTACACCGCCGTGACTGCCAGGGAAATTTTCAGGACCTTGGACGTCTGTCCCGTCTCCCCACCCGTGGCGTGCACATGCATACCTTAAGTGTAAGAGCCGTGGCACGCCGGTTCAACCCGGCCGGAAGAAGCGCGCCAAACGTGACCAACATCACAGCCAAACCGCTGGTCGCAGAGTTACAAAAGAGACAGCAAGGGCGAGTGCGAGCTGCACGCCTGGACCGCGAGTGTCCTTAATTCCTGACGCTCAGCTTGCCGCTCCATGAGTACCCCACCGCGTGGGGAGAATGGTAGCAAGCCATGGCTACCGCGCAATTGCACACCACCGGCATTGCCGTTCGCAATGTACTGATCGCCACTGACCTCTCCAACCAAGCTGAAGAAGTCCTGCGCGCAGGAATGGACCTGCGCTTCGCCTACCGAGCGCACGCCACCATTTTGTACGTGCTGCCGCGAGACGAGTACGTGCTCGCCGGTTTCGAGGCCTTCGCCGCCGCCCGTGACGCTGCCCGCCGTGATCTGACGGAGCTGGAAGTGAAACTGTCCACCCAGCATGCCTGCGCACGCGGCCAAGACTACGAAGTGCTGATGGCCGAAGGCGATGTGGCAGAATGCGTTTTCGAGTGCGCGCGCGCAAGGCATATCGACCTGATTGTGCTGGGAACTCACGGCCGCAAAGGCTTCAGTAAGGCGATTGTTGGATCGGTTGCGGAAAGAATTTTTCGGCACTCCGAAATCCCCGTTCTGACCATTGGGCCGTATGCGCACAACTCGGCGCTGGCTCATCCCAAACGGCTGCTGGTTCCCATCGATTTCACCGCCGCTACCCAGCACGCCGCGAAATACGCGTGCGCCCTGGCGCGCGAGCATCAGTCGGAACTCGTGCTGCTGCACGTTATCGACGAGGTTCCGAAAGGGCGCGATGGCCGACCTGGAGTGCCTCAAACACACCGTCGAGCAAAGCCTGGCGGAGCTCATAAGCTGCGAGGAAAAACCGCAGCACATACGGGTCATGACAAAAGTTGGGAAGGTCGTGCCCAGCGTGCTGGACGCAGCCTCCGAACTCGGCGCCGACATGCTGGTGCTGGGCGTGCATACCTATCCCAGGCTGCTGGACCATCTGCGCCTGCAGAACGCCTACGAGCTGGTGCGCCAGGCGCCCTGCCCAGTGCTGACGGTGCGGTAGGCCGCACGCGTATGTGCCGCAACATTTGCGGAGATTAGCCAAGTTATTCTCCGCACGCCTACAATCGGGTGCCCCATTCCGGCTTCTTTTGCCGGGGTGGGGATTTTCGTTCCCTCGCCCGCAATTTTCCACCGGACAAACCGCCTCGAGCGGGTCGCTTACCTGAACCATGCAACCCAGCGTGACCTGGAAGGCTCGGAACATTGTTGTAAATTGGTTACTTCGTTTAGGAGGAGAGATGCGCAACTTCCAGCTTCTTTTCGTCTTGTTGCTCTGCGCTGCAATCTGCGTCGCGGCGCCTGTACCGCAAAACGCGGCCGCCCCCACCACTCCTCAGGCGCAGCCGAGCACCGCGCCGGACCAGTCGATGTCGGCTAACGAGGCGCTCTCGCCGGAGAGCCAGGACAAGCTCGTCCGCGAGGTGCGGCACGAGCTCATCATGCTGCCGTACTACAACGTCTTCGACAACCTCACCTTCGGCATCAACGGAAGGACGGTGACGCTCAACGGACAGGTGGTGCAGCCGGTCACCAAGTCCGGCGCGGAGAACGCGGTGAAGCATATCGAAGGCGTCGAGAAGGTCATCAACAACATCGAGGTCCTGCCGCCCAGCAACATGGACGATCGCATCCGGCGCCAGGCCTACAACGCCATCTATAGTTACGGGCCGCTGTTCAAGTACGGCAACATGGCAGTGCCTCCGATTCACATAATCGTGAGGAATGGCCGCATCACGCTCGAAGGAGTAGTCGATTCGGAGAGTGACAAGAACTACGCCGGAGTTCGCGCCAATACGGTTCCCGGAACATTTCAAGTGACCAATAACCTGCGCGTCATTCCCAGCAACAACGAGAGCAGCAACAAGAAGAAGAAGAAGTAGCGGTTAGTGTGGCATCAGAAAACCCGCTCCATCCGCGATCCAGTGGGCGAGCATATTCGCCCACAGGTTTCGCCGCCACAGATACAGAATCGTCAGCAGCACCCCACCGTATCCGGCGACAATCAGTTGCGCCCATCCCCATCCCGCCAAGTGGGCATAGGTGAATGCGGCCCACGAAAGAATGCCAGCCACGGTTCGGCTTCCTGTGAGCTCCAGCAGTCGCTCAATGGGATAGCCGCGAAACAGGATCTCCTCAGCGACGGCAGCTCTCGTCACCAGTATGAACCGGTACCAGAATGGCGTCGCCATCAGGCTGCCCATTACAGCGGAGTTCATCTTCAGATGCAGTGCGGGGAAGATGACGAAATAGATCACCACGATCCCGACCACCATCAGGATGCCCACGGCCACCGCCAAAACTAAATCCAGGATGCGTGGCCGGCGGAAGCCGATGGAAGACATACGCCTGTGCTCGACGAAGGCCACGTACCCGAGCATTACCAGGACCGCCCACCACCAGAAGACTTCGTGTTGTATGAGGTGGCTTTTGCCGAAGACGCGGTCAGCCCACGTCCCCAGCGGGGCCAATGCCAGAAAGAGGTTCAGCAACAGACCAACGATCAGTAGTGTGCGGTTAGGAACCGGATGCGACGCTTGCAGCGGAGACGACGAAGGCTCGCTCATGACTAAGAGATGCCGGGCGTGGGCTGCCCGTTGATGGCTATCATCTCACCTTTCAGCTTTTCCATCCCGACGCAGCTCTACCTCGTCTATATGTGAGCACCCGATAGAATATTCCCAGGGCGAATGGCTTCCATCCACGAAGAAGAGATATTAGGCAAAGCGTATGACAGCAGGCTGATGAAGCGCCTGCTCGGCTATCTGCGGCCATATCGCTGGCAGGTAGCAGTCGCGCTGATCGCCATCGTGCTGAAGGCCGGCGCCGATGTTATCGGCCCGTACCTCACCAAGGTTGCGATCGACAAGTACCTCGCTCAGCGCACCGAATCGCACTCTCTGCTCGATCGCTTTCTCAGCAGCAATCCCATGCGCGGCATTGCCCAGATTGCGGCAATGTACGTCGGAATCCTGCTCTTCAGCTTCGTGCTGGAGTTCGTGCAGACCTACGTCATGCAGTGGGCCGGGCAGAAGGTGATGTTCGATCTGCGCAGCCAGATCTTCCGCCATCTGCAACGATTGCACATCGCGTTCTACGATCGCAATCCCGTCGGGCGCCTGGTCACCCGCGTTACCACCGATGTTGACGCGCTGAACGAAATGTTCACCGCGGGCGTGGTCTCGATCTTTGAAGACATCTTCGTGCTGATCGGCATCATCGTGATCATGCTCAACATGAGCTGGCGGCTTGCCCTGATCACCTTTGCCGTGCTGCCGGTGATTTTCTTCGCCACCAGTCTGTTTCGCAAGGCGGTGCGCGAAAGCTACCGGCGCATTCGCGTTGCCATCGCGCGTATCAACGCCTATCTGCAGGAGCACATCACCGGTATCGTTGTTCTGCAACTGTTCAATCGCGAGAAGAAGTCGTACGACCGATTCAAAGACATCAATCGCGTGCACATGGACGCCTACAAAGACGCGATCATGGCGCACGCGATTTATTATCCGGTGGTCGAAGTCCTCTCCGCCATCGCCATAGCCAGCGTCATCTGGTTTGGCGGAGGACAGGTCGTCCGGCAGACCGTCACGCTTGGCGTGCTGGTCGCATTCATTCAATATGCGCAGCGCTTCTTCCGTCCGATCCAGGACCTGAGCGAAAAGTACAACATTCTGCAATCGGCGATGGCCTCCAGCGAACGCATCTTCAAGCTGCTCGACACCCCAGCCGAGATCGTCACGCCTATCCACCCCAAATCGCCGGAAGGCGCGGGGCGAATCGAGTTCGATCACGTCTGGTTCGCCTATCGCACCATGGCGCAAGCAGCCGAAGAAGCCGCTGCCAAGGGCGAGAAGCTGAAGCTGCCGCCTGGCGCAGGCGGTGCGGAACAAGACGAGTTCGACTGGGTGCTGCGCGATGTCTCGTTCAGCATCGACCCCGGACAGACGGTGGCATTCGTCGGCCACACCGGCGCCGGCAAGACCACGATCATCTCGCTGCTGTTGCGCTTCTATGACGTGCAACGCGGCGCCATTCGCATGGACGGAGTCGATATCCGCGACATGGATCTCGCCGATCTGCGCCGTCGCTTCGGCGTGGTCTTGCAGGATCCGTTCCTCTTCTCCGGCACGCTGGCTGACAACATCCGCCTCGGCTCGCGCTGGATTGAAGACGAAGCCATTCAGGAAGCTGCCGAGCAAGTGAACGTCGCCGACTTCATCCGCTCGCTGCCCGCCGGTTTCGCCGAAGAAGTGCGCGAACGAGGCAGCACGTTGTCGACCGGCCAAAAGCAGTTGATCTCGTTTGCTCGCGCCCTCGCCCACGATCCCAAGATCCTGATCCTCGACGAAGCCACCTCCAGCGTCGACACCGAAACCGAGTTCCGGGTTCGCGAGGCACTGACCAACATGGTCGAGGGACGCACGTCCATCGTCATCGCTCATCGCCTGAGCACCATCCAGCGCGCCGATAAAATCGTTGTCATGCATAAGGGACGGGTGCGCGAAATCGGCTCCCACCAGGAGCTGCTGGCCCAGCGCGGCATCTACTGGAAGCTTTATCAGTTGCAATACAAAGATCAGGAAATTCCCGCCAATGCCCTCCGCACTCCTGAGCCCTCAGGAGTGGCACTGGGCGACGACTAGTTCGCATTCCTTTAACCTTTTTCAAGGATCTCGCGAAAGACGCAAAATCATCGCGCTACTCCTGTCCCCAGCTCGGGTTATCATGTCGCGAGGTGCTTACGTCATATGCGCTGGGCCCAGCTTGCGCTATGTCCCATCCTGACCGTCGCTGCAGCCGCTTACGGGCAAGCAGCTAAGACCGGCTCGGCAAAACCTGCCGGCACCTTCACGACCACCTCTCGCAATGTCGTTCTGGATGTCATCGTCACCAACAACAGCGGCAATCCGATCCATGGCCTCAAGGCGAACGACTTCACGGTCCTGGAGAACGGCGCGCCACAGCACGTAAAGGGATTCGAAGAGCATCGCCCCGACGCTTCAACCGCGAAATCGGCTGTGCCGGTGAAACTCCCGGCCGACACCTACACCAATTACGTGACTAGCAGCGAGCCGGGAGCGGTCAACATCATCCTGTTCGATTCGCTTAATACCGACCGCATGAGCCTGACGTCCGCGCGGCAACAACTGCTCTCCTATCTGGCGAAGCTTCCACCGACTGCTCGCGTCGCGCTGTTCACGCTCGATGGCGAACTGCACCTCATCCATGGCTTCACCGACGACAACCACGCGCTGATCGAGGCGGCGCAGCAGCTTTCTTCCATCCCTAATCCAGGCTTGCGCAAGGCGCACGACGTTACCGACGAACTTACGGATGCCATGATGGTGGGTGTTCAAGCCAGCCCAAACATGTTCGCCGCGCTTTCGCGTTTCCTGTGGGGCGAGTATGAGACGAAAGGTCAGTCGCGTACCTCCACCACCCTGGAAGCGCTCAATCAGTTAGCCCGCAGCATGGCGATTTTTCCCGGCCGCAAGAATCTGATCTGGATCTCCGGCGGCATTCCCTTTGATCCCACTTCCACCACGCCCCAGATGCAGAAGACGGCTGCTTTGCTGGCCGCGACACAGATTGCGGTCTATCCCATCGATGTGCGGGGCATTACTTACCCCGGTGCGAATGGAACTACCGTCAGCCCTGAGGCCTTCGATCCGTTTGGAATCGGAGACTCCAGCAGTGGAGCGGCGCCCGAGGCCGACGAAGTGGCTGCGGTCAGGGAAAGCATGACCCGCATGGCCGGTCTCACCGGCGGACACGCCTACTTCAACAACAACAACATTCCCGGACAAATTCAGGACATCGTGCAGTCCGGCTCAAACTACTACACCCTCGCGTATCGTCCTGAAAACCAGGAGTGGAATGGTAAGTTCCGTAAAGTCTCGGTAAAGACGTCGCAACCAAACGTGAAGGTACGCACTCGTCCCGGATACTACGCAGTCGCCGACCCCTTTGGCTCGCCGGATGTTGATCGCACGTTCTCCCTGGCGATGCAGCCCGGCGTGCCGCCCTCGACGGCCCTGGTATTACAGGCACGCGTGCTTCCTCCCGATGCACCAGGCAAGACCACCCAAATCGATTTTCTGATCGATGTTCACGATCTGCAGTTCCTGATGTCGCCCGATCACCGCCAGCAGCCGAACCTGATGTTTGTGGCGGCGGCATGGGACGAGAAAGGCAACGCGCAGGGTAGTGTCTCTGGCACCTATCAGCAAATATTGCAACCGGCTGATGTGCAGGTACTGCTGCGCACCGGGTTGCGCTTGCAGCAGCAGCTTCCGCTGAGGCCGGGCAACTATCAGCTCCGCCTGGGACTGGTCGACCGCCTCTCCGGCAAGATGGGCACCATCGACGTACCGCTCACGGTGAAGCCGGGTTAAGGCCGTCATCGCGCTACTCCTGTCCGCAATCCGGGTTATCATCTTCCGAGGAACTTAGTCACATGCGCCGCGCCCGGCTTGCGCTTTGTTCAATTCTGATCTTCACCGCAGCTACTTTCGGGCAGACGGCCAAGACCGCCTCCCCAAAGCCCGCCGGTACCTTTTCGACGACCTCGCGCAACGTCGTTCTCGATGTCGTTGTGACCGACAAGGCGGGAAATCCGGTACATGGCCTGAAGGCTCACGATTTCACCATTCTGGAAAACGGCACGCCGCAGCACGTAAAGGGATTCGAAGAGCATCGGCCCGACGCGCCATCCGCCAAGCCGGCCGCGCCGGTAAGTTTGCCACCCGAGACTTACACCAACTACGTGACCAGTAGCGAGCCGGGAGCGGTCAACATTATCCTGTTCGATTCGCTCAACACCGACCGCCTGATGCTGCCGTCCGCGCGACAGCAGTTGCTGTCGTACCTGGCGAAGCTTCCCGCTAACGCCCGGGTTGCGCTGTTCACTCTCGACGGCGACCTGCACCTGCTGCATGGCTTCACCGACGATAATCACGCGCTGGTTGAGGCTGCGCAACAGCTCTCCACAACTCCCAACTCGATACAGCGCAAGGCGCGCGACGTTACCGAAGAGCTGGCGGTTGCACGACTGACCAAGATAACCTCGAGTCCACAAATGTACGCCGCGCTCTCGCGCTTCACCTGGGGCGAGTACGACGCGAAAGTCGAGTCGCGCACGCTGGTCACCATGGAAGCGCTGAATCAGTTGGCGCGCAGCGTGGCGATTTTTCCCGGCCGCAAGAACCTGATCTGGATCTCCGGCGGCATTCCGTTCGATCCGACCGACACGGCGCCGCAAATGCAGAAGACGGCGGAACTGCTGGCTGCCACGCAAATTGCGGTGTACCCCATCGATGTGCGCGGTCTTCCATGGTTGGGAGCCGACGGAGCCGCCTACAGCCAGGACGTCTTTGGTCCCCGCGGCGGCGACTACTACGAACGCTCCGGTCAAGGTGAAGAACTGGCTGAGGTACACGAGACCATGCTCGGCATCGCGCACCTCACCGGCGGTCGCGCCTATTTCAACAACAACGACATTCCCGGCCAAATCAACGACATCGTCCAGACCAGCTCCAGCTACTACACCCTGGCTTACCGTCCTGACAATCAGGAGTGGAACGGCAAGTTCCGCAAAGTCACGGTCAAGGCTTCGCAGGCAAACGCAAAGGTACGCACTCGTCCCGGCTATTACGCTGTGAAAGACCCGTTCGGGTCGCCGGACGTCGATCGCACCTTCTCGCTGGCCATGCAGCCGGGCGTGCCGCCGTCGACCAGTCTGGTGATGCAGGCCCGCGTGCTGCCTCCCGACACAGCCAACAAAGCGACGCAGATCGACTTTCTGGTCGACGTCCACGATCTCCAGTTTCTGATGTCGGCTGACCATCGCCGCCAACCCAACCTGATGTTCGTAGCGGCAGCGTGGGACGAGCAGGGCAAAGCACAGGGCAGTGTCGTAGGTAATTACCGGCAGATACTGCAACCCGCCGACGTGCAGGTACTGCTGCACACCGGGTTGCGCTTGCAGCATCAGCTTTCGTTGAAGCCCGGCAACTATCAGCTCCGCCTGGGACTGGTCGATCGCCTGTCGGGCAAGATGGGAACCATCGACGTCCCGCTGAAGGTCGGGCCAAGCTAGAAGAGCCGCTTTTGGCTCTTCGCTTTGACCTTGCCCGCGGGTGTCATCCCGAGCGGAGCGCAGCGGAGTCGAGGGACCTGCAGTTTGCTCTGACAACCGACAACTGATCACCGACAACTGCCATACCCCCTCCCCCTGGTACCCCGTAAAATCTTGATTCCATTGGGGTGGCAAAAAACTTTCCCGGTAAAATCTTGAGCCCGTGAGACTTGCAGGCAAAATCTTGAAAACACAGCACTTGCGTTAGCCATTCGCTTTTCGCCGGAGGTCGGCGGCTTGCAGTTTGTGGCGGCTGGGCGCGAGTAACTCTTCTTCTGGCTCATAGCCTGACGGGCTGGCGGCTGGGGGTTTCTGTTTCTGGCGAATAGCGAATGGCGCTTTTCTGGCGGCTTTTTCCCACACTGTCCCCCTCCCCGAATCTGTTGCGAGTTTATGAAATCAAGAAACCGATTGCGGTGAGCGTGGGCACGGTGATGTGTGACGAAGGGGAATCAGAAGTGGTGTGAGTTCAGCAACTTAGAAAGTGGGATGTGGGCAAAATAGTTCGGGCGGTTACACGACACGTTCGTGCCTATTCAAAAAAGGGGGCTGCTGTTCGTCGGGTGGCCAGCAATTGCCATCGGTTGGCCCGCCGCGGCGGGTGAGATGGAAGCTGTGGCGTGATCAGTCCATCGGGGAGCGTTTAGCACCCACATTTCCCAAGTGAAGGGAAATGTGGGCCACCCGACGGTTCACGACGATTACCTATCTTCGAAACGAGAACCGAAAGCCAAATATGGTAAGGCCGGAAAACGCCAACAAGATGCTTGCCGGCTCAGGTACAGCTGTGCGAACGGCTGCGTACAACCCGTTACCGTTCGCATCGTAAAAGACCTGAACGCCGTTATTTGTGTGGAGGTCAACGGCGTCATTCCCAGTGTAGATGAACAAGCCGTCCACGCTTTTGAATAAAGCAGGCCCGTAGGGAGGCTGATTCTTGAATGCCGACACATCGAAAACACCTGGTCCCAAATTGTTGTACACACCTGCCAAGCCCAACCCGAATACGTTCAGAAATGGAGCCCAATACGCCGCTTCGCCTGCTGCATACCCGGGGAAATTCGTGCCCGCTTCGAGGAAGACATTGCCCCCGTTGCTCACGTAGCTGGTCAACGCCGGGAGGTTGTCGATAGGCATGCCTCCAACCCAGACGGAGGTGTATGGCGACAGATCCTTAGGCTGCGTTGACGTCACAGTTACGCTATATCCATCTCCGGTCAAGAGATTGTGTAGACCAGTGCCAGTCAAGCCAAAGTTGTCGGACAAAATCAGAATGTTGCCGGAGCCGCCCGTAAGCCAGTTGGCCATGTTGTGGGCGAACTGCGCATCTTGACCCATGTTGATGGCATCATCGCTAAATAGCCATTCGTCATTGGAAACAGCTACCGAACCAGCATAAAGCAGCGGACACAGCGATAACACGCACAGCAAACACGTGAGGGATTTCATACGTTTCTCCCGGTTTGACTCTTTGGACTTGAAATTTGTGTGGCAACTTCGGAACGTTCGAGTGAGTGGGGACTTGCCAAACTTAAAAGGGTCGGGTTTCGATCTGAATCGATCGCCAGAGCGGCTTGCTGAGCTGGTTGACCCATTGCAGCACCTCCTCAGGAGCGTTTAACGGGCAGGAGTGCCGTACAGGGCATTAGATATTATCCCTAATCACCGAGAAGTCAAGGGCACAGAAAGGCCGGTAGTGGCTCAGTCTGATTGAGCCACTACCGAAAGGCCGAGTCTCTCTACTGCCCCTCATGTGTGCCGATTGTGTTGTTAGGACTACTCGGCGGGGTGCCCAGGTTCGCCCATCACTTGGGCTAACCTGGGAATCATTCGTTAATCAGAGAGTGGCCGCCTGCTCGAGTGGCGCATCGCCCACGTTAACGTCCAAAAGATGGACGTGAACATGGGGCACCCAGCGCTAAAGCGCCGTCCGGCGCGACGCTATTTTCCCCTGCATGAATGCCGGGGGCTACCACCCAAGGACAGTTGTCGGTGGTCAGTAAGAAGGGCGAATCCGACTCAAGCCAAGCGATGCTTGGGTGGTGCACCCGGCGAACTGCAGGTTCCTCGGCTGCGCTCGGAATGACACCCAACGAACTGCGGATCCCTCCCGCCGCAGCGGGCTCGGGATGACACCATTGGATGGGGCATCCGAACATCGACAACCGGAACTGCAGGTCCTTCCCGCCGCGGCGGGCTGCGCTGCGCTCGGGGACGACACGTGGAGGGAATAGGGGGTCCTTCGACTGCGTTCGACTGCGTCTCGCTCCGCTCAGGATGACATCGGTTTAGTGGTTAGCTGATAGCCGGTAGTTCGCGGCTCCGAAGCTCAGAGGCCGAGTCCCCACGATGGGAACTCAGCCTCCGGCTGCGATGTGCTTCTTACTGTTGCAATGCGTTGATCACCGGCTGCGGGTTGGTGCTCATGATAATGATCCTCTGCGGCGATATGGATGCCTGGATATACCCGATACCGACCTGATTGTTGTTGGCGTCCATCAGCGGGAAACGTCCGCAGGTGTTGAAGCTGATTCCAGAATTCTGGCAGGAAGTCATATCAACGTTGAACGTTCCGGTGAAGGACAGCCCCATCATGGGTCCATTGGGGCCGCTGGTGTCGTAGGTACCGGCGGTTATGTTGCCCATGCCGTCTGCGGTCAAGATCTCCACTTCGACGGTTTCGGTGGGCACAGCGGGTCCAATAATGGTTCCGCCGGTGTTCACGTTCACGAACGACGCATTGGACTGTTGCGGAGGCCGCTGCTGTTCCATCACGCCATAGGTGACGTTGGCATCCGTGCCCAGCCAGAAGCCCTGGTCGGTGTTGCCGATATAGAAGATCGGCGAATTGGGAGCGCCGCTGAACGTGGCACGTCCGGTGCTGGTCACCGAGTACGTTCCCTGCGGCTTAGTTTGGGTAAGGGTGCCGGCAGTGTTGTCGTCGATGGTGGCAAAGAAATTTCCTTTGCCGTCGAGCGAGTAATCTCCCAACGAGTCATCAGGAACGCCAGCCGAGCTTGCCGAAGTAAGTTCGGTGATTCCATTGCCGTTCAGGATGGTGTTATCGACCGGGATGAAGGTGGTTACCTTCAGCAGGTTAAACAGGATGAGCGGCGAGGAACTAGACACTTTGTCGGTTTCGATGGCAATGAAGTCCGAGTCGTCCATGTAGTACCAGGCGAAGTTAGCGGTCCCGAAGGTGAAGGTGCCGCGTCCGGTGGTCGCGTTTGCCAATGACATGTTGCCGGTGAACGCGGTGTTCATGACTACCGAGCCGAAGTCATTGGTATCGGTCAATCCGCTGCCGATGGTGCCGTTCGCCCCGGTTTCCGCCGCCAGGTTAAATGTGCCGCCGGCCGCATAACGGTTGTTGGAAGAATCGGCCCCGTAACCACCGAAGACCCAGTCTCCCTTGGAGTTGGTCAGATCGGTGGGAACCGGATTTTGCGCCTGCAGGGTTCCCGACCCGTACTGGGTAGTTTGGCCGTCGCCGTTCTGCAGGAAAGACCAGTACCCGGCAAGCGAATTCGCAAGCTGATAGGTCCCCGAGCCGAGGGCGCCTCCCGGGCCAAACATGAGCGTCATGGTGCCGTGGCCGTTGTTACTGTCATCCATGGTGTAGGTTCCGGTGACCGCGACGTTGCTATGCACACTGTCGGTGTTCACGATATCGGTCACACCGCTGGTGATGTTGCCGGTGCCGTCAGCCACAAAGCTGCCCGCCTGCAACTGCAACTTGCCGTTCAGGAATCCGCGGAACAGGAAGGTGTAACTGCCGCTCAAGCGTGCGTCGGGACCACCCACCAGCAACGTGTAATCCTGTTGCATCGTCACCGCCGGGTCCTCGGAATCGGAGACTTGTATGGTGAGGGGGAAAGTGCCCTCCGCGGTAGCCGTGCCATAAATCACACCAAAACCCGTGTCGAAATTGAGGCCGGCGGGGAGGGTGCCGGAAAGAATTTTCCAGGTGTAGGGGGAGGCGCCACCCGTGGCTTGTATCGAGAACTGATAGGGCACGTTGATCGCGGCTGCCTTCAGGCTTGTGGTCGTGAGGGTGAGGGCAGGATTCGCCGTAAGCGTCAGACTTGAGCTCGCAATCGCTGCGACTGGCTTCTGCGAGTCCGTAACCTGCACCGTGAACTTCGAATCACCGGTCGCGGTGGTGGTGCCGCTGATTACACCGGCGGAATTCATGCTGATGCCGCTGGGCAGGGTACCGCTAACGATGGCCCATGTGTATGGCCCGACTCCCCCCGTCGCGGTCAGGGTAAAGTTATAGGCTTTACTAATGACTGCGACCGGAACTGACGTGTTCCCAACCGCGAGGGGAAGAACAGTATTTGGAGCCCCACCCGTGGCGCATGCCGACAAAAACAAGGCCAACCCAACTGTTATCGCGAACACCGATTTACGCAAATTCATAGGATCCCCAACCACAAACAACTTCACCCGGAATGCCATTTCCGTCCATTTTCAGCGGAATTGGTGTGAGTGTCAGAGTATCGCAAATCCGGCTGCTTGCGGTAGTCCTGGCGAAGAAAGCGGTGCTCCCCAGGCCCACTTCAGAACTGCGCCCGGTTAGCGCGTAGAAATCTCCCGTATGGGGAAGTTTCGCTGCCTGGCTTCGCGCAGAAAGTGTTCCGTCACATCGTCTTCGCCACGCGACTCCTGGTTCCAGATGACCAGCGCCGCCACCGATGTTCCCAAGTCACCGGCGAGCGCCTGCGCCTTGTCCAGCAGCCGGTCGTTGATCGCCAGGTAGCCTTCCTGACCTGAAGGGAGCTGAAGTATCTCCACCTGAGCACCCTGTAGGACCTCGTCATAGATCGCCCCCCAGTTTCCCGGCCGGTCGGTGACGGAGGACTCGCGAAACTCTTCCGGAGAGGACGGTAGCAGCACATAGCGGGGCAGGTCCTGAGCAGCTTGCAGCAGAATCAAATCGGCGCCGCAGGCTGCAGAACACACGATTGCCGACGGCCTCTGCTGACTGCAGGTATTCCCGGACCTGGTCTCGAACCCTCTCGACGTTTTGCGCCGGGAAGCGCGGCGTCGCTGCATCGGGAGCGTCGACCCGACGACCGGCGGCGACGACGACTGGGCCTCGCGTGTTGGAGCTTTGGTTCGCAGTCATGGTGGTCTCTACGAAGCGGTGCCAGGGAAACTATACTTCAAGAGCGAGGGATACCGCGGTCGGTTCCGGCAGCGTGGAAAGTGGCGCTCTGGTACCAGCTATCGCGCTGTAACATAGTGATCGATCTTCGCGAGAAGGCCTTCATGAGAGCCCTGTCCCAAGTTTCGCGGCGCCTGGTCTTTGCCGCTCTGTTGCTGTTGACGCATTGGCGGGATGATCGCCCAGCAGACGGCCTCGCACCAGCGCAAGACCAGCGAGCCCTACACCGGAGACCTCTCCATCTTTGAGACCCCGGGCCGCGATCAGCAGCTGCACATCGATGAGGTCATGGACGCCTTGGCCATTGCGCCTGGCAAGAACGTCGCCGACATCGGCGCCGGCTCAGGATGGTTCACCGTGCGGGCGGCCAAGCGGGTGACCGACAGCGGAACGGTGTACGCGGTCGACATCAATCCTGAGGCGATCAAGTACATCGAGCAGCGGATTACCAAGGACGGCGTGCACAACGTGAAGACCATCGTTAGCAAGCCGGATGATCCGCAGCTCCCGGCCCACAGCATCGATGCCGTTCTTCTGCTGAAGACCTACCACGAGGTGGCGAACCCGGTGCTGTTGATGCGCAACCTGCGGCCCGCGCTACGTCCTGATGCTCGCATCGGCATCATCGATCGCAACGGCAACGGCGCCGATCACGGCGTACAGAAGAAGATCGTGGTGCAGGAGATGACGCCAGGCCGGCTATGAACTGAAAGACGAGAAAGACAGCCTGGTGACCGAGGGCAATCCCGAAGGATATTTCCTGATCTTCGCGGCGAAGTGAGAGCGGGGTCCGTGCTTTGAAGGGGCACGGCTTCAGCCGTGCCGGAAGCCGCCCCAAATTGTCCGCTGGCTTTAGCCTTGGGGGACCGATCACACCACAAGGGCCCTGCCTTTCCTGCTAAACTCGGCGTACTCTCGTAGGCGGAAAATCACGTGCTGCTGGAACTGCGAGTTGAGAACTACGCGGTCATCGAAAGCGTCGCGGTGCAGTTCGCTGCCGGACTCAACCTGTTGACCGGCGAAACCGGCGCCGGCAAATCCATACTCATTGATGCGCTCGCCCTGCTGCTGGGGGATAAAGCTTCTGCGGAGGCCGTCCGCCACGGGGCGGAGAAGAGCGTCGTCTCCGCCGTTTTCGACGACGACTCGAAGGCCCTCGATGCGGTGCTCGCCGCCAATGGCCTCGACGCTTCTGACGAGCCGCAACTGATCCTGCGCCGCGAGATCGCCGCCGGCGGCAAAGGACGCGTTTTCGTCAACAACCAGCCCGCTACCGTCGGCGTCCTCAAACAGCTTGCTGCGCACCTGGCGGTCATCCATGCCCAGAACGAAGCGGTGCTGGCGTTCGATGAAGCGTCGCGGTTGACATTGCTGGACACCTTCGCCGGAGTCGATACCCAGAAGACCGCCGAGGCTTACGCGCGCTGGCGCGATGTGGGCCAGCGCATCGCCGATCTGGAGCGCGACGAGCAAGACCGCCTGCGTCTGCTGGACCTCTGGAGTTTTCAGAAGAAGGAGATCGCCGCGGCGCGATTGGAGCCGGGTGAAGATGAGAAGCTGGCCGCCGAGAAGCGTCTGCTGGCCAATGCCGAACGCGTCTACAGCGCGGCGATGTCGGCCTACGACTCGTTGTACGAGAGCAACGCTTCGGCCGCAGCGCTCATTCGCGGTGCCGCGCGCCAGTTGGAAGAGCTGTCGCGCTTCGACGAACAGTTTCGCCAATCGTTAACTCAGCTTGACTCGGCGCGCATCACGGTCGAGGACATTGGGCAAACCCTGCGCGAGTACGCCAATGCCATTGACGCTTCTCCCGAGCGCTTGGCGGAGGTCGAAGACCGCCTCGCGCTACTCGATCGCCTGAAGCGCAAATACGGCCCGGCACTCGACCAAGTCATCCTGCTGGACGCAGACCTGGAACGCAAGCTGAACGAGATGGAGAACAAAGACGAAGTCTTGCGCGGCTTCGCGGTTGAGGTGGCGAAGGCCGCGGAAGAGTATCTGGAAGCTGCGCGGGCCGTCTCGCGTCAACGCTACGATGCGGCTCGAAAGCTGGAGAAGCAGGTCGAAAGCGAGATCAACGAACTTGCGATGAAGGCGCGCTTCAAGGTCGAAACCAGCGGCTCAGACGACGAGGCGAACTGGACGCCGCGTGGATTCGACCAGGTGCAGTACCTCATCTCAGCCAATCCCGGCGAGCCCATGGGCCCGGTTGAAGCGATTGCATCGGGCGGTGAACTCTCACGCGTGATGCTGGCGCTGAAGACCAGTATCGAGGCCGGTCTCGCAGGACGGTCGCGTCGCAACGGCGCAGCAAAGTCAGGTGCGCATCGCACACTGGTGTTCGATGAAATCGATAGCGGAATTGGCGGGCGCGCTGCTGAAGCCGTCGGCAAGAAGCTGAAGCAACTCTCCCGCACGGCGCAGGTGTTGTGCGTGACCCACCTGCCGCAGATTGCGTCGTTTGCCGACCAGCACTTCGTCATCGAGAAGCGCGAAGTGGCGGGACGCACGAAGACCTTCGTGCGAGCGCTCGATGCTCGCGAACGCACCGAAGAGCTGGCCCGCATGATGAGCGGCGCCAAGCTAACCGAAACCTCACTCAAACACGCCGAGCAGATGCTCAAGGCAAATCAATAAAGCATGGAACCTTTCGTTCGCAACGTCCTGCTGGTCTTCGCCGCGCTGTTCCCGATCGTGAATCCCGTCGGCATGGCGCCGATCTTCGCGGGCATGACCTTTGCCTACAGCGAGAACATTCGTCGCACCATGGCGATGCGCATCGCGATTAACGGAATCGTGCTGCTGGTCGCCTCGATCTTCACCGGGTCTTACATCCTGGAGTTCTTCGGGATCAGCATCGCTGCCGTACAATTTGGCGGCGGACTGGTGGTCACCGTTTCCGGGTGGCACATCTTGAACCGGCACAGCGACGTGACCGAACGGCAGACCGATGCGCCGCCGCAAGCCACGTCGGAAATACTCTCCAAGGCCTTTTATCCGCTGACGCTGCCCCTGACGGTTGGCCCCGGCTCGATCGCGGTTGCGATTACGCTGGGCAGCAACAGCCACGCGGAAACGCACTTGCAATTGATCCTCACCTCGCTGGCGGCGGTGATTGGCAGTGTATTGATCGGCCTGTCGATTTATCTCAGCTACGCCTATGCGGACAAGCTCGAGTCTTTTCTGGGCGCCACCGGAACCAGCATTCTCATACGGCTATCGGCTTTCATCGTGGTCTGCATCGGAATCCAGATCATGTTCAACGGCCTGGAATCGTTTTACAAAGAGGCGTTGCACTCGCAGCCGGCAGTGAGCTGGCTCCTATCAGCGGGTAAAATGAAGGCATCGTGAGGCTCGGCATCGATTTCGGGACGACGCGCATTGTGGTCGCAGCCGCGGACCGCGGCAACTACCCGCTGGTGAATTTCGAGACTCCCGACGGACAAGCGCGTGACTGGTTTCCCTCGGTGGTGGCAGTTTCGCGCGATCGCCGCGTGTATGGATGGGAGGCCCTGGCGTTGCACGGAGCGCCCGGCTGGACGCTGATTCGCTCGCTGAAACGTGGCCTGAAGACGGCCGGTCCGCATTGCACGTTCGAAGTCGCAGGCCAGCATCTTAATCTCTTTCTCGTCGTTACCGAGATGCTCAGCGCGTTGCGTCGCGAACTCATCCATCGTTCCACGCTGGGAGCCGACGAGAGCACCAAGCTGCAAGCGATGCTGGGTGTGCCCGCGAACGCCGTCAGCAATCAACGCTTTCTGACCGAAGAGAGTGCGCGAGCCGCCGGCTTCGAAGTGCTTGGCCTGTCGAATGAGCCATCGGCTGCGGCGATTGAGTTCGCTCACGGCAGCAGCTCCGAGCGTAAGAACCGGGAGAACGCCACCCTGCTGGTGTACGACCTGGGCGGCGGTACGTTCGATACCTCGCTGGTTGCGCTCGGCGATGCCGAGTACAACGTGATCGCGTCCGACGGCATTTCCGATTTTGGCGGCGATGACTTCGACGAAATTCTTGCCGAGCTGGCTCTGGATGCATTTGGCGTTTCCAACCGAGAGCAGGAGGCGCTTACCGACGGCCAGCGATTCGCGCTGCTCGAGGAGTGTCGCGAGAAAAAAGAGGCGCTGAATCCCAACAGCCGTCGTGTGACCGTTGATCTGGGACGAGTGCGCGAGACCTGGAAGGAAGTTTCGATTCCGGTCGAAGAGT
This sequence comes from uncultured Acidobacteriaceae bacterium, assembly GCA_963699875.1. GTDB lineage: Bacteria > Acidobacteriota > Terriglobia > Terriglobales > Acidobacteriaceae > CAVVDY01. Next base: position 352,562 of record CAVOVN010000003.1, read on the forward strand.
TCTACGAACGTTGCCGTCCGTCGATTGAGGACTCTCGCGCCGTGGTCGAAAGCCTGATCGCTACCTGCCCGGAGAACTCCATCGACACCTTGTATCTAACAGGCGGCGGTTCGGAGCTACCGACTGTCGCGCGCGTCCTGCGCGAAGCGTTTGGGCGGAAGGTGAAACGGTCGGCCTACATGCGCTCTGCGACCGCGATCGGATTGGCGATTCGTGCCGCGGAACACGAGGGCGCCATCTTGCGTGAGCAGTTCACGCAAAACTTCGGAGTGTGGCGCGAAGCCGATAGCGGACGAAATGTGGTGTTCGACGTGATGTTTCCGCGCGGCAGCAAACTGCCGGTAAAAGGGCAGGAGCCCTTGCGCATCGTCCGCACTTATCGGCCGGTTCACGATGTCGGCCACTTCCGCTACCTGGAGTGTTCGCACCTCGACGCAGCCAATCAGCCGCAGGGCGAGATCAGCAACTGGGACGAGGTGCGCGTGCCCTTCGATCCTCAGTTGCGTGGTTCTGAAACTTTTCCGGCCGAGGCGGAACGGCGCTTTGCCCCCGGCGAAGGCCCGCTGGTCGAGGAAGAATACACCTGCGATAGCAGCGGTCAGTTGAAGGTGCGAATTTCCGACAAGTCAACGGACTTCGCACAGGAATTCCGGCTTGGCCATTGGTCGAAGAATGGCGAGCGAGTAGCGAAGAAGAGGAAGAAGAAGTAATTAGTAGCCAGTGATTAGCAATTAGTAATCGGCACTTAGCAATTAGTTTTGTCATCATGAGCGGAGCGAGGGATCTGTTCTCCGTTGTGCTATCAGCACCTCAGTGAGTCGGGATGTCCGGGACGGTTCGCAAAGAGCAGATTCCTCGGTCGCCGCGGCGGCCTCGTAATGACAAGCCTGGGATGCTAATTGCTAATTACTAACTACTAATTACTAATTACTAACTACTATGCCCGCAATCACTTTTCTCGAATGCAGCAAGTGCGGCGAAAAGCTTTCCGCTGATCAGCCGTGGAACATTTGTCCCAAGGATGGCGGCCCGCTTTATGTCCGCTATGATCTCGAAGCCGTTCGCAGAGACAAACATGCACGCGACGCGGTCGCTGATGGGCCGCAAAGCATGTGGCGCTACTCGGCCGTGCTGCCTGACGTCGATCCGGTGACGCTCGGCGAAGGCATGACGCCGCTACTGCGCAGCCATGCCCATCCGAATTTGTGGATCAAGGATGAAGGGCTCAACCCCACCGGCTCCTTCAAAGCGCGCGGCATGAGCACCGCCGTTACCATGGCACGCCACTATGGACTGAAAAAGCTGGCTGCGCCGTCGGCCGGAAATGCCGGCGGCGCACTGGCCGCGTATGGCGCAGCCGCTGCAATCGACACTTACATCTTCATGCCCAAAGATGTGCCTCTGGCCAACCGCCTCGAAGTCGAGGCTTCGGGCGCGCACCTGACGCTGGTCGACGGATTGATCAGCGATTGCGGCCGCATGGTGGCCGAGAACAAAGACAAAGAAGGATGGTTCGATGTCTCGACCATGAAGGAACCCTTTCGCGTCGAAGGCAAGAAGACCATGGGCTACGAGGTAGCCGAACAGCTTGGCTGGGAATTGCCCGAGGCGATCCTCTATCCCACGGGAGGCGGAGTCGGCCTAATCGGAATGTGGAAGGCGTTTGAAGAAATGGAAGCCATCGGCTGGATCGCGCCCGGTCATCGTCCGAAGATGATCTGCGTGCAAACCGCCGGCTGCGCGCCAATCGTGAAAGCCTTCGACGAAAACAAAGACAGCGCCGAGATGTGGCCGAACGCACATACCGTTGCCGCAGGTCTGCGCGTGCCCAAGGCGTACGCCGACTTCATTCTGCTCGACATCATGCGCAAGAGCCACGGGACGGCAATCGCGGTGACGGACGACGAGCTGATGACCGGCCTGAAAAACATGGCGTCGAACGAGGGTATCTTCCCGGCTCCTGAAGGGGGAGCCGCGCTGGTGGCCTACGAGAAGCTGTTAGAGAATGGCTTCCTTAGCCGCGATGAGCGGGTCGTCGTCTTCAATACTGGCTCGGGATATAAGTACATCGACGCGATTGCGAAGTATTGGGGAATTCCGCCGTTCGCGCTTCCAGCATCGCGGAATATGGGTGGAATTATTGGGCCGTACTGAAACGGCCTTGTATCAGGGCCCGACTTGACAGGCTGCGGAAAAACACTTCGCGGTGGAAAACAGCAGATCGCTCACCTCTAAAGAGGTTCGGGATGACAAAAACCCAGGGCTTTTATGGCGCAGCTAAAGCTGCGCCCCTTCAAAACGGCGCCCGGCGGAGTTTTTCCGCAGCCTGTTGAGTCGGGCCAACAGGGTACCCAGAAAAGAGAAGGGCTTCAGCCCCTGAAGGAATTACCCCAGGGCCTAAAGGCCTTGTCGTTGAAGTCTCAGTCGGCACGGCTGAAGCCGTGCCCTGATACAAAGCCCATCGATCGCTATCGTTAGCTGATGAATTCGTGCCTTGACGTGGATCCTCGTAATTCTTAGCTTGCGCGCTCGGCAGCAACTCTAACACCGGGCTGCGACGACTCCTCTGACATTGTGGTAGTACGGCGTGGGAGTCGCACCAGGAACACCGATCCTTCCGGAGATGTCTTCTCCAGCGCGATCTCGCCACCATGTTCCTCCACGATCTTCTTGGCAATCGCCAGGCCCAGCCCGGTGCCGTTGGCCTTTCCGGCGCTGACGAAGGGCTCGAACAGCGACCCCCGAATTGATTCCGGCACGCCTCCCCCATTGTCAGACACCCTGCATTCCAAATGTTCGCCGGAGGCGGCGACATCGACCAGCACGCGCGCGTCGCCATTGGCGCTCGTCTCGCACGCGTTCAAAAGGAGGTTGAAGAAAACACGTTCCAGTTTGCGCGGATCGAAGACTCCTGTCGTGGAGCCATGCTCGCGGATTTCGATGCTGATATCGCGGAAGTCAGGCGACGCCTGCACCGATTCCGCGGCCTTGGACACGACCTTGCTCAAGTTCGACGGCACGGGAACGAGGCTTGGCTTTTCGCGCGAAATCTCCACTAGAGAATCGATCAGCTCCGTCATCTGCAAAGCGCCGCGACGGACTTCGGAGTAAATCTCTTCGCGGTCGAAGTTGAGTTCGTCCACGTTGTATAGAAACTCTGCATTGGCCACCACGGCCGCGAGCTGGTGACGCAGGTCGTGCGAGATCGAGCCGGCAGCACGACCGAGAGCAGCCAGGCGTTCGGCTTCTAACTGTTTGCGCTGTAGTTCGAGCAATTGCAGGCGCATGCTGTTGAAAGCCGTCCCCATCTCCGCCATCTCGCGGCTGCCGCGCGGCTGCAACGCATAGCGATAATTGCCGTCGGCCAGGGCCCGCACAGCCCCCACCAGCGAGTCCAGCGGTCCGGTAATGGCGCGCGATATCAGCAACACCAGAATGATGGCGCCAAATATCGCAATGCCGCCAAGCGTCAGCATCATCGCATTCAAGCGGCTTAACAGCGTGTCCCACGGTGTCAGAGAGAGCAACAGATAGCAGCGAATCGGAATCTCAGAGCTGGCCGGGACGGTGATACTGGCGACCGCATAATGCCTGTCCCCTACCCAAACTTCGCGACTCTTGCTCTTATCGTTGTAGATTTTCTCTAGTTCCGCTGCATTGAATTGCTGGGTTGAGGCTACGGCCACATGCCCCGCCGTCAACAGCACTTCGCTGCCGGCAAAGCTGCCGAGTTGTTTGGCGAACGAGTCATCGATGCGCTTGCCGATGGAGAGAAATCCGAGCGTATTGCTCTCAGGGCCCGCTCCCGAAATGATCGGCCTCGACACCACCAGATAGATGTCGTTGCCTGCCTGCCACAGCCCAGAGTCCTTGCTGCGCTCCAGCGATTGGCGAAGCAACTTGGCCGCGGTGGCGTTGCCAATCGCAGGTCCGTTAACCAGAACCGCAACCACCTCGCCGTTCGGCCGCGCGAGAATGAACAGATCGCTGTCAGACAGCTCGCGAAAGTCGCGCGCGCCATCCTGGATGGTGGCGGTGTCGGGAGCGGTCATCAGCGACTTGAGCGGCGGAATCTCTGCCAGCAGCGCAGCCGAGCGCTCCAGTTCTGCGCTTTCCTGATGTTGAATCCGCACGAAGTCGCCAACCGAAGACTCGGTGGCTTCGGAGATCTGACGCGCTACTTCGCTGCGCACCGCCTGACGAATGACAAACAAGCTGGTGCCGGTGAGGGCGGCAAAGATGGCCACCATAGCGAGAAGCAGTTGCGTTCGCAGAGTGAGTCTTGGGATGGCGTCGCCCTCGTCAGGATGCTAGAGCTTCAGCCGCCATCACGAACTTGTAGCCTACTCCGTGCAGCGTGAGGAAGTGCCTGGGGTTCGAGGGGTCAGATTCGAGCTTTTGCCGCAGGCGCAGAATGTGGTTGTCGACCGTGCGCGTTGAGGGATAGTTGTGATAGCCCCAGACCTGGTTGAGCAGGTCATCGCGCGAAATCACACGGCCGGGATGTTCCAGGAAATACTTCAGCACACGGAACTCTTGCGCGGTGAGCGTAACTTTTTGTCCCGAGCGCGTGACCTCCATCGCGTCGCAGTGGACCTCGACGTCAGCGAAGCGGAACAGGCTGGCGGGCTCGTCTTTGATGGAGGGAACCTCGGTACGCCGCATGGCGCGCCGCACTCGCGCCAACAGCTCTTTCGGGCTGAAGGGCTTGGTGACGTAGTCGTCGGCGCCGAGTTCGAGCAACAGAACTTTGTCGTCCACCTCAGCATTTGCGCTCAGCACGATCACGGGCACATTGGGCGCCAGGGTCTTGAACTCACGGCACAGCTCGCGACCGTGCATGCCGGGAAGCTTCAAGTCGAGAAGCACGGCGTTGGGGCGCTGTTCGCGAAAACTGGTCAGCCCGGCGAGACCGTCAGAGGCAACGTCTACCTGGTATCCCTCGGCGGTGAACGCGCGTTGCAGCGCGCGTTGCATGGCCTGGCTATCTTCCACAATCAGGACCTTATCCATTTTGAATACCCCACGCGGGCCAGCCTTTCGCTAATAGTAGTACGGAACTCACCCTGCCCGGGATACAAAAAAACGTACGACCGGAGCCGGACCCCTGCTGAAAAGTCCGTGCCCCGGCCGAACGCCCTGTGCGAGCAGGAGGCCGCGTTGTTGGCTGCTGCCTCGCCGCTTACCCGAGCAAGGTGGTTGCAGCACGTGGAAGCGGCGTCCACTGGGTAGAGGGTAGTTCCGTCGCACCCGTCGTTTGTCACTGGCGTGTCTCACGCCAGTCAAATTGTCGTCGCGAGACTGGACGATGGGCCTGCTTCTAGAGCGCGGCGATTGACCTAAATCGTGATAATCATGTCGTTCAACCGCGTCGGATACTTGTTCATGATCTCGCCCTTGGTCTGACCGACGATGACCGTGTCGGAGTGGCGGAAGCCGCCCCAGTTCGGATCGTAGACGCCGGGCTCGCAACTGAAGGTCATGCCAACTTTCAGCACTGTCTTGTCGCCGTCGGCGATCCATGGGGATTCATGTCCTTCCAGTCCGATGCCGTGACCGGTGCGATGCTTAAGGAACTGCGCATAGCCGGCCTTGCGGATCTGGTCGAGGCTCATCTTGTCCACCTGCTCGGCGACCATGCCTTCCTTCATGTTCTCCACGCCGGTGTCGTGCGCGGCCAGCATCGCATCGTAGAGCTTCTTGGCGTAGTCACTTGGCTGGCCGACACAGAATGAGCGCTCGCATTCCACGTGGTAGCCGCCGACCTCCGCTCCAAAGCTGAGGATGAGAGCGTCTCCCTTCTGCAACCGATCTTTGCTGGGAACGGCGTGCGGGAAGGCCGAGCGCTTGCCGAACGGAACTAAGCCGCCGAACGGCGCCTCGATCCCGATGCCCACCACCGAGGTCAGCTCCTTCGACATCTTGTCGGCCACGGCATCGGCCGACGCCTTCAGGATTTCGTCTTCGGTGACGCTGCCGTTTGCCTCAATGTAAGCCCGTCCGGCTTGCACCGTGTAATCCGCGAAATAGATGGAGCGCCGCATCACGCCGATTTCGTCCTCGTCTTTCACCCAGCGCATGTGCTCGACGATGTCGCCGGCATCCACCAGCTTCGCCTTGGGAGCGCCGAGTTGCATCTGCGCGCGACGCGAGGGCGTGCATTCCTCAATGCCGATATTCGGCCCGACGCCACGTGCGTTGACTCGCTCGAAGATCCAGCGCACCCGGTTCACCGGGCCGGGATAGTCGAAGTAAGCCTCGTAGTCTTTCACCCACCACAACTTCACCTGGTCGGATTCGAGCTCGGGGATAAACAGCGCCGGCTCGCCCGTCGCCGGTATCAGTGCGGCAAGGGGACGCTCGGTAGGAAGATGGAAGTATCCGGTCGTGTATACCACATTGTGGGCATTGAGCAGCACCAGCGCGTTCAGGTTGCGCTCGGCCATCCTCGCCTGCACCTGCTTGATCTTGCGCTGATACCACTCCGGCGGCAGGCGGTCAGGCCCGGGAGGCGCAGGGACACTCGCCTTGATCTGTAGGGCGTGCGTCTTGCCGAACGAGAATGAGGACGCCGTGACAGCAAGGGCAGCGGCTCCGGTGGAAGTCTTCAGAAACAACCGGCGGGAGGCGGAGAGATCCGAGTGTTCGCTCATAGGGCAATCCTTATATCTGCAAGTGCACCAGGAATCAAGCGTGCCCCTTGCTCCTACGTGTTGCAATGTCAAAAAACAAACCCGCCCAGACCGGCTGGCCTGGACAGGTCTCTGGAGGAGGTAATCGTTAATCGCGGGAGTGTGCCACCTCCAGCTCGCGGGTATTCAGTTCGCCTTCATCGAGCGTCGCGGTCTTATCGAAGGAGTGGCCGGTCACCAGTCCCAGCACAAACCAGCCAAGCACGAGAGCACCGAAGGCGAACAGCGTGTCACCGAACATGCGCATCCAGCGCAGGCGGGTGAGCATGGGGGTTTGCAGGAACTCAGCCGAGCGGGCATACCAGGTACCGTACTCGACCGAAGCCCAGGCTTGCAGCAGTCCGACCGGCAACATGCTCAGCAATACCATCAGCGCCAGCCCGATGTTGATGGACCAGAACGCGATGAACAGCGGCCGCTCGCGCCACTTCAATCCCGGACGCAGCGCCCGCAGGCAGAAGAGCATGAGCCCGAGGCCGAGCATTCCGTACACGCCGAAGAGCGCGGTGTGGCCGTGTACCGGTGTCAGATTCAGACCCTGCACGTAATAGAGAGCGATGGGCGGATTGATCATGAAGCCGAACAGGCCTGCGCCAACGAAGTTCCAGAAGGCGACAGCGACGAAGAAATAGATCGGCCACTTGTAGGCGCTGATCCAGGCGGTTTGCGCGGTGCCGCGCGAGAGCCGGATGTTTTCCCATGCTTCGAAGCCGACCAGCACCAGCGGCACGACTTCCAGCGCACTGAAAATTGCTCCCAGCGCCAGCACCGACTGAGGCGTGCCGGTAAAGTAAAGGTGATGGAAGGTCCCGATAATTCCGCCGGAGAGATAGATCACCGTGGAGAAGAGCACGGCGCGCGTGCCGGTTACGACCGATAACAGCTTTAGTCGAGTGAAGAGGAACGCGATTACGACGGTGGCGAAGACTTCGAAGAAGCCTTCCACCCACAGGTGAACCACCCACCAGCGCCAGTATTCGGCGGTAATGAGCGGACTGTGCTGGCCGTACATCAGGCCGGCGCCGTAGAACACCGGGATGGCAATGCTCGAGACCAGGAACAGCGTCAGCAGCGAGTGGTTCTCATCACGACGCGCGAGCGCAGGCTTGAGGCCGCGATACATCAACCACAGCCAGAAGAGTAGTCCGACGAAGAGCAGGATCTGCCAGAAGCGACCCAGGTCAACGTATTCGTAGCCTTGCGCACCGAACCAGAACCACAGGTTGCCGAGCTTCTGCTCGATGCCCATCCATTCGCCGGCAAGCGAACCGACCACCACCGCGACCAGCGCAACGAACAGCGCGTTCACACCGAAGCGCTGTCCCTTGGGCTCAACTCCACTGACCGCGGGAGCGATGAACAGTCCAGTCGCCAGCCACGAGGTTGCGATCCAGAAGATGCCGATCTGCAAGTGCCAGGTGCGGGCCACAGAGTAGGGCAGCCACTTCGCGAGAGGAATGCCGTAGAAGCCGTTGCCCTCCACGCCGTAGTGGGCGACGATGGCTCCAAGCGCAACCTGTACTACCCACAGCGCCGCGACGACAAAGAAATACTTGACCGTCGCTTTCTGCGAAGGCGTGGGGTTCAACCCGAGCATCGGGTCGCGACGGGGCGCGCTTGCGGTGGAAGCGTCGTGTTGCTGTGCGCCGAAGTACCACACCATCGCTCCGACGCCGGCGAGCAGAAGAACGAAGCTGATGACGCTCCACACGATCACAGCGCCGGTCGGACGATTGCCGATCAGCTCTTCGTGCGGCCAATTCTGCGTGTAGGTGACGTCCTGTCCGGGACGATCGGTGCTCGCGGCCCAGGCCGTCCACCAGAAGAAGGTGGCCATCTCACGCTGCTTGGTAGCATCGGTCAGCGCGCCGGCAGGGATGGCATACTCGTTCCGCCCCTTGCCGTATACATCGGCATAGTAACCAGCGAGTTCCTGGAATGCCGCTGCGCGATCGTTATCCAAAACAATGGTGTCGGTCGCTACGTCGTAAGTATTGCGGCGCGTGAGTTCCGTCAGGCGGCCTTGCAGTGCGGCGCGTGTTTCAGCGGGAGCTGCGGCGTAGCTTGCGAATCCCTGGGCACGGGCCCAGCCATCCAACACAATCATGGATTGGCGATGCAGAAAATCGGCGCTCCAGTCGGGAGCGACGTAGGCGCCGTGTCCCCAGATGGTGCCGATCTCCTGGCCACCGGTCGATTGCCAGACACTCTGCCCCTCGCGAATGGCTTCGCCGGTGAACAGAACTTGCCCGTCAGCCGTAATCACTTTCGACGGAATCGGCGGCGCGCTGTTGATGGCTTTGTAGCCCACTCCGCCCAGCACTGCGAACGAAATCAACATGACCACGCCGAGCGCGATCCATAGCTTTCTATATTGCATGTATGAAGACTCCTGAGAATGAAATCCCGGGGCTAAAGCCCCTCAAGTTATGTGGCATCTGTCCGGCACGGCTGAAGCCATGCCCCTTCAAAACCGGGAGGCCCCTGGCTATTGCTGCGTTTCCATCGCGGCGGCGCGCGGGAACAGAATGTTGTTTTCTTTATGAATGTGCTGATGCAGGTCGGTTTCGAAACCCTGCAACGCCTGATAGAGCGTGCGATAGCTGATGCAGGCATCTGTGGGAAGCGTGTAGTCGCGCGTCACGGTGCGCAGCGCGCGTAGCGCATCGCCGGCTCCGTCGTGCTCGCGCATCATCATGCCGATGGGGTTCATCACCGTGCCGAACATCGCGGGCGGCGCAGGCTCTCCTGCCAGAGCGCTTTCTTCCATACGCAGAACGTAGGGGAAGAGGATCTGTTCTTCCTTCATCAGATGGACTGAGAGCTCTTCGCTGAGTGCCGTAAACAGTCCCTGTACCTGCAGCAATTCGGGGTGGTTCTTGCCATGAACGCCGACTACCTTCTCTGTCAGCGCCAGAATGCGCGGGCACTCGGAGCGCACGAACGTGTGGTGCGTTGCAGTGATGTTGGCGATGAGATCAGCCAGCGATGCACGTTGCCAGTCTTGGGTTGACGGCGTCTGACTGGCGGATTCGGCGCTCTGCTTCAGGCGTTCCAGTACTTCGTCAATGGGAAGTTTGGCCTCAGCGCAAGCCTGGCCTAGGGTGCGGTTGCCGCCACAGCAATAGTCGATTCCGAGTTTCTCGAATTCGCGGGTACAGTTGGGCAGCTCAGCGGCGATTTCGCCAACCGTCCGGGTAGTTGCGATTGTCATTTTCATTTTCTCCTGCGAGTCGCGCCGTTTGTGCGGGACCGCGTCACATGAGCCAGAGTAGAGGGGGGCGACGAAAGCCACTATGACTTCAGTCACGGCCGCGAGCTTTCGGCAGGATTTCTTTTTTTGTCCTGCCTGAGACTTTGGTCACTGTCACAGGTCCGCTGTGCTGCTGGAATAGCGGCATGAGACCGAATGAGCTTGCTATCGACTTCGACGAGCGCCCATACATCGTGATCTGGGAAGTGACCCAGGCCTGCGACCTGGCCTGCGTTCATTGCCGCGCCTCCGCCCAGCCCAAACGCAATCCCTTCGAGCTATCTACGGAAGAAGGGAAGCGCCTCATTGACGAGATCGCGGCGATGGAAGTGCCCGTGTTTGTGCTCACCGGCGGCGATCCCATCAAGCGGCCTGACTTGTTTGAATTGATCGAGCACGCGGCGAAAGTGGGGGTAAGGGTTTCGCTGACACCGAGCGCGACTCCGCTGCTGACGCGTGACGTAATACATCGCTTAAAGCAGAGTGGATTGGCCCGGCTGGCGGTGAGCCTAGACGGTTCGAACGCTGAAGTTCACGACGCGTTTCGCGGCATGGCGGGCTCGTTCCAGCGCACCATGGAAGCCATTGAGTGGGCGAATGAAGTCGGCCTGCCGGTGCAGATCAATACCACCTTCAGCCGCCGCAACGTGGACGACTTCGAAGCGATTGCATCGCTCATCGAGCGCAAGCAGATCACGCTGTGGAGCGTGTTTTTCCTCGTGCCAACCGGACGCGGCAAGCTTGATGATCTGCTCTCAGCCGAGGAGTTCGAAGATATCTTTGCGAAGCTGCATGAGCTTTCGCTGCGCGCTTCGTTTCACATCAAGACCACGGAAGCGCAGCACTACCGGCGCTACATCCTGCAACAGCAGGTCGCTGATCGTCGCAGTAAGAAGACGCACTCGCAGGCTTTCACCGCGAAGGTTCAAGACACTGTTGGTCGCGCGCCGCGCGGGCTGAACGACGGCAAAGGCTTTGTGTTTGTCTCGCACATGGGAGAGGTTTTCCCCAGCGGTTTCCTTCCGTTCTCAGGTGGAAATGTCCGGTCCGACTCGCTAAGCCGCATCTATCGTGAATCACCAATGTTCCAGCAGCTCAGAGATCCAGATCAATTGGGCGGCAAGTGCGGAGCCTGTGAGTTCCGCCACATCTGCGGAGGCTCACGCGCCCGCGCGTTTGCCATGACCGGTGATCCTCTGGCCGAAGAGCCTTGCTGCTCCTATGTGCCGAAGAATTACGTTGCGCCGGAAGTTTCGCCGACACTGTGGAGACGACCGCCGGAGTTGCGGGTGCTGGGGCAATAAATTCACCGTGCTAACGACAGCGAGATACAATGTATCTCATGGCTACAACCATGGTTCATATCCGCGTCGATGAGAAGCTGAAGCAGAAAGCAGGCAAAGCGCTGGCCGCTATGGGCATGTCGGTTTCCGATGCGGTGCGCCTGTTACTGGTACGCGTAGCCGCCGAGCAGGCCCTCCCTTTCGAAATCAGGGTCCCGAATCCGACGACGATTAAAGCGCTGCAGGCCGCCGAAAAACGCAAGGGAAAGAAGTTCGCCTCGCCTGATGCGCTGTTCAAGGACCTTGGAATTTGACCTTGCGGACGGCGATTCGCGGTACACAATTCCGAAAAGACGTTAAGCTGGCGCAGAGGCGCGGCAAAGACATGACCAAGCTGCGCGAGCTTATCTTGTTATTGCTCGAGGGCCGACCTTTACCACCACAATACAAAGACCATCCCTTGCAAGGCCGTTGGCGTCAGTATCGTGACTGTCATATCGAGCCGGACTGGTTGCTGATCTACAAAATCGAGGGCAATGACCTTTACCTGGTGCGCACCGGAACCCATTCCGACCTTTTTGACTGCCAGCCCACGAACTACCCCGGAGCGCTTTCCAGTTCGCTTTCTAATTTCTTAAGCGACGGGATCTTCAGCTCGCGATTGTCGACTTGAATCAGTCCATCGGCTTGCAAACGGCTCAGGTTGCGCGACACCAGTTCGCGCACGGTTCCGATTTGTGCAGCGAGTTCGCTGTTGTTAGCCGGAAGCAGCACGGTCACCGCGTCGCCATTGCGATTGCCCGCCGCCTTGGCCAGTCGCACCAACAGCGCGATCAAGCGAGATCGCACAGTGGTAAACGACAGCTCCTCGATGATGTTTACTAGCCGACGCAAACGCCCGCCGACCACGCGCAGCACCTTCAGCGCAACTTCCGGATGCTGCAGGCACAGCGCCTGAAAATCCTGCCGGCTGAGAAAAAAGAGAGTGCACTCATTCACCGCCTGCGCCGAGGCAGGATAGTTGCCCCCGTCGAACACCGGTAGCTCTGCGATCGAGCTGCCCGGGCCATCGATTGCCAGCACCTGCTCGCGACCGCCGGCTGACGACTTGAAGATGCGCACGTTGCCGGTGTGCACCAGGTAGAGGCCGGCGCAGGCGTCGCCTTCGTTGAAGATGATTTCGCCGCCCTGAAAACGCCGCTGCACCATGCGCGGCGTCAGGAAGCCACACTCCTGCTCTGACAGTCCGGAAAAAATCTGAACCCGCTTTAGAAGTGCAACAATCGCAACTGCGTCAACGGCCATGGTGAGATTGTAAGCGTGGAGGTCAATGGTGCGAGCCGCTGAAACTGAGCCATGCTACTATCCGGTTTACCTCGATGCGAAGCGCCTTTGTTGTTTCGTTCTGTTTGCTGGTTGCTCATGTGGTGTCAGCGCAAGGGCGGAGCTTGGCTGACCTTTTGCAGCGCTACCATATACCTCTTCCTTCCGACCAGCGCATCCGGTTGAACGATGTACCCCTCAGCGATTGGCCCTTAAATACAGAGTCGGAGTTTGCGTTCGCTTACAGGCTCCCGACCCTGAAAGGAGGTCTCTCCGAAGCTGTCCAGTTCATACGTTATGACAAGCGTAGGATGCAGTGGACGCAGCTGACCATTGCCGGGCCGAAGTTCAATTTCCAGCGGCGGTTCGAAGTCCCTTGTAAAGGCAGCGTTGGAGAGGTGGAGCATGAGCTCGACAGCTACTTCATTGGCATGGAGATAAGTCCGTCAGCAGAATGCACCTTGGTTCTTAGGGAAGATAGTCATGGGGCCATCGCCCTGGAATCTGTACTCGATGGGTGGGTCAGCGTTTATCTGAAGCCCAGTACAGTCATCTACAGCGGGAGTATGGTGCATTTCGCCGATGTTCATCCGGAAACACTCTGGATGTACGGTCTGCAATCGAAGAAAGTAACGCGGCTCTACCCACAGCCACACGACCCGCTTCGCGACGACTTCAGCACCAAGCTAGAGAGGATCATTGACAAGACTCGCTGCAGAGAGAGCAACTGGGCGTGCGAGCCGGATCGCTTCACCAGCGAAGTCGAGAAACCTGTCGCCAGCGACCAGACTCACGCCTTAGCTTTCCATGTGAACTTTGAAACTGAAGGGTTCCTCGATCCAGACGAAGCAGACAAGCTAGAGCAGTTCCAAGACCTGCGATACGCATATATCTTTCAACTTGAGCCCTTTCGCTGGCGCGAGTTCTCGATCTACGACTTGAGATCGAAGTTCGGAACCGACTCCCTTCAGCAACTGATCTCGCCCAACATGATCGAAAAAGTATTTGCCACTCCCGCTCCGAACTGAGCTATGCCGTCAGCGTTTGTTCGCGGACCGTTAGCTGCTTGATTAGGTCTTTGCGAACGTCGTACCCGCGGCCTGGCTTGTCGGAAACCTTGATGGTCCCTTGAGGTGAAACAGTTACTTCAGGCTCGATGACGTCTTCTTTCCAGTAGCGCTTCGAGGCCGAAACGTCGCCCGGCAGCTTGAAGTTCGAAAGCGTCGAGAGTGCCACATTGTGGGAGCGGCCAATGCCCGACTCCAGCATGCCGCCGCACCAGACGGGAACGTTGAAGCGCTCGGCCACATCGTGTACGGCAATAGCTTCACTGAATCCGCCGACGCGGCCGACCTTAATATTAATGATGCGAGCGGCGCCGAGTTCCAGTGCGGCTGCGGTATCGCGCGCGCTGCGAATCGCTTCATCCAGGCAGATCGCGGTTTGCAGACGGCTTTGCAGCTTCGAATGGAAGTAGAAGTCGTCGCTCCACAAAGGCTGTTCGATCATCAGCAGCTTAAATGGCTCGAACTGCTGGACGTGCGGCAGATCGTTGAGGGTGTAAGCCGAATTCGCGTCACAGCTCAACAGAATGTCGGGCCAGCGCTGGCGGATCTTGGCCAGCACGTCGATGTCCCAGCCGGGCTTCACCTTCACCTTGATACGCTGGTAGCCAGCGGCCAATTCGGTTTCGATTTTCTGCAACAACTGCTCGTGCGAATCCTGAATGCCGATGCTGACGCCGCAGGCGATTTCTCTGCGAGTGCCTCCGAGCAACTTCCACAGCGGGACGCTCTTCTCCTGAGCCTCGGCATCCCAGACGGCGTTTTCCAGCGCAGCTTTGGCCATGCGATGCTGGCGAACTTTGGCGAGCAGAGCCGGGACTTCCGTGCCCGATGTGATCGTCTTGCCCAGCAGCGACGGCGCCAAATATCGCACGATCACGTCCCATGCGCCCTCGATGTACTCCTCGCTGTAATAGGGCTGCTCGCCGGCTACGCACTCGCCCCAGCCCTCCAGTCCGTCGCTGTGCACGGTAACCAACATGACGCGTCGATTGTAGGTGCGCCCAAAGCTCGTCTCGAAAAAGTGGACGAGCGGCATATTCAGTTCGCGAAGAGTGATCGCGTCAATTTTCATAAGAAGGGGCTTCACCACAGAGACCCTAAGGTCACGGACGAAACTTATGTCAGGGATTGTCATCACGAGCGAAGCGAGGGATCTGGTCTCTGCTTGCGCTCCCACCAACGCTACAAAAGCCTATTTGGCGCTGCCGACGAGAACAGATTCCTCACTTCGTTCGTGATGACAAACAATCTCCGTGTACTCCGTGACCTCCGTGGTGAAAGTCTTTACGTTTTCCCCGCGAACGACCAGTCTTCGTCCCAGCGTCCCACCAGGAAGACGCCGCTGCCGTGATCGTCGCGACCGTAGCCGAGGCACGATAGACCGTCGGCGAATGCCTTCAAAAATTGCTCGCGAATACGTGCCTGCACTTCGGCGGCTTTGGAGCGCGTCTCGGCCTCCGCTTTCCACGCGTAAATCTCGGCAGGAACCGCGATCTGCAGCTCCGCCTGAAATCCTGGTAGATGGCCCGACGACAACAGCGACTCTACGCGCTTCGACTTCAGCCACCACTCGGCAACAAGACGGTCGGTCGGAAGAAAGCCTTGCAGCGGCGAGGTAGTAATCCCGTACTGATTCAGGTTGTAGCGTCTCGCGATCGCACCCAGGCGTTCCAGATTGAAGTAGGCGTTCTTGATCTCCAGCGGGTCGAAGGTCCATTCGATCAGGTCGTAACCGAGAGCAATGGCGTCCTCGCGCTGAAACAGCTTGATGCGTCGCCCCAAGCCGGTGTTGCGATAGCTCTCCTTCACTCCCAGCATGTGGGAGTGCAGATAAGGATAGCGCCGGTGCGTCGCCGGCAGCGACAACGAAAAGCCGACCATGGTGTCGCCGTCCCAGGCGCCGATCACCTGTCCGCCGATCTTGGAGGCGACGGAAAAAACCCGCAGCGGTATCAGCTCGAGATCGCTGAAGCCCCACACCTCGCGCTGCAGATCGACGCAGGCATTGAATTCCTCGAGCGTGCTGCACCGCCTTAGCTGTAGCGCATCGATGCTCATGCTTTTTCCCGTTGCTTGGATTCCTGCCATAAGGACTCCATCTCCGCCAGCGGCGCATCGTCCGGTTTGCGTCCCTGGGCGCGCAGCCGGTCTTCGAGATATTCAAAGCGGCGGCGAAACTTGCGGTTCGTTTTGCGCAAAGCCGACTCGGGATCGAGTGACAAATAGCGCGCAATGTTCACCAGCACGAACAGCAGATCTCCAACTTCATCTTCTAATCGCGCTCGCAACTCCTCGGGGACCTTCACACCTCGCGCGCTGGCGACCGCTTTCGACGATTGCGGCTGCGGTCCCGGCTCCGGATACTCCTTCAGGTTCTGGCGCAGCTCGTCGGTTTCCTCGTGCAGCTTGTCGAACAATCCCTCGATGTTCGGCCAATCGAAGCCGACGTTCGCCACGCGCGTGCTGATTTTATAAGCTTCCATCAGCGCGGGCATAGCCGACGAAATCCCATGCAGCACCGACTCGGGATGAGCTGCCTTCGGGAGTTGCGCCGTCCGCCGCCGCGCGCTTCTTCTTCTCTTCCGCTTTCAAGGCTTGCCAGTTGCGCAGCACCTCGCCAGAGGTATCGGCTTTCACCTCGCCGAACACATGTGGATGCCGGTCGACGAGTTTGGTTGACAGCCGATCGAGCACGTCATCGATGGTGAAGTGCTTCTCCTCGGCCGCCATTTCGGAGTAGAAGAGCACCTGGAGCAGCAGGTCGCCGAGCTCGCCGGTGAGCTCGTCCCAATCGCGGGCATCGATCGCCTCAAGCACCTCGTAGGTTTCTTCGAGCGTGTAGGGCTTGATGGTGTCGAAGGTCTGCTCGCGGTCCCAGGGGCAGCCGCCCGGAGCGCGCAGTCGAGCCATGATGGAAACGGCGCGTTCGAATCGCTCGCCGGTGGTAGGCATGGGAAACAATGTAAATGACGCAGAATCGTTTGCGCTATTGGCGAGCGTATTCGTCCACCTTTCGCTATTCGCTATTCGCTCTTCGCCAGAGCTCGCGGCAATGCAAGCGTCCTGGACAGCAGCGGCGGATCGTCGCTGATCAGTCCATCAACTCCCCACGCGGCCAACCGTTGCATGTCTTCTTTACGGTTCACCGTCCAGGTGAAGATCTGTATGCCGCGGCTATGGACCTCCCGAATCAGCTTCTCGGTTACAAGCTCGTACTGCGGAAGGAACACTTGGATCGGCAGCTCCCGCCAGGCCTGCGCACATCCGCCGACGCGATCGCAGATGTAGCCCAACGGCAATGACGGATCAAGCTGATGCAATCGAAGCAGCACCTCGGGCAGAAAAGAGGAAAGCAGGCAGCGTTGCGGCTTACTCCTCCGCAGCGCTCGCAGGATCAACTCTTCGCCGCCCGAAACCTTTATCTCGATGTCCAGATAGGCGCGATCGCCAAACGTCGCGAGCACATCTTCCAGGCAAGGAAGTCGCCTCGTCGCATTCCCGAGCAGAGGCTGTCGTACGACGACGTAGCAACCTTGCGGCCGCCCAGCCGGGCATCATGGCAAAGCACCAGCCGCTCATCGCGCGTGATGCGAACGTCAAACTCAAATCCGTCACAGCCGTGGGCGAGCGCATATTCAAAGGCGGCCGAGCGTGTTCTCGGGCGGAATCGCCCCAGCTCGCGTGCTCAACTTCAAGCCGCGATAGCGGCCTTGCTCCGCGATGCCCCAGCAGCAGCGGTCTCGTCGTCGCGCCTCGTGAGCTCACGACGTGCTCGGCTGACGAACGAGTCATCCGCTCGCTTTGTCCCTCGCGTTTGCAGCGCGCCGCGAGCGCTTCGGAGGAGCTGCGCTCCGTTTGCCTCGTCATGAGCTTCCCTCCGTGCTATACCATATCCCCAGCCCTTCATGAAGCGCATCGCCATCCTCGGATCGACCGGCTCTATCGGCAAGAGCACTCTGCAAATTGTCGAGGCATTTCCCGACCGCTTCTCGGTCGTCAGCCTCGCGGCCGGCAGCAACGTCGAGCTGGCATTCGAGCAGGCACGGCGCTGGCATCCCAAGCTGGTTTCGATGGGCTCGGCGGAAGCCGCCAATCACCTGCACGACAAGCTGAAGACGGTCGGCCTCAGCCAGGCAATCGAGGTCATGCACAGCGCCGAAGGCACGGTACGGGTCGCGACGCACTCCGACGCCGATTTCGTGGTCAGCGCCATTGTCGGAGTCGCCGGTCTGGAAGCTACCTATGAAGCCGTGAAGTCCGGCAAGACCGTTGGCCTGGCGAACAAAGAATGCGTGGTCACCGCGGGCGACCTTATCGTCACCGAGGCTCGTCGGCAAGGCAAGCCGCTGCTGCCTATCGACAGCGAGCACAACGCCATTCACCAATGCATGCGCGGAGGACGTCGTGATGAGGTCCAACGCGTCTGGCTGACAGCTTCGGGCGGTCCGTTCCTGCACACGCCGCGTGCCAGCTTTGCGCAGATCACCGTCGAGCAGGCGCTCAACCATCCCACCTGGAAGATGGGCAAGCGCATCACCATCGATTCCGCAACCCTGATGAACAAGGGCTTCGAGGTGATCGAGGCCTGTCGGCTGTTCGACATGCCTCCCAGCCAGGTGAGTGTCATTGTCCATCCTCAGAGCACCATTCACTCGATGGTCGAGTTCGTGGACGGCAGCCTGCTCGCGCAACTCAGCGTTACTGACATGCGATTACCTATTCTGTACGCGCTGACGTATCCCGACCGCATCGAAAGCGACCTGCGCTTTCCGGTCAACGAGTTGCGGCGCCTGGACTTCGAAGAGCCTGACCTGGAGAAATTTCCCTGCTTACGTTTGGCCTATGAAGCTGTCGAAGCAGGAGGCGGGAAGACGATAGCCCTCAACGCAGCGGACGAAATAGCGGTGGCCTCCTTCCTCGAAGGTCGTATTGGATTCGAAGATATCCCGGCTACAATAGAGTGGGTAGTTCGTGAAACATCCGCCCTTGTGCCTGAATCTATAGAGCAGGTATTGAACCTGGATGCCGACGCCCGTCGCCGGGCGCGCCATCGTATTCAGGAGATCAGCCCGGCCGAAGCAGCGCCCCCGAACCTGCAACCAGCCCGGCGAAGACAGCTCTCCCGGTCGTAAAGAGGTTTATGGAATCGTTTCTCATCGCGGTAGTTTCTATGGCCGTCGTGCTCGGAATCATGATTCTGGTGCACGAGTTCGGCCACTATGCCGCTGCCAAATTGTGCGGCGTCCGGGTTGACGTCTTCTCCATCGGATTCGGCAAGCGTCTGGTTGGCTTCAGCCGCGGCAATACCGACTACCGCATCAGCGCTCTCCCGCTCGGCGGCTACGTGAAAATGGCGGGCGAAAACCCCCTCGAATCGCGCACCGGAGCGCCTGACGAATTCATGTCCCATCCGCGCTGGCAGCGGTTCATCATCGCCATCGCCGGCCCGGCCATGAACATCCTGCTCGCCATCGGACTGCTTACCGGCGTTTACATGGTGCATTACGAGCACCCGGTGTATCTCGACCAGCCCGCCGTCATCGGATGGGTCATCGAGAACTCGCCTGCCGCCAAGGCCGGAATCGAAGCCGGCGACCGCATTACCCGCATCGAAGGCGTCCAGAACCCGAGCTGGGAAGACGTGCTGCTCAAGACCGCCGTCGAAACCAATCAGCCTATCGATGTGGCGGTGCAGCGCGGCAACCAGATCCTCGCCAAGCAGGTAAATCCTGATTCGCAGGCTACCAATCCTGACCAGTACCAGACCATCGGATGGGTGCAGGACGAGCCCATCACCGTCACCGAACTCGAACCCAACATGCCCGCCGCGAAGGCCGGAATCCAGCTGGGCGACCAGATCGTCGCTATCAACGGAGTTTCCGTTCGCTCGCTGTTCTCGGTCATCAAGCACCTGCAGGACAGCGGCGACAAGCCGGTCGACATCACCGCCCTTCGCAACGGACACGAGCTGCACTTCACGGCCACGCCGATCATGACCGACGAAGGCGGCCTGAAGCGCTATCGTCTGGGCTTCCAGTCCGAACCGGTTCGCGTCGATAAGCTGCCGTTCGCTCAGGCGCTCAATCGCTCCATCACCGAGAACAAGAAGTACTCGATGCTGATCCTGACGCTGGTGCACAAGATGGTCGAGCGCCAGACCTCGATCAAGCAGATGGAAGGCCCCATCGGCATCGCGCGCGCCTCCGGGCAAGCCGCTCGCCAGCCAGGTTGGTCGCCGCTGCTGAGCCTGATGGCCGGCATCAGCCTGAACCTTGGCATCTTCAACTTGCTGCCCATTCCCATCCTCGATGGCGGCATGATTCTCATGCTGATTATCGAAGGCCTCATCCGCCGCGATATCAACATCCGGGTCAAGGAACGCATCTACCAGACCGCGTTTGTCTTCCTGGTGCTCTTCGCCGTAGTCGTCATCTACAACGACATCATGAAGGCGCTTCCAGGACTGGCGCAGCGGCTACCGTAGAGGGGCGGCTGTTGGCCATTCGCTCGTTCGCCAGAGGCTCGTTCCATTTCCAGCGGTGTCATCCTGAGTGAGGGCGTAGCGACGAGTGAAGGACCTGCAGTTCTGCCCGCCGCGGGCTGCCGCAGAGGGGCGGCTCCTTCGCCATTCGCCATTCGCTCTTCGCCAGAGGCTCGTCCCATTTCCAGCGGTGTCATCCTGAGTGAGGAGCGTAGCGACGAGTGATGGACCTGCAGTTCTGCCCGGCACGGGCTATCGGCTTCCAGCCGCCAGCTACCAGCCAACCCACTGACAACTGACAACCGACCACTGACAACTGCACTTACCCCCCTCCCCCACCTGTTCGTAAAATATTGATTCCATTGGGCAAGCTGAAAATTTTCCCGCTAAAATCTTGACCCCGTGAGACTTACAGGCAAAATCCTGTAAACAAAGGAGTTGATGACGCTTTTGGCCATTCGCCATTCGCTTTTCGCCAGAGGCTCTTGGCTGGCTTCGAAGGGGCGCAGCTTCAGTTGCGCCGTCATGCCCCTCAGGAGGTGTCATCCCGAACCCGCCTCGGCGGGCGAGGGATCTGCAGTTCTACCGCCGCCAGCTACAGCCCGTTCCGGCACTAAATTGCTACTTGCCAGTTGCTCTTTGTGACCAACATCACCAAAAAAATTGTGTGCGCGATATTTTGTTTTCAACAACTTAGCCCACATTTATCGCGCAAATATTTGATTCCCAAGGACTTAAAGTCAAATATTTCATTTCAAAGAACTTAGCGGGATTCGCCCCGCAGGGACACTCTTCGGTGTCCTCGGAGGCAGTTTATGAGTTGCTGAAGTGACCTGCACGAGAAAAATGCGGCGCAGAGGTTACGAAGGTCGTAGAAATTCCCGAAATGGGAACTCAGGCGGGCGGCTGGTACAGATACTTCTGGAAGCCCACAAACACCTTGCTGATGGATTCCGCTTCGCCAAGGTCGGCGATGGCGTCCGGGATGGAGTGGTACTTGAGGTGGAGCAGCGGAGTCAGCTTGTCGCGGTCGAGTTCTTCTACTCCGACGCCTACGTAGTGGGCCAGGACGAAGTCCAGAAATGCGTTCTGCCGGGAATTGAACCGGCCAGTGATGGCAAGTTTCGCACGAGCGGCGCGTTCTTCGCGGGTAAGCGGCGGCAGAGCGTAGGCAATGTAGGCGAGAACGTCGAAGAGGTCGCTCTTCTCGGCATCGATGATCTTCTGCATCTCGGCCAGTTGATCGTGACCAAAGCCCTTGTCCGCGAGACCCTCCAGGAGCTTCTTCCGTGTTTCAGGCACGCTCCAGAGAGCGCGTAATTCGGCCTCGTCTTTGAAAAACTCCGGCAGCTTGCCGAAGAGCAACTCCATGAACTGCTGGGCGGAGATGGGTCGTACCGTCGGGGTGCCAGAAGGTGGTGGCCATCATGGCTTGAATGGCGCGCTCTTTGCCGTCGGCCAGCTTCACTTTCACTCGCGCTTTCTTCTTGCAGACGCACGGGCGCTCCCCGCATAGTTCGCATGGCTCTTTCGGACACTCGGCAGGGACGGTTGCCGCATTCGGCGCACGGCTGGGGTGCGGTCTTCACGCATTGGCAAGGGTGATAGCCGCACGTCTTGCATGGTTCCGGCTCCAGCGGCTCGCCATCCCATTCCGGATCGCTGAAATGGTGGTAGGCCTTCACGAAGTCGTAGATGGTGAAGTAGTCCTTGCCATCGTAGAGCCGGGTGCCGCGACCGATGATCTGCTTGAACTCAATCATGCTGTTGATCGGCCGCATCAGGACGATGTTGCGAATGTTGCGGGCGTCAACTCCGGTAGAAAGCTTTTGCGAGGTGGTCAGAATCGTGGGAATGGTCTTTTCGTTGTCCTGGAAGTCGCGGAGATACTGTTCGCCGAGTTCGACCATCGTTGGCGGTGACCCGCTGGCAATAGTTCGGGTCGGTGCTGGTCTTCATCTGGTTGATGAGGTCGCGCACGGCGAGGGCATGGTCCTGGGTGGCGCAGAAGACCAGCGTCTTCTCGCTCTGATCGATCTGCTCCATGAACAGCTTGACGCGGTTGGCTTCACGCTCCTTGATCTCGATGATCTTGTTGAAGTCGTCTTCGGTGTAGCGCTTGCCGCTTTCGATTTCGCCTTCTACCACCTCGTCATCGGGCGTGTATTGACGTACTCGTCGAGCGTGGTGGAAATCTGCTTCACGCGGAACGGGGTGAGGATAGCCGTCATTGATGCCGTCTTTGAGCGAGTAGATGTAAACCGGCTCGCCGAAGTAGGCGTAGGTGTCTGCGTTCTCCTGGCGCTTGGGCGTTGCGGTGAGGCCAAGCTGAACCGCGGGCTCGAAGTAGTCCATGATGCCGCGCCAGTTGCTTTCGTCGTTGGCTCCGCCGCGATGGCACTCGTCGATGACGATGAAATCGAAGAAGTCAGGCGGATACTCGCCGAAGTAGGGCGATGGCTGGCCGTCTTTCGGCGGGCCGCTCATGAAGGTCTGGAAGATGGTGAAGAAGAGGCTGGCGTTCTTCGGGACATTGCCTCTTCTTGCGGATGTCCTCCGGACTGATGCGGGCCATGGCGTCCTCAGGGAACGCCGAGAAGGCGTTGTAGGCCTGGTCGGCAAGGATGTTGCGGTCGGCGAGGAACAGGATGCGCGGGCGGCGCGAGGGTTCGCGGCTCAGGTTCCAGCGGCTGTAGAACAGCTTCCAGGCGATCTGAAAGGCGATGAAGGTTTTGCCGGTGCCAGTGGCGAGCGTGAGCAGGATGCGCTGCTTATTGCTCGCGATGGCTTCCAACGCCCGTTCGACGGCGATGTCCTGAAAGTAGCGGCTGGGATGAGAGCCGCTCTTGTCCTCGTAAGGGACGGCGGCGAAGCGGTCGCGCCATGCGTTCACGGCGGCGAAGGTCATGCTCCAGAGTTCGTCCGGCGTGGGATAGCGCGGCGTCTCGCCTTCCTTGCCGGTCTGCATGTCAACGCCGTAGATGCCCTGGCCATTGGTGCAATAGGCGTGAGCGAATCGCCATCTTTCCGGCGTAGTTCTTGGCTTGCGCGACGCCCTCGGTCAGTGATTGGTCCCACGCCTTGGCTTCGATGACGGCGAGCTTGGTGTTGCGATACTCCAGAACGTAATCGGCGATGAGCGGCTTGCCGCGCCGACCATGACCTTCGATGCGACCGGGCGCGATCACGTACTCGCGCCGGATGCGGCTGCCCTCGACGACGCCCCAACCCGCCGCTTTCAGCGCGGGATCGATGTGCTCGGCTCTGGTCTCGGCTTCGTTCATGCGAAATGGATGGGGCGCGTTCATCGATGGTTCGTATGGGTAGAGCGGCGCTTCAGCGCCGCGTTCTTAAGCCTTGTATCAGGGCACGGCTTTAGCCGTGCCGGTCAGCGTCTTATAGGAGTTTCCGAGCCGGCTTCAGCCGGCGACAGTTTGTGCCGTCGGCTGAAGCCGACTCAAGATAATTAAAGAAATCGTCTATCGGCACGACTAAAGTCGTGCCCTGATACAAAGCGCCGAGTCACAAGATTTCGCAACACCTAGAGTTTTCCAGTGAAGGCCTGATGCAGCAAGGATTTTTTCAAGGCTTCGAGCGCGGCGAGCTTCTGCTGGTAGATGGATTCGAGGCGCTGGGTTTCTTCGCGAAGCTCGTCGAGCGTGGCAACGACTCGCTCTTGTTCGGCCAGAGTCGGGAAGGGACATCGAAGCTTCTTGAGTCGCTGACTCGCAGATGCTGAACTGTCGAGCCAGACCCAAGTCTCATTCGGCTTTGATCGATCTCGACGGATTGAAGCACGAAGATAGCAAGAAGCGATTGAGTCAGCTTCATTGGATCTGCGCGATAATGACCATGCGCTGACGCAGGCATGCGTCGTCCTGCTTCGAGACAGCATGCCAACTTGCCCGAGTGGTGCTTCTCGCGTCAGGATGCACGTCTCCAGCTTCGGGACTTGACGGCGAGTCCAGATGCGATAATCGTCGGCTGATGAACGTAGTTCACCGATTCGAGATCTATGCCGGCCATTCTGCACGTTGTTGTGCGGTCATCTGAAGCGTCGGCCCGTCGGTCTCGTAGGCGTTGCCGTGTTGATGCCGTCCATAATCGATTCGCAGCACTTCATCGATCTGCTACTCGCTTCCAACCCTTGCCGCGTTGGGTGAAGACGGATTGGAGGTGGCTTTCGAAGAGGGCGCGGGCGTTTTGGAGGTTCTTTTCGGCGTTGGCTTTGGCGGTGGCGATGCCCTCAAACGCTTCGTCGAGGATGCCGACGATCCGCTGCTGTTCGGGGAGCGGCGGGAGAGGAATCGAGAACTTCGTCAAGTCTTGCTGTCGAGATGATGCGTCGTTGCGCCGTTGCCGTCGAGCTCTACAATCTGCTCGCAGATAGTCAGCGACTCGAAAGCAACAGATAAACGAACTCGGGAAGAATCTGCTTCGTCGGCGCAATCGTGACAATCGACGCGACGATTGATCGTCGTTCGCGCTGGTAGCTTGCCGACGATGCCAACTTGCCCGATGCCGCGCCGGTCATCGCGAAATAAGCACATCGTCCGTCTTGCAGCATGATATTCGGAAGCTCTCGACTGTAGCGCTCCTTGCTGATGTGCACGCGTCTCGGAAATCACGTAGTCGCCATATTCGATTGACCGGATAGGATCAGCGGAATGCCGCTCGTCGTACTAGTCCTTGCTGTCGAGCCGCGTCAGCCGATCCGCCGATCAACTTGGCACACGTTCGCCAAGCTGTCTTCGTTTGCCATCCGTTCTTCATAGCAGCGCCTTGATGTTCGCCAGCACTTCCGCGCTCTCGGCGTCCAGCGCGGCAATCTCGTCCATGATTTCCTGCGGGCTGCGGTGCGTCACTTCCTCGCCGCCGTTCGGGTTCTTCACGGAGAGGTCGAAGGTCGTCTTGGTCGATGGTCTTGGCGTCCACGCTCCACGACTTTGGGCGAGTCGGCGAAGGTCTTTTGCAGCTTCACGAACTCGGCGAGGTCGTCGTCGTTGAGCGGGTTGGTCTTGCCGAGGTTGCGGCCGGGGTCGAGCTGGTAGTACCAGATCTTGCGCGTCGGCGCGCCCTTCTCGAAGAAGAGCACCACGGTCTTCACGCCCGCGCCCTGGAACGTGCCGCCGGGGCAGTCGAGCACGGTGTGGAGGTTGCAGCTTTCCAGCAGCAGCTTGCGCAGGCTCACGGAGGCGTTGTCGGTGTTCGACAGGAAGGTGTTCTTGATGACCACGCCGCCGCGGCCGCCGGCCTTGAGCATCTTGATGAAGTGCTGGAGGAACAGGAACGCCGTCTCGCCGGTGCGGATGGGGAAGTTCTGCTGCACTTCCTTGCGTTCCTTGCCGCCGAAGGGCGGATTGGCCAGCACCACGTCGAAGCGGTCTTTCTCCTGAATGTCGGCGAGGTTTTCGGTGAGCGTGTTGGTGTGGATGATGTTGGGCGCCTCGATGCCATGCAGGATCATGTTCATGATCGCGATGACGTAGGCGAGGGACTTCTTTTCCTTGCCGTAGAAGGTGCGCTCCTGGAGCGTCTTGAGCGTCCTTGGTGGTGAGGCCCGGCTTTGCGCTTCAGGTAGTCGAACGACTCGCAGAGGAAGCCCGCCGAGCCGACCGCGCCGTCGTAGATGCGCTCGCCGATCTTGGGCTTCACCACCTGGACGATGGCGCGGATGAGCGGGCGCGGGGTGTAATACTCGCCGCCGTTGCGCCCGGCGTTGCCCATGTTCTTGATCTTGGCTTCGTAGAGGTGCGAGAGCTCGTGCTTCTCGGTCTGCGAGCGGAAGCGCAGCTCGTCGATGTGGTCGATGATCTCGCGCAGGTTGTAGCCGCTCTGGATCTTGTTCTTGATCTCGCCGAAGATTTCGCCGATCTTGTATTCGATGGTGTTCGGGCCGCTGGCCTTCTGCTTGAAGCCGTGCAGGTAGGGGAAGAGCTTCCCGTTGACGAAGTCGCGGAGGTCGTCGCCGGTCAGGGCCTTGTTGTGGTCGAGCTTGCCGTCCTTGCCCTTGGGCGCGGCCCAGCTTTCCCAGCGGTAGGGCTTGTCGAGGATGAAGGTGTATTTCTTGCCTTCCAGCGCGGCCTCGGTCGCCTTGTCCTGCTCCAGGTCGTCGAGGTATTTCAGGAAGAGCAGCCAGGAGGTCTGCTCGGTGTAGTCGAGCTCGGTGGTGCAGCCGGCCTCTTTCCGGAGGACGTCGTCGATGTTTTTGAAGGCTTGTTCGAACATAGTCATTAATGCAGGGTTGTTTGGCTCCTGCCGACGGGCGGTATGTTGGGAAAGACGGATGATAGCAGAGTAAGCGCCGGGTACCCCTACGGCCTCCCGGCTGAATCAGGGCTGGTAAGGAATATTGTTTTCTTCGAGCCACTCTCGAGCCACGCGCTGGTAGGCGGCGTCGCGATAACGGTACCAGTCCTGCTCCAGCCCGAGCCGGCTGACCGCGTCTTTGAATCGCCGGAAGGCAGACGGGCCGTGACTGGCCGCCATCAGCTCGGCGCGGCAATGGCAGTGAGCGTCTTCGCCGGCAAAGTCCTGCATCATTCGCCACTCATCAATGCGGACGCGGTCGGGAAGCTCAAGCATGCGATCCTCGGCCAGCGCGCGCTTGATCCTGGGCAGAAGCTGCTGCATCCATTGCGGCGCCGAATCCCAATTGTCGCGCTCGGCAAACTGTGCTTCCTCGTCATTGAAGGTAAGAATCTCTCCGCTGTCGGGATCAAGATAGGAGTGCAGCTCGTCACTTTGCAGGTCGAGCGCCTCCACTATGTTTGCGAGAGAAACGACTGCCATACACGTACCCCCGGCCGGCGCTAAAGCGCCTCCATATAAATACCGCATTCTTCCCCCGCATGAATGCGGGGGCTCCCACCGGGAAGTCGGTGGTTGGTGAATCCCGAAAACTGCAGGTCCCTCAGTCGGACCGGGTACTCACCCGGTCCTCGGTCGGGATGACACATCAAAATCCCCACCCCGCCAAAAGAAGGCGGAGTGGGGCACCCGAAAACTGCAGATCCCTCGGTCGGACCGGGTACTCACCCGGTCCTCGGTCGGGATGACACATCAAAATCCCCACCCCGCCAAAAGAAGGCGGAGTGTGGCACCCGAAAACTGCAGATCCCTCAGTCGGACCGGGTACTCACCCGGTCCTCGGTCGGGATGACACATCAAGAAATCCCCACCCCGCCAAACGAAGGCGGAATGGGGCACCCGAGTTCTAGGCGGAGAAGCGCTGGGCGGAGCGAGCTTTGGCTTTGGCGGCTTCTTCTTCGCGATTCTTGGGCGAGGCGGTAGTCTCGAGCGAGCGGAGCAGGCGCATCGAAGCGGCGGTTATCTCGTCGATCGCTGAGTTGAAGGCATCCTCGTTCGCCTTCGACGGCTTGCTGAAGCCGCTGATCTTGCGCACGAACTGCAATGACGAGGCGCGCACCTCTTCCGGCGTTACCGGGGGATCGAAGTTGAAGAGCGGTTTGATGTTTCGACACATAGGGAAATGGTAAGGCAGGAAGTTGTCAGTTGTCAGTGGTGGGTTGTCAGTAAGAAGTGGATAGTGGGCGGAGGTTGTTCAGGGGGAGACAAACTGCAGGTCCCTCGGCTCCCCCTCGCTGACGCTCGTGGTTCGCTCGGGATGACACCGTAAATAGAAAGAGTTGTTCGCAAGAGTGGAGCGTGTACATCCCACCCTTTCCCAACAGAAGGGAAAGGATGGGGCACCCGCACTATTGGCAACGAGTGACAAAGTCAAGAAGCGGCCTTACCTCTGCTTGAAGCGGTCGAGGAAGCTGTACACGAAGATTCCGACGAAGGCGTTGACCAGGGCGGAGATGGCTACCTGGGTCCAGCTCCATTGCACGGTCTGGCGCAAGAGGCCGCGCGCCACTCCGAAGAAGATGCCTTGGTGCGCGACGAAGAAGAGGTAGGTGATGAGGAAGCGTGTGCCGTGGTTCTCGACGTCGATCTTCACGCCCAGCGAGGAGGCGGCGAATCCGATGACGGTATCGGCAATGCCGTACATGCCGATGGGGTGCATCGGGCCGGCGAGGGTGTCTTGCAGCAGGCCGATGATGGCGCCGGTGAGGCATCCGCTGATGGGGTTGCGGCGCGCCACGGCGAAGAAGATGACCACCATCATGGGGAGATCGATGATGGGGAAGAGGCGGACGCGAACCGGCAGGAACGCTTGAATGGCCACAGCCGCGAGCGGAACGAAAACAATGACGGGCCACGCGAAGTCGTAGACCGCTACCTGATCGCGTGAGGTGAGACTGCCGCGGAAGGGCATGGCGCGTGTCGTCATCGCTGCGGGTTGGCGGCCTGAGGCGGCGCCGCTGGTTGTGGTGTTGGGGGCGCAGTGTTGTCCTCAGGCGGTTTGCGCGGCCTTGGCTTGGGCGTTACGCTGTCGCCCGGAGCGTGGGTTCTTGTGGTCGTCGAAGTTCCTCCTGCTGTGGGCGTTTGAGCGGTCGTCGACCTCGGCGCTGTTGTCGCGCCGCCCGAACGGTTGGGAGCAGTCCCCGGCGCCGTCGCGTGTTGATTCGCCGTTCCCATAGGAGAGTTCGGCGTGGGCGTGCCGACTCTCGGTGCGGCGCCAGGAGCCACGGCTCCAGCAGTTCCGGGCGCGGGCACTGCGTTTCCGCCAGCATCAACGGTAGTCTGGCTGGGTACAGTTGGCAGCCGTTGCGCCAGAATGTCGGAGGCGCGAATGGGGCCGAGATCCTTCACGTCGGGCGGCTGCTCCGTAATATTGGTGACGACCAATACTTCTTCCAAGCGGTCGAGTTGCGCCGAGGGCAGCACGCGAATGTTGAGGAACAGGTCTTTGCCGGGTGTCACATCGACAACCTTGCCGACCGGCAGACCTTTGGGGAAGATGCGATCTCCACCGCTGGTGACCACCCCTTCGCCGGGCACGACGCGCTCGTCGGCCATGACGTATTGCACGGTGGTCGCGCCGTTCGCTGACCCGCGCAGGATACCTTGCAGGCGCGTGTTCTGCAGCATGACGCCGACGCCGCTCAACTGATCGTTGATGGGCAGAACCTGCGCCGAGTCGGGAAATACCTGCACGACTTTGCCGACGATGCCATTGGGCGTAATGACGGCCAGGTCGTTGCGAATGCCGTCGCTGGAACCTTTGTCGATATAGAGCACGCGCGACTGATCGCTGCCGCTGGTGCCGATGACCTGTGCCGCAACGGTAGCGTCGATGTGCTGCTCTTTGAAGGCGAGCAGGCTTTGGATACGACGTGCCATCTCGGCATCTTCGCGCAGGCGTACCTGATCGAGCTTCATCTGGTCGAGCTGCGCTTTCAGCTCACGGTTCTCGCGACGGACTCCACGCAGATACACGTAGTTGTGCCAGCCGCCGTATAAGAAGTTCTGCGTGCTGACGATGGCTTTCTCGAGCGGAGTAATGGCAGAGACGGCCCAAACACGGATGAGACGGGTGTCACCCTGTTGCGCCGGGCGCTTGACCTGTATCGCGAGCCCGACGATCTGGGCAAACAGAATGGCCGCCAGCACGATCAGGTTGCGAAAGCGGCCAAGAATAGATTCCATAACAGCACCGGATTGCAGGTCGAAGCTAAATTCATTATTACAGCAACGGGCACAAGTGCGTCAGTTGCCGGAAAGAGCTACTCACTCACCCGCGCTGTAATGCCAAGAAAGACCACGATAGCTCGATTGAGACGCACAAGGTCCACGTCGGAAAGCCGGCCGATCTTCGTCCGAAGCTTTGACCTGGGGACGGTTGCAATCTTATCCACCATCAACCGAGACGGCGAAAGCAGGCCGTTACTTGCGTCAGGGGTGATTGGTATCCGGAAGATCGGAGCGTCAGCCGAATTGGTGGTGAAGCCGCAAAGGGTTATCGAAGCAGTCTTGTCGAAACGGTCATCTTGAACGATTACGGCCGGACGGGGTTTACCGGCAAAGTCATTGCCGCCTGCCAGAGTCCAAACCTCGCCTCGTTTCACGTCTCTGGCCAATCCGAGACAGCGTCGATGAATTCCTGGTCTTCCTTCTCCTGCGCGCTCCTGGCTACAAGCAACGACTGTCGCCGTGCCTCTTTCGCAAACTCCGGCGAGCGCACGTCAGGCACCCATATCTGGACAGGGCGAAGCCCCTGTTCACGGAGCCGCTTACGATAGGCGCGGACCTTATCGCGAGAAGATCGGGAGGAAGTTCTGGTCGTCATAGCTACATTCAATCCGCGGTTACATGTAACCTATCATATCCGGATCGAATCTTTCAAACCTCTGAAACGACGTCGCGCTGGCGCGGAGTAGAGCTGTCGTATGGACCTGACGTGTTGTGCATGCCGTCCTTCGGACTCGGTTCTGGGGCGAACAACGCGTTAGGTCAGCGTCGAGTTCCTTCAGCTGCGGACAAAGAATATATCTCTCGGTCGCTGCGGCGACCTCGGGATGACAAAATCCCGGCGAACCTGCTTGGTGTCGTCCCTGAAGGTGTGTGGGTCGTAGCTTGTGTCGTCGCTACGCGACTCAGAGTTTTTCCCACTTCACCCGGCTCTGACGAGCCGGGCTCAAACCATTCCGCCGCTTCGCGGCTGAATTTCCAGGGCACTCATCCCACTCGCCTCGCGCGAAGGTAAGCTACGACACAGACACCTGAAGAGACTCGGTTTCGTTGTGCGCCTGTACGGCACGGCTGAAGAGGCTGCTGAAAAACTCCTGGCGGTGGAAAAACCAGCAGATCCCTCACCTCTAAAGAGGTTCGGGATGACAAAAACACAGGACTCTTATGGCGCAGCTAAAGCTGCGCCCCTTCAAAACGGCTCCCTGCAGAGTATTTCAGCCGCCTCTGAAGCCGTGCCCTTTCAAAGCTGTCCAACGCGGCGCCAAAGCGCCGCACTACCCTGACTCGCGCAGCGCCGCATTCCCCTAGTCAATCGATATCTTGCGCAGCAGCTTGAAGTCGCTCAACATTTTTCCGGTGCCCAGAACCACGCTGCACAACGGATCGTCGGCAATCGCTACTGGCAGGCCGGTTTCTTCGCGGATGCGCTTGTCGAGGTTCTTCAGCAGCGCTCCGCCGCCGGTCAGGACAATGCCGCGGTCGCTGATGTCGGCAGACAGTTCAGGCGGCGTACGTTCGAGTGCAACACGAATCGCGTTCACGATGGTAGACACGCACTCGCTGACGGCCTCGCGAATTTCGCTGTCGTCGATGGTGATCGTCTTGGGCACGCCTTCGATCAAGTTGCGTCCCTTGATCTCCATGGTCAGGGGTTTTTCCAACGGATAGGCCGAGCCAATTTCAACCTTGATCTGCTCTGACGTGCGCTCGCCGATCAGCAAGTTGTACTTGCGCTTCATGTAATTCATGATGGACTCGTCCATCTGATTACCCGCCATTCGCACGGAGCGCGAGTACACAATGCCGCTCAACGAGATGACCGCGATGTCGGTGGTACCGCCGCCGATATCAACCACCATGTTGCCGCTGGGTTCAGTGATGGGCAGCCCGGCGCCGATAGCGGCCACCATGGCCTGCTCCACCAGATGCACTTCGCTCGCCTTGGCGCGATAGGCCGAGTCCATGACGGCGCGCTTTTCCACCTGCGTAATCTCCGACGGCACGCCGATGACGATACGCGGATGCACCAGCATCTTGCGGTTGTGGGCCTTCTGGATGAAGTAGTTCAGCATCTTCTCGGTGACTTTGAAGTCAGCGATGACGCCGTCTTTCATCGGCTTGATGGCGACGATGTTGCCCGGGGTGCGCCCGAGCATCTCTTTGGCTTCTTTGCCGACAGCTTCCACTTCTCCCGTGTTTTTGTTGATGGCGACGATGGAGGGTTCGTTGACGACGATGCCTTTGCCGCGCGCATACACCAGCGTGTTGGCGGTGCCAAGATCGATGGCCAGGTCGCTGGAAAACATGCTGAACAGCGAGCGCATGTTTCCGAAGCTGTGGTTGCCGTTGCTATGAAAGCCGTTAGATGACATTTGCGACTGCTTCTTTCACTATTTGGCCAGGTGAAGCCTTTATTAAACACCTTTATTGCAGGCCGGGTGACCGAACACACTCAACCGAATGCCTTAGTCATGCAACGCTAATGATGTGTGATCGTCTTCGTACGGGTAAGCCGCAGGGGTGCGGATCGTTACATCATCGCAGAGTTCAACATTCGTGCGTGCTCACTCGCCCATACCCGGAGGCTGACCGGGAAATCCGCTGCAACAGGCTCGCACCTTTGTGTTCAGAGTACCACCTAATGATACAGAAACAAAACGGTTTGGCCCTGACACTTTGGCCGTAGGCGAGGCCGGCAGGGGAGGCTTGGCTCCCGCTACAGGGGCGTCTTCTGGCCCCGCACGAGAAGCGGTGCCAAGTGGCCCCGAGCGAACCCCTGCAAGCAGTCAATGAGTGCTATGGCGATATAGCGACAGTCGAGCCGCCGACATCAAGTGTTCTTGCGGAAAACCTTTCGCGTATTCGAGCAGCTTGACGATGTCGTCAACGACATTGTCAATTTTGCTGCGGCTAACGATGCGCCGGTTCTCGCAGGCAACCTCCATTCAATCGACTATTGCACTCGCTTGAGGTCCATTATCCAATCCGTTTCCCACGTTTTACCGCCGTCGGTTGATTCTGCCTGCTCCCAGCGGCCTGAGGTGGGTGTGATCTCGGACCATAGGAGCCGTGTGCGGACTGGTTTCCCGCCTTCGGTATCGTCGTTCGCATAGAACGTTCCTACGCCATTGTGGAAGCTGCCTCTCACCGGCGGACCCATCGGCCCAAGTGGCGTCCTGCCGTCCATCCACCAGATCGACCACTGCCCCGTCTTGGCGTCGAACGATCGGAGAGCTACGCCGCGGTAAGTGCCGCCCGGAACTTCGAACACGGTGTCGTCGACATTAGCGTAGCCATCCATCAGTGGCTGGCAGAATAATGTCCCTTCGAATTCGATCCATTCGTGACTGTTGACGAGGCGATGCTTTAGCTTTCGATGATGGATTTGCCAGCGTCCGAATAAAAAATCGAAGTCATGCAATCCGGGCGGCTCGCGATCTGCATGACTCATCTCTTGTCCCAACCCCGGAGAGGACTGCGCCATAGTGAGCCCCGGCGACGCCAGGCCTATCCCCAGGCACAAGATCACAGCAATGCGCTGACGAATTTCCACGTATGACTCCTCTTCGTACCGAAATACTGCCGGCCCCAGGGTTCGGGCATGGCTGAAGCAACCAGGCGATTGCACTCATTATCCTCCGCCCGGACGTTAGCGTAAA
Organism: uncultured Acidobacteriaceae bacterium; assembly: GCA_963699875.1. GTDB lineage: Bacteria > Acidobacteriota > Terriglobia > Terriglobales > Acidobacteriaceae > CAVVDY01. The sequence continues at coordinate 385,917 of CAVOVN010000003.1, forward strand.
CGCCGCGAGGCTTGTCCTTAATTCACGCTTGGGAGGAAGGGCGTCAATGACATAAAGTGTTCTGAGAAACTCCCGAAGCAGGAGCAGTTATGAATTTTAGACGTGGATTAATGCTGGTTTTGCTGGCCGTGGTGGCCGGATCAACCGCACAGGCGCAGTGGGTGATGGTGGCGCGGGCGGCATCGGGGCGAATCCAGCGCATGGAGCAGCAGCGGACGGCCAATGACAGCGGCTACGATGTGGCCAGCGTCATCCTGGAAGCGAAGGCTGACAAAGTCTATGACACCGCTTTGAACGCACTTCAAGGCACATGCGGACAAGGTTACGGTAACCAGCAGCGATGCCAAAAAGATGATGGTCAAGTTCACCGACGGCAAGCAGACGGCCAGCCTTCAGGCCACATCGCTTGGACCCAAGGTGACACAATTGATGATCGCGTCGAATGCTTTGGAAAACGGTCAGAGCGGCACGTCGATTGTTTTGGAAGGGGTGTTGAAGGTCTGCAAGGAGATGAACGTGACCTGTACCGTGGAGCAGTGAGTTTGTGGCAAGCGGGGGTTTTGGGCCTTGGGTCTCGCCGGTGAGCACCACGAGGATGAACGCTCTCGGATTTATCCGAGGGAACAGAGTTCTCACCAAAGACCTGGCTTCAGCCGCGGCCGTCGAAGCCCAGTGCCAAAGCGCCTCCCAAAGGTGGTACGCTTTTCCCCCGCCGGAGAGGCTGTTACGAACTCCTGTCGTCCGCTGAAGCGGACTCACAATTTTTCCACTTACGCCTACCCAGCATTGAAATGCTGGGCTAAGATCTGCCGTTCATGCTGGACGGACGCATCGTTTGTCCCACCATCGTCGCCCCATCGTGAGTTTCGTAACAGCCGCAATGAACGGGAGCTTCCACCTAGAATTTGCGACCGGAGCAGTCGGCGTGACATCCTTTGTTATCGCTGCTCGCAGCGCCGGTCACAATACAAAACTTCGGGAGATGCCTTGAAAATCCGTAATGCCGTACTGTTCCTACTGTTTGCCTCGTTAACCGCCCTCGCACAGACTTCTTCTTGGAATATTGATCCCAACCATTCCGCAGCGCACTTTACCGTCCGCCATATGGGCCTGTCCAACGTAACCGGAACCTTCGACAAAGTAAGCGGCACCGCTCAGATGGACGAGAAAGACTTCGCCAAGTCTTCGGTGGATGCGGTGATTGATGTCGCCTCCGTTGATACGCGGGTGCAGATGAGAGACAACGACCTGCGCAGCGACCACTTTTTCGACGTCGCCAAATATCCGACGATGGAGTTCAAGTCCAAGCGCATCGAGAAGCAGGGCGACGGCTACAAAATGATTGGCGATCTGACCATGCATGGTGTCACCAAAGAAGTGACTCTCAACATGGATGAGCCCAGTGGAATCATGACCGATCCGCACGGCAATTCGCATCGCGGCTTCTCTGCCAGCACGACCATCAACCGCAAAGACTGGGGAATGACGTACAACAACCTGCTGCAAAGCGGCGATGCGGTGGTTAGCGATACCGTCAAGATCCAGATTGATGCTGAGCTGGTGAAGAAGAAGAGCTAGCAGCCTCATCTTCCCTATAGATCGGGTGCCCCATTCCGGCTTCGGTTGCCGGGGTGGGGATTTTTTGTGTGCGTTCGAAAATCCCCACCCGGGCAAACCCAGCCCGAATGGGGCACCCCGATTCCTTTCGTGACCTACTCCACGCGTTACAATGGCGAGTCGAAGGAACTAGTCGGTAGAGGGCGCAATCATGAATACGAATCGTATGGATTTGCCGCTAGCGGAAGTTGATCCCGAAGTTGCGCAGGCGATTGAGAACGAAGAGCGTCGCCAGCACGAAGGGCTGGAGCTGATCGCGTCGGAGAACTTCGTCAGCGAAGCGGTGCTGGAAGCCGCGGGCTCGGTTTTCACCAACAAGTATGCGGAAGGCTATCCCGGCAAACGCTACTACGGTGGCTGCGAATTCACCGACGTGGTGGAGAACCTGGCGCGCGATCGCGCCAAGCAGTTGTTCGGCGCCGAACACGCCAACGTGCAGCCGCACTCCGGGTCGACCGCGAACATGGCTGCCTATGCCGCGGTCATCAAGCCGGGCGACACCGTTCTCGGCTTGAATCTCGCGCACGGCGGCCACCTTACGCACGGGCATCCGCTGAACTTCTCTGGCAAGACCTACAAGATCGTTCCCTACGGCGTCAGTAAAGACACCGAGGTCATCGACTACGACGAGCTGGAGCAGATTGCCGAACGCGAGCGGCCGCAACTGATTATTGGCGGAGGCAGCGCGTATCCGCGAATCATCGACTTCGCGCGCATGCGCCAGATTGCCGATAAAGTTGGGGCACTCTACCTCGTCGACATGGCGCACTTTGCCGGGCTGGTGGCCGGCGGCGCTCATCCTTCGCCGGTACCGTACGCGCAGATCGTCACCACCACGACGCACAAAACATTACGCGGTCCTCGCGCGGGCCTGATTCTGTCGAAGCAGGAGCACGCAGCCGCAATCGACAAAGTCGTGTTCCCCGGCATGCAAGGCGGCCCGCTGGTACACATCATTGCCGCAAAGGCGGTTTGCTTCGGCGAGGCCTTGCAGCCCAGCTTCAAGGATTATGCGCGGCAGATTGTCGCCAACGCCAAGGTGCTGGCGCAGACGCTGGCGGATGAAGGCTTCCACGTTGTTTCGGGTGGTACCGACACGCACCTGATGCTGATCAATGTCTTTGCCAAGGGCATGCTGGGTAGCGAAGCCGAGAATGCGCTGCACGATGCCGGCATCACGGTCAATAAGAACGCGATTCCGTTCGACACCAATCCTCCGATGAAGCCAAGCGGCATTCGTATTGGAACCCCGGCGCTCACCACGCGCGGCATGAAAGAGCCGGAGATGCGCCAGGTCGGCAAGTGGATTTCAGAGGCGCTGCACAATCGCACAGATAAGGGAGTGCTGGAACGCATTCGCCGCGAGGTGCTGGGGTTGGCAGAGACTTTCCCGCTGTACGCCGCGCGTCGCGCCAGGCATCAGGTGCCGGCGAGGGCGTAGGGGAGCGGTTTGTGTTTGGAAGGGGCGCGCCTTCAGGAGCGCCGTTACAGTGATGATGTCCCCGGTCTCCAGCCGCTGCGGGATCGCATTTTGTAAGGCGCCTCCCCCCAGAGGCTAAAGCCGTAACCCTGTAGTTGATCTCATCGGCGCAGCTAAAGCTGCGCCCCTTCGACTGCCAGAGCTGTCTTACTGCGCGACAACCACCGCGGGATTCACCAGGCTCTCATACAGCGCGGCAACTTCCGAGGGTTCGCCATCGGCTACGATCGATCCACCTTCCAACAGAACGGCGCGATCACAGTAGGTCGTAACCAACGGCATACTGTGCGAGACAAACAGAATTGTCTTTCCTGCACGGCGAAAATCCTGGATGCGAGCGAAACTCTTATGCTGAAACCCGGCGTCTCCCACCGAGAGAATCTCATCGATGATGAGGATTTCGGGATCCACCTCGGTAGCAATAGCAAATGCCAGCCGGGTGTACATTCCGGACGAATACTGTTTGACGGGCGAATCGATGAAGTCTCCGATATCGGCAAAATCGATGATGCGCTGCTCGCGGTTCACCATCTGTTCTTTCGAGTAGCCCATCAGCAGTCCGTTGATCAGGATGTTTTCGCGCCCGGTCAGTTCGGGATGAAATCCCGCGCCTAATTCAATCAGAGGAGCGATTTTTCCGGATATGTGTACCCGTCCCGCGGTGGGCTTGTAGACCCCGGCGATGATTTTCAGCAGTGTGCTCTTGCCGGAGCCGTTGCGCCCGACCAAACCAAGCATCTGACCGGAGAACACCTGGAGCGACACGTCCTTGACGGCGTCGAAATTGTGATAGCTGACTTGATGACGCAGAAAGTTTGAGAATAGCTCGCGCAGAGTATCGGGGCGCTCGTGAATGATACGAAAGCGCTGAGTAACATTTTCAACGTCGATTGCGACGTGAGGGTCAGACATAAAATACGAAGTCATCCTGATATTTGCGAAATAGGCCAAAGCCAATAAACAGCGCTACAAAAGCACAGGCGAATGAGGCCACGACCGACTGCAACCTAGGCAACATGCCGTAGTAGACCGCCAGACGAAAGCCATTGATGACATAAATGATGGGATTGAACTTAAATATCCAGCGATATTTCTCGGGTATAAAATCTACCGCATAGATTATTGGTGTGAAGTAGAACCACGCCGACAAAAGTACCTGCACAATATGCGACACGTCGCGATAGAAGACGTTCGCCGCAGCGAAAAAGAAGGTTGCACCCATGGTAAAAATTATGAGGGCCAGCATGGGCACGGGCAGGTAAATCCACGTCCAATAAAAAGGATGGCCGAGCAGCAGGACGAGGATCGCGAGCGGGATCAGGGATAACAGCAGGTTGATAACGTTCGCGACCACTGCCGCGACCGGAAAAACCAGCTTGGGCACCGCCACTTTCTTCACTAAATCAGCATTGCCGACGATCGACTCCACGGCATAGCTCAAGGACTGCGAGAAGAACGTCCAGGGCAGCAATACGCTGAGCAGGAAGATTGCGTAGTGCGGGACATTAAACCGCATGATGGTGGAGAAAACCAGGGTCAGGACAACCATCATCAGCGCCGGATTCAGCAGGGCCCACAGAAATCCCAGCACCGACCGCTTGTAGCGGAGCTTGATCTCTTTGAGTGCGAGCGCCCAAATGAGCTCGCGGTACTTGTATATGTTTACGACAAGTTCTTTCAATTCGGTGGAACTCCAATCGGACTCGCGCCGGGACAGGGTGAGACATTATGCGACCCAGCATCGCCGCGCGAACAGCGATCGGCCCAGGTTGTACCCATCCGGCAAGACAGCTTAATAGATTCTACGCGAAAACAGTCTGCAGAATGCGGTGACCGGGCCAATGCCGGCTGGGCCTGATGTGCTCTTCATTTTGAGAAATCGGCATTTGAGGAATTGGCGATTGCCTACTGGCGATGAGGAAGCAGCATGGCACGCATGCGTCGCGCTGGGGCGAGCCAACGAAACGACCGGCTGCTCAGTACCTGATCCAGCTGTTTTTTGTAAACGCTTTCGACCTCGCGGCCTTTCTTTAGCTCAGCGGCGAGCGCGGAAAGCTGTTCGCTCAACGAGACGATGGCCGCTTCGGAGCCGCGAACTTGGCCCGTGAGTTCCTCAATTCGGTGATTGGATAGCTCGAGGCGGCGCCGCTCGCGGGCTAGGTCATCGTGAGCCGCGGCGAGTTGTGCCTCGGTAGTCGTCAGGGCTTCCCGTGTTTGCTCAAGTTCCGACTGAAGTCTTGCTACTTCGGAGCTGGCAGTTGTCAGTTGTTCGCCGAGCCTCGCGACCTCGGTGTCGCGACGCGAAATCTCTCCCTGCAATCGCTGGTTTTCGTCTGTTGCTGAGAGGTAAAGGCGCTGCAATTCTTCACGCCCAGTGCGCTCCCGCACCGTCGCGGCCAGCTCAAAATTATCGAAGACGTTGGGGGGGACAGCCAACTTTCTGGCCAGCTCGCTTCGTTCCGCCGCAACGTAAAACTCGTTCAGCCCGTCAAAATAAGCGTGCTGGTAGTTGGAGGCGATGAGAAGGTCTTCCCATTTTTCGGCGGTTGCCGTTTGTGACTGCGGCTCGGTAGCCTCCACTACGACGACCCACGGGCGGAAGCGGTCGAAGTCCATCCCGACCAGTACGTCATGCTCGGTGCCTTCGGCGTCTACCTTGAGAAAGTGGATGTCCTGCCCGGTGAAGGGTTCCAGCACATCGCGCAGAGGACGAACCTCAACCTGCACCAGGTTGTAGGAAAATGCCATATTGGAGCTTACTGCTGAGATGTCGAGAGACGAGAGGCCCATCGAATCCGGAACGATCGCCATATCGGCAACGCCGGGGGCAGAACCGGCGGCTGCTTGAATATTGATGTCGCGGGGACGCGCCGCCTCGATGACGGCAAACATTTCAGGAACGGGCTCCAGATTGATGCCGCTCCACCCCTGGTCGTAGAACCACTTGGTGACGGAATCAAGTTCGGGATGCAGGGCGCCGACATCGACATAACGTCCGTTGGCGACGTCGCGGAGCGCCCGCCACAGAGTGACATCCTCAAAATTTTGAGCGTAAGAAATCATTCAGGCTTCGACCCACTAAGATACAGCATTCAACAACCTGCAAGCAGCCCATCGATAGAGTGGATAACGCAGCTGCTGGTGTCACGGTGCACAGGTTGAAAGACCGCGCCAGTCATGAAATTATGAGTTCGGCCGCGTGAGAGATGGAAAAAGGTAAGCAATACGAAAAAGGTAAGCAATTGTACGAGAAGTTCCTTTTTCCGGGTGTCATGCAGGAAAACTGGTTCATGACGGAAAGCGACGGCATCGCGCTCAGTGGCATTCTGGCCCGGATTCGTCCTCGCGGTGCACTGGAAATTGGAGTGTATTACGGCGGCAGCCTATCGTTGGCGGCTCAGTTCTGCGAACACATCCTGGCCATCGATATCCAACCGGCGGTGCGCGATCGTTTTCCTTTGCCCGACAACGCTGAACTGCTGATTGGAAGTTCTCGAGAACTGATCCCCAAGGCGCTGGCTCGCTTCGAGCAACTCGGCATCCCGCTGGAGTACGTACTCATAGACGCCGACCATACTGCCGAAGGGGTGCGCAGGGATCTTGATCTGGTGTTGGCCTATCAGCCGCGCACGCCCATGGTGATCGTGGCCCACGATTCAGGGAACGAAGAGTGCCGCAAAGGCATCCTGGCGGCGAACTGGAACTCTAACCCGCACGTTCACTCTGTGCAGTGCGATTTTGTGCCCGGCCAGATCATCGAACACTCGATACAAGACGGCAAAGCAGAGGTCTGGGGAGGTCTAGCGCTGGCATACCTCGACCCCCAACCGAGAATCGGGGATGTGATCATCTTGGAAGGTTCAGCCACCATGATTCGCACCGCTCAGTTTGCCGCCAAAGACCTCTCCGTGATCACGGCATAGCCGGTTGATGGTGATTTAAGATATTCGATAGATGTCCTCCCGCATACTCCTGGTCAGTAACTTCTTTCCTCCCCGCACCGTAGGCGGCGCGGAAATCGTGGCGTTTCGGCAGGCCCAGGCGCTAGCTGCGCGCGGCCATCACGTCACGGTGCTGGCGGGAGACTTGCCTACCGACAGCAATCCTGCGGGAACGCTCAGCTTCGACGTTCACCAAGGGCTGCCAGTCTATCGGCTTGCGATACGTTCGCTTGAGCCTGACGAGAACTTCTACTGGCCTGCTGCAGCGGGACGCCTGAAAGCGATCATCGCGGCCGATCGCATCGAGATTGTTCACTTCCACAACGTGATGGGCTTGGGAGCGAATCTTATTCCCGCCGCCAAAGATGCCGGTGCGTTTTGCCTGGTCACGCTGCACGATCACTGGGGCTTCTGTTTTCGGCAGACGCGCCTTCGCCCCAATGGATCGATCTGTGAAAATTTCGAAGAGTGCGCGGGCTGCATGCCGGCAATCCAGCCGCCCGGAGGAACCGCACTGCCGATGCGGCTACGTCGCGATTACGTCGCCTGGTGCCTGGCACAAGCGGACTACCTGCTTGACGCCCAGCGCCTATCTGGCGAACACGTACACGCAGGCGGGATTTCCTGCTGAGCGGACCTTCGCGGTTTCCAACGGAATCGATCTGGCCTCGGTGGCGGATGCAGCGAAGCAATCCTCCGCGGACGGCACTGTGAGATTTCTTTGTTCTGCTTATCTGGGCGAACACAAGGGAATTCCGGTCCTGCTCGATGCCGTGAAGCGGCTCTCGCAGGATGCGAGCATCAGCGTTCCCTGGCAGGTGACCATCGCGGGCGAGGGACACCTTCGGCCGCTGATCGAGAGCGCTGTGCAGTCGGAGATCGGGCGTCATCTGCGTTTTGTCGGTCGTGTGCCCCGGGCCGAGCTGCTCTCACTGATGAGTGAGACGGACGTTGCGCTGCTGGCCTCCATCTGGCCGGAGAATGAGCCGGTCACCATGCTGGAAGCAATCGCCGCGGGTAAGGCGCAGATCGCAACCCGGCTTGGCGGCAATCTCGAACTGGTGGAAGACTCGCAATCCGGCTTTCTGGTAACGCCGGGTAAGCCCGACGAACTCGCACAAGCGATGCGGCGATACATCGTGGATCCGAACCTGGCGGCTACGCATGGGGCATTTAATTACGCCAGGCGTGCCAAGTTCGACGAGCGCGCCACCATCGCCCGACTTGAGGAGATATACGCGGGGCCGCGCCCACAGAATGCGGGTCGTGAACCCGTAGTCGTCTGCGGTAGCGGATGGCCCTCGCTTGAAGTCAGCGCTCTTGCCGGCCACGCGCACAAGCACCTCGACAAGCATCCCACGCCACGATTTATCTGGAGGGAATGGGCCGACGCCACCGTCTGGAGAGACGCCAAGCTGCTGTGGTTGTGGGATCGACACCCGGAAGAGCCGTTGGTCAATACAGCGATCCGGCGTGGAGTACCCGTCCTGGCTCCGGCGAATTCTTGGGCTGAGGGACTCGCCCGTCATTATGGCGGAGTGATTCTGTACCGTACCTATCTGGAAGCACTGGCGGCGATGGGCGCCTTGCTGTCCATTCCAACGCTGCGGGAGGAATTTGCCCGCCGTTCCCATGCCGCGGCTGCATCGGCGACGGTGATGGCTCCGGTCTCGACCTTCAACCTTAGCTCGGAAGCAAGATCGTAACTGACGTTTTCATTTATGCGGCCACTTCGCATCGACATATGTAACGAGCGCCTGCTGCCACGCTTCGGCGTGGATCGTTTGCTGGTGCTGCTGGCGCGAAAGCTGGTAGATGCCGGCCACGAAGTTCGATTCGTCTGCCTGCGGTGCGATAAGTCGATGCTCTTGCCCATATCGCGCGACGTGACCGTGCTGACGTTGCCCGAGGGCCTGAACATGGAGCAGACCGAAGCAGCCGCTGCAGCGGCCACACTACAACTGTGGCAGCAGAGTGCTCCAGATGCAGTCGTGGTCGGGGGATGGCCGTTCCTCGAATTAGCTGCACGCGCGGGAGGCCACAACGTTTCCAGTCTGTTCATCGACGCTGGTGCGGTAGCGCAAGATGGCTTTCCCGAGCCACAGTTGACCATGCAGCGCGAGCTTCGCCGCATTCGTCAACTTACCTTGCCGTCGATTGAATGCGTTCTCCCCATCAGTGACTTCATACGCAATACGCAGAGCGAGCCCGATCGTGGACGTTCGGAGGGAGTACACACGGTGCTGCTGGGGGGCGATCACATGGCCCTCGGCACGTTCGGTGGAGATCGGCAGGCCGGTGAAGGCGGGGAACTGCTGCAGCGTCTTGAAGGGTACGTCAAGCAAGGCGAGCAGTTAGTGCTTGCGCTCGGACGGTTCGAGGCGCAAGGATACAAGAATTCGGCAGCTGCTTACGATGTACTTCGCATGGTGCGGGGGAAGTGCGCTGCCACGCGATTGCTGCTGCTGGATGCGGGAGAGGACTGCAATGTTCCCCGCGAACTCGCAACGTTCGTCGAGCTGCTTGGCGCTCCTGACGACCTCACCTTGCAGGAGGTCATGCGGCTGTGCTCCGCCGGTATCAGCACATCGCTTTGGGAAGGATTCAATCTGCCGGTGGCGGAGATGCAGTGGATCGACCGCCCGGCTTTGGCGTTCAATCTGGGTGCGCATCCGGAAGTGATTGCAGAACCGTGGCTGCTTTGCGAGAACAGCAAGGAGATGGCGGCGAAGCTCACATCTCTTTTGAATGGCAATGGCGGGGGTGGCAACGGCGTGAACGGCGATGGTGCGCCGGAGCTTTTGTCTCGCTTCGCGGAATTTCGCGCACGGCGTCAATGGGAATTCACATTGTCGGCCTGGGAAACCCAGATCGTCAACCTCGTTAAGGATCGCCAGACTGATGTCTCGCAAATCGGTGCCGAGGAGCGCCGCGAGAGTCGCATCATTCTGGTCGACGTCACCAATGCTGCACTCGATCCGGCGAACCCGGGAGTGATCCGCGTGGTAAGGCGGCTCTGTTCCGAATTGCAGTACGACGACCGGCTTGAGCTGGTGTTCGCGGCGTGGAGTCGGGACCTCGGGGAGTTCATCTTTCTTGACCAGACTCGCAGGAATTTTCTACAGGGCTATGGCGGTCCACGCGATGGACTCGGCCTGCTCGCCGCATGGAAAGGCGGTATCACTCCTGAACTGTTGATTTCGCGCATCCGCGCCACGCGAGCTCAGCCTCCGGTTCTGTTATTGCCGGAAGTGATGTTCGACGACCAGGCTGAGGCGCGCCTGAAGTGGGCGCAGCGGTGCGGATTCAAGACAGCGGCAATTCTGTATGACTTGATTCCGATTTTTAATCCCGAGCTGTGTGACCCGAATGTGTGCTCGGGATTTCCTGCGTACCTGCAGGCCTTGGCCCAGGTCGACGCAGTCTGGACGATTTCTGACTTTACGCTCAGCGAGTTTAGTCGTTACCTTGCGCAACGGAACGATCGTCTGCCCTCCATTCACGAGGCAATTCACCTGCCGGGCCAGTTCGGCGAGCAACCGCGAAATCAAAGCCAGGAATTTCCCACTGGCAACGACGAGATTCGGATCCTGTTTGTATCCACGCTGGAACCGCGAAAGAATCACAAGCGTTTCTTGCAGGCTTATCGCCAGCTGCGTGAGCGCCGCCCGGAACTTCCGCTGCGCCTGGTGCTCATCGGCAATCGTTACGCCGGTGCTCCCGAGATAGCCGAGGAGGTGCAGGCGCTGGCGCGACGCGATTCCAGCATTCAGTGGCTGGGCACAGTGGACGATGAGTCTCTGGCCGAGGAGTTCAGGCGCTGCACCTTTACGGTCTATCCTTCACTGGTGGAGGGCTATGGACTTCCAATCGTGGAGAGTCTATGGATGGGACGACCGTGTCTTGCGCATGATGGTGGAGTCATGCGTGAACTTGCCACACCGGGTGGCTGCACTACCGTCGACATGACTGAATCCAGCCGCAATCGCGCAATCGCTGGAACGACTCATAACAGATCAGAGTTTGCTGCAGAAACTCCGGAGGGAAGCGCTGCAACGCAAAATCGGAACCTGGCGGGATTACGCGGAGACCGTCGCGCAACGTCTGTGTGCATTGTGAGGGAAATGAGCTCGGAATCGTTTCGACAGCCAGATGAAGTGCTGGACCGACTGGTAGCTGCAGGAGTCGAGCTCATCTACGCTCGCGACGCCGCGCTGGCCGCAGCCCTGGACGTGCCTCCGCCTTCGGTCGAAGTGGTAAACCATCCGGCGCCGCAAATCAGATCGACCGAGGGCCGGGGCCTTACCTATCGAGTTGCGCGAAAGTTTTACCGTAAGCTGAAGGACAATCAGCAGCTCCGGCCGCTACTGGACAGAGTGCGGCACGAGATCCTTACCCGCACTTAGTGTTGAGAGTTAGGGCACTGTTTCGTTACGGCGTTGCAGCTTTTTCTGCGATTCAACTCACCTGCGACCGGCGAAGGTAATTCTGGGCAGCAGTCCTCACCCGATGAGGGAAGTAGTTACGTGAGAGCATACCGTGAATGGGTCCGCAGCTTCAGGGTAGGGACCTTACCACTTCAATGTGCGACATTTCTGGGTGAACGCCACTGGCGCTCGGAAAAGAACCGCACCCAGTTGTCCCAAGGTGCGCCAATCTCGGCAGGGAAGCTGGGATCGCCGAGACGGTTGAGGTCCGAGATGAAATGTTCACGCAACTGGCTACTCATTTGATCGCGCTGGACTCTATACTTTGGCTCGATTTCCAGCGATGCCCGTCCCGGCGGCAGGCCCCCAAGGTAATCGATCAGGCGCCTGAGTTGAGGCTCGAGATCGTGAAAGAAATCCTCATACACTATGCGCAAGGGCTCGATTCCATACTGCTGAAAATAGACTTCCCATGCCAACTCTCCAGATTGAATCATCATGACCCGGGAGAGCACATGGAAGAAATCGTATTCCAGCTCACCGGACGGCATTTGACTCGCGTCGGTGGTGGCCCAGCGGTTAGAAGATTCAGCGCGACACAACGAAATAGCCTGCAGGACCTTGTCTTTTCGCACCAGCTGCACCCAGCGATGGCGGGGCAGCACGTCGTCCAGGCAACGATATCCGGGGATGGCTTGGCGCAAACGTGTATCAATCGCGGCGCGGTGATCGTGCGACATTTTGGAGCCAAACACGCCCCCTGCCTGATTCTCGTTCACTAGACGGACGAAAGCTTTCAGCCACGGTTCGTCGCCGATCGGCGTAATTGGCTGCTGAAACCATTCGCCTGCCGATCCCAGGCCGTTCTTCGCCAGGATGTCGCAGATGGCATTGCTCCCCGACCGCATAGTGAATGCGATAGTGAAACTCCTGGCGACCTGATCAAACATTGGCATGGTCCTCAAAACAGCGGCAACGTCTGCGACAAGCTCCGGCGTTGAAGCGGAGCCAGTCGGGCTGATTCACAAACCGGGCGTGCTAACTGCGGTCCACCGCTGCTGAGGTCATGGACGACACCGGCGTATTGCTTGAGCGCGCACACATAGCGATGGGGAGACGTGGCGCTGGTACGATGCGAAACATAAGACAACTATAATAAACTCATTAGATGGGGCTTTCCAGAATCCGAGACGATTCTTACGTTTCAAAGATCCGTGCTCTTTTCGCAAAGAGCTACGGCCGTGACCTTGAGTTCGCGATGACGCCCGAGGGAGACAGCATCTGTGAGGATAAGTTTTTCATAAGAGCCGTTAACTATTACACCTGCATGCTGCCGTGGATTCAGGCCGCATTTTCCCTTCAGGGAGCATCGATTGTCGAGGTCGGCTGCGGAAGCGGTGCCGCAACCCTGGCTCTTGCTCAGAAATGCGCTCACATAGATGCTTTTGATATCGATCCGTTTTCCATTGACCTGGCCCGTGAACGAGCCGCTTTCGTCGGTGTCAGTAACGTTTCCTTTCACTTGTTGGATCCCGACTGGGCGTCGCCCGAAAAAATTTCAGCTTTCCGCAGTCGCGTTCAGAACAGATGCGATGTCGTGCTCTTGCCAGCGGTACTGGAGCATCTTCGAATGGACGAGCGATTGGCTGTACTCGAAATGATGTGGGGTATTCTACGTTCGAAAGGCGTAATGGTCGTCTACGATACTCCCAACCGGCTCTACGCCTACGACATTCACAGTTTTCGGTTGCCATTCTTCAATTGGTTGCCCGATGACCTGGCGCTGCTATATGTTCGCCACTCGGCCCGTAAGGAGCTTCTCCCGATGCTAGCGGAGGCCCCGTCCCCAAAGGAGACGTTATACCGGATTGGCCGCGGCGTAAGTTACCATGAGTTCGACTTGTCAATTGGACTCTCAGAATTCGAAGTAATCGCCGACGGTTACTCAAACCTCCTGACCCATAGAGCGATCAACGATAGCTTTGAGGGCATGCTGATGCAATTCTTCGAGCGATATTCCCCCCATGTACCTCCGGCTTTCAGCAAACAATACCTGGAAATGGTACTCCAGAAAAAATGGGATAGTATCTCGCTGATTGAACGGCGCCTAGTGACAGATCAACTGCTGGAGGGTACGAGGCCTGCGCTGGTGATCGAGGGTGAGGAGGCCCATTTGCGATATAGCCTGAAGGAAGGAGCCTATCGCAAGCTCGTACTTGAGGTTCTCAAGAGTCCTTGGGGTTCGAATTTACTAGTTTGTGACGACGCCGGAGTTCCTTTTTATAAACAGGTCTTGTACTCGGACTATAAGGTTACGGATAAGATAGAAGTCCTACTCCCCGAAAATATACGAAAATTCCGCCTTCGCGTATCTAGGCATCCGCGAGCCCTGGGCAATCAAGCTTGGGTCCTGGGGGCAGGAGCAGACTTATGATGGGTCCATTTCCTGCCTTGCGCCGTTTCACCCGATGGATATTGGTAGTCGATAAGGACGACTACATCTGAGAGAAGTAACGCTTGTGATTGGCGACCGCTGATTTTCAGCTATTGTCACAGCAGCAACGACCTTTATCTCCGGCACATTACGAGATCCCTGATGAATAAGCCTATTGAACTTAATCTCAAAAAACCAGATACCAGCCGCTGGCGTGAATATGTGACGTTCTGGAACTCTGAGTCTACTCTTCCAATCTGCGAAACCTCGTTTCAGCACTATACGGTGAGTACGCGGCGAGGGCCCATCTCGTGCAAGAGCATGTTGTCGTCTCTCGAACTGGCCTATCTTCATTTCCTGGCGAAGGACCGCTTTTCCGGCGCCGGAGCTATTGTCGATCTGGGTCCGTACTGCGGCGTCGGCACTCTAGCCATGGCAAGCGGTTTGGGTAAGAATCCAGTAGGAGACCTGGGTCGCATCTATAGTTTCGATCTGTTTCTAACCCACGGGTATGATTGGTACTTTAAAGATTGGGAGTTACCTGCATTCGGGTCCGTTTTCCCGCTTTTTACCAGGATCACCGAAGACTATAGCAAGCAGATAATTGCGCTTCCGGGAGATCTGCTCAAAATGCGATGGAATACGGATTCCATCGAAATCCTGTTTGTCGACATCGCCAAGTCTCCTGAATTGAATCATTGGGTAGTTTCCAATACTTTCCCCCGTCTAATTCCGGGAACTTCTGTTGTCGTGCAACAGGACTACGTGCATTTTAACGAGTGGTGGATTCAAGCCGTAATGGAGTATTACGCTGACCGTTTCCAGCTTATGGATGTCGTTTTTGGAGGGTCGGCTATTTTTCAGAATGTGGCTCCTATCTCCGAACATGAAGCGTGGCAAGACCTTTGCCAGCTTCCCCTCCCGCGTCTGATGGATCTGATGGAGCGAGCAGCAGAGCGCATGCCGCTGTCGGTGAGAGAAGTGATGAAATGCAGCCGTGCTAAGTGTTTGTTGGATTACGGGGAATTGGCGGAATCCGAGAAGCTTCTCGATACGGTTAGTATCGGGAAACTGACTGACGATGTTGCGACAGATTTCTCCGGTATTGCCAAATCCAACCTGGAGATTGTAAGGAGTGAACTCGCGAGGAAACGAGGTTAGCTATCGTTAATGTTCATATTCTGCAGACGAAGAGCGGCTTTCGCGTACTGTCTTGCTAATCTCGTCCAGGGCTTTGATACCAGAATTACTTGCTAACTATATTCCAGCATTACACAAAATACGTCTTTGTAATCCGGAGTATAACCAAAACAGCATTGTTGCCAATTCCCCAAGCTTTGGTAGAACATGTATCGTAACGCGGAAATCGGCCGACATCAGGACCGATGACCGCAAAGAGGCAAATGCAATTTAAATTTATAGATGAATCCAGCGGTCCACCGGCTCGCAAGCCTTCGACAACGGCTTGGGCCGGAGTGTTGATATTTATTTCTCTATTTATCTTATTTCGGCCCTTCTTTGCGTCACATTTCGATCTTACGCTAGGCGACCCTGGCGATGGCAGGTTTGAGCTAGCCATCCTTGAGCATTGGACCAAGGTGTTTCATGGACAGGCTGCTATAGGCTCCCCGAACTTCTTCTACCCCGAGAAGGGCGTGCTTGGTTACAGCGATGCATTTTTAGGGCTTGGACTTCTGCACGCGTTCTTTCGACTCCTTGGGGCTGATCGATATCTGGCTGTCGAGCTCGCGACCATGTTGTTTGTGGCTCTCGGTTTTGTTGCGATGTACCATCTCATGCGGAAAGTCCTGCATTTTACTCGTGCGGGATCGCTGGTTGGGGCAACCTTATTCGTCATTTCCGACATGTACTACGTTTATGTAGTACACCCTTACATCCTGGTTTCTGTTATGACCGCGCCGATGGTGTTTCTGTTGGCAGGGAAGTATTGGCAGCAGCGGAACGTCAAGACTGCAGGAGCGCTGCTGTACCTATGCCTCTCGTCCGTCCTGCTTGCGCTCATTTTCTACACTTCGTTTTACATCGGATGGTTTCTGCTATTGTGCTCTGCCGTAGTGGCTCTGGTGTATGTGGGGTGCTGCATCTTCGCTGAGCGCAGTGCTTCTCCATTGTCAAGGGGAGTGAAATACGGTTGGCAACATAAGTGGGATTTCATACTGGCCGGGATAGTGTTTCTGCTGTCGATGGCGCCATTCATGGTTCTTTACATGCCATCGCTGCATAGGACTGGAAAGAGGAGCATAGCCGAAACTCTGGGCCTGATGCCGGGCCCATTGGCAATTGTTGATGTGGGCAGAGAAAACCTGGTTTGGGGAAGAATGTCAGGACGAATTGAGGACTGGCTAGTTCAAAGTGGAGGCGCCCACGAGCACCCGACAGGGTGGCCACTACTCACGATCCTGGTTTTTCTTGTAGCAGCGGTTTATTGCGGGGTGCAATTAGTTCGTGTTCGGCGTGGACGTATTGTTCCTCCACCGCGAAGGCTTTTCTTGATGTCGGCGATTGTCCTGACCTGCCTGACGTTGTGGACTGCGGGGGTGCGGGTCGGTGCGCATGCGCCGGTGTGGCTCCTGCTCACCAAGGTCGTCCCCGGGGCCGCCGCGATCCGTATACCGCAACGGATCGATCTCGTGCTAAACATCGGCGTCGTCGTTGTGTGCATGTTTGGCTTGGAAGCATTGCGGAAAAAGCTGGCGCCGTTTGGGGCGCTCGCGTACCTGGTACCTGCTTTTCTGGTCGGAGCCATAGCCATCGAGCAGCTCAACATGATGGAAACCCACTTGATAAGCCGGAAAGGAGAGGCGCAAAAGTTCGCCAGAGTTTCTCCTCCGCCAAAAGCGTGCTCATCCTTCTTTGTCTCAGATTGGAGCAGTACCAACATAGGAATGGTGCATAACCAAACGGACGCCATGATGGTGGCTCAGCAATACGATATCCCTACAGTGAATGGCACTAGTTCGTGGTTTCCAACCGGCTGGGATTTTCTAGAGGAGAGCCGAGCTCATGTTGCGAGCACAGCTATGGACTGGGCGAAGCAGAAGGGCGTCGCCAACGGATTATGTGCGCTTGACGTGAGCTCGGGTATATGGAAGCCGGCTGCGGAGGAGGAGCAAGAAGAAGCCTCTGCCCACTTTAGCCAGCCGGTGCCCGGCAAAATCACAAATCCCGGATTTGAAGATAGCGACATGAACGCATGGGACTTGTTCAAATATGTACGTGCGACCATGGCAAATTCCCCGGTCCACTCGGGCTTACACAGCGCCGCTGAGTCTGAAGCTGAGGGGAGCGTCTACCAGGATGTACCCGGATTACAGATCGGGCAGCAGTATCGCATTTCCGCGTGGGTTTCGGCTTCGCCCGGTGCGACTGCCGGCGCATACCTTGCGGTGTTCGAGTTCGGAGCTAGTGTGCCAATCTTTTCTGAAACTGTGCACCCTGACGCAAATTGGCAATTGCTATCAGACACCATCAACATCAAGTATGGCGGAACGGTCAGGATCCATCTTTACCGCACGGAAGGACTAGGCACAATTTACTGGGATGATGTCAATATTCAGGTCGAGAGCAAATCGGATAGTAAGAGAACAGCGAACTAAGAGATTAGTTGACTTGCAAGTGCGGACTAGCTGTTGTACATGCGCTGTAGCGTTTCTTGTATAGGTCGCGAAGGAGCAAATCCTATTAGGCTTCGCAGCTTGTGGTTGCTGCCAATCAGGCGCTTTATGTCATTCTTCCGCACAAACTCCTGCTGTATTTCAACCTTGATTTCGTATCCCGCGATCTTATTCATCTCCGAGACGATGGCTGCCACGCTGATCGGCTTACCACTGCATATATTCACGACTTCGGATCGCGCGTTGCTCTCCAGCAGCCTCATATAAGCTTCAACGACGTCTGTGACGTCTGAAAAGTCTCTCTCTACCGCGGTATCGCCCATCTTTATAGAACTCGCCCGGCGTTTGTAGTGGTTCACAATCTTGGGGACAACGAATCTCTCGTCCTGTCCGGGGCCCGTATAGTTGAACGGCCGCGTCAAAACAATGGGCAAGCGATCGAACCATGTTTTAACCATGTGCTCCATAGCAAGTTTGCTGGCAGCATAGTGATTTACCGGAGCGGGACAGATATCTTCGCTTAGTTCGCGACCCGAGATGTTGCCATAGACGTTGGCGCTGCTGGCGATCAGTATTCGCGAAGGGCTGCGATCGGCGTCGGCGAGCGCTTCCAGCAGGTTGATAGTCCCAAGTACGTTGACGCGGTAAAAGTTCTCAGGATTGCCTTCGCCAACGAAGGCCAGCCCCGCCAGATGTACGACAACATCGGGGGTGATTCCGCGGAGGCTATTCTTGGTGCCAGCTTTGTCGGTCAGGTCGCAAGGGACCCAGTCATCGCCGGCTGGATCGCCTAGTCCAATTCCAGTGACGCGATAGCCGCGACGAGTCAGAGCCTCCACGACGTACTTTCCCGTGAATCCAGCGGCGCCGGTGACTAAAGCGGTAGGCATTGCTAGTAGAGTGATTGTCCGGTCGAGACTCGCTGTAAGTCGGCTTCTACCATCAGCCGGCATAGCTCGGAAAGCTGGGTCGTAGCGCGCCAACCCAGTACGCTCGCGGCCTTCGCCGCGCTCCCTTGCAGGAACTCCACTTCCGCAGGACGGTAGTACTTAGGACTGACCTTGAACACACACTTGCCGGTCTTGGGGTCGATACCGCGCTCGTCAGCTCCCTTACCTTGCCAGGCCAAATCCATACCGATAGCTGCGGCGGCCAAAGTAGCAAATTCGCGGACGGTGGCGCTGTGCCCGGTCGCCAGAACATAAACGTCAGGCGTGTCGTGTTGCAGCATCCTCCACATACCTTCGACATACTCGGGAGCATAGCCCCAGTCACGCCGAGCATCCAGGTTGCCTAATTCAATGACCTCAATCATGCCGAGCTTCAGACGAGCGATAGCGTCGGTGATCTTGCGAGTTACAAACTCCATGCCGCGCAGCGGAGATTCATGGTTGAACAGTATTCCGCTCACCCCGAAAATATCGTAGGCTTCGCGATAATTAATGGTCATCCAGTGGGCATAGAGTTTAGCTGCGCCGTAAGGACTGCGGGGATAGAACCTGGTGTTCTCATCCTGGGGCACGCACTCTACCTTGCCAAACATCTCGGAGGTCGAAGCCTGATAGAAGCGTATGTTGCGGTCGACAATGCGGATCGCCTCAAGCAGATTCACCGCGCCCAGGCCAGTGATTTCGGCGGTAGTTATCGGCTGATCGAAGGAAAGCTTCACAAAGCTTTGGGCCGCCAGATTGTAGACTTCCTGTGGCTGCGACTGTTGGAGGAGCCGAATGGCGCCACCCATGTCGGTGAGGTCCAGGTCGGTAAGGTGCAGCCGAGCGTGGTCGCGAATTCCGAGAGAAGCGATGCGCCAGAAATTGACAGAGCTGGCACGGCGGAACGTCCCAAATACCGTGTAGCCCTTATCGAGCAGCAGTTTCGCGAGGTACGCTCCATCCTGGCCGGTGATGCCGGTGATGACAGCCGTTTTCCCGCTCGATGAGTCTTGCATGTGGTCCCTCAGCTGCGCTCCGGTACCCTGCGCGGCAGTCCAGAAGAATGCGCTGGCCACCGGCGGATGCGATGAGCAAGTAACACTGCGATTGCTTGTATCTTGGTGGCGGCGGTAGGACTCGAACCTACGACCTACGGATTATGAGACCGTCGCTCTAACCACCTGAGCTACACCGCCAACGGCCGGGGAAGTTCTCGCTTCAACGACGCAAAGTCGCTCGCCGGCGCTCTGCAAATGAAAGGCCGGACGCCGTCGCCCAGCCACTCTGATTCTAGATTTTTCGCAGATGGGCGTCAAACCGCCCGGCATATGAAATGGCTGTTACAAAGCGAGATCGACTCCCTACAGTGGCATCCTCGGATGCGATACTCAATCTTTCGCGATGAGCAAGTCCTCGATTAGCCGATGCATTCTGCTTGCGTTCGCGCTTCTTGTTTTCGTCTCGAACGTGGCAGCGCAAGCCGATCCCAAAGCCGGCGATGAAGCCGCGCCGACCCAGAGCAAGCCCCGGGACACCTTCTTCGAGCACTCCGATACTGCCAAGTGGTGGATCTCGGGACAGGCTAATTTTGTTTTCCAGGCGCACGGCGGTTTTTATGCGCTGTACAGCGGGCCTAACAGCCTGAAGAACACTCCGGAGAACGCGATCTCGCGCGTACTGACCTTGTACACCGGCTACGAGGTCACCCCGAATACCGCTGTCTACCTGGATGTAGAAGAAGCCGGGTGGGGAGGCATCAGCGGAGCGCTGGGTCTGGCAGGCTTTACTAACCTTGACGTGGTTCGAAACCCAAGCATCGGCACCGCTCCCTACATCGCGCGGCTCATGCTGCAACAGGTCATTCCGCTGTCGAAGGAGAAGATCACGCAGGAGCGCAATGCGCTGGAGTTGCAGACCGAGTTGCCGGCGCGACGGCTGGAGATCAGGGTGGGTAAATTCTCGACCGCAGATTTCTTCGATTACAACATTGGTGGCACCGACAGCCATTACCAGTTCCTGAACTGGGTCATCGACAACAACGGGGCTTACGACTACGCGGCCGACACGCGTGGCTACACCATGGGCGTGATTCTCGACTACGAGGATCGCAATTGGGGGCTTCGCTTTGGCGAACTGCTGATGCCAAAGGTAGCGAACGGCCCACAGCTGAGCTGGGACATCGCCAACAGTCGGGCCGAGAATATCGAGTTGGAGCTACGCCCTACGCTGCTGAAAGACAGGGACACGAAAGTCCGCTTCCTCACCTACATCAATCACGCGGACATGGGGAACTATCGCGACTCGTTGTTGCTGTACGACGAAGGACTGACCGCAACTCCCGACATTACATCGACCCGCCAGCCGGGGAGTATCAAGTACGGCTTCGAATTCAACTTCCAACAGGAATTCATTAAAGACATGTGGGCCTTCGGGCGATGGGGATGGAACGACGGCAAGACGGAATCCTTCGCCTACACGGAAGACGAATCGGGTGTCGAAATCGGCAGCTACTTTGTCGGGACGCGGTGGAAAAGGAGTCTGGATCGGGCGGGAGCAGCGTTCGTCTCCAGCGGTATCAAGTCGTACCACCAGCAGTATCTGGCGGACGGCGGCTTAGGATTTATCCTCGGCGACGGCGGCCTGACTTACGGACGGGAGACCATCGAAGAGGCGTTCTATACCGTGCACGCTTGGCGCGGGCTGTTCTTCGCTTTCGACCTGCAGCACGTGAACAATCCGGGATACAACAAAGTGCGCGGCCCGGTCACGGTTCCCGGGGTGCGAATGCATCTCGAGTTTTAGTCGGCGTGCGTCCAGCTTGGGGTGGGCTGTTCGTCCTGCGGCGAAGCTACATGCTCCGTGGACAAACCCGATACGAAGGCGCCAAGAACTCTGCGCACCTCGTCTGAACCATAAAGCCCTTGGCGGTTGTCATTCGCGGTCAGGACCGCTTCCAGCAGCAATCCCTCGGTCATGCCGAACAGCGCGGCACGGGCGGCGGTAACATTGAGGTCGGCTCGCAGCACGCCCTGGTTCTTCAAGTCTCGTAGAAGGCTCTCAATCAGCGACCCGAATTGCTGAGATCCCTCCGCTGGAGAGGGGCCTGAACTCTCCCTGCGAGCCCGTCGCGACTCCAACACCACCAGAGTCTTCATTGCGGAATCCTGCTCCAGTTCGACGACATAAGACTCGAGAACGTCGATGAGGCACTGAGGAGAGCGATTCGGAACGCTTGACAGCGCGTAGGCACGATGCAGGATGGCCGTCCAGCCCTGGTCAATAATCGCAAATAGCAGCCCCTGCTTGCTGCCGAAGTGCTTCATCAGTTGCGATTCGCTGGTACCAGCCTGGCGCGCGATGGCAACGGTGCTGGTATTTTCGTAGCCGTTTTTGGCAAAAAGTTCTTTGGCTGCCGACAAAATGCGATCGCGAGAAGATAGTGGACTGGTCATGCTCATAGGTTTGTCAGGCACGAAACCCCTACAACACCTAAACACCCCTATGTTTTAGGAGTTTCGAAGCTCAGCACCTGTATTCGCCGACGCGGGCGCCGATAGTTCCAATATTTGGTCGGACTACTGCGACTTGGTCGTCCCCTTCTTGGTACTCGACGACTTGGCGCTCGCAGTCTTGCTGGGCGAAGACTCGGCGGCCTCCTTCTGGACCTCGTCAATCAGCTGATAAAGCTGACTGCGGTCCACAACTTCGACGAAAGGGCGTCCTCGTGTGGTGTCGCTGACTACGTAGATAGTAGGGGTGTGGTCAATTCCGACTCTCTGGCCAACCTGAAAGTCGGCCCTCACCTTGGCGGCGAGATCGCCATTCGGATCGACGACAAAGGGCAAGGCGATCTTATGGTCGTCGGCAAAGCGCTCGGTCATGCCGCGCAGATTGTCTTTTGTAATTTGCGGCTGGTTCTTAAAAATGAACAGTCTGTACTCGTCGCCGACTTGTTTCGACTTGGTATCGAAGTAGCGGGCGTTCACCGCCGCCTCAAACGACCAGTTGTGCATGGGCAGCGGGAAATCGTACTGCACCAGGGGAATGTTGTACTTCTTCGCGGCTTCATGAAGTAGCGGCGCCGCGCGAGAGCAATCGGGACACTGCAGGTCCTCGAATACAATCAGAGCCACTTTGGAGCCCTTGGGCGGACGCAAAACGGAAGTGTCGCCTGCGAATGAAGCCAGATTCAGTGCAAAGACGATGAGCAACGCGGTGAGAACCGACCGAAGAAAATTACGATTCATTCCTCTTCCCTTAAGGCGCCGGGAGGCCAGGTCTCCCGGCTATCTTCAAATAGTACTCGATAGACGCGCAACCGTCTCGGTTGTACCCAGCCCTTTTGACGGCTCTTGCCTCAGTCGCTCTGTGACCTGGTTCATTGAGGCAGCAAAACGGCTTGTGCTAGGATTCTGAGTTTGTTACAGCTTCACCATGCGCAGGCGGCATGGTGCCCCGCCTTTGTGCCTCACCGGCATCCCCGGGGAAGTTCAGCACGACGTCCCACGTGCTGTCGGGGAAAATTGCCTCTGAGCGTGCGGAGTGGGCCGACCTGATTGTGGTTGAGCGGGATGAAAATTTAACAATACTCCGGAGGACGGGTGGAGCACGCCTTCAGGCGTGCACAGCAAAGCAGCCATCTGCAGTGCGCTTTAACGCCTGAGGTAAGTCGCCTTTCCCGCAGCGGCTAAAGCCAACTTCAAAGTGACTCGCTATTGGTACCGCTGAAGCGGTACTCCACCCATCAGCCGAAGGTTTCTCATTTCCAAGGAGTCTTACGTGAAGACTTACGAAGGCGCAAACGTCCGGAATGTCGCCCTGATTGGGCACTCGCATTCGGGCAAAACCTCTCTCGTATCCGCCATGCTGTTCACCGCCGGCGCCACCCAGCGGTTCGGCCGGGTGGATGAAGGCACCACCGTCACTGACTACGACGAAGAAGAAATCTCGCGCGCCATGACGCTGTCGGCGGCGACGGCGGTGGTGGAGTGGGGCAAAGCGAAGATCAACCTCATCGACACTCCCGGGTTCAACATGTTCATCCACGAAGCCGAGATGGTGCTGCCGGCGGTTGACTCGGCGCTGGTCGTGGTTGACGCGGTCAGCGGTGTCGAGGTGGTGACCGAGCGCATCTGGAATTACGCCGACCGCTTTGCGCTGCCGCGCGCCATCGTTTGCACCCGCATGGATCGCGAACGCGCCGACTTTGAGCGCGTCATGGAATCGCTGACCAACAGCTTCGGGCGCATGGTGATTCCGGTGCAACTGCCGATCGGCGCGGAGAAAAACTTCACCGGCGTGATCGATCTGGTGAAGATGCAGGCCTACACCTACGACATGGGCGGCAACGGCAAGGCCAAGGTTGGGCCCATTCCTGACAACATGCAGGCGGAGGCGCAGGCGGCGCACGAGAAGCTGATCGAGTCGGTGGCCGAAGGCGACGACGCGCTGATGGAAGAGTTCTTCGAGAAGGGAACCATCGACACCGAGCACATCATCGCCGGCCTGCACAATGCCATTCGCGAAGACAAGATCTTCCCCGTGCTCTTCGCCTCGGGCCTGGGCAACATGGGTAGCGACGAGGTGCTGGACTTCATCGTCGATTACATGCCGACAGCGGTTGAGCGCGGGCAGGTAAAAGCCGCGCCGACGGCGAGCAATGGCGAGCCGGCAGTCCGCAAAGTCGCCGATACCGAACCGGTTTCGGCTTACGTCTTCAAGACCATCAGCGACCCGTTTGCCGGACGTATTTCGTTCTTCAAGGTCTTCTCCGGCGTGCTGAAGAACGATGCCACGCTGCAGAACTTCACTCGCAGCACCAGCGAGAAGCTGGCGCACATCTCGGTGATGCAGGGCAAGACGGCGGTTCCGGTTACCGAGCTTCATGCCGGTGACATCGGCGCGGTTGCGAAGTTGCGCGAGACGCTCACCGGCGACACGCTGGGCGACAAGGGCGCGCCGATTCAATATGAGCAGGTGACGTTTGCTGAGCCGGCAATTACATTCGCCATCGAGCCCAAGACGCGTGCCGACGAAGACAAACTGAGCAACGGCATTCACAAGCTGATGGAAGAGGACGCGATGCTGCGCTTCTTCCGCGATCCGCAGACGAAGGAGTTCCTGATTGCGGGTACCGGCCAGCAGCACATCGAAGTAGTGGTCTCCAAGCTGAAGAACCGTTATCACACTGAGGTGAACCTGAAGGCGCCGAAGGTCCCATATCGCGAGACCATTCGCGGACGCGCCGACGTTCAGGGACGCCACAAGAAGCAGAGCGGCGGCCACGGCCAGTTCGGCGATTGCAAGATCAAGATGGAGCCGCTGCCGCGCGGAGGCAACTTCGAGTTCGTCAACGAGATTTTTGGCGGCTCGATTCCGAAGAACTATATACCGGCGGTGGAGAAGGGAATCGTCGAAGCTGCACAGCGCGGCTATCTTGCCGGCTTCCCGGTGGTGGACTTCAGGGTTGTGCTGTACGACGGCTCGTATCACGACGTCGATTCGAACGAGTTGTCGTTCAAGACCGCCGGCCGTATCGCTTTCAAGAAAGCTATGGAGCTGGCCAAGCCGACGCTGCTTGAGCCGGTCATGAACGTGGAGATCACGATTCCTGACGAATTCGCGGGTTCGATCATGGGCGACCTCAACAGCCGTCGCGGCCGCATTCAGGGCATGGATAACAAGGGTGGCAAGACCATCGTCAAGGCCGAAGTTCCCATGGCCGAGATGCTGACCTACGGCACCGATCTGACGTCAATGACGCAAGGCCGCGGCAGCTTCTCGATGGAAATGAACCACTACGACATCGTGCCCCAGGCCGCGCAGGAGAAGATCATCGCTGCCGCGAAGGCCGCGCGTGGAGAGGAAGTGGAGGAAGAGGAGTAGCGTGAAGCCTCGCGGGGAAATTTCCAAATCAGCTTAACTGCTGGTCCAGCGTAGTTACGAGAACGGCTCCAAATCTACGAAGCCAGTACTGGGTATAACCTCGTCGGCCAATGCACTGGCAAGAGTCGATAAGTCTCGAAATGGTCGGGCACCGAAGATTGAATCGGCGCCCGCACCGCTCAGAATTTGCGGTACGGCATCCCGGAGTTTCCGGTAAATTGCATACATTTGCGCCACGGTTGGCTGTCGCTTAGATCGCACAAATGCGTTGCCCATTTGCGCGAATAGACCGTGCAGTGTTCCTCTGTGAATATAAGGGTCAGTGCCATCCAGATCGGAAAGCGACTTGGACAACCGATGTTTCTTTTCTTCGAATACGAAGAATGTATGTTGCCGATGCCACTTTGCTTGGGCAACGGACAATCCCAGCTCGAATGGCATGTTAAAACGGGGAGTGCGCGGCGTCACACGGTCGAGTTGCACGCGGGAAAGATCGTGCACGGAATATTGACACTCCGCAATCAAACCCAGGATTCTCTCAAGCCTTCGTTCGCCGCCCGGAATTTCTAGTGTTGCATGCGGAACCATGCCGAACGTACTCACGCTGGCCATGTATCCAAGAAATAAGGGCTCGAATCTTGAATCGTACGGAACGTTGAGAAATACGGATTCCTTAGCTCGACTTGGGACGCCCGGCTGCCCTGCTTGTGTTGTGGGCATTTCGCGTATTCTTTTTGGCTCGCTTGGTCGATTTCGCACTACTTGCAACGACGGCTGATTTCTTTCTGGAAGCCCGCTGTCCATTGCCTGTGTGCTGGCTACCGTGCTTAGGTGCAAGCAGTTCTGCAGCAAGCTTCTTCAGTTGTTTGAGTCGACGGGGCGAAACCCCTAACGCTTCGGCCGTGTCTTCAGCCGTCGCCCATTTGCCGGTCAATATTGTTGCAGGTGCCATACCTTGAGAATATCCCTGATCTCCCTTGCAAACAACCCTACTGGTAGATCACCTTGCGGTCGCCCTTGACGATGCGGCCGATGGTGTAGCCCTTCTCGCTGCAGCGATCGAGGATGGTCTGCACCTTCTTGAACTTCGCGGCGGGCACCACCAGAATCATGCCGATGCCCATGTTGAAGGTGCGCAGCATCTCTTCCTGTGAGACATTGCCGATGGCTTGCAGATGCTCGAAGATCGGCAGCACCGGCCAGGAGTTGATTTCAATGATGGCAGAGCAGTTCTTTGGCAGCACGCGCGGCAGGTTTTCGGTGATGCCGCCGCCGGTTATATGTGCCATCGCGGTGACGGCTTCGGCTTCGACCATGCGACGCATGATCGGCCAGTAGCTCTTGTGGGTCTTCATGAGCTCGGCGCCGACCTTGCCTTTGATCTCATTGACGTAGCTATCTGGCGTGTAGTGCGCAATCGAGAAGAAGAGCTTGCGGGCCAGCGAATAGCCATTGGTGTGTAGGCCGGTGGAAGGTAGCCCGATGAGCACGTCGCCTGGCTTGACGTCCTTGCCGGTGATGATCTTATCGCGGTCGACAACGCCGACGATAAATCCAGCCAGATCGTATTCGCCGTCGTCATAAAAGCCCGGCATCTGGGCAGTTTCGCCGCCGATCAGCGCGCAGCCGTTCTGCTTGCACGCATCAGCAATTCCGCTGACTACTTTTTCCGCGACCTCGCCCTCAAGCTTCCCGGTGGCGAAGTAATCCATGAAAAACATGGGCGCCGCGCCCTGCACGGCAATGTCGTTGACGCAGTGGTTTACCAGGTCGGCGCCCACGGTGTGATGCAGGTGCATCTCGAAGGCAAGCTTCAGCTTGGTGCCGACGCCGTCAACGGATGACACCAGCACCGGGTCGCGATATTTGCGCTTATCGATGGAAAACAGCCCGCCAAAACCGCCGATATCGCTCAAAACGCCGCGATTGAAGGTCTTTTGTGCGAGATATTTGATGCGCTGCTTGGTTTTATTCGCGCGTTCGATGTCCACACCGGCATCGGCGTAAGTGATAGGGCGATTCTCGGTCACGGATTGAGCCAAAGGTTGGAATCCATCCCAGGGATAAACGTTCGCAGATAACTTACTGAGGGAAGCGGCAATTGTATCACTTGCGTGCTATGCGAATGTCGTATTTGGCCTGCCAGTGACATAAATCACGGCTCGCCGTGACCCAGGTGCGAATGCTTCCGCGTAGTGCGACACTAGAGTGTTCCATAACACCACGGTTCGTCCCTCCGAGGAATCATGACTACCGCCACGAAACCATCGTCAAAGTTAAAAGTCGATCCGTCTTCGGATGTTTATCGCTCCGAAAGTAATCCGCTGGACCCGATTTTTGCGCCGCAAAGCGTCGCCGTAATTGGCGCCTCCGAGCGTCCGGGCAGCGTCGGACGTTCGGTTCTGTGGAACCTGCTCAGCAGTCCATTTGGCGGCACGGTGTTCCCGGTCAATTCCAAGCGGCCGAATGTCCTGGGCATCAAGGCGTATCCCAGGCTGGCTGACTTGCCGGACAAGGTCGACCTCATTGTCGTGAGTACGCCGGCCGATACGGTTCCCGACGTGATTGGGGAGGCGGTTAGCCTTGGCATTCCGGGAGCCATCATCATCTCGGCCGGCTTCAAGGAGCACGGCGAGCATGGCCAGGAGCTGGAGCGCCAGATCGCCGACATCATTCGCGGCAAGATGCGCGTGATCGGGCCCAACTGCCTGGGCGTGATGAATCCGATCAAAGGACTGAACGCGACATTTGCTCACAGCATCGCTCGCCCGGGAACCGTCGCCTTCCTTAGCCAGAGCGGAGCCTTGTGCACCGCGGTGCTGGACTGGAGTTTGCGCGAAAACGTCGGCTTCAGCGCGTTCGTTTCCACCGGATCGATGCTCGATGTCAATTGGGGCGACTTGATCGACTACTTCGGCAATGATCCTCGTACCAACAGCATCGTCATTTACATGGAATCGGTCGGCGACGCTCGCTCGTTTCTGTCATCGGCACGTGAAGTTTCGCTCAACAAGCCAGTCATCGTCATCAAGGCAGGACGCACGGCGGCGGCAGCCAAGGCCGCGGCCTCTCACACCGGAGCGCTGACCGGCAGCGACGAAGTGCTCGATGCTGCTTTCCGCCGCTCGGGCGTGCTTCGCGTCAACAGCATTGCCGACATTTTCTTCATGTCCGATGTGCTGGCCAAGCAACCGCGTCCTCGCGGTAAGCGGCTGGCGATTGTCACCAACGCCGGCGGGCCGGGTGTGCTGGCTACCGATGCCCTGGTGGCCGGAGGAGGCGAATTGGCGGAACTGTCGGCTGACTCGATGAAGGCCTTTGACGCGATTCTGCCGCCGCAATGGAGCCACAACAATCCAGTCGACATCCTGGGTGATGCCGAGCCCGAGCGTTATGCGAAGTCGCTGGAGATTGCTGCCAACGATCCCGGGATCGATGGCATGCTGGTGATCTTGACTCCGCAGGACATGACTAATCCCACACAGATTGCAGAAAAGTTGAAGCCCTACGCGAAGGGCCTGGGCAAACCGGTACTGGCGAGTTGGATGGGCGGCGCTGAGGTCGCAGCCGGCGACCAGATCCTGAACCAGGCGGGCATACCGACGTTTCAGTTTCCCGACAGCGCGGTGCGCGCCTTCAACTACATGTGGCGCTACGCCTACAACCTGAAAGGTCTGTATGAAACGCCCGCGTTGCAACATCAGGCCGACGGCAGCCTGCAACGCGAAACGGCCGCGCAGATTATTCAGACGGTGCGCGAGTCGGGTCGGACCTTGCTCACCGAATTCGAGTCCAAGCAGTTGTTGGCGTCGTACGGGATCCCCGTCGTCGAGACGCGCCTCGCGCTTACCGAACAAGAGGCGGTGACGGCGGCTGCCGAGATTGGCTACCCAGTTGTCGTGAAGCTGAACTCGCAGACCATTACCCACAAAACCGATGTGGGTGGTGTGATGTTGAACCTGCACGACGCCGAAGCCGTCAGCAGAGCATTCAAGTTGATTCAGCTGTTCGTCACCGAAAGGTCCGGTGCCGAGCATTTTCAGGGCGTGACAGTTCAGCCGATGGTGAAGCTCGGCGGCTATGAACTCATCGTCGGCAGCACCCTGGATTCGCAGTTTGGCCCGGTCATGCTCTTTGGCACCGGCGGCCAGCTGGTGGAAGTCTTCAGGGACCGCGCCCTGGCGCTGCCGCCGTTGAACTCTACCCTGGCGCGGCGCCTGATGGAGCAGACCAAAGTCTTCACCGCCCTGAAAGGCGTTCGCGGTCGGCCTCCGGTTGATATCGCCGCGCTTGGAGGAGCTGCTCGTCCGCTTCAGCCAACTCATCGTCGAGCAGCGTTGGATCAAGGAAATCGACATCAATCCGCTGCTGGCTTCTCCGGAGCGGCTGCTGGCGCTCGACGCGCGGGTCGTGATTCACGGCCTCGACATGCAGAAGGAGGACCTTCCTAAATCTGCAGTCAGGCCGTATCCGCAGCGGCTGGTTTCCACCTGGGTGACGAAGGAAGGCAAAGAAGTCGCGATCCGGCCCATCCGTCCGGAAGACGAACCGCTGCTGATCGAGTTTCACCAGAAGCTCTCGGAGCGCAGCGTATATCTCCGGTACTTCCAGCCTTTGAAGCTGACCCAGCGGGTGGCCCACGAACGGCTGTCGCGCATCTGCTTCATCGATTATGACCGCGAGATGGTGCTGGTGGCGGAGCGGCCAAACGATAAAGGCGAGCCTGAAATCCTCGCCATTGGCCGGCTCAGCAAGCTGCACGGCCTCAACGAGGGCGAACTGGCTGCCGTCGCTATCGACGCCGCTCAGCATCAGGGATTGGGCACCGAGCTGTACCGCCGTCTCATAGATGTCGCCCGCGAGGAGGGGCTGGGGAAATTAATTTCCAACATGCTGCCGGAGAACAAGGAGATGCGCGCGATGTGCGTCAAGCACGGATTCAAGATGTTCTCCAGCCTGGAAGACAACATGATCCGGGCCGAACTGAACCTGTAGCTTGGCGGTCATGACGATAATCCAAGACGCTGCCAACCCGGCAATGTTATATTCGGGAGGCTGTACGGGGTATAAATGCGCTTCGGTGCCGCAGTCCTGACCGGGGCACGAAGGGAAATCCTCCAGACCTGTGCCAAGTGAAAAACAGGTTAGATGGTCACAGCTCCGCGTCGGGCTGACCGTCATCTTCGCCAGCATCACGCTTGCCGTTCTGATTTTCGTGATGACCGGCACGACCGGCCTGTTCACCAAGAAAATAATCCTGCATGCGTTCGTCGATAACGCGGGCGGATTACGCGTCGGCGCTCCCGCGCGCCTGGAAGGCGTGGACATCGGCAATGTCACCGGCATACGTGTGGGTCAGGATCCCAAGCGCAAGGCGGCCCCGGTCGACATCACGATGAAGATCACCACCCGGTATCAGGACATCATGAAGAAGGACTGTGTGGCGTCGCTCAACACAGCCGGAGTTCTGGGTGAAGTTTTCCTTGATATCGACTGCCGCCAGGCTACCGGGGCGGCGCTGAAGACGGGCGACGTTCTGCCCACTAAGGACGTGCCACAGTTGCAAGACGTAGTCAAAGCAACCCAGGGCACCATTGAGAACGTAAACGTCCTGCTGAACCGGGTCGACGATATCGTTTCTCACGTCCAGAACGGCGAAGGGTCGATCGGCAAAATCATCTACGATCCGGACCTCTACAATCGCGCTGACGATACCCTGAAACAGCTGCAAAGTATCACCCAGCAGATTAACTCTCCCAACGGAAGCATCGGCAAGCTGATCAACAGCGACGAGCTCTATAACAAGGCCAATGCCGCGATCGACAATGTCAACAAGATCATCGACGAGGTCAACAGCGGTCAGGGTACGATCGGCAAGTTCCTGAAGGATCCGGCGCTTTACGATGACGCGCACAAGACGATAAACCAGGCCAATGATCTGATCGCCGGAATCAATGCCGGCAAAGGCACGCTGGGCAAGCTGACCAAAGACGAGGCGCTGGCGAACAAAATCGACAACACGGTCACGCGTCTGGATCACATCATCGATCGTCTCGATAAGGGCGAAGGCACCGCCGGAAAGTTCCTCGTCGATCCCGCGCTGTATGACAACTCGAACAAGCTGCTGGTGGAAACTCGCGACCTGATTGCCGCGGTGCGCAAGGATCCGAAGAAGTATCTGACCATCCACCTGAAGCTTTTCTAGGCAGCTTCTAACCTACGTCCAGCGGTTCACCCTCGAAAGCTGCATTCCGACACGAAGCCCTACGCGCACAGCATTCCCGCCGACTAAGGTTTATAGTTGTGTGTTTGCCGGAGCCCGGCTGATGGTCTATGTGCAGGGCCCGCAACATCGCGTCTGGACTGCGGAGCAAGGGGTTGTGGTCGGCCAGACGACTCATTTCCACGAGGCCTTCATGCGGATTCGCGTTTCTCTCTTCTTAGGCTTGCTTTGTGCTCTGTTGTGTAATGCTCAAACAGAATCTTCGACGCCGGGAGGCATCAAGGAAATTCCTGGCTTCGACCTGACAGCCATCGACAAGTCCATCGATCCTTGTGTCGATTTTTATCAGTACGCTTGCGGCAACTGGATCAAGACGAATGCGATTCCTGCCGACAAGTCGCGCTGGGGCCGTTTCGATCAATTGCAAGAGCACAACTTCTACGTGATGCGCGACATTCTCGAGAGCGCTCAGAGCAAGCCGAAGTCTGCCATCGAGAAAAAAGTTGGCGATTACTACGCCGCCTGCATGAACGAAGAGGTGATTGAGAAGGCTGGTGCGGCTCCGATCCAGCCGGAGATGAAACGCATTGCGGCGATCAGCAATCGGCAGCAGTTGATTGCGCAGGTGGCTGAGATGCACCGCGACGGGTTGCCGGCGCTGTTTGCCTTCTACTCTCAGCCTGATATGCACGATGCCAATCAGACGATCGCGTATATCGACCAGGGAGGCATCACGCTTCCCGATCGCGACTATTACATCAAGGACGATGCCAAGTCGAAGGAGACGCGCGAGAAGTATGAGCAGCACGTGCAGAAGATGTTTGAGCTTGCGGGAGATTCGCCCGACGTCGCAGCTCAAGAGGCCAAGACAGTGCTCGCAATTGAGACTGGCCTCGCCCAGGCTTCGATGGACCGCACCGAGCGTCGCGATCCCAAGAATCGCGATCACCTGATGAAGGCC
Organism: uncultured Acidobacteriaceae bacterium; assembly: GCA_963699875.1. Taxonomy (GTDB): domain Bacteria; phylum Acidobacteriota; class Terriglobia; order Terriglobales; family Acidobacteriaceae; genus CAVVDY01. The sequence goes on from CAVOVN010000003.1 coordinate 418,452, forward strand.
GCTGAAGCCGAAACCCTGGCTCCGAATTTCGACCTGGCTCAGTACTTCGCGCAAAACGGCGCGCCCAAGTTCACCACGTTGAACGTCGGCAATCCGAACTTTTTCAAGCAGGTGAATGAGCAACTCAACTCTGCGCCTCTCGCAGACTGGAAGACCTATCTGCGTTGGCGCACCATCAACGACTACGCTCCCACGCTCAGCAAGGCATTTGTCGATGAGGATTTCGCCTTCAACGGCCAGTACCTTTCCGGCCAGAAGGAGATGGAGCCACGCTGGGAGCGCTGCGTGCGCGCCACTAATAGTGGACTTGGCATGGCGCTGGGCCAGCTATACGTCGATCGCACCTTCGGTCCCGAAGGCAAAGAGCGCACCATGAAGATGGTGAAAGCCATCGAGACCGCGATGCACCAGGACATTCAGCAGCTTGACTGGATGTCAGACACCACCAAGCAGCAGGCGTACGTAAAGCTCAACACCATCGTCAACAATATCGGATATCCCGACAAGTGGCGCGACTACAGCAGCGTGGTTGTGAACCGCGACGACTATGCCGGTAACACGCGGCGGGCTGCCAGTTTCGAAGTTCATCGCCAGCTGCAGAAGATTGACAAGCCGACCGATCGCAAAGACTGGAGCATGACACCGCCCACGGTCAACGCCTACTATCGGCCGCCGATGAACGATATCAATTTCCCCGCCGGTATTCTTCAGCCGCCCTTCTACAGCAAGCCGATGGACGACGCTGTGAACTACGGCGGAATCGGCGTGGTGATCGGCCACGAGTTGACGCACGGCTTCGACGATCAGGGTCGCAAGTACGATGCCGAAGGCAACTTCAAGGACTGGTGGACCGCGCAAGATGCCAAGGAGTTCGAGCAGCGCGCTACTTGTACTGCGGATGAGTACTCCAGCTTTGTCGCAGTGAAGGACGACAAAGGCGAGGTCAAGCTCAATGGCCGGCTCACCCTGGGCGAAAACACCGCCGACAACGGCGGACTGAAGCTGGCTTACATGGCGCTGACCGACATCATGGGCAACGCGCCGGTGAAGAAGATCGACGGCTACACCCCGCAGCAGCGCTACTTCCTGGCCTTCGGCCAAATCTGGTGCCAGAACGTCACCGATCAGGAAGCGCGCAAGCGTGCGCTCACCGATCCGCATTCACCCGGCGAGTGGCGGGTCAACGGCGCGGTGCAGAATTCCGCGGCTTTCCAGCAGGCTTTCGGCTGTAAGGCCGGCCAGCCCATGGTGCGCGAGAACGCGTGCCGTGTGTGGTAGAGGCTTCGAATCCGAAGTACAAGCTTTTCTATTTCTGAGGCTCCCTGGCGGAGCCTCGCACCTTGAGTGAGGACTTATGCGAAATCTTCGTATCCTTATTAGCCGTCGCGCTGTTCGCGGTTGCCGGGGCGCAGGCGCCAGACCAAAGTTCGGCTTCGACGGACGTTGTAAAGCCGATAAAAAGTTTTGACCTGAACGCGATCGACAAGTCCGTCGATCCCTGCAATGACTTTTATCAATTCGCCTGCGGAACTTGGGTGAAACAGAATCCCATTCCTCCCGACCAGGCCGCATGGGGACGCTTCAACGAGCTACATCAGAACAATCAGATTATGTTGCGCAATATTCTCGACAAGCAGTCCGCGAATAATGCCGCGCGCGACCCCAACAATCAGAAGATTGGCGATTATTACTACTCCTGCATGGACGAGGCCGGCATTGAAGCCAAAGGAACGAAGCCGCTTCAGCCCATGCTCGATCGCATCAATGCTCTGAAGGACAAGTCTGAACTTCCGGCGCTGATCGGGCAAATGCACAGCGCAGGCGTAAACGTTTTGTTCGCCTTCGGCTCCGAGCCCGACGCCAAGGATTCGAAGATGGAGATCGCCGGCACCGACCAGGGTGGTTTGGGCTTGCCCGACCGCGATTACTACCTGAAGGACGACGCCAAATCGGTGGAGACACGTCAGCAATACCAGCAGCACGTGGCCAACATGTTCAAGCTTGCAGGCGATTCACCCGACAAGGCCGCAGCCGAAGCCAAGACCGTCATGCAAGTCGAGACCGCCCTGGCCAAAGCCTCACTCGATCGCACCGAGCGCCGCGATCCCAACAAGGTCTACCACAAGATGACGAAGGAACAGCTTCAGGAGCTGAGCCCCGCCTTCAAGTGGAACGAGTACCTGGTCGAAGTCAAGAGTCCGGAGTTCAGCAGTCTCGACGTGTCGGTGCCCGATTTCGTGAAGGGTATGAACCAGGTCATCGCCACCAGCGACCTCGATACCATTAAGACTTATCTGCGCTGGCAGACTTTGCATGCGGCTGCGCCGATATTGCCGAAAGCCTTCGTCGAAGAGAATTTCAACTTCTACGACAAGACACTGCGCGGCGCGAAGGAACTGAAGCCGCGCTGGAAGCGTTGCGTCAGCTTCACCGACAACGACCTTGGCGAAGCGCTGGGCCAGGCTTACGTTGCCGAAGCGTTCCCGCCGGAATCGAAGGCCGCCATGCTGAAGATGGTGCACGAACTGGAAGCCGCGCTGAAGCAGGACATCACCGAACTTTCCTGGATGAGCGAGGAAACCAAGAAGCAGGCGCTCGACAAGCTGTCTCACATCGACAACAAAATCGGCTATCCCAACAAGTGGCGCGACTACAGCTCGCTCGATATCGTGCGCGGCGACGCGCTGGGCAATTCAATGCGCTCCAACCAGTTTGAGTTCAAGCGCCAGCTCAACAAAATCAACAAGCCGGTAGATCGCCAGGAATGGGGCATGACTCCGCCGACGGTCAACGCCTACTACAATCCGCTGGAGAACAACATCAACTTCCCGGCGGGAATCCTTCAGCCTCCGTTCTACGACAAGACCGCCGATGATTCGACAAATTTCGGCGCCATCGGATCGGTCATCGGCCACGAGCTGACGCACGGCTTCGACGACGAAGGCAGCCAGTTCGACGCCCAGGGCAACCTCAAGGACTGGTGGACGAAGGCTGACAAAGAGCGCTTCGACAAGCTTGAGCAATGCCTGGTCGACGAATACGACGGCTTTACTGTGGTTGACGACGTTCACATCAAAGGTAAGCTGACGCTGGGCGAGAACACCGCCGACAACGGTGGCATTCGCATTTCACACATGGCGTTGCTCGATGTCCTGACCTCTTCGCCGGAGAAGGACAAGGACGGCTTTACACCCGACCAGCGCTTCTACCTCGGATACGGGCAGGTCTGGTGCGAGAACATGACGCCGGAAGCGGAACGTCTGCAAGCGCTCACCAACGAGCATTCCGATCCCAGGTACCGCGTCAACGGCGTGGTATCGAACGACGCAGGCTTTGCCAAAGCGTTCGGCTGTAAAGCCGGCTCGCCGATGGTCCGCAAGAACGCCTGCCGCACCTGGTAATAGAAACGGCGTGACTCACAGGCCCGGCTCAAGCGGCCGGGCTTTTGGGTGGTGGCACTCTGTTTGAAGGGGCGCGGCTTAAGCCGCGCCGCCACGCGCGTTGTTGGAGGTTGGGCTTTTAGCCCCTGAGGAAATTCTGCCCAACTCGCCCTGCTGAAGAGTTCCGGCAGCGGCTTAAAGCCGAAGAAGCCGCCGCCCTATCGACGCGCCTGAGAGCGCGCCCCTTCCACCGTACAGGTACCTCCGCTGATTCGCCCGCATTTATCCGGCGAACCTCCTGCTCGACCACGCAGCCCCATGAGCTATAGTGAAATTTACCTTCTGGGAAGGCGTTGTCTGCTTTGCCGAGCCTCAAGAATTCCTTCCGATACCGGTGTTCTGCTCTACTCCTGATAGCGTTATTGGTATTTTCCGTCGGGTGCAGCAAGGCCAAGCTCGAACATCACGAATACATGTACGTCTCAGCGGCTGAAACCAGCCTGCGCGACCGCGTCGCCACCCTTTACGGCAAAGTGGGGACAGTTCAGAACGGCGAGCGAGTCGAGATTCTCGAGAAGCAGCGTCGATTCTTCAGGGTGAAGACCGACAAGGGACAAGAGGGCTGGATCGAAGAGCGCAGCCTGGTGCCGCAGGAGGTTTATGACGGCTTTCAGCAGCTTGCCAAAGACAGCTCCGGCATACCCGTACAGGCCCACGGCACGACTCGTGCTGAACTCAACATGCACCTCACGCCGGCGCGCGAAGGCGAGCACCTCTACCAGCTCAAAGAAGGCGAGAAGCTCGAAATCCTCAAGCGCGCCACCGCCGATAAGAACGCGAAGAAGGCTGCACCTCCCACGCCGGCCAAGACGTCTACCGCAACCACGCCCTCGAAGGGGAGTAAGTCTTCAGCGCAATCCCATGCTGCGCTGAGCAAACCGGTGACGAACAAGGCGGCAGTTCCCCAGCCGTCGTCAGCTGGTGCGACTTCTGCGAATGCGCCGTCCGCCGAAACGTCGGCCGCCGAACTCCCTAAGCCCATCATGGAAGACTGGTATCTGGTACGCGACCCAAGCGGGCGCGTTGGCTGGGTGCTGCTTCGCATGATCGATCTCGACGTTCCCCTGGACGTTGCGCAGTACGCTGAAGGCCAGCGCATCATGGGGTATTTCGTGCTGAACACAGTCGAGGAAACTCAGGACAATGAGACCAAGCAGGTGCCGCAATACCTCGTCCTGTTAAATGAGCCCAAGGATGGGCTGGCGTGGGATTACAACCAGATTCGCGTTTTCACGCGCAATCGGGCCAAGCATCGCTACGAGACGGCATACCGCGAGCGCAACATGGAAGGCTATCTGCCGGTGAGCGTGGGTCACCAGTATTTCGACAAAGAAGGCGACCTGCCGACCTTCACCATCCGCAAGATGAATGACTCCGGGCAGATCGTCGCCACTACCTACAAGATGAATGGCCCCATTGTGCGGCGTGTTCCTACTCCCGAGGAACTAGCGGCGGAGAAGGTCAAGCACGATGCCGGTATGGCCGCCCGCCAGAAGGCCAACGCAGAGCGCAAGCAAAACGCAAGCTCTGCTCCGAAACAGAGCTCTACTCATAAGAAAAAGCACCACAAGAAACCGACAACCGACTGAACCTCACGCCAACCCCTGGTTCGCAGTCGGGCAGGCAGCAGCGGCCGCTCCGCGCCCATCCAACTGCTTGCGGAGGAATCCGGATGGCCGAAAAAGTCAAAAAGCTCAACTTGGAACGGGACTATAAGAAGTACCTTTATTTCATCGATGGCGAAGGAAACGTCTGCCAAAAGCCCAAGTCCGGCGAGGGCGAATCCAAGGTGCTGGTCGAGCACGCCGTCGATCGTGACAACCAGTTCCTCTACTTCATCGACAAAGAGGGCGATGTTTCGCGCTCGCCGAGGGGCTCCAAGGGAGCCGGTAAGAAAAGTACGGCACGGGGGAGCGAAGGTAGAAAGGCTGCCTAGCTGCCTCGCACTGCTTCCCCGTGAATTCCGCGCTCGCGCTTTGGCGCCGCCTGATGCCTGAAGGTTCCACCAACATGCTTGTCTATCGCGACGGCCGCACGCGCGTGCCTGCGAACGACTTGGTTCGTCCACTCGAACGCGCATTGGCGAGGTTGCGAACCGAGTTCGCAGAAGACGCACTGCTCGCCGCAATGCTTCGCGCGGGTGAATTGGAGTGTGCCCTGTGCGACGCCGGCTCCCATGACGCCGAGGCAGCGATCGCCCTCAGCGATCAACTGGCAAGCCGGGCCTGCAATACCGAGTCGCGCACCGCAAGTCGCGCTTCAAACCTGTCAACAATTCTTGGGCTCGATTCGCTACGACGGCGAACTCACGGTTTCGCGTCCTGAGGGATTCGCTTACTACGCGCTGCATCCGCTGGACTTCGCCGATCTTGTGTCGACTGCCGGCTTTCATGCCCCGTGTGCTTACGTTGTCGGCGTGCGCAGCATCGGGACGACGCTGAGCGCGGTTGTGGCGGCGAAGCTGAACGCCGACGGCATCTCTGCTCGCCGCGCGACGGTTAGGCCTGAGGGGCACCCTTACGATCGGCAAACGTCGTTTACTGCTGCTCAGCGCAACGCGATCACGGGCGCTCTTTCGCACGACGCGATTTTCATCGTCTGCGACGAAGGCCCGGGGCGCAGCGGGTCGTCGCTGCTGTCAGTGGCCGAGGCGTTGGAAAGGGAGGGCGTGAGCCGCGAGCGCATTGTGCTGCTCTGTTCGCATGAGCCCAATCTCGACGCGCTCTGCGCTCCACAGGCTGCCGAACGATGGCGGCGCTACCGCAGTGTTGCCACTGGCATGACGAAGCGTCTGCCGCGGGACGACGGGCGAGTACGTTGGTGGAGGCGAATGGCGACGAGCTCTTCATCGCCTCCCGGGGATGCCTGGCCGGCGGCATGGCCAAGCATGGAACGCCTGAAGTTCCTCTCGCACGATCGCAAGAAGCTTTTCAAGTTCGAGGGACATGGCCCCTACGGCGAAGCGGTCCGACGGCGAGACCAATCGCTCGCAGCCAGTGAATTCGGCGCGCGCTACCTTGGACACGACGCCGGGTTCGGGATACACGAATTAGTCGATGGCTCTCAGGTTGCCGGTGAAACTCCCTCTCTCGCTCTCCTCCGGCACGTGGCGAAGTACTGCGCATGGCGCGCGACTGCCCTTTCCGCAACTCTTCCGCAAGACGCTATCCTGCAACTCGAGCACATGGCCGCTCACAACCTCGAGCAGGAGTTCGGCTTTGCTCCTGAGCTGCACCTTGAAGTGGAGCGCCCTGCAATCTGCGATGGCCGCATGCAGCACTACAAATGGCGCGCGCTGCGCCAGGACCATTGGATAAAGCTCGATGCTTCCACCCACGGCGACGATCACTTTTTTCCCGGACCGACCGACATTGCATGGGACTTGGCCGGGGCGTGTGTCGAATGGCAGCTCAGCGACGGATTGCCGGGAGTTTTTTCTTTCTGAGTACCGGCGACTGAGCGGCGACAATCCGGCGCCTCGCCTGCCGCAATACGAGATCGCATATGCGGCTTTCCGCCTGGGATGGTCACGAATGGCAGCGGCTTCCGTCGCCGGAACTGCTGATGAGCGCCGGTTATTTGGCGATGTCGTGCGATATCGCGGCCTGTTGGGACGAAGTCTCACGCCCCACGCGCTAGCTCGCTAAACTTCACGCTTACAAAAAAACAGCTTGCCTGACCGTCAACAATAGACAAAACTGTTGTAACCCAGTTTCGGCCTTCAAAAATCAAATCTAGGGAGCTACTATGCGCAAGCACTCGAAGTTAGGAAACGTATTCTTTGCGAGCGTGGCAATATTCACGCTTGCCTTGCTGCTGCCCGTCTTTGCAGCCGGCCAGGTTGAGACGATCGACGCGACGGCCCGCGGAACCAGCACCCAGATGGGGGCCATCCACAGCGTGAAGATCGTAATCAGCGAGTTCTCCACGCCCGAAGACAAGCAGATGCTGGTCGACGCCTTCAAGAAAGGTCAGAGTCAGGGGCTGTACGATGCGCTGTCGAAGATGAAGGGGGTTGGACAGATCCAGATTCCCGGCACGGTGGGTTTTGCGCTGGCTTATGTTTCGTCCGAGACCACGCCTACCGGTCGCACCATTCGCTTCATCACCAACCGCAAGATCGGGTTCGGCGAAGCTCTTCGAGGCACGCAGTCGCAGGCGTATGACCTCACTGCCGGCAAGATTGATATCAACGACAAGGAACCGAAAAAAAGCGCCGGCACCCTGTTTCCTGCAACGCAGCTCATCATAAACAAAGAGGGGCAACTGCAGTGGGAGCTGCGCAAGAATCCCTTGGCAGCTCACCAACATCATCGATTGGAACAAGGGCAAAGAGAAGTAAAGAGTTTCTGAATTGTTGATTGTCATCACGAGCGGAGCGAGGGACCTGCTCTCGTTCCGCCAGCGATGGCGGCAGTTCTCTTCGTCGTTCGTTGTCCTAGGGAGAGGATTGGGACTAGCTGTAGAACTCCGCAATCTTTGCCAACCACGCGTTGCTGCTCTTCTTCACGCAACTCGGGGAACATGGGCAACGCCAGGACTTCGGAGGCCGCACGCTCGGCCTCGGGGAAGTCGCCCTTGCTGTAGCCCAGATGCGCGAACGCCTCCTGCAAGTGCAATGGCAAGGGGTAGTAAATCTCAGTCCCGATTCCGGCCTCGGACAAAAAGGCCCGCAGCTCATCACGCCGATAGGCGCGCACCACGTATTGATGGAAGATGTGGAACGCCTCGGGATTTGTCGCGAGCAGCGCGATGGGCGACTGCTTGTCAGGGCTGACGCTGCCTAGGGTGGTCAGTCCGGCACCCTCAAATCCTGCACTATACTGCACCGCGATCGCGCGCCGCCGGTCGTTCCAGTCATTCAAATGGCGCAGTTTTACCCGCAAAATTGCGCATTGCATGGCATCAAGTCGGCTATTCCAGCCGAATTCTTCATGGTAATAGCGTTGTTTGCTGCCATGATTGCGGAGGCTTCCGCACCTGGGCTGCAACCTCGGGATCATCGGTCGAGACGCATCCGCCGTCGCCGTAGGCGCCCAGATTCTTGGTGGGATAGAAACTGAAGGCAGCCGCTTTGCCCAAGCTTCCCGCCATTTTTGCCGCGCCACTTGGCTCCGAAGGCCTGGGCCGCATCCTCAACGACGGCCGCGCCGAACTCCGCTCCCAACTCATCAAACGCGCTCATGTCCGCGCATTGTCCGTAGAGATGGACGGGCAGGATCGCCTTCACCTGCATTGCCGAGGACTTGAGCACAGACCGCGCCGACTCAGGACTGAGGTTCAATGTCGCCGGATCGATGTCGGCGAAAATCGGTTTGGCGCCGCAGCGCACAATCGAACTCGCGGAGGCGAAGAAGCTGAATGGCGTCGTCAGCACGGCATCGCCGGGTTCGACACCAACGGCTTCCAGCGCGAGCCAAAGCGCGTCCGTTCCCGAGGCGCAGCCTACAACTGCGCTGACTCCGAGAAACTGCGCGGCTTCTGCCTCAAACTGCTCAAGCTCGGGTCCGCCGATGAAGTGCTGCGGAGCGAGCACGCGATTCACGGCCGCTTGTATTTCGTGCTGGATGGATTCGTACTGCCGGCTCAGGTTGAAACCGGGAATAGGTGCGTGGCGCGCAGCCGTGGCTTCCAATTGCGTGGTGGATGTCTCCATTGCTAGCTAAATTTTATCAGCGCGCCATCGCAATGTTATGTCTACCCGAAGATGGTGTAGTGGCTCGCCGCCGCCATGAAGAACAGCATGGGGAAAGAAACCCAGAAACTCACACCGGCCACCGCCGACGCGATCTGCGCAAGCTTGCCGGCTTCCGGCGGAATCGGGCTGCCGTCGGCAAGCGCCGCGGCATTCCAGCGGATGATCTTCTTGTGCATGCGCCAGACGATTCCCCACACATTCATCATCATGAACCAGCCCAGCCCGCCGCCGATGCCAATGCACAGCGTGCGATTGCTCTCCCACCCATTCTGATTGATCGCCAGATACACGTAGGCCGCAGCCGCGAGCACCACTGCCACAGCGACGCCCAGGCCGGCCACGGTTTTGAACGCCGGCAGCCGGCGACATGACCAGACCCATCTCGATGGCGAATGCCACCGTCCAGATCACGATGAAGCTTCCGATCACGGTGCCCGGCGATGCCGCCTCGCCAACTGCCTTCGCCGCTCGTGCATCCGATCCGACGAGGTAGTTCCAGTAGCCGAAGCCTGCGATCACAGTGACAAACGAGCTCCAGCGAAACCACCACATCGCGCGCGGCATCAGCTTGGGGATGATTAAGGTGCGCGGTTTTCGGGTCGAGCTCACCCATGAAGCCGGGATTCACCAGGACGAAAAAGTAGAGCAAGCCGATCCACATGACCCCGGCTATCAGGTGGATCCACCTGGCCAGGATGAGCATCGCTTCGGCGCCGCCTGCCGGCGCCAGTGAGGGCAGAGCGATTGAAAACAAAGGCATTACCATATGATTGTCTCAAAAACCATGAGCGCGACGAATCCCGCCGGGGGCGGAGCAATTCGCCGGCAATTCTCGTTGCCGATTTACTCTAACCCAGGCCTTAGAGGATTTCATTGAAATATCGCGGCGGTCGCCGTATGGTTACTCTGGGTTCTTCTGCTTGTGACTCTGGGTGCGAATGTCACGGGCTTGCTGTATTTGCGAACCTGGCTCGACGCCACTTACGAAGCCGGTTCGCTTCTGGAAGGTCGGGAGGAAACAAACAATGGACAACAAACCGGCACAGAACATTCAGGATTCCTTTCTGAACACCGCCCGTAAAGACAAAGCTGTTATCACGATTTATCTGCTCAGCGGAGTGAAGCTTACGGGAAGGATTCGTTCGTTTGACAAGTATTCCGTTGTGCTCGAAACCAATAATCAGGAGCAACTGATTTTTAAACATGCCATCTCCACGGTGGTGATCTCTCGCGCCGGCTATAGCGAGCGGCACGATACTCGCCCCGCTGCGGAATCGTCTACCGCTCCGATGGCGCCAGCGCAGAACAGCACGTCGAATAGCTAGCTCTTGGCGGCCCGTAGCATCATGGATCGGGGACGTGGGAACGATCGCTCGCAGGGGGCGGAACGCGCTTTCTTAGTCGGGCTGGAGTTTTCTAATCGCGCTCCGCACCGCGCGCTTGCGGCAGGGGAAAACGCGGACGATGCGCGGCCGAAGCCGTCCTCTGCCTCCTCTCCCAAACAGCGCGTACCGCTGCCTGCGAATGCCCGCATGGCCCGCAATGCTGTAGTCCCGCACGCGGCGATCGACGTTGGCGATCTCCCCAGCTTCTCGGCCGACGACTCGATGGCTGAGCTGCGCGAGCTTTCGGAGAGCGCAGGAGCGGTGATTGCAGGCGAGATGTTTCAGCGGCGGCAGCGTCCCGATCCGGCCACGCTTATCGGCAGCGGCAAGGTTGAAGAGTTGAAAGGCGCCCTCGCGTCTACCGATGCTGAGTTGGCCATCTTCGACCACGAACTCACGCCTTCGCAACAACGCAACCTGGAGCGCGAGCTCGATGTGCGCGTCATCGATCGCACGCAACTCATACTCGACATCTTTGCCCGCCACGCGCGAACCCGTGAAGGCCAGCTCCAGGTGGAACTGGCGCAGTTGGAATACATGCTGCCCCGGCTGGCGGGACGAGGCGCGCAGATGTCGCAGCTTGGCGGCGGCATCGGAACCCGCGGACCGGGTGAAACCCAGCTCGAGACCGACCGCCGAAAGATCTACCGCCGTATCCGCCACGTCAAAGAGCAACTGGAAAACGTTCGCCGCATTCGCCGGCAGCAGCGGCAGCGGCGCGAATCGGTGCCCATAGCGACCGTCGCCCTCGTCGGCTATACCAACGCCGGCAAATCGACGCTGTTCAACGCGCTGACCAAGGCGGGAGTGTTGGAGAGCTCGCGCATGTTCGCCACGCTTGATCCCACATTGCGGCAGTTGAAGCTGCCATCCCGGCGCGAAGTGTTGCTGTCTGACACTGTGGGATTCATTCGTCACCTGCCGCATACCCTGGTGTCGGCGTTCCGTGCCACATTGGAGGAGGTGCAGCGCGCGACACTGCTGATCGAGGTGTCGGACGCGACGAGTCCCGCGGTGATTGAGCAGGAGGCGCAGGTGGAAGAGGTCCTGCGCGAATTGGAGTCGAACAACAAGCCTCGCTTGCACGTGATGAACAAAATCGACCTGCTCAGCGAGATCCAGCGCGAAAGCCTGATCGACACCGACTCGGAGATTCACGTCAGCGCACAAAAGAACGAAGGTCTGGACAGACTGCTGGCGCGCATCGATCAGATGATCGAACAGGATCCCGTCAGCCGGGCGCGGCTGCGGGTGCCACAGTCGGAAGGGAAGGCGCTGGCTGCAATCGATGCGAGAGCGGTTGTGCTTGGCAGGAAAGTACGCGACGGCTATGTTGAGCTTGAGGTCGATGCGCCGGAGTCGCTGCTGCGGCAGTTGAGAGAATTTCTGAGGAATTGATTGAGAATGGGAGAGTGGCGCTCTACGCCCCAAAGTTCCGCGCGAACGCATCAGTGACGACCTTCTCGTCTCGCTCCTGAACGATCTTCTGAAGCGACGATCGGATTCGCTCACTGGAGCGGTAAGGCGCGAGTGCCTCAATAGCCTGTGCCGAGGTTCGTGGGTTTGCTTCACCAACGATCACGAGCAAGTACGCAATTGCTGCTTCCAGCCGCGAGCACGCCATAGCGACCAGTAGCACCTGACGAAGCGCGCCTCCCACGGTACGCTGCCATTTGTCTTTCAGGAGCTCAAAGGCTCGCTCATTTTTCGATTCTCCTAAGGCCAGGATTGCGGCTTCGGCAATGGCATCGTCCTCTGAGTCGACATACTCTCCTACAAGATTGATGGACCTTTCAGGTGCGGCGGCAAGAAGGCCAGTAAAACATTCCCCCAACACCTCGGGCTCAGGATCGCCTGTGTACACCTTCAGTTTCAGCAGAAGAACCCCTGCCTCACCACCATTGGTTGCGAGCGCTTTCACTGCGCCCATACGCGCCTCAGGCTCACGATCCATCAACAGCGGCACGACGTTATCCAGTGCGTTCGGATGTCTCGTGCGAAGCAGGCCCTGAGCACACAAGCCGCGCAGCTTTGCCGCCGCGTCCACCGGTGGGCCGAAAGAGCCTTCCATCTGGATGTGTCGCAGCCCGATCAGATATGGGCCAGGATCGTCGGAGTCCAACTCGTAGAGTGCGGTAACGATCTCGGTCAGCGCGGCACAGCGCTTGTCGAGCCGAGAGGGGTCGGTCATCAGCTTGTGGAACGAGGCTACAAGGTCGGGGACAACAGCTCTCGCCCGCAGCTCGCCGGCGACTTTTGCCGCCTTGGCGATTACGAGATTCGAGCGGTTGTGCAGACTACGGCGAATCTCGGCAATGACTTCATCTGTGAGGGAGGCGTGCCGGAGTTCGCCGAGTCGTTCCAGGGCTTGCTGCACCGGATCTGGCTTGCTCATCAGAGGACACCGAACTTAGGTCAAACGGTGTTGCGCCGTTCCCGCATCCGCCTGCTCATGCGCGTGGTAGCTGGAGCGCACCAGCGGCCCTGACTCGACGTGGCGGAAGCCCATCTTCAGCGACTCAGCCTTCAGGAAGGCGAACTCGTCGGGATGGTAGAGCCGCGCCACCGGCAGGTGATCTTTGGAAGGACGCAGGTATTGCCCGATGGTGAGAATGTCGACGTTCTTGGCTGCAAGGTCGCGAAATACCGACAGCAGTTCGTCGGTGGTTTCGCCCAGTCCGACCATCACGCCTGTCTTGCTGGGAATCGCCGGATTGATTTCCTTCGCGCGCTCCAGCAGACGCAGCGTGCGCTCGTAGCGCGCGCCGGAGCGGGCCACGCGATAGAGTCGCGGCACCGTCTCGGTGTTGTGGTTCAGGATGTCGGGACGGGCCTCCATCACGATCTGTAGCGGCTCGTCGTGCCCCTGGAAGTCGGGGATGAGCACCTCAACCCGGCAGTCCGGCATACGCTTGCGGATTTCAGTGATGGTGTCGGCGAAGACGCGAGCGGCGCCAACATTGTCATCGTCACGATTCACGCTGGTCACGACGGCGAACTTCAATCCCAGCTTCTCGACCGCTTCGGCCACGCGTCCCGGCTCTTCCATGTCGATGGGCATGGGCCGCCCTTTGGGCACGGCGCAGAACCCGCAGCGCCGCGTACACAGGTTGCCCAGCAGCATGAAGGTCGCAGTGCGATGGTTCCAGCACTCGCCGATGTTGGGGCAGCGGGCGGACTCGCAAACCGTGTGCAGATCAAGCTTGCGCGCCAGCGTCTTGAGGTCGTGATAGTTCTCGCCCATGGGAGCGCGCGCCTTCAGCCACTCCGGTTTGGGGGCAGGCGTGCGGGGCGTTATTTCGATTTGGATCAGTTCCGCTGCGGTGGCCATGCGCTCATTTGATTGTACTCGGGCGGCGGAGGTTACAACGTGTGCAGATACGCCATCAGGTCGTCGAACTGCTGCTGCGTCAGCTTCTGTTGAAAGGCGGGCATTTTGGCGCGGCCAAGCAGGATGACGTCGGTTATCCGGTCGTCATTCGCCGGTATGCCGCTCGTCATGAACTGCTTCTTGAATAGGCCGTGCAAGCTAGGTCCTCGCAGATTGTGCGTGCTGTAGGCATAGTGGCACTCGGCACATCGGGCATCGTACACGCGGCGTCCCAGCGCCTGCTGCGGATTCAGGCCCAGCTCCGCGTCCGTCTTGCGCGGCTCAGCATCGCAGCCGGCAAACAAGACGAGGAGCGCCGCTGTCAGCCCAAAGATCCAAAAGTGCCGGGCGCGCGATAGTTTTGATCGTGTCAAAGTGACGTGAGCTAATGCTACCCAACCGGCTAGGACTTGTCAGCCGCGGCGGGAAAGGTCTGACTGATGCGATCGTGCCAGCACAGCGATTCGACGTCGACGAAGTACCATAGCAAGCCCATGCCGAGCGAGAGCACTGAAAGGTATAGCCCCGCGACGCGTAGCTGGCGCTGGCGAAACTCGAGGGGCCGCCCCTTAAAGGTTCGCAGGCACACACGAGTTGCGGTCATTCCGGGTGTGCATCCGCGGTATACCAGGAACAGGTATTGGTAGCTCGCCCACAGAAGCACCGAAACTGCCACAACGCCCGCAATCAAAAACTTCATGGGCGGGAGTCCTGGCAAGAACCGGGCAGACGCAGCGGCAAACATCCCTGCACCTGCAAGTGTCAGAGCCGCGTCGATCGCAGCGCCGCTGATCCGACGAGACGCGCGCAGCGTGGGGCACGGCAACTCCAGTCCGTCGGAGCGCAGTTCGGGTGCGAATGCAGGCGGAGCATCCAGCAAACCATCCAGAAAAGGCGTCGCCGGCATCGCCTGCAGTTCTTCCGGGACCTCGAGGATACGCAGCTGCTCAGGCTGCACGGGATCGGCGATGCGTCGAATGAATTCACTCTGCGCCTGCGGAGGTCTGGGAAACGCAATAACCTTTCGGCGAGGTAATGGCCGAGGCGGCAGTTCGATCAAGCGAAGCGGTTCGTCTTCCGGCTCGGGCTCCTTCGCCGGAGCAGGGCTTGCCACCACTGCCGAAACCGATGGCTTGTCGACTTCAGCCTTTTGCTCGTCCGCCAGAATCTCTTCAGCTTCGCTGGGTGGCTCAAGAGCTATCGGCGAAATGTCGGAGTTCTCTGTTACGGCAAGATCAATAGCCAGATCAGCCGATGCAAACGGTTCAGCTGCGGGTTCCTGATTTTCTTCTGCGCTTGCCGTCGCTGCCGGTTCCTCGGGAGGAAACGGAAAGCGCATGGTGAAGGCGCCTTCGATGCGGCGGCCTCGGCGGCGCTTGTAGCGTTCCAGACGGGCTTGTACCTCATCACGCCAAACATCGGGAACGCCGCCAGATTCTTCCAGTGACGTCTGTAGTGGCTGTTCGTTCATTGTCGTGGCGCGACTACCGATTTGGGCCCGCCTCAGACCCGCGAGTAGGAACAATCTCGATTGCTGTTTTGCCTGAGGCCATACGGCGTGCTAACGTGCAAGTTCGGGCGAAATCCAAGAATCCACCGGCGAAGGAACGCTCGGCGAATTGATGATTGTCCGCACTCGATTTCTTATCACGGCGATTTTCGCTTGTCATTGCTTTCTGGCACCCCAGCTAGTAACGAGTCAGTTGCGGAGTAGCTCATCCTCAAGCGGGGCGCAGATTTCGCCGCAGTCCGCAGGTGACGATTCTCCGCCCGACGTCCAGCAGCAGGACGCCCGCGACGCTCAAGAAATCCTCGACCAGGAGCTGCAATCGGACAGCGCCGCGCAGGACGCCAACCCCAAGCCGGCAGTCAACGTTCCGCTGGGCCGCGACGAGGTGCTGATTCAGGCCGATCATCAAACCTGGAACCAGGACACCTGGACCGGAACCGGCCACGTCGTGGTGCGATTTCGCAACAACACCTTACATTGCGATGAAGCGACCTACGATTCCACCACCGGAATCGTTACCGCCACCGGACACGTTGCATTTGACGGAGGCCCGCACAACGAACACATCACCGCCAGCCATGGCACGTATGACGTCAGCCGCGACACCGGCACCTTCTACGACGCGAATGGGTCCACCGGGGTTCGAATCAAGAACAAGATGATGTTCCTCACCTCGTCCACACCATTTTTCTTCTCGGGCAAAGTCGTGGACAAGCTAGGTCCGGACCAGTACTTAGTCCACCATGGCTATCTCACCTCGTGTAAGCTTCCGAAACCGAAGTGGCGATTTGTGGCCAGCAGCGCAATGATCGAAGTCGGGGAAGATGCGCGCATGCATCATGCAACGCTTCGTCTCGGCAGTATCCCTGTGTTCTATTTCCCCTATGTGGAGCACCCCATCGATAACCTGGGGCGCAAGAGCGGTTTTCTCATCCCGGTCGTCGGGCAATCGACCACTCGCGGCACCATTCTCGGAGACAGTTATTACTGGGCGATCAACCGCAGCTCGGATGCCGAAATAGGCGCCGAGCTCTACAGCAGGAAGGGATGGGCTCAGCATGGGTCGTACCGCGCCGTCGGGTACTCGTGGAATGCTCTTGCCGAGTACTTCGGTGTCGTCGTAACTAAGACAACGACTAATGGGCCGAACCAAAGCGGTCAGGAGATCAAGTTCAACGGCGATCTCCTCCTCCCCTACGGGTATCGTGGCGTAGCCTCGGTGGAGTATCTGAGCTCCTATCTTTTTCGCCTGGAATTCGCGCCGAACTTTATTCAGGCTGTAACCTCCGAGGTGCGCTCATCGGGCTTCATCAGCCGCAGCCGTGACGGCAACTTCAACGCGCTCCTGATTTCGCGCTATCAGAATTATGAGAGCACGGCCCCCAACGACGCTATCGATATCGCCCACCTTGGCAGCTTCCAGTTTGCCGGATTGGAAAAGCCGATTGCGGGCTCCAGCTTCATGTACACCTACGATGCAGCCGGTGAAGTGCTCTCGCGACACGAGCTTGGATTTGAGACCGCGCAGGGAGTCGGACGCGGCGACATTCGTCCGACCATCAGCCTGCCGGAATTCATCCACGGCTGGACGCTTCGCCCGGAGCTCGGAGCGGAAGAGACCATCTATAGCCAGCGTCTGCAACCCGCCGCTACCCCAACCACGCTTCCCAAGGCGCTGGACGACGCTATCAACCGCAACGTGCTGCACGTCGCGATGGAAGTGCGCCCCCCGACTTTGGCCAAAATTTTCGACCACAAACCGTTCGGGTATGTTTTCAAGCACACCTTCGAGCCCTACGCCGCCTATCGCTATCAGACGGGAATCAACAACTTCGCTGACATCATTCGCTTCGATTATCGAGACATCCTGGCCGATACGAACGAGATCGAGTATGGCGTGGTCAATCGGATCTACGCCAAAAAGACGAAATCTTCGAGTGAATGTTTCCGTGATCCACACTACCCTCCGGTGGGGTCTGACGACGGGAAGCAAAAGCAGACCGACAAAGATGACAAAGCGGGACATTGCGATGACGGAAAAGGAGCGGCCAAGGAGGTCATCTACTGGAAGCTGGCCCAGAAATACTTCTTCGATCCAACCTTCGGCGGCGCGGTGGTTACGGGAGCTCGCAACGTATTTGACAGCTCAGCCGATTTTACCGGCATCGCCTTCATCTATGGACCGCGGCGCTTTTCGCCCGTGATCTCGCGGTTGCAGTTTATAGACAATTCTACGGGCGTGGGATGGGATGTCGACTATGATCCGGTTCTGAAACAGATTAACTCCAGCTCGATTTCTGTAAGCCAACGCTGGAACCAGTTGTACGGCAGCGTTACGCAAAACTTGTTGAAGATTCCAGCTTCTCTTATCTCCGGCGGCCAGATCCTTCCCGCAAGTACGTTTAACCAGTTCGTCATAACGGGTGGCTATGGCAACATAACCCGTAAGGGCTTAAATGGTGCTGCGCTTGTCGGCTACGACTACCAGGGGAAGATGTTGCAGTACGGGGGCGCGCAGGTTACCTACAATTGGGATTGCTGCGGTGTGACTTTCGATTATCGACGCTGGGTGCTGGGCGTGCGCGATGAGAGCTACTATCGTTTTGCGCTTAGCCTGGCAAATTTCGGCACCTTCGGCAGTATTCGGCGACAGGATCGTCTGCAATAGCGCAACCCAAAGCACCGCATTGCTGTCTTAGAATGAAGCCTGCATGATTGAAGCGATGTCGCCCACGCTGGACCAGAAACTCGCCGCCTTGCGGAGCTATGTCCGCTCGCTCGGCTCCGTCCTGGTGGCTTATTCCGGCGGGGTCGACTCCGGCCTGCTGGCGTGGGTGGCGCATCAGGAGCTGGGCGATGCCATGTTGGCCGTGTTGGCCGACTCCCCCAGCCTGGCGCGAGCGCAGAAGCGCGATGCGCTGTCCTTTGCCGAAGAGCACAGTATTCCGCTTACGGTGCTCAACACCGCCGAGATGGATAATCCTGATTACATACGGAACGATGGGGCTCGCTGCTTCCATTGCAAAGACGAGCTGTTCAATGTCATGGAGCAGTTTCGCCAGCGCACGCAGCACAAGACGATAGCCTACGGAGTCAATCTGGACGATCAGGGAGACTACCGTCCCGGCCAGCGTGCCGCGCAGCAACACGGAGTCGCAGCCCCGTTATTGCAAGCCGGTCTTACGAAAGAGGAGGTTCGCTGCCTGGCTCGCCACGCCGGCCTACGCATCTGGGACAAGCCTGCCTCGCCATGTCTTTCGTCGCGCATCGAGTATGGTCGTGCCGTCACCCCTGAAGCGTTAGCCATGGTGGAACGCGGAGAGGAAGCGCTGCGAGAACTCGGCTTCGAGCAGTTCAGGGTGCGTCATCACGGAGACATCGTCCGGATCGAGATCGCAGCCGGCGAACTGCAGCGCGCCATGAACCCCCAGATGTCGGCAGAGTTCACCCGCATCTTTAAGGCGCTCGGCTTCAAGTACGTCACGCTTGACCTGGAGGGCTTCCGCTCCGGCTCCATGAACGACATCCTTCCTTTGGAAACGCTACTGGTACGCAAACCGGCATGACGCCCAGTCACCAGGTTTCAAACTGTGCGCGTGAGATAATCAAATCTCAAAATGTTTTCCGCTAAAGGCTTCTGGTTTTTCCTGATGAAACGATTGGCATTCGTCTTGCTCTTGGCCTGCGTCGGCTGTTCGGCGCAGTCGAACAATACTTCGCAGTCCGCAACCGCGTCCTCGGCAACCCTTTCTCCGGAGCTGCAACAACGCATTGAGCACCAGGTACGGGCGCAGTACGAACTGCCGCCCGAAGTTGCCATTAGCATCAGTCCCACTCGTCCCAGCGACGTCGCCGGATTCAAGAGTGTCACGCTAACCCTGAATGGCCACGGCAAAGAGCAGAAGATCGATTTTCTGCTCTCAAACGACGATAAGACTTTGGCTCGCATGACGCGCATGGACTTGACGCATGATGTTTACGCCGAACGCGCGGGCAAGATGGATTTGCAGGGCCGGCCGGTTCGCGGCAATCCCAACGCGAAGGTGACGATCGTCAATTACGACGACTACGAGTGCCCGTTCTGCTCGCGCCTGCATTCCACGCTGGTGCAGGACATCCTTCCGGAGTACGGCGACAAGATCAAGATCGTCTACAAAGACTATCCGTTGCCCATGCATCCCTGGGCCAAGCATGCTGCCAATGACGCGAATTGCCTGGCGAAAGAAAGTCCCGCCAGCTTCTGGGAATTCGCCGACTATGTCCACGGCAATCAGCATGAGATTTCAGGCGACAAGGACCTGAGCAAGTCGTTCGCGGAGCTTGATCGCATAACACTCGACTTGGGGAAGAAGAACGGCGCCAACGCGGCCACACTTCAGGCTTGCATCAAGGACCAGCCTGATACCGCTTTGAAAGCTTCCATGGACGAAGCCGAATTAATGGGCGTGCAGGCCACGCCGACCATGTTTATCAACGGACAGAAGCTGGAAGGCGCAGTAGATGCCGACGACGTTAAGCTGGTGCTGAATGAGCAGCTCAAGGCGGTGGGAGTTCAGCCTCCCGCGGATACAAAGCCGGGGACTCCACCTCCGGCGAAGTAGTTGAGTTAGGAGCCGTTACAAGAAACTGATGAGAAACTTAGAAAGTCCGCTCGCAGGAATGGCACAACGCCGCACAGGCGCAGAGATCGGCAGACGCCGTCGTCCGTTGAATGGACGAGCGATCGCCTTCAGCCTTATTGCAACGCTTGTTCTTCTGTTCACAGTTGCGTGTAACGGTTCGAAGGGCGGCCCGGATGTAATGGCCACGGTTAACGGTCATAAGATCGATCGCGCCGAGGTCGAAAAGTATTACACGAATCAGACGATCGATACCCCGCAGAAACCGGGCGAGGAGCAGGGCGACAGCCTGCGACTGAGCATCCTCAAGCAGCTGATCGATAACGAAATCCTGATGCAACGGGCCGAGAAGCTAGGCTTGCTCGCGACCGACGATGAGGTCAACAGCAAGCTGGCCGAGATCAAAGCGCCCTTCAGCCAGGAAGAATTCGACAAACGGCTGAAGGCCAAGGGTCTCACGCTTGACGATTTCAAGCGTGATCTTCGCCGCTCCATCACCGTCGATAAGGTGCTGAACAAGGAAGTCACGTCGAAAATCAACATCACCGACGCCGACATCACGAGTTACTACAATCAGCACAAGGCCGAGTTCAATCTCATCGAGCCGCAATATCACATTGCGCAGATCCTGGTTACAACCCAGCCCAATCCGCAGCTGAGGTCGCCGAACAAAGCGCAAAACGACGCCGAAGCCCGGAAGAAGATTCAGATGGTGCAGAACCGGCTGGACAGCGGCGATGACTTTGCGACCGTCGCGATGGCTTTTTCAGAGCAGCCCGAGACCGCCCAGAGCGGTGGGGACTTGGGTTTCGTTCCGGAGTCTTCCTTAAAGGGAGATAAGGCTACTTACGATGCCGTCAACAAGCTGAAACCCGGGCAGTACAGCAGCATCCTGGTCGTTGGCGATCCCAACAGCCATCAGGTGTTTGGCTACCGTATCGTGAAGCTCATCAGCAAGGAAGCCGCCGGCCAACGGGAACTCGGCGATCCTCGCGTGCAGCAATCGGTCCGTGAGCAACTTCGCGACCGCCGCGAGCAATTGCTGAAGGCCGCGTACTACGAAGTCATCCACGATGAAGCCAGGATTGAAAACTTCTTCGCCGAGGACATACTGAAGAAGGCCGGAACCGAAGCCAAGTAGACTGGCCAGCGTGGCCCTTGCTAGAACGCATTCCAGAGTTGCCGTGTGTCGGCTTTGAAGGGGCACGGCTTTTAGCCGTGTCGTCCCGAGCCGAAATCGGTGACGCCTTCAGGCGCGGAGGGAATGCACTTTCCGCAGCCGCTAAAGCCGGACTCAGTACCCCTTGCTGCAGCACGCCTGAAGGCGTGCCCTTTCAAGGCGATTTAGACCGACTCTAGAAGACACTCTAGCCCCTGAGGCGCCGCCAGCCTTCACGCCCGCTGTACTTGCCTTGAACCAGTCCTAGAAGCGCACGCTCTTCAGCATGTTTTCAAACGTCGGCCGGAAGCGCTCGAACTGCGACTGCGGCGCGACGAACACCAGATACAGAACTGCCCCATCATTTCTCGGAACGGTTACCACCCAGTCCCGCTCTTTCTGTGGATTGCCCTGCTCATCGGGGAACGGCGACGTCGATTGCAAGGTGACCGATCTGCCCTGCACTCCGCCCACGGTGATCGGCTGCGGATTCTGCAGGACTCGCATGTCGCCCTGGCTTTGGAAGTTACGCACCAAATCTTCCGTGACGTCATCGAGACTGAGGCTCCGGTTCTGCGCAGATATTGCGTTGAGTGCGACTCCATAGCCGACGGCCTTACGGGTGACGCCTGCCCGCGGAGCAATCATCACGTCGCCACCATTCTGTCCCGGCGACAGTACCTGCCAGTTGTCCGGACGCGCGATCGAAACCGGCCCGAGATTCGTGGTCACTAGCGTGGAACTGGGCAGCACGCTTTGCAGGGCAACTGGATTTGAAGCAATCGCTCCAGTACTGGCAGACGCCGGCTGACTGACGGCGACTCCCGACGGCGGACGGAACACAGCGCCATTACGCTGGTTGAGCGAAGCCCACTCACCGCTCTTCGCGCCCTGTGCAATCTGCTGGCCGGAGTAGCTTTTCACTCCTGCCGCCTGCTGTTTCGCTTGCAGGAAGGCGGCGTTATTGGTGTCATACCGCTTCGGCGGCCAGTTGGCGATTTCCTTCTGAATAGATTCCTGGCGGTTTCCGGGATTCGGGTGATCATTCAACCACTGCGGACCGTTGTCAGCCCCCTTGGATGCCAGCTTCTGGAAGAAGTCGGCCATGGCCTGCGGGTTATATCCCGCCTTGTACATGATGATGGCGCCAACCGAGTCGGCCTGTGCCTCATCGCCACGCGAATACTTCATGATGACGCCATTGGCGGTCATCTGAATTCCCAGCGCGGCCAGTTGTCCCACCCAGCCTCCGGACCCGAGCACCGCGCCAGCCAGACCTGCGAAAGTTGCGATCCAATTCGTCTTGCCCGCCTGCTTGGCCGAGTGCTGCATGTAAACGTGCGACATTTCGTGCGCCATCACGCCTGCGAGCTCGGCTTCGCTGTCGGCGGCTGTGATCGTGCCCAGGTTGATGAAGATGGGGCCGCCCGGCAGTGCGAAGGCGTTGATTTCCTTCTGCGCGATGACGTGAAACTGGTACGGCCACGAGTACTGTTGCGGGATCTGTGCCACCAGCTTCGCGCCTAGCCGCTGCACATATTGCGTTACCGGACTGCTGTCAGGCAATACCGGCATCTGCTTGTAGACCTGCGCCGCAGTCTGGTAGCCAACCTGGATCTGCTGCTCGCGCGTCATGCTCGCGCGGCCGGGATCGGGTAGGTCGGGACCACCAACAACCGCATATGTCTGCGCGGCCAACAATACGACCGTCATCACTACCGACAATTGTTTCGAAATCAGTTCAGCCTTTCTCATGTCCTGTCTCTGCGAAGGGACGGCCTTCACTCGGTACGTAAATGCTCGGAATAAAGCTGGGCTTTAAGCGCCTGAGGATCTTCCGTCGCACTTATTCAAATTCTTCCTCGAACGTTCGATGCAGATTGGAATTGGCGCGCCAGCCGCAGGATTCAGAGATGAACCAGCCGGTCGAGAATGAACAGCGCCGCCACTCCTACGAATACGACCAGCGCCATTTTGACTCCCGGCTCGCGATTCACCTCCGGAATCAGATCGGATGCGGCGACGTAGATGGTTACGCCGGCAGCGACCGGGAGCCCGTAACTTACAGCGTGCTGGCCGATTGCCATGGTAAGTACTCCCGCGACGGTTGCGACTCCCAGCAACACAGACGCCAGCAACGACTTGCCCTTGCTCAATCCGCTGGCCAACATTACTGACGTTACGGTGAATCCTTCGGGAATCTTGTGCAGGAACACAGCGAGAAAGATGATCCAGCCCAGCCACGATGAGATGAGAAAGCCTGAGGTGATGGCGATGCCGTCGAAGAAGGTGTGGATCATCAGGCCGAGCAGGACCGACGCGCGCTTGTGGGAGTGCACGAACTCGTCGGCATGAGTTTCTTCGCCGTAATGAAAATGCGGCGTGAGCGCGTGCTCGAAAAAGTGAACCAGCAGATAGCCCGCGAGCACCAGCAGCGCGCCGTATTTTGGTTCCAGGCTCAGGCTCTCGGGAACCATCTCCACCATCGAGGTGGCCAGCATGAAACCTGCGCCCAGCGCGACGAAGTAGCGAAGGTAGCTGCGTTCCCAGTCCTTCTGCACAATGACCGCGCCGCCAAACACGTTGGCGGCGGCAGCCGTCAGGCCGAGGAGAATGCTGGTGAGGATCGGGCTCATGAGAACAGCCAGCAGAATAGCAGAGGAAGCTATCAGCTATCTGCCGTCAGCTCTCAGTAAGACTAAAGTCCATTTCTGAATCTTTCGGCTTCAGCGCACGGTTTAAGGTTTGAGTTGGGGCGTGTCCACCGTCAGTCAACTACGCGATCGCCGGGTCGATCTTCTCCGTGTTGATGCCCAACTCACCGAAGGCCGCTTGTGCGCGTTGCGCGTCGAACTTTCCTTCGCGAGCCAACCGCGATAAGGCGGCCGCGGCAATCGATTCGGCGTTGACCTCGAAGTGCTGACGAAGGTGCTTGCGATTGTCGCTGCGGCCGAAGCCATCGGTTCCCAACGATACCAATCGTCCCGGCAGCCACGGAGCAAGCTGGTCGGGCACGACCTTCATGTAATCGTTAGCCGCAATGATTGAGCCCTCGGCTCCATCGAGCGCCTGCAGGATGTACGGTCGATTCTCCGGCTCGGCCGGATGCAGACGGTTCCAGCGCTCAATCGCCAGCGCGTCGCGGCGCAACTCGTTGTAGCTGGTCACGCTCCAGACGTCGGCGTGTACGCCGTACTTCTCCGCCAGGATCTGCTGGGCTTTGAGTGCTTCGTTCAGCATGGGGCCGCTACCGAAGAGCTGAATTACCGGCTTCTGCTCAGCCGCCTTGTACTTGTAGATGCCGCGCAGAATACCTTCTTCCACGCCCTGCGGCATCTCGGGCATTGCGTAGTCTTCGTTGTACGCCGTGATGTAGTAGAAGCGGTCTTCATTCTGCTCGAACATGCGCCGGATGCCATCCTGCACGATGACGGCGATCTCGTACACGTACGCCGGATCGTAGGCGTGACAGGTCGGAACGGTGCTGGCGAGCACGAGACTGTGCCCATCCTGGTGCTGCAAACCCTCACCGGCGAGCGTGGTGCGTCCGGCGGTGCCGCCGACCAGAAAGCCTCGCCCACGCGCGTCGGCAAAGGCCCAGATCATGTCGCCGACACGCTGGAATCCGAACATCGAGTAATACGTGAAAAACGGAATGGTTGGTACGCCGTAGTTCGAATACGCCGTTCCGGCAGCCGTCATCGACGCCATTGAACCGGCTTCGGTGATGCCCTCTTCCAGAATCTGTCCGTTCTTCTCCTCGCGGTAGTACAGCAGCATATCAACGTCGTGCGGACGATAGAGCTGCCCCTGGCTGGCATAGATACCAACCTGCCGAATGATCGACTCCATACCGAAGGTGCGGCCCTCATCAGGAATGATGGGAACGATGTACTTGCCTACCCCGGGATCCTTCATGAGCTGACGCAACATGCTGACGTAGCCCATGGTGGTCGAAACCGCTCGGCCCTTCGAGCCGGCCAGCGATTCCGCAAACTCAGTCAGCGGCGGAGCTTTGAAATCGCTCTGTACCGGATGACGGCTGGGCATGGTGCCACCGAGGCGGCGACGCTGCTCACACATGTACTGGATTTCCGGGCTGTTGTCGGGCGGACGATAAAGTGCGCCCTTCTTAGCCGCTTCTTCCGGAATCGGAATCTCAAAGCGCGAACGAAACGCCGTCAGCGCCTGGTCAGCAAGCTTCTTTTCCTGGTGAGTGGCGTTACGCGCCTCGGCAGAGCCCAGGCCGTATCCCTTCACCGTCTGCGCCAGAATCACCGTTGGCTGGCCCTTGTGCTCGACTGCACGCTTGTAGGCGTTGTAGACCTTCTGCGGATCGTGGCCGCCGCGGCTGAGATAGTGCAGTTGCTCATCGCTCATGTCAGCGACCAGTTCGTGCAGCTCAGGATACTTGCCGAAAAATTCTTTGCGGATGTAAGCGCCGCCGCGAGCCTTGTAGCTCTGCAGTTCGCCGTCGACGACCTCTTCGAAACGCTTCACTAGCAGACCCGACTTGTCTTTGGCGAACAACGGGTCCCAGTCGGAGCCCCACAGGACTTTGATGACGTTCCAGCCGGCGCCACGGAACGCGGCCTCAAGCTCGTTGACAATCTTGCCGTTGCCGCGCACTGGCCCGTCCAGCCGCTGCAGATTGCAGTTGACGACAAAGATGAGGTTGTCGAGCTTCTCCCGAGCGCCCAGGGTGAGCGAGCCCATGGACTCGGGCTCGTCGGTCTCGCCGTCTCCGACGAACGCCCAAACCTTGCGATCGGTTTTCTCGATCAACCCGCGGTTCTCGAGGTAGCGCATGAAGCGCGCCTGGTAGAGCGCATTCAGTGGGCCGAGGCCCATCGAAACTGTTGGAAAGCGCCAGAAGTCGGGCATCAGCCAGGGATGCGGATACGAAGGCAATCCAGGCGCGTCGCGCAATTCGTGGCGATAGTTCAGCATCCGCTCCAGCGAGAGGCGGCCTTCGAGAAAGGCGCGTGCGTATACGCCGGTGGAAGAGTGTCCCTGGAAGTAAATGAAGTCGCCGGGCTGGTCTCCGTAACTGGCGTGGAAGAAGTGATTGAAGCCGACCTCGAGCAATGTGGCCAGCGAGGAATAGGTCGAGATGTGGCCGCCGATTCCGGCATCTTCTTTGTTCTGCCGGTGAACCATAGCCATCGCATTCCAGCGAATCAGGCTCTTGATACGGCGTTCCAGCGCGCGATCGCCCGGGTACGGCTCCTCTTCCTCCACGGGAATGGTGTTTACATACGGCGTGTTGAGCTTGACCGGCACATCGACGCCGCTGTTGCGGGCGTGCCGCACCAGGGCATCGAGCAGGTCAGTGCCGCGCTCCTTGCCTTCTTCATCAACTACCTGTTTAAAGGCTTCAATCCACTCCGCCACTTCGGCGTTTTGTTCTTTACCGATTTCATCAACAATTTCGGGACTGGCGGGAAACTCCAAAACTGCCGGATTATGCACTGCCACATTCACCTCGAGGATAAGAGCGTGTACCGGCAGGATTCGCCGGCAGAAAACCGGAATTGTGAAACCGGATGATGATTGAGGTTCCTATTTACGTGATGCGTCGCTGAGCGCTGCGCTTCATTTTCTGAGCTCGCAATCGGGAAGCGCTCCCCACTTTCGGCGCTTCACGGAGCATCACCGGTCGAGCACCACACCCCTGTTTGCCATGGGTGCAGCTCGCCGGGCCTTTTCAGTTATGTATCGATTGATTCTATCAGTGAAGGAGGCGTTCAAAGGCACACCGATAGCGTTTGCACAACCAGGACGGGACGTTTGCGGAATGCTGCGTACGATTTACGAACAGGGTTCGTGGCCACACTCGCAGGCAATTTCTACTTCTTCGCTGCCCGCGTCTTTGCACCAGTCGCTACAAAATTTTTCGCCGGACGCTACGTTGCATTCACAAGGTTCGTGGGCGCACTTACGTTGTTTCTCGTCCATGTTCTTCTCCTAACGAGCATGAGCGGGAAATCCCTAATGCCAAGTCGAGTGACGGGAGCCCGCAATATTGCCTGAGTATTGGCTGGGGCACTCGGTTGGGAGCGCCTCAGCTACAGATTAGAACGGCTGATTGACCCGCTGCCAGATCGCCATACCGGCGATGACAAGGATTAACACCCCGGAGGCAGCGCCGAGCATTTTGACGGGGAGACTTAGCCTTTGCATACGAACCTGCAGCTGCTCCTGCTCAATTCGCATGCTGGAACTTGCCTCATCGAGAAACAACTGATCATCTTCGTGCATGCTCAAGGTGCTGCGGTAGATGAGCAGAATAACGAGCACAGCCGTTATCACGGCCCAGATGATGAACAGAGTCATCAAAGACATTTGCCACCTCGGCTCAAAGCGAACCGGCCCCCGAACGGTGTAACAACACTGCCGCCGGCGTGGGGCCTCACGGCAACCCATTATATCTCTCGAAAGCGGCAGTCAAACCCAAATTGTGGCCTGCCGTGGGTTATCTCGGATGGACTGCTCTGGCTGATAGCTAAAGCAGAGATGCTGCACCGGCTTCTGCGACTTGCCGGCAGCTCAGGGCATCCAATAAAACGGCGGCCAGATTCCTGCGGGCTGGCGCCGCGGCGGAGATTTGATATAATCCCCCAAGATTTCAGGAGATACTGATGGCCACTACCACTACGACACCAACCACTCCGAGCACACCGTCCGTTGAAACCCGGCCTGTCAACTTCACCTCCAACGCGATCAGCAAGGTGAAGGAAATCATGGCGCAACAGAACCCGGTTCCAGCCGGATTGCGGGTGGGAGTCGTGGGCGGCGGCTGCTCCGGATTCTCCTACTCCATGTCGTTCGAGAACGGTGCTGGAATGATGGACAAGACCTTCGATTTCGACGGTCTCAAGGTTTTCGTCGACGCCACCTCCGTGATGTATCTGAAGGGCGCGATTGTTGACTACGTCGAGACGCTCGAGGGCGCCGGTTTCAAGTTTGAGAACCCCAACGTTAAGAGCACTTGCGGCTGCGGGTCGTCGTTCAGCGTTTAAGCGTCCGGCACGAGCTTTCGGTTAAGCCCTGCGCAGCCTCCGGCGGCAGGGCTTTCTTGCGTCTGCACAACTAGAAAGTCGCGATTGGGTTTGCTAGTCGAGGACAATAAGCAGCCCGGCTATTACAATGGTGCTTTCCTGCTGAAGTGTGCCCGGACATGATCCGGGGAGAACGGAATGATCCTTGCGTAGACTTCTATACCTGTTTCCTGCTCTGTGTCTGTTCGGGTTAGCACTGGGATGTGGCGACCAGTACCGTCCAGTGGCGAACCCCATCGTCGGACAAGGTGGGACGCCGCAGATGACTCACTACGCTTTCGTGGTGAACAACAATCCCGCCGGAAACAGCAGCACGGTCCAGATCGACGTATCTGGCGATAGCAACCTGCAGATCCAGTCGTCCGGCGCCGGCGCTGTGGCTGAGTCGTTTCTTGCCAACAATAACTCAGCGTTATTCACCGCCAACAGCCTGGCTGACTCGGTCACCGAATACACCACCTTCCAGACTTTCGCCCCGGTCACAACCATCAACCTGCCTATCGGTTCCAGGCCCATCGCCCTCAGTACGGCGAGACCCGGCTCAATGTATGTGCTGAATTCATCGCCCAATGCCAATTGCCCAACTTCAGGTTCGATCAGCATCATTAACACCAGCGCGTTGGCGGTAGTTGGCACCGACTGTGTTGGCCCCAGCCCAGTCTCATTTGCCCAGCTTCCCGGCGGCACAAAGATTTACGTCGTTAACGGAGACAACACCGTCTCCGTGTTCGATCCCGACGCAGGGCTCGTTACCTCGATCATCAACCAATCCATGGGATTGGGCTTGAACCCAGTGTTCCTCATTGCCAGCCTCGACAGCAATTACGTGTTTGTGGTGAATAAAGGCGACGGCACCAATCCAGGTAGCTTGAGCATTATCACAACCACCACCGACCAGGTGGCCCAAACCATCCCGCTGGGCATCGGCCCAACCTTTGCCTATATCGATCCCCATTTGGCTCGCTTGTATGTCGCCAACACGGGCGGCAACTCGGTGACGGTATTCGATCTCACCACCATCAATCTGAGTAACAACCCTGGTCTGACCACGCTGGCCACGGTTAATGTGGGCAGCGGTCCTGTAGGCGTTACTGCGTTGCAAGATGGCACCCGGTTTTACACTGCGAATTCGCTCTCCAATGACGTCACCGTTGTCAGCGCTACCAGCTACAGTGTCTTGAAAACTGTAGCGGTCGGCCAGAACCCGGTCTGGATCGCTTCCGAGCCGAGTTCGACCAAGATCTATACCGCCAACCAAGCCAGCGGGAACGTAAGCATTATCCAGACGGTGAACGACACGCTGGTCATCAATATGGCGGCGCCACCGCAAGATTCCACCTGTGTTCAATCCTGTGTCTTGCAGCAACCCAGTATGATTCTTACCTTCTGACGGAGCACGCCGATGAGTCGCGTCCTGGTGATACAAAGCGATAACCCGGTGAGCAAGGAAATCGGCGATGCCCTGCTCGGCTGGAACTTCCCCGTGGAAGTCGCTGCCGGTCACGTGGATGCGCTTCACAAGCTGAGGATGATGTCTTTCGGAGTGGTTGTAACATCGCCTCACAGCACCGTCCCGGAAGACCTGGCGTTGCTGAAGGAGATGCGGCAGATCCGCCCGGGAGTAAAGAGCATCGTTCTCGCGCGGGAAAGCACGCCGGAAGAAGTAATCGCTGCGTTGCGCGCCAAGGTATTTGCCTGCTTTACCCCACCCTTTGACGCTCAGGAGATTGCGCACCTGGCATGCGAAGCCGCCTCTGACAACGAATGGCATGACGATATCCAAGTCCTCTCCGCCCGGCCGGGATGGGTTTCCGTCCGGGTGAATTGCCGGCTGCTCACGGCAGAGCGGGTCATCACCTTTGCCAAAGAACTGAATTCGCAGTTGTCGGAGGAAACGCGAACCGAGATTATCGCTGCGTTCCGCGAGATCCTGCTGAATGCCATGGAACATGGCGCGGCGTTCAATCCCGACCAGGTGGTGGAGATCACCGTCGTGCGAACCGCACGCAGCATGGTGGTGTACGTTCGTGATCCCGGCGCTGGCTTTCGGCGGGAATCGCTCAACCACTCAGCGATCGCAAATCCTGAGGATCCAGCCGCGCATATCCCCGTACGCGAAGCCCAGGGCATGCGACCGGGCGGCTTCGGAATGCTGATGGCCGCAGGAACGGTGGACGAACTTATCTACAACGAGATTGGCAACGAAGTTCTGCTGATCAAGTACCTCGACACTGCCGCGGCTACCTCAGGGGCGTGATGGCAGCCAAGAAGCGCAAACCGAAGCCGTTTCGTGCAGCTACCGCCGTCAAAGCCGCAGCTCGCAAAGTGGTTGGCACTCCGCCCCCCACCCGCGCGGAGCCCGATCTCACCAAGCGCAAATCCTCCAAAGAAAAATACAAGCCCAAACTGGAAGAGCTGCTGCGGAGCGATGAGTAAAAGCCCGAAGGGCGTGCGATGACAGCCCAGCACGCAGCGCAGCGGAGTGCTGGGTAAGCATTTTTAGAACGACCGAAGTCCCGTTAGGGACGGCAGGGTTTGCTTGAGCTTTTGGTCTTGTCTAACATTCTCTACATGGACACAAACTTCCTTGCCCAAGAATACGAGACCATGTCGGACGAGGAGTTGTTACGTTTGTCCTTGAATCCGGAACAACTGACGCCGGAAGCAAAAATGGCACTTCAAAGCGCACTACTCCGACGTAATCTTGTTGCCTCAGAACGAGTAGAGAAGTTCCGTGCTGAAGAAGAGGAACGGTCGAGAGCGCTTCGCAACAATATTGGAAAGCTCTTTATGCTGCATCCCTTCGGTATCGGGAGGAAATTCTATGGCAAAGCAGCCCGAGCTTTCGATTCACAGACGAAAATTGAGCGATTCAAGACGACCGTCTTCCTGGTGTTCTTTTGGCTTCCGCTGATCCCCACAAGCAGCTTCGTTGTGGAGCGGAAGCGCGCGTTTCTTCCAGGCCCGATCACCGTCCTAGAGCGAATTCCATTGGATTGGGAGCAAGTGTTGAAAGTCTGGATAATGGCGGCCTTCATTTTACTGGCTCTTATTTGGTTTCTGAGGCTGTTACCAGCGGTGCTTTACCGTGCTTCTTGAACATTTGTAACCCGGAACCTGACGGGTCTTGAATCTACATTCTGCCGTCCCTACAGGATGACTTGTGGGTCTTCAGCAAATCCTACCCATGACTATGCCTTCGGCTCCGTCCTGGGCTGTGATGGCACGCCCTTCGGGCTCAAAGCTTCGCTTGCATGAGTCTGCCCTAGGCGCGTCTAACTATCGCGCTCCCACCAACTGTCCTTCTTCTTTCTTCGCTCTCGCGATGCTCACCAGCTCCGCCGCCTTCTGTGCGATGTGTTCCGCGCTGACCTCGAATTCCTTGATCAGCTCCCAAGGCGCGCCCGAATCGCCAAAACGATCTTTCACTCCGATCGCGCCGGTGATGACTGGCGTGCCATAGAGTTCTGGGCTTTCGGTGAGAACGCTGCTCACGCGCCAGGCCAGCGCGCCGATCTGGTGCTCTTCGGCGGTAACCACAACACCCGTCTCTTTCGCGGCCCGCAGGATCGCCGCCGCATCGATCGGCTTCATGGTGTGAATGTTGAGCACGCGCGTCTCATAGCCGAACTCTTTCTTCAGAATCCATGCCGCGCGCATCGCCTCCGGAACCATCGGACCGCAGGCGATGATGCTGAGGTCTTCGCCTTCGTCCATATAATGCGAAGCAAGGACCGTGTCGAAGGCGTCGATCATCTGCTCGGCCTCGCGGCGCAGGCGAATGACATTGGCCTTGCCGAAAACATACGGCGTGTCTTCGGTGGTAACAATT
The DNA here is from genome assembly GCA_963699875.1 of uncultured Acidobacteriaceae bacterium. GTDB lineage: Bacteria > Acidobacteriota > Terriglobia > Terriglobales > Acidobacteriaceae > CAVVDY01. The sequence goes on from CAVOVN010000003.1 coordinate 450,526, forward strand.
GGCGTGGCTTCGCGCGCGAAGCGAATGTACTTCGGCCCTTCGTGCTGCAGCAGCAGGTAGTCGGTGGCCTTGCGAGTCTCAATCGCATCGCAAGGGAACCGAGACCACCATGTTCGGCAGCCCGCACATGGCGAACAGGTCTTCCAGCGCCTGGTGCGTGGCGCCGTCCGGTCCGACCGAAACTCCACCGTGCGCCCCGGCGATCATCACATTGAAATTGCCATAGCAGATGGAGACGCGAATCTGATCAAGATTGCGTGCTGCCGCAAACGTCGCGTATGTTCCAAAGACCGGCAACTTGCCTTCGCGCGCCAGTCCTGCCGCCGCCGCTGTTGCCGACTGCTCGGCGATACCCATACTCAGCCAGCGATTCTTGCGCTCAGGCTTGCCGTTGTAGAAGTCACTGATGGTAATCGAGCCGGAAATATCGAGCCCAAGGCAGACCACGCGCTCGTCGTCACCGTTGTTCTGCAGCGACTTGCCGAAACCTTTGCGCGTCGGTTCCATGGCGACTTTCATGGTGCTACCGGTGTTCCACCAGTAGTCCTTAGTGAATTTCGGCATCTTGGCATCGAGCTTCGCGTCGACAGTCCTCTGATACTCGGCCGCGCTCTTCAGCAGTGCGTCATAGGCAATCGCGTTCTTCAAGCCAAGTTCGTCGAGCGCTTTCACCATCTCGTCGTAGCTGGGAGTCTTGCCGTGCCATCCGGCTACGTTTTCCATGAAGCTGACACCCTTGCCCTTGACCGTGTTGCAGATGACGATCGTCGGTTTGCCGGCGACCGGAATCTTCTTGGCATTCTGCAGGGCATCGACCACCTGCGGCATGTCGTGCCCGTCGCAGACGATGACCTCCCAGCCAAAGCTGCGATAGCGTTCCTCCAGCGGTTCGACGTTCATCACATCCTTCACCCAGCCGTCGATCTGCAGGCGATTGCGATCGATGATGCCGACCAGGTTGTCGAGCTTGTAATGCGAGCCTTCCATGACGGCTTCCCAGATGCTGCCTTCCTGCTGCTCGCCGTCGCCCATGATGCAGAACACCGTGTTCTTGCGGCCATCGATCTTGTTCGCCTGTGCGATCCCCACCGCGATGCTCAGCCCCTGTCCCAGCGAACCGCTGGAAACTTCCACCCCTGGCAGCTTCAGCCGATGCGGGTGCCCCTGGAACGGCGAATAGAGCTTGCGCAGCGTGACCACGTCCTCGATGGGGAAGTAGCCGGCAAATCCCAGCCCGAGATAAAGCGCGGGAGCTTTGTGTCCGCCGGACCAGATGATGCGATCGCGGTCGGGCCATTCGGGAACATTGGGATCGTGGTTGGCGACCTTCAGGTAGAGCGCCGCGACGATGTCCATCATCGACAGCGTTCCACCGGAGTGTCCGGAGCCGGCAGCGCAAAGCGCTACCAGGTCATAGCCGCGCATCAGGCGGGCAGCGTGTTCCAGTTCCTCAATGGTGAAATCGCGAGTTACGGTCTTGGCGAAAGCGTTGAAGATGGGCATGTCGTTTTCCTTTGGCAGGCTGGCTATCTCGGGTGGCGGCGCACGCCTCGTGTCTTTCTGGGCCGAAGGGGCGTCTTACGCCGTGCCGGTGCGCATGCCTGCGGTGTACGGGACTGTCAAGGTTACGAGCGGGTAACCGCAGCCGCAGTGAGTTTGGTCACTGAGCAGTTGTGACGCAGCTACGGGCAGAAACGCGCTTCCCGGCCATGATGGAAGCCATCGCCTATTCGCCGGGGTGATGTGAAGCTTCGCTCGCAGCCGAGGCAGAAGCGCCGTCCTCGCCGAAGCGCGCGATATAAACGCTGCGGCGTCCGTGGGTAGTCCACTCGGTTCCGAGACCGTCGCCGCGAAACTCGTCGGTCGTTGCCACCGCCGACACGGCACCGCTCACATCAGTCAGCGGAGGATAGAAGTTTGTTTCATTGCCGCAGATGTGGTCGTGATGGTTCAATGGACGAGTGATGATGGTAGCGAGCTTCCCCGCGCGCAATACAGCACTGCCCTGATGCGGGTCGGCGGGCGCATCCAGCACGACGGGTACGTATTCCACGCGCACGACATTTTCCAGCAGGCGTCCGCCATTGTGCTGAGCCAGCGCGATCAGCGCCGCGCGTTGCTGCGAGGTGGCCGCGCTGTCAACCATAAGCACGGCTTGCGCAGGATAGGGATTCCCGTAGGGATCGCCCAAGGTAGCGCGGGCGCGCACCGCTGCCGCCACGGTGAGGCCGTCCAGCTTCACGCCGTTCCATGCCCCCTGCTCCACATGCCACGCCAGCAGGGCGTCATTTCCGGTGAGACCGACTTCGCCATTGGCGAAGCACTGCGCCACATAAACGTCAGTCGAGCGCGACTCGATGTAGTCTCCGCGAAGCTGCTGAGCTTGCAAGCAGGCCGCGAATGCCAGAAGCAGTGTGATCAGGAAGAGCTTGCGCACAGGAAAACCTCATCCAACGTTTGTCAACATTGTAGATGAGTGGCCAAGGTCCGGAGTTCCGCCTTTCCAACTGGTCTGGTGACAAGTTGTTTACAAACCATTGACGCCTGCGCGACGACACCATCCAGCGTCTCACCTAAACTGAAAACCTTCGAGCACACTTTGCCCCCGGTGCGGCGTCGTACCCGACCCATCTAACAGCCTCCGGGGGCGTTTTTATCCCACCTGCCCAACTTGGAACGTACTTTTGATGTACCTGTAAAGATAATGCAGGTTGTCGTTGACACTTCGCCTTTTCTTCGCTAACAATTGCAGCGGAGGACCTGCGCATGGCTATCACTCGTCGACAGCGAGAGGTGTATGACTTCCTGCAAAACTTCATCGAGGAACACGGTTATTCGCCCTCCTTTGAGGAGATCGGCGCCGGACTTGGCCTGAGTTCGCTGGCGACGGTCCACAAACACATCAGCAATTTGCAGGAGAAGGGATTGCTGAAGCGCGACTACAACCGCAGCCGCTCGATTGATGTGGTGAAGATACGCGGGCGTGCGAAGCCGGCTCCGCCATCGCCTGCTGACATAAAGCTGCCGCTGCTGGGCGTGATTGCTGCGGGCCGTCCGCTCGAGGCGGTAGAGAATCCGGAGTCCATTTCTCTAGGTGACTTTACCCGCGCCAGGGACGTGTACGTTCTGCAGGTCAAAGGTGAAAGCATGCAGGATGAACATATCGTGGATGGGGATTACGTGCTGGTCGAGAAGACCAAGACCGCGCGGGAGGGGGAAATCGTGGTTGCTCTGGTCAGCAATTACGAGACGACGCTAAAACGTATTTACCCGGAAGGCGCGAGCACGCGGCTGCAACCTTCGAATGCGACCATGAAGCCGATCATCGTGCCGTCTGCCGAGGTCGTGGTGCAGGGCAGGGTGATTGGCGTTCTGCGCAAATATTAAGTTTGCAAAAATGAAAAGAGCACAGCCAGTAGCTGTGCTCTTAAAAATGCAGACTAGCGGCTCTTATCCTACCGCTTGCGATGCCAGGTTCTTATCCAGTGCCTTTTCGATCACCTCGCGGGCAACATAGCCCACGATTTGCTCTTTGACCTGACCGTCCTTGAACAGCAGAAGCGTTGGGATTCCGCGTACGCCATAGCGCTGCGGAGTAGCAGCATTCTTGTCGACATCCATTTTGCCGACCTTCACTCGCCCGGTATAGCTCTGAGCCACTTCGTCCACGATGGGCGCCAGCGCTTTGCACGGGCCGCACCACGCCGCCCAGAAATCGATCAGAACCGGCTGCTCCGATTTCAGAACCAGCTGATCAAAATTCGCATCAGTAACTTCTACGATTGCTTCACTTGCCATTTATCCTCCAGGGAGCCCGGCCACATTTTAAGGCAGCCTTTACCGCCGTAGTGATCCTAACATCCCGATTCTAAACGTTAGATGCACGAAGGATTCCAGAGTCGCAGGCCCGTGTCCGGACGCCGGAACGCCATAATACAAAAGCGTCCTGCGTTTAAGCAGGACGCCTTGAGAGCAGCCCTCCCCCAGAACTGCCCAACTACAGCTCCCAATCTAGCGCAGTTCGAGCGTTTGTAAATACACCTTCCGTAATGAAAGGTAATCGGTGGTAATCACCGAAATGGTGACGTTCGAGCGTAAGCCATTTCAAAATGGAACTTATCGAGCGACGCTGTCGAGTATCTCAACCGGATGGTGTACCGGTCGTTTGAAGCCTGCCCACAACTGCTCGTGGCAAGAGACTCCGCTGGCCACCAGCGCGCGAAGGCCGCTTCGGCCTCAGCTTTGCGAACCTGCGCGAATAAGTCTTCGCCCACCGCCATGCTCAAGTCGTAGTAGTCAGCTTTATATCCGAAGCTGCCGGCCATGCCGCAGCACTCTACCGACGACGTGACCACGTCGAAGCCGCAGGCGCGCAACACGTCAATAGTCTCCGACGCCGCGTTGCAGGTTCGTTGCTGGCAGTGCGAGTGATAGAAGAGCTTGGTTCCGTGTGGCCACGCTTCGGCGGGAAACATCGCGTGCAGATCGAGTCCAAACTCCTGCGACGCCTGCCAAACGAGCTGCAGCGGCTCGAAGCTGATGCTGCGCAACTTGTCGAAGAACGCCTGGTCCTGAATGAAATGGCGCAGGTCGAAACGAAACATCGCCAGCACGCTAGGTTCTACAACTACTAACTTCCGACCCGCTTCAACATAGGGGCGAAGCATTTGCAGCATGGCTTCAGCCTGCTCACGCGCGGTATCGATCATGCCTTGCGAGAGCGCCGCTCTGCCGTCGGGAAGCGAGGGAGTGAGTTCGACATCGTAGCCGCACTTGCGCAACACTCGAATCGCGGCCATGCCGCGCTCTGGCGCGCCGAAGTTGGTGAAGACGTCCGCCAATACTGCTAGCTTCGGACGAGATCCATTCTGCGGCGCACTCTCACGCCGCTCTTCGCGATACAAGTCTTCCCAGCTCTTTTCCGGGAACTTCGGCAGTTCGCGCCGATGATCGACCCCCAGAACGCTCTCCATCGCTGATCTCGCGAAGCCCCAATCCATCGAGCTATTCGCCAAGCCAGCGGTTCGAGTGCCCCATTTACCGAAGGTCTGGTAATTGCCGAAGAACTGCTTCTGCAACGGAGCGGCGCGATCTTCGGGAGCGCTACCCGTGACTGCTCCAAACGCTGACTTTGCGATTGATGACGACTGCGCCTGGTTCATGCGATGACGCAGGTTCTCGTTCAGCCAGGGGATGTCGATTCGAACCGGGCAGTTGTTGACGCAGCGCGAGCAAGCGGTACACAGTTCGGCGAAGCGCGCGTTCATCAGCTTGCCGGTTCCTGCTTCCCATGCGCCGCCGATCCCGCCGGAGTACGTTTCGCCTCCGAAGGCATGTCCACCAACGGTCTCAAAGTTCGCGCAGGAGTTCAGGCACGCGCTGCAGCGGATGCAGTACAACGCCTCATGCAGCACCGGGTCCTCGCGCATCTTGCTGCGCCCGTTATCGATGAGCACCAGGTGAAATTCGCGCGGCTTCTCGCTTTTTCCGGTTGCAGCGAAGGATGGCGCCTTCAGCGGCGGATGCAGAATGCTCACATACGACGTAATCGGCTGGCCGGTTGCGCTGGCCGGCAACAATTCCAGAAAGGTACCGAAATCTTCGCGCGAAGAAATGACCTTCTCGATGCCCGCGATCGCGATGTGCAGCGGCGGCAGTGTGGTGGTCATGCGGATGTTGCCTTCGCTCTCGACCAGCATGATGGAGCCGCTGTCGGCCGCGATGAGGTTCGCGCCGGAGATGCCGGCGTCGGCAGCGATGAACTGCTCGCGCAACTTCTCGCGGGCAAACTTGGTCAGTTCCTCGCCGGTATCGAGCGGCAGGTTGGTCTCAAACTTTCTCTTGAACAGAGCAGTGATGCGTTCGCGCGAGTAGTGCAGCGCCGGCGCTATGATGTGCGACGGCTGCTCGTCCGCCACCTGCAATATGAATTCGGCGAGATCGGTTTCCGCGACCCTGATTCCCGCAGCTTCCAGCACATGGTTGAGCCGCGTTTCTTCTGAGGTAATGCTCTTGCCCTTCACCACCAGCTTGGCTTCGTGCGTCACCAGCACGTCGCGGATGTAGTTGTTGGCATCGGCCGCCGTCGCCGCCAGGTAGAAGTGGCCGCCATTTCTTTGCACACTCTCTTCGAGTTGCTTCAGAAGCTTTGGCGAATCGGCAATCGCCTGCTCTTTGATTGCTCGTGCCCGGTCCTTCAAGTCGTCGTAATCGGGCAGCTTCGCCACAGCGACGTAACGATTGCGATTAAAGGTTTGCGTGTTGTGGCGAATGGCCGCGCTTTGGATGTTCAACGTCATCCGAATCGCTTCCAGCAGCGCGTGCTTATCTGACTTGTTCGCAACTTGCCGGGGCTGAATGTCGATGGGATTTACAGTGCTGGCCATGCTCACCTCACCACGATTACGTGCAGCCGATGCGGGCCGTGAACGCCACGTACCAGAGGTCCCATGTCGGCGGTCGCGCTGGGGCCGGTGATGAAGACGAAGTCGCGTGTCAGGCCTTCGCCGTCCATTACATCCGGGCGAAACACGTCCCTGAGTCGCGGCACGATGTTTTCTGCTGCGAGCACCGCGATGTGGAGCGGCGCCAGCAAGCTGACGATGCCGGTTCGCCCGTAGTTCACATCCACACAAACCGATCCCGTGCGAGCCACCCCAGCAAACGCTTCGGTCACACCCACCGCCGAGTTCACCATCTGTTCGGAATCAGGCTGGGTGATCACCCGACCATCCGCGGTGAACGGCGCAAACAGCTCCGGGGACATCACCTGAGGAGGCGCAAACAGGATCCGCTCTGCACTGCCCGCTTTCGCCAGGATGGCATCGCTCAACGCTCGCGGATTCCGGTCGACGACCTCGGCCGTCGCCGCCGCGTTGCGCGCCTCGATGACGAATTCATCGATCAGAAGGCCGATCGCCTCGGTGACAGGGGAAGTCATGCCCGAAATGCTAACACCGCCGTAACCGGCGATTTTGTGAGCCCCGTCACCAAATGAAGTCTTAGACGCGACACCGCCCGGGAGCTGCATCCGAAGGAGAAGGTAGGAGCCGTGCTTAGGCCCGGCTTTCGAAGGCGGCGGCTACCGCTTTTCGCTCCAGAACCTTGAGCTCGTCGCCCACTCGAATCCTGGCACCCGCCGTCTGCGGACGGAAATATGCGCCGAAGGCCACGTTCTGCTCCATGCGGCGGAAGGTGGCCAGCGCCTTCAGCGGCTCGGGCCCGCGAAACACGCCTTCCGCCTGATCGACGGTGGTGATCGAACAGCGCACGCACAGCTTGACAGCGTGAAACTCGGTTTCCCCGATGGTTATGCGTTGCCATTCGTCTTCCTCAAACGAATCTGAGCCGGCGACCACCACACTCGGTCGAAAGCGGTTCATCGGGATAGGTTCGGGCAGGCGCCTATTTAATTCGACAAGTGACAACTGACTGATGACTAGCAACGGCGCGTCATCGTGAAAGGGAACTCCTTCTGCTTCGGAGTCGCTCTGGGCGAGCCAGAGCAATCGGCAGCTCATGCCGGTGGCGTCGCTGAAAGCGGTGTTAATGGCCTCGGCGGCGACTACTCCGGTGTGCTCATGTCCCCAGAGGTCGACGGTCAACAACTCGCCCGTCCAGTCAGCGCGATCGAGAGGTACCACAATGTCAGATGCGCCCGGTACCTGCACGCGAAGGCTGCCGTTCTCAACGCTCGGCAGCAGCAGCGCGAGTTGCGGACACTCGCGCTGGGTAATCTTCTTGCCTACGTCATCCACCAGCATCCAGCAACGATCGTTCTGCAGGCCTGTACTGCGAACCAGTGCTTCCGGAACCGAGGTCCCACGCATCGACTTGATGGGATAAAGATTGATCTCCGTAACTTCCATTGGCTCTCCCACAGTGTGGTAATTACTCGTCATAGCGTGCCCGGTATAACGCCCAGCCGGCCAGCGTCTGAGCATCGTCGATTACGTTGCTCCTGATCTTCTCTGCAAATTCGGCGAGGCTCACGCGGTGCAAGAGGAGGTCGTGCTCCTCCCGATCAGGCGTTCGCGGGCCTAACGTGAGACCGGTTGCCAGAAAGGCGTAGTCGCGCTGGTTGGAGTAGCCGACCGCGATGTTGAACGCACCCAGCAGCTCCAATTTGGCAGCGACGATGCCAGTCTCCTGTCGCAGTTCCTCACGCGCGATCGCCTCGGGCTCCAGCCCGGCCGCTTCCAGGCTGCCTTGCGGTAATTCGAGCGAGCGGCGGCCGATGGGATAACGAAACTGCTCAACCAGGTAGATATGATCGCCATCGATGGGGAGGATGACCGCGCTGTCATGCTTCTCGATGACCCCGTAGATGCCGGGCTGCCCGTTGTCACGTTCAACCTGATCTTCGCGGACCGTCATCCACGGATTGCGATACACAACGCGCGAACTCAACTGGCGAATCGACACCTTGGACAGTTTCTCATCTCCGCTACCGTAATCCGCGTAATGCAATTACTGCACCGTCTGAGTGGCAGCCTGAGGCAGTACAGTGAGCAACAATCCGCTACCGCCACGTAGCAGCACGTGCTTGGGAGCGGTCAAGGTGATGTCGCCGCCCTTGTTGTCAGCCGGCTTACGCGAGATCTCCATGTCTTCGTTGTCGTCCCCGTACGCCCCACAGGCACTGGTGGAGAAAAGCCAGAAAGACTGAAGGTCCTTGTTCTCGGGAGGCGGACAACCGGCTTCCGGATTAGCGCGCGGTAAACCGACGACCCATCCCGGTTCAGGGGACATACCGACGACACCATCTCCCGAACGCACATCCTTGCGGCCAAACACGACGTCTCCGCCGACCTGCCGCGTGTTGTAGTCCCAGGGCGAACTACTGTCCATGGCCACCGAGTTAATCGGCTGGCGTGCTTCCGAGATGGCCATCATGGAGGCAACGGCGCGCGCGCCTACGGTAATGGGATACTCGCGCCCGTTTATCTTGATGCGATCGAACACGAATACCACCCGCGCCCCGCTCGCCCCCGAATTGCCATTCACGCTCACGATGTGCCCGAAGAGTTCCGAACCTGCTTTCGCCGTTGTTCCGTCAGGCCGAGAGACGTCTTGCTTTAGCTTGGCGGTTATCTTCTGACCCGGTTTGCTTTTGTTGGAGTCCAGATTGTCGTTGAGCATCACCGGCAGCAGCGTTCCCACAGGGAGTGTCTGTACCGGCTGAGCGGCGTGCAGTGGAATGAGAGTGAGCACGATGGCGCTTATCGAGAGAGCTGCCAGCTGTAACAGTTTTTTCATATTCTTATCGCTGAGTTGCCCTCTCGATGCTACTCGACAAAGTCGCTCAGCGGCTATCGGAGCGCGGCAGTTTCCGCGTGGCCTCCGGACAGGACCATGAGCAACAAGCCGCTCCCCGCGCGAACCCGCACTTTACCCGGAGATTCCAGCACGATCTGACCAACCGGCTCCGACCGCCCTGCGTGGGCCAGTTTCAAGCCATCGAATCCATATACGCCACAAGCATCGGTAGAGAACACCCAGAACGACTGCACGGTCTTGCTGGCGCGGTCGCGCGCACACGCCAACCATGGCCAGGTCTTGGGCTCGCCGAAGACCTCACCGACGATGCTGGCTTTGCCGACGATCTCGGCGCCTTCCATGACAGTTCCATCGCCGCGGTAAACCGTCTGACCTCCGACCTGCAGTGTGTTCCAATCGCGAGTGCTCGATCCGTAGTCGTCAATCAGGTTGGTGGGTAGCTGGGCGTCGAAGACCGCCTGCATTGACGCCATGGCGCGCAGACTGGTGGTAATAGGAACGTCGCGGCCTTGCAATCGTACGGTGTCGAAGACGAACGCCACCCGCGCCGGCGCTCCCGCGGAACCGGGCTGGACTTGCACGATTCGTCCCTGCACCTCCGTCCCGCGCGGCAAACGCATGCCGTCCACCGTCACGTACTGCCCCAACTTGCCCGATATGCGCTCGCCAACCTTGGCCTTATCCCCATTGATTGCCTTACTTAAGGCGACCGGAAGCATGGTTCCGACGGGTAACTGCTGGGCAACAGAGAAGATAACTGAGAGAAGTGAGAATACGACTATCTGGGACGCCAGCTTCATAGTTCTGTTGATCCGTTCCATTATGCTTCGGATACACAAATTGCTTAGACGAAAACCCGAGTTTATTGGAACCGTCGCGCTCTCTGCAGTGAACTTAACATTGGAAGCCAGGCAGGTGCGGTGACATCTAGTCGAGACTGAGCCGGGCTAAGCATTACATAGGAGAAGCGACCGATGAAGATGAAGTGGATTGGAGCAATCACAATTCTGGCCCTGATGATTTGGGGCGGCGCGGCAATGAGTTACGCTCAGGGTCCCGGCCCCGACGGTCCGGGATGGGGCATGCATGAGCATGGGCCGATGGGTCATATGTTCCGCGACCTGAACCTTACCGATGCCCAGCATCAGCAGATAAAGACACTCATGGAAGCCAACAAGACTGCCATGCACTCGCTCATGCTGCAGATGGAGCAGAACCGTCTGGCCATGCTGCAGGCGACATCCAATGGCACCTATAACCAGGCCGCGATTCAGAACCTGGCTACTCAGCAGGCGCAGCTACAGGCGCAGATGACGATGCAGCACCAGGCGCTCGAGCATCAGATCTACACCACGGTCCTGACCGCTGACCAGCAAGCCAAGCTCAACCAGCAGCGCACCGACGAGATCACCCACATCACCCAGCACATCCAGAAGATGCAGTCGGGTGCGACACCGCCGGCGCCTCCGGAAGAGTAACGTGCGCTTACAGGTCTGATTTTGCAGCAGGAGGATTGCGCTGCGGGAAACAAAACTTAACCGCAGCGCAATCAGTCTTAACCGTCAACTTCAGCTAGCCTGCGTTTATATCTCTGACAGTCGAAAAGGTTCTGTCAGAAGGAGTACGAAGCAAATGAGAAGTAAATTCTGGATGGTCGCAGTAGCCATGTTGGCCCTCGCCTTGGGAGGCGTTGCCATGTTGAGCTATGCCCAGGAGAGCGCGACCTCTACCACCACATCACAAGGGGCTTGGCACGGGCGACATGGCCGCCGCATGGCCTACATGGCGCGTGAGTTGAACCTCACCGACGCCCAGAAGGCCCAGATCAAAGAGATTTTCCAGGCCAACAAGGCCACCGGCCTTCCCCTGATGCAACAGATGGCCGCCAACAAGAAGGCCATGTTGGAAGCCACCGCCAACGGCAGCTACGACCAGGCGAAGATCCAGCAACTGGCCAACCAGCAGGCGCAGCTCGCGTCGCAGCTGATCGTGCAGAAGCAGGCGATCCGGCACCAGATCTACACTCAGGTGTTGACGCCCGACCAGCGCACCAAGGCTGAAGAACTGCGTGCCAAGCAAATCTCTCGCATCGATAGCCGCATGCAGAAGTTGTCGGCCGGCGAGAATAGCGCTCCCCAACAGTAACAACCCCTCTATCGTTATCGCACTGGGCAGGACCTCCGTCCTGCCCGTTTTTTAGTGGACCATGACTCCGCCTTTGCGCTTCGGCTTACGCAATAGCAGGAGGAAGGGAAACATTGCCATGAACACGAACGCCAGCAGCAGGAAAGTATCGTTGTACGACAGCATCGCCGCTTGTTGCAGCACGCTTCCCCACAAGGCCTCATAGGCCTGGTGCGTTGCCATCACCGCGTTCGAGCCCCGCTGCATGAAGTACGACTTCATCCCTTGCATGAACTGCGTCGCCGCACTGCTCGACGAATAAACGTGCGCCCCGAGATAGTGGATGTGTACCTGCTCCTTGCGGAACTGGTAGGTCTGCACGGTCGAGATCCCGATGCTGGCTCCGATGTTACGCATCAGATTGAACAGACTGGTGGCATTTCCCATTCGCTCGTTAGGGATGGGATCGTTGGTGACCGTTGTCAGTGGCACGAAAACGAAACCCAAGGCGGCTCCCTGAACCGTCAAAGGCCACCAGAAATTCCAGAAGCCCACATCCAGGCTCAGCTTCGAGAGTTCCCACATGGCGTAGGCGGATGCTCCGAGCCCAATCGCCAGCAGCTTTCGCGAATCCACTTTGCCGGTGAGTTTGCCTACGATGGGCATGATGAGGAACGACGCCAAGCCTCGCGGCAGGTTGGTCACGCCGGCATGGGTTGCGGTGTAGCCCAGCAACACCTGCATCAGCAGCGGCAACAGCACAGTGCTGCCGTACAGCACGAACCCGATCAGCGTCATCAGCATGGTGCCAATAGCGTAGGAGCGGTACTTGAATACGGTCAGGTCGATGACCGGATGCTCCGTCGTGAGCTCGCGAATGATCAATGCGCCAAGCCCCACCACCGCAAGCACGGCCAGTATCAAAATGAAGTGTGATCCGAACCAGTCATCTTCCTGTCCCTTGTCCAGCATGATTTGTAGGCTGCCGATACCCACCGCGAGCATGCCGATACCCCAGTAGTCGATACCGGTCCTCGGCCTCCGCAAGTAGGGCGGATCGAAGATGAAGAGCTGCGTCAGCAAGAGCGCCAAGATGCCGATTGGGATGTTGATGTAGAACACCCAGCGCCAACTGTAATTGTCGGTGAGCCAGCCGCCCGCCACTGGGCCGAGCATTGGCGCCACCACGATGCCTAGCGCCCAGAAAGCCATGGCTTGCCCGCGCTTCTCGGTGGGAAACGATTCCAGCAGGATGGCCTGTGAGAGTGGTTGCAAGCCGCCGCCGCATGCGCCCTGGACAATGCGAAAGAAAATCAGAAACGACAGTGAAGGCGCCAATCCGCACATGAAAGATGCGACGGTGAAGCCGGTGACCGAGGTCATCAGCAAGCGCTTTCGCCCGAAGCGCCCGGCCAGCCATCCCGTCAGCGGCAGGACGATCGCGTTCGCCACCAGGTAAGACGTTAGCGTCCATGTGGCCTCGTCGTTGCTGGCCGACAAGCTGCCGGCGATATGCGGCAGCGATACATTGACCACGGTTGTGTCCAGCACCTCCATAAATGTGCTCGACATCACCGCAATGGCAATCAGCCACGGATTGATGGAAGGTGAAGCTGGATTTGCGTTTCCGGCCATCCTTTACGCTGGTGCCTCGGTTTTGGGGAATGATTGTAAGAGTTCTGTCATTTCCGTCGCAATTGGGCGTATATCACTGAATCGCACTCGCGAAATTTCTAAGCTGATTGCATGATTACGCAGGCAGGCGAAGCTGTTTCTCCTCATCCCCGGGGCAAGCAAGCCCGTGTCCTTCTCAGTTCTGTCTTCGGTCCCTACGCTCAGGACGACGAATTTGGCAGCCGCGCCATCAATCCGATGGAGCTGTACCATAACCAGGTCACCCGGGCGCAAGGCAGCTTTTCGCTGCGAATGTTTCACCGCTCCTGGGGATTGATGATGATCCAGCGGAACCTCTCTGCTCCCAGCACGCTGCTCGACTTCCCAACTCTGGATCGCTTTCAACAGGAGCTTACGTCGAACCAATACGACGTCGTCGGCATTTCCGGCATCATTCCCAACTTCGGTAAGGTTCGCGAAATGTGTCGCCAAGTGCGCAGGCTTTCGCCGCAATCGAAAATCGTCATTGGCGGGCATGTTGCTGCGATTCCCGGCATCGACAAACTAGTGGATGCAGATTTCTTGGTTCGCGGAGAAGGAATCTCCTGGATGCGCCGCTATCTGGGCGATGATCCCGCAGCGCCCATCGAGCATCCGGAAATTATGTCTGGATTCGGAATGAGAGTGCTCGGAATCGGTACTCCTGACAGCACGCGCGACACCGCAGCCACCATCATCCCGTCCGTCGGCTGCCCCATGGGTTGCAACTTCTGCACCACCTCGGCATTTTTCGGCGGCAAAGGAAAGAGCGTTCATTTCTTTGAGAGCGGCGACGAACTCTTTCAGGTAATGGAGCATATGGAACACGCCATGAACGTGCGCTCCTTCTTCATCATGGACGAGAATTTTCTTTTGCAACGTCCACGAGCCTTGCAGTTGCTGGAGAGAATGAAACAGTCAGGCAAGAGCTGGTCGCTTTACGTCTTTTCGTCGGTCAATGCAATTCGCAAGTATTCCATGGAGGAGCTGGTGCAGCTGGGGGTCTCCTGGATTTGGCTGGGTTTGGAGTCGCCGAACTCGACGTACTCCAAGCTGCGCGAAGCCGACACCCGGGCGCTGGCTGCCGAAATGCGCCAGCACGGCATCAAGCTGTTGGGCTCGACTATCGTCGGCCTGGAGCACCACACGCCGGAAAACATCGGGCAGGAAATCGAGCACGCCGTCTCCCACTGTACCGACTTCCATCAGTTCATGCTCTACACTCCCGTACCCGGCACCCCGCTGTACGAGCAGGTCAGCCGCGAGGGACGCATGCTGGACGGGGTTGACTTGGCCGACATCCACGGGCAATTCAAGTTCAACTTCCAGCACGCAGCAATCTCGCGCGAGCAGTCGAAGCAATTTCTCGACTGGGCTTTTCAGTTCGACTTCGAGCGCAACGGTCCCAGTTTGTTTCGAATCTCAGAAACCATCTTCCAGGGCTGGAAACGTTACCGCAACTCGCCTGATGCGCGCGTACGTGAGCGCATGAAGTTCGAAGCCATGAAGCTGCGGACCACCTACAACGCTGCCCTGTGGGCAATGGAGAAGCGCCTAAAAAAGACAAACTCCGCTGTCTCCGGCAGGATCCGCGAGTTAAGGCGGGAGATCGAGCACGAGTTCGGCTTGGCTACTCGCAGCTTGCGTATGGTAGTCGGGCCGCTGCTGCTATACACCTCCAAGCGCGAAGATCGGCGCCTGGCAGCAGGCAAGACCTACGAGCCGCCAACTTTCGTTGAGCGCAGGAACTGGGCGGGTGTGCCGAGCATTTGATCCCGCGTTGCCGGCACCGCCGCAAATGCACTACACTGTAGTGCATGGCTAAGACTGAGGTTTACAGTTGGCGGCTGGCGCCGGAAAAGAAGCGGGCTCTCGAAGACCGAGCGCGCGCCCGGGGAGAGACCATTTCCCAGTTGCTTGACCGCCTCACGGAGGAGTTGCTCGCAAGCCGTGCCGATGTGGATGACGAAGCCGAGCAGCGCCGGCTGCATGCAGCAGCGGCGAAGACGATTGGAGTACATTGCCGGTGCTAGCCTTCGCCGCTCAGAAACAGTGGAACAGGAGATATACCGGCAATTGAAGCGACGGCATGGCCGCTAGCATTCTGATCGACACGGGTCCCATCGTTGCGATGATCAATCGCCGCGACCGCTGGCATAATCGGTGCGCAGCCATACTGTCGCGTCTTCCGCTTCCACTACTTACATCTGAGGCGGTGCTCACCGAGTTGTTTTACTTCGTGCGCGCCGACCAGAGAGCCACTCGGCTAGCCTGGAGATTTCGTCCACTCGGGTGCGATTACTCTCGGAGCCATCAAGGATCAGGACTTGCCGGGGCTAGCTGTGCTAATGAAGCAATACGCCGACCTGCCCATGGACTTTGCCGACGCAACTCTGGTGTACCTCGCACAACGCGAGCGTCTGCAAACAGTGTTTACCATCGATTCCGATTTCCTGATCTATCGTATAGGCGGACGTCAACGATTTCGTATCATTCCCGATCCAGCACTGCAACCCCCTAAGCATGCGTTTGCGCAATATGTACTTCGGGCTGCGCCACCCTTCGGCAGCGTCGCCCGAATATATCGTTGCTACTTCGCCGGTTTCGCACCGAAGGTAAACCCTAGTCCTGCGGTAAACAGTACGTCGTTGTTTTTGTTTCCCAGCACTGGCGCACTATTGTAGCGATCGTTGAAGTTCAGGTTGCTGGTCAACCAGCCATTGATCTTAGTCGCGATCCCGAAGTTTCCGGTGATGTGGTAGATGCTGGTGTTGTTCAAGGCCGGCAGATAGTAGAGATTCTGGACAAGGGAAGTGGACTTGAACAGCTTGTAAGCGAACTCGTCGCCCAGCGTCGCAGTAAACAGGTTGTTGGTCAATCCTGTCGTGTACGACTCGCGTGTGTAGCCAAAGCCTCCCAGCAAGTCGAGCGTCGTACGGTCTGTCGCTATCGCATGAAATCCCAAACCGCCGTTAGGAACAATGCGGTAATTCAAGTCCTGCAACTCGTCGTAGCCGCCCGCGAATGCGCCGTACGCAAACAGCCTCTTGGTGAGATTGTGGTCGTAACGGATTAGACCCTGGAAAGAGTTGGCGCTGGTTGTGCTGGCTTTCTCGTCGGTCGAGTACACCGATGCTGCATCGACTACCCAGGCATCCGTCGCCGTCTTGCGAGTAGCATCAAACCCCAGAGCAAGATTGGTCGTCTCGCTGTTGCCGCGTGCCAGCGCGAATCCAAAGCTGCCGCCGCCCGTCCAGCCCTCCAGCATGCCCGGGTGCAGCGACTTCTCATACGCCGCCTGGTCGGCCGGCGAGCGCATGGCGCTGACATCCGCCAGGGTGACCTTCTGCTGGCCTTGCGCGGTTGTAATCATCACGTCCTGGCCTTCGGTAGCGACCGTCCCCGACAGAACTTGCTTATCGGTGCGCGTGATAACCAGCGGCTTATCGGACGAGAACTGGCTCACCTCAGCCCAATCGATGGATACATCGCCGGCATAGCTCGTATGGACGACAAGCTTCTTGCCGTCCATGCTTACAATCGACCCAGTCAAGCGGTCGCCATTCTTGAGCGTGACCTGCTCGGCAGAGCACCAAATGTTGAAACCCAGGAGACACCACAACACCACACTTATCTTTGACATATAAACCTCTTACAGGAATGTAGTTAGTGCAAATTGCGGAGCAACAAATGCTGCAGCGTCTTAGGAGGGATAACACGCTCGCACTCTGTGGAACCCCGGGGGCCAGAGCTCTCACGATGTAATCGTGATCCTGTCGATTGTCGCATATGAAAACCGGTCAGCAAATCAAAAAAGTCGAGTGCCGCTCTCGGATTATGAGGCCGCTTGCGGATTGATGGGAGGATACGTCACAGCCATTCTTTAACCCGCGGGTTAGAATTGCTGCGAGACTTCAACTCTGAAAATGGCGAACCCTTCGCTTCGTTACACTCCGCGCATCGGCTACGGCTGGGACTCGCACGAGTTCAAGCCCGGAATTCCTCTCAAAATCGGTGGCGTCACATTGCCGCATCACAGCGGTTTGGCTGGTCACTCGGATGGCGATGTGCTACTGCACGCCATCACCGATGCGCTGCTTGGCGCCATTGCGGCAGGTGACATCGGTACCTACTTTCCGCCCAGCGAACCCAAGTGGAAGGGCGCTGATTCGGCGGTGTTCCTCGAGGAGGCGGCTCGGCAGGTCGGCGAAGCCGGATATGTGGTCGGCAATATCGACAGTACGTTAATTCTCGCGGAACCAAAAATCGTGCCGCACGCATTGGCAATTCGACAGAATGTTGCGAACTTGCTGAAGATCGAACCCGATCAGGTCAGCGTCAAGGCCAAGACTCCGGAAGGCATGGGCACCGACAATGCCGCCATCGCGCACGTCACCGTCCTGCTGATCGAAATCAACTGGCCGTAAAGCCCCTTTTGCGGCTCCAGCATTTGGCCGCCGAGCGATTACACTAGAGTATTGCGGCCACGATCCATTTGCCGCGATGCAGGGACAGTCACGCAATCATGAGCACAATCCCCGACCATCTGGAAGCCGCCGCTGCACCCGCCGAATCCGGCCCGCGAGCCTCGAACTTTATTCGCGACATCATCATCGACGACCTGAAGACGAACAAGTTTAACGGCCGTGTGCAGACCCGCTTTCCTCCTGAGCCGAATGGCTACCTTCACATCGGACACGCGAAATCCACGTACTTGAATTTTGGATTGGCGGCCGAGTTTGGCGGTAAGACCAACCTGCGCTTCGACGACACCAATCCCGAAAAAGAAGAGCAGGAGTACGTCGACTCCATCATCAAAGATGTTCGCTGGCTGGGCTGGCAATGGGATGGCCTCTACTACGCCTCCGACTATTTCGACCAGCTCTATGCCTGGGCTGTGCAGCTCATCAAGGCCGGCAAGGCCTACGTCTGCGACCTGAGCGCCGAAGAGATTCGCCAATATCGCGGCACGCTGACCGAGCCCGGCAAAGACAGTCCCTATCGCAATCGTGCAATCGAAGAGAACCTCGACCTGTTCGACCGTATGCGCGCAGGCGAGTTCTCCGACGGCTCTCGGACACTGCGCGCCAAGATCGACATGGCTTCGCCAAACCTGAACCTGCGCGATCCCATCATGTATCGCGTGCTTCGTGCCACGCATCACCGCACCGGGGACAAGTGGTGCATCTATCCCATGTACGACTTCGCACACGGTGAGTCGGATTCCATTGAGCACATCACCCACTCCATCTGCACCCTGGAGTTCGAAGACCACCGGCCGCTGTACAACTGGTTCATCGAGCAGCTCGGCATCTTTCCCTCGCAACAAATCGAGTTCGACCGCCTAAACCTCACCTATACGTTGCTGAGCAAGCGCAAGCTGCTGCAATTGGTGCAGGAAGGCCACGTCTCCGGCTGGGACGATCCCCGCATGCCGACCATCTCCGGCATTCGCCGCCGCGGCTATACTCCGGAGTCGCTGCGCAACTTTTGTGCTGCCATCGGAGCGTCGAAGACGAACGGCAGCATCGAGCTCGCGATGCTGGAGCACTTCGTTCGTGAAGACTTGAACCGTCGCGCATTGCGCGTAATGGGCGTGCTGCGGCCGCTCAAAGTTGTCATCGACAACTATCCGGAGGGCCAGGTCGAAGATTTGGAGGTAGTCAACAATCCGGAGGATCCCGGCGCCGGACTGCGCAAAGTGCCGTTCTCCCGCGTGCTCTACATTGAGCAGGACGACTTCCGCGAAGATCCGCCGAAGAAGTTTTTCCGCCTCTCTCCGGGCGTTGAGGTCCGCTTGCGTGGCGGCTACTTCATCAGGTGCAGCAGCGTGTTGAAGGACGAGCAGGGCAACATCGCGGAAGTTCATTGCACTTATGATCCCGCAACCCGCACCGGCAACGCTCCGGATAATCGCAAGGTGAAGGCGACTATTCACTGGGTGTCGGCCGATCATGCGCTGGATTGCGAAGTTCGCATCTACGAAAATCTGTTTACTAAAGAAAATCCCAACGACGTGCCGGAAGGCCAGGACTTTCACGCCAATCTCAATCCAAACTCGCTGGAAGTCATCGCCCATGCCAGGCTTGAGCCTTCGGTGAAGGGCGCGGCTCCTGAGACGCGCTATCAATTCGAGCGCCTGGGATACTTCTGCGTCGATCCCGACTCCGCCGCCGAGAAGCTGGTGTTCAATCGCACTGTGGCTCTGCGCGATACCTGGGCCAAGATCGAGAAGCGGGAGAAGAGCGCGTAAGCGCGGTGGCTTCAGCCCCTGTGGCATTACCTCAGGCGCAAAAGCGCACTCAATCTGTGCTTGTCCCTGCCCCCTGAAGGCGTGCCCCACCCTTCCGTTTCAATGTATTCTTACTGCATTGCTTGTGGGGCTCACGGTAAATGCCACTTCGACCCGGACAAAATATCGGCGACTACGAGATCATCACCCACCTTGGCCAGGGTGGCGTGGGCGAGGTCTACAAGGTTCGCCACGTCATCTCGCAACGCGTGGAAGCGCTGAAGCTGCTGCGCTCCGACCGCAATCAGGCCGACCTCTCTGACCGCTTCCTGCGTGAGATTCGCCTGCTCGCCGGGCTATCGCATCCCCACATCGCCCGCCTCAACACCGCCTTTCAGCACGACGATCAGATTGCAATGGTGATGGAGTTCATCGAGGGCGAGGACCTCTACAGCAAGCTGCATTCACCCTGGCCGCATCGAGCTATGGAGGGCATCAACTACGTGCGGCAGGTGCTCTCTGCGCTGGTGTACGCGCACGCCCGCGGAGTAATTCACCGCGACATCAAGCCTTCGAACATCATGATTACCTTCGAAAACGAAGCCAAGCTTCTCGACTTCGGCATGGCGTTTCAGTCAGCGGAGATGAGCCACACCCGCCCGGGATACGTGCTGGGCTCACTGCATTACATGTCGCCCGAGCAGGTGCGCGGCGAGCGGGTCGATGCGCGTTCCGATCTCTATTCCACCGGTGTCACGCTGTACGAGATTCTCACTGGTCGCCGTCCCTTCGACGGCAAGACCGAATACGAAGTGATGACCGGGCATTTGCGCGAGGAGCCAAAGCGCCCGGCGGATCTGAATCCCAGCATCCCCGATCACGTTTCGCAAACCATTCTGCGCTCGATGGCAAAGGATGCGTCGCAGCGCTTTCAGAACGCAATCGACTTTCTGGCCGCGCTGGAGGGAATTTCTTTCGACGACGCACAGACGCTGGAGACCTTGGCGATCAAGGTACCGCCGCCCAGTTCCGGTGGAGCGCAGACGGGCAGCAAGGGTTCCGGGGCGAGACCCTCGGGTGGCAGCTTTGAGCCGAAAATCCTCGATTCGGTGAGCCGGGAACTGGCCGCGTTTATCGGCCCCATCGCAAAAGTAGTGGTGAAGCGCGCCGCCGACCGCTGTTCCTCGATGGAAGAGCTTTATGCCTGCGTGGCCGCCGAGATCGATTCTGAACGCGACCGCTCGCAGTTCCTGGCGAAGAAGAAAGCGCAGTAGCGTTGAAGGGGCGCACCTTCAGCTGCGCCGACGCAAGCCCCTTTTTGTGTCATCCCGAGACAGCCTCAGCGACCGTGCACCTGTGCTCCGCTTTTTCTGTGTGTCATCCCGAGCGACGAGCGTCAGCGAGGAGTCGAGGGATCTGCAGTTTCTTCCGGGTGGGGCAGGAAAACTTCGTCGGGCCCTGGCCTGCCTGAAGGGCCGTCCTCTGCGCTAAAACTTCTTCGGCGTGATCCTCTCCGCTCCCACATATTTGCGCAGGGCTTCCGGGATGACCACGCTGCCGTCAGCCTGCTGATAGTTTTCGACAATCGCAACCCAAGTGCGGCCAATGGCAAGGCCGCTGCCGTTCAGCGTGTGAACCAGTTCGGTTTTCTTGCCGCCCTCGGGGCGATAGCGAATATTCGCGCGCCGTGCCTGAAACGCCTCGAAGTTTGAACAAGACGAAATCTCGCGAAACAATCCCTGCCCCGGCAGCCAGACTTCGATGTCGTACGTCTTTGACGACGAGAACCCCATGTCGCCGGTGCAGAGTGCCATCACCCGATAGTGCAAGCCCAGCTTTTGCAGGACCTCTTCCGCATTGCGCGTGAGCTTCTCGTGTTCTTCATTCGACTGTTCCGGCTTGGTGAACTTCACCAGCTCAACTTTCTGGAACTGGTGTTGGCGAATGATGCCGCGAACGTCTTTGCCATACGATCCTGCCTCGCTGCGGAAGCAAGGCGTGTAGGCTGTCAGCGAAATCGGTAGGCGCGAACCGTCCAAGGTCTCGTCGCGGTAAAGGTTCGTCACCGGCACCTCAGCCGTGGGAATCAGGTAGAAATTCTTATCTCCCTCGATCGGCACCTTGAATAGGTCGGCTTCAAACTTCGGCAGCTGTCCCGTGCCATACATTGACTCGGCATTGACCATGAACGGCGGCAACACTTCGGTGTAGCCATGCTCGCGGGTGTGCAGATCGAGCATGAAGTTCATGAGCGCACGTTCCAGCGTCGCTCCCAAGTCCCAGTAAACGGCGAAGCGCGCGCCGGTTATCTTCGCGGCGCGTTCGAGGTCGAGCACGCCCAGTGATTCCCCCAACTCCCAGTGCGGCTTGGGAGCGAAATCAAACTTCGGCTGCGTGCCCCAGCGGCGCACTTCGACGTTGTCATCGGCCGATTTACCAACTGGCACGCTGTCCTGTGGCAGGTTGGGAATTCCGCTAAGGATGTTGCGCATGCGCGCGTCGAGAGCATCCGCGCGCTGCTCCGCCTCGGCAATCTTTTCGCGCAGTTCCTTAGTCTCGTTGATCTGTGCCGTGGCATCCTGCTTCTGCTTTTTAAGGGCGGCGATCTCTTCGGAAGCCTGATTGCGTCGCGCCTTCAGCTCTTCTGAGACGCGAATCGCAGTTCGCCGCTCCTGATCGAGCGATTGAAAGTCTTGTAGGACCGCCGCTGGATCCATGCCGCGTTGCCCCAGCTTTTCTTCGACTAGAGGGAGATGATCGCGTACGAACGCCAAATCGAGCATAAGAAAACAGAGTAACTGATCGGGGGTGGCGTTACCATTGGCCGCGGGAGGGCGTGTACTCGGATCGGAACCTTCATGGACCCGTCGAGCACAAGCAATGTCATGGCAATCGCGAAGACACCGTGGCTCTGTGCCCGGCGATGCGATCGCAGGAGGGTGTCGTCGATTTCAATGATTGCGACCGATTTTGGCCAGCATCGACGTCACAACTTGCTGTTTCAGAGTGCTGTAATAAAGGGAGGGCACGTGCCCTCCCTGACCTTGATTCGAAGTTTCCGATTACGCCTATGCCTTCTTTGGCTCCAGCAACGACGGCTGGGCGGACGGCGGGACAGACGGGCTGGACACCGCAGCCATCGCCTGCGGTTTTACTTCCACCTTCGGAGCCTCCGTTTTCTGAATGTCGATCGCTCCCTTGAAATACGCGCCATCATCGATGGCAATGCGCGCGGTGGCGATGTCGCCCTTCAGCGACGCGCTTTTACGCAGTTCCACCCGGTCACTGGCCGTGATATTGCCGTCGACTTGGCCATGAACAATCACATTGCGGGCTTCGACGTTGGCGCGCACGCGGCCATTGGGACCGATGGTAAGGCTTTGGCCTCGTAACGTAATGGAGCCCTCTACCTGTCCGTCGACATATAGGTCCTCGCTGCCCGAGAGCTCGCCCTTCACTACCACCGACTTGCCAATGGTCGCGACGTCGACGTTGCGCGGGGGATCAGTCCGCACCGGCTCAGCCGGACGCGCTGGGGGAGCGAAGGCTGCGGGGGAAGGAGAGCTGGGTTCCTGTATGGGCATAGGTTTTTCGTCTTCCTTGCGTGTAGGTTTCCACATATTCTTGCTCCGGAAGCGGTCCTCGGGCCGAAATTCCGATATTAATGCGCAGGGGTGGCCTAGGCCGCTGGCATGAGGATACCTAAGCCTGCGGAATGTGGAAAGTCTTTTGCGCAGCAATTTGTATGGGGCAGCCGATTAGGCACCGGCCCCGAGATGGACACGAGGCCTCGCGCTGCGAGGCAAAGAGGGATGAAGCGTGGAGTCGTTCTCGCCTGATTCGCCAGATTCAAAACTGTCATTCTGAGCGCAGCGAAGAACCTGCTTTCACTTCCTGAGCCGTGGCTCTCTCCCCGCTTGTGCTGCATGACGCGACGGTACAAATCGCCCATAATGCCGGTGTAGATGCAGCGCGACTTGCTGGAGAGGATGTAAACAAAATGGCGGTGCTCGCGGGGGCATGCTGGTAGCGTCGCACTGGAAGCGAAACCTGTAAGTGGCGCGAGGCACCGGGCTCTGTCAAAGCCGCCATTTCCGTGGTGGGTAACGAAAGCAGGTTCTTCGCTGCGCTCAGAATGACAGTTCCAACAGCAGGTTCTTCGATTTATCCGAGAAGCTCTCGAACGGGCGCTGGCCTCATGAATCGCCCGTTCGTTCGCCTATTTTCGATCCAGCAAGGGGGCGGTACCAAGTTCGCGACCCCGCGAGCCTGATGCGCCTTTGCCGGCCTTCATAGCAACGGCCGACTGGGTCACTTCCGGGCCATAGCGTTCCAGCAGCACGGGCACGAGCGCGCCCTCCGCTTCCTTCACGAAGGTCATCTTGCCCTGTCCATCAAGATCGATACGGATGTAGTCGCCCAACTTTACCTGCCCAGTCGCCACCAGATTCGCAAGAGGGAACACGATGTGACGTTCGATGGCGCGTTTCAAGTGGCGCGCCCCGTACTTCAAATCGGTTCCCTCCAGCAGCAGGAACTCCTTTACGTTGCTGGTGCAACTGAAGACGAACTGCTGATTGCCCGTCGCCTGCAGGATGCGCTGCTGCACCAGGCCGAGCTCGATTTCCAGAATTTGCTGCAGATGCTCGGCACGCAGCGTCCGGAAGACCACGATCTTGTCGATGCGGTTCATGAACTCGGGCGAGAACTTCCGGCGCGCTGCATCGACCGCCGTGCGGTTGATCTTCTCGTCCAGCTTTATATCCATTTGCGCAGGCGTCTGGGCGAAGCCCATGGTCCCGTTGATGAGCTCGTTCATCTCTGTGGCGCCCAGATTCGATGTCATCACGATCAGGCATTGCGAAAGATCGACGCGCCGGTTATCACCCAACGTGAGTGTGGCCTTGTCGAGAATCCCCAGCAGCAATTGCCACAACGCGTCCGAAGCTTTCTCGATTTCGTCGAACAACAGGATCGAGAGCTTCAGTTTCTCGGTGTGCCACTGGTTGAGCGCTTCCTGAGTGAGCAGCGGATGGGTTTCGCGATGACCCAGGTATCCCGGAGGAGAGCCGATTAGCTTTGCGATCTCGTGCGAGTGCTGGAACTCGGCGCAGTCGATCTTGATGCACGCCTTGGGATCGCCGAACAGCGACTCGGCCACCGCCTCCACCACGCGCGTCTTGCCCGATCCGGTCGGTCCCAAGAACAGCAGGTTGCCGATCGGGCGACCGGGAGGATGAAGCCCGGCGAGGAACATTTGATAAATTTCGGCGACTTTTTCGATGGCCGGGTCCTGGCCAACGATTTTGCGCCGCAGAGCGGTTTCGAAATCCTGCGCCGCGTTGCTGCGCCGCGTTGGATCGAGGGTTGCGTTGAGTCCGGTTTTCATTATGTTTCTACTTGCCGGCTCAGGTCCCTTCCTGGCACGAAGGGATTAAGAGTCGCATTCATGAGATGGATGAGGATTGCGCAGAGTTGTTTTATGTTCGGTCCCGATTCCTAAACGCCGGTGCGCTACTCACCGGAACATACGATGCATGGCGCGGTGATGAGGTCAGCTTACTGATGAGTAACGGGAGGACGTATTTCGCAGAAAGACGTGAGCAGTGATGGAAAAGGGCGCCGCCGTGGCGCCCCTCCTTTAGCTCTCGTTGTCGGTTTACGGTACTTCGATCAGCTCGATTTTTCCGTCTTTGCGACGATGCAGCACTTTGGCGTTGCCCTTGGGATCGCGGAACACGAATACATCACGATCGCGAAACTCGCATTCCTTCACCGCTTCTTCGATCGTCATCGGACGCATTGCCACCGAATCCGTCGCGCGTACCAGGTGGGCTTCGGTGGTGCGGGATACGGACGGGAACTTATGCACCAGCACCGGAACCGCGGTGGCGGCATTGGCTCCGACCGCGATCTGTAACTCTGCCGCGGCCTCGACCGGCTCTTTCCAACTCTTGTCTTTGGCTTTGCGGGTGGTGGTGCGGCGGCGGCCATTGTGACGCAGGGCCTGGGTCTCGATGTGCTCCATCGCCTGGTTGATGGCGCTGATCATGTCGGTGGCCTCAGCCAGGCCAACCAGGTGTCCGCGGCGGCGCGACACCGTGATCTCCGCGATGTTGCGGTGCTTTTCGACGGTCAGGATGACCTTGCTCTTAATGTTTTCGCCGAGAATCTTGGTGAGCTTGTTCAGGCCAGCTTCGATTTCTTTGCGAACCGCGGAAGTGATTTCGTACTGCCTGCCGAAATACTCGATGTTCATTGAGCTCCCTCCTGCCGCAGCCTGATTGATTGCTGTTTGCTTTGGCCGCGGCGGCAATTACCTCAACGGCATCGCTTGGATACCATCCGAAGAAAAAGATCTTGATAAGGTTTGTGGCGCAGCTAAAGCCATGCCCCTTCGAACGCCGTGGACGCCGGTACAAGCCCTAATTCTTTACTCTGCGCTGGTGGGTGCTCGGGATGCGCATATCCTCCCGGTACTTCGCAACCGTGCGGCGAGTGACCTGGATGCCCTGTCCCTGGAGGATGCGAGTGATCTGCTCGTCGGTCAACGGTCGGGTGGGGTCTTCTTCTTCGATGAGCTTCTTGACCCTGCGCTTCAGGATCAGCAGCGACGTGCCGCCGCCCTCGGGGCCGTTCACGCTCTCGGTGAAGAAGTAGCGTAGTTCGAAGACGCCTTGCGGGGTGTGAGCGTATTTGTTGGCGACGGCACGACTCACCGTCGATGGATGTACGCCAATCTCTTCCGCTACTTCCTTGATCATCATCGGCTTCAGCCGGTCGATGCCATGATCGAGGAAATCGCGCTGCCGCTCCAGTATGGAGTGACAGACCCGCAAAATCGTCTGCTTGCGTTGCTCGATATTCTTGATGAGCTGGATGGCTGACTTGTAGCGTTCCTTCACATAATTGCGAACGTCTTTCTCGGCTACGTCGCGGTTCAGCAACCGCCGGTAGGAAGAGTTCAGCCGTAACTGCGGAACCTCTTCATCATTCATCACGATGATGAATTCGTCGCCTTGCTTAACGAACGCCACATCCGGCTCGATTAGCCGGGTCTCGGTTTTGTTGTAGCGCAGGCCGGGACGAGGATCGAGGGTGCGGATGAAATCCATCGCCCGCATCACCGCGTCCAGGGGACGATTGATGGCCTTGCCGACATCCTTGTAATTCTTGTTCTGCAACGCCGGAAGGTGATCGCTCACCAGCACGATGGCATCTTCCAGTGCTTCCTGCTCGGCCACATGGTTCGTCTGCCCGTTCTTGCGGTGCAACGTCTTCAAGTTGAGAAGCTGCGCCAGCAGGCATTCGCGAAGGTCGCGCGCGCCGACGCCCACGGGATCCAACTGCTTCACCAGGTCGATCGCTTCCAGCAGTGCATCGCGGCTGAATGGTACGCGCGCCGGAGCGGTGCGCGGGGGCACCAGGTGAGGACGGGGGCGATCGGCATCGAAGTCCGCGGCTGTCGCGTGGACTGCCGTCTCTTCCTCGGCTTCCGCCTCCGCGACCGCAATTTCGCCCACCATTTCCCGCGCCGTATCACTTTCGGCTGAAGCCAACCCGCCATTCGACGGCGAAGTCTCGGCGGAAGGAAGGTCGATGTCGCGCATCGCCTCCGTGCCACGCATGGCCGGCTCAGATCCATTGACTCCGAAGCCCATGTCTTCGTCCATCAGGCCCAGCAACTCGTCTTCCGTCGCAGTGAGGTAGCCCTCTTCGTTCAGATTGCCGATGACGAGCTCCGCCGCGCGATGAACGTCATCCTTCACATGCAGAGAGCCCAACTGCCATATCAGGTGATCGGAAAGGGTGGTGGGCTTGGAGAGGAAGTTCTCGAACGAGGGCTTCTCGCTGTCTTCCATCTCCACCGATGTTCGCAAACCGGGATCGAGGTACTCCTTGAAGAACGAACCGAAGTCGATCTCTTCGAAGGGATCTTTCTCTTCCGTAGGTAGGGCTGGCTCCTCCTGTGTCGCGGCAGAGCTGTCGCGGTCCATCTTTTCTTCCCGCGCAGAAACCTCGTCCAGCAGAGGAACCGAGTTTTCCAGCTCCTCGAGGACCGGGTTCTCGGTCAACTCGGCATTGATCATGTCGCTCAGTTCGAGCTTGTTCAGCGCCAGGATGCTGACCATCTGCACGAGCCCCGGCGTCAGAATCTGCTTCTGAGAAACATTGACGTGGAGTCTGGGGCCGTAGCTATAAGGAGGCATGGTAATGCTGTTTTGCTGAACTGATTTTAAACCAACGAGAAGCTCTCGCCTAAGTAAACTCGTTTCACTTCCGGATCGTTTCCTAATTGTTCCGGAGTGCCTGCCCGGAAAATTCTTCCTTCGTTAATGATGTACGCGCGGTCCGTCACCGAAAGCGTCTCCCGTACATTATGATCGGTCACCAGAATTCCGATGCCAGTGGATCGCAGGCTGGAAATAATGTTTTGTAGATCCAATACCGCGATGGGATCGATTCCCGAAAACGGCTCGTCGAGAAGAATGAAGCTCGGCGAGATACACAGGCAGCGCGCGATCTCGACGCGGCGCCGCTCGCCACCCGAAAGCGCATACCCGCGGTTCTTGCGAATCACTCCCAGACCCAATCGCTCGATCAGGTTCTCCATGCGCTCGCGACGTTCGTGCCACGACAGCGGCTGCGCTTCCAGGACGGCGAGGATGTTGTCTTCGACCGTCAGCTTGCGAAAGATCGATGGCTCCTGCGGCAGGTAGCTGATGCCATGGTTCCGTGCCCGCAGGTACATGGGAACTTCGGTGATGTCCTGCTCGTTGATCATCACCCGCCCGGTGTCGGACGGGATGAGCCCTACGATGATATAAAAGCTGGTCGTCTTGCCCGCGCCATTCGGACCTAGCAGGCCGACAACTTCGCCCTGCTTCACTTGCACAGTTACGCTGTTTACGACCCGGCGTCCGTGATAGCTTTTGCCGATTTCATGTGCGGTTAAGGTCTGCATTTACTTCGTGATGCGTGCGCGAGTGACGGTGGAAGAAGAACGCCTGCTCTCTACCGTGACCCTATCATCGCGACTATAGAAAGTCAAAGAATCGCCCCATACTGTGCCATGAGTGGCATCGTAAATGCTAGGGGATTTCCCCGTCAGGTGGTACTTGGCATCGTCGGCGGTGTAGACAAGCTGGTCGCCGACGGCGCGACGGTTCGGTTCGGTGACCACAACGTTGCCGGTCGCGACCATGTGGTCGATTTTGCTCGGACCATCGCTGCCTGGAAGAAGCGAAGCCGATTTCTTATCGGGCGTCGCCTTCGAATCCCCAGCTTCCTTCAGATAAATGTCGATCTGCTGAGCGGCAATCGAGTTGGCCTGGCTCTTGGCTAAAACGTTTCCCGTGTATCGCGCCTTCCGCTCGGCATCCGTGTAAGTAAGCTTGTCGGCAAAGACTTCGGTTGGCGTCTGCTTGCCATCCGCGGATTCCTGGACAAACAAGCTCACCACCCGTTGATGTTGGTCGCCAAACGCGACCATGGTCCGGCTGTCCTGGTCGAAGTCGATCTTCGGCGCGCGCACAACATTAGCTCCCTGCCATAGCCGCACGTTTCCGGTGTAATGCGCGATGCTTGGCTGCTGGCGTGACGCCATATGCTCAGCCGTGACGTGAATCGGGTCTGAGGTCGCCAGCAAGGCTCCATTGGGCTGCGGCTTCAACTCGCTATAGGTGGTCTTTACATCGCCCTCGGCGTACGCATCGCCGCTCTGCCGATTCATGCGCACCAGATTCGCTGTAGTCGTCATGCCTCCGTCGATCACCCGCGGTGTGCCCGTGAGCAGCAACAACTGGTCCGCCGGAGTATAGGTCGCTTTATCGGCGAACGCCGCACGTCCGCCCGTGTCGGGCTTGGCCGGAGGCTCGTGGTATTCGAAGTTGCCGGTCTGTATCAGCTTCTGCACCCCGCCGTCGGAGTCAAATGCGACGTCCAGTTTGTCGGCGGTGCTCACCTTTTCCGGCTGGCCTGGCGAAGTCGACACGATGCGGGAATCCGGCGCGCCATGCAACGCCTGCATCTGGTTGCCGTCGCCAAAGGTTGCGTGGAAATGTCCCGCCGTTGCGACGGTCGTGCTGGTGCTCATGTCGTCCGCACTCTTGTCGCTGCTCTTTAATCCGCCAGAGGGCTTCGCCGGATTCGGCAGGATAACGATCTGCGCTTTGCCTATGGTGTCCGCCGTCTTCAGATCGCTGCCATTTGCCAGCTGGAAGTCCAATGCATCGGCGATGACGTCCATGGGCTGGCCGCTGGCGGGCCCAACTCCCGGCTTCCCAGGATGCGGCTCCTGATGCAGACGTGCGTTGGTCACCATGTGGAAGCGGGCTGGCTGGTTCTGGTCGTCGACGTCGAGCACGAAAGTATCGGCGGTGCCGTGCGTCAGGTTGTCGCCCCGCGTGACGAACCTCGCGCCTCCGGTCAGTATCGCGTGCTGAACGCTGTTATTCGCCCCCATGTTGAGGTCGCCGTGCGGACCGTAAATATCAACCACCGTCGGGCCGCGGCTTTCGATGTGAACATCGCCTTCCGCGACCACATGCTGCACCGTGTTATCGGGCTCAAACAGCATGGTGATCTTCTCGGCGGTCAACGTGCGTGTGGGTTGCTCGATGCGCGCATCCATCAGAATGGCCTGGCGCGGTAGCTTCTGGATGACGCCGCTGTTGCCGGTGATGACGGCAGCCTTATCACCCGTCGTCACAATGTGTACGTCGGACTTGAGTTGCAACTCATTGCTGTTCGAGTCGTAATACGCCCCTTTTGCGGAGCCGGTGGCCTGGGCGCTGCGAAAATCGACGAGCTCGTTGGTCTGTGCGATTCCCGTCTTCTGATTGAACGTCAGATTATGGGTCACCAGATGAACCGGATTTTTCAGTTCATCGGGCGGTGACTGGTCAGGCTTCTGCGGCCCCTCGGCGTAGCCCTGGAGATCGATGTGTACCTCGCCCGCACCGGTGACGTCGCCGGTTTGCGGATCGTAGCTGAAGTGCTCGCCGTAAATCTCGTCGTAACGGTCATGTTCATGGCCGTACACCACGACGTGAACGTTGCTCAGATCGGCGTGCCCTCCGGCTTTGAACTGGACCGCCTTTGACGCACGAATGGTGTAGAGCGTGCGGCCGCCCTCCGACTTCGAGAGCGAGAAGCCTTCGCTGGTCTGCTGAATATCGAATCCAAGTTCTTTGGGGATGTTATGCAGGCTGGGCTTTTCGCGAACTCTCGCTGCGTAATAGGAGACGCCGACAATGGCGATGACGAGCAGAGCGGCTGCTACCAGCCACTTTCGGGCTTCAATCAAGAATTGCAACATCGATGTTCTAATTTTACGGCAAACCTCGCCTCGCCAAACGAAACGCGCCCGGCGTCACGTTGTCGCATCCACTTTGTGATTTGTCATCCTGAGCGACGCGAAGGACCTGCTTTCGCCGCCTTGCATAAGGCGTTCCCATGGCGACGCAGATACAAGCCAGCGTTGGCGGCGTTCACTCAGCCTGCAGATGGAAGGCGTACAGATTGCCGTCATCAGACCCGACATACACCATGCCGTCAGCCACTGCTGGCGAGGATTCCACATTATTGCCTGTCGCGTATTTCCAGAGGAGTGCTCCCGTACCTGCGTCCAGGGCATATACGTTATTGTCGTCGATGCCGATGTACAGTACGCCGTTAGCCACCGTCGGTGAAGAGTTGTTGATGATTCCTCCCGTCTGGTACTTCCACAGGACGACGCCCGTGACAGCGTTCAACGCATAAACATTTCGGTCGAACGACGATATGTACACCACGCCGTTGGCCACCGCTGGCAATGAACCGACGTCGTATTGCGCCACAAACATCCACAGAAATGCTCCGGTAGTTGCGTTCAAGCCGTATACGTAGCCTTGGATTGTCGTTACGTAGACCATCCCGCCAGCCACGGCCGCCCCCGACGCATAACCTGCCGAAGATTTCCAGAGTAGCGTACCCGTCGCGACATGCAACGCGTATACGTTACCGTCACCGGACCCGAAGTACACTGCGTCCTTAGCCACTGCCGGCGGCGAGGTAACTTGCCCCCCAGTCGTGTACTTCCACAGCAATGTTCCCGTCGATGCGCTCAATGCGTATAAAGAATTGTCGGGGTAGCCGGCCCCGACATAGATAACCCCGTTAACCACCGCTGGCGAAGTTCCCGCACCCCCTATGATGTACTTCCACAGCAGTGCTCCCGTCGTTGCGTTCAAAGCGTAGACGTTATCGTCGTCGGAGCCGACGTACACCACTCCACCAGCGACCGCCGGCGAAGACTCGACAAAACCTCCTGTGCTGTACTTCCACAGCAATGTGCCGGTGACGGCGTTAAAGGCGTAGATATCGTCACCACCCCCGACATACACTACGCTGTTCGCCACGCTTGGCGAAGAGATACCGCCGCCAGTCGCGTATTTCCAATCCAGAACCAGATTGCCGACCGTGATCGGATTGAGAATCACCTCATACGGATTGAAGGCAGTGCGGCAAGGGGAAAAGCGAAACTGCGATCCCCACTCCGCAAGTGCAGAGCCTCCACACAGTGAATTGGGCGGCGGAAGCATTCGCGGCTGTGCGACAGAAACCGTGGCAACTAAGAGAAGCAGGCCCAAACGGCAGAGGGTTTTGGCCTTCATAATCTACTCCTACAAGAAGGCGTTCGCGGAAGGGGACCGTTCAGCAGTGCCGGGAAGCGTACTGCGAAGCAGGTTGCAAGGCAAGTCAAATCGCGGAAAGAGTCTTGGGTACGAGAGCGCTTCTGCGTCTCCGCGACGGCGTATGATTAATTTCGTAACTTTGGCCCGGGGCCGAAGTCGCGTCCATTGTAGAGATTCCGAGATGCCCGACGATCTGACCTCCTTAAAAGACGACATGGTGGCGTTCATCCTGGGACACGGCATGAGCCGCTTCCAGGGCTACGTCACCGAAGATGTCCACAGCGTCATGTGGGACCCGCGGGACAATCCCGAGAGTTGGAAAGATTTCGTTGAGCTGGCGAAAAAAGCGGGATCGGCCTTCCTCTCCATGGACGAGGAGGTCCTGCAGCGCGACGAGATCGACTATCTCATCCAGCGTCTGCAGCACGCGAATTATCCCAGCGACGAGGACATCGAAGAGGCGCGCTGGCTGCGCAATTACACCGGCAAGACCGGCTTCATCCAGCTCGGCTGGCCTCACCAGGGCATCATGTTTCTCTACGAAGTCTCCACCGAGTGGTACGAACGCTATCAGCACCTGCTTGACCTGGTGGAGGACTTCGGCGCCATGACCATCGACGAAACCGATCAGGACGACGACCGCTAAAACGTGCGCTGGGCTCTTCGCAATGCCGATGACTCAATCGTCGAGCGTCTGGCTCGCGAGGCGCAACTGCCTGCCACGGTCGCGAGATTACTGGTCGCCCGCGGCATCGAATCGGCCGAAGACGCGCAGCAGTTTCTCGCACCCTCTCTGTCGCACCTCCATTCGCCTTACCTGATGAAAGGCCTGCGCGAAGCCGTCGAGCGCTTGCAGGCAGCCATCGAGCGCGGCGAGACCGTGCTCATCTATGGCGACTACGACGTCGATGGCACCACCGCCGTCGTCATCCTGAAGACGGTCATCGAGTTGTGCGGAGGCCGCGCCGAGTATCACGTTCCGCACCGCATACTCGAAGGCTACGGTATGCGGGATGCGGTCATCGAGCAGGCGGCGGAGCGTGGTATCCGGCTCATCATCAGCGTCGATACCGGCATTCGCGCCTTTGCCGCAGCCGAGACGGCGGAGCGCTGCGGCATCGACCTCATCGTCACCGATCACCACCTGCCCCAGGCCGAAGGCGTTCCCAAGGCGTTGGCGGTGGTGAATCCCAATCAGCCCGACTGCGACTACCCCTGCAAAGCGCTTTGCGGAGCGGGTGTCGCGTTCAAGATCGCGCAGGCCCTGCTGGAAGCCACAGGCCGCGAGCGGTTGATCCCGTCATTCTTGAAGATGGTGGCGATTGCGACCATCGCTGACGCCGTGCCCCTGGTTGGAGAAAATCGCATCTTTGCCAAGCTTGGCCTCGAAGGCCTGCGCAAGCCGGTGAATGCCGGACTGCGCGCCTTGCTGTCGAATTGCGAACTCGACGGCTCGCGCCCGCTAAGCGCTGGAGACATCGCGTTTCGCGTTGCGCCCCGCCTCAACGCCGCCGGACGCATGGACATCGCCGACCGCGTCATTCGCCTGTTCACCGAACGCGATCCCGCGAAAGCCGCCGAGATGGCGCTCGAACTCAATCAGCTCAACGGCGATCGCCAGCAGCGCGAGCAGGGCATCATCGAGGAGATCCACAAGAAGGTCGCCGAATCCGCCGAGCTGCGCGACGCCTACTGCCAGGTCATCGACGGAGAAGGCTGGCATCGCGGCATTATCGGTATCTGCGCCACGCGCGTGGTCGAACGCTACCATCGCCCGGCCATGGTCTTCTCCTGCGAGGATGGCGAGGCGCACGGCTCCGGCCGCTCCATCCCGGCGTTCCATCTGCTCGAGGCGCTGGAAAGCTGTCCCGAACTCTTTACCCGCTTCGGCGGACACGCTCACGCCGTCGGCTGCTCGCTACCCACCGAGCGCCTTCCCGAACTGCGTGCGCGCCTCGATGCCTTCGCCCGCCAG
This sequence comes from uncultured Acidobacteriaceae bacterium, assembly GCA_963699875.1. GTDB lineage: Bacteria > Acidobacteriota > Terriglobia > Terriglobales > Acidobacteriaceae > CAVVDY01. Next base: position 484,466 of record CAVOVN010000003.1, read on the forward strand.
CGGCTTACCCCCGCCGACTTTGTGCCCGTCATGGAGTACGACGCCGAGCTTCCGCTCACGGCAATCGACAAAACGCTTTGGGAAACCCTTCACAAACTCGAGCCCTACGGCGCAGGAAATCCGCTGCCGGTATTCGTCAGCCGAGGGGCGAAGCTGGTGCAAGCGCCGCGCATCCTAAAAGAGAAGCACCTGAAGCTGCGCGTCGTCCCTCAGAACAACGACGGCCGCTGGCAGAAGGCGCACGAGGTCGTGGCTTGGCGAATGGCCGAGCGCTCTACGCAGGAGGCGCTCTCGTTGGGCGACGTTCTCGACCTCGCCTTTACCCTCGATTACAACGATCACCCCGACTTCGGCGGCCTGCAACTCACGCTGGTCGACTTCGCGCGCAGCGAAAAGGCGACACACGCAGGTATCGGGTAGAGCCGATCTTTCTTGAATGGTCATTCTGAGGTCTTGAATTGTCATTCTGAGCTGAGCGAAGAACCTGCTTTTTGCTCGCGTTAGGAGATTCGCGTCGCTCTGCCTCGCGCTAGGAAATGTCCTAGTCTGGGATTCGAGATGGCACCGCGAGCGCTGCAACCTTTACATACCCTCCACCAGGGAGGTAGTATTCCCCGGTCGATGCAGACGAGCGTTGCCCCCGAGCATTGTGCGAGCTGTGGCAGCCCGGCTTTGCCGGATGGAGAGTTCTGCCTGTTCTGCGGTGATGTTCTCTCCGAGTCCGGCAGGCACATTACGGTTCGCTCTCCAAGCTCTACCACGATGGTGCCGAACACTGAAGGCAGAGAATACGCCGGATTCTGGCGTCGCGTCTGGGCGGGAACGATCGACGTTTCTTTGGAGATCCTTGTTGCCCTCCTGCTCTCGCTGCTCATCGACGCTATCTTCAAGCTAGTGGGCCGGGCGTTCGGCATCGAGCAAGAGAGCGCCGCCTATATCACCGGATTCACCTTCATCATAGTGTTGGCCGTTGGGGGCTGGCTCTATGCCGCGCTCAGCGAAAGCTCGCGTTATCGCGCCACTATCGGCAAGCGCATCATGCATCTCCAGGTAGTGACCGCCGATGGCGACAAGCTGGACTTTGGCCAGGCCAGCGTCCGCCACGTGATGAAGTTCCTGTCGCTGTTCACGGTCGGTATCGGATTCGTGATGGCAGGTTTTACCAAGCGCCGCCAGGCGCTGCACGATCTGCCCAACGACTGCCTGGTCATCCGCGTGCCGGAAGAGAGCTTCTCGCTGTTCGGGAAGAATTTCTAATTCACCACCGCTGAAGCTCGGGCTAAGCTCTGCTGCGCCTCGGCGCGACTCTTTCCGCTCTCGGTAAAAACAGAAAGGGACAGCTCGCGCCGTCCCTGTTCGCATTCCAAGCATACCCCAACGCACTCAGGACAACCCTGACCTGAGCGAGCCGGCACGGCCAAGCCCTGCAACTACCGTTTTGCGCCGACGACCTCACGGTGTTCGGCAGCGGCGACGCCCTTGTCGCCGTTCACCGTGCGATGCACGATTCCGGTGTAGATCTGCCGCGGACGCGAGATCTTCCGCTCGGGATCTTCCATCAGTTCCTTCCACTGTGCCAGCCATCCCGCGGTGCGCGGAATGGCGAACAGCACGGTGAACATCTCCGGCTGGAAGCCCATCGCCTCGTAAATGATTCCCGAGTAGAAGTCGACGTTCGGGATACAGCTTGCGCGACACGAAGTAATCGTCCTTGAGGGCGATACGCTCCAGCTCCAACGCGATCTCGATCTTGCGATTGTGGCCGGTGACTTCGAATACCTGGTCGGCCACCTGCTTGATGATGCGCGCGCGGGGATCGTAATTCTTGTAGACGCGATGCCCGAAGCCCATCAGCTTGAACTCGCCCTTCTTTACCCGCTCGATGTAGGCCGGAACGTTGGCCAGCGTGCCGATCTCATCGATCATGCGAAGCACTTCTTCGTTGGCTCCGCCGTGCAGCGGTCCAGAAAGCGCCGATGCCGCCGATGCCACCGACAGGTAAGGGTCGGCTTCAGCGCTGCCAACCACGCGCATCGTGGTCGAGCTGCAATTCTGCTCGTGGTCCGCATGCAGGATGAAGAGGATGTCGAGTGCGCGAGCCAGCACCGGGCTGACCATGTACTTCGGCTCCACCATCCGCCACAACATCTGCATGAAGTTCTCAGCGTAGTTGAGGTCGTTGTCGGGATAGATGTAGGGGAATCCCATGCGGTGACGGTAGGAGTACGCCGCAAGCGTCGGCATCTTGGCAATCAGCCGCACCGTCTGCAGGTGCCGGTTCTGCGGTGAGTAAATGTCTTTCGCATCCGGATAGACAGTGGACAGCGCAGCCACCGTGCTGACCATGACGCCCATCGGATGCGCGTCATGCCGGAAGCCGTCCATGAAATGCTTGGTGGTCTCCGGGACCATGGTGTGGTGAGTAATCTCGTGGATCCAGTTCTTCTCCTGCTCAGGGGTCGGCAGTTCGCCAAACAGCAGCAGGTGAGCGACCTGGAGGAAGGTGCAGTTCTCCGCCAGATCGTCGATGTCGTATCCGCGGTAACGAAGAATGCCTTTATCGCCATCAATGAAGGTGATTTTGCTCTTGCAGCAAGCCGTGTTCATGAAGGCGGGGTCATAGGTCATAAGCCCGAAATCATCGGGACTGGTTTTAAATCTACGCAACTCAGTGGCCCGTACGGTTCCCATTTCTACCGGGAACTCCAAGGTCTGATTGGTGCGCTGGTCGGTCATGGTCAGAGCGTCTTTCGGCATTACCGAAACTCCTTTAACAGGGCAGGCTAGGAATGAAATACGCGGTGCACGCGGACGACCGATGGGCTTTCGGGCGGCCGATGCAGCCGCACTTTTGAGAAGGCGCAGAATAAAACAGGTAAACTAATATAAATATCGCGTTTGCCGCTGTTTCGCTACTTTTTTTCGCTGCCGCCTGAACTTCCCGGTTTCGACGCCTCTGAGCCGGAGCTGCCTGATGTCGAAGCGCTGACATCTCCAGGGCCCTTCGCGCCCGAATCGCTGCTGCTCTTGCCGTCCTTCGGAGCGCCGTCACCCGATCCCTTGCGGGCGTAGTCGGTCACGTACCAGCCTGCACCTTTGAACTGCACCGCCGGCGCCGAAAGCAACTGCTCCATCTCGCCTCCGCAGTGCGGACAAACGGTCAGCGGCGGGTCAGAAAATTTCTGGATGCGCTCGGTTTTGGTGTGACAGCTCTTGCACTGGTACTCATAAAGTGGCACGTAGACTCCCCAGGACGCTAAGTTATTGATTCTATTTTGCGCAAAAGGGTGCGGTCAATTTTGACCGAGCCCCCGGAGGAGCACACCGGAGCTGAATCGAGAGTGAAGGGATTGCAGAACGAGGAAGATTATGAATTTATCTAGCTGTCGAATCGCGTGCCCTTTGCGAGGGCCTCCATCGCGGGAACAAGATCGAGGACGACATTACGCTTGGATACATACCCGTAAGCACCAACTGAGAGTGCGATCTCAGCCAAACGAGAAGACTCGCCGGTGCCGAGTAACAGAAGGTGGGAATCCGGGGAAGCCTCACGGATCTTCTGCACCGCTTCCAGGCGATCTGTGCGACCGAGTCCCACGTCGAGCAGGACCACGTCTGGCTTCAGTTCTCTGGTTTTCTGGACGGCTTCCACACTGTTGCGGGCAACACCGACAATCCTCCAGTTGGGATGGCGGCGTAGAACTCCGACGTAGATGCCATGCCAAGCTTCAATGTCATCAACTATGAGAATGCGAATAGGGACACCTGTAAAGCCAAGCCCATCAGTCTCTGTTTGTGTGCGTGCAAACAAACCTCTGACTGATGGGCCGGAACATTGGGAGGAAATCATTAACTATGAGGATTTCATTTACGGCAGATTTCTTCGTTGCGCGTGAGCAATCTTGAGATTGCGTTCGCGCAACCGGGCAGAGCGGCGTTGAGAGGGCTAGGACTGCTGCGAGAGCAGCTCGGGGACCGGCAACAGCACTTTTCCGCGCCGCTTGATCAGCATGCCGTTACGCTGCCATTCGCTCATCAGGCGGCTGGCGGTGAAGTGCGTCACGTGCGCCTCGTTGGCCAATTCCTCGTTGTTCACGTCGAGTTGCACGCCTTCCGGGACCCTCTGTCCTATGCCGGTGGCGAGGTTGACCAGCACAGTCGCAAGCCTTTGGCGGGCAGTATGACAGGCCACTGAGAGATGTAGAGCGCGGTACAGAACCAGGTAGTCATGAGCGATCAGCAACGCGTTCGACATCAATCGCGGATAGCGCTGGCAGAGTGGGGCGATGCTGGCGCGACGCCAAACCAGAAAGCGGCTTTTCTTCACCGTCTCTGTGCTCAGCATGTAATCAAAGTGCTGGGCGAGAATCGCGGCGCCTCCCAAAACTTCTCCGGGCGCGACCCAAAACAGCAGAATCTTCTCGCCCTGGGGTGTGAGGGTGAAGAAACGCGCCCGCCCACTCATCAACAGGTAGAGGTGATCGGCAGGATGTCCCTCGTGGCTGACGATGGAATTGGCGGGATACTCTCGCAGCCGCGCGCTTTCAAGAACCGCTTTCAACTCGGGTGCTGTCAGCCCTGCAAAAAAACGGGGCTCCAGATCTTCTACAGCCGCGGTGATTTCTGCACGCGTCATGTTTTTCTTCTTTCCCAGCGCGCTGCGTAGTCAGACTTAGGAAGCTCCCACATTACCAGCCCGCTCGACTTCCAGTTCCAGGCCGTCGACTTTTCTTACAACTACCTGCTCTCCCATGCGCACTCGCGACGGCGCGTGCGCGTTCCACAGTTCGCCCATCACAAATACCTTGCCCTCGGGATCGATTTCCGTACGGGCCTCGCCGATCGCGCCTAACAGACCTTGCACGCCGGTAACGACCTTGTTGCGGCGCGCCCGAAGCGCGATGGTCATGAGGAAGATGGTGATGAGTCCTAGCGGAATGCTGATCGCCAGCGAGACCCAGAGATGCACCCGCAACTCTGGGATGGGGCCATCGACCAGCAGCAGACCGCCCAGCGTCAGCAGCACTATCCCACCGATACCCAAGACTCCGTGCGTGGCGAATTTCGCTTCCAGCACGAACAGCACGAAGGCTCCGAGAATGAGCGTGAGGGACGCATAGCGCGTCGGCAGCAGGTTCAGTGCGAACAGCGCCAGCAGGATGAACACGACTCCCACCACCCCGGGTATCACCGCTCCGGGATGATTGAACTCGGCGTAGAGAGCGAGTGCCCCGATGGCGAGCACGAGGAAAGCGATGTTGGGATCGAGCAGAAAATCCAGAATGCGCTGCCGCACCGTCATAGGCAGCTCTTCCACCGTCTTGCCCGCCAGGTGCAGCGTGACTTCTTTGCCGTCGAAGCGCTTAACCTTACGGCCATCGAGCTGGTGCAAGAGGTCGACCTGATCGGAAGCAACGAGGTCGATGAGGTTCAGTTTGAGGGCCTCTTGATCGGTCCAGGATTTCGATTCGCGCACCGCGCTCTCGGCCAGCGGCACGTTGCGGCCACGCGGCCCAACAAACGATCGCATGAAGGCCGCGGCATCGTTCTCGATCTTGGTCTTCATGGTGTCTTCGATCTTCTCGCCGGTGATGGATACCGGGTGGGCCGCTCCGGTTTCAGTACCCGGAGCCATGGCCGCAACGTCGGCGGATTCGAGAAGGAAAAATCCCGCTGAAGCGGCGCGCGCGCCGGTCGGTGTGACATAGACAATCACCGGCACCGGCGATGCGAGAATCTTCTGAATGATTTCGCGCGTGGAGTCGACCAGCCCGCCTGGCGTATTCAGGTCGATGAGAACGGCATCGGCGTTGGTCTGCTTGGCGTGCTCGATGGCGCGGTCAATGTACTCAGCGCTGATGGGCTGGATGGTGTCATCGACCTTGATCTTCACGATCTGGGCGGACGCGGAGCCGCAGCACGCGAACAGCACGAGGGCAGCGAGAAGAATACGAAGTCTGGACATTGCAACCTCCTGCTGGAGGAACAATGCAATTCTAGTGCGGCGCCGTCTGCTTTGCAGTAAGTTCGCGCTGCAACGCCTGGGCCGCGCTGTTGCCGGGCTCCAGTTTGAGGGCGCTCTTCACCGCATCCGAGGCAGCGTCTAGCTGATTCTGCTTGAGGTCGAGACGTGCCAGTACCAGATAGGCGTCGACGTTCGGCTGCAGCCGTACCGACGTTTGCGCCTCGGAGCGAGCATTGAAGGTGTCGCCAGTCTGTTCCATGGCGTGCGCCATACCTGCGTGGGCGGCTGCGTTGTTGTAGTCGAGGCTGATGGCTTCGCGAAACTCCGCTTCCGCGTCACCCACGGCCCCACGGGCCAGTAGGTCTTTGCCGCGGTCCGTGTGGTAAGCCGAGTGCGTTTTGCGGTCGCTCTTGGCCAGCCGCTCTTCCGTCAGATTGTGGATCTCGACTTCCAGCTGCCGGTACGACGCCTCATCGTAATTACGCTTGATCCGCTCGATCGGGATGCGTACCTGGCCGCCGGGTGGCACACCTAGAAGCTGCGTTCCCGAGTTCGAGGCGGTCGGTGCATAGATGCCGCGATTGATATTCTCCAGCAGGCTTTTCGCCTCGCCGTCATTCGGACGCCGCTGCAACTCCTCGCGCAACTGCTGGGCCGCGCCCGCATTATCACCATTCTTGTAGAGCGCGACCGCCAGGTTGAAACGGTAATCGGGATCACTGGGGTCGGCGGTCACTGCTTTCGTGAAGTGCTCGATTGCGGCAGACCGCCGCCCTCGTCGCGCTTCGACCACGCCGAGATTGTTATTGACCTCCGTGAGTGGCAGGCGAGCCGCAAGGAAGCTGAAAGCCGCGATACGCCTTGTCGTAATTGCCGCGGTAAAACTCAGCCATGCCGAGCAGGAAGTTCGCTTCGCCCGCGACCGGATCGTCTTTCGGTATCTTCGCCAGCCACAAAGCCGCCGACTCATACTCATGGCCGTCGTAGTAGAGCCTGCCCAACTGCAGCATGGCGAGTGTGTAGTTCGGGTTCAGGCGAATCGCTTCGCGAAAATACTTCGTCTTCTGCTGCCGGTTGGTGGCGAGGATGCCGCGAATGTAGTTTTCGAAAGCGTCGAGGCGAATCGGTTTGGACGAACTCACAAACTGTTGTCGCGTCATCGCCGGTGGCGTCGGCAGTTGGTTCAACAGTTGCCAGGCAAGATCGGTCTGCACATCGATCAGGCTGGTCAGCGGGCCGCTGCTCTGCACTGTCGGAGCCAGGCGCAGCTTCTTCATATCCAGCAGTTGGGCTTTGGCGGTGAATGTCTTGCCGTCGAAGTTGTAATCGCCAAACACGATGTAGTCGGCATCCATCTGCTCAGCCACGGAATAGGTCGTGGCACGCGACGGGTGAGCCGCCTCGGGAATCCCTGCGTGGTCGAACGCAAAAAGCCGGTCTTCACGGCTGATGGTGTAGATCTGCTGCGAAGCCATGCGTTGTGACAGCACTTCCGGGAATGCTTCGCCAATCCACTCCAGGCCGGGGGCGTTGGAGTGGTTCTCGAAGGGCATGACCAGCAGCGTCTGCGTACCCGGCGCCTGCGCCAGCACAGCGGGACAGGCGAGACAGCACGCCGCCAGTACGATGCAGATAACGCGGAGAAAGCGGCTGGGGAAACGGTTCGGCAAGCAAGCTAATTATATCGGCAGCCTGGGATAGCAAAGTTGTTGCCCTGCGGCATTTCCGGCCCTACACTCTGATGCCACCAGCAACTTACATCCGATCAGGAGCCACTATGTCGAACCAAGTGATGCTCAAGTTTTTCTGCCTGCTGCTTTTTGTGACGGCTATATCCGGGACCATGCTTGCGCAGATGCCGAATCCGTACGGCCCGTCGATCACACTTGAAGTCGCAAAGAAAGTGGCCGCGCCGGCGCTGGAAGAAGCCGTCAAGAACCACTGGAACATCGCCGTGGCCGTGGTCGATCCGTCGGGCAATCTCGTCTACTACGAGAAGATGGACAACACGCAGCTTGGCAGCGCCAATATTGCGCTCGACAAAGCTCGCACCGCGGCCCGGTTCAAGCGGCCGACGAAAGAATTCCAGGATCCGCTGGCGGCGGGTGGCGCCGGCATCCGCATTCTGGGTCTGGAAGGCGTAACTCCGGTCGAAGGCGGCTTTCCTCTGGTCGTTGATGGGAAGATCGTGGGTGCCATCGGCGCGTCGGGAGCGACCAGTGCGCAAGATGCCCAATGCGCCAAGGCGGGAGCGGATTCGCTGAAGTGATTCGGAAGGACTCTAGCCAGGGATTTCCACGGAGGAACACGGATCGGAATTGAATCCGAGTCGTTCTGGTTCTTCCGATTTCTGATCCGTGGAATCCGTGTCAATCCGCGGCCAAGTTTTTTCCTTTTGGTCCGCTACCGCTGACCGCGTGCTCCCGGGCGAGATAAAATTGAGCCTTGCCTTCAGTCAGGAAGACCTCCAAGTCCGCAACCGTTTCCAGCGCTGCCAAACCGGTGAGCGCTGCGGTATCTCCTGCGAAGGGCACAGTCGTCGTTCCGGCTGAGCCTGCCGGATCCAAAGGTCGCATCTACCTGATCGACGCCATGTCGTTCATCTTCCGCGCCTATCACGCCATGGCGCGGCAGCGGCCGATGTCGACCAAGACCGGCATCCCGACCAGCGCGACGTTTGTATTCGTCAACATGTTGCGCAAATTGCGCGCCGACTTCTCGCCGCAGTATCTGGCGGCGGTGTTCGACGTGGCCGCTCCCACGTTTCGCGATACGCAGGCGGCAGCCATGCCCGCGTTGCGCAAGTACGACAGCAAGACGCAGACCTTCGTTGACAAAGCTTATGACGGCTACAAGGCGAATCGTGCGGCCATGCCCGACGACCTGGCGCAGCAGGTGCCCTACATCCGGCGCGCGCTCGACGCCTATCGCATTCCCATCCTCGAAGCGCCGGGGTTCGAGGCCGACGACGTCATCGGAACGCTAGCAAACAAAGCCGCGCACGAAGGCTACTCGGTGTTTGTCGTTTCCAGCGATAAGGACATGATGCAGCTGGTGAGCGAACACATCTGCGTGCTCAATCCGCCGAAGGACAACCTGATCTGCGACGCGGCGAAGGTAGAAGAGATTCTGGGCGTGCCGCCCGAGCGCGTGGTCGATGTGATGGCTCTGCGCGGCGATTCGATCGACAACATCCCGGGCGCTCCCGGTATCGGCGACAAGGGCTCGGTTGATCTGATTCAGCGCTACGGCACGCTGGAAAACCTGCTCGAACACGCCTCGGAGGTCGAACGCAAAACTTATCGTGAGTCGCTGGAGAACAATCGCGAGGCCATCCTGCTGAGCAAGCAACTGGTGACCATCGACCGCAACGTAGCGGTGGAGTTCGAGCCGGAGAAGATGCGGGCGCAGGAACCCGATGCTGACTTCGCTCGCGCGCTGTTCACCGAACTGGAGTTCACCACGCTGGTGCAGGACTTCCTGACCGAGAGTGTCGAGTTGGGCGAGACGGACTATCGCGAAGCAAAGGGTGGCGCGGACGTTGAAGAGGTACTGCACGCAGCTAAAAAGTCTGGAAAGGCGCTGGCGGTCGCTATCGAATCGGGCTCGGCGGAGCAGTCGCAAGCATCGGAAGAGGCTGAAGACGAAAGCGGCGCTGCGCAGACGGGACAGCTCTCTTTCGGCGATGCTCCGCAGGCGGCGGCGTCACCTTCGAAGCTGCGCGTCGCAATCTCGGCTGAGCCCAACACGGCGCTGTCGATGGCGCTAGACGATTCCGAAGCAGGCCAGGTTCTGAAGCGCGCCCTGGAAGATGAGGCCGTTGCGAAGACAGCCCATGATGCCAAGTCGGCTATGCACGTTCTAAGAGAGCAAAACATCACGCTGCGCGGCGTGCACCACGACCCCCTGCTGTACAGCTACTTGCTCGATCCGACGTACTCGACGTATGGACTGCGCGAAGTCGCCCAGCGAAGCTTCAACCTGAAGCTCGCCGGATCGGTGGCCGAAGCCGCCGACATCACGCTGCGCCTCACCGACAAGCTGCGGGAGCAGATCGAATCGGCCGGGCTTACGAAGGTCTACGACGACATCGACCTACCTCTAGTTGCGGTGCTCGCGCGCATGGAAGATGCCGGCATCAAGATCGATTGCGACGTGCTGGCCGAGATGTCGACGCGGCTGGACCGCGAACGTGCCACGGTGGCGCGTGATATTTACGAAAAGGCGGGCGTCGAGTTCAACATCAACTCGCCCAAGCAGCTTGCCGACGTGCTGTTCAACAAGCTGAACCTGCCTAAGCCGATCAAGTACGGCAAGGGCAAGGTAATGTCGACCGCGGTTGATGTGCTTGAAGGGCTTGCCGAAGAGCACGCGGTCCCCAAGCTGGTGCTCGACTATCGCCAGCTCTCGAAGCTCAAGTCGACCTACGTTGATGCATTGCCCGCGTTGCTGAACTCGTGCACGTTACGTCTGCACACGACGTTCAACATGGCGGGATCGGCGACCGGTCGCCTGTCGTCGGTCAACCCCAACCTGCAGAACATTCCCATCCGCACCGAGCTGGGACGCGAGATTCGTGCCGCCTTCATCGCCGAGCCGGGACACGTCCTGCTCAAAGCCGACTATTCGCAGATCGAGCTACGTTTGTTGGCACACTTCTCCGAAGACAAGCTGCTGGTCGAGGCCTATCGAACTGGAGAAGACATTCACTCGCTTACGGCGTCGCAGGTCTTCGGCGTCCCGCGAGAAGAACTCAACGCCGAGCATCGCCGACGCGCCAAGGCCGTCAACTTTGGCATCGTGTATGGGCTGTCGGCGTTCGGGCTGTCGCAACAGATCGGCATCGACACCAAAGAGGCCAAGCTGTTCATCGACGCCTATTTCGAGAAGTACAGTGGCGTGCGCGCGTTCATCGATCGCACCCTCGACGAAGCTCGCCGCGAAATGAAAGTCACCACACTCTTCGGGCGCGTGCGTCCCATCCCCGACATTCACAGCAAGAACTTCAACCTGCGCGGATTTGCCGAGCGCACCGCGGTCAACACTCCGCTGCAAGGCACGGCCGCTGACCTGATCAAGCTGGCGATGATCCGGATCGACCGAGAGCTGCGCGAGCGCAATCTGAAGTCAAGGATGCTGCTGCAGGTTCACGATGAGCTGGTCTTCGAGGTTCCGGAAGAAGAAATCGAGACGATGAAACAGCTCGTCGCCGACCGTATGGAGAACGTGTACGCGCTCAAGGTGCCGCTGAAGGTGGATGTGGGCGTGGGAAAGAATTGGCGAGATTTGGAGTGAGAAGACGGATCCAAGCCCGACGCGCGAAACAATTACTAGTCCAGCACGTGAGGACTGGGAAAGCGTGGGTTAAATTCCGTAGAGCCCTTCAACGGCGCAGCATCGATATCAAATCTGCTCGATCGTCGCGTACGACTCCAGCATAATCACGATCCCGTCGCGTATGGGATAGACGCGATTGCAGTCGTTGCACTTCAAGCTGTCCTCGCTGCGGATGACGAGCGACTTCCGGCACACCGGACAGATCAGCACTTCCAGAAGTTCGGCCAGTTCTTGCCTGTTCACAGGCACATTCTACGCCGGGGTGGAAGCCCTCGGCTTAAGCCGAGGGAACCAGGGCGGCTTTTGAAACGGGCTTTAGCCCCGGCATGTTTACGTGGATATTGTGCCGAGAAGCGTCCAGCGCTCAAGCGCAACTTCTATCCATCTCGATTCGCCCCGCATAAATGCGGGGGCTTCCACCCAATCGATTTGGTTAGTGCTGGCTCAGGAAGTACAGGTCGTCATGGCCGTTGGGGCGGGCGTAAACCATGACCGAGAGGTCTTCCGAGATGTTGGAGGCATTGCCCGCGAAATCCTCCCGCACCGCAAAGGGGAAGGTCAGCGCGCGTTGCGGTTCGCCTGTGGCTTCTCCATTACGCAACGGCTGCCGGAAAATGCTGGTTTGCCCATTCACCGTAGTTTCGAACAAGAACGACTTGCCATCGCGCGCGTAGAGCGCGAAGTAGCTGGCCAGTCCAGGCTTCAACACCGTGCATTTCTTATCGCGCAAGGAATATTGATATATACCGGGACTGGAACCCCATAGTACGGGCCCAATAACGTAGTTGCCGTCCTGCGAAACATCGAGCGCGCCGAGGCAGCCCTCAAACAAAGTCTCGGGCTTGGCTCCCGGGTCATTCAGGTCGAGTTTCCAAGTCACGCTCTTGTCGGCGTCTGGTCCGTAATAGCTGGTGAACAGCATGGACGTAGTGCCGTGAATGGGGGCGGAAAAATCGGCGCGCCCCGGCTGTGCGAGCAGTTGACGCAAGTGAGTGCCGTCGGCATTCACCGCATAAATACTGCTATTCTCGCCTTCCACATCCGAAAACACGAACTGAGAATTGTCGGCTGACCAGTTCAGCGTCTCGAGCGAGTGGTTCGAGCTCTGAATCTTCCTGGCATTGCTGCCGTCGATGTCGGCAATCCAGAGCTCCTCGCGTCCCGTTTCCGGTGCGGTGATATAAGCCAACTGCCGCCCCGAGTGCGAGAGCAGGGGCTGGGTAGCGAGTTCGCCGATGATGTCGACGTTCTGTTTGGTTCCGGCGTGGTATGCGGTGAGAACGCCTGAGGAGCGCCCATTCACAAAATAGACACCTTTTCCGGTGGGATCTCCCAGCGGGCTACGATCGGGGCCGGGGCCGAAGGTGATTTGCTTCAGTGAGCCGTCAGCCAGCGAATATTCCCAAAGGTTCCTGATCCCCTTGACCACGCGGCTGATGTAAAGCGTCTTGCCAGGTTCGGCCCACGATGCCCCGCCGAGGGCGTCCGGAATTTCTCCTGCTTTGGCTGATTTACGCGTGGCGACGTCCAGCTTCTCGATCACGGTTGTCGAACCCGCTCGTCCCAGGCTGAATATACTTTTGCAGTCCGGAGAAACGAGTAACCCGTGCAACGATTCGGGTGAGGCCGTTCCCAGATTCGCCGAGCTGAACTGCGCTGCGGAAGAAGGATGTTCGGCCAATATCTCGATGGTCGCGCCATTAAGATCGGTGCGAAGAATCTGGCCTTTCAAGTTGCCTACAAACAATGAATGACCGTCGCTGCAGGGCGCTACCGTAACGCCGTTGGCGATGCGGCCAGGAGAGCCACCGAGCGTGGGGATCGACCAGATTTCGTACTCGCCAAGGCTGGGACCGAAGAAAATCTGGTTGCCGTCTTGAGAAAACGCGAGCGGAGTCTTGTTGCCTTCGCTCTTGGTCAGTTGGAGAGGCCGGCCTCCGGAGGTCAGCATTACAAACATCTGGTCGTAGCCGTCGACTGGCGCAGTGAACGCAATGGTGCGGCCGTCGGGAGAAAGGATCGGGCTTTGTATGGCCCGGTTCCATTCGCTGATCTTGGAGATGCTGGCTGGCGCGGACGCAGTCGTCTGGTGTGGCCAGAATTTGTATGCGGCGAACCCAGCCACCAGCAGCACGATGGCGGCGATAAGGTAGCGTACTGCGCTCCCGCCACCCGGAGCAGCTACGGCAGACGCGCTCGACTGTATCGCAATCGAGGACCCGCTGGCAGGCGCGGAGATCCGTGCCGGCAGCAACCGAAAAGTGTTTGGCACTGCTGCTGTCGCGGGCCAGCCGCTTGAGATCCGCGCGCAATTCGGCGGCTGACTGATACCGCAAATCGCGATCTTTTTCCAGACACTTGTTGACGATGCGTTCCAGCTCGGCAGGCGCTTCGGGATTCAGGCGCACCGGAGCAATCGGCGCCGAGTTGAGAATCGCGGTAAAAATGAGGCCTGAAGTTTCGCCGCGGAAGGGCAGCGCACCGGTCGTCATTTCGTACAGCACCGCTCCCAGTGAAAACAAGTCGGTGCGCGCATCCAACTCCTTACCGCGCACTTGCTCGGGAGACATATAGGCGACGGTGCCTAGCGTTGTACCCGGGCTGGTAAGGTGCTCTTCGTTGGCCGTCAGGTCGTTGTCGCCCGCGGCGCTGGCGACTTTTACCCCGCGAAACTCCGCCACCTTGGCCAGACCGAAATCGAGGACCTTCGCGTGACCTCGTGCGGTAACGAAGATGTTCGCCGGCTTGATGTCGCGGTGAACGATGCCCTTGCTGTGTGCGGCGTCCAGGGCGTCGGCAACCTCGATGCTGAACTCGATTATGCTTTCCAGTTCCATGGGCCGGTTGGAGATGCGATGCTTGAGCGTCATCCCCTCCAGGTACTCCATGGCAATGAAAGCTTTGCCATCCTCTTCCCCGATGTCGTAGATCGTGCAAATGTTGGGATGGTTCAGCGCCGATGCAGCCTGGGCCTCGCGCTGGAAACGTGCGAGTGCTTGAGCCTCTCCGGCCACCTGGTCGGGCAGGAACTTCAGCGCAACGAAACGGTGGAGGCGGGCGTCTTCGGCTTTGTAGACCACACCCATGCCGCCGCCACCCAGCTGATCCAGGATGGTGTAATGAGAGACTTTTTTCCCGAGCACGTATCGCGAATCTTACGTAGGCCAGTCAACCCAAGTCAATGACTGGAAGCCGAATTGCCGATCTCGGGTAGAGCTGGCCCTCAGGTGTTCAGTTTCATGACATCCTTTACACTCTCTGGCGAGTCGGGTGCCCTATTCAAGCCATCGTTTGGCTTGAGTGGGCTTTCGCTCCGGACATCAGATCCGCTCAATCGTCGCGTACGACTCCGGCATGCTCACAACCCCATCCTGGATGGGATAGACACGCCTGCGGTGATGGCGGTTGAGCTGTTGCTGCCGCGCTCCAGCGCCGCAGGCGCGACATAGTTTAGCCCAGCATGGAGGCCATCTTTTGGCCGGAATGCTGGGTAGGCCGCCCTCCACATCCCGAGCCGGCTTTCAGCCGGCGACACCAGCCGAGCGAGGGCGTGAGCCCGAGCGTCCATTTAAGATAGACACATGTCCGCGAAAATTCTGGATGGAGTGAAGCTCGCCGCCGAAATCAAGGCCGAGGTTGCAGAAGAAGTGAAACAACTGGCCGCCGAGGGAATGCGGCCGGGCTTGGCAGCGGTGCTGGTAGGCAACGATCCAGCTTCGGAAGTCTACGTTCGCAACAAGGTGAAGACCTGCGAAGAGTTGGGCATCTACAGCGAGAAGATCACGCCGGATGAAAACGTGACCACGGAAGAAATGCTCGCGCTGATCGACGACCTCAACAATCGTGATGAGATTGACGGCATCCTGGTGCAATTGCCGTTACCCAAGCAGGTCGACTCGAAGAGAGTGCTGCTCGCCGTCTCTCCCGAGAAAGATGTTGACGGCTTTCATCCCATGAACGTCGGCTATCTTTCCACGCAGCGGCCCGGCCTGGTGCCGTGTACCCCCGCTGGAGTGATGGAAATCCTGAAACGCAGCGGCATTGCCATTGCCGGCGCCGAGGCCGTGGTCGTCGGCCGTAGCGATATCGTCGGCAAGCCAGTCGCCATGTTGTTGCTGAACGACAACGCCACGGTCACCGTTTGCCATTCCAAGACGCGCGACCTTCCTGGCGTGTGTGGTCGCGCGGATATCCTGGTCGCGGCCATTGGACGCGCTGGCATGGTTACACCCGAATACGTCAAACCCGGCGCGACCGTCATCGATGTGGGCATCAATCGCGTGACCGATCCGGCTGAGTTCCGCGAGTTCTTCGCCGGAGACGCCAAGCGCGAGCAGGCCTTCGCCAAGAACGGTTCAACGCTGGTGGGAGACGTTCACCCGAAAGTAGTTGAGGTGGCCGGTGCCATCACGCCTGTGCCCGGCGGCGTCGGCCCGCTAACCATCGCCATGTTGATGAGCAACACAGTGAAAGCGGCAAAGCTGAGACGGGGACAAAAGCAATTAGCAATTAGCAACTAGCGACTGGCAACTGGCAACTGGCAACGCCGGTTTGTATCAGGGCACGTCTTTAGACGTGCCGTCACGAATCGAGAAATGCTGGGCTTGAGCCCCTGACTGAGCGTCCTGCTGCATGCAGGGGCTAAAGCCCGGAGTCAGTGTGTTCGGTTCGGCACGACTGAAGTCGTGCCCTGATACGAATCTACTGCGGGTGGTGTATTGGAGATATATTTGCGAGTTCTAATTGCTAATTGCTAATCGCTAATTGCTAATCACTAATTACTTCTTCCATGAACCTTGCTCTCTTTGGCGGTACCTTCGATCCCGTTCACCGCGGACACCTCAAAGTCGCCCGCGCCGCAGCCGACCACTTTGCGCTCAAAGAAGTCTGGTTCGTTCCGGCCGACATTCCTCCGCATAAGCAGAAAGAGCCAATCACGCTGTACGAGCATCGCTACGCCATGACCGCGCTCGCCGTCGCAGGCGAGAAGCAATTTATCCCCTCGCTGCTGGAAGCGCCCGACCCGAACGTCGCGGCCAAAGACCATCGCCCAAGCTATTCCATTGAGACGGTTCGCCGGGTAAAGAAGAAGCTGGGCAAAAGCGACCACCTATACTTCCTCATCGGCATGGACGCTTTCAAGGACATCGCCAAGTGGTATGAGGCCGAGGCGCTGCTGAAAGAGTGCGACTTCATCGTCGCGGCGCGCCCAGGTTTTTCGCTGGCGGACGTCGCGTCGTCGCTTCCGCCGGGCCTGCGACCCAACGCCGCAGTGACCAGGCTGTTTCGTAAACAGAAAATCGACGGCCCGCTGGTTCTGTCCGGAGCAACCCTTCACCTGCTTCCGGAAACTCACGAGAATGTTTCAGCCACGCAAATTCGCGCGGCCGTCGGCCGGGGTGGCGCACTAAAGAAGTTGGTGCCCGACGCGGTTGCCGAGTACATTCATAAGCAGCAGTTGTACCGCACCCGAAAGTAGTGGGTTTGTTTGAATGTCATCCCGAGCGCGCCTCTTTTGCAAGCGAGGGACCCAGGCGCGGCGATTCGCGCCAGCGCGCGAAAGACGTGCATCCTTAAAGCGAGGTAATCCAAGCCAGCCGCATGAAGAAAAATGAGCTGAGGGCCCAAGTAGCCACCGCCGTTCGCGCCTGCCAGGAAAAGAAGGCGACTGACATCTCCGTCCTGCAACTCGATGCACAAGCCAGCGGATTCACCGACTACTTCATCATTTGCTCGGGATCAAATCCCCGCCAGGTCCAGGCGATTGCCGACGATGTCGACCGGCAGCTTAGCGCCCAGGGTCTGGAGCCGACGCATCGCGAAGGCTACAACCAGGCGGAATGGGTGCTGCTCGATTACGTCGATTTCGTCGTGCACATGTTCTCGGAGACGGCGCGCAAGTTCTATGACCTCGAGCGCCTGTGGAAGACGGCCACGCGGGTTGAGCTCTCCGATTTGGAAAAGCCCGTGCGAAAAGCGGCTCCGGCGAAGGCGACCGCCGCGCGCAAGAGCGTTGCGAAACCAGCCAAGCGCTCTACGGCCAGGAAGTCGGCTGCGAAGAAATCATCGGCGCCTCGCAAGCGACCGTGATAAACGTTTTCAGCGAACGCGCAACTTCGAAAGCTGCGCTGCTTTCCCTTGCTAATTGCTAACTTGAAACTTCGCATCGCATGGATCGGCAAAACCCGCGGCTCTGCCATTCAGTCGCTGACGGCGGAATACCTGAAGCGGCTGTCGCGCTATGCTGCGTGCGATGCTCACGAGCTGTCGTCAGAAGCTGCGCTGCTGAAGCTCCTCGAGAAGAACGAGCGCCGGACCCAACCTGAGTTGATACTGCTGGACTCGCGCGGCAAGCAGCTCACTTCGGAAGAGATCGCCAACTTTCTCGAATACCACCAGTCGCACAGCACGCAGGAGCTGCTGTTTGCCGTTGGCCCGGCCGATGGCTGGAGCGATTCCATCCGAGCCCAGGCAAAGGCGATTCTCTCCTTCGGCAAGATCACCCTGCCCCACGAACTGGCGCGCGTTGTCCTGCTGGAACAGCTCTATCGCGGCTTCACGATTTTGAAGGGACATCCGTATCACGGAGGCCATTAATCGCCATTTTTTCGGCTTTTTGTGCCCCGAATTGCCATTCCTCGGAGTCATGGATTCGCCATTATCCATGACTTAAAGTGATAGCTCGGCAGGCATGGCAAGCGAAAAACCGCGAGGAATGCATCGAAATCAGCAGGGAAGTCGCGCAATTTTGATGCAGCCTTCAGCCAGGCGCATCATTGCAGCAGGGTAACGAGGGATTTTATGGCTCAGCTCACCGGCACGCCTCTTCAAACCTACGGATACTTCGCCAACGGCAACTTCCATACCAGCGGAAACGACGTCGTCATCAACAGCGTTTGGGACCACTCGCCTGTCGCCATCGTGGACCAGGCCGACCAGGACGCGGCGCTCACGGCTGTCCGCGATGCGGTGCTGGCGTTCAACGAGACGCGCAAGTTGTCGTCCTTCAAACGCGCCGACATCCTGCGCAAGATCGCCCGCGGTATCGCCGCCCGCAAGGAGGACTTCGCGCGAACCATCTGTCGCGAAGCGGGCAAACCGATAAGGACGGCGCGCATCGAAGTCGAGCGTGGCATCTACACCTTCGAAGTCGCAGCTGAAGAGGCGACACGCATCTACGGCGAGTACATCCCGCTCGACACACTTGCCAGCACCGAAGGCCGCTGGGGTCTGATGCGGCGATTCCCGCTGGGCCCGGTTTTTGCCATCACTCCGTTCAACTTCCCGCTGAACCTGGTTGCCCACAAGCTCGCACCGGCGATTGCCGCCGGCTGCCCGATCATCCTGAAGCCCGCGCCGCAAACGCCAATCACCGCGTTGATGCTGGCGCAGGTCGTGCAAGAGTCCGGCTGGCCGGAGGGTGCGTTGGCCGTCATGCCAATGTCGAACGACGTCGCGGCGCAGCTGGTCGCCGATGACCGTATCAAGCTGCTGACCTTCACCGGCAGCGCGGCGGTCGGATGGCAATTGAAGAGCAAAGCCGGCAAGAAGCGCGTCACGCTGGAGTTGGGCGGCAACGCTGGTGTGATCGTCCACAGTGATGCCGATCTCGCATACGCCGCGCATCGTTGCGTAGTCGGCGGCTTTGCTTATGGCGGCCAGACGTGCATTTCGGTGCAGCGCATCCTGGTGCAGAGCACCGTTTTCGACGACTTCACCAAGCGACTGGTCGATGGCGTGAAGCAGCTCAAGACCGGCGATCCCATGGACGAAGCCACTGACGTTCCGCCGCTCATTCGCGAGCAGGATGCCGTGCGCGCGGTGCAATGGATTGACGAGGCCCGTCAGGCCGGAGCCAAGGTGCTGACCGGCGGCAAGCGCAACGGTTCTGTCGTGGAGCCGACGGTGCTCACGGGAACGTCTTCCCACATGCGAGTGAACTGCGCTGAAATCTTCGCGCCGGTGGTGACGGTCGAGCCTTACGAGACCTTCCACGAAGCGGTACGCCAGGTGAACGATTCCGTCTACGGCTTGCAGGCGGGCGTGTTCACGCGCGATGCTGGACTGATTCAGAACGCCTTCGACGAACTTGAAGTCGGCAGTATAATCGTCGGCGATGTGCCGACATTCCGCGTGGACCAGATGCCCTACGGCGGAGTGAAAGAGTCAGGGTTCGGCCGCGAAGGTCTGCGCTTCTCGATTGAGGACATGACGGAACCGAAGCTGATGGTAATGGCGCTGCGCTAGTTGCGGACCCTAGATGAACCCCGGATCCAACAGGGCGAAGAGGCGAAGAGGTATGATCGTTCCACTCCTGGATTCGGCGAGGTAGTTGCGGAATGTCTCTGTCCAATGCGGTTCAGTCCGGAGCAAGGAACACACCACAGAAAGCGATGGCGCGCCCCATTCACATTCTCGCCTTCTTCGAATCCTACGGCATCATGGGAGCGTCCAAGCCCGTCCTGGAATTCGCGCAGCAAGCGG
The DNA here is from genome assembly GCA_963699875.1 of uncultured Acidobacteriaceae bacterium. Taxonomy (GTDB): domain Bacteria; phylum Acidobacteriota; class Terriglobia; order Terriglobales; family Acidobacteriaceae; genus CAVVDY01. The sequence continues at coordinate 504,252 of CAVOVN010000003.1, forward strand.
CACTGGAAGGCAATCGCAGGGCGGTAGTGTCCACCGTGCTCTTCGTCCGTGGCAAAGAGCAGAATCCGCTGATTGATATCTTACGTGAGCGGGGCATTCCCCTCGACATTGTCGACGAGCGTTACGCAGGGGACTTGCAGACCTTGCGCCAGATACGCGCCATCCTTGAGAAGCGCAGGCCCGACGTCATCTGGACCAGCAACAGCAAGTCGCATTTTCTGGCGCGCTTCATGGGCTTTCACCGTCGCATGGCGTGGGTGGCGTTCCATCAGGGCCATACCAAACGAGCGCTGCGAACGCGACTGTATCACCAGCTGGATTGGTGGTCGCTTCGCGCAGCTAACCGCGTAGTCGCGGTTTGCAATTCGTTTGCAAACGACTTGCAGAGAATGGGCCTGTCCGGCAAGCGCATCTCGGTGCAGCACAACCCGATTCGGGTTGAACCGCCGGCATCTGCGGAAGAGATACGTCGCCTATGGAGTGAACTGGGGCTGCCGGAGGGAGCGAGAATACTGCTGAGCGTGGGGCGGTTGTCGCTGGAAAAAGGCCATGCAGAACTGTTGCGTGCTATGGCGCGGCTTCGGGAGGATGGTCATGGATCGAACACCTATTTGCTCATGGTCGGAACTGGTCCGGAGAAGGACACACTGGTGGCGCTCTGTTCACAGCTAGGGCTGGATGGGGTGGTGCGATTCTGCGGACAAAAGGCCGACGTTCGTCCCTATTACGGAATCGCCGATGCTTTCGTTCTACCATCGCATAGCGAGGGCTCGCCCAACGTGGTGCTGGAGGCGCTCGCGGCGGACTTGCCCATCGTGGCAACTGCTGTGGGCGGAGTTCCCGAAATGCTAACTAACGAGGTCAACGCGCTGCTCGTTCCCAAGAAGGATGTTGCTCAGTTGGCAGGCGCGATTCGCCGCATACTGGATGATCCCACACTGCGCCAGAGCTTCGCTCGCAAAGGCAAGGACGTGGTCGCCAGGTACGAGTCGCACATTTATTTCCAGCGCGTCCTGGAGATTTTTGAGGAGGCAGCTCAGCAGGCTGGTGCGCGCACGTAGCCTGCATGAGAGCAGTTCAACTCCCGCTTGTTTGACACAACGAAGGCCCGTCGGAGTTAGATGCGATCACCGGCTTGCACCGATCGCGAGAGCTCCTCAACCGTTTCTTTTCCTCTTTCGAACGCTATTACTGACTCGATGATCTCGCGCAACTGTACCTTGGGTTCCCATTGGATAAATCTCCGAATCTTGGAGATATCCGGAAGCCGGCGAGGCATATCCTCGAACCCAGGACTATAGGCCTCGGAGTAGGGAACATAGGTGATTGGGGAAGAGCTTCTCGACAGCTCCTTAACCAGATGCGCCAGAGCTTCGATACTGATCTCGGTAGGATTTCCGATGTTGAATACATTTCCTACTGCACTTTCACAGTCCGCAAGACCAATTAAAGCTTCGACCACGTCAGCAATATAGCCGAAGCATCGGGACTGCTTGCCATCGCCAAAAATCGTAATCGGTTCGTTTTGACATGCCTGGCGGACAAAGGTGGGCAGCACCATCCCATAGCGTCCGGTCTGCCGCGGTCCTACGGTGTTAAACAGACGCACGATCACAACTGGTAGCTTCCGTTCCTGCCAATATGCGTACGCCAGAAATTCGTCCAATGCTTTCGAGCATGCATACGCCCAGCGGCTCTTGACGGTAGGACCTAACACAAGGTCGTCATCTTCCATGAACGGCACCTTGGAAGCTTTTCCGTACACTTCCGAGGTTGAGGTAAGCAATACCTTCTTGCGTGCGTTATTCGCGAGTTCAAGAACGATCTCCGTACCCCGCACGTTGGTTTCAATCGTCCGCACCGCACTTTCCACGATCAGCTTGACTCCGACTGCTGCTGCCAAATGGAAAACCATGTCGCAATGGCCGATGAGATCCGCCAGCAGAGGAATATTGCTGAGCGTGTCGCTAAAGAAGCGGAACCTGGGCAGCGGAGTAGCCGAGCCATTCGAAGCACCGTAGCGGAGCTTCAGGTGCTCGATATTTTGCATCGAGCCGGTTGACAGGTCGTCAATGATAGAAACATCGTCGCCTCGCGCCAGAAGAGCCTCGGCTAAATGGCTGCCGACAAAGCCGGCGCCCCCAGTGATCAACACCTTCATTGGTTTTCCCTTTTTCGACATTGGTATCTGCACTCTTACGTACGGGTTACGTCACGTGACGGCTATTACGGCGAAGTGTTCCTCATAAGTTGTCACTGTGCGCACGCAAATTAATTGCGTCGCTTAACGGAGACGATTGACGTAGTCAAGGGTCAATAGGACCTGCGCCCGCAGAAGCTTCTGCTCGTCATGGTTTCATCCGGAGACGAGAGCTGTATCCCTCAACAAAGCGCCAACGGAAGAGGCTCATGGTCGCAGGCCAAAAGATTGGCGGAATTATTTCACAATCGAGGGCAGGAATCCATGGGTGAGGCACCGCACGGCTCCAACTCTCTTGCGCACTGCAAGAATAAGTTGATTATGTTTCATTCCGCAACAGCCGCCTTAATCCTTGCGCTCGCTGCATCGGGTGTGCCCCAACCCCAGCTTGTGCCGGGATGACGGTGTTGAAAGCTCTAGCTCGGGCAACGCCAGTCCGAATGGGGCATCTCGTTGTTTTTGCTACTATCCCTCCATGCCCCTGCTGGAGGCGCGCAACCTCTGCAAGACGTTTGAATCCGGTGAGTCGGCCTTCGGATCGCGCGGGCAGAGCGCAGTGCGCGCGGTGGATGACGTCTCACTGTCGATTGAGCCGGGCGAGACGCTTGGGCTGGTCGGCGAATCGGGATCAGGCAAGACCACGTTAGGCCGTATGCTGGTGCGGTTGATCGAGCCGGACTCGGGATCGATCTCTCTCGATAGCCAGGACGTGCTCGCGGCTCGCGGTTCGGCGCTGCGTCACCTGCGGCGCAATATGCAGATCATCTTTCAGGACCCCTTCGGCTCGCTTGACCCGCGAATGACGGTCGAGCAGATTGTCACCGAACCGCTGGCAATTCACGGAGAAGCGAACGGCAAGGCTCGGGGCGAGAGGGCGACCGAGATGATGCGCGCCGTGGGAATGGATGGCTCAGCGCTGGCCCGCTATTCGCATGAGTTCAGCGGCGGGCAGCGCCAACGCATCGGAATCGCCCGGGCACTCATCCTGAGGCCGAAGTTTATCGTGGCTGACGAACCCGTCTCAGCGCTGGACGTCAGTGTCGGATCCCAGATCGTCAACCTGATGCGCAAACTGCAACAGGAGTTCAATCTGACGTATCTCTTCATCTCGCACTCGTTGCCGGTGGTGCGCTATTTGTCGACGCGAATCGCCGTGATGTATCGGGGAAAGCTGGTGGAAACAGGCAGCGCTGAGGAGATTACGAGCGCGCCGCGTCATGAGTACACCCGTTCGCTGCTGGCGGCCACGCCGGAGATGACGGTGAGCGCCGACGGTTAACCAACGTTCAAATCGCGATATAATAGCGAAAGAACTCGTTGTCACGTTTCCAACCGAGCGATTCGTACAACTTTTGTGCCGCATTGTTCGTCACCGCTGTCTCCAGCATTAAGCTGTTTGCCTGGGTCTCCTCAGCCAGTCGATGAGCGCGCTCGACCAAGGCACGTCCGTAACCATGCTTTCGTGCTTCCGCCAGGACATAGAGGTCGTTCAATATCCACTGTCGCGAAAGATTCACCGAGGAAAAGACAGGATAGAGTTGAAGGAAACCTACGGCGTTTCCTTCGCGGCGAGCATAGAAGATGACGGATTCTTCCTTACTGAGGCGGGCAAAAAGGAAGCGTCGCGCAGCCTCCTGGTTAGGGTTTTTTCCGTAGAACTGGCGATACAGATCAAATAAGGGAGCTATCTCGCCGACATCCGCCGGAGTGGCCGGAAGTATCTCGTAGGCCGTCGTTTGCAGGCTCATCACACAGGCAGGGGAACACAATCGCAAGCCTACCGTCAATCGGGTTCGAGGAGCGCGCTCTACCCTGGTGGAGGAGTAAAGTAATACACGTCGGAGATTGTGCCGAAGACAGTAGTACGAGGCTAATAGAAAGCACTCCAGCTGGGATTTATGCTGGTAATCGGGTGAATTTCTGATTTATGATTGCGAAACACCGAAAGTCAGCGAAACTGGTTGTCTTTCCCGCGCGGAACCGCTTTGTCATGCACCACAAGCTATTCAAACCTCGGAACAGGGGTAACTTGGAATCATCATGAGATCGTTGCAACCAGATACTTCTTCCTACACCATCCCACCGCCACTTACCAAAAGGTCTCAACAAAAAAGAGTACTCATTCTGGCGGCAGCCATTCGTTACTTTGCCGAGCACGGATATGAGTCATCGCGCGTGGGTGATATCGCCGCCGAGTTGGGAATCGCGAAGGGGTCAGTCTTTCAACATTTCGGCAGTAAGGATGGGCTCTTTCTTGAGGCCTACAAGGAATCGCTCAAGCAGCTTCCCGGCTATCTTGAAGCTCCCGATGAGGTGAAGGCGAAGGGATTCTTTGCCGTCCTTCGTCATCGACTGGAGAATGCTTCCCGGACACGTGAGCACCATCAGGTGCATTATGCGGTAATGCTTCTGGGCAATTACGGCTCTGACATGAACGTCAAAAAACGGATCGGCCGTTTCCTTAACCAGGAAGATCCGCTTGGACTCAAGGCGTTCATACAGATGGGACTTGACCGCGGAGAGCTTCGACGGGACGTGGATCCGGAACTGATCGCGTCGATTGTCGAATCGACTGTTGAACGGTTTCAGGACTCCTTGACCATGTCTGAGACTCATCCTGACCTCTTCCACCGCTCCGGCAACGGACATGGCAAGGGACATATGCAGCGCATCGATGAATTCATCCTGGTGCTGCGGGGCGCGCTGGGAACGTCCCACGCGGCAAAAGCCGGCTAGTTGGCCCCGGTTGTCGCCTTGCCTCTGCCGCGAAGTTGGCGGATGATTTGCCGTGCCGCATTGGCGCCCGAGAGGCCGTTTAACCCAGTTCCAGGATGCGTGCCTGATCCGCACAAATAGAGGTTTCGCACCGGTGTCGCGTATTGCGCCCAGCCCAGCAGCGGACGCATGGTGAATATCTGGTCCAGCGCCAACTCGCCATGGAAGATGTGCCCGCCTGTCAGACCATAAGTTCGTTCCAAATCCTTGGGAGTAATGATTTCCGCAGCTTCAATTCGCTGGGGAAGATCTGGCGCATAGCGCGCTAGCGTTTCGACGATGGTCTTCTCCAACTCGAACCGCTTTTGGTCCCAATCGGCATCCCGCAGTTTGTAGGGCGCGTACTGCATGTAAACCGACATCACGTGCTTGCCCGGAGGCGCGAGGGACAAGTCCCACAATGTGGGAATGGTCGCTTCGATGTAGGGCTGGCGCGAATAGTCGCCGTACTTGGCGGCATCAAAGGCGCGCTCCAGGTAGTCGATCTCAGGCGAAATCTGAATGCGTCCCGAGAGCCAGGTGTTGTCGTCGACGCCGCTGAAGTTCGGCAATCCGTTCAGCGCGAGATTCATCTTGGCTACGGTCCCGAACATGCGGTAATGCTGCAAACGCTGCAAAAAGCTTGGCTCCAGGTGCTGCGGCTCGACCATGCCGAGCAGCGTACGTTTGGGATCGGCATTGGAGATCACAACTTTCGCCGGTATCTCTTCACCGCTGCGCAGGACCACGCTGGTTGCCGCCCCGTTCTTGATCTGTACCTGCGCGACTTCGCTCGAAGTCCGAATCTCTCCGCCGGCGGCGCGAACCGCGTCCGCCATCGCGCCGGTCACAGCGCCGAGGCCGCCGTAGACATAAGAAGCTGCTCCTGCGGGATTGCCATCGGGCACGGCGCGGAAGATGAGATTGGTGCTTGAGCCTGCCGACCATGGTCCGAGGAACGTACCGAAGATTCCCTGGGCGGCGATGGTGGCGCGCAGCAGATCGTTCTCAAAGAACTCGCTGACCAGATCAGCCACTGCCATCGGTCCCCAGCGCAGCAGGCGATAGAGGTCTTTTTCGCCAAGGCCACGCAGCTTGCGGCCAGCCTGCACCAGCTCCCATAGATTTCCCGACGCGGGATCGTCGAGATCGGGCGGTGTCATCGTCAGCAGATATTCGATCGCGCCGCCGATCGCGGCCAGAGCCTTGCGAAACTCGGCGTAGCCATCGGCATCTTTCGCAGAGAATCGCGCGATCTGCCGCTGCGATTCTTTGGGGTCGCCGTAGAGCGCAAGATTCTTCCCGTCCTCAGCGAGCGAAAGCACGCGAACGTCAGGGGTGTAGGTCTTCAGCCCGTGGCGGGCGAGCGCCATGTCATCGAGCACGCTGGGATGTATCGGCCAGGTGGCGTGCGCCAGGCGCGAGCACTTGAATCCGGGATGAAACTCTTCGGTGATGGCGCAACCGCCAACGGTTTCGTGACGCTCAAGCAGCAGCGGCTTGAGGCCGGCCTTGGCAAGATAGAACGCCGTTACCAGTCCGTTGTGACCGGCGCCGATGATGACAACTTCGCGCGGCTCCGGCACTAGCTGCCTCCTTTGGAGTGCTTCAGGATTTCCAGCGCCGCCAGCCTGCCGGGCGCGCCCATGATGCCGCCGCCGGGATGCGTTGCCGAGCCGCACATCCAGAGGTTCTTGATGGGCGTCTTGTACTGTGCCCAGCCCGGTACCGGACGCAGGAAAAACAGTTGCTCCAACGAAAGTTCGCCCTGAAAGATGTTGCCCTCCGTCAGTCCCCACTCGCGTTCCAGGTCGAGCGGCGTGACCACCTGCCGGCCGACGATGATGTTCTTCAGGTTGGGAGCGTACTGGGCGATGGTGTTGATGACGGTATCGCCGAAGGCCTCACGCTTCTCGTCCCAGGTGCCTTCTTTCAGCTTGTACGGAGCGTACTGAACGAAGCACGACATCACGTGTTTGCCGGGCGGCGCGACTGAAGGATCGGTCAGGCTGGGAATCACCATGTCGATATAAGGACGCTTGGAATAGTCGCCATACTTAGCTTCGTCGTAAGCACGTTCCATGTAATCGACGCTGGGCGAAATCGAAATCGCTCCGCGAAGATGGTGCCCTTCGCCCGGAAGGCAGGTGAATTCGGGAAGCGCATCGAGAGCGAGGTTCACCTTGCCGGAAGAGCCGCGGTACTTGTAGCGCTTCACCTCGTCGCGAAAGTCTTCGCTCAGGTGCTGCGGCTCGATGAACTTCAGGAAGGTGAGGTTGGGATCGACGCTCGAAGAGATAACGTCGGCGTAGTACTCGTCGCCGGAAGTGGTAGCGACTCCAACCGCTTTGTTGCCGCGAACCAGGATCTGCGCGACACCGACCTGCGTTTTGATCTCTACCCCAAGCTCGCGCGCCGAATCGGCGATGGCATTGGAGATGGCGCCGGTCCCGCCGCGGGCGAATCCCCAGGCGCGAAATGCGCCGTCGATCTCTCCCATGTAGTGGTGCAGCAATACGTAAGCGGTGCCGGGCGAGCGCACGCCGAGAAATGTGCCGATGATTCCCGAAGCCGACATCGTGGCCTTGAGCACATCGGTCTCGAACCACTGATCGAGAAAGTCGATGGCGCTCATGGTCATGAGCTGCACCTGGTTGTATTTGTCTTCGCCGCTCAGATCTTGAAAGCGGCGGCCCAGGAACATCAGCTTCAGCAACTCGCGCGGTGCGAGTTTGGTGGGGTCGGGCGGCACCATGCTGAGGATGGGCTTTACGAAGCGGCACATCTGCAGCATGGCCTTGCCGAACTCTTCGTAGGCCTCGGCGTCGTATTTGGAGTGGCGCGCGATTTCGCGGCGCGTCTTGCCATGATCGTTCACCCGCCACAGGTAGTCGCCATTCGGCATGGGCGTGAACGTGCCGTCGAGGGGAAGAATCTCCAGCCCGTGTTTCGGCAGGTTCAGATCGCGGATAATCTCGGGCCGCAGCAGCGAGACGACGTAGGAGCAGACGGAGAACTTGAAGCCCGGGAAAATCTCCTCGGTGCAAGCAGCGCCGCCCAGGACATGGCGCCGCTCGAGCACCAGGACTTTTCTGCCCGCGCGCGCCAGATAGGCGGCGTTGACCAGCCCGTTGTGGCCGCCTCCGATGATGATGGCGTCGTACTTCCTCGATCCGTTGGAGGGCATAGTCACCGTGGGAAGACCTCGTGCGAATGGGACATTCTATATGAGCGGCGCGAAGTTATCCGTTGCCGTTTGCCTGTATTCCGAGGAAAGTTCGTAGTTATTAATTTGTTAACCATAACCAGTGATCCTCGCTGACAATCGACAACTGACCACTGACAACTTGTCGTGGTACCCCCCTCCCCCACCCTACCCGCAAAATCTTGATTCCATTCACCTGGCTGAAAACTTTCCCCGTAAAATCTTGAGCGCGTGAGAGTTATAGGCAAAATCTTCGACAGAATAAAGACTTAGCGGGATTTTCTTGCGGGTGGAGTGGCTGGACTGTTTGTGAGATTGCTAACAGCGGCGAAAGCCAGGAATGGCAATCAGCTGGTGTCACGTGGACCTGATCGAAGCGAAATCAGTGCAGAGACACCAATCTCCTTCGTCCTCAAGGGTTGAGTGTACGAGACCGGGGTGGAGTTTACCAAGCGCGCTTGTCACACATGCGTGTGACAAGGATGGAGGCTTGCGATAATAACCGGCTGAGGAAGACGGTTGTTGGATGGTGAGTGTGATGGCCTGATTACAGCAGTTACGACCCGAGTAGGGGCAACTCGGGCCAGCAACTTACATCTAGTACTGGGTTCCCGAGAAATGGAGGCCCGCACGTGCCCCGTCCGATTGAAACTGTTCGTGCCCGTACATACGACAGAATTCTCAACGCTTTTCCGGCCTTCGTGTTGTGCTTCGTTCTACTGACGATGCCCACGTCAGGCAGCGCACAGAGGTTCAACATCTTGTATAGCTTCACGGGGGTTGCTGACGGCAAGAACCCCACTGCCGGGGTCATCATCGGCCCGGACGGCAGCCTTTACGGAACTACCGCTGGCGCATACGATTTCCATTCCCCTTGTGAAAAGGCAATGCTGAATTGCGGCACCGTGTTCAAGTTGTCGCCCACAGCGCAGGGCTGGAACTTTAACATCCTCTACACCTTTCACACTGATGCCAATGGCGCAGCGCCCGGGCGTATAACGTTCGGTCCCGACGGGAATCTATATGGCGTCACATTCGCGGGAGGTGTTTTCCAGCAGTGCTTCTACCCGCTCGCTCTGGGCTGCGGCGTGGTCTACAAGCTGAGCCCGTCCCAAAGCCAGGAACTGGCAGAAACCGTACTGTACAGGTTCAAGGGGCCAAATGACGGTGACGGCCAGGTCCCGATTGGCGCTCCCGTCTTCGACGCCGCCGGAAACATTTACGGCGCTACGCTGTGGGGAGGTTATCTCGACTGCGATTCGCAGCCCTGCGGCACGGTTTATGAACTAAGCCCAACGGCTGACGGCTGGGTCGAGTCAGCTCTTTATCGCTTTGACGAGAATAACGGCATTCGAGGTCCGCAACCCAGTGAGATCACCATCGATCCTGCTGGTCATCTCTATGGAACCACACTGGGGCATACTTGCACCTGCGACCAAAGCGTCGGAGGTCCTTATCAACTGTCCCCGCCAAGAGACCTTCCTTATTGGGGAGCAAAGGGCCTGCCCTTTTCCGCCCCCAATGTTTCTCCCCGGCGCGGCGGATTCGATCCCAGCGGCGGACTAACCTTTGACTCTGAGGGTAGCCTCTATGGAGTTACTCTTGGCGGGGGACTATACCTCCAGGGTGCGGTTTACAAACTGTATCCATCCACTGCCGGCGATGCTAATTGGACTTTCACCATTCCTTATTCATTCAATGGTGAACCCAATTCGGGGCCTTACGGCAAGTTGTCCATAGATGCTGCGGGCGCTCTATATGGCATGAGAGAGGTCGGCCCGGAAGGTTATAGTAAAGCGTATAAACTCATGCTAAAGGGCGACGTCTGGGACTACTCGGAGCTCCACGATTTTTCCGCAGACCGGCAATTCGCTCCCGGGTACGTCGCAATCGATAAGAATGGAAATCTCTACGGAACCGCCACTACCGGCGGGGCATATGGATACGGTTATGTGTGGGAAATAGAGCAGTGAACTAGCGGAAGAGCCGTCTGTCGGGTTCAGCCTGTAGAAGTCTAACCTGCATGAGCCGGGATCCTACATTCTACAGTTGTTGGCGAAACATCACCGTTTCGCAAGTTACAGCCCGAAGGGCGCGATGATGTGAGCCCGGCTCGTCAGAGCCGGGGTGTATAGATAATCTTGGAAGTCGGAGCCGCGTCAGCGGCGTCAGTGCCAGTTGCGCACCCGGTCGCGCCCAATCTTCTCCGCCGCTGCCGCGGCTGGGAGTTGTGAAACACGCGCTCCCGCTGCTCACGCAGCGGGCTCACAGCATCCCGCCCTGCGGACTGTGTGATTGGCAGCAGCCGATAATGGGAACAGCACGATGTTCGCAGGGTTCGACGTTCCTCGATCCCACTCAATCCAAACGACGGATTGAATGGGCCACCCGGTCGCACTCAATCTTCTCCGCCGCTGCCGCGGCTGGGAGTTGTGAAACACGAGATCCCGCTGCTCAGGAGTCTGTTACGAAACTCCTGTCGTCCGCTGAAGCGGACTCTCGATTTCCCGCTTAGCTTTCCCCGCGATGAATCGCGGGGCTCTCACCTATCGCCGCGAGGCGGCTGGGGCGTGTTTTGTACCACCAACTTCACTTCACCAAGAGTTTCGTAACGGACTCTCACCCAGCGGGCGCAACACCGTCCCGCCCTGCGGGCTGTGTGATTGGCGGCAGCCGATACTGGGAACAGCACGATGTCCGCATGGTTCGACGTTCCTCGAGCCCACTCAACCCAAATGATGGATTGAATGGGGCACGCGGCTAGGCGGAAGAAACACCGATTCGTAGTCAACTGTCCGGCATTGAAACGGGTATGCGGAAGGGGGCAGTACTCACGGCTTCTTCTGCTTTTGTTGCTTTTCTGACTGCTCGACTGCCTTGCGGAACTCCTCAGCTGCGCGCACACCTGGTGCGTTGAGCGCGTCCTTTGCCATGTAGCGCCAGACTGGGGCTGCATCGAGGGGATAATCAACGCCACCCAGAAACAATTCGAAGGTGTCCTCCGGGGTGCCGCTCTCGTTTGCAATGGGCGGCCCAGTCGGTCCCAGCGGAGTGGGATGATTGCCCGGAAAAGTGGTAGGGGTTGGAGTGCCTTGTTGAACGCCGACGCGAGTTGTTCCCGGACCCGGTTGTTGGAAGATCACGGGACGATTGTCGGCTGGGGAATTGCGGATTGTTGGACCGCTGGCGTGTCCTTTTCGAACGCCTATTACCAGGTCCGCGTATGTGATCTCCGGGACCACCCGGTATCTACCCCATTGCTGGAGTGCTTTCTCGACATTTTCCTCGGCGGTGCGATTTGCCGTCGGGTCGGTGACAGGCTCGCCCGCGTCGGGCAAGATTACGACAGCAACGGTTTGCGCCTGGAGAACGTAGTTGGGCAGCACCTGTTTATCTTTTTTGTCCTTGGCAATACCGAAAGGAACGAGGGCAAGAAGGACGAGGCAAGTCAGAGGCGAACGAGTGGTCATGGCCGCCCTCCGGCGAATTTAAACACGATTATACGAGCGGAAGTTACGGCAGCTTGCGAACTTTCCGCTCGCGGTTTCAGTCCCATGTACCGTGTGCGAGTCAGTTTGCGTAACTTTCCCCCATCCGGCTGAGGAAGACGACTGCAGGATGGTGAGTGTAGTCGCGGTTATTAACAGTAATCCCAGTTACTGCGCTCCTCGGTTTCAAAAACCAGCGATTATCAGCAATAACTTTCTAAAGTCAGGGTGGCCTCAACCTTAATGTTGAGGTAATATGGCACGCCCGAAACGCGAACCCACTTTGGAGCACGCCATGAAACTCAAGACGTTTCTCTCCCTGAGCCTGATCGCATTCGTCGGATTATCCGCATCGCTGGTCCACGCCCAAACCTTCAGCGTGATTTACACCTTCACTGGTTCCGTAGACGGGAGAAATCCTCAAGCGGGGCTGACACTTCGCGGAGGTAACCTCTATGGGACGGTGTATCTCAGCCCTATCTCAGTGTTCGAGCTGCAACGTTCCGGGTCCAACTGGGTGTTCTCTCCGCTCGTCAGGTCAGAAGGGAGCCCGACCGCCAGGGTTCTGTTTGGTCCAGACGGACATCTCTACGGCACCGACAGTCCGGTCGCTCGCAACGGCGATATTTTTAACGTGACTCCTCCTGTGAGCGTTTGCAGAGTCGTGAACTGCGGGTGGAAACAGAACATTATTCATGCGTTCCAGGGTATCCCCGACGGGGCCAACCCCGCTTCCGGCGACCTTATCTGGGACCAGCAAGGGAACATGTACGGGACTACCTATCAAGGCGGACAGGACAACGGCGGCACGGCTTGGGAGCTAACTCCTTCGGCAAACGGCTGGACAGAGAGCATCCTCTATAACTTCACAGACACCGATACCGGCTATTTTCCGAATTCTGGCGTGGTCCTCGATACCAACGGAAACCTGCTGGGCACGACAATAGTTGGCGGATCAGGACCCAACGGCGGCGTTGGCGTTATTTTCGAATTGAAGTATGTTGCCGGCGTTGGGTGGACCGAGACGATCCTTCATAGCTTTCAAGACGCCGACGACGGCGGATATCCGTATGCCGGGCTGGTGGCTGACGGAGCGGGGAATTTTTACGGCGCCAGTAGCGAGGGCGGCAGCGCAGGCGGAGGAGTCATCTTCGAACTGTCACCTTCAGGCGGCAGCTACACCTTCAAGGAGATCTACAGCTTATCCGGATTCCGCGGCCCTTACGCGAACCTCAGCCTGGATGCTGCCGGCAATCTCTATGGCACTTCGCTGGTCAACGGAGCCTATAGTTATGGCAGTGTGTTCAAGCTCACCAACACCGGCAACGGGTGGGTTTACACATCGCTTCATGACTTTACGAATGGCAGCGACGGCGCCAATCCGCTCAGCAACGTAACCATCGATACCGACGGGACGCTTTACGGTACCGCCAGCCAAGGTGCGAGTTCGGAGTGCACTGGCGGCTGCGGCACGGTGTGGATGATCAAACCCTAGCGGATGTCCGGCGTAATGTCGCCATGTCACAAGTTACGGCGAGTGCCCGAGCATCCCGGTGCAGCAGCAAAGCGCACCCCCGGAATTGAGCTGCGTCGCAGCGCCCCGCGGGGTTAGCTCGGGGTTAGACGCTCTCCGCTGTTGGCGCGAGGCCGCTGGCACTGCACTGTGAACCCATCCGAAGCACAAAGGAGCTGGACCCAACCGCAACCCCTGGCTCGCGTTTGAAGCTACTCTCGCGCTTGGAGCTGTAAACGAAGCCGCCACATTCGGCTGTTCTGTAGCCGGGTGCGCCTCTTCTCCCCTGATACGATATCGCTGTGCCGGACCTGCTCTCGGTTGACAACTTGCGCATTGACTTTAGTACGCCGCAGGGAAGCGTCTGTGCCGTCCGCGACGTCAGCTTTCGGATCGCGCCCCGGGAAGTGCTGGGGCTGGTCGGCGAGTCTGGCTCAGGCAAGTCGGTGACGTCTTTGGCGATCCTTCGCCTGTTGCCGCCGCAGGCGCGAGTGAGCGGCAAAATTATTTTCGAAGGCAAAGAGCTGCTTGACTTGCCGGAGGCAGCGATGCGCGACATTCGCGGTTCAGGCATCGCTATGATCTTTCAGGAGCCGATGACAGCCCTGAATCCGGTGATGCGGGTTGGCGATCAGGTGGCGGAAGCGGTGTTGGCGCACGGGCGAGAAAACGGTGCTAAGGATGGCGCGAGTACCGGTCCGCGCATCACCAAGCAAGCCGCCTGGCAGCGTGCGATTGAGGGGCTGCGCACAGTTGCCATACCCGATCCCGAGCGCCGGGCCCGCGACTATCCTTATCAGCTTTCCGGCGGACAGCGGCAGCGAGTGATGATTGCCATGGCCATCGTGAACCGTCCGCGGCTGCTGATTGCCGATGAACCTACGACCGCGCTCGATGTGACCATCCAGGCGCAAGTGCTCGAGCTGTTGAACGAGCTGCGTGAGAAATTTGCGCTGGCGATGCTGTTTGTGTCGCACGATCTCGCGGTGGTGTCGCAGGTCTCGGATCGCGTTGCCGTGATGTATGCCGGCAACCTGGTTGAGACGGGCAGGGCGGAACAGGTATTTCGTAATCCGATGCACCCTTACACACGTGGACTGTTGAACGCCGTTCCTAGTCTGCACAGCGATCGCGCGCAGCCGCTTCGAACCATCGAAGGCAGCGTACCGGCGCTCACCGCTTTGCCTGCCGGCTGCTCCTTCGAGCCACGATGTGGTTTCCGCATTCGAAGTTGTGCCGAGTCATTGCCACCGCTGGTTGAAGTCGCACCCGGTCACCTGGCGCGGTGCCCGGTGATACAACTAGAGCATCACTAAAATGCGCCTGCTGCTGATCAGCGATCTCCATGCGAACCACGAAGCTTTCGATGCGGTAATGAACGCCGCGCCCGAGCACGACCTGGTGGCGAACCTTGGCGACGTGGTTGGCTACAACGGCTCGCCCAACGAGGTATGCGAGCGAGCGATCGCTTTAGGCGGGATCATCGTTCGTGGCAACCACGACCGAGCCTGCTCCGGGCTGACCGATCTCAGCGACTTCAATCCGGTGGCGGCTATTTCCGCGCGCTGGACCCAGACGACACTAAAGGCCAATCACCTGGAATGGCTCCGCGAATTGCCCAAGGGGCCGATTCGCCGTGAAGCTTTGCCCGGCGTCGAGTTCGTCCACGGCGCGCCCGAGGATGAAGACGAATATCTGCTCAACACCTTCGGCGCGGAGGAGAGCTTCAACATGCCCGAACAGGCCGACATCATCTTTCTTCGGCCATACTCACCTGCAGGGAGGATTTTTGGACGAGGCGGCAAAGTTCGGCAATTTGCTCCCGCGTATGACAGCGTCGAAGGTGCGGTGCAGTCAGACATGGAATTAAGCGCAGGAACTCGTTACCTGATCAATCCCGGTTCCGTAGGCCAGCCGCGTGATGGAGACTGGCGCGCCGCCTTCGCGCTTTACGAGCGACAAGGCGATGAACCTGGCCGCATACGTTTCTACCGCGTTCCCTACGACATCGATCGCGCGCAGGAACGGATTCTTTCCGCAAACCTGCCGCCGAGATTGGCAATGCGGCTGCGATTGGGCCGTTAGATCAGAGTTGCGGCCTTTTACGTTGTCGGCGCATCGGATAAGTATTGGATTAAACTACGCTATGCCTATTCGACCGTTTCCAGGAAAATCAAAGTTCCGTTCGCAGGAATTTTTCGGAGGCGCCATTTTCAGTGCCGAGCAGGGCTACCTGGTCGCTTGTATCGACGGCGGAGCGCGCGGCAATCCCGGCCCTGCCGGATACGGCGTCGTCATTGAAGACGAAGTGGGGCGTCCGGTGGCGGAACTCAGTGAGTATCTGGGCCGCCAGACCAATAACTATGCCGAGTATTCCGGCCTGTTGGCGGCGCTTTCTTACGCTATCAAGCACGACTTCAAGGCGCTGAAGGTGGTCAGCGATTCCGAGCTGATGGTGAAGCAGATCAACGGAGAATACAAAGTCAGCAGTCCCACATTGAAGGAGTTGAACGCGCAGGCGATGAAGCTGATCGATCAGCTTGACTACTTCGAGATCAGGCACGTGTTGCGGGAGAAGAACAAGGAAGCTGATCGCCTTGCCAATCTCGCCATGGATCGCGGCACGTTTCACAAGACTCCTGCTATGCGCCCGGAAGCGGTGGAGACGGCTCGTGAAGTCAACGGCGTGGTCCGCGGCGGCACCGTGCAATTCCTTGGCGAGCCTTTCCCTGAAGGAACACTGGTAAGGATTCGGGCTGCGAAATAGCTGCTTATTCCTTCTGAGAGTAGAGGTGCGGCGTAGGCGGGTTTTGACCCGCTCGGCTGAGCGCACTACACTGGCTCGTAATGCTCGGAGGGACTTCTATGGTCCGTGAAGATGTTCTCCAGCAGTTCCCGCAGTTATTCAAAAATCAAAATGTCAACGGCCGGGAGATCAACGTCGAAGAGACGATTGCCTCCCTCACTCGCCAACTGCGTCCCTCCATTGCTGAAGCGTTAAACGCCCGCCGCGCACTGCTGGCCAGCAAAGAGCCGGTTCGGAAGAAGTATGCGTGGCCTAACTGGGACGAGAGCTTCGATGACCCGGTGAGTGGCAAGCCTTGGACATTTCGCCAGATCGTGCAAGGGCTGATCGATAACTTTCTCGGCCGCGAAACCGAATTGCGTTGGCGTCTCAACGACGAAGTTCCGGTTCCGCGCGATGTTCATCCGCTACAAAATCCGGGCTTGGAACTGACCGGCCCCTGGCATCCGCTCGACATGGCGTTCAACGCGCTGAACAGCGCAGCGCCGATGAACATGCCGGATTTCGAAGATGCTTCTCCGGCGCACTTCCAGGCAAGCGATAGCGGGAAAAGTCCGGTGGCGACCTTCGCGGCGCTACAGAATGCGAAAGAGATTTTTCAAGGCGGCTGGGGCAGCAAGTCTTACGACGTGGCCAAAAAAGGCAAGACGCGCTCCTACAAAATCGGTCGCACGCCTGACCAGTGGCCGACGCGGCTGGTGCGTCCGCCCAGCATTCACATTGTCTATGAGCACATCACCGTAGACGGGGCGCCGGTTCCGGGCATCATCGCGATGGTCGTACTCTGGGTGGTCAATAACTACGACGCGCTAAGGCGTCTGGGCACCGGAATTTATTTCTACATCCCCAAGATGCAGACGCCGCGCGAAGCGCTCATCGTCGAGCGGTTGCTGGCGAGCATGGAGAGCATCATCGGCGTACCTGCCGGGACATTCAAGATCAAGATCCTGTACGAAGAGGGAAACGGTGGTCGTTACCTGCCGGCCATCGCATGGACCTTCCGGCGGCGCCTGCTGGGAACCAATGTCGGACGCTGGGATTATCTTGGCAGCCTGATTGAAATGTGGAAAGACGATCCGCAAGGTGTATTTCCTGATCCGCAGAATATCGGGATGGCTGCGCCGAACATGATCGCTTACCAGCGCTACAACGCGTTGAACATCTTGATGGCGGCGATGAAAAACGGCGAGCTCACGCAGGGTGCGCCCATCGGCGGCATGGCTGCGGTGATGATGTATCAGTCGGGCGACGCTTATGGCCGCTCGCGCTACAACCCGGTGGCGATGCGTGCCGTGGTCATCGACAAGCTGCGCGAGCGGCTGCTGGGCTTGATGTTCGTTCCAGACGAGACAGCAGCCGAGCAGGTTACGCTCGACGAGATTCTCGCAGGCCGCGCGAAGGGCAGGCTGTACGACGCGTATCGCCAGAGTTGGGTCGCCAGTCCCGAGCCCGCGTATGTTGCCGCTGGAAACGGGCCGCTGCGTGTACCGCTGGCCGAACTGCAGGCGATGCTTGATGCACCAGCCAAGACGGCCGATGCCAACGGCAAGCCTGTCCCGACAGTGGAGAGCGGGCTGGTGGATTCGGAGCGCGCTCTGCTGCAATCGCGCGGTCTGTTGGATGCTACGGGCAAGATCACGCCGTTGGTTCTTCGCAAAGAATCACTCGATGCGCCGGAGAAATTGCTCAGCCAGGAGCTGTGGAACGCCATCTACAGCGTGCCCAAAGGCGACATCACCATCGAACACATTCAGCATGCCTTCTACATGGCCGCGAATTATGGCTTCCAGATCCTGAACGGAAACTTCGCCGCCGCCATCGACGACTACGAGTTGAAACAGCGCTTCATGAACGACCTCGCGACGTATCGCATTGACGTCTCGTGGCTGTGGACGCTGTGCCGTCACCAAGCCGTCATCACCAAAGATGGATATCTGCAGCGGGCGAAGCTCACAGAAGATGGGATGGTCCTGGCGCCCGGTACCGAAGCTATAAAGGCGGGAACGCGCTTCACCCGCGACTTGTTCCAGAAGGTCTTCGACTACCACAACGAGTGGACGGCGCAGTTCTTTGCGGAACTCGACCGCATGGGCGATCCCGGCCGCTTCGACCGCTCGAAGGCGCCGGTCATCATGGAGCTGCTAAAACGGCAGCTGCTTTCGCCAAATTACATCCAGCACAGCGCGCGCGTGTTGTTCGTGCTGGCTGAAGCGAGCGAAGCGGAGCGCAAGCAGATTCTCGACGCCATCTTCGACCTGTCGCGGGAGGAAGTGGTGAAGCGGGTGGAGAAGGGGGCAATGAAACCTGCTGCGTTGGTTGCGCATGATTATGTGTATGACGTTTTCGCAGGGTAGAAATAGCCAGCCGCGTCGAAGTGAGGGAATACGCCGGTGCGAAAGTGTAGGAAGAGTCAGGTCAGCGGACGGTTTCGGGTTCGGAGCTTTGTATCAGGGCACGGCTTCAGCCGTGCCGCTAGTGCACAAGAACAACTATGGGGATGAATTCCCGCGCAAGCGCGGGAATTCATCCCCATTTCCACTGATGAGATCTTTTCGGCCCGACTGAAAGTCGGGCCTTGATACAAAGCCGAATCAGGCGCGACGGTTTTGCACGCCTGAAGGCGTGTTCCAGCCATCGGCTGGGCGCGGCGCTGAAGCGCCGCTCTACCGGTCCTACAGCTCCGCCAGCTGCGCCATCGCCTTGAACAGGTCCTCTGCCTGGGGAAGAATCTCGTCCTCCAAGGTCGGCTGATAAGCGACAAACGTATCTTTGGCGGCCACGCGCTTTACCGGCGCATCGAGCTCGTCAAACAACTCGTCGGCGATGCGGGCTGCGATCTCCGCTCCATAGCCCCAGCTCAGCATGTCCTCGTGAGCCACCAGAACGCGATGCGTCTTCGACACCGAGGTGGCGATGGCTTCCCAATCGTAAGGGTTCAAGGTTCGCAGATCGATCAGCTCCACACTGACCTGCTGCTCGCGCTCAATGCGCTGGGCCGCCTGTAATGCGCGCGGCACCGTTGCTCCATAGGTGATGACGGTCAGGTCGTGACCGGGGCGCACAATGCGCGCCTTACCGAAGGGGATCATGTAGTCGGGACCAGGATACGGCGCTCGACCGAAGGTTTCGCGATACAGGCGCTTGTGCTCGAGGAACATCACCGGATCGTCGCAACGGATCGCGGTGCGCAGCAAACCATTGGCATCGAGCGCGTTCGAAGGAAACACGACGCGCATGCCCGGCGTATGCGTGAACAGGCTCTCGCCGCACTGCGAGTGATAGATCGCTCCGCCGGTAAGATATCCGCCGATCGCGACACGCACGACTGCAGGGCAAGAGAATGTGTTGTTTGAGCGCCAGCGAATCAGCGGCATCTCATTGCGAAGTTGGTGATACGCGGGCCAGATGTAATCGAAGAACTGGATCTCGACTACCGGTTTCAATCCGCGCGTCGCCATGCCTACGGCGCGCCCCACAATGTTGGCCTCGGCAAGCGGAGAGTTGAAAACGCGCTCGCTGCCGTACTCGCATTGCAGACCGCCGGTGAGCTTGAAGACGCCGCCCTTGCCTTTGACCTGCTGTTTTTTCAGATACTCTTCGCGGCTGCAATCGGCCACGTCTTCGCCGAACATCACGATGCGCTCATCGCGCTTCATCTCGTCTTTCATGCAGGCGTTGATGAGATCGGCCATGGTGCGATCGCCCGCTGCCGGAGACTTTTCCTGCGTCGGCATCGGATGCACCGCTTCGGTCTCAAACGCCTTCGAGGTCGGATCGAGGTCGGGCGAATATACAAAGTTCTTGTACGAATCGGTGGCGGGGAGCGCCGCAGCAACCGCTTTGTCGGCGGCGTCCTGCACTTCAGCATTCACATCCTTCTCAAGCTGGTCGATCGCCTTTTCGTCGAGGATGCCCTCGCGAATCAGAAACAGTTGGAAGCGCGTGATGGGATCGCGCTCGACCTCGGCGTTCCGCTCCGACTCGGGGCGATAGAGCTTCTCGTCGTCTGAAAGGGAGTGCGAATAGGGGCGCACCACGTGCCCGTGTACGAACGCCGGCCCTTTGCCGCTGCGAATGTAGTCGATGGCCTTTTTCAAAGACGCATAGCTGACCAACGGATCCGTGCCGTCAATTTCGTCGAAGTAGAAGTTGGGGAAATTCTTTACCAGCCGGCTGATGTTGCCCCCGCTGGTACCCACTTCCACGGGAACGGAGATGGCATACTCGTTGTCCTCGATCAGGTACAGCACGGGAAGCTTCAGGTTCGAGGCGGTGTTCAGCGACTCCCAGAACTCGCCCTGGCTGGTGGTGCCGTCTCCGCAGGAGACGTAGACCACTTCGTCGCCGTGGAAGATGACATCTTTGAACTGGCGATAGTCGCCTGGAGTTTTTTCCGCCGCTTCAGGATGGCGCGTAAAATAGCGGCCCGCCTCGGCACAACCAACCGCCTGTAGAAACTGCGTGCCTGTGGGCGAGGATTGAGTAACGACGTTCAGCCGCTTGCTGCCCCAGTGGGAAGGCATCTGACGTCCGCCCGAGGCAGGATCGTCGGCCGCGCCTACCGCTTCCAGCAACTGCTCGTAGGGGGTCATGCCCACGGCGAGGCAGAGCGCGCGGTCGCGATAATACGGGAAGAACCAGTCGTAAGCAGGCTTCAACAGCATGCCGGCAGCGACCAGCAGGGCTTCGTGGCCAGCGCCGGAGATCTGGAAGAAAATCTTCTGCTGCCGCTTGAGCAGGATCTCGCGATCGTCAATGCGACGCGACAGGTACATCAGGCGATAGATCTCGATTAACTGATCGCGCGAGAGTCCTTCGTACTTATCTTTCGTTGGCGAGGCAGTCGGGGCGTTCTCGACGTTGGGTTGTGCCTTGGTAGTAGTTGCCATCCATGTCCTCGGGGAGTGAAATGCAAGGCCCGGTGCGGCTCAGGCGTAATCTTCTTATTGTAATGCTTGCGGCATTTGATTGAACCACAGAGACACAGAGGCACGGAGGTTTGAAGATTCTTTTGCCGGGCCCGTTTTTCTCTGTGTCTCTGTGCCTCTGTGGTGCATGGCTTTTCTATACTGGATGCTAATGATTCGCACTTTTCGTCCCATACCGCTGGAGAAGGTCAAGCTCGTGGTCTTTGACCTGGATGGCACGCTGGTCGATTCGGAATATGATCTGGCGGCCGCGGTCAATGCCATGCTGCGGCAGTATGGGCGCAACGAACTGCCGCTGGAGGTGATCAAGACCTACATCGGCGATGGCGCTCCCATGCTGGTGCGGCGCGCGCTGGGCGACCCCAACGATGAAGCGTTTCTGCAAGAGGCGCTGCTGTTCTTCCTGAACTACTATCGCGAGCACAAGCTCGATAGTACGTATGCGTATGACGGCATCGCCCAGTCACTGGAGCAGATCGCGACCTTCAATGGGGGCGTACGCAAGCTGGCAGTGCTTACGAATAAACCGGTGCGTCCGGCACGAGACATTCTTGCTGGACTCGGGCTGGCAAGCCGATTCTTTCAGATCTACGGCGGAAACAGTTTCGAGACCAAGAAACCGGATCCCCTAGGAGTGCGGACCATCATGCAGGAGGCGGAGGTCTCGGCGGAAGAAAGCGTCATGGTGGGCGACTCCGAGGTCGACATCCTGACGGCGCGCAACGCCGGCATGTGGAACATCGGCGTGAACTACGGCTTCGCACCGCACAGCCTGGAACGCGTGCATCCTGACGTGCTGGTGGATACCCCGGCGGAGCTTGGACGGGCCCTCAGCGTAGCCGGCGTGGCGGAAGACGAGGATGAGGTGGAGTGGAATTAGGACAACACGAGGAGCCATCAGGGGCGTTTGCGTGCCTCCGCCATCGTCTCTAGCTGTTCCAACGTCTTGGGCCAGTCGTCGCGCAAGAGACGTGACAGTGCGCGATCGGCGAGCAGCTTGCCACCGGTCTGACAATGTGGGCAGTAGTTGGCTTCGTTCCCGGCATAGCGAATTCGCTGGATCGGCTTGCCGCAACGTGGGCATGGCTGTTTGTATTTGCCGTGAACAGCCATTTCCTTGCGAAATGCGGTGACTTTCTCGGGGAACGCATCTCCCGTTTCCTTGCGCAACTGCGAAACCCACTGAGTGAGAGTGCTGCGCACAGCTTCGTAAAGTCGCGCCACCTCGTCCGGCTTGAGCTTCTGGGTCAACTGCATCGGTGAAAGCTGTGCCTGCCAGAGGATTTCGTCCGAGTAGGCATTGCCAATTCCGCTGAAAAGATGTGGATCGGTAATCGCGCGCTTCAGCGTATGGTTTTCGCGCGTCAACCCCGCCGCGAATTGATCGAAGTCAGCGTCGAGCACTTCCAGCCCGCCAGGATCGAGCGCGTGCAGGCCTTCCTCACCAGCGACAACGTGCAGCGACGCGCGCTTCTGCGAGCCTGCCTCAGTCCAGAGCAGCGTGCCATGCGGGAAATCGAAAGCAGCGAGGCCACGCGGGCGGGCCAGCTTCGCGCCGCGCTCTTTCCAATGCAGACGGCCGGCGATCATCAGGTGCAACACCAGCCACAGGTCGTCCTCCAGGCCGATGCAAATCCGCTTGCCCATGCGGCGTATCTGCGTCACAGTCTTGCCTTCGGCAGTCCGTAACGGCGGCACTGCGGTACGCAACAGGAAGGGACTGGCGATCCGAATGCTTTCGATTCGTTGTCCCACGATGCGCTTCTCCAGCGCTTCGATATAGGCGACGATGTCGGGCAGTTCAGGCATGGCGGAGGCGAGGTCAGTTCAGCTTCTTGCGCAGGTCTTCGATGTAGTGGTCTGTCATTCCGGCGATGTAGTCGCACACGACCCGTACCAGCTTCTCGTGCTCGGCTTTCTCGCGATAGCTTGACGGCAGCATCTCCGGACGCGCCATCAGTGCGGCGAAAACTTCATTGATGAGGCCTTCAGCGCGCTTCTTTGCTGGCTGCAGCGACTTCGCGTTGTACAGGGCCTGGTATAGAAACTGCTTCGCCTCGCGACGTTCTTCGTCAACTTCAGCGCTGAATCCGGCAATCCGCTCCGGCCTGTGCCTCACGTCGTCCAAGCTCGTGACTCCAGCTTCGCTGACTCGCCGCTGGGTATTGTCGATGAGGTCGGTGACGAAACGGTTCAGCATTCGTTTCAGGGCCTCGTTGAATTGCAGCTTTTCCGGTACAGCCGTGTATTTCTTCTCTGCCTCGCGATAAAACCGGTCGAAGACGCTGACCCGCGCGCGAATCTGGGGGACGGAGAGCAGCTTGGCTTCGTAGCCATCGTCGAGGTCCGCGGTGTTATAGGCGATTTCGTCGGTGAGGTCGATGAGTTGCGCCTCCAGCGGCGGACGCAGTTCGAGCAAATACTCCGCGAGTTCGGGATGATCGTCGGCCGAGTAGTCGTGCGAGTGCTTGATGATGCCCTCGCGCACCTCGAAGGTAAGGTTCAGTCCGCGAAAATTGGCATAACGAACCTCGAAATCCTCGACAATGCGCAGCGCCTGAAGATTGTGGTCGAAGAATTCTCCGTGCTGTCGCATAAGGGCATCGAGCGTGTGTTCACCTGCGTGGCCGAAAGGCGGATGCCCGATGTCGTGCACCAGGGCCAGCGCCTCGGCAAGATCGACGTTGAGCTGTAGCGCTCCTGCAATGGTGCGCGAAATCTGCGCGACTTCGATGGTATGGGTCAGGCGGGTGCGGAAATGGTCGGAATATCGCCGGGTGAAAACCTGGGTCTTGTCCTCTAGCCGCCGGAAGGCACGCGCATGAATGACGCGGTCGCGATCGCGTTGGAAAGGGTTGCGATAGGGATGGGGCGCTTCCGGATAGCGGCGTCCACGTGAATCTTCAACGCGAACGGCGTAGCTGGCGAGCATAGGGAGAGTTTAGTGCAAGAGGGGAAGAGTCTGGCTTGGATAATTGCGGCAGGTGTGCAGGCCGGAACCCTCAGCGGCCGAAGCCGATGCTTCCGATGCCCAGTCATGGACGGCCTGAAGGCCGTCCCCTTCGTTCAATGCTTGATGAACCACATCAGCCACGACGCGATAATCACGCCACCGACAAATAAGGAAAAGCAGTAACCGCCGTAGCGCATCATGTCGCGTGGTGTGTTGCGCTGGGTAATTCCAAATACGACTGACGCGCAGAGAGCGAACAGTAGAGCGGCGCTGAAATGAGTAAGGTCGAAGGTCATTGTTTCTTGCCGATCGCGATGTGGTAGGCGTCAACCGCGGCGATCACGTTGAGGAGTCCCGCCACGACAATAAACTTGGTCCCATAGTCGGCCACGGCGCGATGAATATTGCCGATGCCCCAATCCATGGATCGCGCGATGAAATATAGCGCTCCGGAACCCACGTCTCCGACAAAGCCCAGGATGTCGAGCAGGTCGCCGGTGTTGAAGGAATAGACCTTGCCCTGCATGCCGAGGCCGACGAAGAACATAACGAAGACCGACAGCATCAGCAGCACGCCGCGGATGTAGCGCCGCTGAATGAGGTGTCCGAGGCCCGGCAGTACCCATCCGGCGAGGGGAGCGATGTAGGTCATGGATCCCGCGTCGGCCGAGCCCTTGGCCGGAGCCGCGGTTGTGTTTTGCGCGTTCGCCATCAAATCTGTACCAATTCTTCCTGAATGCGACCCGTAACTTCGGCCTTGTCCTTGCGCGTGATCATGTTGATCTCGCTGCGCACGCCGAACTCGGGCAGGTAGATGCCGGGTTCGACAGAGAAACAAGTGTTAGGCAGAATCTCGCGGTCGTCCTTGGTCTCCAGATTATCAAGATTCGCTCCATTAGCGTGAATGTCGCGGCCAATTGAGTGTCCGGTGCGATGAATGAAGTACTGTCCGTAGCCCTTGCCGGTGATGAACTCGCGCACGGCCTTGTCGACCTCCCAGCCGTGAATCATGTGGCCGGCATCGAACGCCTGCTTCACGGTGTTGATGCCCACATCACGCGCGCCACGCACCACGTTGAAGATTTCCTTCTGCTGGGCGTTGGGAGTGCCGATCACGCCGGTCCATGTGATGTCGTAATAGACCGAGTCGGGCTGGTTCAGTTTCCCCCAGATGTCGAGCAGGACGAAGTCGCCATTCTTGATAGGCGAAGACTTTTCAGCCGTCGGCTCGTAGTGAGGATCGCCGCTGTGCGGACCTACGCTGACGTTGGGCGGATCGCAGGTCTCCAGGTTCTCGCGAGCGAAGGCTTCGAGAATCCACTTCTGGATTTCGTATTCATTCGTCCCGCCATTGCGGACGCGTCGCCCGATCTCCTGAAATGCGGCGGGAACAATCTTGTCGATGGCATCGCGGGCCTTGAAGTGCGACGCGATCTGCTCGTCGGTAAGCACGGCTTCAAACTGTGCGACCAGGTTTGCCGAGCTGACGATCTCTTTGCCGAAGCTGCGCACCAGTTCGAGCATGCCGCCATCGACCAGCGAGATGTAGGGAATCTGGTTGTTGGGCGAATACTGCATCACCACGCTGCGATATGGCTTGAGCATGGCTTCCAGGTTCTTCCACAGCTCTTCCCACGCCGAGTATTCCAGCCGGCTGCCGGGAAGCGAATCAAGATGATGGCTCTCGATGCGGTGTACCAGCTTCACCGGCTCACCCTGCGCCGGCACCAGGTAGAACCAGCGTCGCGTGACCATCATGGTGTCGGGCAGGCCGAGGATGTGGTAAGCGATGGGATCGCGATGATGATGATCGTAAAACAGCCAGGCTTCTTGCTTGCGCTCGCGGAGCGCGGCTTGAATTTCAGGAAGATTCATTGCGGAGTTCATTGTAAATGAGGCACGCAGAAAACCCCCTTCAGCGAAGAGGCAAATATTGACGGCACCGTAAAGCCGCATGGTGTAGACTGCGTCATCTGCGAGGTGCGATATGAAGAAATATGCTGCCGAACTAGTGGGTACTTTTGTACTGGTCTTTGGCGGTGTCGGAAGCGCCGTGCTGGCCGGGAGCCATATCGGATTTGAGGGCGTGTCCCTGGCCTTTGGTCTGTCGCTATTAGCGATGGTTTATACCATCGGCCCCATCTCGGGGTGTCACATCAACCCGGCAGTCACGCTGGGCGTGCTGCTTGCGAAGAAAATTGGCGCTCGCGATGCCATTGCTTACATGATTGCGCAAGTTATCGGCGCGTTGATCGGAGCAGCCCTCATTTTATTTATCGCTCAAGGCGCGGCCGGTGGTTATGACGTTGCCACCGCCGGCCTGGGCGCAAATGGATATGGCGCTCACTCGCCGGGCCAGTACTCGCTTGCTGCCTGCCTGGTCGCGGAGGTGGTGCTGACCATGTTCCTGGTTCTCACCGTCCTCGGATCGACCGACATCAAAGCACCTGTCGGATTCGCCGGAGTGGCGATTGGTCTGGTCCTCACCCTGATCCACCTGGTGGGGATTCCCATCACCAACACATCGGTTAATCCTGCACGCAGTATTGGACCGGCAGTCTTTGTGGGAGGTTGGGCCCTGCAGCAGTTATGGTTGTTCATTGTTGCGCCGTTCCTCGGCGCAGCCTTGGCGGCCGTGGTCTATGGAGCGATTCGCATTCCAGCTGAGCTCATCACTACGCCCCAGGCAGAGAGAGCGCTGGCCAGCGAACAAGAGGAGCGCGGGAGGAGACGATAATTTTGGTTTCTGCTGCAGAGCTCCTGCTGGAGAGATCGGGTCAACTTTAGTAAAAGCAGGATCCAGGCTTAGACTTTTTTGGCGTTGGCGAGCACTTTGCGCGCGAGTTTCTGCGGGCAGCGTCTCACATGCCGTCCGGAGCACCAGTCGCGGTGCGCGCTCGCGAATCGTCATGAGGTACGCGAACGGTCTGCTCGCGGTTCGCCTTTGCCGCCTCGCGTAACAGCCATCCGAGGCCTTTCCGCACCATGTCGTCGCCGCTGGGCAGGAGCATCTCGGTCAGCTTCTGAATGTGCGCAAAATTCTTGTGCTGGCGTGTGCTGTGAATCAGGCTTACAGCCGCGGCGCGTTGATGCCAGGTACCGCGCTTTCTGGCCCAGATCAGCGGGCGCGGTAAATACGCATCGTTAGCAGCGATCATCGGACCGATCAGGGAATGCACGAGGCTGTCGTGGTCAGCCCATGAGCTGATGCGATCGATCCAGCTTTCGAAGAGCTTGAATTCGCGAGGACCAAACTGGCTGGTCAGATCCTCCAAGAGCATGACGGCGAAGATTTTCTCTTCCAGAACGTCGCTGCGAAACAGTTGATCGGAGACCTGGATCAGGAACGACAATCCTTGCTCGGCAAGAATCGTGCGGCGAAAACGTTTCGCCACCTTGCGCATCTCCGCCGTGTACCAGCCGCGCGACTTCACCTCGTGCTTGAAGAAGCGCTGCACTTCTTCGGTATGCGGCGCCGAGCCTCCGTCTTTCAGTACGCGACGGATGTGTTGCGCAATATAGGCTGGAGTTTTTGCAGCCATAGCTGGTTCACTTTGCCGTCTGTGCTAACTCTCCCGCGGGATTCCGCACCATGAACCGGTCATACACCCAGAGCAGCACGGCGGTTGCAATTCCCACGCCCATGATGACCCACCACATGCCTGAAGGCTGATGTTTTACCTCGCCATAGTAGTGCAGCAGGTAACCGCCAAATGCGCCTCCGACTAGAGACCCAATCCCTAACGGCAGAAAAGCGAAGCCCATGTAGGTGCCCTGCTGTCCCTCGGGCGCAAGGCGCGAGACGTAATCATAGTACGGCGGCGACAGGGTAATCTCGCCGAGCGCGATCACCACCAGCGTCAGCACTGCACCCAGTCCACTGGGAATAAGAATCAGGAGAATCCACGCCAAACTGCTGATGAGGACGCCAGAGGTAATCGACACCAGAGGGGGGACCTTCGCCGTGAGCAGGTTGATAACGACCGTCAAAGCGATTACGACCAATGGCCCGGTCATCAGCAGAAGTTCGGTATCGATGGTCGGGCTGATGTAGCTGTGAACATACAACGGCAGCGTGATGAACTCTTGCCAGTAGACGATCCAGAAGCCGGTGAAAATCGTGAGAAACAGCATGAACTTGGGATTGCTGATAACCGCCAGGAAATTCTTGCCGAGCTGAGCCATCGACGGTGCTTGGGCTTCCCGGTCGCGATTGGGCTCGCGGAAGAAGATCAGCACGCCGATAAACATCAGGAACACGCTCAACGCCGCAACGCGAAACACGTTCTCTACGCTCATGCGCTGGCGGACGAACGACGCGACGAACGGCCCCGCCGCTCCGCCGATGTTTACCAGCGTGTAGTAGATGGAGTAGCCGAAGGAGCGCACGCTTTCTTTGGAGGAGTGCGCGGTCGTGCCCACGACAGTCGGCTTTACCAGGGCGACGCCGAACGCAGGCAGCGCCAGCACAATTGCCACCAGAACGCCGAGAGGAACGGTCTGCCGTATCGGCACCATCCACGGATGCGCCGAGCGAGCCAAGCAGGAAATAGGCGCAGGCCAGAATCGCGTAAGCGAGCGCCAGTGCTTTGCGGAAGCCCATTCGGTCGGCAAGTGCGCCGCCGAAGACCGGCAGGAACCACACCAGCCCACCGAAGAACCCGCTGAACGCGCTGGCTTCCTGCGAAGGAAATTGCAACGTCTCGTGCAGGTAGCGCGACATCGAGGCGAAGGCGGCGTAGTAGGACAGCCGCTCAAACAGCTCGCTGATGTTGGCGACCCAGAAGGGCCGCTCGAAGCCGGTACGGATGTCGTGCCAACGCTGCGCAAAGCTCAAATGTGTTCTCCTGTGCGATTGGTAGAGCGGGCCTTCAGGCCCGCGTCAAGCCGGTTCGTTATTCATTCGGGATGGAGTCGATGCCCGAGCATCGATTCCATCCCGATAACGGTGAAAGTTGCGGTGACGCAGCGCTGAAGCGCCGCCCTACCCGAGCACGTCAAGCGCCTCTCGCACCTTGATCTCGACTTGCGCGGCCGACAGGCCGCGCACGCGAATCAATTTGTTCCTGCTGGTTTCTCCGGCGGCAATGGTAACTGACGAGCGCGGAACATTCAAAAATTCTGCGAAGAACGCGATACAGGCCTCGTTGGCGCGGCCTTCGATGGGAGGAGCGGTAAGCGCGAGTTTCAGTGCATCGCCGATCTCGCCGGTGATGGCATTCTTCTTTGCGCGCGGGTGGACTTTGACCTGAAAGGTCACGCCAGCGGGCGTGTCGCGGATAGGGATCATGGCTTCGACCGCTCGCCCTTGTTTCTCGATCCGAAGATCGCCGTGCCGACGCGGACGCAGGTCGAGCCCTCTTCGATCGCCACTTCGAAGTCGTGCGACATGCCCATGGAGAGCTCGTCCAGGCTGATCGCGGAATAGTTGCGCGCGGCAATCTGGTCGCGCAATTCGCGCAGCTTGCGGAAGTACGGTCGCGCGCCTTCAGGATCTTCGGTGTAGGGAGGCACGGTCATCAGTCCGCGAATGCGCAGGTTGCGGCCACTCAGGCGCGCCGTTCAAGATTTCGTTCAGCTCGGGTGAGTCCGGCGCGACACCGCTCTTGGCCTCTTCGCCACCGATGTTGATCTCGATCAGCACGGGCAGAACTTTCCCGATTGCTTCGGCGGCGGCGTTCAGCCGCGAGGCCAGTTTGGCCGAGTCGAGTGAGTCGATCGCCTGAAAAAGTTCGACTGCCTTGGCTGCCTTGTTCGATTGCAGGTGGCCGATCATGTGGAACTCGGCGCCTTCTAGTCCTGTAAGCTTCGCTGCCTTCTCCGCGAATTCCTGAACCTTGCTCTCGCCGAAAAGCCGCTGCCCAGCCTCGTAGGCTTCGATGATGGCTTCCGGCGGGAAGGTCTTGCAAACGGCCATGAGCGCGATTTGATCCGGCTCGCGATTAGCACGACGCGCGGAAAGATGGATGCGGTCGCGAATGACGGCGAGATTGGAGGCGATAATCAATCTTCATTTGTCATCCCGAGGCGGCTTCAGCCGTCGAGGGATCTGCTCTTGTGTCGCCCCTGAAGGGACTCGCGATGTTCAACCAATGCTACCCAGGACTGCAGCCTGCCCTGAGCGAGCCGAAGGGTCCTGGGCTACAGATTGTTCCGTCCTGCGGACTGTGGAGCCGCGATCTTCAGCAGCAGCGGACCGTTTCCCGAGGCGCACTTGCCCAGAGCCAAGTGCTAACTGTCAACTGCTAACCGCCAAGTGCCAAGCGCTAGCTGCTAATTGCTACAGATCTTTCCTCGCCACCGCGATGCTCAGCTCCTTCAGCTGCTTGTCGCTGACCGGCGTGGGCGCGTCCATCATCATGTCGATGGCCTTCGCCGTCTTGGGGAAGGGAATCACCTCGCGCAAGCTGTCGGCGCCGGCGAGGATCATCACGATGCGGTCGAGCCCAAGCGCGATACCGCCATGCGGAGGCGTGCCGTATTGCAGCGCCTCGAGGAAGAAGCCGAAGCGCGCCTGCTGCTCTTCTTTCGACATCCCCAGCGCTTTGAAGATGATGCTCTGAATGTCCTGGCGATGAATACGGATCGAGCCTGAGCCAAGCTCCGTGCCGTTCAGCACGATGTCGTACGCCAGCGCGCGCACGGCTCCGGGGTCGGACTCCAGCTTGTCCATGTCGTCTTCATGCGGCGAGGTGAAGGGATGGTGTGCCGCGTTCCAGCGCTGCTCTTCTTCATCCCATTCGAACATGGGAAAGTCGGTAACCCACAGGAAGCGAAAGTCGCGTTTGTTGAACGCGCCGTGGCGATCGGCAAACTTCTGCCCGAGCGCAAGACGAACCTGTCCAGCGCCTTCGTAGACTTCCCGCTCACGGCCAGTGACCACCGACAAGGACTTCGCCGGTTTCGATGAGGGCGCGGACTGTGCCCCTTCGGCGGCTACCCCGGCCGCGACCAGAACGATGTAGTCGTTCTCTCCCGCACCACTGCTCTGGCGGACCTTTGCCATGGCC
This sequence comes from uncultured Acidobacteriaceae bacterium, assembly GCA_963699875.1. Lineage (GTDB taxonomy): Bacteria > Acidobacteriota > Terriglobia > Terriglobales > Acidobacteriaceae > CAVVDY01. Next base: position 535,109 of record CAVOVN010000003.1, read on the forward strand.
TCCGGGAATGACTTCTCCAGCCGCTTGCTGTCGTCGAAGACCTTGATGCCCTGCTGCGCCAGTTTCGCCGGATACAGCAAACGCAAATCATCGCGCTCCTTGCGCGAGAGCTCGCCCACGTTGGGGATGACGACAGCGACAACCGGCAGGTTTGCATCGATGCTCAGGGAGGCCAGGTTCTCCGCCGCAAAAGCATCGTGCACTTCGGTCAGCGCAGGCAGCCGCATGTCGGGCTTATCGATGCCGTAGCTGCGAAGCGCATCGTCGTAGCTCATGCGCGGGAACGGCGTTTGCAAGGCGACACCAACGGTCTTCCACGCCGCGGTCAGAAAGCCTTCGACGACCGCGAATACAATGTCCGGGACGCGCGAAGCTGATTTCCAAATCGATCTGGGTGAACTCGGGCTGGCGATCGGCGCGCAGGTCTTCATCGCGGAAGCAGCGCACAATCTGGAAGTACTTGTCGAAGCCCGAGATCATCAGGATCTGCTTGAAGATCTGCGGCGACTGCGGCAGCGCATAGAACTCGCCGGGATGGACGCGGCTGGGTACCAGGTAATCGCGCGCGCCCTCGGGAGTGGAGCGGGTCATGAACGGCGTCTCGATTTCGTAGAAGCCCTGCCCGTTGAGATATTCGCGAATGGCAATCGACACCTTGTGCCGCAGTTGGATGTTGTGCTGCATCTCCGGACGGCGCAGGTCGAGGTAGCGATACTTCAGGCGCACTTCTTCGTTCGCAATGTCGGACTCGGCGGGAGAAAACGGCAGCGGCTTGCAGTCGTTCAGGATGCGAAGCTGGTCGGCAACAACCTCGATCTCGCCGGTCGGGAGGTTCTTGTTGACCGTGCCCGCGTCGCGCAGCTTCACGTGGCCGACAACGGCAACCACAAACTCAGAACGCAGCGTTTCGGCCTTCTTGTGCAGCTCTGCCCCGGCTTCAGCGGTGAGGACGACCTGGGTGATACCGCTGCGGTCGCGCAGGTCAATAAAAATCAGGTTGCCGAGGTCGCGACGGCGGTTGACCCATCCCATGAGAACAACGTTCGAGCCGGCATCGGAGGCGCGCAGCGCTCCGCACATGTGAGTACGTTTCAGGTCACCAACAAAATCGAGCATGAATGTCCTTAGATTAGGAAGAGAAAAGCTGATTTTAAATGACGCGGGCGGGTACACGCAGAATGTGGAGGCGAGAACAGCCCAAATCGGCACCGCGAAGTTGAGCGTGGATATCGGCCTGGATGGGTGTGAGTTGAACAAAGGCGCGGGTAATCAGGTCACGGTCTTTCTGGAAGTGCTTGGCGCTCGAGGCGAAATCCCTCAGGGGCTGAAGCCGAAGTGTTTTCACGGCGTAACGCTGGCCTGAAGGCCCGCTCTCCTACGCCACTCGCGATTCAGAAGCCATCTGCAGCCATTGCTTTAGTTGCTCTGCAGCAACTACGCCCGCTTGCTGCTGAACCAAGTCTCCACGGTGGAAGATCGCGAAGTTCGGGATGCCGCGTACGTTGTAACGCGCCGCCAGCTCAGGAACACGCTCGGTATCGACCTTCAGCACCACAGCCTTTCCCGCCATCTCTTTTGCGGCGCGGGCCACCTCGGGGGCAGCCATTCGGCAGGGGCCGCACCATGCCGCCCAGAAATCGACCAGCACGGGACACGGGACTCACGCACGATCTCGTCAAATAGGGCAGCGTCAACCTCGATCGGCTCCGTCACCGCGGGCAGCGGGGTCTTGCACGCGCCGCACCGGCCGGTGTCGGCCAAATGCGCGGCGGGAATGCGGTTACTGCGGCCACAGCATGGGCAATTGCGAATCACTGGCATGGGAAATTCTCCAGAGTCCGGAGCTTGTCCGAATCTATGCGTTGCAAGAGTAAATGAAGCCCCGAACAGTATGGATGCCCTTAAGTATCTCGCGGGTGCGGCACAGGTTGCGCCCTCAACGCGAGTGGCCCAATTTGCATCTTATTCCCGTATGCGAGTTTCCTCTGCGCTCTTCGCGTCAATTGCAATCGCGTGTCTGTTGCTGATCGCAGGCTGCAGCGCCTGTTCCACCCAGCCGTCTAACCCGGAGCAGGTGCGCCAGGCAACCGCCAACGCGACCTCCGAGCTCAAGAACGACACCAAAGCCGTAGCCGAGGGAGTGCGCGACGGCCTGACGCGTCCTTCGGCGGATCACCCGATCAATCTCAACACTGCAACTCAGTCGCAGCTTACAACTCTGCCGGGCATCAGCGATGAGACGGCGGCACGCATCGTGGCGAACCGGCCGTATCGTTCGGCCCATGATCTGATTGACCGGCGCCTGGTAACGCCTGACGAATACAAACAGATCGCCGATCGCATCACCGCGAAGTAAGTGGCTCCCGAAAGCGAAACAATAGCTTCCCTAGAAGGTGGTTGCCACGGTGAAGCGGAAGGTCTTGCGGGGCTCGCGCAGGAAGTACTGTGGCTGGTACAGCGCGACCGCGTTGGCATAGGTATAGTCGCCGGCCGCTCCCGCCGGGAACATTGAGCGCGTGATCGGGTTGGGCGGCGACACCGTCTCGTACAAGCGCAGCGGGTTGTAGGCGTAGTAGAAGCGGAAGGGCGCGTTGACCACCGGCATGATGACCTGTAACTCGAGTCCGGTCGACATACGCGGTTGATAATTCGTCCCCGAGATCGGCACCAGGTTCCTGCTGATCGGAACGGTTGTGGTTCCGCCGCAGCTAAAGTCAACATTCACGAAGGGACAGCCATACGGCGTGGTAACCAGGCTTTGATATTGCTGAGGAGCAATCTGCAGCTGCGACTCACGCGAAATAAAGTCCAGGCCGGTGTCGGCGAAGGCGGCTACGGTCACAGGTCCGGCGATGGGCACGCGGTATTCAAGATTGCCTATCACGCTGGTGTCGCCGCCGGGGAAGATGATCTGCTGCACCGGAATGTTGACCAGGTAATTTCCGCGGCGCGGATTCGTGGGATCCAGCGGCACGCCGCTGCCGTCGGGGTTCTGCAACGGAATGGTCACCACGGTGGGGAAGAAAGCGACCGGCGAGATGGCACGAATATCGAAGCCGCGAATGTCGGTGTCGCCGCCCATGTAGTAGCGATCGAATGGCGGCGCGACCTGCCCGGCATAGCCCGTGATCCATGAGCCTTGCACGCGCCAGCCCAGGGTGTTTCGACCCTTGTTCACAGGCATGAATTGCTTGTACTCCGCAGTCGGCTGGAAGGAGTACACGTTGCCGCCGAGTCCGGCGATGCCGGTGGAAACGAACAGGCTCTTGCCCTTATGCGGGTGCTGCGGATTGTCGATGCTGCTGTACGAGAAATTAGGGACAACCTTGCTGGTCTGAATTCCGCTCAGCGAATTCGGACCGTAGATGCCGCGGAAGTTGATGCTCTCGAAATACAGCGTCGACGCCGTGCTGAAGGTCTGCACACTGGTGTCGTCGAACGAGTAGGTGATGCCGACGCGCTTGAACGACCGTTTGATGGGATAACTGAATGAGGTGGTGAATCCCGTGCTGGTCTGGGTGAAATTTTGCAGCAGGTTCTGGTATGCCGACGGCAGCGCAATCACCTGGTTGCTTTGCTGCTGCGTCAACGCGGCCTGGTTGTAGTTATAACTGCGGTGATAAACCGACCAACTGAATTGCAGCGGGCGATCAAACAGGTATGGCTGGGTGAAGGCGAGGGTTTCGTTGCGTTCGTACTGACCGATCTGGAACTCCAAGGTCAGCGACTCGCCTTTGCCGAACAGGTTGTTGGTGGTGTAGTTCAGGCCGATGAAGCCGCCGGCCAGTCCGCTGACGCCGCCTGTCAGGCCGATGCTGTTCTTGCCCTTCTCGTGCAGCTTGAGCGTGATGTCGACGGTCGAGTCGGCCACGTTCTGATGGATTTCCGAGTCCTGATCCGCCTTCAGCGGCTCGAAATATTGAAGCTGGTTCAGGCGCAGCAAGCTGATCTCCCAAAGATTGCCGTTGTAGACCTGGCCTTCCTGGAGCAGCAATTCGCGGCGTATGACCTTGTCGCGCGTAGTGGTGTTGCCCTGCGAACTCGATGCGCCGAACGTAGAACTGCTTGCCTTCGTCCAGATCGATGTTCATGGTGATCAACTTCTTGTCGTCGTCGGGCTTGGTGTCAGGTACCGGCGTGAAGTTGATGTATCCCAACTGAGCGTAAGCCTTGCGCAAGTTTTCGATGCCCTTGCGGACGGCCTCGGTATCGAAGATGTCTCCGTCTTTGAGTCTTGAACTGTGCCCGCAAGGCCGCGACGTTGGTAATGGCCTTGTTGCCGGTGAAGGTGATTTCCTTCAAGCGGTATTGGACGCCCTCTTCCACCGGCAGCGTGATGTCGACGGCCTTGCCCGGCTTATGGCTCCACGGCATGTACCACTTGAAGCCGTTGGTGTCATGGATCTGGGTCTTGGGATCCGAGACCAGTGCTTTGAAGTATCCCTTGGTCTGGTAGTAGTAGCGGACACGTTCCGCGTCTTCATTCAGCTTGGTCGAATCATAGGTGCGCGAAAACAGGTTCTCGAGAAAGATGGAGTGGGGAATTCCAATCGGCTTCAAGTTCTTCATCGCGCTGCGCAATTCGCGCGACTTCAAGTGCTTGTTGCCTTCGAAGGTGATCTTGCCGACTTTAACCTTGGGGCCTTCTTTGACCACGAAGGTCAAGCCCACGGAGGCCGGTGGAATGGGACGCACTTCCGAGCGGACGGTCGCGAACTGGCGGCCATGTGCGGCCAGCAGATCTTTGATAACGACTTCCGCGCGCTTTACCTTGGTCGGATCGTACTGGCTCTCCTGCGTCAGGCCGACCTTGCGCTCCTTAAACTTGTCGAGCACATCGCTCTGCGACACCGAGCTCAAACCGACGTACTTGATCTCGCGAATCGTTGGTTTTTCTTTGACGTAAACGTGGATGATCCAGCCCTTGGGAGAGGCTTCGCGCTCGATACGCAGGTCGTCGAAGTAGCCGGTGTTCCACAGCGAGTTGAAGTCGCGCTCCAGCGCCTGCTGGTCGTAAATTTCCCCGGGACGGGTAAACATGCGGGCCCTGATGGTATCGGCCGGGATGCGGCGGTTGCCATGGATCCTGATTTCTTCAATGACGTCCGACTGCTGGCCGAACGCTGATGCAGCGGCCAGAAGCAGTAGGGCGAGAAGGAGACCCGCAGCCGTACTATAGCGCCCTGTCCCGCGGAGGAACCGGGCCGCAGGTCTCACCTGAAGATGGCAAAGAATGTCGACAACCTCAAGACGTAAGCTGAATGAAAGCGCAATTATACGGTACCTGTGCACTCGGTTAAAATCGCAGACGGCTCCGAGGTGGTTAGGTTTGGTGAGCTAACCCTCGCTAAGCCGTGAAGTTGCGGCAACACAGGGGAAGGAGAAGCCTGGTGCAGTACGACTACGTCATGAACAAGGCGGAACCGCAAGCGCACCGTGCGACCGCTCATCTCGCGCGAACAGATTGCCGCGAGGGTCAGTGAAATCGGACACCGCATCAGTCAGGATTTCGCCGGCGAACCGGTGATTCTCCTCGGAGTACTCAAGGGCGCAGCCATCTTCCTCGCCGATCTGGCTCGCCACATCACCCTCGACGCCAGCTTCGACTTTATCGCCGTCGCCAGCTACGGCAATCAGCAGCAGCCCAGCGGCGAGGTGAAGCTGGTCAAGGATGTTGACCAATCGCTGGAAGGCAAAAACGTGGTGCTGGTCGAGGACATTCTCGACACCGGACTAACGCTGACGTATTTGCAGAACCTGCTGCTGGCCCGCCGCCCGAAGCGACTGAAGATTGCCGTACTGCTCGACAAGACTGCCCGCCGGATCCAGCCGGTGGCGGTGGACTACGTTGGGTTCCAGATTCCCGATGAATTTGTCGTCGGATATGGCATGGATTTCGCCGAGCGTTACCGTAATTTGCAGGACATTTGCGTTCTGGAATCGCCGGAGGGCGTGTAGAATCGCCTTTTAGCGTTAGCTCTAGCTCATGTCTGTCGATACCGCAGTCCTCCCCGGAATCTCAGCCGTCGTAATCAGCGACTGGCGCAGCGCCGCTCAAATCATCGATCACACCCTGCTTGCACCTGAAGCCACACGGGCACAGTTGGCCACGCATTGCAGCGACGCCGACCACTACGGATTCCACTGCGTGGTGGTGAATCCTTGCTACGTTGCCGCCGCGGCCGCTCTGCTGCGCGGCACATCAGTCAAGGTGGCTGCGGTTATCGGCTTCCCGCTCGGGGCGAATCTGACCGTGACCAAGCTCGCCGAGGCGGAAGCGGCCATGCACAACGGCGCGCGCGAGTTGGAGATGGTGATCAACATCGGCGCATTAAAATCGGGCGACCGCCTGCTTCTGCAAACCGAAATGCGCTTGCTCGCTAAACTGGCGCACGAAGGCAACGCCCGCCTGAAGGTGATTCTGGAGAACGCTCTGCTGACCCAGGAAGAGAAAATTCTGGGCTGCGCGCTCGCCCGGGATGCGGGAGCCGATTTCGTGAAGACCTCGACCGGTTTCGCCCGTTCCGGGGCCACCGCAGCCGATGTCGCTCTCATGCGCGGCGTGGTTGGCCACGCCATCGGCGTGAAGGCTGCGGGAGGCATTCGTACCGCTGCCGACTTCAAGACCATGGTCGATGCCGGGGCGAACCGCATCGGCACCAGCGCCGGCGTCAGCATTGTGCGCGAACTCGGCGCGCCGGAGTAGACGCCTCGGCGGATTGGACTACGACCCAACGCGTTCAACGCCGTCTGGCAATGATCGTAGGACGCTCCACGTCAACGCCACGGTGCTTCGCCCTTGCGGTGACGTAGGTTACATCGAAGCCTAGATTGTCGAACACGCGATGGTAGAGCCCGCGACTGGCGGTCCACCAGGTAAAGCTGTGGCTCTCTGCCGGGTTGCTCCAGTCGTTCGCGGTTTGCAGGACTTGAGCATCCGTATCCGCGACCGCAGTGAAGGCGATAATAACGGCCTCTTTTGCCATTCCCGCAAGATTGTCAAGAACGCCGACCGGATTGGCGAGGTGCTCAAAAAGCGCACCAGCCAGAACGACGTCAAACTTCTGCCCCCAATAGGGAAGGCGTTCAAGCGGAGCATAGATGACTTTGACGTCGCTCCTGTTCTTGTGCCAGGCATACCAAAAGCCATTCTTGTACTTGACCAGCCAATGGTCATTCTGCCTGGCCCATGTTTCACGCTCGCGGTGATGCAGAGAGTGCCTGAATGGTAACCGTTCCAGTTCTGTTAACGCATAGGCATCTGTTGCGGTGACGATTGCGCCGGATTTTTCAGCCTCCAAGGCTAGAAAGCCGGAAGCGGTGCCGACATCAAAGACGGTCTTTCCCTTAACGTCATAACCGCCGATGTAGCTGGTGAAGTTGCCACGAATGTCCCACTCGCCGCTAACTGACTCTCCGTCGGGGAAGTCCAGTGAGTGGTAGAAAACGCATTCCTCAAGCGCCGGTTGGGGCCAGGGTGTCTCGAATTTGTAGGGGAACAGATCTGCGGGAAGATGAGTCTTTTGTGGCGCGCCCTTGAAGACCTTCCGCCAAGCCATAGCCATCTCGCTTCCCTCTGCTTTCACCACAATCTGCCATACGATCTGTGGCAGCGCCTGCTCCAACCGCGCAGTACCCGACCGAGCGTTGATCTGGCGATTGGTTAGGGTGTGCCACCGGTATGAACCGACATTCTCCAGATGATAGCGTTATAGCGGCTTTCGGCCATAGCGCGAACTCGGGCCCCGGGGTGAAGGTTTGAAAGGGCGCGGGCTTTCGAGGCTGCTGAAAGAGTCGAATTTCGGGTAGAGCTGGCCTTCCTTCAGGCCAGCGTCGCGCCGTTGAAAATACAAGGGGCTTTAGCCCCTGAGGTACTGCCAACGGACTTGTTCGGCAGCCTCTTCAGGCGTGCCGCAGCGACGGCTTCTTCAGCCGCCGAGGCAATGCCTTTCCGTCCCCGCTACGGCTTGCCTTGGGCGTAATCCGGCACCTTGGGTGTGAGCTTCCGCAAGCATGAATTCCCGGATCAGGTTAGTGGCAACGCTGCCTCCGATGATGATGCCCGCATTGCGCATGGTAAGCGATACGGTGCGATCCTGCGGGGCGTGATACACGTTCGAAATGCCCGCCGTCGCAAAGGCGCCAAGCAGATGAGACCAGTTCACTTCCGAATGCCCACTATCGGTTCGCGTAACGAAAGTTCGCGATATCGCATACGCACGCGCGTGATTTCGTACTGCCGCTGCCTTTGTAGAAATAGCGCGGATCCTGTTTGAAAAGTGAGGGCAGCGCAGCATCGGCAATCATGGTGTAAATCGTGTAGTCCGCATAGGCTGCTCCGAACCTCTTGAAATAGCCATCGGCGCCGCTGCCGTATCCGGGGAAGGTGTTGCGCCACTGCTCCACGCCGGCGGTGCCTGCGGCCACGACGAAGGTGACCGGGTCAATGCTGCTGCGAAGCGCCAGCCCGAATTTCTGCTTCGGTGTCATCGGTGCAGCGTTCCAGATGTAGCTGCTGTAGAAGTTCGGAACGATCCCCAGGATCCGTTGCTTCTCCTGGGCCTGAATTTGGGCTTCAGCAACGTCATGCACAGTGGCGACGACGTTCACATCGGCATGCGTCTTGCCGACGTGCAAAACGGTTTGTGGAAGCTCGAGATTCTGCCCCGCCGTCAGCGCAATCTGGTTCGAGGAGAATGTCGTGAGGTTCGGCGCTGTGACGGTAACCCTGAAGCTGCCCGCAGGAAGATTGGAGAAGGTAAACCGTCCCCACTCGTCGGCCGCAACTGTTCGCTCAACTGCTCCGCTGGGGCCAATTAGCTGCACCTGTGCGCCGGGTACGACGGCTCCATTGGTGTCGACCACGCTGCCGGCAATGCTGCTCGATGTCGAACTAGCGCTCGCGGTTGGGGTGGTCGACGGAGTCCCTGTTGGGGCCGCAGGTGGCGCCGACGACGCGGGATCGCCTGCTGGAGCGCTCTGGGAACCCTGAGCTGCCGCGAGTAGCGACATTGAGCTGATCATGAAGCTCAGCGACAGGAGCCTGAGCGCTCCTCGCACACAGATTTTTCTCTTTGTCTTCGACACGTGGACCGAACTTTCCCCTGAGTTGATGGAAGTCTTTAGTCCTAGGATGCAGAACCGGCGGAAAGAGGCAGAGGGCAAATTCGCCCGGTTCGAACGCTTTGGCGGGTCGGTGGTTCGCTTTGAAAAGCGCCCTCAGGCCCATCCTGAAGCTGCTCAGCTTGAGAAAAACGTTTACTTGTTGTATATCAACAACAGGAAACAAATTTAGTCAGGTAGTAAGTCCATCCTGTCGCAACTTCCGTCGCATCAATCTAGTAGGCGCTAAGGAGGGTTATGTCCCCGCTACTGCCCATGAAAGAGAGCTCCCGTGAGGTAGTGGTCGAGGTGACGCGCACTCTGCAACCCTATTTTCAGGAGATTACCTCTGAGTGGCGGCGCGCCATGTTCTCCGAATTCAGCTTCGACGGGCGCGCGATGGCAGCCCTGGAGCGGCTTACCATCGGGACCGGCTTCTCCATCTTCTCGCAAACTGACTTCGCCGCCTTCTACGAGAACCTGCAGTATTTCGGGGTGCGGCTGGCCAAGCTGAAGGTCAGTGCCCGCGAAGTGGCGCGGGCGTTAGAGGTCTATCAGCAGTTGATTGATCCCTACCTGCGCAGGCTCTTTCCGCCGGCGCGCTTGCCGGAAGCTGTGGCGGCCATGGAGACCCTCTCCTCAGCCAGCTTCATCGCGGTTTCCGGGGCCTACTTCGACACCCAGAAGACCGCTTCCGAGGCGCTGCTCGCGGTGCTCGACGCGGAGCTCTCAGCCAGGAACCTCGATGCCCTGCTGCAGCGGGTGCTGGAGATCAGCAGCGAGATGTTCGGCGCAACCCTGGGAGTCATCCTGCTGAAGGACACGGAGCACCCGGTATTGCGGGTACGCGCGCAAGTTGGATTCGGAGAGGACCTCGACGATCCCACCCTGGAAATTGCGGTGGGGCAGGGCTTCTCGGGCATGATCGCGGAATCGGGCGAGCCCGATATGCTGGCTGACCTGGAATCCTCACACGGGGCCATTAACGCACGTATTCAGGGCCGCGCCAAAGCACTGTGGGGAGTGCCTCTGAAAGACAGGGAGCAAGTCATCGGCGTGCTGCTGATCGGATTTTCCCGGCCCCGGCAGTGGCTTCCAACCGAGCGCGACCTGCTGAAAGCGATTGCCGACCGCTCGGCGCAGGCCATCGATCGCGCCCGGATGAACGACGCTCTGCGCGAGCGCGAGGCCCGCATTGCGGAGCTCTCAGGACACCTGCTGCGAGCGCAGGAAGAAGAACGCAAACGCATCAGCCGCGAATTACATGACGAAACCGGCCAGGCCCTCATGGTGATTCGCCTGTATCTGGGCATGCTCGAGGGTTCGGTGTCGACGCGCTCCTCGCGAGCCAAGATCCGCGAGACGCTGGAGGTAGTTGACCGCACCATCGAAGGTATCCGCCGCATCATTGGCCGTCTGTCGCCGCTGGTGCTGCAGGAACTTGGTCTGATTGCCGCGGTCCGCAAGGAAGCCAAGGACCTGGCCAAGAGCACGGGCGTGAAAGCCCGGGTGAACCTGGCCAGCGATTTCGGCCGCCTGCCCGGCGCCTTGGAGACGGCGATTTATCGCGTGGTGCAGGAAGCCCTGCACAACGTGGCCAAGCATGCTGATGCCACCAGTGTGGTCATTGAAATGTTCCGCGAGGGCGATCGTGTACGCCTGACCATCGAAGACGATGGCGTGGGCATTACCCGGAAGCCGAATCCGGCCCGGCAGACGTTTGGTGTATCGGGTATGCGCGAGCGCATCTCGACGCTGGGGGGAAAGATGACGATCGTCTCGTCGCCAGGCCATGGAACCCGCATCGAAGTAGATGCGCCTATTTCTTTGCAACTGCCTGGTGGACGCGTCGCAATAGGGGCGGAACTTGGTTCGGATGCCGTGGCTCAGGGCGCGTAGAGATGATGTGGCTTTGCAGAGCGAGAGATTTTAGAGAAATCAGGTGCTTTCATGCCGAAAATTAGATGTTTATTAGTCGACGATCACACTTTGTTCCGCCAGGGGGTGCGGCGGCTGCTGGAAATGGAGAGCGACTTCGAAATCGTTGGCGAATCGCCCGACGGCGGCGATGCGGTGGAGAAGGCGCGAGAACTGCGTCCCGACATCGTGCTGATGGACATCGGCATGCCGGGACTGTCCTCGTTTGAAGCCACGCGTCAGATCAAGAAGAATCGCCCCGAAAGCAAAGTTCTGTTCCTCACCATGTATGAGGATGAGGACTATCTGGTGCAATGCCTCGAGGTGGGGGCGGCGGGATACGTATTGAAGGACACTCCTGCACCGCAGTTGGTCACCGCCGTCCGCGACGTTTACAAGGGTGGCAAATATCTAAGCTCGCAGGTGCTTGGGAAGCTGGTTGAAGATTTCCGGGCCCGGGTGCGCGACGCCAGGATGCGGCCGCGCATTTCCACGCTGACACCTCGCGAGCGCGAGATCCTGAAGCTGCTGGCGGAAGGCAACTCGGTGAAGGAAATCGCCGTGCTGCTCGGGTTGAGCGTGAAAACCATCGAGGCGCACAAATTCAACCTGATGCGCAAGCTCGACATTCACAACAAAGCACAACTGGTGACCTACGCTATCCAGAAGAAGATTATTAAGATTCCCGTAAACCAGTAGCGCTGCGCGACAACGCCAGCCGCGCCAACTGCTGGATGCTGGATACTTCGAAGTCCGGCTTGACGTTGGCCAACTTACTCGCCGCAGCCGCTCGTCCCTGCCTGCGATTCACCCAGACGGTTGCGATGCCCAGTTCGCGAGCAGGCGCCACATCGTGGTACAAGCTTTCCGCTGCGTGCAGCAGCTTGTCTTTCGCCGTTCCGAGGCGATCCAGCAAAAGCTCGAAATTGTGGCGGGAAGGCTTGTACGAGCGCGCCTGCTGCGCCGTGACAACCATATCGAACGGGACCTGAAGCTGCTGCGCGGAGAAGGCAAACAAATCGTCGTCGATGTTCGACAGCACGGCCAGACGGAAGCAGGTTCCTAAATCGCGGAGTCCCGCCACCGTGTCAGGGAACGGCTTCCACTGCGCAATCGAGTCCGCAAGACCAGCGGCTTCTGCGGAGCTGACCTCGAACTGTAGCTCACTGGCAAGCGCGCGCATCACACCGTCCAGTACCTCGCGATAGCTGCGATATGGACCTGACTGCTGGCGCGGCTCCAGCTCCGAATACAACTGCAGGATCTGTGAATCCGAGGCATCGCAGCCTTTCGCGCGCAGCAGCGGACGGATATATCCCAGGATCCCCGATTCCCAATCGATCAGCGTGCCGTAGCAGTCGAACGATATCCACTCAAATTGTCGCCAGTTCATTTCGTTTACCCGCTTGCGCTTTCCTTGCAAATAAAAATGCCATGCCCTTGCGGACATGGCATTCAAAGTGAAGCAGTGAAGTTTAGTGGACCTTAACGGTTACCTTGTTCGAGCCGATGCCGTTGGTGACCACCTGCATGGTGTAGGTTCCCGGAGGCATCGCGGGGTTCAGGTCGAACTTGGTGTAGCTGACCGTGCCCGGAGCCATGGAGTGGGTGCTGTCATCATGCGTGAAGCCATACCATACCGATCCGCCGCTGTTGGTGAAGCGAATCAGCGGATAGTTGGTGGCGTCCTGATAGTCGTCACCGTAGAAGTTGTTCTCCGACAGGCCGTTGAGCTGGATGCCGTAGAGGATGTTGTTCTTCGATCCGCCCAGATAAGCGTTGGAGGCGGGGATGATCGTGGGAGCAACGCCGCTCACAACACCCGGCGCCGGGTTGTAAAGGTAGATAGTCGTGTCATAGTCCTCCGAACCGATCTGACCGGTGGGGAAGATCATCAGGTGGCCTACGAACGACGAATCTGCCGGGCAAAAGGCGTTATTGACCGTGTTCGTGAGAGTGCCGGCCCCCGAATTCCCCTCGGGATCGAACTCGGCGAACTGGCAACCGCTTGCGAACAGACCGGGGCTAAGCTGCTCCAGGATCTTTCCGTTCGGCTCCAGGGCTCCCGGACCGTCAGCCTGTTGAAGGTTGCCCAAGGTTGGGCCAGTCGCCCAAGTGAAGCTGTTGATGTCCAGGACGTTGGTAAACGTGCTGTTGCCGCCGTACTGCAACGTGCCACCCTTCGGGTGATGGGCGCTGGGATAGAACACTACGTTAGAACCAAGTTCCTGGTCGCTCTGCTGCCACAACTGCTGGGTAAGCGCCGGTCCGCAGTGCCACGTCTTGTCGCCACTGAAATCGTAGTATTCGCTACTCTTGAGGCTACCGGGGCAGTTCGAGTTGTTCTGAACATCGGTCATCATCACTCTGCCGTCAGGCAGCGTGCTCCAGCCCGATTCGTCGTTGCGAACCGCCAGGACGTTGGGACCGGTGTTCCAGGAACTTGCACCGGCGCGATAAGCGGTCTGCTTGGTGCAGCAGTTCGACTGGAAGTAGGTTCCATCCGGAAGAACGACGCTCTCCGCGTCACCGATGGTGCTCCAGCCGGTAGGCGGATTATTCACTACCCACGTAAGGTTCGGGGTGAAAGGCGTGTAGGTGCCCTGAGAGCCGATGGTGGTCCACACTCCCTGACCGTTGTTGTACTCGCCACCCTCAACCACGATGGTCTTGCCATCGAGCAGAACAGCGCTGCTGAAGAAGAACGGCGCGTAGCCGGACTGCATGTTGAAGGGTGTGGATACCCACGTCCCGGTCTCGTACGAGCCATTGCTGGCGGGTTTCAGGATGTACCAGGAGTTAGCGTTTCCGCCCTGATCCGAGTGGGCCAAGATGTTGCCATCACGCAACTGAAGCATGGGGCCGATCAAATTAGGAGCGGGCGTTACGGACGTCCAACTCTGGGCGCTGGCTATGCCGACTAGCGTCAACGCAAGCATGGCGATACCGATAATGCGAGCAGCTTTCATTGTGTTCCTCTCCTCTAGAGATTGCTTCTATTCGAAGGTGCTGACGCTATGCGGAAGCGTCGCCTTGCCATCGCAGACGGGTACATCTGGGAAGAAGCAGTTGGCCCGAGAAATCTACTCCGAACGGCTCTGCAAAGTCAACATGAAATCACAGTTCGATGTGTCAAATCTCACACCGACGTGTGACGTTGTTTCATACTATCGACCACGTTGATAACAGTAGGCTTTGCCCTTAACTGACCGCGGAAATTGCCGGGATTTTCCCGCAGCCTCAGGGCCCGGGCCGCAGCAACGGAAGGCGGGATGAACTTGGCATGTCCCGCGATCTCAAATCGCTAGACAGCCCGGTTCGCAGCTACTGGACGGGAGGTGGAGTCATTCCGACGAATGTAGTGCCGAGAAACTTTCCCTTGGCGTCAAAATTCCAGTTGAACATGGCGAATCCCACCCGCTCACAGGCATGGCAGCCATTAATCAATGGGTAACCCACAGTGAATTGGACTCCACCATTCGGTCCGGCCTGGGAGTTCGGCCACGTCGTGCCATCGCGATCTCCCGGCCACACGCTGGCCTTGGGAAACTGCGCCTTGGTGTTCTGGAATTGCGGGTCCTGCTGCATCCCGGTCTGGTCGAGCAGCTTCAGGTCTTCCACGTTGAGAATGCGCGGCTGACCATTCACGAACAGCAGCCCGTCGTTGGTGTTGGCGCGCAGCGGGTAGTTGATCCAGGCGATGTCTACCGGTCCGACCTTGTGAAAGCCATACATGAGGCCGATATCGCCGCTGCTCGCCTTGTACAACTCGCGCGTAAAGGCAACGGCGGCCGGCGGTGCTCCGCCCTGCTGCATTTGAGTGATGAAACATTGCGCGAAAGGCGGCGGCTGGGTGGCATCGCCACACTTCTTCAGAATCATGGTGCGAAACGAGTCGGGCATCTGCCATACGGCAGCGGCTGTAATTTTCCCCGCAGCCTGGCTTTGTGCTGAACCCAGGAGCGTGACGAACATCACCAGAACGATGGTCACAAACCGTACCGCTACTCTCATCAAGTGGACCTCTCTCAGCGAAATGCTACAAGGAACTTTCGGTTGAGGGAACGGCATTCTTCGTCTGAAATTTTCTGGCGGACTGCTATGGTGCGACTCGCAGTACCGCGGCGCCGTCGATCTCGCTGTTCTTTAGCTTTTGCAGCGCGAGGTTCGCATTTTCCAGCGTGAATTCCGTGACTTCCGTTTTTACTGGAACCTCAGCCGCCAATTCGAGAAATTCTTCTACATCGCGACGGGTGCTGTTAGCGACGCTGCGCAGCACGCGCTCGTGATAGAGCAGGTCGTAGTCAAGCTGCGGAATCGGGCTCATGGTAATGCCTGCCAGCGCAACCGTTGCGCCCTTACGCGTAGCTTTGAGCGCCAAGGGAACCAGTCCTCCCGCGGGAGCAAAGATGATGGCCGCATCCAGCTTCGCGCCGGGATCGTCTTTGGCATCTCCCGCCCATGCTGCACCCAGGCTGAGAGCCATCTGGCGATGCGCTTCGCCGCGGCTGAAGACGTAAACTTCGCATCCCTGATGACGGGCAAACTGCAAAACGATATGCGCTGACGCCCCGAAGCCATACAGCCCTACGCGGTCGCCGCTTTTCGCGCCGCTCAAACGAAATGAACGATATCCGATTACGCCTCCACACAGCAGGGGCGCCGCGTGGGCATTATCGAACGCGGAAGGAAGCGAGTAGGCGAACTCTTCGTCCACGACCATGTACTCTGCGTAGCCGCCGTCGGCGTTGAGGCCGGTGAACTCGGCGTGATCGCAAAGGTTCTCCTGACCAGTGAGGCAATACGAGCAGGTGCCATCCGTCCGATACAACCACGGCACGCCCACTCGATCGCCCTCGCGAAATTTGAAGGCACCAGCGCCGCGCGCTTCCACGACTCCGATGATCTGGTGTCCGGGGATGATAGGAAGTTTGGGAAGCTTCAGCTCGCCTTCAACGGTGTGCAGGTCGGTATGACACACGCCGCAGCAACGAACGGCTATACGAATCTGGCGGTCGGTCGGATCAGGTTTCGGCCGCTCGCGCAGTAGCAGGGGTGATCGCGAAACCGGCGCGGGATGCTCGAGAACCATGGCGCGCATACTGACATGGTAGGCCCGCACGCCGGCAGAAGAGAAGGGATGTAATCGGGACGGGTGGAGTGCGCCTTCAGGCATACACCCATGCAAGCAGTTTGTGAATCGAACAGCGATTGAAGAAAACGCTAGTCGTTTCCTTCAACCGCTCCCAGGGAGGCCGTGACCGAATGCACCGCTGAAGCGGTGCTCTACCCTTTTACGCCTCAGCGCTGGCTTCTTCCGCTGCGGGAGCCGCGTCTTCCACGGCGTCCTTTTGCACCTTGACCTTCACCGGCACGGTGACATCGCGATGCAGCTTGACGGGAACGTTGAACTCGCCAATCGCCTTCAATGGTTCATCGAGTTGAATCTTGCGGCGATCGATGTTGAGTCCCTTGCGCTCCAATTCGTGAGCAATGTCGGAGGAGGTAACGGAACCGAACAGCTGATCGTGCTCGCCCGCTTTGCGAGTGAACGACAGCTCAACTCCGGCAAGCTGCTTGCCCAACGCTTCGGCATCGCCCTTCTCGCGAGCCAGACGGCGCACGGCGGCAGCCTTCATCTGCTCGATCACAGCGCGGTTGGCAGCATTGGCTTCGATCGCCAGCTTCTTGGGGATCAGATAATTGCGCCCGTAGCCCTCGGCGACTTTCACCACATCGCCACGCGAGCCTAGCTTGGCTACATCTTCTTTGAGAATGACTTCCATGATTGAAACTCCGTATGCCGCGGGACTCAGGTCCCGCTCAATTTGTGCCGTCCCTACGGGACTCACATGTATTTCTTCAGCCTACCCAGCACTCCGGCTACGCCTCCGTGCTGGGCTAAGCTGTTTCGCCCCTGCGGGGCTGGAGCATCGCCAGTCCTTCCGTTCGCAAATTGCAGCGGCTTCGGTCGGGCCTAACTAATTGCTAGTTGCTAATTGCTAATTGCTATCTACTCGCAAACGGCAGCAGGGCGATGTTGCGCGCTTGCTTGATGGCGTCGGCCAGCCGGCGCTGATGCGGCGTGCAAACACCGGTCAGGCGGCGCGGCACGATCTTGCCGGCTTCCGCGACAAACTGCGAAAGCAGCCGCACGTCCTTGTAGTTGATGCTGTCGATCTTCTCGACGCAGAACTTGCAAACCTTCTTGCGCCGGAAGAACTTCCGCCCGCCTTCACGCGGTCCGCCGGGCCCGCTACCCGGACGGCCGCCCGGACGCGGACCACGCGGTCCATCGGGACGCTGTCCACCTTCCGGACGTGAACCACCTTCCGGACGTGAACCACCTTCCGGACGTGAACCACCTTCCGGACGTGAACCACCTTCCGGACGTGAACCACCTTCCGGACGTGAACCACCTTCCGGACGTGAACCACCTTCCGGACGTGAACCACCTTCCGGACGTGAACCACCTTCCGGACGTGAACCACCTTCCGGACGTGAACCGCCTTCCGGACGTGAACCGCCTTCCGGACGTGAACCACCCTCCGACCGCTGCCCACCTTCGGGACGTTGACCGCCGCCTTCGGGACGAGTCGCCGGCGCTTCACTGGCCGCCGCTTGCGGCGGTGTTGTAGTCGTTTCGTCTGCCATGATTCTCCTTCGGATTTTTGAAGGGGCCCAGCTTTAGCTGTGCCGTTTCATCCTTCTCAATCTTTTGTCATCCCGAGGCGGTTTGAGCCGCCGAGGGACCTGCTTTTTGTGTCGTCCCTAAGGGGACTCAGCCATGTTGTCGCCGGGTACCCAGCGCTGAAGCGCTGGGCTAAGCTTTGCCGCGCCTCCGGCGCTGATCCTCGCCTGATGCGCCCTGTTTGCTAATCGCAGTGCTGTTGCCAAACTGACAACCGTCAACTTCTCACCCACAACTGGCAACTGACAACCGACAACTTTCTTACGCGCCCGTCGGTGCCTCTGTCGTCTCTGCGACCGAAGCTGGCGTGAGAGGTTCCGGTGGTGCGGCCGCAGCTTCCGCCGCAATCGCGGCGGCGCGAGTTCCCTTGCCGCGAACTTTGGTGTCGCGAATGGCTTTGATCTTCGCCATGCGCTTCTGCTCTTCGTCCACTCGCACCGTAAGGAACTTGATCACAGGTTCGTTCACACGCAACCGGCGCTCGATCTCCTTCACCATGCCACCTTCGCCTTCCAGCGTCAGCAACACATAGATACCGTCCTGGAAGTTTCGGACCATATACGCCAGCCGGCGCTTGCCCATCCGCTCCACGCTTTTCACCGTGCCGCCGGCAGCCTGAATCTGGCTTTCCAGGGTAGAGACCAGCTTGTCCTGGTCTTCCTCGACCATGTCGGGCCGCAAAATAAACATCAACTCATAAGTACGCATTGGTTTCTCCGAAACCAGTAACTAGTAATTAGTAACTAGCGACTAGTTAGACTCTATTCAATTTCCCGCCGATACTCACTGGCGGTGCGATAATGCTCGTCGTTAACTAATCACTAGTTACTAATTACTAGTCACCAGCTACGGCTAGCTGCTCGAAGCCTCTTCTGCCGCTTTGCGATTGAAGCGATTCATCGCCGCCTGCACGCCCTCTTTCAAAATCACCCGTGTGGCCTCCGCGGCCGATTCGAGCGCCTGATCGAGCACCGGATACTGCGCCTTCTTGAACTGCGACAGCACATATCGCGCGCCATCACCCACCGGATGATCGGGCCCAACTCCCAGCCGGATGCGCATGATTTCCTGCGTACCCAGCGCCCCAATCACCGACGCGATTCCGTTGTGTCCCGCCGAACTGCCTCGCGGGCGAACCCGAATGCTGCCGAACGGCAGATCCAGCTCGTCGTAGATGACGATCAGGTCCTGCTCCGGCTGCACCTCGTATTCGCGAACCAACTCGCGAACCGAGGCGCCACTCAGGTTCATGTAGGTTTCCGGCTTGGCGAGCACGACATCCTGCCCTTCCAAAACTGCGCGCCCGGTTTGCGAGCGGCAGTTGCGGTTGTTGATCCGCACGCCGGCTTGTTCGGCAATGCGATCTACCGCCAGGAAACCCATGTTGTGCGGTGTGAACTGATACTCGATGCCCGGATTGCCAAGCCCGACGATCAGCTTCACAACGCTTACTTCTTCTTCTCAGACTTCTCGGACTTCTCAGCCTTGGCGCCGCCCTCGGCAGCTTCGCCTTCGGTTTCCTGCTTGCCCTTCTTGATGACTTCGGGCTCAGCAGTGGTGGCCGCGGCTTCAGCGCCTTCCACAGGAGCGGCTGCTGCAACTTCCTTCACCGCCGTTACGTGAGCGACCGCCTGGTTCTCGTCGGTAATGAACTTGATCTTGTCGCTGTGCGGAAGATCGGCAACGCGCAACGTCTGGCCGAACACCATTTCGCTGACGTCGCCATCGATGTGTCCCGGAATGTCGGCCGGCAGGCACTCGATCTCGACCTCGCGCAGCATCTGCTCCAGAACGCCGCCCTGCAGTTTCACGCCAGGAGCTTCGCCCTTCAGCACGATCGGCACGCTGACGATGAGCAGCTTGTCCATGGCAATGCGCTTCAGGTCGACGTGCAACAGTGCGCCCTTGATCGGCTCATGCTGCCAGTCAACGATCATCACCTTGCCCGAATCGCCGCCCGCAGCCATGTCGAAGATGGTGTTGTGACCCTGCTCGGAGTGCAGGATGCGGCTGATCTGCTTGGGATCGACGGCAAGGTTCAGCGGTTCCAGCCCGGCGCCATACAGCACAGCGGGAATCAGGCCGCTCTTGCGCAAACGGCGGGCATCATTCTTGGTGCCGCTTTGCCGCGGCTTAGCTTCTACGTTCTTGTCAGTCTTTTCTGCGGTTGCTGTAGCCATGCTTCGTTTCCTTTATAAGAACAGTCTGCTGACGGAAGTCTCTTCGTGTATCGACTGAATCGCCCGGCCGACCAGCCCGCCGATCTTCAACTGCTTGATCTTGGGCTCGGCCTTGGCCGCTTCCGTTAGCGGTATGGTGTTGGTCACCACACACTCGACCAACCCCGATTTCGCAATTCGCTCAATCGCCGGGCCCGAAAGCACGGCATGAGTAGCGCACGCATACACCTGACGGGCGCCCGCATCGAGCAGCGCCTGGCAGGTTTTCACCAGCGTGCCGGCGGTGTCGATGATGTCGTCGAGGATGAGACAGGTACGGTCGCGCACATCACCGATGACGTGCATCACCTCGGTCACATCCATTTCCACGCGGCGCTTGTCGACGATAGCCAACGCCGAATCCATTTTCTTGGCGAAGAAGCGCGCACGCTCCACGCCACCAGCGTCCGGCGATACCACCGTCAGCTCCGGAAGCTGCAACTCCTTGAAATGCCCAACCAGCACCGGCGACGCGAACAAGTGGTCCACCGGGATATTGAAAAATCCCTGGATCTGCGGCGCATGCATGTCCACGACCAGCGCCCGATCCGCGCCCGCAGTCGTGAGCAGGTCGGCAACCAGCTTCGACGAAATCGGAACCCGCGGCTTGTCCTTGCGGTCCTGCCGGGCGTAACCGAAATACGGAATCACTACCGTGATGCGCCGGGCCGATGCCCGCTTCAACGCATCGATCAGCAACAGCAACTGCATCAGGTGCTCATTCACCGGATCGCAAGTCGGCTGCACCATGAAAACATCCGCGCCGCGAACGTTCTCCATGATCTGCACATAGGTCTCGCCGTCCGAGAACTTGTCGATGTGCACTTGCCCCAGCGGAAGGCCGAGGTATTCGCAAATCTCTCTCGCCAAGCCGTCGTTCGCCGTCCCGGAGAAGATCTTCCACTTATCGTCGTGGCGCGCCCGAACCGGCTTTTTCTCGGCCTTGGGCTCACTGCTCTGGGTTGACGACTTCTTCTCTTGCGCCATGACCGAAGTTGCCGCCTCGGCCGTGACTACCGGAGAAACCGTACTGGTTTTCGCTGCTGATTCCATCTTCAAATACCCCGCAATACCTGGTTGAGTAACCGCTGGGTGTTTGTTGCGAGCCGTCAGCTTTCAGCCGTCAGCTCTCAGTTCGAAGCTGCCAGCTACCCGCCGCCAGCTCCCGGTACAAATGCGTGATCCGTTCCCTCTGGTCATCACGACCCGGCTTCCAGTCTTGTCATCACGAGCGGAGCGAGGGATCTGTTCTCGTTCGCAGCGCCATTTCGGATCGCTTTGTCGCTCAGTTCTCAGTTGCTTTTTCTGACAACTGACAACCGACCACTGAACTTTGGCTGGGCGGCTAGGATTCGAACCTAGACAAAGTGCTCCAAAGGCACTTGACCTACCATTAGTCGACCGCCCAGTGAACGAGCTGTCAGCTACCAGCCATCAGCTCTCAGCTAAAACCTATAACCCCTGTCATCCTGAGCGAAGCAAAGGACCTGCTGTTCTTAACCGCCCAGCGCAGTCCAATAAGCTTCTCTTGTCAACGTCTCCGTCGCCACTGCCGAATATCCCGCCAGACTAATCCGCTTCACCGCCGCGCGGGCCTCATCCGCCGACGCGAATATCCCATACAGCGTCGAACCGGAACCCGACAGGGACGCATACTGCGTGCCTTCGCGCTCCAACACACGTTTCGCCTCACGCAACTCGGGATGCTCAGGAAAGACGACTCGTTCAAAGTCGTTTTCGATCCCGGCTCGGACGAGGTCGAGAAGCTGTGTCTCGGCCCGATCCCCGCCCATGGCGGGAACACCGGTAGATAGGAAACCCTTGCTCAGCCACGCATACACCACGCTGCCGAACTGTTTTATTGTACCTGCCGCTCCGGCATGGGTCAATTCGGCCTCGCGCGACGACCAGCGCATCCCAATCCGCGAACGCCTGCGGAGTCGAAACTCCAATCGCGGGTGTAAGCACCACCAGGTGCATCGCAGGAAGGTCCGGCAGCGGATAAACTTCCTGCCCACCATCCACGCCAAGCACCGTGCCGCCAATCAGAAACAGCGGAAGATCGCTGCCGACTTCAGCAGCGATGCGCAACCGTTCCTCGGCGGCGAGCGGAGTACCCAGCTCGCGCTCAAGGGCAAACATGGTTGCCACCGCATTCGACGACGCCGCGCCCAAACCGCCCTGTACCGGCAGGCTCTTCTCAATCCAGATGATGACCTTGCCGCGGCCGCGCATTGCGCGCATCACCCGCTCGGCAACGCGATAGCAGGTATTCGACTCGTCCCTGGGCACCCGCGGATCTTTGCAGCGGATTTCGATCCCAGTGCCACGCTGCACATCAACCTTGATGACGTCGTGCAGCGCGATCGTCTGATAGATGGTGCGCAGCTCGTGAAAGCCGTCCGACCGCGCGGGACCGATCTTCAGTCCGAGATTGATCTTGGCAAATGACGGGATGCTGGTTGGCATGGACGTAGTGGCTAGTGTAAGGCTCTCAGCTTTCAGCCGTCAGCTATCAGCTATCAGCTAAGACCGCCTGTCATCTTGAGCGAGGAGTGCTCGCTATCGAAATTCGTTTTGAAAGGGCACGCCTTCAGGCGTGCCGTACAGGCTTACAACTCCCCGGCTCTAAGCCGCCGAGGGACCGCGTCCGGAGAACTCCCTCAGGGGATAAAGCCGGCCACTTAAACATCGAGATCGGCACGGCTAAAGCCGGGCCCTTTCAAGACCGCGTCTTTGAACAAGGCAGGCGACGGCTACTGTTTGTGGCTCTCCTTCAGCTTCTTCGACTTCGCCTCGACACCTTTGGCCAATTTTTCCTTGTGAGCCTCGAGCTTCTTGGCGACCTCTTTGTCGTGTAGAGCGATCATCTGCGCCGCTAGAATTCCTGCATTCGTCGCCCCAGGTTTGCCGATGGCCACGGTCGCCACCGGAATCCCCGCCGGCATCTGCACCATCGCCAACAGCGAATCCAGACCGAGCAGCGCCGTCGACGGAATCGGCACCGCGATGACCGGCAGCGTTGTCTCCGCGGCGATCACACCCGCCAGGTGCGCCGCGCCGCCGGCGCCGGCGATGACGACCTCCACTCCGCGCGACTTCAACGAACGCGAATATTCGCTGGTGCGTGCCGGTGAGCGGTGTGCCGAGGTAATGTCGATTTCGTAGGGAATACCAAACTCGGCCAGCGCCTTGGCGGCCTCGTTCATGATGTCGAGGTCTGAGTCACTGCCCATAACAATGGAGACGAGAGGGTTATTTGCCATTCTGATCGATCCTGAATATGGAGTAGGGAATTCGAGTCCGTGCTCTGCAAATGTTCCGCATTTTAATCGTACCTCATGATCTTGGTTTTGGATGATCGTGGTTCTGGCTGACGGCTGAGAGCTGACGGCTGAGAGCTTCTTCGCGGAGCGAAAGAATAGCGAAACTCTGCTAGAATCTTCCGATGCTCCCGGCGTCCATTCCTGTCAGCCTGTCGTGGGCGCATCCGCTGGTTGCGGAGTGGTTTCTCGCGAAATTCGGCTCGCCCACCGAGCCGCAGGAGCAGGGCTGGCCTGAAATTCTAGCCGGGCGAACCACGCTCATCTCCGCCCCAACCGGCTCCGGCAAAACACTGGCGGCATTCCTTATTTGTATTGATCGTCTGGTGCGCAAGGCGCTAGACGGCGGACTGCACGACCGGACAGAGGTTTTGTACGTCTCGCCGTTGAAGGCTCTGGGTAACGATATCCAGAAGAACCTCGATGGCCCACTGAGCGAGATCACCGCCCTTGCTGCCGAACGCGGGCTGCTCATGGGAGAGATTCGCACCGCCGTCCGCACCGGCGACACGCTGACGAAAGAGCGGCGCGAGATGCTGCGCCGTCCGCCGCACATTCTGGTGACCACGCCTGAGTCGCTCTACATCCTGCTGACCGCCGATAGCAGCCGCAAGATTTTGCGCGATATCGAAACCGTCATTGTTGACGAGATTCATGCCGTTGCCGACGACAAACGCGGAGCGCATCTGGCAATCTCGCTGGAGCGCCTCGACCTGCTGGTGGGTGCCCCACTCGAGCCTTCGTTTGACTTGAGTGAGAGCGCGGGTGCCCCACTCCATCCTTCCTTTGGATTGAGTGGGAGAGAGAGATGTCCAACGCGCATCGGCCTCTCGGCAACGCAGAAGCCTATTGAAGTTGTCGCGCAGTTTTTGACCGGCAATGGGCGCCCTGCTCCTTCCATCGTCAACATCGGTCATCGCCGCACTATGGACCTTGCCGTCGAGGTACCGCGTTCAGAGATCGGGCCCATCGCGACCAACGAGATGTGGGGCGAGATTTACGACCGCATCGCCGAGCTGGCGCTGCAACATCGTTCCACGTTGGTATTTGTGAACACTCGGCGCTTGGCCGAGCGCGTGGCCTTCCACCTGAGCGAGCGCCTGGGAGAAGACCAGGTCGCAGCGCATCACGGTTCGCTCGCCCGCAAATTGCGGCTTGCCGCCGAGCGCAAGCTGAAGAACGGCGAGATTCGCGCCCTTGTGGCGACAGCTTCGCTTGAGCTTGGAATCGACGTCGGCTTTGTCGATCTGGTCTGTCACATCAGCTCGCCGCGCTCGATTGCTGTCACCTTGCAACGCTTTGGCCGCTCCGGGCACTGGCGCGGAGCCGTTCCCAAAGGCCGCTTCTTCGCCACGACGCGCGACGATCTGGTCGAATGCGCGGCAACCATTCGCGCTATCAACCACGGCGATCTCGACCGTCTCGAAGTGCCGGTTGCACCCCTCGACATCCTGGCGCAGCAGATGGTGGCCATGTGCTGCTGCGAAGAGTGGGACGAAGATGCGCTGTTCGAGACGCTGCGCTGCGCGTATCCCTATCGCGATCTGACGCGCTTGGACTACGACCGCATTCTCGATATGTTGTCGCTTGGCATATCCGCCAAGCGTGGCCGCTACGGAGCTTATCTCTTTCGCGATCAGGTGAACCGTCGCTTGCGCGCGCGTCGTGGTGCGCGACTGGCAGCCATCACCAGCGGCGGAGCAATTCCGGAAACCGCGCTGTACTCGGTCGTCGCGCAACCGGATGAGATCAAGATTGGCACGCTGGATGAGGACTTCGCTGTCGAGAGCAATGCCGGCGACATCATGTTGTTGGGGAACACCTCCTGGCGCATCACGCGGGTTGAGTCGAACAGCGGACGCGTGCTGGTCGAAGATGCACATGGCGCGCCGCCCAGTATTCCGTTCTGGCGTGGCGAAGCGCCGGGACGCACGGCAGAGCTATCCCACAATGTGGGAGAACTGCGCGCACAGCTCAGCGCCATGCTGCCCAATACGGCGCCTCTCGCGGTTTTGAAAGGGCACGGCTTCAGCCGTGCCGAACCGACGCCTATTTCTTCCTCTGAGGGGGCTTCAGTCCCCGAGATCTTCTTCGCAAGCCCAGAGCCCGCCTGCGCGGCATCGGTTCCAGCCCCGAAGTCCAAACCGCCGTCGCCTGGCTGAAAGAGGAGTGTGGCCTCGACGATGCCGGGGCCGAGCAACTGGTCGAATACGTCGTCACCGGTCGCGCCGTGCTGGGCGAAGTTCCCACGCAGCAGACGATCATCGCCGAGCGTTTCTTCGACGAAGGCGGAGGCATGCAGTTGATCGTTCATGCTCCCTTTGGCGCGCGGGTGAATAAGGCCTGGGGACTGGCGCTGCGCAAGCGGTTCTGCCGGTCGTTCAACTTTGAGTTGCAGGCCGCTGCAACCGATGACGGGCTGAACATCTCGCTGGCCGAACAGCACAGTTTTCCGCTCGGCGATGTCTTTCACTTCCTGCAACTGGAGACGTTCAAGGAAATTCTTGAGCAGGCCGCGCTGGCCTCGCCGATCTTCAAAACGCGCTTCCGTTGGGATGCAAATCGTTCGCTCGCCCTGCTGCGCTTTCCAAGGCGGCAAGAAGGTTCCGCCGCAGATTCAGCGCATTCGCAGCGACGACCTTCTCGCGTCAGTCTTCCCCGATGTCGCAGCCTGTTTCGAAAACATCGAAGGCGACATTAAGATTCCCGACCACCCGCTCATCGACGAGGTGATGAAGGACACGCTCACTGAGGCGATGGACATCGAAGGCCTGCGCCGCGTGCTCACCGGCATTCACGACGGTAGTATTCGCACGCTTGCGGTCGATACGCCGGTGCCGTCGCAGTTCGCGCACGAAATCCTGAACGCCAATCCTTACGCGTTTTTGGACGACGCTCCGCTGGAGGAGCGCCGCGCGCGGGCGGTGCAGTTGCGCCGTATGTTGCCGGAAGCGGTGCTGAACGAGGTTGGACGGCTTGACCAGGATGCGATCACACACGTGCGCGTGCAGGCGCGTCCCGAAGTGCGCGATGCGGATGAACTGCATGACGCGCTGCAAACCCTGGTCGCGTTGCCCGAAGACCTGGCCGATGATGGCTGGCGACGTGCCGCGCTGGGATGGGTTGCTTACCTTGGCGAACTGTTGGAGAGCTGGCGCGTGGTGCGGGCGACTGTCGGTGAGCGGCGGTATTACGTCGCTTCGGAGCGCGCCGCTGAGTTCGCGCTGATCTTTCCCGATACGCAATTCGAGGTCGCGCCGCCCGAGTTGCCCGCGCGCACTAACTCGCGAAGCGATGCGCTGCTGGCGATGGTCAATGGCTGGATGATGCACTCCGGGCCGACAACCTCCGCGGCGCTGTCGTACCTCTTGGGCTGGCGCAAGAACGAGGTCGAGCAGGCGTTGCTGCGACTGGAAGCGAGCGGAACAGTTTTGCGCGGCAACTTCACCGGCAACGCTACCGGGAACGATCCGCACAATTGCGAGTGGTGCGAGCGGCGGTTGCTCTCGCGCATTCATCACCTCACGCTCGCGACCCTGCGCAAGCAGATCGAGCCCGTTACTGCGGCGCAATACATGCGCTGGCTGTTGCGCTGGCAGCATGTGGCTCCGCAGTCGCAAGCCGCCGGCGAGCGCGGATTGCTGGAGGTCGTTCGCCAGTTGCAGGGTTTCGAAATCCCGGCGAATGCGTGGGAGAAGTGCGTCCTGGCGTCGCGCGTGAACGGCTACGATCCCGCCGCACTCGACCAGCTTTGTCTCACGGGAGCCGTTGGCTGGGGTCGCTTATCGCCGCATCCCGCGACGCTGGAAGATGCGGGCGAGAGCCGCCGCCGTGTGGTGCCGACCAGCGTTGCGCCGATCACGTTGTTCGTTCGCGAAGATGCCGACTGGATGCAGCCGCGCAGCGCGGAGAGCGATGAGCGCCAGGAACAACTACTCACGGAATCGGGACGCGCCGTCCTCGAGTTTCTTCGCACGTCGCGGCGCGTCGTTCTTTGCCGACATCGTGCGCGGAACCGGGAAGCTGAAAGCGGAGATCGAAACCGCCTTGTGGGAGCTGGTCGCCGCAGGACTGGTCACGGCTGATGGCTTCCAGAACCTGCGCTCGCTGATCAATCCGAATCGGCGCAACGGCAACCAATGGCATATCGCAAAGGTTGCGAAACCGCGCAACACCGCTGGTCGCTGGTCGCTGCTCTACGCCGAGGCGCCAGCCGATCGTCACCAAGCTGTCGAGGCCACTTGCTGGATGCTGCTGCGTCGTTACGGTCTCGTCTTCCGCGAGGTTCTGGCGCGCGAGTCGAACCTGCCGAAGTGGCGCGAGTTGCTGATCGCGTTCCGCCGGCTGGAAGATCGCGGCGAGGTTCGCGGCGGCCGCTTCGTCAACGGCTTTCTCGGTGAGCAATTCGCGTTGCCGGAAGCGGTCGAGTCGTTGCGCGCCATGCGCAATCGCCCGGTGAGCGGCGAGACGGTTACCATCTCCGCTGCCGATCCGCTGAATCTGGTGGGAATCATCGTGCCCGGCGAACGCGTGCCCGCCATCTCAGGACGCTTTGTCAGCTTCTGCGACGGCGTTCCCGTCGATGCGGCTGCCTCGACAATGTTGCGTGAGGCCGCGGCGCAGTGAGTACGCCGCCATTAGTGGAAGGACTGGATTACTACATCGAAGATGGCCTGATGGTCTTCACCGCGCACTACCTGCGCAATCGCGGATACTGCTGCCAGTCAGGCTGCCGACACTGCCCGTACGGATTCAACAAGCAAAATCAAGAAAATCGAACCACGGATTGACACTGATTAATCGCGGATCGGCTTTCGTCGTTCTTCTCGATCCGTGTAATCCGCGTAAATCCGCGGCTCGTCTTTCTCGTCTACCCCATGGTGTGAATCTTTACCGGTTCGATCTTGTACAGCACGCGCTGCTCGCCCGGCTGTGCGAACGGATACTTGTCCTTCCCCAGATACTTTTTGGCCATCTTGTCGATGTGTGACTCGGCGCCGTCCTGGGTGATGTCCGTGACCTTGCCGCGAATCTCCACGTAACGATACGGATTTTCGGGATCCATCAACGTGATGGCCACGCGTGGATCGCGACGCATGTTCTTGTCCTTCTGGCGACCGAGCGCCGAGTTAACGACCACTTTGCCGTGCTCGTAGTCCACCCACACGGGTTGCGTCTGTGGGCTGCCGTCGGGCATAAGCGTCGTCAAAAAACCGAAGACTGGCTTCTGAAACAAAGCCATGTAGTTCTCAGGAATGGAAGCGGCCATGATGATATCTCCTTGCTTCGAACTTGGAACTGGAATAGCGAAAGGCTAACCGGCAATTGGATTCCCGAGCCATTCTACGGGTTCACAAACTGACTTTCCAAAACGATCAGCCGGAAAAACAAAAGCCCAGGAACCGTAGCTCCTGGGCTCCGGATGAACCGTTAGCTAATTAAGAGCCCACAGCCTGCCCCTGGGTCGCCTTCTTCGCGTGATGCTCGGTTGCCACGACGTTGATGCACTCTTCCAGCACGTCCATCGCGATGTCGGCCTGCTCCTTGGTGACAATCAGCGGCGGCGCAATACGAATGGTGTTAGGGCCGCAGCCCAGCAGCAGGACTCCACGCTCGAAGGCCAGGTCGACAATACGATCGCGCTCGGCGCCGCCCTGCGTCCGCGCCTTCTTGTCGGTCACGATCTCGACGCCAATCATCAGGCCGCGGCCGCGAACATCGCCGACCAAGTCAAGGTGCTCGGGCCAATTCGCCAGCCGCTTCATCATGTGTTTACCGACCGCGTCAGCGTTCTTGATGCCTTCGCGCTCCAGCACATCGATGGTAGCCAGCGCGGCGGCGATGCACACCGGATTGCCGCCAAAGGTCGAGGCGTGCGATCCGGGTACCCAGTCCATGATTTCCGCCTTGGACATGGTGATGCCCAGCGGCATGCCGCTGGCGATTCCTTTGGCGATGCAAACGATGTCGGGCTCCACGCCGGTATGTTGTACCGCCCACCATTTGCCGGTGCGGCCTGCACCTGACTGTACTTCGTCGACGACCAGCAGAATCCCGTGCCGATCGCAGATGCGGCGCAGCTCCTGCATGAAGACGGTGGGAGCGACCACGTATCCACCTTCACCCTGGATGGGCTCGACGAAGATTGCTGCCACTTCTTCTGGAGCGAGCACGGTCTTGAACAGCTTGTCTTCGATATAGCGCGCGCAGCCCAGCGCGAATGCTTCGGCGTCCTGGGCGCCACCCGAGCAGCTGCGGTACACGTCGGGATAGCGCACGTGGGTCACTCCCGGAACCAGCGGCGAGAAGCGGCGCTTCTGCTGCGGCTTCGATGCGGTGAGCGACAATGCGCCCATGGTGCGTCCGTGGAAGGCGCCCAGGAATGCAATCACGTGCTGACGTTTGGTGTGATAGCGCGCCAGCTTCAGCGCGCATTCGATCGCCTCAGCGCCTGAATTGCCGTAGTAAAACCTGTGCGGTCCCTTCATCGGCGCTACCTTCGACAGGCGCTCCGCCAACTCGACCAGTGATTCGTAGTAGAAGTCGGTGCCCGAGATGTGAATCAACTCAGCCGCCTGCTTCTGAATTGCGGCAACCACCTCAGGATGACAATGGCCAGTCGAGGTGACGGCGATCCCCGCGGCGAAGTCGAGGAACTCGTTGCCGTCGACGTCTTCGACAATGCAGCCACGTCCGCGTTTTGCTACTAGCGGATACGAGCGAGTATACGAAGGCGAGATGTAGCGTTCATCGCCTTCCACCACACGCCGGGCATTAGGGCCGGGCAGCGCGGTGATGATCTTCGGTCCGGCAACGTGAGTGAGAGTATTTGTAGCCATGGTCTTCTCCTGTGATTGGCTGGTGCACCAATGGGTGCGGGATTGCTGGCCTGCGATCGGCTAGTTGGTCGTGAATATTTCGAATGGTATTGCGAAAAATCCAGATGCCGATCGCGCTCAGGATTGAGGCAGGGAACTAGTCGCCGGAAAACAAATTAGGCCGCGCCATGCAGGGAGAGAGCTTGGAATCAGCGCGCGCTGAGATGGGGCGTGACCGGAGTGTCCGTTCGGCAAAGCAGCACGCTGCGCCGGGACAAACCCGGTTGGTCGAGCGAGGATGGCCGATTTGGCGGAACATGATCCACTCCTACCTCATTATATGCGGCTTCTCTGCCCTGCGTAACCCCCGAAGTAAGAGCCTTTTTCAGATATTCACATCCTGTCCCGTCGGGTTTTGGCATGCTAAAAATGACAGGGGGGACCTCACCATGGCGGAAGCAACAAAACAGCGCGAAAACATTTCTCCTTTGGCGGGCAAGCCGGCTCCGAAGGACATGCTGATCGATGTAGCGCGCCTGGAGCGTGACTACTACGAACGCAAGCCCGATCTCGGCGATCCCGCGCAGATGGTTGCATTCGGGACCAGTGGTCATCGCGGTACTCCCCTGAATGGCAGCTTCACCGAGGCGCACATCCTGGCCATCACGCAAGCGATTTGCGAGTACCGCAAGCAGCAAGGTGTCGATGGTCCGCTGTATATGGGCAAGGACACTCACGCCGTCTCCGGTCCGGCGCAGCGCACCGCCTTAGAGGTGCTCGCGGCCAACGCGGTTGAAACCTTCATTCAGCCGGACGATGGCTTTACTCCCACGCCCTCGGTTTCGCATGCCATTCTGATTTACAACCGCGGACGCAAACAGCATCTTGCCGACGGAATCGTGATTACGCCCTCGCACAATCCGCCGGAGGACGGTGGCTTCAAGTACAACCCAACCAATGGCGGTCCGGCTGATACCGATGTCACCGGCTGGGTTCAGGATCGCGCGAATGATCTGCTGCGCACCGGAAACGTTGGGGTCAAGCGCGTTTCGTTCGAGCGAGCGATGAAGGCCGCCACCACGCATCAACAGGATTTCATGATGCCCTACGTCAATGACTTGCGCAACGTCATCGACATGGAGGCGATCCGGAATGCCCAGCTGAAGCTGGGAGTCGATCCGCTGGGCGGAGCCGCCGAGCCTTACTGGGCGCCCATCAACTCGGTTTACGGACTGTCGATCGACGTGGTGAATCCCAAGATCGATCCGACGTTTTCGTTCATGACGGTCGATCACGATGGCAAGATTCGCATGGACTGCTCCAGCCCATACGCCATGGCGTCGCTGGTGCGGCTTAAAGACAAATTTCAGGTCGCCTTCGCCAATGATCCCGACTCCGACCGGCACGGCATTGTGACGCCTTCGGCCGGATTGATGAACCCCAACCACTATCTCGCGGTGGCGATTCAATACCTGCTGACGCATCGCCCTCAGTGGTCGCAAGGAGTCGGTGTCGGCAAGACACTGGTCAGCAGCAGCATGATCGATCGCGTGGTCCAGAAGCTTGGCCGCAAGCTGGACGAGACGCCAGTCGGATTCAAGTGGTTCGCGCCGGGCCTGTTCGACGGCACCCTCTGCTTTGGCGGAGAAGAAAGTGCAGGCGCCAGCTTCCTGCGCATGGATGGAACGGTGTGGACTACCGACAAGGACGGTCCGCTGCTCGCATTGCTGGCTGCGGAAATCATGGCGGTCACGGGCAAAGATCCGGGCGAGCATTATCAGGAGCTGACGAGGGAGTTTGGATCGCCGTTGTACACGCGGATCGATGCCGCTGCCACTCCTGAGCAGAAGGCGAAACTTGGCAAGCTGTCTCCCCAAGCCGTCAAGGAATCCACGTTGGCCGGTGAGCCGATCACCGCGAAGCTAACCAGGGCACCGGGAAACGATGCGCCAATCGGTGGACTAAAAGTGGTCGCACAAACTGGATGGTTCGCTGCCCGGCCTTCGGGAACGGAAAATATCTACAAGATTTACGCTGAGAGCTTTAAGGACGAGGCGCACCTGGATGCCATCGTCGAGGAAGCGCAGGAGATCGTGACCCACGCATTAGCGTGATCGCGGTCAAGGACGATTCTTGATCGTGCCGCAAACAATCCCGCCCAGAAGGAAGCTGAACCCGACGAGCGCTGCTACAGGCAGTAGACTGGCCGAATCAGGAAGCACGCTGGCTGTCTCTACCTGAACTCGGGTTTGCCCCGGCTCCGTGATCTTCGCCTGAAGAGTTGGACTTGCGCCGTGCTGATCGGAATCGCTGGCCGAGAGTGTTTCGCCTGTCCCACCACGGGCCGTCGGAACGTGCGGAGCTAGAGAGCTTGTCTGCACGACTGCGGTTTGGGTGGATGTCGAGCCTGGCGGGGCCTGCGCCGAGGCTGCAACACATAAGCCAGCCAGTAGCGCTATGATCCAGAGTAGGTTTTGGTATGAGGTAAGGCGCACAATGACTCCTGTCTTCTATCGGCCATATATAAAAACTTCGCTTTGCCCGTAATTCTTACCCGTTGGCCGGCAGGGAAGAACTCGGCGCAGGCTCTCGGGTTTGTAAGCACCTGAACCAGAGAGGCTTAAGGACTATGGTGAAATTACCCTTTTCCTGAGTAGTCGCTAGATGTAAGTTAGCAATCTAGTTACCGTTCAACTACTCGTCGAGCCCGCAGTAACACTCGTAAGATGTTATTGACAGGGAATTTGGTGTACTCGAAAATCGGTAATCGACGGAAAGGAACCTTAGATGTTTGACGCTGCTACCGGTAAGGCTCTGGATACCCCCGAACCGCAAATGGTGCCCAGGCAGAGCCATATCCTGCAATACATCCTTCTTGGACTGGCCGTGGTGTATGTCGCGGCTTCGCTCTATTTCATGTACTCGCTCAAGACCCGCCTCGATGTTCTCGATCAGAAGCAGATGGCCCTGAACGACGCGCAGCAGCAGTTGGTGGCGCGCCTGCACAGCACCTCCAATGAATTCAAGGAGGCGCTGACCTCAGAAGTCGGCCTCACCAAGCAGGAGATGGCCAAGCGGGCAGCCGATCTGGAGCGCGCGCAGAAGCAGGCTGAGGCGAAGCTCACCTCAGAGCAGAAGCAGCAGGGCCAGCAGATCGCCGCGGTGAATACGCGCAGTCGGTGGCGTCAAGTCCGAATTGGGAGGCGCCAAGACGGATATTCAGAAGACCCAGTCTGATCTGGCTGCGACCAATCAGAAGTTGGAGAAGACCATCGGCGACTTGGGAGTGCAGAGCGGTTTAGTCGCCCGCAATGCGAGCGAGCTGGACGTCCTGAAACATAAAGGCGACCGCAATTATTACGATTTCACGTTGCAAAAGGGACAAAAGCAGCCAGTGTCGACGGTCAGCTTGCAACTGAAAAAAGTGGATGCCAAGAAGAGCCGCTTTACCTTGAACGTGATCGCCGACGACCGCACCATCGAAAAGAAAGATCGCACCGTGGGCGAACCTCTGCAGTTCTATACCGGGCGCGACCGCTTGCTCTATGAGGTGGTGGTCTTCTCGGAGACCAAGAATTCGATCACAGGATACCTGGCCACGCCGAAGAACGCGCCCACGCCGGTTACACCGTAGGGGTTCCCGAAAAGGTTTGAAGCCTTTATTGTTTTGACGCTTTGAGCCCTTGAAGATTCAACAACGATGTAAACTACAACCACTGAGATGGAAGCTAACGAACTCCGCGAAATCTTGCAGGGAATCGAAGGACGATTGAGTGAACAGCTCAATGAGGTTGAGAACCGTCTACGCGAGCACATTGATGAGCGGGAGAACCGTCTACGCGAGCACATCGATGAGCGGGAGAACCGCTTGCGCGAGTATATCGACGAGCGGGAGAACCGCTTGCGCGAGTATATCGACGAGCGGACGCATGACGCAGAAACCCGCATTGTCCGAGCGTTCGGAGCTTACCAGCAATCGGCCACCGTACGCTTTCGCAAGATTGAAGCCGATCTCTCGAACGTTAACGCCTCCACCACTGAGCAGATGGACGCGTTCCAATCCAAGCTTCTGGAGCTGGAAACCAGGCTGGTAGTTCTGGAACGCCCCGCGCCTCCGGCCGCCTGAGCTCTATTTTCCCGCTTCCTTCAGCACAATCGGCTTCTGATCGTACGGTTGCACGGTCACCGTCAGGCTCTTCCTGGTATCGAACTCGCCCTGATCAACGGGAAAGGTCACGATCACGGTTCCGCTCTCCTGTGTCCCGGGCTGGATCTTGGTCTCGACCGCGAGCGGCTTCATGGCATGGTCTTTCAGGTCGGGATAGGCCTGGAAATAACGGTCGTAATCGGAAGGCGAGGCCGCGTCATCGCTGTAAGTGTCATTCTGAGTCTTCAGCTCGGCCGTGATCCCCTTGATGTAGATCGGCTTGTCGCCGATGGCTTTCAGCGAAACCTGGATCGCCACCATCGAATTGGGCTGACCTTTATTCTGGCTGAAGAAGACGTTGTCGATCTGTCCCTGTGCTATCGGCTTGGCGCGGAAGACATACGCAACGCCGACGATAAACACGACTACCACGACGAGGGCGATCAATAATGTGAGAACGGGTGGCAACGTCCGGCGCGGGCTGTCGAACTCTTCGGTGATCGGCACATGGCCGGCATCGAATTCGCGCCGGTGATGCTTATGAGTAGTCATGAGAGCTCCTGGAAGACTGCTCGGAGTGGTTCCCGCAAAGCCGGCTAGTTGGACGGACAGCCGTGCTTCATAGCTTTGCGGAACTCTTGCTCCGGCAGAGTATTCAGGATGTCACCTGATGTCAACCATGCTCTGCGTGCCTGTAGAATTCCGTACTTCAATTTCTCAAAATGGGAAGTGTGGTGAGCGTCGGTGTTGATGACAATCTTCACGCCGCGGTCGCGCGCCATGCGCAGATGAACGTCGTTGAGATCGAGCCGGTCGGGATAGGCGTTGAGCTCCATCGCAACTCTGTGTTCCCCTGCGGACTTCAGGATCGCCTCCATGTCGAACTTATAGGCATCACGCTTCAGAAGCAGGCGGCCCGTCGGATGCCCGAGGAAGGACATATTCGGGTTGCTGATGGCGCGCAGCAGGCGATCGGTCATCTGTTGCGGCTCCTGGCTGAATAGCGAGTGCACGCTCGCGACGACAACATCCATCTGCTCCAGTACGGAGTCCGACAGGTCGAGTTCGCCATCGCCGAGGATGTCGACTTCGATGCCGGCGAGGATGGTGATTCCATCGATCTCGTCGTTCGCTGCGCGAATGCGCCGGATGTGCTGCTCGGCGCGCGCATCGTCCAGTCCGTTGGCGAAGGCCAGGTTCTTGGAGTGATCGGTGATCGCGATGTACTGGTAGCCGCGCTCCTTGGCGGCTTGGGCCATCTCGTCGATGGTGCATCGTCCATCGGTTTCGACGGTGTGCATGTGCACTTCACCGCGAATGTCGCTGAGCTCGACGAGCTTGGGCAGCGTGTGCTTGGCCGCTGCGTCGATTTCGCCGCAATTCTCGCGCAGCTCCGGCGGAATCCAGTCGAGCCCCAGCTTGCCGTAAATCTCGTCTTCGGTGGCGCCGGCGACGCGCTCGTTATCTTCCAGCGTGAACAACCCGTACTCGCTCAAGGTATAGCCCTGCTTCAGAGCGCGCTGCCGCAGCGTCACGTTGTGGCTCTTCGAGCCGGTGAAGTATTGCAAGGCGGCTCCGTAAGAGTCGGGCGGCAAGGTACGCACATCGACTTGCATGCCGCTGCGCAGCTTGAAACTTACCTTGTTGTCGCCCTTGGCGAGAACTTCAACAATGCCGGGGAAGCGCAGGATCTCTTCAATCAGCCCCGCGCGCGTTTGGTCATCGACACAACACGGCCCGGTGACGAGCACGTCGAGGTCGCCCACGGTTTCGCGTCCCCGGCGTAACGAGCCCGCCGGCGTGATCTTCTCAATGCCTTGAATGTGTGCCAGATGCGCCGCCAGCTTCTGGGCAGTGCGGTCGGCTTCATCGATCAGGAAGCGTCCCGAGATGCGGCGATAATCTTCGATCGCCTTGAGGATCTTCTGCTCCGACTTTTCGCTCAGCCGAGGTAGTTCGCGCAGCTTGCCTTCGCGCGCGAGCTGCTCAACGCCGGCCAGGTCGCTGACCTGGAACGCGCTCCAGATCAAGGCAATGGTCTTCGGCCCCAGCCCTTGAATCTTCAGCAGCTCAAGCATCGTTGGCCGGTATTTTTCCAGCAGCTCCTGATGCAGTTTCAGCTTGCCGGTCTCGCACAACTCCTTGATGTTCGCCGCCATCCCTTTGCCGATGCCGGGAACCGCCAGCAACTTCTTGGGCTCGCTGAGTCAGGGAAGCGACCTGGTCGGGCGACGCCTCAATCGCTTCGGCAGCGCGTTGGTAGGAGCGGATACGAAACCCGTCGTCGCCGTTGATCTCCATGAGATCGGCGGTTTCGTAGAAGACGTTCGCGATGGCTTTGTTATCCAAGAGGGCTATCGGTCCCGGTAAACTTCGCGCCGATGCGCGATACGGGTCACATCTATGGCTTTGGAGTGATCGTCGATCTCATACACGATGCGGTACTCGCCCACGCGAATGCGCCATTCGTTATCTCCACCCACCAGCTTCTTGCAACCTGGAGGTCGCGGATCTAACGCAAGGCTTTCGATTCGAGGGAATATCCGTGTGACGAAGCGAGCGGGCAATCGAGTTAGCTCTTTCTCAGCAGTTGCTGTAAGAACAACTCGACAACTACTCACGAGGCAGTTTGCCGGCCTTGATCAAGTTCGACTTAACCTTCTCGATCGGGCTCCGCTTTTCGTTTCGACGCGCACGCGAAACAAGTACATCCTCCACGTCTTCCCAAATCTCGCGATGCTTCTTCAGATCAATCTGAACGGCCACTCTGC
Source organism: uncultured Acidobacteriaceae bacterium (assembly GCA_963699875.1). Lineage (GTDB taxonomy): Bacteria > Acidobacteriota > Terriglobia > Terriglobales > Acidobacteriaceae > CAVVDY01. Next base: position 572,097 of record CAVOVN010000003.1, read on the forward strand.
GGCCTTTTGCGTCAGTCAGGTATTGAATTCCGGTCATGACTCTATTCTCTCTCAGCCGCGAAACTCTAACGCATTGTAAGGCGGCGCAGCCGGGCGGTCTACAACTCGCCAGCCGATGCGGGCATAACCTACTCCCCAATAGCAAAACCCAGCCCGGTGGCTGGGTTTGCCAGAAGAATCCGACAGTCGACTACTGCGCCTTGGTGACGTTGTCGGCTTGCGGACCTTTTTGCCCTTGCACGATCTCAAACTCCACGGGATCGCCTTCCTGCAGACTCTTATAGCCTTCGCTGTGAATGGCACTGTAGTGCACAAAAACATCCGGGCCATCGTCCCGGCCGATAAAGCCGAAACCTTTCGCGTTATTGAACCACTTTACGGTTCCTTTCATTTTCACTTTCGTTCTTCCTCCGGGCCCACGCCCATCAGCACCCCGGGGGCGAGGTGCTGGATTGAATTCGTCCAACAGGCTGGTACCTACCCAGCCCAGATCGAGGAGGAGCTTGCGTTCCCGGGGGACCTGCGGCAGATCGGAGATGTTGCCTGTCAACGGCGTGTCTTAATTGTGCTCTTAAGGAGGTAGTAGTGTCAAGAAGGTATATAGCCTATTTGTTTAAGAAACGTATGTTTAGGGGAAATCAATTAACTATTGACCTCGGGTGATATCTCAGAAGTAACCCGCTATTTGGATAAAAACATCGAACCTGCGACCGGCTGGAAATCCAGCGCTCAGCGTTTCTGCCGGACTTGGAACCAGAGCACGGCGGCGATGGTTTTGCCGTCGCGAATCTTTCCGGACATGATCAGGGCGACCACCTGGGTGAGCGGAACCAACGCGTAGTCGATGCGTTCGTCAGCTTCCGGTTCAGCCTCTCCCGCCTTTAGCCCCTGCGCCAGGAACACGGTCATGGTCTCGTCCATAAACCCCGGGCTGGGATAAAAGAACAGCGCCTTGCTCCACGACTTCGCGGTGTAGCCAGTTTCTTCCCGCAGCTCCCGTTTCGCAGCCGCCAGCGGCTTTTCTTTCCCGTCGATGCGGCCGGCTGGAATTTCCCACAGATAATCGCGTGCCGCGTAGCGGTATTGCCGCTCCAGCAGCACCCGGGGCTCGCGCTGTGTCTCGTCGATTGCGAGCACGACCACCGAGCCGGAGTGGCGCACCACATCGCGAACCGCCGATACACCGTTGGGCTCGAGCACGCGATCGGAGGTGACGCTAAACACCTTGCCGCGGAAAGGGACCTTGCTGGAGAGAACCTTGACGGCACTTTTTTCTTTGCGAACCTTGGCGGATGGCATGATGGTCACTATATCGCAGCAGACATCGCGCGCCTTTAACACTTCGCTCTGGCAGCTTCATCGAATCTGCCACGCCGCTTGTCTCATCTAACGCACGGATGCTGGGATCAGACCCGTACAGCCGGGCCTTGCTGACGTTCGCGCAGTTGGTGAATCCGGCCCATGAGGACGAAGCCATCGACCTCGCCGGAGCCGCGCTGGCGCTGGCTCGCATCGAATATCCCGAACTCGAAATCGAGCTCTACCTGCAGCGCTTGAACACTCTGGCGGCCAGGGCGAGGCGAGGCTTGCGCGCGAATCCCAGCGCACGCGAGGCCATCGCCACGCTCAATCGCGTGCTGTTCGAGGAGGAAGGCCTGCGCGGCAATCGTGACGATTATTACGACCCGCGAAATTCTTTTCTCAATGATGTGCTCGACCGCAAGCTGGGCATTCCCATTACCCTCTCGGTTATTTACATGGAGGTCGCCCGCCGCATCGGATTTCCTTTGGCCGGCACCGCCATGCCCGGACATTTCTTGCTGAAGCACTACGACGTGCTATCGGGAGAGATCATCATTGACGCATTCAATCGCGGACTGGTGCTGACGCCCGGCGATTGCGACGCCCGGCTCAAGCAGATTTACCGCGGCGAGCTTGAGTTCAAACCGGAGTTCCTCTCGCCGGTCACCTGCCGCGAAATCCTCACCCGAATGCTGAACAACCTGCGGCAGATTTATTTCACCCAGAGGAATTTTCGCAAGGGGTTGATGGTCCTCGATCTCCTGCTGGCCATCCCGCCGCGTTGTACTGAGATGCTGCGCGAACGCGCGCTGGTCAGGCTGAATCTCGATCAGTACGTAGGCGCCGCACAGGATCTGGCGAACTATTTGAAGCTCTGCCCCGATGCTCCCGACGCCGAAGATGTGCAGGAGACGCTGGAGATGGTGCGGCAACTGCTGGCCCGACTGAATTGAGATTCATTTTCCAGAACACGTGAATTTTCTGCGCGCATTGTGAAAGCAGGTGCATCCAAGGGGAAGAAGGCATTTTGGAACTTGCGTTTCACAGCCAAAGCTGAGTACCATAGAAGCGTCCTCCAATCGCCGCACCTTCGTGCCGGCGTTCCATGCGCCAACATGTCCAGGCGCCAGACGGACGTAACGAACTCGATTTCGAGAACGACTCCAACCGCATAATTGCCGACTCCGCAGTTCTTTACGCGAGCAGCAAGCCAGCAAATGCGGTCCAGATGTGGGAACTCGCAACCTGCGAGAAGTGACTTAAGAGAGAAACATGAACCAAGGATCGAACCCTCCATCCGGCCAGCCCGGCGGAGGGAAAGGACGCAGACGGCGCCGTGGGCGTCGTGGACCTGTCACGCAAGGTGCTCAGCCTCAGGGACAAGACCAGAGTCGCGGCCCTCAGCAGGGCCCTGGCCAGCATCGTCACAGCAAAGGGCGGAAGCCGGGCCATCGTCCCGGACAGCGCACCGGGCAGAGCCAGCCGGGCGGCGGCATCTACACCGCTCCTATGGACCACAGTTACCGTGCGGCGCAGAACGGTAACAGCAATGGCAATCAGCAAAGGCAGGGCCGCGGTCGCGTAGGCCCGGGGTTTGCCAAGCCGTTCATGCCGGCCGAGCCAGAGCCCCTTCCCGTGACCGCCGATGCCGGACCAGCACGTATCTATGCCTTCGTTGACGATCTGTTCTTCCTGACCAAAATTCAGGAGACCGGCCGCAAGCTCAACGTGAAGGTCGAGTTCGTCAAGACCGACAAAGACCTCTACGAGCGCATGGGACAGAACGGCGACGACAAGCCGTCACTCATCATCTTCGACCTGAACAACCTGGGAGCCAAGCCGCTCACCCTCATCCCCAAGCTGAAATCGAAGCTGAAGAAAGCGACCAACATCATCGGCTTCGTCTCGCACGTTCAGGGCGAGCTCAAGATGAAGGCGCAGGAAGCGGGCTGCGACATGGTGCTGCCGCGCTCGGCCTTCTCGCAGAACCTGCCGCAACTGCTCCGCCGCCACGGTGCGCCAGAAGAGTTGCAGGAGCAGGGCTAGGCGATCTTAAGCGATTTGAAGGGGCGCAGCTTTAGCTGCGCCGTGCCACGCTCTCTCATGATTTGTCATCCCGAGGTCGCCGTGACGACCGAAGGACCTGCTGTTCGAGTCGCGCCGCAACGACTAAGATCACAGGTTGCCCTCCCTCGTTTCATTGCGGCGCAAAGCGAGTTCGCGCGTCTTTCTCGCGTTAGCTTCCTGCTTCTCGCTTCTACTGCTTGGAGCCGCTCAGCCAACCACTTCGCCGCCCCACCCCACTTTCTACCGAGACGTCCTCCCCATCCTCCAGGACCACTGCCATGCATGTCACCGACCCGGCGAAGTCGCGCCCATGCCGCTCGTCACCTATAACGATGTGAAGCCGTGGGCTGCTTCGATTCGCCTCGCTGTTGAAGCGAAGAGCATGCCTCCGTGGTTTGCCGATCCACGCTATGGGAAATTCTCCAACGACCCGTCACTTACCCCCGAGCAGATCGCGACGATTGCAAAGTGGGTAGACGCCGGTTCACCCGCTGGTTCGCCGAAAGACGCTCCACCTGCGAAGAACTGGCCGCAAGGCTGGAACATCGATGCGCCCGACAAAGTGATCACCATGCCGCAGCCGGTGACGCTGCCGTCCTCCGGCGACATCGAGTACACCTACGAGATCGTGCCTACCGGATTCACCCGCGACATGTGGGTGCGCGAATCGGAGATTAAGCCCTCGAGTCCCGAGCACGTGCATCACGCGGTGGTTTACATCCGGCCGCCGAACTCGGACTGGCTGCGCGCCGCTCCGGTTGGCGTGCCGTTCGTCGCCTCCAGTTTCAAAGATCCGAAGTTGCGCGCCGAAGCCCACGAGACGACGACCGATATGTTGCTGGTCTACGCTCCCGGCAGCCTGCCCGATCACTGGCCTGCGACCATGGCCAAGTTCATCCCCGCCGGCTCCGACCTGGTTTTCCAGATGCACTACACCGCCAACGGTCACGCCGCCAGCGACCAGACGAGCGTGGGACTAGTCTTCGCCAAAGAAAAACCAGCACAGCGCGTGCTGACCTTGCAACTCACCAATCACAGCTTCGTCATTCCGCCGCGTGAGGACGATTACCGTGTCGATGTGTCCGGCACGCTGCCCAACGACTGCACGTTGCTGAGCTTCTTTCCGCACATGCACCTGCGCGGCAAGCGCTTCGAGTACAACATCCTCAACCCGGACGGTTCCGTTCAGGAAACCTTGCTGCGCGTGAACTATCACTTCCACTGGCAACTCAGTTACAAACTTGCGCAACCGCGCTTCTTGAAAGCCGGCACGCGTTTGCAGGCCGTGGCGTGGTACGACAACTCGGAGGACAACCCGCACAATCCCGATCCCAACGCGACGGTAACCTGGGGAGGCCAGACCTACGAAGAGATGATGGTCGGCTTCTTCGACGTCGCGGTCCCGGCAGACCTGGACAAAGAGAAATTCTTCGTGCGCCACAATTGAAGGGACGCAGCTTTAGCGGCGCCGATAAGCTCTCTCACAAATTGTCATCCTGAGCGAAGCGAAGGACCTGCTTTCGTTCGCCGGGTGCCGGGCACCTGTAGATGATCAAGACGTTGTTCCGGAATCGGAGCGGCTGATGGGCGGCTTGTAGTTGAGGTTACCATGGGGGCGTTCACGGTTGTAGAAGTCGGTCCAAGGCTGCAGATAAACGTCTCTTTGCTCTGAGTCGGACCAGTGCTGTGCATAAGCCCACTCGCTGAGTGCAGTCTGGATGAAGCGCTCGGCCTTGCCGTTGGTTCTGGGGGTATAGGGCCAGGTGCGGCGATGCTTGATCTGCAGGTTCTGACAAGCTTGATGGAACTGAGCGAAGCGGTAGCTGGAGCCATTGTCGGTGAGCAGGGCGCGCACGCCGATGCCGTGGGTGGCGAAGAAGTCGGTGGCGGCGGCGAGGAAAGCGACGGTGGTTTCGACCTTTTGATCCGGCAGCATTTGGGTAAAGGCCAGGCGCGAGTGATCGTCCACGGCCACATGCAGAGCCAGGAAGCCGGGATGTTGCAGCAGGTCGCCTGGCCGAGGGTGCTCGTAACGCTGGATGGGAGGCGGCGGGTTCAGATCGCGCCAGCGGCTGAGGCGGGCGCGTGTGGATTGACTCCTCAGAGTGCTTGCCTGGGCCACCCGCCGACCTGCGAAGACGTGCGTCCATCACAGGATCCGCTGACAAGCGATTCTATAATCGAAGGTCGCCCAGAAACGAGGCTCTATGCCCGATCGTTCCGCAGACCTGTTGATTATCGGTGGCGGCATTGTAGGACTGGCAAGTGCGCTTGAGGCCGTCACCCGCTTTCCGGAGCTGCGGCTGATCGTTCTCGAGAAGGAAAGCCAGGTTGCCGCTCACCAGACCGGGCACAACAGCGGAGTCATCCATTCCGGCCTTTATTACCGTACCGGCTCACTGAAGGCGAAGAACTGCGTGGCCGGAGCGGCTTCGATGAAGCAGTTCTGTCGCGAGCATGACGTTCCCTTCGAGGAATGCGGCAAGCTGGTGGTCGCCACCAGCGACGAGGAGGTGCCTCGTCTCGACCAACTCCATCAGCGTGGTATCGCAAATGGCGTTCCGGGGCTAAGGATGCTCAGCCGGGAAGAGTTTCGCGAGATTGAGCCGCACTGTGACGGCATCAGCGCCCTCCACGTCCCCTCAACCGGGATCGTCGATTACGTTGCGGTGGCGCAAAAATATGTCGAGTTGATCAAGCGCGCAGGCGGAGAGATCATTTGCCGGGCGAAGGTGACTGGCTTGCGTCGCGATGGCGACGAAAACATAGTCGAGTCGATCGCCGGAACATTTCACGCCAGCCATGTCATCAACTGCGCCGGACTGTATAGCGACCAAATCGCGAAGCTCGCCGGAGTTCACATTGACTTGCAGATCATTCCGTTTCGCGGGGAATATTACGAGGTTCGAAGCGACCGGCGGCACCTCATCAAGAATCTCATCTATCCGGTGCCCGATCCTCGATTCCCTTTCCTGGGCGTGCATTTCACACGTCGCGTGAATGGCAGTGTCGAGGCTGGTCCCAACGCGCTGCTGGCCATGCGTCGCGAAGGATATAACGGTGCTGGCCCAGACCTCACGGAAGCCGTGGAGATGCTGTCCTATGACGGATTCTGGAAGATGGCGCGCCGGTACTGGCGAATGGGAGCTGCGGAACAGTATCGTGCCCTGGTGAAGAGAGCTTTCGCGACCGCGTTGCAGAGGATGGTCCCCGAATTGACGGAAGACGATCTCGCGCCGGGTGGCTCAGGAGTACGCGCCCAGGCTGTGGATCGGCAAGGCAATCTGCTCGACGATTTCCATTTTGTCCACGCTCCGGGAATGATTCATGTGTGCAACGTTCCCTCGCCCGCGGCGACGGCATCGCTCGAGATCGGTCGCGAAGTGGTGGACATGATGGTGGAGCGTTTTGATCTGCGCGTTCCGGCGCTCAGATAGAGCGATCTGCCCAAAGGTACATATGCCGACTTCCCTTTAGTAACCTCTTGCACGTCCGCCTGTGACCGGTATCACTGAGCCTTGGATGGGCTCGATGGAATAGTCAAATCAAGAAATTAAAACACTCTGAGATTTTGAAATTTCGGCACTGTAGTGCGATGCCGGAGATCGGCCCTCGACCAGAACGGTATTTGTTTTGAAGTACCTTTGCTGATGCTTCCGGCTGTTCCTTGATCGTGCGGGTGAGTTCTCCCCGTCCGGGAGCTGTGCAACTCATGTTGCTGTCGAGGAGCAGTTGAATTGTATTCGTCAACCGATCGGGAATCCCCTAAGCCATCCGGCGCAATCCACCCCGCGACCGACCATTCCATGCACCGGCACTTTGGCCGCAGAAGTGGCATCGCCCACTCCGGCTTCGGCAACGGCGATAGATCCTACGCGCCACCGGCGGCTTGCGCTACAAGTGGCGAAGGAATGGATCCCTTCCTCGGCACCAGTTCAGTCATTCAGCGATTGCGCGACTTGGCACGCAAGGTGGCCGTTTCCGAAAGCCCGGTGCTCATTCTGGGTGAAACCGGCTCTGGTAAGGGCGTGCTGGCGAATTGGCTGCACGTCAACAGCATCCGCAGCCACGAGGAATTCCTCGACCTGAACTGCGCGGGGCTGGATCGTGAATTCCTGGAGACTGAGCTTTTCGGACACGAAAAAGGTGCGTTCACCAGCGCTGTAGCAGCCAAGCCAGGCCTGCTGGAGGTCGCAAACCACGGCACCGTGTTCCTGGACGAGATCGGTGACGTCGATCTGCAAGTCCAACCCAAGCTTCTTAAGGTGCTGGAAACCGGACGATTTCGCAGACTGGGCGATGTTCACGATCGCTTCGCTGATGTGCGGCTGATCTCCGCTACGCATCGCGATTTGGGGAGGGATGTACGCGACGGGCGATTCCGGGCCGACCTCTTCTATCGCATCAACATCATTCTGCTGGAAGTTCCCCCGTTGCGCTCTCGTAGCGAGGATCTTCCGCTGCTGACCAACCGGCTGCTTCGATGCCTTACGCCACACAGTGAGTCGATTGAGTTAGACAGCTCGGCCATTGAAACTCTGCGCAGATATTCGTGGCCTGGAAATATTCGCGAGCTCCGCAATGTATTGCAACGTGCGTTGTTGCTGGCCGAGAACAATGTCATTACGGAGCGTGAGTTGCACTTCTTCCCGGCCCGTTTTGAGGAATCGGCGGCCCTTCCGTCAACCTCGAACCTGACCTTGCGCGAGATGGAGAAGACCCATATCGCTAATGTGCTGGCGCAGGAATTCGGGTCGGTTCAGAGAACCGCAAAGCGGCTTGGCATCCCGCGCAGCTCTCTCTACAACAAGCTGAACCGATTCGGTATTTGCAACGAAAGATTTTAGAGAAAATAAAAGGGCGGAATTCCGAACGGAAGCGCAGCGCCCAGTTGCACATCCGAATAAGACCGTGAGGTCCGGAATCCCGCCAACCGGTAAAGCTAAACTCTACCTAAGGAGGAGATGCTAACCCTGCGAACTCTGTCTGGCCAATTGCTTGTTGCTTCAGTTAGCATCGTGATTCTTGCATTCCCAATTTGATTTGCGAATACCCCTTCTGCCGTAGGCTGCTACCACTTCTGTCGTACCACACGCGATTTATCTCCCAATTCGGACTGGCTTGATGTCGGTGTTCAAAATGGTCCGCTCGTGGCACAGCGACGACATTTCCTTCCCCAATAGCTGAATCACTTGCAGGCACAGATCAGGTCGCGAGCGTAGCAGTTCTTGCGCCGCTTCCGCCGGAACGAAGGTGAATTCGGCGCTGCCGGTGGCTTCTACCGTGTAACAGCAGTGGTCGCAACTCAAGCTGGAAGACAAACCGATGAAGGAGCCCGGTTCCAGTTCGCGCAGCTGCCTCGCTTTTCCATCGTGCGATGCCATCGAAACGCGAGCTACGCCGGAGCGCAGAATGAAAATGCCTTTGCTGGTCTCGCCTTCCTCCAGGACGCGCTCGCCGGGCTTACATAAGACCGGCTGCCCGATGGACTCCAACGCTGCGATCAGACCCTGAACCACCCCTGCCTGCGAGTTCACAATTTGCACAATCCTGGCCGCTTTTCCTGCAACGATCTGGTCTATGTGTTGTACATAAGGATGTGTACCCCGCGGTGTGATATTCGTCACACGTGCCTGTGACCAGCCCAGAACCGGGGAACCGTGAGTCGCAAGCAGCGCTCCGGCATCGAAATGGGTTGTCGAAATAAGTTAAGGTAGTTGGCAATGAACAATAGTGCCGCGAACTCCGATGGGCTGAGCAATGAGGAGATTCTCCGCTACTCGCGCCACCTGATCCTGCCCGAGGTAGGCATGGAGGGGCAGCTCAAGCTCAAGCAGGCGAAGGTGCTTTGCATCGGAGCAGGAGGCCTTGGCTCTCCACTGGCGCTCTACCTGGCAGCGGCGGGTGTCGGCACGCTCGGCATTGTCGACTTTGATGTGGTTGATCGCACCAATTTGCAACGCCAGATCATCCACACCACGGCGGACGTCGGGCGCAACAAGCTCGACTCCGCCGCCGAAAGCATTGCGGCTATCAATCCGAATGTGGACGTGCGCAAGTTCGAAATCCGATTGACCAGCGCCAATGCGATAGAAATTTTTCAGGATTTCGACATCATTGCCGATGGCACCGACAACTTTCCGACCCGCTACCTGGTGAACGACGCTTGCGTGCTCACCGGAAAGCCGAATGTGTATGGCTCGATCTTTCGCTTTGAAGGACAGGCGAGCGTATTCGCGACGAAATCAGGTCCGTGCTATCGCTGCTTGTATCCGGAGCCGCCTCCACCGGGTATGGTGCCATCCTGCGCGGAAGGCGGGGTGCTGGGAATCCTGCCTGGCCTGGTGGGAGTGATTCAGGCTACCGAGACCATCAAGCTGATCCTGGGATTGGGCGAGTCGTTGGCAGGCCGTCTGCTGATGATTGATGCGCAGGCCATGCGCTTTCGCGAGCTGAAGCTGCGCAAGAATCCCGACTGCCCGGTCTGCGGCGCGCACCCCACGGTTACGAAACTCATCGACTACAATCAGTTCTGCGGCATACGGGGAGAAGAGAAGGGAGCAGAGACCACCTTGGCTGACATGACAGTTGAAGAACTCAAACGCCGGTTGGATGCGGGCGATAAAATCTTTGTGCTCGACGTGCGCGAGCCCCATGAGTACCAGATCGCCAATATCGGCGGACACCTTATTCCGCTCAACGATCTGCCCAAGCGCGTCGGCGAGCTGGATGCCAATCGCGAGATCGTAGTGCATTGCAAGATGGGCGGCCGCAGCGCGAAGGCCGTCGACTTCCTGCGGCAGTCAGGCTTCAGCAACGTGCATAATCTAGCGGGCGGCATCACTGCATGGGCTGAGCGCGTGGATCCCAAGGTGGCGAAGTACTGAACTGAGAGATGACGCAACCTCTAGTGCTCATCGCGCTGTTCGTTCTTTTCGTAGGCTTAGGCCAATCTCAGGCGCAGCAAATGAACGAGCCGGACTCGCCCTGCGCGGGAATCGGCACGACAAGCGATCTTGTTGGGTGCCTTTGGAAGGCGAAGGACAAATCAGAAACCAAACTGAATGCCGTCTACGAAGAGGTGAAGGAGAAACTCGAGCCGAATGAGGTCCAGCAGCTCGTGAAAACTCAGGAACTGTGGTCTACATATCGTGAGGCAAATTGTTCGGCTGAGCGAGCTTTGTATGGGATCGGCACAGCGAATACGCCAGCATATCTCGGTGCCATGAATCCATGACACGAGCAAGAACTAAAGAACTTCGCGTCACGTATGCGGTTCGATTGAAATAATCCCGCTGGAACAAGCTACATATAAAACAGGCTCAAGCGCGGCACGTGGTATTTCTCCAGCAGCCGCTTCTGCACGTATTGCTTGTGAAGCTGCTCGATTTGCGGCGCCGTCATCTTGCTGCGATAAGGTGCGAGATCGCGGTCGGCTTCGCTGCGCAAGACGAATAAGGCATCGTCGGGCGTGGAGGCGAGCAGCGCTGCCATCAGCTTTTCTTCACTTACCGTAAGCCGGCGCTCCAGGTCTTCCATCGGCGGAGCGCTGCCTTGCTCGACCGCATCGGCCAGCCCGCGCAGCGTTTGGGCAGCTTCCCCGGCAACAGTTTGAGCAGCGTCCGGGCAATGCACCAGTCGACTAACGCATCGGCGTTTTGCCGCAGGAACGCTGCGACCGCTGCATGCTCAAGCCCGGCAGCCGATTTTTCGGCTGGCGCGGCGCCGACCGCCGCATCTTTCATCTCCTCTGCCGTGGCCAGCACTTCCTGCGCACAATAGGCGAGGCCGTTCACCTTGCGCGTGCGACGCGGACGACGTTCCCACTTATCGAAGCTGGCATCGATACCTCGCAGCACCGCTTCAAGCGGGATGCCGGCATCCTTCCAGATTTCCATCAGCGCCCAGTCGAGTGGAGACAGGATGATCAGGGTGCCGCGACGCTTCTGAAAGTGCTCTTCGATTTCGGTGAAGTAGTTGAAGTAATTTTCCAAAGCATTTGGGTGGAGCACGCCTTCAGGCGTGCAGCATGAAGATTGGAATCAATTCCGGCTGAAGCCGAGCTACTCAACCTGCCGCGTTACTGTACGCCTGAACAGGCTGCTGAAAAAACTCTTCGCGGTGAAAAAAACAGCAGATCCCTCACCTCTAAAGAGGTTCGGGATGACAAAAACACAGGACTCTCATGGCGCAGCTGAAGCTGCGCCCCTTCAAAACGGCGCCCGGCAGAGCTTTTCAGCAGCCTTGAAGGCGTACTCCACCCTCATTTTAGCCGCGCTTCGCAGTCGCATCAGCGTGGGAGGAGTCGTCCTTCGCGGCCGAGTTCTGCCGGCGGGCGTTGCCTTGGTTGCGTTCGTAGATAATCCTCAGGCCGTCGAGCGTGAGAAACTCATCCACCTCGCGGATGTATTTCGATCCTTCGCTCATCAGCGCCGCCAGGCCACCAGTCGCAACGACCTTCGTCGTATCGCCGATTTCCGCCATCAGCCTCTCGAGGATTCCATCTATCAGTCCCAGGTACCCGTAGTACAAGGCCCGATTGAACGCTGTTTACGGTGTTGGTGGCGAGCACTCGCGAAGGCTTGCGAATATCGACTCGCGGCAACCGGGCGGTTCGTGAGAACAAGGCATCGGCCGAAATCCCGATGCCCGGAGTGATGACGCCACCCATGTATTCGCCTTTCTTCGATACGACATCGAACGTGGTCGCGGTTCCGAAATCGACCACGATGCACGGCCCGCCAAATTTCTCGAACGCAGCAACACTGTTCACGATGCGGTCGGCGCCCACTTCCGCAGGGTTGTCGTAATGCACGGGCATGCCGGTCTTCACACCGGGCTCAATAAACAGCGGCTTGATGTGAAAGTAACGCTCGCAGACCTCGCGCAAAGTCGAGTCAAGCGGTGGAACGACCGAAGAGATGACCGTACCTTGCACGGACGCGACCTCGAGGCCGTTCATCGCAAACAGATTGCGAAAAAGAACCCCGTATTCGTCAACCGTCTGTGCCTTGATTGTGGTGACGCGCCAGTGCGCAATGAGGCGACGCGTCTGTGACGCCTCAGTGGACTGCAACTCGAAAACACCAAGCACCGTGTTGGTATTGCCTACATCAAGAACCAGCAGCATCGCTTCTTTCTCATTTACTCGTCAACAGCGCGAACCATGCCCGATAGCACCGTCCTGACTCCGCTGGCCGTACGCACACGAAGAAATCCTCGCTCGTCGAGCCCTTCGGTGACGCCATGGAAGCCAGGCTCCTCCTCGATACGGACGTCGCGGCCGCGTGCATACGAGGATTGTTGCTCGAACTCGCGAATTATGCCGCTACGCGCCTCCACAGGATCGGTCACCAGCTTCCGATAGGCATTGTCGAGCGATTTTAACAAAGCGGCCGTCAGCTCAACCCGGGACCATTCGCGCCCACCTTCCATGCGCAACGATGTCGCAATGGGAGCAAGCTCGCCCGCGAACGACGCGTGATTGACGTTGATGCCGATGCCGATCACGACATAGCGAACGCGCGTGGCTTCGGAGTTCATCTCGGTCAAGATGCCGCAAAATTTCTTTCCTCCCACTACCACGTCATTCGGCCAGCGCAAGTCCGCACGCAGTCCAGTGACTTGCTGAACCGCCTGGGCGACCGAGAGGCCTGCCATGAGCGTAATGGGCAGCGCATCGGCGGGAGACAAAGGAGGTCGCAAAAGAAGCGAACAGTAGATTCCCAGCGACGGCTGAGATTCCCACGAGTGATTGCCGCGGCCTCGACCGGCAGTTTGCTCCTCGGCGAGGAAGACTGCACCTTCCGGCTCGCCCGCTGCGGCAGCGCCCATTGCTTCAGTATTGGTCGAGCCGATGCTGAAGTAGTGGTGAATGCGACTGCCAATGATTTGCGCCTGTAGCAGCGACCCGAGTACGTCAGGAAGAAGCAGGTCAGGCATCGATTCCAACTGGTATCCGGTCGCAGGATGGCCGGTAATTTGCACGCCCAATTCGCGAAGCTGCTGTACCGCGCGCCATACTTCGGAACGGCTGGTACCAAGCTCCTCCGCAATGCGCGTGCCGCTGATGACGATGGTGGCGTTGTCGCTCAACAGGCGAACGATGCGGCCCAGACGTGAGTCAGTGGCTTCCATTACGCGGGCTGTACGCGCATGCTCAGATCGACTGCCGGCACCGAGTGCGTCAGCGCCCCAACCGAAATGAAATCCACTCCGGTCTCGGCATAGGCGCGGATATTGGAGAGATTGATACCGCCCGAAGCTTCCAGCGGTATTTTGCGGTCGAGGCCGGCAACGCGTTCAACCGCCTGGCGAACGTGTTCCGGCGTCATGTTGTCGAGCAGGACGGCTTCGGCGCCGTGTTCGAGCGCCTGCTCGAACTCTTCCAGAGAGCGCACTTCGATTTCAATTGGCAACGCACTCGACCGCCGAGACAGGGCTCGCTCGAGTGCTGCCACAGCGCCGCCCGCCAATGCAATGTGGTTGTTCTTGATCAGGATGCCATCGCTCAAGTCGAGCCGGTGATTGGTGCCTCCGCCGCAGCGCACTGCCCATTTGTCCAGCAGGCGCAACCCCGGCGCTGTCTTACGCGTATCAAGGATTGTGGCTTTGGTTCCGGCGACGGCATCGACGTAGTGCCGCGTCGCGGTGGCAATGCCGCTCATGCGCTGCATGATGTTCAGGATCAGCCGCTCGCAGGCTAGAATCACACGGGCGTTGTGCCGGATCACCGCGACAGTTTGACCTTTGCGCAACCGTACGCCGTCGAAGATCTCAGGACTGCTGCGGACATCGGGGTGCGACGTCACTCTGCCGTCGAGCTGCGCGTAGATGTCGAGGATGCGCTGCCCGCAGCCCAGCCCCGAGAGCACGCAGTCCTGCTTGGCGATGATGGTGGCAATGGCGCGCTGTGCCGGATCGATGCAGACGTCGCTGGTGGCGTCCTGCGTGGCACAGTCCTCCTTCAACGCGTTTTCCAGAAGTGCGGTAACCCTGCGGCCTGTCCAGTCCACAAATCGCTCCCTTAGAACTACTGCTGCACGGTCTCTAACTCGTCGAGCGCCGCTTTCGCTTTCTCGAGCAGCACTTCGACTTCGCTTTTGCGCTTCTTCAAGCCTTCGACTACGTTAGCCGGTGCCTTGGCCAGGAATGCCTCATTCGATAACTGTGCGGTCCCGCGCTGCAACTCACCAGACAGCTTGGCCAGCTCTTTATTCAGTCGTTCGCGCTCGACGGCAACGTCGATTTTACGTTCGTAAACAACGCGCACATCGAAGCGCGAGGTGCTGCGCGAACCGGCCACCTTCGCGAGCGAACTGTCTACAAAGCGTACGCCCTCGACATCCGCCAGCAACTCGACGGCGGCCTGGTCACGCTCGATCCACGAGCGGACTTCGGCGTCGGCAAAGATCTCGATCGGCAGCTTCTGCTTGCGATCAACCTTCAGCTCGGTGCGAATGTTGCGCACCGCGGCGATCAAATCCTGCAAAATCGCCATCTCGATTTCGGACGCAGTATCGATCTGCGACTCGTCCGACTCTGGGATAAGCAGCCAGCGCAATGGACTGCGCCGGCGGATTGCCGTCGTATACTGCGTGCCACAATTCTTCCGTGATGAACGGCATGAACGGCGACAGCAGGCGTAGCGCCCCCTCAAAGATGCTCACCACATTGGCGAATGCCGCACGCGCCTGCTCGTGATTGGCCGACATCAGCCGGGGCTTCATCAGTTCGATATACCAATCGCAGAATTCGCCCCAGAAGAAGTGATAGACCACGTGTGCAGCTTCGTGGAAGCGGTACGCCTCCAGCGCGTCGTTGATCTCCCGAGTCACACGGTTAAAGCGCGACAGAATCCAGCGGTCTTCAAGGCTTTGCACGGAGAATCCGGGCAGACCGTGAGCGACAAGGTCCGCCGCGTGACCGCTTGAACTCAGCCAGCGACCACACGCCGGCTTCCTGTGCGCGATCGACATTCATGAACAGGAAGCGGGCGGCATTCCAGATCTTGTTGGCGAAGGCCCGATAGCTGTCGATGCGCTCGGGCGAGAAGGCAATGTCGGTACCGGGGGCGGCCATAATCGCCAGGGTGAACCGCACCGCATCGGTACCGTACTTCTCGGTGATCTCGATGGGATCAACCACGTTGCCCTTGGTCTTCGACATCTTCTGGCGCTCGGCGTCGCGCACCAGCGCATGGATGTACACGGTACGGAAGGGAACGTCGCCTTGCTTGTGTCCGCGCATGAAATGGCAGTTCATCATGATCATG
Organism: uncultured Acidobacteriaceae bacterium; assembly: GCA_963699875.1. Lineage (GTDB taxonomy): Bacteria > Acidobacteriota > Terriglobia > Terriglobales > Acidobacteriaceae > CAVVDY01. Next base: position 587,740 of record CAVOVN010000003.1, read on the forward strand.
CGCGCGACCCAGAAGAATAGGATGTCGAATCCGGTGATCAGCAGCGTCGTCGGATAAAACGCATCGAGATCGGGCGTCTTGATCGGGCCAGCCGAGTCCCGAGCAGGGAAGCAGGCCGGAGGAGAACCATGTGTCGAGTACGTCACTGTCCTGCTCCAGCTTCTCGCTGCCGCATTTGCATTTCGACGGCGCCTCGCGCGCGACAATCACCTCGCCGCACTCGTGGCAGTGCCACGCTGGAATGCGATGTCCCCACCACAGTTGCCGCGATATACACCAGTCGTGGATGTTGCGCATCCATTCGAAGTAGGTCTTGGTGTAGTTCTCGGGAACAAACTTGACCTCGCCTTGCTCGACAACTTCGATGGCGCGGTCGGCCAGCGGCTGGATCTTGACGAACCATTGCGTCGACAATCGCGGCTCGACAATCGTCTTGCACCGACTGCATGTGCCAAGCGGGACCGTGTAGTCCTTCTTCGCGACGAGGTAGCCGCCCTTTTCCAGATCGTCCAGCACACGCTGCCGGGCTGCGAAGCGGTCGAGACCTGCGTACGGACCGGCATTCTCGTTCATCTGCGCGACTTCGTTCATCACCTCGATCTGCGGCAGATGATTACGCAATCCAGCCTCGAAATCGTTGGGATCGTGTGAGGGCGTGACCTTCACCGCGCCGGTGCCGAACTCGGGATTCGCGAGCAGGTCATCGGTGATGATCGGTATCTCGCGATTCATCAGCGGCAGCAGGACGCGCTTGCCGTGCAGATGCTTGTAGCGTTCGTCGGCGGAATTTACCGCAATCGCCGTGTCGCCCAGCATGGTCTCGGGGCGCGTGGTCGCAACCACGATGTACTCGTCAGGACTGCCGACAACTGGATAACGAATCTCGTAGAGCTTGCCCGGGGTCTCTTCGTGAACAACCTCCAGATCGGACACCGCGGTGATGCATCGCGGACACCAGTTCACGATGTACTTGCCGCGATAGATCAGCCCTTCTTCATACAGACTGGACGAAGGCCTCGCGCACGGCGCGTGACATGCGCTCGTCCATGGTGAAGTACTCGCGCGACCAATCCACCGAGGTGCCGAGCCGCTTCATCTGCTTCAGGATCGCGCCGCCGTAATGCTGCTTCCAGTCCCACACGCGCTCGACGAACGCTTCACGGCCCATATCGCGGCGGTTCTTGCCTTCGCTGGCGAGCTGGCGCTCCACCATGAGCTGCGTCGCGATGCCGGCGTGATCGGTCCCGGGCAGCCACAGCGTGGGTATGCCGCTCATGCGCTTCCAGCGAATGATGATGTCGATCTCCGTGTGCTCCAGCATGTGTCCCATGTGGAGGTTACCGGTGACATTCGGGGGCGGCAGCGTCAGGGTGAACGTCGGCTGACTTGTGCCCGGCGCCGGAGTTTCGACGTGAAACAGCTTGTGTTCCACCCAGTACTCGGCCCAGCGAGGCTCAATCGCAGCCGGGTCATAGGATTTGGGAAGATCGTGCGGCATGAAATCCGTTCATTGCGAAGATAAGCTTTGATATTAAGCGGCAGGAAAAGTGGGGTCAAACTGGCACGGTCGCGTATTCGGGCAAGAAATAAGCCGCCGTTTTAAGCGGCGGCTTCGCAATTCCGTACAGCTCCCTAGAACGGCCAGAGGTGCTTCTTCTTTTTCTTGGAAGTGCTCTCGGTGGAAGTGTCAGCCGCAGGAGCAGCCGTCTGTGCCGAAGCACTAGCACCTGTAGTTGCGCTGCCACCGTTTGCCGTGGTCGTACCGGGCGTCGATGAACTGTCCGTCGAGGCTCCGCCTGCCGGAGCCGATGTGCTACCCGCCGCAGGAGCAGCGGCCGAGCTACCCGCTGCAGGCGCTATGTCGTTGCCGAAGTCGGTTGCGGCGCTGTTGGCGTCGTTTGTGCCCGGAGCCGCACCGCTATGTGGTGCCAGCGGGCCGGTCGACGTCGCCGCACCTGCCGGAGCGGTAGTCCCGCCGGCAGAAGAAGTGGGCAGAATCTCCGCGCCCGTCGAGTTATCTGCCGGAGCCGCCGCCGTACCCCCTGCGGGAGGCGTTCCGGCATTTGCCGCCTGTCCCGGCGGATTGGCTGCTCCACCCGTTATTCCGATCATCAAAGTTGAGGCTGCATTCCGCACGAAATCCGGAGCGCTGGTCTGCTTGGGATCCACTAGCGTTGGCTCACCCACTTTTACCGCCTCGGTGGTATCGGGGGCGTGACGGAAGTTCTCCATCAGCTTGCCGTACATGCTTTCCTTGGTGCGGCTTTCGATTTCTTTCTTGTTCTGCGCAATCGCCTCTGGCGAAGGTGTTGGCACCGGCTGGTTCATCGCCTGGAGCTTTTTCTTGGCCTCCGCCACCCGCGGCTCCTCCGGATAGCGTGTGATGATGCGGGAATAAGCATCCACTGCCTGCTGCTGGTACTGCTTGATCAAGCCACCCTTCTGCTGCTCGGTGAGCCGGGAGGCGCGTAACACGTCGATTTCTCTCTGGTACGCCTCTCCGAGCTCAAACAGCGCGTCATCGGCGCCGCTGTAGAGCGGATACGTGTCAACCAGAGACTTTAAGCGGGCGATGGCAGCCGGCCACGATTCACGCACGAAATAAAAGTGCCCAATCATGTATTCGCGCTCGGCGAGCACCTCCTGCACCTCCAGCAGGCGCTGCTTGGCTTCCGGAACCAGCTTGCTGTCGGGATATTGCAGGATGAGTTGGCGGTATTCATCCTCGGCGCGCTTAGCGTGGGTGTAATCGCGATCAGGCTTTTCCATCTCCTTGTAATGGATGTTCGCGATTTTCATCTGTGCTTCCGCAGCCTCAGGCATATTAGGGAAGAACGTCTGGAAATCTTTGTACTCGCTCTCCGCCTGGGTCCACGCGGCCGAACCGCCTTCTGCGTACCACGAGTCGCCGATCGCCAGCTTGGCGCGGGCAACATATTCGGAATCAGGATAAGTGTTGATCAGGGTCTGCAAGCTCAGGCGGGCAACATCGTATTTGCCGTGCTTCATCGCGTCCATGGCGCGATCGTAGAGCACCTTGTCGGGCTGCTTGGAGTCGACATTGGCAATGGGATTCTTGACTTTTTTATTAGTGCAGCCGGCCGCGGTAAACAGCATGGTTCCAAGCAGCACGGCAATGAATATGCGACGAAACATCCTAACCACCTTTGGGATCCTGTTGACGATTACGCTCGCAGCAGCGTAGCTTCCTGTGCCGCTCGCAGTAGCGCCTCGGCGTTTTCGGTCGGATTTCCGCGGCCGAATATATGACTTCCCGCAACCAGTATCTCGGCGCCTGCGCGCACCGCCGGACCAACCGTATGCAGGTCGATGCCGCCGTCGATCTCGATTCGAAAATCCACGCCTTTAGCAGCGCGCATCGTGGCCAGCTTGCGAATCTTTTCCAGCGCGCCGGGAATAAACCGCTGCCCGCCAAAACCCGGATTCACCGACATGACGAGCACGTAGTCGACCATGTCGAGCACCTCGCCCAGGGTCTGCACCGGAGTCGCCGGATTGATGACCACTCCGACTTTCGCTCCACAATCGCGAATGAGCTGCAACGACCGGTTCAGGTGACGCGTAGCTTCCTGATGGACCGAAATCCAGTTCGCACCCGCGTCGGCGAACGCCGGAATGTACTCATCCGGATTCTCGATCATCAGGTGACAGTCGAGTGGCACGTCGACGGCTTTGCGTAACGACTTCACGACCGGCGGCCCAATCGTAATATTGGGGACAAAATGGCCGTCCATGACGTCTACGTGCAGGACGGTGCCGCCTCCACGGATTGCGGCATTGGCGTCCTCGGCGAGTCGGGCGAAATCGGCCGACAGAATGGAAGGCGCTAGATCAATCAAACAGACACTTCTCTCGCGAGATATGCAGGAATTTTAGCATGCGATACGCAGCGGGCCGTTCTTCACCGAGCGGGGCGAACCGGCCAGCAAAGCGTTTTGGTCAGCCGGCAGCCTTTCGAACCTCGGTCTCTACCAATTGCTCCGCAACTCTTATGTCGGGATCGGGCTCGCCGACCTCCTCCCATTCGCGCTTGAGGACCAGGTCAACCTTAGGACGCGCGAGCGCCGCGGCAGCGCTTAACACCACCGTAACCCAACCAATGCCGAGTACGACCTCGATGCAGGCCAGCGAGCGCGTGATCGCATTGGCTGGAATCACGTCCCCGTATCCCACTGTCGACATGGTGACGACAGAGAAATATACGAAGTCGGCAAAGCTGGGATGGTGAACCGCATCGACTCCGCGGAAGGCTCGCACCGGGTCGTAGCGCCACGCCGCGGCGTAGAAGCACGCAAATATGAACACCAGCGCGGCGTAGCCCAGAAGAAATGCCGCCAGCGCCTCCCACATTTGCCGAAGGATGCGAAAGATATTCCCCAGCACCTTGATGCGCGGTTTCAGCCAGCCGCCAAACTGCCACGCCAGGTTGGTCGTGATCAGCACCGAAAGAAAGATGATGCCGAGGGAACGACGCGCCGGCTCAATCTCTATCTTGGCGATCAGGGTGCTGCCGAACGCGGCGAGAAGCGAGAAGTACATCCGCTCCGAAGCGTAGAAGTGCCGCGACAGCTCCTTCATCAGGCGAGCGCGGGGCGAGGCGTCGAGTATGCTGATTGGCTGGTTCCGCGCGATGACCAGCCGGCTGATCCAGTTGAACAGGCCATGATTGGTGAAGCGGAATCCCCCGTAGAGCCCGCCGCCAAAGCTGATAGCACCGCAGATGGTCAGAATCACCCGCAGATAGGCGACGGTGCTCTGCTTGGGGAAGAGCGATGAAACTTCGGTGCCCGCCGCCGCGCGCAGGATGCTGCCAAGCAATCCCGTCGCAAGTGCGACCACGATGACGAACCGTGGTGCGAAACCTACGCTTATGCAGGCCAGCACCAGGCCGACCAGGGCGTAGAGTATCCCAGCTCTCAGCGCGCCAGGTCCGCCGACGCCATAACCGAAGGCGGCTACGGTCACCGCAGCCAAAACGTACAGCACCACTATCACTACCGGGCTGGGGTTTCTCGGGTTCTCAGGATTCGTGGTCACACGACGGGCTCAACTTTGGCAGAGTTTGGCAGGACACACCGGTAGATGCAACTGAAAAGAGAGGAGGCAGAAGCGCGTTAACTGCGAAACTGAGAGCACCCTCAATCCATCCGGAACAAGGACGAGGACGCCTCAAGTCAAGATCTAGAGTTTCGCGCGAAGAGGGGGAAAATGAGCGGCAGGATAAAGCGGCGCTTCAGTGGAACGCCCGGAGCGAGCTAAGATGTAACAATGTCCAGCGAACCGAACATCCCTGAGAATCCCTCATCCCCGAATGCAGCCGATCATGTGGCTGAGGCCCATCGCCGACTGAGCATCCTCCGGAAGCAACTCGAGGTGCATCCCGACCTGGAGGCGGCAATTGAACGCTTGGAGCTGGCTCTGAGTATCCTGACAACCAAAACCGGCGGCATGCTGTAGGTATTCGTTTTCTAAAAGGATGATGGCACGACTTGTTGCACTAATTGCGCCAGCCCTTGCTCGATACCCACGGTCGGGTGCCACTTCAATATCTGTCCGATCTTTGTGATATCTGAGGTCAGCGACGAGCGATCATAAGCTCGTAATAGGTTTTTGTCTTGCACCACCTGTCGGCCGTCGCCGGCTGCTTGCAGCAAAATCCGCAACACCTGCCGGATCGACGTGGCTCGGCCGGTTCCTACGTTGAATACGTCGAATTTTCCCGAATCATGTAGCAGAGCTGTGCAGATGGCCTGGACCACATCGTCGACGTGAACAAAATCTCTAGTCGCTTCCATAGTTCCGACGCAAATTTCTGGGGCGCGGCTACCCAATAGCTCGACGATTCGCGGAATCACGTGCGGGTTTGTATCTCGCGGTCCATAGACATTGAACAACCGCAGGGCAACGCATGACAGTTTGGGATTCGTTCTGGCGGCCCCGGCGATGATTTCTTCCAGCAGGAACTTCGAAAGGCCGTATGGATTATTGGGAGCAGGGGTCTCGCTCTCAACGTGCGCTCTATCCACCAGGGGATAAATATCCGCAGTTGAGGCGGCAATCAGCTTTTTAGTAGGGATGCCGCGCACGGCCCGAGCGATCACATCAGTCGAGCGAACATTCGCCAGGAAAGTCTCAGCGGGATTGGCGACGCAGTGAGGAATGTAATGTATCGCGGCCAGATGGATGACGGCATCGGGACAATAGTCTCGAAATACTTCGAAGACTGTGGACTCGTCGGCCCGAGCTAGGTCGAGATCTACAAATTCTGCCTCGGAGGGAACATATTCCCGGCGCCCGGAATAGAGATTGTCGACTACCAGTATCTTGCAGCCGGCCGAAAGCAACTTCGGAACCAGGTGGCTGCCGATAAATCCGGCACCTCCGGTGACCACGACTTTTGACATGCTATTCACGATCGATCTAGCAAGCGGCAGCAATTTGCAATAATTTGTCGACTAAAACTTCCCAATCTAAGGATCGGCTAGCCAAAATACAGGCTCTCGAGTATCTTTCGCATTCTGCCATCACCGCCATCACACCCTCGGCTACATTTGCGGGGCTGGGGTCTGTAACTGTACCAATTCCATATTGTCGCACTATGTCCCCGGCTCCATTCTCCGGGTAATCCACCGTCACAACTGGGAGCCCACTAGCCATAGCTTCCGATATCGCGCGCGGGAATCCTTCGCGCCGGCTGGTCAACAGGAATATTTCTGAGCTTGCCAGTATTTCAAGCTTTTGTTCTTCCGCGACAAAACCCATTAGATCAACATAGTCCGCAATCTTCGATATTCTAACCGTCTGCTGCAGCTTCGACAGCGCAGGGCCGCTCCCGACGATACGCAGCCGCCCTTGATAGCCCTTTGACCGCAGCAGTTCATACGACATTAGCATCAGCTGCAGATTCTTGTGCTCCTCGATGCGTCCCAGATAGAGGATTCCGCTTCGTTCCCGCTGTGGTGCAGTCCGGTATTGAGCAGGGAATATCCCGCTCGGAAGTACCTCAAAATTACAATGCGAGCGCGTTTGCAGCTTGTGCTGCAACCCGACGCTATTCGCCATATTAGTTGGCGCCAGGCGCGGAAGATATTTCTGTAAGAAGCTAAACAGTGCTCCATCGCGGTATTCACACCAATCTATGACCGATTTGGCACGCATAGCGCGAGGTGCCATCAGGGTATGAGCAATCGGCCATTGATTGAAGATGAAACAATCAAAAGCTTTCGGATCGATGCCTCGGCACACTAGCGCATACTTCAGTACGGCAGAGGGACTTCGTCGCAGGAGACTAAAGAACGGCCTTTGATATCCATAGGCTTCAGGGTCACGATGGATCACGATTCCATCGACAATCTCTTCCGCCTTGCTACCTGGAGTGCTTCGAATACAGTAGACATGGACGGAATGCCCGCGAGCTGTGAGTGCCTTGGAAAGCTCTGCATATCTGGCCTCTTGTCCCCCTATGCTGGGCGGAAACAATTCCGTTAAGATAGCGATTCTCAAGTAGCTATTGTGCTGAACCTGTAGACCGCGATTTGCTCTCGCGACTCTGAACGACTTGGGACAAAATCTCACTCACCGTCTGGCCGGTGCGCGCCCATGTAAATGTGCGTGCCCGCTGGATGCCCGGTTGTCGCATCCCTTCTCGGTATGTGTGGTCGGTAGACAGTCGTAGCATCGCCTCAGCGGCAGCATCGACATCGTGAGCGCCGATTTTCAGAGCCGCGTCGCCTGCAACCTCTGCGAGTGCGGTGGAATCACTCACCACAGCGGGCGTGCCGGCGAGCATTGCCTCGATAGGAGGGAAGCCAAAGCCCTCATACTCGCTCAGCAGGAATAGGGCTGTCGCATGCCCGTAAACAAAAGACATCTCTTGATTCGTGAGCCCGCACATATGGACAATTCTGTTGCCTAGTCCCAACTCTTCCGCCAGTCGCAGATTCCCGGTGGACCATTTGTCAGGATAGGCAACAATCAATAACGATTCGCGTACATGATCACGCGCTTTGGCCAATGCACGAATGAGTGTTTCCAGGTTCTTACGTGGGGAGAAAGTACCGACAAATAAGAAATATGGCTCGCTCGGAAATCCGCCCGGCCTGGATCCCGGCGGCTGATCGTCAGAGTTCTGAAGCACACCATTATAGGCGACGTGAACACGGTTGGGATTCAAGCTGTAATGCTGTAGAAGATCGTTCCGGGCATGGTGTGAGACTGCAATTACCGCAGCGGCATGTTTAAGCACATGGGGAAGAAGCTTCTCATAGTAACTTCGACGTCGAGGCGCTTCCTCCGGATAAAACAGTGGGATAAGATCGTGGACAACTAATATCTGCGGAACGGAACACCAGATGGCCCCTTCGGTATTTTGCGAGACTACCGCATCAATCTTGCTCCCCCGCAGCCTTATGGGCAAGACAAATAGGTTCCACAGGAGACGTAAGGGCCCGGCAAACGGACCCGCATCAAATGCGATTGATGGAGGCGTCTTGTGCAGCGTTATCCCCGGACCAGCGGGAACCAGTGGGGAACTGCCGTAGACCACGATCTCGTGCCCTAAGCTACTGAGGGCACGAATAAGACCAACTATGTATGTGCCGACCCCGGTATGACGCTTACCGAGAAGAGCCGCATTGAGGGCGATTCGCAAGGCCGCCTAGAATTGACATTGAGAACTGCACAATAGGGGATGAATATTTAAGTCGAACGAGGCCAGTGCCTAGTAGGCATTCTTGTGGAACAGTCCCGACCACACCGTCATCCATACAATTCGAATATCGAACCACAGGCTCCAATTCTGGAGATAATAAAGATCAAACTCGAATCGCTTTTGGATTGAAGTGTCGCCGCGCCACCCATTGACTTGCGCCCATCCTGTCATTCCTACCTTCAGCCGGTGGCGAGCGTTATAGTGGGAAAATTCCTGCAGGAACTGATCGACGAAGTAAGGCCGCTCCGGCCGCGGTCCAACCACACTCATGTCTCCCTTGAGGACATTAAAGAACTGTGGAAGTTCGTCGAGACTGGTTTTGCGTAGAAACGCCCCCACTCCGGTGCGTCGCTGGTCGTCTGCCGTGGTCCAGCGGACATCGCTCTCCGAGGGGTCGGCCAGTCGCATAGTTCGGAACTTATACATCGAGAACCGCTGTCCATTCAGTCCTACCCTCTGCTGTTTGAAAAGGATTGGGCCTTTCGAGGTGAGCTTTACCAGTCCCGCTACGATCAGCATAACCGGGCTAGTTAGAAGAACTGCCAGCAGTGAAAAAGCCATGTCGAATGCCCTCTTGGCCACAAAATAGTAGGGAGACTCGACCGGCGTAGCAGCCACATCGAGCAACTGAAGGTCACCGAACTGAAACCAGCGCTCGCGAATTACAGCGACATCACCCAGGTCCAGCACGGTACGGATCGGGGCGGATATCGCGCCCAAATGGCGCACCACATCCGAGAGCTCGGAGAGGCGCTCAGGCGGCAGAGCGATGACCACGTCGTCCACCCTGACCGGCAAACCCTTCTGCACCTCTTCCATGCTGTACACCGGTACATCGTGCACCGCTACCCTCTGCTCAGGCAGACTGACGTGCGCCACGATTTCGCAGGATCCGATGGGAATGTTACGGAGCCGCTTAGCAATGGTTGATGCATGCTGGTCCGCACCCACGATGAGAACTCGTAATCTGTGTTCCGAACGAAACCGGCGGCCCATCAGGAGGCGGAAACCGGCCCGACTCAGGAGCGACGCCGTGAACAGTAGCACGGCGCTTAAAGCAAGTGCGGCGCGTGACATGCTCTCCTGCCGGTAGAAGAAGAGTAGACACGTTAAGGCGACATAAGTCGTGCCGCACGCGAATAGGCACTTATAAAATCCACTGTACTCCCGAAATAGGTCCTCAATTTCGCATAGCCGATTTCTTTCCGCGGCGATTGCCCAGACAAGGGATGCGAACGCCACGACAATCAAGTGGAAGCCCCATTCCGACTCGGTCCACTGACGATAGGAGCTATATTGGGCGCGGAGAAAGAAAGCGATAAAAAATGCGAATGCCGGCATAGCATAAAACCACGCACGCAGTGAAAAGCGATAAAGGCTCAAACGTAGACCCATGATGAACTCCGGGCTTCAGCCCACTTCGGCTGACATCAGCTCGCGATCGCGAGCAGCGGGCTATTGAATGATGGTGCCTGTGCTATACGGCTATGGAAAAGCACCGAGTAGCCAAGTCTAGACATCGCAGAGTTTTAAAGACGACCGTGTGTTTACTCAATGGTTAGCAGCTCACGGCTACTCACCATGGGCTGCTGAAAAAGGTAATTATGTTTTCCGGTTCGCAAGCCGGCCGCTATCCACTGCTTAATCCTGGACGGCGTTACTAGCTCGAGCCGTCCGTCTAGCGTTCGACAGTCATAGCCGGCATCCCAGAAACACTCGAAAGTGTCGGCGAAGTCAGGATTTACGCCATCTGGAATCAGTGCATCTGCCAACAGTATCTCAACCAGCCAAGCAGGCTTCGGGAACCGTTGCAAGGTCTGCTTGGCCCCTTTCAGCACTTCTAGCTCAAAGCCTTCCACATCCATCTTTATAAGAAGACGTTTCTCTGCAAATCTGCCGCTGAGCATAGTATCGAGCGTCGTCACGGACACCACTTCACTATACCGACGATGGCTCTGACCCCAACCTTCTACGAACGATGCCATACCTCCGAACCCGTAGATCTGAGTTAGTCCGCAGTGATTACTCAGACCCATCGGAAACACCTCCGTGTTGAAGCATTGGTTGTCCCAAAGATTACGGTTCAAATACTTAAGATTCCTCGGAGATGGCTCGACCGATAGAACATGCTTGCCGTGCTTCGCGGCCAGGCAAGAATAAAATCCTACGTTAGCGCCAATATCAACCACAACGTCGTGAGTGCTAAGCAGTCCGAGGAAGACGTGTGTCTCTTCAAGCTCCCAATCCGCTCTCGCCATGGTCGGATCTCCGGCGAGGGTGAACCCATACACCGTCTGTCTCGACTGGCCTGCGACCATGAGATCTCGGACCAGCCGATAGGTCCTGCCAAGGGACGGCAGGTTGCGGTCGACGAACTTTCTATATTCCTTGAACATTATCCAGGCTCACAAAAGCAACTATGCGCTGGCGCGGACGATCCCAGGCTTCCGCAGTTGTGAGATTGACCACGATAGAATGACTACAAGTAAGGTCGCCAGAAGCAAGGTTGGAATTCGTTCATATACATATCCCAGGTTTCCTCTTGGTGCGAGCAGAGCCCTGCTTAAGCATTCAGCCCAAATACTCGCATAAAGCGAACGGTGGCCAATCATTGCTACGAACCGTCGGCACGAAAACCCGAATACCGCGGAGCCAAAAAACACAGCAGTCAAACCGCCTGTAAAATATAGCTCCAAGAGATAGTTGCTGCCGGTTCCAGCCATCATGTCGTCGGAATACCTCTTTGTGAGCATGCGGTCTGTGCTGGCGGGTAGACCCTTGTCACTACCCACATCGATCGTGCAAAGGTTGAGCAGTCCGTACGGTACGATCTTGGCGGTCAAGGATACCAAGAGAGGAGGGCACTGATATGCGAGGTCCTTATCATCTTGGAAGAAGCCCAGGGCATTCATATAACCGAAGTAATTGACAATCTGGGGATTGCCATATTCGTCCTCGCCGAACACATTGTCGCCGCGCGTGAGGGCGGGTACAAATAAAATAAACAAACCGAGCACGGCGATCTGCACAAACCGCTTGAAGCTTAGAGCGAACCAGCCCCTCGCCAGAGCGATGAGGATAATCGGCACAATAGCCTGTGCAGCATAAAATCTTCTCCACCGAAAGGCTACCAAGAGCCGAGGAGCCACTATCAGGAAGATTGCAAGAGCAAGCTTGCGTTTGTCCTTCTTGGGGTCGGCAATGGTAGAGATATATAGGAGGCCGACGAAAAGGTGTACATACATCACAGCCTGCTCTGGGAGCGCGATTCCTTGGCCCTCGAAATAGCTCTCCACGCTCAGACGGTAGACTAGATAACGAATAGCAACCAGAAATGCAGGAAACGCAAGGATGAGTGTTGCTCTATAGGAGAAATCTTCGCAGCGGTCGAGAGTGCTATTAGACGTCGATAGAAGCGGCAGTCTCGGCGCAGGCAAAATATAGCCCAAGGCGAAGGTAGCGAGAGCGCCGGCGCTTATCCAAAGAGTTTTGGGTTCAAGCGAGAGATCTGCACCCAGCCAAAAGTGAAGCAGCAGACTTTGCAGCCACCAGAATAAGACGCAGCAAGCCCCAAAACCGGCCAGAAATGGCCATGTCAGCGGGTTATTCCCTTGGTGTTCCAAGGTGAGGCGCGCCATATCAGCTCTGAGCCTTAGCAGCTTCAGTTGAAGGGGTGGCTTCTGTCGAGAAAGAACGGTCGAGGTGCAAGTACTCTGATGCAACGGCCATCGGTGTGTGCTTCTCAATCGGGAAGGGAGCGGGGCTGGAACGCAGCGCTGCACGAAGTGCTGATACTACCGTGCATCTTTCGAGCGACGAGGGCATAAGGTGAACACCGCTGCCGATGTGTCCGAGGACGATCTCCATACTGCCTCCCGACGCGGGCATGACAACACTACAACCCTGGCTTAAGGCTTCGACGTACGTTATTCCGAAGCCCTCATTGGCCGCTCCTGAAATAAATATCTTGGAGCGGCGCAATTGTTCTCGCACGAAATCCCTCTCTCGCGTGCCCGCGAACTGGATTCTCGAGTAGCCAAGTGCGATCTTTTCCAGTGTGAGACGTTCCGGGCCATCGCCAACGATGCAGCATCGCAGGTTGGGGTACTCGTTGAGCACGTCGCAAATTGCGGGCAATAGCTTGTCGACGTTCTTGCATCGTACAAGGCGACCAACGAAGGTAATAAAAGATCGCGGCTCCAGGTCGCCGGTGCGCTTCTCAAGAAAGAGCTTGTTTATCGGGTCTTGAATGACTCCATCGATTTTGACGTCAAAGACATCATTCATATGCTGGGCAACATAATCTGAAACAGCAACCATGCGGGCAGATGATCGCCATTCGGTAAACCGATAAGAAAGCAGTTTAGCCAGGGAGTTTCCCCATCCCATGTCACGGGCAGACAGCGTACTATGCGCTACACAAATCGAACGCCGGGCGAGCGGTGCGAGCAATATGGCTTCAGTGCTAAGAATCTTGAGCACACGTTGGTTTCTCAGCTCGGCCCAATATCTGAATAGAGCGTGCGGGCGGACTACCTGTCCAGGGATCCCAAGGTCGGCGAACCCTTCCAGCAGTGCCTCTGCAAAGGCTTGCAGTCCTCCCACCTCACGGCCGCCGGTTAAGAGGATTCTGTCGGGAGGATCCCAGTTCATGAAGCAACTTCTAGCGGCACCGATCTCTGTACCGAGATACTTTGGTCGCGAGACCGTCGCTTCGCGCGAAAGATTATGGTTGCCGAAATGACGCCAATAACGCCGGTGCAGACGAAATAGACGATACAGGCGCCGGTAATACCCCATCGGGGCGCAGCAAAATATGCCCCGCCACTGGTGAGCAAAGCCACCGCCACGGCCTGCCACAACAGAGGTTCTTCCTTATGGGCCCGCAAGTAAATAGCCTCGCTTTGCACAATCAATGTACTAACGGCAGTAAGCATAAGCAGTACGAAGAGCTGGGGTGAAACCATGCGGGAAGCCAGATTCGGAAAGAGACGCAGAACGACGACCAGTCCTGCCAGGCAGGCGCTTACAATTACACCAAGAATTCCCAAAGAGACCCATAGTGTGTGGAAGAATAAATTGTCCAGCGCTGCGTAGTCTTTCTTCGCGATCAGTTGTCCGAACGGAGTTGCCTTCGTCGACATCCAGGCGTAGACAAGGTTCCAGGTATACGCGGAGATGGAAAGCGACATACCCATGCGTCCCGCCTCTATGGGGCCGCGCGAGGCGAACAAAACGGGAGTTAGCACCTGGACGGTAAAGTAAGAACACAGCCAGGTTATTGCGATCCTCCATTGGAACGACCATACTTCGGTTCGCCAGTTCAACGAATTCGGATCATATTTCTCTAGGAAGAGCCGCAGAAGGATCTTACGACGCCCCCCCAGGAAAACGAGAACAGCGATTACATTTCCCACAACTGCCAGGCCGGGGGCGTAGAGTCCTTTCCCCAGCACAATGGCACCCCAGGAAGCTGCGACCGCCAGCGCGGCCTGAGCAAAACGCATGCCAGCAACCTGCCGTACCTGTCCACACCCTTCCATAAAGGAGCAAAGCGGATTCAGAACGAACAACAACACGGTCGCCAGAGCTGCGACCATCCAAGGTCCCAACCATACCGCATCGTGAGGTTGCGTTGTCCTGCGGAAGAAGGTGATACCGGCAGGCAAGAGAGTCACTGCCATAATCGCGCCAGCTACAAAATACCAGCGCGCAGTTTTCTGCAGGATAGCTGCCAGGCGGGCATGCCGCATGGGATCGCCATGGATGCGCCCATCGGGTCCAAGATGCAGATGTACAGCTTCGTGTGCGGCAAGCTGAAGTATCACGAATGAAAACCCCAGCTCGAAGATAATCTGTAAGTTCACCAAACTAAGGAGTGTGTAGTAATAGCCCTGCTCAACTTTGCTCAGGTAATGGACGATGAGCAGTACTGTTCCCGTGCTGCCAAGCGCCATGCAGACCCGAGCAGCAAAAACATAGGTGATCGCGCGATCCATTCCTAAGCGCATACGAAAAGCGTCTACCAGCTTCAGAACGCGCTTCATTAAGGAGCCAGCCCCCGTTCTGGTCTTCGCCGCAAAGACGCCAGACACTCGCGTATACCAATCTTCACCGGATCGTGGTCGTCAAGTTGCTGCCATACGGCCTTGGCAAATAACCAGGCCGCAGCACAGAAGAAGACAAGAATTGTGCCACCCAGGACGATAAGCAGCCGTGGTGGAAATGCCTTGCGCTCTGGAATGACGGGCTCGTCGAGGACCTTGATCGAGGGCAGCTCCTTAGCCTCTTCTACCTTCGCGAGTTCATACTGCTTAATGAGTACTTCATAGAGAGCTTCGTTCACTTTGGCCTGGCGAAACAGCTCGTTATAGGTATTTCCCAACAGCGGCAATTGCTCAAGCGAGGGATAGAGCTGTCCTTCACCGGAAGCCGGGCCAGCCGTCTGCGATCCGCTCATGGTGCGCAGCTTAGCCCGTAGCCCGCTGACTCGTGCCGACGCGGCCTTAACCCGGTAGTTTTCAGACCCATAGATCTGCTGCAATCCGCTCAACTCTGTTTCTGCTGCGATGAGCTGACCTTGCAGCGCCGAGGCCGCGTCGAGCATGGCCTTACCCTGAATCTGCGGATCGAGGGTTTTGTTCTTGCTCGAGAACTGGCTCAACCGAAGTGTCGCCTCGATCGAGTTGGTCCTTAACCTTTCCTAAGCGGTCTTCGAGGAACACTCTCTCCCGGTGGGCTGCGGAGGTAGTGAGATTGGCAACTCGGCTATTCAGATCGTCCACATAAGCCTGGGCAAGCTTTGCGGCCCTTTCGGGGCTGCGATCCTGGACCGCAATCGTGATAATGCCGCTCTTCCGGTCCTCGGCTATGGAGGAGCGATTCTGTAGGACTCGGCGAGCATCTTCGAGGCGCTTCTCACCGTAGACCTGTCTCAAGTCGAACTCGTTGACGATGTCGTCCTGCACCGTACGACTGTTCAGAACTCCGACGATAGTAGCCCCTGAACTGTGCATTCCGAGAGTTGCCCCTCCGAGGCCGGCGAGAAAATCTCCCCCATTCGCCATTAATGCGCTCATCAGAGCGCCGCTGGCGTTCACCTGGTCCGGGGGCATCAGGCGAGCAACCGCCTCGTAGCGAGCGGGAATGAGGAACGCAATCAAAATGCAGACTGCGCATCCAATCACACTCGTTTTAAGTAGAGGTTTCCAACTATCACGCAGCCACGGGAAAACCCAGAACGCCTCTGGGGAATTACTGGAAGAGATAGTTCGACTGACGTCGGTTTCTGAATTCAGCACGGATAATTCTGAGTCATGGCTCATGAGAAATCTTGTCCGAGGGTAAAATTATCGAGCCTTGGTTTCAGTGTGAAGCGGTTAATCTTCGATTGGAAGGCGTATACATAATCTGAATCTGAGTAGTGAAATTGCTTACCGGGGAAGAGCTCAAGAACGGGAAATTCCAACGCTCATACTGAAGTGTCGAGGAAAATTGTATATCATGCTTGAAGAGCCAGTCGACATTCGCGCCAAAGTCATTCAATCCGCCGCCCTGCAGCAGGGCCTTGTCGACCCACTGTCGCCGATAGCTTAGCTGAATCTTGTTGCGAGGAGTAAACCAGTAAGTGCTCCAAGCTTGTATGCCATCGCCCTGGCGTCCAACCCAGCTACCAATAATCTGATCATGGAGCGTGTAGCCTTCAGCATAGCGCTCATTTTGGTAATACCGCCCTAGACCTGGGTATCCAATCAAATTGGTATAGACACCTTCAACCCGCAAATCAAGCTTGGCTAAATGAGGAAGCTTTGGGAAATAGAGTCCGGGATTCCAAGCCGATTGTCTTTCTGAGTTGATTGGACTGGGCTGGTCGTTGGCCATACCTTCGACATAGAAGGTGAATAAATTGTTAGGCAGCCGGTATGACAAGTCGAAGCCGGTAAAGCGTTTGCCGGGGTCGTTCGTCTGAATGTTGCCGTTACTATTGAATGTGTGCAGCCAGGTTTGAAGCGTCGCAGGCCTGCCCTGGCCAGCCCAGATGACCGACACCGAAGCACCCATCTCGAACCACTCGTTCGGCTTTACAGAAATACGGTCTCCCCATGTATAGGGCAGAGGATTGATGGTCTGATCCGCATTTCCAATAACCGGGAAGTCAGGATAGGGGCCGCGCAGAAAGTGGTAGTCAGGTAATGCGCCGACGAAGGCAGTATTGCGGATTGGACCTAGCCATGCCAAGGGCACGACGTCGAAGTGGAGAGGCGTGACGCGACCAAACTTCAACATCGGCTCGGGCGTCGCATTGTTCGACAACATCAACGACGTGCCTTCACCCAGACCCCACCAATAACTTTGATAACCGAATGAAACTTGCCAGTTCGAGATATTGAGCGCGCTATAGGCCTCGATTACGCGGAACTGACTTACCGCGTTGAAAGTTGGAACCGAGGATAGCGGAAGCAGTGGTATACCGTTCGTCGCGACTATCTGCTGTGCCTGCGCAGGGGTGTAGTTCGGCAACGAGCTTCCATGCTGGAACTCGCCCCGGAAGTAGAACGCCAGTGGACCGGTCTCCGCTCGCACGGCGGCACCATCAACCGTGTTGAAGCCTTGTCCATAGGGACGCCCATAGTCGTCATATAGAGTCTGGGCAAAGTTATAGCTATCACGCAAGGGCCGGCCCGCAATCGCCGTCACGCGCGCATAGGCCGAGTCAAGTTCGATGCCCAGGTTCGGTGCGCCTTCAAGGTTCGCCAGTTCGATCGCGAACTCTTGCCGCAGAGACTGTATCAGCAGCCGGATCGCAGAGTTATTGTCTTCACCTGAATCCCGGGCTGTCTCTTGAGCCTCAAGAATCAATCGTGCGCACTCCATGCGCGGCAACGGACGAATCGCCACTGTTGCTGTCGGAAGATAACCGAGTGCTATCAGTCGTTCAAGAACCGGATAGACCCAGCTATCCAACGGAACGTAAGTCGTTCCCATGTAGGCAGGATTTTTCAGCGCATCTTCGGGAGACTTGACGAACGTTCCCCAATTCGTGGCGGAGATGTCTGCTCCCCTGCCTCTCGCGCGGTAGATCTGCCTTCCCATGTACCATCCCAGAGCACTTCCGATAATTGCGTCGGAGGTCCAGTGCTTCTGCCCGATGACGCGTCCGGCGCTTACGCCGCCGGCGGCCCCGTAAGCCAGTAGCTGGGTCAGAAACCCCGGGTATTCGTGAGCGATGACACTGGCTGAAGCCCACGCGACGGCGGCTGTATTCGATGGAAACGAATTCCCGCCATCAAAGAAGCTCCCCTTATTATTCCCGGTGAAAGGCCTTTCGCGCTGCGTGATGTATTGCAACGCGGTTGAAGCCGCGTAGGCGTCGATGGCGGCCTCTCCTGCCAGAAAGCCAGTCTCACGCTGATGTTCGTTGTGCGTGGCGGAGCCGATCAGAAACAGGCCTCCTCCAACTCCTACCAAACCCCAAGCGCCTGCGGTCGAAGCCTTGGCTGCATCCTTGATTAAGCTCGGTGAACTGGGCAAGATGGCTCTCGATGTCAGTATCGGTTCCAATCAGAAACGCGGTGCCAAAGGTCGCGGGAACAAGGAACGTGAGATCGGGAACCCGGAAGTGCGCAGGAAGTGTCCAAAACGCCTGCTGGTCTTCCAGCAAGTATTTCGGCAACTGACTAACTTTCAGAGCAGGCGATTCGTCGTAGGCGACGGTTGACCGCGAACTGCCCGCGCCGCTCGGGGACGATGCCTCGCTCTGGGCAGAAGACGACGCCGACTGGCTTTCGGCCTCCGTCGCTGGAACAGAACCTGTTTTGTTTTCCGTGACTGCGGTGGCCGCCGCCCCTGTAGCTTGCGGATCCAGCGGAGCATGAGCAGCCGATTGCGGTTGAGATGTCACCGGCTGCCCCGACCTCGTTCCTTTAGCTTCCGTTACCGGGTTTTGGAGGGACTGGGTGGTAGCTTGCGCCAGCGATACCAACCACTGCGAGGCGTTCCGGGCAAAAATCGGATCGTTCTGGATGCGGGAGAACACCATGCCATCAGAGATCGCGCGCTCTTCCGTAGGCGCCCCTTCACTATCAAGCTGTCGTGCCAGGTAACTCTTTACCACGGGTAATAACTCGGGATGATCGTGCAAGAGCTGCGTGAGCCGTGCAGCCTCGCAGCACGGTAGGAGCGATTCGCTTGTTCCGTTCATTTTGCTCGCAGGCTGACCAGACGCCTGCGAGCCTGCCGGAATTGCCGCCAGCAACACTCCCGATACAAGAAGTAGCGCGAAGGCGCTGCCCAATCCGCGTTTGCTCAACCTGGACGATTCTTGGCTATAAGGCAAGACTAAACAGGGCTCCCGGCCAGGCTACAGTTGTGCGACTGCTGCAGCCGCAATCGCCAGCGACGCCAGGAATTGGGCTGTCTCCAAAGTGGTCTTCCAGGCTGATGATCCAGTCACAAATTTTTCCGGAACCACCAGTACGTCGCCAGGCTGCAACTTGGCATTGAGCACTCCACCGGAGAACCAATCAGCCGCACCTCCGGAGGAAATGACCGAGCCGTTTGCCCGAATTACGTAAATACCTTTCTTGTTGGCTAACTGCGTGGCACCGCCAGCCTGCTTCAAGTACCAGCCGGCCGTCTTGCCGGGTCTGAAGGTCATGGCATTCGCGTTGTACACCTGCCCCAGTGAAAGCACGAAGTTCGGTTTCTTAGGTACCGTGATTACATCCCCGGCGCGCAATTGGATGTCATTGGGCGTGTTCTCCCAATCCGAGATATTCGTCGTGATGTTAACGACCAGGCGTCCCGGCACCGGCTGGCTGCGAAGGTTGGCCACGGCCTGCTGTTGCTGTTGTTGCGCAGCCTGCAGAACCGCGGCCTGGTCTTGCCCGGTAGTGTTCGGGCGAAATGCGGATCGTAGCCGACGTAGACTCAAGCCGGTTAATCAGCTCCTGCCGTCCTTTTTCTTCGATTCTCCTTACGTCATCGCGTTCCAGAACGATGCCGGCAGGATATGCCGTGGGGCGAAAACCGCCGACCCGCTTGAGAAACACGCTGAGCTTCTCACCTTCATTAATGCCATAGTTGCCCGGATAGGTAACTTCGCCCTTGATCGTCACCGAGCGGCCAATGTCGCTCCATCCCGGGATTTGCAGAATGGTCAGCACATCTCCTGGGCTCAGCGAAAGGTCAGCCGCACGATCACCGCCGACAGCAGCACCGATTTGCAGAGTCTTCTGATCGGTCACGACGCGCTGCCCGTTCTCGACCACATAGCTCGCCAGCGTCGCCGAATCCAGGTAGGCGCTGCGATTAAAGCCTCCTGCCATCCTGACCAAGGCAGCGGCAGTCAGGCCGGCGCTCATGGGATACTCTCCCGGCCGCAATACCTGGCCGTAGATGGCGACCTTGGGCGCATCAACTTCATAGCGGCCGAAGATGCGGATAGTATCGAAAGCTTGCAACGCAATCGCCTCGTTGCCGGAGAGCACTTCGAGCAGATTGAATTGAATCGTGAGTGGCCGGTAATCCGGCGGCTGCAAACGCACGATCTCCGCGTGGGCCGCCGGCTCCGGAAGCACGTCCTGGTAGCTCTTCACCAGGTCGGAAATCTTCATCCCCCCGGTAAACGGATACGGCCCCGGCCGATATACGTGGCCTTGCAGATAGACAGTCTGATTTTTGAAGGGATCGATGGCGGCCACGTAGATGCGATCGCCATCCTGAACCAGGAAAGGGGAACCTTCGTTGGCAGCAGCGGTTCCTGACTTCGCCAATTCCAGCGGAACCTTCAGCGTCACTCGCTGCTCGTGGGGCTCCACGCGCTCGACTCTTACTTCTGTTAGCGAAGCCGAGACGGTCACGCCGCCGGCCATTTCGACGACGTCGGAGAGTTTTTCCGTCTGGTCTTTCAGTTCATAGATAGCCGGCCGCCGGACGGCTCCCGACACTCCCACCTGCGGGCCCGCCGGAGGAACCATGATGGTGTCGCCCGGCTCCAGATGTTCGATGGCCTTACGCACGCCGCCGATCAGCAGATCGTAGAGGTCCTGTTCGCTGATCAGCGTGGTGCCGCGGTAGTGCTTCACCACGCGCATCGAACCGGCTGCCGTGGGCCCTCCTGCCGCGTACAGGGCGTTCAGCGGCGTCGATAGCGAGCTAATGTCATACGCTCCGGGACGCTGGACATATCCCACGACGTAGACGCGAACGGTCCTCAGACGGGTTACGGAAAGCGCTACCTTGGCATCGTGGTACTGCGGTTGCGCCGCCGCCTGCACCCGCTTCTGCGCCTCGCTGAGGCTGAAGCCGGCCACTATTATGGGACCGACATCTGGCAAGGAGATGCGCCCTTCACGGTCCACCACGCGCGTGACCTGTTGTGTCACCCCTCCCCAGATGTCCACCACCACCGTGTCTCCGGTTCCGAGCACATAATCCGAACCGGCCGGCAAGTCCATCGGGAATCGATCTAACCCTACGACGTCGGGGCGGAAGATATCGGCTCCGAACCGCTTCAGAGGCTTGTTCTCAACTTCGTAACGACGATAGAGATCGGCGGTAGACGGAAGGCCGGGATACGGATTTTTCTGCGGAACCGTGTTCGGTATCAGCGGAATCGGCTCGGCAATGTTCGGCTGTCTGTTGGGTTGCCTTGGCGGAACTCGAGTCCGGGAAACAGATGTCTGAGGTTGGGACGGCGCGCCTTGGGTGCTTTGGTTGCCAGTCTGAGTTTGCGGCACACCCGTCGGGGCCGGCTGCTGTCCGGGCTGCTGCGGCTGTTGGGAAGGATACTGCCCCTGCGGATACTGTTCCGCCGGGTATTGGCCCGGATACTGCTCCAGTTGATACTGTCCCTGCGGATACTGAGTCTCCGGATTCTCTGCCTGACCATACTGCTGCTCGGCATTGCCCGTACCGCCGCCCTCCTCTGCATTCGGCCCGCGGTTGATCGCCAGACTCTGCCCCCATAGTTGCGCCTGCTGCTCCGTGATATAGCCGCGATTCACCATCAGGCGCAGAGCCTCGGATCGAAACGCCGAGTCGGTCTGGATACGGCTGATCACGACCTCGTCAGTGATGGACTGGGCATCAATAGCGCTGCCTTGCTCGCCGAGTCTGTCGGCCAGTAGCGATTTCAGCTCCGAGGAAATCTCGGGATGGTCGCCGAGATAGGTTCGAAGCATTGCGGCGGAGTTCTCCGCCGAAGTCGAGGAGCCAGGTTGAGGATTGTTAACCTGGGCTTCGACGGGTAGCCCCTGCAGGCAGAACAGTAAGCAGACGAGGAGAAGCGAACATTGCTTTCGGATATGCGATAAGAAGTTGTGCATTGAAGTTGGTTTGGCGATGCTTAAACTACACGCCTGCCCGCAGCAGGATACCTTTGCAGCGCATTTAGCAGGAAGCGCGTGTACTCGGGAATTTTATGGTCGTGAGCTTCTGAAAAGAAAGGTTGCAGAGTATAGTGAGCTCCCACCGCCCCGGCGATTCCCAGCGTTGCTACCACCGGATCAAAGTCGTCGATGAGGCCTTTGCGGGCGCAGCGGAGAAAGTACGAATTGATGGCATCGAAGATTGGGCCCAGGTGCTGACCGAGTAAACGGTTGGCCCCTGCCAGTTCAAACCCCGCAACGTACAGCAGGCGCATCAATTCTGGCCGCCGAAACATACTCTCGGTTATGAACGAGACGATCATGGGGATAACCGTTTGCGGATCGGCATCCGACGAAAGCCCCTGCTGAAGTTCACGGTTCAGCTTAAGACCATTGAGCCGCGAATCCGCCGCCGCCCAGAACAGGTCTGCTTTCCTGCCGAAGTGACGGAACAGGGTTGCTTCGTTAACGTTGGCGAGTTCGGCTATATCGCGCGTACTGGTTCCTTTGAACCCATGCTGCGCAAATAGCTGTACTGCGGCCTCAATGATTCGTGCCTCGGTTATATTCCGAGCCAACTTTTTTGTGGCGGCCATGCGCTACCTCAATCTTTGCTCAGAGCACGGAACGCCGGGCTCTCTGGCTGCTGATGTTTTGCGAAGTTCACGGGAGGACGGGCGGATAGAAAGGAGCTTCCAACTGTCTAATAAGGAGATGAGAACTGTCTCGGAGTTAAAGTGACAAAGCTTCGCTATTCTCACTTAGATGAGAGGTCTTCCACAGCCGCTAAACACGGGAGAATGTGCATAGCTCGGCAGAAGCTGGTAGAACATGCGTGCCCAGTCGGTCGGATTCGTCTGGCTGCAAGAACCCCACCGGAGGCAAGATTCTAGAGTGCATGCAGTTACTTGCACGCGATTTAGAATCGAAGGCTAAGCTGTGGTTGGAAGCGTATCGTTCGACTACTGCTATGTCAAGACGAATCATGTTGTTAATTGGGGTTGAATATCCCAAATTGGCTCCCAGGCTATTTCATAGTGAGCACGCGCTACTGAGGTGGGTCAGATTGGGAATGTGACCTGGGGCTCGCTTCCACCGTACGATCCGTTTGTCGATGTGAGCCTGCTCGACCCGCATCTATAAATCCACTGGCCAACTTTGGAAATTCGGCTCTGTATCTGCAAACTCCTATCATGCATATGGCTACGAACGCGGACGCTGAAGCGCCGTACTACCCGGACGCTGCCGTGCAACTGGGAGCAGCCCTGGGCCGAAGCACGCTTAGCTCCGCAGGCCGGGAACCCCGCCGGAGTAGAATTGCACCGCCATGAACATCCAGCGACTTCTCCGTCTTGTCAGCTGTGCAGCGTTCGGTATTGCGATCTCCATCTGGGCGCAACCCTCTTCTACTAATGCGACCGCCGGCACTCTAACCGTCATCCGTGCGGGAAGCCTCATCGATCCCGTATCTGGCCAGACGAAACAGAATCAGCTCATCGTCATCCGCGGCAATCGCATTGAGAGCGTTGGCGGTGCGGGCTCGGCGCCCCCATCCGGAGCCCAGGTCATCGATCTTTCCAACGCCACCGTTCTGCCCGGAATGATCGAGTCGCATACCCACATCTTCCTTCAAGGGGAGGACCCGGCGCTCGGCGGATACGACATTCAGTTGCTGAAGTTTCCGCTCGCCTACCGCGCTGCGCGGGCGACGGTGTCGGCGCGTCGCGCGTTGGAGCAGGGCTTCACCACTATCCGCGACATGGAGACCGAAGGCGCGGGCTACGGGGATGTCGGTATCAAGATGGCGGTGAACGAGGGACGCATCCCCGGGCCACGCATCTTCACCACCACTCGCGCGATATCGACGACCGGCGGCTATCCGCTCGAAGGCTACGCTCCCGAGATCGAGGTTCCCAAGGGCGTGCAGATCATCGATGGCCCGGTACAGGCCCGCAAGGCGGCGCGCGAGCAGATGGACCACGGCGCCGACTGGATCAAGGTTTACATGACGCATCGCTCGTGGGTCGATAAGGAGGGGAACCTGGTCTCGCAGCCCACGCTGACACTGGAAGAAATAAAGGCCATCACTGACGAAGTGCATGGCTGGGGTCGCAGAGTCGGCTGTCACGCCTACAGTGGCGAGGGTCTGCAACGCGCGCTTGATGGCGGCTGCGATTCGATTGAGCACGGACTACTGATCAGCGATGCGCAGATCGCGCAGATGAAGCGGCAGGGAACCTGGTACTGTCCGACCCTCGCTATCTATTACAAGGAGTGGTCACCGGAAGATACGCCCGCGGGCAAGCGTGATCGCGCACGAGCTGCGGACCACGAACAGTCGTTCAAGAAAGCTTTGCAGGCAGGACTGAAGATCGTCTACGGCACCGACGTCGGCGGCTTCTCCTGGGACCAGCCCATCGCGCAGGATTTTCCTTACATGGTGAAGTTCGGCATGTCGCCGCTGGAGGCATTGCGCTCGGCGACGATTCGTCCGGCAGAAATGCTGGGAATGCCAGGCCAGATCGGCGTGATCGCCCCTGGCGCTTACGCGGACATCATCGCTGTCGATGGCGATCCGCTAAAGAACATCGAAGCGCTTGGCAACGTTACCTTCGTGATGAAAGAAGGTCAGGTGTACAAGGCGACGCCGGCTGTTAGCGCGCATTGAAAAAACAGCTGTGTCATCCCGAGCGTAGTCGAGGGATCTGGTTTTGATTGCACTCAGAAGCCCAGCTACGCACTCCTAGCCAGAGTGGCCTTGCTCAGCGGCGCGATCTTCTTTCTTCGTGACCGAGAGGCGGCCCAAAGATCGTACTGTGCCTGCATGCCCATCCAAAGCTCTGGGGTTGTGCGCAGCGCGTCTGAGAGTCGCAGGGCCATGTCCGCAGAGATGCCGGCCTTGCCATTCAGCAGGCGGGAGAGGGTCACCCGGGTGACGCCGAGGTGCTCCGCAGCAGTCGACACAGGGACATCGCCTATGTACTCTCTTACGACCAAACCCGGATGGGGCGGATTGAACATGCGCGTCATCGTATACCTCAGTGATAATCCTGGTAGTCCACCAGGATTGCATCTTCGCCTTCGAATGCAAATGTGAGTCGCCAGTTACCGCTTACGCGAATTGACCAATGACCTTGCATGGCGCCCTTCAATGGGTGAAGGAACCACCCGGCCGCATTCATATCAAAAGGCCGTTTCGCGTTATCGAGAGCAAAGAGTTGCAGCCGCAGCTTGCTAGCGTGCCTGGGCTGAATACCCGACATTGATCCGGAACGGAAGAATTTTTGGATACCGGAATGCCGGGAACTCCTAGTCACTGTATAGTGTATCGCTACGCGCTACAGACAGGCAACGGAATTTTTGCTCCGTGTCCATCTGTGTAAATCCGCGGCTCGACTTTACTGCGCCGAATTCGAGGGAACTAGCGGAATCTCGAAGTACATGAGCTCGTTGCCCGTGCTGTCGCGGATGCCAGTCAGGTAGATATGCCCCCCCGCGGCAACCGGGTTCTTGATGTTCTCGATGTCGAAGAACAGGAAGCCCGAGCGGGTCGCGTGCGGTTCAATCGCCTCGGCGATGAAGGCCGCCTTGCTGAGCTCTTCGTATTGCTCCTTCGCTTTCTTGTTCTTCATGCCGGTCGGCAAAGGAATCGGCCCCACGCGCGCTGGAGTCGTGCTGTTGGCTTTGATATGCGCCACCCGGCGGAAGACGTCATCGACGCTCAGCCACTGCAGCTTGCTGCGCGACGCGGTCACCAGCTCGGCGTTCATTTTGGTCATCGAGATGGGCTGGTCGCCGCTGTCGGTAATGATCAGCAGCACCGGCAGAATGCCTTCCTGCACGTATTTGGTGCCAAAGACGTCGTCCTTGGGAGCGGTGTTGTAGAGGTCGATCGCGGCCGTGATTTTCTCCATGGGGTGAGCGTCTTTGCTGGGAAAGGTGTCGGCGCTTTCCGGTCGGGGAGCAACGAATTCTTTGAAAGCCCAGAGCGACGTGCCGGTAAGAGCGAAGCATGTCATCAGTACGACGAGACAACCGGCACTCCCCAGGGGAAGGAAGCAGCCTGCGCTGCGAAGGCGAAAAAGCATAGCTTGGATTATCGCTCGTGCAGGGGTTGCGCTCAACTCATTGCTGAAAGCACCACGCTTTAGGATGGAGATTTGTGGTGGAAGCACCCCGCTTTAGCGTGGTGACACCAGCGCCATCTCTGATGCCGGCTTCAGCCGCGGTCGGAAAGCGGGTCGCTACCGCGAGGCGGCAACCCAGCACCACGGTCTCTCCATGTAACAGCTTGGGTATGATTGCGCGTCGCAAGTACAATCGCACACGTGTACTGGCTTTACAGTGCGCTGCTGGTAATCGTGCTCGTCTTGAGCGCGCCATGGTGGCTGTGGCAAATGCTGCGCCACGGCAAGTACCGCTCGGGCTGGAGCGAGCGCCTGGGCAGTGTACCGGGACGTTTGCGTGCTCGCGACGGCGCCCCGACCATCTGGATCCACGCCGTCTCAGTCGGCGAGGTGCTGGCCGTCACGCAGCTTGTGGCCGAGTTGAAAGCGCAGTTGCAGGACTATCGAATCGTTGTTTCGACCACGACCGATACCGGACAGAAGCTGGCGCGACAGAAGTTCGGGGAGGAGAACGTCTTCCGCGCTCCGCTCGATCTGCCCTGGGCGGTGCAGACGTTCCTCGATGTCCTGCGACCGCGCATGCTGGTGCTGGCGGAGAGCGAGTTCTGGCCCAACCTGCTGCATTGGGCACGCCGCTCGGGTGCTGCCGTCGCCGTGGTCAACGCTCGCGTGTCAGATCGATCATTGCCCCGCTACCGGCGCTTTCGCCGGCTCTTCGCGCGTGTGCTGGCTGACGTCGATCTTCTACTGGCGCAGAGCGAAGAAGACGCGCGTCGACTCGTTGCTATCGGCGCTCCCGCTGAGCGAGTACATGTTGGCGGCAACTTGAAATTCGAAGTGAAGCCGCCGGCGCGAAGCGATATACATGCCAGGATGGCCGACATGATCCGGCGCGACAGTATCGGACCGCTGATCGTCGCCGGCAGCACTCTGGAAGGCGAAGAGGCCATGTTGCTCGATGCATTCCGTGAACTGCGGGAGCGCTACTCTCGGAGCATGCTGGTTCTTGCCCCGCGGCATCCCGAGCGCTTCGACTCGGTTGCGATATTGCTTGCGTCGTGGGGGTTGCCGTTTCAGCAGCGCTCGTTGTTGAACGATCTCCCACTCATTCGAAACGAACGAATGAGTGGGGCACCCGACGTTTCGTCGCTTCCTGGCGGCGTTCTGCTGCTCGACTCCATCGGTGAATTGGCGAGCATGTATGAGTTTGCTGATCTTGCGTTCATCGGCGGAAGCCTGGTCCCCAAGGGCGGACACAATGTGCTCGAGCCCGCCTACTTTGGCGTGCCCATACTCGTTGGACCCCATACCGAGAACTTTCGCGACATCATCGATATCTTCTGGCACGCGGATGCTCTGCGCGTCGTAACCCCGGAGACGCTCACGCGCATGGTGCTCGATCTTGTGCCCAACCTCGAGGAGCGCGAGCGGCTGGGCCGCAACGCACGCGACGTCATGAAGTCGCAGCAGGGCGCAACCCGTAGAACCGCAGAGGCGTTGCTCGCACTGCTGCCCGATGCGCACGGTCACGATGCCAACGCGGCCGCGACGGAGCATCGCGCTTGAATCCCCTGTCAGCCGTGTTCGCAGCCGCAGTCCGCGCGCGCAATGAGTTCTATGATCGCGGCACATTCCAGACCCACAGATTGCAGGGCCCCGTCATTAGCATTGGTAATCTCTCGACTGGCGGAGCAGGGAAGACGCCCTTCCTCATTTTGCTGGGCGAGTTGCTCAAGCAGCGCAGCGTTCTGTTTGACGTGCTCTCGCGCGGATACCGCCGCGAGATCAAAGGCGTCGCGCTGGTCGATCCGGCGGGCACGGCGCGGCAGTTCGGCGATGAACCGTTGCTGATCGCGCGCAAGCTGGGAGTGCCGGTCGTTGTCGGCGAAGATCGTTACGCCGCGGGTCTGTACGCCGAGCAGAACTTCGGTCCGCAACTGCATCTGCTCGACGACGGGTTCCAGCATCGGCGGCTGGCTCGCGACTTCGATATTGTCATGCTCACTCCGACCGACGTGCGCGATTCGCTGCTTCCTACCGGACGCTTGCGCGAGCCGCTTTCGTCGCTGGCTCGCGCCGACGCCGTGGTGCTCAGCGGCAATCTTTTGCCGGAGTCGGTCCCCGATTTCGTGAAGCGGCGCTGGCGGGTGCAGCGCAGCATCTTCGCCCCGACAATCAAAGATGCCTGCGTGGCCTTCTGCGGCATCGCCCGGCCTGACCCGTTCTTCTCACAGTTGCAGCAGGCGGGGCTAAACATCGTGGCGACGCAATGTTTTCGCGATCACCACGCTTACAATTCCGAGGACATTCAGAAGCTGCTTCGCTTGCGGAATCTCAACCGGGCGTCGGCATTTGTTACTACGGAAAAAGACGCAGTGAACTTAGGAGAACAGTTGCGCGAGTTAGAAACCGTACACGTCGTGGCGTTGCGCATGGAACTGGAGGACGCCGATGCGGCGGTAAACGAAATTCTGGCAAAGGTGAATTCCAGTAGCGCGTGAGAGAATTGAGGTTCGCAAAAAATGCCGTCAGTTTTCGAGGAGATGTACCGGTTTCGACAGTTCAACTCGTGGCGAGACTTCGAAGAAGTAAAGAGAATGCTCGAAGAAGCAATCAGCCGCGGTTTTGTCGAAGAAGTACCGGTTATGAGAACACGCGAGGTTCCACGGACCGAAAATTGGTATCGGGACAAAGAGACAGGAGATATCTATTCAGTGATTCCGCCGGAGGCTCCATCCCGAGGGGCGTGGGAGCGTGTTGACGTTGAGGAGTTGAAGCGCAGCGATTACGCCGACCAATAGGGCTTTAGAGTGACGTGAGAAATTCAAAGGCTAAGCCCGCCAAAATGCCACGTGAGCAGAGGGTTTGCGAATAGCGAAAGGCGAACAGCGAATAGCGGAATCCATGACCCGACACGCCAAAGATCACGACCGCTGGAAGAAGATTGTTAACTCGTTTCCCGACGTTTCCATGACCGTGCTCGGTGACCTGGTTGCCGATGAGTTTGTCTTTGGCGAGATTGCCCGCGTATCGCGCGAGGCGCCGGTACTCATCCTGAAGCATCGTGAGCGCACGGTGGTTCCCGGCGGAGGCGGCAATGCCATCATGAACCTAGCCGCGCTGGGCGTGAACGTGTTGCCGGTGGGCGTGGTCGGCGACGACGAGCCCGGTCATCTGCTGATCGATGCGCTGCACCACAAGAAGGTCCCGACCGGCGGCATTCAGAAGCTGAAGCACTACACCACGGCGACCAAGACGCGTATTCTGGCCGGAATGTCACACACCAGCCGCCAGCAGGTGATACGCGTCGACCGCGAGCCTGAGCCGCTGGAAGAGACCCATCCGGTGCTGCTCAACCTGGTGAACGCCGCGCGCGAATATGCCACAGCGTCAGATGCGTTGATGATCTCCGACTACGGCTATGGAGCGGCCAGCCCGCGGCTGCTTACCTTCGTACGCTCGAATGGATGCCTCGACAACAAGCCGGTCACGCTCGATTCGCGTTATCGCATGCTGGAGTTTGAAGGCGCCACTGCCGCCACTCCGAACGAGCCTGAAGTAGAAGAGGCGCTGGGCATACGCATCGGGCACGACAATAAAAAACTGCTTGAAGCGGGTGAACAGTTGATCGAGCGCATGGGTCTCGACTCGCTCGTGATCACCCGTGGACGCGATGGCATGGTGATCTTTGAGCGTGATGCGCCACCAGAGAACATTCCCATCTTCGGGTCCGACCAGGTGGTGGACGTCACCGGCGCAGGCGACACCGTAATTGCAACGTTCACGGCATCACTTGCGGCGGGCGCGGACGCGAAGACCGCCGCCCGACTGGCGAATCTCGCCGGCGGCCTGGTCGTCATGAAACGTGGCACGGCGACCGTCTCGGCGAAAGAACTGCTGGGCGCAATCGATCAATACGCGGCGGCACACGGGTGAGCACGATAGCGAAAATACACACGCGCGAGTCTTTGAGCGCACTCGTCAAAAGCTGGCGCGAGCAGGCCGAAACCATCATCCTTGCTAATGGAGGCTTCGATCTGTTGCATGTTGGCCACGTGCGCTACCTGCGCGGAGCGAAAGCGCTGGGCGGCAAGCTGGTTGTTGCCCTTAACTCCGACAGCAGCTTGCGCACGTTGAAAGGTCCGGGGCGTCCGCTGATGGCAGCGCACGAGCGCGCCGAGATCCTCGCTGCATTGGAAGACGTGGACGCGATCGTTATCTTTGACGAGCGCGATGTGCGAGCGCTGATTCGCGAGATTCATCCCGATGTACACGCGAAGGGGACCGATTACACGCGCGACAGCGTGCCCGAGCGCGACGAGGTGCTGGCTTGCGGGGGACGAGTGGAGATCGTTGGCGATCCCAAGGACCACTCGACCAGCAGCTTCCTGGAGCAGTTGCAGCAGCGAAGAGGTCACAAAGCCGAGTGACGGTCGATTCCATGACACAGAAGCAGAGCCAATCGGCGGAGCCCGCGCGTTCGTCGTGGACTTGGAGTCGCATCGCCCGCCGCATTCGGGTGCCTCTGGGCTTTGTATTCGCAGTTTTGTATCTATGGCGAGCTCGGCCAACCTGGGTGTCCGCCGTTGTGGGAGCGGCAATCGCGGCCTTGGGGCTTGGCATTCGCGCGATCGCCTCAGGGCATGTCGACAAGAATGAAGAGTTGGCGATGACGGGCCCGTATGCCTATGTCCGCAACCCGCTGTACCTCGGCTCAATCGTAATCGCGGTTGGCTTTGCCGCCGCGGCACGCGATGTCGTCATCGCCTCGCTGGTCGTCGTGCTGTTCGCGCTCATCTACGTGCCAACGATTCGCTCCGAAGAGCACTATTTGCGAACCCGCTTCCCTGAATATTCGACCTACGCTCGTGAGGTTCCGCGGCTTCTGCCGCGCACTTTGCGCTTCGCCGAAATGACCCAGGACTTCTCTCGCGCGCTTTACTTGAAGCACCGCGAGTACAATGCCATATTTGGCGCCGCGCTCATGCTGGCGGCGCTGGTGGTAAAGATGCTCTGGTTCCGTGGATGATATTGAGCCTTCAGCGCCCTATTTCTGTCCTTCTGCTGCTATTGCTTTCGCCGGGTTTCGGCACGCGCGCCCTAACCGGAATGGCGAACACCGCCCAGCCAGCGGCAGGCGCTCAGGAAGCGACTATCAGCGCGGCAGCGCGCATCGAGTCGCTGCGGCCGGGATTCAACTTTCCCACGCAGACGCTGCGCTATGAGGCCGAGTACCGCTTCTGGACGGCGGGAGTAGCGACGCTGAAGGTGCAGCGCAGCGGGTCGCAGATGCACGTGCTGGGCACGGCTGACTCCGCCGGTGTGGTGGCCATGTTGTTTCGCGTGCAGGACCGCTTCGAGTCCTACTTCGATGCCACGAAGCTCTGCTCCCAATCCTTGACCAAGCACACCGAAGAGGGATCGCACCGCCGCGACACCCAGATCACTTTCGACTACAAGCGTGGCAAGTCGGTGCTGAATGAGACCAACCTCAAGACCAATCAGAAAAAGCAGGAGGAGCACGACATTCCGGGCTGCGTTACCGATGTCGTGTCGGGCGTGCTCTATGTTGGCAGCCTGCCACTTGTGCCGAATGCGACCTACATCTTCCCACTGAATGACGGCGGGAAAACGGTGAACGTGCAGGCCCACGTGGAAGGCAAGGAGCAGGTAAAGACGCCGGCGGGAACCTTCAACACCATTCGCGTTGGGCCGGAAGGCGACTATGGTCCGCTGAAGAACCGTGGCCGCATCTGGATCTGGTACACCGACGATGCTCAGCATCTGCCGGTGCAGATGAGGGCGCGGCTGTTCTGGGGGACGCTGACCGTGTATCTAACGGGTGTGGACGGGAAGTAGAGAAGCGGCGGTTGGCCACGAACATCCCTGATTTGTCATCACGAGCGTAACGAGGGGCCTGCTCTTTGTATGCGGTGGAACACTCTCCGCCCGGGAGTATTATGCCCGCTGCCGGCAAGAGCAGATCCCTCCGCCGAAGCGGCCTCGTGATGACGAATCGGAGGAGTTTCTTGGAAGAGCGAAAAGCGAGTAGCGAAGAGTGTTTTTCACAAATAAAAACCCCGCGGAGGGAGGCCCGCTCCGCGGGGTGCACTCACTTGATAGTTACTAGGTGAGGAAGAACTCGCGCGTGATCTTGGTCCACTGCTCTTCAGGAATCTGTCCGGCTACGTCGTCGACCGCTACGCCGCCGTCCTGTGCCAGGGCTCCGAGGGTTGCCGGCATCATGCGCTGCAACCGCATCGAGGACTCCTCGGTCCACCAGCGAGCCAGCGCGCCACCCAGCAGGTTGCGGAAGTTGGTCTTCGCGTCCGGAGACTGTACCGTTACCAGCCAGCCTTCGCCGTAGCAATCTTTGGTCGCCAGCGTCGGATCGCTGAGCACGGCTTCGTTGATGTCGCTGACGCTGCCTTCGATCGGGGAAACCATGTCGATCTTCTTGCCGTTGCGCATCACGCTCCAAATCTTCTGTCCCTGACGGATCCACTGTCCGCGTTGCGGTAGCGCGACGCTTTCGATCTTGCCCGCCAGCTTGGAAGCGAAGTCGTCCATGCCGATTCGAACCAGGTTCGGACTCTCACTCAGCGCCCAGGTGTGTCCGGGATGATAGCGAAGATTGTCGGGAACCGAGAAGCCACCGACCAGGCTCGGCCGCGCCGGCGCGGTTGCGACACCGTGTTGTTTCCGAACTGCGGGAGCTACCTGCAGCACGGGCTGTTTGGCTTTCGCGTAGAAGAAATCGATGGTCAGGAAGATTGCGAATGTTGCAAGAACCAGTAGGACTGTCATAACGGCCTCCGAGAGTTTTTGTTTTCTGCGCCTTTCTTGCTGGCGCTTACGCCATTTGTTAAGGCACGGGGGATGCCAATCCGCCGAGACGACCAATGCTGGCTCTAAAGCCTTTAGAACCTATTGGTGTTGCATTCACTTGCAGGCATTGATGAAAAATGCAGCGACACGTTCAAGGGAACTCGCAGCCCGATTCGTTGTAGAGTTTCGCAACGAAAGATGAGGCTGGGAAGCAGACCTTGATGCTGTAGGGATTCGAAGATGCGAAGTTCCATAGACTTACAGGTGGTCGAACCGTGCGCAAGGTTGTGTGGCGATTTGCAACGGGCACTGATGCAGCTTGCAACACCTAACTGAACTTGCAAGGCTTGTCAGATGACAAGTCCAAAAATATTTTTGCGGACAAGTGCCGCTTCAGTGAGATTCCGACCTCAAGCTACTGCGCCGCCTGTCCTTTGAGCACGATGCCCAGAGCTTCAGACTTATCGGACGACGACGAGATGCTGACGGTCAGGACGAGCAGCTTCTGGTCATCGAAGTTGGCGGTGCCCGGTTCGCCGGCCTTCTCCATCGCGATCACTGCCGGATGTGCGCCAGTAGATTTAGCGCTGAGGGCGACCAATTTGTCGAACGGGTAGACGGATTCGGCCTTGGTGTCGCTGGCGACCGGGATGGCAAGCAGGAAATCAGGGTTGGGTGAGACGCCGAGGTGGTTAGCGTCCTGGGGTAACAGTTGGTAACGCAAAGTATAGGTGCCGGCGGGGACTGCCTGACCGCGGAAGTCGCTCATGCCCTTGGGCAAGCGCAGCACGGCGATGAACTCACCGTTGCTGAGCTCGGGATAGAGCGCGCCGGGTGAGTCGTTGGCAGTGAGCTTGACGGCCTTGGCCAGCCAAAGTTCGGCGATCCAGCCGTCTCCGAGGGTGATCCGGTAACCTTTGTCTTCCAGCGCCGCCGTTACGTCGTGCGGCAAGCCGTCAGGCAGCGAGGCGATGCGCTCGACCTTGGGCGCTTGCGCGAACAGCGGGAGCGTGAGAACAAAGATGATCAGGGCGGGGTTCAGAGTCTTATGCCAGCGGTTCATACGCTAACGAACATAGTTTGCTGAGCGGCAGGCCGCAAGGTCGGACGTCACAGGCCGTTTTGCCTTTCGTCGCTCGCCGTTCGCAATCCGATGGAACCCCCCTCATGTTTTGTCATCACGAGGCCGCTCGGGTCGAGGGAGCTGTTCTCGTCGGCGCCGCGAACCGTGTTTTATCTTGAAGGTGCATCGCGCGGGGAACGGAGAGCAGATCCCTCGCTTCGCTCGTGATGACAAGTCGTGAGGGGAGTTACCTCAAGGCCATGAGCCAAGAGCCCAGAGCCCAAAAACCGCCCTTCACGACGCTGCTCCGCCCAGGCGCGCTCGGGCGGACTGTAAAAACCCCAGCAGGCGATCCTTCGAGACCATCTCGCATCCCGGGAGATGCCACAAGTAGAAACCGGCAAGATAGACCGCGCCGAAGCTAATGCCGGTCATGGCAAGCCTGGCGAACAGAGGCTGGGTTGCGGCCGCGTTGCGTACGCCTAACGCCACCAGGGCAGCAACCGCAGCCACCGTGGCAACGCGCAGCACGCCCGAAAGCAGTCGTACATCGTGCCATGTGGCACCGACGGTTTGGCAGACCTTACGGCCGACGATGAGCCGTTCGATCAGGTCTCCCACCACGGCCGTGATCGCCGCGCCGATCATGCCAAAGTGATGGATCACGGGCGCGAGCGCAATGGCCAGAGCGACCAGCACAACGATGCGAACCACCAGGATGAACTTGCGCAGCTCAAGATAAGCGCGAACGATGGGGTCGTACATGAACACGTTCAGCACGATAAGCGTAATCGTGATGTAGAAGATGGGAGCGCTGGCGGCATACGCTTTGGTATAGAAGAAGACGATGAGATCGCGACCGGCAACCAGCAGGATGGCGTAGATGGGGAACTGTACCGTTGCCAGGCGATTGATGGCGCTGGCCAGCACGTTGCGGATGTCCTCCGTCCGGCCCTGTTGGTGCAACGCGCTGATACGTACCACCATCACCGACAGCATCGATTCCAGGAATAGGGAGATGAGCGGGACTTCCAGCCAGCCGATGGAGTAGATGGCGTACTGCGCCGGTGAATACATGGCGCTGATGAAATAGTTGTCCAGGTCCTTGCGGAACACCCAGACAATTCCATAGGCCCCCAGTGGTGCTGCGTAGGACAGTTGCTCGATGAAGAACTTGCGGTCGAAGTGCTTCCAGAAGGCCCCAAACCTCTGGTAGAGATAGCGCAGCAGAATGGCGACCGATAAAGCAGCCGCTACCATGCAGGCCACAACGATACTGCGAACCGTGCGGAAGACCACCGCGGTAACCAATACCGCTACGAGCTTGAACAACTGTGTGCCGGTTACGAACAGGGTGGAGTTGCGCACGTCCTGCATGGCCGTGGGTATCATCTCCACCAGCGACGCGTTGAGCTGCAGCATCACGAAGACACCCAGCATCAGCGCATAGGGTTTCAGATCGCCGCTGCGGAAGAACAGGTTAAGGAATTTCGGATAGAACAAAAGGAGCAGCAGCGGCACAATGCCGGCAATGAGGTTATACACGAGGATGTTGAGGGCGATCTGGCCACCCCGGTGCGGCTGGCGGGGCATGTAGTAGAACGCGCTTACCCCAACACTGAAAGCGGCAAAGGCAGTGGTGGTACCGATAAAGAGGAAGACCTGCTTGTAAACCCCGAAATTGTGCTGGTTGAGGACGCGCACCAGAATGATCGGCAACACGAGGCCGAAGATAGCTGCCACAAACTTGGCAAAGGTCAGCCAGAAGGCCTGGACCGCGAGTCGGGGATGAGGGCGCGGAGCCGCAGTGTTGGTTGTCGCCAAAAAGGTTCCTGAGTTGATCTACAAACCGAATTCTAGCGTACCGTTTCGGTTATCTTCTTCCCGACGTGGTTGTTTAGGTACGGAAATATCGCGCGCTTAACCTTGCCGTCTTGCGCGAGATAAGCAGGATTCAATATAGTCAATGAGGAACGCTCGTCGACGCAGACTGCTTTCGTGCTAACCAGCACCGGGACCCTTTCCGTGAGAATCACAGAAGCCCTCAGGATTGTGCAGGCGACGGTGGCCGATGCGCCGCCCTTCCGGGTGACCTTGGCCTGTGGATTCACCCCGCTGCATCTCCATACTTTTCTGAACGCGCATTTGCAGCTGGCTTTGCCGGCGCGCGCGGTACATATAAAGGAAGGCCTTTACGGAGACCTGTGCGGAACGCTGGAGCGTATCACGGAAAGTGATGGCGTGGCCGGGGTCATCGAATGGCCCGACCTGGATGCCCGTCTCGATTACCGTAATTCGGGCGCCTGGGGCCGTGATGCCATGGCAAGCGTTGTGGAACACGCTACCCTGGCGCTGGCCCGGATTAAGACCGCGCTCACTCGCGTTCCTTCCGGTATACCTGTTGCGCTGGCGCTTCCCAGCATCCCCATAGTGCCTATCTTCTCAGCGCCCGGATGGCAAACCTCCGAGGCGGAGTTGCTGCTCAACAGCGCGCTGCTGCAATTCGCGGCCGAGTTGGCGCACGATGGGCGTGTCCGCGTCATCAGCCGCGAGCGTCTGGCACAGCAGTCACCGTGGGAGACTCGCTTCGACCTGAAGAGCGACCTAAAGGCCGGGCTGCCTTACAGCATTCAGCATGCCGATGCAGTGGCGGCTTTGCTGGCGCAGACGCTGGTACCGCCGGCGCCGAAGAAGGGAATCATCTCTGATCTGGACGACACGCTGTGGAAGGGCATCGTTGGCGACGAAGGTCCGGAAAACGTGCACTGGGACCTGCATGGTGACGCCCAGATGCACGGGTTATACCAGAAGCTGCTAGGCTCGCTGTCCGACAACGGAATATTGGTGGGCGTAGCTAGCAAGAACGACCCTGCGGTGGTGGCGAAAACCTTTGAGCGCTCGGACATGATCCTTCGCTCCGAGCAGGTCTTCCCCGTCGAAGCCAGCTGGAACGCCAAGTCGGGAGCGGTGAAGAGCATCCTGGAGATCTGGAATATTGCGGCCGATAGCGTGATCTTTGTCGATGACAGTCCCATGGAGCTGGCCGAAGTGGCGGCACTGCATCCGGGCATCGAGTGCGTGCTGTTTCCCAAGGCTGATGCGGTCGCCTGCTTGCAAATGCTGCGCCGGTTGCGCGATTTGTGCGGCAAAGATAAGGTTTCGTCCGACGACCTGCTGCGACTGGCGAGCATTCGTCAGGGAGCGGCATTCCGGCAGCAGGCGGAAGGCGCGTCGGCACCGGAGAGTTTTCTGGAGCAGGCGAAAGCCCTCGTAACCTTCGACTTCTCTGCCGCCTCGGAGCCACGGACTTTGGAGTTGGTGAACAAGACCAACCAGTTCAACCTGAATGGGCGGCGCTGGGCTGAGGCCGACTGGCACAAGGAGGCTGGCAGCGACCGCTCCTTGATCGTCACCGCCAACTACGAAGATAAGTTTGGGCCGCTGGGAACCATTGCTGTCGCGAAGGCGAACTTCCAGGGAGAGCGTCTGTTTGTGGATACCTGGGTGATGAGCTGCCGCGCCTTCTCTCGTCGCATCGAGCACCAGACGCTGCGTTTGTTGTTCGATACCACCGGGGTGGATGAGATCGAGTTTGCCTTCCAGCCCACGGCGAAGAACGGTCCCACGCAGGAATTCTTCGCCTCGCTGCTGGGCGAGGTTCCGAAGGCAGATTTCGGTTTAAAAAAATCGCAGTTTGACGAACATTGTCCTGCGCTGTATCACGAGGTGAGAGAGTTGAAAAAGGCGGAAGCTCATGGATGATGTCAAGCCCAAACTAATAGAGTGCTTCCAGATCGTCTTTCCCGACATGAAGGAGCAGGACGTTGCCACCGCTTCGCAGGATACGGTGGCGGAGTGGGATTCGGTGGCCGCCATCACGCTGGTCAATGTTATCGAAGAGCAATTCGGAATAGAGATGGATCTTGACCATGTTGCCGACCTGGACAGCTTCGACAAGGTCTTGGCGTATCTGCAGCAGAGGCAACAGCCGGCTTGAGCGCGACTGGCATGCGATTGCACCATATGGGGTTCGTGGTCGCCAATATCGCGGACGCAATGCCGGGATTCATCCGATCCATGGCAGCTACCTGGGATTCGCAAATCTTCGCCGATCCTAACCAGAAGGTGAAAGTGGCGTTTCTCACGACTCGTCCGGGCGATGCCCAGGTAGAGCTGGTCGAGCCCGACGGCGGTGATTCTCCCGTGTTACGCTTTCTGAACGAGAAAGGGGGCGGCTTGCATCATGCCTGCTACGAGGTCAGCGACCTGGAGCAGGAACTGAGCGATTTCCGCAGCCGCGGGTCGTTGATTGTGAAACGCCCCAAGCCGGCGGTAGCTTTCCAGGGAAGGCGGATCGCATGGGTGCTGACGCCGGAAAAGTTCCTCGTCGAGCTGCTGGAAGAAGTCAGCCATTCCAAGGAAGTTGTCTGAGTCGTAGTAGATTAGCCCATGGGTTCGTTTGTCCTGAAGCTTCGGCGCGGCGAGACGCCCTTCTATCGAAGGCTGCGACAACTCGCGCACAACGTGCGCTCGAGCAATCTGCCGCTGCCCCGCTTCTTCAATCCGGTTTTGCGTGCCGGCTTCCACGTATTTCACAACCTGGAAGTCGCGATCCGCTGGTCGCTGGGATACTTCATCTTTGAGCCGCTATTTCGTGGCCGCTGCGAGTCGGTGGGCAAGCGCTTTCGTTGTAGTCGGATGCCATGGGTGGTGGGCCAGTCGAAGATTTATATCGGCGACGACGTTAACTTCTTCGGCAAAGTCGATATTTTCAGCGGCTCGCAGCTCGACGAACCCAGGCTGGTGCTGAAAGATCGGGTCGACATCGGGCACAACGTCGTATTCATTGTGAATCGTGAGATTGTGCTGGAAGAGGACGTGAACGTCGCATCGGGTGTGCGCTTCATGGACAGCGACGCGCATCCGCGCGACACCATGGCGCGCATCGCAGATCTGCCCGCCCCGCCTGACGAAATCAAGGCGGTGCGCATTAAGCGCTACGCCTGGATTGGCCACAACGCTTTCATCATGAAGGGCGTGACCGTGGGCGAGGGAGCTATCGTCGGAGTAAATAGCGTGGTATTGAACGATATCCCCGATTACAGTGTGGCTATCGGGAATCCCGCGCGCGTCATCGTGAAGAACATTAATCGAACGACGGCGGCGGCCGCAGCCACGGCGACTTCCGACGCCGGGAGTGGAGTCAGTAAGTAGGAGAGAAGTCGAGCCACGGATTTTCGCGGGCCGGTATTTTGATCTAGGGTCTTCACGGTTTGAAGGGGCACGCCTTCAGGCGTGCCGAGAGAAGCAGGTTAGGCTACCGGCTTTAGCCACTGAGGGCGGTCGCTAAAGGGCGAATTGCCTCCGGGGCTGAAGCCCGACAATTAGGCCGCCGGTTACGGCACGGTTGAAGCCGTGCCCCTTCAAACCGCTTTGAGGCAGCCGAGTAAGTCGTGGCCGGCAAGCGCTCAATTATTCTTTGAGCGGGGTTTAGCCCGCTAACGACGAGAAAATTGCAAATGAAAAAGTACGTAGTAACCGGCGGCGGAGGTTTTATCGGATCGGCATTGGTCCGTAGACTTCTCGCCTTGCAGGACGGCACGGTGGAAGTCATCGATGACTTCTCCACCGGACGAAGGGAAAACCTGGCAGAAGTAGCTTCTCAAGTGCGGATGCACATCGCGAATATCTGCGACTTCGACGCGATTGCGCCTGTTATCGCCGGCGCCGACACCGTTTTTCACATCGCGGCGATTCCTTCCGTGCCGCGATCGATTTCCGATCCGGTCGCCTCGCATCAATCGAATATCGATGGGACGTTCAATGTTCTGCTGGCGGCCAGCCAAGGCAACGTGCGCAAGTTGGTTTATGCGGCGTCCTCTTCGGCTTATGGCGATACCGATGTACTGCCTAAGGTCGAGACCTTGCAGCCCAATCCTAAGTCACCCTACGCGGCGCAGAAGCTACTGGGTGAATACTATTGCAGCAGCTTTGCCGAGTGTTACGGGCTGGATGCCACCTCGCTGCGTTTCTTCAACGTGTATGGCCCGCGGCAAGACCCCTCGAGTCCTTACTCCGGGGTGTTGTCGGTCTTCATCCGCTGCCTGCTGGAGCGCACCTCGCCGACCATCTATGGTGATGGCGAGCAGACCCGCGACTTCACCTACGTTGAGGACGTAGTTGATCTGATCTTGAAGGCGTCAACTGCGCCCGCGACAGCAGGAAAGATGTTTAATGCCGGCAATGGAGGCCGCTACTCGCTGAACGAGGTCTGGCGGGTCCTGCAGGAAATTGAAGGTGTTTCGATACAAGCTAACTATGGTCCGCCGCGTGCGGGCGACGTTCGTGATTCCCAGGCCGACACCGACGCAGCGACGAAGTATCTAGGCCATACTCCGCGATTCAGTCTCGAAGAAGGTCTGCGTCGCACCCTGGAGTGGTATCGTCAGCAACAGTCCGCGCCGAATTCGGCTACGGTCAGCGTGGGATGATATTATTCCGGCACCCTCGCCCGAACCGATCGTGACACCCGAGCGTATCCGCGTCCTTGCCTTCCACGAAAACGCCACTGCGACCGGACTCGGGCGCGTCGCGCTTGGCTTTGCCAAAGCCGCCCGCGAGACTGAACCTAACCTGCCGTCGGTCGACGCAACCTTCGTGACCTATCGACGCAAGGACAAGCAAACCGCCTTCGCAGCCGCCGCTCTTGCGGCAGGAATCCCAGTGATCGAGATTCCCGAGCACGGCCGCTGGGACCCGAGGGTTGTTCCCGTGTTGCGGCGGATTGTGCGCGAGTTCGCCCCCGACATCCTGGAAACGCATAACGTCAAGTCACACTTCCTGGTGCGCGCGACCGGTCTGCACCGCGAATTTCCATGGATCGCGTGGAACCACGGCTACACTTCGAAGGACCGAATCGACCGTGCCTACAACCAGATCGATCGCTGGTCGCTGCGCGGGGCCTATCGACTGATGACCGTTTGCAGACCATTCGCCACCGCGATGCAACACCTGGGGATTCCGCGCGAAAAAATTAGCGTACTGCATAACTTCGTTGATGCGTATGTTCCTCCGGCTGACGATGAGGTGCTGCGGCTTCGCCAGAAAATGGGTTTAGGCGACGAACTGATAATTGTTACGATTGGGCGCATGTCGGTCGAGAAGGGGCACGCAAACCTGCTGCGCGCGATCGCTCTCCTGAAGGACAGGCCCGAACTTCCTAAGCACCGCTTTGTGCTGGTGGGCGATGGGCCGGAGGAAACGAATCTGCGGCGGCAGGCTGCGCAACTCGGCGTCAAGGACAGACTCGTCTGGGTAGGATCGCAAGAGAACGTCGTACCTTATTATGCGATGGCAACGATCTACGCCTTGCCGTCGATCTCCGAAGGGTCTCCCAACGTTATT
This sequence comes from uncultured Acidobacteriaceae bacterium, assembly GCA_963699875.1. Classification (GTDB taxonomy): domain Bacteria; phylum Acidobacteriota; class Terriglobia; order Terriglobales; family Acidobacteriaceae; genus CAVVDY01. The sequence goes on from CAVOVN010000003.1 coordinate 629,263, forward strand.
CTCGAGGCCGTGGAGGCTGGCCTGCCCATCGCCGCAACGCGTGCGGGAGGCGTGCCTGAAATATTAGAGAATGACGTCACTGGATTGCTGGTGCCGGTGGAAGATCCACGAGCTTTTGCCGATGCCATCCACAAACTTCTGCTGTCGGAAGCCTTGCGCGCGCGGCTTGCGTCGACGGCCCTGCATCAGGTGGAAACCGCTCATACCATCGAGGCCTATCGGCGAGACTTGACGCAGTTCTATGTCGAGACACTCAGGATGAGACAAAGCTAGTCGGGGGTCGCAAGAGCAGTGGCATCTTCAGTGGATCCTGGGGAAGAGCTCTGCGAATAGAATGCTCCGCGTTCATCCGCGCAATCAGCTGCGCGGCAGATGTACCGAAAACACCGAGCCCGACCCTACCTGGCTCACCACTGAAAGTGTTCCCCCGTGCGCTTCCACAAGCACCTTGCAGATCGCCAAGCCCATCCCCGTGCCCGGGGATACGAGACGCTGTTCGCGGCCACGATAGAACTTTTCAAAAATGAGCGACTGCTCGACTCCGTCGATGCCGCTGCCGTGGTCTGCGACACTGAGAATAATCTCCTTCGGATTGTGCTCGGCTGAGACCTGAATTTCGCTTCCTTTGGGGGAGTACTTGGCCGCATTTTCCAGCAGATGAACCATCACCTCGCGTATCCGGTCGAAATCAAACGAAATTTGCGGAGTGTCGGCCGGTACCTTGACTCCGACAATATGGCCGGCCAGCATGCTCCGTGTGCTTTCAAGCGCCGACTCAATCAATTCTTGCGGTGGATGTAGCCGGCGGTCCAGTTGAACCAGGTTGGAGTCGAGCTGCGCCATCTCCGCTGCTTCTCCCACCAGGCGGTTGAGGCGATCGGTCTCCTCGTCGATGACGGAAAGCAAATCCCGTTGTTGCGCCGGATCAAGCACGTTTTCCTCCATCAGGGCAGTTACGCTGGCCTTGATGCTGGTGAGCGGCGTGCGGAATTCGTGGGTCACCGAGTCGAGCAGCGCCGACCGAAGCTTCTCGTTTTCCTGCATGGCTCGCGACTCCGCCAGCTCCTCAATCGCGCGGGTACGCTCAGCGGCAATGCCAACGAGGCTTCCGATAGCTTCCAGAGTTTCGCGCGAAAGCTTCACTCCCAAGATAGCCAGCGCGCCCATCACTCTCGCTCCCAGGCGCAGCGGAACATAAGAAGCAGATTCCGACTCGCTGATCTCCCCCCGCGCCTTGGCCCTGAGCAGCAGATCGGAATCGAACGTCAGGTCTGGTCGCGAAGGATAAACGGTTTCACGGCCGCTGACGGTCAGGGCGGCTCCGGTCGCGCCGAAGGTTTGGGTCAGGTTGTCTGGAATGCGATTGTAGAGCTGGGCCGTGTTGTCAAAGGTCAGCAACTGCTGGCTGAAGGCGTACAGTCTCTCCACCTCCCGGCGCCGCGCCTGGGCCTGTGCGGCCTCTCGCCGCGCACGTTCCGCGAGATTGCTGGCAACTACCGCGGTGATGAGAAATGTCAGCAGCGCGATCCAGTTCTGCGGGTCCGAGATGGTGAAGGTTTTGACCGGAGGAAGGAAGAAGAAATTGAACAGCGCCGTCGCTGCAAAGGCGGTGACCAGTGCAACGCGGAATCCCCAGAACGCTGACGTCAGCAACACCAGCACCAGGAAGCTGAGCGCCACCGTTGTTGGGTTTACGTGAAACCAGCGGCTGTAAACAAAGGTAACTACCGCCAGCACCACCGCCACGGCAACGCCACGAGCAACTGCCACTTTCACAGTCATTCAGGACGGGATTCTACTCTTTACGTGAAACTTATTTCTAACTGCTTACAATGGCCACATGGTCCGAAGCCCCGAAGAATGGCTTGAGGAAGTCGCGCCCGCGAAGACGCAGGGCATTTTCAAGCTCTTCCTGGGCTATGCTCCCGGCGTGGGCAAGACCTACTCCATGCTCAGCGAGGGCATACGGCGCAGCAGTCGCGGCGAAGACGTTGTCATCGGAATCATCGAGACGCATGGGCGCAAAGCGGTTGTAGACCTGGCCTCTAAGCTGGAAACCGTCCCTCGTCGCATCATGGAGTACAAGGGAACCCAGTTCCATGAGATGGACCTGGAAGCTATTCTCCAGCGGCAGCCAAAAGTGGTATTGGTAGACGAGCTTGCACACACCAATATCGACGGCAGCCTTCACCGAAAACGGTATGAAGACATAATGGATCTGCTGGCCGCCAACATTGATGTGCTCTCCACCATGAACGTGCAGCACATTGAGAGCCTGGGGCCCTCGGTGGCGCAGATCAGCGGTGTACAGGTGCGCGAGACTGTGCCTGACTGGGTGATGCAGCGGGTCGATGAAATCGTGCTGGCCGACGTTACGCCACAAGCTTTGCAGAGCCGCATGAACCGCGGCGACATCTATCCGGTAGAACGCGCTGAGCGCTCACTGGCGCACTTCTTTAAGCCGGGCAATCTGATCGCGTTGCGCGAACTGGCGTTGCGCCAGGTGACCCAGGTGGTGGACCGAAGTCTCGACGCATACCTTGCGAAAGAGCACGCGGACAAGACGCCGGACGTGCGCGAGCGCATTGCTGTCTGCATCAGCTCGAATCCGGCGGCGCAGTATCTCATTGCCCGCGCATCGCGCATGGCGCAGGCTATCAAGGGCGACCTCTTCGTGGTGTACGTCGATATGGGCCAGGACTCCACGCCGCTACATCAGCGCACGCTGGCGGAGAACGTTCGCTTTGCGCAGAATCTGGGCGCCACGGTAGTGCGTCAAAAGGGCAAAAGCGTAGCTGAAGAAGTAGCCAAAGTGGTGCGCGAGAAGCGAATCACGCAAGTCATCTTCGGCCGCTCGGCCCAGACCGGATGGAAGAAATACCTCTATATGAACGCCATCCAGCGCTTCCTTCGTGATGCGCCGCCGGTGGATGTACACATCGTGACCCAGGAGATGCGGTGATGGACCACGCTCACATCCTGGTGGTTGATGATGAGCCGCAGATTACCCGCGTGCTGCGCACCACGCTGACCGCCAAGGGATATGAGATCCGCGTCGCCAACGATGGCGAAATGGCGCTGGAGATCATGAAGGACTGGTCGCCGAACTTGGTGATCACCGACCTTATGATGCCTAACATGGATGGAGTGCAGTTGTGCAAGCGCATCCGGGCGATGTCGGAGATCCCCATTATTGTTCTCTCGGTCCGCGGTGAGGAGCGCAACAAGATACAGGCGCTCGATGCCGGCGCGGATGATTACATTACCAAACCGTTCAGCAGCGGCGAACTTCAGGCGCGGGTGCGAGCAGCGTTGCGCCGGTCGCCGCAGTCTCGGCAGGTGCCGGCCCGCGAGTTCCTCGACAAAGGGGACTTTTATATTGATTTTGCCAGCAGGCAAGTCAAAGTGCGCAACAATGACGTCAAGCTCACGCCGAAGGAGTTCGATTTGCTTAGCTACCTGGCGGAGCACCCTAATCGCGTGATCACCCACCGCACCATTTTGGCTGCCATATGGGGCGAGATGAGCACAGAACAACCCGAGTACCTCCGCGTTTTTGTCGGCCAACTGCGCAAAAAAATCGAGAGGAATCCCGCCGATCCCAAGTACTTGCTGACCGAACGCTGGGTTGGATATCGCTTTGAGCCGGCGCCCCCAGAGCACGCCGATTTTGCGGGTGCTGGGGTGGTTGAGCCCGGCGACTAGTTTTACGAACTTCTTATTTTCCCTTTAGCCCGCCATTACGCCCGCCGCAGTCCAATAGATCCAGCGCAGAGAAAAACCTTCCGGTTACGAACTGCGCCTCGCAGGCAGGGTGTATGCCGCTGATCATCTTTGTCGGAATTTCAAGTCTGGGCGCACTGTTCCTGATCGTGTTCTTAGCCAAACTTTGGGTGAGGAGCGCGACCGCGGACACGGTAGCGCAGTCCGCCGTGCACGCTCCGCCGTTCGCATGGTTTCGCAAACAACTGCGGAACGAAACCAGCCCAGCGGTTTGGTGGTCCTGCGGCGAACGATCGAGTGCGGCGAACCGGAGCGGCCCACCGACGGCCCGGAAAGCAAACAAAAGCTCGAGTGAGTTAAGCATGGCAAGAATTTGGAACAGGTCAAAGGTTTTGCAGAGTTGTTTCACCACTATTACAGTGCATTGGCTTCCGATTTTGGCTGCACGGAATCCCAGGCGGAGGAATGGGAAACTCTACCGGTAAATGAGCGCAAGCGCCTGGTTGCAGCTACCCGTCTTGCATTACTCGATAGCAACTCCTATCCGGAGCGGCATCAGCACCGACAAGATCCGATCGCCCAGGGCACTGAAGGGCGCGAGTGCGGATGCTGAAGAAAAACCTCAAGGCTGCGAAGCTCCTGGCGAGCGCCGGCGTGTGGGCCCTTCGCGAAGTGTTCACCAGTTTCCACCGTGGCCTTGGTGGGACGGATATCCGCGAAAACTAACAGCCGACGCTTGTCACAAGCTCAGCCGACTTACGAACTTTTTACGGATAACTTAGGCCGTCTTTATATGTTGCGCACTCGAATCATCCCAGAGCTTTTGGGGCCGTATTCAGGAGGAGCCTGACTATATGAGCTTCGTGAATAGCAGGAATTTATTGGTATTTGTGGTTTGCGTCCTGGTGGCTTGCGCCTCTTCTGGGCAAAACACCACCACCTCGGATCAGGACATTCCTCCGGCTGTCGCCAAGCAGCTCGAGGCCATGCAGAAACGGATTGACGACCTGGAGTCTCAGCTCAATCAGAAGACCATGCAGTCATCGAAAGGCGATCCGTCGGATTCAGAACATAACCTGGCGGAATCAGCGCCCGGGGCTCCGCTGCCTGCCGTCGGCGCGCAAGAAAGTACATCGCCCAGCAAAAGAAGAAGGAGAAGCCGGAACCCTTTGCATTTGCCGATTTCAGTTGGCTGAACGGCAACTCGCGCGTGACGGAGACGCCCTTCGCTAACAAGTTCTTCACCCCCGAGATTCGCGCGGACGTTGATTACGTCTATGACTTCGCTCACCCGGCGGACGATACCATCGGCGGCTCCAGTGAGATCTTCCGCTCGGGCGAATTCCAGGGTACGCAGCTGGGCGTCGGAGGTGATTTCCACTGGGACAACGTAGATGGCGCGCGTCATGACGCAATTCGGCTTGTATTCGCAGACCACACCTCGCAATGATGCCAGCCCTGCGCGCGGCCAGTGGCAGGTCCGGGATGCTACCGCTACATCTCGAGGCATACGGCGGATATCACTTCGACGTGCTCGATGGGGTCAATGTACAAGCGGGAATTTTCATGTCCTACATCGGGCTATTCAGCTACTACAACTTCGATAATTGGGCTTATCAGCCCTCCTACGTTTCTTCGAATACGCCATGGTTCTTCAGTGGGGTGCATGCGCAGATCTTCCCTAACGAGCACCTGAAGATCGAGCCATGGATCATTAACGGCTGGCAGTCCTATGGCCAGTTCAACAACGGCCTTGGCTTCGGGGGACAGATTCTGTGGCGTTCCAACGGGAAATTCTCCTTCGTGGGAAATCAATACTTCTTCGGTCAGGACACGCTCGGTTTACCGGGTCGCCGCCGCTATCACACCGACGACAGCATTCAATACATGCACTACCACAACCCTAACAGGGTTCTGGATCGCATGGCGTTTTCACTCACCCCGGAGATGCCGGATGCGAGACTGGCAACGGTGTCAGTTGCTTCGGAGACGGGAAGAGTGGACCAAAGCAAAGCTTCCTCGGTTACATGTTTTATAACCGCTTCTGGTTTGCCAACGACCACTACGGCGTCACGCTAGGCGGCGGACAGATCAATAACCCGGGGCGTTATCTTGTGTTGATTCCGCCGATGAATGGCGCGACCGCCGCGTCCGGCACTCCTTACTTTACGGCGAACCCAGGCGATCCCTTCAAGGCATGGGACGTTTCGGCGACCTTCGATTACATGCCCGTTCAGTACATAACATTTCGCTTTGAATACAACCATCGCGCGGCCAATGTTCCTTACTTCTCAGGACATGGCGGCATTACTCCACAGGGCGGCAATCAGGGTGATCCGGGGTCCCTCGTCGCAGGCTTCACGCCAGACCTACGGAAAAACGAAAATCGCCTGACCTATGCTTTGCTGGTGATGTTCTGATGGCATCGACTTCAGGTGCAGCGAGTAAGAGTAGGAGTTAACCGTGC
>CAVOVN010000004.1:0-117570 GCA_963699875.1 uncultured Acidobacteriaceae bacterium
CGATGTCCTTTGGCACGCGGCCGAACAGCGGGATGCCTTCTCCGATCAATACCGGTACACGCGTGATCGTGAGGTCACGGACAAGGCCGGCGCGCAGGAATTCCTGGACCGTAACGCCGCCATCGACATAGACGTGCCGGGCGCCGCTGGCTTCAAGCTTCTGTGCAATCTCGGCCGGCTCTCCACTCATTTGCTCAACCTTGCCGGTGATGCTCGAAAGGTCCGTCGGTCGATGGCTCAGAACCACGACGCGCTTATCGCCGTAGGGCCAGCTCGGCAGCTTTAGAACGACCTCGCAGGTGTTGCGTCCGATCAGAATCGTATCGACGCTGGCGATGAACTCGTCGTAGCCGTGCGGTTCGCCGCCGCCAGCCGGCAGAAAATCATATTGCCCGTCGCGGCGCGCAATGAAGCCATCAAGACTGGTCCCCACAAAGACCGACAGTTTCACGGATGCTCCCCGGTGGAATCAGGAACACCCAGTCTACCCCGGGCGTTGGGTAGTGTGGCGAAAAGTCGTCGCGACTCGACGCAGCGCCCGTTCTAGCGTTGACGCCTTAGATTGCCTGGGGTAGAACAAGTTCTGCTTTGCTAAACCGGAGGTGCTGATGGCCTTAAGCTTTGCCGCCAATATCCGCCCACTCTTTCGCGATTCGGAGACGTGGAGGTGATGAAAAACTTCGGTCTCGACCTTTCTTCCTACGAAGATGTAAAAGCGCAGGCGGAAAAGATTTATAACCGCCTCGACGACGGCAGCATGCCTTGCGATGATCCCTGGCCCAAGGAGCAGATCGCCCGCTTCAAGCAGTGGATGGAGGAAGGCCTGGCGCCGTGAGCGTCGTGGGCGGGTCCGGGTACCTCACTCATTCGCGGCTTTGGAACGAGTGGGAGATCAACTCGTCATCAAACTCAGGGCATCGGTCGGACAATAAAGGAAACGCATGAAAAGCTTGTTGATTTTTCTGCCGTTCGCCGTCGTGGTCCACAACCTAATTCGTGCGTGGCAGAAAAAGCAGCCGCCGTTTCTTTTCTTCCTCACGATCGCATGCACGGTCGTACTGCTGTGTGCCGCTTTTTTTACGTCGGCAGTTTTTCTAGGGCACGGCCAGGCGGTTGCGATGCTGCGGGGAATTGCTCCGGGGCGAGCGTCCTTGAAGGCATTACTTGGCGCGATCTGTGTGACGATGGGAACGGTACTTGTCTGCTGGGTTGCCAGCGCCTTTTGCCTGTTCCGCAAAATAAAAGGATGGCAAACGGTGCTTCTGCTAACTATGGCGGTGGGAATTCTTGAACTGCGCTGCTACTGGAAATCATGGCCAGCGGTAACTGGACCAGGTAGTCCGGTTCCTCGGTCATGAACGCTCCCACTCATCCGAAACCCGCGAATGAGTGGCATCCTCAGGCTTAGCGCCTGTAAGCTTCGCGTCAATTCTTTGCAGCAGAGTTACGCAAGAGTCGGTTACATGCCCGAAGGAACGGTTTCCTGATGGAAAGGCGAAACCCACTTGCCGCCTTGCTTCTGCCAGATTGAACTGGCGATGACCTTCCCCGGGATCTTCGTGCCGCCGCAGGTTCCGTCCTGGTTCGCCTTGTATGTCATCAGCACCGTATCTTTGTCGAGCCACATGTACGCAAAATCGGACAGGCTGAAGCTGGCGACCGCGCAGTTTGCCGAGGCCATGCCTTTGATGATGTTGCTCTTGCCGCTATCCATCATGCCGCCCGCGATGTTAACCGAATTGTCGGGCAAGATTTCGCCGAAGGATTTCGAATCCTTATCTTTCCACGCCTGCCAACCAGCCTGCTCCTTGGTTTGCAGTGCCTTCTCTACCGCGTCATTCGATTGCGCTTGCAGCGAAACCGCCGAGAGCAGTAAAGCAAAACTCAAAACCGATACGACAGATCTCCTATTCATCATTACTCTCCTCCTCTCCTTTCAAAAAAAACGAAACGCGACAGGATTATATAAGAAGGGCACGAATTGACAATTTCCCTTCGTGCTTTTGTGGATCCACAATTTACGATAATGCTGGTCACGACAGTTATCACAGACTTTTAGGCGTCGAGCGTTATAACCTGCGACAATGCTGAAGGTTGCCGTCTTTGTAATCGCTTTGTTGGTTGTCGCGCCGGGTTTGGCGCAAAGTAGAGTTCAGGATTTCTGTGCGGACGAACCCATTTCACACCCAGCTTCGGTTCCCAAGAACGTCTTGACCATGCTGCTGGAGAAAGACACCGGAAAAGACGGTGTCGAGCTGAAACGGCCAGCTGCTCGTGCTGGTAATCAGGGCTTGAACGTCTCAGTCACGCTGGTTTGCTTCGTTCCTCTCTTTAAGCAAGAGAGCCGACTCCTTCAGATATTCGTGGGCCTTCGCGGTATCTCCCAGATCGCGATAGATAAAGCTGAGGTTGGCTAACAACTTGATCTTAGTGGAGCTGTCGACGTCAGGCGAATTGATTGCCTTATTGTAAAAATCGATGGCTGCCCGGAAGTTTCCGTCCTTGCGTGCGTAGATCCCCATCGCGAAATTGATATCAGGGTTGGATGGATCGATCGCCAAGGCGCGCTCAAAGTATCCCCTGGCTTCGTCGGTTTTTCCATTCTGCTGCAACGCACTCCCCACCCGAAATTCGGCGGTGAAATTGTTGTTGGTAACCTGCAAAGTATGACTCCAGAGAGTCATCTCATCCTGCCAGAATCCTACTTGGCGATGAGCGATGACCGCCAACGCCAACAGCACGACCACGCTGGCTGACGGTAGCTAACGGCAGCCACATGCCTGCGCTTGGCCCATTCGGCCAGTCCCCAGCAAATCATCAGGAACAGCCCAATGAATGAAAGGTAGGCATACCGGTCTGCCATAGCTTGATCGCCAAGCTGCACTAGGCCGCTATTGGGAATCAGGACAGCCAGAAACCACAGCCACCCAACGGTCAAATAGCGGCGACGCCAATTGAGGGCCACCAGGGCGGTAATCGCCATCAGCACAGCCAATGCCGCCAGTACTTGCCATGCCCTGAGGGACGGTCCCGGGTAGGGTAAAAGGGGGCAAGGCCAAAGGGCCAGATCGCTTTTCCCATGTAGCGCACATAGCAGACGATGGCATTCCCCACGCGGTTAGAAAGCGGGTGTACCCAGTTATAAGGGGGATGCCACGTACCTTGATTCCTTGCGGTCGCGAACATATCGAGAATGCACAAGAGCAGGAAGGGAATTTTTTCCACCAGCAGCCGGGAGAAACTCGCGGGAGGATATACCGCCGGCATTGCGAGGCCCGCCGACGAACCCGGAAGTGTTCCTAACATGCGGCGCAACGGCCAATAGTCCCAAAGCAGCAGGACGAAGGGCAAAACCACCGCTAATGGCTTGCCCATCAGAGCGAAGATAAACAACAGGGAGACCAGTCCCCATCGGGCGTCGCTAGGCTTACCTGGCATACCAGCGGTATGCGGCCAGGGTCAGCAGGCAGAACAAGGTGCAGATCAAGGTCTTGAGTTCCGCAATCCAGCCTACCGGTTCAACGTTAATGGGATGCAGCGCAAATAACGCCGCCACCATAATGCTGCGCCAGGGGTAGCCGGTTGCCCGACGCAGCACCCAGAACAATACCAGCGCGTTCAAGGCGTGAAACACGACGTTCACGTCGTGATGTCCGGCGGGATTTAATCCAAAGAATTGGCAATCCACCGCGTGGCACAACCAGGTGATGGGGTGCCGATAGGAACGCCCGGTGGTGAGCGCCCATTTAACGGCTTGCCAATCCAGGCTTTTCTGGACATGGGGATTGTCGACAATGTAATATCCGTCGTCCGGAAGATAGAACGGATGCTGGTGTACGGGGAAGTAAACCGCCACGATCGCGGCCACAAGCAGAAAGCTCACCACAAATGTGCGTGCGGGGAGTCTGTCGCGAAAAAACTCTTGGGAGCATGGTGCTCGGCTTGCAGTCCAATTTCGGCGGAACTCATCTACGCTCCTCTGTGTCTTTGAAAAATGAAATTAATCAGGATTTCACTGCGCTCCGGCGATGACGAATGTGTTTGTCGACCCTTGACGACAACCTACTTTACTCGTTCCTACCACCGAAACGATACTCCGGTGGCAGTCTGCGGAGCTGCGTCTTCTGACGCCCTCGGTGAGAGGCAACACTGAACTTACGTTGGAGTGTTGGGGCGACGTCGTTCGCTACTGGGCACTTCAGCAAAGTTGGAACTCATCGGAACAGCGGAATACGTGGGGAAATTTCAGCCCTGATTTGGGATTGCGGCCTGTGATGACTGGCGATAAATCGCACATATCGTAAGTGATCGCGTCGAAAAAACCGGCGTGTGAAGAATTGTCACCGCCCGCCAGCGCTGGGCACTTCATCAAATCCAACCATCACCGGTTCCGACTCCAGCTTGATTCCAAACCTGTCCAGCACGCTGGCCTGAATCTCATCTTTCAGCGCGAGGATGTCGGCGGCCGTTGCGCCGCCGCGGTTGACGATGGCCAGCGCGTGCTTATGCGAAATTCCCGCCGCGCCTTTGCGTGTAGCCCTTGGCAAATCCCGCGTGCTCGACCAGCCATGCCGCGGGAAGTTTGCGGTAGCCGTCCCCAGCGGGATAGCTCGGCAGCTGCTCGCCTTCCGGCTGCAAACGGGCGGATAGTTCGTCGAAGAACGATTGCGAGACAACCGGATTCTTGAAGAACGATCCGGCGCTGCGCGCATCTTCCTCGCCCGGCACGATGAGCATCGCTTTGCTGTGGCGGATCTCGCGAACCGCGTCGCGCACCTCTGACAGTGTGGGAGTGCCGGAGCGCTCCGGCAAAATGTTTCTCCAGATCGGCGTAGCGGATGCGCGGCTCGCCGCCGGGTCGCAGCGCGAAGGACACGCGCAGGATGATGTAGCGGCCGCGCTCGCTCGTGTTGAAGATGCTGGAGCGATAGGCAAAGCCGCATTCCGCGTTGCTCAGAGTTTTGATTTCGAGCGAGTGCAGGTCGAGCGCGCGAACTTCGGCGATGGTCTCGGAAACATCCTGCCCATACGCTCCGACGTTCTGCACCGGAGTTCCGCCGACGGTGCCGGGAATTCCGCTGAGACATTCCAGCCCGGCGTAACCGAGGTCGACGGTCTGCGCGACCAGCGCGTCCCAGTCGCAACCGGCTCCGGCGGTGAAGATGCTGTCGCGGCGCGCAACCTTGGCGATTCCGATTTTCAGCACCAGGCCGGCGAAAGCCGGCATCGGCGACGACCAGGTTGCTGCCGCCGCCGAGCACAAACAGCGGCACGCCTTGCGAGCGCGCGAACTCGACGGCTTCGACGACCTCGGCTTCGGTCGTCGGCTTCCGCGAAATAGCGCGCCGGGCCGCCGACGCCAAGCGTGGTGAGCGGAGCCAGCGGAACGTTTTCGCGGATGAGCATGGGGATGAGGACACTATAAATGGCAGATAATGTCTCAGTTCTTTTACTTTGTCATCCCGAGCTCTGGTTTTCGGCCTGCTGTTCACGTCATAAACACTTTGTCATCCTGAGCGCAGGATCGTGCCTTTTGCGATCCCGAGTCGAAGGACCTGCTGTCGCCACGCAGCGGTTCGTACCCCCGCAAACGAAAGCAGATCCTTCGACTGCGTCGGTCGCTACGCGCCCTCACTTCGCTCAGGATGACAAAGCAGAGTTGATCCGCCGCACCCTCGACTAGGATGAACACAGCGCAAACGTTGCCGCCGAGGTCGTAGCTGAAAAGGTAAAACAACTCCGTGCGCTCCGTGTCTCCGTGGTGACCGCTCTTATGACGCAATAGACAGGATCTGCACGTCCGACCCACAACACCTGTGACGCAAATCACAAGCTCTCGCCCCGCGTCCCCGCTATGCTGAATCCGTCTACCGCCGGAGATCGCCCGCCTCAGGCGTTCGCCAAGTGCAAAGCAGCGACTCTGCTTTCCTTGACTTGCACTCTTGGCGAACTTGATAATGGAATGTTTACTCATACGCTCCAGCGTCATAAGGAGTTGGCTTCGTGGCTTCTTCAGCCAGTTCTATTGAATCCAGTGCCGCCCGCGTTCACAAAGGAGTAGCTCCCCTGCGTGCAGGCGAAGGCTACTCTTTCCTTTTGCGCCGGCTGCATTCGCTCTCCGGCGTTGTTCCCATCGGCGCATTCCTCATCGAGCATCTCATCTCCAACTCCGAATCGGCCAATGGCGTTCAGGCTTATAACGATCAGGTGAAGTTCCTGACCAGCCTGCCTTTCGTTCACGTGCTGGAGTGGGTGTTCATCTTCCTGCCGCTGCTCTATCACGCGCTCTACGGCGTCTACATCTGGTATCGCGGCGAGTCGAACGTGGGCGAGTATCCCTGGACGGCAACTGGCTTTACACCTCGCAGCGCTGGACGGGCATCGTCGCCTTCGCCTACATCCTGTATCACGTCATCGACATGCGCTTCACCGGCGTGCACCTGATGGGCGGCGGCTACAACTCTGCATTCTCCAAGGTGTGGTTCGACTTTCAGAATCCCTGGGTGGTCGCCATCTACGTGATCGGAATTATCGCTGCCTCGTGGCACTTCTCTTACGGCCTGTGGCTGTTTGCGGCCAAGTGGGGCTTCACGGTAGGCGATCAGGCGCGGCGCAAATTCGGTTACGTCTGCCTGGGGCTCGCGATCCTGCTGGTCGGCATGGGCATGTACAGCATCCGCGGTTTCGTCACTACGCCGGCGGACCAGGTTCCTTACGTCGAACACGACTAATTGCTAATTGCTAATTGCTAATTGCTGATTTCTGGTTTTCCTATGGCTCATCCTAAGATCATTGTTGTAGGTGGCGGACTGGCAGGCTTGTCGGCCACCATCAAGATTGCCGAGATGGGAGGTCACGTCGACCTCTTCTCCATCGTTCCGGTCAAGCGGTCTCACTCGGTGTGCGCGCAGGGCGGCATCAACGCCGCCAAGAACCTGAAGGGCGAAGGCGACACCCCCTGGCTGCACTTCGACGACACCATCTACGGCGGCGACTTCCTGGCGAACCAGCCTCCGGTGAAGGCGATGTGCGACCAGGCGCCCGGCATCATCGACCTGCTCGACCGCATGGGCGTTCCCGTTCAACCGCACCCCCGAAGGGTTGCTCGACTTCCGCCGCTTCGGCGGCACGCTCTTCAACCGCACGGCGTTCGCCGGCGCGACCACCGGCCAGCAACTTCTCTATGCGCTCGACGAGCAGGTGCGGCGTTACGAGTCTGAAGGCAAAGTCACCAAGTACGAGGCGTGGGAGTTCCTCTCCGCCGTCATCGACGACGCGCGCGTCTGCCACGGCATCTGCGCGCTCGATCTGCGCAGCATGCAGGTGCACACCTTCCCGGCGGAAGCGGTCATCATGGCGACCGGCGGCATCGGCGCCATCTTCGGCAAGTCCACGAACTCGGTGGTCTGCACCGGTTCGGCGCAGTCGGCGCTGTATCAGCAGGGCGCGTTCTACGCCAACGGCGAGTTCATCCAGGTTCACCCCACCTGCATTCCCGGCGAAGACAAGCTGCGCCTGATGTCGGAGTCGGCGCGCGGCGAAGGCGGACGCGTCTGGGTGCCCAAGCAGCCGGGCGACAAGCGCGATCCCAAGAGCATTCCCGACAGCGAGCGCTGGTACTTCCTGGAAGAGTGGTATCCCAAGTACGGCAACCTGGTGCCGCGCGACATCGCCACCCGCGCCATTCACAAGGTCGTATACGAGCACAACCTTGGCATCGACGGCCAGCCGATGGTCTATCTCGACCTGACGCACATCGACCGCAAGACTCTCGACCGCAAGCTGGAAGGCATCCTCGAAATCTACGAGAAGTTTGTGGGCGACGATCCGCGCGATGTGCCGATGAAGATTTTTCCCGGCATGCACTACACCATGGGCGGCCTGTGGGTGGACTTCGAGCAGAAGACCAACATCGAAGGCCTGTACGCCGCCGGCGAATGCGACTACTCGATCCACGGCGCCAACCGCCTGGGCGCGAACTCGCTGATGTCGTGCATCTACGGCGGCTTTGTCGCCGGACCGAACGCGGTGAAGTACGCCCACAACGTCATCAAGAGCGGAAAGCATGCGGCCGGTCACGTATACGATTCCGAACGCAAGCGGCAGGAAGAGATCAACCACCGCCTCATCAACAACGAGGGCACGGAGAATCCGTTCCTGCTGTGGCGCGAGCTGGGCGAGCTGATGACGAAGAACGTCACGGTCATCCGCTACAACAAGAACATTCGCGAGACCGACGAGAAGCTGGTCGAGATGCTGGAGCGCTATCGCAACGTGAACCTGAGCGACAAGTCGATGTGGGCGAACACGTCGTTTGTCTTCGCCCGCCAGCTCTACAACATGCTGCAACTGGCGCGTGTGATCGCTCAGGGCGCGGGCATGCGCGACGAGTCGCGCGGCGCGCATTACAAGCCGGACTTCCCGGAGCGCGATGACGCCAACTGGTTGAAGACGACGAAGGCGTATTTCGCCGCCGACGCCGACGAGCCGCGCTTCGAGTTCGAGCCGGTGGACACGTCGCTGATCAAGCCCCGGCCGAGAAGGTACGACGCCGCGACGTAGGAAGGCAGTTGTCAGTGTGTCGGTTTAAGCGGCGTCGGCTATGGCTAGTGGTGAGGTCGGGTTAGTCGCATGTCGATGATTTGTGTCAGGGCACGACTTCAGTCGTGCCGAATGCGGCCTGGAAGGATGCGGCTTCAGCCGCTGCGGAAGTGTGCAGGGGCTAAAGCCCGCGGAATTTGTCAGTGCTTGTGGCACGTCTGAAGACGTGCCCTGACACAAGTCGAGTCTCGCGAAGCGAGACGGAAGATGATAGCCCCGCCCTTCAGGGCGGGGAGGGCGTGAATAGAGGACTCGAGTCCCGTGGGGACGACAGAAAGCAGGTCCCTCCGCTCCGGCTAAAGCCGTCGGTCGGGATGACACATTCAGGTTAGGAAGCGTGAATTGATCATAGGGTCCTTCGACTCCGCATTCGCAAAGAACGCGAATGCTGCGCTCAGGATGACACCCCGCGCGGAGAGACAATTTTGATTTAGCTGACGGCCGAGACGCTGAAGCTAAAAGCCTCGCGAAAAGCGAAGAGCGAGCAGCGAAAAGCGATAACCATGGCGAACTCGAAAACTGTAATCATAAAAATCAAGCGGCAGGACACACCCGAGTCCAAGCCGTACTGGGAAGAATTCGAACTGCAGCACCGGCCGGGCATGAACGTTACCTCCGCGCTGATGGACATCGCCGCCGCGCCCGTCACTAAGACCGGCAAGGCCGACGACGCCGGTGACCTACGACTCCAACTGCCTGGAAGAGGTGTGCGGCTCCTGCGCCATGCTCATCAACGGCAAGGCCCGCATGGCTTGCTCGGCGCTGATCGATCAACTGGAGAAGCCGGTCGTGCTGGAACCGTTCTCCAAGTTTCCGGTGGTGCGCGACCTCGCCGTCGACCGCAACGTGCTCTTCGAGAACCTGAAAAAGGTGAAGGCCTGGGTGCCGGTCGACGGATCGTACGATCTCGGCTCCGGCCCGCGCCAGTCGGCGCAGATGCAGGAAGAAGCCTATCCGCTCTCACGTTGCATCTCGTGCTGCTGCTGCATGGAGGCCTGCCCGCAATTCAACGACAAGACCGGGTTCGTCGGCGCCGCCACCATCTCGCAGGTGCGGTTGTTCAACACCCATCCCACGGGCACAGGCGCTGAAGATCGATCGCCTGCATGCACTGATGGGCGATGGCGGCATCCAGGAATGCGGCTACGCGCAGAACTGCGTCGAAGTCTGCCCCAAGGACATTCCGCTCACCAAGTCCATCGCCGACGTCGGCGGCCAGGTAATGTGGCAGGCGGTAAAGGATTTGTTCCGTACGTAGGGCGGCAGCTATCGGCTATCGGCCGTCGGCAAAATCGATTGATGAAAGCCCGGATTCGCTTCCGGGCTTTTTGTTTTGATGAGATGTTGAGACTCAACCGGTGTGGCGAACTCATCAGTTCGTCAGATTGACTGCGCCGAACGCCGAGTCTTATTCGCGTGTAGGATTCGATTTGTATTCAGAGAAGGATGCGTGTAGTCGTACACCCCAGCCCGAAGGGCGAAAGGTGATAGCCCCGCCCTTCAGGGCGGGGTCAATGGAGATTAAGGGCAGAGTGCCTTCAGGCACGACAGGCCGTTCTTCAGCTTCGACACAAAAACCTGTGCGCGCCGTCACGGTCAAATACTCGTGATGAAATTTACGGTTGTGTGATGGCTCACACGCTGTCCCGAAATCTCGTTCATTGCGTTTTCAGCACGCAAACGCGTGCCGATCTGATCCCCGATCCGGAACGTTTACGACAATATTTGACCGGCATCGCGCGCGCGAAGAACATTCCGATCCTGGCCATTGGCGGCACGCGGAACCATCTGCACATCTTGCTCGCGCTACCGCCCGTCATACCGCTGGCCAAAGTCGTTCAAGATCTGAAAGGCAATTCCTCGAAATGGCTCGGCGAAATCGCGGGCAAATTCGCGTGGCAACGCGGTTACGGTGCGTTCAGTGTGAGCGAGTCGAAACGCGAGCAGGTGATCGCTTACATCGCCGGGCAGGAGGAGCACCATCGTAAATGGACGTTTGAGCAGGAATACCTCACGCTCCTGCAAAAATCAGGGATCACGTTTGATCCGGAATCTGTATTTGGTTGACGGCCTGTCGTGCCTGAAGGCACTCTGATCACTAAACACCTGCTTACCCCGCCCTGAAGGGCGGGGCTGTCACCTGTCGCCCTTCGGGCTGATCTGAGCCAGATGCAAAGGAAGGTATAACATCAGAAACGATGGACATACGCAAAAGTGCTGTTGCCAACCTCTGGCTGGCCGTTGCGGTAGTCCTGGTCCTGTTGGGCGGCGTATGGGACAGCATCACGCTCGTGAACGGGGACTATCGACGTGTGCTATTGGAAGCGCTCGTCTGTATCTCTATCGCTGACATCATCTGCATCTACTAATTCTTCGTCCGCCGTGGTTTTGCCCGTTGGATCGCGGCATTGATCGCGTTGTCCTCTTTGTTCATCGTATTTGACGTCGCACGGCGCCTACCGCGCTGAACTTCATTTACAATCCAGACGCGACGAAATCTTGCTCCGGAGTTGCACTCGATTGATGCGAACGCCCGTTCGGTTGCTGGTCTGTGCACTTTTATTGTCGACACTCGGCCTGGCCCAGAACGCCTCAACCTCTGCCGCTGTATTGCAAGCGCGTTCTCGGAACGGGGCGACCGCGGCGCAGGTCCAGTCCTCCACGCCAAAGCCGTCCTTAACTCCGCAGCAGGCTCTCGCTGTTCACAACTCGGCCATCATCATTGACACCCACGCCGACACGCCGGGCCGGTTTGTCGACGAGAATTTTGATCTTTCGCAGGACGCCGGCTCCGGCTACATGGACTTCAACAAGATCAAGGCCGGTAACCTGGGCGCGGAGTTTTTTTCGATCTGGGTTGAGCCCGGCGCAAACAAGGGTCACGAAGCCAAGCGCGCGCTCGACATGATCGACTCGGTGTACATGCAGGCCGAGCGGCATCCTGACAAGATGATGATGGCCTTCAGCACGCAGGACATTCTTACCGCGCATCGCGAGCACAAGTTCGCGGCACTGCTGGGCGTCGAGGGCGGTCACGCCATCGAGGGCGACATCCGCATCCTTCGCGACTACTATCGCCTGGGCGTGCGTTACATGACCTTGACCTGGTCGAACACCAACGAGATTGGCGACTCCAGCGGCGATGTCACCGATCCGAAGATCGAGCATCACAACGGCCTCACGCCATTTGGCCGGCAGGTAGTCACCGAGATGAACCGCATGGGGATGATGGTGGACATCTCGCATGTGGCCGACACACGTTCTATCAGGCGATCGAGCTGAGCCGCGCGCCGGTGATCGCTTCGCACTCGTCCTCACGCGCGCTGACCAGTGCGCCGCGCAACATGACCGACGACATGCTGCGGGCGCTGGCGAAGAAGAACGGCGTCGCGCAGGTGAATTTCTTCTGCGCGTTCGTTTCGCAGAAGTATTTCGACGAAGGGAAGAAGCTGGCTGCGGAAAAAGATCCTGACTACATGAAGGTGCAGGAACTATTCATCAAGCCGCAGACGCCGGCGACCGCGCAGGAACTGGCCGCAGCCAAGGCGCGGCTGGCGACCAAGCTGCCGCGGCCGCCGCTTCAGCGATCTGATCGACCACATCGACCACATGGTCAAGGTTGCGGGCGTGGACCATGTCGGGCTGGGCTCCGACTTCGACGGCATCGATTGCTCGCCGCAGGGGCTGGATTCGGTGGCCGACCTGCCCAAGATCAGCCAGGCCCTGGCGCAACGCGGCTATAGTGCCTCCGATCTTGATAAGATTCTGGGTGGAAACTTATTGCGCGTCTTCGGCGATGTGGAGAATGTGTCGAAGCAGATGCAAAAACAAGGGACCAGGGATTAGAGGTTAGGGATTGCAAGTATTCAAGGTGTCATCCTGAGCGGAGGCGCCGCTCTTGCGCCGGAGTCGAAGGACCGCTACCTTGGCAAAATGTATGTGACGGTAGGGTCCCTCGACTGCGTTTGTCCGCTTCGCGGGCTTGCTCCGCTCGGGATGACACCTCAAGATTTTCGGACGCCTCAGTTGAAGCGTCCACTAGACTGACCCCTGATCCCTGGCCCCTAGCCACTGCCTTTGGAGGTTTTATGAATAAGCTATTTATCGCCATACTTTGTCTTGCCAGCTTTGCCGCGGCGCAAACCAGCGGCAGCACCTCGCAGCAGCACTCCACCACCGAGAAGAGCGCGCAGGCCAGCAACCAGGTCACGGCGGACATTGAAACCTCGGCCGGCAATATTCACTGCGTACTCTTTCCCGACAAAGCTCCGCTATCGGTGGCGAACTTTATCGGCCTGTCGACTGGCACCAAGGAGTGGAGAAGCCCCAGCACCGGCAAGATGGTGAAGAACACTCCGCTTTATAGCGGAACCATCTTCCATCGCGTGATCCCGAACTTCATGATTCAGGGCGGCGACCCCGAGGGCACCGGCAGCGGCGATCCCGGCTACCAGATTAAGGACGAGACCAGCCCCGATCTGCGCTTCGATCAGGCGGGACGCCTCGCCTACGCCAACTCCGGTCCAAATACCAACGGTTCGCAATTCTTCATCACCGAGGCGCCTGCGGATTACCTCAGCGGCCACTACAGCATCTTCGGCCAGTGTCAGGATATTGACGTGGTAAAGAAGATCGCCCGCCTGGCGCGCGATACCAAAGACCGTCCATTTGACCCGCCGAAGATCATCAAGATCAAGATCACCGACCCGCGGCCTCCGGCGAAGCCCGCGGCCGCGGCCAGCACCCCCGCCAAGAAGAGCACTGCGCCGCCGAAGCACTAGTCGACGACCTGCGACCGGGATGTTCCAAGCCTCGCCTGCGGGCGGGGCTTTCTTGTCAGCAATCATTTACAACCAGCAGGTACCAACATCGGCAATCGATTCTTCCGCCCTGTCCCGCATTTTCATCTTCCTGCAACCGAACTTGGGCATACTAAAAGAACCGCGCTCCCGGGAAACAATTTGGGACGTCCTAACGTAACAAGAGGAGGGACGTCTCGGGGATGAATTATGTTGATCGTAAATGTTCATAGTGGATTGTCGGCAGTGACGTTGTTGTGCCATGGCCGGATTGTGTTGGGCCTGGAGGCGGAGACCCTTCGTTGTATCGCGACTTCGCGTGCGGAACACCGTTTGATTGTCGATTTGCGGGATGTGTATCGGATGGACGCTTCCGGCCTGGGCCTGCTGGTCGAGCTGCACTGCTGGGCGCAGCAGCGCGCCGGAGAATTGCGCATCACGAATCCTTCTTGTGAGCTGCGACGGTTGTTCGCGCTGACCAACCTGGAGTCGGTGCTGGGGATCGATGGCGCTGCTCACCGTGAATTCGACACCGCCGATCAGAGAGCCATGACTGCGTAGGGAGCATGCCTTTGCTGAGCGCCGACTCGTCCGCAGGCAGGCTGGCGTTGAGTCGGGAATTCGCTCTCTCCGGCGACACCACCGCAATGTTCGCGGCTCGCGACCAGATCACGCAGTTCCTCAACGCCCACGGTGTTGACGGCGAAGACGAAATCGACGTCCTGGTGGCATTGCAAGAGGCGCTGGCCAATGCCGTGGTTCACGGCTGCGCGAGCGATCCTACGAAAACCATTTACTGTACCGTGGACGTCGATGACGCCGAGATCAACATCGTGATTCGCGATCCCGGGCCGGGCTTCGATTCCTATTCTGGAAATGACTTTGAAGACGGCACCAACCTTACCAACCACGGCCGCGGCATCCTGCTGATGCGCAGTTTGATGGACGAAATCAGCTATCGCCACCACGGCTCGGAAGTTGAGATGAAGAAGTTTCGCCAGCGGCCCGACTAGCCGCTTCTCCGCAGCAGCAACACGCATTCCTTGCGATAGAAGTGCGCCTTCCAGAGCACGACTGGCTGCCAAGCCAGATGCATTGTGTTTCGCGTGTAGTCGGCGATCTCGTGGATGTCTTCGTCCGTCCACGCGTGATAGTGAATGCTGTAGTCGGCTTCGAGCAGCTGCGACAGTTGCGCCTCGAACTCCGGCGTGCCGCGGGCGCGGCCGATGACGTGCTCCACCCAATCTGCAAAGTGAGCGCGCTTGTCGAACGTTGCCGGCCTTGCTTCCTCGTCGATGAGATGCTGCAAGGGCGTGCGCTCGCGTCTGTGGTCGAAGGTGTAACGCTTGTCGGGAATCTTCAACAGCAGCACGCCGCCGGGACGCAGCACGTTATGCCAGTGGCGCAGGGCAGCGAGCGGGAAGGGAAGATGTTCCAGCACGTGGCTGGCGATGACGAAGTCCAGCGTGCCGGGCGCGAACGGCAGGTGCACTCCATCGGCAACTACGTCGGGAGCGAAAATCGGCGAGCTCACTTCGGCGTAGTGCTGCTGAAGATCGGCTTCGGAGATGCGATCGACGTAGTAAACGCGCGCGCGGCCGGGGGCGGGGAACTTGCGCCAGAGCGCGCCGATTTCGATGCCGCGCCCACGGAGATGCTGCGCCAGCAGCTTGTTCTCCACCCAGCGCAGCGCCGTTCCCTTGCCCATCAGAAAACTATACAGAGGGGTAGGCAGTGATGTAGCTGTAGGGGTCCTTCGGCTCCAGCGTCGCAAAGGCGGCGACGCCTGCGCTCAGGATGACACCTTGTCTCGGGAGGACGCCCTGAAGGAAAGTCATTTGGCTTTGCTGTCGCCCAGTTCGCGGGCGACGCTGTCCAGCACGCCGTTGATGAACTGTACCGACTCTGGCGTGGAATAGCGGCGCGCGATTTCCAGCGATTCATTGATGACCACCGGGCGCGGCGTCTGCGGAAAGCCCAGAAACTCCGCCACACCGCAGCGCAGCAGGTTGCGGTCGACCGCTGCCATGCGGTCCATGCGCCAATGTTCGGCGTTGCGCTCGATAAGCTGGTCAATCTCCTCGCGCCGCTCGCAGGCGATGCGAAACAGATCGTCGGAGAAGCCGCGCACCTTCTCGTCCAGATCCTTGCGCTCGCTCCAGAAAGTCTGCCGCACCTGCTCCGCGTCCTGGTGGCCCATGTCGAGCTGAAACAGCATCTGCAGTGTCAAGTTCGCGCGACTTGCGACGGGTGCCGGTCTTGCTCATCGCTGCCGTCCGTAGTGGTCGCCCTTGCGAGTGTTCCGCGGTTGTCGTCCGCAGAACCGGAATTTTCAGACTTGTCATCCCGAGCGGAGCGAAGCGCAGCCGAGGGATCTGCGGTTTCGGCGTCGCGGCTTACATCTCCCACTGGCGCAGGACCCGGGTGCCCCGTTCTAGCCTTCTTTTGGCTAGGGCGGGTCCGTTTTGTGATCTTCTCCCGCAGCGACGCCATCTCCACCGCGGCCAATCCCAGCTTCGAATCCCTTGTTGCCGGCCTTCAATCCAGCGCGGTCGATGGCCTGCTGCAACGTGTCGCAGGTAAGGACACCAAAAGCGTGCGGCACTCCCGTTTCCTGCGCCGACTGGCCGACGCCGCGCGTCACTTCGTTGGCAATGACTTCGTAGTGCAGGGTGTCGCCGCGCAGCAGGCAGCCAATGCAGACGATCGCGTTGTACTTGCCGGTCTCGGCAAACTGACGCGCGGCCGTGGGAATCTCAAACGCGCCCGGCACATGGACGATCGTCATGTCGTCCGCGCTTGTCCCACATTGTCGCGAGTGCCTGCATCGCGCCGTCCAGCAGCCGCTCGGTGATGAACGAATTGAAGCGGCTGACCACCAGGGCAAAGCGTCTTGCCGCGCGCATCGAGTGGCCTTCCAGGCCACGCGACTTCGCCGGGCTTCTTCGCGTACGTCAGAAAGCCGATTCGCAATCCGCCGACTTCGACTTCGAACAGCCGCGCGCCGTAAGGGGTATCGTGAATCTCCCGCCGGATCTTGAGTGCGGACGAACCACCTTAGCCGCCCCCTGTGACCGGGTGACCCATCCTCTGTCGCCCGCATTCTCGGCATTTGGCGACGGGGTGGGGACTAAGCTTCTTCACAATCTCGTAAGCCGCGTCGGCGTCGGCGACTTCGACGGTAGCGTCGACCGGCGGCGCGTCGGGGGCGGCGATGAACTCGATGCCGCCGCTGGGCGCCAGCATCTCGACGCCGTGACTGCCACCCTCATGCCACTCGTTGCCGGGGGCAAAGCCGAGCGCGCGAAACAACTCCAGCGCGGGCTGCAAGTCGTCCAGCGACTTGCCCAGCACGCGGGGAAAGACAATCGATCGAATCATAGGATTCATTGTAACGGGAGGTCGATTGAGGCACACAGAGGCTCCGAGGCCATGAGCTCTTAGCTTAGAGCTGAACCAGCGGGTGCCCCATTCAAGCCCGTCTGTTGGCTTGAGTGGGCACTGGACTTTCACGCATGTTCGGACACGGTCGAAGACATGCTAGAACCCAGCTAAAGGAAAACCGCGAATGATGGGGCATCCGAAGATTCTTACTAGGTGCTAATGCTAGCTGTCAAGTCCAAATGATCCGAATCAGCTACTTTCCCTTGAAACTGCCGCCGGCCGCTTCTCCAGAAACGCCTTCGTGCCTTCGTTCTTGTCTTCGGTCGAGCAGCAGACGCCGAACAGCGTTGCTTCCAGGAACAGTCCGTCGGCCAGCGTCATGTCGAGTCCGTGATTGACGGCTTCCATGCAGTACTGAATGGCCAGCGGAGCGTTGGCGATGATCTTCGCGGCAATCGCTTCGGCGCGCGGGATCAGCTCGGCCGCGGCGACCACTTCATTCACCAGTCCGATGCGATGCGCTTCCTGCGCGCTGATCATCTCGCCGGTCAGCACCAGCTGCATGGCGATGCCTTTGCCCACCAGCCGCGGCAGCCGCTGCGTGCCGCCGTAGCCGGGGATCAGGCCGAGCTTCACCTCGGGCTGGCCGAGCTTGGCGTTGTCGCTGGCCAGGCGCATGGTGCAGGCCATCGCCAGCTCGCAGCCGCCGCCCAGCGCGAAGCCGTTGATGCAGGCAATGACCGGCTTGCCCAGGTTCTCGATGGCGTCGATGATCGCCTGCCCCTGGTGCGTGTATGCCTTGGCCGAGACCGGCGTGTGCTGCGAGAGTTCGCCGATGTCGGCGCCCGCGACGAAGGCCTTCTCGCCCGCGCCGGTGAGGATGACGACGCGCACGTCGGCATCGTCCTTGACGGCGGCGAAGGCCTGCTTGATCTCCTGCATGGTGGCCATGTTCAGCGCGTTGAGCACCTTCGGCCGGTCGATGGTGATGTAGGCGATGTGGTTTTTCGTTTCGGATTTAATGTTCTGGAAGTCGGTCATGAGTAGCCTTTCAAAAATAGCGTGTTAGCAATCAGCAATTAGCAACAGATGCGCAGTTAGCCATCGCGTCATCAACCTTCGGCCGGCGCACGCGATCGTACGAATCGCTTCAGTTCGTGTCAGGGCCCACGCCTGATATCAAGTAGCCGGACTTCACTCGACGGCAGGTTGTGCTCGCCGGCTGTCCAAATGACGTCCCTTTCGGCACCCGTTTAGCTACTAGCTCTACAAGTCGACAACCTGCTACAGAGGCAGCTCGGCAAGCGTCCACATTGCTGATTCTTGCGCAATTCGCGATCTGCGCCCTTCAGGAATGGCGCAACCATCCACAACAGAGTCATCCGGTGCTGAAACGCTGTGCCCCTACGTCCCTCTAGCGGCGCAAGAAACGCCATTCTGAACGACTCCGTCGAATACACTAATTCGGCCACTGCCCCGCTCTGCCGACAAGATATGTCACTAAAATGCTATTTGCGGTTGCAAATTGCTGCCGTTTCGAACCCTACACGAAATTTCCCGGCACCGGCTTTTCCGGGTCGGCGTAATCGTAAAATCCCTTGCCCGACTTGCGGCCGTACCAGCCGGCCAGCACCAGCCGCTTCAGCAGCGGCGGCGCGGCGAAGCGGCGCTCCTTGAACTCGTCGTACATCACGTGCGTGATGTAGTACGTGGTGTCGAGGCCGACGAAATCGAGCAGCGTGAACGGTCCCATGGGGTAGCCGCAGCCCAGCTTCATGGCTTCGTCGATGTCGGTGATCGAGCCGACGCCTTCTTCATACGCGCGGATCGCGTCGAGCAGGTACGGCACCAGCAGGCGGTTGACGATGAAGCCGGTCTTGTCGCTGGTGCGCACCGGAACCTTGCCGAGCTTCTTGCCGAATTCGACCGCCGACGTCGTAGACATCGGGCGCGGTGGCGATGGTCTTCACCACTTCCACCAGCTTCATCATGGGCACGGGATTGAAGAAGTGCAGGCCGATGAAGCGCTCGGGGCGCTTGGTCGCCGTCATCAGCTCGGTGACGGAGATGGACGAGGTGTTGGTGGCGAAGATCGCGTCCTTCTTGACGATGGCGTCGAGTTCGGCGTAGGTCTTGCGCTTCTCGGCGACGTTCTCGATGATGGCCTCGATGACGATGTCGCAGTCGGCGAGGTCCTTCATGTTGGTGGTGCCCTTCAGGCGCGACTGCGTCTCGGTCTTCTGCTCGGCGGTGATGCCGCCCTTGGCCGGGCCGCGCTCCACCAGGCGCGCCAGCGACTTCTCGATGCCGGCGAAACCTTTGTCGAGAAACTTCTGCTCCTGTTCGAGCACCACCACGTCGCAACCCGCGGCGGCCGCAACCTGCGCGATGCCCGAGCCCATCAGCCCACAACCCAGTACTCCAACCTTTTTGATTTCCATGTGTGCGATTTTTCCCTTTGAAAGGGCGTAGCTTAAGCTGCGCCGTATGGTCTTCATATTTCTTGTCATCCAGAGCGAGAGCGCAGCGGAGTCGAGGGATCTGCTGTTGCGTGCCCTGGAAAGTGTCGCCCCTAAAGCGGCTTATATCGAAACCTTGACCCACCCAGCGCTGAAGCGCTGGGCTAAGTTATGTCGCGCCTTCGGCGCTGGATCTCGTTTGCCCAGCCGCATCACCAGACGCGAGCTGTAACGCTTTGCGATCGAAAAATCACCAAACCGAATCCAGCAACGACAACGCGCCACAACTAAGCGGTCAGGCAGACAACCAATAACTGAGGACCGAGAACGGTAGCCAAACTACTGACAGGCAACAACTGACCACTGACAACCGCTATCCTGCCTTCCGATCCGTACGGATGCCGCTCTTCCAACCGTCCGCGGCGGGACTCCTACCTCGCTGATCCTCGTGTTCTGCAGCGCCACGATCCGCCACTTGCCATCCACCTTCTCGGCGACGATCGTGGGCCGCGCTTCCAACTCGCGCGGCTGGCCGTCTTCGAAGAACTGCAAATACTGCCGCAGAAAAATAATCGCGACATCCGGCCGCAGAAACCTGATCTTCTCCACGCTGTAGCGCACCGTGCTGCCTTTGTAGATCGTGCCGAAGATCATGCGATGGCCGGCTTCGATCGCGGCGCGTCCGGTGTAGTATCCGCCGAGGATGTGGATGAAGTCGGCATCGTCGGCGAACAGCGCGGCGAAAGCGGCGCCGTCAGCGGCATTCCACGCCGCTTCCAGCTGATACACCATGCCGTGCAGTGCGCGTTCTTCGTTGGTCATTTTCTCTTTCCTGCCTGCCGGCCTTGCCGCGGCCGCGAAGCACGTACGAGTCCACCCGCCGACCACCGACTGCCGGCGCCATGAACAGCAGCGCCGCCACCTGTGGCCAGGCCACGCCATTGCGAATCATGATGACGATGGCGCGTCAGCGCAACCAGCGCCGCCGGCACACCCAGGCGGCCACGAAGTGCGGCCGCCCGCCGATAAAGCTGGCGAGATAGCCCGCCGAGCAGCGCGAACAGCAGTCCGAAGACCGCCACGCCGAGTCGAAGCTGATGCTGGCCGGAGCGTGCGGATCGGTGTTGGTGACGCGGAACAGCGCGAACCACAACAGCTCGAACAGCAGATATCCGAGGACCACGCCGCTGAAGACGCGCATCACCGCTCCGCTTACTGCCCGCCCGCCTTGGCGTGCCCTTTGATGGGGTGGTGCTCGGCCAGCGCCTGCGTGCATCTGCGGAATGCGTTCCGGTGTCACCATGGTGTTCTGGAAGGTGACAATCTTCCACCCACCGTCGCGCCGCTCCACAATC
Organism: uncultured Acidobacteriaceae bacterium; assembly: GCA_963699875.1. Classification (GTDB taxonomy): domain Bacteria; phylum Acidobacteriota; class Terriglobia; order Terriglobales; family Acidobacteriaceae; genus CAVVDY01. Next base: position 20,599 of record CAVOVN010000004.1, read on the forward strand.
ATCGTTGGCCGTGCGTTGATTTGCGGGCGGCAAGTCGGGCTGCACGACTTTCAGCGTACCAAAGACAAACACGATTGCGACCGAGTCGCCGCAAACCGGATCTTCTCCACCTCGAACTTGTTGGTGCTGCCTTTGTAGACGGTGTCGAAGATCTTCCGGTGCCCCTGCTCAATGGCATCGCGTCCGGTGAAGTGGCCTCCGAGGATGTGAATGAAATCCGCATCTTCGGAGAAGAGCTCCGCCCAGGCGACGCTGTCTTTCCGATTCCATGCCGCTTCAAGTTCAGCCACGATGTTGGCGAAGCGCTTCTTCATCGTTGGGCATAAGCGTTCTCCTCGCTAGCGCTGCAGATTCTCCACGATCACGGCGATGCCCTGCCCGCCGCCGATGCAGGCCGTCGACAATCCGTACTTCGCCTTGCGGCGGCGCAGCTCGTACAGCAGCGTGATCAGCAGCCGCGTGCCCGTGGCTCCCAGGGGATGACCGAGCGCGATGGCGCCGCCGTTCACGTTGACCTTGCTCGCGATCGAGCCCGAGCTCTTTCTCGACCGCGAGATACTGCCCGGCGAAGGCCTCGTTGACTTCGATCAGGTCGATGTCGTCGAGCTTGAGTCCCGGCTTTCTTCAGCGCGATGCGGCGTCGCCGGCACCGGTCCCGAGCCCATGATCTTGGGATCGACGCCGGCGATACCCCAGCTCACAATGCGGCCCATCGGCTTCAGGTTGCGCTTCTCGGCTTCGTCGAGCGGCATCACCACCACCGCAGCGCCGCCATCGACGATGCCGCTGGCGTTGCCGGCGGTCACGGTGCCGTTCTTGCCGAAGGCGGGCTTCAGCTTGCGCAGGCTGTCCATGGTGGTCTCGGGACGGCGATGATCGTCTTCGGTAAACATTTCGCCGGTGGGCTCGCCGCGGCGATTGCGCAGCGGCACCGGCGTCAGCTCTTCCTGCAGGCGGCCGGCCTTGTAGGCGTCGTCGGCGGCCTTCTGCGAGCGCAGCGCGAACTCGTCCTGCATCTCGCGAGTGATGCCCTGCTGCTCGGCGTAAAGCTCGGCGGTGTTCGCCATGTAGAGGCCGCAGTAGCTGTCGAGCAGCGCAACCATCAGCGAATCTTCCAGCTTGCCTTCGCCGAAGCCGACGCCCCAGCGCATGCCGCGGATGACGTGCGGCGCCTGCGACATCGACTCCATGCCTCCGGCGAGGACCGTCTTGGCCTCGCCGAGTTGGATCATCTGCGCCGCGGTGACCACCGACTGCATGCCCGATCCGCAGAGGCGGTTGACGGTGAGCGCCGGGAACTTCGATGGGCACGCCGGCTTTGAGCGCGACGTGACGCGCGCCGTAGATGGCGTCGCCCGAAGTCTGCTGCGCGTTGCCCAAGACGGCAGTGATCGATTTCGCCGGGCTCGACGCCCGGAGCGCTTCATGGCTTCGATGGCGGCGATTGCGCCCAGTTCCTGGGCGGTGAAATCCCGAAGCTTCCCGCAGTAGCGCCCCATGGGCGTGCGGGCGCCGTTGACGATAGCGATATCAATTGTGTTCGGCATGTGTGCGTTATGGAAGGTAGAACCAGGGTCTGGGAAACATTCGAGTTTATCAGCCGTGCAAGAGGGGCGGCAACCGCGGGCACCGTGGGTAGTGGCGCGGCTTGAACTCTTGGGGGCTCTTAAGCGGACGCAGCTCTGGTCCGGGCGATACAGGCGTGCTCTCCCTCCCATTCTTGCAGGGAGCCGTCATCGCACGTTGCGATTCGCGTCTCGCCGCAGACCTGACAGTTGGTCAGGATCAGTGAGCGCTCACCGTCTTTGAATAGTTGGCGCGAGAAACTCTCGGATATGGTGGCCGGCAGAGGCATGATATTTCACCCACTTAACTGTGGGGCGATGCTGTGGGAGTGTCTGCTCAATATTGCTCTACTCTGGAATTCGGGCTTGAGTCCGATGGTTTAGGCAATGTTGATTTCAAACCGCAGCCGAATGTACAGAATTGACCAGACACGCGCACCGCAAATCCCGAAGATGTCCGGATGACCATTACCCGGAAAGAAGCGCTAGCGGTTCGATGTCCGACCTGCGGTGCCCGAGTGGGGAAGAAGTGCGAGTTGACCACCGGCCTGCCGCGTACGGAATGTCATCGCGACCGGCGCCTGGCAGCCTTGGAAAAGCGAGCCGCCGCCAGGTAACGCCAGTTTGAAATCCACTTGTCTCTTAAGTCTGCGTTGCCGGGGCAGCAGCGCAGGTATGGGTCGACTCCCACCGGTTGAGTGATCCGTCGCGGACGGAGACAACCCTGGAATCGTTGCACCGCTTACAGGTGGACTCAATGAGCACGTTGCCTTCGTTGTCGCGAGCCAGTGTGTTCTCGAATGCTGAAGAATCTCCGGGCATGTAGCAGGAATACTCCGGCAGGCGGACGCGGGTAAATCCCCATTCTTGGTCCTCCTATCTTGGCGGAGTGAGCAATATTGCACAGACAACAGGTGTAAGGTGCGCGATATTTTCCCCAAGCACCGATATTTTTGCCGCGCAGTCCGCAGAAAAGCGCCACCGGGGGGAGGTGGAGCTGCCGCGGGCTGTATTTTTTTGCGCGAGCACGCGAGCAACAGTTCTAAGGGCACCACTCGGAATCGGCGTATGTGAGCAATATTGCTCAGACGTGTTCCGGGATGGTGAGGATGATCTTGAGTTATGGAATCAGGATACGGCTCCGAGCAGAAGCGAACGTGCCCAGTTTGCGGAAGCACCAACATTCAGAGCTCGAATCGCCAGTCGATGACCCAGACCGACGGTCCGGACAAAGCCATCACTGGCATTCTGGGGTACCGCTGCGAGAACGGTCACATCTCCATCGCGGCAGGGCTGCATGTGCCCTGACACAAAGCGGCAGACATACGATAGGTTCGAGGCATCGATCCCAGCGTTCATGCCGGTCAACTCTAATATTCTCCGAGTACCCCTAAGAATCCAGCGCAGGCCGGCGCTTGTGCCATTCGGTCGCCTGCTCATAGGCATGCGCGAGGCGCAGCACCGTCGAATCCGCGTCCAGGACGGCTGGAGATCTGCATTCCCACCGGCAATCCGTCACTACGTGAATCCGCAGGGAACCGACATGCTCGGCCAAAACAGCGAGCTGAACGGCGCGGTGTTGCGCAGCAGATACTTCATCTCGAAGGGACGCACGTCGGGAATCGCCAGCGCCTCCAGGTCGGCAAGCTTCGGCGCCGGGGCCGGAGCCGTCGGCGTGATGACCACGTCCACCTGCTCGAAGATTTGCTCCGCCGCGCTGCGGAAACTCCGCCAGCCGATGCCGCTCGCGAATGTAGCTGGTCGCGCTGATGCCCGCGCACTTCTGCACGCGGTACAGCGTCCGCGGATCGTAGAGCTCCGGCGTGTTCGCGGCCATCGCTTCGTGATACTCGTAGATCTCGGCGTCGAAGATGGTGCGGAAGGCGTCGAGCGGGACTTCCACATCGCTGACCTCGCGCGACCAGATTGCGCGATCACCTGCAACGCTTGCGTCATGCATGACGCCACGTCCGGGTGAAGATCGTCGAAGAAGCTCTTGCGCGCGATCCCGACGTTCAGCATGGACAACATCTTCCGCCCAGCAGCGATGCATAGTGCGTCGACGCGGTCGGTGATGCCGATCCGTCAAGAGCGCGGCATCGCGCGACGGTGCGCGCCATCGGGCCCGCGGTATCGAACGAAGTGCACAGCGGCACCACACCCTTCATGCTCATCAGGCCTGCGCTCGGGCGATGTCCCACAATGCCGCACAGCGCGCTGGGGCAGCGGATCGAGCCGGAGGTGTCCGTTCCCAGGGCGGCGACGCACAGGCCCGCGGCGACGGCCGCGGCCGAGCCCGACGACGATCCGCCGGTGATGCGCTCCGGGTTCCAGGGATTTTTCGTCGGGACCGAAGGCGCTGACCACGCCGCTCATGCCGAAGGCGAACTCGTGCATGTTGAGTTTGCCGAGGATGACGGCGCCCGCCTTGCTTCAGTCGGCGGACGACCTCGGCATCTTCGGTTGGAATGCGATCGCGATATTGATTGCTGGCGGCGGTGGTGCGCACGCCCGGCGGTGTCGAAGAGGTCTTTGAGCCCGATGGGGATGCCGTGCAGCGGCCCGCGATAGTTGCCGGCCGCGATTTCGGCTTCGGCGCGGCGGGCCGCGTCCAGCGCCTGATCGGCGGTGACTGGTGATGAAGGCGTTGAGCGACGGGATTGAGCCGCTCGATGCGGTCGAGGCATTCGCGGGTGAGTTCGACAGGGAGACAGTTTGCGGGATCGCGAATCTGTTCGGCAGCTTCGGTGAGCGTGAGCATGGCGCGTTGTCGAGCATGTGGCAGAAAATGAACAGGCTGTCAGAGGAAGCTGTCAGATGTCAGCTATCGGCTGTCAGCAAAATCGCTCTTCGCTTTTCGCGCTTCGCCAGAGGGTCCACGCCTCGTCCTTAGCGGAGGCTTGCCCCAAGACAGGTGTCATCCTGAGCGCAGGCATCGCCGTTTTCTGCGCATCCGGAGTCGAAGGACCCCTATACCCGGTACGCTGCGTCGTTCAATCTTTTTGTCATCACGAGGAGGCCTTCAGGCCGACGAAGGATCTGCTTTTTCGTCGCTGTGCGAAATCCTGCCGTCTACGGGACTCGGCTCTATTTTTCACAGTTACCCAGCGCTGACGCGCCGGGCTGAAGAAATTACGTCCAGGCACCGCGGTCGGCGACTGTACGGCGAGGCTCTGCAGCGGACCCGTGCGCCAGGGACTGCGCGGCGAACGGTACTTTGTGTCAGGGCACGCCTATCAGACGTGCCGCAACTGACAGCTCACATTAGATCCGGCCTTCAGGCCCTGCACACGGTGTGCAGCGCGCTAAAGCCGTCACCTGATCTGTTTCATCGGCTGCGGCACGACTGCGAAGTCGTGCTCCACTGAACCAGGCCTCTGTAGCGGATGAATGAATCGCCGCGCTACGCCCGCTTCGATTTTTTCTGGCACTTGTCGCAGATGCCGTAGATCTGGAAGGTGTGGCGGGTGGGCAGGTATTTGTTCTTGCGGCCAATTTCCTGCTCGATGCGCTCGATGTCGGCGGAGAAGAATTCCACCGAGCTGCCGCATTCGGTGCAGACCATGTGATGGTGATTGCGCCGCTGGTACTGGTGCTCGTAGCGCGCGATGCCGTCGTTGAAGGCGACCTCGCTGGCCAGGCCGCACTCGGCCAGCAGCTTCAGCGTGCGATACACGGTGGTGAAGCCGATGCCGTCGTCCTTCTTCTTGACCAGGCGGTAGAGTTCGTCGGTGGAGAGATGATCGCGGGTATCGAGAAAGGTGCGCAGGATGGTGTCGCGCTGCCCGGTATGCTTCAGGCCGACCCGCTTCAGGTGATCGTGGAAGACGGCTTCGGCCTCGCGCACCATCTGGCGCGAAATGGTCGGCTGATCGTCAACGCGTTTCTGAAGCATAGGCAGGCCGCGACGCCGTCATACATCACTGGCAGTTGCAATCTAGTTGTCACCAGCATAACACTGCTCCGACGTTCGAAGTGGGCTGCAGGGCTGTCCGCGCTGCGCCGCATCTCAGCTGCCCTTGGGACTGTGTGACCGGGAACATCACGAGCCGATTCTTCCCGTGGTGTCGTCGCGAATCACAACTTTCACCGCGACGATCGCGCTGTCGCCGGGAATTGAGTTGACCAGGCTCCAGCCCTTCATCAGGGCTGTCTGTGCGATCTCCGGCGTCATGTCCAGTTTCACAATGCGCGACTGCTGGGATACGGGCGCGCCCTTGCTCGACAACGGAATGGCAATCACTTCGAAGCTGAGCTTCTGTTCTCCCGGCTGCAACAGAATGCTGGAGGCGGGAACCGACGACCTTGAAGGAAATGGGCGTATGGGGTGAAGCGGCTTGCGTACCCGGTTCCACGGTGAAGATGATGCCCGTGTAGTCAACCGGCGCCAGGATGGCACTGCGCAAATCTTCTTCCTGCTCGCGTTGCGGCGGCGTGCCCAAGGCGCGCAGGAAGTAGGTGTTACGCGAGCGCACTTCGCCGTGATAGGCGTTCACCGTGACCTTCAGTTTGTGCCATCCGGCCTTGCGCTGCTGCTGCGAGACGTAGAAGCCCAGTAGATAATAGTCAGAACTCTCCGAAAGCGCCTGGTCGAGACATACCTTTATGTTGTTGCCGGCGGTGCAGGATTTGCCGCCCGTGCGGCTCGCCATCTCCTTCATGCCGTCGCGGCCTTCCGCCGACATGTCGGGCAGTTGGTATCCGGACATGTGCGTGAGCTCAGGATGAATGTAGAGGCCTGCCGGCTGGGAGATGTCCCACATGTGATCGAGGGGAAGCCCGGCAACATCCACGGGATAAACCATAACGTTTGCCTTGGTCATGGCGGTGAAGGCGCGTTGGAATTCCGGCAGCAGTTCGCCGGTGCGATGCTGCGCGGTTGAAGCCAGACCGACCTGGCGGGTCCGCGTCCAATCATTCCCGGACCATCGGGCACCTCGGGCATGAGCGGAAATCCGGTGGTGAGCCAGAGCACGGCTTGCGGCCGGGGATTCCCGAGTAGGCCCAGGCCAGCTGCTCGAACGTTCGCAAAGTCAGCATGCCGCTGCTCAGATGGGCCGCCGCCGCCGATGCCTGATTCTCCTGCACCTGGTTGACCAGGCTGGCGTAACTATCGATCCTGCCGCTTCTGTCCATGCGTGAGAGCAGAGGCTCCGGCGAGTTCCTGGGGGCCGAGGCTGCTGTGCATCTTCCGGATTGACTCGATGAGCGCGGCGGTGTCCGTGGTGGACTCGTGGACCCGGCGCAGTCCGGCCGGCGTGATCGCCACGACTTCCATGGGCTGCTGAGGAGGGGTGTTCCGCAGATACTTGACTAGCTGTTCGCGCGCCCAGGATCCAGCCGTATCGGCGTGTTCACGTTATCGATGACAACGATGAACAGTTGCCTGGGGCAGCGCATCTCTACGCAGGTTGGTGAACTTTTCCGGCAGCGGCGCGGGCGCGGCGTCTGACGTGGAGACCAGGATCAGGGGCGGCTTCGTGGCGGGCGCCGGCGGCGTCTGCATCTCCTCGAACAGTCCGATGTGCTGCGGCTTTCCGTCGGACTTCAGGACGAAGTCCTCCTGCTTAAGCCCGTGCAGGGGACGGCCGCTGTAATCCAGAACCTGCACCGGAACCAGGACCAGCTCGCTGTTGCTGGTGAAGGTGGTCTCGCTGTCGGTAGAATTCTGTGGCGTGGCCGAGACCGGCAGAGCCAGCGTAAGAAAGAAAACGGTAATCAGACCTGCCACTACAGGCCGTCGAATCACACACTTCTCCTTAAGGGAGCGCGACGAGATTGTAGCCGGGAAATGAGGTCCGATGCCAGCAGGAACTTAGCTCATTCGAGGGAGCGTCTTTATGCAGATTCGTTTACGAACCTTTCATCGAAATGTGTCATCCTGAGCGGAGGCCGACCCGCAGTTGGCCGCCGGAGTCGAAGGACCTCTATAGCTACGAATAACCTGCCGTCCCTACGGGACTCGATTCTTGTTTTGTGCGGTGTGATCGGCACGACTGAAGTCGTGCCCTGACACAAAACATCCTCCCAAGACGGGTTCGGTCTGCCGCCATCGGTCTCTGTAGTCCTTCGACTATGTTCGGACGCCGAGCGTAGCTGAGAGATCGCTATGGTGGTTGAGATCGCTGGTAGTTGTAGGGGTCCTTCGGCTCCGGTGTCGCAAAAGCGGCGACGCCTGCGCTCAGGATGACACCTGAAAAGGCGACACCTGCGCCCGGACGACCCCACAAAAATTTGGGCGCAGCCCTTAAGCTGCGCCCGCTTGTTTGCTGATTGGTAGAACGATTACCGCACGGACGAACCGGTCGCGGCGCCGCCGCCGGCCGAGGCGTTGGTTGCGTTGCCCTGCTGCTTCAGCCACGCCGACAGATTGCTCTGCTGCTGGCTGCGCAGGTCCACGCAGCTGTTGATCGACTCCAGCGCTTCCTTCTGGTTGCGTTCGGTGCCGGGAAGGGATGCTGCTGGAAGAACTGCTGCACTTCCTCAGCTTTCTCGGTGCTGCAGAAGGCTTCCGCGCCGTAGAGGAAAATCCCGACGCCGCCGAGTCCGCCGCCGGCCTTGGCATGCAGCTGCTCGAAGTTCGTCCGCATGAAGTCCCACGTGGCTTCCTGGCTGGTGGGATTGCCCATCATCGGCATCAGCATGTACAGGTCCTGGCCGCGGACCTTGTCGGTCAGCGATGTGGCCAGCGTCTGCTGGATCAGGTCCGGCTCCGGGAACTGTCCCAGCGAGCGCGCGAACATGTAGTACTGCTGCGGCGACGACGCCTTCTGCATCTGTGCCTTGAACTGATTGTAGAGTTCGGCATTGCCATGCCGCGCCGCGACTGCAACTACCGCGGGCGCCAGCGTGCCATCCACCGAGTTCGGGTCCTTCATGTACTGCTGCACCAGGGTCTGCGCCTGCTGAATGACCTCAGGATCCTGGCCCATGTTGCCCAGACCTTCGAACAACAGGCGCGCTTCTCCTTATCTTCCGGGGTGTCGCTGGGGCGAGCCACTGTAACCCAGTTGCTGGAGCATCGGCGAGAACTGCGTCCGCATCCATGCCTGGAATGCGGGACGGTCGGCTCGGTCAGCAGATAGTCGTTGACGAAGTTGAGGTGACGGCCGAACTGCTCGAGCAGGGTTGCGCCCGGCGTGTTCTTCAATTGCGCGCCCAGCGCCAGGTAGTCGCCCACGCTGTGCTTTGCCAATCCGCATCAGCGCCCACTCGTTGCCGACCAGGGCGATGCGTTCTTCCGGCGTCAGCGCCTTATCGGCCGAGTTGCCCAGCTGGCGCAGCGCCGCGCTGTCGTAGTCGAAGCGGTAGTAGCCCAGCGCGTTCGAATCAGGGAAGACGAACTTCGAGCAGCCCTTCAGCGTGAACTCCTGCTCGCGCTTGGTCAGCAGGAAGCATTGCTGCGCTCCCGCCGAACTCGCGTTGATGCCCTTGGCGCAGACCGGCATCTGCCAGATCTGATCGTTGGGCTGGTTGAACAGCGCGGGTGAATCGAAATAACGCTTTTGCGAAAGCTTCAGCGTGGTGTTGCCGTTTTCGCACTTGGACTCGACGCCGATGTAGGGCGCGCCGGCCTGCATCACGAAGGTCGGCATGATCTCGTCGACCGGCTTGTGGGAAGCGTGCGCCATCGCCGTCCAGAAATCGGCTGCGGTGGCGTTGCCGTAGGCGTGCTCTTTCAGGTACAGGTTCACGCCGGCGCGGAAGGTTTCAGGTCCCAGGTAGGACTCGAGCATGTGCAGCACGGACGCGGCCTTGCCATAGGCGATGCCGTCAAACAGCTGCTCGATCTGGGCGCGGCTCTCAGCTTCCTGGTGAATGGCGCGCTGGTTCTGCACCGAGTCCTCGCCCAGAGCGTGGTTGGTCTCGGCAACTACGCCCTGCGCCCACCATCCAATCCGGCTTCCACTGCTCGATCGGATGCGGCGTCATCCAGGTGGCGAAACCTTCGTTCAGCCAGATGTCGTCCCACCAGGCGGCAGTGACCAGGTCGCCGAACCATTGGTGCGCCATCTCGTGCGCGATGGTTTCGGCAACGCCCTGGCTGCGCGCCGACCGATGCGGTCTTGTCGTCGATCAGCAGCGCGGTCTCGCGATAGATGATGGCTCCCCAGTTCTCCATCGCACCGGCCTGGAAGTCAGGCACGGCAATGTTGTCGAGTTTGGGCAAGCGGATACTTAATTCCGTAATAGCTGTCGTAGTAATGCAGGAAGGCCTTCGACGCCTCCAGCGGATAGTGCGCCAGGTTCTCTTTGCCGGGCACGGTGCAGACGCTTACCTTCACGCCGTCGGTGTGATCGGAAATGCACTTCCAGTCGCCGACGGTGAGCGCCACCAGATAGCTCGACATCTTCGGTGAGGTGGAGAACTTCACGGTGTGCTTGTCGCCCGGTCCGGGGGTGTCGGAGACAACTTCGCCATTGGAGATGGCAACGTCGCCCTTATCGATGATCGCGGTCATGTCGAAGGTCGCCTTGTAGGACGGCTCATCGAAGCTGGGGAAGGCGACGCGCGCGTCGGTCGATTCCATCTGCGACACCAGGTACTTCTTGCCCTTGTAGGTGCTCAGATAAAAGCCGCGCAGCTTGTCGTTGAGGTGGCCGGTGTAGGTGATGTGCAACTTGGCGGCTCCGGCAGGAAGCTGCTTGTCGAAGGTGAAGGTCGCCATCTCGTTCTTCTCGTCGGTCGATACCTTCGCCGTCTGCGTTTGTCCACCGGCAGTCACGGTCACGTCGTGGAACTCGATTTCCAGCGCGTTCAGGGTGATGGTGTTGGTGGGCTTGTCCAGCTTCAGGTTGATGGTTTCATCGCCATCGAAGCTGTTGGTCGCGAAAATTAACGTTAACCGTAAGGGAATAATGATCGGGAGTAGCGCCGCCAGGCAGGCGTTGCGCGAAGGCTGTGCAGCTGGCCACAAGGCACGCTGCAAAAACAACCAGGGCTTTTTTCATAATCTCACTCTCAAAAATAGGAAGATACCGGGTAGAAATGCGTAATGGAGTTACGCGTAAAACGTGTGGACAGTTCCTTAAAACTCTTAAGCAAATTTTAGACGATTAACGAGCGCCTGTGTGAGCAACGCACTGAATTAAAAGCAGTTGTCCATTTCCGTACAGGGCTGTCCGTGAATGAACACTAAGGCCCAGGTAAGTGCTTCTGCTACCCTAGGCGCGAATTCCTGACTTACCAACGATGCCGCCAGCACTTAGCTCGTCTGAATATCCACGCACCTATCGCCTGTCGCGTGGATGGATGGCATTCATGGTTGTATTTGGTACGGCGGCGATCATCGGCGGCTGCATTGGACTGTGGTTTGCGACCATAGGGTCCAAGACCTTCCCCAGTGCAATCACTCTGTTGGCGCTCTGTGTAGCGCTTGTCGTTTTCGGAGTCTATTGCATCCTGTCGGCTGTTCGATCCTGCGTCGTATTGTTTGCCGATCGCATTGAGGACCACGGTGCGTTCTTGACGCGGGAGTTAGCCCGCCATCAGATTCTGGGCAGAAGATTTCAGCAAGGGCGGAATTCGCCGGGAGCGGTGGTGCTGGTTCCTCGCGATGACGCGCAGAAAATTAAGATCGCACAGGTTTTGAAAACCGACGCGGCGTTCGCGGAATGGATTGGGTCTTTGCCCGACTTGGACGCACAGGACTTGAAAGCCTCGGAAGAAGAAATTGCCGGTAGTTTAAAAGGCAGTTCGATTCGTGAGGAACGGCTGCAAGGACTCGCGCGCGGAAGAAAACTCGCGACGTGGTTGAATGTAGCTGCCTATTTTATTGCCGGATGGGGATGGATTTATCCCCGGCCCTACGATCTGGTGGTGACGCTGCTGATCGTTCTGCCTTGGTTGGCAGTGGCGATTGTGGCGCGGTCGGACGGAATCTTCCGGATCGACCAGCGAAGGAATGATGCGCATCCCAGCGTTGGCGTGCTCTTCCTCATCCCGGGACTGATATTAGCGGTGCGTGTTCTGAATGACATGCACGTGGTGGCGTGGAAGCCAGCGCTCTATCTGTCGATTGGCATCGCCGCGGCTTTGTGGGCTGCCGCTGCGAAGGTAGACGCTTCTCTGCGCGCCCGGCCGGCTACCCTTGCTCTGGCACTACTGATCGCATGTGCGTACGGGTACGGCGCGGGTCTGGAGATCAACAAGCTTCTGGACCACTCTGCCGCGACGGTGTACTCCGGGCGCGTCATGGGCAAGCACATTTCTTCCGGCAGCAGGCATACAACCTACGATTTGAGAGTGAACTCGCCAGAACTCGATGCCTTCAACGGAAACATCGGGGTAGCCCGTTCGCTTTACCGTTCGGTCGAGGTTGGCGATTCGGTCTGTGCGACGGTGAAGCGCGGAGCACTGAACATCCAGTGGTTTGTAGTCCATCGATGCGAGTGACGGCCTGTTCCAGACGCTTCACTTCTCAACACCGCTACTCCTTCAAGTGAGGTTCCCTATCGACCTCGTGCTGGCCGGTGCCGCTCTTCATATCCAGGAAGAAGTGGGCGGGGTTTCCGCTGACCAGGGCGACATCGCGATGAATCACGGTTTTGTATCCGGGCCTGGCGGCGACCACCGTGTCGGTGGTTGGGAGATCGGGGTTGGTTGACGGCGGACTCGGCACCGAAAGCGAGAAGAAGCCGCGCGTATTAGTTGTGGTTTCCAGCTTGGCGTTCTCCACCAGGATATGAACCCCGGCGACCGGCCGGCCTCGCTCATCGACTGCGTAACCGAAGAGCAAGGTGAAGGCGGGCTTGAGTTGGGCGTCGATCGACCGCAGCTCTTCGGGAGGCTGCTCGGGATCGAGCATGATCTGCCCGGCCGGATTGTCGCCCGCCACGATGTTTTGCGGGAAGGTCATGGGCTTGTAGCCGGCGGCGGAAATCTCCACCTGATATTCACCCAGGGGAAGCGTGATCCTCAGGCTGCCTGAAGCGTCGGTCCCAGCGGTGATCGATTTGGGGCCTTTGAGGCCGACTTTTGCGCGGATGGCAAAGTCGGTTGCGCCATCTCTGACATTGAGGGATAGCACGCCGGTATCCGCGTACACGGGTATCGCAGCGCAGGCAAGCAGCAAGGCAAAAAGCGGCTTTCGGTTTCGCATCCCACTTCTTCCTAACCGCGTGGAAGAAGGAAATCAAGCAGAATGTTTCGCGCGACGCGCGTGGGCCCGGGCACCGAACTCGTATTTCCAGTTCTCAGGGAGCGCATCCAGTTGCATGGCGCGTTTCAGGAGCTGCTCATCGTCCACGACGCCGAGGAACAGGTTCGTGACGTCCTCGACGCTCACCGCGAGCGGGTCGCGATGGAGAATCTCGATAGGCGAAGTTGCGCTGACCGTTCCTTCTTCGAGTACGGAAAAGTAAAAGCCACTGCGGCGGCTGAGCAGGAAGCGCTTGATGATGTCGTCGCGACCGAAGCGCAGCGCCAACTTGTAGCAGGGAAGGCGCGGCTGCGTGACCATCAGCGTGGCCTTACCGATTTTGAGTTGGTCGCCGATGTGGAGAGTGTTCTCGGCGAGGCCGGTGGTCGTCAGGTTCTCGCCGAAGTAGCCCCAGGTGAGCGGGACTTCGGGTAGCTCGTGCCGCCAGTATTCGTAGTTCTCGGAGGGATAGCCGTAGACGGCCTTCTGAGGGCCGCCGTGCACGACGAGGTTCGCCTGCCGGTCGCCGGCCAGATTCAAGGTGCCGACGTGCACGTCACCGCCGACGGGGTCTTTGAAGATTCCCGTCTCGACGGTTTCGCCTTTCCACACTACCTCACGCGGAAGGCCTACATTGACCGAGAGGATGTCCATGAATGCTTGTTGATGCAGTGTGCCTGGGTTCGGATTCGGATGCTTCGGGATTGCTGTAGGCGGAGAATCTGTCGCCGGATGACACAAAATCGAGCAGCGCAACTGGTCACGGCTCCCCAGCAATTCAGAACGTCCGCCGGAAAATCGCGACCACCAAAGCTCACCTTCCTCCTCCTCCAAAGTCTGACCATCGATGGCCACGAGCGGAGCATGGCGTCAGGACGATCCCTCATTTCACAAGTATGCCGATCCAGCTTTGATCTATCGTTCCGCCGCATCCGCTCAACCTGACACCCCACTCGGTTCCATGCCGGAGTTGCCCACCGCGCCGTCACGTGGGGTCATGGGCCCACTGCACGAGCCGCTCTTCCGCACGCTGTGGATCGCCTCTGTCATCAGCTACACCGGGACGTGGATGCAGAACGTCGGCGCTGCATGGCTGATGACCTCGCTCACCATGTCGCCGCTCATGATCGGCCTGGTGCAGGCGGCCGGCAGCATCGCGGTCTTCCTGGTGGTGCTGCCCGCAGGCGCGCTGGCGGACATGGTTGACCGTCGCAAGCTGCTGCTCTTCACCCAGACCTGGATGGTGCTGGCGGCCATCGCCTTAGGCACGCTAACCCTAGCCGGGAAAATTACGCCGGCGTGGCTACTTGCTCTGACCTTTCTGATGGGCTTTGGCGCGGTCCTGAACGATCCGGCATGGCAGGCGATTACGCCCGAGGTGGTTTCGCGCCAACACTTCGCCTCGGCAGTCGCGTGGAATTCCGCCGGCTTCAACGTCGCGCGCGCCATCGGTCCGGCCTTTGGAGGCCTGGTCATCGCCGCCGCCGGGTCAGGTGTAGCCTTCCTGATCAACGGGCTGTCATTCTTCGGCGTCATCTATTTTCTGTATCGCTGGAAAGGGCGCCCGGCACAGGTGTCGCTCAGTGCGCGACGCATGATCGGCGCCATGTCGGACGGAGTTCGTCACATGCGCGGCTCGTACCCGGTGAAGTCCGTTCTGGTTCGCAGCGCGGTCTTCAGTATCTCCGCCAGCGCGCTGCCGGCGCTGCTGCCGCTGCTGGCGCATCCTTTTGGATCGAAGGGCTACGGACTACTGTTAGGCTTCTTCGGCGTTGGCGCGCTTGCGGGGGCAACGCTTCTTCCGGTCTTAAAACAGTTCGTATCTCCCGACGCACTGGTCTCGGCATCGACCGTGATTTTCGCCTTCACCACCTTCGCCGCGCCCGAGTGGTGCACGTTCTCGCTGCTGTCGATCACATTGTTCGTCGCCGGCGTCGCGTGGATCCAGATTCTGGCCAGCCTGAACGTTGCCGCGCAGATGATGTGTCCCGCGCACATGCGCGCCCGTGCCATCTCGATGTATCTGCTCGTGCTGCAAGGGGGACTCGCCGGCGGAGCCGCGCTGTGGGGCTTGGTCGCCGAATTGTCGGGCACACAACGATCGCTGACCTACGCAGCTATCGGATTACTCCTCGGCATCCCCGCGGCCGCGTGGTTCAAACTGCGTTCGGCCGACATTCAACCCAGCACCGCGGGAATGGATTAGAATAAGAGCACTCCCAATGACTGAACTCCCCGGCCCTAGATTTTCCATGACTATCTCAGTGGAGGTTCCATGAAAAAAGAAGTAATGATGGCAATTTTGTTGCTGGCATTAGGCAGCTCGATTTGCGCGAAAGCCGCAACTCCGCAAGGCAAAACCGATCAGAAACCCACCTTCGCCGCAGTTTACGATCGCACTTTGAGCGGCACTGAAAAGGAAGTGGTTTCCGCTGCGGAAGCCATGCCCGACGATAAATTCAACTTCGCTCCCACGCAGGGCGATTTTAAAGGCGTTCGCACCTTCGCCCAGCAGGTCAAGCACATCGCGGCCGTGAACTACATGCTGGCTGCCGCTATCCTGGGGGAGAAGCCGCCGGTTGAGCTTGGCAGCGAAAACGGTCCCGCCAACATCACCTCGAAGGCCGACGCGGTGAAGTTCCTTAAGGACTCCTTCAGCTATCTGCACAAGGCGCTGGGCAGCATCGACGAAAGCAACATCCTCGGACAGGTGCAAAGTCCCTTCGGTCCCAACAAAATGACCCGCATGAGCCTTTCGCTCATCGCCATCAGCCATCCCTTTGATCACTATGGGCAAATGGTGGAGTACCTGCGCATGAACAACATTGTTCCTCCAGCAAGCCGCGGACAGTAGGTCCAATTCACAAGCTTCGTATTTCGACAAAGGGCGCGAGCAATCGCGCCTTTTTCCTTTTGGCGGCAAACAATTCACCCGCGTTCGCGCATCAGTTCCAAAAGTTGTTTGTCAGGGAAAACCGAAAACAAATCGGCAGCCGCGGGGTTTGACGGCATAGACCCGAAATCCATAACTCGGTTGCCGACAATGAATTCTTCGCGCATGTTGCGAAAACTGAATGACGTAGTCGTAATGATGACAACCTCGAACTCCCCGTTCTCGACGGCTGCGATCTTTGTGGCAGCGGGGGCGTGGCAGCGAGTCTCCAAGGAGTTTCACCGCATGAGAAAAGTTGTGATTTGCGCGCTTTTGACCATGGCCATGGTTTGCTGTGGTACGGCGCTTCTTGCTCAGATGCAGGACGGATCCAGCCAGGGCCAGAGCGGCATGGGTCAAGGCATGGGACAGGGCGGCCAGCATCGCATGCCGATGTCCACCGACGATCGCCTGCAGCACATGACCCAGATGCTCAACCTCACCAGCGACCAGCAGACAAAGATTCGTCCCATCCTGGACAACGAATCAACCCAGATGCAGGCTCTGCGCAGTGACAGCTCGATGTCGCGTGACGACAAGATGACCAAGATGCACTCGATCCGCGAGAACACCATGAGTCAGATCACGCCTATCCTCACGCCCGACCAGCAGAAGAAGTGGGAGCAGATGCAGAGTCAGCACATGCATCCGCCGGGCGGAGCCATGGGCGCACCGGGTGGAGATCAGGGCGCACCACCGCCACAGCAGTAGTTGTATCTCAAATTCGAATGCTCACCCCGAGGATCTCGGGTGCCCCATTTCAAGCCAGCTTTTGGCTTGAAGTGGGGTTTTTCGTTTCCCGCGATTCACGTCGTTATCCCGACCAGAACACTCCCCACTTTTATGAAAGTGTCATCCCGACCGAGGACTTCAGTCCGAGCAGCGGGACCTGCTGTCGATCGCGAAGCACCTGCATTCAGGAAGCCTGTCGTCCCTACGGGACTTGGTTCTTTCAGGCGAACCTACTTCGGCGAAGAGAGTGGGAGCCGCAGAGCGGCGGACCGGTTCGGGAGCAGTCTTTCCTGTAATCGAGAAAATCTCTGGGATGGCGAAAAGGAAGCCGCTATTCTGCTCACATGAAGGCTCGTCTATTGATCTTGGCGATTGTTGTGCCGTTGCTTTTCCATGCAGCGGTGGCTCAGATCGAACCAATCCCCACGTCTAAGCCTGTCCCCATTCCTAATCCTGACCAGCTTTTGCGGCGCTTGATGCCCCCTCCTGCTGAAGAAGACGAGAACTGCAAAACGGACGAGCGCGACAAGGTACAAGCAGACGCATTAAATTCACTCGGAATACCAGCCAAGGGCGTGTACTCCGTCAAAGCTCGCCTTGTATACGAGGACATCGATGGAGACGGCGTTGCCGAGGCGCTCTTCACCGTGGAGATTGATGGTTCCGACGTCGTACTGGTGATACTCAAGCACCAAGGAGATCAATGGTACCGGCTACCTTCTCCTCCCGGTTTTTCCTGCTGGTGTAAATACGAGCGCTCGCCCTTAGATTCGTTCGTTGAGCTTCGAGGCTGGAGGGGCCCAGGAGAAGAGCAAACTCGCCTCATTGTAGTTCGGGCCAGCGGCGGCGGAACCGGTTTGTATGAGCGAAGTCTCGGTATGTATGCTTTGCGAGGGCTCGAAATTAAATCGGTGTTTGACATTGTTGACGAGCGCCGCGAATGTGACTGGCCAGACGGACATTGCGAAAGTAAGCATGTGATCGTTGAGCAGGGCATAGGCACGCCGCCATCGCTGGTCACGCGTGAGATCCGACAGACGAATGACTTTACGAAGTCAGGTTCGGGCGAAAGCTGGTGGGCAGAACTCCCGGTTGCAAGTTGCCAGGCATATGCGTGGAACGCTTCTGACTTCAAATTCGTGCAGAGTGCCGAAACGACCGACAAGAATTGTCCGGAAGAGAAATCGGCAGCCACGTCTTCGAAATCACCCCGGCCCTGATAGCGCCGAGTGTCGACAGCTACAATGTCTCCATGCGCATCCTGCATCCCATCGCGACCATCCTGCTCGCGACCGCCGCTGCCACATCCCAGGTCAAGCCCTCACAAATCCCGGTGCCTTCCGACGTGGCGGCCCCTCCACCTGACGCCGCCAAGGCGAAGAACGGATTGGCGAGCGAGGTCATCAAGCCCGGCACCGGCGCTGCTCGTCCCGGCAAAGGCGATGTCGTGACCATCGATTACAGTGCCTGGACCACCGATGGCAAGATGTTTGACAGCTCCGTGGTGCGCGGCCGGCCGGCAACGTGGCGATCAAGAAGCATGATGCCCGGGCTCGGAGAGGGCGTGCAGTTGATGCAGGTGGGTGAAAGCCGCCGCCTGTGGATTCCGCAGTCACTCGCCTACAAAGGCCAGGCAGGGAAGCCGCAGGGGACGCTGGTCTTCGACGTGACGCTGGTCGACATTCCGACGCATGCCCCGGCCGATGTGAAGACGCCGCCCGCCGATGCCGTGCGCACAGGCAGCGGCCTAGTGTACAAGGTGCTCACGCCGGGCACGGGGACGCACCATCCGAATAAGGCCGACATGGTGACGGTGCACTACACAGGTTGGACGACCGACGGCAAGATGTTCGACAGCTCGCTGACGCGGGGCGCGCCCTCTACCTTTCCGCTCGACCGCGTTATCCCCGGATGGACAGAAGGCATGGCGCTGATGGTCGAAGGCGAGAAGGCGCGCTTCTGGATTCCAGAGCGGCTCGCCTACAAGGGGGCGTCTTCGCCGTATGGAGATCTGGTATTTGACATCGAGCTAATCAAGATTCAGTGAGGAGCCGTTGATCGAGCATTCAGCACTCAGCATTCAGCTGGCTAACTTCATGTTGCTTCTGTTGCGAGGCTTCCGCTCGCGCTCACTCTGTCATCCTCGGTTCCGTTGCGCGTCCATATTCACTTTGTCATCCTGAGCAAGTGAGGCGACAGCCGATCGCAGTCGAAGGACCTGCTGTTACGGTGGAAGCCAAATGTCACCTTTGGCGGAGCAGGGCGCACGGCGAGTCTAGCGACAGAGGGACTGCACCCGCATGGCGATATGTTGGCGCCGCCACCGACAGCAGGTCCTTCGACTCCGGCGCCAAACGAAGGCGCCTCCGCTCAGGATGACAAAGCTAAACGAGGCAGCTGGAAATAACGGCTCAAGCATTGCGAGGCTGATCCCTGACAGCATGACGGTTGATAGCTGACAGCCGACAGCTGACAGCCGACAGCAGCCTTCCAATGCCGAATCTCCCCCAATCACTTGCCAGCATTGCCGTTAGCTGCCGTCGGCTTTCGCAATCCCGCTGAAGCTGCGATACTTGAAGTCTAAGCTGCGAGCTGTCTCCCTCTCTTCCTTTTGCCAGCAATTTTGTATCGGCAGGCCGCCCGGTGGGTGGCGGGAGAGGGCATTCAGGATAGGGGTCCTTCGACTGACGGCATTCGCAAAAGAGGCGATGCCTGCGCTCAGGATGACACCCATTGGGACCTGTGAACCCTCGCGCTGACAACACAATGAGTGATTACTTAAAAGCCGTGCAGGAACGCGTCGTCATTTACGACGGCGCCATGGGGACGAACGTCCAGCTCCTAACCTCCGCATGGATGACTTCTGGGGCAAGGAAGGCTACAACGACATCCTTGTACTTAGCCGTCCCGACATAGTCAAGGACATTCACGCTGCCTATTTTGAGGTCGGGCGCCGACGTCGTCGAGACTAATACGTTCAGCTCCAGCCCCATGTACATGGCTGAGTACGACATGCTGGACCAGGTCCGCGAAGTTAACTTCGCCGCGGCGAAGCTGGCTCGCGAAGTCGCGAACGACTACTCGACGAGGGGCCGCAAACGCTTCGTTGCCGGCTCGATGGGGCCCACACGAAGTTGCCGTCGCTTGGCCATATCACTTTGGACGAGATGGCCGCTGGCTACACGGAGCAGGCGCTCGGGTTGATCGAGGGCGGCGTCGACGTTCTGCTGCTCGAGACCTGCCAGGACATCCTGCAGGCCAAGGCCGGACTGGTCGGGCATTTTCGACGCAGTGAAGAAGACTGGCAAGAACGTTCCCATCCAGGTGCAGGTGACAATCGAAGTCGAGCGGCACGATGCTACTTGGCACCGAGATCGGCGCGGCGCTGACAACGCTCGAGATGTTCGACGTTGCCGTCATCGGCATGAACTGCGCCACCGGCCCCAAGGAAATGAACGACGCTGTGCGTTATCTGGGGCGAATTCGCCGAGGCCGGTTTCAGTATTGCCGAATGCGGGACTTGCCGCAGAATGTGGGTGGTCATGCGGTCTACAACCTTGAGCCACAGGAACTCGCGGACTATCACAAGCAATTCATCACGGAGTACGGTGTGCGCATCGTCGGCGGATGCTGCGGCACCACGCTACGAGCACATCAAGGCGGTTGTCGATACCTGCGCCAACCTCGAGCCCGCCAGGCGCAACGTGAAACCGGTTGCCGCCGCGGCTAGCGCCTACTCCATGGTCCCGCTCGACCTCGATCCCAAGCCGCTCATCGTGGCCGAGGAGATGAATACCACCACGCGCGTCGAGCACTTCAAGAACATGGTCCGCAGCGCAGGACTATGACGGCATCCTCACGCTGGCCAAGAAGCTGGTGAACGAAGGCTCGCACATGCTCGACCTGTGCTGCGCCATCGTGGGCGAGGACGAGAAGGCCTACATCAGCAACATCCTGGAGAAGATTGCCACGCGTGTGCCCGCGCCCATCACCATCGACTCCACCGAAGCCGACGTGATCGAGGAGGCGCTGAAGCGCATTCCGGGCAAGGCCATCATCAACTCCATCAACCTGGAGGATGGCGAGAAGCGCACCTCGAAAGTTCTGCCGATGGCCAAGCGCTACGGTGCGGCGGTCATCGCGCTCACCATCGACGAAGACGGCATGGCGCTGACCTGGCAGAAGAAGCTGGCCATCGCCCAGCGCATCTTCCATCTGGCGGTGAACAAGTACGGCATCCGTCCCTGCGACCTGATCTTCGACGCGCTCACGCTGCCCATCTCGACCGGCCAGGAAGACTACCGCACCGCCGGCATCGAGACGCTGAAAGCCGTGCAGGCCATCAAGACCGAGCTGCCCGAGGTGAAGACCATCCTCGGCGTCAGCAACATCTCGTTCGGGCTGAATGTCTATTCGCGGCGCGTGCTGAACAGCGTCTTCATGCACGAGGCGGTGGACCATGGCCTCGACATGGCCATCGTTAACTACAGCAAAATCTATCCGTTGTACAAGATTCCTGAAGCGGAAGTTGATCTGGCGCGCAAGCTGATCTTCTACGACCAGTCGAACGGCGATCCGCTGCAGGTCTACATGAACCACTTCGCCGGGACCAAGGGCAAGCAGGAGACGACGACCGCGCACGTCGACACGCTGTCGGTCGAAGAC
The DNA here is from genome assembly GCA_963699875.1 of uncultured Acidobacteriaceae bacterium. GTDB lineage: Bacteria > Acidobacteriota > Terriglobia > Terriglobales > Acidobacteriaceae > CAVVDY01. Next base: position 41,634 of record CAVOVN010000004.1, read on the forward strand.
AAGCTGAAGTGGGCGATCATCAACGGCGAAAAGTCGGTCGGCGATGGCGCCAACAAGAAGTCGCTGGACGAGATTCTGGAAGAGGCGCTGGTCAACTACTCGCCGCTCGACCTGATCAACAACATCCTGCTCGATGGCATGAGGACGGTCGGCGACCTGTTCGGCGCGCGCAAGATGCAGCTGCCTTCGGTGCTCGACTCGGCCGGCGTGATGAAGGCCGCGGTCGCCTATCTCGAGCCGAAGATGGAGAAGAAAGAGGGCAGCCAGAAGGGAACCATCGTGCTGGCCACGGTGAAGGGCGACGTCCACGACATCGGCAAGAACCTGGTGGACATCATCCTCAGCAACAACGGCTATCGCGTGGTGAACCTCGGCATCAAGCAGCCGTCGGACGCGATCATCAAATGCGGCGCTGGCGGAGAAGGCCGACGCCATCGGGCTTAGCGGCCTGCTGGTGAAGTCGACGCTGGAGATGAAGTACGTGGTGCAGGACCTGCACCATCAGAAGCTCGAGTTCCCGGTGATCTGCGGTGGCGCGGCGCTGACGCGCAAGTACGTGGAAGACGATCTGCGCCGCGAGTACAACGGCGGCATCTTCTACGCGGACGACGCATTCGCCGGGCTGCACCTGATGGAGGATCTGTCGACGCCGAATGGCGCGCGCGAGAAGCGCATCGCAGAAGGCAAGGTGGTGAAGGAGTTCGCGACGGCCGCCGTTGCCGGTTCGGCGACGGCGAAGGCTCCGACCACGCCGAATATCGAGATTCCCGCGCCTCCGAACATTCCGCAGCCGCCGTTCTGGGGCATGCGCGTGCTGAAGCCGGCAGATTTCGATTTGCGCGAGATCTTCCAGTACATCAACGAGACCGCGCTGTTCAAGAACCAGTGGCAGTTGAAGACGGCGTCGCAGGAAGATTACGGGCGGCTGGTCGAGACGAAGTACCGGCCGATCCTGAAGGAGCTGGAAGAGGAAGTGATCGCGGCCGGCTGGTTCGAGCCGAAGGTCGTGTATGGCTACTTCGGCGCGCAGGGCGACGGCAACGACGTGATCGTCTACAACCTGCCCGAAGGCTGGAAGCAGGGCGACGCGGTTCCGGCCGAGACGCTGCGCTTCACCTTCCCGCGCCAGCGCGAAGGCCGCGGGCTGTGCATCTCCGACTTCTTCCTGCCGAAGATCGAGCGGGAAGATGGATGTGCTCGGCATGTCGTGCGTGACCATCGGCGCCAAGGCGTCGCACGAGACGCAGAAGCTGTTCGAAGGCGGCGAGTACACGAAGTATCTCTATCTGCACGGACTGAGCGTGGAGACGGCCGAGGCGCTGGCCGAGCTGTCGCACAAGATGATTCGCCAGGAGCTGGGCATTGCCGGCGAGGACTCGCCGCACATCCGCGACCTGTTCCATCAGAAGTATCGCGGATCGCGGTATTCGTTCGGCTATCCGGCGTGTCCGAACCTGGAAGACCAGACCAAGCTGTTCGCGCTGCTGCATCCGGATGAGACCATCGGCGTGAAGCTGACGACCGGCTTCCTGCTGGAGCCGGAGCAGAGCACTTCGGCGATCATCGTGCACCATCCCGAGGCGAAGTATTTCGTGGTGTAGGTACGGGTAGCAGCGACCCTCAGGTCGGCACCAAAGCTCCTGGTGAGGACCGATCGAGGGATCGGTTTCTCGTTTCGGACAGCAGGTCCCTCGACTCCGCTTCGCTCCGCTCGGGATGACAAACGTCAAGGGCGGCGAAATACCCGACTGGGGTTCCTATGGCGTGCTGCAGATAGTCAGCACCAATAGCACGGCGCTGCTGCATCCAACTCCTATGACCACGCCGCGAAAACGGACCCACCCCAAAGGCGAGCAGAGCAGAATTGCCGAAGGCGCGGTTGCCGCCTCCGAGCTGAAGCAGGAGTTTCCGCCCATCGCGCTTCCGATCCGGCCGCCCTATCCGCCGATGGAAGCCAAGCTGGTCGACGAGATTCCGCGCGGCGAAAATTGGCAGTACGAGCCCAAGTGGGATGGCTTCCGCTGCGTTGCCTTTCGCAAGGGCGAGCAAGGTGTTGTTGCAGTCGAAGGCGGGGCAGCCGCTCGGCCGATATTTTCCGGAGATCGTCGCAGCCCTGCAGAAGCTGAAGCGAACGCAATTCGTGCTCGATGGCGAGATCGTGATTCTGCAGCGACGGGCATCTGTCGTTCGACGATCTGCTGATGCGAATTCATCCGGCCGCCAGCCGCATCCAGCGGCTGTCGAGCGAAACGCCGGCAACCTATCTGCTGTTCGATCTGCTGGTGGATGAGAAAGGGAAGTCGCTAGTCGAGCGTCCGCTCAGCGAGCGCCGAGAAGCACTGGAGCGGCTGGTCAAGAGCTTCGGCAAGCAGGAGTCGATTCGCTTGTCGCCGGCCACTCGCGATTTTGAAACGCGCAGCGCTGGATGTCGGAGCTGGCGGCCAGCGGCTTCGACGGCGTGGTGGCCAAAGGAGCTGGATTGCCCATACGCGTCCGGCGAGCGCACGGCCATGCGCAAGATCAAGCGCATCCGCACCGCCGATTGCGTTGTTGGCGGCTTCCGTTACGCGAGCAAGGGCGGGGAAGTGGGCTCGCTGCTGCTGGGACTGTACGACGAGGAGGCAAGCTGAATCACGTTGGCTTCAGCTCAAGCTTCACGGCGCCCGAGCGCAAGAAGCTGAAGGCATCCTGCTCAAGCCGTACATGGGTGGATCGGGATTCACCGGCCACGCGCCGGGCGGTCCCAGCCGCTGGAGCACAGAGCGCAGCGGCGAGTGGGAGCCGTTAAAGCCGAAACTGGTCTGCGAGGTGCGCTACGACCATTTCTCCGGCGGACGCTTCCGTCACGGAACAAAGTTCCTGCGCTGGCGGCCGGAGAAGAATCCGCAAGAGTTGCACCTATGAGCAGGTGAAGGGCAAGGCGGTCGGCCGTCAGTTATCCGTTGTCAGTTAGCGCGGAGGTTGTGGGTTTCGCCAATCGTCGGAAAGAGACATTACTTCCCGCGAACAGCGCGCCAGCGTCGCTTCTGAGACTGCAGCTTTGCGTCGGAAAAATTTCTGCACGGCACGCGATCGGCTCCCCTGGTCGTTCGGAATCGGGATTCCCATTCGTCCTGCTTCAATTTCTTGTTGCCCTGCCACCGTCACGGCGCATAATCAAGCCGTATTCCCTAGTGCCTCTCCGACGAGCCGTTTCCACTTGGGAAACCCCACCCTCTGAGGCGACAGAAGCTTTCCAGATCATCGCAAAGTCAGCGAGGCGCAATAAGCAGAGTTGCTGGAGGTGTGTCGTGGCATGCAAGCTGTGGTTTCTGCGACCGTCGTCATCGTCCATTGTCGCTCCACGGAGTACAACCGAGCGGTCGAGCGTCCGGCATGAACGCAGGCTCATCTTCCTGCTGTTGCTCGCTGTGTGTTCGGCGGGCGAGATCTGCAGCAGCACCGACAAGGCGGCGGCCAAGCCAGATCCGCAGCGGTTCAGGCTGGAGGATGGCAGCGAGGGCACGTACGTCGGCATGTTTTCCGAGGACGCGAAGTTTCGCGCCTCATGCCGGTTCAGTCGCTTCTTAGACAAGAACACGATCGATCCAAGTCAGAGGTCTCAACAAAGCGATGTTCCGCCGCACCGGCTGCGTTCGTACGAGCGCGTGCTGGAAGACGCTCAACCGCCCCGGCATGCCGTTGGGTTGCCGGAAACGCACACCCGGGTCGGCGTTGCTCTCGATGCAACGTGCCGACGAACAGGCTGTGGGAGTCAGTATCGACCGCGAAGGTCACATTTATATCTCGCACCTCAGCGAATCCCGGATCGAGGTCTACGACCAGCAAGGCAAACTGGTTGGGGGATTTGGAGAGGCTGGTTTTCGGATGGGAGAATTTAACGGCCCGCAGGGTTTATGGATCGATAAAACAGATCAAATCCACGTCGTCGATTCGCACAACGCCCGCATTGAAGTGTTCCGGCTGACGCCGAACCCTGCCGTCGCGGCATCGGATAAGGTTGCCGGAAGCGCAGAGGGCAATTGACCGCATAAATGCGAGCCTACGTCCGACCAGGTTATTGCGAAGTCGCTCAGCGAAACTGAAGTGTGATGATAGACAGTTAATCCGAATGGCGGGTACAGGTTCGCCTCCGGCTTTCGGACGCAACCTTGGTGTTTCGGACCACGGACAACTAGTCACAACCAAGCGACACTTAATCACGAGCAACCGACAACCAGTCACGAAACACTCTTGCTGATCATGTGCAAGGCCCAGAACACTCTCGAGCGTGCCGTAAGTGTGGTCCAGAATGCTTAGTAGTCGCCGTCACGGCGTACCGACATCTGATCACCCATCTTCCAGCATCGATCACAAGAAACCACACGAATACACCAGCTACCACTGGGCATCAGACACATTCAAAGTCTTGGTCGTGACACATTAGCTACATAATTTGGTAGAGCCGACACTACCAACCTCTAATTTCCGATAGATTTATCTACCACCTTCTTCCGGACGCTGCTCTATCTACGATCATTGGAATAGCTTTCCCATCGATTCTTCTCATGGGAATTGATGGCAACCGCTTTGCCTTTACCAATGCAGAGAAGTCGCCTGCCTGGTGGAGCATGTCGCTGGGGGCCGCAGCCCAGGCCGTTTTCCGGCCTGCAACCGTTCTGCGCTCAGTCGAATGAATTCTTCACAGTCGGGCGGCTCAAGCCACTTCCGTAGTTCGCGCAAAGAAGCAGAACCAACTTCATCACGCGTTGCGCGCAAATCTCTTACGGAGGACCTGACTAGCGGCTGGGTGGGGGCTTTTGTTCTAAACATCGATCAGAGCAAGGCTATCAGTGGAGTGGCACGAATCAGCGCCATAAGTGGACGTAGATTGCCGGAATCATCTGTTCAGGCCAAGACAGGGCGAGGGCGTAACTGTCGCAATCACGTTATCGTAACCTATCCGACCAAGGCGAATTCCCTATGTCTTTGATGGATCGTGATCGCGGATGGATCGTGATCGCGGTGGGAAAATGGATTGGCGACGGTCCCGTCCCGCCTTCACGGGCAACTCAGCCTTAGGTCATGACGATGTTGTGGCCATGCTGATAATAAGAGTGCAGCCGACATCCGACCTAGGCTGCGTTGGCGGCGCGGCTGCGGCTCAAAACCACATAGCGCTCCGAGGCAAACAGGATTCCCTCCAGGTCGTCGCAGTGGCAGCAGTCGACTGCGCCCACGGCGAGAGCGTCTGACCACATGCGGTCATCGGCCAGGCGATGGATGCAGACGAAGGCGGTCGCCGGGAAGTCGTGGCATAGCGTCTTTCAAGTCATCGAGGGAGATCAATTCCAGATCGACGACGGCAAAGGGTGCGCGATAGCGCGCCACCGCGGACCTCAGTTCGTAGGCCGAATTCACGAGACGAGATTACGAAATTCTTTGCGCAGCGAGTCGCCCAGACGCTCGGTGGACGAGTGTCATGATGGGCGAGAACAGCATTGATAGGCCGCATGGCATGCTCCTCAAGAGGCTGATGGAGGATGACGGCTGCCATCCACTTGAAATTATGGCTGACGAACTCCGCGCCCAACGGCGCGGTCACTTATGGAGAGGCTGCCGGCGGCCTGCAATGCTTTACTTCGCTTCGCCGGATTGGGCTGCCGGACTCGAAAGCTTCCGCTTGAAGTTTTCCGTTTCGCTTCAGAAGAATCTCGACCTTGCCTTCGGCTTCTTCCAGTTCTTTTCGGCAGGAACCTGAGAGCTTCATCCCTTCGTCGAAAAGTTCCAGCGCCCGGTCCAGCGAAACATCGCCCTTTTCCAACTCTCCGACGATTTTCTCCAGCCGATCCAGGCACTCTTCAAACTTGGGCAAGCTCAAACTCCTTGAGGCAAATTGTAGTGCAAATCCAGCGTCGTGTCCGAGACGATGAAAGATCTTGAGTCAGAATGGTGTCAATTGCGACGCCACCAGGTGACGCACGAACTGTCCCGCGCTTAATCAGACCGCGGCGCTCTTGCTGGTACCCAGCGCCTCCAGCACATCCACGGCGCAGGAGTAGCGGCCGAAGGGCGCGCTGATCTGCGCGCCCTGCACCATGTCCTTCACCGCAGCCAGCATGTCGCGGGCGATGGCCACGCCTTCGGCGCGGGCGGCGTCGGCGGTGGTGGCTTTGGCCATGCGGGCGAAGATCTCGTCGGGAATCGACACCCGCAGCTCGTTCTTCATGAACTCGGCATTGCGCGTCGAGGTCAGCGGCCAGATGCCGGCCACCACCGGGACCCGGCAGTGCTCGATCTTGCGCATGAACTCTTCCAGCAGGCGGATGTCGAAGACCGGCTGCGTGACCGCCAGTTCCGCGCCGGCTTCCACCTTGTACTCGAAGCGGCGAATCTCCTCGTCGATGTTGGGGCTGCCGGGATTGGCGCCCACGGCGATGACGAACGCGGTCGAGTTGCCGATGGGGTTGCCGCCGATATCGAGGCCGCGATTCAGGTTGCGAACAATGTTGACCAGCCCGATGGAGTCGACGTCGAACACCGCGGTGGCATCGGGATAGTCGCCCATCTTCGGCGGATCGCCGGTGATGCAGATCAGGTTGCGGATGCCGATGGCGCTGGCGCCCAGCAGGTCCGACTGGATGCCGAGCACGTTGCGGTCGCGGCAGGTGTAATGCAGGATCGGCTCGATGCCGATGGCTGCTTCACCAGCAGGCACAGCGCCTGGTTGCTCATGCGCGCCGAGGCGCGCGGGCTGTCGGGAATATTGACGGCGTCCACGCCCACCGACTTCAGGAACTTCGCGCCTTCCATCTCGCGCTTGGCGTCGGTGCCGCGCGGCGGCACGATCTCCACCATGGTCACGAACTCGCCGTCGGCAATCTTGCGGCCCAGCTCCGAGCGCTCGGCCAGCGGCGGCGGCTCGACCGGCTTGGTCTTCGGTGGTCTTGCGCCACTTTGTACGGCGAGGTGCGGGCCGCGCCCACCTTCAGGAACAGCTTCATGGCGTGGGTGTGCTCGGGCGTGGTGCCGCAGCAGCCGCCGATCAGGCGCACGCCGACGGCGACAAAGCTCTCCATGAAGTTCGCCATGTACTCCGGCGAGCACAGATAGATGTTGCGGCCTTCCACCGAGCGGGGAATGCCGGCGTTGGGCTGCGCCGCCAGCGGGGCGCTGGTCACGGCGCGCACGCGCTCCAGGGCGTCCAGCATGGCGACCGGGCCGACACTGCAGTTGCAGCCGATGACGTCGGCGCCCCAGGCTTCCAGCTGCGGCCCGTAGTGTTCGGGGCTGGAGCCGTCCAGGCAGTTGCCGTCTTCGTCGATGGTGACCTGCGCCACGACCGGCAGCTCGGGATTGACGTCGCGCGCGGCGAGGATCGCCTGGTGCAGTTCTTCCAGGTAGCCGAAGGTTTCCAGGATCAGCAGGTCGACGCCTTCTTCGTTCAGCGCAGCAATCTGCTGGCGGAAGGCCTCGCGGGCTTCGGCGAGGGAGATCTTGCCCAGCGGCTCGATGCGAACGCCCAGCGGCCCGACGGCGCCGGCAACGTAGGCGTCGAAGCTCTTGGCGGCCTCGCGGGCCACGCGCGCGCCCTGGCGATTGATCTCGACCAGTTTGTCCACACAACCGTGCCGCGACAAGCGAAACGAATTGGCGCCGAAGGTGTTTGTCTCTATGATCTCGGCGCCGGCCTTCAGGTACTCCTGGTGGATGCCGCGGATGAGGTCGGGCGCGGAGAGGTTCAGCTCGTCGTAGCAGCGATTGATGAAGATGCCCTTGGAATACAGCAGGGTGCCCATGGCGCCATCGCATAGAATGGCGCCCTTCTGCAGTCGGGAAAGAAATTCTGTTGACATGGTTTTTGTGGTGAAGTGCCGCAAATCCAGCTTTTTTGAAACTTTACACCTAAAACCGTGCACAGCACCATTGACTGCCGGGTGCCCGGCGCGATCAGCACGGCCAGAGACAAGGCCGCCAGGCGGCTATGCAGGCTCACTTGGAAAGACCGCCGCAGGCCATGCGGCGGCTGGCTACTCTGTTATAATCCAACGGTCTACAGCCTCTCATGCCAAATCATATTGTCTCATCCGGCAACCCGTATGAAGCGGATTGCCATGCTTATTCCGGTTCGTCGCTGGCGCTCCTGTCGTGGTCGGCTTGCGGCAGCAGCAACGCCACAACACACCCACCACCAGCGGCGCCAAGAACCGCGCATTTGTCAGCAATACATTTTACCGGCAATCTGCAGATCGTCGACTCGCAAAACGACACGACGCCCTTCACCGCGCAAACCACCAACAGCCAGGGCAGGTGATTCCCGGGCAGCCGGTGACCATCGCGGTCGCCAACTCGTCACGTTCGAGGTGGAGAGTCCGGACCATACCGTCACCGCTGGTCTACGATCCGACCACGTTCGCGCTGTACTTCGTGACGAATTCCAGCGAGACCGTTGCCGGCAACGCGGCTTTGAGCAGCGCCACCGGAATGGCCGTGTTTTCGCCCGACAGCACCACGGTCTATGTTCCTGAACCGAACCTGCGCGATTCACCGGCTGGCGAGCCGGGCGGAGTGCAGGTGGTGGCACGCTCCACCTTCACCGTCTCAGCCAAGTTACGCGGTGCCGTCGGCGCGCTACATCGCCATCAGTCCCAACGCGACAGTACCTGCTGGTCTTTGCCGACAATTCGGATTCGGTCTTCCTGATGAACCTGACGGCCAACACCGTCAGTCCGGTGGAAGTGCCCGGCTTTGCGCGACCGGTCAACGCCTTCTTCAGCAGCGACAGCAACACCGCTTATGTGCTGAATTGCGGACCGGAATGCGGCTCCGCGAATCCGGCATCGGTCGCGGCGTTCGATATTCCGTCGAAGACCATCACAAGCACCGTGCCGGTTGGCGGCGCCAGCGTCGGCTTGCTGAACGGCACCACGCTTTACGTTGCGGGCAGCCCGGTGCCTCCGGGAACCACGTCCACCTATGACGCGGTCGACGTCGGCAACATGACCCGCCTGACCGCCAACTCGGTCGCCATCGGCGATGGCTTCCACACCACCATGGCGCTGGCGACCAACAACAAGCTCTACATCGGCGCCAACACCTGCAGCAACACCACGACCGGCTGCCTGTCGGTGGTCGATGTCAGCGCCAACACCGCCGACCCTGCCGCTGCCGCCGCGCGGCGCGATCACCAGCCTGATGTCGGTCGCGAACCGCAATGTGATGTACACCATCGAAGGCGGATGCGCTGCACATCTACGACACCAACAACGATCAGTTGCAGAACACGCAGATCCTCTTTACCGGCGCGGTGTACGGCATGGTCCAGGTGGATGTGGCTCAGTAAACGGTTACGTAGGAAAGCTTGACGGGCGGCCATCACGGCCGCCCTTCTTATTGCGGCTCCAGCCGCAGATGATGCGCCGCGGCCTTCTGCACCGCGTCCGGCGGAGAACGGCAGCGTGAAGCGTGCGTCCGTGGTAATAGGCGTCCCACTGATCGTTGTAGTGCTCGTCGAAGATATTGCCCGACTGCCCATTCACGATGTCGAGCGTGCTGGCATCGAGGTTGGCGAAGTCAACCGTCAGCCGCTCCGACGGACCAAAGTTCTGCCGTCACCTGCTTGATGGTCTGCTTGTCGCCCGACACGGCTGGCTGCCCGGTGCCCGCATGTCTTCTTCAGGATAGGGAAGTGGCTCCAGAAGGGATGCTTGATGTCGATGCGATGCACGCGTCCCCACTTCCACAGGGACAGCGCGTGGGTCGCACTGGAGTCCGTTACCGCCGCTTCCACCGCCGCGGCCAGCAGCTGGTCGTAGTTGGCATAGCCCGGCGGCAGCCAGCGCGGCGGCTGGTGCGTCAGCACGTCTTCCAGCCACACCGGCTCAGGAACCACTTGTAGTCCGTCCAGGCGTCGCCCAGCTTGGCCTTCAGCAGCATCTCCTTCAGCTTCTCGCGCGAGATATACGGCGATGGTGGCGGCGGCGGAGTCCACGTCCATCGAGCCATCCCAGTTGCGCATCAGTTCGGCCGCCTGCCTTGGCGCGCTGCCGAGGCCTTGGGCGTGTGGTCGATCGAGTAGACGAAGCGCTCGGCGCAGAAGCGGTCGAAGGGCGAGATCACGTCGGTCTGGATCGCCAGCATGTCGGCGGGCGTAAACTTCTTGGGCTCGCTCAGCAGCTTGTAGAGCCGCTGGGTGCGATAAGGCGACATCCACTCGATCGCTCAACTGGTACGGATAGCCATCGGGCGTGATGCGGCCGTTGGCGGTGGCGATGATCCCCGACGGCGGATCGTAAACGCTGGGCAGCTTGTCGTAGGGAACGTAGCCGGTCCACTCGTGCGCGTCGTCTTCGCCCGGCACCGGCATCGAGCCATCGCCGCCGGCGCGAATCGGAATCAGTCCCGTGGCCTGGTAGCCGATGTGCCCGTCGACATCGGCGTAGACCACGTTCTGTGCCGGGCGCGCCGAACTGCGAGAACGCCGCTTGGAATTCCTGCCAGTTTGTGGCGGAGTCGACGGCGAAGAAGGGAATGTGCCATGGTCTGCGGATCGTAAATCGTCCACTTCAGCGCCAGCTTGCGGCTCTCGCCGTCGATCACGTCGCTGATGATCGGTCCGTGCCGCGTGATCACCACATCGAGCGTGACCTCGGGCTTGCCTTTCACCTGGATGATCTCCTGGCGATGCTGCGGCTTCATCCAGCCCTGCGGCGTCAGGTATTCGCCCTGATCGTTGAACTTCTCGACGTAAAGGTCCTCGACATTCGGCCCCAGGTTGGTGAAGCCCCACGCGATGCGCTGGTTGTGTCCGACGATCACGTAGGGCACGCCGGGCAAGGTCACGCCGGCAACGTCGAAATCTCCGCGCGTCAGGTGCGCCTCGTACCAGACGTTCGGCAGCGCCAGCTCAAGATGCATGTCGTTCGACAGCAGCGGCTTTCCGGACGCGGTGTGCGCGCCGGAGACGGCCCAGTTGTTGGAGCCGGGACGCATTCTCCTGGATCGCTCAGGCTCCGCAGCCACTCGAGCGGCAGCAACTGGCTGCGGATGTTTCGCGCCTGCAGGCTGGCTTTGCGCGCATCGCCCTTGGCCGGCGGGCCTGCGGCGCGGCTGCTCTTCCTCTTCGCTCGGGGTGGCCTCGCCGGGTGGCTCGTTCTCGATTGAGCTGTGGCGGAATCGGCGGATGGTCGCGCCACGACGTGTTGACGAACAGGTCGGCCGTCAGCTCCGGGCCCAGCTTCGCCAGGATCTTTTCTCTCTCCAGCTTGTGCTTGTACTGCCAATGATTCAGAAATTCGGTCATCGATAGTCCGACCAGCACGGAATCTTCCACGGTCCATACGCGGGAGCGTAGCCGAGAAAGCGGAACTCCAGCGGCAGCGTCTTGCGATGCTGCTCGATGTAGGCATTCACGCCGGCGGCATATGCGTCGAACTGTGCCCGCGTCTGCGGGTCCATCGCGGCGGCAGCGCGTCTCGGCAACCTGGCGCAGGCCGAGGATGCGGTTCTCGCGATCGTACTTCAGGTATTCGGGCCCAGAATCGCGGCCAGGTCGCCTGAGGTGTAGCGCCGAATCATGTCCATCTGCCATAGGCGGTCCTGCGCGGTGACGTAGCCCTGCGCGAAGAACAGATCGGGAATATTCGCGGCAGCAGATATTGGGCACACCCAGCGCGTCGTAGGTCACGATCACCGGCGCGACCAGTCCAGCCAGCTGCAGGGTGCCGTCCCGCATCGCCTGGGAGTTTTGCACCGCGCGATAGAACCAGAAATCGAACGCCAGGAAGGCAACGATCAAAAGCGCAAGAACGACGACGACGATGCGAAATGCCAGACCGAAAGGAGAGCGACGAACGGCCGAACCAGTAACGTGCATGGGAAGCTTCGATTATAGAGTGGCAAGCGGAAGTGCGTTTCGTGCAAAAGGTGGCTGCGGCAGTGTGCCTTACTCCAAGAACGGCCTAAAGCTATCTACGATGTTGCTGACGTAGTCGGCCAGGTTGCAGAGCGTTGGGAGCAGAGTGTTAGTCCTACCAACCGTAGGCTTGATGAGAGATTCGCTGCTGGAGAGATTCACGTCCTCTTGCTCGTGCGCGGATCGAAAAGTGCCGAAGCCAGAAAAATATGGGTCGTTGGCTTTGAAAGAAACCCCATCCATGATGAAGTCCTTACCAGTCGCGGTAATGAAACTGTGCTTGTCGGTGTTGTCGAGTTTGTAGAGCAGCCAGAGAGCAGGATTCCCGTCCTTGTATGGTTTGAGCCGATCGATTACCTCTATCGCTTCCCTCCGCGCACCCTCTATGTATCGCTTCTTTCTGGATTTATAAGTGTTCTCGTCATGCGCAATAGGAAATGAACGTCCTCCCATATTCCCTCGCGAGGAATTCCAGCAGCAACCCCAGTCTCAACCAGATGGAAAGCCAAATGGTCGAGAGAACACATCAGGTTGTGAACGGCATCCCCAGTGATTGCAGGGATCTTAGAGCTGTAGATATGGAGGGGGCTAAATTGCAGACCTGGCTTTCCACTGTTAGGGTCGTGATCCATCCGAACAATCTGAGTTATCGCATTGCCGAAGGGTAGAATAGCCTCTTCCAAGTCCTCGATGTGCTCGTAGGCCCGTTCAACTTTTACGCGGATCAATCGAAGTCTGTCGTCGGCAGTCATCATGTAGACGTGTGCGATGCAATCCCCCTCTCAGTCTAGCCACAATTCAAAAGGGACGGATATGCAGAAACATTGGCACACCTGAAACGCGTTTCCTCTGGGTTCTGGAGGGGATGGCTGGCGCAAACCCCTACAACCGCTTCCGCAACTCCCGCCGCAGAATCTTTCCCGACGCCGTCCGGGGCAAGGTATCTACGAAATAAATCTCGCGCGGCATTTTGTAATGGCACAACCGCTCGGCGACGAAGCCCTGCAGGGCGTGCGCCGTCTTCTCATTCGACGCCTCACCTTCGCGCAGCACCACGAACGCGCAGGGAATCTCCTCGCCCGCCGTATCCGTTCGCGACACCACGCCACAATCGCGCACCGAGGGATGTTCCAGCATCACGCTCTCCACTTCGGCGGGCGCAATCGAGAATCCCTTGTACTTGATCATCTCCTTGCGGCGATCGACTACGTAGTACAGCCCGTCTTCATCAACCCGTACGATGTCGCCCGCTCCAATACCAGCCGTCGCGCAACACCGCGTCCGTTGCCTCAGGCGACTTCCAATAGCCCTGCATGAACTGCGGCCCGCGCATCACCAACTCGCCAATCTCGCCCGGCGCGACATCGTTCCCGTTCTCATCCACCACGCGGCAATCGGTCTGCGCCACGGGCGCGCCTACAGCTTCCGGCCGATATAGTTCAGGCGTCAGAAATCCAAGGTGCGTGACCGGAGAAGCTTCGGTCATGCCATAGCCCTGGCGAATCGGGACTGCCGGTAGCAGCCGTGAAACGCCGCGCCAGCTCCGGCGCCAGCGGTGCCGCACCCGACTTCACCCAGCGCAGACGATGGTCCGCCGGAAACTTTCCCTCTTCGGCGACCTGACAGTAGGCCAGCAGCGTGGGCGGCACGCAGAGGGTGACGGTGACGCTGTCTTCCACCATCAGCTCCAGCGAGCGCTGGCAATCGAAGCGCGGCATCAGCACCAGGGTCATGCCCGTCATCAGCGCGAGGTTGAGGCCAACCGTCAGTCCGTAGATGTGATACAGCGGCAGGAAGCACAGCATCACGTCGTCCTGCTGAAACGCGCCATACTCGCCCGCGGTCAGCGTCTGATAGACGTTCGCCACCAGGTTGTGGTGCGTCAGCATCACGCCCTTGGGCAGGCCGGTCGTTCCGCTGGAGAAGGGAAGGGTTGCCAGCGTCGACCCTGGGATCGCGTGCAGGCTTCGGCATCGGCGTCCCGCCGGTGGCCTCAAACAGCGTATCGAAAGGCTCCGAGCCGCTCGGGCCGGGGGTGCGAACGTGTACACCTTGCGCAGCGCGGGCAGCCCGCTCAGATCGATTCCCGTCAGCAGCGAGCCATCGGTGATCAGCGCAACTGCCTCCGACGTCTCCAGTTGATAGCGCACTTCGCGCTCGCGATAGGTCGGATTCAGCGTGGTCGGCACCGCGCCTGCCAGCATCGCCGCATGAAACGCGACGCCAAACTCCCAGCAGTTCGGCAGGAAGATAGCGACTTTGTCGCTCGGGCTGGATGTCGGCGGCGACCATGCCCTGCGCGGCCATCTCCACCATCTCGCCGTAAGCGGCGTAGGTGATGCGCCGCGGAGGCACTGCACGACGCATCCACGATGGCGAGCTTGGATGCGTTCCGGTGGCACGACTCGAGCACCGCGTCGTGAACAAACTTGCCCTCCGGGTCGGCGGAGAGTCGGGTGCGGGAGAGCTCGACTGGACTAGCCATACAGTTGCGCAAAAGTGTATCAGCTTGAGCCGGCCGCGGCGGATATATCGTGGCGTGGATATATCGTGGTGTGGACCTGCTGACGCTGTATGATTCGCGTGTCCGCACAGCGAGGACTTCTGATGCGAGGCTTGAAGGACAAGCGAGTTCTGATTACCGGCGGCGCCAGCGGCATCGGTGCGCCGACGGCGGCGCGATTTGTGGAGGAAGGTTGCCGCGTGGCCATCCTCGATCGCGATCAGAAGCCTGCGAAAGAGTCAGCCCGTGATCTCCCCGGCATCGTCGGCACGTTTCTGTCGGACGTCAGCGATGCCCGGCAGGTGCAGCACAGCTTTGGCAACGTGATCGTGGGACTGGGCGGACTGGACGTGGTCATTAACAACGCCGGCATCAGCATTCGCCACGCGTTTCCTCGACATCACTCCCGAGGAATGGAGCCAGGTTCTAGCGGTAAACCTGAGCGGTGTCTTTCATGTCGCGCAGACCGCCGCCCGCTACATGATGGAACACGATGGCGGGGTCATCCTGAACATGGCATCGACCAACGGCATCGTGGGGCACCCGTACTACGCCGATTACAACGCGACCAAGGCCGGGGTGATCGAGCTGACGAAATCGATGGCGCTGGAACTTGCCCCCAAGGTGAGAGTGAATGCGGTCGCGCCCGGCTACGTTCTTACGCCCATGCAGCGCGCCGAATACACGGACGAAATGCTGGAAGCGGTGAACCGGAAGATCCCGCTGGGCCGCCACGCCCAGCCGGAAGAAATTGCAGGGCTGTTTGCGTTTCTGGCATCAGACGACGCGGCGTACATGACGGGAAGCGTGTACGTGATTGACGGCGGCGAAACGGCGGGCGGACTGGCGAGCAGGTGAGAACGTGAATCGTGAAGCGTTGCTCGTGGATCGCAATACTAACGATTCACCACTCACCAACCACGCCTCTAAATCCCCAAGCCCGTAACCCTCCACCCGGCGCCATGCACTTTGTGCCGGATGTTGAGCGTAATCAGCAGCGCCGTCATTGATTCCACGATGCGCGAATTCTCCAGCTTGCCGCCGTCGATCGCTCGCACGCCCGGAATCTTCAGCGCCAGCTCCGACGCTACCTGGCGCGCGCGGTCGTCGTCGCTGCAGACAATCACGTCGCAATCGACCTCGCCGTCGCCATCCAGCACCGTCGCCGACAGGCTGTGAAAGGCGCCAGCCACGATGACATTTTTGCCGACCATTTCCTGCGCCTGCTCCGCCGCCGAGCCCTGCCACACGCCGAGGATGCGCGTCGGGCGTCCGCCCACAGCGGCCGCCAGCGGAACCGTGGCATCGATCAACACCGTCCCTGGTCGAAACGATGGCTTGAGCTGCTTCAGCAGTTCGGCTTGCCCGGAGAAGGGAACGGTGAGCACCACTGTGTCGCACATCTTCACCGCGACCGAGTTCTCGACGCCTTCCACGCTACCCAGCATCCCGGCTTTGTCGGCGATCTGTGCCGCTGCAGTTCTTGCGCGTTCGCCATCGCGTGATCCAATGACAACCGACTCGCCGGCGCGCGCCCAGCGCAGCGCCAGCCCGGACCCTTCGGGGCCCGTACCTCCAACAATTGCAATCATGCGTTGCCGCCAGCAGCGACCGGTTCCACCGGAGTGCCGGGCGCGGGATAGGTGTACTGCGTGTAAATCGTGTTGCGCTGCGCCGGAACGCGTCCCAGCTCAAGAATGCGCTCCTGGAACTCCGCTACCGACGTGTACTGGCCGGCCGTCGCTCCCGCCAGCCGCGAGATGTTCTCTTCGAAGAGCGTGCCACCGTAATCGTCGGCGCCCGCCAGCAGCGCCAGTTGCGAAAGCTCGCGGCCCAGCTTAACCCACGAAACTTGAATGTGGTTGATGGATCCGGCGAGCAGCAGGCGCGCCAGCGCGTGCACCTTCGCGTGCTCCGCTACCGTTCCACCCTGGCGCGACAGGCCTTGCGCGAACAGCAGCGTGTTGTCGTGAATGAATCCCAGCGGCACAAACTCAGTGAAGCCGCCGGTGCGCGACTGGATCTGGCGCAGCAGCAGCATCTGGTTCACCCAGTGCTCCGGCGTCTCCGAGTGGCCGTACATCATGGTCGAAGTGCTGCGGATGCCGCACTGGTGCGCTGTCTCGATTACCTCGCACCATTGCGCTGTGCTGAGCTTGTTGCGCGAGAGTACGTGGCGCACGCTATCGTCGAGAATCTCTGCCGCGGTGCCGGGCAACGTGTCCAGACCGTTTTCCTTCAGCATCAGCAGATACTCGCGGATCGGCATGCCCGTCAGTTCGACGCCGTACACCATTTCCATCGGCGAGAAGGCGTGAGCATGCATCTTCGGAGTCGCGGACTTTACGGCGCGCAGGAGTCGCGATAGTAAAACGGCGGCAAATTTCGCGGCAGGCCGCCCTGGATGCAGACTTCCGTCGCGCCCCACTCCTCAGCCTCGTGGCATTTGTGCGCCATCTCCTCCAGGGAAAGGAAGTAGGCAGTCTCATCACGGGGGCCGACGCTGAAGGCGCAAAACTTGCACCCGACAAAACATACGTTGGTGAAATTGATATTCCGGGTGACGACATAGCTGACGACATCGCCCACCAGGCGTTGCCGCAACTCGTTTGCAGCTACCACCATCCCGAACAAGTCGTCGCCGTCGGCATGCGCCAGCAGCAGACACTCTTCGCGCGCAGAGCACCCCGCCATCGAGTGACGTCAGAACCTTTTCGATCGCCGCGCGCACCGGAGTAGACACCCGCCGCTGAACGTCATTCCAGGTCGTGCCCTGCAGCGTCTGCCGATTGCACCAACTGAGCCCTTGCATTGCTTCCTCTCAACCCAAAACACTTTGTCGACCGGTAGGCAGGCGCCGCATCTATGCCGACACTAAAAATATTTTGTCATCCTGAGCGCAGGTGTCGCCGCTCTTGCGACGCCGGAGTCGAAGGACCTGCTGTCTTCCATCCCGGAACGAACCTTGCCGGAACGGAACTCTACCGGAACAGATCCTTCTCCGCGGGCCGCACCAACTGGTGCGCACTGCCATTTCCCCGCCGATAGCGATAACCCCGAATTATACAAGCGGGAATGCGCGCGTCCTTTCCGCAAACCAGGCCAGAGACACACGCCAGTTCATCAGCAATGGCTTCTTCCGTCGCGTGCATCTCGTATCCGTAATCGTCCTTGTGGCCGCGGTAATCGTGAATCACCTTCATTCCGGCCACGCCAATCGCCACCTCGCACAGTCCTTCGCGCCACGCCCGGCCAAAACTATCGGCGATGATGACAGGAACATGCAGCCCTGTCCGCTTTTTCAGCCGGCGATGAATGCCCGCAGCCGAGCGATCAGGATCCACCGGAAGCAGCACAGCCGTCTTCCCGCCATCGACATTGGAGACGTCCACGCCACTGTTGGCGCACACCAGCCCGTGCTCCGTCTCCGTAATCAGGATGTGCTTCTTGCGAACCACGCGCTTAGCCTCGCGCAGCGCCAACTCCACCACGCGCGCGTCCAGCTTATTCTTCGCCGCAAATTGTCGAGCCGCAGCCGAGGGCTTGACCGAATCCAGAGCAACCTTGCGGCCTTCCGCCTTCGCCACGATCTTGTGCTTAACCACCAGAATGTCGCCCTCATGAAAACGCAAGCCACCGAGAGCCAACGCGTCGACCATCAGGTCGGCGATCGAGTCGCCGGTAAAGACATCGCGGATGCCTCGCACCGGCAGCGCACGAAGTTCGCTGCTACTCGAAAACGGAGCTGTTGCAGGAGTTTTATTCATCCTGCCGCTTCCCACGCGTCGACATCGCGCCGCCCAAAGCCCCACGAGCGCAGCAGGCGTTGCGAATCGGTCTCACCTTCGCGCTCCACCAGCAATTCCAGCTCGTGCGGATTGTCGATGTCGAGTCCGATCCCCGGCATCTCGAGAATGATGAGTTCCTTGCCCGTTTTCTTCATGGCCTCACAGTGCGGCAGAAAGCTGTCGTTGCCGAAGCGCAGCGGAATGATCGATGCCGGCCGCCGCAGAATGCAGTTGCTGCCGCGGCGGTCGTAGGCGGGAACGAAGACAGCGCCTTCCTCCGGTGCTGCGTCCAGCACGCGATGCAATTCCTCCGCGGCGATCAGCGGAATGTCGGCCGGCACAACGATGGTGGTGTCGTAGCCGCGCTGCTCGCACCACTCGGTCGCCATCTCGATGGCAGCGGTCTCGCTCTCATTGCGCGTGTCTTCGATCACCAGGAAGCCGAGCTCCCTGGCGATGGCCTGAGCGCGCGCGTCGCCTGTGACCAGCGCCACATCGATGCGTTCCTGCACGCCGGCTGCCGCCGTCATCACGTCGCGCAACATCGCTTCCGCCAGTTGCGAGCGTTGCCTGGCGTCGAGCGCTTCGGCCAGCCGCTGCTTGGCAGTGGCAAGGCTCTTGAACGGGATGAGAAGAATGCCGCGCATGCTCATCTTCTGGAAGTTGTGGCCGTCGCGCAGGCGTCAAGCACGAAACGCCGCCAGATTACGTTTATCGTCGAGAGTGTGCATCATGGTGTTGGTAGCAGCGAAGCGGACGGGAGTGAATGGTCGACGATGGCTACTGGACAGAGCTTCGTCCTCCGAAGCACCGCTGTTCCTGGCTGGACTGCCGATTGCTGACTGCTGATTGCTTCCTCGTCCGCGTTATCGACCACCAGCACATCCAGAAAATCTTCGTACGCCTTCGCCACTCCCGCGATCGTGCTCGGCCAACCCATCATCTGCATCAACTGCGCCGCCGGACCCGACACCGCTGCTCCGCCGACAATCGGACTCACCGCGGCAACCGGCGCCGTCGTCTGTCGCAGCGCCTCGCGAATTCCCGGCACCGCCAGGATCGGCCCGATGCTGGTCACTGGATTACTCGGCGCAAAGACGATGGCCTCGGCGTCTGCGATGCTCTCGATCACTCCCGGCGCCGGACGCGCCTGCTCCGCGCCTTCGAAGCGCACCGCCCGCACCTCGACCTGATGCCGCTCGCGCACGAAAGTATTCCTGAAAGGTCAGCGTGCCCTTCGACGTGTCCAGCATGGTCGAGACGCGATGGTCTGACATGGGCAGCACACGCGCGCGAATCCCAAACTTCGCCGCCAGCTCCGCCGTGGCTTCGCTCAAAGTTCTTGCCCGCTCGCAGCATCGCAGTGCGCGTCAGATGCGTCGCCAGATCCAGATCGCCCAGGCTGAACCACGCCGGCTGCTCCAGCTGCTTCATGCGCTCCAGGCAGCGGAAGCTGTCGTCGTCGACGCCCCATCCGCGATCTTTGCTCAGCAGATCGCCCAGCCCATACAGCACGGAATCGACATCGGGCGAAACGTGCAGCCCCCACCACTCGATGTCGTCGCCGGTATTGACGATGACCGTCAACTCCTCCGGCGCGACTACCTGCTGCAAACCCTGCACCAGCTTGGTTCCGCCCGTCCCGCCCGTGAAAGACCACAATCATCTACGCTGTCCTTTGACGATGCTTTGAAGTGGCGCAACTTCAGCCGCGCCGATACCTTCCTCAAATCCGGGTGTCATCCTGAGCGCAGCCGCCGCTTTTGCGGCGGAGTCGAAGGACCCCTATGGCTAAAATCAGCTGACTCTAGTTTGTCCCCTCTCATCCAACGTCGACAACTCCATCAACCGCTCGCCCAGCAACCCGCCACGCTTCGCCACCCGCTCTACGAATTCCGGATAAACCGGCAACCGCTGCACCAGCTTCTGCCCCGCGGCCTCCGTGCGCCGCTGCAAATCCAGCAGATGCGGCCAGGGCGCTTCCGGATTGATGAAATCCGGCGTCAGCGGCGACACTCCGCCCCAATCGTTGATGCCGCCCTCCAGCAGCCGCTCATATCCGTTCTCGGTCAGGTTCGGCGGCGCCTGAATGTTCATGTCGCCCAGAATCAGTCGCGCCACCGCCAGCGTGCGCAGCATGTCGCCGTGATCAGGCTCCGGCCATGCCGCCATCGGAATCCGCGGCTTCGCGCGAAAATTCTGCACGATGACTTCCTGCACGTGCCCGTACTCATCGTGCAGGCGCTTGATGGCCAGCAGCGAGTCGACGCGATCTTCCATCGTCTCGCCAATGCCAATCAGAATTCCGGTGGTGAAGGGAACGCCGAGCTTGCCGGCATCCTCAATGGTCTTCAGCCGCAGATGCGGCAGCTTGTCGGGCGCTCGCCCCGCCGGGATGCGCCGCCATCAAGTTCGTGCTGGTGCTCTCCAGCATCAGCCCCAGGCTGGGATTGCTCGCGCGCAGCCGCTCGATCCAGTTCGCGCTCAGCAGGCCGGGATTGGCGTGCGGCAGCAGGCGCGTCTCGCGCAGCACCAGCTCGCACATCGCTTCCAGGTAATGCAGCGTGCTGCGATAACCCAGCCGCCGCAGCGTCTCGCGCATCTCGGGAAACAGCGCCTCCGGCCGGTCGCCCAGCGAAAACAGCGCCTCGGTGCAGCCCAGCTTCTCGCCTTCCTTGCGCGACCGCCAGAACTTCATCCGGCGTCATGGTGTGCGCGCCCGGCTCGCCGGGATCGCGGCGGTAGGTGCAGTAGCCGCAGTAGTCGCGGCAGAGATTCGTCAGCGGGAGAAAGACTTTGCGCGAGTAGGTGATGATGCCGGGGCGATACTGTTCTTTCACAGCCGCGGGCCGCGGCCAGCAGTTCGCGGAAGGAGTCTCGTCATCGCAGCGCAGCAGCCGGCAGGCAGCTTCGCGCGACAGCGGCTGGCCGGCCAGCGTATCCCGCAGGCGCGCGCGCAAGATCATCGGCCGACATCGCGGCCGAGGCTGGGATACCGCATTGTGGGAGTCACGGAAGCCATATGGGGCGCAATAGCGCGGTCTAAAGACCTCATCGAGGATAGCGCATGACACGCGACGTGCTGCATCTGCCGGAGCTGACGGTTACGGCAACGTCTCGATCCACTCCGTATCGCCCGCGAAAATACAGCAGTGGCGCGCCCTCGCCCAGGGCCACCTCCCGCACCTCGCCGACAAAGATGGTGTGGTCGCCGGCCGCATGTGCCGCCGACCACCGGCAGTCCAGATTGGCCAGCGCGTCTTCCAGCACGGCGTTCCGCTGCTCATCTTCCGGTACTCGATTCCCAGCCGGTAAGCGGCGTCGGGATTGCGCTCAGGATCGGCAAAGAACTCCGACAGCGCCTCCTGCTCCTCCTTCAGAACGCTGACCCCGAACTGGCCGCGCTCGCGCAGGTGCAGATACGTCTCCGCCAGATGATCGACGCAGACCAGCACCAGCGGCGGCCGCAGCGACACCGAGCAAAACGCGTTGGCGGTCATGCCATGCACGTCGCCCTCGGCGGTATCGACCGTAATGACGGTGACGCCGCTGGCGAAGCGGCCCAGGGCGGCGCGAAACTCATCGGGTGTAACCAAATTGCTCATTGTTCGCTTGCGGATGCTATCGAAGACGGTAACGGACTTCCGCCACTCACGAACCAACTATACCCCGCCGCTTCACGCCGGGCTGGGTTGTGCGGTAATCTTCCACGGCAGAGCAATTCCGTCAGATAAGATTCGCTGCCAGAGCAAATGTTGTGCCGGCGCAGGAATCGTGGGGTCAGGATGTATCCTCGGGCATTTGCGTATCATCGGGCAAAATCGTATCCGGAAGCGGTTTCGCTGTTGCGTGAACTGGGCGAGGAAGCCAAGTTCCTGGCGGGCGGCCAGAGCCTCATCCCGCTGATGAAGCTGCGTCTCTCGACGCCTGCCCACCTGGTCGATCTCAATTTCATTCCCGACACTCCTTACATTCGCGAGCAACGGAGCGCTGCGCTTCGGCGCGATGACGCGCCACTCCGAAATTGCCGCTTCCGCCTGACGCCGCGCGCATTCCGATTCTGCACGATTGCGCTGCCGGCATCGCCGATCCCCAGGTGCGCCACATGGGAACCATCGGCGGTTCGATCGCCGAAGCCGATCCCACCGGCGACTGGGCGCCCGTGCTGCTGGCGACCGGCGCGACGGTGAAGACGCTTGGCCCCGACGGCGAGCGCAGCATCGACATCGCCGAGTTCATCCTGGACGCCTACACCACCGCGCTGCAGCCGGCCGAACTGATCACCGAGATCGTGATCCCGTATCTGCCGGCAGACGCAGCGGCGGCGCCTACATCGCGCTGAAGCGTTGCGCTCCGGTCTATGCCAGCGCCAGCGTCGCCGTGCAACTCACGCTTGCACGAACGATCACACGTGCAGCGACGCCCGCGTCTATCTCGGCGTGCTTGGCCTGACGGCAACACGCGTCACCGCTGCGGAAGAATTGCTGCGCGGCCAGGCCATCACCGACAGACAGATCGAGGGAGTGCGCGAGGCGGTGATGGACATCGCCGAGCCCAACGTCCGACATGCGCGGCTCCGCCGAATACAAGCGGCAAGCCGCCGGCGCGCTTGGCGAAACTGGCAGTGCGAAGCGGCTGTCCGGCGCGCCGCGGGGAAGCAGGTGGAGGTCGCGCATCTTTATGCCTGAAGGCGATTCCGCGCGTGCGCGTCAGCGTAAAATCAACGGCAAGCAGTACTCGCGCGAGGTCGAGCCGCGCATGCTGCTGGTGCAGTTTCTGCGCGAAGAGCTGAGCCTGACCGGCACGCACATCGGCTGCGACACCAGCTATTGCGGCGCCTGCACCGTGCTGCTCAACGGCAAGAGCGTGAAGTCGTGCACGGTATTCGCCTTCCAGGCCGATGGCGGCGAGGTGCTCACCGTCGAAGGTCTGGCGAAAGACGGCGAGCTGCATCCCGTGCAGCAGGCCTTCAGCGACTGCCACGGCTTCCAGTGCGGCTACTGCACGCCAGGCTTTCTGATGAGCACGCTGCAATTGCTGGAGGAACATCCGCATCCCACAGAGTCAGACATCCGCAAAGGCATTGCCGGCAATACCTGCCGCTGCACCGGATATCAGAACATCTTCAAAGCGATCCAGGCCGCAGCTGCGACAGCCAATGCAGCCGCGTCGTCGGACAGGAGTTAAACGTTGGCCATCAATTTTTCTGGCGAATTCATCACCCGCGCAGTCCGGAAGAGGTCTTCGACTTTCTCTCCGATCCCAACAAGTTCGCCCCGCTGCTTCCCGATTTCCAGAGCATGAGCATGCAGGACCCGACGCACTTCACCGTGAAGGTGCGCGTCGGCGTGGGCAACATTCGCGGCACCGCCGAAATCAAGATGGAGCTGGCCGAGGCCATGAAGCCGCAGCGCGCGCAGTACAAAGGACAGGGAACCGCGGTCGGCAGCCAGGTCACGGTCAGCGCCGGTTTCGACTTGCGCCCGAACGGCGAAAGCACCAAGGTCTCTGGCAGGGCGAGGCCAACATCTTCGGCAAGCTGGCGTCGATGGCCGGCGGCATGCTGGAACCGCTGGGCCGCAAGAACATCCAGAAGCTGATCGACGGCTTGCAGAAGGCGCTGACCATGCCGAAGCCTACGCCGAGGTCGTGCCGCAGGAAGCGCCGCAACCGGCCAGCGCCGGCCGAAGCGCCAGCAACCCAGCCGCCCAGCCGATCAGACATGCCGCACCGGTGGAAGCGCCGGCAATTCAGCCCGGTGAACGCGGAACCGCCCGAGAAAGGAACTTCAACCCCGGCCCAGGAAACGAGCCATGGCGACCACAACGCATAGTCAAACAGCCGATTGGGTCGGCCAATCGACTCAAGCGCAAGGAAGACGCGCGCCTGGTCCGCGGCAAAGGCAAGTTCGTCGACGACATCAAGATGCTGGGCATGCTGCACCTGGTGTTCGTGCGCTCGCCGTTCGCGCACGCCAACATCACGCGGCGTCGACGTCTCCGAAGCCGAGGCCCTGCCGGGCGTGGTCTGCACGCTGACCGGCGCGGAGATCTCCAAGCTCGTCGATCCCTTCTTCGAGATCGGCCCTGCGCCCAGCAATCGGATTCTCGACTACCCGATGGCCGTCGATCGCGCGCGCTACCAGGGCGAGCCCGTCGCCGCCGTCATCGCCGAAACCGCCCGCCATCGCCGAAGACGCCGCCGAACTGGTGCGCGTGGACTACGAGCCGCTGCAGCCGGTGATCGACGCCGAGGTCGCCGCCACCGACCAGACCATCCTGCACGAAGCGATGGGGACCAACGTCGTCTGGCGCGGCGTCTTCGAGTACGGCGACATCGAGCAAGGCCTTCGCCGAAGCCGCGCACGTCATCCACATCGATCATCTGCACATGCATCGCTTCTCCAGCACGCCGCTGGAGAACAACGCCGTCATCGCGCAATGGGACGACAACGACGAGCGCCTCTATTTCTGGAGCAACAATTCCTTTCCCACCATCGGCATTCAGTTGCTGGCGCCCGGCGCTGCACCTGCGCATGGACCAGGTGCGGGTGCAGACCCACGACATCGGCGGCAGCTTCGGCATCAAGATCACCAACTATCCGCAGATGGCGGTGTGCGCGCTGGCCTCGCGCAAGGCCGACGGCGCGCCCATCAAGTGGAGCGGAGACGCGCTCCGAGCACATGACCTCCAGCGCGCACGGCAACGAGCGCACCTTCCGCGATACCCGCGTCGCGCTCGACAAGGACGGCGTCATCCTGGCCGTCGACTCGCGGCACATCGACGATTGCGGCGCTTATCCGCGCTACGAGCCGCTGGGCTGCGTCATCTGGTCGCAAGTCACGCCGGCAACCTATCGCCTGAAGAACCTGCGCATCGACTTCACCCAGGTGGTCACCAACAAGTGTCCCGTCGGCCCCAATCGCGGCTATTCGCGCATGCAGCACCTGTGGTTTCTGGAGCGCGTGCTGGACATCTGCGCCCATGAGCTGAACATTCCCGCCGACGAGATGCGGCTGCGCAATTACATTCAGTCCGGAAGAGTTTCCCTACACCACGCCCAACGGCTGCGTTTACGACTCGGGCAACTATCCGGCGATGCTGAAGGTCGCGAAGGAGCTGATCGGCTGGGACAAGTGGCAGGCCGAGCGCACCAAGGCGCAAGCCGAAGGCCGCTGGTTCGGAATCGGCATCGGCACCACGCTCGACTCCGGCACCAACAACTTCGGCCAGTCGCAGATCGTCAATCCGCAGGCGCCGTTCTCCGGCAACTCGCAGGCGGCCAGCGCCAAGCTCGACATCTACGGCGAGGTCATCGTCGCCGTCGGCTCCGTGCCGCAAGGTCAGGGGCACGAGACCACGGTCTCGCAGGTGGTCGCCGACATCCTGAACATCACGCCCCGAGCTGGTGAACGTGCGCGTCGGCTTCGACACCGAGCGCAACGTCCACACCGGACACAGCGGCACCTACGCCAGCCAGTTCGCCGTGTCGGGACTGTCGGCGGTGAACGGCGCGGCGCGGCTGCTGAAGGCCGAGATCAAGAAGCTGGCGGCCTTCGCGCTGCAAGCCAGCGAAGACGATCTGGAATTCGGCGTCGGCAAGCAGGGGCCGGAAGTGCGCGTGCGCGGCACCGAGAAGGCGATTCCCTACATCGGCCTGGCGAATCTGGCCAACGTCAACACCGCCGTCGTTCCTGAGGATCTGCGCTCGCTCACGCTGAATTGCCGCTACACCTGGCGCGCGCCCTTCCAGGTGCCCGACGTCGCGAAGAAGTACGGCAACCTGACGCTGACCTACTCGTCGCAGCTGCACATCGCGGTCATCGAGATCGACCGCGAGACTTACATCCCGAAGATTCTCGACTACGCGGCGGTCGACGACTGCGGAACCGTGATCAATCCCATGATCGTCGAAGGCCAGGTGCATGGCGCCACGGCGCACGGCATCGGCGCCGCGCTGATGGAGAATTGCGCGTACGACGAGGACGGCAACATGCTGGCGTCGACCTTCAGCGACTACACGCCCATCACCGCGGTCAGCATGCCGATCATCAAGTACGGCAACATCGAGACGCCGTCGCCGCACAGCTACAGCGGCGCCAAGGGCATGGGCGAAGGCGGAGGCGCGCCGCTGCACGCCATCAGCGCTGCGCTGCAGGACGCGCTGTGGAACGAGGGCATCATCATCGACGATTCGTACAACAACGCCAGCACGTTGTACGAACAGATACAGAGGCAGCGGCGCGGCGAGACGAAGCCGAACATGAAAGTAGAACGCAAATGAAGCGGCTGGCAGTCGTGAGCTAAAACATGGACCACCGTCAAAAGATGGCACAACTCACATTCAAGAAAGCACGTCGATTCGCCGGTGCCTCAAGGATCTGGCGAAAAGCGAAAAGCGAAAAGCGAAGAGCGAAGAGCGAGCCGACAGCCAATAGCTGATGAAGAAGCGCATCCTCATCGTCGGAGCCGGAGCCATCGGCAGCCTGTACGCCGCGCACCTGGCGCGTGTGGCCGAGGTGTGGGTTCTTGCCCGGCGGCCGGAACACGCGCAAAACCTTAACCGGCAGCGGCCTTCGCGTCACCGGGCGCAATGAGTTTCATGTCGAATTGAAGGCCACCACCGACCTCCACGATCTGCCGCAATTCGATTTCGGCATCGTCGCCACCAAAGCCAGCCAGACCTGGGAGGCCTTCTCTCCGGTCGCGCATCTGTTTCCGCACGGCGCCGTGTTGTCGGCGCAAAATGGCTTGGGCAGCGAAGAAGTCATGGCCGGGGTTATGCCGTCGGGCTACGTCATTCGCGGAACGACCTTCATGAGTGGCACGCGCTTCGCCGACGATCATGTGCACTACGAGCTGGACACCCCGACCTGGATGGGGCCCTTCGAGCCGACCGACACACCCTTCGAACTAGTGGACGAACTGGCGGCGCTGATGAATGCATCGGGATTGAAAGCCGAAGCGCTGGGCGATGCGCGCCCGGCTCAGTGGTCGAAGCTGATCTTCAATGCTTCCGTGAACAGCGTGTCGGCGCTGACCGAGCTGCCCCATTCGCCACACTTCGCCGCCGAGGCGCAGTTCAGCGATCTGGGACATCTTCTGCATGCGTTGATCGAGGAAGGCATGACGGTTGCCGACGCCCTGGGCATCCGGCTGCATGAGGATCCCTGGGTCATGAACTGCGTTGGAGCGCAGACCAACCATCCGCCGTCAATGCTATCGGATATCCGCAACAAGCAGTTGACAGAGGTGGACTATCTGGGCGGAGCAATCGCGCGCGAGGCCGAGCGGTTGGGTATTCCGGCGCCGTTACACACCGCTCTGTATCGACTGATCAAGGCAAAGGAAGCAAGCTGGACGTGGAAGAATGAGAATGTGTTAGAGAGTGTGAACTGATGCCCTACCCGAAGGACCATGCCAAGCTCGAACGCGTTCGCGCTGTTATGAAAGAGCATGACCTTGACGCGCTGGTCGTGCGCGCGCCTGACAACATCGTTTACCTGACGAATTACTGGTGCATGAAGGGCTACGACATCGCGATCTTTCCGCGCGAAGGCGAGGCGACGCTGATTGCTCTTGAGCCGCAGGAAGAGGACGCGCGCCGCACCTCGTGGACGCAGGACATCCGGTTTTTTAAGGGATACCACCCCAGCGATCCGCGACCGCCCGGCGCTCGCTCGCTCGATATTGCCGTGCAAGTGTTGAAGGAGCGTGATCTGACCGGCCGCGTGGGCCTGGAGCTTTCGCAGGGAACGCAAAGTGCGGACCGCATGGTGGGCGAGCCGAGCACGTGGACGCAGCCATGGTTCGACGCCTTTAAGCCTGTCGCCCGCGAAATCGTTGATACCTACCAGGTTCTGGTCATTGCCGCGCCATCAAGACCGCGCAGGAGATCGAGCGCATGAAGCTGGCCAACGAACTGGCGGCGCTGGCGATGGAACATACCTGGGAGCGCATGCGTCCGGGCATGAAAGAAAGCGAGGTCGCGTCGATCTTTGAAGGCTTCGTGCACTCCCGCGGCATCGGGTTCAAGGGCAAGGTTGAGATGGCGCGCGCCTTCACGCTGGTCTGGTCGGGCAAGGGAATTCGGACGTTTACCGCGACAGGTAACCGGCTCGATTCAGGAGCACGAGCCGACGCTGTTCGAGATATGGGTCTGCGTTGACGGATATTGGAACGATCTGACAAAAAATCTGTGCCCCGGAGATCTCACTCCGGAGTATCACAAGCTGCTCGATTTGCTGTTGAGCGTTTTCAACGAAGCCACCGCCTTCGCCAAACACGGCGCGAGCCTGCCTGATCTGGACCGTCTTGATCCGCGCCCGTATCGCCGAGGGTGGCTATCCTGGGCAGCCGTCGCACCCGATATGCCATGGTGTGGGAGCTCGGGCCCACGAACCTCCGGTAGCCCACCAGGCAAGTACCGGAACGATTCACGATGGCATGGTGCTGGCCATTGAGCCGGGCATCTACTGGCCGGGAGGCGGCGGGTTGCGACTGGAAGATAATTTCTGGATTACCGGAGGGGGCAACGAGAAGTTGTGCTCGTTTCCGGACGACTTCCGTGTGTTGGGCTGTGTCGCGGGAAAGGCCGCACACTGATGGCGATTGCCGGCAAAGCCGCTCTGTCTGACAGCGTCAGAGACGCCATTGTCAGCCGCATCCGCGAGGACGAGATCGTCTCCATGTGCTGCGACGTGATCGACATCCCGAGTCCCACAGGCGGGGAGCTGGCCATGGCCGAGTACATGCGTACGGCGTTCCAGCGACTGGGGCTGAAAGTCACTTGGCAGCAAGTGGAAGACGAGCGCGCCAACGTAGTCGGGCGACTTGAAGGAAGCGGCAACGGCCAGTGCCTGATGTTCAACGGCCACATGGACACCTCCAATACCGGCGATGAGGACTTTCTGACCGGGATCGGCTACAAGCCGCACGCCGTGGTGAAAGACGGCATGATTTACGGTCTCGGCATTTACAACATGAAGGGCGCGCTGGTTTGCTACGTTCATGCGGTGAAGGCGCTGCTGGAGGCCGGGGTTAAACTGGACGGCGATGTCATTCTCGGCGCGGTTTGCGGTGAGATCGAGAAGACGCAATGGGGCGAGTTCCAAGGCAAGGAGTACCGCGGCTACGGTGCGGGTACTCATTACCTGGTCAACCACGGCGTGCTGCCCGACATGTGCATTCTGGGCGAGCCGACCGACATGCAGCTGGTGCTGGAGCATGCGGGTTCCATGTGGGTCCGTTTCGGCTTGACCGGCAACTACGTTCATTCGGCGTTCGCGCCGGGCAAGGAAGATCAGAACGCCATCCGGCGCATGTACGACATTGTGGGAGAGGTGATGCGGTGGATTCCTGAGTGGCAGGAACAGAGCGCACTGGGCGGGACGGCCAGGCTTCGTGAACATCGGATGCCTGCAGGCGGGACATCCCTGGCGCGCCAGCCGCACTCCGGAACGGGCTGACCTGTTTCTGGATGTGCGCGTGCCGCCGACGATCGGCATGACCGACGCACGCCGGGCTGCCAAGAAACTTTTTCTGGCCATGAAAGAGAAGTACCCGGAGTATGGGCTGGAGTTTGAGACTTACGTATCGGTACCGGGAGCAACCATCGACGAAAACCATGCGATGGTCAAGGCCATTGAGAGGAATCATCAACACGTGGTCGGAAACGTGCCGGTGCGCGAGACCGTTCTGTGGTGCTCGGATGCGTCGGTGCTGTCGCGCTTCGGATGTCCCACGGTGAATTACGGCCCATCGAGCGGGCCGCGCGATCACGAAGGCGAGAAGGTCGCGATCAGGACGCTGGTCGACATTACGAAGGTGTATGCGCTGACGGCAGCAGAAATATGCGGGTGAGGAAGCGGTGGCAGGCTGGCCTTCAGGCCAGCGTTAAGTGCATGTATGATCGACACGGCAGCCGGTGACAAATGCTTGCTCAGATGCAAATCGCGTAATATCGGCTGTAAAGTCCGAGGCACTAGCTGAACGGGCTGACAGGCCTTCTTTCCCCGGGAGGTCTCAGGTTTCATTTGCCCAGTCCATCTGAAATTCGACGCCGCTACGACAACATTCGCGCCAGCAATGCGCGACGCAGGGAGTCGACGCGCTCATCGTTTGCGGCAATCAGTACGCCGGGTTCGAAGGCGCGGTCTTTTACGTCTCCGGTTTCGAGATCGTGCATCGCTACGTCTACGTCCTGATCCCGCTCACGGCGATCCGACGCTGGTCTTTCCGCAAGAGGCGCGCTGGATTGGCGACAAGAAGAAGCCGTTCGTCAAAGACAAAGATCTGGGCCGACGTGCCCGGCCGCTGGCTGCGCGAGCGTGCGCAGGACGCAGGCTGGAAACGCGTTGCCGTCTTCGGGCTCGACTACGTGATGGCGGTGCGCGACTATCGCGAGCTGCAGCAGGGCGCCTTCGAGCTGGTTCCGTTCGACTTCCACTTCGACATGGCGCGCGCCGTCAAGAGCGAAGAAGAGCTGGTCGAGATCCGCGACTCCATGGACATCATCCACGAAGGCTTCTGGGCGCTGCTCGAAGGCTTCGTGCCGGGCAAAACCGAAGCCGAGATCATGGCTCCCGCTGTTGAGGTCTTCTTCGCACGCGGCGCGGGGCCGCGCATGATGAACATCGTGCTGTCGGGCGAGAACGGCGAAGCCGAAGCGCACTTCAAGGTTCCGGGAAGCGGCCGGTCGGCAAGCGCGACCTGATGCTGTATTCGCTGGAGATCGCCGGCACCGGCGGGTATTGGGTCGAATTTTCGCGCGCGCTCATCGAGGGCGAACCCAGCAAGCGCACTCTTCAGATGGCCGAGGTCTATCCCGAGGCGATGGAGGCAGCGCGCAAGCTGATGCACGACGGAGTGCTCGCCTGCGACGTACACAAGGTCGTCGCCGAAACCTTCGCGCGCAGCGGCTTCGCGCTGGGACATCTGTCCGGACACTCGATCGGCACGACGATGATCGAGCATCCGGCAATCGGCGCGAAGAGCCAGATCGAACTCAAGGAAAACATGATCTTTTCCCTGCATCCTCAAGTTGTCGACCAGGATGGCAGCGTGTGCCTGTACACGCAGGACACGTTCCGTGTGGGCAAAACGGAGGGCGA
Source organism: uncultured Acidobacteriaceae bacterium (assembly GCA_963699875.1). GTDB lineage: Bacteria > Acidobacteriota > Terriglobia > Terriglobales > Acidobacteriaceae > CAVVDY01. Next base: position 72,930 of record CAVOVN010000004.1, read on the forward strand.
AAACCTCAGCACGATTCCCTGGAAGTTCTACTCGCACGCCGATGCGCAAGCCAGCGTTAAGGCTGTATCCGACCGGTGGATCGACGCATGAAGAAAGTTCTGGTCGTGGGATGCGGCGCCATAGGCAGTCTCTTCGCGGCACATCTGGCCAAGGGCGGCGAGGTCGAGGTGTACGCCTTTGACGCCTCGCAACCGCACGTGGACGCCATCAATCGCAACGGCCTGCGGCTCTCCGGCGCCAGCGAGATACACGTTAAGCTGGCCAAGGCGAGCACACGATGCGGCCGAGTTGCCGGTTTGCGACTACGGCATCGTCGCCACCAAGGCGATCCACACCTCGAGCGCGATAAAAGCCGCCGCCGCGATGCTTCGACGAGAATAGCGCGGTCTGTTCGGTGCAGAATGGCGTTGGCAATGAGGAGCTGATCGCCGAGCACGTGAGGTACGTCATTCGCGGAACGACGTTTCCCGCTGGGCATATTGCCGAGCCCGGACACGTGGGCTTCGACATTAAGGGCGACACCTGGATCGGGCCGTTCGAACCGACGAACACCTCGATGGCACGCGTCAACGAGCTAGCGGGCTACATCACGCGGGGCGGCATGAACACCATTCCCCTTGCCGACGCTCGCGGCGCGCAGTGGACGAAGCTGATTTTCAACGCGGCGACCAATCCGGTAGGAGCGCTGACGCGCTTGCATCACGGTGCGGCCGCGCGGTTCGGGCCAACCGGAGAGCTGTTCGAGACGCTGATCGCAGGAAGGCGAAGCTGTCGCCGCGGCGATGGGAGTCGAGCTTCACGGCGATCCCCGGACTCTGGTGGCCAAGGGTGCGACGCTCCCGGCAAACACAAGGCCAGCATGTTGCAGGATGCGATCGCGTCGCGCGTGACCGAAGTCGATTTCATGAATGGCGCCATCGTGAAGTGGGGCGAGAAGTGCGGCGTGCCGACTCCGATGAACCGCGCGATGTGGGCGTTGATTAAGGGCCTGGAGCATGGATGGACGGAGCCGTAGGCTCGGTGGCTGTCAGCCTTTCGGCTTTCGGCCAGCAGGTCAGGCGAGACCGTTTGCCGCGTTAAGCTGATGGGCCAGTTTTGTCGACTTAGTAAAGAGTTGATAGTGCAAGCTTGAGCTTACTGGCGAATAGCGAAACGTCTCACAACGAAAGGTGCTTCACAATCATGTCCGTTCCATTCCGCATCGGCGTTCTACAACTCAGCATGGAGCCGCTGCAGCAGACGGTCAGCATGGCGCAGGCCTGCGACCGCGCCGGCTTCGACATCTTCTGGCTGGCCGAGGCGTATCCCTGGTGGCGCAAGCACGGCTTCGAAGCGCGTTCCTCCACCGCCATCACCGCCGTGGTCGCCACGCAGACCAGGCGCATCACCATCGGCTGGGGCATCATCTCGCCCTACACGCGTCACCCGGTGCAGATTGCCATGGAAGCGCGGGTGATGCAGGATGCCGCCGGCGATGGACGATTTCTGCTGGGGCTCGGCGCGTCGAAGATCTTCATGAAGGAGATTGGCGAAGGCGAGAAAGGCAAAGAGGTCGGCCCCGCGGTGGTCATGCGCGAAAGCATCGAGATCATCGAGGCCATGCTCGCCGGCGAGGCGGTCGAGTATCACGGCAAGGCGTTCGACGCCTCCGCGCCCGCGCTGAAGTCCGACGCACATGTGTCGCGCGCGCGCGTGCCGATCTATGTCGGCGCAACCGGCCCGGTGCTACAACGGCTGGCGGGATCGCACTCCGACGGACTGCTGACGGCAAGCATCACCACCCCGACTTCCTCCGCTACGCCCGCGGCAACATGGAAGAGGGCGCGAAGAAGGCGGGCAAGGATCCGGCGTCGCTCGATCTGGGCGGGGTGATTGTGGGCAGCATCAACAAGGACTCGAAGAAGGGCAAGGAAGGCGCGCGTGAGATGGCGGCCATGTATCTGGCCAACAAGGTACAGAACATTCGCGGCTCGGCCGACGTGCTGCTGCAAACCGCCGGCCTGACGTTCGAGGAGATTGCTCCCATCGCCGACGGGCATGGAGAAGGGCGGGCGCAAGGCTGCGGCCCAGGCCGTCACCGACGACATCCTGCGCAAGACCTGCGCCATCGCCGGAAATCCCGACGAATGCTGCGAGCGCATCAAGGAGTATCGCGATGCCGGGTGCACCAGCATCATGCTGGAGATCTGGGGGGACGATCGCGAGGAGCAGGCGAAATTGTTTGGGGAAGCGGTGTTGCCGCAGTTCTCGGTAGAGCAGCTTTCAGGCGAATACAAAAACCCCACCCTCTCCTGCGAGATGGGTGGGGTGTCTGCTGCAACTTTGTTTCTTAGTTCAGCAATCCGTACATCGCTACCTGACCTGAACCACCGACAAACACGTGGCCATCGGCGATGGTGGGCACGCTGAACTTGACTCGAGAACCTGCGCGGTCGCGGCCGGAGTTCTGTTCAGAGTTGTACAGCTCAGTATTCAGGTTGGTGGCGTCGTAAGCATGCAGGGTGGCATAGCTGTGTCCACCATCAGCCTGAATCGCCCAAACGATGCCGTTGGTGGCGCCGTTGGCGGAGACGGCGGGCGTAGGCCCGGGTATCCGTAGCTGATCGAAGAGCTCGACGTTGGCGAAAGCGACAGCTTTTGGCCAAGAGGATCGAACGAATACGCCTTCAGGTGATCGCTCTGACCTCCAAAGTAGGCGCGGTTATTCCAGAAGGCATCGCCGCCCCAGACTCCGCCGATCGCGAAGGGAAGTGTCTGGACAATATCATTGTCATTGCCGGTATTGAAGTGTCCCAGGTCGTCGCGGTTGAGCAGATCGATCGTACCTTCTTTTCCGACCTGTATGAGCAAATGCGGATAGCGTCGTGCCCGGCTGATCGGGCAGCAGTACGACGCCGCCCGCAGCGACATCGGAGTCATTGTTGTCGAGCGCCTGTTCGTCCCAGGGTGTGAAGTAGTCGCTCACGGCGAAGCCTGAGCCCGGGGCCCAGGTCATTCGCAGGACGCTGTCGCCATAATCGATTCCGCCTGAGTTGGCGTCGAAGGTGCCGTTGCCCGTGGGAACGTAGATGGAACCGCTGGCATCCACTGCTGGTCCCGAACCGCCCGCCCAGAAGCCGCCCTCAACTCCGTTTGGCGTGTCGACCCACACGCCCGTATTGGCGAGCGTGCCTTTGCCAAACGACATCAGCCAGCCGTGGTAGGCGCCGAGGTCGCAATGCGATGCCCAGCCGATCATGATCTGGCCATCGGGATGCATTAGCAGCGCGGAGCGCTGTCCTTCGACCAGGGGATCGAAGTATGACACTCCGGCCAGCGATCCGGACCCGATCCCGAGCGCATCGCGGTAATGCGCCGCGGGATAGCGCGATCAATCCCGGTACGAAGGTCGAGCTCGTGCAGCGTCTGGTAAAAGGTCGTGAGTGTGTGCGACCAGATCTGTTTCTTTGGTCTTGGCGACCAGGAACATGGTAAGTTGGAGAGGTCGATGACCGGCGTTCCGGTGATCCCGATCTCCGGTGTCATGTCGTTGCAATTCACGTCCGTGCTGGAGAGCTGAATTGATCTGCAGCAGAGCGGAATGCGAGATCAGAAGTTTGTTTGCCACAGTTGCGCGCCGGTGTCGACATCGAAGGCGTACACCTGGTCGTGCTCGGTGGCGATCACCACCACATTGTGCGAAGCGCCATTAACCGTAAGATTGGGCACATAGAGAGGCTGTGCGTATACCTGTCCCTGAACCGTGAAAACCGTTTTGCGGCCAAACGGGATTGACATTGACGTTGGACGGCGTCAGGATGGTCTCCTGGGTGTTGGCCCCGGAGCGGTAGTTATCGTTCTGGTAGGTTGAAACCGCTACCTGAGCGGTCAGCAACGAACCAGAAAACAGCAGCAGGCTGGCAAAACGGGCACACAGCTTCATAACGGGCAAGCGGCTCCTTAGTGGCAAACGCAAGGACATAAAACGGGAAGTCTCGAAATTATCTACTGAATGGCCGGTACTCACAAACAGTAAGTGCGTTGCAACTGGCATTTTTTGTTGCAACAAGCATGTGCCCGGCGGTAATTCTTGCGATTTCAAAACGCCACGGGAGCGCCATGCGGCCAATGCGGTAGCGAAGATCTGGCCGCCTTCGTTTACACTGGCGAAGAAATCCATGTCCTGAAAACGATCTTTCACCGATTCCGAACCGCGAGCCTGTCGTCGCACAAAGCGTTTTCCTCGGTCCCCATGGCCTGCGTGCCGGCTGGCGGCTGCTCATCTTCTTCGCGATGGTCATCGTCCTCGGCGTCTGTGTTTTGGTTTTCTTGCAGCCAAGGTTGATAGGCGCGCTGGGCACCGACTTCTCGGCGTGAACGTCATCGTTCAGGAGATGATTTCCTTCGGCATCATACTGATCGCCACCGCCATCATGGGCAGTTCGAGCACCGCGGGCCTCGGGCGATTACGGCTTGCCAGTGCGCGGTCTTCCTGGGCAAACAATTCTGGACTGGAGCGCTGTGGGGATTCGTGATGCTGTCGTTCATCGTGGCGCTGATGGCGGCAACGCATTCCTACTCCGCGGGAGGGCTGGCGCTCACTCCGGCAACGTCATCAAGTACGGCATGCTGTGGGCAATCGGTTTCCTGTTGGTGGGACTCTTTGAAGAATCGGCGTTTCGCGGTTACATGCTGTATACCCTGACCTCGGGTATGGGCTTCTGGCCGGCCGCCGCGATCACCTGCCTTCTGTTTGCCGGAGGGCACATCAGCAATCCAGGCGAGAATTGGGTGGGCGTGCTTGAGATTGTTCTGATCGCCGTCTTCCTCTGCCTGGCATTGCGGCGAACCGGCAACCTATGGTTTGCCATCGGATGGCACATGGCATTCGACTGGGGCGAGAGCTTCTTCTATTCCACGCCCAACAGTGGCATCCAGGCGACGGGCCACATGCTGAGAGCGAGTTGACGGGGTCGAAGTGGCTGAGTGGCGGTAGCGTCGGGCCGGAGGCGAGTGTGTTCGACGTGATCGTAACCATCGCCGGAATTTTGTTGCTGGCCAAACTCTACCCGAATGCGAAGTATCCGGCGGTGCCGCGGTTTCGGGCGAGGCCGCCAAGCCGGGCAGCGGGCATGTGGTCGCTGTGCCGCCTGCCATCAGCTAGAATCGCGGCGAGTCAGGCGGTTTTTTCCTCCAAATCGAGGTGCAGAATGGGCACCGCGTCGCGCGCTTCACCACGCCGCTGAAACAGAAGGGGCACTCCTTCATCTCCACTTCCTGGGTGTGCCGGAAGCGGTTGACCTGCCGGATCAGCAGGAATACGCCCACCGCGACAATCACGAAATTGAAGATGGCGTTCATGAACAGTCCATAGTTCAGGCGTGGGCGCGCCCACCGCCTTGGCCGCCGCCAGCGATATCGAAATGCATGCCGGTAAGGCTGACGAACATATTCGTGAAGTCGACCTTGCCAAAGATGCGGCCGATGAGCGGCATGATGATGTCATCGACGAACGAAGTGATGATTTTCCGAAGGCGACGCCGAGAATGATGCCGATTGCCATGTCGAGCACGCTGCCTTTCAGGGCAAACTCCTTAAACTCCCTGAAGCCGCCTTTGCCGATTTTCGCCAACGGCATCGGGATTGGCCATGCGCGACGCGAAATTTGCCATGTTGGTCGGATCGGGCGAATGGTGGTGTTCCATGAGGGCCTCCAGCAGTCGCGGCGTCGGCCGCGAGGATGAGGGCATGGTGGGACCGCAGGCGAATGAATGTCAAGCGGGGCAAGATCCAGCGGGTAACATTCAAGCCCTCGTTTGGCTTGAGTGGGTGCGTATCAATGCTCATGCTTCGAGTGCGAATGTAAATGCGGATGCGAATGCGTGACCGATCCGTGGGTATGCCGATGCGCGTGGACCAGATTCGCCCGCAACAACAACTCGTGATCGTAAAGGATCTCGGCGACGGTGCCGTTGGCCTCGCATCCGGCCCGCCTCCAGCACCACAATGCGGTCGGCAATGTCCTCCACAATCTCCAACTGATGCGTCGCGGTGATCACCGTTTTCTCCGAGCCCTTCCATTCCTGGATCAGGTCGATGACCTGGCTCTGGCTGCGAGGGTCAAGCGTTGCGGTCGGCTCGTCGAGCAGAAGTACATCGGGATCGAGCACGACCACCGACGCCAGCGCGACGCGTTTCTTTTCTCCGCCCGAAAGGCGATACGGCGGACGATCGCGCAGGTGGGCGATGCCCATCCACTCCATCGTTTCGTTCGACCCTCGACAGCAGCTGCTCTTTTGGCCATTGCAACTGCAAGGGTGCAAACGCAACTTCGTCGAAGACTGTCGGGTTGAACAATTGCACGTCGGGATTCTGAAAAACCAATGCGACTCTGCGGCGGAACGGCAGCGCGAAGTTATCATCTTGCAATACGATCCGACGTCAGCGCTTTACCGTCGAAGCTGATGGTGCCGCCGGAGGGGAAACACAGCGCATCCAGCAGCCGCAGCAGCGTGGACTTGCCGGAGCCGTTCGCGCCCAGCAGCACCAGACGCTCGCCTTTCGCGATATCCAGCGACAGCCCACGAAGGGCACCAATGCCGTCATAGTCGAACGAGACATCGCGCAGCTCGAACAGTGGCGGCATGCGGTCTATCTCCCCATCCAGACCGCGAGGCCGCCGACCAGCAGAAATGCCAGCAGCCCAAGGTAGTCCCACGGGTGTCATGCGAAAGTCGGAAAGGATCTGGACATCGCCGCGAAAACCGCGCGACTGCATGGCCAGGTAGACATCGTTACTCAACGCGACGCTTTTACTCAATAGCACTCCGGCGGTGCGCCCGGCCAAATGTCGCTGCTCAGCCGGCCGGAGAACGCCGACCGTTCGGCTGCGGCGCGATTCGAACATCTGGCGTCGCAGTTTCCACCAGCAGGAACACGTAACGATAGGTCATCGCCAGCATCATCACGACTTCCTTCGGCAATCGCAGGGCGCGCAGCGCTTTCAGTACCTGCACCCATGGCGTACAGAGGATCAGCAGCGTGGTTAGGGTGACGGCGGTTTCCACGCGCAGGATAAGCAGACATGCGGTACGCAGGCCCTGCTCGGTCACGGCGAAGCCCGCGACAGTTGCCACGTTACTGCCGGGAGTAATGAAGAGTGCGGGAAGCGCGATCACGCCGGTAAAGCCCAGCACGATAAGCCACACCCGCTTCGCCAGCGTGAGCAGGCTCACACGCGAGAACAGCGCGATCAGCGATGGCGGCGGCGAACAACACTGCCACCGACGGCGATCCTGTGCGAGAGCGTCACCGCCAGCACCAGCGCGAATAGTCCGACGACCCGTACCCGTGGATCGAGTGACTGCAGCAGTCCGCGCTGGCGAGCGGTTTGTTCGGAGAGCATGGTGCGCGTCAGCGCGCGGGCAAAGCCCATCGTCGTCGATTCGACGAAGCCTCGGCTCATGAAGCGTATTCCTTGCGCCGGTTGCGGCTCCAGCATGCGCCGCAGGATCAGTGACAGCGCCAGCAGCAGTCCCACCCCAAACATCGCCGACAGCAAGATAGCCAAAGCCTCGACTCCTGACGAAGGTCGGCGCGTAGGCCGGGAAAGGGCGCGGTCCAGAGATTCGAAAGCCGCTGCAATCCGGCGGGCGGCGCAGGTCGGAGGAGCCACGCCGCAACTGACGGCGCGGCCTGCGCCAACTCCGACGGCGACCATTCGCCCCAAGCCGTTCCGGCAGCCAGGATTCCCAGCGGCGTCAGCAGCATCAGGGCGGCAATCGCCAGCCACAGGCGCTGGAAGGAACGCGCTGCCGGCTGGACGATCGTCTGCGAGCGATTCGGCCGGCAGACCCGAGGTGCCGCGTAACAGCGCCGGATCGGCAGCCTGAAGGTACGCAACCAGCCCGGCAGAGATCACGGCCTCGGCTAATCCGGCAAAGGTAAGGTGCCCAATCATCATGGCGGGAATGGCGATGCTCAGCGGATAAGGCGCATACAGGGGCGTGCCGCTGGCATCGTGAAAAAGCACGGGCTGGATGCCGAACTCGATCGCCGCCAGCAAGCGCCGAAGCGTTAACGGCAAGATATCCGGCAATCGCCGCGGCCACCACGCGCCGCTTCGAGGTGATCGCCGAGCCCGCGGCGACAGCCGGTAACTCGCGTACGCCACCAGCGAGCCGACAATCGCCATGTTGAAGCAGTTGGCGCCCAGCGTGCTGATGCCGCCGTCGCCGAAGAAGAGCGCCTGGATAGCAATGCGCGATGGAAAGCGCCAGGATCGCGCCCGAAGGCCCGAGGACGATCGCGGCAATCGTCACGCCCAGCGCGTGGCCGGTGGTGCCGCCGGGAAGCGGCAGGTTGAACATCATCACCACGAACGAGAAGGCCGCGAAGACGGAGATGAGCGGGACAACGCGGGTGAACAGCACGCGCTTCAGACGCCGCAGCGCCGAGTACCATCCCGCCGCCGCCCCGACGTAGAGCGTCGCGCAGGTCGATGGACTCAGATACCCGTCAGGAATATGCATGACTCGCCACGGAGAGGCCGTCGGGGTCGCGCGACCGACGATCTCATCGCGTCCTTCGCGCCCGCCTGCTATTGCTAGGCCATCGCTACGACGTAGCCGCCATCTGCATCTTAAATCAGCGTTAGAGGGGACATGCGTCGGCAGCAGATGCGTGGCGAGGTTTACTGATCTATATGCCGGAAGAGTAGCGCAGAAGTCTCTGCGTTCTATTGCTGTCCCACCACCACCCGGGCCACGGCCAGCATGCTGATGGCCTCGGCTGAGGGGTCCTGCAGGCGCTCCGACGTTGCAACGCGGCGATCGGGATCGACCTGCGCCGCCGCCTCACTTACCTCCTGCACCACGTCCGGCGCGTTTGTCTTCGAGGACGCGCGGTCGGACCAGACCTCATCCACCGACGAGAAGGCGATATCGAAATAATGGTCGGCCATCTTGCGGTCGCCGGAAGTTCCGCTGGCAAAGCCACTGGCCGCTGCCTCACGCGCACGCCGGCCGGCGACATCGAGTTAGCTCATCCGTGCGATCGCTGCTGTTGCTCATGGCGTGCAGCACGCTGACGCTGTCGTCCTCGGGCGTCGGGAGAACCGCATTCTGACTCGCGCTGTTCACCACCTGCTGAATCATCACGTCGGAGCGCAGCAGTTCCTGGTAACCGTCGCATCGCCCAGCCGGTCGCTCAACGCGCCAGTCGTCAGGTTGACGGCGACGCTGCGCTGCGGAGAGTCGGGCAGCTTCGCCAGCCACAGCAGAAACTTCGCCCCCGCAGTCTTCACCGCATCCTTGTCCATCTCCCGCGCGGCGCGCGCAAACATGGCCGCATAGTTCGGCGCTTCCGTCGTGTAGGCGGTGGCGTCGGCGGGAAGGGAAGCGAACATCTTCGCGAACATGGACTGCGACCATTGCGACTTCATGCCCTCGGCATCCATCAGCGCAAGGATCGGCCGGCCGGCCACAACGCCCTGCTCGATGCCGGCTTCTAGCTTGCGCATGGCGATGGGATCGACCTGCTTGGGACAATTGGTGATCGCGCCCAGCAGCGACTGCTCGGCGTCGAGCACGGCGGCAGGTGGCAGGGTCTGTACGAAGGTCGCGGCTGAGGCGCAGTCGACATGTCCGCCGGCGAGCATGGAAACCGCCGGCTTCTGGCCTTCCGCCACCAGCTTGGTTTCGATGGCCGTGCCTTCCTTGGCGAAACGCTGCGCCAGGTTGTTGTCGATGGGCGCGACGACGTTCGCTGCCGCGAACAGCACGCGCAGACGATCTTGCGGATCGGGTTGCGGCAGCCCAACCGCGCTGTGGACGACGTCGAGAACGAACTTCTGGCGTGACTGCTGCGTCGGGGTTGTCGGACACGCGTTTGCACGGTTGCGGGCTTGGCAGGGGTGTTTGTGCGGCCGCTAGGCGGAAGGCTGCGGTCAGAAGTACTGCGGGAACAGCAATTTCAAAATAGATATACCTCGGCCCGACAGTGCGAGCCTGTGTATAGATTAGGCAACAACCAGAGCTGGCTGTATCAGGGGAACGCCGTGGGGCCTTAGTACGGATGGCGCAATTGGACCAGAGTCCGATATGACGTCATGTCTTGACAAGCGAGATTAGTAGTCTTGCGACATAACGGCTGTGCGTTGAGGCGGAGAACAACGGCTCCTTCGACTCCGGATCGCAAAGGACGCGATCCTCCGCTCAGCGATGACAACGCTGAAAGCGCGCGTAAGATCCTCGTCGCACTCAACGAAGTCTCGAGTAGCTAACAGCTCAAAAGCGGCGGCTCTCTACCGCTTTTCCATCGCCACGTAGTGATTCGGATACACCGGGCCGTGATAATCGGCGCGCGGGCGGATCAGGCGGTTGTCGTTGAGCTGCTCGATCACGTGCGCCGTCCAGCCGGAGACGCGCGACACGGCAAAGACCGGCGTGAACAGGTCGATGTCGATGCCCAGCGTGTGATAGGTCGACGCCGAGTAGAAATCCACGTTGGCGTTCAGCTTGCGGTCGGCGACGATGAACTCCTCGATCTTGCGCGAAATCTCGAACCACTTGGCGTTGCCGCTCGATTGGCCCAGATCCTGCGACATCCGGCGCAGGTGCGTGGCGCGCGGATCTTCGGTGTGATACACGCGATGGCCGAAGCCGGGAATCTTCTTCTTCTGCGCCAGCATGCCCTTGATGTAATCAACCGGGTCGGCGCCCGAGGCGTCGATGGCTTCCAGGATGCGGAACACGGCTTCGTTCGCGCCGCCGTGCAGCGGGCCTTTCAGCGCGCCGATCGCCGCGGTGACGGCCGAGTGCATGTCGCTGAGCGTGGCGGCCACCACGCGGGCCGCGAAGGTCGAGGCATTCAGCTCGTGGTCGGCGTGCAGGATCAGCGCGATGTCGAAGGCGCGCTCGGCGGTCTCGCTGGGAATCTCGCCGTTCAGCATGTAAAGGAAATTGCCGGCGTGGGAGAGCGAGCGGTCGGGCTCGACCAGCGCCTTGCCCTTGCGGATGCGATCGTAGGTGGCGACGACGTAGGCCAGCTGCGCGGTCAGGCGAATGGCCTTGCGCACGTTGGCTTCGTGGTCGTTGACCTTCTCTTCGGGATCGTAATAGGCCAGCGCGGAGATGATGGTGCGCAGCACGTCCATGGGCAGCGCGTGCTTGGGCGCCTGGCGCAGCAGGCTGATGATGGAGGCATCCAGCTTGCGCTCGCGCGCCAGGTTCAGCTTGAGCTCCTGCAGCTCGGAGCGGTTGGGCAGGCGGCCGAACCACAGCAGGTAGCAGACTTCTTCAAAGGTCGAGTGGTCGGCGAGTTCGTGAATGTCGATGCCGCGATAGGCCAGGACGCCCTGATCGCCATCGATGTAGCAGATGCCGGAGTTAGCGGCGGTAATGCCTTCCAGGCCCTTGGGGCCCTGCACCGTCGTTGACATGAAAACCTCGCGCGGTCCTGAACCGCGGTGGAAGATGAATGGCAGGTTGCACGCTGCAGGACGAAGAGTCGCGCTGGAGGTGCAACTTACTTTTATACTCTCCGGCGCTTTGTGGCGTCTATCACACCACGGGGTGATGGCGAGCCGGACGGCGCGCTGACACCGCGAAGTCGCCACTGGCGTCTCCCTTCCATCCCTCGCAAACCATGCGTCCATCGTAGCTCTCGGCATCGCATTCGTCACTCTCCTGCTTACCACCGCGAATCATCTGCCGTCCAAGCGCCCCGAAGATGCCGGGTGGCGCACGGTGTCTGCGGGCACGATTCGCCTCCAGAACTACCTGTAAAGAGAGGTATTCCCATGCATAAGCTTCGCTTCCTGCATTGCTGCCCTGCGTGTTGTTGCTTGCCAGCCTCTGCGCAGCGCGCAGTCCACGCAGCTCGATCTTCCCGGCCAGAGCCAGAAGGCCAGGTGACGCAGCGCATCGGCATCACCGACATCACCATCACCTATCATCGTCCGCTGGTCAACGGCCGCAAGATCTGGGGCGGCCTGGTTCCCTACGGACAGGTCTGGCGTGCGGGCGCAAATGAGAACACCATCATCACTTTTCCCAACGACGTGATGATCGAAGGCAAGCCACTGGCGGCCGGGACTATGGCCTGCACATGATCCCCAACGAAAACCAGTGGACCATCATCTTCTCCAAGATGCATACCGCCTGGGGAAGCTTCAGCTACAAAGAAGACGAAGACGCGCTGCGCGTGACCGTCAAGCCGCAGGCCGACCGAGATGCACAACGCGCTGACTCTACGACTTCGATCAGCTTCAGCCCGACTCGGCTGTCGTGGTGATGAGCTGGGACAAGGTCGCCGTGCCCTTCAAGGTTTCGGTCAACGTCAACCAGGTAGTCGAGGCCAGCCTGCATAACCAGCTGCGCGGCCTGTCGCAGTACACCTGGGACGGATGGGACGATGCGGCGACCTACCTGGTCGACAACAAGATGGATCTCGACGAGGCGCTGAAGTACGAAGACAATTCCATTGGCAACGAAGACCGCTTCGAGAATGAGATGACCAAGTCGCGCATCCTGGACGCGATGGGCAAGACGACGGAGGCGACGGCAGGCGCAAGGACAAGGCGCTGGCGCTGGGCACGGCGCCGCAACTCTACGGATATGGCCGCCAGCTGCAGCGTGAGGGCAAGCAGAGGAGGCCTTCGCGGTCTACAAGTCGGCGGCGCAGAAGTATCCCGACAATTGGTTGTCGCACGCTGGGTTGGCGCGCATCGCCTGCGGCGACGGCAACTATCCGGATGCGACCAAGCAGATGCAGCTGGCGCTGGCGGGCGCTCCCGACGAGCGAAGTCCGGAGTCGAGGGCCTGATCAAGAAGCTGCAGGCGCAGCAGGACATCAACAAGTAGCTTGCGACGTTGTACGCAGCGCCCGCCGCTTGGGTCACCCATTCTCCCCCGACGGCAGACGCGCAGTCTGAGGACCTGTAATTCTGGGGCAGCAGAAGACAGGTCCCTGACTTGCTTGGCGGTTGGGACGCTTATCGCCTTCATTGCGGAACCAGGGAAACGGTTTGTGCCCGGGACACAACCTCAGTCGTGCCGAAGAAGCTTATCCAGCGGTGCGGCCTTTGCGTTTTGCGTACTCGCTCTCAGAAGATAAAGCTGCCGCATTTATGGGACTTGCTCAAATTGTCACAGCGCCCGTTCTTGGAGATACATATGCGTCGAACCTTGAATTACGTATTCGCTCTGCTGCTTCTTCTCTGTTCGCCGCGAGTGTTTGCGCAATCGGATGCCACCGCCACAAAACCGCCAACCGCCCACGACGGCCAACACGATTTCGACTTCGAGGACGGCACCTGGAAGATCCACCTGAAGAGACTGGATCACCCTTTAACCGGCTCGAATACCTGGATCGAATTCGATGGCACCTCCACCACGCAGAGGCTCTGGGACGGCGCCGCTCATCTCGAACAATTTGAGACGGTCGGCGCGACCGGCCACGTCGAAGGATTAACCTACCGGCTGTACCGGCCTGAGTCTCATCAGTGGTACATCTACTGGGTCAACCGGAAGGACGGGGAGCTTGGTCAGCCCACGATCGGTGAGTTTAAGGACGGCGTAGGTACCTTCATCGATCAGGAGCTCTACCACGGAAAGATGATCCTGCTGCGCTTCATCTGGTCGGAGATCACGCCGAACTCCGCGCATTTCGAGCAGTCATTTTCGACCGACGCCGGGAAGACCTGGGAGGTGAACTGGATCACCGACCAGACGCGGGTGACCGACAAGAACGTGATGGTTCACTAGACGAGTTGCAGGATGTGAGCAGCGGAAAAAGCAACGGCGCCCAGTCATTCGGAAAATGAGTGGGAGAGGCAGCAAATTGAAGAGCGAACGCCAGAAGCCAAACGATGAAGGTGACTAGAAGAGAAGCGATCCGCACGTTGGGGACGGGCTCGGCCGCATGGTGGTTTGCTGCGCAGGCCGGCCTCGATCTGTCGCTGCTGGCGTACCCGTCGTTCGCGAGCAGCCATGCGATGCCTGCGCTTGCCCCTGGCGCACCCACCTCTCCGGAGCGGATCGCGCTTATCGATACCTTCAAACAGAAATCCGCCGGTGTGGAGAATAAATACGAGGCGCGCGCCTACAAGGGCGACTTCATCATGCCGTATCGCCTATTTCGACCGGCCGCGACCGGGAAGCTGCCGCTGGTGCTTTTTCTCCACGGCAGCGGTGGGCAGGGCGACGACAACCTGAAGCAGCTGGACTTGGGAAACACCTTCGGGACGCGTGTGTGGTTACTGCCTGAGAATCAGAAGCAGTTTCCGTGTTATGTGGTCGTACCGCAGACCGACCGGGGATGGGTGCGCTACGACTTCACAAAGGATCCAGCCGTCAAGGTTCCCGGCTTCGGCGAGGGAGCGCGCGCGGCGCTGGAGATTGTCTATGCGTTGTGTCACGAGTTCTCCATCGATGAGCACCGGATCTATGTGACGGGGCAATCGATGGGTGGCGCGGGCGTGTGGCATGTGGACAGCGCATCGTCCGAATGGCCGTGAGTGGGATCGTCGGTGGAATCGAGATCGAGCAAGATCTCACCGCGCTGGCGAACCTGGTCGCCACAGAGACGGATGAACTGCTGGCACAGCCGGTCGTTGGCCTGCACCAGATCGCGACCGGAAGGCGCGTTCTCCCAGCGGCTGAGCGTGGGCTGGGAACCGAGCGCGTCGCCCAGTTTCTGATCGGCGACGATCTGCAACAGGGGATCGTGGCGCAAACGATCGGCGTCGTTGGCGTCTTCGTATCCGGCGACGATCTGATAAAGGCGTTGCCGCAACAGGGCCAGCGAATCATGGCGCAGGCGGTCGGGTTGCCGCGGATCGCTGAGTTGCGCGGCCCAGTCACGGGTCAGATGATGGCGCTGATCGAAGGCGCGCAGGGGCAGCAGACCGGCATCGCTGGTGATCTGGCCCCCGGAAAAATCGGCGCGGATGGGTTGATGACGGTAGAAGGAGAAGCTCAGCTGTCGTAAAACACTTTGTATCAAGCGATGGATGCTCCCAAAGGGAATGCTGGGTCGGCGAAACCCAGTGTTCATCATCCTTTTAGAGCATCCTTTTCTTTTTAGCTAGAGACTTCGTGAATAATCCAGGTTAGGAGGTTGATATGTTTGCACGCACCGTTTCTATTCATCTGAAATCGAACATGCTTTCTGATTACACCCGAACATTTGAGAAGGACATTCTTCCTTTACTTGGTAAACAGAAGGGCTTTAGCGACGAAATCACACTGTCAAATCCCAGCAGCCTAGATGCGATGGCAATCAGTCTGTGGGAGACCAGGGCCGATGCAGAAGCTTACAACACCAATACCTACCCGGAAGTGTTGAAAACCTTGGCAAGAATGATCGATGGAACGCCTAAGGTTCAAACGTTTGAGGCCGTTACTTCGACCTTCCATAAAGTCGCCGTAGCAGCGTAGAGATCTGTAAACATGTCGCACGGGAGGGCGGTTAACTCCGTCTTCCCGAGTGACAAGTGCCTAACTCGTTGCCCACGAACTTTCGGCAAGTTCCGCCACGGGCTGTTTAGGCTTTCAAGAAAGCCGTGTACCCCATGCATCCGAATGCGATCCTGCACGAAGTTCAGCAACTCTACAACGTGAGTGACCGTCTTGACTCGCTGGCGGAACAACATCCCCTCGTCTCAGAAGCACTCATCACCATCTCGGGAAGCGTTCGTAACACGGCCACTTTGCTGGAGGTGGTGGTCGCGATGAAAATGCCGTCGCTCTCCGGATTAGAGCCAGCAAATGCCTGATTTGCTCATGGCTGTCGTTGAGCTGGGGTTCTACGCCATGACTTCAAGAGAGCGTGCGCGAGCAAACTGATGGGAGGCGCTTATGACAGTGCTACTGGGCAGCCTTTGGACTAAAGATGAGGGTCAGGATATTGCCGAATATGCGGTGATGTTGGCCGTTATCTTAGTGCTCGTGGTCGGTACGATTCGCCTGGTCGGATCGAACGCCAACAATGCCTTTTCCAGCGTGGCGAGTTCGCTTCAATAAGTCGAGTCCTTAGAGGTGCGGGAGAGAACCATCTTCCGGGGACGTCTTGAGCACGAAGCTAATCGTGGAGAACGACGTTGAGTAGTGAACTGTGAACCTGTAACCCGCCGTCTACACCGCCAGCATAGTGAATGAATCCCAATTTTCTGAACCGGGGTTCATGAAAAAGCTTACCCGCGAACGAGTGGTGCCTATCATCTCTGCCAGGGTCTCCTGACTGATCTTCGGAACCACGGTCTCAGGAATCCCTTCCTTGCCAAAATGAGCGAGCATAAGAAGCACGCGGGCTAGTCTCTTTTCACTGGAATTAAACAGTTGGTCTACCAGATCCTCTTCGTAACGGATGTTCCGTGTCAACAAATATACGACGAACAGGTCGGAAAGGGTGTGTTCCCGGTGGAGCGTCTGCACCATGGCCCTTTTCTCAATTCTCAGAACAGCACAATCCGTCATGGTCGTTGCAGAACCCATGCGGAGAGGTTGGCCTGCAAGCGAACCTTCGCCGAAGAAACTCCCATCACTCAATATGCCGATCGTCGCTTCCTTGCCAGTCTTGGAGACAACGGTGAGTCTTACCTTGCCCGTCTGCAGATAAAACACCGCGTCTGCGGGTCCCCTTGCGTGAAGATGGTGTGCTTCCTCGGAAAGAGCATAGCTTTCCTGCCCTCGCCAATCGTGGCTAGGAATGACTGGGCATCGAACTCGCGGCTGTTCTTGGAAGCTCGAGGGGGAATCGCGGAATTCCGCGTTCTTTTGGGATACCCGATCAACGGGCGTTTGGCGGGCGATTTTTGCTGAACCTTTGGACTCGCGAGGCGTAGCCATAGGCACCTCCCTCAATCCAGGTTCATAGACACAACACCATTATCTATGCCAGCCCTCGCCCGAAGAGCTGTCAACAACCGAGAACCACAACCGCCTGCTGATGTTCCTCAGGCGCGACACTCAATCCTCGGCGATCAATCGTCGGTCACGATGCGGCTCTGTTCGGGGCTGTCCCGTGCTGAGTTCGCACTTCTCGCCCGGCCCCGCGCCACAAGTCGGGCAACGGAAAGCCTGTACCTGTTTGAGAGTAGGTTTCTTGCTCATTTGGGTCTACGCTTTCGTGGCAACGGACATAGGTCGACTTTGCAGGAAGCCGGTGACCAGTGCGCTATTTATTTGCAAGCCACCGTTGTAGCGGACGAGGCCCTTCTTCCTGAACCCATTCATAAATTTACTTACCCTTGCGCGGGTGGTACCAACCATCTCCGCCAGGGTTGCTTGGCTCACCTTCAGGGGGTACTCTGGCTTTGACTCCTTGATGATTTGCCCAAACAGCAACAGAACCCGCGCCAGTCGCCTTTCGCCGAAATTGAAGAATTGATCTACCAGGTCTTCCTCGATTCGAATAATCCGGGAAAGCAGATATTCAACAAACAGCGTTGCAAATCGTGGGTCTCGCTTGAGCGTACGAACCGTGCTCTCCTTTTGCAGTCGAGTAATATTGGACGGCCCAATGGATCTGGCCGTGCAAATCCGCAGAGCTTGCCCTCCTAGGCAGCCTTCGCCAAAAAAGCTACCTCGCTGCAGGAAGGCGATGATCGCTTTCTTGCGACGCGTGGAGACCACCGTGAGCTTCACCGTGCCGCTCTGGATGTAGAAGACAGCGTCAGCTATATCCCCTTGCGAAAAGACGACCTCTTTGTCTCGGTAGGTCCGACCAGTCATCCCAGCACGAAACTTTCGGCGAAGAACTCTGCGACTGAAACTGAGAGTACGTTTACTCGCCATCTTTATCTCCTTGGCACAATCGATTCAGCCTCGGAGTCTCAACGTTCAGTAATGCAGACAATCCTACCGCTCAGGAATCTGACCTGGATGGTCAATAGAGATCATTCAAAATTGCACACAGTAACTAAATGGTAATTTCGGGCACACAGCTCTGTGCTGGCAGGATAGCGTCAGACTCGGCCCGTATATCGGCTGCGTGACTCGTCGGATGCGTAAGTATCGCGGTTGTAATCGAAAGCGATCATGAGCCTCCTCGATCCGATTGTTATGGCAAAATCGCGATCGCACTCATTGACCCGCATCGGCCAATTCTCAACTTGTGTAATGGCTGATTACATCAACAATCGATTCGCTAGTCCGCAAGCACCCTGCAGGCGCTACAAAACTCGCTCGGCGCAACTTCGTCAACACCACAGAGCGCACTGCCTCGCTCGGGCTCGGGCGGTGCCCCGAACGCAGGTTTGAGCAACCGCAGACTGGCTCAGGCCAGTGATCGTCATCACTGTGTATTATTAGGGTTAATGCCAATATGTAGAAGGTAGGAGAGACAAGGAGGTTCGCGTGTCTCTCGTCGCACCAACTGCAGACCTTCGCCTGAAGTCGATCCTGGTTGCAACTGATTTCTCCGAAGCATCTGAGAAACCCCTCCGCCATGCTCTTGCCATTGCCCGCCACTATGGGGCGAAATTCTACCTCGTGCACGTCGTCTCCTCACTGGGATTCACGCTCGTCGGTCCAGATGCAGTGAGCGCGGCCACCGAGGCAGTTTGGAGGGATGCTCATCAATTGGAGGACGATCTCGTTCAACGTGGTGCGCTGGCCGGTCTGCGTCACGAGGCCATCGTCCGCCAAGGTGATGTGTGGGAAGAGTTGGAAAAAGTAGTCAGGCAGGAACAAGTGGATCTGGTGGTCATCGGAACACACGGTCGTCGGGGTTTGGGGAAACTGCTCCTCGGGTCAGTGGCGGAACAAGTCTTTCGTCGCGCCGATTGCCTTGTTCTTACCGTTGGTCCGGGTTCCTTTCAGGAGAACCCGGTTGAGAGCATTAGAGCAATTCGGCCCTTCCTGTTCGCCACGGACTTCGGTGGAGCTTCTTTGCATGCCCTGCCATATGCCATCTCGTCCGCCAATCACTTCGGGGCAAAACTCATTCTGCTTCATGTCCTCCCAGCGGTTCTGATGCCGGAGGGTTTCCGTCGGTACACTCCAGGAGATGTCATGCAGGTGCGAGAGAATGCGCGCATGGCCAGCCTACGGCGGCTCGAGGAATTAACGGCGCAGAATGCCGAGCTGGCAGTCAAACCTGAATTCATGGTCGAGTTCGGACTGCCAGGCGAAAAGATCTTGCAAGCAGCTGACACTCTGAAGGCCGACGGCATCATTCTGGGCTTGCATCGCTCAGCCCATATCGGTACAGCCTCCCACATGCCTTGGGCCACTGCATATGAAGTGGTGTGCCGTGCAAGCTGCCCCGTCTTGACGGTGAGGAATTGAGATCGAAGCTTTCTTTTCGGAGGGAGTTTTTCAACGCCAACTGCCCTGTTAATCTCCTTTTCATGCTCGTGCTGCTAGAGCTGCGCCAATCCGGCAGCCGCGAGACTGTGGTCTCAAGAAGCTGTTGAGGGCTAACGCGAGAGGTTGAGAAAGAACGGAAAAGCCGGCTCGGGGAAAACCGGCTTTCTGTTTGCGGATTACCCAAGCGTGGTTGCGCTTCGGTTCCCGAACCTGGGGCTGTGGGGTGGATCCGATCTTGGTTCCGATCACCTCGCCCGACACTATCAACTCGACTCGTCGATTCTGCTGACGGCCTTCCGCGGTGCTATTTGATGCAATGGGTTGGGTTTTGCTCAAGCCCTTATCAATTTCGCTCATCGACTCTTCTCCGATTAAAACCAATCACTGCGGTAGGCTATCCACCATGCGGCGAAAAGGATAGGAATGGTGGCGGCGCAGGCCCACCAGAAAGGAAGCACGAAATCGGCCACCAGCCCGAGCAGCATGAAGACCATCCAGAATATCTTCTTCTGCATCGAAGCGATTTTGCGTTACGGGGCAAAGCGGAACTAATCCGCAGCACTCAGAACCCGGAGTCCTGCGTCAGGAAGCCGCCCCAGAATGTCTCATGACCCTCGGAGGCTGGCGAGAACGATACGTCCAAGAGATTGTGATCATGCGCACAGAATGGCACCGGGCGAACCTGCTACCGTCATGCAGCAATCCACAGGCTTCCTTCCCCCAGAATGGAAGACTGATGTTGCGCCACGAACGTAGAAGCAAAGTCCTCGCGAAACTAACCAATGCCCGTTGCGAACTCGAAGATGCGTTGCACCTTTCAATTCCAGCCGCACGATATGATCCCGTTGTAATTTCCGAGCCGCTACGCAACAGGCTCTCAGCCATGATTGATGACCTCAGGGGTGTGCTACGCCAGTTCGAAGGTTCGCAGTGATGGGATGGATCATGGGTTCCGGTGGGATTGACGGAAAACGGTTGCTCCCGCCGTAGGAGTGTATCGGAGCAAGGACTCAGAACTCAGTTCACCGTCGCCCCGCCGCAGCATTTCTTGTATTTTTTCCCCGATCCACACGGGCACGGATCATTCCGCCCGACCTTGGGAGCCATGCGCCGAGGTTCCGAACTGCGGGCACTCGCCCCGGCTTGCCGTTGCGCCCTGAAGTACCGATATGCCTGTAACAGCCCGGCTGCCATGTGCGCGATGATGTCCTCTCGCTTTTCCGGGCTGATCGGCTGCGGGCGCATCTCCGGGTCTTCGTCGTGCTCGTGGAAGAGCATCATCATGGGGATCAGGCAGCCGCCGTGCTCCTCGTCGTCAACAAGCTCAGCCCAACCGTCATGCCGCATGCCCATTCCCCGCATGAACCCGTGAGCCCAATCGTTGGCCTGCGCCACGCCGTTCTCGTCCCGCAAAAGCGGCACGTACACTTCGCCCTTGTACAGAGTTGCAGCGATGGTGTTCCAATGCCGCATCATCAGTCCCAGAATTTCATTGGCTTCACCGAGGCTGCCGAAGTCGCACGCCTCCGACATCTCGCCGCCGAAGACCTCCCGGTAGTATTCGCTCGGCATCACGGTCCCCGGCCCCGCGATCAGGGCGGCGAAGAACCCGTCCAGTTCCTCAAGGTTCATCGCCTTCCCGCTCTTCCGGCTTTCGAGGAAGTCTCCAAGGCGGTCGAGTTCAGCGTCGGTCAGGGGTTCGGGTTGGGTGAAGGTTGTCATGGGGGAATTGTCCGCACGTCGCTTCGTGTTTCCGTTGAGCATTCTACGCGACCTAAGTGCGCCTTTTGTTTTTCCAGCGTAGGCGTAGAATTTCACACATGGACGATAGTTCAATCGCGGAACGGACTGAAATACTTCGTCGAGAGATTGAACTGATCCAGCAAGAGGAGCACCGCTACCGCAGTCCGAGGAGCCATTCACTGGCTGAGAATGCAGAGCATGATAAGCGCGAGTTTCGAATCCTTGCAATCCGTGGAGAACTTAGAACGCTTGTCGAAAAAGCAAAGGAACAATTAAGCCACGGATCAGTCTGGTACAGTTGACTTTCCCTCTCATGTGAGGGCAAAGGCAACTAACGAGGAAGTCTTTCGACACTTGGATTAGGCGCAAAGCGAGGCGCATCGCCCTTCAGACTAGCGAGCAACCCCGAATACCGCCTCTGCGGCCGGTCATTACGAACGGCAATGCCCAGCGCCTTTTTCTGACCGATCAGCACCACCAGCTTTTTGCCCCGTGTAATCCCCGTATATATCAAGTTCCGTTGCAGCAGCATGTAATGTTGCGTGGCCAGCGGAATCACGACCGCTGGAAATTCCGATCCCTGCGACTTGTGGATGGTCACATGCATAAGCTGGGGCAACCTCGTCCAATTCTCCGAAATCGTATTTCACCATCCGGTCATCGTAGCTAACAACGACCTGATGCTCCACCGGGTCTATTTGCTCAACGGTTCCGATGTCCCCGTTGAACACCTCCTTGTCATAGTCGTTCTCCGTCTGGATGATTTTGTCGCCCATCTGGAACCGCCACCCGAACCGCTCCACAGAGGGTTGACCTTGTTTGCTAGTGTTCCGGAGTACCTTCGAACGCGACTGCTTCTAACGGTTTGAATTTTCAGCTTCCACTGCGATTCAACTTCTCGGAAATCGCTCCGGGATTCACGGTTCTCGCGCGATGAATGACGGTGTCGTCGTATGTCGCTTCCGATCGAGAGCCTAGGTCGCAGGTTCCGTTTTTCTCAGGGAGATACCGCGCTCGCTCTGGGGCGGCCGACGACGTGCCGCCGCGCGAATGGCTCGGATGTCTAACTGCAAGTCGCGGATGATACGACGTAACGAATTACGATGGATGCCCAGTTTTCCGGCGGCCCTAACTTGATTTCCGTTGGTCTCGTTCAAGAACGTAAGGATGAACCCTTTCTGGAACTCACGCACCGCTTCGGGGTACCGAAGGCCGCTCTTATACATATGTTGTACGAGGTTTTCGAGCTGATCCTTCACGACTCTTCTCCACTACGAACGTGCAACGGTTCGCCGATCCTCGGATGATGTCTTCGCTGGGGTCAACGAAATTCTCGCGATGCTATCCGGTTTGCCGTCAGTCGCATGCGGGTGCTTGCGCGCGATCGATCAGAGAGAGGAAGACGTAAGAAATTAAAAAGGCTGTGACATTGGTTACGCTCTAGCCGCCAGCTCCTGCGAGGGAGCCAACAGCGTGGAGCATGCACCGTCACAGCCCTTTGATGCGATTACTGCTTTCGCAGTCCCAAACCCCAACTTCCCCTCGCAGAGCCGTCGGTTTTTTCGGGTCTGGTTGCCCCGCAGGTTGCCCTGCCGAGCTAATCACCCAATCTACTTCGGACTGGCTAATTTTACTTGAACCAATCCTTTCGATCGTCGACGGCCGAAAGTTAAACGGTTGGCCGATCATTGTCAATGCCCATTTTAGGTGCAATGTCCACCACGACCTGGCCTGCACACCAGGAAGTGCAATTCGTTGAAACACCGCACGCTTACCGAGCCTTAGCATCTGCTTGTTCTTCGTTTTCCACAAAGCCTTGCACAACCTCGTTGGAAAACGTGCATGTCGCCAGGAGAACCAGTTAAACAGCTTGACTGTGGGAGCAACCTAATGCATGTTGGCTGTAGACCCAATGTCAAATCTCGTAGCCTATGTAGACGGCGGCTCTCTGGGGAGTCCTGGCCCTTCGGGTATTGGGGTGGTGATGGACGGTGCCCAGGACGGCAAGATCAGAATTGCGAAATCGATTGGACGACAGGACAACAATGTGGCCGAATATGTTGCTCTCCTTGAAGCCCTGCAGTGTGCCTTGACCCTGAGAGCCAAGACACTTCACGTCTACTCTGACTCTGAAGTCGTGGTCAAGCAGATGAGGGGCGAGTACAGTTGCCGCAGCCCACGCCTGTATTCCCTGAACTGGATCTGTCGCAAGTTGGCTCGCTCGTTTCACTTCTCCATTTCGCACATCCCTCGCGAGAGCAACACTGAGGCTAACAGCCTCGCCAGCAACGCCGTCCGCAAACAATTCTTGTAGTTCTCGTGCAGCGGCCTGAGATCGAGCGGAGCTGCTACTGCGCACGCCGAATTTTGCCCTGCTCAAGCGCCACTGCCAAGTATGCAAGTCCAAAAAAACAGTCAGTCGACAATGACAGTACTCCGCAGGCCTAAGAGAGAGGGACCGAGGCAGTAGATACCTGTACGTACCGTTATCAATCAATACAGCCTGGCGGAGTTGATGCAAGTGTTGGGTTCCGACAGCGGATTCTATGTCCGCCTCGTCTCTGCAATCGGCTGGATAGTGACCAGATGCGACGCGGTGTGATCAAAACGTGACCAAGGATGGAATCGTAGCGATAGTGGCTGTGCTTCAGAGTGGGCGCGCTATCGCCGGAGTTTCCTGGGTACATTCTGGAGAAAGCGTCAGCGGAGAAATCTGTCTGCAAAGACCTCATTCGGAGGGACACTGTACTTCGGGTCCTTGACCTCATAGAACTGCGGCGCGCACCATAGCGGAAATAAAGATCCCTCAGACGAGGAATTCTCGCCGCCACTAGCCTTCTCCCTGGGACCAAAGCATTCTGCGGTAATCAAATTCCGTTTTGGAGGTTCAGATGTTTGGACGTTCTACACTTGTCGTTCTTGCCGCAATGTTCTGCGTCGCGGTGCCTTCTGGGCTCGTCGCGGAAAATAAGTTGCTTTCTGAGGTGCGGTTCGTTGCCCATAACGGCGCTGAAAAGACTGCCGGCGTCTGGGTAGACGGACAGTATGTGGGCTATGTCAAGGAGTTAAACGGCGATAAAAGGATCATGCTTCTACCAGGAAAGCACGAGATTGTCGTACGCCGGCCTTGGTACAAGGACTATGTCGAAAAGGCGATTCTCGAACCTGGGGAGGTTCACACCATAGAGCTGTCTCTCGCGAAGGACATGCGGACTCCGCCGAAAGACGCCACGGGTGAACTGAAAATCTCCGCCACTCCCGAGAGGGCGGCCGTATTCGTCGATGAACAGTTCGCCGGGCACGCAGATGAGTTCAATGGGCATGGGAACGCGATGCTTCTCACGCCAGGAGAGCATCACGTACGCATTGCGCTCCCCGGATACCTGCCATTTGAGACCACGGTTGACCTGCGCCCTTACCAGAAGCTTAAGATCCAGACGGAGCTTGTGAAGGGCAGCGTCGTCGAGGCTGGGTCCCTCGTAAGCAAGAATTGAGAGCACGCTTCTGGAGAGTAGCTGCACATTGTCGGTGAAACCCTGCACTAGCTGACTGTGGCTGTTAAAGCCGACGACGAAGGCCTTGTCGGAACGGGGCCGAATTGTGCGCTGCAAGAAACTGATCGCAGCAGCCCGCTCACAATCAAAGCGACTGTCCACAGAACCGCTCACGTCGACGAGTAGCCCGATATCGAGGGGCAGATCTGTTTCACTGCGGAAGTTCACGATGGCCTGGGGCGGCTTATGATCGTCAAGAATAGTGAAGTCCTTCTGGTTCAGATCACGAACGAACTTGCCGTGCCTATCGGTGGCGATGAAGAGGACGTTAACCTCGTCAACGCGGCTACGGATGATCAGGAGCCCCGTGTCATGCGAATCTTCGGATGCTGTGGGATCAGCATAGGTGCTAGGGCTGGCGGCGCTGACTGAGTCGGTGTCGGATTGCGCTGTCCTCAGTGATCACTTTCGGCAGGGGAGACGGGGCAGGGGCGATTAGACTCGGGTCGCCCCTGTGTGCTTGGAGTTCGGAGGTTGGCCATGGAGGAATGGAGAACCCTGTATCGGGCAGCCATTGTTTGCGGAGCCGACAGCTCCGAAATGGCGAAGAGATTTTCTGACGCGGAAGAAGCTATTGTCGAGCGCATGCGTGAAATCTTTCGCGAGACCAGAGCTGATGCTGATGGAGATCGGAGACGTTCCTCATAGCTCATCCTGAGCCTTCGATATCATAAAGGATTCTCCTTGTATACATCAAAGAAATGGGTCATAATTCCTGCCGTTTTTTCTTAGAAGCAGGTTTGGGTTAACGTATGCGCTTCAGCGTTTGACCCTCTGGACTGCCCTATCTTCTCCTATCTTCGCTTGCGAAAGGCCTCTTTCGGCGTATGAGTGTTGCTCCCCTATTTGACGGCGAGTCTTTTCAGTCGCGACTGGCACTCGCATTCACTGCGCAGGAAAGTGGTATAGAGCCTCACTCGCTCCATGGTCTTATCCAGATTCAGCGCCTGATCGCAAACCATCAGAACGATCCGAATGACATCATGCACATGATCGCGGAACGTGCTCGCGACGTTGCTCACGCCACCGGGATTGGAATTGCTCTTCTAGAAGGAGAGCGATTGGTTTACCGTACCGGAGTCGGAACCGCTGCAGCAAGTATGGACAAGAATTTAACTGCGGTCCTCACTGCCTCCGGGAATGGTCATCCCCGAGCCGAGAGTTTACGGGTCGAGAACGCTGAGACAGATTCACGGATTGAGGCTGATATCTGCCGTCAATTCGGAGCAAGTGCCCTCCTGACGCTTCCCATCTATCAGGGCCGCACCTCGGCTGGCGTTCTGGCGGTTCTCTTCACTGAGCCGCATACATTTTGTGATCGAGAAGTACGCACATATCAGTTCATGGCGAGACTCGTTGGTGAGTCAACGTCACATCAAGTTGAGGAGAAAGTTGAGTACAAACGAAGCCTGCCCGCAACGCAATCGACGGTTCCCCAAGCCATTTTGCGACTGACCGCCGAAATGCAAAAGGTATCGCAAAGCCGATTCGTTAAAGCGCCAGAACAGAGGACTGGGGTAGTCGAAGCTCGCCAAGCCCCTGCAGCAGCTGTACGAGATTGGTCGAGCTGCTGGAGCCTGCTGAGAGCAGGAACACTAATGAGGCAGGCATTCAAACGCCCTTCTCTGAACAAGCTCTGCTGGAAGTTGGAATCGGTTCCCATTGTGATTGCGCTGCTCGCAGTGTCTGGCTGGATCGCGTATCGCCACAAGCCATTGCCAGTAAGCGACTCCGTTATACCGAGAGTGAGTCCAGCCGAGCTGCAGGTGCCCCCAAGTCCGACAACAGAGAAGCCGCCGAAGCTACAAAGGGCAACTAGACACAATCCTCCCAAGTCCGCATTCAAGCGCAAGCGGATCGGGGAGAACGAAGTCGATTATGTGGCGGACGATGTGACTATTCGGCAATTCGGGCCAACTTCGGCACCGAAGGAACGTCGGAGCCGGAACAAGCAAGTGGATATCAGATCGGACATATCTGAGCGAGGTGGTAGATTGGACCACCCGCCTGAGAAGCCCCGCTGAGATGTCGGATGACCAGACTGGATTTTCGCTGCGAACTACCGAGCGGACCTGAGGATCAGGTACAGAAAACCAATGAGGGCTATCAAGATAGCCACATACGGCCAGAATTCCAGCTTTGACTTCCATCCCATGCTGTGACTCTAAACAAAGAAATTCAGGAATGCATGTTCCCGAGGTCACCGGGTCATGGCGCAAATTGGCGTTTCGGAAAGCATCCTCCCCGGGCCATCTTGTCATCTACGTTGTAGATCGACGGAGGATCGGGCATGAGCAGTCAGGAGTCCGAACAGAGGCTCGCTCTTTTGAAAGAGTTATCGATGCTAAAGGTTCTGGATACGGAGTACGCGGGCAGCCCTAAAACCGACTCAGAGCGAGACGCTCATCGCCAACGCCAACAAAGACATCAAGAGATAGCAGAAGAAATCAAGGCCCTTGCGGCTCAGAAGCAGGATGAGCACCGAAGCTCCGACGGTTCTGAGATCGTTGAGACCGCATCGGGGTAGGTCCCTTGCCGACGCAATTGCTATTTCGTGCGTTTCAGCGCGTCTACCAGGCTGGGGTATGGGTTAACCGCCTTCCCCTTCCACCATAGCCTTTCCGACCCCAACTCGAAGATCGCAAAATGCAAATGCGGCGTGCGCGCATCTGCATTTCCCGTCGATCCTACAAAACCGATGACGTCCCCACGCTCGACCCTCATTCCCTCCCGCAGCCCTTTCGCGTACTGGGTTGGCGTTACCTCCAACTGGCTCCCCCTTCGCTCATTCAGTCTTGGGCTATAGCGCTCCCGTGTGGGAATCCTGTTGGCCGCCGCCGGTCTGATGTCCTGGTTCACCGCGCTGATCGTTGTTGTTCGCTTCATCCCCCACCGCATCGGCCCGACCTTCTTCCGCCTTGTCAACGCCATCCTCGGCCTTATCCTGCTTGGCTTCGGCACGTTCTGCGGAATAGTCCTGTCCCGCCATTTCCTGCACTGAAACACGGCGACTGGAGGATCATCGCCGTACCGCCCTTGCAAGTCTTACGGAGAGAATCACGGACAACGATCAGTATTGGCCAGTTATCTATGAGCAAGCACCTAATACTGGAAGTGTAACCTTCGATCCGAAAAGCAGTAATTCCGCGAGGAAATCAAAATGTGGCAAGTCAAGAATAGTTGACTTGAATATCGGCATCGAGGTCGCTCGCCCGGATCGACTCCCACCGCCGGATCGCAGCGCAGCCGGTATTTTCCCAGCGCCGGGTCGGTGCGCAAAGCGATCACGCAGGAAATGTAGCATCACTTGTGTGCATGAAAATACGAAGGGCGTGGCAACGCCCTTCGTGTTCCGATTAGAAGCCATCTCACAAATGCCTCAGCAGAATAATCCAGCAACCAAGGTAGAGCATCCCGAGAAAATTCTCTGCATATCGTTCGTAGCGCACGACCAGTCTCCGGAAGTTCTGCAGCCAGGCAAACAGTCTCTCAATCTTCCAGCGTCGCCGATAGCGGCGCATGCGACGCAGGTCTTGAGATGTGTTTTTTCGATTACTACGGTGAGGAGCAATTAGTTCGATTCCGTATCGGCGAAGTTCTGTGTCCAATTTGTCTGAATCGTACGCGTTGTCGCCGATCAGATTCTGCGGCGCCTCCGACACAATCATCTGGACGAGAGTGGAGGTAGCAAGTTTTACTTCATGGGGAGTTGCACTTTCGACACAAACAGATACCGGGAGCCCGTGGCGATCTGCAACCGCCATGATCTTCGTTCCCTTGCCGCGCTTGGTTTTTCCGACTTTCGATCCCCCTTTTTCGCTGGAGCAAAGCTCCCATCGATGAAGGCTTCTTTCACATCCAGGCCCCCTCGGGCCCTTAGTTCGATGGCAAGGGCTTCCAGAACTCCTCTCATCATTCCAGACCGAACCCATTGCTGAAATCTGCGATGGCAGGTCTGGTACGACGGGTAGCGGTCCGGAACATCCGCCCAGGGAGCACCCGTCCGTAACACCCACAAAACGCCATTCAAGACCGCACGCCGGTTCTTCCAAGGCCGTCCGCGTCGGTCTTTGCGGCACGGCGGTTCCGGAATGAGTTTGTCCAGGGTCTCCCATTGCGCGTCTGTCAGGTCACGCGTACTTGTTCGAGGCATCGAATCCCTCCAGATCAACCGCTGCAAGCGAGTTTTGTGTTGGCTCCTACTATTCAACAGTTCGAGTGCTTTTGGACGCGATAGCCATGCTGCACAAGTCACTGGTGACGCGCCCCGAACAAACTCTCGGGCGACAGCATCAGAACGAGCACGTCCTAGCGACATCGACCATCGCCGTTCCGAAGGTGTCGTGGTGTTGTGCTGGGCGTAGTTACACCCCGCCGACGCTGTGGGCGCATAGCGCGCATCCGTGCAGAAGCGAGAGTCTTGCCGAAACAGGCGACGAAGGAGCAGCTCTCAAAGTGTATCTGCCGAATTGTGCTGCATGACTACTGCAGTCGACTTAACGGTCGAAATCGGGAATTCCGTGACGATTAGGGGTATCATGTCTCCCTGACTGGGGGCCTTGTCTAATCGAAACCTGGGAGCGGTTCGATGAGTTTGCGTCCGATATCGGTGTCGCTTCTTGTTGGAATCTTCCTCACTACGTTCTTTCTAAATAGGCTGAATGCTCAAACACTCACCTCCGGCGGAGTGACGGGTGTTGTTACTGATCAGAGCCTTGCGGTTCTGCCCAATGCGGATGTCGAGATCCGGGACATCAACAAGGGCACGACAGAATCAACCAAAACAGACCGCGATGGCGTGTACCGCTTCTTCTTTCTTTCACCCAGCCAATATACCCTTACCGTTGTGCACTCTGGCTTTCGCAAGGAAAGCCGGAGTGTGACTGTATTGTTAGGGACACCAGTTACAGTCAACATCACGCTGGAGATTGCGAAAGCAAACATGGAACTCCTTGTGACCGCAGAAGTCCGCTCGTTCAGGCAGACAACGGCGATGTTTCGATTACCATGAGCCAGACGCAGGTGTCAGAACTACCCAACCCCGGTAATGACCTCACCTACATCGCCCAAACCGCTCCCGGCGCAATCATGAACACCGATAATGCGCGCACTGGAGGCGGGGGCGGGAACTTTTCAATCCTGGGCATGCCGGGGACCTCAAATCAATTCAACTTGAATGGCATGAACGACAACGTGGGTCATCTTAATGCTACTGGCGCTACGGGTATACTTCTGGGTCAGAACGAAATTCAGGAAGCCACTGTGGTGAGTGATGGCTACTCGGGACATTTTGGAACTGACGCAGGCTCGTATGTGAACTACATCACAAAGTCCGGAGCAAATGACTTCCACGGGAACGCGAGGTACTTTTGGAATGGCAGCGTGTTGAACGCTACCGACTGGATCACGAAAGCATTCGGCAATCCGCGGCCCTTCGATATCGCCAATCAGTGGGCGGGTTCGTTGGGAGGGCCAATCAAGAAAAACAGGTTGTTTTTCTTTTTTGATACCGAGGGCTTGCGAGTCTTGCTTCCGGCTCCTGTTCAGATAGTTCTCCCAAGTCCTCAGTTCGAGGCAGCAACTATCGCCAATATCGATTCTATCTTTGGCTCTGCCTCCGCTTCCGATGCTTTTTACAAGCAAATGTTCACTCTGTATAACCAAACCCCTGGAATAGCGGCGGCTACTCCGGGGAGCTTCGCCGATCCTCTTGGCTGTCTCGACGCAAGCCCGAGTGGTGTGTTCATCGGTCCGCAGACCCCCCAAGGGCAACTCGGCGTGAACCTTCCGTGCGCAATCCATTTTCAGGAAACACTTGGCCAGCCGACAAGTGAATCCCTTGTGTCTGGCCGTATGGATTGGAACATCCGGACCAACGATCGTGCTTTCTTCCTCCTCCAATACGACAATGGCCGTCAACCCATTGTCGTCGACCCAATAAGCTCACTCTTCAACGTCTATGAGACCGGGCCATGGTGGGAAGCCCAGTTGAACGAAACTCACACATTTGGAACTACCGCCGCGAACCAGTTCCTAGTGGCGGGTGTTTACAAAGATGACGTGTTGAGCCTCGTCAACCCGGTGCAAACCCTGGCTGCTTTTCCGACCACTCTCGATTGGTCCAACGCGGGTCAGCCGTTTACGTCGCTGGGAGGATCTGACTATCTCTATGGCTATCCCCTCGTCACAGGGTTCACGGAGTACCGCATCGCCGACGATTTCCTGAAGACGCGGGGCAAGCACAAGTTCGGATTCGGGGGAGAATTCTTCCGAGCATATTTGAGACACGCCCAATACACCCAGAACGCCGTCGGAGACATAGTTCCACAAACCATCGACGCATTTTATTCTGGAGGCGTGGACCCCGCATCTCCCAACAGCGACTCGACAAGCTTGAGTCAATCCTTTCCGACGCAGCGGTCAGAACTCTTCCTTAACTACACTCTGGCGGGCTATGGGCAGGATGAGTGGCACATAAAATCCAACCTGGCCCTAACTCTCGCCTTGCGCGTAGAACATCAATCAAATCCGGTTTGCGCCCATGATTGCTTTTCCGAATTCTCTGGACCGTTTGAATCGATCAGTCACGACCCCGCACAGCCTTACAATCAGGCGCTCTCGAATCGTAGGCAAGCCTTTCTTCACACCGACCCTGTTGCCTGGGAGCCGCGATTCAGTTTCGCCTGGCAACCGCGGGGAGTTTCGCATAATACCGTGGTACGTGGGGGTCTCGGTCTATTTTACGAACTGTTCTCTGGCGGGTTCGGACCCAGTTTCGCTGACAATCCACCACTCGTGAACCGCGTGAGAGTATTTGGCGCCTACAATCTCGCTCCGGAAGAAACCAACAGCCTCTTTAAAGTAGCCGCGGCCTCGAATGCCGCCTTTGTCAAAGGGTTTGCGGCCGGCGAAAACTTTATTCAGATCCACGCGGCGGATCCGGAGTTCTTTCCCCCAAATCTTACCGTTCCGGATAGCAGAACCCCCTCAGCCCAGTATCAGAAGTGGAGCCTGGAAGTGCAGCAGGGGTTTGGTACCAGCACTTCGCTGACTCTTGGATACTACGGCAATCACGGAATTCATGAGATGGTGCAAAATCCCTCGGTCAATGCTTCTGGATTCGGCCCATTTCCAGCCACAGTCTGTGCGAGCCCGCCCGTTCCGCCCTGCGCCGATCCTCGCTTCGCTGGGGTCACTGAATACACGACACCCGGAATCTCGAACTACAACGGCGATGGTTGTTTCCTTTCGGCGGCGATTTACTGGTTTCGGCAATGGTTTATTCGAAGCAAACTACACCTACGGCCATGCTCTGGATGAAGTTTCCAACGGCGGGCAAGCCCCATTCACTGCGGGCAGTTCCGACTTCCCCCAGAATCCCTTTAATCTGCGGGGCAGCTACGGAGCGGCGGATTATGATGTTCGTCACTCCTTGAATGCGAACTATGTGTGGCAACTTCCGGTGAAGACCGTGCTCCACGGCCACGGCCCCGATTACCTGGTGAAGGGATGGCAGGTCTCGGGAACGATTTTCGCCCGAACCGGATTTCCCTACACCGTGATCGATCTCGCAGAAAGCGGTAACCTGGCTCCGAAACATAATTTCTATGGAACAATCTACTCCGTGCCGGTCGAGCCACTCAGCGGGCCGCATTCCTGCGGAGCGGGAGCCGTAATCGCACCCTTCCCGCATCCTTGTTGGCCTCTGCAAGTGGTGACGCTGCCTGACGGTACAACGACACCCAATCCAAATGCCGATTTCGTGCAGACGGGTTGCGAAACAGGATTCAATACCGAGAACTTGCCAACTTCACAGGGACCTTGTTCAGGCGGTGCCGTTTCCTTCGCTCAAGGCCGCAACCGCTTCCGCTATCCGAACTATTTCAATACTGACTTCGATGTCGTGAAGAGAACGAGCCTTGTCGGGGACAAGGTGGTGCTGGCTATTGGCGTCCAATTCTTTAATTTCTTCAATCACCCAAATTTCGGCCCGCCCGACAACTACAGCTCGGACCCATCGTTCGGAGAGATAGGGACGATGGAGATGCCACCGACCAGCATCCTCGGATCTGGCCTTGGAGGCGATGTTTCCCCCCGCATGATCCAACTGAAAACGGTGATCCGCTTTTAGACAGCGAGCGGATGATCCTCAATTTTGTACTGCTTTAGGAAAGAGAAAGGTGGCTATCGAGGCTGGTCAAGCCCGACGCGGTGGACCAGATCCACAAAACGCGGGTCGCCGCGCAAGGGATCGAAGTACGGATGGACCTTGATCAACTGCAGGATGTTTGACTGCTCCTGGTAGGCCCGCTCCAGCCAGGCAAGTGCCTGTTCGTTGTCACCGAGTCCCAAATAAGCGTTCACAAAGGGGGCGGCGGCAACGTAGCTTGTCTGCTGCCGTCGTTTCAACTCATCAACCAGGCGAAGGGCTTCCCTACGACGCCCAGCATGCGCATAGGCCCGAACCAGCACGCCCATTACAGCCGGATTGCGCTCGGTGCCGAGCGCCTTCTCCAGCACCGTAATCGCTTCGTCCGGTTGTCCGTTGGCAATCAGGGCGAGCCCCAGAAACCAATGGTCCGGGTCGTCGTTTCGCAACTCCCTGATAGCTTCGTCGTAACGTCTCGCATGAAACAAAATGAAACCGTTAGTGATGGCGGGGCCTCCCAGCGGAGTGCTGCCAGCGCCTCCAAGCGGATCAAGTTCGCGGGCACGCTGGACCCAAGCCAGGGCTTCGTCCGTCCGCCCCTGGCACAGCAGCCACTTAGCGTATCCGACGTGAGCACCAGCATCGTTCGAGTTCAACTCCAGAGCCCGCTTGAATTCCGCTTCGGCGTCGCTCCACTGCCACTGTTTCTGATATACCCCTGCAAGCAAGACGTGTGGTTCCGCAAGGTCCGGATCCAATTCAATTGCTTTTCGAGCTGCGTCCATCATTTTCGGATGCGTTTCCTTCGGGGGAGCACCGCCAAGAGTTGATCCGAGCCTCTCGTATGCGTTCGCGAGGCCGACGTAAGCTGGTGCAAAGTTAGCGTCCTTGCCGATCGTTTCCTCAAAGTAGGCAATACTCTGTTCAAGCTCAGCCTGGCTGCTACTCTTGCTGAATTCATCTTCGGCTTTTAGATAGCTCTCGTAAACTTCAGGCGAGACATGATGCGCCGTGACCAGTCTCGCGCGCTCCTCTCCGGTGACCTTGACCTCCACTCTGCGCGCGATGGATTGCGCCACCTCGCTCTCGAGAGCAAGTACGTCCCCCAACTCGCCGTCGTACTCATCCGCCCAAAGGTGCTCGTCGGTTGAGCCACGAATCAACTGGGCGTGCACACGAATCCGGCTGCCCTGCCGTATCACCGAACCTTCGACGACGGCGTCCACTCCAAGCGTCCTGGCAATCTCTGGCACTGAGAGCTTCGTACCCTTGAATCGCATAACCGAGGTACGGGAAATAACGCGCAGATCATGGATTCTGGCCAGGCGTCCGCACAACTCTTCGGTCATCTCATCAGCCAGGTATTCCTGAGTCGAGTCGCCCGACAGGTTGCTCAAGGGCAGGACTGCCAGCGACCTGATTTTGGTTTGGGCCGTATGTCCAGTGTGGCGGAGCATGACGTAGGTGACGGCAATAAGCGCGAGTCCAGCCACACCGCCTAGAACAAGCCAGAGACGCCCCCGCGAAGTCCCGGTTGGTCGGACGTCGACTTCTCCATCCGCCGCCGTTCCGCCCTAAGCCCCGGCTCTTCCTCTTCCGAAGGTAATTTGCGGCTTTCCACCCAGGCATCGAGTTCTGAACTGAACGCATAAACCGACCCCATTCGGTCATGCAGGTGCCGGTGAACGGGCATTCCCTCCCGCTTCTCCCAGCGCTGGACGGTGGTCACGTCGCGCTTGAGGTAGGCCGCGATTGCCTTCCACGAATCCAGCCGGTCTAAGGCCGGTTTCACGGATGGTGCACCAAGGGGTGTTTCACTCATCGCGCACTCCTGATTTGGTCCGCGCTGGTCGTGACCCCGGAACCTGATTCTACCCCCCAGAGGGGTAGCGGCAAAGCACGGTATTCGACGGCAAGGCTCCAATTCTGCACCTTGCCGTTTGACCAATGTCCTCACATGAACCGAATCTGTGCGTGCGTTGCGGAGTTAGATCGCCGCGACGCGACTGCCGGGCTACCCAGCTTGGATACTTCGCTGAAGGCTTGGGCGGGCGGATTCACCACATCAAAATTCGGAGGTTTTTATGCACAGCAAAAGCTTCTACTGCGCGGCACGCTGCCTAGTCGTCGTATTCGCGCTAGCCATCGGTGCCTTCGCGCAAAATCACGGAGCCGTACAGTTTAGAGGCATTATCAACGACTTTACGCCTGCGCACACTGTCAAGCCCAGCGGTCCTTGGGAGCTCCACGGCGTATGGCGTTTGGACTTGAAACGAGAGTCCGGCACGGCGGATTTTTCGGCCGCCTTGACCATGGAAAATTCCGACTACTGGCTTTTGATCAATTCCAATCCCCCTGCCGATCCCGACTCACCTGCAACTCGGACTCCGCATACTCATCACATCGCTCTGAAGGACGCGCAGGTCACTTGGGACCCGAGCGCTGTATCCAGTGGTTGCCCGACTGCCAGCTACAAACCTCCGACTACGACTGGTTTTATGGTTACGGGAATGGCGAGCATTACCGGAAATGGAGGCTACCCGCCATTTGCACCTGAGGGTCAGCTGTCGCAGCTCACGGTCTGCGTGACCGGAGGGACGCAGGTTGAGTCTTCGAACATCACGCTGGTGTTCGGTGCACCTGCGAGCGGACATTTCGGCTCGCAACCGATCAACGGCGCCGTTCGTGTTCGGAAATGAGGGGGGGGCAGGTAATCCATAGAAGCACGCACGCAAGAAAAAAGGGAAAAGGAGAGAACCATGATTTCCAAAACGCTTCGCATCGCTCGAATGATTGTTCTTGCCAGCCTTGCGCTCAGTTCCGCTGCCTGGGCGGCTGGTTCAAACGCGACTTGTTCAAACGCCTCTCTGAGTGGCACCTACGGGTTTCTGCACGGCGGCATAGATGCCCACGGCGCCCTGCGCTGCTGCCGTGACCCAGGCCACGTTTGACTCAACCACAGGTACATTTGCCGGAGAGGACACAGAAAACATAGACGGCGTGATGGTCCTCTCGTCTGTCACCGCAACTTACGCAGTT
Organism: uncultured Acidobacteriaceae bacterium; assembly: GCA_963699875.1. Lineage (GTDB taxonomy): Bacteria > Acidobacteriota > Terriglobia > Terriglobales > Acidobacteriaceae > CAVVDY01. The sequence goes on from CAVOVN010000004.1 coordinate 108,708, forward strand.
GCCAAGGACTGCACCGTCACGGCTCAAGTCACGCTAACCACCGGCGGCCAGTCTGAGAATGTCAACGTCTCCTTTGTGGTTACGTCAAAAGGTTTTTTGTTCCTTTTCCAGAAGCCAGGTGCGATTCGTCGGGATTCGGCGTGAAGCAGGGCTCCCCGACCTGCACCAATGCCGGAGTTGAGGGGAGTTTTGGGTTTGAAACAACCGGCGCTCTCCTCGCAGGTGCGCCCGCCATAGGACCGGCGGCTTTCATCGGCGAGTTGAAATTAAAGGTCAACGCTTCTGGAGAAGGTGTGATAAGCGGACACATTGCGGCTAGCGAGGATGGCACGATTCTCACATTCGCGGACGAGCCAGTCACTGGCTCTTACAAGGTCGACAGGGACTGCAGGGGCACGGCTACCATAACGCCGAAGGGGCAGCCCGAAATGCACTTCAGTTTCGTGGTTGTGGACGACGGTAAGGAAATGCTGGGCGTTGAGACGGACGCGGACACGGTTATCAACGGCACGCTCGTGAAGCGCAATTAAGTCACGAAGACGGCACCTGTGCAAAGCACTCACCCTACAACTTTCATCACTCGAGAGAGGAGCGAATCCATGAGGCATAGTCGTTTCATCAGTTCGACCCCACTGATCGCGGGGCTGCTGACCGGCCTCCTGTTCGCGATCCTGGTTGTTCCACTTAACGCAGCCGACTCTGATTCGCGGTATGACGTCAGCCAGGAAGTCGCGATCAGCGGTACCGTATCGAGCGTGCTTTACAAAGCCCGCCCGGGAATGATTCTGGGGCTCCCATCTCATAGTCGAGACTGCCTTCGGCAGGTTGGACGCCAGTCTGGGCCGATTCGGTTTGGAAGGCGAAGGTGCGCTTTCGGTCACGCCCGGCCAGCAGATTGAACTCACTGGCATCATGAAGACGGTTCGCGACAAGGAAGTCTTCGTGGTCCGCAGCGTAAAAGCAAACGGCAAAACCTTTACCATGCGCAACGAGCATGGAATCGAGGTATCGCCCGTAGCCCGTGAACGCGCCGCCGAGAAAGGGGTGACGCTATGAACCGCAACTTCACCAGCATTCTCGCATTGATTTTGGTTTCCCTGGTTTTCGGGTTCCTGACGGGTTGCGGCAGCAGTTCGAGTACGCCACCTCCACCTCCCAGCATCGCGATCATGGCGACCAGCGGATCGGGACAAACCGCAAACGTCGGTGACGCCTTTACCAACATGCTGGTAGCCACCGTGACCTCCAACGGAACGGCGGCCAGCGGGATAACGGTTACGTTTACGCCTGATCCGGGATCAGCTGGTCAGAGCTGCACCCCCTCCGCCAAGACTGTTACCACCGGCTCCGATGGCGCCGCATCGATCACATGCACTGCAAACTCGACGCCCGGCGCCTACTCAGTAACGGCAGCGGCGACGGGAGCCACAGCAACGGCCAGTTTCACCGAAGGCAACACAGCTCCCCGCGTGTTCGTGTTTTATGTGAACGGGCTGGAAAACAGCGTTAGCGACGGACCGGTTTACTACGGCATCGCAGGCGCGGTGGGCTTTGACTTAAGCGGCAACGTCCTCGGCGGCGAACAGGACTATAACGACGGGCAAAACGGCTTCATGTCACCAGCCGACATAATCACGGCAACCGGCAGTTCGATGACGGTGAATCCAACCACCGGCACCGGGACGCTAGTTTTTAATGTTTCGGCCAGCAACTCTGGTCTCGGAGTGGCCGGCATCGAAAAATTCGCCGTCCAGTTTGTCAACGCAAGTCATGCGCTGATTACGCAGTTTGATGGATCGGCAACTTCCAGCGGAAGCTTCGACCTGCAGACGGCAACGAGTGGTGCCGGCGGCAATTTTGCCTTCACCCTCTCTGGGTTAGACACCGCGGGCTTCCCGTTTGCGTATGGAGGCGTGTTCTCGAACACCAGCGGCGCCATCCACGGCACGTACGACGAAAATGATTCCGGGAAGGTACTCGTGGGGAATACTCTCACAGCGACGGACAACGGCGTCGGAGCAGACGTGTACGGGCGGGGCAGTATCAGCGGCTTCACGGATCCCAACAACGGCGATGCACCCATCTCGCTCGTCTACTACATCGTTGGTCCAGAAGTATTACGCATCATCGATGTTGACGCCGACGATGCGATGGCGGGTTCAGCCTACGGCCAGGGCAGCGCCACCACTTTCGACAGCACGGTGCTGTCAACCGACGTATTTGGCATCCTGGACAACACGGAGGACGCTATATTTGCCGCCGCGGGGCAACTCGTTGCCGCCGGTACCGCCGTTGGAACGTTCAACGCCACATTCACGGGCGAAGGCGATGATGACGAACTGGGCATCGTCATGGCCACGGGCACCCCGGGCGGAGTCGCAGGCAACTACTCCTTTTCCCCCACCGTGCTCGGTTATGGCAGCATGACCGACGTCACGGGGTTGGGATCCATTCACAAGCTCGGGCTGTATGCGACGGATCCAAAACTCAACCTTCTGGATCCCAACAACACCACGGCGGCCAACCTGGGAGCCGCCCTTATCCTCGATCTGGATGATTTCGCCCAGGGCACGGGTATCGTGGTTCCGCAAGGGACCATAGCGTCCGACGGATCTGACCTCAACCACAGCTACGGCTTCGGGGCGCAGGCCTACACCGGCAGCAGTGACGGCAGCTGGCCCACCGGGAACCCGGGCTGGGAGTATGACTTCGTCGGGCAAGGAACGTTTGCGTCGCCTGTTTTCACAACGGGTACCGGCGGGCCCCCCACTCCGGCAGATATCAGCGATCCCTACGCGTTCTTCGTATTGGGCACGCCGGATGAGTACAAAGCCGTTCCGATCGCGGGGACTGCGGCCGCACCTGACGCCGCGGGGCGATACGCCTTCCCGTCGGCCACTCCATTTGCCGTCGGTCCCATCGGGGGCGCTGACGGTCCGACCAAAAACTTCACCGTGGTCATGTACGAAGCTGGTCCGGGGCTGGTGTTCTCGATCGACGAGGACACCTTCAGCGAGTGGCTGGGCACCTTCCAGGAGCAGAGTGCCAGCTCGCTGAAGGCAATGCACGTGAAGAGAGGACCGCTAGTCAAGAGCCAAGCGAAACCGAAACGCTAACCGGTAAACCAAAAAACCAAACGAGGACTCCTGGTGGGCCAAAAAGGAAATTCCGGGCTAGATAGACGACGCAAGCAATAGGATCTTCTGGCCATTAGCAGAGGGCAGTAAAGACTCTTCCCTAAATCCGGCCTGAAGAAAGTAAACTCGCAGATTTGTTTTTCCGCGGCCTGCTGGGGATTGTTTCAGCTCCGTGCTTTCACGAGAAAGGGTGTTCCGCAATTATTTATGAGATGGTTGTAGTCTTGTTTAGTTTGCGGGCGGAGCCTTTGGTGCAGGCGCGGCTCCGGTGGCGGGTTTCCGCGCGGGCTTTGCGGCCGGCTCAGACCCCCAGTATTGGGGATCGGCATCGATCCAGGATTTCTCAACGTAGCTCCATTCCGGATTCACCATCCAGATGTTGTCCTCGACGCTGGCCACGCTCTCCTCGGAAAACTTGCTCATCCGGCGTCCTCCTTCTTCGCCCAGTGCAGCGCCGAAATCCTTCTGATGCGCCAGGCCCGTGTCCGCATCCTTGAGGGACGTCATCGGCACCAAGACAAGGTAGGCGTCCGTCACACCCGCCAGTCCTTGGTACGTCGCCCAGGGCACGTTCTGGCCGCTCTTGAGGCTGGCGTCGCGATAAAGCTTCGTCATTTCCTCGAACTGCTCGACGTGACCGGAGCGCATATGGAAGATGATCACCTCCCAGTAATGGGAGTGCGGTATGTCAGCTCCGGCGACGTTGTTGCTGAGGTCGGGGCGGGAATGCCAGATGGTGTTGTGGACCTCGGATACGTAAGGAGCCTCGCGCGCATCCAGCGCGTCAAACTTAGCGTCGGTCGCTGCGTCGCCCAGGCGCCACTCCTCGTTCTTTTGCAGCGCCTCGTAAGAATCGTAGCCGGTGAGGTAAATCGCTCGCGGCGAGCCTGTCAGGGCCTCCAAAGCCACGAAGTGCGTCGGGTCCTTGAGCTGCTCCGACAACGCAGGGTATTGTGAAGCAACTTTGTCGTAGGGTCCATCCTCGTAGGGTTTTATGTTGATGGTTTCGATGTTGAGGATGTTGGGTGGCGGAACGGCAGGAGTTTGTGCGGAGGCGGCCAGGGAGCCAGCCAGTACCAGGGACAATCCAGCGACGGAACAATGCCATTTCTTCATGTCTGCCCACCTCCAGGGGGGCCAGAAGGGGATGCGGAAGAGGAAAGAGTCGAAACCTGCAAATGCGTCAGTTACAGGGAACTGCCTGATCCGAGCGCGTCTCTGCGGAGAGAGTCTACTCCAGGTGCCAACACTCAGCCCTGGACCTGCTTGTCGCCTAACCAGGACGTATCACTATAATAGGGCGATCACCTCTGTGGTATCTGTGGTGTCTCCGGTGGTGGCCGGCGAACGCAGGCGTAGCTGCGGATATCACGAGCACAGCGGCAAACAATAAAACCAAGATCTTCTTCATTTCTGCTCCAGTAATTCCTCACTGATGGACTTACCTCGGGATTTCATTTTGGGTCTCCGAGTGGCCGAACGGCACACGCAGGGTTCCCATTGTGGATTCTGAACGCAAGGATTAAAGCATTGTCGGCGGCGTCAGGTCTGTTCACAATTGCTCACTTTGGCAGGAGATCCGTTCGTGGGACGAAGGCACCGTGCCTGCGCATCTGCTTGCCGAAATCACCGAATGCGTTGCCCTGACCATCTTCAACGCCTTAACCGTCCTTTACTGGGTTGGCGTTACTTCCAACTGGCTTCCCTTCGCTTCAGTCTTGCGCTACAGCGCTCCCGCGTGGGGAATCCTGATGGCCGCTGCCGGCCTGATGTCCTGGTTCACCGCCGTGATCATCGTCGTTCGCTTCATCCCTCACCGCATCGGCCTGACCTTTTTCCGCCTCGTCAACGCTATCCTCGGCCTTATCCTCCTGGGCTTCGCCGCGTTTTGTGGCATACTCCTGTCCCGTCATTTCCTGCACTGAGACACGGCGACTGGAGCCGCAGCCAAACGGAAAACAACTACCGCAACTGCTCGGAAAAAGCCACGCGCCGCGCGAAAGACGTCGACGAAAGCCCGCAAGATGGCGCGACTCCCGTCCAAAAAATTGCCAAAAAGTTAGTCGAGGAGAGTGCGCGATTTTGACCATCTTTTTGGGGCACTTCGTTCCATGATTGAAATTGCGAGGGCACGATATGCATGGCTGGCTCAAAACGTGCTGCGCACGGATGCCGTCATTGGCTGTGAGACTGATGCACAGCCCCGTAACCCCCATAGTGACCATCATTCTGCTCGGGTCGACCGCTTTTCCCCAATCGGATTCTGAAAGACTCGGAATGTCGGCTAACGAACTGGCACGGAAAGTGGTGACCAACGAACTGAAAGTCCAAAATGAGGATCTCGGACACTGGATGTACCGACTCGAAAAAAAAGACGCCGAGAAGAAACAGGTCTAGGAAATTGTCGAGACGAAGGATGGTTCTCTCAGTCGCCTCCTCTCCACTGACGGTCGCCCCCTTGACGCCAAACAGCAGCAGAAAGAGAGCCGGCGCATTCAGAGGCTTGTGAGCAATCCAGGTGAGCAACGGAAATTACAGCAGGCGAGCAACAAGAAGGCAGAACAAGGGGAGCGATTGTTCAAGATTCTGCCTGATGTATTTGTGTTCGGCTACGCTGGTTGCGAGGGGGACCTCATAAAGCTAAGCTTCAGACCAAACCCGAATTTCCAGCCGCCTTCCATTGAAGCCCGCGTTTTCCAAAATATGGAAGGGGAGATGACGGTTGATAGCAAACAGGAGCGACTGGCAGCGATCAATGGCCATCTCATGGAGGACGTGAAATTCGGCGGCGGACTGTTAGGACACTTGGACAAGGGCGGCAAGTTTGAGGTCAGCCAGACAGAAGTTGCACCGGGGCACTGGGAAATGACTGTCCTGGTTGTGGACATGAAAGGGAAAGTTCTCCTCTTCAAGACAATCAACGTGCAGGAGACCGAAAACCACAGCGATTTCCACCGAGTACCCGATGACCTGACCCTTGCCCAGGCGGCGGACATACTCAATAAACAGATAGTTATGGCAAGTAATCGGTATGCAAGATAGCTTCTGAAATGATCGGTCGCCGCAGTGAGCAATTGTGAACAGACACGATCCCGACAAGTTTCTTAGATTTCAGATTGTATAAGTCCGGCCACCAGAGTTCCCCAACTGGAACCTGAGGAGCAATGGCCAGGCACAAACCAAGCATCCCAACCGTTGGCCCGTCCATTTGCTGTCGCGTGTTCCACGTGCGATCCGGCGAATAGGCTGGTTCCTTGTGCGCGGGAGTAGCGGGCGTGGACTCGGCTCCCTTTTACTCTCGTCGCTCTTGCCTCGTGGAGAGGCGTATGCCCTTGTTTTGACAGGACACGCCCCGGGGTGGGAGATCGAACCCAATCCGGAGCTGAAAGGAGATTCCCATGTTAATGATCGTGCTGATTGTTATCCTGCTGCTCGCGTTCGGCGGCGGTGGCGGCTATTACGGATATCAGAGATGGGGGACGGGCGGAGGCGTCGGGATCTTCGGGCTGGTCCTGATCATTCTGGTGCTTTTCTACGTGTTCGGCGGAATGCGTATGCCCCATTGAAGTTCCGAGGAGGTTTGGTGCTCGAACGCCCCCAAGGCACCGGCGAATTGGGTCATCTTTGTGGGCTAAATCCCATGCCTTAATAAAGGAGAAATATGAAAATACTCAAACTGTGTTTAAGCTTGCTCGCCCTGCTCGTGGTCGTGACCCTTGTAGGGTGCTCAGGGACGGCCAGGCAATCACCCGATGTTTCTGACAGCATCCGCAAATCGCTCGATCAAGCCGGCCTCAAAGATGTCTCCGTGAGTCAGGATCGCGACAAGGGTGTAGTGACTCTTGGGGGACACGTCGCAGCTGACGCGGACAAGTCACAGGCCGAATCGATTGCAAAGTCAATCGCAACTGGGCAGGTTGTCGCGAATCAGATCGCCGTGATGCCTCCGGGTGGGGAAAGCGAGGCAAAGGCGGTGAACTCTGATCTCGACAAGGCTATCGAGAAGAACCTGGACGCTGCTCTCATCCAGAACAAACTTCACAAGAGCGTTAAATATGATGTCAAAAATGGCGTGGTCACGCTGACTGGAGAGGTCAACTCACAATCCAAACGGGCGCAGGCCGAACAGATCGCTTCTGCAGTTCCAAATGTGAAGCAGGTAGTGAACGACCTGCAGATTAAGAACCAGAAGGCCAGTTCGTCGAACTGAGGACGCCGGGGTGGGACTGACCCACTACTGTATGCTCTCGTGCAACGAGAATTGTGAACTGATCCATGACCGCTCCAGAAGCACGCCACAAGCCGGGTATGCCCGTTATGCGGTGCCCCTTTTGCGTCGAAGGTGGCAATTTCAAGGTGATGCTTGGGCAGGGTGGCTCGGAGCCTTGGTACATGTGCGCTAGATGCGGACATCTGACCTGGCCGAGCAACCCGTTCTTTAAATGCACTTGCGCCAAATGCGCTGAGCTAAGGAATCCTAACCCCGAACCTACAACGACCTGATTAGTTGAGTGAAAGCAGAAACTGACACGGGCAACCGTTCTACAAGGAGAGTTGAACCCAGTAAACGCAAAACTTCTGGCTGTGCGGCGGTGGCAATTCTCGCTCTTGGATCAGGACGCTATGGGCCACAGCCCAAGTTCCTTCTACATCCTTCCCGCCATCGTGGACCTCATAGAGCTTGAACTTCAGCTCTGGGAACAGCAAGGCTATGGTAGAGGCCAAGTGGAGCGGGTGAGTGCAAGGTTCGAACCCGTGGAACTTCCTCTTGACATTGGCGAGGAACCATTCTGCGGATACTGCTTCGGGAGCGCACAGGTAACCATTCCCCATACGATTCCTTGTTACAAGAAATCCCAAGAATTATCAGTGAGTACAAACACACTTTTAGAAGTTGATGCTATCAACCCGGTTTCGACCTGTCTGATCAAGAACGCTCACATCATGGCAGGCTGCGCACTTCTGCAGGTTGGAGGGAGAGCGTAGCGGCACAAGCCAAGAAACAAAGACGGTTAAGACGCCTCTCCCTCGTCATTATTCAAAACGCAGCGAGCTCGCCACAGGTAAAGGTCACAGAAACGCGGGTGGCTGACCTATACAGACGCGTCGATTGCGTTTCGAAGTGTTAACTGAATGAATCACACTTCGGGCCGTCGAGCCCGAGATAGAGCGATTTCAAAATTTCAGAACACCGATTTCAGGCATGGGCGACGGAGGCTTGCGCCGGCGAAGTTTCATCAACACCGTGTTTACCGCGACGCGGTGCAGCCACGTCGAAAAGGCCGAGCCTCCACGGAAGGTTCCGACCTTTTGAAACACCTGAAGGAATGCTTCCTGCGTCAGATCTTCTGCTTCAGAAACGTCTCTCGTCATCGCCAGGCAAACCGAGTAAACCCGCCTTTTATGTGACAGATAGAGCGTAGCAAACGCCTCTTCGTCTCCTCGCTGTGCGCGCTGGACCAAAGCCAGTTCGTTTGCGTCTCGCTCGCTTTTCTCAACGGGAATCGCATTCGTCGCTGCTGCGGAAATCGCGCAGGTTGCCATTAGACTCTCCTCAATCGTTCTGTCCGGCTTGTGACTGCCGTTTTACGGATCGCATCCGAGAGCATTTGGCTTTCCCGAGGCGTTCAGTCTGCCATTTAGAGTTTCCGAGGGCTGATCAAAATTGCTCACGTTGACCTGAACTTGCAGCCCACCCGACTCGACGAATTTCGATGCGTTACTGT
>CAVOVN010000005.1:0-529035 GCA_963699875.1 uncultured Acidobacteriaceae bacterium
GCGTAGGCACGAACTGGATCATCACTGAAGGACTGAAGCCGGGCGAGAAAGTAATCGTCGAGGGTTTCCAGAAAGTGCAGCAGGCGGCTGCAGCGAATCCTGAGTTCGCCAAGGAAGGTGTTCCGGTGATGGCCAAGCCGTACACGCCGCCCGCGACCGCGCCCGCCGGGGCCCCGGGGAGCAACTAACCATGTCGAAGTTCTTTATCAACCGGCCCATCGTTGCCATTGTTATTTCGATCCTGATGGTGCTGGTCGGCGTGGTTGCGATTCTCGGACTGCCGACGGCTCAGTTTCCCAATATTGCCGACCCCATGATCCAGGTGAAGGCGACGTATCCCGGCGCTGACGCCACCACCATCGCCGAGTCAGTCGCTACTCCAATCGAGCAGCAGATGTCGGGCGTCAGCGGCATGAACTACATGTACTCGCTCAGCGCCAGCTCCGGCGGCGGCATGACGCTGTATGTCGACTTCCAACTTGGCACCGATATCAACACCGACCAGATTCTGGCACAGATGCGCAGTGGCCAGGCGAACTCTCAATTGCCATCCGAGGTCACGCAGCAAGGCGTGATCGTCCAGCCAGGAACCACCGCGCCATTCTTGCTGCTCGATCTGTACTCGCCGAATGGAAGTTACGACAACATCTTCCTCGCCAACTACGCCACCATCAACCTGCAGTACGCCTTGACGCGCATACAGGGTGTGTCGCAGGTGCAGATCTTCGGCGCCGGTCCTTATGCCATGCGAATCTGGGTGAATCCCGATACGCTGGCGAATCTGGGCGTGACCGTCTCGGACATCACCAATGCGGTGAAGGCGCAGAACAAGGTCAATCCTGGAGGCCAGATCGGCGGCGAGCCCGTACCTGAGGGACAGCAGTACACCTATAACGTCCGCGCTCCCGGACGCCTGCCCACTGCGGCCGACTTCGAACAGATTGTGGTGCGCGCCAATCCCGACGGTTCCATCCTGCGGTTGAAAGACGTCGCGCGGGTGCAGATGGGCTCACAGTACTACTCATTTCAGGCCCGCTTAGGCTTGGCGCCGGAAGAAGGAAAGGCGGTCACACCGGCCCAGCCGGCTGCCTTGATTGCGCTTTATCTGACGCCGGGAAGCAATGCGCTGCAGACACGTGACAACGTGCTCAAGATGATGACGGAGGCCAAGCAGCGATTTCCCCAGGGCTTGAATTATGACGTCGCCATGGATACGACGCTGGCCGTCAGCGAAGGCATCAAGGAAATCTATAAGACACTGGGCGAGGCGCTGATCCTTGTCATCATCGTGGTGTATATCTTCCTGCAAGGCTTGAGAGCCACGCTGATTCCGCTGCTGGCGGTGCCGGTTTCGCTGATTGGAACCTTCGTCGTCTTTCCCTTGCTGGGTTTTTCCATCAACACGTTGTCGCTCTTTGGACTGGTGCTGGCCATCGGACTCGTCGTGGACGATGCCATCGTGGTGGTGGAGGCGGTGGAGCACCATATCGAAGGAGGCATGACGCCGCACGACGCGACGGTGCGGGCAATGGAAGAGGTTTCCGGACCTGTCATTGCCATCGCGCTGATTCTGGCGGCGGTGTTTGTTCCGACAGCGTTCGTTCCCGGCATTACCGGACAGCTCTATAAGCAGTTCGCCGTCACCATTGCGATCTCGGTGCTGTTCTCGGCGTTCAACGCACTCACCCTCAGCCCGGCTCTGTCGGCCATGCTGCTGAGGCCGAAGAAAGAAGCGCGTGGTCCTCTCGGTGCGTTCTTCCGCTGGTTCAACAAAGTGTTCGGGCGAGCAACCGATGGCTACGTAGTCGGGTGCAAGCACCTTATCCACAAGGCCGGCTTCGCTTTCCTGTTGCTGGGACTCATCGTGTTGGGGGTAGCGTTCTTCGGCAAACGGATCCCGCAGGCCTTTTTGCCCGATGAAGATCAGGGCTACCTATACGCCGGACTGCAACTGCCCGATGCCTCGTCGCTGCAGCGCTCCTCCGAAGCGGCGCGAATGGTGGAAACGGCGATCATGCAGACGCCGGGAGTTTCGAAGGTCAGCTCGGTCATGGGCTATAGCATGCTGAGCGGCGTTAATGCGACCTACAGCTCTTTCTTCTTCGTATCGCTAAAGCCATGGGAAGAGCGCAAGACTCCAGAGACCAGCTACGTCGGAATCAAAGCGCACTTGCAACAGGTGCTGTCGCGAGTGCCAGGTGGCATCGCGTTCTCCTTCCCGCCGCCGGCCATCCCGGGCGTGGGAACCTCCGGTGGCGCAACCTTCATCCTGGAAGACCGCTCCGGTGGAAGCATCGATTTTCTGGCCAAGAACACGCAAGCTTTTATGGCTGAGGCGCGCAAGCGTCCGGAGCTCGCGGGCGTAATGACCACCGCGCTGTTCGGCGTTCCGCAGGTGGGAGTCAACGTGGACAACGCCAAGGCAATGACGCAGCAAATCCCCTTGGACGCGCTGTACCAAACCGTGCAGACATTCATGGGCGGCTCGCTGGTGAACTACTTCAACCGCTTCGGATTGCAGTGGCAGGTATACGTGCAGGCCGACGGCGACTTCCGCACCAATGCCAGTAACCTGGGCAAGTTTTACGTCCGCAACGCTAACAACCAGATGGTCCCGCTCAGCACCTTGACCACAACGTATCCACGTAGCGGTGCCGAGTTCGTCATGCGCTACAACCTGTTTAACTGCGTGCAGATCAATGCCTCGGCTGCACCGGGATATAGCTCGGCACAGGTAATCGCGGCGCTGGAAGACGTGTTCAAGCAAACCATGCCGCCGCAGATGGGTTACGACTGGAGCGGCATGTCGTACCAGGAGGTGAAAGCCGCACAAGGCGTCAGTCCGGCAACCATCTTCGGCCTGGCGTTCTTTGTCGTCTTCCTCATCATGGCGGCGCAGTACGAAAGCTGGACGCTACCCTTCAGCGTACTGCTGGGCGTGCCAATCGCAATCTTCGGGGCTTTCGTCGCCCTTTATTTCCGCAACCTGGAAAACAACGTCTATGCGCAGATCGGACTGGTCATGCTGATCGGGCTTTCGGCGAAGAACGCAATTCTCATCGTGGAATTCGCCAAGGCGGAATATGACAAAGGCACACCCTTGATGGAAGCCTCTCTGATTGGCGCACGTCTGCGGCTTCGACCCATCCTGATGACCGCCTTCGCCTTCATCCTGGGTTGCGTCCCACTATGGACAGCAAGCGGCGCGGGAGCTATCTCCCGGCAGGTGCTGGGAACCTGCGTCATCGGAGGTATGTTGGCCGCAACGATCTTGGCGATTTTCTTCATCCCGGTCAGCTTCGACGTGGTCGAGCGCTTCGGCCACTGGATTGGCGGCGGCGAGAAACGGCCTGACGCACCGCCTGCCGCGGCGCCAGCGGAAGGAGCGGCCCATGACTAATTGCGGAAGCGAGGCCTTGAAGGGGCACGGATTCAGCCGTGCCGATGAGTCGCCCAAAATGACATCGAGTCCCCTAGGGACGATACAAAAGCAGATCCCTCGACGGCTAAAGCCATCTCGGGATGACAACGAAGTATTTGGCCTTTCCGGCACGGCTGAAGCCGTGCCCCTTCAAAGCGGCTCTGCAAGAGTGATGGCTCGTCTCTTCAGCACGCTTGCAGTCTTGCTGATTTGCTCCCTTTGCGCCTGCAAGGTTGGTCCCAACTACGAGCGGCCTAAGCTGGACGTGCCGGGCGACTACCGCGGCGTGGCGCCGGAAGCACAGCAGCAGCCTCCGGCGGAGCCATTGCCCGCGACTTCGACTCCTTCGGCGCAAGCACAGCCCTCAACGCCGCCCGTTCCCGCGCCTCCGCCTGCAATGGAGAACAAAGCCGAGCAGCAACCCGTCGCTACCCCGGCGCAACCAGCGCAACCGCAGGCCGGCGCGCAGGTGCAGCCGGGCAACGCTCAGGGCGCCGGGAACCAGTTTGGCGAGCTGCCCTGGTCCTCGGTCTTTCAGGACGACGTTCTACAGGGCCTGATCAAAGAAGCTCTCACCAACAACTACGACTTGCGTGTCGCGGCTACTCGGGTGTTGCAGGCGAACGCAAACCTCGGCATTGTGCGGGCCAACCAGTTCCCTACCCTGAATGGCACCGGTTCCGCCAACTACGGCAAGGACGAGGTCCAATTCAACAACAGGGATCCACAAGGATTCGGCACGCTTGGGTTGAGTCTCAATTACGTAACCGACTTCTGGGGCCAGTACCGTCGCGCGACCGAGTCGGCCCGCGCCACCTTGCTGGCGACCAAGTATGCGCAGCAGTTGGTGCAGACCTCGCTGATTAATTCGGTAGTCACCGACTACTACTTGCTGTTGCAGTACGACGATCAGCTCGAGTATTCGCGGAAGACCGTCGACGCTGACCACGAAATCTACAAGCTGAACGACATCAAGTTCAAAGGCGGCGATGCAGCCATCACGGATGTCTATCAGGCAGAAGTCATTCTGCAGCAGGCCGAGGCCGGCGTCATTACCTATCAGCAGCTCGCGGAGCAGGCTGAAAACAATCTAAGCATTCTGCTGGGACGGAATCCCGGACCTATCAAACGCGGATTGAACCTGGTGAATCAGCCGGTGTTGCCCGACCTGCCCGAAGGTCTGCCGTCCGACCTGCTGCGGCGGCGTCCCGATATCCGGCAGGCGGAGGAGAATCTGGTCGCGGCCAACGCCAACGTAGGCGTAGCGAAGGCAGCCTTCTTTCCGCAATTCTCGATTACCGGAACCCTGGGCACCCAGAGTCTCAGTCTTACCAACTTCCTGAGCGGACCGAGTCTATTCTGGGCGGTTGGAGGAAACGTACTCCAGCCCATCTATCAGGGTGGCCGTATTCGCAGCAATTACAAGTTGGCGTGGGCACAGCGCGATCAGGCTGAGTTGCAATATAAGCAAACCGTGCAACAGGCCTTCGGCGAGGTCTCCAACAGCCTGGTCGGCTATCAGCAGTCGCGCTTGTATCGTATGAAGCTGCAGGAGCAGACCAAAACCTACGCGGAGCTGGTGCGGCTGTCGAATGTGCGCTACCTGGGCGGCTATACAGCTTTCCTGGAAGTGCAATACAACGAGCAGCAGTACTTCCAGTCGGCGCTGCTGCTTTCATCAGCCTGGTACCAGGAGCTGCAATACTACGCCGCGCTCTATCAGGCACTGGGCGGTGGCTGGCAGGTGCAATAGGTGGAAGCAATTAGCAATTAGCGCGCCCGTGCCAGGCGCGGAGCGCTGATGTGGTTTTAGCCCCACGCGTGAGCGTGGGGTTACGTGGCACATAGTCCCTGCCGGCTGCGGAGCAGCGCCGTTCGAAGCCGGTGCCGGTTGTAAGCCCGCCCCAGGCTGTGCCCTCCCACACAAAACGCCACTCCGTGGCCGGAACGCGTCCGTGTATCGCCGACCCCACGCTCACGCGTGGGGCTAACTTCTCACCGGCGCTCCGCGCCTCGCTGACCCGCGGCGTTCGCGCTAGCCCGCCGTCTTCCCCGCCGCTTGCGGCAAGAATTTCGCGAAGTGCTCCGCTTTGATCTGCTGGGCGGCGACAGCCTGTCCTACGCGGCTCAACTGGTTCACGTACTGCACCGAATCCAGCGCCTGCACCTGTTTCGGATCGATGTCCTTCAGCCCAAGACTGTCCAATCCCGCACGCGTCAATTCCGCGTTATAACGCATGTAGGTGAAGAGCTTGGGCGCGACCGGTCCATGCCCGCCGATCATGTCGCCAATCTCGCTATCGAGCTGCGCTCCCGAAACGCAGTCGCCGAAGACACGGCACAGGAAGTCCTGCTCGTTGAGCGCGGCAAACATCAACGCCGACGGTACCGACGAAGCGTTGTAGAGCAGGTTCATCTCGTCGGGCTGAAGATTCGCATTCGCGTCCGGGCTGGTTCCAGTGCCGACGGAGACGATCAGCATCTTGTCGGTTCCGGTCGGCCAGTTCAGGTTGTAAGGCTCGACGGTCGCCATGAGGAACAACTGAAACGCCGGATTGTTGTACATGGTGACGCCGCCATCGACAAACAGGAACTTTGTGTTATTGCCGACGTCTACCAACTCAGGTGGAAAGTAGGTCGGCGCTGCAGTACTGGCGCGAACCAGCTGCCACAGCGGCATGTCGAGATTCGTGGGCGTGTGGTTGTTGTACTTCGCCGCCGGGTTATTGCAGAGCGGCCAGTGCGAATCGGTGCTGGCGTTTCGCATGACGATCATCAGCAGGGTGCGAAGATCGTCCGAGCCCAACGTGGTTTTTTCTCCCAGCACGTCGCGCAGTTGTTGCGCCAGCGCCTCATCCTTGTACTTGTTGCGGTAGCGATCGAGAATTCCGGCGCGCGTAAACATGGCGGGGCCGCTCGTAAGGTAGAACTTCTTGATGTCGTCGACCGCCATGCCGCGCGCAATGCAGGTGGCGATGATGGCTCCGGTACTGGTCCCGGCGACGTAATCGAAGTAATCCGCCAGCACAAGGTTGGGATCGCCCAGCTTGTCGCGCAGCAGTTTCTCCATGGCCCCCATGATTTCGAGGCTGAGGATGCCGCGGATCCCGCCGCCATCGCAGGTGAGCAGCTTCTTGGTGGGGGTAGGCGCCAACTTATCGCGGAAGGTCTTGCCGGCCATAGTTCCTCCTGGGAGAACGGTTCGTGCGCGAGGTTAGTATGGCAGGAAGTATAACCCGGTGCGGCCACGCGGAGAGCAAAGGTGGTAGTGTCTCAATTTGAAAAGCGTAACAGGGGAAGGCGGCTAAACCCAAGTAGATGCAGCGAGGGGTCTCTCGATGGGTTTCTCGGCGTTCGACTGGAACACCACAAACACATGCCACCCGGAGCACCTGTAAAGTCCCCCGGTGTGAATTGGATGTTCAACTCCATCAACTGTAGCCGTGACCTGCACACCCTCAATCTTGACGATCTTGTGTTCCAGGCAAACGGGGCATAGAGAGGGTCTTGCCACAATGCGAGAATGCTAGGGTCAACCCTTGCCAGCACACAAGTCTCTAGATCACATCCTGCGACCAAAGTGGAACGTCAAAATGCGCCCGTACAGCGAAGCCACAGGGGGAATCCCCAACCCAACCCCAATAAACTTCTACGCTCCCGCCTTAGCACCGTTGGCATGCACGGCGTGCGGCTTGATGCCCCAGATCTTCTCGCAGTATTCGCGAATCGACCGGTCGGACGAGAACTTGCCCATGCGCGCAGTATTCAGGATCGACATCCGCGTCCACCGCTCCTGATCGCGGAACGCCTCCGCCGACCTTCTCCTGGCAATCGACATAGGCCTGGTAGTCGGCGCAGCAGCATGTATTGGTCGTTATTCAGCAGCGAGTCGAAGATCGGACGGAAGAGCTCGTGGTCTCCCGCCGGAGAACTCGCCCGAAACCAACTGGTCAAGCACCTCGTGCAAGTACGGATTCGCCTCGTAGTAGCGCCGCGGCTGATAGCCGCTCGATCTGAGCTGCTGCACCTGTTCGACGGTAAGCCCGAAGAGGAAGAAGTTCTCCGCTCCAACTTCTTGCCGGATCTCGACGTTTGCGCCGTCGAGCGTGCCAATGGTCAGCGCTCCATTCATCGAGAACTTCATGTTGCCGGTGCCGGAAGCTTCGTACCCGGCCGTCGATATCTGCTCCGACAAATCGGCAGCAGGATAAATCGAGAGACCGCTCTTCACATTGAAGTCGGGAAAGAAGACCACGCGCAGCCGCTCGCGCACCGCGGGATCAGCATCGATCGTGGTCGCCACCGAGTTGATGAGCTTGATGATGAGCTTGGCCATGGTGTATCCCGGCGCGGCCTTCGCTCCGAAGATGACGGTACGCGGCGTGACGATGGCGCTGGGATCTTTCTTCATCCGGTTATAGAGCGTGATGACGTGGAAGATATTCAGCAGTTGCCGCTTGTACTCGTGCAGCCGCTTGACCATAACATCGAACATCGTATCGGGATTGATGCCCTGCCCCGTGCGCTGCTGCACCATGGCAGCCAGCGTCACCTTGCGGGCGTGCTTCACCTCGCGCCATTGCCTGCGGAACGCGGCATCCTCGGCCAGCGGCTCCAGTTTGCGCAACTCGTTTTCGTCGGTGAGCCATCCTCCGCCGATGGTTTTGGTAATCAGCGCCGACAGCTCAGGATTGGCAACCGCCAGCCACATGCGTGGTGTCACCCCGTTGGTAATGTTGAAGAAGCGATCGGGAAAGAGCTCGTAAAAATCGTGCAGCGTGGTTTTCTTCAGCAGCTCGGAGTGCAGCTCGGCAACGCCATTCACGGCATGGCTGCCTACCGTCGCCAGGTTCGCCATGCGCACATACTTCTCGCCATGCTCATCGATGAGCGACAGGCGCGCGATTTTCTGATCGTCGCCGCCGACCTGCGGTCTCACCTCATCGAGGAAGCGGCGGTTAATCTCGTAGACGATTTCGATGTGGCGGGGCAGCACGCTGGCAAACAAGGGGCAGCGGCCACTTCTCCAGCGCCTCAGGCAGCAGGGTGTGATTGGTATACGCCAGCGCTTTGCGCGTAATGTCCCACGCCTGTTCCCATCCCATCTGGTGCTCGTCCATCAGCAGTCGCATCAACTCGGCCACGGCGATCGAGGGATGCGTGTCATTGAGCTGGATGGCGAATCCCTCGTGAAACTTGTCGAGCGTCAGCCCACGAATCAGGTGGATGCGAATCATGTCCTGCAGCGAACACGAGGTGAAGAAGTACTGCTGCGCCAGCCGCAGCCGCTTGCCGGCTTCGGGCTCGTCATTCGGATAGAGCACCTTGCTGATAGTCTCCGACGCCATCTTCTCCTGCACCGCATCGTAATAGTCGCCCTTGTTGAAGGCCTGAAGGTCAAACGATTCCACGGCGTGCGAGACCCATAGCCGCAGGAAATTCGTGACCTTGGTGTCATAGCCGCCGATCGGAATATCATGCGCCACGCCCTTCACCATGTTGGCCGGCATCCAGCGCACGCGGAACTGCCCGTGTCCGTCGTGATACTGCTCGGTATGCCCGCCGAAGCCGACGAGGTAGTTGCGTTCCGGACGGGGAATTTCCCACGGCGTGCCAAGTTGTAACCACTTATCGGTCTTCTCCACCTGCCAGCCGTCACGAATCTCCTGGCGGAAGAGCCCAAACTCGTAGCGGATACCGTATCCGACGGCGGGCACCTCCTCGGTGGTCATCGACTCCATGTAGCAGGCAGCCAGCCGACCGAGGCCGCCATTGCCCAGTCCTGGCTCCGGCTCGACCGCCTCAACTTCGTCCAGGCTGATGCCCAACTCTGCGAGCGCCGCCTTGGCCTGCTCGCGAATGTTGCCCAGGTCCACCAGGTTGATGCCAAGCTGCGGCCCGATGAGAAACTCAGCCGACAGATACGCCACCATCTTTCGCTGCTCGTTGCGATAGCGCGCGAACGACACAATCCAATCGTGCATCATGCGGTCGCGGATGGCATACGCCGTCGCCATGAACCAGTCGTACTTGGTGGCCAGGTCGGGCACGCGGCCCTTGCCGGTAGTACAAATCGTCAAGGATGGATTGCTTCAGTTCGGCGACGGTGAGTGCGGTCTGGACGTTTTCTTCGGCGGCTGGCATTAGCTCAACTCCTGTTGTGTCCGGCGATGCCGTGGCCCTTACCTGTGATAACATGGCCGCCCCTTCAGCCGCCCGGCCGCAACCAGAATTTAACAAAGCGGTTAGAGGTTGAAAGCCCCCGCGACACCCTGATACCTTCGACGGTTAGGCTGCGAGGTGACTATGAAACCGACACAAGCATTGCACGATCTGGGCCAGAGTCTCTGGCTGGACAATATCACGCGCGACATCCTGAATAACGGCACTCTTCAGAGATACATTAACGAGCTCTCGGTAACCGGGCTGACGTCGAACCCGACGATTTTCGATCAGGCTATCAAAAAGAGTGCGTCCTATGATACAGGCCATCAGCGAAGAGCTGGGCAAAGGCAAAGCCGGCGAGGCGCTGTTCTTCGACCTTGCGCTCGACGACCTTACCCGGGCGGCCGACCTGTTCCGCGCAGTCCACGAGCAGACCAAAGGGCGTCGACGGATGGGTATCGCTGGAAGTCTCTCCCTTGCTGGCTTACGACACCGCCACGACGCTCGCCGCCGCCAAAGACCTGCACGCTCGCGCGGCGCGTCCCAACCTGTTCATCAAAATTCCTGGAACTCCGGAAGGCTTGCCGGCCATCGAAGAGGCCATCTTCGCCGGCGTCTCGATCAACGTCACGCTGTTGTTCTCGCGGGAACAGTATGTCGCTGCCGCCCAGGCTTATCTGCGCGGCATCCAGCGTCGCATCGCCGCCGGGCTTGACACCAACGTAGGCTCGGTCGCGTCGGTGTTCATCAGCCGCTGGGACGTCGCGGTTGCGAACAAAGTGCCCGAGAACATGAAGGACAAGCTGGGCATCGCTATCGCCAAGCGCTGCTACAAAGCGTATCGCGATCTGCTGGCCTCGCCCGACTGGAAGGCCATCGTCGCCAAAGGCTTTAACCCGCAACGCCTGCTGCTGGCCAGCACGGGAACCAAAGATCCGAAAGCCTCCGACATCCTGTACATCAAATCACTCGCCGCTCCTGATACGGTCAACACCATGCCTGAAGGCAACGCTGCTGGCGTTTGCCGACCATGGCGAAATCGACGGCGTCATGCCGACCGATGGAGGCGACTGCGAGCAGGTGCTGGCCGACTTCGGCAAGGCCGGAATCGACATCGATGCCCTGGCTGCGCAGTTACAAAAAGAGGGCGCAGAGTCCTTTGTAAAATCGTGGAACGACTTGATGGAAGTCATCACTTCCAAGAGCGCCACCCTAACCGCAAACGCGTAGTCCGGAGGCAGCACGATGAACGTTCTTGTCGTGGATGTAGGCGGTACGCACGTCAAAATCCTGGCGACCGGTGAGAACACTCCGCGCAAAATTGTCTCCGGCCCGGAGCTGACGGCCAAAGACATGGTCACCGCCGTGAAGAAGCTTGCCGCGGACTGGAAATACGACGTCGTCTCCATCGGCTACCCCGCGCCGGTGATACATGGCCGGCCGCTGCACGATCCGTTCAACCTGGGGCCCGGCTGGATGGGGTTCGATTTTGCCAAGGCCTTTGGCAAGCCGGTGAAGATGATCAACGACGCCGCCATGCAGGCGTTGGGCAGCTTCGAGAAAGGAAGCATGTTGTTCCTGGGCCTGGGCACTGGACTGGGCTCGGCCATGGTCGTCGATGGACACATCGAGCCCATGGAACTCGCGCATCTTCCCTATCGCAAGGCAACTTACGAAGACTACGTTGGGCTGCGCGGCCTGAAGCGCTACGGGAAGAAGAAATGGCGCGACTACGTGGACGACGTGGTGGAGAAGCTAACCGCCGCGCTCGAACCCGATGAGGTCGTCATCGGTGGCGGAAACGCGAAGCTGCTGAAAAGACTACCTCCGCACGCGCGCATGGTCGCCAATACCAACGCCTTCCTCGGCGGCTTCCGACTGTGGGAAGATGCGAAGATCAGCGCCGCCAACTACGATGCCGCCTCCGCACCCGACACTCCACAGCGAACCAACGGTTCGGCAATAAAGAAATCGAGCAAACACAAAGGAGCAACAGCATAATGGCAGCCAGCGTGAAGCCGCTTCCCGAGCCCAAGGCTTGGCAGGACCTGGAGCGGCATTACGAGCAGGTCCGCGGCCTGCACCTGCGGCAGATGTTCGCCGACGATCCCAAGCGCGGCGAGCGTTTCACGCTTCAGGCCGCCGGGATTTTCCTCGACTACTCCAAGAACCGCATCACCGACGAGACCCTGAAGCTGCTGTTGCAACTGGCGGAACAAGCCGGCCTGCGCGAGCGCATTGACGCCATGTTTCGCGGCGACAAGATCAACATCACCGAGAACCGCGCGGTGCTGCACGTCGCGTTGCGCGCGCCGCGCGACGAGAAGATCTTCGTCGATGGCAAAGATGTTGTTCCTGATGTTCATGCCGTGCTCGACAAGATGGCGGCCTTCTGCGATCGCGTGCGCAGTGGCGACTGGAAAGGCCACACCGGCAAGGCGATCAGGAACGTCATCAACATCGGCATCGGCGGCTCGGACCTGGGCCCGGTCATGGCCTATGAGGCGCTGAAGCACTACAGCCGTCGCGACATGACCTTCCGCTTTGTGTCGAACGTCGATGGCACCGACTTCGCCGAAGCGGTGCAGGACCTGAAGGCCGACGAAACGCTGTTCATCATCTCGTCGAAGACCTTCACTACTCTGGAGACCATGACCAACGCGCACACCGCGCGCGATTGGGCGCTGAAGAGCCTGGGCGACGAGAAGGCCATCGCCAAACATTTCGTCGCGGTCTCGACCAATGCGGAGGGCGTCTCGAAGTTCGGCATCGACACCGCCAACATGTTCGGCTTCTGGGATTGGGTTGGCGGGCGCTACTCCATGGATTCGGCCATCGGTCTTTCCACCATGATGGCCATCGGCCCCGACGGCTTCCGCGAGATGCTGAACGGCTTCCATCAGATCGATGAGCACTTCCGCACCGCGCCTTTCGCGCAGAATTTGCCGGTGCTGATGGGCCTGCTGTCGGTCTGGTACAACGATTTCTTCGGCGCGCAGACGGTCGCGGTGCTGCCCTACGAGCAGTACCTGAAGCGCTTCCCTGCTTATCTCCAGCAGTTGACCATGGAGAGCAACGGCAAGCATGTGCGGCTCGACGGCACACGCGTGACGCACGACACCGGGCCGATCTACTGGGGCGAGCCGGGAACCAACGGGCAGCACTCGTTCTATCAGTTGATTCACCAGGGAACGCGGCTCATCCCGTGCGACTTCATCGGCTTCTACAGGACACTGAACTCGCTAGGACGACCATCACGACATCCTGATGTCCAATGTGTTCGCGCAGGCTGAAGCGCTGGCCTTCGGTAAGACCGCCGAGCAGGTGAAGGCCGAGGGCACACCGGACTGGCTGGTGCCGCATCGGGTCTTCGAAGGCAATCGGCCGTCGAATACGCATCATGGTCGACGTGCTGACGCCGGAGACGCTGGGCAAGCTGGTCGCGCTCTACGAGCACTCGGTATTTACGCAGGGCACGATGTGGGGCATCGACTCGTTCGATCAGTGGGGCGTGGAATTGGGCAAGGTGCTGGCGCAGCGGATTATTCCTGAGCTGGAGAGTCCGCAGGAGCCCGTACTCAAGCACGACAGCTCGACCAATAATTTGATCAAGCTGTACCGGGCGAACAAGGCGTAGAGAACAGTTGTCGGTTGTCAGTTGTCAGTTGTCAGGTTGTCGCCGGACGAAGCGCATCATGTAAATTTGTCGCACCGAGCTGGGTTTGATCGCTGAGAGCAAACACCGCGTCAGGGCACGACCTTGGTCGTGCCGGTGAGCGCTATTATCAAATCCTGAGTCCCTTCGGGGACGACACAGCAGCAGGTCCTTCGGGGACTGACGTCCCCTCGGGATGACAGATCTAAGAGAGCCTTCGGCGCGGCTGAAGCCGTGCCCCTTCAAAACGCTATTGATATTGGAGAGAAAATCATGCAACTCGGAATGGTAGGTCTTGGACGCATGGGCGCCAACATGGTGCGCCGCCTGATGAAGAACGGCCATCAATGCGTCGTTTATGATGTCACGCCAAAGTCGGTAACGGAACTCGCGGGCGAAGGCGCGACCGGTTCATCCTCGTTTCAGGATTTCGTCAGCAAGCTCACCAAGCCGCGCGCTATCTGGCTGATGATTCCCGCCGCCGTGGTCGATCAGACCATCGCACAAATCGCGCCTCATCTCGAAGCCGGCGACATCCTGATCGACGGCGGCAATTCGTATTACATCGACGACATTCGCCGCTCCAAAGAGCTCGAGCCCAAAGGCATCAAGTATGTCGACGTCGGTACCAGCGGCGGCGTATGGGGACTGGAGCGCGGTTACTGCATGATGATCGGCGGCCCCAAGGATGCCGTGCAGTATCTCGATCCCATCTTCAAGACCATCGCTCCCGGCAAGGGCAACATCGACCGCACGCCCGGCCGCGAGAAAATGGGCGGCACCGCCGAAGACGGCTATCTGCACTGCGGACCCAGCGGTGGCGGCCACTTCGTCAAGATGGTGCACAACGGAATCGAGTACGGCATCATGGCCGCGTATGCCGAGGGCCTTAACATCCTCAAGAACGCCGACGTAGGCAAGCACAAGCACGAGATCGATGCTGAAACGACTCCGCTGCGCGATCCCGAGCACTATCAGTACGAGTTCAATCTGACGGATGTCGCCGAAGTCTGGCGGCGCGGCAGCGTCATCTCCTCCTGGCTGCTCGATCTCACCGCGTCGGCACTGACCGGCGATCCGCAGCTTGCGAAGTTCGAAGGCCGCGTCTCCGATTCCGGCGAAGGCCGCTGGACGACCAAGGCCGCCATCGACGAAGCGGTTCCGGCTCACGTGCTGACCGCCGCGCTCTACGAACGCTTCAGCTCGCGCGGGCAGGCCGATTTTGCCGACAAGCTGCTCTCGGCCATGCGCTACGAGTTCGGCGGACACTTGGAAAAAGCGAAGGGCGCATAGCGAGGACCCATGGAAACCATTCATTCCGACGCGCTGGTGTTTTTCGGCGCGACCGGCGATCTTGCCTACAAACAGATATTCCCTGCCCTTCAGGCGATGGTCAAGCGTGGCACCCTGAACGTGCCGGTCATCGGCGTCGCCAAAGCCGGCTGGAACCTCGATCAGCTCAAGGCGCGCGCCAAGGACAGCCTGGAAAAGCACGGCGGAGTCGATCCCACAGCGTGGGATAAGCTCAGCAGCCTGCTGCATTATATCGATGGCGACTACGGCGACGATGCAACGTTCCAGACGCTTCGCAAACAGCTGGGCGGTTCGCAGCATCCCGCGCATTACCTCGCGATTCCGCCGCTTCTCTTCGAGAAAGTCGTCGAGCAGTTGATGAAGTCCGGCTGTGCCATAGGCGCTCGCGTCATCATCGAGAAGCCCTTCGGTCACGACCTGGCTTCGGCGCAGGAGCTGAACAATATCCTGCTTCGCGCCTTTTCCGAGTCCTCCATCTTCCGCATCGACCACTACCTGGGCAAGGCGCCGGTTCACAACATGGTGAACTTCCGTTTTTCCAACACCTTTATGGAGCCGTTCTGGAACCGCAACTATATCGACAGCGTCCAGATGACCATGGCGGAAAACTTCGGCGTGCAAGGACGAGGCGCTTTCTACGACCAGACGGGCACCATTCGCGACGTCATGCAAAATCACATGTTCCAGATACTTTGCAACCTGGCGATGGAACCGCCGATCAACACTGACGCCGAGTCGCTGCGCGATGAGAAGGCCAAGGTGTTGAAGGGAATTCCGTCGATTGTCGCAGCCAACCTGGTGCGCGGCCAATTCAAAGGCTATTTGCAGGAGCCTGGTGTGCGGCCCGATTCAAAGGTAGAAACCTTCGCCGTCCTGCGGCTTGAGGTCGATTCCTGGCGCTGGAAGGGCGTTCCCTTCTACCTGCGGGCCGGCAAGAATCTTCCCGTGACCTGTATGGAAGTAGTTGCACGATTTCGCAAGCCTCCTACGCCGTTTCGCGACGTCAATTTGCCGCCGGACTACATGCGGTTTCGCGTCAGTCCAGAAGTGACCATCGCCATGGGAGTCACGGTCGAGGGACCAAGCGAGACACCTCTCGCCAAATCAGTTGAGATGATCGCCTGCCGCCATCCCAAGCCAACTGAGATGGAACCATACGAGCGCTTGCTGGGAGACGCGATGGCCGGGGACGCGACCGAATTTGCGCGGCAGGATTATGTCGAGCAGGCGTGGCGTATCGTCGATCCGGTGCTGAAGGCGGACACGCCGGTGTATGTCTATGAGCCGGGCACGTGGGGCCCCGCTGAGGCGGCAAGGATCGCACCTCCGGATGGGGGCTGGCAGAATCCGGCGGGCACCGACCAGGAAACGATACGTTTCCAGACAGTCGCCAGCTGATGTTCGCGGAACCGTCCGTCGCCGGTCCGAGCCACAGGGCAAACTTGTGCCACTGGGTCGATTGCGACAGAGTGTCGCGTCAACGTGGGACCTCAACTTCATAGGAGGCGCGATGCAGGTTGAAATCTTCGCCAATCTTGAAGCCGTTTCGCAGCGTGCCGCAGCTATCGTGGCTGCAGATGCGCGGGAGGCGGTATCGGCCCGTGGGAGCTTCAATGTAGCGTTCAGCGGCGGCCACGCGCCGTGGGAGATGTTGCGCCTTCTCGGCACCGAAGACGTCCCATGGGACAAGGTGCAGGTCTTCCAGATTGACGAGCGCGTCGCGCCTGCCGGCGATCCCGACCGCAACTTCACTCATATTCGCGAAAGCCTGCTGGCGCACGCGCCATTGAAGCCTGAGCACGTTCATCCCATGCCGGTTGAGCTTCCTGACCTCGAAGCCGCTGCCGGGCAGTACGAGCAGACGCTGCACGAATACTGCGGCTCTCCAGCAGTGCTCGACCTCGCACACCTGGGATTAGGTCCCGATGGCCACACTGCGTCGCTGGTACCAGGCGATCCAGTACTGAACGTTACCGATCGCGACGTAGCGCTGACCGGCGTGTACATGGGACGCCGTCGGATGACGCTCACCTATCCCATGATCAATCGCTCACGCAGGATTCTGTGGTTGGTGACGGGCGCCGACAAGGTAGACGCGCTGAACAAGCTTCGCGCTGCAGATACCTCGATCCCGGGTGGCCGCATCGCGCGCGATAACGCGTTGCTGTTGGCGGAGGAAGCGTCGGTGGGCGAATAAACTAATCAGCGAGAACGTGCCTGCTTTGTATCAGGGCCCGGCTTCAGCCGGGCCGCAAGAACTCTTTCATCGACGGCTTTTAGCCGCTGCAAATGATGGGTTGCAGGGGCTAAAGCCCTTATCTTCGTGGCTGCGTTTGGCACGACTAAAGGTCGTGCCCTGATACGAAGCCGGAAGAGAGCCTACACCCAAAACGGAGCTACTCCCCTTTGGCAAGTTCGCGATAGCTGTCGCGGTGGTGATGCCCGGTCCGGCGAAAGGCCTCTACCTGCTCAGACAAATCGGCACCATCTTCTAACCCAACCATACGGTTGCTGGAATGCTCCTCTATTACCAAATCCAACGCGCGATCGATGGCTTCTGTCTGCGTCTTCGCACGCATTGCTCGTTGTGCACGCTTGATCTTGGCCGAATCTAACTGGAAATGCTTGTGTGTGCGTTTCGCTGTCATAGCATGCCTTTCTCTGACTCACTACCTCAGTACCCCCGCTCCAGCTCGTCGAGCATGCCTTCCATTTCTGACATCGCGTGCTGGTTGCGGGTGCGTTGCGCGCATTCGATACCGTGCAACAGCATGTCGCGCGCTTCGCCCTTGCGTTCGGCGCGGGCCAGCGTCTGCGCCGCCATGAAGTAGCCATTGGTGTAATCGGGGTGCGCCTCCAGCAGCAACGTGAAGTGCTGCAGAGCCTCCTCGGTTTCGCCGCCACCGGAATACTCCAGTCCCAGCGCGTAGCGCGCGAATGCGTCGTTCGGATTGAGGTCGAGAATTTCCTTCAGCGTCGCCACGCGGCTTTCATCGGCCATAAGTGCTGTCTCCATTGCCAAACGGGCATACTACAGGAGCAAGGCCGCCCGGCTCAACTTGAGAACTGCCGGCCCGAGCAGCCCATTACAGCAGCTCGCCTTCGCCAGTACAATGTCATTTACCCTTTGCACCTGGAGAGCTTGTGGCCTGTCCCTTCTTCATGCCCGATAGGCGCCTCGATGGCGATTGGCCGTTTCCGCAGCGACTGCCACTGGGCGCAGGCTGGAGCGGCACCTGCACCGCATCGCAAGGGCAGGAACGTCCCAGCGATGACGAGCTCAAAACCGCATGCAACATGGGATATGCCAAGGGATGCGCGCGCCTTCCCCAGGACCGGAGTGCCGATGCCGTGCGCTTCGCCAAGGGCGATGAGCACGATGGACTGGTCCACATTCGCTTTGCTTACGAACGCGACTATTTGCCGGCGGGGCACGGCGAGCTGATTTACGAGACGGCGACTAGCCACTGGCAAACGGCGCATGATAACGCCTGCCTTTTGCGCATGGCCGAGTGCTATATCGAGAGCCAGATGGCACGGCGGTCTAATCCCGATCAGAACATTAGCCAAGGAAAGCAATGGAAACGACCAACGACGGACATTTAATTCCGCGGCCAGTCAGCGACTCGAAGTCGGAGATGATTGAGCTGGTGCTGCCCAACGACACCAATCCGCTCGGCGCTTTGCTCGGCGGCCGCCTGATGCATTGGATCGACTTGGCGGGGGCGCTGGCCGCGCATCGACACTCGCATTCCTACGTTGTCACGGCATCGATGGACCACATCGATTTTCTGGTGCCGGTTCACGTTGGCGACATGGTGCTGCTGCAGTCGTCGGTGAACCGCGTCTTCCGCACCTCGATGGAGGTGGGCGTCAAGGTCTTGGTGGAGAATTACATTTCGCAATCGCGTCAACAGGTGGCCAAAGCATATCTAACGTTTGTCGCCGTGGATCGTCACGGACGTCGTTTGCCGGTCGCGCCCGTCATCCCTGAAACGGAAAACGAAAAGCGCCGCTACGAAGGCGCACTGCGTCGCCGCGAGGCGTCAAAAGTCGAGCGCGAGGTGCGCAAAGGTATCAAGCCGGAGTAGGAAAAAAGAGAATGTCGATTTACGAAGAGATTGTCGCCCGCGAACAGAAATATCTGCTCAACACCTATGCCCGTTATCCCGTTGCCATGGCCCGTGGCAAGGGCGTTTACCTGTGGGATGTCGATGGCAAGCGCTATCTGGATTTACTCTCCGGGCTCGGCGTAAACGCGCTGGGGCATGCGCACCCGCGCATCGTGAAAGTTATCCGCGAGCAGGCGGCGAAGGTCATTCACCTCTCCAACCTCTATTACAACGAATACCAGGGAGTGCTCGCCGAAAAGCTGTGCCGGAAATCCGGGCTCGATCGCGCCTTCTTCACCAACAGCGGGACCGAGGCTGTCGAAGGCGCGCTCAAATTGGTGCGCGCCGCCGGACACGCTACCGGCGGTCCGGGCAAGAGCGTCGTCATCACGCTCGACAATTCCTTCCACGGACGCACCATGGGCGCGCTGGCGCTGACCGGCCAGTCGAAGTACCGTCACGGTTTCGAGCCGATGCTCGAGGGTGCGCGATTCGTTGCGCGCAACGACGTCGATGCTCTGCGCGCCGCGATGGACGAGACGGTTTGCGGCATCATCGTCGAGCCCATCCAGGGTGAAGGCGGAATTCAGGTTTCGTCGCCCGAGTTTCTCCAGGCATGTCGCGAAGCCGCCGATCAGTACAACGCAGCGCTCATCTTCGACGAGATTCAATGTGGCATGGGACGCACGGGCAAGTTGTTCGCCTTCGAACATTTCGGCGTGAAGCCTGACGTAGTTTGTATCGCCAAGCCCATGGCGGCGGGCTTCCCCATGGGAGCGTTTCTGACCAGCGACAAGTTCGCGCAACACATCACGCCCGGCAAGCACGGCACAACGTTCGGTGGTGGTCCGCTGGCGTGCCGCCTCGCGCTGGAATATCTGGCGATCGTCGAAGAAGAGAGCCTTCTGGAGCAGGTGCAGCGCGTAGGAGCTTATTTCACCAGCAAGCTGCAGGAACTGGTGGCGAAGTTCAAGATCGCCACCGAAGCTCGCGGGGTGGGCGCCATTCAGGCGTTGCAGCTCAACATCCCCGCCGACCCCGTTCTCCACGGCGCATTAGCCGACGGCCTGCTCATCAACGTCACGCAGGGTAGCGTGCTGCGCTTCCTCCCACCATTTCTATTGCAGGAAAAGCAGGTCGACGCCGGCGTACGAATCCTGAAGCGCCAACTTGCAGCAGCGCAGAGAGCGGCGAAGAGCAAGCCCACTGCCTGAGCAACTGATTCGACGCGTTGTTCCTATCTAAGGAGCAGGCGCCGCAAATCTGATTTGTCATCCTGAGCGCAGCGAAGGACCTGCTTTCCCTTCACTTCTCCACAGCTACTTCCCCACCCTCTCCGCAATCCACTGCGCGCATTCGCGGGTGCCCATCGTCCCGCCAACATCCACGGTCGTCTTCCGCTCACGCACGGCCTCAATCACGGCCGCTTCGATCTTGATCGCCTCGGCATTCATTCCCAGATGCGACAGCATCATCGCGCCGGTGAGAATCGAGCCCATCGGGTTCGCCATGTTCTTGCCCGCGATGGGAGGTGCGGAGCCGTGTACCGGCTCAAACATCGAGGTCCGCGCAGGATGAATGTTGCCACTGGCAGCCATCCCCAGTCCTCCCTGAAGCGCGGCGGCGAGATCGGTGATGATGTCGCCGAACATGTTGTTGGTTACGATGACGTCGAGCGATTGCGGCTCGCGCACCATCTGCAGGCACAGCGCGTCGACGTACATATGCTGTTCCACAATATCGGAGTACTCGCTCGCCACCTGCTTGAATACGCGCTGCCAGAGCCCACCAGCGTGTGTCATTACATTCGACTTGTCGGCCATCAGCACTTTCTTGCGGCCATTCGCGCGCGCGTAGTCGAAGGCAAAGCGAATCACGCGCTCCACGCCTTTACGTGTGTTGATGTCTTCCTGAGTCGCGATCTCGTCCGGAGTGCCGAGCTTGAAGTTGCCGCCCATCCCCGCGTAGACACCTTCAGTGTTCTCGCGGATGACGGTGAAATTCACGTCATCAACGCCGGCGTTCTTCAGTGGACAAAGCGACTCGTCCAGCAGGCGCACCGGACGCACATTGGCGTACAGATCCATCCGGAAGCGCATGCCTAGCAGAATCTCTTTGGCATGAATGTTCGAGGGTACCCGCGGATCGCCCAGCGCTCCGACGAGGATGGCGTCGAAGTCGCGGGCCAGCATGTCGAATCCGCCGTCGGGCATGGTCGTGCCATCGAGCAGATAGCGGTCCGCGCCCCAATCGAAGTGGGTGAACTCAAGCGCCGCGCCTGACGCGCGCAGCACTTCCAGAGCGTTAGGGATGACTTCTTTGCCGATACCGTCTCCCGGTACCACGGCGATGCGTTTGTTTTGTGTTAGGCATGGCGACAGAAGACGATATCAGAAGCCAAAGGCTTTTCACCACGGAGGTCACGGAGTACACGGAGAAGAACATCGACTTCGGAGTGCTGCCCCCCTCGCCTCCGTGTCTTCCATGCCCTCTGTGGTGCGCCCTGTTCGCATTTATAATCAAAGGTTCGGTATGGCAGTGATCACATTACAAGAGAAGCTGACCGCCGCGGGAGCGCGGTTCGCGTCCTACCGCGGAAGCGAGACCGCAGCCTCGTTCGGCGACACCGCCGGCGAGTTTCGCGCGTTGCTCGAAGGCACGGCTGTTTTCGATTTGAGCTGGCAGGCCAAGCTGGTGCTCAGCGG
The DNA here is from genome assembly GCA_963699875.1 of uncultured Acidobacteriaceae bacterium. Lineage (GTDB taxonomy): Bacteria > Acidobacteriota > Terriglobia > Terriglobales > Acidobacteriaceae > CAVVDY01. The sequence goes on from CAVOVN010000005.1 coordinate 21,373, forward strand.
AGAAGACCGAGTGCGCTGGCTGAACGGGATGGTCACGAATAATATCCGCGACCTGGCGCTCAACCATGGCAACTACAGTTTTGTGCTGAATCCTCAAGGCCGCAACCTCGGCGATCTCGTCGCTTACAATCGCGGCGACTATTTGCTCGTTACCGCCGAACACGATCTGGCGCCAAGGCTGAAGCAGGTCTTCGATCAATACATCATCATGGATGATGTCGAAGTTGAGGACATCAGCGACAAGCTGGCAAGCATCGGGGTCGCTGGGCGAAACGCAGCAGAGACTCTGCGGAGCGCCGGTATCGATGTTTCGCAACTCGCGCCCGGGGAGGTCAGCGATCCGATAAGGCAAGGGGTTGGCCTTTCGATCGCGCGCAGCGTGTTGCCGCACATGGACGGCTACGAAATCTGGTCAACGGCGGAGAATCTCAACCGTCTATGGGACGCTCTAGTCGCCGCGGGAGCAAAGCCAGCCGGCAGCGACGCGCTTGAGTTGTATCACATTGCGCGTGGGGTTCCGCGGTACGGAATTGATCTTCGCGAAAAGGACCTGCCGCAGGAGACCGGCCAGCAGCACGTGCTGAATTTCGCCAAAGGCTGCTACGTCGGCCAGGAGATTGTCGAGCGTATTCGCTCGCGTGGCAACGTGCACCGCATGTTCGTTGGATTGGAAGTGCAAGGCGATGCGCCCGCAGCCGGCGATAAGATTTTCGCCGGCGATAAAGACGTCGGCGAGATCACCAGCGCCGCGCGCGTGGCGTTTCCCGCAGGCGAGAAAACGCTAGCACTGGGATACATCCGGCGCGAGTTCGCCGAGCCGGGAACAGAAGTGAAAATCGGCGAGCAGACGGCTGTTGTGAGCGTGCTGCCGTTCGAGTAAGTGATTAGTAAGTAGTAACTAGTAATTAGCGGTTAGCACTTAGCTTTTGGCATTTGGCATAAACGATCGCCACGCCAGAAATCATACCAAGTGCCTAGGGCCAAGTGCCAAAAGCCAATAGCCAAGGGCCAAGAGCTTCATTAAAACCTATGCCTGACAAAGAAAAGAAATCCGAATTCACCGTTACCGACCGCCGCCTGTTTAGCTCGGAAGGTGAGATCCGTCCTGATGTGGTTGAAGCCGAAGAGCAACGCGAAGAGCGCGAGCAGGAAGAGCGCGAATCGCAACAGCGCGCCAACGAAGAGCGCAACGCGCAACGCACCACAACCACTACAGAATCCGTAAAAGATCCTGAAGCCGAGCCCGTCCCCCAGGGCGACTACCCTGCTCCGCCGACCACAGACGAGCAGCGCGCATCAGCCGAGGCCTACAAGGAATCCACCAGCCACATCGACAGTGAGATTCGTAAGGAGCTCGACAAGCACGGCCAGGGACATCGCGCGCAGGACTTCGAGATGAACTTCGAGAAGTTCATTGCCTCCCTCTACATGAGTGCGCTGATGCAGATGGGCATGGCGGCTCCGGAAGGTGGTCAGCCGCAGGTTGACCTGATGGGTGCGCGCCAGACTATCGACATCATCGGCCTGCTACAGGAGAAAACCAAAGGCAACCTGACAGCGAAGGAAGGGACCATGCTGCAAAACGTACTCTACGAACTGCGCATGGCCTACCTCGAAGTCACTAATCTCATCGCCAAGGCTCCGCCGCCGGGCAAGGGAGGCAACGGCGGACCGCGATGAAGGCCACCCTCACTGTGTTGGGCAGCGGCACCTCCATGGGCGTGCCCACCATCGGTTGCGATTGCGCTGTCTGCACCTCAGACGATCCACATGACCGCCGCACCCGGCCTTCGATCATGGTGCAGTGGGACGGCCACACCGTCCTCATCGACACCACGCCTGACTTTCGCGAGCAGGCGATTCGCGAGCACATCAAGAGAATCGACGCGATTCTCTATACTCACGGCCACGCCGATCATATTCTCGGGCTCGATGATGTGCGGCCGCTCAGCTTTCGTCGCGCTAGCGGTGGGACAAAGATTCCGCTGTTCGCAACCGAGAACACGGCCCAGGTCTTGCGGCATGTTTTCCGCTACATCTTTGAGGGAGACTACAAGTACGGAGGCCTGGCGCAGGTCGAACTGAAACCCGTGAATGGCCCGATCGAGATCGCGGGCGCGAACTTCATCCCACTCACCGTGAACCACGGCGACTATCCCATTGAGGCGTACCGCTTCGGTTCGGCCGCTTATCTCACGGATTTCAGCTCAGTGCCCGAAGAAACCTTGCGCCAACTCGAAGGCCTCGACATTCTGTTTCTCGACGCCCTGCGCCACAATCCGCATCCCACGCACTCCAGTGTTTCGCAATCGCTTGAGATTGTGGATCGCCTCAAGCCGAAGCGCGCATTCTTCACTCACATCTCTCACGATCTGCCGCACCAGGCGACCAATGCCTCGCTGCCGGCCAACGTCCGCCTGTCGCATGATGGGCTGAAACTCGAGTTCGAACTCTAGCGAGCCCGCCGATCATGCAAGTCTTCCGCAGCCTCGATGAAGTTCCCGCCGACTTCGGTCCCGCCGTGGTGAGCGTCGGCAACTTCGACGGAGTTCATCTCGCGCATCAGCAGGTGGTCAGCCATATGGCCGAGCGCGCACACGCCATCGGGGGCAAAGCTGTCGTCGTAACTTTTGAGCCCCATCCTTTGCGCATTTTGCGGCCCGACGTTGCTCCGAAGCTGCTTGCGCCGGTGCCGATCAAACTCAAATTGTTGGAGCAGACCAAAGTCGATGCTGTCCTGGTGCTGCCATTCACCCGCGACTTGTCGATGATGTCGGCGCATGATTTCGCCCGGGATGTGCTCGCCGAAACGCTGCACGCGCGCGAAGTTCACGAAGGTTACAACTTCCATTTCGGACACAAAGCGCAGGGCAACATAAATACACTCGATGCGCTGGGTGAAGAGCTGGGCTTCGGCGTGAAGATTTATCCTGAGCAGCTCTTGCGCGGGCATCACGTCTCGAGCAGCGAAATTCGCAAGCTCATCGCAGAAGGTCGAGTGGAAAGAGCGCGCGCACTGCTGGGGCGGCCATTCAGTATTATCTCGAACCCGGGTCGCGGTCGCGGCTACGGCACCCAATACACCGTGCCTACCGTCAATCTCGCACGCTACGATGAACTCGTACCCGGTAACGGCGTTTATATAACACAGGTTCGGATCAACGATGAGTGCTTTGACGCCGTCACCAACGTTGGCGTGCGTCCTACCTTTGGCCCTGATTCCTTCGCCATCGAAAGTCATCTGCTGAACTTTCATCCAATTGAACTACTGGCGCAGACCGAGGTTGAATTGTTTTTCCTCAAGCGCCTGCGCGACGAGAAGAAGTTCGAAACAGTGGAGGCGTTGAAGGAGCAGATCGGCAAAGACGTCGAGCGGGCGAACAGGTTCTTCAGGCTGGCAGGAAAGAAAGCAATTAGCAATTAGCAATTGGCAAATTAACTAGCCGGCAGCAGTCAGGGCCTCTATGATTTGTCATCACGAGCGAAGCGAGGGATCTGCTCTTGCTTCCTTCACCCACAACTTCTCATGAACCTGAATATGAACGGCAACTCAGCAGCATGTCTCTTCCGCAGCAGGCGAGAACAGATCCCTCGCTGCGCTCGTGATGACAATTCGGAAGGGAAGACAGTTGATTGGTTTTGCTAATTACTAATCACTAATTACTAGTCACTTCCTCACCCCACCGGCGAATCGCGATGTACCACCTTCACCGGATACCCGGCCTTGGCCAGCCGCTTCTTCACTTCTTCAGCGATCAGCACCGACCGATGCTTGCCGCCGGTACAGCCGAAAGCGATGGTGAGATAGCTCTTCCCTTCCTTCACGTAGTGCGGCAGCAGATAAATCAGCAGCTCCGAGATGCGCTTGATGAATTCCTTCGTCTGGGGAAACGAGCGGATGTACTTCGCTACCTTGGGATGGCGGCCGGTGAACGGACGAAACTCGGGGATGAAGTGGGGGTTGGGAAGAAAGCGAACGTCGAACATCAGGTCGGCATCTTCGGGCACACCTTGCCGAAATCCGAAGCTGACACACGAGATGAGCAGGTTGTGATCGCGATTGCCGGCACCAAAGCGTTCGTTGATGAACGAGCGCAACTCGTGCACGTTGAACTTCGTGGTATCGATGACCACGTCAGCGACGTCGCGTACGGGCTTCATACGCTCGCGCTCGGAATGCAGCGACGACATGACTGACTTCTGGCGGCCCAGCGGATGCGGCCGCCGGGTCTCGCTGTAGCGCCGTACCAACGCATCATCTTTCGCTTCGAGAAAAAGAACTGTGGTGCGTAACGAGCGCCGAAGCGAGCGCAGCAGCTCCGGCAGCTTGTCGAGCCGCGAGCCTTCGCGAATGTCGACCACCAGCGCGGCGCGATCGATCTCCAAGCGTATCGCGCACCAGCTCAGCAAAGTTTTCGATCAGGCCGACCGGAAGGTTATCGACCGCGTAGTAGCCAAGATCTTCAAACGCCTTTAGCGCCGAAGCCTTGCCGGCTCCGCTCATGCCGGTAATGATGACCAGCTCGCGCTGATTGCGAGAGCTGCTACCGTCGCGCCCCGCTTTTGAACGGCGACTACTGGGCACAGACTTCGCGGCGCGTTTAGCGGGCATGAATGGCAGACCTAGTTTGTGCAAGACTAGCAGAGTTGGAAAGAGGAGTCAGCCGAAAGATGGTGAAACACGAAACGTCAGTTCAGGACTTGCGGGGTATCTTGAAAGGATTCAGCACCGCGACGCCAAACTGCTCGAAATCGCGTTCGTTTCTGCTGGCGACGGTCAACCCGTGAACTCGCGCTGTGGCGGCGATCATTCCGTCTTCAATCAGATAGTCCGATTTCCCACGCATGATCTTTCCCCACTCGCGAAAGCATGCCGCGTCCATGGTCAAGATCTGTACTGTGGCTTCTATCCGGTCTACCCATAACTCGATCTCTTTCGCCTTGATCCGGTCTTGCAGGCGAACTGCTTCGACACCCGACTGAATCTCCCCTAGCGTGACCGCCGATACAAAGACCTGCTCTTGACGCAATGCGGAGAACCAATCGACTACCGCCCCATGGGGCTTGTTCTTGCGTAATTCGGAGACGACATTGGTGTCTAGGAGGTAGCGGGTCATAGGCTGCCGGAGCGTCTGCGCAGCCGGCCGCGCGGGGGGGCCAGGTTCTCAAAGCGCGGCCCGTCTCCTAGCAGAAGCTCCTTCAGGCCAGGGCGGGATGCCTGCTGCATCCTGCGCCATTCTTCAATTGGTACGAGCACAGCAGCTTCCACCCCGCGACGCGTGACTACCTGTGGACCCTTTTTCAAGGTTTCATCCAGAAGCTCACTAAACCGAGCCTTCGCGTCCTGAACTTGCCAACGAGACATTGCCACTCCACGTGTCTGACTAGTCAGATGACTAGATTATAACGCAAGGCTCGGTTCCCTACCGAATCAGGAGCGTCGCGAATCGGACTAATTGCTCTTTTTCACTTCCCCTTAAACTGCGCTGCTCGCTTTTCGAGGAACGCCTTCGTACCTTCGTTCTTGTCTTCGGTGGCGCAGACCACGCCGAACAGCGTCGCTTCGAGATACAGGCCCTCGGCCAGCGGAAGGTCGAGTCCGTGATTCACCGCTTCCATGGCGTACTGAATTGCCAGCGGTGCGTTGGCGATGATCTTTGCGGCGATGGCTTCCGCGCGCGGAATCAGTTCAGCCGCGGGCACAACTTCGTTCACCAGGCCGATGCGATGCGCCTCCTGCGCCGAGATCATCTCGCCGGTCAGCACCAATTGCATCGCGATGCCTTTGCCGACCAGGCGCGACAGGCGCTGCGTTCCGCCGTAGCCGGGAATCAGACCGAGCTTCACCTCGGGCTGCCCCAGTTTGGCGTTCTCACTCGCCAGTCGCATCGTGCAGGCCATCGCCAGTTCACATCCGCCGCCCAGCGCGAATCCATTGATGCAGGCCATGGTCGGCTTGCCCAGGTTCTCGATCGCGTCGATGATGGCCTGGCCTTTGTGGGTGTACTCCTTGGCCGAGACCGGATTGTGTTGCGACAGCTCGCCGATGTCGGCGCCGGCGACAAAGGCCTTCTCGCCCGATCCGGTAAGGATGACGACGCGCACCTCGGCATCGTCTTTGACGGACGGCAAATGCCTGGCGCAGCTCTTCCATAGTGGCCATGTTCAGCGCGTTGAGCACCTTCGGCCGGTTCAGGGTGATGTAGGCAATCTGGTTTTTCTTTTCGAAAATAAGGTTTTGAAAGTCGGTCATGAGTTCCTCGGAAAAATAGCTCTCAGTCGTCAGCTATCAGCTCTCACTAATAATTGCCCGAAATCGGCCACGAAAGTGACAAACATCTTAGATCGATTACGCTACGAGACAGTGAGTAACCAATCCGAATTTAGCGTTTAAATTCGTTTTAAGTCGCCGCACTTACTCTGGAGGCATCTGAGCCTGCCAAACCATGTACAGTACGCTCCCAGGTCAATTCTGCGCGATTACCAGCCATCGCACGATGGCCAGAGATGCTGATTTCTGACTGGCTCGCTGATTCGTGGCTCTAAGGTGCTATAGAGACTGCCAAAATTCCCACATTGGAACGCGCCTGTACCTGACACCGGTTCACTGCTGCGCAACATCGACTGCCGGGTACGACTCAACATAGTGCTCGCCCCTGCCGCCGACGTACGTAACCGTGCGCCCCTTGAAGTCGACATCATAGCTAACCACTCCAGCTCGCCACGACGCCAGCAGGAATTCCGGAAACGTAGTGTTTCCCGCCTGATCTGTTCGTAGGGCTTTGATCAGCGCTTCGCAATCGAAAGCCGGCACATCTGCCATCTCCGAAACCAGCGGCGGCCCCACCGTGACGACCGGGCCATCGTCGGTAACATAAATACTCTGGCACGCGGGCAGGGTCCAGATATTGCGCGACACTCCAGCTCGCCGAAGCGTCTCAGCCAAATACGGAAAGCCACCGACCTTGGGCCGGCCGGCCATCGCCTTCTTTTGCGCAGCCTGCAGGTTTTCAGTGGCTTTACTCATCGCTTGCTTTCGCTCCTGACTACACAAATTTCCCGGCACCGGATTGTTCGGGTCGGCGTAGTCATAGAATCCCTTCCCCGATTTACGGCCGTACCAGCCAGCCAGCACCAGGCGTCGCAGCAGAGCGGGCGAAGCGAAGCGCCGCTCCTTGAATTCGTCGTACATAACCTCGGTGATGTAGTACGTCGTATCGAGGCCAACGAAGTCGAGCAACGTGAACGGCCCCATCGGATAGCCGCATCCTAGCTTCATGGCTTCGTCGATGTCTGTGATGGAGCCCACACCTTCTTCGTACGCGCGAATGGCGTCGAGCAGGTATGGCACCAGCAGGCGGTTGACGATGAATCCAGTTTTGTCGCTGGTGCGCACCGGAACCTTGCCCAGCTTCTTGCCGAACTCGACCGCCGCGTCGAAGACCTCGGGCGTGGTGGCGATGGTCTTCACCACTTCGACCAGCTTCATCATCGGAACGGGATTAAAGAAGTGCAGGCCGATGAAGCGCTCAGGCCGCTTGGTCGAGGTCATCAGCTCAGTGACCGAAATCGACGAGGTGTTAGTCGCGAAGATCGCATCTTTTTTTACGATCTGATCGAGCTCCGCGTAGGTCTTACGCTTCAGATCGACATTTTCGATGATGGCTTCGACCACGATGTCGCAGTCGGCGAGGTCCTGCATCTTGAGCGTGCCCTTCAGGTGCGACTGCGCTTCGGTTTTCTGCTCGGGAGTGAGCCCGCCTTTCGCCGGGCCGCGCTCGACCAGCCGAGTCAGCGATTTTTCAATTCCGGCAAAACCTTTGTCGAGAAACTTCTGTTCCTGCTCCAGCACGGTCACGTCGCAACCTGCCATGGCAGCGACCTGCGCGATGCCCGAGCCCATCAATCCACAACCTAGTACGCCAACTTTCTTGATTTCCATGGTTCCTCAAAGTAACTAGTAATTAGTGATTAGCAATTAGCATTAGCGATTAGCAACATTAGATTTGTCATCACGAGCGTAGCGAGGGATCTGCTCTCTTGTCCCCCTTCAGGGACTCACCCCTGGGCGGCACTGCGCTATCTCCCGCCCGCAGCCGAATCGGCCGCCTTGAACGGATGCTGAATCACCAGCCGTTCCTTGTCGGCGTTCGACATCGCCTCAGCAACCAGAGTGTTCTGAAAGACCGCAATCTGCCAGCCTTCGTCGACTCGCTGCACCGTCATCGTGGGTCGTGCCTTGATGTGGCGCTCGACTCCGTTGTCGAAGAACGTCATCTCTCCGAGCACGAACACCACTGCAACATCGGAACCAGCCGAACGTATCTTCTCAACCGCGTACTTTACGGTGCTGTCTTTGTAGATGGTGTCCCAGATCATGCGATGGCCGGTCTCAACCGCAGCGCGCCCGGTGTAGTGCACGCCGAGGATATGAATGAAGTCGACGTCCTCGGCGAAGAAAGCCGCCCAGGTAACGCTGTCAGCCGAGTTCCAGGCAGCTTCCAACTTCGCGACGATATCGCGCAATGCCTGTTCGTCCTTCGGATTCATGTTCGTCGTTCCTTTCTTGCTCGAACATATCCGCCGACCAGTTCGGCGGGAACCATCAATACTAGCGCCGACAGCGGAGACCAACCGATCCCCATCCGGATCATCGATGCGATCGCCATCGCCGCCATAATCACCGCGATCATGCCGGACACCAGCATATCGCTGCGACAGCCGATGGCACTTCCCCAGTAGCCTCCGAAGAAGGCAAAGAATACGCCCACTAAGATGGCTGCAATCTCGAAGCCCATCACTGTCGGCGCGTGCGGGTCCTGATGCGTCACACGAAACAGCAGGAACACCGGCACGGCGAAGATGAGGTATCCGAGAATGACGCCGCTGACAGTTCTCATAGGTGTCAGGTATCAGGTTTCAGGTATCAGAGAAAGCGCTGGTCGGTTACGGTGTCGGTATGGTCTCCTTCGATGCCTGAGACCTGATACCTGACGCCACGCGCTTCAGCGCGCCACGTTCTCCACAATCACCGCGATGCCCTGCCCGCCGCCGATGCATGCGGTCGACAGGCCGTACTTCGCTTTGCGACGGCGCAGCTCGTACAGCAGCGTAATCAACAGCCGCGTTCCGGTGGCGCCCAGCGGATGGCCGAGCGCAATGGCTCCGCCGTTGACGTTGAGCTTCTCGGGATTGATGCCGAGTTCTTTCACTACCGCCAGCGCCTGCGCGGCGAAGGCTTCGTTCAACTCGATCAGGTCGATGTCGTCGAGCTTGAGCCCGGCTTTCTGAAGTGCGATCTTCGTCGCTGGCACCGGGCCCGAGCCCATGATCTTGGGATCGACACCGGCGATGCCCCAGCTCACGATGCGGCCCAGCGGCTTGAGCCCGCGCTTCTGCGCTTCGTCGAGCGGCATGACGACGACCGCAGCTCCACCATCGACAATGCCACTGGCATTGCCGGCGGTGACGGTTCCGTTCTTGCCGAACGATGGTTTCAACTTTGCTAAACCTTCCATCGTCGTCTCCGGACGGCGATGGTCATCTTCGCTGAACATCTCGCCGGTGGGCTCGCCTTTGCGGTTGCGCAGCGCGACCGGCGTAATTTCTTCCTGCAGGCGTCCGGCTTTGTAGGCATCGTCAGCACATTTCTGCGAATGCAACGCGAATTCGTCCTGCGCCTCGCGCGTGATGCCCTGCTGCTCGGCATAAAGCTCGGCGGTGTTGGCCATGTAGAGGCCGCAGTAGCTATCGAGCAGCGCGACCATGAGCGAGTCTTCCAGCTTGCCTTCGCCCAGGCCGACACCCCAACGCATGCCGCGGATGACATGCGGAGCTTGCGACATCGATTCCATGCCGCCGGCCAGCGCGATCTTCGACTCGCCAAGCTGAATCATCTGCGCCGCACTGACGACCGACTGCATGCCCGATCCGCAAAGGCGGTTCACGGTAAGCGCGGGGACTTCGATGGGAACTCCGGCTTTGAGCCCCACATGGCGCGCGCCATAGATGGAGTCCCCTGAGGTCTGTTGCGCGTTGCCGATGACGACGTGATCGATCTCGCCCGGTTCAACGCCGGAGCGTTGCATAGCTTCTTTGGCGGCGATGGCGCCAAGGTCCATGGCGGTGAAGTCGCGGAGCTTTCCACAGTAGCGGCCCATGGGCGTACGGGCGCCGTTGACGATTGCGATATCTAAAGATGAGTTCGACATAGGGATGTACAGGATGAACCCGGGGTTCGCAGGCAAACATCTGAGTTTATCAGCGGTGCGAGAATGGCGGCAAATCAAGAGGAAAAGCTAGCCGCGGATTTACGCGGATCTACGCGAATCAGAGAACAACATTTAAAACAGAAGAAGTTCTTGAACCAAGTCCGATCCGTGTTCCTCCGTGTAAATCCGCGGCTGAGTCTCGTCTTCGTTGTTACCGTTGCGCCTGCATCTTCTCCCGCCGTCTCTGCCAGTCTTCCGTGTTGAAGATCGTTGGCCCGACTTCGATCAGGCGGGGCAGCATCTGGAAGACTGACACCGGAGTCCAGCGCACACCTTCGCGGGTACGGAAGCCGCGGCGGTTGAGCTCATCGGCGATGGACGAGTAGGGGCCATCCTGGATGGTCAGCTCCATCATGGCGACCAGTACCTCGCGCTCGCTGGCATCTTCTTCCAGGTGAGCGCAGTCGCCGGAGACTTTCAATCCGAACGGGACCTCTGCCTCAGGTTGAGGTGCGGCTTCGACGTCGACCCGCTCACGCTCCCATTCGACCGCCACCAGCTTCCAGCCTTCGGCTTGCCGGATCTGCACCTCAGCCTGGTTCAAGGGCCCGGAGATTGATTCGCGAATTCGCTCGATCATCACCCCACCTCGCAGAGACGTGTCCGACGAGGTTTGTTGCAGTTTACGTACCAGCTCGAATGACTACTAAGTAGATGGCCTGCCGAGGCTTATTTCGACCCGGGACGAACGTTTCGTTCAGAAAACGGTTCGATCGTTCGAAAACGAACATTGCACGTGGCCTCAGCCGGCCACCACTTGCTTAGAAATGGAACCCAATCTCTCCCGTGATCGCCCGCGGAGTGACATAGTGCGTTCCGCTGAAGGTCGACAGGAAGTTATACAGTGCAATCTTGTTCGTCAGATTAATGAAGGTCACCTGCGCGCTCCAATTGTGCTTGTCCGTTTTGAAGATGTTGTCATCTCCGATCGCGAGGTCGAAGAGGCTTCGCGACGCGATGCGGGGAGGATTGTGGTCATCATTCTGGGTTCCAGGAGCAGGCACCTGTGTAAGCGTGGAACCGAACTGCGATGCTAAACAGGTAAAAGGCAGAGCAACGGTGGGAGTTGCATTCACTCCATTGCAGGTGAAGCCAGCCTGAAATTCCTGATCGGCGGTAAATGGGATTCCGGAGCCATCTGTCATCGTGATGGCCGGCTGATCGCCGATCATGGTTGATTGCGGGCAATCGTTGAAATCGGAGATTCCGTAGCATGGCACGGAGCCGGCAACCAGGCCGCTGTCGTAACGCCAGTTGAAGCCAACCCACGGTCCGCGTCTCCACGGTGTCTGGTATTGGAAGTGCGCGGTCATATTGAAGACTTCGTCGTGGTCAATGCGGAAAACTCCGCTGCCTTCAGGAGTAGCGCCGGCTCCGGAGATCTGCGGGTTGAAGAAGCGCGCGGCCACGCTCGACATGACAACCAGTGCGCTGAAGCCGTGATATACCGGCACGCTTGCGCGTAGCGCGAAACCAGGGATCTTCGAGTTGTGCCATTCGATCGGGAAGGTGATTGGCGTGTTACCAAGCACACTGAAGTCATAGGCGCCGCGAGTGTACTTCCAGATGTACTCCCCATCGACTACCAGGAACTTTCCGAAGGCTTGCTGGAACCCAGCGTGGAATTCATTTCTGTAGCCGGTCCCTAATGGCGTCGTGGTGCTCGACGCGCAGGCCAGCAGGGGGTTGAGGATGTTCGAAGCGCATCCCACGCTGGAGAGCACCAGGTTCTCATTGAAAGGAGTTTCCAGTGTCCGGGCATAGGAGATGCGCAGAACAGTGTTGGTTTTCTGAATGTTGTACGAGATTCCCAGGCGCGGCTCCGCCTGGGTTGCCGTGACCAATCCGTTGTATATATCTCCGCGGATACCCAGATTGAAGCTCCAGTTGTGAACATTGATGTTGTCCTGCACGTACATCGCGAGCTCTTTGACATCGGTGTGGCCATAAAACGGGAAGCGGACTCCGCCTCGGGTCAAGTCGTAGGGCAGCAGGTCACCGTTGAACAATGGGTATTGAGCCAAAGTGCCCGCGTTCGGATTGTCTGCGGTGTTGGGTTGGAACCCGGCCCCGGCGCACTGCGTGGGATCGGTGAAACCGTTGACGGGGACACCGCCCATATCCACGCAGGGCGCATTGAACGTCGGGTCGATGATCCCGAGCTGGTCGTTCTCATTCAGAATGGTCTGCTCATACGTAACGCCGACCTTTAGATTGTGAATGCCTTTGGTGTAGCTGACGTTCGCAAAGGCGCCGCCATTGAGCAGGCTGCGTTGCTGGGCGACGGTCTCTCTCTGCAGATTCAGTGGGCCAAGATCGTTAAATGGGTCATCGCTTGGGTAATAGTTATAGCCGTCGCGCCTCACGAAGCCGGTTACGTTGAGAACCGCATTGGGACTGAGGGTGTAGGTCCACGTAGGAGCGATATTGAAAGTCAGTATCTTGTTACGCTGATCCGTTGGTCCCAGCGGCTGACCTGTGATGGGATTGGTCTGAATCACGCCACTGAAATCGTGATATTGCTGATCGTACGAATTGGGAGTTTGAAACCATGAGCGGGTAAATTGGAAATTGAAGTGCAACGCGTTCTTCTGAGACAACACGAAGTCAACGCGGTCGAATAGGTTCTCCTCATTGCCCTTGGCATGGAGTACTCCGAACTCCGGTGGATCCAGAAACCGCCCGGAATTCAGCCCATTGACGGCAAAGAAGTTCCCCCACTTCGCGGTGCCGGCAGAGAAGTTCATGTCAAGGTTTGAAGAGCCGAAGCTGCCATAGGAAGCGGTGACGTTACCGTGCGGAGCATTCGATCCCAGTCCCGTACGGGTGGTGACATCGATGACCAGGCTGGTCTTGTCGCCAAACTCAGCCGGCGGCGCTCCGCTGATGACCGTCATCGATTGCACCGCATCGAGCGGAATCTGGTTGGAGAACACTTTGCTTTGCTGGTCGGTAATGGGCTGGCCGTCGAGGGAGAAGGAATTCTCCGCGTGGTCGCCCAATCCGTGGAAGAGACCGTTGGAATCAGCGGCAACTCCAGGCGAAGCCAAAGTGACCAATGAGCTGAGCTCAGACGAAGTGCTTTCCAGTGGCAGCTTGTCGAAAAGACTTCGGTCCACGTCGGTGTGAAACGTCGGATCGTTTTCCAAAATGTCGCTGGCCTCGCCCTGGACGGTGACGTTTTCGGCGGAGCCTGCGATCTGCACCGCGATTTTCAGGCTGAGCGGCACGGCGGACTTCACATCGACATCCTGGGAATAGGGAGCAAAGCCGGGCGCAGTGACCACGAGGTGGTAAGGATTAAAGGGAATGTTCCCAAAGCTGAATCGTCCTGCGCTGTCCGTCTTCGTGGAGCGATCGAACTGGCTGACGGGGTTATGAATTTCGACGGTCGCGCCTGGTACTACCGCGCCGCTGGGATCGGCGACAATTCCCGTTAGCGAAGAGCTTCCGGTGGTCTGCGCCAGACATATCTCGCCGCAGAGCGAAAGCACGACGACCAATGTTGCGACCATCAAGCGATGGCTTTTCAGCACGCGAAAGCCGGTAATCGGCGAGGGATCCGAAATGATGCTGCGGACCCGCTGACGGCGGGGAGTAGAGCAAGTAAACGGCATAAGTCCTCCAAAGCTGTGCATCCCGCCGCGCCGTGAATAGGCGTGCGAGAGGCTGTCCGAAAGCAATGGCAGCCGTTGCGCGTGACGCGCAACCAAACCGCATGATTTTGGGAAGGCTTAGAGGCTTGGTGGGGGCCGGATGGATACGGAAGGAAGCAGCAGTCGCGAATGGAGCTGCGGCTCCGCAGACTGCAATGAAGCGAAATTAAGAACAGGAACCGGCGCCGATCGCGCCGCCGTGACTACCGCCGGGCTATGGGAGAAAACGCAGAGAGCGCAATGCGTACGCTCTGCGCCTGAGGGAGCTAGATCGTCATGCAGGTGGACGGATTGAACGAAGCCTACCCCGGCAATGAGCAGCACTGCGAATACGGCTGTCAATCGCCGAAGCGGCTTGTCGAACTGGGGCGCCAACCTCATTCTTACGTTAAAGTACTATACCTGATTCAGCTTCCCAGCGTGTCGCAAGAGCCGAATTGCAATTTAAACGTGTTTAACCTGCAGCAACTTATGCCGACCTGCACTGAGTTCTCGGCAGCGTATGCAGTCCTGGCAAATCAGGCTTGCTTGATTGGGGAAGTTGGCTTCAACTATTGCGGGCGGTCGCTCAGGAATTTGCCCCAGTACACGCGAGGTGTACCAAAGGTCTCGAGGCAGGAGCCGCAGTACCAGTCGGCGCTGTCGGGGCGAATCACCAACCCCTCCAGAATGTAGCCGTCGCGCACGGCAGGGTGGGGGCCTTTCATGTTAGCGAGCTCAAGTGCGACCTTTCGCACTTCGTTGTTGCGATTGCAACGTGGACAGGTGGGGGCTTGAGTATGCTTCATGGCCGGATCCCTGGTGAGCGAGGGTTAGGTCAGCCGCTTCGCTCATTCCATGGTGGCACTATTGTAATCGGCAATGTTCATGAAATCGTGAGTGGGCCAAAGAAAATGTTTCAGAGTGGGTCAGTTTGAGAACGGATGCGTGCCTCTCACGCGCCAGCGCGAATCGGCCCGCCCAGATCCCTCGCTTCGCAAAAGAGGCTTGCTCGGGATGACAACCAAACTGACCCACCAGTTAAGGTTTCTTAAAAGAACGAGTCCCGCGAGCCTTCCCGAAATTTACAATTGAAAGCTTATGATCCGATCGATCGTCTTTCCTCGCGTACTGGGCAAATCACTGGATGACCTTCAGCCTGCCCTGGCGCTGTTACAGGCGCTGGGCTTCGCCGGCGGCAATGAGTGGCATGAAGGCGGAAGCCACGGGGTCGAGATGCTGGCTCCGCGTGGCGGATTAGAGTTAATCGCCGCGCCGGATTCACCTGGCATCGATGCGATGGTGGAAGTCGCGGACGCGGACTTGGCGTTCCAGATTGTGAAGAGCGTCACTCCCACCCTTTCCCAAACGAAGGGAAAGGATGGGGCACCCCAGATCGTGAAGGAATCCACTCCCACCCTTTCCCCAACCATGGGAAAGGATGGGGCACCCGAGATCGTGAAGAGTCTGACTCCCACCCTTCCCCAAACGATGGGAAAGGATGGGGCGCCACACAACGGCGTGATGATTCGCAAGGAACTCGGCGACACCCCCTACGGTGCGCGGCTGTTCGAGGTGGAAGTCAGCGGGCTGCGCCTGGGTTTCATCGCCTATGCGAAGAAGGCTGACGCTCCTGGAATTGAAGGGGCGCTCGATGCCAAGGGAAAGCGGTTTGCCATCGTAATCGCGCGCTTCAATTCGTTCATCACCGAGCGCCTGCTCGATGGGGCCCTGCTGGCGCTTCGGCAATGCGGCGCTGATCCCAAGGATATTGCCATCGTTCACGTTCCCGGTTCGTTCGAGATTCCCGCCGCTGCACGGCATCTGGCAGAGACCAGAGACTACAATGCGATTGTCTGTCTGGGCTGCCTGCTGCGTGGAGGTACCTTGCACTACGAAGTCATCGCTAACGAAGTGACGCGCGGAGTCGGGCAATCGGCGCAGGAGACGGGCGTGCCACACGGCTTCGGTGTGCTGACCTGCGACACGCTGGAGCAGGCAATCGATCGCGCCGGATTGAAGTCGGGCAATAAAGGCTACGAGGCCGCACTGGCGGCGGTGGAAATGGCTTGCCTGCGCGAGAAAGTTACGGTGCGCGCCACCAACGCCGTGAAGGCCGCTCAATGAGCAAGTCCGGTACTCGTCGCAAGTCACGCGAGCTTGCCTTGCAAATGCTGTTTCAATTCGACATGGGCCAGCAGACGCCCGAGCACGTTCGAAGCACCTTCTGGAACGAGCGCAAGGACCTCGATCAAAAAGTACGCGGCTTTGCTGACGAACTCTTCAGCATCGCCTCGGAACGGGGAAAAGAGATTGACGAGATCATTGAGCGCAACGCTGAGCACTGGCGCATGGAGCGCATGGCTGTCGTCGATCGCAATGTGTTGCGTGTCGGCGTTGCCGAGTTCATCGGATATCCGGACACCCCGCGTCCGGTCGTCATCAACGAAGCTCTCGAAATCGGGCGCCGCTTCTCTACTCCCGAGTCGGTGCAGTTCATTAACGGCGTGCTCGACAGCGTAGCGCGGGAGCTGGGCGAAGGCGAGAAGAAGTAACGCTACTCCGGTTTCAATCTTTCATTTTGCCGACGACGTACTCTGGTTGATCCTGCCCTTCGGTCGCGCCCACTCTCATCATCTTAGGTAATTTTCAGGGCCAACCCAATCCCATCTTCATCCTGACGCAACTCGAAAGTGAGCTCCTGAATCGTAGATTTGTGTTCCCTTCGTCGAGAGTCCGTCGTTTCGACAATGCTAGTCAGGGTTCAACAATTCCAAGCGACGCTCGCTGTTCGCCAGACCATGGGTGGGGTCCCATTTCTATGTCCCGGTTGCGCATTGCCTTAAGTTTTCTGGCCATTTTGTCTTTAGTAATTGCCGTCGGATGCGGCGGCAGCGGTAACGGAACCGGGACTACCGGAGATAACGGGACTGGCCCACCGCCACCGCCACCGCCTCCGCCATCCATAGCAATCACGATCTCGCCCACTTCAGCTACTCTGGCTGCCGGTGCGACGCAGCAGTTTCAGGCTACCGTAACCGGCTCGACCAATACTGCGGTGACTTGGCAAGTGAACGGGGTTGCAGGTGGCAGCAGCCAGACGGGAACAATCTCGGCAACCGGCCTCTACAGCGCTCCTTCGCCGGACCAGCCGCTGCAGGTGACAGTCACTGCGGTAGCTGCCGCGGATACGAGCAAGACGGCCACGGCTGCCGTGACGGTGAACCCTGCTCCGCCACCACCTCCGCCACCGGTTCCAATAGTGTCGAGCTTTTCGATGTCCCCTGCCGTGGCTGCTCCCGGCGAATTTGTGAACTTCGCCTGGGCCACGGCCAACGCTACGACCTTCAGCGTCACGCCGAGCATCGTGCAGGATGAGCAGACACTTCCGTTGAACACCACCGCCTACAGCTACAACACAACTGGACTGGGACAGACGACGACGTTCACTGCCGTCGCCAGCTCCGGCTCGACCATGTCGGCGCCGGTGACCGCGACCCTGACCATCGTTCCAGTCACCTTGAGCGCCTCGTCCACCACGATCATGGCCGGCCAGTCAGTAACCCTCAGCTACAGCGGGCCGAATAACAACAGCACCTCATGGATGCTGAATGTCAGCGGCGGTAATCCGGTCCTGCTGGCTCCCGCTTGCAGCGCCAACACCTGCACCGGCACCTACGATACTGGCCCGCTGGGCTCGACGACGACGTTTTCGGTGTCGATCCAGGGCCCGGCTCCCACAGGTGGTCAGGCGTTCTCGCAGAAGGTAGTCGTGACCGTGGAGCAACCGACGACGCTGACGTTCACGGCGCAGCCGCAAAACATCCAGAAGGGCGACGCAGTCACTTTGTCATGGACGACGATGAATGCCTCATCGGTGAGCATCGACCCGGACCTCGGCCAGGTAGCACCTCCGCTGCCGGTAAATATGGGCTCGTATTGCTGCGTACATCCCACCGAGACAACGACCTATACCGCAACCGCGATGTCGATTTATCCCGGCGCGCCTCCGGTAACAGCAACGGCTACGGTGACGGTGAGCAAGGGCGATCTCTCCAACCTGAATCACATCATCTTCATGATGCAGGAGAACCGCGCGTTCGATGACTACTTTGGCCAGCTCGCGACCTATCGCGTCAATCACCAGCCGCCGATTCAAGGCGCGAAGTTGAGCGACGTCAACGATCTTCACACGCTGCCGCCGGACTACCAGATATGCAATGCGCAAAACCAGTGTTTCGGGCCGTTCCACGCCCGAACCGAGTGCATCGAGAACCTGTCTCCCTCTTGGGACGAGACCCACTACGACATGGACCTGGTGGGCAACGACTGGCTAAACCTGACCGACACTTCGATGTACAAGATGGACCGTTTTCTTGACACTACGTTGTCGGGAGGCAGCGGCGATAAATACGATGCGACCCACTCGCGGCCACTGGGCTATTACGACCAGACCGATCTGCCGTTCTACTACGAACTCGCAACCCAGTTCACGACCGACGATAACTGGCACTCCCCGAATCCGGCGAACACTGTCCCGAACCGCATGTATCTGTTCGCCGCGACTTCCTATGGACACGCTTTCCCGCCGACCAAGCAGGATGACCCGGCGTGGCAGCAGCCGACCATCTTCCGCGCCCTGACGAACGCGGGAATCAGCTGGCGCTACTATTACCAGGACAACAGCGTTTTCCTGGCCAACTGGGCGGATTGGAACGACCCGCAAATTCAGGCTAATGTGCGCAGCATTCAGGAGTACTACAACATCCTGGCTGACCCGAATGCGGACAAGCTACTGCCGCAGGTGGTCTTCATCGAGCGCGCCAGTTCGACCGGTCTGGACGAGCATCCGGAGAACAACGTGCAAAAGGGAGCGGCGGTCGTCGCCAACATGATCAATGCCCTGCTCACCAGCGCGGCATGGCCAGATTCGGCGTTCATCCTCACCTATGACGAAGGCGGTGGGCTGTTCGACCATGTAGGACCGATCCTGGTCACCCCACCCGACGATCTGGCGCCGCAAGACTTGGGGAAGAATGACACGCAAGGGGCTATTCAATGTCAGCGGATTCCGAGTGCCGGTGGTGGTGATCTCGCCGTGGTCAAGGCCGCAAACCGTGATTCACCTGCAGACCGACTACACGTCGATCCTGAGGCTGATCGAGGAACGCTTCAACGTGCCGGCGCTCACGCAGCGCGATGCGACCATACCAGACATGGCCGATCCGCAGAACGGATTCTTCGACTTCAGCGCGCCGCACTTGTTGGTTCCGCCGCCGCTGCCGACACAGCCGACGAACGGGACTTGCAACTACCAGCTGGAGAGTCATCCGTAAAAGGAAAGGCCGGGGAGAAATCCCCGGCCTGCGTTGATCGAAAAACTCCCCGGGGTGCCCCCCTCATTCCGTCGCTTGGATTGAGTGGGATTGTAGCGGCAAAGACCACCAAGGTCGTGATACATTTCACGTCCTCGATGCCACTCATCCGAACTGAAAGGATGAGCGGGGCACCAGACACTTGTCTGGCAGTTCCGAGGTCGTGCCCTGGATCCAATATTCCTTCGGCCGCGTCTCCCGCTATTTCGGCAATACGCTGAGCAGATCTGGAGCGGCAGCGTTGTTGTTCGCGTCGACGAGACCGGGCACAATCTGCTGTTCGTCGGAAAGCGAACTCAAAGCAATGCGGTGTACCGAGCCGTCGATGGTCCCCACGTAAAGCTGTGAACCGTCGAGCGTGAGCCCGCCGGTGAGAGCAACTGTCGCGCCTTGCAGCGGGATAGCCGTCGGCGCATTCGCGGTTAAAGCGAAGGTCAGCACCGAGCTGGCATTGGTGAGTATCCAGGCACGCGAGCTGTCAGAACTCACCAGCAGCTGTTGAGCATTGAAAGTTCCCGCTCCCAAGTCGTAGTTCGTAAGGGTGCTGCCGGCAACGGTCGGGCAGGTGCCCGTAGGCTGTGGAGTGGTAATCACGTCGAGATTCGGAGCATCGGCGACCACCGCGCCCGTCCCGTTCGGTAAGCGTTGAACGAACGTTGGATTGTTTGCACTCAGGGTTTGCAGATCGCTCTGATCGCAGGTCGAGCGTATATCTACGGATTGCCCGGCGTTGCTGGTGATGAACGCGAGCGAGCCCTGCGCTAACACATCGATGCCGGTGGGGGCTGCGCTCAGCTTCGTGGTTGTAATCGGCACACTGTTGCCCTGGCGCACCAGGCCCTGGCCAATCAGCGACAGGGACCACTGATTATCGGGGGTTAGCGTAGCCGCTGTCGCGGCGCCCACTGCCGTGGCCAGCTTCGCCGAAAACGAGTTGCTGTAAAGATAGGTCGCATTGTTGGCGGAATCGGAAACCAGCAGCAATGACCCGTCCGCTGAGATCCCAAGTATTTTCCCGGCGAACGGCAAGCCGGTAACCGCAGCGGTGGTGACGTTGTAGACCATCGCTCCCCCGCCTGATCCGATATAGACGTTCGAACCGTCAGGACTGGCGACAATTGAGTTGGGCAGGTTGAACAGCGTTATCGGGGAGCCCGGAACGTTGGTCAGCACGGGGATGGGAATCATCGTGAGCGACTGGGTGCTGCCTACGTAC
Source organism: uncultured Acidobacteriaceae bacterium (assembly GCA_963699875.1). GTDB lineage: Bacteria > Acidobacteriota > Terriglobia > Terriglobales > Acidobacteriaceae > CAVVDY01. Next base: position 41,870 of record CAVOVN010000005.1, read on the forward strand.
ACGGTGTCGGGACTCTGTCCGGCGATGGTCGCAGTTACCACATTGTAGGAGTACTGCGGCGGAAGGCTTACGTTGCATTCGGGCGCGACGCAGGTCGCGGTCACCGAGGCTGTTCCGGGACCCACGCCCAACAAGGTGGCCGAGGCGGTCTCCGACGAAACGCTCACAGCTCCGAGCTGTGAACTCGCCCAGGTCAGGGTTGGCGTGATGCTCATGCCTTTGCTGTCCAGAACGTCGGCAACCAGGTTCTGCGTCTGTCCACCCGTGAGGGTGAAGTTGGTATTCGAACTTGTGGCATCGTGCACCAGGATGGATTGCACCGGGCACACGGTGAAGGGAGTGCCCACGCTATTCACACCGGCAACGCTGGCGAACAGCGCCGTCGCTCCCGGACTTTGCGCCTGCAGACCGGTCGCTGTGTTAAGCGCGGTGACAACGCTGGCGGTGCCGCTACAGGTGGCCGTCCCGTTGCTCAGGGTCGCGGTGGTCGGTGGCTGCACGGCACCGTATCCCTGATTGGTGATGGTGAGGTGCGTCCCGCTGGCAATCGTATTGTTGCTGGTGAGGGCGACAGTCGCTGTACCATTCACGACCGGGTCGATTCCGACCGTGGTCAGGAGTTGGGTAATAACCGTCGCTGTGCCGCTACAGGTGGCTGTGCCGTTGCTCAACGTCGCCGTGGTAGGCGGAGTAGTTCCCCCTCCGGTACCCGGGTTGGTAATGGTCAGGGTGGTTCCGATCCCGATGACGTTGGTGTCGGTCAGCGTCACCTGGGCGGTAGCGTTGGTCACCCCATTAAAGCTGGACAGGTTGCAGGTCTGCCCTGCGGATCCCACGATGTTGCCACCCGAAACGTAGGTTGGGCTCTTGGTAGCCTGATCAAACGTGGGATTGATACCGGTTCCGCCACCCACGCTGAAGTTGGTGAGATTACAGGTTTGCCCGCTGGTACCGGTGATGGTGCCGCCTGATAAATAGGTAGGACTGTTCGAACTGGACGAGAAGTTCGGATCGATTCCGGCAGCGCTCGCTACCACGATGGCATTGCCGGAGCCATAGGTAAATGGCCCAACCGTAGATGTAATGTCGCAAGGTGCACTGATGGAGCAGCCCGGCGCCGACGTGTTGTAGGCGACCGCCGTCGGATTCAACACCACCCCCATGCTGGAGCAATCGTTGAAAGGCGTGATCGCCACGCGGTCCACCTGCTTGTGCACATAGACCGTCGCGGTTGCCGAGACACTGCCCGAGGTGACGGTGATCGTCGCCTGGCCATCTTGATTGGGAGAACAAACTATGCCGTTCGCGTCGAACGACCCTCCGCACACCGCGCCAGCGCCGGTCACTGAGGCCAGCGCTGGATTGCTGCTGCTGAAGGTGAAATCGACAGCAATCACTGTGCCGGTGGAATCCACCGCGGTGGCAGTGACGGTCAAGACTTGACCTTCATTCAAACTTAAACTGGAGGGAGCCAGGGTGATGGACGACGCCACTGCCGTTTGCACGCCGCCGCCGCTGCATCCTGCAATCGAACCCAGAAAAACCAGAGATAAAAGTGCAGCTAACCAATGAGCTGCTGAAAACTGCCGCATGCACCCTCCCCGCACGGCAACAGGCCGGCGGATTCCACAGAATCGTCAGGTAGAAGAAGACTTCAGTGTAGAAGTAACACCAATTTTCAGCAAATTGTTCGCGCAGCAGTGTTCAAAACAACCGCTTACCGTGCGTAGACAGCGTGCACCCTAAGATCGGTGGGGCTCGGCAACCTAGTGTGAGCCGTTGGCCTGGGCCAGTCGCCTCGCAATGATCGAGTACGCCGCGGAATTGAAGGCCATACCGATGTGCGTGCCCGCAACCTCGAAGTCCTGCCCGTCCTTCTCCGTCATGCAGAAGCGCCAGTCAACCACACCGTCGTTGCGCGTATAGATCGCGGTCTGCAGCATGGAGTCGGACACCTTGCGCCGCAACGAATTGACGAAGTTGCAGGTGCATCGTCCGGTATAGCAATGGGGCAGCACGCCGTCACCATGCTCCTGCAGAATGCGAATGCGCACGGCTTCGGCGGCGTTGAGGATGTTGCGATGCGCCACCGTGCCCTGGATGGGAGAGGCCAGGGTAATGAGAGAAGCGATGTCCTTTGGCCGGGCGCCGGCGACCGAACGCGCGATGACGCCGCCCAGGCTGTGGCCGATCAAGTGGATTTTGCCTCCGGTTTCGTCCAGCGCCCGCTTTAAGGTTTCGCTCAGACGGCGCTGGATCAGCAGGTTCGGGCAGTCGGCATTGATACCGATTCCCGAGAAGTATGCCCGATAGCCAATGCGAGCCAGCCAGCCGCGGAGTTCGTTCAAATAAAGATCGGTGCCGAGAAAGCCGGGAATGATGACCACGCCGGAGCCGTCGCCGTGAGGTACGCCAAAACCGTAATAGACCGGGGAAGCGTGCAGCAGAACAACTTCGGCTGCGAACAGGGCTTCGGTCCATAGCGACACGTTAGACGTGGGTTGAAAGTGTTGTTTTGCGTTGCGAGGCTTGGGTTTCGATGCCGATGTTGCCGTTTCTAAGCGCAAATGTCGTCCTGAGCTCGGCCTAATTTGAGCACGCTACGGCCAAGTGCTCCTGGGAGGCTGATGAATTCCGCGGGGGATTATACTGCCCCGCTCGCAACGGATGCTAGCACTTTGGAGAGATTTTGCTGCGTTCTAGTTGGCTTTGGCCTTTTTCTTTCTCTTTTTCTTAGCCGGTGCGGGCTTTTTCAGCCGGGCTTCCAGCTCCACAACGCGCCGGCGCAGCGTTTCCACCTCTGATTCTTCCCGCGCTTTGGGCTGCGGCGGACCACCCAGAAACTTTTTCATCATTTCTACCGGCGACAGAATGGCGGATTGCACTTCGCCCAGGCGATTTTGCACTGCACTCTGCACCGTCTGATAGGTCTCGAACGCCGACTTCAGATACCACATGATGAACTCCTGCCGCACCTCGTCGGAGGCGACGATGAGCTGGCGCAGCAGTTCGAGCGGCAGGCCGGTCGGCTTGTCGCGGGCGTCTTCGGTGATGATTTGCGTCAGGGTGACGCGAGTCAGGTCCTGTCCGGTCCTGGCGTCGACCACCTTCACGTCCTTGCCTTCACGCACCAGGGCGGCGATGTCGTCGAGATTCACGTAGCGGCTGGCGGCAGTGTTATACAGCCGGCGATTGCCGTAGCGCTTAATAACCACGGTGTCAGTCATGCAAGCCCTTCATATTGCACTGCATACAATACAAATAATATGTTGACACAAACTCAGCTAAATCATATAGTAAAGCCAATGCTGCGATGCAGCAATTTTGGAGGTTCTAATATGCCAGTAAATGTTAAAGCCGATACCTCCCGGAATCATCCACGGGAGTCGTCATTCATGTCCATTATGGCGGGTTGGGCGGAACAGGGTGTGCAGAGCATCTTCGCGACGCAGCGCATCCTTCTCGACCTGGCGATGCGCCAGAACGAAAACGTTATGCATACATTGCGCGAGCAGCTCAGCGATCCGGATTACTGCCCTGCCGCAATTATCAGCGAAGCCGCCGGCGACAGCATCACCAATTTCATCGCCGGGCAGAAGCTGCTTCTCGACCTGGGCAAGCAGCAGCACGAGATCCTGATGGAAGGGATTAAGGAGCGCGTGGGCGGCTGGCCGGCAGCACAGGCGATGACCAGTCTGCTGCAGCGCAGCGTTGAGACTTTCATCCACATGCAGCAGGAGTTCCTGAACATCGCCGGTAAGGGAACGCAGGGCTGGGTGGAGTCAGCAAAAGAAGGCAAGCCTTACGAGTACGAGCACATGGTGACCATGGCCCGCGAAGGTCTGGAAAACTTCATGAAGACGCAGAAGCGCTTCCTGGACGTGATTTCGGAAGAGGCCGCCAAGTCAAAGGGCAAGGGCGACGAGCCGATGCGGAAGATGAAGAAGACGGAACTGGCAGAGCTGGCGAAGCAGGCAACGGAGTCGTTCATTACGGCCCAGAAGAGCCTGATCGATCTGGCCGGCAAGCAGGTGAACGCCAACGTGAAGACCGCTGGAAAGGCCATTAATCTGCTGCGGCCGTTCCCCTTTGTGCCTTTCGCTGACATGACGCGCGAAGGCGTAAAGAGCTATGTCGATGCTCAGAAGGCGTTGATGAACACGGTGGTAAAGCCGGCGGTTGAACACAAGGCCGCCAAGCCCGCGCGCAAGAAGCCGCGGGCCCGCCCCAAGGCGATGGCAACTATCGCCTGAGACGAGTTCGAGAAGGGCACGCTTGCAGCCTGCCGAATAGGGACATCTGGCAGCTCGACAGCCGAAGCAAACGCTTCTGGAGCTGGTTCCCGGCCTCCCGCGCATCCTCTTCCAGTGCGCGGTGCTGAAGGAGTGCCCTTCTCGACTACTCAGGATGGTTAGTCGCGAGCGCCGCGGTTGGTAGTGCGGCCAAGTGCCAGATATGCATTTTCAGCGGCCGGGCGGCGAAGGCTGGAAGAGATAGCCCATCGGCCCTGCAATCGAGGCGGGGAGCACACCTTTCAGGTGTGCATGTCGCAATGCGTGAAGCCGTCCGCGCTTTGGCGCCTGAGGTGGTTTGTCCGGTTTACCTCCGCGGCTGAACAGGTTGCGGAAAAATTGTTCGCAGTGGGAAGAAGAGCAGGTCCCTCGCGGCTAAAGCCGCTCGGGATGACAAAGAAAAGGGCTTAGCGGCACGGCTAAAGCCGTGCCCTGATACAAAGCAGGCGATACGAGAGCGGTGCTCCACCCGCAAGACATTTTCAGAAGCTCGGCGGCGCGCTATGCCACGCAGTGCAACCAAAATCCAACTCAACCCCGAAACACTGCAGGCGTTCGTGGCCTATGTGCGCGAGGCTGAGACGGCGATGGAAGAGGAGCTGCCATCCGGCGCCCAGTTCCTATGGTCCGACAAGGACCTTGCGCTCGCGCACCTGGTCCGCAGAGGTGAGATCGTGGCGCAGTTCTGGTCAGGGAGCGGGCCGGCGAAGGTGCCGAGCGGATTGATTCACGATTGGGTGGGAGCAGTTTTGACTCCCGGCACCACGGTCGAAAACACGCTGCGGCTGATTCAGGATTATGACCACCACCAGGACATCTACAAACCGGAGGTGTTGGTTTCGAAACTGATGAGGCATCGCGGCAACGATTTTGAAATCTACCTGCGGCTGTTGAAGAAGAAAATTCTGACCGTGGTGCTCGACACCGATCATGACGTGCAGTATCGCTGTCTCGATACAACGCGCTGGCTCTGCCGTTCCTACACAACACGGATCGCAGAAGTGGAGAATGCAGGGACGCCGAAAGAACAGGTGCTCCCTGCTGACACCGGATACGGTTTTTTGTGGCGTCTCTATTCCTACTGGCGATTTCAAGAGCGCGACGGCGGCGTGTACATCGAGTGCCGCGCGATGTCGTTGAGCCGCGACGTACCGATGGGATTGGGATGGATCATTGAGCCGATCATTCAAAAGCTTCCTCGCGAATCTCTGATCCATACCCTGGATTGCACCCGCCAGGCGCTGCTTGCACGGCCGAGGTAGGCGGTATTAGCCAGCAGGACGGGCTGTCGCTCATCGCGTCGTATTACGCCACTATGACATCCTTCGCGTGACACTTCTCACATTGGATTGTGACCTGTGCTCTTGGATACTGTGGCCTGCCAGTGTTTTAGTAGTAACTGTCGTACATCGCAGTCGGCCGCAGTTGAGGTGGACGGATGGGTTTACGCGAGTGGTCCAAGTCGGAAGTGGCCTACGGCCGAAAGATTCTTGGTTCTGGGCTGGAGGGAACTCGTTCCGGCCGGGAAGCATTTCTTAATGGAAGACCTCTTACTACGTTTCTTAGCGAGTCAGTTCGAGAAGCCTTAAAACCCGCCGCCCTCGGAGCCTGCATCGGCTTCTTGAGCAGCTATCCAGGCAGACGGCATAGATCGATCCGTAAGGGGCTGGCGCTCAGCTGGCTGTGCGGTGCCATCGGCTTCGGCGCAGGCTTTGCCTGGTCGAGCCGCCGCCTGACTGCAAAGATGGCTGGCGAAGCCCGGCGAAACGTTGGCCGCGCGCGCGACGAGCACTGGCTGGACGAACATCCCATCGACTACGCATAAGAAGATGGTTGGTCCGACGCTCAGGCTCCCGACTCGTGCGGGAACCGGCTGCATTAAGAATGAGCGTGCTTCCGGTTGGTAACAAGTCCTCTCGGCTGAGTGCGGGGGGCAGTAATGATTGCTAGTGAAGCGGAGCAGCGGGCCCATATCCCGCAGCCCGCGGAAGACCTAAGTAAAGAACGCATCACCTACCTGGAAAGCCTGGTCCATCAGGCCCGGCTCGCCTCGGCTGTCTTCACGCAGTACACCCAGGAAGATGTCGATCGCATTGTGAAACCCATGGTACTGGCCGGCCTGGCGCAGGCCCAGTATCTGGCCCGCTTGGCGGTTGAGGAGACCCGGCTCGGCGTGCTGGAAGACAAGGTCATGAAGAACATGGTGGCCACCGAGTTTGTGTACAACTATGTGCGCGATAAGCGCACGGTCGGGGTTATCCGCGAGTTTCCCGAACGCAATCTGGTGGAGATCGCTGAACCGATCGGCGTAATTCTGTCACTGCTGCCGATTACGAATCCCACGTCCACCGTGCTGTTCAAGTGCATCATGGCGATCAAAACGCGGAACGCGGCCATCTTCAGTCCGCATCCGCGGGCGTGGCGTTGCTGTTCGGAAGCCGTCCGCATCATGTACGAAGCGGCGGTAAAGCATGGCGCGCCCGAAGGCGTGTTCTCCTGCCTGGAATCGCACACCCTGGTGGACAACGATTACCTGATGCACCATCGCGATATCGGCCTGATCGACGCCACGGGAGGGCCGAGCGCGGTCAAAGCTGCTTACAGTTCCGGCAAGCCGGCGTTGGGTGTCGGCGCGGGCAACACGCCCGTGTATCTGGAGAAGTCGGCGGACCTGAAGTGTGCGGTCGTCGACATTATCGTCTCCAAGACATTCGACAACGGAACCATTTGCGCGTCGGAACAGACCGTCGTCATCGACGACGAAATTTACGACCGTGCGCTAAAGACTTTCGCCGACCTGGGCGCGCACATCTGCAATGAAAAAGAAGTGAAGCTGCTGGAGCGCACGGTCATCGATCCGCAGACCGGATTCATGCAGCCCATGGCGGTAGGACAGAAAGCAACGGATATCGCGCGCTTTGTCGGGCTGTCGGTGAAGCCTGACACCAAACTCCTTATCGCTCCGATTAAAGGCGTCGGCCGCGAGCATCCGCTGTCGGTCGAGAAGCTGTTCCCTGTGCTCTCGGTCTATCGTGCCAAGTCGACGGACGAAGCGCTGCGAACTTGTATGGACGTGATCCATCTCGGCGGCCTGGGACATACGGCGGTCGTCTTCTCGCGCAACGAAGCGATCATTCAGAAGTACGGCGAAGTCATCAACGCCGGACGCATCATCGTGAATTCACCGGGCTCGATCGGTGCACTGGGCGCGGTTTACAACGACCTGGTGCCGACCTTCTCCTTCGGATGCGGCACCGGCGGCGGCAACAGCACTACCGACAACGTCAACGTCTTTCATTACCTGAACATCAAGCGCCTGGCCCGAAGGACACAAAATCATATGTGGTTCCGCGTTCCCAACCAGATCTACTTCAACATGAACGCCATCGAGAACGTGCGCCAGTTCCCGTCGAGAACCACGATCATCGTGACCAACGCGGCGCTGGAAAAAATCGGGCACGTCGATGTGGTGCGGCGTTACCTGCCGCCGGAAACCCATGTTCATGTGTTGGTGATTCCCGATGCCGAGCCTGACGTCAAGGTCGTGATGCAGGGAGTCGAAGCGCTCAACTTCTACAAGGCGGACCAGATTGTCGCGCTGGGAGGCGGCTCCGTTATCGACGCCGCCAAGATCATGAAGCTGCTGTACGTGTCGCCCGACGCCGATCTGGAAGAGCTGGCCGCGCCGTTCCTCGATTTGCGCAAGCGCGTTGTGCAATATCCTCCAGCGAAGAACGGCCCGGCCAGATTGATTGCCGTCGCCACCACCAGCGGCACTGGCAGCGAGGTCACTCCGTTTGCGGTGATGACCGACAAGGAGCATGGGCGCAAGGTGACGCTCGCCGATTATTCGCTCAGCCCCGATGTGGCGATTGTCGATCCACAGTTCGTGCTTGTCGATGCCGAAGGGGCTGACAGCCGATACCGGTATCGACTGCCTGACCCATGCGCTGGAAGCCGCGGTCTCTAATTTCGCTTCGCCATATACCGATTCCAACGCCATGCAGGCGATTCGGCTGGCGTTCAAGTACCTGCCCATCGCCTATGAGCATCCCGCCGATGAAGAGGCGCGCTCGATGATGCACAACGCAGCCTGCATCGCAGCCATGGCGTTTGCCAATGCGTCGGTGGGTGTGAATCATGCGCTGGCGCATGCCTTTGGCGCGCGCTTTCACGTTGCCCATGGCCGGGCAAACGCGCTCATGCTGCCGTATGTTATTGCGTACAACGCTGCGGTTCCTGCCAAGTTCATGGCATCGCCCTACACCCAGGGCTACGTGGCGCATAACAAATACGCCACGATCGCAGACCTGCTCGGGCTTGGCGGCCATACGGTGGAAGAAAAGGTACAGAAGCTCATCGCGGCGATCGAGGAATTGCTTGACCGCCTGGGATTTCCACGTTCGATCGCCGAACTCGGAATCAGCGAGGAAGAGTTCGAGCGGGCGCTACCCGAATTGACAGCCGTCGCGTTTGAAGATCCGTCGTGGCGCTCGAATCCGCGTATGCCGTTGATGAGTGAGTTGACCGAGCTGTTCCGTAAGGCCTACCAAGGGCGAAGCACAGCCAAAACAGGTACACCCGCGTAGTTGAGGTGGTGGTTATGGTGATGAGCATTGTGTCGCTGAAGCTCAATGGAAGTGACTTGATCGGGGCCCTGCAAGCTGCCGGCGAAAAGCTGGAAGAGATGGAGGGCGACTTGATTCTGGATTTCTCATCGGTACAACGCGTCAGTCCGGCGGCGCTCAGTGCAATGTCAGACTTCGTTGATGCTGCTGACGAGCGCTCGGTGAACGTCGTATTGCGCGGTGTGAAGGTCGACGTGTATCGCGTGCTCAAGCTGGCGAGGCTGGAGCAGCGATTTTCCCTGGTGAGCTGAGAAATTCATGACGCGAGAACGCAAACCCAAAGCGGCGCAGCAGAACCCCCAACCCCAACCCGTCGATCGCCTTTCCTGGGGTGACACGGTCTTCCTGAACCTCGAACGGGAAGGCATGCCGATGAACGTAGCGAGCGTCTGCTTCTTTGAAGGAGAGTTCTCCTTTGGAGATTTCTTTCGCTTCATCGAGTCGAAGCTGCCGCTGGTTCCACGCTACCTCAAACGAGTGGTGACGCCACCATTCGGGCTGGGACTTCCCACCTGGGAGTACGACCCGGACTTCGACCTGCATCGCCATGTGCGCAAGGTCACCCTGAAGTACGGTACAGAAACCGAGCTCAAGACATTCGCGTCGAAACTCTTCAGCCAGGTCATGGACCGGCAACACCCGCTGTGGGACATGACACTGGTACATGGGCTCAAGGGCAGACGCACCGGACTGGTGATTCGACTGCACCACTGCCTCGCCGACGGCATTGCAGGCGTCGGCATGATGAACGCGCTGTTTAACCCCGATGCCGAAGCGCCGCCCGCAGCCCCGCGCAACCGCCCCCAGGTTTCGCGGCCCAGCGACGCTTTGGCATCGCTGACTACCGGGCTGGTCGAGAGCTACTCTGAGTTCGTCAAACGAATTCTTTCTGGGATGAATGATGCGTTGACCATGGTGCAGCGTGCCGCTGCGAATGGAGGCGCCATTACGCCGGAGGAATTCTCGCACCTGCTGCCGGAGATTACTGCGATCACGGAGCGGCTGCGCTTCAATGTCGTCTGTCATGGCCCACAGAAGTTTGCCTGGACCGAAATTTCGTTGGCGGACGTAAAGACTATCAAGTCGACCTTCAGCGCCAGCGTCAACGACGTCATTCTCACCCTGGTGACTGCTGCCTTCCGGCGCTACCTGGAGGCGCACGGCGATGCTGTCGAGGGACGTCTGCTGCGCATGATGATCCCGGTCAACATTCGCGGCAACGCCACCACGGATGAGATGGGAAACAGTATCTCTCTCATGCCAATTACCGTGCCGTTGGACATTCGCGACGCCAGAGAGTTGCTGGGGGCGGTGCATCGCAGAAGCGAATTTCTGAAGCGAGCGCACGCTGCCGAACTCGTCGGCCTTACCGGAGGCCTCATCGGACTTTTTCCCAACGGGTTGCAGGCAATCGCCGGCCCAGTCTTGAGCCAGTTGCCCATCACTCCATTCAACCTGGTGTGCACCAATGTTCCGGGACCGCAGCATCCGCTATTCCTGCTTGGGCACAAAATGCTGCGCTGGTATCCGTATGTTCCCATTGGCGGCGAGATGGCAGTGAACTGCGCCATCCTGAGTTACGACGGAATGATGTATTTCGGTTTCAGCGGCAACGTGCATGCTGCACCCGACTTGCGTCGTCTTGAAGACTTCGTCAAAGAGAGTTTCGCCGAATTGCGCGAAGCGGCCGGAATTAAGACACCGCGCAAGCCGGCTGTGCGCCGCAGAAACGCGCATATTAAAAAACGAGCCAAGACGGCAGAGAAGCCGGTGCAGCCCGTGAATGGTTCGAGTCTCCGGCCTCGCAACGTCCCTGCTCCTTCCATCGAGACGGAAGCATCGCCACAGCCAGGCGCTGAAGAGGAACCGGGCGTGGCGCAGTTGACCACGCAATAGCGGAGACCCGGCGGAAATGAATCTTGGTTGGCTTCGCCTCTCCGAAGGCGCGGATTGCGATCGAAGCGCCGTTGCGCGATGGCGTGTTTCAGTGCGCTTAGCAAAACGAACGTCACATGTTTGCGCGAATTGATTTTCAGGGCCCCGTGCGGTACCGGATACGGAGCGCCGCATTGCTGGCGCAAGCGTCGGCTGCGGTATCGGCGCGTCGCTTGCTCAAAGGGCCACGCCGGCCGTCTTGGAACCGGTGGGTGGAAGTCGCGACCGAACTGCTGAACCGGCAGCTCGTGGCCACGTTCGATATGGCTGACGTGAAAGAGGCGCGCAGCTTCCTGAATTCGATCGTGCTTCGCTCGCCCGCACTATCCGCAGTAGCCATCACGCCGGTATCGCAGCAGAATTTCAAGGGAAGTTGGTTCTCCGTCAACGACAGTCAGCCCCAAGTCGCGGTGCTTTACCTTCATGGCGGGGGATACAGCTTCTACCCGCAGTCATACGCGAACTTCATTGCGCTGCTCACGCTGGCGGCGAAGTCGAAAACGTTTGCGCTCGATTATCGGCTTTCGCCGGAGCATCACTTCCCTTCTCAACTGGACGACGCTCTCAGTGCATATCGTTGGCTGCTCGATTCCGGCGTTAATCCAGACAATCTGGTTGTTGCCGGCGATTCGGCTGGAGGTAATCTCACACTCGCGTTGCTTCTTCGAGCGCGTGAATTGAAGCTCCCGCTGCCATCACTCGCCGTCGTTCTTTCTCCCGCTACCGATTTCAACATCCAGCCCACAAGTGACGACTGTGACTATATCGAACCAGAAATGCTCGGCCGCTGGGCTGACTGGTTCTGTGATCCCGCGCAGCACCGTGATCCGTTGGTATCGCCGGTGCTGGCTGATTTGCGCGGCTTGCCACCGATCTATATGCAGGCCGGACGCTGTGAGGTCTTGTTCGACAGCATTCAAGCCTTCGCCGACGTCGCGAAGAGCCAAAGCGCGGACGTCACGCTGGAGGCATGGGACGACATGAATCACGACTTCCAGCTTTTCGGCCCCGATGCTCCGCAAAGCGCCGTGGCATTGCGCCGCATTGGCGAGGTCATCGGCGCGCGCTTGCATTCGCAGCAGAAGCTGGTTCCTCAACCAGCGGGCCAAGAGGAGCGATGAGTCCGGATCAGCAATTCGATTACGACTTCATCGTCATCGGGTCGGGATTCGGCGGTAGCGTTTCCGCTCTTCGGCTCGCGGAAAAGGGATATCGAGTCGCAGTGATGGAGATGGGGCGGCGCTGGACACCGCAGAATCTGCCGCGCACCAGTTGGTCCATCCATCGCTGGTTTTGGCGGCCGCGGCTCGGGTTGCGTGGCTTCTTCAATATGCGATTCTTCCGGCACGTCACCATCCTGCATGGTTGTGCGGTGGGCGGCGGGTCCATCACCTACGCCAGTACCCTGCTTTCCGCTTCCGCCAAAGTATGGGACATGGGTTCGTGGGCTGGATTGGCCGATTGGAAGACGGAAATGCCACCGCATTTCGCGACCGCATCGCGCATGCTCGGCATCATTGACAACCGGATCCTGGGACCCGCTGACCTTCTTCTGAAAAAAAGTGCTGAGGCCAGCGGATGCGGCCACACCTTCTATCGCACGCGCGTCGGCATCTTCCAGTCGGCGGCCGGAGAACCGGTCAAGCAAACCTATCCCGACCCTTTCTTTGGCGGCGAAGGTCCTGAGCGAAGCACGTGTAATGCGTGCGGTGGCTGCATGATGGGCTGCCAGCACGGCGCCAAGAATACTTTGGACCTGAACTATCTGTACCTGGCCGAAAAGCGCGGGGTTCAGCTCTTCGCCGAAACCAAAGTCGTCGACGTGCGTCCGCTGGATCCGGCAACCAATGGCGCCTCGGGATACGAAGTGCACACCGTGAAGTCCACCGCCTGGATTCGCCGGCAGCCGCGGCGCTTCACTTGTCGCGGCGTTGTTCTCTCTGCCTCGGCGCTCGGCACAATGGAGCTGCTGTTTCATCTCCGCGAGAAGGGCTCCTTGTCTGCCATCAGCGAGCGACTGGGAAAGTATGTCCGCACCAATTCCGAGTCGCTCATCGGAGTTCGGGTCGCTGGTTGCGACGACGACCTGTCGAAGGGCGTCGCCATCGGTTCCGGCGTTTATATCGACGAAGACACTCACATCGAGGCGGTCCGCTATCCGAACGGCTCCGACGCCATGAGCCTCCTGAGTACGCTCCTCACCGATGGCCGCCCAGGCTCGCAACGAATCGCACTCTGGCTGAGAAATGTCTTTCGCTTCGCTGTGCGGCACCCGATCAAAACCATGCAAGTATTTTGGCCGCGCGGATGGGCACGCGAAAGCGTGATTCTGCTGTGCATGCAGGCGCTGGAAGGACACATCGAGATGGCATGGGAACGCCATTGGTTCTGGCCGTTCCGGAAATTTCTGGTGAGCCGTGGGGCCAAGGTGCCGACGTACATTCCACAGGCGAACGCGTTCGCGAGAAAAGTTGCTGAACTGTCGGGAGGGACGCCGATGAGCATGCTACCGGAAATCCTGTTCAATGTTCCGGCTACCGCGCACTGCATTGGCGGGTGCGTGATCGCCGACTCGCCGAGCCGCGGTGTGGTTGACGTTCGCCATCGCGTCTTCGGCTACAAGAACATGTACATCTGCGACGGCTCCGTAGTATCGGCGAATCTTGGGGTGAATCCCAGTCTCACGATCACCGCACTGGCCGAGCGGGCCATGAGTTTCGTTTCGCCGGCGGGCAGCACGACCTGGGACGATGCCGCTTCAGAGTTCGAGCCTGCCGCCGCGCAGCAAGAGATCCAGCAGTGACGGTTTGTACCTCGGCCATCCGTGCCGGCAAAACGATAAGGAGAGATTCACAATGCGAAAGCTTCCTGCCGTCGAACACGCAAGGGCCATCATGTCAGAAGGAACCGAGTGGGGAGTTCTGAAATGGATGATGGAAAAGAAGCGAGTGCGCGCGGCGGCCGATGAAGCCAGAGCTGCCCTTGACGACTTGGAGAAGAAGGTTAAAACAACGTGGAGCGACGATCTGAAGCACGCTTACAACCAGTTACTCTCAGAGGACAGGCGAAGTAAACGTACGCGCAAGAATGGTAATGCCGGCAAAAAGCTCAACGCTCAAGAGATCGGTAATCATGTCATGGATGCGGTCAGGCAGGTGATGCAAGCGGATGATGAGGCCTACGACGCGCATGAGACGGCTGAAGACGTTTTCGCCGAAGCTGAACAGCGCATGAGTACCAACCTGGCTCGTGAAGGCGCGCGCAAAGCGCTTGTGGCTTACGATCTGCACGAATCTGCCATACGCCACGCCGAAGCTATCGGCAAGTTGGCGCAAAATGGCGTTGCTAAGTCCTAGCTTCTTATTTCGACAAGATAGTTGATGAATATTGACAAAATACTAGTGGGGTTACTATTCAATTTCTACGTGGCGCAAACATCTCTTGTCACTTTTTCGCAAACAGAGATACAATCCTAGCACAGCTTTACACCTTCTAGCGCTTCCACTTCGAAATCGCGCCTGGCAGTTGCAATCGAAATACCCGCCCTTCGTCATATAGGCACACCTTGCATATTCGAATCAATGAACCTGCTTTAGGACACATCTGAGTGGCGGAGGTGTTTTAAAATCCGGCGACTCTCCTTGTGTTCGCGCGCGTACTTCGTCATAAGTGAAAGGAAGAAAGATCGAACTCCACTACCCGAAGTACAGAACGATTCCCTACGCCAACATGCTTCGTGGCATTGTGCGTGTGCATAGGGTTTCGCTCTTATCCCAATATTTTCGCACCGGAGGTGTGTCGTGGTAAGGAAGTGTCGTCTAGCTATTGCAAGCTTATTTCTAGTGAGCCTCTTTACTGCCGGTAGTTTTGCCGCCACAATCAAGTCCGCGGGAGTGTCAATTACTCTTTTGCCCAGCGCCTCCAGCCCCCAATTCCTGGGTACAAGTATTGACTGGACTGCCACCGTACACAGCCCGTTTCTAGGACATACATACGACTACCAGTTCGCCGTAACGTTTAACAACCAATACCAAATTGTGAAAGACTTCAACACCCCGAATACATTTACCTGGGTACCTCACACCGTAGAGGGGACCTATCAGGTCAGCGTGACTGTGCGTGATATCACGCAGCAGCCTTATATCACCTACCCGCCGGCGTCAGTGGAGTATGTCATCCTGCCCTGGGTGACGGCGCCCGGGGGATCCGCGGTGCATTCAACCTCTCATCCTCTAGTAGCGTTGTTCAGTGGGCCACCGTGTACGTCAGGTCACACTTTGCTGGTTCGCTTTCACCCGGTTAACTCGGACGTCTCCAGTACAACCAATTCGGTTGCGTGCTCGCAGAGCAGCGCCAATTTCTACATCGCCGGGATGTCGCCTTCTACGCAATACCTGATGCATTGGGAAGAGTCTGGCCCCAATTTCTTCAATATGGGAGCGGACGTGCCGTTTCTGACGGGGCAGCTACCATCGGACTACCCAAAAGCTAGCTTCACGGTAAATGTTCCTCCTACCGAGCACGATGCAAATTTTCCCATTGTTTATTGGGGATTCTTTCCCACAGGACAGACTACCTACTGGCAGACTGCAACCGATCTGTTCGGCAATGTAATTTGGTACTTTCCCGGGCCTTTGTTCGTGACTCGCATGGAGCCCGGCGGCAATTTGTTTTCTTTCCCCGATGACATGACATTCAGGGAATACGACTTGGCAGGCAATGTAACGCTGGAAACTAATGTTGACATTCTGAACGAGCAGCTGGTGAGAAAAGGGTATGCGACGATGAATGATTTCAATACCCATGAAACTCGTCGGCTACCCAACGGAAACATCATCATTCTGGGATCACACGACCTGGTGTCGACCATGTACCAGGGAGGCACGGAGCAGAATCCGGTCGACATCCTTGGCGATATGATCCTGGTCCTCGATCACAATATGCAGCTACTCTGGGCGTGGGACTCATTCGACCACGACAATCTCGCCCGCAAAGCCACGTTGAACGATATCTGCATGCACAACAGCGGCGGATGTCCGAAGTTTAACGAGAATTTCACCCAGGCGAACGACTGGTTGCACAGCAACGCGGTTCAGTTGGCAGATGACGGAAACCTCCTTCTGTCGGAACGCGCCCAGGACTACTTGATCAAGGTGAATTACCAGAACGGGCAGGGAGACGGAAGCATCCTCTGGAGGATGGGCCCCTACGGCGACTTCACGCTCACGAACCCGCCGCCCGTTACCTGCGGTAACCCGGATGTCTTTCCCTGGTTCACCCATCAACACGACCCGGCATTTCAGGGAGCGTCGAAAACTGAGATTGGAGTAGAGGTGATGACGGTTTTCGATGACGGCAATCTGCGTAATTCGCAGTGCGGTGGAAACCAGAATAGCCGCGGAATGTTATTGCTGGTCAGCGAGGTCAAGAAGACTGCCTCTTTCGTGACCCTGGGCGACCTCGGTGCTTTCTCCTCGGCTCTCGGCAGCGCCGATTTCCTGCAAATGGGCGGGCTGTTCGCGAGTTACGGCAACGGGTTTATCAATGCAACGGAGGCAGAGTCGACGGAGCTCGATCTGCAGGGCGAAATTGTGTATCAAATACACGCGAATTCCGCATCCTATCGCACCTATCGGCTGCCGAACCTCTACACTCCCACCTTGCCATAGGATAGTTGCAGGTGTAGTTGACTGTACCAACCGGGCCGACCGCGTAGTCGGCCCGGTTGTTCTCGTGGGAAATCAGCTTCACTCATTACCGCTGCCGGAGTCGTTCGAGGCGCAAATCGAAGACGGGGCGCTCCCCTCTGGCGTTACAAGGGTGCCGTAATCACCCTGGTTCTCCGCTTTGCGAGCGATGCGAACGATAGCCCCACGACCCACCTGGTCACGTGGCTTCTTCTACGGCTTTATCTGATGGCCCAGGCCCACAACTGACACCAATACGGAGACTATGCGCCGGTCGCGCCCATGGCGGCCACCGACAACGCGCTCACCAGCTGTGTCACGGTCGTCGCATCGATCGAGTCTGTTATCGGCAATCCACGCTTTTGTTGAAACTGAGCCAGAGCCGAGTGCGTCCGTGTCCCGGCCACTCCGTCAATTCCATGAGGATCAAATCCCAAGTAGGTCAGATACAACTGCGTGGCTCGCACCAGCAGATCGGGTACTCCTGCCGCGTTTATCTTTTGAAATTCGGCATTTAGTCTTTTGTCGTATTGGTTAATTGCGAAGTTGGGTCCGTTGTATCCTCGGGCAAACGACGCCCAGTCGTGGGAGCGTAGTGCAAGATGCAACTTCCCACTCAGGAGAAATTTGGCCATGGCGGCGAGTTGCTGATCTTCACTCTTTGTCATGGCGTCGACCATCGAGTCGACATCGGAAAATCCAGCCGCCCGAAAGTTCTCGCCCATGATCTGACCGACTCCCCAGGAGGCACTCTGCAGCGCGGCCGTTCTGTCATGAGACATCGCACTTGCGAGGCGATCATATTGATGTGGACCCGCAGGTCCGTATCCGCCAGGCGCTCGATCACTGACATCGCCATCATCAAATTTGCCGCCAGTGAGGCGATGAAAAATGTGACGCTCGTAAAGGATTACAGGTCTGCGATCCGACAAGAATCCGCATCCTGAAGTTTCGACTGCGAGGACGGTCCATATCTCGGCGCCGTGTACACCGAGCATTTCACCCGCTGAAGATAGACCGTCACCCGACATTGCGAGTGCAACTCCCTGAAACTCAGAAAGCGCCATTGTGCCCTCCGGTTTGTGTGTCTCCGATTGCAGAATAGTCCGACAGAATAAATTGGCCGGGCGAGGCCAAGAAGAGTTTCCTGCCCTAAGATTCGGAACTAATGTCGCTATCTGCGGGGATGGATTGATCGCGAAATGACAGCCACAAAGTTACTATTGTGGAATTTTATGTCAACAGAAAACCATAAAACATGCTCAGAATACTCGTTAGCGAAATCGGACTGCAGGCGAAACAGAAGTAAAGAGAGGTAAGCTCATTTCCCGCAGAACGAAATCTCGGCATTTAAAGGCTATTGACTTAGACTGCAAAGCGGTTTACCTTCGTCGAACTCCGCAGTGCAGTAGAAAGTTACTCTCCCACGGATCAGCCGACTCCAACAACCTGGCCCATCTTTGGGCTCATGCAGGTGCGCGCCATGGCAAACCCCGCGAGTTCCAAAGCTTTCTCTAAAGACTTCTCCCTCGATGCCGGGATTTTCAAAGACACGAAACTCTCCCTGGCCGGCTCGTTGGACACGGCCAGTCAAGCCATTCTCAGCAACAGTCCGTTCCCTGATGGCAACCTCCAGCTAGGACAGATTTCTTTCTCCGCCGATACTGGCAAAGTCTCTCTCAAGCCGGAGGCCGTGGGCGGAGCCGACGTAAGCTTCGAGATCAGCGCGTCGACACAGAACGGTATGGGGGTCTTCGGCAAGTCGGCCGACGCTTTGGCGGCCATTCATCTGGAAGATACTCCTTCCTTGACCATCCCCAATACTGACGGAGAGCGTTTTCTGCTGATGGACTGGGGGTATTCCGCCAAGTTCTCCGGTTCGGCCTCGCATCCCATCGGCATGCTGGGCACCGTAACCTTCGGTGTGGACGCAGCGGCGGCATCGGCGTATGCCGTACTGCATCGCTTCAAAGCGAACCAGGGCGCGCACGACGTGGTGGACGACGTCATCAAAAGCTGGCGGCTGCCGCGGCACGTTCAGTTCGACGGGACAAGTCTCAACCTGAAGCCGGCTACCTGGGTGATCGCCGAGGCGGATGGCTCCTTGGCGTTGAACCTTGCCGCCAGTCTCGGCTGGAACATGAGTTTTGCAAGGGACCTGCAAATACTCAAGGTTACCCACAACCTGAGCGCCAAAATTGATGCCAGTCTGAAGGCCACCTTCGGTTTCAGCGTCAGCGGCAAATATGTGTTGGTCGCCGGCCGCGAAGATGCCGGCAACACGGTGCGCCTGCAACTCTATAAGCAGAAGACCAAGGGCCTGGATTTCGGCCTGAACCTCGAAGTCGGTGTACAGGGAGACGACCCGCAGCTTCCTGACAACTTCGACGACTTCATCGAGGGCACATTTGGCGTGCATGGCTTGCAGGTGCTGAAGGATCTACGCGCCTGGACAGATCCCAACACCGATCTAGGGCAGAAGCTTGCCGGCCTGGCCGACCAGACGGCCATTGATCTTCTGAAAAAGACGACCGGCATTGATCCCTCGACCGAGTTCGATAACGCCAAGAAGTTCCTTGGGGATGTGCTAAACAAGTGGGACAGCCTTCCCGACCAAGTTTCGTCCATGCTGTGGGGATTCATTGGCAAGGAAAGCGACGCCGCAACTGTGGCAGAGTTCAAGACGCTGCTGGGCGCTTTGTCCGACCCTGGCCAGGCGACCGATGCCATCGCCAAGGCATTGCAAAAAGCCACGTTCGGCGATTCGCCTTCAGGACGATTCCTTGAGGCTGCGTCCGATCAGGGATTACTGGCGTTGTTCAATCAGCTCCATGCGTCCGGCGGCATCGCGCCCATCAACAACATCGCGAGCCGAGCGCTCGATCTTCTCAATGGTAAGGTCATCGCCAATCTGCAACAGTTCATCGAGCAGAAACTCGATCTCGACCAGATTCGCAAGGCAGTCTCGGATGCCGACTTCACCAAGATCGATCAATGGTTGCAGAACCGGTTGGCTAACTTCCTCGATAAGCAGCTTCAGCTGGACGACCTGAAAGATATTCAGAAGGCTATCAACACGCTGGATACGCAGATCGACGGCTATTACAAAATGGCGGTGCAAGCACTGAAAAAGCGCTACGATGTGTCCTTCGCCACAACTTATCAGAAGACCACCACCGACACCGCCTTGATTGATGTCAGCTTCGATCTCTCCAAGAAGCCGGCGGCCAACATGTACACCAAGGTTGTGGTGCAGAGCAACCTCGACGATCTGCTCACTATCGACACCGAGGGCGTGACCATCGGCATGGCCAAGCTGTCGCACGAGATCAAGCGCAACGAGACCGTGGACCTGCACATGCCGTTCTTTGATTTCACCAGCACGCACGTAAACGACGCGATCACCACCCTGACGGCAGAAGATCAGGGAAGCGGCAGAATGCTGCTCTACCAGATCAACGCCAAGGACAGCGTCACGGTGAAGAACCGGATGGCCAGCCAGCTCTCGATACTCGCGTCTTTGCAGGCGAAACCGGGGCAGATGCCACAATTTGATTCCTCGGCCGCCTTGATCGCCTACGAGATGCGGCAGGTGAAGGCTGCTCTGCGCCCTGACGATCTGGAGGAACGCACCAAAGGCTTCATCCGGCAATACCTCGCCGGCTTGTTTGGCGCGGGAGATTCGTCACTGCAAACCTACTATGCGGACCTTGATCATGCCCTGACGGTAGCAACGGGCAGTCCCAGCAATCAGCTCGGCGACATGGCAATCTCCATGCAGTTGGCGCTTCCCGATCAGTGTGTTGGCGGGCTGGTTCCAGCCGCGCAGCGGCGCCAGGTTGCTGGCGGACCAGCGACTGGTCTCGCAGGTATTGCAGGTTGCCTGGAAGAAGGTTCTGCCAGCCATGTACTTCCAGAACCTCGATAACTTTCAGCCGCAGCCCAACGTCGCTGCGCTGCTGACGTGGTCATCCCTGCCGGTTTCCACCAGTCTTCCCTCCGGCATGCAAACCGATGTGTTCTGGGATTTTCTGCAGAAGGAGACGCGGGAGGGTGTTGCCCGATCCAACTTTACCCATTCCGCTCTTTCCGCCAAACTCGTAGATATCCACGACGTTCTGGTGCAGGAGGGCATATCGAATGCGTCGTTCTTCGATCCGAAAAGGACTGACATATTCATCAATCAGGCGCTGGACTCAATCGGCGTAGTCAGCCTGAACGGTCTACTACAAGTCGAGGAAGATTTGGTGGAAGGTGCCCGCGACACTTTGAAAAAGCTTTCCAAGGTGTTGGCCGATTCCGGGCCGGCAATGGCGCCCTCGGTCGCCATCAAAGCATTCTCCGAGTTCGGCGCTGCCCTCACTGACACCTTCAATAACCGTGTGCGCGGCGTGTTTGCAGGAGTATCCGCTCGCGCCATGGGTCCCATGCTCCTGGTGGAGGCTTCGCAGGCACTCGGGTCTGCCCAGGCTCAGCCCTCGGCATTGCTGAACCTCTATGCCCTCAAACCGGGGCACGCGTTCAAGCTTGGCGACTTCGTTGAGGGAACGATGCCGCCACAGGCCGAAGTTGCACTCACACAGACGTTGCTTGCCTCAGGATGAGGAATGATCCGAATGAAAGTGGGTTGTGCCCTCGGCAACTTTGCCTACAATACGTCACGAGCCGGCTCGTTCGAGTGGCCTGCGGCTAGCGCAGCGCGCAGAGTCCTCCGACATTTCGTGGCCTCAGTAAATGCCTTAGTTTCAATCGTTTGGAAATCTGGCGGAGAGGGGGGGATTCGAACCCCCGATACAGCTTTTGACCGTATAACGGTTTAGCAAACCGCCGCCTTCAGCCACTCGGCCACCTCTCCGACGCGTTAGAGGACGGGAGCCCTCTCTCGATCAGAAGCAATTCATCATAACCTGTCCGCACATACTGTGTCACGGAATGCCGCGTAGTATTTGCTGATTCAGCTCCCTGCCTAACGCGAGAGTAACAACGCGGAATGCCAACAGCACCGCTTGGCGTCATCAGGCGCGGGCAGGCTCTGGCTTCGGCGCAGCCATGAAGTCCAGCGCACGCGAAATGTACGGTTTCAGGTCGCGACGATGCACCACCGCGTCGAGCATACCGTGCTCCAGCAGGAACTCGCTGCGCTGGAAGCCTTCAGGCAGCTTCTGGCGAATCGTCTGTTCGATCACGCGTGGTCCGGCGAAACCTATCAGCGCGCCCGGCTCGGCAATGTTCAAGTCCCCAAGCATCGCGAATGAGGCAGTAACTCCGCCGGTGGTGGGATCGGTGAGCAAAGAAACGTAGGGCACTCCGGCGTCATCCATGCGTGCCAGGGCGGAAGATATCTTCGCCAGTTGCATCAGGCTCACGACGCCTTCCATCATGCGAGCCCCGCCGGAAGCCGAGACGACGATGAGCGGCGTGCGCTGATCGGTCGCGCGCTCGACGGCTCGGGTGAGAACTTCGCCCACCACTGCACCCATCGAGCCGCCTATGAACGCATACTCCATGGCGCTGACCAGCACCGGCTTGCCGTCGAGTTTGCCGCGCGCATTAATGATGGCATCGTTGAGGCCGGTTTCGCTGCGCGCGCGCCGCAGGCGATCGGCATAAGGCTTCAAGTCGGTAAACTTCAGCGGATCGGTCGAGACCAGATTGTCGTCGTCGATCTCGTAACGACCATCATCCAGCAATTGCGCCAGGCGGGTGCGAGCATCAATGCGGAAATGCCGGTCGCACTTGGGGCAGACGTTCAGGTTCTGGTCGAGATCTTTCTTCCAGATAATCTGCCGGCACCCGTCGCACTTTACCCACAAGCCTTCAGTCTTGACCTTCTTCTCGCCCGAGGTGTCGAGCTCGGCGTTTTCTCGCTTGAACCATGTCATAAGGTAAGTATTCAGTGTAGCCGACGCGCCCAAGGTTGTCGCGGAAAGCCCGCGGTGGGCGCGTGGATCAGAGGAACGACAATCGAAACGAGGTGCACTCGTGGCTAAGCCCGCCAAGCATCGACGCCGTCGTCGAGATGGCGACGATCTACCGCGGACTCATCGACGTTTAAGCCGCGACTACTTGCCGTTCTTAGTGGGCGCGACCAGTTGTGGTGGCACGTTGCGAGGCACGGCGGGAGCAATCGGCAAAGAGATGTCAATTTCCAAGCCGTGCGGGACAACGTTCTGTGCAGTGATGGTTCCACCATGCACCAGCACCGCGTTGCGCACGATGGCGAGCCCCAAACCCATGCCTCCCGTCGATACGCCACGCGAATTATCGACACGATAGAAGGGCTTGAACAACAAAGGCAGCGATTCCTCGGGCACACCCGGACCGTTGTCACGCACCGAGAGCAGCGCCGTACCGTTGTCGCGCCGCAAGCTGACGTCGATCTGGCCGCCGGTACCGGAATAGAAGATGGCGTTGCGGACGATGTTCTCCACGGCGCTACGCAGCAGGTCGGCATCACCGCTCAGGTCGATGTCGGGGGCTCCGGCGAAGTGGATGTCCACATCGACTGCGGTAGCCTCGAACCGGGCATCATCGAGAACGTTCTCTACAATCTCGCGCAGAGCGACATTCTCAAACTTGGGTTTGTGCTGGCCACCCTCGAGCCGGGCAACGATAAGGATCTTCTCCAACATCGAGTCGAGCTGAATGGTGTCCTGCTCGATGCGGTCGAGCATCTCACGACGCTCGCGGGCGTCGGCGCCACGCGCCAGGGTCAACGCAAGACGAATGCGCGCGATGGGCGAGCGCAGTTCATGCGAGACGCCGCTGAGCAGATTGCGCTCGCTCTGGATGAGCTTGCGCAACTCATCCGCCATGGAATCGAAATCGCGTACCAGTTCGGCAATTTCATCGCGCCGGTTCCCGATATAGTGGCTGACCCGAATATCGAGATTGCCGCGCGCCAACTCATTGGTGGCGGTGCGCAGCCGCTCGATCGGCTTGCTGAGATAATGCGCAATCACCAGGCAGAGGAACGCTGACACAATCGTGCCTAGCTTCAATGTCCACAGAATGTCGCCCGGGACGCGTTCCGAGAGTGGCGGCGGAACAAACTCCGCCACTATCAGATATCGTCCTTGCGGGGTGTTGATCGGATTCACCACGATCGACATGTCTTCGATCCGCAGGGATCCCCCGCTTTGCAATGCCTGCACGGCGTGCGCCTGAAGACCGCCGGGCGCCACCCGGCTGCCCAGTTCCCTGCCGTCGCCATCCAGCAACCAGTACGATGCTCTGCCTTTGATCGATATGGCATCGAGGAATCCGTCGAGCGAGGGCTGGCCGCCGCGTTCGTAGTCGAGCGCCGCGTCGAGCCCAAGTTGCGGCATTACCTGGCGCGAGGGCTGAGTCCACCATGGGCGCTCGGAATGCAAACGGACGTGAAGCCGAAGGTAGAGCGCTCCCAACAGCAGAGCCTGCGCCACCCAGAAAGGCAGGAATATCTTCCAGAACAAGCGACGGTTCATGTCCGGCTCCGTTCCGGAGTAGAGGCGGGCATAAAGTATCCAATGCCGCGAATCGGCCGGATCAGATCGTCGGTGCCGGCAAAGCTGCCCAGCTTCTTGCGCAAGCGACTGACATGAACGTCAACGCTACGGTCGAATGTGTTCAACGGCCGGCCTAATGCAACTTCAGCAATCTGCTCGCGCGTAACCACGTTACCGGCGTGGCGCAACAGCAGCTCAAGGACATTGAATTCCACCGAAGTAAGATCGACCGGCTGACCGCCGCAGGTCACCGTACGTGTCGCTATCGACATCTCGATATCGCCGACGTTCAAGACTTCGTCGGCATCGGGACGCATGACACCCGGCACACCTTCCTGTGTGCGCCGCAGAATGGCGCGGATGCGGGCTACCAGCTCGCGAGGATCGAAGGGCTTGGCGAGATAGTCGTCCGCCCCAATTTCCAGTCCGAGGATGCGGTCAACCGCTTCGCCGCGGGCGGTGAGCAGCAGGACCGGCACTCCAGATTGCTGGCGCAACGATTTGAGCAGTTCGAACCCCGAGCCGCCCGGCAACATCACATCTAGAATGATAATTTCGTGGTCCCCGGTGAGGGCCGCCTTTAAACCATCGCCATGGTCGAAGGCGGTGTCGACGGTGAAGCCCTCCGCTTCGAGGAAGCGTTTCAACAGGGTGACCAACCCCTGATCGTCGTCGACGATAAGTAGGCGCCTCATGGTTTTCATTGTGCCTTTTCCCGGCGAGGATGGCGGTGAAGAAGTGTTTCGAGATGTTTGGTTACCCTTCACAAAACTTAACCTTCCTTCACCCTCTCTTAACCGCCCTAAGGTTAGCTATTCCGGTCTAATAAGTACTGGCGCAATGATGCAGGCTCCACGTCAAACGCTTAAGGCAATAATATTGATAAGTCCGGGTTTGCTTCCAGTGCCGTTATGCGCCCCTGGTAATTGTCCCCCAAATCGCTGGAAGTCGTGAACCTCTAGGAGGAAAGTTGAAGCGTCGCGGAATAATCGCATTAGCGATCGCGGTTCTTATATGTGCAGCTCTGGCCGCCTGCCAAAAAGGAAATAGCGCCAGTAATGCCCGAGGCGGCCGGGGAGCCGGTGGTCCGCAGACGGTCCCGGTAGGTGTAGCAACCGTCAAGGAGCGTGACTTCCCGGTTTATCTGACAGGCCTCGGTTCGGTGCAGGCTTTCAACACCGTTTCTTTGAAGAGCCGGGTTGACGGGCAGATCATGCAAGTCAATTTTCAGGAAGGCCAGGATGTTCACAAGGGCGAGTTGCTCATCGTGATCGACGAGCGTCCGTTCCAGGTAGCCCTCGCCCAGGCGCAAGCCAACCTGCAACGCGACGAGGCGCAGTTGGCCAACGCCAAGGCGCAGTATGAGCGCAACAAGGCCCTTTACGAGAGCGGCGTGATTGCCAAGCAAGATCTCGATACTCTGCAGGCTTCCTTCGGTCAGTTTGAAGGAACTATTGCCGCTGATAAGGCGGCAATCGACCAGGCGAAGCTAAATCTTGTCTACTGCCGCATAACCTCTCCCATTGATGGCCGTGTGGGTCTGCGACAGGTCGATCCGGGAAACTATATAACCGCAGCCTCAAACACCCCGATGCTGGTCATCACCCAGCTGCATCCCATTGCCGTGATCTTTACCCTGCCGGAAGACCAGTTGCAGTCAGTGCTCCAGCAGATGCGCAAAGGAGCAATGCAGGTTGACGTCTACGGCCGCGATGACCAGACGAAACTATCAGCCGGCAAGCTGCTCACCATCGACAACCAGATCGACGCGACGACGGGAACGGCAAAGCTGAAAGCGATCTTCGAGAATCCGGAAAACACACTTTGGCCGAACGAGTTTGTGAACGTCCATCTGTTGCTGGAAACCCGCAAGGACGCGATAACGGCTCCAGCCGCAGCCGTGCAGCGCGGTCCGCAGGGAACATTCACCTACGTTGTCGATAGCAACAACACAGTGAAGATGCAGCCGGTGCAAGTTGCGCTCACCCAGGGAAACACGGCGGTAATCGCCTCCGGACTGCAAGGCGGCGACCGCGTCGTCACCGATGGCCAGGAGAAGTTGCAGGCCGGCAGTAAGGTCGCTCCGCAAGCGCCGCAGCAGCAAGGCGGTCAGTCGCGGAACGCGCAGGTAACCGGAGAAGCAGGCTCGCAGTCATGAGTATTTCTCGGCCATTCATCCTCCGGCCGATCGCGACTTCGTTGCTGATGGCTGGTCTGCTGCTGGTGGGCATTGTCGCCTACCGGCAGCTGCCTATTTCTGCGTTGCCGCAGGTCGATTACCCGACCATTCAGATTGTCACCTTCTACCCGGGAGCCAGTCCTGACGTTACCGCCTCTTCTATTACCGCGCCTTTAGAGCGGCAGTGTGGACAGTTGCCCGGCTTAAGCCAGATGACTTCGAGCAGCGCGTTCGGCGCCTCGGTCATCACCCTGCAGTTCAACTTGGACGAGAATATCGACGTCGCCGAGCAGGAAGTTCAGGCAGCCATCAATGCTGCGCAGTTGTTCCTGCCCACTGATTTGCCGGCCCCGCCGATCTACAGCAAAGTCAACCCGGCGGACGCACCGATTCTGACCTTGGCCCTGACCTCCGACTCAATGCCGTTGCCGAAGGTCGAGGACCTGGCCGACACAACGTTTGCGCAAAAGATATCTCAGCTCCCCGGCGTTGGACTGGTCAGCATCAGCGGCGGCCAGAAGCCTGCCGTGCGCATCCTGGCGAACCCCACGGCGCTGGCATCGTATGGACTCAGCCTGGAGCAGTTGCGAACCGTTATCGGTCAGGTCAACGTCAACCAGGCGAAAGGCCAGCTACAGAACAATCGGCTGGCGTACACCATCGGCGCCAACGATCAACTCTTCGATCCTCAGCAGTACGCCGACACCATCATCGCCTACAAGAACGGCGCCCCGGTACGCGTCTCAGATGTTGCGAAGGTCATAGAAGGCGCGGAGAACGCGAACCAGGCGGCGTGGATGAACAATTCTCCAGCCGTCATTATCAACATCCAGCGGCAGCCGGGCGCAAATATCATCAAGGTTGTCGACAGCATCAAGCTGCGCCTCAAGCAGCTTCAGGCAAACCTGCCGAGTTCGGTGAAGATCACGGTGCTCACCGACCGCACCAACACCATTCGCGCCAGCGTTAAAGACGTCCAGTTTGAGATGCTGCTGACTATCGCGCTGGTCGTGATGGTGATTTTCGTCTTCCTGCGGACAGTGTCCGCCACCATCATTCCAAGTGTCGCCGTGCCGCTGTCGCTGGTTGGCACCTTCGGAGTGATGTACCTGCTGGGCTACTCACTCGACAACCTATCGCTGATGGCGCTCACCATTTCGACCGGCTTCGTGGTTGACGACGCTATCGTGATGATCGAGAACATCGAGCGCTTCATCGAAGAGGGCCACACGCCGCTCGAAGCCGCGTTGCAAGGTTCGGCGCAAATCGGCTTCACCATCGTTTCGCTGACGGTTTCACTGATCGCCGTGCTGATCCCGCTGCTCTTCATGGGCGACATCGTCGGACGCCTGTTCCGCGAGTTCGCGGTGACGCTGGCGGTTACGATTCTGATTTCAGCGCTGATCTCGCTGACGCTCACCCCGATGATGTGCGCCCTGCTGCTGCGCCAGCGCGATCAAGCCCGGCACGGGCGCTTCTACGAGTGGTCCGAGAATGCCTTCAACAAAACGATCGCGTTCTATGGACGCACCGTGCAGTTCGTGCTGAAGCACCAGACCATCACACTGCTGGTCACGATCGGAACGTTGGTCGCCACCATCTGGCTGTACATCGTCGTGCCCAAAGGCTTCTTCCCGGTGCAGGATACGGGCGTCATTACCGGCATTACCGACGCGCGCGAGAGTATCTCATTCACCGCCATGGCGGAGCGTCAGCAGGCGCTCGCCGCCGCCATCCTGAAAGACAAGGACGTGGAAAGCCTTTCTTCGTTCATCGGCGTCGACGGAACCAACGTGACGCCAAACAGTGGGCGCATTCAGATCAACCTGAAGTCACGTGATGACCGCGATGACGATGTGACCACCATCATCAAGCGTTTGCAGCAGGAGGTCGCAGGCGTCGAAGGTATTACGCTCTACATGCAGCCGGTGCAGGACCTGACCGTCGAAGACCGCGTCAGCCGCACACAATACCAGTTCAGCCTGGAAGACGCCGATCCCAAGGAGCTGGCAGTCTGGACGGCGAAGCTGGTTGAGAAGCTGAAGACCCTTCCCCAGCTCCGCGATGTTGCCACCGACCAGCAGAACCAGGCGGCGGAGGAGCGACTGGTCATCGATCGCGATACCGCATCGCGGTTGGGAATCAGCGCGTCGGCCATCGACAACACGCTATACGATGCCTTTGGCCAGCGCCTGATCTCCATCATGTACACCCAGCTCAATCAGTATCACGTGGTGCTGGAGGTCGATCCCCAGTACCGCGATGACCCTGACGCGCTGAAGGATATTTACGTTCCCGGCGCCAGCGGCCAGGTACCTTTGAGCGCCATCGCCCACTTCGAGACCGCCTCCGGCTCGTTGTCGCTGAATCATCAGGGACAGTTCCCTGCTGTGACCGTCTCGTTCAACCTGGGCGGCGACTATTCACTGGGCGAGGCCGTGACCGCCATCGATAACGCCGAGCACGAACTTGGCTTGCCGGCCAGCATCCAAAGCAGCTTCCAGGGCACCGCCCGCTCCTTCCAGGCGTCGCTGGCCAACGAGGGCTGGCTGATCCTGGCCGCCATCGTCACGGTCTATATCGTGCTGGGCGTGCTGTATGAGAGCTACATCCATCCCATCACGATTCTCTCGACGCTGCCTTCCGCCGGTGTAGGCGCGATCATCGCGCTCCAGATCTTCCGCATGGATTTGGGAGTGATGGCCCTCATCGGCATCATCCTGCTCATCGGCATCGTGAAGAAGAACGCCATCATGATGATCGACTTCGCGCTGGAAGCCGAGCGCGGCGAAGGCAAGAAGCCGGTGGACGCCATTTACGAAGCTTGTCTGCTGCGCTTCCGGCCAATCATGATGACGACGCTGGCTGCTTTGTTCGGCGCCGTTCCTCTGGCGCTCGGCAGCGGCACCGGCTCGGAGCTGCGGCGTCCCCTGGGTGTAACCATCATCGGCGGCCTGCTGGTCAGTCAACTGTTGACGCTCTACACCACGCCGGTGGTCTACCTGTGGTTCGACCGCCTGGGTGAAGCCTTCCGCCGCATGCGTGCGCCAAAACCTGCAGAAGCGCTCGGGGACTAGATGAATATCTCGAAGCCGGCCATCGAGCGCCCGATCGCGACCACGCTGCTGACCCTTGCGTTGCTGCTGGCCGGCGCACTGGCGTACATGCAGCTCCCCGTATCCCCGCTGCCACAAATCGACTTCCCGGTGATCTCCGTCGGCGCATCGCTGCCCGGCGCAAGCCCCGAGACCATGGCCTCGTCAGTGGCAACTCCGCTGGAACGCCAGTTCGGCCGCATCGCCGGAATCAACCAGATGACTTCCAGCAGTCAGCTTGGTTCCACCGGCATCACCATGCAGTTCGACCTGAACCGCAACATCGATGCCGCCGCGCGCGACGTGCAAGCCGCCATCAACGCCGCCCGCAGCTATCTGCCGGCCGACCTTCCCAGCAATCCGACGTACCGCAAGATCAATCCCGCCGACTCGCCGGTCATCATCCTGGTGTTGACTTCGGACGCCATGCGGAAGGACCAGATGTACGACGCCGCCGATTCCATCATGGGGCAGAAGCTCTCGCAGATCGACGGCGTGGGGCAGGTGTTCGTATGGGGCTCGTCGCAGCCCGCGGTGCGCATTGAAGCCAATCCCAATCTACTCAACAAGCTCAACATCGGCCTGGAAACGCTGCGCACTGCCGTCGCCGCGCAGAACACAAATCAGGCTGTAGGCATGCTGCAGGACAGCGACAAGAGTTGGATCGTCCATACCAACGACCAACTCAAGAAAGCAAAGCAGTACCAGAATCTGGTGATTGCCTACCGCAATGGTGCGCCAGTCCGGCTCAGCGACGTGGCGACGGTCAGCGACTCGTATTCCAACATCTACAACGCCGGCAGCTTCAACGGGAAGCCCAGCGTGCTGGTGGTGGTCTTCCGTCAGCCCGGCGCCAACATCATCGCCACTGCCGACCGCGTCATTGAGGCGCTGCCCTTCCTTCAGGCATCGCTGCCGGCGTCCATCAAGCTGGAAGTAGGACTCGACCGGACCATCACGACGCGTGCCTCGGTGATCGATGTCGAGCGAACGCTGATCATCTCGGTCATCCTGGTCGTGCTGGTGGTGTTCGTCTTCTTACGCGAGCTACGGGCCACCCTGATTCCCAGCGTCGCGGTTCCCCTGGCAATTGTGGGCACCTTCGGCGTGATGTACGTGTGCGGCTACTCGCTAAACAATCTTTCCCTGATGGCGCTCACCATCTGCACCGGCTTCGTGGTGGACGACGCGATTGTGGTGCTGGAAAACATCATGCGCCACGTGGAAGCCGGCATGGCTCCCTACGAAGCTGCCCTGCTGGGAGCACGCGAGATCGGGTTCACCGTTGTCTCCATGAGCACCTCGCTCATCGCGGTGTTCATTCCGATTCTGATGATGAGCGGCATTGTCGGCCGCCTCTTCCACGAGTTCGCCGTCACCTTGAGCGCGGCTATCGCGGTATCGCTGGTGGTCTCGCTCACTACTACGCCAATGCTGTGCGCCCGTTTTCTGAAGGCCCACGATGCCGGCAAGCATGGCAAGTTATATCGCGCCAGCGAGCGCGGCTTCTTGTGGCTGAACCGCACCTACAAGATCACTCTGGGCTGGGTGCTGCGGCATCAGCGGCTGGTGCTGGCCATTACCATCCTGACGCTCTTCGCCAACGTGTGGCTGTACGTCATCGTCCCCAAAGGTTTCTTCCCGCAGCAGGACACTGGCCGTCTTGGCGGCAATATCATGGGCGACCAGGATGTGTCGTTCGACGCGATGGAGAAGAAGACCGATCAGTTTATCCAGATTGTAAAAAAGGACCCGGCGGTTGAGAACGTGCTCGCGTCGGTTGGTGGCGGCGGCGCGCAGAACCAGGCGCGCATGTTCGTCATCCTGAAAGATCTGAAGGACCGCAAAGGGGTCAGCGCCGACGCCGTCATCAATCGGCTGCGCCCCAAGCTGGCCCATATTCCCGGCGCCACTCTTTACCTGCAAGCGGTGCAAGACTTGCAAATCGGAGGTCGCCTGGGTAATGCCCAATACCAATACACCTTGTCTGGCGAGAACCTTGAGGAGCTCTACGAGTGGGCGCCGAAGCTGACCCAAAAGCTGCGCGCCATTCCGATGCTGAAGGACGTCAACAGCGATCAGCAGGTCAGTGGCCTGGAGCAGAACGTCATCATCGATCGCGATACCGCGGCGCGACTGGGCATTACGCCATCGCAAATCGACAACGTTCTCTACGACGCCTTCGGACAGCGTGAGATTTCGACCATCTATCAGACGCTGAACCAATACCACGTCGTACTCGAAGTCGATCCCCAGTACCAGATGACGCCGTCGGCGCTGGAAAGCGTTTACGTCATCACCTCGACTGGCGCACAGGTGCCGCTGTCGTCCTTCGCGCATTTTGGAACCGCTGCTACATCGCTGACGGTCAACCACCAGGGACAGTTCCCGGCAGTGACGGTTTCGTTCAATCTGGCTCCCGGAGCCGCTCTTGGCGCGGCGACCCGCGTCATCGAGCAGACCGAGTTGGAAATGCGGATGCCTGCCACCATTCACGGTAGCTTCCAGGGAACAGCCGCCGCCTTCCAGGATTCGTTATCCTCCGAGCCGTTGCTCATCCTTACGGCATTGATTGCCGTCTACATCGTGCTCGGCATCCTGTACGAGAGCTACATCCATCCCATCACGATTCTGTCGACGCTTCCCTCGGCTGGTACGGGCGCGATTCTGGCGCTGCTGCTGTTCCGCATGGAGCTCAACGTCATCTCGCTTATCGGAATCATCCTGCTGATCGGCATCGTGAAGAAGAACGCCATCATGATGATCGACTTTGCGCTGCAAGTGGAACGCGAGGGCAGGACCGCCTCCGAGGCCATCTACGAAGCGGCACTGCTGCGCTTCCGTCCCATCATGATGACCACCGCCGCCGCTATGTTCGGAGCGCTGCCAATGGCGATCGGGCACGGCATGGGTTCAGAACTGCGCCGGCCTTTGGGCGTCAGCATCGTCGGCGGCCTCATCGTCAGCCAGATGCTGACCTTGTACACCACTCCCGTCGTCTACATTTATCTCGACCGCTTCCAGGCGTGGCTACTCGACCACATTCCATGGCGCAAGAAGAAAGCCGTCAAGGAAGAGACACCGGTCTTCGCTGACTGACGAACACTCGGCGGTTTTGAAGGGGCGCGGCTTCAGCCGCGCCGCAAGGGACCGCCTGAAACCTGGGCTTTCAGCCCCTGAGGAAAAGTTTTGTCGCTCGCCGCCAACGAGGAGCTCCCGCGGGGGCTAAAGCCGATCAGATTACTGGCCTTTCGGCGCGCCTGAAGGCGCGCCCCTTCTTTCGGGCCGACAAACCTGGAGCGAAATCCTGCGCTACACTAGTGGGCCGTATGCCTGAACCCACGATTCAGCACATCTCCGACACCGCGCGTTGGTCAGCCGTTTTCCGTGCTCGCGAGAGCGAGAGGCCGAACGCTCTGTTTCGCGATCCCTTCGCGCGCAGCCTGGCGGGCGAGCGCGGTGAGCAGATTGCCAAGTCCACTCCCTTCCATGAGAAGAACGAGTGGTCCTGGATTACGCGCACCTACCTCTTCGACAAAATCATCCAGCAGCAGGTCGCACTCGGCGTCGACATGGTTATCAACCTGGCTGCCGGTCTGGACGCCCGTCCCTATCGCATGGCGCTACCGGCATCGCTGAAGTGGGTGGAGGTGGATCTGCCCGACATCCTCGACTATAAAGAGGCCGTGCTCAAGGAAGAGAAGCCGGTCTGCTCCCTGGAGCGAATACGGGCAGACCTGGCGAACACCGAAACGCGGCGTTTGCTGTTCACGCGACTAAATGCCGAGGCAAGTCGAGCGCTTGTCATATCCGAAGGATTGTTGGTTTACCTGCCGAGAGATGAGGTTGCGAGATTTGCTCAAGACCTGCGGAGGTTCCCGGCGTTTCAGCGATGGACATTCGACATCGTGTCGCCTCCGCTGTTAAAGATGCTGCAGAAGGGCACCCACCAGCAATTTGGCAGCGAGGTTGCGCCCTTGCAGTTCGCGCCGGAGGAGGGTCCCGCCTTCTTCACCCACTATGGCTGGAAAATGTTGGCGGTCTACTCCATGTTGAAGACTGCGGCCGCGCTGAAACGTACTCCTTTCATGCTCAGCCTGTTCGCGCGATTGCCGGAGAGGCCGGCGAAACAGCCGTGGTCCGGGGCATGCCTGCTGGGCGCGGAATGAAGCTTCCTCCAGACCCTGACCTCAATACCGCAGAGCAGGACCAAATCCGCTGGATCGGTAGCGACTCCATTTTGTTCGCCACCGCTCATCGCCCCTGGCCTCCGCCCATGACTCCCTGGCTGATGGCGCAGCGCTGGAACGACCTGCTCTTCCTGCATTACGCGGTGGCGCCGGAAGCTCTTCGGCCACTGGTTCCCGAGATGTTGACGCTCGACACCTATGACCAGCGCGCGTGGATTTCCATCACTCCATTCGTTCTCGATCATCTACGCCCACACGGTTCGCCAGGCTTGCCCGTCGTCTCTCGCTTTCCCGAACTTAACGTACGTACCTATGTGACTTATGAGGGCAAACCGGGCGTGTTCTTCTTCAGCCTCGACGCCGGAAATCTGTCGGCTGTCTGGGGCGCGCGCGTGTTCTATCGGCTTCCCTACTGGAAGGCTTCGATGAAAGTGAAGGGCCGGGGCGGACCGAGGATTGAGTATTCCTCCAAGCGTGAGCATGGTCCCAAACCGGCGGTGTTTCGCGGATCGTATGGTCCCACGGGAGCCGCTTTTCATGCGGTGCCCGGCTCGATCCGGTACTTTCTGTGCGAACGCTATTGTCTGTACGCTTTCAACCGCGGACGGCTTTACCGGGCAGACATCCATCACCTGCCGTGGTCACTTCAGGAAGCTGAGAACGAGATCGAGGAGAACACAATGGCGTCAGTTGCGGGCATCGATTTGCCTGAGGAACCGGAACTGGTCAACTTCGCGCGTGAATTGAAAGTCCTGGTGTGGGCGCCGGAACGGCTGGTCTAGACAAAAAGACACGGATTTCTCCGTGCCTCTGTGTCTCTGTGGTGAATCAACCCTACGCGTTGATGGCCATCCCGAACACCGCGTTGGCGCCATCGAGCATCGCCTCTGACAGTGTGGGATGCGCGTGAATGGTGTTAGCCAGTTCCTCGGCGGTCATCTCCATCTCCAGCGCAACCACAGATTCCGCGATCATCTCGGTCGCCATGGGCCCGATGATGTGTACGCCAAGAATCTCGCCGTATTTCGTGTCTTCGACGATCTTCACAAAGCCTTCATGTGAGCCAACGATGCTGGCACGCGAGTTCGCGGTGAACGGGAATTTGCCCACCTTCACGTCATAGCCGGCTTCTTTGGCCTTGGCTTCGGTCAGGCCAACGCTGCCGATCTCCGGATGGCAATACGTCGCGTTCGGAATGCGCAGCGGATTGATCGGCTTTACCGGCTTGCCTGCCATGTGCGTCACCGCGACGATACCTTCCATCGCGCCCGAATGCGCGAGCTGCGGGAATCCGGCAACGATATCGCCAACCGCGTAAATACCCGGCTCGGCTGTGCGCATGAACTTGTCGGTCTTGACGAAGCCGCGCTCGACCTCGATCTTCGTCTTCTCGATGCCGACGTTGTCGGTGCGAGGAGCGCGACCGACCGCCACCAGCACCTTCTCCGCCTCCAGCGTCTGCTGCTTGCCATCGGCGGTGAACGTGACCTTCACGCCCTGCTTCGTCTTCTCCACCTTCTCCACCTTGGCATTCACGAAGCCGTTGATGCCGCGCTTGCGATACACCCGCATCAGCTCTTTCGAGACTTCTTCGTCCTCGACCGGCACGTAACGCGGCAGCATCTCGAGAATGGTCACCTCGGCGCCAAACGATTTGTAGATGCTGGCGAACTCCACGCCCACCGCTCCCGAGCCGATCACGATCAGCGACTTGGGAATCGAGTTCAGACTCAGCACTTCGATGTTGGTCAGAATCTGCTCGTCGGCCTGCATTCCGGGCAGCATGCGCGCAACCGAGCCGGTCGACAGAAGCAGGTTCTTCGCCTGCACCTGCGACTTGCCGTTTTGCCCTCGACATCGACGGTATGAATGCCGTTCTTCGCCGGGCCGGTCAGCTTGCCGTAGCCCTCGATGACGGTGACCTTGTTCTTTTTCATCAGGAACTGCAAGCCCTTGGCGTGCTTGTCGATGATGCCCTGCTTGCGCTTCTGGATCGCGTCCCAGTTCAGCGTGACGCCGGCAGTATTCTCCAGGCCGAGCTCGGAGCCTTCCTTCACGTGGTCGTAAACCTCGGCGTTGAACAGCAAGGCCTTGGTCGGAATGCAGCCTACGTGCAAACAGGTGCCGCCGAGATAAGAGTCCTTCTCGATAAGTGCGGTCTTCAGGCCCAGTTGACCAGCGCGAATTGCGGCGGTGTATCCGGCAGGGCCGCTGCCGATGATGGCTACGTCATAAATGGTGTCAGGCAATCGAATGCTCCGCTCTACAGAATGAATTTGACGGTATGTACAAACAGATGATTGTAAACGAGGAAAGTAGCAGAACCCCGCCGTTCGCTGTTCGCCGTTCGCCGTTCGCCAGAGGTGGACCGCCGGTGAACCCGCCATCGGCAGCCTCAATCCCTCACCAGCGTGGCAAGCCAAAATGCATTGCTGGGCTGACGCATCTGCGCCGTAGGCGCAACACAGGTTAGCCCGCCGTTTCAACGGCGGGGGAGCAGGCATCATGGAATTCCGAGTGCCGCAGGCACGACACAGATGTCTGTGCCGTTTATCACCGAAACCGAAATTCTCACTGCCTAATTCTCACCACTATCCGAAGTACGTAGTCGGATGAGTGCCGTACCTACGGCACTTGGCACTCCGACCCCTCGCCTTCCCGCCGTTGAAACGGCGGGCTAACCTATGACACGCCTACGGCGCTGGCACTCAGCCTGCGATGCGGCATGTCCTAAAGCGAATGGCGAAGAGCGAATAGCGAACAGCGGCCTTCCTGAGACTTTTTCTCCCCCTCATCCGTATACCCGGATAGCATGGTTGCCACCGCCTTCAGTGCGCTGCTTTCAATGGAGACCGAAGAGGCCCGCATAGCTCGTGGCTTGCGCCATCGCGATCCTGACCTGCTCGATTCCCTCATCGCGCAGTATCAGCATCGCCTGCTGCGGTATTTGGTTCACCTCACCGGGAACCGGGCAACCGCCGAAGACCTTTTCCAGGAAACCTGGATGCGCGTGCTCGAGAAGGGCCACCTCTACGACGGCAAGAGCCGCTTCGTGACCTGGCTGCTCACCATCGCGCATAACGTCGGCATCGACCACCTGCGCCGCCGCACACCTGCAAGCCTCGACGAAATGCAAGACTGCGACGACGGAGTTCCGTTCGAAGTACAGGACGCGCGACCTTCTCCGTTCGACCAAGCCGCTGCCGGCGAAGAGAGCGCGCGGCTTGAAGCAGCACTGCAACAATTGCCGGCTATCTTCAGGGAAGTATTGACGCTTCGTATTCACGAACAAATGAAGCTGGAAGAGATCGCAAAGTTAATTCACATTCCTCTGGCGACGGTGAAAACCCGCCTGTATCGCGGCGTAATGGCACTTCGTCCGGCGCTGAAAGGAGACACGCAATGACCAACTCCGATCATGAACGCGCGCGCGAACTCGTGCTGCTGCGCGACGTAGAAGGCGTCAGCGACAGCGAAGCCATGTGGCTCGCGTCGCATCTGGATGGCTGTGCCGAATGCTCCGGTTTCGCCGAGGAGCTTGAGCTTGCCGAACGCGCGCTGCGCAGTCTGCCGGTGACGGCTCCGGTTGCACTGGTGAGTGCTACGCAAATGCGTGTCCGCCAGCGCGCCGCCGAAATTCGCGAGCAGCAGGCACGCAATTTCCTGATTGGGATTTCGTTTTCCCTAGGCTTGCTGTGGTCGGCGGGTTCAGCCTTTGTTGGATTCAGGGTGAGCGGCTGGCTGGCCGACAAGATTCACGTCGCGCCGCTGATCATCGCAGCCGGGTTTGTCGTTTTCTGGCTGGCTCCGGCAGCTGCAATTGCCATAGGCCTTCTGGTTCACCACCCAATTTCAGATTCCGCCCGCACCGACTGGCAGGCGGCACGCTTTAAGGAAGATCTGCTATGAGTGAAAACAAATCAACGTTTCGAACTGAATTATCCATCATCCCCGAATTTGGTTGGTTCCTGGCTTTCGCGCTGGGAATCTGCGGCGCCATCGGCCTCTTCTTCGCGGCAACGCAGGAACGGGGTATGCATCACTCACCCGTCCCGCGACTGCTGGTTCCGGTGCTAGTGCTGCTCGGGGCCGCCTTCGCCGCCTGCTGGGTGCTGCTGCTGACTTATGTTAATCGCGATGCCAAGCGGCGTGGCATGAGTCCGACGCTCTGGACGCTGATCTGTCTGTTCGTGCCAAATCTCATCGGATTCATTCTGTACTTCTTGCTGCGCAAGTCGCTGCCGACACAATGTCCGGGCTGTGGTTTCACGGTTAACGAATCGTTTCGCTTCTGTCCGCGTTGCCACTACGCGCTGGCGCCGGTTTGCTCAAGTTGCGGTCAGCCCATCAAGAACGATTACGCCTGCTGCCCCTATTGTGGGCAGGCGACGACACCGTCAGCCACTCCTGGGGCCGTCAGCCCGGCATAAGAAGGCGCATTGAGGGCAATACGCTGGATGCAGGCGCACGAAAACTTTGAATTTGACAGGATTTGCGCAGAAAGTGCGAGATTTCGGCGGATTTACAGGCCCAAAATTCGGCCATTTTGAGGGATCATCCAAGCCGTGAGGCTCGAGGCCTTGGAGGGCGACCGGCGAAATAGAGCCCCAAAAAAGCGCCACTTTCTCGTGCAAAAAACATGGGTTTTCGATGAAATTCTTGAAAATCTGCGAGTTTCTCAGCACCACAGATGGCGTGTAAGCCCCTATCACCCTATCCGACGATCTCTTCAAAGCGCATCGGATCGGGACGAACTCGAACCGGCGGAGGCTCGATCAGCGCGAGCTGCTGCTTGGTGTAGCGAATGCGGTGAATGACGGTGATCGTGCTAATGACTGCGATGATCCACAGCACCGGACCCATGCGATTGAACAGCGCTCCGATGATGATCAGCACAATGCGCTCGGGACGTTCCATGAATCCGACTTTGCAACTCGGGATGAGCGACTCGGCACGCGCACGAGCGTAACTCACCAGCACAGAGCTGACCATGACAAACGCCGCGAGCACGACATAGAGAAATCGATTGGCGCGGGCGTAGTACACCACCAAACCAAAGAAGAGTGCGACGTCGCTGTAGCGGTCGATGACGGAATCGAAGAATCCGCCGAACTGCGTTACCTGGTTGGTAGCGCGGGCCACACGCCCGTCGACCATGTCGAAGATGCCGGCGCCGATAATCACCAGCCCGGCATAAACGAACAGGCGGCGCTGGTTCTCGGCATTGGCGAATCCGAACAGCAGCGCAGCGCCGATGTTGATAAGCAATCCGATGAAGGTCAGGGCGTTGGGCGAAATGCGGGTCAGCGCGAGGCCGTGCACAATCTTGTACAACAGCCATTTGCAGGATCTTCCGACCGCGCTGGTCCACGTCATAACCGCTACGCCTCGTCGTGGATGGTAAGGAGCTTCAGGACTTCGAGCTCACGCTTGCCGGTAGGAGTAACGACCTCGCTGACGTCCCCAACTTTCTTGCCCATCAGGGCGCGTCCGATCGGCGAAGAGGTGGAGATCAGGCCTTTGGTTACGTCGGCCTCTTCGCTGGTCACCAGCTTGTATTCGATTTCCTCGTTCTTGGTGGAATCGAACACCACGAGGGTCGAGCCAATGGCAGCGCGATCCCTGGGGATGTTCGCCATGTTGATCATCGACAGGTCGCCCATGCGCTTCTTGAGCTGGCCGAGGCGGGCGCGAACGAATTCCTGCCGCTGCTTCGCCATGTGATACTCGGCGTTTTCGCTGAGGTCTCCCATGGCAACGGCCTTCTTCAATTCCTTGGGTAATTCGTGGTTCAGCTCGTGCTCCAGGACTTGAATCTCCTGTTCGAGCTTTCTCTTGATATGTTCAGTCATGCTTCAGTCGTTGCGCCGGGCACGAAGTTCAGCTTACAAGCGCATCCCGAGATTATAGCGCGACGTAAAAGTCTGAAGCTGCTTTGACTTCAGGCCGCGTGACCGGGCAACAGCTCCCACTGGCTGGAATTCACCGGCGATTTTCCCCCATGCGCGCCGAATACCCCTTCTTCAGCAGGGCGATCTGGCCGGCATGATAGATGTGATGCTCGATAACGCCCACTAGTTCGTAGCGGAAGCTTCGCTGCCCGCCCGGTGTGTTTTTGTCCAGCATGCTGGAATCGAGCAGCGAGATCGTCTGCCGAAACTCACCGATTCGACGTCGCGGAAACTCTCCAGTGATTTCTGCCACTCGGCTTCTTCGACCACCGGCGTAGCAGGAAAATTTCCCGCATCGTCCTCCTCGGGCCTAACTGGGGCTGAGAACCTCTGTGCAGCGACGCGCTCCCAGAACTCCATGTGCATTACCAACTGCCATATGTTGTGCGTTCCGGGAAGCAACTCCGCAGCGGCGCATGGCGCGTCGATGCCTTCCAGAATCTTCCATATCGGATAGCCGTACCAGGCGTCGCCACTCATGGTCTGGTCGTATCGTTGAACAAGCTGCTCGATTTCGGTCATTGAAGAGCCTCCTAAAATCTAACCATCATAACAAATTATAGAGGTTAGTCAATGCATCGGACTCCCTCAATGAAAGACGCCTCCCTTTCCGGCCTGACAGGAGATGCTTAACCCGTTCGAGGTTTCGTGTTACGATTTCTTGAACAAGGACCAGCTTTCGTTAAGGCGCACATCCGACTAGGTTTGCCCGGCATCGTAGAAGCCGGGACAAAGGTGCGAATGTCGGTAACTTGCCTTAGTCGGAGTACATACTTATAATCCCGCTTTCTGCGCCCCGGTGTTCCTGCGAAATCTGTAAGAGTTTCCACGACCATCCGGTCGTCCCTGTGCAGTTGCGCAGGTCAGAAAGAACGCGCCCCGCACGAGGTGCGATTGGATTAAGGTCGTCATCTGTTCCTATGATCGAAGGAGCCAAGCGAATGAAGAAGTTTCTGCTAGTAATGTTGCTGGTCGTGGCTGCGACGGGATTCGTACAGCAAGCATCGAGTCAAGCTGCTGCCCCGGCGACGCAAAAGAAAGAGATCAAGGACCCTGCCGAGTACAACGCGTATGTCAATGCCATTCAGCAGCAGGACCCGAATGCCAAGGCGCAGGCTCTGGAAGCTTTCATACAGACCTATCCCAACAGCGTGATGAAGATCGACGCCGCCGAGCAGTTGATGGCGGCGTATCAGCAGGCCGGCAATGCGCAGAAGATGATCGATGCAGCGAACCGGATTTTGCAGATGGATCCGAATAACGTTCGTGCGCTGGCCATCCTTACGTACACCTACCGGGCCACAATCACCGCGCAGAACCTGCAGCAGAACCTGCCGCTGATTCAGAAATATGCCACCCAGGGCGAACAGGCGCTGAGCAGCATGCCCAAGCCGGAAGGCACGAGCGATGCCGATTTCACCAAGTTGCACAATGAGCTTGGCGCCATCTTCGAGGGCGGCCTTGGGTTCGTGGCTCTGCAGAACAAGACGTATGCCGACGCGAGCACGGACTTCCGGAAGGCGGTGGCGGAAGAGAGCCAGGCGAACATTGCCGACATTTATCCGCTGGCTCAGGCCGATCTGGAAGCCAAGCCAATGAACCCGGAAGGCTTCTGGTTCATCATCAAGGCGGCCAACCTCGCGCAGGGCGACGGCAAGGCCCAGATTCTCGACTACGGGCGCAAGAAGTACATTCGCTATCACGGCTCGGAGCAAGGCTGGCAGGAACTGGTAACCGATGCGACCAGCAATTCCAGCGTCATGCCGCCGTCGGGCTTCACGGTTGCCCCCGCACCGCCGCCGCCGTCTCCTGCTGAACAGGCCGCCGACCTGGTGAAGAGCAAGGATCCCAAGAAGATGAGCTTCGCGGAATGGCAACTGGTACTGTCGTCGGGCAATCAGACCGCTGCCGACACGGTGTGGAACACCATCAAGGACAAAGCTGTGAAGCTTGGCGCCAGCGTCATCAGTGCCAGCGCCAGCAGCCTGCAACTGGCCGGCAGCGAGGATGACATCGACGCCAAGAAGGCCGATATCACGGTAGGCATGGCGAAGCCGCTTCCGGCCAAGCTGGTGCCACAGGCGGGAGCGCAGATCTTCTTCCAGGGCACGGTTTCCAGCTACACGCCGAATCCGTTCATGATGACCTTCACCGACGGCGTTCTGCTGGACAAGAACGGCAACCCGGTTTCGACCGCAGCGCCGGCCCACCACACAACAACGCACAAGAAGCAGTAGGGCTGCGGTCAGGGACGAATCAAACGGGAGCGCATGCTCCCGTTTTTTGTTGGGCTGCAATAAATTTCCTTGTGACGATTCGCGTCCGGGCACAACCTTCCTGATCTGTCATTCTGAGCGCAGCGAAGAACCTGCTTTCCTTCCGCCCCGGCATAACCTTGGCGTTGCGAGGATCCGCATCAAGCCACGGCAACCAGACTGTGCCTCGACGCGAATCGTCACAAGCGCGAGTTTGTTGTGGAGGAGAACGAAAAGCAGGTTCTTCGCTGCGCTCAGAATGACAGATCAGGAAGAGATTTGATCGGCACGATCAAGTCGTGCCCTGACACTGATTCTCGCAAAATGAAAGGCTGATCGACACGATCAAGGTCGTACCCCGACGCGAATTGTCGGAAAACAAATCTCCGCAGCACGCGGAAGGCCGTGTCAGGGAGCTGCGGCTCAGCGAGTGGCGCGCTTGTCGAGGCTGTAAGCACGCGCGCTACGAGGGGGGCGGCGGGTGACACCGCGCAGGCCCTTGATGTCGAGCCCGAGTTCGGCGATGGTGCGGCTCAGAGTATTGCGATGCATTCCAAGCTGGCGTGCAGCCTTGCACTGGTTCCCCTTGTTCTCTTGCAGCACGGCGAGTATGAATTTCTTTTTGAATTCGCGAACTGCTTCGTTGTAAAGGATGCCGCTCTTGTACATCTGCATGATTAGAGCTTCCAATTGATCTTTCACAAGGCCTCTCTCAAAACCCATTCGCAGCTTTAGTAGTGCATTTCGTTGCGACCGCGTCTGAACGCTTCCGCAACCTTTATCTTGTGCCCTCGACATGCTCCGGAACCGATCGCAGCAGGTTCCAGCCATCGTGAAAACGCTGTCGCAGCTCGGCCGGAGCTGCCCATATCAATGCCCTGCCCGTCACCAGCAGAAAAGGCGCGATGCGCGAGCTCCCGCAGGTAGGGCGACGTCGGGCTGAACGAGGCCAGGGCCATAACGATCACGGTGCAAACTGCGATGCCGCGAATGCCTCCAAACAGCCCTCCCAAAACCCGATCAAACCACCGCAGGCCGACTCCGTGCACTGCCCAGCGAGCGATTCGTCCAACCACGCTGCCGAGCAGCGTAAACACGAGAAACACCGTCAGAAACCCGGCGATGTCCGCCGCCCACGCCGAGTTCATATACCGCATGTACCACTC
Source organism: uncultured Acidobacteriaceae bacterium (assembly GCA_963699875.1). Classification (GTDB taxonomy): domain Bacteria; phylum Acidobacteriota; class Terriglobia; order Terriglobales; family Acidobacteriaceae; genus CAVVDY01. Next base: position 84,735 of record CAVOVN010000005.1, read on the forward strand.
GGCCACGCGGGGATACTCCCATGCCGCCACCAGATATCCGATGACTGCTCCCGCTAAGGCAAACAGCTCATAGAAGAAGCCCTGGGCCGCTGCAACCAGGATGGAAATCACAACAACAAAAATGATTCCCCAATCCAGAATGGAGAGACCCACGATCATTGTGCTGTTCTAAACAGGTAAGGGCCGCCCTGTGAGCTGCGTGTAGGCTTCGATGTACTTCTCGCTCGTCTTCTGCGCAACCTCCGGCGGAAGCCCAGGCGCCGGCGGTTGCTTGTTCCACTTAATCGATTCCAGGTAATCCCGTACGTACTGCTTGTCGAACGACTCCTGCGCCCCACCGGGCTTATATTTGTCGGCCGGCCAGAAACGCGAGGAGTCGGGAGTCAAAACCTCGTCGGCCAGCACCAGTCCTTGCGGCGTCTGGCCGAACTCAAACTTGGTATCGGCGATGATGATGCCTTTGGTCTCGGCGTAATCGCGCGCCGAGGTATAGACCTTCAGGCTCAGGTCGCGCAGCTTCTCGCTCAGCTCGGCGCCGGCAATCTTCACCATCTCGTCGAACGAGATGTTCTCGTCATGACCGGTAACGGCTTTGGTGGAGGGCGTGAAGATCGGCTCGGGCAACTTGTCGGATTCGCGCAGGCCCGCCGGAAGCGGAATGCCACAAACCGAACCGGTGCTCTTGTATTCCTTCCAGCCCGATCCGGAAAGATAGCCGCGCACCACGCATTCGATATTGACCATGTTGGCGCGAATCACCAGCATGGAGCGGCCGCGCAACTGGTCGGCGTACTGCTGCAGCTCGGCCGGATACTTGGCGACGTCGGCGGTCACTTCGTGGTTGGCGACGATGTCCTTGAGGAAATCGAACCAGAACAGCGAAAGCTGGGTGAGCACTCTTCCCTTTTGCGGGATGCCGGTCGCCAGCACGTAGTCGAACGCGGAGATGCGGTCGGTGGCGACGAACAGCAGGTGCTCAGTATCGACTTTGTAAATGTCGCGCACCTTACCGCTAGCGTAGAGAGTGAGATCGGGGAAATCGGTTTGCAGGAGTACGTTATTAGTTATTTCAGATTGTGTCACGTCTTGTTGTCTCAACCTGTCGCGGAGTAAGTAGGCGGTATTGTATTTGCTCGGAGAGCTTTGTCAACGATTGTCACACAGCGTTGCGCAAAGTTCTTTCCCGTAGCAGATAAAAAAATGTTTTGACCGAAGCGCTTCGGTGCGAACCGTCACGCCAGGGCCGGGTGTTCCAGCTCCCGCGGTTGCCTCCCCGCCTGGATCTTTCGCTACCGCCGCAGCGAAATATCGAATGGAAAGGCAGTCCGTAGGATGAAGATTAATCAGCCGACGTTCGCCGGACGGTGGTTGCGTCCTGCACGTAGTTGATCTGGGGATCTCCTACGACGCCAGCTTTTTTCATTGCAGCCTTCAGATCGTCCGAAGCCAGAAAACGGCGAGCATGCTCAACGCTGTCCCAGTCCGAGATCAGCGTCAGGTCGCGGGGATCATCGACCGAGTGAAAAACGCGACAGCCGGTTTCACCTGCGGCCATGCGACCGTTCAGATGGGAATCGAACACCTGCTTCCATTGTCCGTAATCGGCAACCTTGTGCCGGATAATGACGTGGATCATTAACGCCTCCAGAACGCTTAACCACGATACTCAATTGTCCAGCGATTGTGAACTCCCGATCGAACACTTTTCTGTGACCTTACGCACAATGCGAATGGCCATGGCTCTTCGGCCGCCGCAGGGACGCTTTTCAGCAGCCTGCAAGGACTGCGCTATACTGCAAAATTCCAGGAGATTTCCCATTTTCCCGCGCTTGATTATCCGCAGTTCCGACATTCATGCCGCCGGCTGCTTTGCCCTCGAGCCGGTGAAGAAAGGCACTCGCCTGCTGGAATACGATGGCGAGCGCATCACCAAAGAGGAGGGTGACGTGCGTTACGAGGGTCGGCCGTTCACCTATCTGTTTGGACTTGGGAGGGGCGACAGTCGTCATCGACGGACATGGGATGGCGATGTTCGTCAACCACTCCTGCCAGCCGAACTGCGAAACCGACGAGATCGGCGGACGCGTCTACATCAGCGCCATCCGCAACATCAAGGCAGGCGAGGAACTCACTTACGACTACTGGCTTTACGACGGTGACGATGAAGCGCCCTGCCACTGCGGCAGCAAGAAATGTCGCGGCAGCATGTATTCGCCGGCAGAATTGAAGAAGCAGAAAGCCCGCAAAGCTCGCGAGCAGGAGCAGCTCAGGAAGGCCGCCAAGCGCGGCGTTCGCGCAAAGGGCAGTGGCGGAGCGAACGGGCGGTCGAAGGCGAACGGCGGCGGCTTGAGAGCCATCGCTGCGAGCTGAGCGCGTATCCACAGTTCCGCGCCGTATAATCGAAGTTTCCTTCCATGAGCTATCAGGTTCTTGCCCGCAAATACCGGCCACAAAAATTCTCCGAAGTCATCGGGCAGGACCACGTCACCCGCACGCTGAAGAACGCCATTGAGCAGGGCCGCATCGCCCACGGCTACATCTTCAGCGGCCACCGCGGCATCGGCAAAACCACTATCGCGCGCATCCTGGCGATGGCGTTGAATTGCCAGTCGCAGGACCATCCCGTGCCCGAGCCCTGCGGGGTGTGCGATTCCTGTCGCGAGATTCGCGCCGGGAACGCCGTTGATGTGATTGAGATCGACGCCGCCACCAATCGCGGCATCGACGAGATCCGCGAGCTGCGCGACGCGGCGCGTTACCGGCCAGCGCGCGATCGCTACAAGATCTGGATCCTCGACGAAGCTCACCAGATCACCGACGCCGCCTTCAACGCGCTGCTGAAGACGCTGGAAGAGCCGCCGGGACACGTGATTTTCATGATGGCGACCACGCAGCCGGAGGATATTCCCCAGACCATTCGCTCGCGCTGCCAGCACTTCAGCTTTCACGCGGTGCGGTTTGACGAGATCGTCCAGCAGTTGCGCGACATCGCCAAACAGGAAGGCATACAGGCCGACGATGCCGCGTTGTCGATGCTGGCCGAGGTGGGCGACGGCTCGATGCGCGACGCGCTCAGCATCATGGACCAGGCGATTGCCTGCTGCGGAACCACGCTCAGCGCCGACGTGGTGCGCGGGCTGGTCGGCACTGTTTCATCCGACATTCTGGAAGACGTGATGAATGCGGTCGCGGCGAACAACAGTCCTGATGTGCTGCGCATTGTCGACAAGCTGCTGGTGGAAGGGCAAAGCGCTCAGCACTTCGCGCGGCAGATGGTCCGCTTCCTGCGCAACGTGCTCGTCGCCAAAGTGGCGGGGAGCGATACGCACGTCCTGCAAATTTCGACGGACGAGCGCGAGCGAGTCGCACGCGTTGCCGAAGCGTTTAGCGAGGAAGACCTCGCGCGCTTTTTGCAAATCATGCTGCGCACGCACAACGATCTCAGTTACAAGCAGGAGCAGCGCTTCCATCTCGAACTGGGCCTGCTCAAGCTGGTACATGCGCAACGCCTGCTGCCGCTGGAAGAGCTGTTGAGCGGCGAACCGGTGAAGTCTGCGGGAGGAGCACCGTCGCGCGGAGGTTCCTCTTCCCTGCCCGCGTCACGACCTGCACCATCGCCGGCTGCGCGACCAGCGCCGACGCCTTCGCGGGCGACGAGCTCGTCTGCGGCAGAGGTGGCGAGCCCCCGACCTGCATCGTCCACGCCGTTTAGCAAGCCGTCGCCGTTTGAATCCGACCGCAGCCGCAAGACTGAGATGAAGAGCGAAGCGTCCAGCCAGGCGCACCCGATCAGCGCCGGAACTGCAACCGCCGTAGCTGTCGAACCCGAAGCACCCGGACCCGCTGCATCCGAGCGAGAAGTCACGCTCGATGTCCTGCGCGGCGCGGTTCTTGATGCGCTCGAAAGTTCAGGACAGCAGATGCTGGCGCACAACCTGGAGCAGGGCGATTGGTCCGTTCGCGGCACAGAGATCACAGTCAAAGTCGGACTATCGCAGGTGCTGATCGACGTGGCCCTCGGCGAGGCTCCAAAGCGCGTGATTCACAATGCGCTCGCGAAGGCGGCAGGCAAGCCGCTGCGCTTCAAGATGGAGAACGGCGGCGCCGGGTTCACCGCAAAATCTGCCGCTCCGCGCCCGGCCAACGGCAGTGGCAATGGAGCCAGTGCGCGCAGCCGAGCCATGTCCGATCCTGTCGTGAAACAGATGCAGGAGACCTTTGGCGCCGAGATCCGCACCGTCATCGATCTGAAAGATCGCAGTTAAAAGGCAGGAATCTATGGACAATTTCAATTTGCAAGACATGCTGGCGCAGGCGCGCGAACAGGCGGGCAAGCTGCAGGAGAAGATGCAGCAAATCGTGGTCGACGCTTCGTCCGGCGGCGGCAGCGTTACGGTGAAGATGAACGGGCAGAAGCATCTGCTCAGCGTCGTGATCGAGTCCGAGGTGGTGAAGTCCGGCGACGTCGAGATGTTGCAGGACCTGGTGATCGCCGCCGTCAATCAGGCTTCGCAGAAGGTCGACGACGCGATGAAATCCAGCCTGGGTGGAATGTTCGGCGGCATGCTGCCGGGAATGTAAGGAGCCTGCTTTGTCACGTTTCGCCGAGCCTATGGCTCGACTGATCGAAGAACTCAAGAAGCTGCCCGGCGTAGGCAGCAAGACCGCGCAACGCTTCGCGTTTTACATCCTGCGCTCCAGCGATGAAGACGCCGAACTGCTCGCTGATGCCGTGCGCCAGGTGAAGGCCAGCCTGCATCTCTGCACCATCTGCAACAACATCACCGACGTTGATCCCTGCGTCTATTGCAGCAGCCCGACCCGTAACCAGCGCCTGGTGTGCGTGGTCGAGGAGCCAACCAACATCGCCGCTATCGAGAAGATTCGTAATTACAACGGCGTGTATCACGTGCTCCACGGCGCGCTGTCCCCTCTGCACGGGGTTGGGCCGGAGCAGCTGCGCATTGCCAACCTCGAGCGTCGCGTGCAATCGGGCGGCCTCGACGAGCTTATCCTTGCCACCAACCCCACGGTCGAAGGCGAAGCCACCGCGACGTATCTCTCGCGCATGTTTCGCGGCTCAGGCGTGAAGGTCACGCGCATTGCCACCGGAGTCCCCGCCGGCAGCGACATCGAATACGCCGACGAGGTGACGATGCAGAAAGCCATGGAAGGCCGCCGAGAACTCTAGCCGGCGGCTCACCCGATACTGACATCCTGCAAGCCTGTGGGGTACACTTCCCCTGCAAAACTGAACGACAGGAGTACACCATGGCCTCGACTTCGCAGGCTCTCAGCGACTGGTTTCGACTCGCTCCCTCTCCCCGGCCGTTGCAAGGCGGCGATCAGTGGCACGTGTTTTTGTCGTATCGCTCGGTCGATCGCGCCTGGACCATGAACCTTTACGACGTACTGACCCAGCACGAGTACAAGGCCTACATCGACCAGTGCGCGCTGCCGCCAGGGAGCAATTTGAGGAGCCGCCTACAGGACGCGCTTGCGAAGAGCCAGTCGGGGGTATTGATTTGGTCCGATGCCACGCGCGACTCCGACTGGGTGACCAAGGAGTGGAACGCGCTGGATGATTTGGCCAGCACCAAGCCCGGGTTCTATTTCGTCCCAGTGGTTCTCGACAAGTCCGAGCTACCACTCTTCGTCAAGCAGCGCGTTTATCTCGATTTCAGCTCGTATCCCGACGGGCCTAACGGAAGCGATCTAATGCGACTGCTACACGGCATCGCAGGCCTGCCGTTGAGTCATGAGGCGGCTGAGTTTGCCCTGCAACTCGATGACGCTGCGAAAAAGGCAGTGGATGACGTGAATGCAGCCATCTTTAACAAAGATCCCGACGGCCTGATCGAGCTGTTCAAAACGGGTGGCCTGGCCTGGCAAACTTCTTCGGCACTCGCCTGCAAAGCGGCCGAGGGACTGATTAAGCTGAAGCGTAATGACGACGCGATCAGCATGCTGGAAGCCACCGAGCAGCAATTCTCACACGCCATCCGGCCAAGGCAGCTCCACGCGCTGGCTCTGGCACGGCGCGCAGCGGGTGACGACCTGAAGCAAGCGCAACGCATTCTGGGAGCTCTTTACCAGAACGGAGAGCGCGACCCGGAGACGCTTGGCATTTACGGCCGCACATGGATGGATCGCTACAACAAATCTAAAGATCCCTCCGACCTGCAACAATCGCGCGACCTCTATGCCGAGGCCTTCCAGCGGGCGCCCGATGATTACTACACCGGCATTAATGCGGCAGCGAAGAGCGTGCTGCTGGGTACTGCCGACGACGTCGTTCTCGGCGCGAAGCTGGCGGACCAGGTACAGAAGATCGTGGGGACCGATCCCGTCCAGGGCGACTACTGGAAGACGGCGACTGTTGGAGAGGTCTTCCTGCTGATGAAGAACTACGCCGACGCGGCGCGGCTGTACAAGGCTGCAGTGGCCATGGCCCGGGCTGAGGTCGGCTCGCACGAGTCAACCTGGAAGCAGGCCTGCCTTGAAATGAAGCAGCTCAACCCCACGGCTGACGAGCGGGCGCTGGTGCGCGCGGCTTTCTCGCACCTGCCGGATTGCGATCAGTTGATCGGGACGTAAACAAAACCACAGAGACACGGAGGCACAGAGAATTGACAAATCAGTTCTGAATCTTAGATCTCCGTGTCTCTGTGCCTCTGTGGTTAAAAACTCAGGCAGGGTGTTCCGTCGTAATCGTCTCCAGTCCGTGGCCATGCGGTCCTACTTCGCGCTGATGCAGCAGGAAGGCGAAGGTCAATCCCAGGAATCCGAGAATCGAGAAAATCTGCATTCCCAGACGATAGCCTTGCGGGTTCGCCGCGCTAGCACCGGCATGATCGTTGGCCCAGCCGATCAGCACGTTGAAGCCGAACAGGCCGATGTTCTGGATCATCGTCATCAGGCCGTAGGCTGTACCGAGTTTTTCCTGTCCCACAATGTAGGCCACCGAAGGCCACATTACGGCTGGGATCAGGGCGAAGGCAAATCCCATCATCGCCATCGGGAAATACAAGCTCACGCTGGTATAGCCCATCATCAGGTAGACCGGGATGAGCAGCACCGAGCCAAACATCATGAGCAGGGCGCGCTTGCCTACGCGGTCAACGAAGAACCCGAACAGCGGAGTGCCGAACATGGTGAACAGCGTCAGCATGCCCAGCAGGTTTCCACCCAGTTGGCGGGAGGCGCCGTGGGCATCCATGAAGAACTTGATGCCGAAGGTTTCGAACGGGAAGATCGCCGAGTAGAACACAATACAAAGCGCGACGATGTACCAGTAGGAAACTCCGAACTTGAAGATGTCGCGCAGAACCACCTTATCGGTCGAGCCCTCGCCCAGGGCGTAGGTCCGCTCGGAATAAGATTCCAGGATCCAGTAGGCAATTGCACCGAGGAACGAGACCGCCGCGAAGCCAACCGCGATCAGCAACGGCGTGCGCCAGCTTGCATAAGCGCCCTTCGCCCAGGTTGGCGACGTCTGTGCCAGCAGGGTTCCGAATCGCGCCAGCATCAGGTTGATGCCGAAGGCGAAGCTCAGCTCTTTGCCGCGAAACCACTTCGCAACTGCGGTGGTGACCGCGACAATCAGCGACTCTGCGCCGAGGCCGAAGATGAGCCGCCCGGTCGCCATCACGTAGAGATGCGGCGCCATAACGGTGACCACAGATCCGATCAGGCAGATGCTGGCGAACAACATTAGGGCTCGGCGGGTGCCGAGGCGGTCGACAATCAGGCCGCCAATCAGCACCATGATGACGTTGGGCGCGCTGTAAATGCCTTGCAGCAGGCCGATGTTGCTATCGGAGAAGTGCAGCTGCTTGGAGAGCAGGTCGGCGATCGGCTCAACGCAGTCGTAGACGTAGTAGTTGCCGAAGATCGGTATGCTGACCACGAGCAGCACCAGCCAGCGAAAGAACTTGCTGGGTTCGGGACGAGTGTCAACTATCGCCTGCACTTCTGCCATTGGAAGGACTCACCTTTCATGCGAACCTGAGCTTAATTAAGAGGAAAGGAAAAGATAACAGACAGCGCAGAAAACCCGTTCGACTCTCAATGTGATATCATGATATCGTTTTCTTGGAAGGTTGAGGCATATGGCGCAATTGGTGGTTCGCAACCTCGAAGATGAGGTGAAGAATAAGCTGCAACGGCGCGCCCGTCGGCATGGTCGAAGCATGGAAGAGGAAGTGCGTGACATCCTGCGGAATGCCGCCAATGAAGAAGCAGGCGAGCGGCAATCTTGGTAGCGAGATCGCAGCCCTGTTCCGTGGATTAGGTTGGGATGAAGAGATACCTGAGTTGCGCGGATACCAGATCAAGCCAATCACGTTCAAGCCGTGATAATCCTGGACAGCAACGTTGTCTCGGAACTAATGCGTGAAAGCCCGAATCATCGAGTGCTTAAGTGGCTCGACAGCCAACCAGCCGCCTCCGTATGGACGAATTCCGTCACTGTGTTTGAGGTACGCTTTGGATTGCAAATCATGGCGACCGGCAGACGCAGAGATCTTCTGATAAATGCTTTGGAAGCTGCCCTCGAGGCATGGGCGGCAGGGTTGCGCCTTTCGATGACATGGCTGCCACGCGGGCGGCGGAGTTGATGGCCGCTCGGCAAAAGCAAGGCACGGCCCGGCGAGCTGCGAGACACCATGATTGCGGGGATAGCGCTTGCGCATCACGCTACCTTGGCAACGCGTAATACCGCCCATTTCAAAGATCTCTCGGTCCCTGTCGTAAATCCCTGGACCGCCTGACTTAGTCTCGCTACGATCCAACAAACCGCGCATAGAGGCTGCGCGCGATCGCCGTATCGGTCGTTCCCTTGATGATGGCCCGGCCATCGGGAAAGAGTGTCATCTCATAGGGCTCGCGCCAGAACTTCAGTACAAATTCGTTGTGCCGCACAGTGCCATGAGTGCTGAGGCGGCGGGTCATCTCGGCAAAGTCGACTGGGCGCTGGCGTTCGTGAATCTGCACCGAGTTCCTTCCGCAGAGCGTAATGTGCGGACGCCCTTCGCCGGCCAGGTGTACGAAGTCGCGCTGCTGGCAGGCTCGGCAATCCGCGCGCGGGCGGGCGGCGCCTGATTTCGGCGTGATCATTCGTCCACACATCGTACGACAGCAATGTCCTACGCAGCTTGTCGCGCGCGCCAACGGCGAGCTTCATCGCCTCGGTGGCGGCAATCGAGGCCATCAGGTTCACTGCGGAGTTGAGAATCCCCGAGGTGTCGCAGGTCTCGACCAGGCCTCGCGGCGAATCAGGAAAGATACAGGCCAGGCAAGCGGTCTCGCCGGGCAGAATGTTCAGTGTCACGCCGTAGCTTCCCACCGCCGCGGTATAGATCCAAGGAATGCCGATGCTCACCGCGATAGTCGTTAATCAGGTATCGGGTCTCGAAATTGTCGGTGCCATCGAGGACCATATCGACGTCAGCGAGCAACTCTTCTGCATTGTCTGGGGTTAAATCAACCGAGTGTGGCTCCACAACAATCTCGGAATTGAACGCGCCAATCTTTCGAGCGGCGGCTATGGCTTTGGGCAGACTCTCGGCGGCATCGGCCTCGTCAAAAAGCACCTGCCGTTGCAGGTTGCTGGGCTCGACGTAGTCGCGATCAATCAGCCGCAGATAGCCAATGCCGGCGCGGGCCAACAGCGATGCCAACGCCGATCCCGTGGCCCCACAACCCACGATGGCAATTCGAGCTGCCGCCAGCCGCTTCTGACCTTCCGCCCCTATGGGCGGGAAAAGGACTTGCCGGGAGTATCGCTCTGAGGAATCCAACTATCGACCTGCTTTCCAGAACCTGCTTGTTTATTATAGGAACTTCACTTCAGGTTCGACGGGGGCATGGCCTACGACCGATATCCGAGCCTGGCAGGCGACGTGTGATGGCCCCCGGGCACCCATTCTGAACGATGATTGTCTGCACCTGAGAACAGCGTGACCTTCATGAAGCCAGTGCCCGCAGCTCAGTTACGGCTCGTCTTGTGGGTTGCCCTGTTGCTTATGGCTGCGTCTCTGGCGCGAGGACAAGCGGCTTCAACCCAGGACCAGTCCACCGCTCAGGAGAATCCCACCTACGACCTGAGTGCGCTCTCACGCTATGAGGGCCGCGTGGTGCGGCAGGTCGACTTTCGCGGCACTGGCCGGCAACGGATACCGCCATGCTGCAGGCGCCTTGTGCCCATCCGGGAAAATGAGCCGCTCACTCGAGAGGAGCTTCAGCAAAGCCTGCGCACTCTGTATGCCACAGGACTATTTGCCAGCCTCGAGGTTGAGGCCGACACAGTGCCCGGCGGCATCGCGCTCACCTATGTCGTCAAAGAAAATTACTTCAACGGTCAGATTCGAGTTCAAGGGCTGAAGGACAATGGATCGCCGCGCCCCGGCGATCTGGTAAACGCGACCCGGCTCGATCTCGGCGAACTGTTTTCCGAAGACGATGTCCAAAGCGGTCTGCAGCGGATGAAAAAAGTGCTGGCGGATTACGGCTACTACGAGGCCACAGTCACCTACCAGCTAACGCCACACGAAAACAGCCGCCAGATGGACGTCACCTTCCTGGTGGACCAGGGGCCGATCGCCCGTGTCGGTACGGTGACAATCCACGACGACACCGGCATCGATCCGGCCAGGATACAGAAGATCACCAAGCTGAAGAGCGGCTCCAAGGTGAGCATCGACCATCTGTCGCGCGCTATGGAGCGGCTGCGCAACTACTATCAGAAAAACGATCATCTGGAAGCGCAGGTGCGCCTCGCCAGCCGCGACTATCACGACGACACCAATAAGCTCGATTACAACTTCAGCGTCGACGAAGGCGCCAAGGTCGTGATCACCGCACAGGGCGAGAAGATCAGCCAGCGTCAGCTTAAGAAGCTGATTCCCGTGTATCAGGAGAACACGGTCGACGAGGACCTGCTGAACGAGGGCCGGCGCAACCTGCGCAACTTACATGCAGACCAAAGGCTACTTCGACGCAGCGGTCGATGTGGCCCGCAAGGAAGATCCTGAGCGCGACCTGGTCAATATCGTTTACACCATCAATCCCGGCGAGCGCCACAAACTTGCCGCCGTCGAAGTCACCGGAAACCGCTACTTCACTACGGCGACGATTCGCGAGCGATTGACCATCACCCCATCGACGTGGGTAGAGCAGACCGGCCGCTTTAGCCAGAAGATGCTGACCGACGATGTTGCCAGCATCAAGGCCCTCTACTTCAACAACGGGTTTATGGCGGTCAAGATCGACACTGAGCTGATCAGCGATTACGACAGTAAAAAGGAAAACATCGCGGTCAAGATAAAGATCGACGAGGGTCCGCAGACGCGAGTCGGCGATTTGCAACTCGCGGGTAACAACAGCTTCGGGACCGACACGCTCGAGTCGTTCCTGACAAACCTGCCGGGACAACCTTACAGCGAAGCTAACCTCATCAACGACCGCGACGCCATCACCCTCTTCTATTACAACAACGGATACCCCGACGTGCAGTTTGAAGCCATACCCACGCTCATGGCGGGCGATGGGCTGCGCGAGAACCTGGTGTACAAGATCACTGAAGGCGGCAAGGTTGACGTGGACCGTGTCGTCGTTACCGGCCTGGAGTACACGCGGCCTTACATTGTCGACCGGCAACTGCGGATACACGATGGCGACCCGCTGAGCCAGGCCTCGATGATCAACTCGCAGCGGCGGCTGTATAACCTCGGCATCTTTAACGAAGTCAATACGGCAGTGCAAAATCCCGACGGCCAGGTTCCGCAGAAAGATGTCTTGTTCGACTTGACCGAGGCCAAACGCTGGACCTTTCGTTATGGCGGGGGAATCGAGTTCGCGACGGGCAATCTGCCCAGCACCAGCAATCCTCAGGGCAAGACCGGGGTCAGCCCCAACGGCGTGCTGGAGATCACGCGCCTCAACATGTTCGGCAAGGACCAGACGCTCACAATGCGTTTCCGCCTGGGCTTGCTCACGCGGCGCGGACTAATCAGCTATGACGCCCCTCGTCTTTTCCGCCGTGAAAACTGGCGCGTGACCTTCAGCGCCTTCTACGACAACACCGCCGACGTAAACACCTTCGCTTCCGAGCGCCTGGAGGGCAGCGTTCAGCTGGAACAGCGGTACAGCCGCTTCACCACACTGCTGTATCGCATGAGCTATGAGAGGTTACGTGTCGATCCCAATAGTCTGGTCATCGATCCCAACCTGATTCCCCTGTACTCGCAGCCGGTGCTGGTTGCCATCCCAAGTTTCACTTACATTCGCGACCGTCGCGACAGTCCGATCGAGTCTACGCGTGGCAGCTACACCGCCTGGGACATGGGCATTGCTACCAGCGCGCTGGGCTCGCAATCGAACTTCACCCGCACACTGCTCGACAACTCCAGCTACTACACGATCAAGAAGAAGTGGGTATTGGCGCGGCGCACGCAAATCGGGATCGAGCGTCCCTACGGGAAGAACTTCTACGGCACGGGCAATCCTGAGACAGCCATTCCCTTGCCGGAGCTGTTCTTCGCCGGAGGCAGCAATTCGCTGCGCGGCTTCTCCATCAACCAGGCTGGACCGCGCGACCCGGACAGCGGCTACTCCATCGGTGGACAGGGCCTGTTCGTTAACAACCTGGAGCTGCGTACTCCGCCGGTGGAGCTACCCATCATCGGCGGCGGTGTGAGTTTCGTGTTCTTCCACGACATGGGAAACGTCTTCAGCGCCGCCAACGAAATTCTCAGCGGAATCACCCGTATCCATCAACCGTCTTTGGCCGACTGCGCTCCGGCGGCCAGCACTGTCCCTTGCAACTTCAGCTACAACCCGCAGGCGATCGGCACGGGCGTGCGCTACAAGACGCCCATTGGGCCTATACGACTGGACCTCTCGTACAACTTCAACCCCACGCGCTATCCCATCCGCGAAGAGGATAGGGTCACGTCATTGCGGCACATCAACTTCTTTTTCAGTATTGGACAAACCTTCTAATGCGACGACACATTGCCACACTTCTCGGCTCTCTCTTACTCCTCGCCATCGTTCCGCTTTCGTTCGCGGGCGAGGTCATCGACGGCGTGGTCGCCACGGTAAATCGCAAGCCCGTCCTGCGCAGCCAATGGGATGAGGCCGTCCGCTTCGAGGCCTTTATGCACCAGAAGCGACTGGTGGACGTCTCCGAGCAGGAGCGGGTCGCGGCGCTGCAACGCCTGATCGACCGCGAACTGCTGGACGCGCAGATGACGGACGAGAAAGCTCTGCGGCCGTCGGACACGGAACTTAAGAACGACCTCGCGAAGCTGCGCGAAAAGCTCCACGCGGATGGTAACGATACGAGTTGGCAGGTGCTGATGCGCTCCTACGGCTTGACCGAGGACGTGATCGCGGCGCATCTGAAAGATGAAGTACAGGTGATGAACTTCATCGATGTGCAACTGCGCCCGAACGTACGTATTCAAGATGCCGACGTGCAGGCTTATTACCAGGCAACGTTGGTACCTGACTTGAAACAGAACGGCGCGCGCCAGATTCCGCTCGACGAAGTCGCGCCCAAAATTCGCGAGCTGCTGGTACAGCAGCATATGGACGAGATGCTCGATGCCTGGTTGCATAATCTGCGCCAGCAGTCGCACATTCAGACCTTGGTTCCGTTGCCAACGATGAATGCCTCGGCGGCCTCGACCAGCTCACCAGGAGGTAAGTAAGACGAAGCCTCCGGCACAGCCCGATATGGAGGACACCCCCGCGAAGAACGGTGGACGGCTTTTCATGCGCCTGCTGCTGGTCGGCGTTGTCGGCCTTCTTCTCGTCGGCGGATGTGTTGCTGTCGTTCTGTATCTGCGTAGTCCCCAGTTCAACGATCTCGTCCGGCAAAAGGTGGTTTCATCGCTCGAAGACGCGACGGGCGGGCGGGTTGATCTGGGCTCTTTCCACTGGAATCTTGCCAAGCTCGACTTCGAAGCCAACAACCTCACGCTGCATGGCTTGGAGCCTTCGACCGCCGCACCACTGGCTCAGGTGGCAACAGTACACGTGCGTGCGCGGGTCGTGTCATTGCTACAGAGGCGCGTTGATTTTACCTACCTCGAACTGGATCGCCCACGGATCAACCTGATCGTTGCTGCCGACGGCAAAACCAATCTGCCTGAGCCGAAAGTGAAGAGCACTTCTGATCCGGTGCAGCAGTTGTTCGATCTCGCCATCGGACGGGCCGAACTACATAACGGGCAGCTTCAGATCAACGACCGTCAGCTGCCGCTGGATTTCTCGGCCAACGACATCGTCGTGGCAACCAGCTTTGATCGCCATGATCGCCGCTACGACGGCACATTGTCTGTCGGCAAGATCAACGCGAAGTACCAGGACTATCGCGACTTGCCGCTGGCCGCGCAAACCGAGTTCAGCGTCTGGCCGACGCGCGCTCAGATTAAGCGACTGACGTTGCAGTCACAAAACTCCCACGCTGAGTTAAGCGGAAGTATCGACAACTTCAGCAACCCTGAAACTCACGTGAACTATTCGGCGACCATCGATCTGCCACAGGCTGCGGCGATCGCACGGGTGAGTGGCATTCGCAAAGGCACAGCCACGATCGATGGCAGTGGGAGCTCGACTCCCGGACAATATTCGACATCGGGCAAGCTATCGGCTCGTGACATCGAGGACGTAGCTACCGGCTTACAGCTTCGCAATGCCAGTCTTCGCACTGATTTCCAGGCCAGCAACGCAGGCCTCAAACTGAACAACATCGCCGGACAGTTGCTCGGCGGAGAAGTCAGAGGCAAAGCCGAAGCTGTCAACGGAACATCCAGGGCGTGGCACGGCGGAACTCAAGTCTCGCCGGTATATCGCTAGCCGAAGCATCGCGACTGCTCTCCAGCCCGGCGATGCCACTCGAAAAGCTAAAGCCTGCCGGCAGTCTGGAAGGCGGATTGAAGCTGGCATGGAAGGGCACTCCAACGCGCGGCATCGCGGAGTATGACCTTCGCGTCAGCGCACCCGCGCAGGCCGCGCCGCCGATCAGCTTGCGCTTTCCGGCGTTGTGCGGGGCTCGTACGATCTCAATTCTGGTGTAGTCGAGCTTCGTCCTCTGCAGCTCTCTACTTCAGCGACTCAGATCGATGCTTCCGGTCGCATAGGGTCGCGCTCTGCCAGCCTGAATACCAATCTGCAAACCACCAGTCTGGCTGAGATCGACGACATCCTGAGTGCTCTCGGGCAGCCTCCCATTCCCTTTCAGCTTGCGGGGCAAGCGAGCTTCCACGGCACCATCGGCGGCGAGCTTCGCAGTCCAGAGATTGCCGGCCACTTGCAGGCCACTCAGTTCTCTTATCTCTACACACCGTCGCCCTCGCCGAACTCCGCCGCTCCGCAGCCGCAGACAATTCGCGTTGATACTTTCGCCGGCGATATCTCTTATTCCAGCTCGAAGGTGGCATTCAAACATTCGACAATTCAAAGCGGTGCGACGACCCTCAACCTCGATGGTTCCGCAGCGCTGGAGAACGGCAATTTCGTCGACAACTCGGCTGTCGAGCTGCACGCCGTCATGCACAACGGCGACGTGACCAGCATTCAGAAGATGCTTGGCACCGACTATCCGCTCGCTGGGGACGCGAACGTAACACTGCAAGCTTCGGGCACGAAAGCCATGCCACATGCCCACGGATCGTTTGCGCTCACCAGAGCAACCGCCTATGGACGTCCCATCAATTTCCTGTCCGGTGACGTTTCACTGCAAGGCCACGATCTAAAGCTCACCAATGCCGAGCTGAAGGCGCCCGGCGGGACGGTCTTTGGCTCCGGAGCTTACAACCTCACGTCACAGGAGATGCTGGCTGACCTGCACAGCGAGGATATTCAGCTTGCACATGTTCCCGAACTCCAGTTAGAGAAGCTGAGCACGGCCGGCGTGGCTAACTTCAAACTGCACGCATACGGGCACGCCGCAGAATCCCGCTGTCGACGCCCATCTGCACATCGACAAACTTGTACTTAATCAGGAGCACGTGGGCGCACTGACCCTTGATGCTGTCACCAAGGGGCAGGAGATGGTCATCACCGGGCGCTCCAATTTCCAGCACGCCGTTCTGGCCATCGACGGAAACGTCGGCATGCACGGTAACCTGCCGGGCACACTCGATGTGCAGTTCCACGATCTCGATATCGATCCGTTCCTGAGCGAAGAAATCAAGGGCCAGATCACAGCGCACTCGGCCGTGGCGGGCAAGGTGCATCTGGCAGGTCCATTTCGCAACCCTGAAGAACTGAGTGGCGGATTGAACGTTGACAGCTTCCACGCGGAGTTCGACAAGATCTCGCTCCAGACTGACGGCCCTATCGAGATAGCGCTTTCTCAAGGTGCGCTCGATTTCAAACGTTTCGCCTTGAGCAGCGCGGATACCGAACTGAAAATCACCGGCACTGCCGCGCTCACCAAAGCTCGGCGGCTTGACCTCCAGGCAAATGGCTCTGTGAACATCGCGTTGCTGCAAACGCTGAATCCGGAGTTGACTTCCAGCGGCAAAGCCACCGTTGACGTACAGGTCGGGGGCACGATGCCAAAGCCTCTCATCACCGGCACGGTCCAGGTAGCCAATGTTTCCGTATCCGACATCGACTTACCGGCAGCGCTCTCCGACCTTAACGGATCTCTGGTCTTTAATCAGAGCCGGCTGGAAATTGAAAAGATGGTTGGACACGTCGGGGGCGGCACGGTTCAGTTTGCCGGCTACATCGGGTACGCGAATGGTTTGACCTTCAACATGACCTCGGAGGGCAACGATATTCGCTTCCGCTATTCTGGCCTCAGCGTCACCGCTAATCAGGATCTGAAACTCCAGGGCACGTCCAAGAATGCCACCGTCTCGGGCGATATCACCATCACGCGCTTTGCCCAGATTCCGTCGGCCGACATCGCAGCAGCTTTCGCCAATACCTCGGCTCCAGTTCCCAATGCCACTTCCCCGCTGAACGCTCTGCATCTCGACGTTCACGTACGCTCGGCCCCCGAACTGACGGTGCAAACCTCGCTGGCCAAGCTATCAGGTGATGCCGACTTGCGCCTCAAAGGGACGGCGCTGAATCCCATTCTGCTGGGTCGCGTAAACATCGCACAGGGCGATTTCAAGATCAACGGCCAGAAGTACTATCTGGAGCGCGGGGATATTACGTTCGCCAACCCGGTCCGCATCGACCCGTTGCTGGACGTCGAGGCCAAAACGCGCGTGCGCGACTTCGACATCACGATCGGCCTGCACGGCACATTGGAACGCCTTTCTACCACGTATCGTTCCGATCCGCCTCTCTCCAGCGAGGACATCATTTCGCTGCTGACGCTGGGACGTACTCAGCAGGACTACAACACAGCGACGGGTTCTGGCGGCGCGAACCTCGGCGAAGCAACCGGTAATGCCGTCATTGGCGCTGCCATCAACCAGCTTGTCTCCAATCGCGTTTCACGCCTGTTCGGTGTGAGCGCAATACGCATCAATCCTGCGGTCGGCGGTCCTGACAACAATCCCAACGCCAGACTTACGGTGGAGCAGCAGGTCTCAAGCACTGTCACGATTACCTACATCACAAACCTGGCGCGCTCGGCGCAGCAGGTGCTCGAGTTTGAATACAACGTCACCCGCGACTACACCATCAACGCCATACGCGACGAAAACGGCGTCGTAAGCTTCGACCTGCTGATTCGCAAACGTAGGAAGTAAAAGGCCCGGTGGGACAATTGCTCGCACTCGGGATGCAAATGTGACGGCACATTGGCTAAACAATGAGACCGCGGGGGCCATCGCGTTGGTGCGCCATCGCATGGTGCAGGAACAGTTGCGCGCCCGCGGCATCCGCGATGAGCGCGTCCTGGCAGCAATGGCCAAAGTGCCGCGCGAAGAGTTTGCTACAACGGAGAGCCTCACGCAAGCGTACGGCGACTTCCCTCTGCCCATCGATGCTGGGCAAACTGTATCGCAACCTTACATTGTGGCTTCGATGATCGAGGCGCTCGCGGTCGAGCCGACAGACCGCGTCCTCGAGGTCGGCACTGGCACGGGATACGAAGCCGCGATCCTGGGCGAACTCGCAGCAGAGGTTTGGACCATCGAGCGCGTTCCCGAACTTGCGCGCCAGGCGCAGGAGATTCTGGCGCGCCTGGGATACCACAACGTTCACGTGATCGAACGCGACGGCTCTTTGGGACTGCCCGAGCATGCACCGTTCGCAAAGATTTTGGTGGCCGCCGCTGCACCAGCCGTTCCTCAGAGCCTGATCGACCAGTTAGCTGAAGGCGGATCGTTGGTGATTCCTGTCGGCAGCCGCGTCGAGCAGCAGATTTACCTGATTCGCAAGGTAAACGGTGAAGCGATAACCACGCAGCGCGAGTTGTGCCGCTTTGTGCCGCTGGTCGGTCAGCAAGGATGGGGAGCTTAAACGCAGGCTCCTCTGTCGTTTGGCCGGCATGACGGTCCGCATCGCTAGACCGGCCGCTTTGTGACGTATGTCACACCCCCTCGTGATTAGCACACTCTGTCCCGCAGCGTGGGCCTTTATACTGAAACCACGAGAGCGCGACAGGTTCTGGTCCGCTCATTGGGGTTTATGCCACTAATTTGGCTTCGAGTCGCGGTAGCTTTTTACAGCGTCGGCTTGGTTTATTCCATCCTGCTGCTCAGCAGGAGAGGTGACTTGCTGGCGAAGGTCGTGGAACCGGCCGTGGGACTCGGACTCATCTTTCACTTGGTTTCGCTGGTTGAGTCATTCGCGCTCTCCGGCCATTTTTCACTCGCGTCCATTCACAACTCCGAGTCGATCCTGGCCTTCCTGGCGATGGTGGTGTTCTTCGTATTCTTCGTCGGATATCGCACGGTTTCGCCCGGCGTAGTGATTTTCCCGATCGTGTTTCTTTTGACGCTCGCGTCGGCGATTGGCCAGAAGCCGGTCACCTTGACCTCTCCTTTGTTGCGCAGCGGATGGGTCTTCGTACACGTGGTGCTTATCTTCACCGGTTACGCCGGCCTGTTCCTCAGCTTTGGAGCCAGCCTGCTGTACATCGTGCAGGAGCGCTCGCTGAAGTCGAAGCGTCAGGCGCCGCTGCTGACGTGGCTGCCACCGCTGCAAACCATCGACGAGATTTGCTACAACTCGCTGCTCTTCGGCTTCCCCTTCATGACGTTGGGTCTGGCTGCGGGATCGGTGCTGGCCATCGATAAATACGGGCCGCTGTTCTTTTACGATCCGAAGATCCTGTTGTCGTTCGTGATGTGGATCGTCTACTTGCTGTTGCTTTACATGCGCTGGAGCTCGGGATGGCGCGGCCGCCGCGCTGCCCTGCTGGCCACTGTGGCGTTCGTTGTGGCGCTCGGCGCATGGGCGGCGAACTATTTCAGCCGGGTGCATAGCTTCCGATCATGAACCTGATCGTCATCGGCGTGAACCACCAGACAGCTCCTGTGGAGGTGCGCGAGCAGTTTGCCATTTCTGAGGCGCGGCTTCCCGAAGCCGTGAAGCTTCTGGCTTCGCATCCCGGCGTGGAAGAGGCGATGATCGTCTCGACCTGCAACCGCGTTGAACTCGTGGCGCGTACCAAAGACGGCCTGGCTGACATTCGCGATTGCATGCAGACCTTGTACGGTGTTGATCCGACTCCGTATCGCAAGCACCTGTACGAATACCGCGACCGCGACGCCATCAAGCATGTCTTTCGCGTGGCCTCGAGCCTCGACTCGATGGTGGTGGGCGAACCGCAGATCCTGGGACAGGTAAAAGAAGCGTACGCAACCGCCAGAGCCGTCGGCGCGATCGATTCGCAACTCGATGCCCTGTTGTCGCGCGCCTTCGCCGTGGCCAAGCGGGTGCGGACAGAGACCTTGATCGCCACCTCGGCGGTATCGATCGCGTCGGTGGCAGTCGACTTGGCGCAGAAAATTTTCGGCAACCTCGAAGGCAAAAGCGTTTACCTCGTGGGCGCGGGCAAGATGTGCGAGTTGGCCGCGCGACACTTGCTGGCCCATGGCGCAAAGAAAATCTACGTCGGCAATCGCACCTTCGAACGCGCTGTCGCCCTCGCCAAAAAGTTCGACGGCGAGGCAATTCCGTTCGAGAAACTGTACGACACCGTAGACCTCGCCGACATTGTCATCAGCTCTACCGGCGCGCCTCATACCATTTTCCGCAAAGAGCACGGCGAAAAGTTCCTGAGCAAACGGCGTAACCGCCCGATGTTTTTCATCGATATCGCAGTACCGCGCGACGTCGATCCGGAGATGAATAAGGTCGACGGCATCTTCGTGTATGACATCGACGACTTGCAGCAGGTCGTAACGTCGCACATCTCCGACCGAAAGGTCGAGGCTGACCGCGCCGAAGCCATCGTCGAAAACGAAGTCGAGAAGTTCCTGGCGCGACTGCAAACGCTCGACGTCGTCCCGACTATCGTCTCGCTGCAGGAACATCTCGAAACCGTTCGCCAGGCGGAAATCGATCGCCTGCGTGGACGTCTGGGCACGCTCACGCCCGAGCAGGAAATGGCGGTCGACGCGCTCACCAAAGGCATCATCAACAAAATCATGCACACGCCCATTACCACGTTGAAGACGGCGGCGCGGGAATCTTCGGAGGCGACAACCGTGATTGATCTAGTACGCAAGCTGTTCAATCTGCGCGAAGTGAAGAAAGCAGCGGCGGCCGGTGAGACGACTGCGATCCGCCGCCACCGACAAAGTCGAGGTGCGACGCTGATGGCGCGCCTGCGAATTGGTTCGCGCGGCTCGCAACTGGCGCTGTGGCAGGCGCACCATATCTCCGACCTGCTGCGCGAGCGCGGGCACGAAGTTGAGTTGGAGATCATCAAGACTACGGGCGACAAAATCACCGATGTCGCTCTTGCCAAGGTCGGCACCAAAGGCATGTTCACCAAGGAGATCGAAGAAGCGCTGGCCGAAGGGCGCGTCGATCTCGCAGTCCACAGCCTGAAGGACCTGCCGACCGAGCTGCCTCCGGGATTCGAATTGGTCGCGATCACGAAGCGGGTGAATCCGCATGATGTGTTCTTGTCGGTCCATTACGATTCCGTGGACGGCTTGCCCAAGGGCGCGCGTGTCGGCACCAGCAGCCTTCGCCGGCAGGCGCAGTTGAAGGCGTTTCGCCCCGATCTGGATATCCATCCGCTGCGCGGCAACGTCGATACGCGGGTGCGCAAGCTGGAGGAAGGCGAGTACGACGCTATCATCCTCGCAGCCGCCGGTTTGACGCGCCTGGGCAAGACCGAGTTCATCCGCGAGTATTTGCCTGAGAGCTTCATGTGTCCCGCGGCGGGACAGGGAGCGCTGGGAATTGAAATTCGCGAAGGCGACGTTGAGATGCGCAAGCATCTTGAGTTCCTGAACGATGCCGATTCGCGCGCAGCGACCATCTGCGAACGCGCATTGCTTAACAAGCTGGGCGGCGGCTGCCAGGTTCCTATCGGCGCTTTCGCGCAGGTGAAGGAAGGCGTGCTGCACCTCACCGGAGTGGTCGCGCGGCCGGATGGTTCGCAGGTGCTGCGCGAAGTGCAACAAGGCAGCGATCCTGTTGCCCTTGGCGAGCAGGTAGGCGATGTTCTTCTGAAGCGCGGCGCAACTGCCATTCTCGAGGATGTGTACGCAGCAGCGGCCGCGGCTCCGCAACAGCCGTGAGCAAGGCTTTGAAGCGACTTCCTCTCTCTGGTTGCCGAGTCCTCGTTTCGCGAGCGAAGAAGCAAGCAGGTGCGCTCTCGTCGCTGCTGCGCGATCTCGGATGCCAGGTCATCGAGATTCCGTTCATCGAGATTCGCAAGCCCAGCTCGTATAAGCCGCTCGACACGGCTCTGAAGAACGTCGCCGATTACGACTGGCTGATCCTGACCAGCGTGAACGGCGTTGAAGCCATGTTTGAGCGCATGGCAAAGAAGAAGGTCGACGCTTCCTGCCTCGCTCATTTGAAGATTGCGGCAATCGGACCTGCGACGAAGAGCGCCATCGAAAAACATGGTTTGCGAGTCGCGGTAACTCCGAAGGAATACATTGCGGAGTCGGTGGTCGCGTCGCTGGAGAAGAGAGTCAAGGGCAAGCGCGTTTTGCTGGTGCGCGCGAAGGTCGCGCGCGACGTGATTCCACGCGAGCTGCGCCTGGCGGGAGCGCAGGTCGACGTCATCGAGGCTTACGAAACGGTCGTGCCGGAAGCCTCGGCCCGGCGCTTGCGTTCGGTGCTCGCAGGTAATCGCAAACCTCACGCCATCACCTTCACCAGTTCCTCAACGGTCAAGAACTTCGTTGACCTGCTCGGCCTGCGCAGCGCGCGAGCGGCAATTAAAGCTGGCGTGCACACCGCGTCCATTGGCCCGGTTACATCCGCTACCTTGCGCCAGTTTGGACTGCCGGTGAATATCGCGGCCAAGCAATACACCATGCAAGGCTTGGTCGATGCGATTGTCGCCTCCGCAAAAGTTAGAAAAACAAGCCAAGCTGCACGATGAGACCGTTGCTTCCCACCCTTTCCCAAACGAAGGGGAAGGATGGGGCACCCACCTTTCATCCCATCTGAGCTTCTTCCGAAACGCTCATTCATAGATCGAACATCCACATCCGGGTGAAGGCACGTGCACTTTCAGGAAATCGGAGATCACCTTCATCTCGTCGATCTGCGTCTCGATGCGCGAGAACTGGTGCCCTTCTCCCTGATAAATTTTTAACTGAACCACGCCGCCTTTTTTCTTGATCGCGTCCGCCACCTGCTGGGCTTCGTTGCTGGGATCGCGTACGTCGTTGCCGCCGGCGATCAGCAGAATCGGCGCTTTGATGCGGTCGATGAAATTGATGGGCGAGCGGTCTTCGTACAGCGCCTTGTTCTCCACGGGATCGCCCATGATGGAAATGTCGTAGGCGCGAATCGCCGGGTCTTCGGTCGAGAGCTCGGTGAACCAGTTCACGTAGGGCACAATCGACACGCCCGCGCCCCACATGTCGGGATACTTGGTCACCGCCATCATCGTCAGATAGCCGCCGTAGCTGCCGCCCATCGAGATCAGCTTCTTCTTGTCGACGAAGCCGCTCTTCGCAATCCACTCGGCCGCATCGACGATGTCAGCGAGATCCCCGCCGCCTTCGTCGCGGTAGTTGGCTCTTCATGAACTCTTTGCCGTAGCCGGTCGAGCCGCGGAAATTCGGCGCGATCACCAGGTAGCCCTGGTTGACGAGGTATTGAACGTTGCGGTTGAACGAGTTGACGAACTGCCCGGTCGGGCCGCCGTGAATGTACACAATCGCCGGGTACTTGGCGTCACGAAGGATATTGTTCGGGATGTAAGCGAAGGCCGAGATGGTCCACTTGCCGTCGCGACTGGGAAAGTGCACCAGGTACGGCTCGACCATGTCGGAGGTGCGCAGTCCGCCGACCAAAGCATGTGTGAGCTGCTCCGACGCTTTGGTCTTGAGGTCGTAGCTCCAGAGATCGTTTGGCGCGGTCGGTCCGTTGTGATGGTAGAGGAGCCTCGCGCCGTCGTGCGAGAACGCAGTGGGATTGCCCGCGGGCGAATTGACTCCTGCCGCCAGCGGCAGCATCTGCGTACTGCGCGTGCTCAGGTTGCGGAGGTAAATGTTGGTGTTGCCTTCAACGTTGGCGGTCCAGGTCACGCTTGCGCCATCAGGAGAAAACGACCCCGCTTCCACTTCCCACTTGTCGTTCGTCAGCCAAGTGATCTTGTGAGTTGCGATATCCAGCAACCCAGCATTGTTGTAGCCGTTCTGCGTATTCGACGTGATGAGAATTGTCTTGCCGTCGGGCGAGATATCGGCTGCGAAGTAGGTCTGCTCGCTCTCATGCGGCGTGAGATTCGTCGCCTTGAGCGACGCGAGATCGGCCAGGAAGATGTTGCTGTTGCGGTCGCCGGCATCGGCCTGCGTGTAGACCAGGAACTTGCCGTCGCGGGAGAAGATGGGATTGAAGTTGCTCTTATCGGCAGGCGTGTCTTTGGTGATGTGCTTCACGTGCCGTGACGAGAACTCCATTACATCGATCTCGTAGCTCGAGCTGCCTTTGGGTTTTCTAACGTACGCCAGAGACTTGCTGTCGGGCGACCAGACGGGAGAATCCTCCGACGTTTCTTTCGTCGTCGTCAGGTTCTGTACCTCGCCAGTCTTGGGGGAGACGGCGAAGACATCCCACTGCTCGTTGCCGTCGTAGTCGGAGGCGTAGGCGATCCAGTTGCTGTCGGGCGACCAAGCCGGGTCGGTCTGCCGCTGATCGCTGATGGTTAGCTGCGTCGGCCAACCGCCATTCGCGGGAACGATCCAGATGTTGTTGCGCCCGCTGATATTGGTGATAAAGGCGACCTGCTTGCCGTCGGGCGACCATGTGCTGCCGCCGATGTTGCGCGTGGTGTACAGCTTATCGATCGCGAAGTTCTGCATGTCGACAACGGTTTGGCTCTTGAGCTTGGTGGGATCGGTGACGGCGGTGGGAGCGGTGGTTTGGGCGAAGGCCGCGGCGGAGAGAAGAAACAAAGTGGCGACGAGAGAGCCGCCAATTCCACCCAAGCCAAACGAAGGCTTGGATGGGGCACCCGCAGAGAGATGTTCCGCCCCTGAAGGGGCTCCGGAATCATGAAATTGCAGGTACCCAGGACTAACGTCCCGGGCTACAGGTTGTTGTGCTCTTCGAACTGGGGGTTGATAAATCTTCTGAGCGGTTTGGCGAACCGGTCGAAATTGTGTTGCTGAGTCAATTGCCTGATTCGCAGGGGCTAAAGCCCGCGCATAAAGTGCGGGTTGAACGGCACGACTAAAGGTCGTGCCCTGATACAAGGTAAGAGCCGGAATCCCGCGGGAACGACAGATGTTATCCGACTGGTAACACAATCGGCCAATATTCGACCGCACCATTTTCGGTGCAACCGCGTAGGTACCCCCTCCCCCTTGCCTATACGCAAAATCTTGAAAGCACTGAGTCGGCTTGGAAGAAAGCCGCGCAAAATCTTGAGCGCGTAGAAGTTACGGGCAAAATCCTGTGGAATAAGGACTTAACTGTCATTTTGAGAAGCCGGATTGGTTGGATTGTATGCGAAGTAGTTAACAGAAGCCAACAGAAGCTATGACGAGCTGATCGCGTCACACATCCCCGTCGCGGGACGAGATGTGAAGAAGAGACAACTCTCCCTCGTCCTCATGCCGCCAATTGTATCTGAGTGGGCATGAGTCGACCAAGCGCGTTTGTCACAGACCCGTGTGACGAGACCGGACGCACCAGCGACACGGTCCCGCCATTCCGGGACCATCATCATTCATTAGTAAAGACCGAGACCGCCGGAACTTCACTTGCAACAGGTCATTACTTCGGGAGAGGCATCCATGCAATGGATACCTGTTGGTGTATGTGGCACTGCCCTTGCCGTACTAGGCGCGATGGTCTCGACGGTTCCGCCCCGCGCAGGCAGGCGGTGGACTCTTGCCTACGTGGGACTCACACCCTGGCACCATCCTTAAACGCGAGACTCTCGGAGCCATTTCCGGCCTAGCAGGCCCCACTTTCTTGTTCGCCCTTAGTCGGCTGTGGCTTCAGCAGGAGCCGGAAGGAATCCGGGTTGCTCGATAACCGTCGCCTCAGCTCCCACTTCGTCCAAATGCACGTTCTTGGTTTCCGGTGAATACAACAAGCTGACGAAGGTCATGACCGAACCGATGGTGAGGATGACGGCTGGCGACAGCCAAAGGTCCTGACCTTCGATCTTGGCAATGAACGGAATCTTGTGCGCCCACCAGACGTAGACGCCAAACCAAGCGCCCAGCAATGCCCCCGACGAGTAGCCGAAACCCACGCCGGCGGCGCGCCGACTGGTAGGGAAACGTTCACATAAGTAGGCAGGCACAATTCCCCAAGCCAGCTTCAGCATGCCTGCCATGCAGGTACCGACAACCGCCAGCAGGATGTTCCGTTCCAGCGCCGCGTGATACAGCACGTAATACACCGGGACGCCGAAGATCACCAGGAAGACGCAGTACCACTGGGTAAGACGCTTGCGGCCGGTACGGTCGGAAATCCAGCCATAAAAGTTGTATCCGAGGAAGGATAGGAAGAGGGCGAATCCATAGATGAGACTGTAGGTGGTGGTGTTAAACCCTCGGCCATCGAGAGTGAGAATCTTCGGCAAGAATCCGTAAACCGAATAGTCGGTCAGGAACAGTCCAGTCATAAAGAAGAAGACCTGCAGAAAGTCCCAGAGCTGCGGCGGCTTGAAGAGGTTCAAGAAGGGGGCCTTCTCGATGGTTCCTTGCGCTTTGGCTTTCTCGAACTCGGGAGATTCGTGCAGGTTACGACGGATGTAGAGGGCGACAAATACGGGCACGATGCCCGTCATGAACGCAACGCGCCAGCCGTACTGAATCATGGCGGTCTTGGTGATCAGCACCGAAATTGCAGCGAATACCAAAGATGCCAGAACATATCCGAGCGGGAATCCGGATTGGATGAAACCACCGATGGCGCCCCGGCGAGTGTGTGGCGCATGCTCGATGGCGAAGGTGTGTCCAACCGCATACTCGCCTCCGAAGAAGCAGCCCATTACGAAGCGTAGAGCGCAAAAGATCACATAGGACCAGACGCCGAGCTGCGCGTAAGTCGGCAGGAAGCCTGCGACCAGTGACATGACTCCAACGCCGCCGATGGTGAGCACCAGCAGGAAGCGTCGCCCGATCTTATCGGCATAGTGCCCGAAAATCGCGGAGCCGACGGGCCTGGCCGCCATGGTGATGGCGTAGGTAAACACAATGGTGATGTACTGCCACGCGGCACTACCTTTGGGCGAGGCAAACACTTTTACCAATATGGGGGCCATCACCAGAACCATGGCCATGTCGTAGGCATCGAGCATGAACCCCAGGAACTGCGAGGCCATGGCCATTTTGGTGTCTTTGGGGAGCGGAGAGTGTGAAGACATGAGTGACTCCAACGGGGAGGTTAATTTCGCAATTTAACGCTACAGAAACTGACGCCCGATGTCGGTGAGATGGGGCTCACCGTTATGTGTGACGGATGACCCTGCGATTGTGATGCGATGTAAACATGGCAAGCCGGTGGCTAGAGGGGCGGATGTGTCTCCCACCCTTTCCCAATAGATGGGAAAGAAGCGGCGACCCGTCGTTGTGGTATAAGAACTAGGCTTCGCGCAGCGCCTTGGTGATCGGCATCTTGGCAGCGCGAACGGCGGGCAGCAACCCTCCGAGAAAGCCCATGACCACCGCGAAAATCATGCCGGTGACGATGATGGGCGGCGTGATCTGGAAGGCGAATGCCAATTCGCTGAAGCTCTGCGTCTGGCCGGTACCGGCGGTGAAGCCTTGCATGGGTAAAGCCAGAACACAGCCCAAGGCTCCGCCAACGACGGCCAGGAAAACGGATTCCGTGACGAACGAGAAGAGGATGGTGAGGCGCGAGAAGCCCAGCGCGCGCAGCGTGCCGATTTCGCGGGTGCGCTGCGAGACGATGGCGTACATGGTGTTCATCGCGCCAAAGACTGCGCCGATGCCCATCACGATTCCGACGAAGGCGGCGAGGATCTTCAGAACCGTGCCGAGATTGCCCGCCTGGTCTTCGTAGTACTGGCGTTCGGATGCGGCCTGGACCTGCATCTGAGGATTGGCGCGCAGGTCTTTGTCGAAGGCCGCGATGCTGGCCGGGTTCACCATCCGCGCGGTCACCGACTCGCAACCGCCGTTGCGATTGACCGCCGGACCAAGAGCGTTGTAGTCGCCCCACATCTCGCTTTCAAAAGAGCTGCCATCGGCGGTAAACAAGCCGACGACCTTGAAGTCTTTACGCTGGACTCGCAAGGTGTCGCCGATATTCAGCCCGTTGACCCGATCGGAGATCTTCTTTCCAACAATAATTTCGAACAAGCCAGGCGTGAACATGCGCCCCTCAACCAGCTTGATATTGTTGCGCACGTTAAACGCCATGGGAGTGACGCCGCGCAGAGTAATGTTTGTCGGCTGGTTGTCAGCCTTCTTCGGCTTGCTGGCGATGACCACGATCTCACAGGAGGCCAGCGGCGTTCCTTGAGCGTCGCGCGCGATGCGCGGATCGCTGAGGATGGTCTGTACGTTACCGATGTTGATCCACGAGGTGAGTTCGGAGAGTGAGCCCCGCTGTACGACGATGGCGTTGTTGTCCGAACCGGTGGAGCTGAGCGCGATCTGAAAACCGGCCGACATCGAAGCAATCACCACAACGGCAGCCACGACGAGAGCAATACCGAAGATGGCCAGCAGGGTAACCTTCCAGCGGGCACGCAAATTGCGCAAGTTGTATCGGAGAAGGAGTCCCATGCTACACCTGCCTCAGGGCTTCGGTAATGCGTGAGCGATACGCCATCAGGGCGGGAATGAATCCGGCGAGCAATCCCAGCAGCAAGGCGATACCGACTCCGAACCCAACGATCTGTGGCGAAAGGCCCAAGCCAGGAAATCCTCTTAGCACATCCCCGATGAAAGGAGCCCTGACCAGCACCCAGAGGCCCACGCGAGATACGCCCACTCCGATGAGACCTCCCATCAAACCCAACAGCAAGGCCTCGCTGATGATGAGGGTCATCACGAGGCCGCTGGGAAATCCGAGCGTCTTGAGAACGCCGATCTCCTGCCGCCGCTCGCGAACAGCGATGCTCATGGTGTTAGCGGTGACCAGCAGGATGGTGAAGGCAACCGCCAGGCCGATGCCATTCAACAGCAGGGCCAGATTTCCGGCGAGCGCGACGAAGCTGGCACGAAATGCCTGCTCGGTTTCGGTCTTGGTGGGATGGTCGCTATTGTCGAACTCTGCGTCGATACGCTTGCTGATCGCCCCGGCCTGCTTGGGATCTTCGATTCGCGAGGTGAGGGTACCTATTCCAATGCGCTGCCCCGAGGCTTCGTACGGGTACTTGAAATTGAAATACATTGCGCTCAGGTCGGTGGCGGGATATCGCGCCTCATCGGTGTCATAGATTCCATCCACGACGAAATCGAATGGTTTGCCAACGCGGTAATACGGAATGAAGCTTTCAAGCTGGAAGGTGCTGCCGATCTTCCAATTGAAACGCTGTGCCAGCTTGCGGCCGATGATGCAACCGCGAACGTCGCCCAGCCACTTCTGCTTCTGGTCTTCGGGCAGCATGATCTCGGGGTAAACCCGCAGGAAGGCTTCAGGCTCAACCGCGAAATTGGTGAAGAAGTTCTTGGAATCGCCATACTGCCCGCCGAACCACGACACGATCACCGTGTCCTTCACTCCAGGAATGGCGGCTATTTTCTGCTGGTAATTGATGGGTAGCAGGTTGGCGAGCGAGACGTAGTCCCGGGTTACAAGACGATTGGTGTTGCCCGCAGTCAGGCCAAAGTTCACCGCGGCGAGAACGGTCTGAAGAACGCAGAACAGGAAGATGCACACCGACATCGCAAGCACGGTGCTCAGGGTGCGGATCCAGTTCTTGCGTAGATGCTTGAGGACGAGGGGAGCGTATTTCATGTCAGTGGTTGAGCACTCCCTTCTCAAGATGACGCTGTACATGGGCACGCTCGGCGGCGCGCGGGTCGTGCGTAACCATGACGATGGTCTTGCCGAACTCCTTATTGAAGGTCTGCATCAGGTCAAGGATCTCTTGGGCGCTCTTCGAGTCCAGATCGCCGGTGGGCTCATCAGCCACCAGCACGCTGGGATCGGTGACGATGGCGCGTGCGATGGCGACACGCTGCTCCTGCCCGCCGGAGAGCTGACGCGGATAGTGCTTATAGCGATCTTCGAGGCCGACGATACGGAGCGCCGTCATAGCGCGATCATGGCGCTCTTTGCTAGAGAGCGAAGTCAGCAGCAGGGGCAACTCGACATTCTCGATCGCGTTCAACACCGGAATGAGGTTGTAGAACTGGAAGATGAATCCGATGTTGCGGCTGCGCCACTTCGCCAACTCGCCTTCGGAAAGCGGCGTGAGGTCGGTGTTGGCGACGACGACGCGGCCGGACGTGGGTCGGTCAATACCGGCGATCAGGTTCAGCAGCGTGGTCTTGCCCGAGCCCGAAGGCCCCATGAGCGCGACAAATTCGCCGGCCGGCACTTCGAGGTTGATGCCGTCGAGCACCGTGAGCTGCTGGCTGTCGCGCTGGTAGACCTTGCGAACGTTCTGCACGCTCACCGCGCTGGCTTTGGTGGCGACTTCGGGCGTGGAAATTGCACTCATTACGGAATACCTCAGGGGCTAAAAGCCCGCCGTTTGTTTTGCTCATAACGGCGCGGCTGAAGCCGCGCCCCTTCACCTTCGCTCAACGCGGCGCTAAAGCACCGCTCTGCCATCAGGGGCTGAAGCCGCGCCACTTCAAAGCGGAGCGACTCTTGACGGGGCGCTGAGGCGCCGCACTACCCTAACGCGATCTGGTCAGCTCTTCACCTTCACTGCGTCGCCGTCTTTCAGCTTTTGCGGCGGATTATTCACCAGCGTCTCTGAGCCGGCGAGTCCGCTCCTAA
The DNA here is from genome assembly GCA_963699875.1 of uncultured Acidobacteriaceae bacterium. Classification (GTDB taxonomy): domain Bacteria; phylum Acidobacteriota; class Terriglobia; order Terriglobales; family Acidobacteriaceae; genus CAVVDY01. Next base: position 115,248 of record CAVOVN010000005.1, read on the forward strand.
CAATCACTTGGCCATTTAAGTCGTTGCCGGTGGTCACGGAAATCATGTGAACCTTGCGGTCGTCGATCGCAAAGACCACCGACTTGCCGTCGCGTATAGTAATCGCGTCCTTGGATATGGTCACGATCCGCTGCGGCGGCGCGTTGGGCTGCAACTCCTTCTTTGGCTCAAGGAAGGTGACGTTGCAACTCATCTCCGGCTTCAGGTACTTGTCTTTGTCGAGGATGCTCACCTTGACCGTCACCGTCGCTTTGGTGCGATCGGCGGTGGGAATAATCTGCCGCAAACGGCCGTCGTAGGGATGATTCGGAATCGCCTGCACGGAAATCGTCGCCGGCTGGTTCGGACTGAGTTGCGCAACATTGGCTTCGTTGACGTCGATCTCGGCCTCAAGCGAATTCATGTCGGCAATGGCGACGATGGCCCCCGACGAGGTGGAAACGTTCACACCGGGCGGGATGGGCGCGACGCTCTCCCCCACTTCGGTCATCTTCTTGATGACGACTCCGTCGAAAGGCGCCCGGATGTTGGTGAACTCGAGCAGCGACTCCTGAACTTTCAGATTGGCTTCGTCCTGGTCGACCGTTGCCTGTGCCAGCCGGACCTTCGCGTCGGCAGCGTCAACAGCGTCCTGGGAAACGACTTTACCGTTAAACAATCCTCGTTGAAGCCTCGCCTGCCGTTGCATCTCAGCAAGATCGGCTTTGGCGTACTCGATATCAGCTTGCGCCTTGGCGATGGCGGCAACGTAGTCGGCGTCTTCCAGGCGGGCAATGATCTCTCCGCCACGAACGACGCTTCCCTCTTCAACGCGCAGCTCGGAGAGCCGCCCTTGAATCTTCGAAGAGATAACCGACTGCTTGCGCGCGACCAGATATCCCGATGCTGTGAGGATAGGCGTTCCGCCGCTGGGACCAGCAGTGTTCTGCACACTGGCCTGGGTGGTTTCCACTTCAACCGCGCCAAGCGCAGCCAAGGGGCTCATCGAGGGGTTGCGCACGAAATAGATCGCTGCGGCAGCAATCACCGTGAGCAGCAAGAGCCAACCGATGGTTCTTCCCCAGCGCCGCGGCGGACGATCGCGCTCGATGCGCAGGGATGCCAGCTCTTCTTTCAGGTCACGCATTCCGGTAGGACGGCTCTCCTGTAGGTCGATACCTATAGAATCGCATCCTTCCTGAGGGTTTGGAAGGGTTGGCTTGTCGATTGGTATGGGTTTCACGGCCATGAGTTTTGCAATGGTCCAACGACATCATCAGTCGTTTCGACAATCTGCAGAAGTGCGCAATGTCAATGCGAGCGCGTGACAATTGTCATGCCGCTGGGCATCGGCAAGATGGTTGTAGCGAGAGAAAGCAAATGAGGGCGGCGAAGCAGACGCTGCTTGGCGGACGTACTATCTTTCTAGAGTTCGGATGACTCTCAACAGGTCGACGTCGTCCATGATTTCGATGTCCCTCTGTCGGCCGAATACAAGGACCGCCTCTTCGTAGAAGTGCGCATCCCGGGTGCAGAGCACCTCCGCCCTTCCTGCTACCGCCGTATAAATCACGGGATCATCGTCAACATCTTTCAGGATGATCGGTGCACCCGAGAGCGGTGTGACCATCTCCGAAATTGCAGCCAGTGTCTGCAAGTACTCTTCGACTTCCTGTGCCGTGAGTTTCCATCGTGTGGAAACCCTTGGATACGCCAGGACTCGTTCGATCTCTAAAAGCAGGTAATGCGAGATAACAAGAACGTGCTCGCCGAAAGCAATCTGCTCCAGGAGTTCCCTAGCCGGCCCCCGCGCCTTGGGATTGGCGCGGATCAGTATGTTTGTGTCGAGAACCACCCTCATTTCAGAGGGCGATAAGATGGACGCACCGAACTCATGCCTTCGTCCAAAATCGCGTCCAGCTCTTCATCCGAAGCGCCTTGCGCGCGTTGCGACATCTTATCCATCTGCCGCTTGAGCTGTTGAGCGAGCTCATTGCGCTCGTGCCCTTGCGGAGCTTCATGAGGGCGCAGAGCCATAATACTGATCTCTTCAGCCGCCTCCAAAGGGCGGCCCAGAAGGGATTCCAATGCGGATCTCACTGCCGCAGACAGATTCTCCGCCTTTTGAATGGTTATGTTGGGCATAACATCCACCAAACTACCGTGTTCCTCTCAATCTACTCCCCGGGCACGGGCTTGTCATCCGCCGCTGGATCGCTACGGTGTCGCGTAGCAGATCACTTTGCCGTGAGCTCTGGCTTACGGAGCGTCGGACTTTTTGTCGGAGGTCAAGCGATCAATGTCACGCGAGACCCGCTGGGTGATGGACTTTCCAGGCTGGTGATGGGTGAAGAGATCTTTCAGGTCGGGCCAGAATTCGTTCAGCAGGTTGATTTGCGCAGTCGCACCGAGTCCGGCAAACGTGTTCGCCATGGTCGCCTGGAAGCTCTCGTCGTAATTCGGCTTATAGCCGTTATTCAGAGCGGAAGTGACGAGCAGCGTCAGCAACAGTGAGCTGTTGAAGACATTGTTGCCGTTATCGCCGCGGGTGATAACCGCGCGGCTCGCTGCATAAGCCATGCGGTCGAATATGTTGGTCTTACCCGAAGGATAGTAGCGCGTGTCCTGATGCAGGATGGTCGGGAACAGCCAACGTCCGAAGAGCGATCCTGCTTCGTTCGACAACAACTGCGTGCCGTAGCGCTTGCTGAATCCCCCCATGCCGCCGCCATAGTCGCGATACGCGCCGGTGGCCTGAAGTATCAGCGTGTCGAAGACGGTCCCCATCAGCATGTCGGCGGAGTAGGTATGGTGTGCCCAGCCTTCGAACTTCTCTCGCGAGGACATCGGCGTGTAGGAGGGCGCGTCGGGCAGGGGGTTGCTGGGAACAAAGTTGCGCGCCATCGCAATCATGTGGTCGCGGGTGAATTCGCCGTGCAGGCTGAAGTTGCGCAGCGCCAGTCCTCCGCCCGGCGTTTCATCGAGTCCGCCGGGAATCTCGGCGATTTCGGCACTTACACCCTGGACGCAACGGTCGGAGTTCGCGGGTGCCGCTTCGTCCAGTGCGCCGGACTCCAGCCAGATGTTTCCATCGCTCACTTGCCGCAATGCAGCGGGAGAAGTCAGGGCGTGACGGGTGTATTCAGGGCTTTTGAATGAGTGCGGATTGGAGGAGCTTTCGAGAGCGGCGTCATATCGGACCGCAGGGCGACGTCCCTGCTGTGCCTGAAGCCAGGTGCAGGAGACTAGCAGGCAAGCAACCCCGATTTTGCCTGATGCCCTCATAACGTCCGACCCGCGTTGATACTTGCATTATGTATGAATGTGTTCTGTTGTGAAAGGCTGTTTGTGTAAAGATTGGAACCAGTAATTTTTATGAAGCATTCGCCAGACAACACTTTCGTAACATATTGCTTCGGCCACCGGACAGGTTACGTGCTGGTTACATCTGGTTACAAGAGTTGGATTCCCCCTCGCGACGCGGTCGGATATTATCGTGCTATGGCACTACGCTGGTCATCATTAGCCGTTCTCGCCGGGATCTGTATTATGCTGCCGGGCTGCAAAGCCCGGACTAAGGTTGCGCCGGTTTCGGTCCGCATCTACCACGACCTCTCTTCGCCGTACGGTCCGGCGCTCGATCATCGCATTCTGGACTTTCAGGCCACCAATCCGCGACTGAAGAACGGAGCGGTCGTGGAGGTAGGAAACCTTGCAATGACCGATCTGCAGACCGCGCTGAATCATCTGGACGATCCGGCGGTAGACATCGTGATCCTCGATTCGCCAATCCAGGCCTTGGACTATCCTGCGCTGCAGCCAGAAATGGCCCATGCGGTAAATGTTTGTGCCGCAATGGAGGCATGTCCGGCGGAGATACCGGCGGTGGTGCCATCCAAGCTGCAGGGTGATCGCGCCGAGGCGGCCAACAAGTTCGTGCAATTCTTAGCGGCCCAGACAATGCCGCCTCCGGCAGCTCAACCAGCAGCTCCGGAAACGGCGCCCGCCCAGGCGACCCCGGCGGATGGCGCGAAACATCCCTAATAAACCTGCCGGTCTCCGCGATGCTGCATCGCTGAGACGTATGCCGCGGCGACATCAGCCGGCTTCCAGTCGTTGCCGAGATAGACCTTGACGACCCTGCCGTCGGCGCCGATGAGCACTGTGCTCAGGCTATGAACGATCTGCCCGGATTTCTGGTTATAGGAGAGGCCAAAGAAATCGGCGGCTTTCTGTATCTGTTCCAGGGAGCCGGTCGCGAATTGCCAGTGCTGGAAGTTGGGATCGATGTCGCCTACGTAGCGCTTTCCGTATTGGCGCAGGACGTCGGGCGTATCGTGTTCGGGGTCGATCGAGATGCTCAGGAGCTGCGCCTGATCGAAGGTGTTCTGACCTTCATGTAGTAGTTTAAGTATCTCGCCGAAGTTGTTGCTCATGAGCAGGCAGAAGTCCGGTAGGGGACACCGGGTGTAGATGAACGTCAGCAGCAGAGGATTGCCGTGAAACTGGGCCAGATGAATGCGCTTGCCGTTCTGGTTGAGGAATGAAAAATCAGGGACTGCCTCCCCGGCCTGCGGCACGTGGAGAGTGGCAGTGCCATCGTTGATGGCGGCTGACTGCTTGGTGAAGCTGATGTCCTGCAACTCGGCGTGGCTGCCAATCACCAGCGTGGCATGAATCTGGTCGCCCGGATCAATCTTGCCAAACACCCATCCATCGTTCGCGCCCACGAGAAATGGCATGGTCATGCCCGGCATCAGTCCGGGGATATCCTGGTGCGCGACTGTGATCTGATGGGCGGCGGAGTCAACCGCGACGACTTCGCCCTGTAGCTCGTAACGCTTCTCGGCGGGCTTCTTCGAGCAGGCAACCGCCCCGAGGATCGACGCAACCAGCAGCAGGACGCGAACGCGGCGCATACAGATCGATTCTACGGGAGCGCCGGGTTGCATTCTCTCCCAAACCTATGAGGCTTTCTCTCCGCTAACGGTGGCTTGGATAGTGGCAAGCGCGTCTCAGCTGGATTCTGCACACGCGTCTCGAGTTCCAATTTGGTCCAGAATCCCGTTTCCGGTGCCCGAGGTCACTGACAGCGGCTCACCGGGGGTGCATGCTTCTCCCGTGCGAGCGCCCTCGGGAGAAACTATGAAGAAGATTTCTGTGCTGACCCTGTTCGTCATGCTGTTTGCATTGACTGCCACATTCGCGGTCGCCAGCTGCCCCGTTGAGACGGGCGCTACCTGTGCCTTTTACGGCGGCGACTTGGATCTGAATGATCCAAACCAGAACGGCCTGGCGAACGAGAACGACGCCATCGTGGGCGGCGACCCCTACGGCGCTGCTGTCTACCAGAACTTCAACGAAGCTGGCGGCACAATCATGGGCCTGGCTAGCAACAACCTGAGCGGCCTAAACCCCAAGACCGCCTACTGGGAAATCCGCTCTGGCATATCGGAAGGCAACGGTGGCACACTGATCGCTTCCGGAACCGGTGCTACCTTGAACGTGCCGACCGGCCGCAGCGACTTCGGTTTCAACGAGTACACTGACTTTGTAGGAATGAGCGTTAGCCTTGGCGCCGGCCAGTACTGGATGGCAGTTGTTCCGAACGATCCCAGCAATGCGAACCGTTCGTTCAACAGCGAGACCGATGGTCTGAACAGCGTAGGCAGCCAGACCAGCAACGAGCAGTTCTTCAACAGCGCGTTCTTCGGCGCGAACTTTACCAACGCCAACAATGAAGGCGTTTACCCCCAGTTCTCGCAGGCTGCGTACAACTGTCCTGAGCCGTCCGGCCTGATTTTGCTCGGCACTGTGCTGATTGTCACAGCCGGAGTAGTACGCGGACGTCTATTTCGCTAGGTGGGTGGAGCGAGTTGCGAGCGAGGGATACGCGTTTCGGCGGATAGCGACGGCCTCTTCTCTTTCACTCATGACAAGAAGAGGCCCCGCACGGCAGGGACCTCTTCTGACTACGACAATCGCGCCAGGCTGAGTTTCTAGTGCACCGACGCGTCGCTTGCCTTGATTCCTCCGTTGGCCACGCTGGTTGAGACATTCTGTTTCAGCCAGGCTGACAGCGTGCTTTGTTGCTGCTGCTTCAGCGTTGCGCAACTGTGGATCGATTCGATTGCTTCTTTCTGGTTGCGTTCGGTTCCCTGGATGGGATGCTGTTGGAAGAACTGCTCCACTTCCTGCGCTTTTTCGGGACTGCAGAAAGCTCTCCGCCGCACCCAGGAAGATACCGAAGCCGCCCAGTCCGCCGCCAGTTTTGTCGCTGAGAGCGTTGTAGTTCTTGCGCATGAAATCCCAGGTTGTTTCCCGCGCCGCAGGATTCTGCATCATGTTCGAGAGCATGTAGAGATCCTGGCTTCGCACTTCAGGTGTGAGCGTTGAAGCCAATGTTTGTTCAATCAGCTTTGGTTGTTGGAAGTCCCCCAAGGTGCGGAAATAGCGATAGTACTGTTCCGGCGACTTCGCGGCTTTCATCTGGGCTTTGTATTGGTCATAGAGTTCCGCATCTCCGTGACGCGCTGCTACCGCCAGAACCGTGCTGGCCAACGTGGGATCCACTGACTGCGGATCGCGCATGTAGGCCTGCGCCATGGTGCGGGCCTGCTGCACCACCTGAGGATCGTCGCCTATGTACCCTAACAAGTTGAACAGGACTGCGCGTTTCTGCCGCTGGGTCGGCGGCTCGTTCGACTTTGCGGTATAACCGAGTTGCTGCAACATAGGCGAGAAGGTCTGCCGTATCCATGCCTGCATCTCGCTCCGGTCGGCATCGCTCACCAGGTCGCGGTTGATGAACTGCAGATGGCCAGCGAAGTTGTCCAACAAAACATAACCCGGCGTGTTCTTGAACTGCGCACCCAGCGCCAGGTAATCGCCGGCCTTAGATTTCCCGGCGCGCATCAGCGCCCACTCGTCGCCGACCAGGGCAATGCGCTCGTCGGGAGTCAGTCCCTGCTCGCCGGCGCTGCCCAACTGCTGTAGCGCACCCGCGTCGTAGCTGAAACGGTAGTAGCCCAGCGCTCCTGCATTGGGGAAGACGAACTTCGAGCAGCCTTTCATGGTGAACTGCTCTTGCCGCTTCGTCATGAGGAAGCACTGGTTCTGCGCCGCAGCATCGCCGACGCCTTTGACGCAGATGGGGATTTGCCAGACCTGATCGTTAGGCGCGTTGAAGGCTTCCGGATTGTTGAAGTAGCGCTTCTGCGACAAATCCAGAGCTGTATTGCCTCCGTCACACTTGGCGTCAACCTGTACGAAGGGCTCGCCCGGCTGCATGACGAATGTCGGCATGACCTGGTCGATAGGCTTTTTGGAGGCGCGCGCCATGGCGTCCCAGAAGTCCGAAGCCGTGGCATTGCCGTAGGCGTGTTCCTTGAGATAAAGGTTTACTCCCGCGCGGAAGTTCTCTGGTCCTACATAGGACTCCAGCATGTGCAGCACCGCGGCGGTTTTCCCGTAGGCGATTCCATCGAACAAGGTCTCGATCTCGCCGCGCGTGGTCGCTTCCTGGTGAATGGGACGCGTGTTCTGCACGCCGTCCTCCGCCAAGGCGTTCTGCGAGGTCTCGACTACGTCCTGGCTGATGAGCCAATCGGGCTTCCACGCGCTCACGGGATGCGGGGTCATCCAGGTGGCGAAGCCCTCGTTCAGCCAGATGTCGTCCCACCACTGCATGGTGACAAGATCGCCAAACCACTGGTGCGCGACTTCGTGCGCGATGACGTCGGCTACTCCGCGCTTGGCTCCGAAGGAGCCGGTCTTCTCATCCACCAGCAGCGCGGTTTCGCGGTAGATGATGGCGCCCCAGTTCTCCATGGCGCCGGCCTGGAAGTCGGGGACTGCGATCTCGTCCAGCTTCTTCAGCGGGTATTTAATGCCGTAGTAGTTGTTGTAGTAGTGCAGGATGGCCTTGGTCGCGTCCAGCGGGTAGCGGGTGAGATTTTCGCGTCCTGGCACGGTACATACGCCGATCTTGATCCCGTCAACTTCGTCGTGCTGACACTTCCAGTCGCCGACTGTGAGCGCCACCAGATAGCTCGACATCTTGGGCGTGGTCGCAAACTTGATGGTGTGCTTATCGCCGGGGCCGGGCTGGTCGGAAACCACTTCGTTGTTGGAAATCGCGGTGTCGCCCTTATCCACGATGGCTGCGATGTCGAAGGTCGCTTTGTACGCCGGCTCGTCGAAGCTGGGGAAGGCGACGCGCGCGTCGGTGGATTCCATTTGTGTGACTGCGTACTTGCGCCCCTTGTACGTGCTCAGATACAGCCCACGCAGCTTGTCGTTGAGGTGGCCGGTGTACTTGATGTGAATGGTGGCCGCTCCGGCAGGCAGCTCTTTGTCGACGGTCAACGTTGCCATTTCGTTGGCGGTGTCGGTCGAGACCTTGGCAGTCTGCGTCTGTCCGGCCGCGGAGATCGTGACGTCGTGGAAGTCGATCTCCAGCGCGTTCAGGGTGATGCTGCTACTGGGCTTGGCCAGCACGACATCGATGGACTCATCGCCTTCGAAGCTGTTGGTCGCGAAACTGATGTTGAACGACAGGTTGTAATGGCTGGGCGTTGCGCCGCCGGGAAGGCGTTGCGCGAAAGCTGTGCAGCAGGCGAGAAGCGCGATGGCACAGCTAAGGAAAATCCGTTTCATTGGGCGTCCTAAAGTGTTGGAGTTTCTACCTAGGGGATATGCAAGTGATACGCGCGGAGGCGGCTCTGAGTTCCGCGAGAATATTAAAGATCATAGACGGTTTGGCGAGCAGGGTGTGAGCCGAGGGGCCCGCTTAGCCCGCGCCTCGTCCCGAAAATGTGGAACCCGGTAACGGGTTTGATGAGAGGGCGCTAGCTTGGCCGATCTTCGAGACGCTGAAGCCGCTCCTCGTGCGACCTCACGATGCCGACCAATTGATCAAGGCGAGCATCTGAATGCTGCATCTGCTCGTTGACCAGGCGCACAATCTCGGCGGTCTCACGGACGTAACTGCCCACCGAAGCCAACTGAGCATCCGTCCTAAGCTGCTGCTCCTTGAATTCGCGCATTCCTTCTTTCAGCTCGCGCAATTCTTCGTCAAACTTGAGCTGGCTGTCGTAAAGACGCTGCAGCGCGGCGAGAAAATCTTCGGGTTCGAAGGTCGGCACGAAACGATCCCCTATCTAAAGAGTAGAGGTGCTCTTCTGGCGAGTCAACACAGTTTGCCATGATATCGGAGAATGTTAGCGACCGGCAGTTCCCCGTAAGTACACTCGCTCGCAGCGGTTTACGCCAAACCAGTAGGCAAGTTCACGATAGTCTGCGACGTCGAAAACTGCGACATCAGCATCTTTGCCGGGCTCCAGCGAACCCTTCCGATGCTGCAGGTTCAGTGCGCATGCGCCATTGATAGTGGCGGCGGTGATCGCCTCGGCGGGCGCCATCTTCATATGGGTACAGGCCACGGACAGCACGAAGGGCATTGACGGTGTGGGAGACGTTCCGGGATTGTAGTCGGTGGCGAGTGCAACGGCGACGCCTGCATCGATCAGCTTGCGAGCTGGAGGAAAGTGGTCAAGACCGAGGAAGTAATTGACCGCAGGAAGCAAGGTGGCGACGGTATTCGACGTCGCCAGCGCAGGGAGGTCAGCATCGCTGACGTAATCCATGTGGTCGAGGCTGTCGGGATGAAGGTCCAGGAGCGGAGACAGTTCGGCTTGCGTTAGTTGGCATACATGTACGCGCGTCCTTAGACCGTGCTCAATGGCGGCTCGTAGGATCTGTGCCGATTCCTCGATTGTGAAAGCTCCCTTCTCGCAGAAAACATCGACGTATTCGGCGAGCTTCCCCTCGGCCGCGGCCGGAATCATCTGCTCGCAAACGATGGCGACGTAGCGTTCTCGATCACCGCGGTATTCAGCAGGCACCACATGTGCGCCCAGCAAGGTCGGAGATGACTGTCCCATGCCAACTCTGAGCTGCCAGCTTGATTGCCTGCAGCGATTTCATTTCGCTTTCGAAATTCAGGCCATATCCCGACTTAGCTTCAACGGTAGTAGTTCCCTGCTTCGCCATTTCCTCAAGAGCGCGCGTCACGTGCTGTGCGAGTTGCCCGGCCGACGACGCGTGTACTCCTTGAAGGCTCGAGCGAATGCCTCCACCCGCCTCAGCTATTTCTTCGTAGCTTGCCCCAGCGATGCGCTTCTCGAAATCCACCAGGCGTGGAGCGGTGAACACCGGGTGAGTGTGGGAGTCGACGAATCCGGGAAGAACGACCTTGCCGCTGCAGTCAATTTCCTCGGCGTTCGCAGCAAGGGTGTGTCGCGTCACCTCGTCGGTCGTGCCCACGGCAACGATCGCGCCGCTGTGCAGCAGCATGGCACCGCCGGGAATAATGCCCAAGTCGAGCATGTGGTTTCCGCGACGAGGCGTGGGTCCCCGCAGAGTCAGCAACTGGGCGGCGTGCGTCAGCAGCACGGGAGACGATGGCTTCATAGGCGTTGTAACTTTCTGGAAGTTCTTATCTTAAATGGGGGATGGCGATTCAGGCACAGGGCGAGTCGCAAGCGGACCGAAGTCCGCTCGCGTCAAGGTAGCAAACTTTTATTTCGCTGGAGCCGGCGGTACGGCCTGCGCGCTTTGCTGGCCAGCATAGTATCCACTGCGCGTACGCACCTGGAGGTGTTTATGCCCCTTCGCGTTGACTTCCACTTTCACGGTTCGGTATCCACCAGAGCTCTGCGGTTTCGTCGGCTTGTAGACGATGGTGTATTGGTTGCGGATGTCGTGGGCGATCTGTTGCGTGATGGCGTTCACTTCACTGACGTCCTTGGGGAAGAATGCCACGCCGCCGGTTTCCTCCGCCATCTCGCGCAACGCTCGCTTCGCGCGCTTGGAATGTTCGTCGCCCAGGATGCCGATGGTGTACACCGTCGGCCCATTCTCCGCCTGCAACGTGCGGATGGCCTGTTCCAGCGATTCGCGGCTGGCATTATCTTCGCCGTCGGTCACCACCAGCAGGACTTTCTTCTCGAGTGGGCCACTCTTCTTCAAATGATCGGCAGAAGCGACCGTGGCATCGTAGAGCGCGGTGCCGCCACGCGCTTCGATGCGTTGCAGGGCATCGTCCAGCTTGGGGACGGAGGCGGTGTAGTCCTGGTCGAGAAAATATTCTTCGTTAAAGTTAACGACGAAAACTTTGTCCTGCGGATTGCTGGACTTGACCAGATTGATGGCGGCAGCATTCACCGATGGGCGCTTGTCGCGCATCGAGCCGGAGTTGTCGATCACGATTCCCATCGCGACCGGAATATCTTCGCGCCGAAAGGAGACGATCTTCTGTGGCTGGCCGTCTTCAAAGACCTGAAAATCGTTGCGCCCGAGATCTGTCACCAGGCGATTGTTCTGGTCAACCACGGTCGCGTGCAAGGTGACTTCATCGACTTCCTTCTTGAAGATGTAAACGTCACCGCTTTGCGCCTCGGGGGCTTGTCCCTGGCTGGGAACTTGAACTGTGTCGCCGGGCTGATTCGGCGCTTTAGGAATCGGCGGCTGATCCTGTGTCTGGTCTGCCGGTGCTGAGCTGGCGGCTTGGGGCGTACTCTGTTGCGTCACTCCAGGGGCCGAAGGTGGAGTCATTCCCGGCTGATTGGCTGGTTGAGCAGGCGCAGACTGAGCCGGCGCCCAGCCTCCCAGCAGAAAAATTGTGCTAAACAGAAGGACGCAGTACTTAGTCCGTTGGTGCATAGTATCCCGTCTTGGCATAAACATGCAGCGGCGGCAGGCCTTTTGGCGGGTTCAACCGCACCTTGATCTTGCGCCATTTGCCATCGCGTGCTGGATTGGTTGGACGGTATCCGAGCACATATTGGTTGCGCAGCTCTATTCCAATCTTAGTGGCGACGTCTGCCAACTCGGTGACTGAGCCGATGGCAAACGTCCGTCCACCAGTAACTTCCGTGATTTCACTCAGCAACTCGGGCCCTTCGCGCTCCTCCGGCGTCTTGAAGTCGTGATCATACAGACCGATTCCGTAAATCTGTACGTCAGATTCCTTCACCATCGACTTGATCTCACCCTCGGTGTAGCGGCTGTGATTGTCGCCGCCGTCGGAAATGATGAGAAGCGCTTTCTTCTCGTAACGCGCCTTGCGCATTCGCGTCATGCCCAGGTAGATGGCATCGAGCAACGAGGTGCGCCCTTTCGGCTGAACATAGACCAGACGACTCTGGATGTCTTCAATCGACTGCGTGAAGTCGGTCAGCAACTCGGGCTTTTCCGAGAAGGTGATGATGAAGAACTCGTCCTGCGGGTTGGCAGTTCGGAAGAACTCCACCACGGCGTCGCGCGACTTGTCGATTTTGTTGCTCATCGAACCGCTCACGTCGAAGATGACGCCTAGCGAAATCGGAGCATCCTCGCTGGAGAAATGCCTGATCTCCTGCGGCTGCCCGTTGTCGGAAAGCAGGAAGTTATCTTTCTCAAGGCCGGTAACCAGCCGGTTCATAGGATCGGTCACGCTCACCGGTACCAGCACCAGATCGACGTCCTTGCGGAACGGCTTAGTGTGCGTCTTCAGCGAGATATCTTCCGTGGCTGTGTAAGGCTTCGCGTCTTTCAGCGCTTCTTTCGCGTCGCTGGTCGCGGGTGGACTTTCGGGCTTGTCATGCTGAATGCGCGGCGTGACGTGTACTTGATTCGTATCGTCCTGAGCCAGCAGCGGAGCGCAGAGTGCTGCGGCAACACAGACCGCCACCAGCAAACACGTCAGGGGAGAGAACACGCGCATCAAGGTATGGACGGGAGCGAAACGCAAATGTCCCGTTACCTGACTGGGTAAATCCTGAGAAGACGGGCGGGCTGACCCAATACCGTTACCGAAACCGCGGGCCATAGGATCCTCGTTGCCTGTGGGGCTGATGGTAACACGGGAAGCGAAGCCCCGGTCACGTTCTATTTCTCGATTCCCGCCGTTGAAAGCTGCTGCTTGCATGGATGAATCGCCCCCGCCTCTGGTTTGCTGATGCGCGCTGCTACAATTCGTCTTGCTTCCTGCCACGGCTTTTCAAGGTATACGAAGGCAACGAGCGAGACAGATGTCAGCCAAGAATCGCAATGAAGTGCCCCGCCGGAAACCGCAGCAACCCCTTACCCCGTGTCTCCTATTAACCCAGCGATACCACAAAATGTCGCTGCAATTGTCGGTCGGAGGTCACTGATTTGTCGGTTGGCCTTCGGAGGCCGGTTGCGCTAGCCATCCTTACCTTGGTTTCGGGGTGCATCCTTGCGCTGCGACTCGGATCTCATCCGGCAGCCGTCCATGCGCAGGCGGGTGGCTCCGGCCAGATTGAGATCTTTTCGCCGCAGAGTTCGTACAGTGTCGCTCCGGCCGAGATCGGCGGGCAGTCCTACGTTGGATTGGTTGATCTGCTCGAACCCCTGGGTTCCGTCGAGGCAAAACTCAGCGGCAAAAAGTTAAAGTTAAACTTTAGCTCTGCGGGGAATAGGCAACAGGAAGCTGAGTTTCACGACGGAAAGAACGAGGCGAAGATCAACGGCAAAAAGCTGAAGCTTCCGGCCAATTTCGTGCTCCAGAACGGGCGCGGTTACGTGTCCCTGTCGTCTGTCGGTGAACTGCTACCAAAAATTGGATTGCAGCCGGTCGAGTACCGTGCCGCTTCACAGCGCCTGCTGATTGGCAACGTGGCCGAACACTTCACGGCGGAGCTGAAGAAGGGTGCGCCGTCACGCCTGCTGCTTGGCTTCCCCGCCCCGGTGAACCCGACGGTCGCCACGGAGCCCGGTAAAGTGAGGCTCACATTCAAGCGCGATCCGGTAGTCGCGCCAGCACCAACGGTTCATTACGACGATCCACTGATTACGGGCACGACGTTCTCCGAGCACAATGGCGTTGCCGAGTTGGAGATCACCGGGGCGGCCCCGCTGATGGCCAATTTTGCCGACGGTGGCAAGACGATCATTGTGACCGCTGCTCCCGCGCCTGCGCCGACGCAAGCGGTGCAGCAACTGCCATTGAACGTTCCACAATCTGCCGCCACTGCTCTGCCCCCGCAAGCGCCGCAGGCGCCGCCGCGGCCGCGGTTCCTGGTAATTGTTGATCCGGCGCACGGCGGTAATGACATTGGCGCTGCGATTACGCCGCAGTTGCCCGAAAAAGATGTGGTACTGGCGCTTGCCCGCCGGGTGCAACACGAGCTGCAGGCCCGCGGGATCGCCGCTTCCCTGTTGCGCAACGGAGACTACGCCATCGGTCTGGAGCAGCGCGCGACTTCGATCAACGCCGCACGTCCGGCGCTGTACATCGTGCTGCATGCCGCCAATACCGGCAAGGGCGTACACGTGTTTACCGAGATGTTGCCGGCTGAACCGGCGACTCCCGGCGGCTTTCTACCCTGGGACACAGCACAGTCGGCGTATGCGGATCTAAGCGGATCAGTCGCGGGTTCCATATCCGCCGAGTTGGAGAATCGCAAGCTGCCAAACTCGACTTTGCCGGCGCCGCTACGGCCGATGAACAACGTGGCCGCGCCTGCGGTGGCGCTCGAGATTGCCCCGCCCGGCGATAGCGTCGATGAGATTGCCAGTATGAGCTACCAGACGGAGGTGGCACAGGCCATCGCCGCTGGGGTGGCCGCAGTGCGCGCGAAATTGCCGGAGGTGAATCCGTGACCCGGCGGATTGTGCTGATGCTAACGGTGCTGTTGCTGGTCGCTGCCGGCATGGGGCTCTACGCCTGGCATCTGCATAAGAAGGTCACGGCGGAAGAGGAACGGCTCGCCATCCAACAACAGAATGCGCCTCCACCTACCAACGGCCCAACGGCAGGGGTCACGTTGTTTCTGGCTTCAGATGCGAACGCTACCTTGTACAAGAAGCAGATCAGCATTCCATTGCCGGCAGAACGCAGCGAGCAGGCGCGGGCGATTCTGCGCGCGCTGTTTGGGATGTACTCGCAGTCAGGCTCGCCGCACCCCATCGGAGCAGGAGCTGACGTGCGTGACGTCTACCTGCTGAATGACGGCAGCGCGATTGTCGATACCAATGCCGCATTTGCTGACGTGCATCCTTCGGGCGTGCTGGCTGAGGAGCTGACCATTACCTCGATCGTCGCTACACTGAACGCCAACGATCCAAAGATCAACCGTGTGAAAATCATCGTTAACGGAGTCGAACGCGACACGCTAGCCGGGCACGCCGATTTGCGACGCTTTTACCTGGCCACCAACATGGGTCAGCTTGCCAAGGAGTTGCAGTGACGGTACCGCGCATTGGTGTGTTCGACTCGGGCGTCGGCGGTCTGACCGTGCTGAAGGCGTTGGCCGAGCGACTGCCTGCACACTACTTCTATTTCGGCGACACCGCACGGCTGCCCTATGGAACGAAGTCGGCGGAAACGGTGGCGCGATACGCCATCGGCGCGACGCGGTTTCTGGAGTCGCAGAAGATCGACCTGCTGGTGATCGCCTGCAATACAGCCAGCGCGTTGGCGTTGCCCCTGATCAAAGAGGCGGCAACTGTTCCTGTGGTCGGCGTGGTTGAGCCGGGAGCGGCGATGGCGGCGCAGGTCAGCCAAAGTCGAAAAGCAGTCGTAATTGCGACCGAGGCTACGGTTTCCAGCCACGCCTATCGCGATGCGTTGCGGCTGCATGGAGTTGAGGCGTTTGAGAAAGCCTGCCCATTGTTTGTTCCGCTAGTGGAAGAAGGATGGACCGAGCATCCGGTGACCGAGCAGGTGGCACGCATTTATTTGGATGAGGCGTTGGCGGGCAGCGACGGCGCCGACGTGCTGGTGCTGGCGTGTACGCATTATCCATTGATCGCGCCGCTGCTGCGGCGAACGGCTCCAGCGCAGATGACGATTGTGGATTCGGCGGAGTCGACGGCGGCCGTGGTGAAGAGGATGGTGGAAGGATTGACTCCCACCCTGTCGCCGAAAGAGGGCGACAAGGATGGGGCACCCGTCGTCTCCGATCATCGTTCGTTTCAATTCTTCGTGACCGATTCGGTGGACAAGTTCAAGCGGCTGGCAACGCGGTTTCTGGGGCGGCAGGTCGATCGCGTGGAGCATGTGGACCTGGGCGGGTAGAAGAAATCCGCCGTTCGCCGTTCGCTTTTCGCTTGTCGCCAAAACTGTTGACATCCTGAGAATACGACGCTGAGCCATGTAAAAGTGTCATTGAGGCAGGAGTAGTGAATGGAAATCCAAGGCATAGCAACGCTCGCGAAACGATTTGGAATTCCCGGTAAGGCCGACATCGTCGCCGGCAACGGAGGTCTTGCCAAAGTGGTGGTCACCACTCCCGAAGCCGCAGGCGAGATGTATCTGCACGGCGGCCATGTGACCTCGTGGAAGCCGAAGGATGCATCCGAGGTGCTTTATCTCAGCCCTAATTCTCTGTTCCAGGACGGGCGCGCAATTCGTGGCGGTGTTCCGGTTTGCTTTCCCTGGTTCGGAGACAAGGCGGATGACCCTGCGGCGCCTGCCCACGGATTCGTGCGCACAAAAGAATGGCAGCTTGAATCGATCGAGGCGGCCGGGCAAGATGTCGTCGTCAGCATGTCCACGCAAAGTGATGACGACACGCGAAAGTGGTGGCCGTTTGATTTTCGGCTGGTCTGCCGGGCGACGTTCGGATGTGAGCTCAAGCTCGAATTGATCGTCACCAATACTGGTTCGTCTGAGTTCACATTCGAGGAAGCACTGCATGCCTACTTTGCAGTAGAAAGTGCCGAGTCTGCATTTGTGCGTGGGCTCAACGCGACACGCTACATTGACAAGACGGATAAACGAATCGAGAAGATGCAAACGGACGACGTACGCTTCTCGGCCGAAACTGACAGGGTTTATCTCGATACCACCAGTGAGCTACAGCTGTTCGATCCTTCAGACGAGCGCAGCATCAGGGTACAAAAACAAAACTCGCGCACAACAGTCGTGTGGAACCCATGGTCGGAGAAATCGGTGGCGCTGAAGGATTTGGGCGCGGAACAGTGGAAGAGCTTCGTCTGTATCGAAGCTTCCAATGTCGCGCCCTTGGCCCTTCAGCTGAAACCCGGCGATAGCCATTCCATGGCAGCGGTCATCAGCGTTACATCAGGTCTAGAGTCCGCTTCTAATAAGTAAACTGCTGTAGTTCGGTTACCCCCTGATCGGGCCCATCGACATAGCCCATTCGCTTGCTGGGATTGAGAGCGATGTGCGCACCGACTACATTGAAGGAATTGGAGAAGTCGAAGCCGTTGAGCGCCTGCTTCAGGACACCCTGCGTGTCGTAGACGTAGATCGTGCTCCCGCCGCTGACGCTCGAATTCGGCTGCGCGACAAAGAACCACTTGTGAATGGGATCAAATTCGACATCGGCACCGCTGTAGAACTGTACTCCCTGCGAATTCGGTAACTGCACGGTAAAGCCGTTCTGCTCGGCGAGATTGTAGAACTCCAGGTTGGCGTCGTCCTCGGTCGCGGTAACAAAAATGCCGTCTGCCGAGTCGACAGCGATCCCATTGATGAAGCCGAATCCAATACCTAAGAATTTCGAGAAGGTGGCTTTGGTCAGATCCACCAACCCGATAACGGGCAGGCAGTCAAAGCATCCCGGCCCGCCGCCCAGTATCGCCTGGTTGGTCACGCTGTCGTAGGCGATGGGCGGAGGCACGCTGGCAAAATCATTCGGGTCAGTGAGCTTAACGACCGGTCCGAAGGTGTTGGCGGCAACATTCGAGCTGAATACGTAAGGAATGAACTGTGAACTGTTGTCGTAGGCGAAGACAGCGACATTCGGTACTCCCTGGCTGCGGCTCACGCCACCCGGCATGATGATGTGATCCGAGCCGATAGGAGGCGTCCACATACCGGTGAATTGGTTCGAACTGAGAGGGTTGATGACCTGAAACTTGCGCGTAACGCGAAAAAGACTGGTTTCGATTTCATGCTCAATCAACCCGACGCTGTTGCCGACGACTCCCTGAGTAAGGAAGTCGTCTGTGGTTTCCGTCATCGTGACCACAGAGATGATCTTGCCGGATCGCTGGTCGAATGTCTCAACGGCGGCGAGGACTTTGCCGTTGGCCAGAGTCTGGGCCTCGCTTAACACACCTTCCGTGCCGTTCTGGTCGATATCGAATCCAAAGATCTGCCCACCAAACTTACTGTGGACGAAAACCTTGCCGCCGATGCCCTGCCCGAATGTGGCAACGCTCACGAACAGCACAGAAGATAAACAGAAAAATGAGAATGCACGGCTTCTCACGTATGGCACTTTCTCTCTCCTAGCAGCAGGTCGAGGGAATGGATTGACCACTGCGAACACAGGATAGGCATTGACTGACTCGTTGGTGTCACAGCCTTGTCAGGAATTTGTTGAAGCATGTAACTTCGAGAGGTTAGGTTACGTTCACAGTAACTGCCGTCACCAGCATTCATGGGTCTAGTCACGAGCGGTGCTTCAGCCGCTCAGGCGGCTGTCAAGTGCCATTCCGCGCCACAAAGGAGCGCTAGTTATTCCGTGGTCGAACATGAGGTATGATTTGGGAAAATGCGTGGGGAATTCGAATGGCAACTTTACTGATCGTCGAAGACGAACCGAGCGACCTCCGGACCGCCGCTGACGTTTCACATTCTTTGGGTTTTAGCGATGTGCAGGCCCGAACAACTGCGCGGGCCGCACAACTCTATTTGGAAGCGGCGCTGGAGGGCAAACAAGCAATCCCGGACGTGATAGTCGTGGATCTGGATCTGGGTTACGACAGCGGCTTTGAGTTGCTGCGCTTTTGGCACTCCAATCGTGAATTATCAAGCGCCAGCCGCATGATTGTCTGGACAGCCATGGGAGAAGAGCAGATGGAGATTTGCCGTCTTTTCAAAATTGCTGCTGTCGTTCCAAAATCAGACGGTGTCGAGGCCCTAAAACGCGCAGTTCAGCCATTCGCAGCCAAAGCTTCCTGATCTGACTATTCAATTGCGCGGGAAATGTTTGCCGCTGCAGCCTTCGACCCCCTGGCAGTTCGTCGACTGAATCAAAAATCGTTTATAACTGTAGCCTTTATCGATCAGATCTCTTGGGAGGGTATCCATGAGTAAGCTCGGCGAGATTATCTCGCGGAACCAAGACCGCATCCGCACTGAGTGGATGAAAGACATGACTTCTGGCGTCCAGCGCCCGGACTTGATGAGCAGTGCGGAACTGAACGAACAAAGCGCCGCTCTGTTAAAAGGCATTGCCAAAGGGCTTTCCTCATCGCAGGGTACAGATGTTTCCTCGGCGGAATGGGCGCCGGTACGAGAAATGTTGCAGGACATCTCCGCTTCTCGTGCCCGACAAGGTTTTACTCCCTCCGAAACGGCGAGCTTCGTGGTTTCGCTCAAGCAGCCTCTCTTCGCGAGTATCCGCAAGGAGCTGACGGGCAACCAGGATGAAATGTTCGACGCTCTCTTGTCTGCAACGCAGGTGCTGGATCGCCTGTCGCTCGTGACCTCGGAGACTTACATGACCACTCGCGAAGAACTGATCTCACGGCAACAGCAGGAGCTGCTGGAGTTATCTACTCCGGTGGTGAAGTTGTGGGACGGAATACTAGCACTGCCCATCATCGGGACGCTGGATAGCTCGCGCACGCAGGTGGTGATGGAAGAGCTTCTGCAGACGGTGGTTGCGACCAATTCGAAGTTTGCGATCATCGACATCACAGGAGTGCCTACGGTCGATACCCTGGTGGCCCAACATCTGCTGAAAACAATCACCGCGGCTCGCCTGATGGGCGCGGAGTGCATCATAAGTGGTGTTCGCCCGCAGATCGCGCAGACCATCGTGCACCTTGGGATCAATCTGGAAGACGTCATTACCAAAGCGAAGCTCTCGGATGCCTTCGCTCTGGCATTACAGAAGAGTGGCAGAGCTGTCGTGCGCGTGTCCGGCTCACCGGCGGGCAGCGCGAGCCCATTGCCTGGCTTCGTCAAGGAGGGATGACATGGAGCGCATCCCGATCCTACGCATGGGCCCGTTTCTGCTGATTACCATCCAGGTCGATATGCACGACAAACTCGCACTGCAATTGCAGGACGACGTCACGCAGCGGATTGCGGATTGGGGCTCTTACGGCGTTCTGATCGACATATCGTCGCTGGAGATCGTGGACTCTTTCATCGGCCGCATGCTGGCCAACATCGCAGCTATGTCGCGCGTTCTAGGCGCTGAAACGGTCGTAGTAGGCATGCAACCCGCGGTCGCCATTACCCTGGTCGAACTTGGCATGTCTCTGCCCGGCGTGCGTACCGCGTTGAACGTCGAATCGGGGATGGAACTGCTTTACGGATCGCTGAACGTGAGACCGTGGGGAACAGGTAATGACGGTAATGAAGCGTGAAGTGCTTCCGCTGCAAACCTCGAGCGACATAGTGCTCGCTCGCCAGAAGGTGCGGCAGTGGGCGCTTGAGCTGCGCTTCAGCCTGGTCGACCAGACCAAGTTGGTTACCGCCGCCAGCGAACTGGCCCGGAACACCCTGGATTACGGATGTGGCGGCGAGATGACCATGGAAGTCGTTAATGGTGCGGCGAGGTCAGGGTTGAAACTGACGTTCGCTGACAACGGCCCAGGCATCCCCGATGTCGAAGCGGCGCTCAAAGATGGTTTTACCACTGGATCGGGGATGGGGCTCGGCTTGGGCGGCAGCAAACGTCTGGTCAATGAGTTCTCCATCGAGTCGGAGTCGGGGAAAGGTACCAAGGTCACTGTCGTTCGATGGAAATGATCCTGACAGAATACGTTCCCATCACCGACAGCAGTTCCATCAGCGAAGCCCGCAGAAGAGGGCTTCATGTTGCGGAGCGGCTGGGGTTAGACGAAGTTCGCAGTGGCGAATTCGCGCTGCTGATTACGGAGATGGCCCGTAATGTACTGGCCCACGGCGGGGGCGGCCAGACAATCATTACTGGATCAAGCAATGGCCACGCTCCCATGGTGCGCCTGCTTGGCATCGACAAAGGGCCGGGGATATCCGACGTTCCACGTGCCTTGAGCGACGGTTACTCGACTTCTGGAACCATGGGCGCAGGTCTGGGCGCGATGAAGCGAATCGCAAACCAGATGGAGATCTTCACCAGCCAGACCGGGACGATCGTTATGGTCGAAATAGGTTCAAGAGAACCGCGGGACGGTGTGCAGGTTGCGGGTGTCGCAATTCCCTACCCGGGCGAGCGCTTCTGCGGGGACGCGTGGAGCTACGATCAAACCCCTGAGCGGACCATGGTCCTGATCGTGGATGGCCTGGGACACGGACACGACGCCGCCGTCGCGGCTAACGAAGCGGTGACGGTCTTTCAATCCAGTTTGGACAGGGGACCTGGCGAAATCTTGTCCTACCTTAATGACGCGCTGAGGAAAACACGCGGTGCGGTTGCCGGGATTGTCCGGATTAATAGCGCCGACAGCACGTTCACCTATGCTGCCGTGGGCAATACAGGTGCCTCGGTCCTATCGAAGGAGGGATCGCGCAGCCTGGTTTCGCATAGCGGAACCCTGGGGGTTGCGTCGCCTCGCATTCAGGAGTTCCAGATGGCCTGGCCCAAGGACGGTGTGCTCATCATGCATTCCGATGGGCTTCAGTCGCGTTGGGACTTGTCCTCCTACCCCGGGTTGATTTCACGTCACCCGGCAGTCATTGGTGCGGCCCTGATCCGCGATTTCCGGCGCCAGCGCGATGACGCCAGCGTCGTAGTTATAAAGTCGGCCGCATGAACTCGCTTTCCATCCTCGAGATTCCACTCCGCACCGAGGAGGACGTGGTGCAGGCCAGGCAGCGCGGTCGCGAAGTCGCCGCCGGGCTTGGGTTCGACAACCAGGACCAGATCCGCCTAGCAACCGCAACCTCGGAAATCGCCCGCAATGCCTTCCGTTACGCGCGCGGTGGCAGCGTCACGTATTCCGTGACCTTGGACCTCCCGCAACGGCTCGAAATCACGGTAACGGATTCCGGACCGGGCATCGGTAATCTCGATGAGATCATCGCAGGCCGATATCGCTCCGGGACCGGGATGGGCATGGGCATCATCGGCACCAAGCGTCTGATGGACGGCTTCGTCATCACCACTGGTCCGCACGGGACCACAGCGAACATGCTGAAGTACCTTCCACGGCACGGACAGACATTCTCACGCAGGTCGCTGGAGGAGATGGCCCGACGCTTCAAGAGCCTGGCGATCGAATCCCCCTATGCGGAAGTTGAGCGGCAGAATAACGAGCTGCTGAAGACCTTGCAGGAACTGCGCGCGCGGCAAGACGAATTGATGCTGCTCAACCGCGAACTGGAAGATACCAATCGAGGCGTAGTGGCGTTGTATGCCGAACTGGATGAACGCGCCGATTATCTGCGCCGCGCCTCGGAGCTGAAGACCAAGTTCCTCTCCAATGTTTCGCACGAGTTCCGCACGCCTTTGAACTCCATCATCTCGCTGGCACGTCTGCTTAGCGCCAGGCTGGATGGCGACCTGACGCCGGAGCAGGAGAAGCAGGTGCAATACATCGAATCCTCCGCGCGGGACCTGCAGGACTTGGTGAATGACCTTCTCGACTTAGCGAAGGTAGAGGCTGGAAAAATCAAGATCCGCCCAAAGACCTTCGAAGTGCGGGAATTATTCAGCGCGTTGAAGGGAATGCTTAAGCCGCTGCTGGCCGACAACAGCGCGGTTGATCTCGTGTTCGTTGATGCGGCCGATCTTCCGGTGCTTCGCACGGATGAGGGCAAGGTTTCGCAAATATTGCGCAATCTGATCTCGAACGCTTTGAAATTCACACCCAGAGGCAAGGTCACGGTCTCGGCTCGGTGTGAGGGCAGCTCACACGTTCTGTTCGAGGTGGCGGACACCGGCATCGGCATTCCGGTCGAGTATCACGAAACTATCTTCCAGGAATTCAGCCAGGTCGAGAACCCTTTGCAGGACCGCCATCGCGGGACAGGACTGGGCCTGCCGCTCTGCCGCAACTTGACGGCCCTGCTGGGCGGCCGGATGTGGATGCATAGCGAGGCTGGACAAGGCTCGACCTTCTTTGTCGAAATCCCCATCGTTTACGTAGGGGAAGCTCCGCTCGCTTCCGAATCGGGATCGCTGCCTGTACCCGACTTCCATCGGTCTCCGATCTTGTATTTGGAAGATTCGGCCGAGGCCGCGCACGCATTCGAGGCATTCCTGCGGAATACGGAATTCCAGCCCATCCTGGCTTCGAGCTTGCAGGATGCAGAATCGTGGGTCGCGAGGCATACCCCCGCGGCAGTGATTACAGACGTATACATCGGCGAGGACCTGGCTTGGGACCTGATTCGCGGGCTGCGCGCTAAATTCCCCGAATTACCCATTATTGTGACCAGCGCTTACGATGAGGCACAACGTGCATCCAACGAAGGAGGGACCCTGTTTCTCCCCAAGCCGCTGGAGCGCGAGCAACTGCTGCACGAACTTAGAACTTTGATTGCGGCGCCGGGCACGCGACAACTTTTGATCGTCGACGATAACGAGGTTTCTCGTTATATCCTGCGCCAACTGCTCGATCTACCGTGGCTTCAGATTAGAGAAGCGAAGAACGGCGGAGAGGCGCTCGCCGCGGTTGCCGAGGGCGCTCCGGACGCGATGGTGCTCGATCTGCTGATGCCCGACATAAACGGATTAGAGGTTTTGCGACGGGTTCGCGAGGCCAGCTCCACAGCGAACCTGCCAGTCCTGATCTACACATCCAAGACGCTGTCTGACGAGGAAAAAGACCATTTGGCAAGCTTCGGCGCAGCGGTGGTCCGCAAAGAAGATGTCTCGACGCGTCTTTCAGCTCAGCCTTTTCTGGATTGGCTCACGGCTGAAGGCATCGTCCCGCAAAATACCGCCTCTCATGCAAATGGATAGTACGGCCAATCGCATCCTGATCGTTGATGACCGGGAACAAAACCGGTACGTGCTCAAGCGCATCCTGCAACAGGCTGGATACGCGTGCGACGAGGCGTGCACCGGTCGCGAAGCCCTCGCGAAGCTCCAGTCACTACCAGACCTCGCCATCCTCGATGTACATCTGCCAGATTTTTCCGGCTTCGATCTCTGTCGGAGAATAAAAGACAATCCTCGTACCGCTTCCGTTTCCGTCCTACAGATCTCCGCTTCCTTTGTCACCGGAGAAGATAAAGCCAGAGCGCTGGAGGCAGGTGCGGACGTCTACCTCACCCACCCGATTGACGGATTGGTGTTAGTTGCCACAGTTCGCTCGCTGCTGAGGTTGCGGCGCGCTGAAGTCGTCGCGCGGCAGGCATCCACGCACTGGCAGTCTACGTTTGATTCGCTGTCGGAAGGCTTGGCATTCATCGATCAGGACGGCAAGTTCACTCAGTGGAACAGGGCCTTTGAAAACTTCTGCGGTTCTCCATCGGGTCAAACCGCCTCAGCGATGCTGGCGCAGTGTTTTGGGAATGGAGTTTCCGGCTTGGCTGAAAACGCAGAGCGGCGCTCGGAAGAGTTTCAAGTTGGATCGAGGAACGTGCAACTTACGATCGCTCCTGTGATGGCTGAGGACGTCGAAATAGGCAAGTTGTTGGTCCTATCGGATATCACCGATCGCAGGCTAGCCGAGTATGCGATGCGAACCGCGGAAAAACTTGCTGCCACCGGCAAGCTGGCGAACGCCATCGCCCACGAAATCAACAATCCGCTGGAAGCCCTGACGAACTTGTTGTACCTGGCCCAGTCGGTTCCCGACATGGGTGCCGTTCATTCCTATCTGGAGCGCGCCAGTGAAGAACTCGCCCGCATCTCGCGTATCACCAAGCAGTCGCTTTCGTTCCATCGCGACACGCAGAACGCAATACCCATCGACTTGGGAGGCCTGATGTCGGATGTCATAGCTCTGTACGACAAGTGGGCTGCCACCCGACGCGTTCGCCTGGTTCTGGAGCGACAGGCGGTACCTGAGGTTCATGGTTTCCCCGGGCAGTTGACTCAGGTATTCGGGAACCTCATCCGTAATGCTACTGAGGCATCGCCCGGCGGCGGCGAAGTTCGCATTCGTGTCCGGCAGGCAGTTCGAGGCGGGCGTGAGGGAACCAGAGTCACCATACATGATCGAGGAGCAGGTATCCCGCCGGCCGTTCAACGCCAGATTTTCGATCCATTCTTCACCACGAAAGAGTTGAAAGGCTCGGGATTGGGGCTTTGGGTTTCCCGCACTTTGATACTGAATCACAGCGGCAACATTCGATTTCGCTCGTCCAGTGTCAAAGGGAAAAGCGGAACGACATTTCAAGTGTTTGTGCCTGCCGCCGCATAGCTGCCGGTCGCGACCAATCGCATTCATCAGACGTCACGAACGCGCTTTCTAGCCATTGCATGACTTTGTGATTCACTCATTGCGCCATACAATGCTGTGTAGAGTCGGCAAATCTGTCCTGAAAAGAAGCTCGGCGATATCTGCAAGTTATTGAAAGGGCCTGTAGCTCAACGGTGGAGCAGGGGACTCATAATCCCTTGGTTGGGGGTTCGAATCCCTCCGGGCCCACCAGCAATGTTCCTCGCCTTTGCGCCTGCTTCAACGAATTCTTAAGCTGTCGGATCGACTGCGGCGGCGTGCAACCCCTGCTGAATCGCTCCGTTCTTACTTGGTGAGCAATTGCGAAGGGGGTAGCGAATCAATGCTGCGTAAAGTAAGCAACCTGGAAGGCGATTACCTGGGCGACGTTCGTGGGTCGAACGTCTACGGGCCCAACGAAGAGAAGCTCGGCACGATGGACGACGCGCTGATCGATGACAGAAGCGGAGAGCTGCGCTATCTCATAGTGAATGCCGGCTGGCTTCGGTCTCGCCGATTTCTTCTTCCTGCGGACCAGGTGTACGCCTATGGCGACGGTACGGGTCTTTACGCGAACTTGCGGCAAGCCGATGCGGAGGCTCTACCGGAGTTCACTGACGACCTGCTCGCTTCAGACGCAGCGCTCGCGACTTATGAATCCGACTATCGCAGTGACTGGCGATACGACGTGGACCCTGCGCGCGCGCAGACAAGTCCTCGGCTGGCTCGCTTGCGCGAACGGCTTCGCGATTGGCGCTTGCGCCCCGCTATCGAAAAACGGCCCGTTGCCTCCGAGGCCTCGGTTACTACGATTGGTGCACGGCCAACCACTGTTTACGGTGTGTTCGAGAACCGGAACGAGGTCGAGAAAGCGGTGGATCGGCTCCGCACCGAGGGCTTTAACAGCAACGACATCTCGGTTGTGTTTCCCGATCGCGAGATGAACAAGGAATTTGCCATAGAAAAGAGCACCAAGGCTCCCGAAGGGGCATTGGCCGGTGGAGGAACCGGGTTGGTCGTGGGCGGCGTTTTAGGCTGGCTGGTTGGCATTGGGACGCTGGCGATTCCGGGCGTCGGTCCACTGATTGCCGCAGGTCCCATCGTGGCTTCGCTGGCGGGGGCGGGTGTAGGTAGCGCCGTCGGCGGTGTTGCGGGAGCCCTGATTGGGTTGGGAGTTCCTGAGCTTGAGGCCAAGCGATACGAAGAGGAGATCAAGCGAGGGCGCATTCTGGTTTCCGTGAACTGCGACAGTGTAGGAACAGCGCACACTGCACGCACTGTGCTGGAAGACGCGGGCGGAAAATCTGTCTTCCTCTCGGGAGAGCAACGCGCCGCCTAGTCACCGTTGATCGGGCAACACCTATCGCAACTGAAACTACACGCCGGCAGTGCCCGGCGTTTCTCTTTTCTCCTGCATTTTGCGAACGACTTTAGTGAGCAGGTTGCGTGGAGCCAGGCGCATTCCCTGTACTAGAATCCGATTTTTCGATCCCGGAATCACGATGCGTTTCCCCTGCTTCATGCCTTCATAGCCAACGCGCGCCACCTCACGCACGTCGACCATCAGTGGGCTGTTGCCCATTTTTGTTCCCTGCACGTACGCGCGCTTCTGGAAGTTCGTCTTCACCGGTCCGGGGCACAGACACGTCACCGTCACGCCGGTGCCGATCATCTCTTCCGCCAGCGCCTCGCTGAAGCTAAGCACATACGCCTTGCTGGCGTAGTAGACCGACATGAATGGACCGGGCAGAAATGCCGCAACGCTGGCGACGTTGAGCAACTTCCCTTCACGAGCACGAATTTGAGGCAAGAACAACTTGGTGAGATGAGTGAGGGCGGTGATGTTCACCTGAATCATCTCCGACTCGTCGGTCCATTTCGTTTGCTGAAACGCGCCCGCGGCGCCGAAGCCGGCATTGTTCACCAGCACATCGAGCACCACGCCCGACTCCTGCAATTCGTGATAAAGCTCGTCAGGGCTGGCAGGATGCGCGAGGTCTTTCGGTGCAATGCGCACCGTGATGCCGTACCGCGACTGCAGGTCGTCGCCTAGTTGGCGTAGTGCGCCGCGATTCCGCGCGACCAGCACCAGGCGATAGCCATCCTGGGCGAACAGGTGCGCGAGTTCGAGCCCGATGCCGCTCGATGCGCCGGTAATCAGCGCCGTCTTGGGAGCAAAGAAAGGATTGCGTGCACTCACAAACTAGTTATAGCGGATTCACAGAGGAATTCACCACGGAGGCACGGAGAACACGGAGAACTAAGAGATTAAAGGACCGCGAGCGCCTGCTCCAGGTCGGCAATGATGTCCTCAACATCCTCTACTCCAACAGAAATGCGCACCATGCCATCAGTCAATCCGATAGCCTTGCGGCCCTCTTTGCCGATCGCGGCGTGGGTCATGCTCGCCGGATGGGAGATCAGCGACTCGACTCCCCCCAACGATTCGCCTAAGGTGCAGACCCGCACGCGCTTTAGAAAACGCTTGGCATTACTCAACGAGCCGGTCTCGAAGGTGATCATCGAGCCGAAGCCGGTCTGCTGCCGGCGAGCCAGCGCGTACTGCGGATGGCTCTTCAGTCCCGGATAGAACACCTGCTTCACCTTGCGCTGGCGGCTGAGAAAGTCGGCGACCGTGCGTCCGTTCTCATCGTGCTGCTTCATGCGAACCGCGAGCGTCTTGGTGCCGCGTAAAATCAGCCAGCATTCAAACGGAGACAGAATCGCGCCCGCGGCTTTCTGGATGAAGGCCAGCTTCTCCGCCTGCTCGGCTGTGGTACACACCAGCACTCCGCCGATGCCGTCGCTGTGCCCGTTGAGAAACTTGGTCGTCGAGTGCATGACGATGTCGGCGCCGAACTGGATGGGCTGCTGGAAGTATGGCGACAGAAAAGTGTTGTCGACCACGACTTCGCAACCATGTTTGTGTGCGATGCGGCTGACCGCGGCGATATCGGTGAGTCCCATCAGCGGGTTGGTCGGGGTCTCGATATGTACGTAGCGCGTGTTCTTGCGAATCGCATGCTCGACGTTTCGGGCATCAGAAGTGTCGACGTAGGTAAACTCCAGCCCGAAGTTCGTCAGAATCTGATTGAAGAGCCGGGGCACCCCGCCATACAGATTGTTCGAGGCGACGATGTGCTCGCCCGCTTTCATCATCTGGCAGACGGCGCCGATGGCCGCCATACCGCTGGAGAAGACGCGTGCCGCAACGCCGCCCTCCAGTGATGCCAGGTTCTCTTCCAGTCGCGTGCGTGTAGGATTTCCGGCGCGCGAATAATCGTAGCCTTTGGTCTTGCCCAACTCTTCCTGAGCGTAGGTGGAGGTGGCAAAAATCGGAGGCGCTACCGCTCCGGTGGAGGGGTCGGCCTCATTGCCGACGTGGATGGCGCGTGTGGAGAAGCCGGGGGTCTTGCTAGTGCGCATAAAAGCCTCGAACCGCGGAGTTACGCGGATGACACGGATCGTACGAAACGGCCGCAGCTGATGATTTGGTTGTGATCCATGCGACCGGTGCAAATCCGGAGTTAATGGTGGTTCTCGTTGAAGTGAAAAATGTCCTTCGACAGATACCGCTCCGCCGAATCGGGAATGATAGTCGCTACACGTTTGCCCGGGCCGAGGCGCTTTGCGATTCCGATTGCCGCAAACACATTTGCGCCTGAACTCGATCCGCCAAACACGCCTTCTTTCGCCGCGAGCTGCTTCACCATGTCAAAGGCGTCGGCATCGCTCACAGCAATAATCTGGTCGCATACGGAATAATCGAACGTTTTCGGGATGAAGCTGGCGCCGATACCTTCCACTTCGTGCTCGCCTTTTTCACCACCCCCGAGAACCGAGCCCTGCGTTTCCACCGCAACGGTTAACACGCTGGGGTTTTGATCTTTCAGAAAGCGCGCCACCCCGCTAAAGGTTCCGCCGGTCCCGCTGCCGATCACCACGGCGTCGATGCGGCCTTGCATCTGCTCGTGAAGCTCGCGGGCAGTCGTCTGATAGTGAAAATCAGGATTGGCTTGATTTTCGAATTGTCCAGCGATGAAGGACTTGGGAGTTTTGGCAGCGCGGGAGGTCATGTAATCGATTGCGCCCTGCATACCGGCGGCGCGAGGAGTTCGAATCACCTCAGCGCCGAGCGCCTCCATGAGCGTGCATTTCTCCTGCGAGAAGCCTTCTGGTACGGCGAGCACTGTCTTGTAGCCGCGGCTGCAACCGATCAGCGCCAGGCCGACGCCGGTGTTGCCGGCGGTGGCCTCGAAGATGGTTGAGCCCGGTTCGAGCTTGCCCTCGCGTTCCGCAAGCAGAATCATGCCTAGCGCAGCGCGGTCTTTAATACTGCCGCCAGGGTTCAGGTATTCAAGCTTGGCGTAAACGTCGGCGGCGCCGGCAGGAACCACGTGGCGGAGGTGAAGGACGGGCGTCTCGCCCACAAGCTCGGTGATGTCTTCGGCGATCCGGAGGGAACTCGTCTCGGCAGTTTTCATTCTCACCCGTACGGAATGGACTCTACAAAGAGTAAGGGATGCGCGCAGAAGGGTCAACGAAGACTGCTTCCGCATGGCGGACAGACAGAACGCTTTCCCAAAACCCGCAACTATTTGCAGTCCGTCAGTAATCGATTCGGCACAGAACGTCGCAACCAGCCACCCTGCATTCACTTGCGCTTCGGCCGATTGTGGACGTCGCAGTGCATTGAACTCCATCGAGGTACACGGGCCGACTCCGAAAGCGACCTGAAATTCCGTATCGAGGAGTTCATATGCATAAGTGGCTATTTGTTTTGGGGATGTTGTGTTGTGCCCTGCTGTTGGTGAGCGCGGCAGGCGCCGATGAAATGTCGTTTACCCTTTCCGGGGAAGGACTGGATGCTTCCGGTACATTCACTGGGGCACCAACCGGGCCGGGCCAATGGCTGATTGACGACGCGTCCGGCGTGTTCAACGGATCGAACATTGTTGGTATTTGGCCCGAATCGAACACCGGAAACATCTTCAGCTTCGACAATGTGTTCTTTTCGCCAGGTCCGGCGGTGGACGGCGGAGGCATCGTCTTCCAACTTGCCAACGGCGACATGGTGGACCTTTGCTACGACACGGGATGCGCAGGCGCGGCTGAGACCTATACCGCAATCGTATGGGATCCCGCGTCGGGCATCGCCAACCTCAATGTCGATAACGCTGAGTTCGGCGCGCCAGTTCCGGAGCCATCGACCTTGGCGTTAATGGTAAGCGGGATCATTGGCCTGACGAGACTAGGTCGACGGGTGCTTTCCGCATAGGCAGCATCGTGGCAGCTCAACAGCAGAGAGCCGGGAAATCGCTTCCCGGCTCTACTCTCTGCTACAGACAGAGGGCGTCGAGGTCGAGATAGGTGAGGCGATACCGCTTCACGGGAGTGAGCGACGGATCGACAATCAGGCCCCGTATCTCTTCTTCGTAAGTCCCTCGAAAGCCCGCGTCGAGTAGCCCAGATTGCACCGCAGGTTCGGAAGTAACCGCGGCAATGCGCAGAGCATCGGGGTAGTGTTGCCTGGCGGCCAGTTGGGCGGCAACACCAATCAACCTCGCGGTGTGCGAGTCCAACCCTGCAGGACCGTAGTCGGCGAGCCTCACTTGAGTACCTGCGAGCACTAAGAAGAAGTAGGCAATCGGCTTATCGTTGCGTCTTACGACGAAGTACATCGGCCGCTGAAGCACCGGGCAGCTCGCGAAGTGTCGCAAGAGTTCAGCAGTGCGCGCGGTGACGGCGAATTCCGAGCTCGGTTGAGGCCAGAGCTCTGAAGATAAGTCGGTGGGCAGAACCTGCTCGAAGTCAACGCCCGGGGGAAGCTTCGCAATCGGCAGCACAGAATACAGCGGGTTCTTTACGAGTCGAGCAAACGTCTTCCACCCCATCGGTGACTCGCGCAAAGCAGCCGCTATTGGTTTCAATGGGCGGCTCAAAAAGCACACCTTCCCTGCCACTTTGTATGACAGTCCCTCTGCGCGGTTGGAGCGGCGACTAAGATGTTGGCCAAGTGCCGGCAACATACGGTGGGTTGTTGGGCTACCTCCGATCGAGAACAGCGCCGCCGAGTTTTCGCACGAATCACGCAGTACCTGCAACCCGGCGCCGGCGTGGCCGGAATCGGCTGCCCAATCGATGAGGTGAAATGCGTCGAACACGCCGGCGGTGGTCACGATCCGCATTGGCCATCGGCAGGCATGTCCAACGATCCTGTCTTTGCCGTTTAATACGTAGCTTCGGCCGCCCACCGCAAAGGGATGCTCGTCCCAATACTTCCACTGCTGGAAGCCGGGATCGATAGATGCTGGAGCGAGGTCGCGCCCGAATGCCCTGTGCATCAGGCCGGTGATGCCTTCGCGGTCCTGCTGTGACGAGATACGAGCCTGAACGGCCATCAACCCATGGTAGCAACTAGGCCAATATGCCCGGTCTGGGCCGGCTCAGGAAGTGGATAGTCGCTTGCCGACAGCGGCTAGCGTGGTCTGAAGCCGGAACAGCGCAGTACTCGGAGCGTGGCAATCCTGGCGGCGAATGTCGAGGCGGTTCACGTTGTCACGCAGGTTCGCTCCACCGTAGAAGGAGAAGGCAGCGCGGTAGCCTGATTCTTCGAGTGCAACGCGGGTGTCGGCGTTGAAGGTATAGGGGCGGCCCACGGGATAAGCGAGGATGTCGACAGGGCGCGCAAGCTCGCGTTCCAGGATCGCTCGCGATTCGGTCAGCTCAGAACGTTGGCGTTCCAGCGGCAATCCGCTGAGCACCTCGTGATTGTGAGTATGTGAGCCGAAGTTCATGCCGGCAGCCTGCATTTCCCGAACCTCATCCCAATTCAAGAAGCAGCGTTCCGAGGTCCCGTTGGGCCGTGCGCAATCGCACACGTTTTCCAACTCGTCAATCAGAGGAGCGTAGTTGGTGGTGGCGTGTTCGGAGCAGAACCGCAATAGCTGAAAAACAGTTGTCGACGGCCGATCCCGGTCAAGGCGGAACTCAGCGGGTTGAGGGTAGTCGATTTTGAAGCTATCTTTGCGGCTGTGCTTCACGATGTATGCGATGCTGTCCCACCACGGCAGGCGCTGACTCCCGATAAACCCGGTAGGGAGGAAAAAAGTCGCCTGAAGGCCGTGCGAACGCAGAATGGGAAACGCAGTTTGGTAGTTGTCGAGGTTTCCGTCATCGAAGGTGATGAGCAGGCTCGACCGCACGGGCGCTTCGCCGGTCATCATGGCGAGTGCTTCCTCAAGGCTCACGCAATCGAATCTGGACTTCACATACCCGAGCTCCCAGTCGAATTGGTCCGCCGTCGGTCCGAAGGTGCCGGAGTCATAGGGAGTCTCCTCCGCATTGCCAATGCGGTGATAATTGATCACCAGCAGCGCATCGCGCCGCAACACGCTCTCCAGCAGTCGGGTCAGCCCAGATCTGGCAAATGCGTCAGCTAGAAGTTGTCGTTTACCCTTCATCTCAGCCTGTTCGGAACAGAGTGCTGGAAGACTACATCGAGTTTTGAACCATCATACCGAGTGTGGCTGACAGTCGGAAGCGAGCATACAAGATGTTATAAGGATAACGATGAAAGTTCTCGTAACCGGAGGAGCGGGCTACATAGGAGCGACCACCGTTCGATCGCTCCTGGCCGACGGGCACGAAGTAGCGGTGTATGACAACTTGAGTAAAGGACATCGCGAAGCTCTGCCGCCTGAGGTGCCACTCATTGTGGCCGATGTGGCCGACCGCGCCGCTCTTGACTCGGCCTTCCGGCAGTACCAACCCGAAGCGATTCTTCATTTCGCCGCGTTCATTGAAGCCGGCGAATCCATGAAGCAACCGGAGAGGTTCTTTCGCAACAACTCTGCCGCCACATTGACGCTGCTGGAAGCAATGCTGGCGAATGGGGTCGGCAAACTAATCTTCTCGTCCACCGCCGCGCTATACGGAGAACCGCGCCAAATACCCATTGAGGAAACCGACCCGCTGGATCCTACGAATGCCTACGGCGAGTCGAAGCTGCTGGTCGAACGCATGCTGGGCTGGTTCGGACGTGTACACGATTTGCGCTATGCCAGCTTGCGCTATTTCAATGCTGCAGGATCGGATGGCTATTCGGGCGAGCGCCATCAACCGGAGACGCACCTTGTTCCTCTTGTCTTGCGTGCGGCAACAGGAGAGCGCAAGTCGATCTCGATTTTCGGAACCGACTATCCCACTCCCGACGGCTCCTGTGTCCGCGACTACATTCACGTCAGCGATCTGGCCCAGGCGCACGTCCTCGCGCTGTACGCGCTGGAGCACCGTGATCGGCTCATCTACAACTTGGGCAATGGTCGAGGATTCAGCGTGCGCGAGGTGATCGATAGCGCGAAACGCGTGACCGGCGTCGCAATCCCTGTGGTGGAAGCTCCGCGGCGGCCGGGAGATCCTGCAATACTAGTCGCAAGCTCCGAGAGGGTCCGCCGAGAGTTGGGGTGGGCTCCGCAATATACCGACCTCGATTCCATCATCGCGAGCGCCTGGCAGTGGATGCAGCAGCATCCCGCTGGGTACGCATCAGAAGCGGCTGCAACTGTCGACTGACCAGATGAGGAGATGGGACGTGTCAAGTCTGTGAGGACGCAATGTATCTGCTGCGTTTTAGGCGACTCGCTGTTTTACTTTTGTCTTTGCTGCTGTGTGCCGCAGGATTTGCCCAGACTACGGGTTTCACCTCCCCTCTGCCGACCGGAGTTCGCCTCGATGCCGCAGGTGATGCCGTCGATCTCGGCAGCATGCCGCTCAACATCGTAGTCGCGCCCGGGGGCGATAAGGCCGTAGTGGTGCTCAGCGGGTGGCGCGAACAAGGCATCCAGATCGTCGACCTGAAGACGCGGCAGGTTACGCAAAACCTGCTACAGGATGGCGCGTTCTATGGTGCTGCGATTTCGCCCGATGGCCACATGCTCTACGTCTCGGGCGGCAACACCGATAAGGTCTTCGTCTATTCGTGGAGTGACGGCAAGGCTGGGCTCGCGAAGCAGTTCGCGCTGGCGACGGCGAAGACCGCTGACGGCACAGGTACGAGCTATCCGGCAGGACTCGCCGTGGCGCAGAACGGCAAGTTTGTCTACGTGGCGGAAAATGTTGGCGATCACCTCGCGGTAATCAACGCCGTGACGGGCGAGGTGGTGCAGCGCTTCCCTACCGACCATTACCCCTACGGCGTAATTCTCAGCTCTGACGGGCACCTCTTCGTGTCTGCATGGGGCAGTACCACTCTGTCTGAGTTTCGTGTTCTGGCAGACGGCAAGCTCGCCTACATAGGGCGCATCGAGGTCGGACGTCATCCGTCAGCGTTGGCCGTAAGCGGCCCGCACGTTTACGTCGCCCTGGCCGGCAGTGATCGCGTGGCGGTCGTTGATATAGGCTCCCGTAAAGTCACGGGATATCTTCACGACTCGGCGCCCGGCGCTCCGGCCGAAGGCAGCACGCCAAACGCTATCGCGATCAGCGCGGATGGCAAGCGTCTGCTTATCGCGGAAGCGGACAACAACGCAGTTGCTGTGTTCGATCTGGCGACCGGCAGATTGCTCGGACGCATCCCCACCGACTGGTATCCGACCGCGGTCGCTGAAGCTGGTTCGCAACTCCTGCTCCTCTCTGGCAAAGGTCACGGCACGCATGCCAATCCCGACGGCCCCGTGCCGCTCACGGATTGGCCGACCGGCAGACCACACGCTTACACGCTTGGACAGTTGAACGGCAGCCTGCGGTTGCTGCCCTCCGCGATGAGCGCGACCGAACTAAACGCATTCACTGAACGGGTTACTGCTGCCAACAATTGGAAAGAGAGCCCTGAACCGCGACGCTATCCGCCTTTCAAGCACGTCATCTACATCATCAAAGAGAATCGCACCTACGATCAGGTGTTGGGCGACATCAAGGAGGGCGACGGCGATGCCAGCCTTGTTTATTTCCCCGACATCACCGTCACTCCGAACCATCACGAACTGGCGAGGCGCTTCGGGCTTTACGATCGCTTCTTTGTTAACGCCGAGTGCAGCTCGCAAGGGCATATCTGGTCCACGGCGGCATACGTTACCGATTACGGCGAGAAGACCATCCCGTCAGGCTATGCGGGTAAACGCGGCGATGTGGACGGTGAAGACGCCGATGAGCCGGAACGCGGCTTCCTGTGGACGCTGGCGAAAAGCTCCGGCGTCACCTTCCGCGACTATGGAGAAATGGTCAAAGGAAATCCCGGCTGGCCAGTAACGCAAAAAGATCTCGGCTCCGATATCAGTCCTGATTACGTTCCCTTCGATCTGGTCACGCAGGACCAGAAGCGCGCTGACGTGTGGATCGCCGAGCTTCAGCGCTTCGTGCGTGATGGCAATATGCCACAGCTCGAACTCATGTGGCTGCCGATGGACCACCTTACCGCCGCCCGTCCGGGTAAATGCACGCCGTTTGCCTGCATGGCCGATAACGATCTCGCTCTGGGTCGCATTGTGCAGGCGCTCTCGCATAGTCCGTACTGGAAGGACACGGTCATCTTTGTCGTTGAAGATGACTCCCAAGCCGGCCCCGATCATGTCGATTCGCATCGCGCACCGTTCTACGCGATTTCGGCTTACAACCGGCCTGGCACGATAGACCGCTTTATCAACACCACTGATGTGGTTGCCGCAATCGAAGACATCCTCGGGATGGGGCGGCTCTCGAAGTTCGATTATTTCAGCCGTTCGCTGGCGAACATCTTTGCCGCCATACCCGACCTCACGCCCTACGATCCGATGACGCCCAAGCAGGATTTGAATGAGAAGAATCCACCGAATACTCCGACTGCACGCATGTCAGAAGGGCTCGACCTTAGCGCTCCCGACCGGGTGGACGATCAGGTGTACAACCACATCTTGTGGGTGATGCTGAAGGGTGACGCTCCGCCTCCGACTGTGCGCAATCGCGCGCCGCTGCATGCGTATGAAGCGAGCCGGTAACGATGCTTGGCATTTGCGCAGGCCTGAACGTCACTAGATCACAGGCGAGTTAGCGGAGGTCCAGCGGCGGTGATGAAGAACTCGGCGTGCGCTGCGGCGTGATGCGAGCTCGCCAGGTAGCTCTCTCGCCATTGCTCGGCGAATTTCGCGGCGTTCGTCCTGCGAAACCAGCGCCCAGACACTGCCCCCGAAGCCGGCGCCAAAAGCCGATGCTGCATGCGCTCCGAGCGAGCGCGCCTCTTTTGCGAGCCAGATTGTCTCAGGTACCTGGTTCCCCAGCAGCGATGTGGCCGCAGCTTGCGATTCATCAACCAGTTCGCCGAAGCCCTTCAGATCGTTCCGAGCGAGAGCATCACACGCCTGCGGAATAATCACGTCGGACTCTTCCCAGAATTGCTCGAATCGATTGCCGAGCCATCGTGCATCGGCGCCGGATTGCTCGAGGACGTGGCGTACACGATCGACGGAATCGGGGGCCCCTGCCAAGACATTGGCTAATGTTCGATCGGTTGCCCCGGTCGCGGTACGCCATGTCTCCAGAATGCGTCTGGTCGCTTCGGACGCGCGATTGTATTGAGCGCGAGCTGCCCCGGTTTTATCCGCCACGACGCCGCTAACTGCGATTACGAATACGCACTCGGCCGGCATTGGGACCGAACGCTCCAAGCGCACCGGGCAGAAGGCGTACTGCTTCAGCTGCCCGGGTTCGCTGGCAAGAATGGCAGTGTGATCCTCGCTTCCACCAAACGTGCCGACTCCGCCGTCGCCTTGCAAAGACTTGTAGCTCTGGCCGTTTTCGATGCAGCCCAGGTATCCAGCCAGATCTTCGATGGTGTGGATCTCAGCTTTGAACTCCGCACGCTCCTGCAGCTGATTAATCGGGCTTAGAACGGTGAAGATAGCGGTGAGCAGCGCGCTCGAACTGCTCATTCCCGCAGCAGAGGGCAGGTCGCTGGCGAAGGCGATCTCCGCACCGCGACAGTGGTCACCAAAATTGCGCGCCAGGCGCCGCGCGACCACCATCGGGAATACCCTCCAGCCCGAGGGCGCAATCACGAGATCTGGGGAGATGGTGAACTCGAGGCTCTGCTGTCGGACGATGTCGTTGACCTTAACAACCGAGTCTGTGCGCGGAGTGGCGACCACACAAAATCCGCGCTCAGCCGTGCAGAGCAAGCTACGGCCACCGGCATAATCGGTGTGCTTGCCGAGAACCTCGATGCGTCCGGGAACGAACCATTGCATCGCTTCGCTCTGATCGCCCGCTGAAAGCTGCTGCATCAACGCTTCGAAGAGCTTCGCTTTGCGGCGAGCTTCTTGCTGGCTCATGCCGCCGCTTACCAGACGCTCCGCAGCCGTGGTTGTCATAGATGTACCAGAACATCTTTCAGCCGCGAGGCGACCGCAGCGATATCGGAACGGCGCGACAAGTCGAGCACTCCGCCATGAGAGATGGCCACTTTCATTGGCAGCCCTCGCTCGATTCCAAGGTTCACGGCTTGCGGCAACTCGAACTCGCCGCGCACGGACAAGGAAACCTCGCGGCATAGAGAAAAGATGTCGCGGCTGAATCGCCAACAGTTCATGCTCACCAGGCGTCGGCCGTCCGGCTCAGCTTGCGGCTTTTCTTCTATGTGAACAAGGAAGCCCTGCTCGTCGACCACTGCGGCGGCGAACTCGTTTATGCGTTGCGCCGGGATATTGCTGTTGCGCGCCAGCGTGTCCGCGGGGAAGAGCACCGCCCCTGGCTGCTTGAGCTCCTGAATGGCAAGCAGAGCGTCAGCCGGGTAATGGTTGTCTCCGTTAATCATCAGAAACTGATCATCGCCGGTAAACTCCTGCGCCGGCAAGAGGGCATTTGCCGTTCCGAGCGCCTCTGCCTGCACTGCGAAGCTAACCTGTATGCGCGCTGCTGGCATGCGAGCGTAATAGTCGCGAATCGCGGCGTGTTCGGGGCCAATCACCAGGCAGACATAATCGAATCCCGCGTCGGCGATGCTGCTAAGCAGGTAGTCGAGAAAGGGTCGACCCACCGGGATCATGGCCTTGATGCCAGCCTCGGCTGCCGCAGACTGTTCCCTGCTCAGCGCGGCTCCGGCATCCTCGCGCCGCATTCGGGTGCCTAGTCCGCGGGCAAGAATCACGGCTTTATGGATCGCTGCCGTCTCTGTCATGGTTCGCGCCCCAGTGTAATGCACCGCGCCATCTCGCTGGCCGTAAACCAGCGCTGAATTACAATGGCCGCGACTATGAATGGCTGGTACGAATTTTGGATGGCGAACTTCTTTCTCGCCGGGTCCGCCTTTGGGATTATTGCGCTGATCGTTATGGTGCGCGGAGTGCGTGATCTGCGGCAGATGTTCACTAATCTGCGGGAGCAGGCGAAGCGCCCGCAGTGATGGCCACCCACTTCTCAGCTCTCGACTGGATCATCGTCGTCACTTATTTAGCCGCGACGCTCGCGCTGGGCCTGTATGGGCGCAAGTTTGTCGGCGGCATTTCTGATTTTCTGGTGGCCGGCCGAGAGCTAGGGACCTATCTCGCTGTAGCCACGCTGGCTGCCACCGAAATCGGCACCATCACTTTTATGTATTACGCCGAGCTGGGCTACAAGACCGGCTACGCCTCCTTCGTTAACGGACTGATCGCCGGGCTGGTCATGATCTTCATCGGCCGGACCGGATTCATCGTGAAACGTCTCCGCGCGATGCAGTTGATGACCGTCCCCGAATTCTTCCAGGTCAAGTTCAGCCGTAACCTGCGCGTGTTCACCGGGATTCTGGTCGCCACCGGCGGCATCCTCAATATGGGCGTTTTCCTGAAAGTTGAGGGCACATTCCTGGCGCTGATCTCGGGCATCCCGCTGACCCACATCAAGGCGGTCATGACGGGCATACTGCTGCTGGAATTGGTCTACACGGTGCTCGGTGGCATGGTGTCGATCGTCATCACCGACTTCATCCAGTTTGTGGCGCTGAGTCTGGGAACGATTCTGGTGACGGTGTGGGCGGTACGTTCGGCTGGACTCACCCACATGTACAACGCGGTTCACCGGACCATGGGCGCAGGCGGGTTCAATCCGTTCTCCAATCCCGATTACGGCTGGGCATATATCGCGTTCCAGGTATTGATCTGGCTGGCGGTTCACACCTGTTGGCAGACGACCGCAATGCGCAACTTCTCGACCCGCAGCCCGGAAGTCAGCAAGCGCGTTTTTTTGTGGACAGGATTCATCTTTTTGGGACGCGGCATGATGCCGATGATGTGGGGAATCGCTGCCCTGGCGATGCTTGGCCCGGCACAGAATTCACTCGAAGCCATGCCCCGGATGCTGGCGACGATACTGCCGTCGGGCATCCTGGGACTGGTCGTGGCGGGCATGCTCGCCGCCACCATGTCGGTGAACAGCTCTTATCTACTGGGCTGGAGCTCGATCATTGCGCAGGACATCATCCTGCCGCTGCGCAAGCACCCTCTCACCTCACTGCAGCAGGTGTTGCTGAATCGCGGCGCCAATCTCTTCGTGAGTCTGTTCGTAATGGTGTGGGGCCTGTGGTACACGCTGCCCGGGCCAACTTACTTTTATCTGAACATGACGGCCACCATCTACCTGTCGGGAACGCTGGTGTCGGTGATTGCAGGGCTGTTCTGGAGCCGAGCATCAACGCTGGGTGGGTACATGGCCATGGCGGGCGGAGCCATCGCTACCGTTGCCTTCTTCTTATTCAATGTTCCAGCCAGTTATGCCGGAGGCGCGGCTTTCGCGATGGCAGCGGCAGGCATGGTTCTCGGCTCACTTCTGGTCAAACGCGCTCCTGGCGATCCGAGTGGGCTCCCGGCAGGAGCGGAAACAGTCTCATAGGTCCTACAAATGAAGATTCGATATCGGCTCGCGTCACTGGGATTGCTGATTACGATGCTCTTCCCTGCCGCGTTACTTGCGGCGGATACGCCCGTGTATTTCACGCCCAATCCGGGCAGCGCCAAGGCAGAAGTGAATGGCGATGGGTTCAGCCTGACCAATGATGTTCTGCGCATGCGGTGGAAGATTGACGGCGCAAATATCGCGGGCCAGGATTTCACTGACCTCATCACGCACCGCGCGCTAGCTGCGCAACGAGTTCCCTTCACCCTTCTGCTTGGGGACGGCAGCATTCTGTCCCCTTCTTCCCTGAAGTTGGCGGGGCGGCCACGCCTGGTCGATCTCCACGCGGAAGCCGGAGCTTTGCCGATATCGCAGCAAGTTCCCGGTAAAGCCGTGGTGGTCGAGTTCGCGGACGCCTCCGGCAAGCTTCACGTCACATGGCGGGTGATTTTGCGTGACGGCTCCAATTACGTACGGCAGGAGATCAAGATAGCGGCGACTTCCAGCGACGTTCCGGTGCGAGAGGTAAGACTGGTGGATTGGAGTCTTTCGAACGCACAGGTTGTCGGGACGGCGAAGGGATCTCCTGTTGTAGCCGGCACGCTGTTTACCGCTATCGAGGATCCGCTGTCATCGTGCGCTGTTGCTGATGATCGCGCACGGTGCTGGATAGAACGCGAGCTGCCCCTGAAATCTGGCCAGACTGTCAGCTACAGCTCCGTGATTGGAGTGACGCAGCCCGGGCAGCTTCGTCGCGGATTCCTGCACTACGTGGAGCGTGAGCGCGCGCATCCCTATCGCACCTTCCTGCACTACAACTCGTGGTACGACCTGGGATTCTTCAACAAGTACGATGAGGCCGGCGCGCTGCAAGTCATCAACGCGTTCGGCACCGAGCTGACGAAAAAGCGCGGCGTGCCGATTAATTCGTTTCTCTTCGATGACGGCTGGGACGACTCAGCTACGCTGTGGCACTTCAACTCCGGCTTCCCTGACGGCTTCACAAAAGTGAGGGCGGCCGCGGCAACCTACGGCACGGCGCCCGGCGTTTGGATGTCTCCATGGGGCGGCTACGGTAAGCCGAAACAGCAGCGCGTAGCTGCCGGACGAGAAGCCGGCTACGAGATCGTGGATAACGGCTTCGCCTTGTCGGGTCCAAAATATTTCGCGGCGTTTCGCGACACTTGTGTGAAGTTCATCCGTGATTACGGAGTAAATCAGTTCAAGTTCGACGGAACCGGAAATGCCGACCGCGTCTATCCGGGCAGCGCCTTTGACAGCGACTTCGCAGCGGCGATTTATTTGATCGGTCAGCTGCGGGCGCTGAAGCCCGACCTTTACATCAACCTGACTACCGGCACCTATCCTTCTCCGTTCTGGCTGCGCTATGCCGACTCGATCTGGCGTGGCGGTGAAGATCACGATTTTCTTGGCGTCGGACCGAAACGTGAGCAGTGGATCACCTATCGCGATGCTGACACGTACGAGCACGTGGTTTTGAAAGGACCGCTCTACCCGCTGAATTCGCTGATGCTGCATGGAATCGTTTACGCGAAATCCGCGCACGATTTGAGCACCGATCCGCGGGACGATTTCACCAACGAGGTGCGCGACTATTTCGGCAGCGGCACGCAATTGCAGGAGATGTACATCACGCCCTCGCTGCTGTCGAACTCGAATTGGGACCACCTGGCCGAAGCCGCGCTCTGGTCGCGCGCGAATGCAGACGTGCTGGTTGATACTCACTGGGTGGGGGGCGATCCTGGACAACTGGAGGTGTACGGCTGGGCTTCGTGGTCTCCAGGCAAAGCAATCTTGGTGCTGCGCAATCCCTCGGACAAGCCGCAGTCCATCAGCCTGGATGTTGCAAAAGCCTTTGAATTACCTGCCGGTGCGCCGCAGGAGTATCAACTGCATAGTCCGTGGAAAGAAGATCACACACAAGCAAGCGTGCGAGTCGCAGCGGGACAGCGGCACACATTCTCGCTCAAACCTTTCGAAGTTTTGGTACTTGAGGGCGCGCCTTTGCAGCAGTGAGATGTTAGCGTGCGACGTTGAGGTCTGAGCTGATGGCGGGGCGCCGGCGTGGTCTGACAATCTGCTTAACTCGGCCACACAAAGGCTCGTGCGCCGCCGTTTTCAGCGCAGCGTCGTCCTTGTATAATCAAGAAACCAGCCAAGCGGTCATTCGGCCGCATCTGTGAGGGGCTATAGCTCAGCTGGGAGAGCGCATCGTTCGCAACGATGAGGTCGTCGGTTCGATCCCGACTAGCTCCACCAAAATAAAGTCTCGGATTAATTCGTCAAGGTGACGCCTTGGATCAGCGAGGGACGTATCAGCGCCGACTCCGATATCAGTTCAATGGCGCAAAATGTCGCTTCGCGAGCATCGAGTTCATGGCGGGTCCCTGGCTGGGCCAGAAACAGATATCGCAACAGGATATTCCCGCGTCGGTTCGCATAAGTGCCCAT
This sequence comes from uncultured Acidobacteriaceae bacterium, assembly GCA_963699875.1. GTDB lineage: Bacteria > Acidobacteriota > Terriglobia > Terriglobales > Acidobacteriaceae > CAVVDY01. Next base: position 157,848 of record CAVOVN010000005.1, read on the forward strand.
CGACTCATGTACATGCTGCGCTGCAGCAGGCAATAGTTCAACGGTTTAGCAACCATGCCGAACCGTCGAATTGTGATGATGCTCACGCCCGGACTAGCCGCATCTCACGCCTGAACCACACATAGCTCACAGACCACCTCCCATCGTCCAGTCACAATGCATACGATGACCGGGCAGTGATCGCTACCTGGTCCCCATGTCACTTCGTGCGTGCGATCGTCACTAGCACCTGACCGGTGCTGCCGATGCCCTAAGACAGCCACAGGAATCGTCGTTCGACGTACAGATTTCTCCTTTGCGGCAATGCAGCCGAAGAGTGCAGACGGGAGTCGGTGCGCCATCGTGTGCTGCCGGGGCCAACGTTGTTGAGCAGTGGATGGCAGGAAGATCGTCTGTAATCGGACGCCACAGATCTTCCGGTTGCTGATTCCGCGCAACAAACCAGGACCCACATCCCTAAGCAAGGTGAGGAAGTATGGACGTATCGTATCTTCCGGGCCACACGACACAATCGCTTGCGCAACTTGCCTTCGTAGCGATTCAGGTCCTGGGACTCGCCTGCTTCTACTACATCGTCAGGCAGAGGCTGGCGCCCATGCTTATCGCCGCCCCTGACTTCCGCTTTGATCGTCCATGGGAGCGTACCCAAAGGCTGGCCAAATATTGGCTCGGACAATGGAAGCATCCGCGTTACCCCACGGCCGGCGTTCTCCACATCCTGATCTTTGCCGGATTCATCATCCTCGCACTGCGATCGTTCACTTTGCTGGTTGTAGGCATGCCTGGGCCCTTCGAGCCCGCGGGCAGAACCAGTGCGCTGTCGCAGTGGTACGCATGGATTACGGACTACGCCGCTACTGTGGTCTTCATCAGCATGATTGTAGCTGCGGTGCGGCGTCTGGTATTCAAGCCCGCGCGGTACGCCGTTCCCCCGAGATATGGCAAGGGCCATCGGGCTGACGCCATTTTTTTATTAGTACTAATCGCCATCCTGATGTTTGCCGATAGCTTGTTTGCCGCCAGCGAACTGGCTGCGACTGCGGGGCACGGACAGACGCTGGCCCTCTTCTCACTGGCCTGGATTTTGAATCTCGCGATTGCCTCGATCTCGCTCGGTGCGCTTTGGGGTATTCATGCCGGAGCTACGCTGCTGCACGCATCGTCATTTTATTTCCTGCTGTGCTATCGGCCGTTTGGCATTCAGTTTCATGTCGAGACGTCGCTGTTCAACGTGTACTTTGCCAAGCTGGACCGCGGCACCATCAAGCCGGTGAAGTGGGGCGTGGCGGATGAGCAGATCGACCAGGTGAAATCGTTCGGGGTGAAAACCTTCGAGGACTTCACGTGGAAGCACATCCTCGACTTCTATTCCTGCGCTGATTGCGGAAGGTGCTCCGACAAATGCCCGGCGAATGCAGCCGGCCGACCACTCTCGCCGCGCTTCCTCAGCATCAAGGCACGTGACTACGCCTTCCAGCACTTCCCTGTATTTGGCAAGTCGAACAACAGCCACGCGCTAATCGGCGGTATCTACTCCGAGGACGAAATCTGGTCGTGTACCACCTGCGGGCAATGCGAAGAGGAATGTCCGCTGCTGATCGAGTACATCGACAAGATCGTCGATCTGCGACGCGGCATGATCGACGAAGGCAATGTGCCACAGACCTTGCAGAAGCCGCTGAAAGCGCTCGAGAGCCGCGGCAACCCTTACGGCAAGCTGGAGAAGAAGCGCGCTGAATGGACGAAGAACAGAGAATTCGCGCAGGCCTGCGCAGTGAAAATCCTCGACGGCGATACCGCCGAGACATTGTTCTTCGTGGACAGCGTGACCTCGTATGACGACCGCATTCAGGCGATCGGTCGTGCGACGGCACGGATTCTCGATGCGGCCGGAGAGGACTTTGGCATTCTGGGCGCGGCAGAAAAAGACAGCGGACACGAGGTGCGCCGCTTCGGCGAAGAGCTGCTGTTCATGGCGCTGCGCGACGAGAACGTTGCCGCCATCAAAGACTCGGGCGCAAAGCGCATCGTTACCGCCGACCCGCATGCCTTCAACGCGCTGAAACACGACTACAAAGATGTCCCGCCGGTTGAGCACATCAGCCAGACCATTGCGCGCGAGATCAAGCAGGGCGCATTGAAGCTGAAGGGACTCGACGATCCGAGCAAGGTCTATACCTACCACGATCCCTGCTACCTCGGACGCCACAACCAGATTTACGACGAGCCGCGCGAAGTGCTCGACGCTATTCCTGGACTGCAGCGAGTCGAGATGGCGCGCTGCCGCGACCGCTCCTTCTGCTGCGGTGGCGGCGGACTGATGTTGTTCTACGAGCCGAAGGAAGACGAGCGCATGGGCGTGTTGCGAGTGAAGATGGCGGCCGAAGCGGGCGCCAACGTCATCGTCACCGCGTGCCCGTTCTGCATGGTGAACATTGAGGACGCAATCAAGGTTACAGGCATGGAAGGCAAGATGACCGCCATCGACCTGACGGAACTGGTGGACCAGCAACTGGTGCGCAATCCGAAGACGTACGACGACACTGAGCTGACGGCTGCATTGGTGAACGGAGATTGAGTGAGTAGAGAGGGAGAGCGAAGGTGAACATTCTGGTTTGTGTACGAAGAGTGCCGGACACCTCGGAAAACGAGATCCAGCTAAACAGCGCCGGCAACGATATCGAGCGCGACGACCTCGTGTACTCGATCAACGAATGGGACAACTACGCTGTCGAAGAGGCGCTGCAGATTACCGCGCGCGTGGGCGGCGAGGTCACGGTCGTCACCGTCGGCGATGAAGAAGACGAAGAGGTGCTGCGTCGCGAGATGGCCATGGGCGCAAAGCAGGGCGTGCTGCTCACCGACGAAGTTTTCGGCGGCTCGGACGCCAAGGGCATCGCGACCATCCTGAAAGGCTACGTCGACAAGAACAAGTTCGACGTCATCCTCACCGGGGTGCAGGCCGAGGATGGCGGCGCACAGGTCGGCGGAATGCTGGCCGCGCTGCTCGACTATCCCTTCGCGTCGTTGGTCAATGCCATTGAGGTGCTCGACGGCAACAAGCTGAAGATTACCCGCGAAATCGCCGGCGGCAATAAAGAGGTCAGCGAGATCGACACGCCTTGCGTGTTGTCGATCCAGACCGGCATCAATGAGCCGCGTTACGTCGGGATGCGCGGCATTCGCCAGGTCGCGTCGCTAGAGATTCCGCAGTTGGGCGCCTCAGAGCTCGGTGTTGATAAGGGCGCGGTGGGCGAAGCAGGAGCCAGAGTAAAGCGGCTCGACTATTTCGTCCCCGCGCTCGGCCAAGGGGCGGAGATGCTCACCGGCGAACGGGAAGACGTAATCGACAGACTGATCGACTTGATGAAGAGCAAAGGAGGGTTGCAGGCATGAGCCGCATTTTCGTTTACATCACCCACAAGGCCGGAGTGGCCGACGATACCGCGCTCGAGCTGATTGCGGCGGCTAAGAAGATTGACGCCAGTGCATCTCCCGTCGCAATCGTCACCGGGTTTGGCGGCGAGTTCGATGCGGTCTGCGAGTCTCTCAAAGCCAGCTACAGCGAGATCTGGAAAATCTCAAACGAGGCGCTTGCCTATCCCAATGCGGAAGTCATCCGCCAGGTGCTGGTCAAGGTAATTCCCGCTGGAAGTGTGCTGCTGATTGCACACGATCACTTCGGCATCGATCTCTCCCCGGGACTGTCGATCAAGCTGAACGCAGCGTATGTGCCCGACATGCTCGACATCCGTATGGAGGGCAACAATCTCACCGCCGTACGTCAGGAGTTTGGCGGGCAGGTCAGCGCGCACGTTCGCTGCGACATTTCGACTGGGGCAGTCATCAACCTGCGTCCCGGCGCGTTCAAACCGGAACCGGTGACCGTCGCCGGCCAAATCGTCGACAAGTCGGCTGAAGTCGGCAGCATCACCACGCGTCGCCGTTATCTCGAGACCCAGGTCGCAGAGTCGGGAGATGTGGACATCACCAAACATGCGGTGCTGGTCTCGATCGGCCGCGGCATCCAGGAGCGGGACAACGTTGCTATCGCGCAAGAGCTTGCCGATGCGCTTGGCGCAGCGGTGAGCTGCTCGCGTCCGGTGGTCGATGCCAAGTGGCTGGAGAAGTCACGCCAGGTCGGCTCGTCGGGCAAAACGGTGAAGCCGAAGGTCTACATGGCGCTGGGCATCAGCGGCTCGTTCCAGCACTTGGCCGGGCTGAAGGGCAATCCGTTCATCGTCGCCGTCAACAAGAACCCGAAGGCTCCCATCTTCCAGGTCGCCGATGTCGGCATCGTCGACGACATTCTGGAGTTCATGCCCGCGCTGACCGAGAAGGTGCGCGAAGCCGTTACCGCGAAAGCATAGTCACAACGAGGCACACCGATGATTACCAATAAGACACTGAAGCTGAGTTTGAAATCGCTGAAGGAATTCGGCAAGAAACGCCTGCCCGACGAGGTTCGTATCGAACTGGACGAGCGCGACGAATGTCCGCTCGATATCGTGCGCGATATGTGCAGCCCCGACAAGCTGGGCATCCAGCTTCTATTCGTTCCTGAGGACTGCGGCGGCATGGGCGGCGGCGCATTCGATGTGTATCGCATTTGCGAAGCCATGGCGGCCATCGACCTTGGCATCGCCACGTCGGTGCTGGCGACCTTCCTGGGCAGCGATCCCATCACCGTCGGCGCGACGCCTGAGCAGAAGAAGCTGTGGCTGGGCAAGATTGCCGACGAGGGAATCCTCTTCGCCTACGGCGCAACCGAGCCCGACGCGGGCAGCGATCTGGGCGCGCTCAAGACCACGGCCGAGCGCGTCATGGATGGCGACAAGATCATCGGCTACAAGATCAGCGGCCTGAAGCAGTGGATCAGCAACGGCGGCATCGCCGATGCCTACAGCATTCTGGCCAACGCTCCCGGCGGGCCGACTTGGTTTGTGGTCGAGGCTGGCGCGCCCGGCTTCACTCACGACAAGCCGGAGAACAAGCACGGCATTCGTACCAGCAATACCGCGGCCTTGGCGCTCGAAGGTGTTTATGTCACACCCGATCGCCTTATCGGTGGCGTGGAAGGACAAGGCCTGCTGCAGGCGCAGGCCGTATTCGGATACACGCGCTTGATGGTCGCGGCTTTCGGTCTGGGCGCGGGATGGGCCGCGCTTGATCGCGCGATTCCCTACTCCACCAAACGCATTCAGGCAGGAGCAGCGCTCTCGGAGAAGCAGGGCTATACCCACAAGCTGATCGTGCCCAACGTCGCACGCCTGGAAGCCGCTCGCGCCTATATCGAAGAGACGGCTGAGCGCATCGACGCGGGAACCGAAGGCAGTCTCAACACCGAAGGCGCCATCGCCAAGTACATGGCGACCGAAGCCGGCAACAAAGCCGCCGAAGACAGCATCCAGGCGCTCGGTGGATACGGCTACACCCACGAATACATGGTGGAGAAGATTAGCCGCGATGTTCGCATCACCACCATCTACGAAGGCACCTCCGAGATCATGGAGATGACCATCAGCCGCGACCGCTGGCAGCTTCACCTCAAAACGCGTGGCCAGCACTATCACGAGCTCGCTCGCGAATCGGAGGCGCTGCACGCACAACATCCCGACGTCGGAGCCGATAACGCTGCGCTGGCACTGCACGCTCTTGCTGAAGTGCTGGAACGCGCACGCATCGCACGACTCACGCGCTTTCAGCACGTGTTGCTGCGCCTGGGTGAGTTGATCGCTTTCGCCGAAAGCGCAGCATGTTTGGCGCGCCGCGCCGCCCGCGCCAAAGAAGGACGATTGCACGAGAAGGCGAGCGATCGCTTCAACGCAACGTCGCTGGCAGCGCTCAGCCGCATCTTCTCCCGCGAAGCTGCTTTGAAAGTCGCGCAGGACGGACTGCGCTGGATAGCTGGAGGCGGCGGCGTCACCGCTGCCGACATGGCCTCGTTTGAGTCGAGTTTAGGTTTGCCTGCGGTTCACCGAGCGCAAGCAGGATTAATCGCGGATATGGATTTCATAGCCGACACCTTATACGGACGCGCTGAAAAGCACCTGGAGCCAGCCGTTGCTTTGCAGCACTAGATAAAAGATAGGGCGCATCCGCACGCTCAGTCAGGCCGATGCGCCTCTGAAAGCAGGAGTGCAATCATGGAAGACACTTCCTATCGAGCCATCGCCATTGTTGGAGTGGGAGCGATCCTGCCCGACGCTCCCAATGTTGCTACCTTTTGGCAAAACATAAAGAACAGCCGTTACAGCATCACCGAGGTCACGCCCGATCGTTGGGATTCGAATAGGTATTACGACGCCGATCCCAGCGCAGCTGACAAGACATATTCGAAAATCGGCGGATGGGTGCGCGAGTACACCTGGGACCCGATGAAGTGGCACCTGCCGATTCCACCCCGCGTCGCCGATGCTATGGACGTTGCGCAGCAATGGGCCGTAGCTTGCACACGGGAAGCGCTGGAAGACTACGGTTATCCCAAGCGGCCGCTCGACCTCGATCGCACGGCAGTGATTCTGGGTAACGCCATGGCCGGCGAGAAGCACTACCTCTCTTCGGTGCGCATTTTCTTTCCCGAATATGCCCATGAATTGGCCGACACGGCTAGTTTCGCCAGCTTGCCGGAGGCGACGCGGCGTCATATTCAGAGCGAGTTCCGGGATCGTATCGGCCGGCGCTATGACCCCATCACCGAAGACACCATGCCTGGCGAGCTGGCCAATTGCATGGCCGGACGCATCGCGAATCTCTACAACTTTCACGGACCTAACTTCGTTTGCGATGCGGCTTGTGCATCGGCAATGGCAGCCACCAGCGCCGCGATTGAAGGCCTGGTCCAGAATGATTTCGATGTAGCTGTCACCGGCGGCGTCGACCGCAACATGGGCGCTCCGACCTTCGTCAAGTTTTGCAAGATTGGCGCACTGTCGGCGACCGGCACCCGTCCCTATGCCGAGGGCGCTGACGGATTCGTTATGGGCGAGGGCGCGGCCATCTTCTTGCTCAAGCGGCTGGCGGATGCCGAGCGTGATGGCGACAAGATCTACGCCGTCCTGCGCGGCATTGGCGGAGCGAGTGACGGCAAGGGCAAAGGCATCACAGCGCCCAACCCAATTGGCCAGAAATTAGCGGTGGAGCGCGCCTGGCAAAACGCTGGACTGTCTCCCGCGACCGTCAGCCTGATTGAAGGACATGGGACCTCGACCCGAGTGGGCGATGTTGTGGAAGTGCAAAGCATGGTCGACGTGCTGAGCAGCTTCCAGCTTTCGTCCGCCTCGGTGGCTCTCGGCTCGGTAAAGTCGAATATCGGCCACCTGAAGGGCGCGGCTGGAGCCGCCGGACTGCTGAAAGCGGTCATGGCCCTTCGCGACAAGGTGCTTCCGCCCAGCCTGCATTTCGAGCACCCAAATCCGGGCATCGACTTCGCTCATTCTCCGCTCTACGTGAATACCGAACTGAGGCCGTGGACGATGCCGGCAGACGGTGTGCGGCGCGCCGGCCTGAGCGCTTTTGGATTCGGCGGGACAAACTTTCACGCTGTGATCGAGGAGTACATCCCCCACCGGCTGAACGGCAACGGAAAGCGGTCGGTCGCGGTGAATGCGATACCGCAGAGAATGACGGTGAGCACATGCGTCGCAATCGGCAGCGCCGCGATCTTCGAGTTCTATAAAGCACCGTTACGTGGCGCACTCGTCATCGGCGCTGCCTCCGAAGCCGCACTGGTCGAGCGCCTGCGTACGGTCGAGAAGGACGCGCGCGGGGGAAATGCTTCCGCTCCAACCGCTCCGGCCGACGCTGATCTGCACGCACCAGAGCGGCTGGCGATCGACTATGCCGATGCGGCTGACTTGGCCGACAAATCAGCGAAAGCGTTGAAGGCGCTCGCGGCAAATCAGCCCGTAGTGTGGAAAGCGTTGCGTCCGCAAGGCATCTTCCGTGGGCATGGCACGCCGGGCAAAGTGGCATTCCTGTACACCGGACAGGGCTCGCAATACGTCAACATGCTCGCTCCGCTTCGCGCCGCTGAGCCCATCGTGGCCGATATTTTTTCCGAAGCTGACCGTATCATGACTCCACTGCTGGGGCGGCCACTGAGCAGCTTTATCTTTGTCGATCCATCCAACCCCGAAGCGGTCGCCAAGGCGGAAGAAGATCTGCGCCAGACCGAGATCACACAGCCTACCGTGCTGACCATCGACCTCGCCCTGACTCGGTTGCTGGCCGCTTACGGCGTCCAGCCCGACATGACGATGGGACACAGCCTGGGCGAGTACGGTGCCTTGGTCGCGTCAGGCTCGCTCTCCTTTCATGACGCCCTAAACGCCGTCAGTGCCCGTGGCCGCGGAATGACGCAAGTGGCAGTGAAAGATACCGGGCGCATGGCCGCGGTCTTTGCGCCGCTGGCCGAAGTGGAAAGGATTCTCAAAACCATCAACGATTACGTTGTGATTGCCAATATCAACAGTGGGCAGCAGTCGGTGATCGGCGGCGCCAGCAATGCCGTTGAACAGGCCACCGAGATCTTCCTGAAAGCCGGCTACAACGTGGTGCCATTGCCGGTGAGCCACGCATTCCACACCTCGATTGTGGCACCGGCCAGCCAACCGCTGCGCGAGATGCTGTCGCATTTACAGATCCAGCCTCCGCAGTTGCCGATCGTCGCCAATGTGAATGGCGAGTTCTATCCCATGGGAGCAGGCGTCGTTCCGCAGATGCTGGACCTGCTCGCCCAGCAGGTGGCTTGTCCCGTGCAGTTCGTAAAGGGTCTGAACACTCTTTACGACGCCGGCGCTCGCATCTTTGTCGAAGTCGGACCCAAGAAGGCGTTGTTCGGCTTTGCCGAGGAGGCATTCATCGGACGCAGCGACGTGGTTTCCCTGTTCACCAATCATCCTAAAGTCGGCGACGTCCCGGCCTTCAATCAGGCGCTGTGCGGGCTGTATGCAGCCGGACTCGGCCGAGGGATTGTCGAAGCTCGCGCCGAAGTTGTCGGCCGTCCCGTTGTCACCGCACCAGTCGTGCCGCAAGCGGGCGTTGCGGCGCAGACGATTACTCCTGCAAATGCTCCGTACTCCGGCCCAAGAAATGGCAGCGGTGATCGCTACAACGAGTTGGGTCACCTGTTTGCCGATTTCCTCGATCGTGGCATGCAGATTTACCGCGGAGAAAACGCCACCAATACCCCAGCCAGCGCTCCAGTCGTGATCACCGGCGCAGCTCTGGGCCTGCCCGGAACTGAGCACATCTTCGACGATGGCAATATCGGCCGCCTGCTGCACGGAGAGCAGTTCATCCATTCCATTCCCGCGCGCTTCCGCGAAGCGATGATCGGCAAGCACGTCACCCGACTGGTGAAGAACGAAAGTGGCGGCACATTCGAGACCTTGCATGACGTTGCCGACGCAATCAAGCTTGCCGGCCGCGGCGGGGCCTTCGACCTGGAAAGCGAGTTCGGGGTTTCAGCCGATCGGTGCGCCGCGCTGGACCGCGTCACCCAGCTGGCTATCGCAGCCGGCCTCGATGCTTTGCGCGACGCCGGCATCCCGCTGGTCCTTCGGTACAAAACAACCACCAAGGGCACGCAGTTACCTGATCGATGGGGCTTGCCCGATATCATGCGCGACGATACGGGCGTGATTTTCGGCTCCGCTTTTCCCGGCTATGACTCTTTCGCTGACATCATGTCGAGCTATTTCGCAGATCATGCCCGCCGCGAACAAGTGGCTACGCTGGAGAGCTTGCGCAGTCACATCACTGGCACCAACGGTCACTCCACGCTGGTGCAGGAGATCGAGGATCGTCTCGAAGCGTTACGTACAGAAATTGAAAGCAAGCCTTATGTGTTCGACCGGCGTTTTCTGCTGAGGGTCCTCTCCATGGGACATTCCCAGTTTGCGGAGCTGATCGGGGCTCGCGGCCCCAACACGCAAATCAATTCCGCGTGCGCCACCACGGCCCAAGCTGTGGGGCTAGCGCAGGACTGGATCCGCGCGGGACGTTGCCGCCGTGTGATCGTTATCTCGGCCGACGACGTTACCAGCGACCACATGCTGGAGTGGTTCGGCGCGGGCTTCCTGGCCAGCGGGGCGGCAGCCACGGACGGTGCAGTAGAGGACGCGGCGATTCCTTTCGATCGCCGCCGGCATGGCTTGCTCATGGGCATGGGCGCCGCTGCGCTTGTTGTTGAAAGCGCCGACGCTGCACGTGAACGCGGCATTCAACCTATCTGCGAAGTGCTGAGCACAGTCACGGCTAACAGCGCTTTTCATGGCACTCGCCTTGATGTGCAGCATATCGGGAACGTCATGGAAAACCTGGTGCGCCAGGCGGAGACCAGCGGAGACATTTCGCGTCGCGAGATAGCGCCGCACACCATCTTCGTCTCGCACGAAACTTACACTCCGGCACGCGGTGGTAGCGCCTCGGCCGAAGTCAACGCTTTGCGTCATGTCTTTGGCGACGCGGCCGGCCAGATCGTAATTGCCAACACCAAGGGATTCACCGGACACGCGATGGCTACAGGGATCGAAGACGTTCTCGCGGTGAAAGCGCTCGAAACCGGCCTGGTGCCCCCGGTACCCAATTTCAAGGAGATCGATCCTGAACTGGGTCCGTTGAACCTGTCGAAGGGCGGCGCTTACCCGGTTCAATACGCCATACACCTGGGCGCCGGATTCGGTTCACAGATCAGCATGATGTTCTTGCGCTGGACTCCAGTCAGCAGCGGCATGCGTCCGAGCCCTGACGCGTTGGGATACGCATATCGTATTGCCGATCCTGCCGCATGGAATACATGGCTAAGCCGGATGGCGGGCCGTCCGGCGGCAGATCTGGAAGTGGTTCACCGCACGCTGCGGGTACGCGATGGAGGGCCGACTGCGCGGATCGCGACTGCAGCTTCAGAAGCGAAAGCCTTGCCCGCACAGACTCCGGTAGCGAAGGCGCCAGAGGCGCCGGTAGGTTCCATGAAGCCACTAGAGATGAAGCCTGCACCTTTGCCGGTACAGGCTGTCGCCGCAGCGGCCCCGAAAGCGATGGGAGCTCGACCTGCGGCAGCGGCTGATCCCGTTAAAGAGCGCATTCTTGCGCTGGTGGTCGAGAAAACGGGATATCCGCCCGAGATGCTCGACTTCGATCTTGATCTCGAAGCCGATCTTGGCGTCGATACGGTTAAGCAGGCGGAGCTGTTCGCGGCCATTCGCGAGATCTACAACATTCCACGGGACGAAAACCGCAAACTACGCGACTATCCCACACTGTCGCACGTCATTCGTTTCGTTTACGAGAATCGGCCGGACCTGGCGATTCCCTCGCCCGTAGCCACTCCGCAGCCGGCTGTCCAGTCCGGACCGATCCCACCTCAGGCCTCTGTAACGCCTACCCCGGCAGACGATGAGGTGAAGAATCGCATTCTGGCGCTGGTAGTTGAGAAGACCGGCTATCCGCCGGAGATGCTCGATCTCGACCTGGATCTCGAAGCCGACCTCGGAGTCGATACCGTCAAGCAGGCGGAGCTATTCGCCGCTATCCGCGACATCTACAGCATTCCACGCGATGAGAAGCGCAAGCTACGCGACTATCCCACACTGTCGCATGTCATCCGCTTTGTGTATGAGAACCGGCCTGACCTGGCAGCGCCAGCAGTGTCCTCCCCCGCTCCCCAGGCGGATGCAGCGAACAAGCCCAATGCGACTGTATCCGCCCCGCCAGCGGTGTCGGAGGGAGATGCGGTAAGGAACCGCATTCTGGCTCTCGTGGTGGAAAAGACGGGTTATCCGCCGGAGATGCTGGACCTCGATTTGGATCTGGAGGCCGATCTCGGCGTCGACACCGTCAAGCAGGCAGAGCTGTTCGCCGCTATTCGCGAAATCTACAACATCCCGCGTGACGAAAACCGTAAGCTGCGCGACTATCCCACGTTGTCGCATGTCATACGATTTGTTTATGAAAACCGCCCTGACCTCTCGCCGGCATCGGTTGCTCTGTCGAGCCAGGCGTCTACAACTCCTGTGGAACCAGCCGTGGCACAACCCGCCGAGGATGCGATCACGCAGAAGGTGTTGGAGATTGCCGCCGAAAAGACCGGCTATCCGCCCGACATGCTGGACCTTGATCTGGATCTTGAGGCCGACCTCGGAGTGGACACAGTCAAGCAAGCAGAGATGTTTGCCGCCATTCGTGCGGCGTACAACATTCCCCGCGATGAAAATCTAAAGTTGCGCGATTTCCCCACGCTGGCGGATGTAATCCAGTTTGCTCGCGAGAGAGCGGGATCGCTCAACAGCTCCCAAGCTTCTGCTCTGCCGAGTGCAATGGAAGCCACGGCTCCCGCTACGGCACTTCCCATTGCCGCCAGCTTCGATGCCGCGGAGAAGGTTCCGCGCCGCGTTCCAGTTCGCTGTTCTGCGTCCGCCATTGTCTCTGTGCAAGCTCACGGGCGCTGTCCTGCAAGGTGGCAGCAGAGTAGTGCTCATGCCCGACGCCGGTGGCGTTGCCGATGCGCTCACGACGAAGCTGCAGGAGCTCGGAGTTGAAGTGCTGCGGATCGAGCGGCAGGCGAACGCGAAAGCCTTAGTGGACAAGCTAAAGGAGTGGTTGGCTGCCGGACCAATCAACGGTGTGTACTGGCTGCCTGCGCTCGATGACGAAGGTCCGCTGAGCAACATGGACCTCGCCGCATGGCGGGAATCGCTACGCGTGCGAGTCAAGTCGCTTTACCTTACCGCCAAGGCGCTGTACGAGCAGGTTGGAAGTGCAGGCGGATTCCTCATCTCGGCGACTTGCCTGGGCGGGCACCACGGCTACGACATTGTGGGAGCCACGGCTCCGCTTGGCGGTGCTGTCACCGGCTTCACTAAGACGTTCAAGCGGGAGCGCGCGGACGCAACCGTCAAAGCGGTTGATTTCGAGGTTGGCCGTGACCCGGCCCAAATTGCCGACGCCTTGATCGCAGAAACCCTCAGCGATCCCGGGAGCAGTCGAGATCGGTTACAAGAACGATCTGCGCTGGACGGTCGGACTTCAGGAACAGACGGTGGAAGACGGCCGACCTGGAATGGTTCTCAGCAACCAAACCGTATTTCTCATCACCGGCGCGGCGGGAAGCATCGTGTCCGCTATCACTAGCCGATCTGGCGGCCGCATCGGGCGGCGTCTTCTATCTACTCGATATCGTTCCCGAGCCCGACCCGGCGAAGGCGGACATCAAGCGCTTCGGCAGTGACAAAGAAGGCTTGAAACTCGACCTTGCTGCGCGCTTCAAAGCAGCGGGCAAGAGGGTCACGCCCGCGATGATCGAAAAAGAGCTCGCGGCACTGGAACGCGCGCATGCAGCGCAATCGGCCATTGACGCGGTGAAAGCAGCAGGCGGTACTCCCCACTACTTCAGCGTGAACCTTGCCGACGCTGAGGCAGTTGCCGCAGCCGTCGCACAGGTACGCGAGCGCAGCGGGCGCATTGATGTGCTGCTGCACGCCGCTGGTCTCGAACGAAGCCACTTTCTTCCGGACAAGGACGCGAAGGAATTCGACCTTGTCTTCGACGTTAAGGCAGATGGCTGGGTCAATTTGCTTCACGCCATCGGCAACATGCCACTTGGTGCGACGGTGGCGTTCAGTTCGGTTGCCGGGCGATTCGGCAACGCCGGGCAGTGCGATTACAGCGCAGCGAATGACCTGCTTTGCAAAATCACATCGAGCTTCCGCACCACGCGTCCTGAAACCCGCGGCATTGTTATCGACTGGACCGCCTGGGGCGGCATCGGCATGGCCACTCGCGGCTCCATTCCGAAGATGATGGAGCTCGCAGGCATTGACATGCTTCCGCCCGAGGCTGGAGTTCCATTCATCCGTCGCGAACTCACCAGTGGCGGCGGTTGCGGCGAAGTCGTGGTTGCAAAACGGCTGGGAATCCTGCTGCAGGAATTTGATTCGACCGGCGGACTCGACGTCGAAGGCCTGGAGCGCTCGCGTGATCGGCTTCCGGCTCCGGGGCCTATGGTCGGCAAGATCACCGGCTTCGGCATTTATAGTGGCTTGACGATGGAGACGACTCTTACTCCATCCGCACAGCCATTCCTCAACGACCATCGCATCGACGGCACGCCCGTGCTGCCCGGCGTCATGGGTATCGAGGGATTTGCCGAGGCTGCGCTGTCCGTGCATCCGGACTGGTATATCGAGACAGTCGAAGAAGTGAACTTCCTCGCACCGTTCAAGTTCTACAAAGACGATCCGCGGACGGTGACTGATCGAAGCGACTTATCGCCCATTCGGCGACATCTTGGTGGCAGATTGCCGTCTGATTGGCAAACGAGTCGCTACCCGGTCAGTCTGATCCTCAGGTGACGGTTCACTTCACGGCGCGTGTGAGGCTGACCCGGCAAGCGGCCGAATCAGTCGCAGCGGCACAGCCGCCACTCTCGAGCGAAGCGGTCGTCGATGCCGCCCATATCTATCGCATCTACTTCCATGGGCCTGCGTATCAGGTGCTGGAACGCGCATGGTGGGACGGGGAACACATCATCGGCGAGCTTGCCGAGAAGCTGCCGGATAACCATCATCCACCTGACCAGCCGACGCTGATGTTGCCACGACTCATCGAGCTTTGCTTCCAGACGGCCGGCATCTGGGAGATGGGCACCACCAGTCGCATGGGGCTTCCCATCCACGTTCAGGACGTTTCTCCGTCCAACGGACACGCGAAGCGGAACGGCCGCTTGTATGCCGTGGTAACGCCGCACCCCGAGAGGGGAAACTTCGATGCGGAAGTCGTCGATGCCGGTGGGAATGTGTACATCCGGCTGAACGGCTACAGCACGGCCGCGCTTCCGGCGGGTCTGGACGCTGAGTCGCTCAAGCCTTTACAGGCGGTCTTTACCGCCACAACAGACGTCGCCAATGCCGATTAGCCGCACCCCAGGGAGAGGCGGATGTATGTCGACAAATTTTGAAAGAGTAGCCATTGTGAATCGCGGTGAAGCTGCCATGCGCTTTATCCATGCGGCCCGCGAGTTCAACCAGGAACACGGCACGGCATTGCGCAGCATCGCACTTTTCACAGAGCCCGATCGTCATGCCATGTTCGTCCGCGAGGCAGACGAGGCAGTGTTCCTGGGTCCGGCGCAGGTGCTTGACCCGATCACCAAGCAGCGCAAGAGTTGCTATCTCGACTATGGACGTCTGGAACGGGCGTTAGTGTCTGCCCGCGCAGACGCAGTCTGGGTGGGATGGGGTTTTGTGGCCGAGCACGCCGGCTTTGCCGACCTCTGCCGCGCGATGGGCATTGTCTTCATCGGTCCTGACGGCGACGCCATGCGATGCGTGGGCGATAAAATCGCCGGCAAGAAATTGGCGGAGCGGCTGCAAATCCCCGTAGTGTCATGGAGCGGCGGCGCGGTGGAAACCTTTGACGACGCTCGTCATCATGCCGAGCGCCTGGGCTATCCCGTGCTGATCAAGGCCACCGCCGGCGGGAGCGGTCACGGCATTCGAAGAGTGAGTTCGCCGAATGAACTGGAGCATGCCTTCGAGAGTGCTCGGGCCGATGCCTTTAAAACGTTCGGCGATCCGACGGTGTTCCTCGAGCAGTTCATTCCGGGCGCACGTCATGTCGAAGTTCAGGTCATCGCCGATCATCATGGAACCACGTGGGCGGTCGGAGTGCGCGATTGCAGCATCCAGCGACATCACCAGAAGCAGCTGGAAGAGGCTCCGTCGCCCGTTCTGTCGACGGAGCAGGACGATGAACTGCGCGATGCCGCCGTACGTCTGACCCAGGCAGCCGGCTACTGCAATGCCGGTACGGTGGAATTTTTCTATCAGCCTGAGACGCGCAACTTCTCGTTTATCGAGATGAACACGCGGCTGCAGGTGGAGCACCCGGTGACCGAGCGCACGACCGGTCTAGACTTGGTCAAGCTGCAAATTCACATCGCGCGCGGCGGCCGCCTTGAAGGCAAGGTTCCGCCGACGATTGGGCACGCCATCGAGGTCCGCCTGAAGGCAGAAGACGCGGACAATGATTTCGCTCCTGCTCCCGGGACGATAGAGCGCTTTCGATTTCTAAGTGGCCCTGGCGTCCGCATCGACACCGGCTTCGAGGTAGGCGACGTGGTGCCGCCGGAGTTCGATCCCATGCTCGCCAAGATCGTGGCGTTCGGCCGTAATCGCGACGAGGCGCTATCTCGATTGCAGCGCGCCCTGCGCGATAGCGTGATCGTGGTCAGGGGCGGTACCAGCAATCGCACATTCCTGCTGGAGATGCTCAGCCGCCCAGAGGTGAAGCGCTCCGAGGTCAACATTGGTTGGCTGGACCGCCTGGCAGCGAAGAAGGAGCACATCTCCCGCAAGTTCGCCGATGTCGCTCTAATCCATGCAGCGATTGAAGCCTACGACTCGGAACGTCGGGTTGAGCAGGCACAGTTCTATGCTTCTGCACTGCGAGGCCGGCCTGAGGTCCGAAATGAGGTTGGACATCGGGTGGAACTGCGCTACGGGCCACACTCCTATTCCATCACTACCTACCGTCTGGGAGTTCGGCAATTTCGCCTTGAGATCTCCGGATCACGGATCGATGCGCAACTCGACCCGGTCGGGCGATTCGAATACTGGCTCACGGTAGGCGCTGATCGGCACCACATTGTCTCCGTGGAGCAGGGATCGGGTTATCGCATCGAGGTGGATGGCGTTTCGCACCTGGTGGAGCGCGCTGATGTCGGTATCGTACGTGCGCCTTCACCTGCGGTGGTCGCTTCCATCGCCGTGAAGCCGGGCGACATAGTTGCAACTGGAGATCGGCTGGCCGTTCTCGAAGCCATGAAGATGGAGATGCAGGTGGTGGCTCCCTTCGCTGGGAGAGTTCGCCAGGTTATGGCAATTCCCAATGTGCAGGTGTCGCCCGGTGCGCCCCTATTGCAAATTGATCCCGCCCGCGAGGCCAGTACTGCTGACGAAACAAGCCAGGTTCTTTTCCCAGCGCCATGCGCAGACAACGTCGATGATCCTGAGGTACGCCGTCGCCACAATCTGGAAGAGCTGCGGCAGTTGATGCTGGGTTTCGATATCAGTGCCGAGCGGACGAAGCGGCTGCTGGCCGAATGGAACGATTGGCGTGAAAGCGATCACAGACAGCGAGATCGGTAAACAGGAAGACGAAATCCTGAACATCTTCGTCGACATCTGCTCGCTCTTTCGCACGAAACCCAAACACACCGAAGATGCCGAAGAAGCTCCCAGCACGGAAGCCTACCTTTTCTCCTATCTGCGGATGCTCGATACCCAGGGAGGAAATCTGCCCGGAGATTTTCTCGCCGCTCTGCGTCGGGCGGTTGCGCACTATGGAGTCACGACACTCGATCGTTCGCCTGAGCTGGAAGAAAGTCTGCTGTGGATGTACAAGTCGCACCAGCGGTTAGAACAGCAGATATCCCCGGTTGTGGGAGTGCTGGAGCGCCGTCTGCGGTCTGTGCGCGACGTGAAGCAGCCCGCTGATGAGACGTTTCGCAATCTGCTCGACCAGGATGGTTTCGAACACCCGCGTCCAGTTCCCCGCAGTCAGTGACCTCGCGCGCGAATTGCGTTATCGCTGCTGCGATGAGCCGCTGTTCGAAGACGCAAGGCGACAGATTTACCGCGCGGCGGAAGAAACACTTGAATATCTCGCTGCGAATTCGAATGTGCCCGACCTGCGCGAGAAGATGCGCTCTCTCATCGACTGCCCGCAGCCCTTGGCCGCTCTGTTCGCTCCGCGATTCACATCGGCTACGCCCCGTTTGCAACAGCTAATGCTCGAGGTGCTGATCCTGCGGTATTACAGCGCGCGCAAGTTGACCAACACGCGCACACTGTCCCTGAACGGATACTGGTGTGTTGCTTCCGATTACCAGGAGGAAGATAGGTCAGTACATGTTTTTGCCGGACATGCGGATTACCAGTCGCTGGAAGCGCGTATCGTTTCGGTCGCGAACTTCATTAACGACATTCCTGCTCAGGATGACGTTGTTCTCGACTTAATGGTTTGGAGTCCCGAGCCACTGGGGGACGCCGACAGCATCAGCCGCGAGATTCAGCAGGCCTTGCGTCAAGTCTCGCTGCCGCGCGCAATTGCACGAATCGTAGTTGCCGTCTCAAGCTCCGGTGGCGAGCCCAGCGCCGGAGCCATGCAGCATTACACCTATGAACCTGGAGCCGAAGGCTACGAAGAAGTACGGCTCTATCGTGGAATTCATCCCATGATGAGCGACCGTCTGCATTTATGGCGTTTGCAGAATTTCAACATCACTCGCCAGCCATCACCGGACGAAATCTTCCTGCTCCACGCGGTCGGTAAGGACAACCCCAAAGACGAGCGCCTGTTCGCGATGGCCGAGGTGCGCGATCTGACACCCGTGCGCGATCGCGCTGGCAGAGTCCTGCAATTGCCATACCTGGAGAGAATGTTCGCTGAAGCGGTGGCAGCGATGCGCGTGTTTCAGGCAAAGCGTGACCCGCGTAAGCGGCTCTACTGGAACCGCATCTTCCTTTATGTATGGCCGACGCTGGCGCTGAAGCCGGAAGAAGTCAACGAGATTGCGCGCCGTCTGGCTCCTCAGACCGACGGCCTGGGGCTGGAGCAGGTCGTAGTGCGCGCGCGCATTCCGAATCCGCGCACGGGCGAGTTACGGGAAACGGTCCTGCGGGTATCAGCGCCGGGCGACGCCGGTCTGCTAGTGACCTATCGTCCCTATGGCAGGCTCCAACCGCTCAAAACGCTTAGTGCCTACGACCAGAAAGTCGTAAAAATGCGGCAACGCGGGATGCTCTATCCCTACGAAATCATCAGGATGCTCGCGTCCGCAGCTCAAGATACCCGCAGTGAATTTCCCCCGGGCGAATTTCTGGAGATGGACCTCGATGACGAGTGCCACCTCGTGCCTGTGGAGCGTGGTTACGGCGAGAACAAGTCGAACATCATCGTTGGCCTGATTCGCAACTTCACCGCGAAGTATCCCGAGGGCATGGAGCGGGTGATCCTTCTGGGCGATCCCAGCAAAGATCTTGGCGCGATCGCGGAGCCGGAATGCCGGCGCATCCTCGCGGCTCTCGACCTTGCACACGAGAAGGGCACTCCCCTGGAGTGGTTCACCCTATCGGCGGGCGCAAAGATCTCCATGGACAGCGGAGTAGAGAACATGGACTGGATCGCCCGGGTGCTGCGGAGGATCATCGAGTTCACCCAGGCGGGCGGCGAAATCAATCTCGTGGTCAACGGCATCAACGTCGGCGCCCAGCCGTATTGGAACGCCGAATGCACGATGCTGATGCACACCAAGGGAATCCTGATCATGACGCCCAAGGCTGCCATGGTACTGACCGGTAAGCGAGCACTCGATTATTCCGGCAGCGTGTCGGCCGAGGACAACTTTGGCATCGGCGGCTACGACCGCATCATGGGCCTCAATGGACAGGCCCAGTATTTTGCCCGAGACATCGATGATGCATGCCGCATCCTGATGCAGCATTACGAACACGCCTACGTGGCGTCGGGCGAACGCTTCCCCCGGCGAGCCGTCACCAGTGACCCGCCCGACCGCGACATCCGTCTCTTTCCCCATTCCGACAGCGGCAGCAATACGTTCACCCACATCGGCGAGATCTTCTCCAACGAGACCAATCCCGGCCGCAAGAAATCGTTCGATATTCGCAAAGTGATGCTGGCGGTGTCCGATCAGGATCACGAACACCTCGAGCGCTGGGCCGGAATGCGCTCGGCAGAAACCGTCGTCGTGTGGGACGCACATCTGGGTGGCTATCCCGTGTGCCTGATCGGGATACAGTCGAAGCCGGTGCCGCGGTTCGGCTTCGTGCCTGCCGATGGCCCGGAGCAATGGACCGCCGGCACGCTCTTCCCCTTGTCTTCCAAGAAGGCGGCGCGAGCCATCAACTCAGCCAGCAATAATCGCCCAGTAGTGATTCTCGCCAACCTGTCGGGGTTCGATGGTTCGCCGGAGTCCATGCGTCGCCTGCAATTGGAGTACGGCGCCGAGATTGGCCGAGCGGTGACAAATTTCAAGGGACCGATGGTGTTCTGCGTCGTCTCCCGCTATCACGGCGGCGCATATGTCGTTTTCTCGGGAGCGTTGAACGAGAACCTTGAAGTCTTCGCGCTAGAAGGAACTTACGCCTCTGTGATCGGCGGCGCTCCGGCGGCAGCTGTGGTATTTGCCGGCGAAGTGGAGACCCGTGCGCGCAAAGATGCTCGCGTGCAGGCACTGGAGCAGGCCATGGCCCGGGCGGAAGGCGCCGAGAAGGCTCGCTTGCGCGATCAGCGGAACGACTTGTTCAAGATCGTACACTCGGAGAAGCTGGGCGAAATGGCTGCTGAGTTTGATCGCGTGCACTGCGTTCAACGTGCACTGCAAGTCGGGGCTCTCAACGCTATCTTGCCGCCGCGCAATCTCCGGCCCTTTCTTATCGAAGCGGTTGAGCGCGGCATGAATCGCTGGGCACCGGGATCCGCTGCACACCGGGAATTACCACAAACGAAACCGGAAGCCGAAGATGTCTCTGACCGATACATGGTGGCTGGAACAGACTGAAGCGGATGTGCCTACTGAAGACGCTTGGTTGAGTCCTTTGGAGGCGAACCGGCTCACCAGCTTTCATATTCCGAAACGGCGCGCC
Organism: uncultured Acidobacteriaceae bacterium; assembly: GCA_963699875.1. GTDB lineage: Bacteria > Acidobacteriota > Terriglobia > Terriglobales > Acidobacteriaceae > CAVVDY01. Next base: position 178,517 of record CAVOVN010000005.1, read on the forward strand.
GACTGGAGGTTGGGTCGCTGGACCGCCAAACGCGCGGTTGCGATGCACCTGGACCGCGGCGATGACCCGCCGGCCCTCAGGGCTATCGAGATCCGGCCAGCTCCGTCAGGAGCACCGGAGGTGTTCATCTGCGATGCGCCAACGAGGGTGTCGATTTCGCTGAGCCATCGTGACGGCGTGGCCATGTGTGCCGTAGCGCCGCCGCGCGCCGAGCTTGGGTGCGATCTGGAGAGTATCGAAAAACACTCCGATAACTTCGTTCGTGACTACTTCACCAGCGAAGAGCAACGTGCTGTCTCCCGAGCGCAGAGCGAGGAAGAAAAAGTGCTAACCGTGGCGCTGATTTGGAGCGCCAAAGAATGTGTTTTGAAAGCGCTGACTACCGGGCTCCGGGCTGACACGCGAAGCGTGTCGGTCACCATCTCTCACCCGTCCATCACCCTCAGCGAATGGCAGCGCTTCAGCGTGCGAACGCACGAATGCCGCCTGTTCCATGGTTGGTGGCAACGTTCGCAACGGCACCTTCGGACCTTGGCCGTAGCTCCCGCATCACGACAGCCCATCGCGCTCTCGCCGCTGCCGCAAGGTACGGCAGCTCCTGGTGGCACCAGCAAATCGACATGGCGTTGACAAACCCCTGATGACGTTATCCGAGCATGACCGGCAATTTCGCGAATCTCACCCCGAAGTCTGGCGCGCGTTTTTCGAAGCTTGCCGACACTTGTCACTCCGACGGGCCGCTGGATGAGAAAACCCGAAGGCTGGTGAAGCTCGCCTTTGCCCTAGCTTCCGGACTGGAAGGTGCAACGCACTCGGCGGTGCGGCAGGCAAAGGATGCCGGCATCAGCGAGACGAGATGGCTTATGTCGCGATATTGGCGATCACTACGCTCTGCTTCCCGAGTGCGATGCGGGCAATGTAGTGGATCAGCGACGGCGATAAGGAGTGAAACGCTGACAGAGGAGTAACCTGCCGAGCCCGACTGGAAGTCCTGCTAATCTCGTGCTTCGGTGGAGCAGCAGGCAAGCGCCTGTCTCGCCGAATCGTACTCACTCGTCAGTCGATGCCGCAACTGCTCCGCACGCTCCGAACTATGGTGCGGCTGGTAGAGACGACAGAGTTTGACCACGTGTTCGAGACTGGCGAGAAACGCCAAACAGGGTTCGCAGTCGCTCAGATGTTTCTGCATTTGCGCACAGAAGTCGTCTTCGAGCACCCCGTCAATGTAGTCCGATAGCCGGGCGAACAAGTCACGACAATGCTTGTGTTTTTGGCTTGCTTTGGCTGATTTTTCCCGACCCGCGCGTTCCTGGATACCCAACATGTGAGACGTCAGAATGCGCCGTACATGGAGTCGAGCGCGGTGCAGACGCACGCGAACTGTGCCTTCCGCCAAACCGATAACCTCTGCTATCTCGGAGTGGTTCAGTCCCTCCATGTCGTGCAGTACCAGAATCGCACGGTGAGTGTCTGGTAATTCCCGGACCGCCCGCTCCAGCAGGTCAGCAGTTTCACGGGCAGCGGCCTGATGCTCCGGATCCGGGAGTTTGGTCGAGAGAAGCAGGGACATCTCCCGCTCATCTGGCATCAATGCGTCCAGGGACAGGTCTAAAAAGGGAGCGCTTTGCGGACGGCGGCGATGGGCAAGGCAGGTGTTTCGAGCGACTTTATACAGCCAGACGGTCAATGCTCTCGCATCCCGAAAGCCGCCCAGGTAGCGAACCGTCTTCACCAGGACGTCCTGCATGGTGTCTTCGGCGTCTTCTGGATGCCCGCAAGCCTTCATGCTGAAGGCGAAGACTGTGTGTTGCAGCAGAGCCACCGCGCGCTCGAGAGAATCGTGGGATTGCTGCTGGTAAATCTCCAAGGCCTGCGCGACGTCATCCCGCATGCTCGCAGAATACCGCCTTGCAAGCTCGCAGGTACGTGATGCACATCACAGTACTTTTTGCTTTGCAAACCTCGGCGGCTCAGAGTCAGCGGCGAACCGTATCCTTCGCGTCCGGCGCCGGCTCGCTGTCAGCCAGCTCGGTCACTCGCTGATTCAGGGACTCCTCCCATTCCTGTTGCTGGCGTTTAATGTCGGCCCACCACTTGAAGTGATGACGGTAAGCGTACAGCTCATCCACCATGCCGGTGATCATGGAGTAGAACGCAGGACGCTCCTCCGGGAACACTGCTCCCATGTAAACGTGGATCATCAATCCGGAGACCACCATTCCCACCAGCAGAAAGTGAATGACCATGGACCACTGGACGGCTATCGTGCCGAACAGATGGAAGCTCATAATAAGCCCCGAGATCATTATCACGGGAAGGCACGTGTATATCATTAGTGCGTATAGCTTCTGCCCGGCGTTATACGCGCCCTGCGGCGGCAATGGTGCGTCAGATTTCTTCAGCAGAGACAGGCTGCGCATCTTCAGCCATTCGAAATCGTCGTGGTCGAGCGCTACTTCCTTGGCGAGCACCTCAGCATGCAGGAAGTGCCGCCAGCCGAAGACGATATACACGGCGCAGACCACAATCCAGATCATGCCAACCGCGATATGGAAGCGCAGCAGGTTGGCGCGCGAGCCGAAGAGCTGCTCCATCGTGATGAGGTACCAGGACGGCATGAAGCGCAGCGATGGACTGACGATCAGCGCGGCGCCGGTCGAGAGTTCCAGCAGCCAGACAAATGCATTGAACCAGTGGAGTAGTACGACAGCGACGACATGCTTCTTGATTTGAGTCTGGGCCATCTCTCGCGCCTGCGCTGGCGTAAGGGTCTGGGACAAGGCAGTTGCTGATATTGCCGCCATAGAATCTCCTACTCCTCGAACTGGTGTTCGCCGGCCGCAAGCTGACGGAAGAAGGCGACGGCTTGTCCGAGGAAGGTTGCGCCAACCGCCAGGAAGACAAGTTTCTCGGCGACCGCTCCCCACACCCGAGTTGCCATGATGGTACGCGGAGGGTGTGGAGCGAAGGTGGCTTCCGCCATCTCGAGATGGACCGGACTCGCTTGGTAATAGACATTGGGACCGATTGCAACACTGCGAGACTGAACGCGTTTAGCTGCGCCGTAGTACACCGTCTTGAACAACGTACCCGAACTGTCTTCCAAGTCGCCGAAGGTCTTGGCTTTTGTGGGACAGGTGAGCACGCAAGCGGGCTGCAAGCCCTTCTCCACGCGATCGGCGCAGAAATCGCATTTGTCAACTTTGCCGACAGCGCCATCGATGTAGCGCGCGTCGTACGGACAAGCAGCCACGCAGCTGCCGCATCCGATGCACAACTCGCGGTGAACCCGAACCGTACCCGTGCTGTCCTGATAGGTTGCTCCTGTGGGACACGCCGGAACGCAACTGGGATGGTCGCAGTGGTTACACTGCGACACATAGAACACCGAAGAAAAATTGGGATAGTCTCCGACGGTGCCCGCCGGCCTCACCCGTGTGCGTGCACCGCCGAGCGGGACCGCCCACTCCGACTTGCACGCCACGGTGCAAGCCTGGCAGCCCACGCACCGTTCCATGTCGATCATCATTGCGTACCGGGACATTCCGCCGCTCCTTATGCTTTCTCCGCCGCATGCAGGCGAACGAAGTTCACGCGCATGCCGGTCGCACCCATCAGCGGGTCAACCGCAATACGGGTCATCAGGGCGGTGTCAGAAAAACCGTGGTGATATGCCTTCTTCAGCGCGGGAGACTGGGCCCCAAAGCCGTGCACCGTGTAGGCTACGTCGCTGCGCATCGCCGGCGTGACACGTACCGTAACCTGAGGACTTTTGACACCGTCCTGGTTTTCCAGAATCATCGGCTCGCCATCCCGTACCCCGATGCGCGACGCGGCCTGCTGGCTGATCCATACCGGGTTCTCGCTCATCAGATCATCGAGCCACGCATTGTTCTCGGTGCGGGTAAAGGACTGTACCGGCGAACGTCCATAAATCAGGCGCAGATAACCCGGAGGGGGATCTTCCACCGCTTCGTAACTAGGAAAGACGTCGAGATGCAGGTCCTGCAGAACTGAGGACAGCAGCTCAATCTTGCCGCTCTGGGTCGGAAACAACGGGCCATCGTTCTCGCCGCGGTCTTCGATATAAGGCTTGCCGTCGAAGGACACCGCGCCTAGGGCCTTCAGCTCAACCTCGTCGATGTTGAGAGGCTTGATTAATCGGCGCAAATGATCGTCGGGGTCTGTCCACGGGAAATAGTCGGCCAAGCCCAGCCGTTGCGCCGTCTGCTTGGTGATCCACCAGCCCGGCTTTGATTCATATAAAGGTTGAATGGCAGGCTGACGAATCGCAACGAAGGGACGCTTGTGCGTAGTAACAATCGCGGGAGGATCGTAACGCTCCAGATATGTGGCTTCCGGGAGAACGAGGTCGGCGTAGCGGGTCTGCTCCATCGGCAACACATCAACCACAGCCAGAAATTCCAGGTTCTTGACGGCCTCCAGCGTCTTCTGCCGCACCGGGATGCTCTCGAAGACGTTTTGTCCATAGATGATCCAGGCTTTGATGGGATACGGGTTGCCGGTTAGCGTCGCCTCGATCAGTCCTTGCGTCAGGCCCTGCGATTCCTCGGTGGCCAACGGATAGACGCTACCCACGCGGTCGGCACGGGGCTTGTCCGGCTCGGGCATGGGAGGCAGCGGGATTCTGCCCTGCGCCAGCTTTGTTGGCAGATAAATGCCCCCCTTGCGCCCATAGGCTCCGAGCAGCGCCGTAAGGATCGCCATCGCTCGTGCCCGTTGCGTGTCATTGCCATACCAGGTCACATGGCGGCCGGGATGGATGGCCACAGCGGGCCGCGACGCCCCCATCAGCCGGGCGGTCTCGCGAATCCTGTCGGCCGGCAAATCCGTAATCGGCGCGGCCCACTCCGGCGTGAAGGACTGAACGTGCTCCTGCAGCTCCTTAAAACCCGTGGCGTACTGATCGAGATACTCCTGGTCGTATAGATTTTCGGCGAGGATAACGTTCATCCACGCCAGCAGCAGCGCCGTGTCCGTGCCGGGCTTAATAGGCAGCCAGTGCGTCGCTTTGGATGCCGCCACCGAGAAGCGTGGATCGACTACGATCAGCTTCGCGCCATTGGCCAATCCATCAGCAAAGGCCGTGACTTGCGAGGTAAAAACATTCTCACCAATATGGCTGCCGATAAGGACGATGCACTTGGATTCTTCCAGATCGACTGGCTCGGGGGAGTTCACCGGACGTCCGAAGGTGAGCTGGTACCCGACGTCGCGTGGACCGCGACATTGCGCGAACGCCGGCTCGGCCGCGTTCGGCGTGCCATACGCTTTCATCAAGGTCGCGAAAAAGCCCGAATGCACGCCGTGAGGGAACAGCGCAACGCTCTCCGGCCCGTACTTGCTCTTCAGTTCCTTCAGCCGCGATGCCAGCAGGTCCAGCGCCTCTTCCCAACTGGCCCGCCGGAACTTGCCTTCGCCACGCTCACCCGTACGGATCTGCGGGTATTTCAGCCGGTCGGGATCATACAGCAGTGCTGTACCGGCATTGCCGCGAGCGCACAGCTTCCCTTTCGTTAGCGGATGATGCGGATTTCCCTGCAATTTCAAGACGCGGCCGTCGGCCACTTCGGCCATTACACCGCATCTCCAGAAACACATCTCGCAGTTGGTAGCGATCTGTTCAACCCGGGTATCACCTCGCCATCCCGGTGGATGCACCTCGGCAGCGACGGTCGGTGCCGATGCGCCCAACGCTGCCGTCGCAGCCGAAACCTGTAGAAACCTACGGCGTGACAGCTTCAGCGGAGCCTTCTCAGAATCCTCGTTGTGCTGGCTCAAGCGGCCTCTCTTCTAATTGCACTGCGCAACATGTTTCGGTTGTCGGCTGCAACCGGCCGTCTCCTTGAGAGGCCGCGGGAGCGATCTTGCGACCGGCCCCGGCGGCCTGCCTCTGGAGAAACGACCTATACCGGACTAGAACCTCGCCATCATGCCGTACTCGAAGACATTGGCATTCTGGTAGCTCGGGAATCCCAGGACCGGATTGTCACTGAGCAACTGCGGCGCTCCCACATTCCATCCTGATCCGGAATACTTGTAGTTGTAGCGTTGGTATCCTGCCTTGAAGATGAAGTGGTCATTGATGCGGTGGGTCAGATAACTCTCATAGACCTGACCACGGGTGGCCGTCTTAGGTGCGAGGATGTCATCTTCCGCCTGAGCGAAGTTGAACCAATACTTCGAGCCCGAATTGAACTCAAAGCCGATTTTGGTTCTGCCGTCGTTCTGCGGGAAGTTGAAGCGCGCTCCCACAAAGACCATTTCGCCGGTGTGGTTCACCGGGGTCTCAAACGGGTCCGAAAGCAGTCCGCCGAAGGGTGAGGTCTCACCGTTCGGGCGAGTGGCGTCGAAGTTCATGCTTCCGTAGAGATCGAAAGACCCAAGCCGGTGCTGCAGGTTGATGCCGTACAGGTTGATTCCGCCCAGATTGGTGCTCGGCGTATACCGCATGATTACCGGCGCGTTGATCGCGTCGCCGGTAACCGGATTGGTGGGAAGAACGATCTCGCCATTGAAGCCATCGGTCACGTTCCAGGCGTGTGCAACCGTGACTTGCACCAGGCTATGGTCTGTACTGTAGAGATCGAAGTTGCCGCCCAGTAGCTGAACGCCCTTGATGCGATCCACCGGAGCTACCAGGTTCTGGCCATTGCCGTAGCCTTCGGTGAAGCCTACGCCCCAACAGGCCCGCAATGTGGTCTTGTCCCCGATGTGATAGCCGAGCGTAGCACCGTCGAACTGGTAGTCGATAAGCGTGCCCGAGGGAGTGCCTCCTCGCGGTTCGTCCGACGAATAGTTCAAAGGCGGCCCATCCGTTGATGGCCGACGTCCCACCGAAAGATAGAAGTGAGAGTCGGCGATGTTGTTCCACGTGAAATAGGCGCGCTCGACATGTACGAGATCCGAGCCCGGAACGGTGACCGTAGTACCGTCCGAGTACAGCGTGGTCGGCTGACCGTCGAAAACCTGCACCCCGGTGGAGTTGCCGAAAACCTTGTACATGCTCAATCGGGCAGCGACGGTGACATTGTCGGCAACTTTGGCATCGAAATTCAGCCGCAGGCGATTGGTGAACATGGCGTTGTTGTTGGCGGCATATCCGGGAACATAGGTCGCCGGCATCAGCATCTGCATCAGTTGCTGCTGCATCGCCGGCGGAATTTGCCCGATGGCCGTCTTCAACTGCGCAAAGGTCAGGTTGTTGGTGAAGTACTGATAGTCGCTGTACTTGGACGCCACGTTGTTGTTGATCTGCGCCACGCTGGTCGGGAACTGCCCCTGGTTGGTTTGCGCAAAGAACATGGTGCGAACCAGCAGGTTCTGCAGTTGCATGCCATCGAAATGGCTGGGGATATTCGCCGTGTAGCTGTATCCCATGAAGCGGTAGTCTCCGCTCCAGTTCAGCCGGTCTAGCGCGGAGTGGCGCTCCACCTGGTTCATCCGGTTGTCGAGCTCTTTCACATTGATGGTGGACGGAGAGCTCTGGTCTGCCAGCAGGTGTGCCCCATCGGCAGGCTGCGCTTCTCCTTCTTTCTTGTCTTGGGCGGTAAGCCGCTCCTCGAGGGAGGCGACGGTTTTCTTCAGCTGATCGATTTCCTGGCGGAGTTCCGCCATGTTGTCAGAGTTAGGCTGACTCGCTGGCTGCTGACTCCAGCACAGGACACCACTCACCAGTAAAAGAGTCAAAGCAGACGCAAGTGTTCGCAGAGATTTAGACATAGCTATCCCTCAGAGTGAAATGCACGTCGTGGTTGTGGGTGCGGACTATCCGCAGGTAGCCGGTTGCTCGGAATCAGCGGCGTGGTCAACGCAGAAGCGTTGAATGGCCTTGAGTTGCGCCGGCGTCAACTCCTCCAGCAGCTTCTTGCCGGATTTCGGCTCAACCACGTTCTTGTGGGCCGGAATCAGCTTGCTGCTGTAGAACTTTCTCCATTGGTCCTGCGTGAGAGTCATGGGCGTGTATTGCCCGTTGGGAGAGCCCTTGTCGTGACAGACCTTGCAATTGGAGCGGTAGAGCAGTTTGCCGTCGCTACTGCTGTCCGCATAAGAGACTGCTACCATCGCCCCTGCAATAATGAGAAGAAGTACGGAAAAACGTATTAGTTTTGAATAGGCCATAGAAATTACCTTTGTGGCGCCGGCACTTGCTACTGCTCAGCGTCCGACCAACAAATCCTTGGCGCAAGTTTTTGTTACAGTTGCTCCAAAACAATTACCGGCTCCTTCCCATTATGGGATCCGTATGCGCAACTTATGTACCTTCTCAACCGCATAGAGGAGCCGAGCTGTACAGTGCAGCTGGGTCTCCAGACAATCGGCGTGAACATTGGAACGGCTTAACTTCGTGTGGCCGAGTATTGGTTCGGAGGGCTTGGCGGCTTTGGTTTATTTGATGTTGCCCGGCGGCACGCGAACAAGTTGGGAAGATATCGTCATTTTCATTCGTATCTCAAATCAGGCTGTCGGACGCCCATGGACTGCCTTGATGCAGTTTCCCCTCATGCTGAGCCCCGCCTCGAAACGATTCCCTGCAGAGATCTCGCTCCCCGATTAAACTATTTGTTTATGACAACGTTGATCATTGCTGCCATCCTTGTTCTGGGCGTAACCACGCTGCCGGCGCAAGCTGCCGACGCACAATTCGGTCCCCAGAACCCGTTTTACGCCCCTAGCACTCTTCCCTTCCATGCACCGCCCTTCGACAAGATCAAAGACTCCGACTATCAACCGGCGATCGAAGCGGGCATGGCTGAGCAGAAAAAGGAGATGGAGGCTATCGCCAACAATCCCGCGCCTCCAACGTTTGAGAACACTTTCATCCCAATGGAGAAGTCCGGGCGGCTGCTGCACCGGGCGACAGCTGCGTTCTTTTCCGTGAGTGCCGCGGATACGAATCCAACGCTGCAAAAGATCCGCTCGGCGATTGCTCCTCAACTCGCTGCTCATGCTGACGCCGTCCACCTCAACCCCAAACTGTTTGCGCGCGTCGCAGCCATCTACAAGGAGCGGCAGTCACTCAAGCTGGATCCGGAATCGCTCCGACTGGTTGAAGTTACCTACGACGAGTTCGTGCACGCCGGCGCCAATCTTTCCGAAGTGGACAAAGTGCAATTGAAGAAGCTGAACGAAGAGATCGCCAGTTTGTCGACCGAGTTCAGCAATAAGCTGCTGGCGGCGACCAAAGCCGGCGCCTATGTTACGACCGACAAAGCTGCGCTGGCGGGATTCAGCGACGCGCAGATCGCCGCCGCTGCCGAAGCAGCCAAGGGTCGCAAGGTCGACGGCTATGTGATTCCGCTGCAGAACACGACACAGCAGCCTGACCTCGTCAGTCTAAGCAATCGAAGCACACGGCAGCAGTTGTTCGAAGACTCGTGGAATCGCGCCGAGAAGGGCGATGCCAACGACACGCGCGACATTATTTCGAAGATCGCTCAGCTCCGCGCTCAGAAAGCGAAGCTGCTGGGCTATTCCAGCTTTGCCGCCTGGAAGCTGGAAGACCAGATGGCCAAGACTCCGGAAGCGGCATTGAACTTCATGTCGCAACTGGTGCCGGGCTCGACTGCAAAAGCGGCCGTGGAAGCAAAAGACATTCAGGACGTCATCGACGCGCAAAAGGGCGGCTTCACATTGCAGCCCTGGGACTGGGACTTCTACGCCGAGCAGGTTCGTAAGGCGAAGTACGACATCGACGAATCGCAGGTGAAACCGTATTTCGAGCTGAATAACGTGCTGCTGAACGGCGTGTTCTACGCAGCCAATCAGCTTTACGGAATCACATTCAAGGAACGGCACGACATCCCGGTGTACGCCGATGGCGTGCGCGTGTTCGAGGTGTTCGATACCAACGGCAGCTCGATGGCCCTCTTCTACTGCGATTACTTCAAGCGCGACAACAAGAACGGCGGCGCATGGATGAACAGCCTGGTCGAGCAATCGAAGCTGATGGGCACAAAACCCGTTGTCACCAACGTCGCCAACTTCGCTCCCCCTGCGCCGGGCGAGCCTGCACTGTTAACGGCGGACGATGTGCGAACGATGTTCCACGAGTTCGGACACGCGCTGCACGGAATGTTCGCCAACTCCGAGTATCCCAGCCTTTCGGGCACGAACACGGCGCGCGACTTCGTCGAATTCCCATCGCAATTCAATGAGCATTGGGCAACGTATCCGTCGGTATTCCAGCATTACGCCAAGCACTACAAGACCGGCGAACCAATGCCGGCAGATCTGCTGGCCAAAATCGAAAAGTCGGAAACATTCAACAAGGGATACGACACAACTGAACTTTTGGCTGCCGCTGAACTCGACATGCAATGGCACTCATTGCCGGCAAGCGCTCCGCTGCAAAACCCGGATACATTCGAAACCGAGGCTCTGACGAAAACTCATCTGCTGATCAGCTACGTTCCGCCGCGCTATCGGTCCAGCTACTTCAGCCATATCTGGGGCAGCGGCTATTCGGCAGGTTATTACGCCTATCTCTGGACGCAGATGCTCGACGACGATGCCTATCAGTGGTTTGTGGAGCACGGCGGGTTGACCCGTGCCAACGGCGATCGCTTCCGGCAGATGGTGCTGTCACGTGGCAATACCGAGGACCTGGCAAAGATGTACGAAGCGTGGCGGGGGAAAGCGCCGAGCATCGAGCCCATGCTCAAGTATCACGGGCTTGAATCCAGCACAACGAAGTAGAGCACGTTGGCTCGCGACGGGCGGGCGGATATCAGCTGGCTTATGAGACTCATGCCCATCCGGCTTTGCTGGATGGGCTTTTTCTATGCCGCCAGACATCGTTTGGCTCGTCCTGAGTAAGAAAGTGTGAAAACTGCTACTTTTGTGGAGTCGATTTATCCCCGACGACTCCCGTAAGATTGAACCGCAAACCGACGCACAACTTTAATGTCGCCGACCCTCAGACTTGGACTGTCCGGAGGGTCTTTGTTTGTTCGCAAGGCGCTATCAGATCGCATGGCCAATTCAACCCGAGGCGGGGTGCGGTGAAACTATTGTTTTGCGTGCTTTTGCCGACGCGTCTGGCGATCTGGTGGACGCGGCTAACGTGCCGTGATCACCCCCGCGCATCGGCGGCCCGCGATTCATTCATCCTTTTCCGACTCGACGCTCTAGGCGACCTCGTACTCACGACGCCGCTCTTTCGCGAGTTGAAGCGAGCTTATCCGAATGCGCACATTACAGCTGTTGTCCAGCAGGCATATCGTTCCCTTCTCGAAAATAATCCCCACGTCGACGAGCTGCTATCGGTGCCCTCGGTTCGCAATGCGGCCCTCAAGCACCTCCACTATCTTCTGACGACCCTGAAGTTCTACTGGCGCGAGCTGCGTGGCCGCCGCTTCGACGTCGCAATCTGTCCTCGCTGGGACACAGATGAGCATCTTGCGACCTTGCTGTGCACGTTGACGACTGCGGACCTGCGCGTCGCCTACAGCGAGCGGGCCTCAGCCGGCAAGCAGCGCTTTAACAAAGGCTTCGATCGCGCATTCGATATCTCTCTGGATCCTGGCCCGCTGCGGCACGAAGTTGAGCGAAACATTGCCATTGTCGAAACACTCGGCGGCAACGTAAAAGACACCGCGACTGAAATTGCCTTAACCGCAGAAGATCGCGAGTACGCGAACCGGGTACTGCTCAATGTTTCCGGCGATTCTGTTCTGGTGGCATTGGGTATCGGTGCGCAGTCGCCCGGACGACGCTGGCCGTTGGAGCGCTACTCCGCTGTCATCGACGAGTTGTCGAAGAAAGTTCCGGTACATACCGTCATTACCTGTGCTCCTTCGGAGCATGAGCAGGCGACCCATCTCGCCCGTGCATTGTCCACCGGATCGAGCATCTCCGACAGCGCTGCAATTCGCGAAACCTGTGCCTTACTCCAGCGTTGCGACCTGTTCATTGGCAATGACACCGGCGCTGCGCACTTGGCGGCAGCCATGAAGTGCCCGACCATTGTTATCTCGCGGCATCCCATGCACGGCGACCCGGAGCATCCCAACAGCCCAGCGCGATTCGTTCCCTGGGGAGTGCCGGCTTGCGTGCTCCAACCCGAACATGGACTCGGCGACTGCAACGCCAGTTGTCGGGAAATCAGCCGCCCACATTGCATCCTGGAGGTTTCGGTTCCGGAGGTAGTCTCGGCAGCTGAGGCACTGCTGATGCAGAACAGCCGAGTGCGCGATAAGCTAATCAAGAGCTCCCCGTTGTGACCACCTCACCGTCCGGACCAGAAACCCCGCAATCAGCAAGCCACGCTCGCGCTGTTTTCTCGCTGTTTAACGACCCACGCTACCGGCGCATTATGACCGCCGTCATTTCCGGTGGCGCGGCCCGGGTACTGTCGTCATTGCTCACGCTGATTTCGCTGCCACTGGCGGTGCGCTACCTGGGACCCGAGCGCTACGGTGTTTGGGCGACAGTGGTGAGCGTTGCGGTATGGGTGAATCTCCTCGACCTCGGCATCGCCAACAGCTTGACCAACCTGGTGTCCCAAGCCTACGCCCGACAAGACCGGACGGAAGCTGCGCGAGCGTTCAGCAACGCGATGGCTGTGACAATCGGAGCTGTTGGGCTGGCAGCCTGCGGCTTTGGCTTCTTGTGGTCTCGGGTGAACTGGATCGCGATATTCAATGCCAGCTACTCCCTCAAATCCGAGGTCGGAGCGACCGTCTTGATAGCCACGCTGCTCACGCTGGCCGGCCTGCCACTGAATCTCGCAGGCAAGGTCTTCGCCGGGTATCAGGAGCTACACACTTACAACAAAACTCTCGCCCTGGGCGCCGTCGGCAGTCTTGTTGGCTTGGCTGTCGGCATTTGGCTCCATGTTTCGATGCCAACTCTGTTTCTGCTCTCGTTCGGGAGCATCACTCTGGTGTCGACCTTGACCTTGCTCTGGCTGGTACTGTGGCACAAGCCTTGGCTAAAACCGCGGCTCAGGCTAGTAAGCCTTCACGAAGCACTCATGCTGCTGAGCACCGGGTGGTCGTTCCTGCTGATTCAGGCCGCAGCAATGGTGGTCTTCAGTACCGACAACATCATCGTGAGCCACTATCTCGGCGCGGCTGAAGTTACGCCCTACAGCGTAACCTGGCGTGTAGTTGGGCTTGGAGCGGTGCTGCAAACGCTCGTATTCCCGGCGTTGTGGCCGGCCTACGCCGAGGCGCGCGCTCGCGGCGACATTACATGGATTCGGCGCACCTTCGCTATCGCAATGCGAACCACTATCGCCCTCAATGTCTTGTGGGCGATGTTTCTAGTCATCTTCGGTCGGATCGGCATTCGCTTGTGGGCTGGCCCTGCCGCCGTACCTCCGCGGTCTCTTCTACTGGCGATGGCATGCTGGAGTGTCATCGCCGGATTCATGACTGCGCAGTCATGCCTTTTAGGAGCTCTGAATCATACGCGCCTGCAGGCGGTCGCGTCAGCGTTAGCGGCGGTTGTAAACGTCGCGCTGTCGATCGTGCTGGTAGTGCGCATCGGCGCCCTCGGCGTGATTCTGGGAACCATCATCTCTTACCTTGTGGTACTCGTTGTTCCTCAGGGCCTCGCGGTCATGAGTGCCATCCGAAACCTCGAGCGGGACCATCGGCCTTGCAACACGGTTCCGGAAGCATCCGCCGACATCCAGCCTATCGCGTAATCAGAAATGGATTGCTTTCGCGTTCTTCAGCGATGGTGGTAAGCGGACCATGACCCGGAACGACGATAGTCTCGTCGGGCAGCGCCATAACCGGGCCTTGTAACGACTCCATGATCTTCTTATACGAGCCCCCGGGGAGATCAGTGCGCCCGATTGAACCCGCAAACAAGTGTGTCGCCGGCAATCAGCTTTTTGTCCGCCTCAAAATAAAGGCAGACGCTGCCTTCGGTATGTCCCGGCGTGTGCAACACATCAGCGACAACGCTCCCCGCCGCCACCTTGTCGCCGGTGCTGATATTCGCATCAATCGCAACGCTTCCTGGTGAACGCATCCCGATCCACGCTGCCTGCGTATCCAGCATCTTGAGCAATGCGTAGTCGTTCTGGTTCAGCAGAATGGGCGCGCCGGTCGCCTGCTTCAGCTTCATTGCGCCGCCCACGTGGTCGATGTGGGCGTGAGTGATGACGATTTGCTTCACCGTCAATCCGTGCTGCGCGACGATGCTTAGGATGTGATCGATTTCGTCACCGGGATCGATGACCATCGCCTCTTTGCTTTGCTCATCACCGACCACCGAGCAGTTGCACTGCAAAACACCGACCGGGAATATCTCGTGAATCATGGCCTCAGAGTAACAAAGAATCTCAACCAAGAAGGTGCGATGTTATGAGATTCGAAATCTGATCTTGGTGGAAATCGCCCTGTAACAGGGAACGGCTTCAGCCCCCGTCCCGAAGCGGCTAAAGCCGGTTCTTCTGCTCACATGTTGCGGCATGACTGAAGTCGTGCCCTGATACAAAGCGTTGGCTTATCGGCCGAAGTCCTCTGTGGTAAGGTGAGGCCATAGCAAGCACTCGGCTGCCAAATGGATCCTAAGAAGATTACGCTCTGGTTTCTCGCGAGTCTCATCGTCCTGTTTGGAGTGGTTGCACTGCTCATTGCGCAGCCTTTCCTGCGGTCGATTGCAGCGGGAGTTATCGTAGCGGTAATCTTCCACCCGGCCTACAAGAGAGTGTTGCGATGGATGGGCAACCGGAGTACATGGGCCGCGCTCGTTGCAACGCTGGGCATTGTGTTTCTGTTCCTGCTCCCCGTGAGTCTGATCCTGCTCAAGGCAACAACTGAGGCCATAACCGCGGCGCAACGGCTGAACCGCCTCAGCGCCGAGCAGGGCGGCTTTGGCCAGTTTGTGTTCGCCATGGCGGAACGTCCTCTGCACTTCTTCGGTCGCTTCGTCGATCTTTCCAAGTTCGATATCCACAATGCCATCACTACTGGTCTGCAACGCTTGAGTCTGACCGTGCTAAGTTCCGGCGCCGCGATTCTGGGCAGCCTGGCACGCTTCACCGCTGACTTCTTATTTATGCTAATCGTGGTGTTTTTTCTGTTTCGCGATGGCGAGAGATGGACTGCAGGACTAGGCAGTTTGATGCCGCTTTCGCCGGCGCAGACCTCACGATTGTTTCGCAACATCAACGACACGATTATCGGCAACGTTTACGGAATCGTCTCTGTCGGCCTGATTCAGGGAATCCTGACCGGCGTCGCCACCGCGATCGTGGGGCTTCCCTCGCCCTTGCTCCTGAGCATCGCCGCCTTCTTCGCTTCAATACTTCCGGTCGTGGGTGCCGCCCTGGTTTGGGCCCCGGCAGGACTTTACCTGATCTTCACCGGAGCGCTATGGAAGGGCATCTTCGTTTTGGCCTGGGGAGCGATCGTCATCAGTGCGGTCGACAACGTTGTGCGGCCGTGGGTTGTCAGCGGCAAGGTGGAATTGCACCCGCTGGTCCTAATGTTCGTGATACTAGGCGGTGTCCAGGTGTTCGGATTTCTCGGGCTGTTTCTAGGTCCAGTTGTCGTCTCCGTGCTTGCGGCCGTCTTCCAAATGCTGCGTGAAGAACTGGCGACCCAACCGAGCGTTCTCGCCGCACGGAGCGCCGAAGCAGCACGCATGCCATAGCGCTGCCAGCACATCGCCAGCCTACGTACCAACGATGAACGGGTTAGCCTTCCTCAAAGGCTGCGAGCGCTTCTGCCTCGTCGTCTTTGATGTCGAATACGGTATATAGCTTGGTAATCTGAAGAAGGTCATGGGTTTTCTTCGTCAGATTAAGCAGTTTCAGCTCGCCGCCCTGGTTCCGCGTTGATGTAAAAGCGCTGATTAGTTCACCGATTCCTGAACTATCGATGTAAGTGATCTCGCCAAGGTTCACCAAAATCTTCTTATGCCCTTTAGCAAGCAGGTCTTTGACGGTGTCGCGGAGAACGGAACTGCCTTCGCCTAACTTAATCTGCCCGCTCAGATCAACCACGGTTACATCCTGAAACTGCCGGGTAGAAGCGTTCATGCTCACGAAATTTCCTCCTAAGTTGTTGCGGACGATGGCACCCCTGCTGCAGGGCCAAACCTAAGCCTGCACGTCAGGCGCGCCGATTGTCTGTGATATGTGACCGCGAATTTATTTTCGCCGATCTGACGGAGAAACGGAAGTTCTCCGTCCAGCTATCCCAAGTTCAACGCCCGCTTGAAGGACCCGCGCTCGTTGGCGATCTTCTCCTGCAACAGAGTGATGGCATAAATGAGCTGCTCAGGACGCGGCGGGCAGCCGGGAACATAAACGTCGACCGGGATCCACTGGTTGACGCCCTGCACCAGCGCGTAATTGTTGAACACGCCACCGGAAGTCGCGCATGCGCCCATGGAAATAACCCACTTCGGTTCGGGCATTTGCATGTAGAGTTCGCGGATGACCGGCGCCATCTTCTGCGAGACGCGGCCGGCGATGATCATCAGGTCAGACTGGCGGGGTGAAGGGCGGAACACCTCGGCGCCAAAGCGGGCTATGTCGAAACGCGACGCTCCCATCGACATCATCTCAATGGCACAGCAGGCGAGGCCGAAGGTCATCGGCCAAATGGAATTCTTGCGTACCCAGTTCACCACGGCATCGAGCGAAGCCAGCACCACGCCTTCATGTTGCTGCTCGCCGAAAGTGGCGCGCAGAATGGCGCCCCGGCTCTGGTCCGAGCCGACCAGATCTTTGAAGCGCTCGTGGCCCGTGGGGCTGGAGCGTTCCATATCTTTTTCGGTGATGCCCGTCTGGAGATCCATATCAGCCTCGATTATACCTCTGGCGATATGATGCTTAGGGATGATGTGCGGTCGCGAGCTGGCGTGGCCGTAGAGTTCATGACCCATCGGTGATGAGCGTTAGATCGTTGAATGGCCCCCAACCTTTACATGATCGCTGGTCCAAACGGCGCTGGAAAAACCACGTTCGCTACTGAATTCCTGCCCGCCTATGCTTATTGTCCTCACTTTGTAAACGCCGACTTAATCGCGCAAGGTGTCTCGCCGTTTGCGCCCGAACGTGCCGCATTCCGCGCCGGACGCATCATGCTCGACGAGATCGAACGACTGGCAATGCACCGTGAAGACTTCGGCATAGAAACAACTCTCTCGGGAAGAACTCTGTTAAACCTGATTCGCCGTTTCAAACGAGACGGCTACGCCACGCATCTCTTCTTCTTGTGGGTTCCCAGCGAAGAATTAGCCATCTCGAGAATCAAAGGACGAGTTAAAGGGGGCGGGCACGATATCCCTTCCGATGTAGTGCGTCGCCGATTTTCTCGCTCACTGAGCAACTTCTTTAACTACTATCGTCACCTCGCCGACTCCTGGATGTTATTCGACAACTCGGCTGAGAGCCCGCGCGTTGTCGCGTTTGAGAGGGACGGAGCGCTGCGTATAATCGAGAATGCAGTCTACGAAGACATGCTGGCGCAGCAGAAAAAAAATGAAACTTGATCCACATAAATTGCTTGAGTTGCCCCTGGAAGAACGTGCCATCCGAGCCATGCGGGCAGCCGTCCGAAAGGCAATCGCTGAACGCAGGCGACAGGGCCTGCCGGTTTATGTTTGGCTGGAGGGCAAGGTTGCAGAACTGCCCGCCCGGAAACGACGGTCAATCCGCCCGAAGACCTTGCCCAAGGCCGTCGAACCTTAATCGGGACAACTCCCCACCATCCGAACTCAAGTTGTCAGCACCACCTTCCCGAACTGTTCGCTGTGCGCCAGATATTCATGCGCTGCTCGCGCTTCGGCCAACGGAAATGTGCGGTCAACGACCGGCTTCAGTTTGCCAGTGAACACGTGCTTCATGACCTCCAGAAGCTCGCCTTGACCTCCCATGTAGGTTCCGAACAGCGACAACTGCCGGGCGAAGAGCACGCGCAAGTCGAGTTGCGCATCGAAGCCGGTGGTCGCGCCACAAGTCACCAGCGTGCCGCCATACTTCAGCGACTTGATGCTCTCGGGCCACGTGGCCACTCCCACGTGCTCGAAGACAATGTCCACCCCGCGCCGATTCGTAATCCGTTTCACTTCCTCGGATATCTTCTGCTTGTAGTGGTCGATCGCATAGTCGGCGCCCAGTTCGCGGGCCTTCTCCAGCTTGCGCTCGTCTCCGGCGGTGGTGATGACGCTCGCTCCCAGCATCTTGCAAATCTGAATCGCCGCCGATCCGACACCCGAGCCCGCGCCCAGCACAAGCACGATATCGCCGGCGCGAAGCTTCGCCTTGCCGACGAGCATGTGCCAAGCCGTCAGAAATACCAGAGGCACGCTCGCGGCAGAGACAAAGTCGAGAGAGTCAGGAATCGGGATGACATTCGCCCGTGGCACGGCGATGAGTTCGCAGTCGCCTCCCTCAGCGTTATTGCCGAGCACCGCGAATTCCTTGCAGAAGTTGTGGTTTCCCGTGGCGCACATCTCGCAGTGGTTGCAAAACAACATGGGAGACAGCAGGACACGTGTCCCGGGTTTTACGTCGGTGATGTACTCGCCCACCTCGGCGACCTCGCCCGCTATGTCGCTGCCCAGAATGTGCGGCAGCTTCACTCCCGGGCAGGCCTTTGCGGACGAACAAGTCGAGGTGATTGAGCGCACAGGCGCGCACTCGAATTAGAACGTGGTCCTTGCGTAACTCGGGGTCGGGGGCATCTTCATACTTCAGAACTTCAGGCCCACCAAATTCATGAATGTGGACGGCCTTCATGGCAGCTCTTTCTTTGGGTACCGAAATCGGCTGGCGAAAACAATCACTCTACCACGCACTGATACAGCGATTCGCGAGCGCGCCGTTCAGCACCTTCGTGCTGTGCTTTTGTGACGCAGATCACAAAATTTTCTATTTCGTCATCTTTTGTTTTCAACGATATAGACAACATTTGTGATGCAAATGATTGAACCGCAGTGACTTACACGTACTTAATACATTTCAAAGAGCTTAGCTGGATCAGAGTCCCACAGACACAATCGGTGTCCTCGGAGCAAGTTTACGAGCTGTGGGACTGGCGTGCACGCAAATAGTGCGGGGCAGAGGTTACGAAGGTCACCAAGAATTCCGAAATGGGAACTGCTGGAGTTTCTGAGTCGCTGGAACTGACCCGCACGCGAATCAGTGCATGATCCTTGCGTAACTCAGGATCGGAAACGTCTTCGTATTTGAGACTTCAGCTCCGCCAAATCATGAATGCAGTCGGCTTTCGTTGCTTGCTCCCTATCGGCCTTGCGCTGTCACAACTGACGAATGGAGCACGCGACGACATATACGGATGCCCCTATAATGCAAACCGTGAGCACTGCTGAAGGAGCGGTTTCTGTTGAACCGATGACTCCGGATGACTGGCCGGCAGTCCGGGCGATTTTCCTTGAAGGCATCGCCACCGGAAACGCGACCTTTGAGACTTCGGCACCCGAATGGGAGCGATGGGACGCGGCACACATCCCCTCATGCCGCCTCGTTGCACGGACAAAGAGCGAGATACTTGGCTGGGCGGCATTAAGTGCGGTGTCGTCTCGTTGCGTATATGCCGGAGTCGCTGAGGTGAGCGTTTACGTAGCCGGAGCCGCACGTGGACGAGGCGTGGGATTGCGACTCTTGTCCGGCCTGGTAACGGCATCCGAGCAGGCAGGCATCTGGACGCTGCAAGCTGGAATCTTCGCCGAGAATGAAGCCAGCGTCCGGTTGCATGAACGTTGCGGGTTTCGCATCATAGGCAAACGCGAACGTCTCGGGCAATTGAAAGGGACGTGGCGCGATGTTCTGCTGATGGAGCGCAGAAGCGACGTCGTAGGGGCTTGAGGCTCGCCGCCCTACAAGGTACCCAGCCACTTCACAGGGAAATTACCGCCAAGTGCGTTGACCAGCTTTTCATCCGCGGTTATCAATTGGACTCGAACTGCCACGGCGAGGGCCACGTAAAGGCTGTCGTACATACTTCTATCGAAGGTCGTGGCAATCTTGAGGGCCTCTGGCAAAAGTGCTTCCGATGCGACAGTAACCAAATCTTGCGCCAGCAATTCCGTAAGGCTGGTCTCCGCCACTGCTTTCGAACAGCGACTTCGACGCACTGCCTTGCAGAGGATGTTACCGAACTCAGCCCAAAAGAGGTCCGGGACCACAAATTGATGCTCTGCGTTCTTGTATGCCTGCAATAACGCCAGCGCCTCCGGAACCAACTGCTCATCCTTGGACGGAAGAAACCACTTCGCAGCCACACTCGCATCAATAACCCATTTCATCCCCTCTCCCTGTCTTCACGTTGCATCTCTTCCGTAGACGGAAAGGGCCCAGGCCCAGGCGACGGTTGCGACCGCAGTTTTTCAAGTGTGCGGTAGAACTCGCGCCTGCGTCTCAACTGGTCGGTAGTCGGCACGTTCTCCTCCAACAATGTGATTACTTCCGAAGCGATGGAAGTGCGATGCTTACGCGCTCGCGCCCGCAAAGCCTCATAAAGTTTGTCAGGAACGTTTTCCACGTATAGGGTTGCCATAGGGATAGTCTATGGCTTCCCTAGACTACCGTCAACAAGTATCCCGTCACCACGCCGTTTCTGCTGCAGCCGCTGCATCTATAATCACAGTCAGCCTCCCATGGACATCTACGAGCAAATCGTCGAGCTTCGCCGCCAGGGACGCCGCGGAGCTGTAGCCACCATCACCAACGTCCGCGGCTCGATTCCGTCCTTCCAGACGGCGAAGATGCTGGTCCGCGATGACGGCTCGATTGTCGGCACCATTGGCGGCGGCTGCGTCGAGGCCGAAGTCTGGCAGGCAGCGCGCGAGGTGATGGAAGAGGAGAAGCCGCGCTCGCTCACCTTCAATCTCAACAACGATCCCAAGTACGATACCGGCCTGGTTTGCGGAGGCACGTTGGAGATCTTCATCGAACCGGTGCTGCCACCGGCGCTGCTCTACATCTTCGGCGCGGGCCACGTTGCTTATAACCTTTATAAGGTGGCGAAGATTGCCGGATTCGATGTGGTCGTCGTCGACGATCGCGAGTCGTACGCCAACGCCGAGCGCTTCCCGGACGCACGTGAGGTGATCGCCGACGATTTCGAAGCCGTAACCAACCGGCTCGTCATTCCCGAGTCGGCATACATCGTGATCGTTACGCGCGGACATCGCGACGACATGCGCGTTCTGCGTTGGGCGGTAAATGCAAATGCCCGCTATTTGGGCATGATCGGCTCGCGGCGTAAGACTGTCTCTATCTACAGAGAGTTGGAAAAGGAAGGCATTCCCGCCGAGAAGTTCCAGCAGGTCCATGCCCCCGTAGGGCTTGAGATTGGCGCAGTTACACCGGAAGAGATCGCCGTCGCCATCGTGGCGGAGATGATCGCGGTGCGTCGACACGCTGTGCCTGACGTCGCCAGCAAGAAATATGAATACGTTAAGCCGGCGGATGGGACGAGCCACACTAACCCCGCACCCGTATTGGCGTCTAAACCGCGATAAGGAGGGCTGTCATGTCGGGAGATCTCACAAACCAACTCAAGTCCAGAGGAGCTGTTTTTGCCGCGCTGATCGCGATGATCCTGGCGCCATCCGCCTATGCGTTTTCCGGGGACAACGTCACCGAGGAATTTCACAAGACGGTTTCACTGAATGCCACCGGCCGCGTGTCGCTGGAGAACGTCAACGGCAACGTCGAAATCAGCGGCTGGGACAAGAACGAAGTGCAGATCGATGCGGTGAAGTCGGCGCGTGACCAGCAGCGGCTGGACGAAGCGAAGATTGAAGTCGAGGGAAGCGGCGACGCGGTAAACATCCGCACCCGCTATCCGGAAGGCCACACCAGCAACAATCCCGCATCGGTGCACTACACGCTGCACGTACCTGCGGGAGCGCAGCTGGCCAAGATCAGCCTGGTAAACGGGTCGCTGGACATCGCGCAGGTTCGAGGCGAAGTGAATGCCAACCTGGTAAATGGAAAACTGAAAGCGCATGACCTCGCTGGCCGTGCTGACCTGTCGACCGTAAATGGATCGAGCGAGGTTCAGTACAGCACCCTGGCCAACGTGAGCGAAGTTAAGATCAGCGCCGTGAATGGAAGTATCAACCTCATGCTACCGGCATCGCCGAACGCCGAACTCTCGGCTTCGACGACGAACGGCAACATTAAAAGCGACTTCCCCGTCCAGATTGAGAGCGGCTTCGTGGGGCGGCGCTTGAAGGGCACGCTGGGCAGCGGCGGCACTCGCATTGAGCTGAGCAATGTCAATGGGAGCACGCATATCGGATCGGGGGCGTGAGGAAGTTGTCAGTTGTCAGTTTGGTGTCAGGTGTCAGGTGTCAGACGCCGAGGCTAACGACAGACGAAGCTTAAGACTCGCAGCCTCCAGCTGCTACCCACAAAGCGCCTGCAATCAAAGAGGGCTCCCGGAAAATGGGAGCCTTCTGTTACCTGCCTGTTCGAATTAGGTGGCAGTGTTCATCTGATACCTGATGCCTGACACCTGATACCCTCTGGCGTCATTTAACCAGCCATCTACGCTTGCACCAGCGCCGTTGCTGCTTTGCTGGCGCGTTGCATGCTGCGAAATACACCGACAGCGAGCAGCACCGCAGTCGCGATCGGCGGCACCAGGAACACCAAGATCATCCATCCTGGGCCCGCCACACCACTCGCCACACTGAAGACATACGGCGTCAGCCAACGTAGCATCTGAATCGCGTTCGGCGGACCGGCGACGACTGCGGCCACGACGAAGCTGCCGACGTAATAGCACGCCAACAGGGCGGAGCCCTTCAGCACCGGCGCTTTGATCCTCTGGCTCACCATCCACTGCAGGAACATACCGTCGCGCGTCACGTACGCGATCACGCTTAAGTACATTGCGAACAGGTTGAACCACTGCGGCGCGGCACCGGCAAACATCGAGCGATAGCCGACGAGCGCAAGCACGGCCGCGAGGATCGACACGAATCCAGTGGCAAGCCACGGTGCGACCGCTCGCAACCCGACCTCAGAGGGTGGCCGATTGCGCAGTTCGTGGCGAAGATTGTCGCGCGTGAGCAGCGTGGCATTCACGGCAAAGTACAGGCACGCGATGGCCGCAGCGAGACCGACTCCTACCAGGCTCTCCAATGTGAGCTGCGCGGTCCCTAGGTCGCTGGCGGGCAAGTTCGGGGCGGTGATGAACGCTCCAACCGGCTGGAATGCCGCGTAGACGAAGAGTAGCGCCGATGAGGAGACGCCAACCACCTGCGCCGGCGAGAACAGCGAGATCTGGTCGGGTTCAAACTTGATGCTGCGCACCAGCGCCACCAGGCACCATGCGATGACGGCCAGCGACAGCACAACCGTCACCAGCAGCGACGGAACCGACATCCCGAACAGCGACACATGGAGCGCCGTTCCCTGCAGCCACATAGCAACGCCCGCAGCCGGAGATAGCGCCGTCCATGCGCTTTGAGTCTCAGAGAAGTGACGAGCGTGACCGCCGAGATTGAGAATCGCGATCAAGCCAATCACGCCGAGCAGCATGAAAATATTCGCTCGCCGCGAATCCTGGGCGCGTGCCGAACCGCAAAGTGCAATGGCACTGAGCGCTACGTTGAAGAGCGCGACCACCAGATACGAGCCCACAATGGCGGAAAATCGGTAGTGGCCCAGCAATCCGGTGAGCAGCAGCACGGGGAACGCCGTCGCATACAGCAACCATGGACTGAGAGGCGCGCCGAAGAGCTTGCCCAGAGCGAGCGTAAGCGGCGACAGACGAGTGGTCCGCCAAAAGTCGAAGGTGCGGTGCGTCCGCTCGCTGACAACCGATTGCGAGACGTTGAGCAGGCTCCATAGCACGAGGATCATGGAGGACGCGACGAAGATCGCTCCAAAGACGTTGCCCCAGTATTCCGGACTAATATCCTGCACCCGGTTTTGCTGGAACACGAACATTGCCATCAGCAGCGCGCCCACCAAGCGTCGACAAAACGATGACGGCAACGCGAGCCGGCCGCAGTTCGGAGCGCACATAGCGCAAGAATTCAGGATTCGAGATGGAGTTCATCACATCACCTGCCCGTGTGAGAGTTTCAGATAAAGGTCCTCGACCGACTGCTTCACCTCATGGAAGGCGGTGAGCCGCAAGCCGGCGGCGGTCATTTCGGAGAGCAATTGGCTGAGCGCTTCGTCGTCACCGCGGAATGGGAATGCGCCCTCGTGCTCCTGGAGAACAGCGTGCTGCGCCAATCCATGCGCGCGCAGAAGCTCAGTCAGCGGAACCGCAGCGCCGACCCAACGAATCTGAATGGTGCGGGCGTCGCCCGATTCTACTTCCTGACGTAACTGCTTCACCTCACCGCTGCGGAGCATGACGCCGCGCTCCATGACGCCGATAGAGGTGCTGAAGTCTTCCAGATCGGGAAGGATATGCGACGAGACAACGATGGTCGCTCCCTGGTCCCGCAAGCGCTTTAGAAGCTGGCGCAGCTCGAAGCGTGCCTTGGGATCAAGACCAGACGCGGGCTCATCGAGCAAGCAGCACCTTGGGGCGATGAATCACGGCACGGCCGATGCCCAGACGCTGCTTCATTCCGCGCGACAGCCCTTTCACCATGGAGTCGCGCTTCACCTCCAGGCCAATCTCGGCGATGACCTCGTTCACGCGCTCGGGCACAAATGTCGAGTCCAGTTTGTAAGCGCGCGCGAAATAATCGAGATATTCCCAGACCTTCAGATCGTCGTAGACGGAAAAGAAATCTGCGAGATACCCGACTTGCGACTGTGCGGCTTCCAGGTCGTTCTGCACATCGATGCCGTTGACCAGCACTTTGCCGGAGGTGGGCGGCAAAAGTCCGCAGCACATCCGCAGCATAGTGGTCTTGCCCGCGCCGTTTGGGCCGATCAGACCGTAGATCTCGCCCTCCGGTATCTCGATCGAAACATCGCGAACAGCCGTGACCTCGTCGTATTCCTTGGTAAGGTTCTGAAGTTGGATCATGAACAGCTCCCCGTACGAGGAAAGATACGGAAAGGTGGGAGAAGAAGTTCCGGAATAGGTATCGGGCATCAGGCGTCAGGCGTCAGATTGGATTAACGATCTCCGACTTGTTCCAAGCATTGGGGCGGGATCAGGGGCCGAATGGCGTCGCGCATCTGACACCTGAAACCTGATACCTGAGACCCAATCAGTACACCTGCATGGCCGGTGGCGGCACGCGAAAGTTCGGCTTGCGCGCGATCAGCAACAGTGCGCCGATGCGCTTGAATTCGCGCAGCTCCTCAGCGTTCTTGAACCACCGCCCTGTGTACTCGTCGGGAGTCGGACTCAGGTCAGGCACGCGCACGGCACGAACATCCTCGAAAGTATGCGCCTTCAGCAGGTCAACGTATTCCTGCTCCGAGCGCATGTGGATCGGCACCTGCAACAGCTTCTGCCAGTTCACCGTGTAGTGATTGTCACGA
The DNA here is from genome assembly GCA_963699875.1 of uncultured Acidobacteriaceae bacterium. Lineage (GTDB taxonomy): Bacteria > Acidobacteriota > Terriglobia > Terriglobales > Acidobacteriaceae > CAVVDY01. The sequence goes on from CAVOVN010000005.1 coordinate 203,949, forward strand.
TAAAGATTGATCAGGATGTAGAGCTCGCCCAGGGGTGCCATGACGCGGAACAGCTCAGCCAACGCTCGGTCCTGGTCGGCGTAATAATAGAAAGACTCGACCGAGAGTACCTTATCGAAATAGTTTTCTTCCCAGGGAATCTGCTGCGCCGAACCAACCACGAACATCAGGTTGTCGTAAGCTGGTGGAGGCCGCGCGCGCGCGGCGAATCATCTCATCCGAGACATCCAGCCCGATGACTTGGCCTGGTTTGTCCGCGTCGTTGATCGCCTCCGCCAGCAGGCGACTTGCCCAGCCTGCGCCGCAGCCGAGGTCGAGCACCTTGTCGCCGGGCTTGAGCTTCATCATGGCCAGCGTCTGCTCGGTGATGGAGATGTGGTGATGCTCCATCTCTTCGCCTTTGCCCTGCTCGGCCCATTCATTAAATTCCTGGCGCAGACGTTCATCGGCAGCACTGGTTCGCGGATCAGACATGCATTCCTCCGTAATCGCTTTTCGCCATTCGCTATTCGCCAGAACTCACATGACATCTTGCGAAGCCCGACGCGACCGCTCACCATACCAAGAAGGTACTGCCTGAGCCAAAAGCGAATAGCGAACAGCGAATAGCGGCTTCTCTATGCTACAGTTTCCCGAATCTATGGCTCAAACTCCCGAACGCCCGACCAACGGTTCCGGCCAACCCTCTTCCCTGCTCTATTGCCCAAGCTGTGCGCGCGAGGTGGACGATCCGCTCACTTGTGGAGATTGTTCGGCTGTCATCTGCCGCCAATGCGGTACGCCGCTGGAGATGCCGGAAGACCTGGGCATCGGATAAGCCTTACATAAGCGCGCGGTCAACCTATGGTAAGTGCCTTCCGATGGCGACGGCGGTAGGCGCAGGATTACGGCCATTCCAGTTCACAGCAATGAAGATGGCTGCGTCCTTGTAGTGGTTCAAGACAATTGCCGAGCTGAATCCAACAGTGCCGCCATTCTTCACCAACTCAGGATGAAGCTCCGGCTGATCGCCGGAATCGTCACCCGTTTCCGAGCCCAGATTCTGTATCCAGGCCATGGCCTGTTTGGCCTTGCCGTTGGGCCAGAGGTAAACGGGAGTTTGCGCCAGCTTCATCGCGGCAATCAAGTCATCGGAAACGGGCTGGCCATCCACTTGTTTGTGGCCCAGGTTCGCCTCGCCGAAGCGCAACATATCCACCGCAGTTGAGCGCAGGCCGCCTGCGGCGTACCACGCGAAGATCGGCCACGGCGGGGCGTCAGTGCCGTTTGCATGATGACCTTTCGCGAGCCGCTGCCTCTGCTCCTCGCTCGGCCGCAGCAGCGTGTCGTTCAAGCCCAGTGGGGCTGTGATCTCGCGATCGAGCTGCTCCTGCCACGGCGTGTGAGTCGCGGTATCGACCAGGAAGCTCAGCAGCCCGATGCCGGAATTGGAATAGAAATAAGGCGCCGGGGGCGGCGTGTCAGGATTGCGATCTGCAACCCACTTTAGAAAGTCCTTAACCGTGTAGTACTCGATGCCACGCCTCTCCAGAGGCACATGCGGCAGGTTGGTAGGATCGTCCGGCATTCCGGATGTAAAGTCAGCCAGCTCCAGCGGAGTCATCTGCCGCGCGTTACCGCGCAGGTGGTAGTCCTTCGGCATATAGCCGTCGGCCGACGCCTTCGGATCGATTTGCCCGCGATTGATCGCAAGAGCGAACAGCGTAGTGGTGAACACCTTAGTACACGATCCGATTTCTACCAGCGTGTTCGGAGTGAACGAAGTTCCTTCGTCCCTCGCGGCTCCGTAGTGGAAGAAGTAGCGCTTGCCATGCAGTGAGATGCCGACAATGGCCCCCGGCTGACGGACATTCTCGCCATTCGTCCTAAGCAGGCGATTCATGTACTGGTCCACGACCTTATGAATCCTGAGGGCCTCAGGACTTTCCGTTGCTTCTTGCGACGCGAGAGCAGCGGGAAGCGTGACACACAGCGTAAACGCGCAGATTGCGATGCGTAGCTTTGTCACCAGGTGACCTCCGGAGTGTACCGGCGCCACATATTACGTTGTGGGATAGATCCGCAGCAATGAGTTTGTGAATTACCACAGGAACTCAGGGTCCATCCACCGCGTCCCCCGGATGGAAGAAAACCATTCGCCGCGCCTGGCCGAAGCGGCACCGGATCCGCAGCCCTTCGTCGGCTGGCACAAAAAAACGCACGACAGACAAGCCATCGTGCGTCTTCGCGTCGAAGTAAAGGCCGCGCTAGTTGGGATCGACCTCAATTGTCGCCATCATGCCTCCGTCCTCGTGATCGAGGATGTGACAGTGATAAACGAATTTTCCGGCGATGTTGGGATCGCTGAAGTCCATGCGAAGCGTCACCGTATGATAGGGGCCGCTGCCCGCCCATTCAGGAACCGTGAGGGTGTCAGCGAGGTAGGGGTTCGCCAACGGCACACCATCGATTGCCATCACCAGGAAATGGATCTGGTGAATGTGGAAGGCGTGCGGCTCGGCAGTCTGGTTTGATACCGTCCAGTCCTCAATATTGCCAACCTTGGTCACGATGGCGGGCGGATTCATAGCATCAAATATTTTCGGTGTCTGACCTTGCACGGTAATAAAGAACTGCCCAGGACCGTTGCTGCCCACGTTTATCTCAGAGAAGTAGAGGCTGCGCTGGACGTTGGGCTTCTTGCTGGCAATGCCAGCGAAGCGTTCAACCCGGGTTTGCTTGACAGCAGGCGGCATCCGGGGAGGCTCTTTCTTGGCATTCCCGGAAGAGACTACGATATTTGCCAGTTTCCACGGTTTCATGGGATCTCCAATAGAACCCGTGTCAAAGCCTGCGGTTAAAAGCTGGGTACTAACATTGGCCTGCAACTCCGGGACTATGAATTCAGCTCGCGCTGCCGGCGGAATGGTAACCGTCGTCATACTTTGCGGCGGATTCAGTGGGATCCCGTCGATGGAAACTACCAGCAAGGGCAAGTAATGATCGGTGAAAATCTGCAGGGTCAGGAAACCGTTGGTCGAGGCGTTCAGTACCCGCCAGAATTCCTTCTGCCCGGGAATGGTATTGATGACCGGCAGAGGCTTGCGCGGGAAGTTTGTCGGCACAAAGTTGACCGTGAACTGGCCGTCCTCATCGTCGGTTCGCATGTCAGCATTGTTCCGGATTTCGATGATCCGTTCCGGCAATCCCTGGGTGTACTGATTCGAGCCATTGATGATGAGCGCTCCGGCTGCGCCACCAAAAACCTGCGGCGAGGAAAAGCCGTGCGGGTGCGGGTGATACCAATACATGCCGAACTGATCGTTGGGAGGAATCTGGGTATCGTACTGAAATTGCGAGCCGCCGTTTGGGATGATGGTATTGACCACTTCATCCTGATGACAGAGTGGCGGAATATTCATTCCGTGGAAGTGAATGTTGGTGGTGGTAGCGTCAACCATGCCACCCATGCAATAGTCACCCGTCTTCTTGGCGGCTACGGGATCGCCCATGGCCATCGGCTGGTTCGGAGCGTGACGCGATTTGAGCACGCGAGCTCCGTTCACCCCTCCCGTGACCGAGATGTTGTTAGTGAAGTTGATGACCAGCTGGTCGCCGGGATTGACCCGCAGCGTGGGAGCTTCCACGTTCTGGCCGCCGTTGTTGTACACATAGCAGTAGCGAACCATCTGTGTCGGGCCGAGTGAACTGTTCTCGGCAAGGTTTAGGGTCAAGGTCCCATTCTGACTGGAGATTTCCGGCGGATTCACTACCTCATCGCCATAGGTCGGGCGCTGCGGACATATATTTTGCCCCGCCGCCGTAATCGATAGTCCGCAGAGCAGAGCGCCTGCCATAATGCCAATTTTAGAAATCATCTTCATATCCTCAGTTCTTTATCACCCAAAATCTACAAGCTCTGTGATGGGCAGCCCTCAGTAGGGCCGTGGCGGAAACGCACCGAGTGACAGTGTGCCGCTTAATGGTACGGTCACCGGAGAGCTAGGAGCTTCACTAAGAGTGCAGCTATTGCCATTGACGGCAATGGTCAAAATGCCAATCGCCGAAGGCGGACCTATCTCATCGATGAACCGTCCAAACTCGGCAACATAGAGCACTTTGCCTGTGCCGGTCGTGTCACGGGTCACGATCTGCCCATACCAGGGCAAGAAGTTGAAGTTCCTCAGCGGAGCAGAGGTGCAGCCCTTGGTGAGCCGTCCCGTCGCGGTATTGAAGAAAGCGGCGGTGACGGTTCCGCTCTCGTTGTTCACCATGTAGAGCAGTGTTCCGTCGGGGCTGAGGTGTACGTCGCCCGCATCGACACTGGTACCCAGGGTGTAGTTGGGGATAGTCGGACCCAGTTGGGTGTGAGCGAATGTGATAAGGCTCGACACCTCGACCAGAGACAACGTTGAGGCGTCACCGAAGATCGCCCAGCGGCCGTCCTGACTGATATCCACACCGTTAGGAATATTGCCCAGCGGAGCATTGAGTCCGGTCACCGGTCCTGCGAAACCGCGTGCGTTCTGCAGGTCATTGTTCGGTGTCGGTATGCCGTGGGTGATGTCAAAGGACTGAATCGATCCATCACCGTAGCTGACCACGAGGATATTGTTGCGCACGGCGATACCCGTCGGCGAACCGCCGTTCTTACCGATCGCAGGCAGGCTCTGCAGATAAGTCAGCCCGCATCCGGTGCCGGTGCTGAATACGGCGATGCTTTGGGAGTCGCCGTACCCGGCATACAGATAACTTCCGTTCACCGCCATCCCGATACCGTCAGGGATCCCACTGTCGGTGAGCGCACCAGAGTAGGTTCCCACAAAGGTCTGCGAGTTCAGAGCAAACGGTGAAATCGTGTTGTCGCCTGAGTTCGAGACGTAAACGCAGTTGGTGTTCACATCGGGCGCGGAGGCGACTCTGGGTGTTCCGAAATATCCACCGTAGCTGCCAAATCCCCCGGTGTAAATCTGGTCTCCTGGCGTCAGTGTGGGATTCGTATCCGTCCCGCCCGCCGTGTAGATGGCGACCTGATTGGGATATGGAAAGCCCTGATCCTGGTTAACGATCACATACGTCGTAGGCGCGGGCGTCTGCGTCTGTGGCCTCGGCTTGGCATCGGCCGCGCTACAGAGAATGGACGAACCTAACAAGAGGACAGCAGAGAGACAGATACGCAGGTCGGCTTTCAAGGTGGTTCCTCTTTGTGCTTTGAAAAGCTCGGAGTTACTCGACGGCACAGAACTTTAGGGGAAGCTTTGCAACCGTCGGGGGTTGTTACTATTCCAGCTATGGTGCAATTTACTAGCAGTCAGTGTCAATGGTGTCCACCAAGAAACAGTTGCAACAGAGGTGCAACTAATGCAAATCGCGTTCCCGTTTTGGAACAAATAAGCACGATTACACGTCGGATCGAGAGACCCGGCTGTCCAACGTTGCACCCGCATATTTAGCGGCCCCGCCAACACTCTTCGGGCCTGGATCCCGCCATTGTCCGCTCGCCGGAGTGCACTAAAAGTTTAGAAGACGTTTGACTTTTGTTTCATCGTTTACAAATCGTTTACATATCGTTGGCGGTGCATCGGCCCGGCGGCGCGTTGGGTACGGGCGGCGTGGGCGGTATTCCCCAGGGAGCCATGTTGAAGTCGAAGAAATTCAGCAGACCGGGCTGGGCGGCGTCGCGGTTGGTCAGGTGCGCGTTCGGTCCAATGAAACGGTTTTCCACGAACTTGATGATCGCGGTATGGTCCATTGGAATGTGGGAAACGTAGTGCTTTCTGGTAAACGGTGAGATCACGAGGTTCGGCAGCCGGAAGCCAAGCTGAGCGGCAAAGCCTTGTTGAGCGGGCGCATCGTTCGGATTGGCTCCCGGGTCGGTTGGCTTGAGGTCGCAATGCACAGTAGGAATACCGTTCGGCGGCAGGCATGGATTGTAAGTATCGGCATTCACCGAGATCGTCGAAATGTCAGGCGCGTTGATACCGGAATCGCTGAAATCGTTGGAGTGGCCTTGGACAGGGGGCACATGATCGAATGGCCCTCCCGGCTCGTCGTAGCTCAGGAAGAACACCGAGCTTGACCAGGACGGGCTTTGCATCAGCGCGTTAATGAGCATCGCGACCTGTTGCTGGCCGGACAAGATGGACTGCCCTGATCCGGGATGTTCGTCGCTATGGCCGTATGCCGCTTCGATATAGGCAAAGCTGGGCAGCGTATTGTTCTTCACGTCGCTCAGATAAGACTCAATCGGGGCAATGTGATTGATGTCGATGCAGAAGGCATTCGTCGGATCACCCACTGCCTGTTTGGAGCCGATGGTCGGAGCAATACAGGGAGCCTGGTTCGGGTTCTCGTAAAGATACTTGGTGGAATACGAAAAGTCAGAGAACGTGGTGACGGGATAGTCGCTCGAATGTCCGCCTTGGCCGCAGTCGCCGTCCTTATCCGTGCAACCGCCCGCTGTCAGCGAGTAATAGATCTTCCATGACACCTTATTCGTGTCCAGCTCCTGGAAGATGGTTTCAATATCCAGTTGATTGCTGAACATGTCGTCTACGAAGGGATCGCGCACCAGGCCCTGAGTTGTTCCTCCGGTATAGGTCGCGATGCGGTTCGGCGTGCTCTTGCTCGATACCGGTGAGAACCAGCGATCGGAAATCGCAAACTGCGAAGCCATGTAGTAGTAGTAGTTCAGGATGTCCTGGTCGTAGTAGCCCATGGCCCGCTTGCCTTGCATGTCGGTGAAGTCGCCGTCACCTTCGCCTAGTTTTGCGTAATTCTCGGCGGTGTGGACGAAGCCGTCCATGAGGATCGGACGATCCAGCAGGAAGTCATACCGATTTACATCGCCATAGCTCTCGAGCCATGCGGAAGTCATGTCATCGACGCACGCGCTCTTGAACTTGAACAGCATGAATGGCTCGTTTTCGTCGTCGTAGTTGGTGAATTTGTCGAGTTTGTCGTCGATGCCGTCAACCGTGTAGGTCTGATCGTCCTCGCTCATGGTCCAGCCGTTCGCCTGACGATAGGGATTCAGCATGCCGAAGTAGCTGTCGAAACTGCGGTTCTCCTGCAGCATGAAAATGACATGCTGGATGCTGGTCAGAGAGCCGGGCTGAACCGTAACTGTGGCCTGCGCGGTGACGCTACCACCGGGCCCGGTCGCGGTGAGAGTGTAGGTCGTCGTCTTGGAGGGTTCGACGGCAACGCTGCCCCCCGATACCGGCAGTCACTGCGCCTATGCCGTTATCGATGCTGGCGGATGTCGCATTCGTAGTCGCCCAGGTAAGCGTTGCCGTTTGCCCGGAGGTGATGCCGGTGGGCGACGCTGTGAGCGTCGCCGTAGGGGCCTGGTTACCACCACCACCACCGTTCCCACCTCCACCATTTCCGGCACCGCCGCAGCCGGTAATCAGAAGGAGGGGAAAAATCATTGCGCTCGACAGCAGAACGGTTCTTAAGCGGGGGGTCAGATTCATGGTTAGCAGCCTTCAGCAACTCAGAGCGCAAAATCGGAACCAGTGTTGCTTGCTTTTCTTGCTGCGATCCAGGCAAGTAGAGGCAACCCTGACCGAAATCACTCGCGCGAGACGAGACGCTTAACACTTTGTTACGGTTGCAATGGAGCAAAGCAGGGCTCTGGGGCGTATTGATAACTGTGTGTTGCGGGTGTTTGCGCCCGAGTTACTCTCGCACTCATCGAATGACTTACACATGAGCTCTACAGCACTGATTAAGAAACAAGGCGGCGGTTCGAACCGAGAACGTCTGCCGCCACTACAAGATGGGCGGCGATGTGATTCGCGCCGTAGATGGCATTTCGCTCGAGATCGAAGCCGGGCGAGTTCGTCGCACTTTTAGGACAATCCGGCTCCGGCAAATCGACTCTGCTGAACTTGCTGGCAGGGCTGGATCGCCCCACGTCGGGTGCGGTGCTGGTGCATGGTCGCGACTTGGCCAGGATGTCGTCCGAAGAACTCGCCCGCTATCGTCGCAACGACGTTGGCATGGTCTTTCAGTCCTTCCACCTGATTCCGTCGATGAAGGTGACAGAAAACGTGGAGCTGCCGATGCGCTTTGCCGAAGTCGATCGTGCCGAGCGCGCGACGCGGGTTCGCGAGTCACTGGAACGCGTGGGACTGGCGAAGCGAATGGACCATCGTCCGTCGGAGCTGTCGGGCGGCGAACAGCAGCGCGTCTCGATCGCGCGGGCGCTGGCCAATCGTCCTTCTCTGCTGCTGGCGGATGAGCCTACCGGCAACCTTGATAGCCGCACCGGCGAAGACATTCTGAATCTGATTCGCGACGTGAGTCTCTCACTCGGCATGACAGTGGTGATGGTGACGCACGAGCGCGCGCTGGCCGAGCGCTTCGCGCAGCGGCTTATCTTCCTCGCCGACGGCAAGCTGCAGAGCCAGGAGGTGCGCGCGTGAAGAGCTACGACCTGTTCGACCTGGCGGTCCGCAACCTGCGGCAATCAAAGTTGCGCAATGGATTGACGACCATCGGAATCTCCGTGGGCGTGGCGTCGCTGGTAGCAATGTTGTCCCTGGGGGTGGGACTGCAGCAGTTGGCTACGCGCCGGCTCGCCGGCTCGGGGATGTTCGACACGGTATTCGTCACCTCGCGTCAGGACTATCGCGGGTACGACAAGGAAGATGACGCGAAGGCGCCAAATCCGGAGAAGGCTCCCATCCTGGACGAGTCTGTCCGCCAAGCCATCACCAAACTGCCCTACGTAATGGAAGTCGAGCCCGAGATGCGCGTCATGGGTGAGATCGGCTATGACGGGCAGACGCACTTCGGATTCGTGACTGGCCTGCCCATGTCGGCACGTGAGAACGAAGCGTTCGAGACCCTGAAAGGCAAATTCTTCAGCAGCGACAACGCCGACGAAGTCGTCGATCCTGAGAGACTTCGCGAAGGAGTTGAACGACAAAGATCCCAACGCGCTGGTCGGGCAGGATGTAACGTTGCGCTACGGTGAGCATCAGGCGTTGCCAGCAGATGCCGCTGACAATCGGCCCGGCATGGCGTCGCAGGAGAGCGCGGAGTTCTGACAATTCGGGCGACAGCTACGGATTTTCCGTGGTGCGCAAAACGCAGAAGGTGAAGGTCGTCGGCATCATCGATGAAGAGCCGTACGGCGGAATGCGCACCGTGTCGCGCGGCCGAATCTTTCTGCCGGTGGGCACGATGGAGCGGCTGAACATGGCGCAGTTCACCGACATGCGCGGCTCCTTGCGCGGCAGTGGCAAGAACTACATGACCTTGACCGTGCGCGTGAAAGACCCGGCAAAGGTTCAGGGTGTGCAGGACGCAATCAGCAAGATGGGCTTCCGCACGTTTTCCGTTCTCGACGCCACCAAGAGCCTGCGACGCTTCTTCACCGTGCTCGACGTCTTCCTCGGCATCTTTGGGTCGCTGGCGCTGGCGGTCGCGACGCTGGCGATCATCAATACGCTCGTGATGGCGGTGCTGGAGCGGCGGCGCGAGATCGGCGTGATGAAGGCCATCGGCGCCAGTGATGGCGATGTGAAGAAACTGTTCTTCACCGAGGCGGGAGCGATGGGCTTCTTCGGCGGATTGCTGGGTATCGCGCTCGGCTTCGCCATCGGCAAAGCGATCAACATCGGAACAGGATTCTACTTGCAGCGCCACCAGCTTCCGGCCGAGCCGGTATGGATTTTGCCACCGTGGTTGATCGGGGCGGCCATTGCGTTCTCGATTGTGGTGAGCTTGTTGGCAGGGCTCTATCCGGCGAGCCGAGCGGCGCGGTTGGATCCGGTGCAGACGTTGAAGTACGAGTAGGCCGTGTTGTTTTTGAAGGGGCGTAGCTTTAGCTGCGCCTGCACAAGCTCCTCTTTTTCTATGTGTCATCCCGAGCGACGTGCGCCAGCGAGGAGCCCAGGGACCTGCAGTTTCTTCGCGTAGCCGAGACGTTGTTGCCGCTGCCAACGAGAGCAGATCCCTCGCTGCGCTCGTGATGACAAAACAAACTCGTGATGACAAAAACAAAAAGGTGATGAATAATCTGGCGCGCTGAAGGGCCACCAACTATTCGTAACGCAATGCCTCTGCCGGCAGCACGCTGGCCGCCGACCATGACGGATACAGCGTCGCGATAAACGAAATCCCAATAGCGATACACGCGACCAGCAGGCCGTCAAGCACGCGCGGCGCGAAGGGCACGTAGTCGATGGAGTACACCTCGGCGGACAAACGACAGCAGCCGATAGTGGCCGGCGATGAGTGAGATGCCATATCCCAGCACGAGTCCGATAAGCGTTCCGATCACGCCGATCAGCAATCCCTGATAAATGAAGATGCGGCGCACCTGCCGCTTCTTGGCGCCCATCGAGACCAGCACCGCGATGTCGCGCGTCTTCTCCATCACCATCATGATGAGCGAGATCAGGATGTTCAGCGCTGCGACAAACACGATCAGGCCAATGGTGATGAAGGTGACCAGCCGCTCCAGGCGCAGGGCGCGAAACAGAGCGCGGTTCTGCTCCATCCAGTTCGTCGCCATGAAGCCCTTCCCTGCTGCCTTCTCAAGTTCGCGGCCGATTTGGTCGGCCTTGTAGATGTCGTCGACTTTGAACTCCAGCACCGAGACCACATTGCCGAGATCGAATAGCTTCTGCGCGTCGGCGAGGCGAATGAATCCCCACGTATTATCGGAGTCGTAGAAACCCGAGCTGAAGATTCCCACCACTTTGAAGCGCGCGTACTTGGGTACGATTCCGAAGGGCGTCAGCTCGCCTTGCGGACTGGTGACGGTCACCAGCGATCCGACATTGCGCTCCGAGCGAGTTGGCCATGTCCTGCCCCAGAAGGATCGGCGGCAGCGATGCAGTGACGCGAGCCGACAACGGATTGCTTTCGTCGTTGTCCGTTGCTGCAGAGGGCTTATCTTGCGAGCTCGGATCCAGCGGCGCGGCCGAGCCCGACTTCACCGAATCCAGAATGTCGCTGACTTTGCGTTCGTAGCTGGGAATGATGCCCTTCAGCACCGCACCTTGGGCGTGCGCTCCGCGCGATATCAGCACCTGCTCGTACATAGCGGGAGCACCGGCCACAACGTGCGGCTCTTTCTCCAGGCGATTAAGCAGCGGTTCCCAATCGCGAATGCCGTCGCTTTCGATGCGCAACAGGTTCACGTGCGACATCGAGCCGAGCAGGCGGTCCTGCAGATCCTGGCGGAAGCCGTTGTTGATGGCCAGCGCGATGATGAGCGACGCGACGCCGGCGGCAACTCCGACGATGGAGATGAGGGTGATGATTCCGATGACGGCCTGCCGCCGCTTGGCCCGCAAGTATCGCGCGGCTACGAAGAGCTCGAATTGCATGAAGCAGTTATTGTAGACGCGGGGCGCGAGGTAAGAGCTCAGGAGGCGTTGAAGGGGCACGCCTTCACAAGCTGCTGAAGAACTCTTCGCAGTGGAAAAAACAGCAGATCCCTCACCTCTAAAGAGGTTCGGGATGACAAAAACACAGGACTTTTATGGCGCAGCTAAAGCTGCACCCCTTCAAAACGGCGCCCGGCAGAGCTTTTCCGCAGCCTGTAAAGCCGTGCCCCTCCAAAGCTACCCCGGCACGATCTCCGTCGCCTTGCCGTTATCGAAGGTCACGCGCAGCGGATGGCCATCGTTCTGGTAGTTCACAATTCGCGGATTGCTCGTCCCTGAGCCTTCCGGCACGCCGACGCCTACGGCGAACGATGCCTGTAGCTCATTCATGCCGGGCTTGACCTGATGATTGTCGATGGCCTGCCAGACGTCCGGCGGCCAGTGCTTATAGAGCTCGTGCGGGTCCTGGATGAAGAGAATGTCGTCGGAGTAAATGGTGTAGCTGTTGTCCTCGGCATTGCCGATGGTGAAAGCGTAGCGCTTGCCATCCTTCTCGAAGACCGCCATCACCTGCTTCTCGCCCTGCGGCGGACGATCGACGACAACATCCTTGATATCGAGCTTCTCGATCGGGCCCAGCCGCCCGGCTTCGTGCGCGAAATCGGTGTGGCCGTTGAACGGGTAGTAGACCATCTGATATCCGGCACGAACCCACGCCGGCTGTTTGGTCAACTCCTTCGCGTCTTCGAGGTCTTGCGGATGAAGCTTCTTCGGCGAGACATATGCGTCGGGGTCAAGCGCCGTTTCCTTCTTCTGTTCGGGAGCGACAACAAGGGGCGCGTTCCGATTACGCATGTACAAGTAGAGCCGAATTCCGGCGGCGACAATCACCACCAACAGGACAAGCTGAACGATCCGTGCAGTTTTCGACATGAGCATCGACACTTGGATGCGAGCGGAATGAGAGAACGTCAGTCGATGCCCAACTGCTTTGCGCGCTTCGGCGCTGAGCCGTTCCGGAGTCCATTGCGGATACCACACAATTTCGACACGTAGCGTTGTTCACTCCCGGCATGCGCAACAAGCGCTGCTTCACCTGATCGCTGATGTGCCCGCTCGAAGGGCATCCGGGCGAGGTCAACGTCATTTCAACCTCGACATCTTCTCCCTCGTCATGAGGGGGCTCGGATGCCTTAACCCGCACTTCGTAGATCAAGCCCATGTCTACGATGTTCACCGGAATCTCCGGGTCATAGCATTCTTTAAGTGCCGTCAACACTTCTTCTTGCGTGATTGCCATTGCTTCTCCTGTTACTCAGTTTACCGAGTAATAGTTCTTTCGCGAGATCGAGTAACCACAAGTTTGAACGGCATTCAGCAGAGATTCCGCTTGACTTTGCGCGGGTTTGATTTCAGTATTCGTTTCGCAACCGAATCGATTCAACGCACAACAGAATGGTTAGCGATTGCGTTGGATGCACAAGCCAGCTCCCGCGGCTGATCGGCACATGCGTCACCCAGTCTCTGTGGTGAAGGGTTCTGAAGCCCAAGTCGAGATACTGCGGAGTCGCCCTCAATCTGCGGTACCTCCCATAACCCCTAAAGCATAACGACAACACAAATGAAGGGAGTATTTTCCGTGAAAGAAACTGAGCATCGCCAAACAATTACACTTTCTCAAACTGAAGATGAACTCAAAACGAAGAAGGAGCCTCCCCGCAACGACCCAGATGCGTCTCGAGACTCCAGCCGTCGTTCATTTCTGGGCAAGATAGGAGGAGCGACTGCCGTGGCATTAGCCGTTGGCATTCCGTTGGAACCTTTGCTGGAAGGCAAGCGTGGACAGGCCGAGGCTTCGGTGGTGAACTACGGCTCAAGTTCGCGTGCCGGCGCCAGCTACGAATATCGCAAAGACACGGCGCAGGAAGACAACATCGACATCGGCAAACTGCCCGATAACGGTGATGACTCGCGTTTCACCGATTACAGCGGGCTGTGGAGCAAGTGCCTGAAGCACGACGCACTGGGCATTCCAAACGCTGCCGCATATCGAAGCCTGCTGCATGCCCTGCAAACCGGCGACTTCGATGACTTCAACAACATCATCGTCGGCAATCCCGGTGGAGCCGCCTTCACTTCAACCTTCAACGGCCCGATGGGGGCATTTTCGTACGATCTGGAAGGACTGGACTCCCACGCCACCAACATTCCGCCGGCGCCCAGCGTTACCAGTGCGCAGACGGCGGCTGAAGAGGTCGAGCACTACTGGGCTGCTCTGATGCGCGATGTCCATTTCACCGACTACGCGAACAGTTCGCTGGCCGCGCAGGCTGCAGCCGACCTGAACCGCATGTCGTATGTCCGCAGCCACAACAGCATATATCCCTATCCGGTGACGCCACAGAACCTGTTCCGGGGACAGTTCTATCGTGGCGACGGCAACATACCGGGCCCGTTGCTTATCGCAATTCCTCATGCAGCCGACCTACTTCGGCGTGCAAGCGATGTCACAGCAGGTGAAGCGCTTCCTCTCGGTGGGTGAAAACGGTTCTGACTACATGACTTCGGTGAGCGAGTACCAGGCAGTGCAAAACGGTCAGATTCCGAGTGGCGCGTTGGCGTTCGATAACACCCCGCGCTTCATGCGCATGGGTCGCGATCTCAGCGCTTACACGCACGTCGATCTTCCCTTCCAGGAATACCTGGTCGCGCTGCTGGTTCTGGTAGGAATGAGATCGGCCGTGAACCCGGGGAATCCCTATGGGTATCCCAACGGCGTCTCACGAACAATGCATGGCTTTGTCACCTTCGGCAGCGAGTTCTGCAACCTGGACGGGGCAGCAACGCTGGCAGAAATGACGACGCGTGCGCTCAAAGCTGCCTGGTTCCATAAATGGATCGTCAATCTGCGGATGCGGCCAGAGGAATACGGCGCGCTGGTACACGCCAACCTTACTCATTCTCATCCCTTCCCGCAGGCAGCCGGAGCAATTCACTCTGATGTGCTCAACTCGGCTGCTCTGCCGATCATTTACTCGCAGTATGGCAGCTACCTGCTGCCACAGGCGTTCCCCGAAGGTTCACCGACGCATCCCTGCTACCCGACCGGCCACGGAACCGCGGGAGGAGCCTGCATCACCGCGCTGAAATTCTTCTACGACGGAGACCAGAAAATCCGGCCACTTCTGCAGGCTGCTGGTTCCGACGTGGTCGTGCCCAGCGCCGACGGCCTCTCGTTGGCTCCCTACACCGGGGCCGATGCCGACAACATGACCGTCAACGGAGAATTGACCAAGCTGGGGTGGAACGTCACCACCGGCCATGGTATCCATGCCGGCATCCACTTCCGCAGCTCGAGCCTGTACTCACTTCTGCTGGGAGAGCAGATTGGGCTGAGCGTGCTGCAGGACCGGGCCAATGGTTACACCGAGCCGTTCACCATCAAAATAACCAAGTTTGATGGAACCACGGCGGTCATCAGCAATTGCGGTCCTGGCCGCCGCTTCTAGGTTCGAAAGGGCCGGCTGAGCAGCAATCTCTAGCCGGCCCAATTTTTTACCCATCACCGAATGCCACGTCACATCGACGTGAGCGCCACGTTCCTGTAAGCTACCTGTTTTTGCACCCAGGAGGCTGAAGTGCGTCGTCTGCTCGCGGTTACTTTGATGTTCGGAATTTGCTCTCCGCAAACGTGGGCGCAGTCTTCGCCTGCCACACCCAGTGAGCCTTTGCTCGGCTTTACCGCGCAATCGAGCGCGCAGGAGCGCCAGTGGGAAGACAAGTTCAAGAGCATCCCTGATCCGAAATTGCTGCGCGACTACATGCAGCGGCTCAGCGCGCGGCCTCACCACGTCGGGTCTCCGTACGACAAGGACAACGCGGAGTGGATCCTGAGCCAGATGCAGTCGTGGGGTTGGGACGCGAAGATCGAGCAGTTCGACGTTCTCTTCCCTACGCCCAAGAGCCGTCTGCTGGAGATGACCGCGCCAACGCACTTCACGGCGAAGCTTGAGGAGCCGGCGGTGGCCGTCGATCCCACCAGCAATCAGAAGAGCGAGCAGCTGCCGACCTACAACGCGTACTCGCCCGATGGCGACGTCACCGCGCCGCTGGTGTTTGTGAATTATGGCGTGCCGGCAGACTACGAAGAATTGGAGCGCTTGGGAGTTTCGGTGAAAGGCGCGATCGTTATTGCCAAGTACGGTCACTCCTGGCGCGGCGTGAAGCCGCGCGTGGCGTGGGAGCATGGCGCCATCGGCTGCCTGATCTATTCCGAGCCGCAGGATGATGGCTATTCTCCAGAGCGCACGTTTCCTGAAGGGCCGATGCGCCCGCCGCAAGGTGTACAGCGTGGCAGTGTGATGGACTTTCCGCACTCCTATCCCGGCGATCCGCTGACTCCGGGGGTTGGCGCGACGAAAGATGCCAAGCGGCTCGACATCAAGGACGCGAAGAATCTTGCTCCTATTCCGACGTTGCCCATTTCTTATGGCGATGCGCAGCCGCTGCTCGCGGCGTTGACCGGTTCTGTCGCCCCTGAATCGTGGCGCGGCTCGCTGCCCATCACCTATCACGTCGGTCCCGGCGCGGCGAAAGTCCACCTCGCCGTCAGCTTCGATTGGAAGTTGCGTCCGGTGTACGACGTCGTCTCCAGAATGGCAGGCACTGGCGAAGGCGAGGAATGGGTGGTGCGCGGCAATCATCACGACGCGTGGGTGAACGGTGCAGAAGATCCGGTGTCGGGACAAGTCGCGTTGCTGGAAGAAGCCCGTGCGCTGGGTGAGATTCACAAGCAAGGATGGCAGCCCAAACGGACCATCATCTACTGCTCGTGGGATGGCGAGGAGCCAATGTTGCTGGGCTCAACCGAGTGGGCGGAGACTCATGCCGCCGAGTTGCAGCAACACGCGGTTGCTTACATCAACACCGACGGCAATGGTCGTGGATTCCTTGAGGCCGAGGGATCGCATTCGCTGGAGTCGCTGGTCAACGGCGTGGCTCGCGACGTGCAGGATCCCGAGGCGGGCATCTCGGTCTGGAAGCGTGCGCAAGCGGAGCGTATCCACAACGCCAAGGACGTCGAGGCGCAGAATGCAATCCGCAATCGCACTGACTGGAAACTCTTCCCTCTCGGCTCCGGTACCGATTACACCGTCTTCGTGCATCACCTCGGAGTCGCGTCGCTGAACCTCGGGTATGCCGGAGAAGATCGCGAAGGAATCTATCACTCCATCTACGACGACTTTTACTGGTACACGCACTTCTCCGACACCGACTTTGTCTATGGCAAAGCGCTGGCGCAAACCATCGGCATGACTGTAATGCGCCTGGCGGATGCCGACGTGCTTCCCTATCGCTTCAGCAGCCTGTCTGACGCGGTGAACCAATACCTGAAAGAAGTGCAGGAGCTGCTGAAACAGAAGCAGGAGCATGTGACTGAGCAGAATCGCGAACTGGAAGACGGCGTCTACCATGCGATCAATGATCCGCGGCGTCCCGAGGTCGCACCCAAGCAGGAAGCGGTGCCGCCGTTCATCAATTTCGCTCCGCTGCAAAATGCTGCGGACGCGTTGGCGAAGTCGGGCGAGCACTACAACAAGGCGCTGGATGCCGCGATGAAGGCCAATCTGGACGAGGCGAAGCTTACCGCTTTGAACGACAGGCTGCTCACCGCGGAGCGGCTTCTGCTTGATCCGGCAGGCCTGCCGACGCGTCCGTATTACAAGCACATGCTCTACGCGCCGGGACTCTACTCCGGTTATGCGCCGAAAACCGTTTCCGGCATCCGAGAGAGCATCGAGTTGAAGGATTACAAGCTGGCGGAATCGGAAGTTCCGAGGGTTGCGAAAGCAGTGAACGATGAGGCCGCCTTCGTGGAGCAGATGGCGACAGAGTTGGAGCAGATGGCGGGAGCGGGTAAGTAATAATTCCTGTCATCCTGAGCGGAGCGAGAGAGCGCCAGCGACCGAGCCGAGTCGAAGGACCCCTCCTTCGGCAAGGGTTCTTTGCTGCGCATAGAGGTCCTTCGACTGCGCTCTCCGCCTCTGGCGGATCGCTTCGCTCAGGATGACATCACTTTGTGGAGCATTCCGGCAACCGCTACTCCGTTCTTAGCGCCTGCATTGGATCGGTGCTGGCGGCACGACGCGCCGGGAAGAACGCGGCGCTCACCGCAACCACAATCACGATCAGCAACGCTCCCGCAAACGTCAGCCAATCGTGCGGCGTGACGCCGAAGAGCATTGCGCGTAACAAGCGCGACGCCACCACAGCCAGCGGCAATCCGATCGCGACGCCGATGCCCGCCAGCAAAAGGCTCTCGCGCAGGATCATCAGCAGCACCTCACCGCGTTGCGCGCCGATGGCCAGTCGCACACCAATCTCGACCGTGCGATGGCTCACCCGGTAGGCCAGCGTGCCATAAAGTCCCGTCGCAACCAGCAGGCCCGGCCAGCAATCCGAAGAAAACGGCAAGGCGCGAGAACAGGCGTTGTCCGGCAATGGACTCTTCAAATTGCTCCTGTTGCGTCATGGGATCGCGCAGCGGGAGATTCGGGTCCAACTCGTGAACCGCACGCTCGGCATTGGGCAACGCCGACATCGGGTCGCCATTGATACGCATCTCCACATTCATTTCCCCGACCCCGAGTACACCAAGTTGGGTATAGGGAATCCACATCATGGGCCATTCCGGCTCATCCATCCTGGTGTACTTGTTGTCGCGAACCACGCCGACAATCGTTCGCTCCGATCCCTTCGGTCCGACCTGGTGCCCGAGCGGCGACTGGTTGGGAAGATATCGCTCGGCAAACGTCTGATTGACGACTGCTACTCGCGGCGATGTTGCAGTGTCACTCTCGTCGATGCCGCGACCTTGCAGAATGGGAATGCCCATCACGTGAAAGAAGTCGGGGCCGACATTATTCGATCGCAGCGGTGCGTATTTATCGCCGCCATGGTTGGGAACCACTCCGTCGACGAACGCCTGGTTGTTGCTGCTCCAACCCGTGCCTGGACGGTTCTCGACCAGAGTCGCAGACTCGACTCCGGGCAACACGCGCAAGCGATCCTGGAGCCGCTGATAGAACTCGTTCTTCTGTTGGGTATCGAGATTACCGGGAGCTCCGACGCCAAACACCAGCAGCCCCTGCGCACGCATGCCGAGCGGCACTTCTTCAAGATTGCGAAGGGTGCGCAGCAGCAGTCCCGCCGCCACCAAAAGGACGACGCACAATGCGATCTGCAATGCGACCACCAGGCGGCCGAAGCGCGATTTCCGTTTGTCTTGAGTTCCGGTTCGAGTGGAGCTCTTCAACGCCAGCCCCGCAGGAACCGACAATGCGTCGAACAGCGGTGCGAGGCCAAAGGCCAACGCAGCTACAATCAGCACTCCCAGGGTGAAAAGCAATACCGTCGTATCGGGACGCAGGCTGGTATCGAGGTGCGACCATGCTGCCAGCGCGGTAGTCGCCGGCACTGCGAACAGCCACGCCAGCACCCCTCCGGCAAGAACAAGCAGAATGCTCTCCGTTAGCAACTGGCGGAACAGCGCGCCGCGGCTGGCGCCGATCGCGAGGCGCAAACTGAACTCCCGCTGCCGTGCCTGATTGCGCGCCACCAGCAACAGCGCCACATTTGCGCAAGCGATGAACAGTACCAATCCAACCAGCGCCATCAGCAAAGAGAGCGGGCGCCTGTATTCGTCAGTGTAGCTATCCAGGCCCTTGGCCGGTGCCAGCGTCAGATACACCTGCTGCGCGCCCGGCTTGGGAGGTCCCACCGGAGCATACGCCGTCGCCTTGAAGAGAGGCTGCACGCGCGCCGTGGCTTGCTCAGGCGTGATACCAGGAGCCAGCCGCGCGCTCAGCAGCAGGCACCACCACTTGGGCTGCGAGAAGTAGGTTTTGCCATCTTTGGGCGCCTGTCCCCAGGCATTCAGCGCACCTCGGTCCTGCATGGGAATCCAGAAGTCGGTATCGCCCACGCCCCGCTTCAGGCCGGTGAAGCCCTCCGCTGAAACCCCGACGATGGTCTGAGGCACTCCGTTCACGTACAGAGTCTTGCCAATCGCGTCGGGATCGCGGTTGAAGCGGCGCGTCCAGAACTGATAACTCAGCACCGCGATGGGCGACTTGCGCAGTCTCATCCTGCTCGCTGAAGCCGCGTCCGCGCGCCATCTTCACGCCTAATCCGGAGAAGAAGTTTCCGCTGACGATTTCTCCGTCGGCCAATTCCGGCTCACTGCCAACGCGAATGCTGGTCTTGCCTATGGCCAGGGGGGCCGAAGCAACTACATTGGAGAAGGCATCGTGCCGCTGCCGCAAAGCCTGGAACACGGGATAGGAGAATGAAGTGTCTCCGTTGCCGGTGTTCTCTGCTCCATCGGGCTGCTCGGTCGGAACGCGCAGATAGAAGACGCGGTCGGGCTCAGGCACAGGCAGCGAGCGCAGCAGCACAGCGTTCATCACGCTGAACATCGCCGTGTTGGCTCCGATTCCCAAACCGAGTGTCACCACGGCGGCCACCGTGAACGCCGGCGACTTGCGCAGTTGCCGTACCGCGTAACGAAAGTCCTGTAGTATTCCCGACATTTCTCCTCCAGCAATCGACAAGTAGGGAGCAGCCTGAGGGCCAGCCGTAAAAGCAATCGCCGGTATCACTTAGGTTCCTACGCTTGGGCTTACGCTGTCCGCCCACGATCGGTTCCGTTCGGAAGCGGACGCAGCCGTCGCCGCCGTACGCAGGCTGCGAGGCGAGCGAGGGCGTCCGAAAATGGACGGCTTCGATTAACGACGGAACAACGCAGAGTTCCTCGTCATCTTGCGGTCGATTCGCAAACTCCTGAGCACACGCGACTTCCCTTCTGCGTAGCACCTGCCGTTAGTTGGAACAGCAAGTGCTCTATCCATGGCAATGGATATCGCTCGGCCCGAGTTTAAGAAGCAGAAGCGGCGCAAGCAGGCACTCATCGGCGTGGTCGCCATCGTGATCGCAGCCGCCGCATTCGTTGGCGTATCGCGGCTCAAGCCCGCTGCTCCCACAGTTGAACGAAGCACCGTCTGGACCGACACCGTGAAGCGCGGCTCCATGCTGCGCCAGGTGCGAGGGTTGGGCACGCTGGTGCCGAGTCCTGAAGACGTGCGCCAGATTCCCGCTGAAACCGAAGCGACGGTGGTACGCATTCTGGTGCTGCCCGGCACCGAGGTGAAGCCGGATACCGTTCTGCTGCAGATGAGCAATCCGGCGACAGAGCAAGCCGCTGCCGATGCCCAGCTACAACTCAAAGCGGCAGAAGCCGAATTAAGAAGTCTGAAAGTTAAGCTCGACAGCGATCTGATGACACAGAAAGCCGGTGCCGCCACCGTGAGTGCGGATTATTCCCAAGCGCAACTACAGGCGGAAACTGACAAGGAGCTGTACAACCTCGGCGTGATATCGGGGCTGACGTACAAGGCTTCCAGCGGCAAGGCCACCGAGCTGAATACGCGCAACGACATTGAGAAGGAGCGCCTGACGATTAATCAGCAGGCGATTCGTTCGCAGCTGGCGGTGCAGGAAGCGAAGGTCGATGAGATGCGCGCACTGGCACAACTCAAGCAGAAACAGCTTGACGACCTGAGCGTGCGCGCCGGCATTCCGGGCGTGCTGGTCGATATGCCATTGCAGGTGGGGCAGCACGTACTGCCCGGCACCATGCTGGCGAAGGTGGTTCAGCCCGAGCACCTGATTGCGTCGCTCAAGATTCCTGAGACCCAGGCGCGTGACGTGCAGATCAACGAACCGGCGAGCATTGATACTCACAACGGCATAGCCACAGGCACGGTGATGCGCGTCGATCCGGCGGTGCAGAACGGAACCGTAACCGTTGACGTGCGTATCACTGGTGAGCTTCCCAAAGGTGCGCGGCCCGACTTGAGCGTGGACGGCACCATCGATCTCGAGAAGCTCGACAACGTGCTCTATGTCGGACGTCCGGCCTTTGGACAGGAGAACAGCACCATCAGCCTGTTCAAGCTCGACCCCTCGGGACAATACGCGACTCGTGTTCCGGTGAAGGTGGGTCGGGCATCGGTCAACGCAATCCAGATTGAAGAAGGATTGCGCGATGGCGACACCGTGATCCTTTCCGACATGTCGCGCTGGGACAACACCGATCGCATTCGGCTTGAGTAAAGATTGAACAAAAGTTTCTGGAGAGAGGCGGAAATGAATAACGGCCAGACCTTAATTCACATCGAAGACATGACCAAAGTCTTCTTCACCGATGAGATCGAGACGCATGCGCTCTCGGGCATTCATCTCACCATCAACCGCGGCGAGTACGTAGCCATGTCGGGACCTTCGGGCTGCGGCAAGTCGACCCTGCTGTCGATAATCGGGTTGCTGGATACGCCCACCGCCGGCACCTACACGCTGAGCGGCAAGCCGGTGGCAAACCTGGATTTTGCGGAGCGCTCGCGCATTCGCAACCAGGAAATCGGATTCATCTTCCAGAGTTTCAACCTGATCGGCGATCTCACGGTGTATGAGAACGTCGAGCTGCCGCTCACCTATCGTCAGCGCATGTCGAGCGCCGATCGCAAGCAGCGGGTGATGGAGTCGTTGGAGAAGGTCGGCATGGCGCATCGTCTGCGGCACTATCCTTCGCAGCTCTCAGGCGGTCAGCAGCAGCGTGTTGCCGTGGCGCGTGCATTGGCCGGCAAGCCGTCGATCCTGCTGGCGGACGAGCCCACAGGAAACCTGGACTCGCGCAACGGCGAAGCCGTGATGGAGCTGCTGCAAAACCTGCACCGCGAAGGCGCGACCATCTGCATGGTCACCCACGACCCGCGCTTTGCTGCGCACGCCGAACGCGAAGTTCACCTGTTCGATGGAAAAGTTGTCGGCGAAGAAGAGTTGAAGAAACTCATACAAGAGGTGAACTAGTTTGCGCCGTCTCAAAGCATGCAATTCGGCTTTGAAGGGGCACGGCTTCAGCCGGGTCGCAAAGAGCGAAGGCGCGGGTCGCTCGCGGAATAAAGTCCGCTCGCGATGGGGAAATAAAGGACTTTTCGGCACGACTGAAGTCGTGCCCTGACGCGAATGGTCGCAAAGCAGAGTTTTTCAGCAGCCTGAAGGCGTGCCCTTTCAAACCGGCACGTGGAGTAAGCCATGAGTTCGCTATCACAGCACCTGCGTTACGCATTTCGCCAGCTCAATCGTTCGCGAGGCTTTGCCATCGTCGCGGCGCTTACCCTGGCACTCGGCATCGGCGCGAATGTGGCCGTGTTCAGCGTAATGAATGCGGTGCTGCTGAATCCCAGCGGCATACCGAATCCTGATCGGCTGATCGCTGTGCGCGCGCACTATGGCACTCCGGCTGAGCTGGGCAATATCGGCATGTCGCCGCCCGACTTCGCCGATGCCGAAGCGGGAAAGCAATTGCTGTCCGCAACTGCAGCCATGACGGTGGGCAATCTCTCGTATCTGCAGGAAGGCCGAAATCCTGAGCGGCTCATCAACGCGGCTGTCTCGTGGCAATTCTTCGATGCCTTTCTCGCCAAGCCGATACTGGGAAGAACCTTCCTGCCCGAGGAAGACGTACCTGACGCCAACCGCGCGGTTGTACTCTCCTATTCCTCGTGGAAGAAGCGCTTCGGCGGTGACCCGAATATCGTGGGCCGCAAGATCACGCTGAATCAGCAGCTCTATGAAGTCGTTGGCGTGATGGGAGCTGAATTTGGCTGGCCCAATCAGGCGGAGGTCTGGACTCCACTGGCCTTGAATCCGGCACGGCTGCACGACCAAAATTACCGTTACAACGAATACCTGTTCGTGGTCTCGCGCATGAAGCCTAGCGTCAGCATCGACCAGGTGAACCAATACCTCGCGATGAAGGCGCGCGAGAATGCCAACTCCGAAGGCGAGCACAGCTACGCGAAGGTTTCGCATTGGAACATGTTCTCCATGCCTCTGCTGGACTATGTCGCCGGAGATCTGCGCAAGCCGCTGGCAGTTTTGCTCGGTGCGGTCATGCTGGTACTGCTCATCGCATGCGCCAACATCGCAGGACTGCAACTGGCACGCGCCTCGGACCGGCAACGCGAAACGTCCATCCGCATCGCCCTGGGTGCTGGTCGCAAAACGCTGCTGGCGCAGGCCTTCACAGAAAGTGCCGTACTCGCGGTGATCGGCGTCGCGCTGGGATTGATTCTGGCGAGAACCTCCATTCCTCTGCTGCTCATGCTCGCGCCGGAAAACCTGGTGCGGAACCTGCACGTGCGGATCAGCATCCCGGTGCTGCTGTACGTAACCGCCGCAGGCGTGGTTTGCGCGCTGCTGTGTGGTGTGGGTCCGGCGTACCAGATGACCCACCTGCGCTGGTTCCAGTCGTTACAGGAAAGTGGACGGTCCGAAACCTCGAGCAAAGGACGCCAACGACTGCGCTCCTCGATGGTGATTGGCGAGATCGCTTTGGCCATGCTGCTGCTGGTTTCCGCCGGACTACTGGTGCGCAGTTTGAAACAAGCGGAGCGCGTCGACGTTGGTTTTGAGCCGCAGGGATTGATGTCCGCCAGCCTCACTCTGCCGCGTGATATCTACAAGAGCGATCCGCAACAGGCAGCGTTTGCGCTGGCGCTGGAAACGCAGCTTAAGGCACCAAGCCGGCGTGACGGATGCCGCTCTGGTGGATGCGCTTCCCTTCTCCGCCAACGGCGGGTCTTCGTCATTCGAGATTGTTGGGCAGGTGCTGCCGCCGAACGCACCGCCTCCGCACGGTAACATCCGGCAGATTTCTCCTGATTACTTTTCCACGCTGAAGATCCCTCTGGTCGAAGGCCGTTTCTTTACTTCGACTGACCAGGGCAACACGCAAAAGGTGGCGATCGTGGACGAGACCCTGGCCCGCGATTATTGGCCAGGAGCAGGATCCGATCGGCAAGCAGATCACCTTCGATCCCAAAGAGCCGCCGATAACGATTGTCGGTCTGGTAAAGCACGCCCGAGTTTCCTCGCTCGAGCAGGACAACAAAGAGGGCATTTATTACCTCCCGCTGTCGCAGTCGCCGTCGCGTGGTCTCGATATCGTTGTGCGCACCAGCGCCAACCCGAGCAGCATGGCCGACGCAATCCGCAATGCGGTGCGCCAGGTTGATTCCAATCAGGCGGTCTATGATCTGCGGACCTTGGACCAGCTGATCGATACCTCACTGGTGAGCCGCAGGTTCATCGTGGTGCTGCTCTCGATGTTTGCCGGGCTGGCTCTGCTGCTGTCTGCAATCGGCCTGTACGGTGTCATCAGTTACGGCGTACACATGCGTATGCGCGAACTCGGCATTCGCATGGCGCTGGGCGCGGGGCGGTCCGATGTGCTGGCCCTGGTGTTGCGACGCGGCATGGAAATGGCCGGTGCCGGGCTGGTTATTGGACTCCTCGCAACGTTCGTCGCCGGGCGGGTGCTTTCCAGCATGCTGTTCGCGACCAGTCTGTTTCATCCCATGACGTTGCTTGCCACCTCTGCCCTGCTGGCCGCGACCGTCTTGCTGGCCAGCTATCTGCCGGCGCGCCGCGCGTCGAAGCTCGATCCCATGCGAACGCTGAGAGAGGAATAAAAAATGAGCGCTCTGCTACAGGACCTTCGCTACGCGCTGCGCCAGTTGCGCAAGAGCCCGGGCTTCACCCTTATCGCCATGTCGATCCTGGCGCTGGGCATCGGGGCCAATACCGCCATCTACAGCCTGCTGGATCAGGTGCTGCTGCGCAGTTTGCCGGTGAAAGATCCCGGCGGGTTGGTTCAGCTTAAGTCGGTGGGAAGCGATTCCGGTCATGTGAGTTCGTGGGGTGGAGATGATCATCTTTACTTCTCCTATCCGATGTATCGCGACCTGCGCGATAAAAGCTCCGTCTTTGATGGAATGCTGGCGCGCACTCCGGCGCAGGTTGGTATCCAGTATCACAACGAGTCAAAGCTCGGGATGGCGGAGCTGGTCTCGGGCAACTACTTCCAAGTCCTCGGGCTCGCGCCGGCGGTGGGACGACTCATTATGCCGAGCGACGATGAGGTGCAGGAGCGCAATCCTATCGCCGTCCTAAGTTACGAGTACTGGGTGCGGCGCTTTGGCAGTGATCGCGGTGTGCTGAACAGCACCATATCGATCAATGGACATCCTTTCGCCATCGTCGGCGTCGCGCCTCCGGGCTTCAAGAGCGTGGTGGTTGGCGACAGCCCCGACCTCTTCGTTCCCATGATGATGAAGGCGGAGGTGACGCCTGGCTGGAACGATCTCGACAAGCATCGCTCGCGCTGGCTGAATATTATCGCGCGGCTCAAGCCGGGCGAGTCCGTCGCTACGGCCGAGGCTGGACTGGAGCCGCTATGGAAAGGGCTGCGCCAGGAAGAGCTGAAAGAAATCCACGATAATTCCGCGAAGTTCATCGAGCGCTTCGTCACCAAGTCCAAGGTTTCGCTGCTCGATGCCAGCCGCGGCTTCTCGCCCTTGCGCGACCAGATACGCACTCCGCTGCTCATCGTGATGGGCATGGTCGTGCTGGTGATCGTCATTGCCTGCGCTAATCTCGCCAGCCTGCTGCTGGTGCGCGCGGCTGGGCGCACGCGTGAGATGTCGGTGCGTTATTCGCTGGGCGCCAGACGTGGTCGCATCGTTCAGCAACTGTTAATGGAAGGCATGCTGCTCGGCATTGGCGGCGGCTTGCTGGGACTAGCGCTGGCACCTGAGCTTACCAGCCTGTTGGTGAGCAAGATGTTCAGCGACCCGAACCTGCACCCGCTCAGTGCAGGCCTTGACCTGCGTGTGTTTGCCTTCAATCTGATCGTCGGAATCCTGGCTGGGCTGGTCTTCAGTCTGGTGCCGGCGATGGAATTCTGGCGTCCCGATCTGACCGCTGCGTTAAAGCAGCAGGTGAGCACCGCGACCACCCGGCAATCCCGAATCAAGAAGATTTTTGTCGGCGTGCAAATCGGCCTGAGCGTGCTGCTGCTGTTTGGCGCCGGCCTGTTCGTGCGCACGATGAAGAACCTGCGCTCCGTCGATGTGGGATTCCGCCCCGATCATCTGCTGACCTTCACCATCGATCCTGTGCTGGCGGGCTACAGCAAGGACAACGCTGTATCACTGACCCACCGATTGCTGGACAGCATGAAGGCTGTTCCCGGCGTGAAGTCGGTCGCCGCAACGGATGATCCTGAGCTCTCCGGCAACGATACCGGCACGAACATCACGGTGGCCGGCATACCAGAGTCGTCGCAAGACGACACCGATGTCGAGCGTGGACAAGTTACGCCCGGCTATTTCGCGACCATGGACATGCCCTTAGTCGCCGGACGAGCGATAACCGATGAGGACAACCGTCCCGATGCGGCCAGGGTCGCGGTGATCAACCAGACGTTCGCCAAGAAATATTTCGCCAGTCCACAAGCCGCGATCGGACGCTATTACGGACTCGGTGGCGGGCCCACGGTTAAGGTCGACATTCAGATCATTGGCGTAGTGCGCGACGTTAAGCATTCGGACTTGCGCACTCCATCGAAGCCAACTGGCTATCTCGCAATCGATCGCGATACCGACCGCAGGCGATTCGATATGACTTACTACTTGCGGACCTCCTCATCACCCGATGCGCTGATGAGCAGCGTTCGCGGCGCAGTACAGCAGATTGATCCCAAGCTGGTGCTCGATAGCTTCCACAACATGGACGACCAGATCGACACGCAGCTGACCACAGAAAAGCTGGTGACCTTCCTGGCAACCTCCTTCGGCGTGCTTGCGACGCTGTTGTGCGCGATCGGGCTTTACGGGGTGCTGGCGTTCTCGGCGACGCAACGTACGCGTGAGATCGGCATCCGCATGGCTTTGGGTGCAGACCGTGCGGCAGTGCTGCGCATGATGTTCGGCGAGGTTGGCCGTCTGCTGCTGATCAGCTTTGTTGTAGCTGTTCCGCTGGCGGTTGTAAGTGGCCGACTGTTGCGCAACCAACTGTTCGGCGTCACCAATCACGACCCGCTGACTCTGCTGGCGGTTGTCGGCATCATCGCATTGGTCGTGCTTGCGGCCGCGCTGCTGCCGGTGCGCAGGGCCGCCGGTGTCGAGCCGATGAAAGCGTTGCGATACGAATAGAAAATCACATGATTAACCTTAAGGACGTTGAACGAAGCTACAAAACTGCCGCCGGCGAGACCTGGGTGCTGCGCCGCATCAATCTCAAGATCGAGCGCGGCGACTTCCTTACGCTGATGGGACCATCCGGCGCAGGCAAGTCTTCGCTGCTGAACGTGCTGGCCTTGCTCGATGACGAATGGCGCGGCGAATACTTCTTCGGCGAGCAACCGGTGCATGAGCTCAAGCGCAAAGGTCGCGCCGAGCTCGCCAAGCGCAACATCGGCATGGTCTTCCAGAGCTATCACCTGATCGACGACCTGACCGTGCAGGAGAACATCGACCTGCCGCTTTCTTACAAAGACATCGCCAAATCGGAGCGGCAGGCCATGGTGGCCGACACGCTCGATCGTTTTCAGATTGTCGCCAAGAAGGACCTCTACCCCAGCCAGCTCTCGGGCGGGCAGCAGCAGCTGGTGGGCATTGCGCGCGCCATCATTCACAAGCCGGGTTTGCTTTTGGCCGATGAGCCAACCGGAAATCTGCACTCCAGCCAGGCCAAGGAGATCATGGAGCTTTTCTGCGAGTTGAATCGTGAAGGAACCACCATCGTGCAAGTAACTCATTCCGAGGCGAACGCAGCCTACGGTGGACGAACCATACAGTTGCGCGATGGATGGATTGTTTCGGAAGAACGCAACGCTGCGCGCGAGGTGGTGGCCCGGTGATTGAAAATCTCCGCAAGCCATGCGCAGTCTTGGCCCTCGCCGCTATGATCTTCGGCGGTCCGCTCACTACCTTGGCGCAGCAGCCGCAGGAGCAAGCCCCCCCGACGACAACAGCTTCGCAACCGCAGGAGCAAGCTCCTCCGCTGCCGACGGCGCCGCAGCCACATACTTCGTTGGCCACGCCGCCTTCGTTGCAGATGCCAAGGTCGTATGGCCCGCTCGCGCCCTACCGGCCAGCGACGGTGCCGCAACCGAATATGGGAAACTCGTCGCTGCTGCAGTCTCTGATTCGCGACGGCAAGCTCTACATCTCGCTGCGTGACGCAATCGATCTGGCGCTGGAAAACAATCTGGACCTGGTGATTGCACGCTACAATCTGCCCATCGCCGATACGGATATTCTGCGCACCAAGGCCGGCGGCATCTTCCGCGGCGTCAACACCGGTATCGTGCAGAACACGCCGGGTGGCGGCGTCGGCGGCTTTGGCGCCGGAGCTCCCGGAGCAGGCGCGGGTGGTACGACCGGCGGCGCCGGTGGCGCCGGTGCAGGCGCGTCCGGCTTGGTGGAATCGACACTCGGTACCGGTACGAACGTCCCCAGCTTTGATCCGTCGATAACCGGTAACGGTGGCGTCGAGCATCTCACGCTGCCGCAAGCCAACCTGCAACTGAACGGCGTACCCACCCTTCAGCAGAACACCGGAACCCTCAATCTTGAGTATCAGCAGGCATTCTCGACCGGCACCATTGTTACGGCGCAGTTCTTTAATAATCGGCAGACCGTCAACAGCATCTTTACCAGTCTGTCGCCCGCGTTGAACGCGCAAACGCAATTTCAAGTTCGGCAACCACTGCTCGCCGGCTTCGGGTTCGGGCCTAACCTTCGCTACCTGCGCATTGCGAAGAATGACAAAGAGATTTCCGACATCGGCTTCCGCAACCAGGTGATCGCCACCGTTACCCAGATCGAGAACATTTACTGGGACCTGGTCAGCGCCTATGAGCAGGCGCGGGTGAACGAGCAGTCGCTGGCCTTCGCGCAGCAGTCGTTCGACATCGCAAAAAAACAGCTCAACCTGCAGGCCATTCCCGCCCTCGACGTTACCCGTGCCGAAGCCGAGGTCTCGCGCCGCGACCAGGACCTCACCATCGCGCGCACTAATCTTCAGTTGCAGGAATCGTTAATCAAGAACGCGCTGACAAAATCACTCGACGATCCCGTGCTGGAAGAGATGCCGGTAGTTCCCACGGACACTCTGCAGGGTAGAACGGTGCAGGTGACGCCCGTGCCCATCCTCGATCTCATCCAGGAGGCGTTGCAGGCGCGGCCGGAGTTGTCGGAATCGGCAATTGACTTGCACAACCGCGAGATCAGTCGCAAGGCAGCCCGTAACGCGCTTCTGCCGAGTGTTGACCTGATTGCCTCCTACGGAGGCACCGGCCTGGCCGGCCTGGATAATCCGGCGTACACGCTCGGAGGAATGAACACTGTGCCCAGAGACTTCGGCGGCGCTTTCAGCAACGCGTGGAATGGCTCGGCGTCGGACTACTTTATCGGCGCGTCGCTCAACATCCCGCTGCGAAATCGCGTCGCGAAAGCCGACCAGTACCGTTCTGAGTTGGAATATCGCCAGGCCGAAGTGCGACTCGAAGAATTGAAAAAGCAAATTCGCATCGAAGTCCGCAACGCCCGCTATGCGCTGGAGCAGAGCGCGGCTCGGGTTACGGCAGCCGCGAAGGGGCGCGACCTGGCACAGCACCTGTTCGAGATCACCCAGAAAGAGCAGCAGTTGGGCGCCGCTTCCAGCTTTCAAACTCTGGGCGCGCAGCGCGACCTGGCCCTGGCGCAGCTTGACTTCGTGAATGCTATGACGGCGTACGAGAAGTCACGGGTCGAGGTGGACCGTGCAACTGGAAGAACTTTAGAACATAATGGCATCCAGGTGCAGGACGCGATCAATGGTACAGCCAGCTCTCGAAAGTAGGGACATGAATCCGGTACGCTCAGCCCGCAGGCCCCGCACTGTGGACAGCGAACGCCCCAGGGTGCTGGCGGCGGACGATCAACAGGACATACTCGACGCCATCCAACTGTTGCTCACGGCACAGGGATACCAGGTCGACACGGCGCGCTCTCCCGCTCTGGCGCGCGAGGCGCTGTCGCTCGACAACTACGACGCCGTGCTGATCGACCTGAACTACACGCGCGACACCACCTCCGGGCAGGAAGGTCTCACGCTGCTGTCCGAGATCGTCGCCATCGACAGCAACCTGCCGGTGATCGTGATGACTGCCTGGGCCAACGTGCAGCTCGCCGTCGAGGCGATGCGGCGCGGCGCCCGCGACTTCATCCAGAAGCCGTGGGATAACGAGCGACTGGTTTCGATCGTTCGCACGCAGATCGAACTCTATCGCGCACTGCAAAAAGCGCAGCATCTGGAGGCCGAGAACCGCTTGCTGAAGGCGGAGAATCGGCCGGACTTCATCGCGACCGCGCCGGCGATGAAGAGCGTAATGGAGACGATTACGCGCATCGCGCCATCGGACGCCAACGTTCTTATCCTCGGCGAGCACGGCACCGGCAAGGAAGTTGTTGCGCAAACGATTCACGCGCTTTCGGCACGCGCACAGCGTTCGCTGGTCGCGGTCAATACCGGCGCGCTGTCCGAAGGCGTCTTTGAGAGCGAGCTATTTGGCCACGTAAAAGGCGCGTTCACTGACGCCAAGACAGACCGCATCGGCCGCTTCGAGTTGGCACACGGCGGCACAATCTTCCTCGACGAAATCGGCAATGTTCCCTACCGCCAGCAAGCCAAGCTGCTGCGCGTGCTGGAGTCGGGAGAGATCGAACGCGTCGGCTCGTCGCGCTCCAAGCAGGTAGATGTGCGCGTCGTCGCCGCCACCAACATGGATCTGCGCGCGGCGTGCGCCAACGGCCAATTCCGCGAAGACCTGCTCTTCCGCCTGAACACCGTAGAAATTCAACTGCCACCGTTGCGCGATCGGCGCGAAGACATTCCGGTGCTGGCGGCGTATTTCCTGTCGCGCTATACCAGCCGTTATCGTCGCGACATTCGTGGCTTCGAACCCGCTGCGCTACAGGCGCTGCTACAGCATCCCTGGCCGGGAAACGTCCGCGAGTTGGAGCACACGTTGGAGCGCGCCGTACTCATGTCCCGCTCCTCCGACTTGCAGGCGGCCGATCTCGGGCTCTCGCAGCAGCGCACCGGATCCGTCACCGTCGACGACATGAGCCTGGAATCGATGGAAGCTGTGCTCATTCGCAAAGCCTTGCAGCGGTTCCAGGGGAACGTCACGCAGGCAGCCGAGGCGCTGGGACTAAGTCGTGGCGCGCTCTACCGGCGCATGGAAAAGCATGGTATCTAGCCGACATGGGCCTGCGAGCGCATTCTCGCCGCACAAGCGGAGACTTCGCCGAGTTTACGAACGCCGCATTCGGGTATTCTCGCTACTGCTGGCCGGCCCAGGGCTGATCGTCGCCATTCTCCTGATCTCGCAGCAGAACTGGTCGCGCGACACGAAGTGGTCGCTGGGAGTAATTCTCTTCATCTTCTTCCTGGTCTTCGAAGCTGTTCTCCACGACCAGGTCATTCGTCCCCTGCAAACGCTCACTAATGTCATCTCATCGTTGCGTGAGGAAGACTTCTCCTTCCGCGCCCGAGGCGCAGTTCAGAATGACGCGCTCGGTGAGCTTGCTTTAGAAGTCAACGCGCTGGCAGATACTCTCTCCGAACAAAAAACATTTGCGGTCGAAGCGACGGAGCTGTTGAAACGCGTATTGGAAGAGATCGATACGCCGCTGTTCACCTTCGATCCCAACGGCAAGCTGAATCTGGTCAACTCCGCCGGAACGCGCCTGCTGCAACAGTCGAGAGACGACCTGCTGGGTCGCACCGCCGACGACATCGGCCTGACCGCATTTTTCCAATCCGAAACCGGCGTCACTTCGGGCAGTCCGCTCAATCCCAACGCGCGCTGGATGGTGCGGCGCACATCGTTCCGCGAGAAAGGCGTGCCGCACACACTGATTCTGCTGTCGGACGTGAGCCGCGCATTGCGCGAAGAAGAGCGCAGCGCTTGGCAGCGCCTGATCCGCGTTCTTGGCCACGAGCTCAACAACTCGCTGACGCCAATTAAGTCGATCGCCGGCACTCTGCTGCTGCGAGTGCGAGGCATGGACATCGGCGAGCAGGAGCAGGCCGACTTCGAGAAGGGACTTGGCATCATCGAAGCGCGCTCGGCATCGCTCAATCGCTTTCTTCAGGCTTACCGGCAGATCGCGCAGATGCCGGGGCCGAAGCTTCAACCCACTCCGATACGCAGTCTGCTGGAGCGCAGCGCGGCACTGGAGAACCGCGTTCCGGTGCAACTGGAACCCGGACCCGAGGTTACCGTCAGCGCTGATCCCGATCAGTTGGAGCAGGTCCTCATCAACATCGTGCGCAACGCCGCTGAGGCCGTGATGCAAGCCGGACATGAGGCGGGGCGGGAAGCTCCGGTCTCGATTCGCTGGTCGCTCAACTCACATTTTCTGCAGATACATGTCATCGACAGCGGACCGGGTTTGCTGAATCCGGAGAACGCGTTTGTGCCTTTCTACACCACGAAAGAGAGTGGCAGCGGCATTGGGCTGGCGCTTTCACGGCACATCGTGGAAGCCCATGGCGGCAGCATTCAGCTGCTCAATCGCAAGGATGCCGTCGGATGCATCGCTGTAATCTCGATTCCGGCATCGCGAGAGCAAGCGGCGGCCACGTCGTTATGAGCAATCGAGTGGCAGAGAAAGCAGCACCGGTGCGGGCCAGCTAGAAAAACAGGTTGAGCGTCACTCCTCCGACATTCAAATGCGCCGGATTGCAGGTGGTACAGTTCTCGCGCAGGTAATAGGTCTGGAGCATCAGTATCTGCTTATAGGGCCATTCGATGCCGGCGGCGTACTGCTCTTCATTCCATGATCCAGCCGCTCCGCTATAGAAAGCTTCCGCCGACGCGTAAGGGCTGAACCGAAAGTTATGGATCGAGAGGTCATACTCACCAAATAGCAGGTTGCGGTAGCGGGTGGAATAGGTACCATTCACCCAGCGAAATTCAACCCGGTTTCGGTCGGATAGGTACAACCGGGAGATTGGCCGGAACCCAGCCAGTGCTTGCAGCACCATCCGATTCTCGTAGCTGCTCGTGCCAGACTCGAGTGTGTCGAGTCGTTCGTATCCTCCACCGACTGAGAACAAATGCTCCTTCTCAGGATCGATATTCTCGGGATGAGGTTTGGTTATCTTTTTCCATTGATATCCCACTCCCAGTCCCGCATTGAGTTCCTGTTGAGCGAAATCCTCTCCTTTCTTCAGTCCGACAAAAGCCAGCACGCGGACGTTGTCCGAAAGCTGCACGTGAGCATCGACGCTGGGCCAGAACTCAGCCGTCTCTGACTGAGCCAATGCAATCCCAGGAAGCACCACAAGCAGCGCAACCGTCAATGCAATCTTCACTGCCATACGTCACATGCATTCTTGCGCGACAGAGTTCGCGGATACAACCCATGAAAATAGGGAGCGTTGCGATGTGCACGCTCCCCAATTTCTTTCTATGTTTGTAATTCTAGTCGGACGAAGGCATCGTCTTCGGCATGTTGTTGGGATCCAGCAACGGCAACGGGTTCTTGGGATGCTGGAGGTCCGGGATCAAGTCGGTCGAGGCGCCACCCGGGAAGCGCTGGATGCTTGGATACTTCATGATGGACTGGTCGAAGTTGTAGAGCGCCTGCGAGAAGAGTGCAGCCGACCAACCGTTGTCTTCGCCGGCGTACCGTCCCGGCGAGGTCCTTAGACCATTCATCTCACCTTCGGCTCCGTTGAAGATCATGTCGTATCTCTCAAACGGATCCATAGTCAGGTTATACACAGCCGGAATGGAGCCCAGGGCCTGGCTTGGTCCCAGCCATGAATCCTTTGCCGTCCAAATGAACTTCCAGGCGATGTTCACCCAAGGTTCATCCGGATCTCCAGAGATATCGGTGCGGATGGCGTTGAGATATTCGCCATTGACGTAGATCCATGACGTGCGTGCCGAGTGCTGCGCCTTGCCCAGGATGTAGGCGCTATTGTCGATGCTGTCGAAGTAGATGGGTTTGCCGTTGTTGTCCTTCATCTCACCCGTTGGTGGAGGCGTAATGCCTGCCATGGCCGCCAGGGTGGACCAGCAATCGATGTGCGACATCATCTCGCCGTAGGTTGCGCCCGCCGGGATGTGTCCGGGCCAGGTCATGATGGCAGGCACGCGCCAGCCCCCTTCAAACGCCGAACCCTTCTCGCCGCGGAACGGGGTTGTCCCGGCATCGGGATAGGCATCGAGCCACGCACCGTTGTCGGCGGTCAGGATCACGATGGTGTTGGGAGCGTACTGGTGGATGGCATCCAGCACCCTGCCGATGTCAGCGTCCATTTCCATCAGCGAATCGGAGTAATCGCCCAGATGCGACTTGCCGCGAAAATCTGGCGCAGCATTGGTCGGGTTGTGCATCTTGATCCAATTCACGTCCATGAAGAAGGGCTTGCCGCTGTTGGCGTGGCCTTTGATGTAGTCGACGGCGTAGTCGGCCTGCCGTTCGTCCATGGTCGCCATGTAGTCGTAGGTGATCTTGGCCACCTGCTTGGCAGGCTGGCCCGCTACGCCTTCCCATTCGTACAGGTTCACAATCGAGTCAAACGTCTTCTCGAAATCCGGGTTGTACGATGGGAACCAGGGATGGAACCACTTGGAGGTATCGGGATAGGAATATACGCCGGCATAGTAGGCGGCGAACTCCTTCATTTCGTCGAAGCCATGATTGGTTGGATAAGCAGCCGGCTTATCGCCCATGTGCCATTTGCCTGAGAAATAGGTGGTGTAACCGTTCTTCTTGAAAAATTCGGCAATGGTTGGGGTCTCAGGACGAAGGTAGTTCTCGTCTCCGGGGGCAACCACGATCGACAGGGCGCTGCGAATAGGAATGCGACCGGTCATGAATGAGGCGCGGCCGGCAGTGCAACTGGCCTGTCCATACCAACTGGTGAATACGGCGCCTTCTTTGGCCATCTTGTCGATGTTGGGGGTGGGATGGCCAAGGGTCATGCCTCCGCCCGAATAGGCGCCGAAATCGTTCCATCCGGTGTCATCGGTCATGAGCATTACGACGTTAGGTTTTGAGTTTTGTGCCGCGCTCGGGACTACGCTTCCAACCATTAAGAAGCTGGAAACGGTTAGCGCACCCAGCGTTATTTTGCGAATTCTCGCTCCAATATCCATATTCCCCTCCTTCGAAATAACCTAGCAATGTGTAACAAATGGAATCCCAGCAGCCCGGCGGAGAACCGATCGCCACCGCGGAATCCCAAGTTCAAGTGTTGACAGAGTTACCCCAGACCTTGAGCTGACTTTAGTACGAAAACGGTGCTAAGGCCAGCAGATTTGTGGAGTGTAATTATCGCCGGTGTGACGGTCAGAACAGCAGCCGCATCGCGGCCTTGATGAGGACATCGAATGGGATTGCAGCGATGACGACTGGAATCGACGGAATCGCAGCTGCGATCACGATCGCATACAGGTCGACCAATCCAACTGGGACGATGCGAATATCGTCAATGTTATGCACCACTCCGTAAAGATCAGCCGTAGTGGAGAAGTCCGGTACCGACAATACTTCTTCCGTCAAGCTGCCCGCTTGATGTAGCCACTTCTTCTCAAACTCCTCCCCCACGGCGCGCGCGAAGGCTCCGTAAGACAACATCCCCAGGCGCCGCATTTGTAAGAGAGTTCGAATGAAAAACAGGTAAGGCCCGATACAGAACAAAAGCACTCCGACGAGAAGAGCCGGGGCCAGGAAGCGATAGCTCATCAGCGGGTATCCATGGTGTAGAACCCGATTAGCGATGGCGCCAGCCAGTCCGACACCGATGCAAAAACTGAAGGGAATTTGCCCCATGATTGAAGCTTCGAGGAACCCCAGTCCGCCCAGGTGATCAGGATGGGCAGCGATCAGGGCGAGCTTCAGTTGGGTGGTAGAACGCAGGAATCGCGCCCAAAGCAACTGCCTCCAGATCCACAAGAATGTGAAGTAAACCAGAATCGGATAGCTGACGAAGAATGCCCATCCTCCTGCCAACGAGAATGCTTTGAAGCCGCTATCTCCCCTCCACCACTCGACAAACTCGGAACCGCTTGGCCTCAGGTATTGACTGAGCAATGCTGCCATGGCGTAGGTAAGCAAGACGATCACTGCTTTCGCCACCCTGGAGTCGCGCAGTCTCTCGCAGGAATTCCAGTTAGCTTGAAACCGCGGCCATTCCTCGCGGGGCACCAGATCAGCCTCGAAATGATGGGCTACGAGCGCAAGCCGTTCCCGTAGTTGCGGCTCGGCCAGAATCAGCACAGGCACAATGAGGAGGAATCGCGATTGCGTGGCATAGTCCGTGAGAAACGATAGAAAGGAATCGCCTCCTCGGAGAGCTGACAGGACCGCGAGTGGAATCCATGCGACTGCGACCGCAGTGAAGGTGCGCGTCAGTGTGCGAGAACTGGCTGTCCGGAAGAGATCCAACAACCTCCAACCGCGAGCGAGCGTTGGTTGAACGGCTGGCAAGGATGGAGAGCGGTTCATATAGAGCCGCCAGTGTACAACCTGGCGGTCGAGAGCCATTAGTTGAATCTATAACGACCGCGACGTGCACGGGACACAACGAACTCACCGAATCCCTAGTGTTCAGACTCGGGGACGGCAAATTCTGCCCCGCGCACCGAATGGACCTGATCCTCCAGGTCTCTACCGTTGGCAACTCTCATTCACTACAGCCAAATCCAGCACGTTCATTGGTCCCTGTTCGTTCCCCTGTTGCGAGGTCGAGACACTCTTGAGATGGCCGCCCTTCGATCCGGCTTCTGTCCCGGCTACATCGACCTCTTTTCCGACGTACTTCCCTAAGTCCATGGCATTGCTGGTGAGCTGCCAGGTGCTTCCATCCTGTGCTGTCAGGGTATAGCTGCCGTTGCTGCCTTGCTGAAGACATCCGGTAGTGTTCGCATTGTTGTTCATAGCGCTCATGTGATGCTGTGCAGGCGCTTGCTGGTTCTGGTTGGTGTTAGCTTGCGCATTGACTGCCACAGCGGAGCACATAAACAATGCCGCTGCAGCCAGAGCAGTAATGATGTTGCTTTTCACGTGGATCTCCCAAGGTGGAACATAGCTGTTCGCTTCCTTATATGTTTGGAGGCATGAGAAACGGAACAGCGTTGTCCCGGGGATTAAGAGAACGAGAGCTGCGGACCAGGTGTGGAAAAGCCGCAGCACTGCTCACGCTAACGAGCCATGCTGCGGCCGGGGCTTTCTTCAACTGCGGTTCTGCCTACTTGGCTGTGACCTCATCGAGCTGCGCGAACACCGGAGCGGCGGTGTCCTGAGCATCGACCACTGCGATGGTAGCCATGTTAACTACGTCCTCCACTTCTGAGTTGCGCTGAAGCACGTGCACCGGCTTCGCCATGCCCGAAAGGATGGGACCGATCGCCTCTCCTCCGCCAAGTTGCGGCAGCAGCCGTGCGGCAATGTTGCAGGACTGCAGATCGGGGAAGATCAGCACATTGGCTCCGCCCTTGAGCGTGGTGAATGGGAAAGCCGCTTCCAGCTTCTTGCCATTCACTGCCATGTCGGATTGCACCTCGCCGTCGATGATCAGCGTGGGGTCGGCATAGCGCACCAGCTCCACTGCGCGACGTACCTTGTCGCACAAGGGGTGCTTGGTACTGCCGAAATTGGAGAACGAAAGCATCGCGACCCGCGGCTCGACGTCGAAACGGCGTGCCTCCTGCGCGGCGCAAAGTGCGATCTCAGCGAGGTCCTCAGCCGTCGGCTCGATGTTTACCGTGGCGTCGGCAAGGAAGTAAAGGTCGCCTTTGCGGGTGATGAAGAGGTAGATGCCACTTACCTTGTGAATGCCTTCACGCACGCCGATCACCTGCAAGGCGGGGCGAATCGTGTCGGGATAGTTTCTCGTAACGCCCGAGACCATGGCATCGGCGTCACCCATGCGAACCATCATGGAGCCGAAGATGGTGCGATCCAGTATCAGTTCCTTCGCGGACGCAAGAGGAACGCCTCGCCGCTGGCGCAACCGGTACAACTCCTGAACATATTCCTCGCGTCGCGGCGAGTTCTTCGGTTCCACGATGACAGCGCCTTCGAGGTCGACGCCCAACTCTGCGGCTGCACTTTGTATGGCTTCTTTCTTGCCTAGCAGTATCGGAACGGCAATCTTCTCCTCGAGCAGCACGTGGCATGCCCGCAGTATCTTCTCGTGGTTGCCTTCCGGAAACACGACCCGCTTGGGATTGGCCTTCGCCTTGTGAATCATGCCGCGCATCATTTCGTGCGCCTTGCCCAGCCTGCTCTCCAGTTGTTCGCGGTACTCGTCCAGATCAACGGGATTCTGCGCGACACCGGTTTCCATCGCCGCCTTGGCAACCGCCATGGCTTCCCACACCAAAACCCGCGGATCAAACGGCTTCGGGATGATGTAGTCGCGACCGAACTTCATGCGTCCAACCCCGTAAGCGCGGCAGACTGAGTCGGGCACGTCTTCCTTCGCCAGTGATGCCAGCGCGTGCGTCGCCGCCAGTTTCATCTCTTCATTAATAGTGGTGGCATGAACATCCAGCGCGCCACGGAAAATAAATGGGAAGCCCAATACATTGTTGACCTGATTGGGATAATCCGAGCGGCCCGTCGCCATGATGATGTCATCGCGTACCGCCTTGGCTTCGTCGTAGGTAATCTCGGGATCCGGGTTCGCCATGGCGAACACAATCGGATTCGGCGCCATGGACGCAATGATCTCCGCTGTGAAGGCGCCCTTCGCCGACAGACCCAGCAACACATCGGCGCCCTGTGTCGCTTCGGCCAATGTGCGCTTCGTGTTTTCATGGGCGAAGCGCTCCTTGTAGGGATTCATTCCCTCCTTGCGGCCTTTGTAAACGATGCCTTTGGTATCGACGAGGGTGATGTTTTCGCGCTTCGCGCCGAGGCAGATGTAATGCTCGGCGCAAGCGATGGCGGAGGCGCCCGCGCCATTCACCACCAACTTCACTTCATCGATCTTCTTGCCTACCAGCTCAAGCGCGTTCACCAGAGCTGCGCCCGAAATGATCGCCGTGCCGTGCTGGTCATCGTGGAAGACGGGAATCTTCATCGTCTTCTTCAGTGTCTCTTCGATGTAGAAGCATTCCGGCGCTTTGATGTCTTCCAGATTGATGCCGCCGAATGTCGGCTCTAGCAACTGGCAGGCCCTGATGATTTCGTCGGGGTTGTGGGTGTCGAGCTCGATGTCAAAGACGTCAATGTCGGCAAACCGTTTGAACAGGACTCCCTTGCCTTCCATTACCGGCTTGCCGGCCAGCGCGCCAATGTCGCCCAGACCCAACACCGCTGTGCCGTTGCTCACTACAGCGACCAGGTTCCCTTTCGCGGTGTAGCGATAGGCGTCCTGCGGGTTCTTTTCAATCTCCAGGCAGGGCACAGCCACCCCCGGAGTGTAGGCCAGGCTGAGATCGCGTTGCGTCCGGCAGGGCTTAGTAGAAACCACCTCCACCTTACCGGGCCGGGCTCCCTGGTGATAATCGAGTGCTTCTTGCTTTGTGACCGCCATATGATGAACTCCCTGTATGTGGATTAGGTAGAGGACATAGCTCGTACGAGACACGCGGCAGCGCGCGGCTCAACCTTATCCAGCATCTGCTCGTGGCCATCCAGGAGCTAGTGCAGACATCACATCGGCTGGTGCGCACGTCACAATGGCCCGTGAGGGGCTTGTAATTAGCGGGCTTCAGGGCCTTCTGCTCACCAGCCACCTGGTTCACTTATCACTTTCAGACGTGAGCGCCGCCACATTCACCCACGAAGCATCGTGCTAAACATTTATTCGTGGGCGCTCTTTCCGGACGCAGATCGCGATACGGAAAACGCCGTGCAATCATAGGAGAAAAGATGACGTTCATCGTACGAGTATTGATGGAAGAAGGCGCTAACGGGAACAGGGTTGTGGTCAGCGACAAGAACATCCACGTAGACGGCCAGTTTGAGTTCGACAACCTGGAGAAGGCGCGCGAAGCCGCCGAAGTGGCTTGCCATGCTGCTGCCAATCTCAAACCGCGCCGCTTGAAGGAAGTTGACGACGACGACTGGAAGTTTCATCCTGACCGCACCGACGACTAAGGCTCTTCGTCCATCGCCGCCAAGACGCTGTGCGGTACTCGCTTCCCCCGGGGTTGAAAAAGGTCGCAGCGAACTTGGCGGCTTGACCGAGTGAGATCGAGCTGTCACTCGCTGTCTGCTTTACCCCCCCATTTCTTCAGGCGCGAGGATTAGTACCATCTCCGACGATCCCCGCATGTCGTAGCCGGCGACGTTGCCGAACCATGTCAATCCATAGCGCTTCTGCATGTCCTTTAAACAACGTGTAGTCTGGTGAATCGACAATTTCCCCAGGAGGACGTCCGCAGTGCGTTGCTCGCCGCGCCCAGTTGAGTTTTTGCTTGCGCTCGCTGCTCTGATCACCATCGTTCCCAGCCTTTCTTCGCAGACCGTTCCGCCGGAAAGCTTCAGTGCGCTTGCAGTGGCGTCTGATCGGCCCCTTTCGAGGCGGCCGCGTTGTGGCAGTTACAGGAGTGCCGGGAGATACGGCCACCGCGTATTTCGGCGCGGTCGGCGGCGGAGTCTGGAAGTCGCCTAACGCGGGCGTTACCTGGGAGCCGATCTTCGATAGCCAGCCGATCGCATCGATTGGCGCAATTGCCGTCGCGCCCTCGAATCGTAACGTGATCTACGTCGGAACCGGCGAGTCCGACATCCGCTCCGCTCTCTCTTCCGGCGATGGAGTCTACAAGTCCACAGATGGCGGCAAGAGTTGGACGAACATCGGTCTTCGCGATACGCGTCAGATCAGCCGCATCGTCGTCGATCCGCAAAATGCAGATGTGGTCTACGTTGCTGCGCTGGGTCATGCTTACGGACCGAATCCGGAGCGCGGCGTCTTCAAATCGACCGATGGCGGAGCGACCTGGACGAAGACGCTATATAAAGGTCCGGACATCGGCGCCTCGGACCTCAGCATCGCGTCGGCGAATCCGGCCGTGCTCTTCGCCGGAATGTGGCAGACGCATCGTCCACCGTGGACAACCTACGCTCCTGTGGATGGACCGGGCGGCGGCCTCTATCGCTCCAGTGACAGCGGCGCGAGTTGGACTCAGTTGACCGGCCACGGCCTGCCTGACGGCGACATGGGGACGCGTCGGTGTTTCCGTCGCGCCCGACGGCAAACGCGTGTACGCACTGATCGACGCCGGCAAGAAGTCGGGACTTTACCGCAGCGATGACGGCGGTGACAACTGGACCCTCGCTAACAGCGATCCGCGGCTCACCAGCCGCGCATGGTATTTCAACTGGCTCACCGTCGATCCCAGCCATCCCGACGTGGTTTACATCCCCAATGTCGCGTTCTATCGTTCGGACGACGGCGGTAAGACCATCTCCATCGTTCGTGGCGCGCCCGGCGGAGATGATTACCACGACGTCTGGGTCGATCCGAAAAATTCCAATCACCTGATTCTCGGCTGCGATCAGGGAACCAGCGTCAGCATTGACCGCGGCCAAACCTGGTCGACCTGGTACAACCAGCCTACGGCGCAGATGTACCACGTCGCCACCGACAACCAATTTCCCTATGCGGTCTTCGGCGCACAGCAGGACACCGGCAGCATTGGAATCTATAGCCGCACCGATCATAACCAGATCAGGGCGCAGGACCAGTTCCCTGTCGGCGGCGGCGAGAGTGGCTACATCGTTGTCGATCCCAGCGACTCGAACATTCTCTATGCCACCGGGGCTTACGGGGGTGCCGTTCGGTTCGACCGGCGTACATCGCTGAGTCAGAACATCGCGCCCTGGCCGTACCAGAGCTTTAGCGATGAGATCGATGCGCGCAAGTATCGTGCTCCGTGGACGCCTGTACTCGTCTCGTCGCCGGCCGAAAAGGGCGTGCTCTACATGGGCACGCAATATGTTTTGCGGACCAGCGACGGCGGACTGCACTGGACGCAGATCAGTCCTGACCTGACCGGCGCGTACGCATCGTCGGGCGCAACGCCGCAAGGTCCGCCCACCGATCAGAACGGCAAAGAGCGCGGTTACGGAGTAATGTTCAGCATTGCGCCGTCACCATTGAAGGCGGATGTTATCTGGGCCGGCAGCGATACCGGGTTGCTGCACCTGACGCGTGATGGCGGCAAGAATTGGCAGAACGTTACGCCTTCGGGCCTCTCCGACTGGAGCAAGATCACCAGTATCGAAGCCTCGCACTTCGATCCTGCCGTCGCCTATGTTGCCGTCGATCGCCATCGACTCGATGACGATGCGCCGTATCTCTTTCGCACGCGCGACTACGGAAAAACCTGGCAGGCGATTACCACCGGCATCGGCCCGCATTCGTTTCTTAACGCCATCCGGCAGGATTCGCAGAAGCAGAACCTGCTATTCGCCGCCACCGAGCTCGGTATTTATGTATCGTTCGATGACGGAGATCGCTGGCAGCCGCTGCAGCTCAACCTGCCGACCGCTTCTGTGCGCGACGCGACCATCCACGGCGACGACCTGGTTGTCGCAACCCACGGCCGCGGCTTCTGGATTCTCGACGACATCACGCCTCTGCGCCAGGTCAGCCCCGACAGCGCAGCCCAGCCTGTCATTTTCTTCGCTCCGGAAAATACGATTCGGGTCGACAACGATGTGTTCCTCGGAACGCCGTTGCCGCCGGAAGAGCCGACCGCCAAGAATCCGCCCGACGGCGCCATTGTTGATTACGTCCTGAATTCCGCGGCGAAACAGATTACCCTCGATATCTACGACGTGAACAACAAGCCGGTGCGCCACATCAGCAGCGATCAGAAACTGCCGTCGTATCCTCCGCTGCCCATTGCGGAACGCTGGCTCCCCAAACCCTTGCTGCTGCAAACTTCGCCCGGCATGCATCGCTACGTTTGGGACCTGCGTTGGGGAGGTTCGGGCGAAGGCGCCGATGCCGACGAAGATGAAGGCTGGGGTTCGCCCCGTCCGCCACGAGTCGCGCCCGGCAACTACACACTGAAGCTAACGGTCGATGGCAAAACCTACACGCAGCCGCTGAAAGTAACCATGGACCCGCGTTCCGTGGCTACCTCCGACGTTCTGGCGCAACAGCAGAAACTGGGCTTGCAGATTTACGCCGACGCGATGCAAGCACGCAAGGCGCTGGCCCAAATGGACGCCGTCAGCAAGAAGCTCACGGCGCTAAAGCCTCAGGTGCAGAAAAGCCATCCCGAGCTGCTGCCCCAGATCATCGCAGTCGAGTCGGCGATGAAGGCCATCAAGTCCGGAACGCCTGGCGCGACGGGTACGGTCTCGGGACTCGCCTCTGCAAGTTCGGCACTGGCCTCGGCGCTGCGCGTCGTCGAGAGCGGCGATCGCACAACTCCGTCGCAGGCACTGGAGGTCTATCGCCTTGCCGAGGAAGCTGCAAAGTCAGGCCTCGCCGATTGGCAAACACTGCAAGGCGGAGCACTCGCCGGGTTGAACCGTTCCCTGCAATCGCAAGGATTGGCTTTCTCATGCTGTGTTGAGTCGGACGAGAGCCTTGCGAAAGAGTAAGGAGTAAAGTTTGAGGAAGAAACTATTTGTCCTGGCAGTAGTGCTGGTGCTGGCAGGCTTCGCGAATGCCAAATCCACCAAGCTGGTGACCAGTTGGAAGAATCCGCAGTACACGGCGACCAAGTTCCACCGGGTGCTGGTCCTGGGTATGAGCGCCAAGCCGGGGGTTCGCGCCGACTTCGAAGATGCTCTGTCGCAACTGGTCGCCACCACCGGAGTCGAAGCCGTCCCCGGGAATACCATTTTGCTTCGGCCAGAAGGCACGCAGCTTAACCTCGACTACCTGAAAACCCAGATCAAAACGTTCAAAATTGACGCCGTAATTGTGTCCCGCCTGGTGAAGGTGGACAAGAATATTACCTACATACCGGGCAGCCCGTACCTCGTGCCTCCTTATTACGGATCGTTCTATGGGTACTACAGCACGATCTATCCCGTGGTGTATTCGCCCGATTACTTACGCGAGGATACGACCGTAAGGGTCGAAACCAACGTCTATGCTGTAAACGGCGACGAAGGACACCTCCTGTGG
Organism: uncultured Acidobacteriaceae bacterium; assembly: GCA_963699875.1. Classification (GTDB taxonomy): domain Bacteria; phylum Acidobacteriota; class Terriglobia; order Terriglobales; family Acidobacteriaceae; genus CAVVDY01. The sequence continues at coordinate 248,357 of CAVOVN010000005.1, forward strand.
TCAGGAACGAGCGACACCTTCAATCCTCGCTCAGCGCAGAAGGTGATCGACGGCCTTTCCAAGCTGATAGTAAAAGAGTTGCAGAAAGACGCAATTCTTCAATGAGCAACCGTTTCACAGGTGTTCTCCCGCCAACCCTGAGAGCGGAAGACAAATCGGCAATTCCGCGCTACTTCAAAATCTGCCGCTTCAAAAGAACGTGGGTGCCCAGTGATCCGTCCCACATAGAGACCGCTTCCCACCCTTTGTCACCGAGACCGTTCAGTTGTCGAACGGTTTCCTCGGTCTCGTTGCCGCCGCTGCCGAGCGAAAACGTGACACGCTCGATTTTGTATTCCCATTTCATTCAGGCCAACCTTTCCGTCGAGTTCGCACGCCTTCCCTTAAATTGCTTCCAGCGCCTGCCGCAGGAACCTCCAGAAGCTATCGACGGTTGAGATCTGCACCCGCTCGTGAGGGCTATGCGGATCGACAATGGTTGGCCCAAACGAAATCATCTGCATCCCCGGATACTTCTCGCCGATGACGCCGCACTCCAGCCCCGCATGCATCGCGATCAGCTTTCCTTCTTGCCCAAAAACTTGCTGATGCACTTTCTGCAGTTTCTCCACGATCTCGCTATGCGGATCGGGCTTCCAACCGGGATAGCCGCCACTGTGCTCGATCTCGAATCCGGCAAGTTGGCAGGCGGTTGCTACCATGCGCGCCGCTGCGTTCTTGCTGCTCTCAATCGCGCTGCGCTGGCTGGTGACAATCTCCACGGTGTCTCCCTTCAGAGCAACAATCGCCAGGTTGGTTGAGTTCTGCACCAATCCGGGAACATCGGGGCTCATCGCCAGCACACCATGATGCAAGGTCGCCAGCAGATCCATCGTGCGCTTGGCATCGGCGGCATCGACTACCTTTTCGGGGCGCTCCGTTTTCTCCACGCTGATCTGTAGTCCTGGATCGAAGCCGCCCAGGTCAGCCTTGAACTCCTTCTCGGCTTTAGCGACCATGGCTTTCAGTTCACCGGCGAGCTTGGGATCGACGACCACCACCGCCGAAGCTTCGCGCGGAATCGCGTTCTGCGCGCTGCCTCCGCTGATATTACCCAGCGATGCCGGCAGGTTGAGGACCCGCTGCAACAGGCTGCCCAGGATACGTACCGCGTTTCCGCGACCCTGGTGAATGTCGACGCCCGAGTGGCCGCCCTTGAGCCCGAATACCTTGATGCGGTAGGCATCACCCGCAGTCGCGGGCAGCAGAGTCACCTTGCGGCGCGCCGTCGTCTTGATCCCACCGGCACAGCCAATGCAAAGTGTGGCTGTCTCTTCATTATCGAGGTTTAGAAAGTATTTCGATTTGAGCAGGCCGGCAGGAAATTCCGCCGCGCCGGTCAGCCCCGATTCTTCGTCGATGGTGTAGACAAATTCCAGCGGGCCATGTGCGATGTCGGTGCTTTCCATCACTGCCAGTGAGGCGGCAACGCCAACGCCGTTATCGGAGCCGAGCGTTGTGCCCTCCGCTTTCAGCCAGTCGCCGTCGCGCACTACCTTGATTGGGTCGGTCTCGAAGTTGTGTGCCGTACCTTCGTTCTTCTCGCACACCATGTCGAGGTGGCCCTGCAGCAGCGCCATGGCGGCGGACTCGCGACCCGCATGTGCGGGCTTGCGGATGACCGTGTTGCCCACCTTGTCCTGCACCGCTTCCAGTCCCAGCCGTTTCGCGATTCCCAGCACATACTCGCGCGCCTTTACCTCATTCCCCGATCCCCGCGGAATCGCAGCCAGCGCGTCAAAATGCTTCCACAACTCCTTCGGTTCCAATCCTGTCATTGCTGTAGCCGTTGCCATATAAGGACTCGCTCCTGATTAAATTTCACGACCGCTCACAACTGCAGCCATTCTTTCACACCGCCGCTTATCGAGCGCAAACCGTTTGGCTTTTGCGAAGTCCCGAACTCCGGCAGAGGTTGGGTTCTACAGCCCGTCGGCGGGTACAACAAGACTATTGTTTCGAAACACTGGATCGTTCCCTGGCGAACGATGCCGAGCTGGATGCGTTCGTAGAGGCGCTCCGACCCGGATCGCCAAGTTCGACAAGTGGGCGATCGCTCAGACTAAGCGCCTGGTCAACACCAGCCTGCCGCCGGACGTCGAACTCGGCGCCGGGTGGGATGCGTGCATCGCTTCGCTCTGGCGACCAGCCGCACAGGAGGGGATTAAACAGTTGATGGCGCGCGGCTTCCACAAACCGGGAGACGCGGAAAACCGGCTCGGATACTATGTTGGCCAAATCGCGCGCTAGGCCGGTGATCGACGCGAGGATCACTCCGGCACATTGAGGATGCCATTCGAAGCCAATCTTGATATGGTTTTGAAAGTCTGGGTTGATGTCTTGCGTTTTCTGCACGGGAGGTTTGTATGTCTCAGAAAGCCAGCGCCGTAGAGCATGCTCAGCAGGACGAGGTCCGGCCTCACCAACCCGGGCAGGAGGTTTTCAAAACCATCTTGTCGGAAGATGTCGATTGGAAAACGTTCCCGGCGTTTCCCGCTTCTGTCCGGCTGGCTGTCGTCGTGGGCCAGCCCTCGGAGGCCGCCCCTTACACCATCAGGGTCAAAGTTCCCCACGGCGAGAAGCTGATGCCTCACAAACACCCGGAGGACCGAGTCTATACCGTGATTTCCGGCGTCTTTTATATCGGACTGGGGGCTGAATTCGACGCGGGTAAGTTGGAAGCCTATGGGCCTGGCGCGGTGATCATTCTCCCTGGCAACACGCCCCATTTTCACTGGGCGAAATCCGGCGAGTACGTCACCCAAGTAACCGCGATCGGCCCCCTCGGACTGGAATACCTCAGTGCGAAAGACGATCCGCGAAACCACAAAAGCATTAGCGTGTTGTCGGATTGAAGATTCAAGATGAACGATCAACAAAAGAACGAACCGTACTCTGCGGAGCGAGATCAAGCGATTCGTGCGGCACTGGATCAGCATTGGGCGGCATCCGATGCCAACGATTTTGAAACCGAGCACCGCATTTATCACGAGGACGCGGTGCTCGAATACCCGCAGTCAGGCGAGCTAACCCGCGGCCGACGCAACATACAGGGCCAACGCGCCAGTCAGCCGAGCAAAAAGCGGTTTACTGTCCAACGAATCATTGGCAGCGGTAATCTTTGGGTCACTGAATTCGTCCTGACCTATGATGGCAAGCCGTCCTACACCGTAAGCATCATGGAGTTCAGGGGCGACAAGGTTGCGCGGGAAACTCAGTACTTTGCGGACCCATTCCCGGCTCCCGCATGGCGCGCTCAATGGGTCGAACGGATGGGTACATAATCTCGAGGCCGAAGCTGATGGAGGGATAAGAGGTGGATTGGAAACAGTTGATCCAGTTTGGCCTGCTGGGTAGCAGCGGGTTGGAACAATATGCCATCCTGCTGGTACGGGTTTCGATCGGGCTGTTCTTCGCCATCTCCGGGGCAAACAAATTGTTTGTCGCCGGCGGCACGAAACCTGTCTACGAAACGCTGGTTAAGGCCAAAGTACCGTTTCCCCGTCAGACAGCTTATTTCGTAGCGAGTGTCGAATTCGTTTGCGGATCCCTGCTGGCCGTGGGATTTCTTTCCAGCCCCGCCTGCGTGGCTCTATTGATCGATATGACTGTCGCCGTCCTGACCAGCGCGCTTTCCACCCTGCCTAAAGGACTTTCGCCGCTGAATTGGCTCGACGATTTCCTCTACCTTCCGGAAGTCCTGTATGTGCTCTTCTTTATCTGGCTGCTCTGCTCTGGTCCGGGAAAATTCAGTGTCGACTACTGGCTCGCGGGCAAGTTACTCGGGTGATCGATCGACGTGTGTACCGAACGATACGTTTGCCCAATAGATTTCTTTTCGGGACATGATGTGATGGCGCACGGACATCGGTGGGAGGCGTAATGACCGAAACCGACAAGCTTTCAAACTGACATTCGCCCGCTCTTTACGGAACGGGTCTCTTCAAAGAGACCCACTACCAACCTGGAAAGTTACGATGACGTCAAAAAGCACGCTGCCGCCATCTACGATCGCATTCGGGGAATCGGCGGAGCGGTAATGCCGCCCCCACCGCCAAGAGGAGAAGGTCACAGCTTGCTGAGGATGTCGCTTGCTTCTTTGTTACGCGAGAGTCATGCTTCCTTGATCTTCGGACAAGCGCGCGAGGATACGAATTTTGCCGTGTTCCGCGCCGTCACTTCTGGATTAGTCTTCGCCGCAAACAACCTTGCGCCTGTAGTCCCGCAGGTCCTTCATATTCGCTGCTTAGGTGATAAGCCCGAGGAGGCGTAAAGCGTGGACTTTACCAGACATTGGCACTTTCTCTGCTGAGGTAGGCGCCCCGGACGGGACCGAACCGTCGGACGCGAGGCCTCGAAGAAAGTCGCTGCTGATTTGAGAGGCGAGGTTTGGACAAATACATCGGTCGGGAGACTCAAAGTGCGAAGTGCCAACCGTTGTACTTGCTACTGCTGTATTGCCTGTATCGCCTTGGGATGCACTTGCTCGTTCTGGATCTGCGACGCGTTCCAGCCTCCGCCAAGAGCTTTGACCAGCGCCACCTCGACCACCATCTGCTGGCCCAGCAGCTGGGTTTGCAGCCGCTCGTTCGTCAGCAGGACGCTTTGTGCGGTGACCACGTCGAGGAAGCTGGTCACTCCGCCGACATAACGATTATTGGCGATATCCAGCGCACGACGAGCATCGGCAACGGCCGCGTCCTGGCTGGTAATCGCTTGCGACAACTCGTTCAGACCGGACAGTCCGTCCTCGACTTGCTGAAAGGCTACCAACACTGATTCGCGGTAGTCCGCCACCGTCTCGTCGTAAGTATGCCGCGCATAGGCCAGGTTGGCACGATTACGTCCACCGTTCACCACTGGTTCCAGCAGGTCGCCGCCCAGTGACCATATCGCATTGGGCGCGCTAATCAGGTTCATGATGTTGGTGCTCTGAAATCCGCCGCTGCCGAAGAGCGTGAGCTGCGGATAAAACGCCGCCTTGGCTACACCGATCTCCGCATTCTGAGCCGCCATCTGCCGCTCGGCGGTGGCAATATCCGGACGCCGCTCCAGCAAATCCGACGGCACCCCCAGGGGAACTGGCACCGGCCTTGCAGTCAGCGACCGCACCGGGACATCAAATGTCGTGGCCGGGTTGCCGGTCAGCACGGCGATGGCATGTTCAAACTGATCGCGTTGCTGCTGCACCAGGTAAAGTTGCGCGACCGTCGAATCCAGCAATGCCTGTTGTTGCGCCAGATCCAATCCCGACGCGACACCGCCGGTATGCCGATATTCCACCAGTTGCAGGCCCTTTCGCTGAATGGCGATTGATTCCTTCACGACCTGCACTTCCGCATCAAGCTCCCGCAGGCTGAAATAGTCAGCGGCTAGCTCCGAGGTCAGCACCAAGTCCACGTTGTACATGTCCGCCGCGGTCGCCTGCAGATTCGCATTTGACGCCTGCAAACTGCGGCGGAACTTACCGAACAGATCCGGCTCATAGTTTATGTAGAACGGAATTTCGTAAGTGCTCTGCGTCAATGGTCTGCCGATCGTGACCACCTCGGGGCGATTTCCCGAGTACCGGGTCCGCGCGGCATTGGGATCGACCGTCGCCTGGGGAAAGAACAGCGCCGAGGTGACCCGCGCCAGTGACCGCGCCTCTTCCAGCCGATCCTTCGCGGCCAGGAGCGACTGATTTGCCGTGAGCAATTGCTGCTCGTAGCCGTTCAGCTCGGCATCCTGAAAAACTTCCCACCAGGCGCCTTTGGGGAGGCTGTCCTTAGGGACGGCCACCCGCCACGGTGCCTGCGTCTTGTAGACGTCCGGAGCAACCGCAGGCGCCGCTGGCCGGCTGTAATTCGGACCAACAGCGCATCCGGCGAGCAGGCCAGCCGCAGCTATGGCGGCGAGCGGAGCGATACGCTTCACGACTCGCCTCGCGGCGCCGCGGCGACGTTGACCTTCTGACCTTGTTCGATCGAATCGGAGGGATTAACGATAATGCGATCGTTCTCAGTGACCCCGCCGACAATCTCCAGCGTGGTGCCATAATCGCGGCCAATGGAGATATGCCGCAACTGCACTTTGCCGTCGCTCCCCACCACCGCGATCTGGGCTCCTTCCTTGCGGAAGAGCATGGCATTGACGGGAATCGTCACTTTTTCTCCGTCAATCTTGGGATTGAAGTGCACCTCGCCAAAGGAGCCGGGCAGCAGCCTGCCATCTTTGTTGGGTACGTCGACCTCGGTCAGCAAAGTTCGCGTCGTGGTGTCGATGGCATCGGCGGTTCGCGCCACCGAACCACGAAACTTCTCGCCGGGAAATTCCTGCAACGTAATCACCGCATCCACGCCCTGATGAATGGCGGGCGCGTACGCCTGGGGAACCGAGACGTAGGCGCGCAAAGGATCGGTGCGCGCGATGTCAAATAGCTCGCGCGGACCACCTGTACCGGAACTGCCCGCGTTAATCAGCGCACCGGGATCGACATTGCGCCGCGTGATCACTCCGGCAAACGGGGCGTACACATGCTTGAACCCTTCCAAGTCCTGCAAGCGTTTAACGTTGGCGTCGGCAGCGGCGAGGTTCGCCTGCGCCTGCTCGTATCCGCTGGTCTGAGTGTCGGCTTCCTGCTGGGAAACCGAGTCGGTCTTGCGCAGCGACTGGTAACGGTCGGCGTTGATCTTGGCCAGGTTCAACGCCGCGACCACCTGCTGTCGCGCCGCCTTCGCCTGCATCAGTTCCTCGTCGACCTCGGGCGTGTCGATGTCGGCCAATAGCTCTCCCTGCCGCACATGGCTGCCGATGTCGTGATACCAGCGCACCAGATAGCCATTGGTGCGCGCGTATATCGGCGACTCGATATAAGCCTGCAAGGTTCCCGGCAGCACCAGTTCTTCGTCCGGCTTCTCCGCAATGGGATGTACGACAGCTACGGTGGGAATTGAATTCTGCACAGTTTCGTCCGCCAGAACACGGCTGTCGTGCAGGCGCGAGAGCACGGCGGCAACGGCAGCCACGGCGAGCACCAGCAAGACCACACCGACGAACAGCAGGGCTTTGCGCGGAGACGCCGGCGCCAGCTTCGGAGGAGGGGTTATCTCCGGTGCAGCATGAGCGCCATCGTCGACTGCATCGTCATGATCCATGGCAGCGCGCGAAGCATTGTCATCCGAGTGGCTTGGCTCCTGGAGAGTTTCTGTCTCGTCCGCCGAATTGTGTTGCGCTTCCATTTTTCTCGTATGAATCTCCCAATATCCTACGACTGCCTCGCAGCCGCTTTAGCTTCCCGATGGCCGTGGATCATGGCAAAAACCGTCGGCACAAAGAACAGGGTCGCCACGGTTGCGAACAACAAGCCGCCAATGACAGCACGGCCGAGCGGCGCATTCTGCTCGCCGCCTTCACCTAAACCCAGCGACATCGGCAACATTCCGATGATCATCGCCAGCGCGGTCATCAGCACCGGACGAATACGCGTGTAGCCCGCCTGCAGTGCGGCATCGGCCGCAGCAACTCCCGCATGCATGCGGTCGCGCGCGAATGAGATCATCAGAATCGAATTGGCCGTCGCCACCCCCATGCACATCACGGCTCCCGTCAGCGACGGCACGTTGAGCGTAGTGCGCGTGAGCAGCAGGATCCAGCAAATACCCGCCAGCGCTCCCGGCAGCGCCGTGATGATGATGAACGGGTCGAGCCACGACTGGAAGTTCACCACGATCAGGAAGTAGACCAGGACAATCGCCGCCAAAAGGCCGACGCCCAGGCCGATGAACGAGCTTTGCATGGTCTGCACCTGGCCGCGCACGATGAGCTGCGTGCCGCGCGGCAGGTGACCCCGGAAGGGCTGAAGCGCCTTCTCGACATCGCGACTCACACCGCCGAGATCGCGGCCCTGGGTGCTGGCGTAAACGTCAATCACCGGCTGCACGTTGTAATGCGAGATGACGGCGGGCCGCTCCACCGGCGTCAGTTGCACCAGGTTGCTCAGCAACTGAGGATTGGGCACGTTCGCATTTGTAACCGGAGTGTTCATCAGGTCCTGCAGCGACGTCATGCGATATTGCGGCGACTGCACAGCAACTTGATAGCTCACGCCGTTCGCCGGATTCAGCCAGAAATTCGGCGCGGTCTGAAAACTGCCGCTCAACGAAACCAGTACGCTTTGCGCGACGTTCTGCGCCGTCATGCCCACCTGGGTCACCCGGTCGCGTTCAATGTTCAGATGGAGCGTCGGCAGGTCCAACATCTGCTGCACGTGTACATCGGCGGTGCCCGGAATGTCCCGCAGCCGGTTGGAAATCTGCTGCGCGATCGTGTAGTTGTCGGTCATGTCAGGACCCATCAGTTGTATATCGATGGGCGCGGGCAAGCCGAAATTCAAGATTTGCGTAACGATGTCAGCCGGCTGGAAGAAGAACTCGACGCCGGGAAATTTACGCGGCAAATCTTCGCGTAACCTGCGGACGTACCCCGCCGTGGGATGATGATGCTCCTGATTCAAGCCCACCAGGATCTCTGCGTCGCTGGTGCCGATGACGCCAGAGTTGCTGTAGGAAAGATTGATACTGGAATTCGGCAGCCCGATATTGTCGAGTATCGTAACCAGCTCGTCTTTGGGTATTTGCTGCCGGAGATAGTGCTCAACTTCATCGCAAAGCCGTGCCGTCTCCTCCACGCGCATTCCGGCTCGCCCGCGCACGTGGAGGCGCATCTGACCGGCATCGACACTGGGAAAGAAATCCTCGCCCAGCAAGAACACCAGCAACATGGAAACCGCACAGAACGCGAGAAAGCAGGCGGCGAAGACTTTGCGATGCTGCAGCGTCGTTTCCAGCAGCTGATAGTAGCCATTACGGAATTTATCGAAGCCACGCTCAAACCCGCGCTGATAGCGTCCGAAAATCGTCTTCGGCCCAGCCGCGCGATGTTCATGGCCGCGCATGATGTACATCACCAGCGTCGGAATCAAAGTTCGCGAGAGGAAATAGGACGCCAGCATGGCGAAGCACACGGCTTCGGCCAGCGGCACAAACAAAAACCGCGCCACCCCGCTGAGGAAGAACATCGGCACGAACACGATGCAGATCGACAGCGTGGAAACGAACGCCGGCACGGCGATCTGGGCTGCGCCATCCAGAATCGCCTGCTTCATCTCCTTGCCTTGGGCGAGGTTGCGCTCGATGTTCTCGATTTCAACAGTCGCGTCGTCCACCAGGATTCCGACCGCCAGCGCCAGACCTCCGAGGGTCATGATATTGATGGTCTCGCCCAACGCGCTGAGCAGCAGCACAGAAACGAAGATCGACAGCGGAATCGAAATCGAGATGACGATGGTCGGCCGCCAGTCGCCCAGGAACAGCAGGATCATGCAGGCGGTGAGTGCCGCGGCGATCAGACCTTCGCGCAACACGCCGTCAATCGACGCGCGCACAAACAGCGACTGGTCAAACAGCGGCTTGACCGTGATGCCCGGGGGCAGCGCCTGCAACGCGACCGGGACAACGCCTTTCACCGCCTTGACGATGCTCAGGGTCGATCCTTTGCCGATTTTGTACATCGACATCAGCACGCCGTGCACGCCGTCCTGGCGAACGATGTTGGTCTGCGGCGAAAAGCCATCGCGAATATGCGCCACGTCGCGCATGTAGATGGTGGCGCCATTCACCGTCTTGACCGGAATGTCATTCAGGTCGGCGATGGTGCGCGGGGCACTGTTCATCTCGACTTGATATTCCAGCAGGCCGATCTTGGTCGTCCCCGACGGAGTAATGACATTCTGCGCATCAATGGCGTTAACGATGTCGCTGGGCGACAGGCCGTATTGCTCCAGCTGCGGCATGTTGAGATCGACCTGCACCTGGCGAATCTTTCCGCCATAGGGATACGGCGTCGCCGCGCCCTGTACCGTGGCCAGCTGGGTGCGCAGGAAGTTCTGGCCCAGATCGAACAGCACCTGGTCAGGGAGCGTCTTGCTGCTGAGACCGAGCTGCACGATCGGCGTAGTCGAAGCCGTGTACTGGATCACCAGCGGCGGCGTGGTACCCGGCGGCAGGCCGCGCACTGTCGTCTGCACAATCGCTGTCACCTGCGCCAGCGCGGTTTGAATATTTGCGTCCGGCTGAAAGAAGACCTTGATGACGCCGATGCCGTTCACCGACTGCGACTCGATGTGCTCAATGTTGTTGACTGTCACCGTCATGCCGCGCTCGGAGTTGGTGACAATCCGGTTGGCCATGTCCTCGGGCGCGAAGCCGGCATAGTTCCACACCACGCTGATGACTGGGATGTTGATATCAGGAAAGATATCGACCGGAGTGCGCAGAATGACCAGCGGCATCAATAGGATGATGACCAGGGCCATTACCACAAACGTATAGGGGCGCCGCAGCGCTAAAGCAACAATCCACATCGGTCGGGTCGAACTCCCTGGTCACCGGGGAAACAGCATGCCGGCAGTGCAGCTTAGGATAGTTGATATGATACGATACGTGGTGTATCGGATTCAAGGCTAAGAGGTCGTGGCCGAGAATCGTTGTCGGCTATGTCGCAGTGACAGCTAATTCTACCGATAACCGACAACGACAAGTGACAACGACTCGCAAAATGGCACCTTCTCGACAAAACGTACTTCCCGAAGCCAACAGCGATAAGCGGCCGCCGGGTCGCCCGCGCTCTGAAAATGCACGTCTGGCCATCCTCCGCAGCACCATCAGGCTCCTCCGCCGTAACGGTTTCGCCGATCTCTCCATCGAGGCGATTGCAGCCGATGCGAAGGTGGGTAAAGCTACCGTCTATCGCTGGTGGCCGAACAAGGGCGCGCTGGTAGTCGATGCCTTCGCCTCCACCACCGAGGAGGAACTCCACTTCCCTGACTCCGGCTCGGTGTTCAAGGACATGAGCCTGCAAATGAATCAGTGGCTGGGCGTTCTGCGCTCGCAGCGCGGTTGCATCGTGAGAGCGGTCCTGGCCGGCGGACAATCGGACCCAGAACTGATCGAGGAGTTCCGCAAGCGCTTTCTTTGGCCGCGACGACAGGATGCCTATCGGACTTTGCGGCGCGGCATCGAGCGCGGTGAACTACCACGCGACCTCGACCTGGACCTGGTGCTCGACACACTCTACGGCGCAATGTACATGCGCTTCCTTATACGTCACACCGAACTCAGCCAACTCTACGTCGAGGAAGTTTGCCGCATGGTGTTAGAGGGAGCAGTTGCAATTGGCTTCCATAACCGTTCCAACGGAGCGAAGACAAACAGGGCCGCTGAAAGTGCGTGGCGCGGCTGATTTCCCCAAGATTCTCTCCACGGAGCCGCATCGACCCACTAGTTTGCTGCACCGACAACTGGGTGTCGACAATGGCGTTCTTGTTTCAGATCATTGTTGCTGCCTGGGTTCTGGAAAGGTGAACTGTCGACGCTTGGAATTACCTCTCCAGATTGGGCGTTTTACGGCCAGATGAAACGGAAAATATTCGTAAATAATGGCCGACTGGGAGTAATCTCCCAGAAGCCGGTTTGGGCGATTGCACCTGACGTGGTGAAGGCAGGCGGGGCAGGTAGTTGAGAATTTAATTTGGTCAGATATTAGATTTGTAGTGTAGTATTGCGGCCTATCAGCAACACATTTTAGGACTCGGCGAGCCGGGTAGATCATCCTGCTACGCTGCGGTTTGCAGAACGGCGTTGGCATAACGACCAGGGAGCGTTGTGAACTCGCGAAGCGCAACTTCACTGCTATGCGCTGCCGTTGTCAGCCTCCTGCTGTTAACTTCCTGTGGCTCCGGCTCGGGATCACCATCTTCCTCGGAGAAGGCTGCCTGTATGCCATTGCAGCCCCCCAGCTCTCCGGGTTTTTTGCCCGAGCTCACGGCATTTCTCGAGCAGGGCTGCTATCAGTCCTGGCAGCATGATGCCAACGTACGTTCCAGCCAAGGGACCCATCCTTACGTCCAGGTGTACTACTCTCCCAACATTTGGAGCTGGCTGACCACGGGAGACCGCAGCGCCAGGATTATCGATGGCAGCATGATGGTCAAAGCGCAATATAAGAACGCCGACGGCACAGGGTTTATGGACTGGACCGTCATGATCAAGGACAGCTCAGTGTGGGATAACTGGTACTGGGCCGATATCGGCGTCAATCCGCTTCCGGATGTTCCAGTGACAAACGGTTGTTCAGAGCCCACGCCGGTCTACACGGGACATGGCCTGTACTGCATTAACTGTCATGCAACAGCAGCGGATGGACAAGGAACCTACGCAACCACATCGCACGTCGCCGGTTTCGGAACTTCGAGCACGATGCAAGACTTCGCCTTCTGGCCCACGAACAAGAGCTCTTCGGCCTCGGAGTTCAACCCGCTCGAGGATATACATCAGGGAAATTTTGTAAGCAGGAAGGAAGCGTCAGGGAGTACGCGGAGTCCGCTCACTGCGCCGCAATGTTCTACGGTATTTCCCCAGCAGCAGGCCCCTCGCAAACCGTACTGCATGGTATCCCAGACCTTTGACCATGTCGTTTCGTATGGCCGTCCCGCTGGGCCACAGCAGTTCCTGACCTCTGACCAGTGCGCCGGCTGTCACGATGCTACCGGGACCATCAGCGACACTGGCAGAGCTGGCATCCCCTCCATGCTTTATCCCAATGCTCTGCAGACATGCGATCCCGGCAGCAACCCGCCGACAAACTGCAAAGTCAACGTCTCCCCCAACGGCGAGTGGCGATATTCGATGATGGGCCTGTCCGGGCGCGACCCCATCTTCCTGGCCCAGTTGGAGACCGAGCGAACCATCCATCCCCAACTGAGCGGGCAACCGAACGCGGCCGATCTCATTGACGACACCTGCCTGCGCTGCCATGGAGTCATGGGAGAACGCCAGTACAAGATCGATACCAATGGTGGACTCCTCACCCACGCCCACCTTTCCGACCCCAACTCGCGGTACGGCGCCCTGGCGCGCGACGGAGTTTCCTGCGACAGTTGCCACCAGATCGCCGCTGACGGACTGGGCACCGAAGAAACATACACCGGGCAATTCAAAGTGGGCCCGGCTACGGAGCTCTACGGTCCGTATGCGCAAGTGGCCACACTGCCCATGCAGAATGCGATCGGAGTCAATCCCCAGTTCGCCAGTCAGGTGCAGTCTTCGCTGCTATGCAGTTCGTGCCACACCATTTTTCTTCCTGTGTACGACAAGAATGGCAACCAGCCGTTGGACGAGCATGGAGTTCCAAAAGTCTCCCACGAACAGACGACATTTCTGGAGTGGGTGAACAGCAACTTTGCGGACAACGGCACTACTCCTCAGAGTTGTCAGGACTGTCACATGCCACGGCAGTATAAGGGCCAGCCCCTCGCCTTCAACATCGCCAACATAGAAGACAACACGTTTCCGCCCGAGCTGTTCCGCGCACCCGATGATCAGATTCAGCTGACCAAGCGGACCACTTTCTCCAGGCACACTCTTCTGGGAATCAATTTGTTCGGGTTGGAGATGTTTGGCGAGTTCCGCAGCGAATTAGGTTTGTATGCAGCCGACCCGATGCTTCCGAGTGGCGGCAAAGATATCTTTGCCAGCCAATACACCGCCATCAACTCGAGCTTGGAGGTGGCAAGCACTACCGCTACCGTGAAAGTTCTCTCGCTGCAAAACACCGGTAATACACTGCAAGCTGACGTTCAGGTTGTTAACCTGGCAGGCCACAGCTTTCCGTCTGGAGTAAGTTTCCGTCGTGCATTCCTGGAGTTCCGTGTACTTGATGCCCAAGGCAAAACGCTGTGGGTGTCGGGTCAGACCTCGAACGATGGTGTGCTTCTTGATAACGGCGGGAATCCGCTGATCACCGAATTTTTCGCGCCCAACCAGCAGGTCTATCAACCTCACTACAATCGGGCGAACCCGATCACGCGCGACGATCAGGTGCAGATCTACGAAGAATTGGCGCTAGATCCCGAAGGCCAACTCACCACCAGCTTTCTGGCTCTTGACCAAGTCGTAAAAAACAACCGCCTTCTTCCGCAGGGGTGGAGTCCCAACGGCCCCTCCGCTGATATGACGAAACCGGTTGGAGTCAATGGTGACCCAAACTACAGCGACGGCAGCGGATCGAGCATAGTTCGATATGCCATACCTCTCAGCTCGCAACTGGCAAATGCGGCTAGCGTCGTTGCCACCGTGTACTACCAGTCGATTCCTCCCTATTACCTGCGTCAGCGGGGTGAGAGTGCCTCAGGCAGCGATACGGACCGATTGAAAAACATGGTGTGCTACCTGAACGTGAACGGGAACAATTCGCCGATACCTAATTGGCGGCTGCAAATCGCTAAGGCGAGCGCAGCAATCTCGAGCGGAAGTTCACTTACGCCAAAGCCAGATCGCTGACCAGCCTAGAGTCGAAACCACCGGTTCTACTGCGTCTTGCCTTTTAACGGCTTGCCAATCGCGAGCAAGAAGATGGCGCTCTTCCCCGTCGCGTGCGGAGAAAAGAAGGCAGTGACATCATCATCGAAGAAGGTCAGCCCTGTTGAGCCCAGGCGCTGGGCATAAGCAGACACGTACATCCTGCCGCCGATGACACCTGCTTCTAGCTGGACGGCCCGGTAGCCGCGGTTCCCGTATTGCTCGAGGATCCGTTCCAAATCCGCAAGAAAGAAGATTGCCACGCAGGCGTCCGCCGGCAATTCCTGTTCCAGCCCAAGATGGTATGCCGCAGCGCGGAAGCCACCCGGCTTCAAAACCTCGAGAGTGTTTCGATCGCGCTGGAAGAAGTATGCGCCCCGGCGTGAGCCCTTCCACCGCGTGCACGATAAGGTAAAGATCGTTGAGTTGTGATCCGAGAGGTGCAAGGAAGTCAGCGGGCACACCTCGCGTGGCGCAATCGAGAATTGTGGAGAGCTGAGACAGGGTAATGGACGCCGCCTTATCAAACTTTCGAGTAGAGCCTCGGCGCAGAATCACTTGCTCGATCGTATCCTTGGGTTGCTCTTCCTTCGGCAATGGCAGGAGGCGGATCTCCTCTCCGACCGTGGCGAAAGATGTAACGGCCGAGCGCCTTTCGCGCCACTGTCGTACTTCCTCTTCTGTCTCAAGCGAAGACGCATCGTGCATCTGCAGCATCGCAGGATATTCGACCTCATGCTGTGAAAGCGGGACCGTTTCCAGCCCGAGCGCCGGAGCTTCTCTCGGTGCCGACGACGAGCCCCCTGCTACGCACCCTATGGGCACCAGGCACAATGAAACCTCATGCCGGGTCTCGAGATCCAGCAGGTGGTTCACCTCGGCGTCCACGAAGCCGAGCACGATCTCGGCTGGCAACCCCGACGCTGCGGAAACCGCCAGCATATTCGCCAATAGCGTGCCGTTGTCCCAGCCGAAATGACGATAGGTGCGCGCCTGATACTTCCACGCGTTCCGCCAATAGGTTCCAGTGCAAATGATGGTCACCGGTGCATGCGCGACAGCAGGCTCCATCGCCGTAGCCTGTGCCAGGTTTCCCCGAAAATCGCCTCCTCTCAAGAGTCGAAGCGACACATCCGCCGGATTGAAGTGATACACGCCGGCATCAAGTCCAGGGAGATCGCTCGTCACGAGGTAAAGCTCAATTTCGTAAAGAGCTCCAGTACAGGCCGCGGCGCGAAAATAGATTTCGCCCCCTGGATAAGCACGCTGTCTGGTTATCCCCGCGGAAAAGTAGAGGATACGCGCGACATCGTGAAGATCAGGAACGGCTTCCGTTCGCGACGAGCGCACCGGCTCCCCGATCGCTGAGAGCGCAGTCACCCCTGTTTGAGACAAGTCCCGGGGCAGCGGACGCGGCTCTATCATCGGATAAAGCTTGAAAGGCAGCGGCCGATTCGCAAAGTCGAGGAAGTGAGGGTTATTACGAACACTCCAAGGGGAATGTTTGGTGTCATCGTGATATTTCCAGGTTGCCCAGACGTCGCGGTTGTTGATGGTCACTGCGTCAGACTAGCACTCGCAAAGGACCACGGACGGAACGAATGAACCCGAACCGCCGATTTGCGCCTGGCCGGAGCCGCAAGGCAGAAAGAAGGGGAAGACCGGGCCTCTGGCAACTCCCCTCGCTTTGGTATCGCCTTGAAGTGAGCCTCAAGACAGACACTAGGCGTCTGCGATTCCGGGGCCCGCCTCATCGTGCAGCCATGTGTTTGGATCGTGCTCGGACGACGGATGAATGCCCGGGTTTTGCATGAGGGTGCGTGCACAAGTGTTCCAGCGCAGAACGGCTTCGTGGTTCCCATGCGGGGCCAATTTCATCGCCCGCTCGTAATGATTCATTGCATCTTGCAGCGCGTGATACGCGGAAATACGCGCACCGGGATCGCCCTGGCGGATACGAGCATGTCCCAGTCGCTCCCAGACGATGCCGCCGTAATAGGCCCGCTCGTAATCACCGGTGATTCGCGCGAGAATCTCCAGCGCGTCTTTTGGCTGCGCGTTGGAGTGGAACTGATCCGTCCGCGCCAGCAGCAGGGAAATCAGCGCCTGCTGATGATCGGGATTGATCGCGAGCACGTCAAGGCAAATGCTTTCAGCCAGCGCAGGCTCGTTGAGCAGCCGGTAGCGCTCCACCTTCGCCAGCGCCTCGGGAATACTCTCTTCGGAGATGGACTTCAGTTCGAAATGCATAACACCCCCTATGCTTTCGCATTGCTGAACATGCGGAACAATTTTGAAAGCGGATCGAAGAAACGGTCTACCACGCGTTCTTTCAGCGGAATAATCGCGTTGTCGGTAATTGTGATGCTCTCCGGACAAACCTTGGTGCAGCATTTGGTGATGTTGCACAAGCCGACGCCGAACTGCTTGCGAAGCTCTTCCACGCGGTCGCCGACGTCCAAAGGGTGCATCTCCAGCGCTGCGGTGTAAACCAGGAAGCGCGGACCGATGAACTGCTCGTGCATCTGGTGGTCGCGCAAGACGTGGCAGACATCCTGACACAGATAGCACTCGATGCACTTACGAAACTCCTGCACTCGTTCGACGTCTTCCTGCGCGATGCGCCAGGTGCCGTCTTCCGCGTCGGGCTTGCGGGGCTGGAATTTCGGGATGCGCTCTTTCACCCGGTAGTTCCACGAGACGTCGGTGACCAGGTCCCTCATGTGCGGGAAAGCCTTCATAGGTTCGACGGTCACAGGCTTGTCCAGAGGCAATGAGTTCAACCGGGTCATGCACATCAGCTTCGGCATCCCGTTGACTTCGGCGGAACACGACCCGCACTTTCCCGCTTTGCAATTCCAGCGGACGGCGAGATCGCCGGCGTGTTCTGCCTGAATCTGGTGAACCGCATCCAGGACCACCATGCCCGGCGTGACTTCGGTCGTGTAGTCCTGGAACTCTCCCTGTCCTTTTTCGCCGCGCCAGATGCGGAATGTCGCCGTCGCCATTACTTCATCTCCTCAACAATCTGCCGCAGGTCCTCGCGCATAGGCGGAATGGGCTCGCGGGTGAGCTGCACGTCTCCATTGGGTCCCTTCCGCGCGACGATGTTGAACTTGCCTGCCTGCTCGTCTTTATTCGGATAGTCATCGCGGAAGTGAGCGCCCCGGCTTTCTTTTCTCTCGATTGCGGAGCGCGTGACGATCTCAGAGACCGTCAGCATGTTGTGCAGGTCGAGGGCAGTGTGCCAGCCGGAATTGTATTCGCGGTTGCCATCCACGCTGACTGCGTCGCTGGCAATTTCCATCTCCCGAATGTGCTCCAGTGCCTTTTGCATCTCGTCTTCCTGACGGACGATCCCCACCAGATCCTGCATGATGTCTTGCAGCTTGTGTTGCAAGGCGTACGGATTTTCCCCGCCATTACGCTCGAAGGGCCGCAGCGCCTGCTTCTCCGCCGACGTAAGCGTCTCAGAGTCGATCGCGCCCAGCGAGTTCTCCTTGGCGAATTTCGCCGCGTACTCTCCGGCACGCTGGCCGAACACCAGCAGGTCGGAAAGCGAATTTCCTCCTAACCGGTTGGCGCCGTGCAAGCCTGCCGCGCATTCTCCCGCGGCAAATAATCCTGGCACCTCCGACATTTGCGAATCGGCGTCTACCCTGACGCCGCCCATCATGTAGTGTGTCGTCGGTCCAACTTCCATCGCTTCCTGCGTGATGTCGATATCTGCCAACTGCTTGAACTGGTGATACATGCTGGGCAGCTTCTTCTTGATGTGCTCGGCAGAGTTGGGAATTCTCTCTTTGATCCATGCGATGTCGAGCAAAACGCCTCCATGCTGCGTTCCGCGTCCTTCGCGCACCTCACGACGAATGCAGCGTGCCACGTGGTCGCGCGTCAGTAGCTCCGGCGGGCGGCGCGCGTCCTTATCACCCTGGGTGTAGCGCCAACCTTCTTCCTCGGAATCGGCGGTTTGATTGACATACAGCGGCGGAATGTCGCTGAACATGAAGCGTTCGCCGTTCCGGTTGCGAAGCACGCCCCCTTCACCGCGGACGCCTTCCGTAACCAGAATGCCGCGTACACTGGGAGGCCAGATCATGCCCGTCGGATGGAACTGCACAAACTCCATGTCCATTAGCGCCGCGCCTGCGTCGTAGGCGAGAGCGTGGCCATCGCCGGTGTATTCCCAGCTATTGCTTGTGATTTTGAATGCTCTACCAATTCCACCCGTCGCCAGCACGACAGCTTTTGCACGCCACAAGTGAAATCGTCCTCGTTCGCGATCGTAGCCAAAGGCTCCTGTGATGCGACCGCCATCTTTCAGCAGCGTCACCACCGTGTGTTCCATGAAGACATCCAGTCCGAGGTGGATGCCGTGGTCCTGCAGGGTGCGGATCATCTCCAGCCCCGTGCGGTCGCCCACGTGTGCCAGCCGCGGATAACGATGGCCGCCGAAATTGCGTTGCAGGATGCGCCCGTCTTTGGTGCGATCGAACAGGGCACCCCAAGCCTCAAGCTCGCGCACACGCGCCGGAGCTTCTTTGGCATGGAGCTCTGCCATGCGCCAGTTGTTCAGGTATTGGCCGCCGCGCATGGTATCGGAAAAGTGAACGCGCCAGTTGTCGCGATCGTCAACGTTCCCCATCGCCGCAGCGACCCCACCCTCTGCCATCACGGTGTGTGCCTTGCCCAGAAGCGATTTCGTAATCACCGCAACTTTTGCGCCGGCTGCGGAAGCCTCGACGGCAGCTCGCAACCCGGCGCCTCCCGCTCCAATAATCACCACATCATGCTCATGCGTGATGTACTCGGTCACTAGATAATCCTCCAGTCGGTCCAGACACCCATGGAGCACATCCGCACGTAGAGATCGGCAAAGCCCACGCTGCACAGACTGCACCAGGCGAACACCATGTGCCGGCGGTTCATACAGCTCACGCAGTCGTAGACGCGCTTGCGAGTCGGGGAGCCGGCCAGACGGTCGCGAAATCCGCCGACTATATGGCGAAGCGAGTGGCAGCTGAACGTGTAGGAGGTAAGCAGCACGAAGTTGGCAAGCAGGACGAGCGTGCCCACGCCTATACCAAAGTGCCCGTTAAACCAAAAGGCATCCCACACATCGCGTCCGAGGATGACGAGGAATAACAACGCCAGATAAAGGAAGTAGCGGTGGATGTTCTGCACGATCAGAGGGAAAGATCGTTCGCCGAGGTAGGTCTTACGCGGCTCGCCCACCGTGCAGGAAGGCGGGTCGGCCCAAAAGGCTTTGTAGTAAGCGCCGCGGTAGTAATAGCAGGTGACGCGAAATCCGCCGGGCGCCCAAAGAATGAGCATCGCACCTGTGACCCAGACAGGGATCCAGGTGGGCATCTGGCCGAACCAACCGGCGGGGCCAAATAGCTCCGGCGAATAGAACGGTGAAAGGTACGGTCCGAAACGGTAGTGCGCACCCTGCAACGCCGCCCAGGTGGAATAGACGATGAATGCCGAGAGACCAAGGAACACCACGAGCGGTTGCACCCACCACTTGTCGGCTCGCCGTGTCTGTCCAAACCCCGAGCGCGACAATGGGACGTCAATGTGACCCACTGACCCTCCTCACCCCTCGGATCGCAATGAGCGCTGAATCCGAAGCGGTAGATATCATACACAAGCGAGTCATGGCTGGGCATTCGAAGCCGAAGGGTGTCCAATCCGGCAACATGACGATACGTTGCGCCAGGCGGGAGCCGGATAGCGGATCAAGAAGGCGTGGCTATGTTACATTGGGCGTCACCGGCAGGTTCAGCTCGAGCGCATGAATCAGCCGAAGAACGCAATGAGCAACGGACTCCAAATTCGCGGCTATGACTACGTCAACCATTCCTACGATAGCGTCCGCGATGTGCTCATGAAGAATGCGCTCGCCGTATTTCAGACTGCGACCACGGCCGCAGCGTCACGGGCAGAGTCGGTTGCTGCTGAACTGCACGTCGATTTTGCCGGTCTTGGCGTGAAGGCCGACATCAAGATCGTAGTGAAGAGCGTCGAGGAAAAGCCCGCCAGTGACCTTTCCGGCCCCAGCACCACGGTGCTGCTGGAATGGAAGGCTGCAACTTTGCCGCAGTTGTTTCCCCTCATGCAAGGCGAGCTATCGGTTTACCCACTCACCTCAACCGAAACCCAGGTGGATTTCTCTGGGATCTACGAACCGCCGTTCGGCGCTGTAGGCAAAACGATGAATGCCATCGCCGGCCATCGCATTGCCGAGGCGTCAGTACATCGCTTCGTGAGCGACGTCGCCGGATATCTGCGACAAGCAGTGGCCGGATAGCCAACGCAGTTGTAGTGCCAGTACCCTCCTCAGGGTACTCCGCCGCCAAGTCTACTGGGGAGAGTCTCCCCGAACGACCGGTTGTTTGGCGTCGCTCCATTCACTGTAGGAACCGTCATACATTGCGGCATCGAATCCCAGATAGCGAGCCAGCATATAGACGTAGGACGCTTGCAGTCCGACCTCGCAGTAGGAGACGACCTTCTTGTTGCCGGTTACGCTAGCCGCGGTAAAGAGCTGTCGCAACTGATCGGGCGATTTCAGTAACGGCTCCTTCTCGCTGACCAGTGCGTTCTCCCAGTAGAGCGACTCCGCACCTCGGAGATGCCCATTCCGATATCGCTTGGAGGGGCGCGAATCGACAATCACGATGTCTCCTTCGGGATGGTCGACCAGCTTCTTCATGTAATCCATCTTCGCGACGATCTCCGGATGGAGGTGAACAGTCAGACTGGCTGGCTTGCCGGTACTGATTTCAGTGGAGGTCGGCCGCTTCTCGCGAACCCATTGGTCGAGGCCGCCATCGAGTAGCGCCGCCTGATTGCCGTGCCCGAGGTAGTCCATGGTGAAGAAGAGACGAGTCGCCATGGGATCCCAGTCCGGCGCGTAGTACACGACTCGGGAATCGTCGCCTATGCCGATGGCCTCCAGATTTTTCTTGAGCTGATCGGCCGGCAGCAGTTCCGTTCCCGGCTTCGTCATGTGGTCGGTGGCGAATTTATCCATCGCCAAGTATCTCGAGCCCGGAATATGCGCCGCGCGATAGTCAGCCTCATCATGACCAATGTAGACGATCACCAGATTCGGATCGGAGAGATGGTCGGACAACCACTGAGTCGACACCACCAGTTCCGGATGGGCAACGCCGGCCTTTGACAGACTATCCGGCGTGCCGCTCTCGGCGAAGCCGCCAAGGCCCACCAGTAAACAAGCGACGAATATCGAAAGAATTAAATTGCTTTTCATTTGTTATCTCCTGCGAACCTGCTACTGAATGTTTTATTGCTGTGCTGCGCTCTTGCGCTCAACGCCGGGCGACATCACAAGGTTGTTGTTGGCCGCGTGCACCCATTCATAGACCGAGCCGTCGTACATGGCCGCGTCGTATCCCAGGTACTTGGCCACGAAGTACGCAAATGACGATTGCATGCCGGTGCGGCAATACGTGACGACTGACTTGCCGTGAGCTGCGCCGGCACTCAAGAACTGCTGTTGCAGTTCTTCGGCTGGCAACAACCGCGGGTCCGCGTCGGAGCGAATCAGCTTTTTCCAATAGAGACTCTCGGCGCCTGCTATGTGTCCAGCCCTGGGAACTGCTTCGGACTTCACGGTGCCCTCGTACTCTGCGACCGGCCGCGCGTCGAGGAGCACGAAATTGGTAGTCCCTTGGCTGATTTGCAGACTCAAGTCATGCATTTGTGCGGTGCTGACAAGGATCTCCGGTCGCACATGTGGCGTGAAGTGCAGCGCGCTCGGGATGTGCTTCCTCTTTCGAGGTCTCCCTTGACTCAGCCATCCATCTTTCCGTGCCCCCGTCCAGAAGGGACACACTGTCTCCGTGGCCAAGGTAGTCGAGCGTGAAGTAGACCCGTGCCGCCAGAATACCCAGGGCATCTCCTGTCAGCACTACTCGCGACTCGATCTCCCAATCCCAGGCTCTCGAATGCGGCTTGCAGGTCAGCGATTGGCGGCAGCTCGTTCAGGGAGTCTTTGTGCTGTTCGACCACATCGTCCAAACGCACAAAACGTGAACCCGGTATGTGCCCCGACTCGAACTGTGAGCGATCGCGCCCGACATAGAGCACCACCAAATTGCGATCATTCAGGTGCTGCTCCAGCCAATCGGTGGAGACGAGCATTTGCGAGCGTACCGCCGGCCGACCGCTTTCTTGTGCCTGAGCGCGAGAAAGGCCCGAGCCCAAAACGGCAACACTGATCATGGCCAGCGCAGCCTTGTTCGCAACATCCTTCAGCATTGCATCTTCCTCCGGCATGGTTTCACTCGGTCTTCAGCAGCTCGACCGGATCGAGCTTGGCAATTCGTTGCAGGGGCACCAGCGATGAAGCCATCGCCACCGCAAGCAGCAGCGCCGACGATGCTGCGAATGTCACGCTATCGCGAGGCGCAATGCCGGCGATCACCGACGACATGGAGGTCGACATTGCCCAGGCCGCACCAAATCCCGCTGCCAATCCGATGCTGGTGAGTACAAGCACCTGCTTCATCATTGAGCGGATAACGTTGCTTGGCGTCGCGCCCAATGCCAGCCGCACACCAATCTCGTGCTTGCGTTCTCCTACGGCGACTGCCATCATTCCGCTGATGCCCGATGCCGTAATGCACAGTGCGATCAGCGCGAAGATGCCCAGAAAGACCGCTGTTGTCCGCGGCGAAGCGAGCCAGTCCTCTCGGATTTTCATCATCGGCTGCACGTCGGCTACAACGGCACTGGGATCGATATCATGCGCGATCCAGGCGAGCTGTTGGGAGAGCTCCGGCGTCGGCTGCGCGGTGCGGATGACGATGCTCATCGCACCCTGGCGTGACTGCAGGAAGGAGCCGTACGCCTCATCGACCGGGTCCTTGTCGAGGCCTTGATGGCGTATGTCACTAACTATCCCGACGATTGGCAGCCACTGTCCGTCCGAAACAGATATTTGTTTCCCAACCGCATCGCCCTGCGGCCAATAGTGCTTGGCCATGTGCTCGTTGACGACAACCACAGGCAGCGATTCGTCCTTGTCGTTCTCGTTGAAATCGCGGCCCTTGAGGATGCGCGCCCCGAGTGTGTGGAAGTAGCCAGGCGTGACGATTCGAACAACCGGTGTACTCGGCTTCCCTTCCTTAGCGGCTTTCGCTTCGCGCAACTGAACAGGCACAGGTCCGTCTGCATTCATGCTATGAAGAGGGATGGTACTGGCCAAACCTGCAGACTCCACGCCGGGCAGTTTTCGAGTTCTCTCCAGAAGCTGGTTGAAGAACTGCTTGTATCCGTCATTCAAAATGTAGATTCGAGCTGTCAAAAGTCCGCTTGGCTGGAACCCTGGATCGACGCGCTCCAAATGCACTACCGTGCGCAGCGCCAGTCCGGCTCCGACCAGCAGAATGACAGAGAGCGCCAACTGCGTAGCGACAAGAACGCCACGGCTCTTCGAGCTCAGACGATTGGGAGGAAGGCTGGCATTACCGACTTCCATTGTGAACAACGGCGTATAGCGAACACCAAGCGCCGGCAACAAGCCGATCACCACTCCGCCGCCGACCGATACCAACAGCCAAAAAGCGCCTACTTGCGCCGTGAACCGTAGTTGCGAAGAAAGGCTGGTGAACTTGGAAGTGAAACTCACCAGCAGTCCCAGGCTCGAGTACGCGAGGACCCATCCGACTACGCCGCCGAATATTGCGAGCATGATCCCTTCGGTGATGAGACTGCGCACAATACGCTCGCGACTTGCGCCGAGGATGGCCCGAACTGTCAACTCGCGGGTGCGTGCCAACACGCGTGACACCATGATTCCTGTCACGTTGGCACAAGCCAGCAGCAGCAACAGCCCGGTCGCTGCCCCCAGCACGATGAGAACTGGCCGGATGCCTCGCGACAATTCGTCGTGCACCGGTTGCAGGCTAACCTCATAGCCCTTTGCCTGCGGATATTCTTCCGGATAAGTGTTGCGCAAGTGTTCAGCAATGCGATCCAAATCGGCTTGCGCTTCAGGCAGCGTTACGCCGGGCTTAAGCGTCGCAAACACATTCAGCATGTGCCATGAGCGCTCATGCATGGCATGCTCACCGGAGCGCGTCGGACACGCCACCGTCGGCATGTACACATCCACTTCCGCCGGGAACTGCGGGATGGGAGGCAGGACGCCGACCACCGTGTGCTCCTTATCGTTCATGGAATACTTGCGGCCGACCACGTTCGGGTCGCCCGCGAACGCTTTCTGCCAGAAGTTGTAGCTGAGGACCAGGACCGGATGGGCACTCGGCTGATCGTCCTCGTCGATGAACGTTCTTCCGTAGAGCGCCTCTACTCCCAGGATGCGGAAGAAGTTGGCCGAAACCACCCCCGTGTCTACCCGCTCCGGCTCGCGACCACCCAGAAGGCTGAAAGTCATCTCGTGAAACTCGACCACTGATTCCAGAGTGTGGTTCTGCGAACGATAGTCCTCAAGTTCTTTCACCGAGAAGGGCATGTTCTCTACGCCGATCGCGGGCCTATGCTGTTGCAGGTGAATCAGGTGATTGCCGCCAGTAAAGGGCAAGGGCTGAATCAAAATCGCGTTCGCAGCCATAAACGCAGCTGTGCTCGCCCCAATCGCCATGCCCAGAATCGCGACCACCACCGCCGTGAACGACCGGTCCTTCTTCATCAGGCGCAGAGCGTAGTCCACGTCCCGGAACAGGATTTCTCGATGTTCACGAAAGGCCGTGGCGAGCAGGCCGCGGCTCGTATCCCAACAGAAGCGCAGATAGGCGGTGTGCCCCGCTTGTCGTGCATCCTCCGCCTGGTCACGAAAGACCGTCCGCATCTCGCCGCCAAAATGCTCGCGGAATTCCGCCGGGAGGACGCGCACCAGCAAGTCAAATACTCGCTGCGATAAACTCCACCCGACTCTGGTTCTGGTTGCCATCTTCTCCTCAAGCGTTCTGCGGTCCCAGAACATGCTTCAAGCGCGCCAAGTCCAGCACGCGTTGCATTCTCTCGGCTTCAGCCTCAGCCACCGCTTTGCCCAGCTTCGTCAGCCGGTAATAACGCCGCCGCTGATCGTCAAGGCTGAAGTCCGGACGCTCCGGTGACTCTTCAATCATTTCGTCGTCGAGAAGCCGCTTGATGACTCCGTAGAGCGTGCCGGTGCTCAGCTTAACCTCGTTATTGGTCCGGCGCGCGATCTCCTTGCTGATCACGTAGCCGTGCTTCTCGCCATCAGCCAGCGCCAGCAGGACATAGAACAGCGCTGGTGTCAGCGGCAAATAGGATTCGGCGCTTCTTTTTTTCCCCAACGAAATCCCCCCTTTCGGTTTCACCCTCTCGGTGATGGCTTCGCTGAAAAATCTTGACTTCATCACATTACCGTTGCATTCACACGTTACACAGTGTATTAGTACGTGACACGACTTATATGCTCGTTGGCAGACTGAGTCAAGAAAAAAGTGGAGGCGCCTGTGTTAACACTGGTTTCGCTTGGGCTGGGCGTGCTGATTGGAACGGTTTCCGGATTGATTGGGCTGGGTGGCGCGATTTTCCTGATCCCCATCCTGGTGTACGGCTATGGCATGGATCAGAAGAGCGCTCAAGGCACATCGATCGCTACTCTGCTGCTGCCTATCGGGGCGCTGGCGTTCTGGAAGTACTACAGCGCCGGCCACGTAGACATCAGGCTGGCAGCACTCCTGGCCATCGGCTTCTTTGTCGGCGGGTATTTTGGAGGCTCGCTGGCGCAACTGGCCACGAGCCTGCAGCTTCGGCGAATCTTTGCCATCTGCCTGGCCGGAATAGCGGTGAAAATGTTCTTGCAGAAGTGAGCAAGGGTGCAGACACGGTTCACACAAACTCAAGGCAAAGGGACATCAGAGGTCGACGGCTCGACCTGCGGGTCTTCAGGAGGTGAGGAGATAGAACTTGCTTCTTGCAGTTGAAATGCCGCTGAGCCCCATCGCTAACGGAACACCGCAACTCTATCACTGTTTGCGTGATTGACGGATAAATCGAAGCGGCTGAGAGCCAACGATGATCGCGATTCGCCGAACCGTTTTCAGGATTACGGCTTGGATTGGCGCAGCAGGACCACATCCGAGTCTCTGTGGCCACGGAGGATGCCGAGATTCTTGCCATCAGGAGACCAATGGAAAGCCAGAATCTGCTCGGAATCGAACTTGGTGATCAGGTGGCCAGGTGAGCCATCCAGAGGCTGAATCCAAATGTTGTCCACTCCATTGTCGCGTACCGTGTGTGCTACTGCCTTGCCATCAGGAGTGAACTCCGGGCCGCTGGCAATTTTGGAATTGGGCTCGATAAGGCGCAACAGCTTCAAAGTCGCGAGGTCAAGCAGGGCGATTTTCGGCGATCCGACTTGCCCTGCCGGATTCACTACTTCGATGAGGTAAGCAAGCGTTTTGCCGTCAGGCGAAAGCCCCATCCCCCGGCCAGTTTGAAACGCGTCATGCACGGCGCTGCCAGGGATCGCTTCGGGTTTGGGGGACGCATTAGTGGAATCGTCCAATGCGACACGCCACATATGTGTCAGGTCCTTCAGGAAGTAGACCGAGTTTTGATTGGGGGAACACACTGGTGGGAACTCCCAGCCCGTATTCGCCAAATGAACGGGATGAGAACCGTCTGCGTTCACACGCCAAAGGTCAATGGCATTGGTTCCACCGTGGGCTTCCCAATTCAACGTGATCGCACCCGAACTGCATGGTCCAATCCCGAAGATGGCGGCCGTCGGATCGTTTAGTAGCACGACGGGACTTTTGCCGCTGGCATCGGTTTCCACCAGTTGTGCGAAATCGGTCGTCAGCAGTTTTCCATCTGCCGTCCAGTTGAAATTGCTGATGTGTTCGGTACCCACCGACACTGGATCGGCCGCGGGCGATGTGCTGCCATCGCCCGGCAACACATAGAAATTGCTGACCGCCTTTTGTTGAACAGTCGCGAGCGTCTTCCCGTCGGACGAGAGAGTCAGGGTCGCATAACTGTTCGTGTCTCGCGAGATGGGGTGCACCTGGCCATCCGACAGGGAGACGAATCCAATTTGGCTGCGCGCCAGGTCGGGGCCCTTCTGGTTGTGGATGACGAACAAGCCGTCGCCAGCAGTTGACCACTGGAGTGCCGTGATAGATTCATCGGCGAAGTCGATGGTCTTTACCTTCGCAGTTTCCAGATCGTAGATAGCAATTGCTCCAAACGTGCCGGGCGGGTTGTCAGGGTAGGCGATCTTCTTGCCGTCAGGAGACCACGACACCCAGCGTGGCAGGTACGCAAGCGGCGCGATGAAAAGCACCTTTTCGTCGCTCCCATCGATCTTGCTGCTCAGCAGGCGGAACTTGCCGGGTTCGGGATCATTGGCGCGAAAGTACGCCATCCGGACACCGTCAGGTGAGAACGCAAACGCGCTATCTACATCGCCCACCAGGGCCTGCGGAGTTCCTCCCAGTACCGGGGTACGGTAAATGTTGAAGTCGCTGTTAATTGCGTTCTCGGCTCTACGGAAATACACGTAATCTCCGTCTGGAGAGAAAGCGGCGTTCGGAATGTTCGCCGAGGGCGGCACGATTTGTGTGTCGCTGCCGTTTGCGATATTACGCAGCCATAAACTGTTTCGTCCCTTGTCATCCATGACGGTGAGCAGATATTTCCCGTCCGGAGATATGGAAGTGACAAGCGCTCGATTGGAATTCGTGGCTTGCGCGATGGTGAAATTCTGAAACGGGACCGGTGCAGCGCGATGCAGGAATGAATACACGCCAAACCCTGCGGCCGCCAGCAGAACTAGAACGACGAGCGTTGCTCCTGCGGCACCGAATTTGTGCTGCTTTGCGGCCCTGACTACGGATGACCCACTGGAATGTGCCGTCCCGACTTGGTCCGAACTATCTGTGTGCGCACTTCCAGAAGATGCAGCAGAGATGCCACTTCCGATGGACTGAGGGGTCGAGCCGGAATCGGACTTCCCCGCCGGGGCGCTATGTCCGGACTCGATCTCTCGCTTGAGGCGCTTGAGGTCGGCGCGCATATCGGCGGCATACTGGTAACGCAGGTCGCGATCCTTCTCGAGCGCCTTATTGACGATGCGCTCAAGTTCGGCCGGCAAATCCGGATTCAAGCGCTGCGCAGCCACCGGAGTGCTGTCCAGAATTTCGCGCTGGGTGACGCCGGAGCTTTCTCCGCGGAACGGCAACGCGCCGGTTGACATTTCATACAGCACCGCTCCGAAAGAAAACAGATCGCTGCGCGCGTCCAAGTCCCGCGCCCGCACCTGCTCCGGAGACATGTACGCTACCGTACCGAGCGCCGTGCCCGGACTGGTGAGATGGGTCGGCTCGATTTCGGTGGCTTCCCCTCCTGTCCTGCTCTCAGCCATGGTGACTTTGGCGAGCCCAAAATCCAGGACCTTGGCGTGGCCGCGCTTGGTCACGAAGATGTTAGCCGGCTTGATGTCGCGATGAATGATGCCTTCGCCGTGCGCAGCGTCCAGAGCATCGGCAATTTCGATGGCCAGACTTAGCAGCGTATCGGTTTCAACCGGCCGGTTGCCGATGCGGTGCTTCAGGGTCAGTCCATCGAGGAACTCCATGGCAATGAAAGCTTTTCCATTTTCCTCGCCGATATCGTAGATGGTGCAGATATTGGGATGGTTCAACGCCGATGCAGCCTTAGCCTCCCGCCGGAATCGCTCTAAGGATTGACTGTCGTGCGCCATACCTTCGGGCAGGAATTTAAGCGCGACGAAGCGGTCGAGGCGACTGTCCTCGGCCTTATAGACAACACCCATGCCACCGCCGCCGAGCTTCTCGATGATCCTGTAGTGAGAGATAGTTTCGTCGATCATGGAGCAGTGGAGTCGAACGGGATGCCTGATATTACTGGCGAACTTCCCCAGAGTCAATTAAGACGATGCTCGCCGTGGTCTGTTCCAGCGGTCCAGGAAACGGTAAGAAGAGCTAGATTGTCGCCATAGGCATGGCAGAACAACCCCCGAGTACGTCGTGCCGGATAATCTGGAGTTAACCGATTGCGGATCAGCTCTGCCGCTTGGGGTTCTCCTAATTGAGAAGTGTGGCTCGAAGCCGGGGTTCTGTCCGGCGCTCTCGCCTGACTACAAAAGTTACAGCCACATCGAAACCCGCGGTCTCATGAATGATGCGCTGCTCTTTGCCCCTGCTCGGAAGAGCGGGCTTACACTTCTGACGCGCAACATAAGTGATTTTGACTTGCTCCAACAGCTAGAACCAAAATCCACCGAGGCCAATAACAAGCACTGAGTCGTGCGCTTAAGGTGTAATCTGGAACACCACACCGCAGAGGCAGTTATCGGATCCTCCGTCGTAGGTCGTGCCGTAGATCACGCCATTGTTGTCGATAGCCAACCCGCCGTTGGCATTGCCGCCGTCAGGACCGTCCGTGAAGTCGTGAATGTTGGTGTAAATCCAGCCGTTACTCGTCGGACTCAGCTTGAAAACATTGCCTTGGCCATGGGCACCGTCGCCCCAGGTCGCGCCATAGAGATTGCCGGCGCTGTCGCGCACGAGATTTCCGAACGGGCCCCCTCCGGTTCCTGGCAGGTCGTAA
The DNA here is from genome assembly GCA_963699875.1 of uncultured Acidobacteriaceae bacterium. Taxonomy (GTDB): domain Bacteria; phylum Acidobacteriota; class Terriglobia; order Terriglobales; family Acidobacteriaceae; genus CAVVDY01. The sequence goes on from CAVOVN010000005.1 coordinate 278,398, forward strand.
ATCAGGTTGAAGGTCCATCCGTCGCCCGAAGGAATAAGTTGGTAGACCGTGCCACCAGGGCTGATGTCGCTGCCGGCGGTAGCTCCGTAGAAACTGCCGGTCTTGTCGGCAATCAACCCGCTGGTGGGCGCCGCGCCATCCGGGCCATTCTCGAAGCTATGAAGAACAGTCTCGCTCCAACTCGCACCGGAACGCGACAATTTGAAGATAGTGCCGCACCCGTAGTTGCCGCATCCTGGCAGACCACCCGATTCGGCCGTTCCGTAAAGATTGCCGGCAGCATCGACGAACAAGGGTGCCGCCGGGAAAGCTCCGTCCTCGCCCCCGGTGAAGGTGTAGATGATCTGATATATCCACTTGCCCTTGGAAGAAGTCATTTCGAACACCACTCCGTAGCCAGTCCCGCCGTTCGGGGCAGTGCCATACATATTTCCCTGAGTGTCGAACACGACCGCTGCCTCCGAATTGCCGCCGTCGCTTCGGCGACTAAAGTCGTAGAGGTCCGTCGTGTTCCACAGGCAAGAGACGGAGCGACAAAGCGTGGCCGACGGTTGCACTTTCAGAACCGTGCCATCGCCATAGCTGCCCCCACCATTCATGGTGACGTACATACCGCCTGGACCGAGCACGGGAGGATCCCAGGGAAAGTTCCCCTTTGTGCCGAGACCTGCTATGTAGAGCTCGCTGTAGTTAAAACCCGAGCCGGTACGCTGCAGCTCGTAAACATCGCCGGGGGTATCCGTGCCGCCCCAAGCTGATGTTCCAAACAGGTTGCCGTGCGGATCGACGAGAACGCCCGCGATCGGGTGTGCCGAGGTGCCGTGACCTGTAAACGTATAAATCACGTTGTAGGTTTGTGCTGCTGCTTGACCTGTGACTAAAGTCAACGCCAGTGAAACCGCCAGCGCTAATGTGCTGCCCGTAAGAAATGTGTCGTAACTCGTTTTCATGTGCTTTGCCTCCGCTCCCGCTTGCACAGATGGATGTGATCGAACCGGCCATGTCAGGCCTGTGGGAATAACAACAAAGACCGAGGGTAGAGGATGCTCTACCCCTCGGTCCTATTGGTTGTTCTGCGTTTAGTGCCGAGTTGTTGTCCCCTGGTCAACAAAATATGAACGCGTATGAGTTGCCGACCCTTGTAAGAAATCCGTATCGCAGCCAGAAATTCTGAAGAGCGCATTGATTTTTGGCTCGATCCGAAGGGCGCTGCGCCCGAGCTTTGCAACAGTTGCCTAAGTAGTCGCGCATGCTGTGTAAATCCCCCTCGCTCGCGGTTCCGTGGCCCTACCGGCGCCGATCTAGACCCCAGGGACAGAGAAACGAAACGGGGTAATCGCTCATGCCATCAACTCCCAAGGTGTTCTCGCAGCGCACGTAGTAGGCGTATCCCGCCATATACCTGAGGCCAGAGACCACTATGGCTCGTGCCGCCCGTGTTCGCGAAGAGATTGGGCATGGCACCGGACAGGCATGTTTAGTAGCACATGGAAAAGCCGGCCAATTCCTTCTTATCGCTCTCGACCCTCAGGGAAGGCCCACGGCGGGGCCTGAAATCTCTGGGGATTCCATTGCCTCCTGAGGAGTACTCGAAGGAGTTTTTCGGTGCCAGGTTAATTCGAAGGATCGTAGTTCAAGCTTTGCCCGAGCCACCGCTCGACTTCGGCAACGCTCATTGCTTTGCGCTGGGCATAATCAGCGACCTGATCGCGGTCGATCTTGCCAAGGCCGAAGTATCGTGATTGAGGATGCGCGAAGTAGAGTCCACTCACGCTCGATCCGGGCCACATCGCAAACGATTCCGTGATCTTCATCCCGGTATTGGCCTCGACGTCGAGCAACTGCCAGAGAGGTCCTTTTTCCGTGTGATCCGGGCACGCCGGATAACCCGCGGCCGGCCGGATCCCGCGATACTTTTCGTGAATGAGGTCTTGGATGCTCAGACTTTCATGACGACCGTATCCCCACTCACATCGCACCCGCTTGTGCAGGTATTCGGCGAATGCCTCCGCCAACCGGTCTGCGAGGGCTTCCGCCATGATGGCGTTGTAGTCATCGTGCTTAGCGCGGAATCGGTCGCACAACTCCTTAAGGCCGATCCCGCTGGTCACCGCGAAAGCTCCGATGTGGTCGGCGAGCCCTGTTTCTTTCGGCGCGATGAAGTCGGCGAGAGACCGGCATGCGTCGTTGCCTTCCCGGTCCGATTGCTGGCGTAGAAAGTGGAACCTCTCAAGTACGTTTTCGCGTGCGGCGTCTGCATACAGCTCGACATCATCTCCCACTGCATTCGCTGGGAAAAAGCCGTACACGCCATGAGCGCCAATCAAATTCTTTTCGACGATGATATCTAGCAGCGCATTGGCTTCCTGGAAAATCTGGCGCGCTTGCCCACCTTGTTCCTCGTGCTCGAAGATGCGCGGGTAAACCCCTTTCAGCCCCCAGGTGTGAAACAAAGGCGACCAGTCAATGAATTCGCGCAGCGTCGCCAGGGAAACGTTCTTCAATACGCGGACGCCGGGAAATGACGGGACGGGTATATCTTCGGCACTCCATTCAATCGGAGTGCGCCTTGCGCGGGCCTCTTGCAGCGAAACGACGTGCAGCCGAGGTGCGGCGTGGGCCTTACGGAGTGCCTCGTAGTCGGCGCGATGCTGCGCAACGAACGCCTCCTTGCCCTCGTCACTGAGAAGACTGGTTGTCACCGGCACGGCGCGGCTGGCGTCCAGCACATGAATTACCGGCTCACTGTAATGAGGAGCAATCTTGACCGCCGTGTGCCTCCGGCTGGTGGTCGCACCGCCGATGAGGAGCGGCAACTTGAAACCTTGGCGCTCCATTTCGCGTGCCACATGGATCATCTCGTCGAGTGAGGGCGTGATCAGACCGCTGAGCCCGATCAGGTCTGCCTTCTCCGCCTTCGCGCGTTCGAGTATCTTTTCGCAGGGAACCATCACTCCGAGGTCAATCACCTCGTAGTTGTTGCAGGCGAGAACGACGCCGACGATATTCTTCCCAATATCGTGAACGTCGCCTTTGACGGTTGCCAGCACGATTTTTCCCTGTGCCTTGACCACCTGTCCGCTCGCAGCCATCGCCGCCTTCTCGGCTTCCATGAAAGGCGTCAGGTAGGCCACGGCCTTCTTCATCACCCGCGCAGATTTCACTACTTGGGGCAAAAACATCTTGCCCGCCCCGAACAGGTCGCCGACTACTCCCATGCCGTCCATCAGCGGCCCTTCGATGACCAGCAACGGACGGCCCAATTGGACCCGCGCTTCTTCGGCATCGGCCTCAATGTAGGCTGTCGATGCCCTTGACCAGTGCATGCGATAGGCGAGCTTCAACGGTGCCACTGCGCCATTCCTCTTGTTTCTTCTCAGTCGTTCCAGCGCTAACGCCCTTCAACGCTTCGCCGTATTCGACCAGGCGCTCGGTCGCGTCGGGACGGCGGTTCAGCAGGACATCTTCCACCAAGACTTTTAGCTCGGGATCGATCTCTTCGTACACCTCGAGCATGCCGGCATTAACAATGCCCATGTCCATACCCGCAGCGATGGCGTGATAGAGAAAAGCGGAATGTATGGCTTCGCGGACCTTGTTATTGCCGCGGAAGCTGAACGAGATATTAGAGACTCCGCCGCTGACCTTGGCGTGCGGCAGGTTGGCCTTAATCCAGCGTGTGGCTCGAATGTAGTCCACCGCGTAGTTGTTGTGCTCCTCCATGCCGGTGGCAACGGTGAGGATATTCGGATCGAAGATCACATCTTCAGGTTGGAATCCAACCAGGTCGACTAATATCCGGTAGGCGCGCTCGCAGATTCGGATTTTGTCCTCATAGGTCGCAGCCTGCCCCTGCTCGTCAAATGCCATAACAACCGCCGCCGCACCGTACTTGAGGACGGTCGCTGCGTGCTCTCGGAACTTCTCTTCGCCCTCTTTCAGCGAGATCGAGTTTACGATTCCTTTGCCCTGCATGCTTTTGAGCCCTGCCTCAATCACCTCCCATTTCGAGGAATCGATCATGAAGGGCACCTTGGCAACTTCAGGTTCGCTCGACAGATATTGAAGGAAGCGCGCCATCGCCGTGACGCCGTCGATCATGCCCTCGTCCATGCAGATGTCGAGGACATTGGCTCCGTTCTCGACCTGCTGGCGCGCGATGCTCACCGCTTCTTCGTACTTGCCTTCCTTGATCAGCTTGGCGAACTTCGGCGAACCGGCCACGTTGGTCCGCTCGCCGATCATGATGTAGACGCCAGGCTGTTGGGTGAAGGGCTGTGAACCCGAAAGGCGAAGCAGCCTCGTGGCGGGTGCCAGGTTCCCGCTATCGAGCAAGCTGGCTCTCCTCTCTCGCTGCGGCAGCGTGGGATCTCAAAGTGTCCGACCTCCCAAACTTTCTCGGAGGCAGTCCTTTTAGGGCTTTGGCGATGGCGGCGATGTGCTCCGGCGTATTCCCACAGCAACCGCCGGCTATGTTGATCAGCCCTCCCCGTGCAAAATCTCCCAGGTATCGGGCCATGTCCGGTGGCCCTAAATCAAATCCAGTTTCCGCGAGAGGGTTGGGCAATCCCGCGTTTGGATAGCAGGAGATCGCCACGTTGGCCTTGTCGGAGAGTTCCTCCAAGAATGGATACATCAAGTCGGGACCGAGGGAGCAGTTGAGGCCCACGGACAGCGGCTTCACATGCTGCACCGCGTTCCAGAATGCCTCCACCGTCTGCCCCGAGATCATGGTCTCGCCGCCTCGACCGACGGCCGCTGAAATCATGATTGGCAACTGCGTGCCGTCCTGATCGAACACTTCTCGGATGGCAACCAGGGCGGCCTTGGCGTTCAGTGAGTCGAAGATCGTCTCCACCAGCAGAAAGTCCACGCGACCGGCGATGAGGGCGCGCACTTGCTGCATGTAGGCGATCTTCACCTGGTCGAAGGTAACTACCCGGAAACCCGGATCGTCGGCATCAGGCGAGTTTGAGAGAGAAACGGTCAACGGTCCCAGCGCTCCCGCCACGAAGCGCTGGCGCGAGGTTTCGCTCCCCACTCGTTCGGCCCACTCACGGCACTGCAGCGCCGACTGCTCATTAATCTCCCAGGCCAAATTCCCCAGGAACCGGTCGTCGATAATCTTCTGATAGAACTCAGGATCCTTCCGGCCGCCATGTTCGCGCGGGTCATCAACGAAAAATTCGCTCTGGACGATGCTGGTCGCACCAAAAGTATTGGTTTCGATGATGTCCGCTCCGGCCTCCAGAAACCGGCGGTGAATATCGCCGATCATCTTCGGTTGAGTGAGCGAGAACAGGTCTCCGTTGTTCAACAGACCCTTGGTCGAGTCCTTGAAGCGGTCCCCGCGAATGTCCGCTTCCGTCATGCCATAGGTACGTATGGTCGTGCCCATGGCTCCGTCGATAATCGCGATGCGATTTTCGAGGATCTGCTCAATTGGATGTTGGCCGGATTTCGTCATGTTTCCGTTGTCCCGTCAGGGCTCCGCTGATCTGACCGCTGTAATAAAAATCAAGGCCAACTGGATAGCATCCCTCCAGTTGGTCCCCTACCTCTATCATGTCGGATCTGGTCTTAATTGGATGCTGCAGCGAGCCTTGTAGAATTATAGCGATGCTGGAACCGCTTGATATCCATGCAGGCCAAGATAGACAACCCTATGACGGTGAGTGAGAAACCGATAGTCTCCGCAACCAATCGCGCCCGTTCGATTCGAATGCCGTTCGTTCCGGCAGGAGCAGTCACCGGAATTGGCAGCCTGCCTCTCATGTCCGCTGCATCTGCGATTCAGGCGGTTGCCGAGTTTTCGTCGGAAATTCCATTCTGGGCCCAACTGTCGCAACTCTCCGAACGGGAGAGTATTATCGGCCAGGTCTGGGCATCGTCGCGGATCACCCCGTTGGCGCAGGATAACAGCTTGCAATTCTGCTATTTAGAGGTATGATGTGCATCAACTTTGCCGCCCGCTTCGAAAGGACGCGGCGCGCCGACTTCATGAAACTTCCTTTTCAGCGAACCAGCACTGGCGCTACCGGACTGGCCCCGACGTGTACCGAGTTCCCGCCGCTCGATGGGGCTGAAATTTCTGCCATGGTTCATGGCACCCGCCTGGGCGGCGACTTCTATCACTTCATGCGCACGACTCCGCAGCGCGTGGTGTTTGGATTGCTCGACGTTGCGGGCCAGCGCACCGAGAACCAGCACATTATCGCCGCCACGCGGACCGCATTCCTGGAAGCTGCTGCCGCGAGGTTCGGGGATGTCGACGTCAATGAAGCCGATGCCATGATGGAATTCTGCATGGACTTGAACGCCACCATCCGTCGCAGCGCCTCGGCGATTTGCGTCTGCGCCGCATTCGTCGGCTGCTATAGCGAGGACTTCGGCACCATCTGCTACGTCAACGCCGGACATACTCCTGGGCTGCTGCGCCACGGCAATGAAGTGACAGAACTGCGTGCTACTGGCCTGCCGCTGGGATTATTTGCGGCTTCCACCTATGAAGCGCCGACGGCTTTCCTGGCACCCGGTAGCGCATTATTGCTGGCCTCGCGCGGAGTGGTCGAGGCGATGCGCCGGAAAGAAGAATTCGGACTTCAGCGCGTGAAGGAACACTTCACCGGCATACCGATGAACAGCGCCAACGTCGTCGCCGCCAGCGTACTCGACGCGGTGCGCCAGCATCTCGGTTCGCATCCCGTCACCAACGATCTCACTACGCTCGCCCTGGTCCGCCAACCCAAGTAGTACTAAGCAGCTCTGCTACTGTGAAATTTCTGAAAACAGCGAACGCGCACGACCCTTCCGTGACGCTCTAGTACTGCCCGTACCTTCCTCTAACCGACTCGAATAGCTTTTGCGAGTCGTAACCGACACCGTCCTTGAAAACGATTTCGACGTTCTCGACATCTTCGATTTTGCTAGCCGGATTGCCTTTGATCACGACAAGATCGGCATTCTTCCCGGCAGCAATTGTGCCAATCTCATTCTGTCGGCCCATGTAAGTCGCGCCGTTCAAGGTTGCGATCTTGATTGCTTCGACCGGACTGAATCCGGCTTCGACCAGCAGTTCGATCTCGCGTTGATCGCCGAAACCCGGAAGCGTGCCACCGTTGCCAGTGGGATCAGGACCGGCGAGCAACAATCCGCCCGCTTGCGCAAACTCATACTCCAGCTTCATATCGCGCTGGAACATCTCGGCCGAGTTGCCGGGAGGTCTTGAGGCGCGAAGGTTTCGCGCATAGAGGAACGCGGTGCGCGCTTCGGGAGTCATGGCAGCGAGCAGATCCGGCCGTAGCGGCGGCCGCCCCGGCACCGAATGCTCGAACACCGGCAACGTCGACGTGACCGCGACGTGGTTTTTCACGAGCAACGCGATCAGTTCTTTCGCTTCGGGGGAGTCGGGGGCCATCTTCTCCAGCGTGGGGCCACCTCCCGTCTTCGGGCACTTGTCGGCCTGCTTGTCAGGATCGAGCTGCGTGTTGACGAAGAATCCGTGCTCCAGATCGTCGATGCCGAGCGCAACGGCTTCGGGATACGTGACCGAGCACAGATGGCCGGTGATCTTGAGCCCGCGCTTGTGCGCCTCTTCAATCGCCGCCTTCAACTCGTCGCGGGTGATGTCCATGTACGCCTTAAATGAAGTGACACCCTGATCGGCCCAGTAGTTCACCGTTCGCCGCGCGTCGTCGGGCCCGGTGAGCTGATGCATCTGCATGAACAGGTACGGATTCGCGCCTTCGAGGTAGGGCCCAGTCACGTCGATGTGCGGTCCCGGCACAAGACCCATGTCGATCATCTTCTTAAGATTCAGATCGGCGTAAGTCTCGACGCTTCCTGTGGTGCGCATTGTGGTCACTCCCGCCGCCAGATAGAGCCGCGGAGACGAGAAGGTCATCTGCGGCACCAGCAGCGGAGCTTCCCATGCACCGGTCGCGTCCAGATCGGGACGCGCGATGTGATACAGGTGGTCGTGCATTCCAACGATGCCTGGCATCACGGTGTAGCCGCGCAGGTCAAGGGCAACCACTCCGTCGGTCTTTGGAACATCCGCTCCCGGCACAATCGCAGAGATTTTGCCTGCCTCGATCACGATGTTCTGATCTTCAACCGCGGGATTGCCCGTGCCATCGATCACCCGCACATGCGCGAGTATCACGCGAGCAGCGTTCACGCGGACATACTTCTGGGTCAGCGGCGAAAGCGATGACGTCGGCTGAGCTTGAAGCGGCACGAACCAAAGCAGGATGAAAAGGACGCTGAGGTGAAGATTCTTGAATGCACGGGACATGCGCGCCATTGTAACGCTTCAATCGGGCAACTTGGCTAACCCCCATGGATCAATAAATTGGTTACAATTAAAAGAGGGTGCCCACCGAGCAACGTCCGCAGGAATTTCAGTTTGACCTCTCAGGAGGCCATGTAGCGCTCGACTTCGCCAACAGCGTCAGCCGGCGCGACTCTCCCGAGAAAACCGTCGAACATCTAAATAGCTACGACGACCTGATCGGGTTTGCGCGGCAAAGTAAGCTCGTTGCGTCTACGGAGGCCGAGGCCCTTCGCCGCAAAGCCGAGTCGCAGCCGCGACCAGCGGCGCAGGCTCTGCGGACGGCGATTGCAGTTCGGGAATCAATGTTCAGGGCGTTTCTGGCGCTCCCAAATGGAAAGCCACCATCGCCACAGGACGTTGGACTGATCGATGAGGCGGCGACCCAGGCTTTGCAGCATCGCCATATCGTTCGCACGAATGGTGGCTACGAATGGCAGTGGGATGCTGAGCCGATGCTGGAGAGGATTCTTTGGCCGATTGCCGCGTCAGCAGCGGAGTTGTTGACCTCGCCCGATCTGAAAAAGGTTCGCGAGTGCGAAGCCTCAGATTGTTATTGGCTCTTCCTGGACAACAGCCGTAATCGCAGCCGGCGCTGGTGCACCATGAGTGCCTGCGGCAACCGCGAGAAAGCTCGGCGGCACTATCGCAGGCAGCACTCTCAGTAAATCTAGCGAGACACTACGCGAACGCGCTCTCCTCGTACGTCCCATAGACCTCGCGCAGTGCGTCGCAAATCTCGCCGACGGTCGCGTAGGCCTTCACCGCGTTGATGATGAACGGCATGGAGTTCACGGGAGAAATCTGCCCGTTCTCGCCAGCCTTGGGCTCCTGAGCGGCGGCTTTCTTCAGGGCATCGAGAGTGCGCCGAACATCTTCATTCGAGCGACGTGCCCTCAGCTTGTTCAGTTTCGCGGTTTGGTGTCGCGCGACCTCTTCCCCGATGTACAGAATAGTCGGCGAGTCTTCCTCGACGACGAACTCGTTGGCGCCCACCGTGACCTTCGCTTTGGCTTCGGTTGCGCGCTGGAATTGATAGCTGGCCTCGGCGATCTCCTTTTGCGGATAGCCCTTCTCGATTGCCTTCACCATGCCGCCCATGGCATCGAGTTTGTCGAAGTAGTCGAACGCGCCGTTCTCCATATCGAGCGTCATGCGCTCGACAAAGTAGGAGCCGCCCAGCGGATCGACCGTCTGCGCCACGCCCGCTTCGTAGGCGATGATCTGCTGCGTGCGCAATGCGATGCGCACCGCCTCTTCCGTCGGCAGCGCCAGCGCTTCGTCGTAGCTGTCGGTGTGCAGCGACTGGGTTCCGCCCAGCACCGCTGCCAGCGCCTGGATGGCAACGCGCGCGATGTTGTTCATCGGCTGCTGCGCCGTCAGGGAGACGCCCGCGGTCTGCGTATGGAAGCGCATGAGCCAGGTACGTTGGTTCTTCGCTTTCCAACGCTCGGTCATCAGGCGATACCAGATTTTGCGCGCTGCGCGATACTTGCCGATCTCCTCAAAGAAGTCGTTGTGCGCATTGAAGAAGAAGCTCAAGCGCGGCCCGAACTCATCGAGGTCGAGCCCACGGCGCAACGCCCACTCGACATACTCCACCCCGTCATACACGGTGAACGCCAACTCCTGCAACGCCGTCGAGCCCGCCTCGCGAATGTGATAGCCACTGATCGAAATGGTGTTGAACTTGGGCGTGAACTTGGAGCCAAACTCGAAGGTATCGATCACCAGCCGCATCGACGGAGCCGGCGGATAGATGTATTCCTTCTGCGCGATGTATTCCTTCAGGATGTCGTTCTGGATGGTGCCGGAAATCTTCTTCCAATCGGCGCCCTGCTTCTCTGCGACGGCGAGATACATCGCCCACAGCACCGATGCGGGAGAGTTAATCGTCATCGAAACTGTGGTCTTCTCCAGATCGATGCCGTTGAACAGTATCTCCATGTCTTCGAGCGAATCGATGGCGACGCCGCACTTGCCGACTTCGCCTTCGCTCATCATGTGATCGCTGTCGTAGCCCATGAGCGTGGGCAGATCGAACGCTACCGAGAGTCCCTGCCCGCCGTGCGCCATCAGATACTTGTAGCGCTCATTGGTCTCCTCGGGCGAGGCAAAGCCCGAGAACTGGCGCATGGTCCACATTTTGCCGCGATAGCCAGAAGCGTGAATCCCACGGGTGTACGGCGGCTGGCCGGGATAGTTCAGGTAACTGTCATAGCTCCAGTCCTCCGGAAGGTCGGCCTGCGTGTACAGCCGGCGAATCGGCATGCCTGAAATCGTGGTGAAGCGCGCGTTGCCATGCTCGTCGAGGTTGACGCCTACGGGCTCACCGATTGGCTTCTCCGGAGCTTTCGCCAATGTCGGCGCAAGCGTTTTCTCCGCCCACTGCTTCTCTGACTCGGAGGGATGGCGGCCGTTGTCAAAGACGTCTGCGATCGGCGATTCAGCTACACTTTTCCCGCTATTTTTCAGCTCAGGCATGGACACTCCAAAACGGTAGGCAAACCTTGCAGTTTAGTAGATGCCTGCGGCACGGGCAAGGAGCAGACCTGAAAGCGGGCGAACCCAGTCACGCTGTTTCAATTGGTGCTCGCTTGGCCGCGCTGACTAGAATATGTAAGGAGACCTGCACGACCTCGGTATGACACTCACTCGTAAGGCATTTTTCTCAATACTCATTTCACTTGTTCTGCTGTCCATTTCCTGTTCCAAAGCCCCAGTAGCAGCTAACAATACGGCGAAGGCATCAGCCAACCTGCAGCCGATCGACCCGGCTACGACCGCGACCATCAGCGGAACCGTCACCTTCGCCGGCACACCGCCGCAGCCGGAAAAAATCGATATGTCAGCCGACCCGGCCTGCAAGGGAGACAATTCGTGGCGATCGGTCGTGGTCGACAACTCCCGGCTGGCAAATGTGCTGGTGTATGTGAAGAGCGGACAGGGCGAGCACCAGTTCGATCATCCATCGACAAAACTCACGGTCGAGCAGAAAGGCTGCACCTATCATCCACACGTCGCGGCCGTCATGGCTGGACAGCCGGTCGAGTTCCTCGACGACGACATGGCCATGCACAACGTCCATCCCAAAACAAAGAACAACAAGGAGTGGAATCAGGCGGAGCAGGCAAATGGCGGCAGTGTCACCCGAACCTTCCAGAATCCTGAACTGATGATCCTCGTCGGCTGCAATCAGCATCCGTGGATGAAGATGTACCTCAGCGTGATGTCGAATCCGTTCTTCGCCGTCACCGGGCCGGATGGCAGCTTCACGCTAAAAGGATTGCCGCCGGGAACCTATACCATCGGGGCGGTGCAGGAGAAGCTGGGCGAGAAGACGGAAACCATCACCGTCGGGCCGAAGGAGGATAAGCAGGGCGTGACCTTCGCGTATTAGTACCCCACCGCATTGCCCTCATTCCTCCCGTCACTCGCGCCCAGTCGCTCGCCGGTCTTGGGATCGATGGCGATACATTCCGCATCGCCCCAGAACGACTTCCGAACGTTGACCTTGTGCCCCATGCCTTCGAGAATCCCTATCGTATCGGGCGAAAACCCGATGGGCTCCAGGAGTATTTCATCCGGCAGCCACTGATTGTGAAAACGCGGTGCGTTCACCGATTGCTGAATATTCAACCCGTAATCGACAACTCCCATCAGGACATTCGCGACGTTGGTCGTGATCGTCGAACCGCCCGGGGTCCCGAGCACGAGAAACAGCTTGCCGTCCTTCAGCACGATCGTCGGCGTCATTGCCGACAACGGCCGCTTGCCAGGGCCGATGGCATTCGCCGGGCCTTGAATTAGGCCGTACATATTCGGCACTCCTGGCTTCGAGGAAAAGTCGTCCATCTCGTTATTCATCAGGAAGCCGAGGCCGTCGGCGGTCACCTTCGAGCCGAAGCTGCCGTTGAGAGTCGTGGTAACTGCGACTGCATTCCCATCCGCATCGACCACCGAATAGTGCGTGGTGTTCTCAGGCTCCCTGCCGGGCTTGGGTTGAGGATGTGCTTTCGCATACTGATCAAGCTGATTGAACACCGATGGGCGCTTCAAATCGCCCGCCGGCGTTGCGCGACGAATGACAATCGTCTCGCGCCAGGCGTCGGCGTAGCGCTTATCAATGAGTTGCGAGACTGGAATCTTGGAGAAGTCGGGATCACCCATGAACTCGGCGCGATCGAAGTAAGCACGCTCGAAGGCCTCTGCCGTGAGGTGAATGCTTTCGGCAGAGCGGTTCCCTTCCTTCGCCAGGTCATAGCCTTCGAGGATGTTAAGGCTCTCGACCAACGCCACGCCACCCGCGGACGGTGGAGGCGCGCTGATAATGTCGTATCCGCGATACGTCCCGCGAATCGGCTGACGCTCTTTGACTACGTAGGAAGCAAGATCCTCGGTGGTGATCAGGCCACCCCCTTTTTGCATTGCGGCGGCCAGTTCGCGAGCCATTGCACCGTGGTAGAAGTCGTCTGGATTGGCCGCAATGCGCTCAAGGGTGTTGGCTAGTTCAGGTTGCTTGAATACTTCCCCCGGCTGATAGTAGTTGCCGTCGCGTTCGAAGATATGATGCGGTCGCGGGAAATTGTTCCATTCCCGGATGGTGTAATGCGAGCGCTTCTGCGTGGTCCAGCGTGAAGCCATCGCGCGCCAACCGGATCGCGGGCTGCATGACTTGCGCCAGCGTCAGCTTTCCCCAATGCTTCTGCGCGTAGGCCATGCCGGCTACCGAACCCGGAACACCGATCGCTTTGTATCCCAGCGTGCTCATGTCCTTAACGACATTGCCATCTTTGTCGAGATACATGTCGGCGGTCGCCTTGGCTGGCGCCTTCTCGCGATAGTCGACGAAGTGCACCTCGCCATCGGCGTTCCGGAAGAGCATGAACCCGCCGCCGCCGATGTTGCCTGCCTCAGGATAAACAATGGCCAGCGCAAATCCAACAGCCACCGCGGCATCGACGGCGTTGCCGCCCTGCTTCATGATGTCGACGCCCGCCTGCGATGCTTCGCGATGCACGGTGGCCACCATCGCTTTGGACGCGTGTGTTGGCTGGACCATGTTGCCGGCGAGAGCACTGAACGACGCAAGGTTTAGAAACAGACTAAGAATGAGGAGTATGAGCGAACGGCGAAGGAATAAGCTTTTCATGCGTGTTTCAGGCAGGTTTCATTCTGCTGACATTCGAGGCTATTCTCCCGCCTGAAAGGCGTCAAATCGCCCTTTGCGTCGCCCGAGACCCTGCTTTACCATGAATGGAAATGGCTTCCCGTTTTCCCAATGACATCGTGAACGCCTTCTGTATCGATCTGGAGGAATGGTTCCACGTCTGCGAGGTGAGCACGCCCTACGACGATCCCAAGACTTGGGAGACGGCGCAGACCTGCATCGTAAAGGACACGGAAGTCATTCTGCGCCTGCTCGATGAAGCCAAGACTAAGGCAACGTTTCTCGCCGTGGGATGGCTGGCCGAGCACCGTCGCGACCTGATCAAGCGCATCAGCGATGCCGGGCACGAGATCGGCTGCCACACTCATTTTCACAGGCTGGTGTACGAGCTTACGCCGGAAGAATACGAAACCGACCTAACGCGCGCCCTCGGGGCCTTGCGCGAAGTGAGCGGGCAACCGGTCGGTGTCTTCCGCGCACCGGGATTTTCCATCAAGCCATCCTGCTTCTGGGCGTATCCCATCATGCGACGTCACGGCGTGATGGTTGACGTCTCCATCGTGCCCGCCCCGCGAGACCATGGCGGAATCGATTCCTTTGCTCGCGACCCCTTCATCCTGCACACGGACGAAGGGACGATGAAGGTGTTCCCCATGTCGATCATGACGGCGCTGGGGCAACGGATTCAGTTCTCGGGCGGCGGATACCTTCGCCTCTTCAGCATGCCCATCGTCCACTACGGATTCCGCCAAAACCATCGCGCTGGCCGCCCGGTGATGACCTACATCCATCCTCGCGAGGTCAACCCGCAACAGCCGCGTTTGCAGCTGCCACGCCTCAAAAGCTTCAAGTACTACGTGAACATGGATACGACCGAAGACAAGCTGCGCGCGATGCTCAAGAGCTATCGCTTCGGCACCGTGGCCGACGCGCTCGCGCACGTCAATCACTACGACGAGTACGAGATGGTTGACGGCGACATCGTTCCCGTTCGGGGAAACCTTCCGCACACCTCGGCGAACTTGGCGCAGGGCGCTGACTGAGCGCAATTCCGTCACTCTGCTGTGGTACATTCAACTTGAAATGTCCTGGGGCGTCATTGCATTCGTAGCGAGCGCGGCCTTTGTTTTCTATGTCATGGCCGGCTATCCACTGTTAGTGGCGCTGCTGGCATTCTTCCCTGCCCCAGAAGTCCAAATCCGCAAGAATGTCCGTAGTGTCAGCGTTCTGATTCCCGTCCATAACGGCGAGCGCTGGATCCGTCGGAAGCTGAACTCGCTCTTCGCGATGGATTACCCAAAGCAGCTGCTGGAGATCATCATCATCTCCGATGGCTCGACCGACGCCACCGAAGCCATCGTCTCCGAGTACGCCGGCCAGAACGTCAAGCTGGTGAAGGTACCCAAGGGCGGCAAAGCTGCGGCCCTGAACGCCGGCATGGCGTGCGCCACGGGCGACGTTATCTTCTTTACGGATGTGCGCCAGGACGTCGACCCGATCTGCCTGCGCTGCCTGGTGGAGTGCCTGGAAGATCCCAAGGTCGGCGCCGTCTCAGGCCAGCACGTGATTCTCTCGGGCGAAACCAACGAGGAAGAGAGCGTTGGGCTCTACTGGCGCTTCGAGTGGTGGGTACGCGGCAACCTGAATCGCGCGACATCAATGATGGTCGTGACAGGCTGCGTTTATGCCATGCGACGCAGTATGGTGAGGCCTATCCCGACCGACTTGCTGATCGACGATTGCTATCTGCCGGTCGGCGCGTTGCTCAAGGGCTATCGCATTTTCTGGGACGAACGCGCCAAGGTTTACGACTTCCCTACTGCGCTCGACGCTGAGTTCAGCCGCAAGGCGCGCAGTCTCGCCGGACTTATTCAGCTCGTCGGCTACTACCCGCGCCTGCTGTTCCCGGTTTACAAACACTGGTGGCACTTCTGCTCATACAAACTTTCGCGGCTGCTGCTGCCGTACGCGCTCATCGCGGTTTTCCTGACGAGCTTCGCTTTGCCGAGCCCATGGAACTGGATCGTGCTGGCTCCGCAAATTCTGTTTTACGCACTGGCTGCGCTTGATCCGCTGGTGCCGGAGCGCTTTCCGCTGAAGCGAGCTTCTGCACTGGCGCGAACGTTCGTTGCGCTTATGCTGGCAACCATCGCCGCTGCCCGCATCTTCTTCGTGCCTGCTGAGAAGATTTGGAAGCCGACCACCAAAGTCCGCCGAGCTGTTTCGTCTCCAAGGAAAATGTCCGCTTGATCAAATACGTCTTCATTCAGGATGAGCCTTACTTTTTGCCCAAGGTGCTCGACAAGTACTTGCGCGAATTTCACGACTCGACCGCCGGTATCAATATTCAGTCGGTGGCGCAAGGCAAGCGCACGGTGTTCGAGACCGCGAAGGACCTCTACAAGCTTTACGGATTCCGCTACTTCCAATGGAAGCTGCGGCAGGTCGCAAACTACAAGATCAAGGCGAAACTCTTCAACGATCTCCTAGGCTCGACTCGTACCTGCTATTCGGTGAAGGCGGTCGCGCGCAAGTATGGCGTGCATGTCACCGAGCAGGTGAACGTCAACTCCGAAGATTTTCGCAAGCAACTGCGCGATGCGGGAGTCGACTTCATCGTCTCCATCTCAGGCACCCAGATGTATCGCAAGGACCTGCTGGCACAGACCCCGAAGGGCATCGTGAACTGCCACGGAGCGCTGCTGCCCAAGTATCGTGGCCTGATGCCCAGCTTCTGGACACTAGCCAACGGCGAGACCGAGGGCGGGGTCAGCGTTCACTTTGTCGATGCCAAGCTCGATAACGGCCCGATTCTGGTGCAGAAGAAATACCGAATCAATCCGCAGGACACGTTGGAAGAAATCATGGCGCGCTCAAAAGATCTTGCAGCGGAAGCGATCGTCGAAGCGGTGCGCCTGGTGGAATCCGATAATTACGACCTGATCCCCAACGACGCATCACAGGCCACACATTTCAGCATGCCGACCAAGGACGACTTCAAGAAGTTCGTAGCGCAGGGCCGAAGGTTGCGCTAGGTGTCAGAGTCTTCCAGACAAAACCATATGACGAAAATCGGCGTTACGTTATCGTGCCTAACGATGCTGATGGCACCAGCGCTTTACGCTCAGAAGGTGATTTCGATTAACGTCTGCCATCCTACGATGGTCGCATTCTTCAAGCCGGCTTCCACTCCTGAGGGAGAAAAAGAAGACGGCTACAACGAAGCACTGAGTGATTTCCAGCTTTACTCCGACGCTGTCCAGCAGCCGTTGAAAGAAAAGGGCATCAATACGAAGGTGGTCTATGCGGCTGGATTCCGGACGGAATGCGGTAAGCACGTCAGCACATTCGTTGCGCACAAAACCACGGTCGGCTATTACTTCATTGCACCTGGCAAAAGTCCACGCATTCAGTATGGCGTAAAGACCAAGGGAGATTTATTGAAAATCGCTGATGAATATTTCGGCCACCGCTAGTCCTTCCGCTCTGTCCATTCCTTGTTGAGCTTCTTCTCGGCAGCGAGCTTGTTTTGCTCCTCCAGCGTCTCGCGGGTGCTCTGCGCGCTATCGTTGACTGCGTCTTTGGCGTTGGTCAATACAAATGAATACTGCTGAAGCTCTTCCGGCGGAGACTGTTCTCTTAGTTGCCGCAGCTGTAGCTGCCATTCGCTATCGGCTTCTATCAGAAGCTTCAGCCCCTTGCGCATATCGGTCTTGTGCGCACCATACATATCGATGTTATCGTCCATCTCATCCAGCAACGACAGAAAGTCCTGCAACAGATCGTGAATCTTCGCTGGCCGGTCCGGCGGTATCTTGGTGGCCGCGCGCAAGTCTTCAATGCTCTTCATACGTCCGCGAGCAAAGCCGATCATGAGTTCCAGTCGCTTATTAGGAAAGTCGGCGGTCTCGCGCATCTGATCCACTTCCTGCTCGGTCAGCGGGTCGCGATTCTTCACCTGTGCAGCACCTAACGAAGTAAGATTCACGAGAATCACACCGCTCACCAGAACTCGTTTTAACATTCTCATGACTTGCCTTTCGGTTCGGCTTGCGGTCCAAACATGGCGGCCAGAAGTCCCGCGCGCAGTTGCTCGATCTCATCCACCGACTTGAGCACCGGCGGACGGTCGTCAAGATTGAGACTCTCGGCGATGTCCTTCATGCGCTTTTCCAGTTTGCGCAATTCAATTTCGGTTTGCTTCAGCCGCTTGCCCGATGACTTGGCCGCGCTGCTTCCCTTGCGCACATATTCCATAACGCTAGTTACGGCAGATTGTGCCTGATCCACGTCGCCCTGGGTGAACAAATCGTTGGCATACTCCAGCTCAGCATGGGCATACTCAATGCACAGTTTTGCCTCTTCCCCGCCGTGAGCGTTATCAGCGCGCGTCTTCAGGTCGGCTGGGCTCTCCGTCTTCGACACGGCAAAGCAGCAGAGCAGTAACGCCAGGACCGGAATTTGCCACCAGATACGCATATCACTTCGGGGGCTCATACTTTTTCGCGTTTGTGGAGTCGAGCGCCATCAGGCGATGCCGCGCCTGCCATTCCATGTCCGACTGCTTGCCCGCGTCGGCCTGAAGGAATTGCTTGTATGAATCCACAGCCTGCTTTGTAGCTTTCAGATTGTCAAATGAAGTCGCGCGAAGGAAGTAGGTCGCAGGGGTGTCCGGCAGCAGTTTGGCCCGGGCATCCAGCGCCCGAATCGCGAGCTGATAGTCCTTGTTCTCCGAGGCTACAACCGCCAGGTTACCGTAGGCTTCGCCAAGATCGGGCTTGAGTTTCACCGTCATCAGCAGCTCTTGCTGCGCCTCAGGATACTTCTTTTCCTGCATCAGCGCTGAACCCAGAGCGTAATGAGCTTCGGCGTCTTGCGGAAGCTTTTGCACGGCACTGCGAAACAGTTGCTCCGCCTCAGCATACTTTCCGGCTTTGACGTACAGCGTACCTAACTCCAGCGCGGCATGCGGATCACTGGGAATCTTGCCATCGTTTCCGCTCAGCTCTTTTGCCGCTTCTTCATTCTTGCCCTCAGCGGCGAGAATGCGTCCCAGTTGAGTGCGCACGGTCTGGTTTTGTGGATCGCCGGCAAGCAGCTTGCGCAGCATCGTCTCGGCCTGTGCATACTTCTGCTGCTTGGTATACACCACCGACAGAGCGACGACCGGCTCGATCGACTTGGGATCGAGCGCCGCCGACGTCTCGTATTCTTTGGCTGCAGCATCGAGCTGGTTCTGCTTCTCCAGCACTTGACCAGCCGCGAAGTGGGCTTCGAAATTGTTGGGCTGGAGTTTCTCTGCCTCGGCAAAGGCGGCCAGCGCCTGCTGCGGATCGGTATCTTGCAGAACAATGCCCAGCGACTGCCACGCTCGCGCCAGTCCTTCGTCGACATGCGCCGTCGGCTTCAGTTGCGTTGCGGCTTTCAGGTACTTCGCAGCTTCAGCGTTGTTGCCCTGCCGTGCCAGCAAAATTCCGAGATTGAGATTCGACTCAAATACATTCGGCTCGGCTGCCGATCGACTTGCGATAGGCATCAATCGCTTTATCAAGCTGGTTGGTCGCTTTGTAGACATAGCCGAGATCGAACCAGGCAAGATAGTCATCGGGATTCGCGGCAACGGCTTTCTCCAGCAACGGCTGTGCTGTGGCGTAGTCGCCTCTTCTGAATTGCCGCTTCACCCTGCTCGACTTCGGGAGAAGTTTCGCTTGCGGTCTCTCGCACAGAATGGTGGCGGACGGTGGGCTTGCTCTCCTGGGCGGCTGCGCTCAGCGGAGAGAGCACTAGCGCGAACAGGAAAAGCTTGAACCACGGAGAACACAGAGGGCACTGAGAATAGACCGCTCTGAAGAGAGAAAAGAAACCCAGAACTTTTCTTTTCTGACCTCCGTGATCTCGGTGACCTCCGTGGTGAAGATCTTTCCGGCTTCCGTAGTCCCGGTGGTGAATGCTCTTACGCTGCGTCATCGCTTTGTGAGTTCCCGTCGCGCGATAGCATGCGCGAGAGCCATTGCCCGGTGTAGGACTGTGCGGCTTCGGCAATCTTCTCTGGTGGACCGACGGCAACCACTCGTCCGCCACGCTCGCCGCCTTCGGGGCCAAGATCGATAATCCAGTCCGCGGTTTTGATGACGTCGAGATTGTGTTCGATTACCACGATCGAACCGCCCGCCTCGATCAACCGACGAAACGCTGCCAGCAGCTTGCTGACGTCGTCAAAATGCAACCCGGTTGTCGGCTCGTCGAAGATGTACAGCATACGCGGCAGCCGCTGATCGCGTTCTTTGCGCGGCTTTCCCAAATCGCGCAGCCGGGGTTGCAGGTGTGCCGCGAGTTTCATGCGCTGCGCCTCTCCACCCGAGAGCGTCGTCGCCGACTGTCCCAGCCGCAAATAGCCGAGACCGACTTCCTCCAGAACCCGCAGCTTCTCCACAATCTTCGGTACGCCGGAGAAAAAGTGCAGCGCCTCTTTCACCGTAAGGTCGAGCACATCGTGGATGTTCTTGCCGTGATAGCGAATCTCCAGCACCTCGGGCTTGTAGCGCGTGCCCTTGCACTCCTCGCAGATCAGCTCGACGTCGGCCAGAAACTGCATCTCCACAGTCACTGTTCCGTCGCCCTGGCAGGTTTCGCATCGTCCTCCCGGAATGTTGAACGAGTAGTGCCCCGCGGTGTAGCCGCGCTTCTGGCTTTCCGCCTGACTGGCGAAGAGCTCGCGAATCGCATCGAACGCCTTGATGTAGGTCACCGGGTTGGAACGCGGCGTGCGCCCAATGGGCGACTGATCGACCAGCACGACTTCGTCAATCCACTCTTCCCCTTCGACGCGATCCACTTCAGCTTTGGGGCCGCCCGTGACCTGCCCCTTCGCGGCCGTCAACGCGTTGTACAACACATCATGCACCAAGGTCGACTTGCCCGAACCGGAAACGCCGGTAATCGCCACCAGCATTCCGAGCGGAATCGTGACGTCGACCTTCTTCAAATTGTGCGCCCGCGCACCGAACAGTTGGATTTTCCTGCCGCTTCCGGCGCGATGGGAGTGCGGCGCCTGAATCCGCAACTCGCCCGCGAGATAACGTCCGGTAAGCGAAGCGGGATTGTGGAGGAGATCGTCATAGGTGCCCGCGGCGATCAGGCGGCCCCCGTTCTCCCCGGCTCCCGGCCCCAAATCGAGCAGGTAATCGGCCGAGCGCATGATCTCCGCATCGTGTTCGACCACAAGGATCGTGTTCCCCAGGTTGCGCAGGTCATGCAGAATGTTCATCAGCCGATCGGTATCGCGACTGTGCAACCCAATCGAGGGCTCATCCAACACGTACAGTGTTCCGACCAGCCGCGAGCCCAGCGACGTTGCCAGTTGAATGCGCTGGGCTTCTCCGCCCGACAAGGTCGAGGCCAGCCGATCGAGCGTGAGGTATTCCAGCCCGACATCGTTGAGAAAGCGCAGGCGGTCGCGAATCTCCTTGAGCAGCATGTCGGCGATGTCCGCCTCTTCCCGCGTCAGTTGCAGCTCGGCGAAGAAGCGCGTGGCCTGCTCGACCGTCAATGCCGATACCTGGCAGATATCCTTGCCGCCGATCTTCACTTGCCGCGCTTCGGTTCGCAGGCGAAGCCCGCTGCACTCGGAACACACCGCATAGCCGCGATACCGGCTGAGGAAGACGCGCACATGCAGCTTGTACTTCTTGTGCTCCAGATGCTCGAAGAAGCCGCGCACGCCCCAGAACTTGTCGTCGCCTTGAATGACCCAGCTCTGCTGCTCGGGAGTGAGGTCAGCCCACGGGATATCGAGCGGAACGCCCGCCGCGCGTGCGTAACGCCTCATTTCGGTGGCAAGCGGTTTGTACTTGGGCTTGGTCCAAGGCTCGACTGCGCCTTCGGAAAGCGCAAGGCTCTTGTTCGGGATGACGAGGTTCAGATCGAAATCGATCGTGTTGCCGAAGCCCTGGCATTTGGGACATGCGCCATAGGGATTGTTGAACGAGAACAGACGCGGCTCCGGCTCGTCGTACTTGACCCCGCAGTTCTTGCACTCGAAACGCTGCGAGAATCGCAGGCGTTGGGCCGACTCCCCGTCGCGGGGAGAACTCTCGAAAATCACCTCGCCCGATTCTCGGTAGCCCTGCTCCACCGCGTCAACGATCCGCGAGCGCACGTCAGGCGAGACCGCAATACGATCGATGAGCAGGTAGACCGGCTCGGCGAAGTTCACATCCAGCAGCGACTCCGGTGTCGAGAACTCGAAGACCTGTCCGTTCTGATACAACCGATTGAAGCCGCGCTTGCGTAGCTCGAACAGCCGCTCCTTGAGCAGCGCATCTTCGGCACTCTTGACGGCTTTCTTCTTCGCCTTGGTGGCGCGACGGCCTTTGACCTTCTCCGGCTCGCTCGGCTTGGGCGGCGGCTGCAACGGAAACAGCACTTGCACGCGGGTCCCTTCACCCAACGCGAGAACGCGATCGGCAACTTCGTCGACCGTGTCCTTTTTCACTTCCTGGCCGCAGTTGATGCAGAACGTCCGGCCCACACGCGCGTAGAGCAGGCGCAGGTAGTCGTAAATCTCAGTGGCGGTGGCAACGGTCGAGCGTGGGTTACGCGTGGTGTTCTTCTGCTTGATGGCGACGGCCGGGGCGATGCCGTCGATCACGTCGACATCGGGCTTCTCGATACGCTCCAGAAACTGCCGAGCGTAGGCCGACAGCGACTCGACGTAGCGGCGCTGGCCCTCGGCGTAGATAGTGTCGAAGGCGAGCGACGACTTACCCGATCCCGAAACCCCGGTCACCACCGTGAGCTGGTTGTGCGGGATATCGAAATCGATGTTCTTCAGATTGTGGACGCGCGCGCCCCGTACAACGATGCTGTCGTTCGACATTTGGCTAAGATATTCAGCGCGCCCCGACGCACACATACGCGTGCACCCCTACAGAATGGCCTAAAAGCGACTGCTGAAACCTCTGATTATAAATGGTTGCGAGTAGAGGATGTCGGAAGCTGATTCTATCGTGGCGCGGCTACCGTGCGAAGTAAAGCAGCCCAAATACATACACCCACAGCAGCGCCATGAAATGCCAGTACCACGCGGTCACGTCAATCACGATGCGGCGCGATTCCGGCGGACCATGCAGCCAGGTCGTGGCTCCGGCATACAGCAAGGCCAGTATGCCTCCCATGAGGTGAACTGCATGCACTCCGGTCAGGACGAAGAAGAAGCCGCTGCTGATACTACTGCTGAGATGCGAATTTGTGGCCGCGATCCTCTGCCATGCATAGTACTGGCCACCGAGAAAAGCCACCCCGAGCAAGATGGTCACATAGACCCAGGGCAATGACGCGCGGGTACTGACGCGAATGCCCGGCATGTCGGCGATGGGCGCCAGCGCGACATCGGCCTGCGCACGACGGCGGGCGAGTTCCAGAGTGAAGCCACTAAGCAGCAGGACGAGTGTGTTCAGCAGCAGGACCTTCACTGGCAGCGTGATCGGCACCCAGTTACTGATGTAGTTATTGCTGGCAGGGTCCCACACGGCGCCGGCTTTGCGAACCACATACGCCGTGGTGAACGAGACGAAAAGCATCACGACCGACGTCAGCCCCAGCAGCACTCCCATGCGATAGCGCCGCAGGCGTTCGCGATAAGGAACGTCGTCTCCGCCGCCACGGCCGCCCGAGCCTCCTCCGCCTCTCGGCCAGGAATCGACCGGCGGGCGTCCGCCTCCCCCGTTCGAGGTCTTCGGTTCGCCAATGCCGCTTCTCGGGCTCAAGATTCAATCTCCGCAGGCTGGAGCGGTGATCGGAAAGCTTCATGGGTCCTGTCGACCGATCCGTCTTCCCCACATCACATCTCTCTGTGACATATGATGCCCGTGGAGCGGCCAGAACTCAACCGTTGCTTTCCACCTTGGCTCCGGCGGGAGTTGCCCACCTGCCGCTTGTGCCGATACTCTCGGTCGAGATGATCAAACGTGGGTTGATCGCCGTTGTGTTGCTGCTCGCCCTCATTTATCTCGGGGACTACGGCTGGTTGGCGCTGCCGAGCGCGGCGCAATCAGAACGCCTTCGGCAGCGTAACGCTCGATACCTACTACACCGTCAAGCTGAAGAGCGGCAAAACGGAATTCGACTACGCGGGACCGCAAACCATCGAGTGCGTTCGTTCTCTGCTGCCCCACATGGGCGACAAGCCCTGCTGGTACGCAAGCCGAAAAAAAGAGCAGCAAATCAACATCGATTCAGGCGATCCCAACAATCCCAAGCTGTTCTGATCGGCGTTTTGAAATGGCACGCCTTCAGCCGTGCCGAAAACGTCACACCGGTGGAAGCGGCTTTAGGCGCTTAGGGAGGCGAAACGTCACGGGCTAAAGCCCAACACTCCCCAATTCTCTGCGGCACGGCTGAAGCCGTGCCCTTTCAAAACACCCGCTAGTATTTCAATCCCAGCGCCTTCGTCGTGAACTCCACCAGCGGCGCCATCTTGCGGCACTCAGCTGCAAATTCGCGCAGAAATTTGCCGCCGCAAATCTGCTTTTCGTCCAGTTCCGCCGACGAGATATAGCTCTTCAGCTTGAGGTCTTCGATAAAAGGGTGAGCCGGATCGAAGCCCCGCGGAGGCTTCTTCAACTTGTCGCCGTCAAGCGACAGCTTGCCGCGTGCTCGCTTCCACATGTCGGGCTGAC
This sequence comes from uncultured Acidobacteriaceae bacterium, assembly GCA_963699875.1. Lineage (GTDB taxonomy): Bacteria > Acidobacteriota > Terriglobia > Terriglobales > Acidobacteriaceae > CAVVDY01. Next base: position 302,579 of record CAVOVN010000005.1, read on the forward strand.
CGACGATGGCGGTGCGAATCTGGGTCAGCGCGCGGTTATCGGGATGCCAGATTCCCGCAGCAACAAAGCAGCCGCCCGGCTCAAGGTGCAGGTAAAACACCGGCGCGTGTGCATCCTTGCCCTTGGCGTGCGAGAAATGAATCCCGACGTGAGTCTTGAACGGCTTCTTGTCGTGTGAGAAGCGCGTATCGCGATAGATGCGAAACAGCGAGCCGCGCGTAGGCCGAGCGTCGGCCAAAAAGTGGGAACTGATTTCGTGCAAGTGCGGTGCGAAGGCGTCGATGAACGCAAGCGCCGGTTTGACCGCGCATTCCTGGAAGCGATCTTTGTTCTTGGCAAACCACTCGCGATCGTTGTTGCGCTTGAGCTGCTTCAGAAAGACGAAGATTTCGGGCGTAAAGAAAGCTGCAGCAGGCACGATGGGTTCCTCGGAAATTCCAAGAGTAAATCAAGGCTGGCAAGAAATCATTGAACCACGGATTTATACGGACGACCACGGATCAGATGAAATCTTCCATGTGTTTTCAGATCGGGGAGACTCGCGCCGTTCAGCTCCTCTGAGCCTTCCGGCCTCTTTCGATCCGTGAAGATCCGTGCCCATCCGTGGTTCGTGTCTTTTCCGCTCTACTGTGGCGGCACACTTGGCGTAGCGTTCTGTGAATGCGGCACCGCAGGCGGAACAACCGGCGGCGGTGAGGGTGGCAGTTGCGCACGAATAGCCTCGTCGAGCTGAATGCCGGAGTCCTCCAGCCGCGAGCCCAGCGCGCGCTGCAGCGCGACCTTCGACTTGACATAGGTGCTGCGCGCTACAACTTCCGTCGAACGCGCCTGTGCCAGCGTGCTCTCGTCTTGCACGATGAAGAAATTCGTGGAAGCGCCGACTGAGTACTTTTCCTTCTCGGCCTGCAGCAACTGTTCCTGGTAAACGCGGCTGCGCACCGCCGCACTGTAAGCCGTCCGCGCAACGTCGACGGCAATGGCAGCATTCTCGATCTCATCGCGGATCTGATTCTGGAGCTGCTGAACTCGCGCCTGCATCTGCCGCAGTTGCATTTCATCGCGGGCGGCGTCGGCCTGGGCAATACGATTGCGGAACGGCAGACTCAACTGCACGCCCGCTTCGTAGACACTGGCCTGGCTAATGCCGGTAGTTGTCGGTGGCAGCGGTACACCGCCAATGGGAGTGAATTCGGTGTAACCAATCGCGCCGTGCGACTGAATCGCACCAACTGCATCGATCTCCGGACGCACATTGTTGCGCGAAGCCTTAACTGTAATCTCACCATTTTCTATCTGAAGCCCAGCCTGGGCAAGGTCGGCGCGGTTAGATAGCCCCTGCTCGATGAGCTGCGAAGTACTGAACGTCTCGGCCTGTGCGGGCACAACAATCGTATCCGTGGGGAAAATTCTCGTGGCTTGCAGATCAGCGTCGGCGCTGCCGGTGCGCGAGATCATACTCTTGACCACGGCTTCCTGCTGCCGCACCAGGCCCTGTGATCGTGTCAGGTCGAGCTCTGCTGACGCGACCAGCGCTTTCCACGCGCGTCAGTTCCAGCGGGGCCAGGGTGTTGGAGATGTATCCACTGGAGCGCGCGCGTAGATGGGAGCTTCCACCAGCCCCAACTTCAACCTGCGCCTTATCATCGTTGTAGATCTGCTTCATGCGTACCGCGTTCCGCCTCCTGAGCTTCGCTGGCGGCAGCGCCGTTTTCGTCGACGACCGCCACGCCGCCATTGTCGTAGCGCTTGCGCCGGCGCAACTCATTGCGCTTTTCCTCGTCTCTCAATTCCTGCTCTTCAGTCTCTCTCACGCCGGCTGGACCCCTTCTTCGGGTAATTCTTCGTCATACTCAAGCTGAATTTCTTTGTCATAGTCCACTGGCGGCGTCTTGCGGAAGATGGTGTTAAAAATCGGCACAATGAACAGCGTTCCGAATGTCGCAAACAACAGTCCGCCGATAACCGCTCGCCCCAGCGGTGCATTCTGTTCGCCGCCTTCGCCCAGCGCCAATGACATGGGCAGCATTCCTATGATCATGGCCAGCGCGGTCATGCAGACCGGGCGCAACCGCGTGTAGCCCGCCGACAAGGCCGCCTCAAACGGGCCCTTCCCTTCTGCGCGCTCGTCGTTGGCAAACGTCACCACCAGGATGCTGTTCGCCGTCGCCACTCCAATCGCCATGATGATACCCATCAGCGACGGCACGTTGAAGGTAGTGCGGGTAATGTACAGCATCCATAGGATTCCGCTGAACCCCAGCGGCAGCGCCATCAGAATGATGAACGGATCGAGCCAGGACTGGAAGTTCACGACCATCAGAAGATAGACGAAGATCACCGCAAACGCGATGCCGATTCCCAGCCGGAAAAACGAGTTCTGCATCGTCGTGACCTGGCCGCGCATGATCGACCACGAGCCCTTGGGCAGCTCCTTGCTTTCCTCATCAATCACCTTCTGAATCGCGCGCGCCACGCCGCCAAGGTCACGTAGGTCAGCGTCGCAGAAGATGGCATACACCGGCTGCACATTGTAGTGATCGACAATCGCCGTGGAAATCCCGCGATGCACCGTCGCCATGCTCGACAGCAATTGTGTGTTGCCCTGTCCGGAGGAGGAGGTAATCGGCGTACGCTGCATGGCATCAATGGAGTCAATCTTGTATTGCGGTGTCTGTACCGCAACACTGTAATTGACGCCATTTTGCAGGTTCAGCCACTGGTTCGGCGCCGTCTGATAACTTCCACTGAGCGAGATGAGCATGCTGCTGGCGACCATCCCGCACCTGCCCGATGTCCTTCAACGTGACCACCGCACCGTTCTGAGCGCGGATTGGCAGGTCGTTCATGGCCGCCACCGTCGTCGGGCTGCTGTTCATCGCGACCAGATACTCGCGGTTGCCGACCTTCGCCGTGCCGGTGGGCAGAGTCAGGTTCTGCTGGTTCAACGCGGCGGAAATGTCCTGCGGTGAGAGATGGCGCGCGTACAACTGGTTGGGGTCGAGATCGACCATGATCTCGCGCTGCTTGCCGCCGAAGGGCAGCGGGATAGAAGCCCCTTGCACCGTGGCAAGCTGGGTGCGAACAAAGTTGAGTCCCAAATCATAAAGCTGCTGCTCGCTCAACCCCTGTCCCGACAACCCAAGCTGAAGGATCGGCACCGGCGAAGCGTCGTACTTCAGAAGCAGTGGCGGGGTGGTTCCCGGAGGCAGGACTCGAAGCAACGTCTGACAAATCGCGCTGATCTGCGCCAGCGCCATTTCCGGTTTGACGTTGGGCTGGAAGAACACCTTGATGATCGCGACACCGTTGTAGGACTGCGACTCCATGTGTTCAATGTCATTTACCGTGGTCGTCATGGCGCGCTCAGTGATGGTCACCATGCGCTTTTCCATGTCATCCGGAGCAAGCCCGTTGTACGACCAGATGACGCTAATAACGGGAATGTCGATGTTAGGAAAAATGTCCTTGGGGGTGGTGATTACAGCGGCCACACCAAGGATGGCAATCAGCACCGACACCACCACGAAGGTATAAGGGCGGCGCAGCGCTAAACGTACAATCCACATGAATACTGAGCCTTCAGTCCCACGATCCGGCGGTGTTAGATGAACAATAGATGAGGCATTCCCCGTCGTTCCAGTGTTTGGGGTGAACGCAACAATTCTTAACTTGGCGCAGGCTTGAGTTAGCAGGCGCCAGGACATAGAGATATCCTTACCCGTCACAAAGGTTCAACCGTAAAGGAATATTCGCTTTGAATCCGCAATTTCGCTTCGTGGCGGCGTTTGATCTTGCACAAAACCTTGCCGGCCTGAATCACCATCCAACCAGAGTTGCATAGCCAATACGATTTCCTTTTTTCTTCGGGTATGATTCTGTGAGTCCAGTGCAGCAGGAAACCAGCAGCCAAACCAAGTTGCAGCCCGACGTCAGCTCTGCCACCTCGACCGCCACCTGGTACAAGGACGCGATTATTTACGAGATCCACGTCCGCGCTTTTTATGACAGCGTGACCGATGGCATGGGCGACTTTGGCGGGCTGACGCAGAAGCTCGCTTACCTTCAGGATCTTGGAGTCACGGCCCTCTGGCTCCTGCCCTTCTGTCCTTCGCCCTGGCGCGACGACGGCTATGACATTTCCGACTACACTGACGTTCACCCGTCCTATGGCACGCTAAAAGACTTCCAGAAGTTTCTGCGGGAGGCACATCGCCGCGGCCTGAAAGTAATCACAGAGCTGGTGCTCAATCACTCTTCCGATCAGCACATCTGGTTTCAACGCTCGCGCCGGGCGGCGCCGGGATCTCGCTGGCGCAACTTCTATGTCTGGAGCGACACCCCGGAGAAGTACACAGACGCCCGCATCATCTTCAAGGACTTCGAAAACTCCAACTGGACCTGGGACCCGGTAGCCAAGGCTTACTACTGGCACCGCTTTTACTCCCACCAGCCCGATCTCAACTGGGACAACCCCGAAGTCAAAGAGGCCATGTTCGCCGCCATGGACTTCTGGCTCGATATGGGTGTCGATGGGCTAAGGCTGGATGCCGTGCCCTATCTTTACGAGCGCGAGGGCACCAACTGCGAGAACCTGCCGGAGACCCACCAGGCGCTGCGCGAGTTGCGCAAGCACGTCGACGAGAAGTACCGCGACCGCATGCTGCTGGCGGAAGCCAATCAGTGGCCGGAGGACGCTGTCGCCTATTTCGGCAACGGCGACGAATGTCACATGGCGTTTCATTTCCCGGTGATGCCTCGGCTTTTCATGTCGCTGCGCATGGAAGATCGTTATCCGGTCACCGACATCATGAAGATCACACCCTCCATCCCGGAGAGCTGTCAATGGGCCATGTTCCTGCGCAACCACGACGAGCTCACCCTCGAGATGGTCACCGATGAAGAGCGCGATTACATGTATCGGAGCTATGGCCGTGATCGCGAAATGCGCATCAACCTGGGCATCCGCCGCCGCCTGGCCCCGCTGCTGGAGAACGATCGCCGCCGCATCGAACTGATGAACGCGCTGCTGTTCTCGCTTCCCGGAACCCCCGTCATTTATTACGGCGACGAAATCGGCATGGGCGACAACATCTTCCTTGGTGACCGGAATGGCGTTCGCACTCCCATGCAATGGAGCGCCGATCGTAACGCCGGCTTCTCTCGCGCCAATCCGCAGCGGCTGTATTTGCCGGTGAACATCGATCCCGAATACCACTACGAAGCGGTGAACGTTGAGACCCAGCAGAACAATTCCCACTCACTGCTATGGTTCACCAAACGCCTGATCTTGCAGCGCAAGCAGTTCAGCGTCTTCGGCCGTGGCTCGCTTCAGTTTCTCTATCCCGGCAACCGCAAAGTGCTTGCCTTCATACGGCAGTTTGAGGATGAGCGGGTGCTCGTGGTCGCCAACCTGTCACGATTTGCCCAATGCTGTGAGCTCGATCTGTCGCAGTTCAATGGCAGCGTGCCAGTGGAAGTATTCGGCCATAGCCGCTTTCCTAACATTACCGAGCAGCCGTATCTCTTGTCGCTCGGCCCGCACGCATTTTACTGGTTCCATCTGCAGCCGCGCGAAGCGCCTGAGTCGCTAAACATCGATACTACTTCGCAGGCGCCCCTGACGCTGCCTGTCAAGTCCATGGAAGAGGTTTTCTCCGCAGCAACCTTACGCTCCGTGACGCGCGTGGCGCCACGCATGCTGCCACAGCGCCCCTGGTTCTTAGGCAAGGGCCGCACCATCACCTCAGTAAAAGTGCACGACACGGTCTCGGTGCCAGAGACGGCGGCGCATCTACTCTTTGTTGATGTCGATTACGCCGACGCCGAGACCGAAACTTATCTCGTGCCCCTGAGCGTAGCTCTCGGAGAAAAGGCGGAAACAATCCTGCGCGAACGGCCCGAATCGATGTTGGCGCACCTGGACGGTCTGCCCGGGCACCCCGAGGCGCTGCTGTTTGGCGCAGTTGCCGATCGCGATTTCAGCGACGCTCTCTTGCGAGCCATCGTGCGACGCAGGCGTATCAAGGGTGCTGGTGGTGAGATCGTAGGCTCGCACACCCACGACTTTCGCAAGGCATGGATATCGGTTCGCTCCAATCTTGAGCCACGTCCTGTAGCGACGGAACAGCCCTACACCGAGATCGACTATGGCGACGATTTCCTGCTCAAAATCTATCGCAAGCTCGAGGAGGGTCTGAACCCGGGCTGCGAGATTCCCCAGTTCCTCACCGAGCACACGGATTTCCCTGCGACGCCCCGGGCCCTCGGCTCGCTCGAATTTCGCTGGAGCGATACCGAGGGAGACTCGCACAGCGCGACCATCGGAACTCTCAGCAGCCTTGTGCGCAACGGGACGCGTGGATGGGACTACACCCTCGATCATCTCGGGCTTTATTTCGAGCACGCTTTGGCTCTCCCGGAGGAGGATCCCAGGCTGCGCGAGTGGTCGGTGCCCGAGCTATTGGCTGAGACCCACCCGACCATTCCGCCGCTCATGACTACCCTGTTCGGCAGCTTCGTCGATGTCATCAAGAGGCTGGGCCAACGTACTGCCGAGATGCACGCGGCGCTCGCCAGCCGCCCCGACATATCCGCATTCGCTCCCGAGCCTTTCACCGAGTTCTACCGGCACAGCATTTATCACGGCATTCTGGGCCAACTGAATCGCACCTTCGACGCGTTGCGTTCGCGTGCGGCAACTCTCGAGGAACACGCCAGGCAGGAGGCGGAGCTGCTACTGGCGCGGGAAACCGAAATTCGCACCCAGCTTCTGATGCTGCGTGATCAGCGCGTCGGCGGTCTGCGTATCCGGCAGCACGGCGACTTTCAGCTTTCCAATCTTATTTATTCGGGAAACGACTGGCTGATCACCAACTTCGAGGGCGATGCCCACCGATCAATTAGCGAACGACGCATCAAGCGTTCTGCTTTGCGTGACATAGCCTGCATGATGCGTTCCCTGCATTACGTTTCCCATGCGGCCCTCTTTGGTGATGTCCCCGGAATCATTCCCAGCCGTGAGGGTCACCCCGCCATCGAAAAGTGGGCGCACGCATGGTACCGCTGGATGAGCTGCGTTTTTCTGAAGGAATACCTGAGCTCGGCCTCGGGCGCCAATTTCCTTCCCGTGCGCCCGGCAGAGGTTCGCATTCTGCTAGGGTCCTATCTGCTGGAACGTGCACTGCTCGAGATCGAGCATGAGCTTCAGTATCGTCCCCAGTGGATTCGTATTCCCCTGCATGGAATTCTGGAGCACGTCTCCGAGCCCTGAACGACGGCTAACGTCCGGCGCCTGCTCGCCGATGTATTACGGCAAGGAGTAGCCATGCCACTCTTAGTCTGGAACGATAGCTACAGCGTGAAGGTAAAGCAGTTCGACTCGGAACATCAGAAGCTTTTTGACATCATCAACGAACTGCATGAGGGTATGAAGGCGGGTAAAGGCAAAGATGTCATGGGGCCGGTCATCCAGCAGCTGATCACCTACACCGAACGTCATTTCTCATCCGAAGAGGCTGCCTTGCGGCGCGCCAATTGTGACCACCTTGACCAGCAGATCACGCAGCACAGAGCGTTCGTTGCCCGCGTTAAGAAGTTCTCTCAGGATTTCGCATCCGGGGCATCTTGCCTGTCGGTAGAGGTATTGGACTTCCTGAAAGACTGGCTTGCCCAGCACATCATGGGCACAGACCGGCAGTACAGCGTGGCGCTGAACGCAAAGGGTATCCACTGATCGTAAGGCACTGCGGCGTCTTTCCACCGAAGCGATTGAGCCTGCCCTGAGCGACCCTGAACCAAGTGACGAGGGGACGAATGGGTTAATCTGAGCAGTGTGGGCTCTCGCCGGAGGGATTGCACGTGAAGCAACGAAAGCTCGGAAGCTCGGGGCTTGCGGTCTCGGAAATTGGCCTCGGTTGTAACAACTTCGGATACGTCAAGGCACTCGACGTGAACGAAACCCGCCGCATCGTTCATCGCGCGTTCGACTGCGGTATCAACTTCCTGGATACCTCCGACAGCTACGGCCATTCCGAAGAGTTCCTCGGCCAAATCCTCGGCAGCCACCGCTCCAGGATCGTGCTGGCGACCAAGTTCGGCTCGCAGTTGGACACCGAGGGAAAGAAGAAAGGCGCGTCCCAGAGATACATTTTCTCCGCCGTCGAAGCCAGTCTTTCGCGCCTGAAGACCGACTGGATCGACCTTTATCAGTTGCATCGGCCCGATCCCGACACGCCGATCGAGGAAACCCTGCATGCGCTCACCACCCTGGTGCAGCAGGGAAAAGTGCGCTACATCGGATGCTCAAACCTCTCGCCAGAGCAACTGCTGGAAGCGCATGAAATCGCAGAAAGGCTCGGGCTCGAACAGTTTGTCACCAGCCAGGATGAATACAGCCTGCTGGCGCGAGGCATTGAAACCGACCTGCTCCCTACAGTCAAAAAATTTGGAATGAGTGAGCTACCGTATTTTCCCTTGGCTAGCGGAATGCTTACTGGGAAGTACAAACGGCAGCGGGAACATCCGCCCGGCACGCGGCTGGCTGACAAGCCCGCCTTGGCAGAGCGGCACGCAACTCCTGAGAATTGGGACAAAGTCGAACAGCTCTCTGCCTTTGCCTCACGGCAAGGTCATTCCATGCTCGAACTCGCCTTCTCGTGGCTGCTATCGCACCAAGCCATAGGAAGCGTCATCGCAGGAGCGACTAAGCCCGAGCAGGTGGAAGCTAATTCAACGGCAGGCCAGTGGAAACTGAGTCCCGACGAACTCGCCGAAATTGACGACATCACCAAGCCTGACCAGCCATAAAGCAAAAACGCCGGAGCATGTCGCTCCGGCGCTCGCAATCAATTCGATTGAAGGTTAGACGTTGAACTTGCGGCGAAGCCCTGCTGCCGCAGCCACAATGCCGCTGCCCAGCATGACCAGCGTGCCCGGCTCAGGAACAGCACCGTCAACCCGGAATCCGACGTTCGTGCTGTCGAACAGATTCCACGGTCCACTGTTGCTGCCAAGCTGGTTAAACGCGCCCGGTCCCTGCTGGTCCTGGTAAGAGAACATCCAAGCCTGCTCGGTGCCCGGGTCGGTCTCCTGGGCAATAACCCAGTACGTCGTACCAGCGTTCACCGTTCCGCAGCTACTGCAGTTGAACTGCACCAACCCGCCAGGAAATGGCGGAATGGTACCCTGCTGGCTCAGCGTGGCCAGGATGCTACCCGGCGAGCCGGCGTTATCTGATGCCAGGAACAGGCTAACGGGAGCGTTGCTGCCGGCATAGTTGCCCAGCGCCAGCACTGCGTCCACCATGTTCTCGCTCTGGCTTGGCATGAACGGGAACGCCAGCACCTGGTTGAAGTAGTTGGAGCCGTCAACGAAGTAGCCGCTGCCGGTATCGTATTCGCCGTTGGGTCCCAGGGTGGTGTACAGCACATCGGTCGCACCCGCGGTAGCGCAGAACAACAGAGTCAGCGCCGCAACGACGGTCAAAAGGGTAAGCTTCCGTGTCAAGGTTTCCTCCTAGCAGTAAAAATACGCCGCGCACATCAGCGTGCTCGGAAGTCTATAACGGGTATTCCCGAATTAGCAACAACTTTCGTGCTAATTCGGGACTTATCCGCCGACACTTAAAGATTTTAAAATCAACTCTTTAGATTGGTTACTGCTGGTTACCCGAAGCTACCGAGCCCAATGTGCGGCGCAGAAACTGCTTTGCCACGTCGCCGGCATCCTGATGTTTGCCGTCGACCTGGTAGTTCATCTTGCGCATTTCGTCGGCGTTGAGCTTTCCGGCAAGAGCCAAAAAGGCCGGCTGCGCTTCTGAGAAACGTTGCAGAAGCTCAGGCCTCACGACCGGGACGGCGTCGTAGGGCGGAAAATAGTGCCTATCATCCTCCAGAACGACAAGCCCGAGAGCCTCAATCAAGCCGTCAGTATTGTTGCCGGCGACGATATCGACCGAACGATTCTGTAGCGAACGATAGAGTAGTCCGAGGTCCATCACCCTCGGCGCTTCCGCAAATTTCAGGTTGTAGGTTCGAACCAGCCCCTGATAGCCATCCTTCCGCTCGAGAAACTCATAACCTACGCCTGGCTTCATCTGCGGAGCATACGGCGATAACTGTGACAACTTGCTGATTCCCATGCGCCGCGCGTCATTGCCTCTGACGACCATGGCAAAGGTATTGTTGAAGCCCAAGGGGGCCATGACTTCGAGATTGAAGCGCTGTTTGTAAGCGGCTTTCACTCGCGCATAAACCGATTCCGGATCGCCTAAATAGCTCTCCTTCAAGACCGCTGACAGTGCCGTTCCCGTGTATTCCACGTAGGTATCGATTCGCCCTGACAGGATTGCCTGCTGGCAGATATAGGTCCCGGCAAGGTAAAACCGGCGCTCGACCGGCGCAGAACATTTGCTCCCCAGCCACTGCGCCAGGATTTCGCCCAGAATCAGTTGTTCGGTGAAATTTTTCGACCCGACCACGATCTCTTTGCCGCGAGGTGTGCAGCCATTCGCAATCAGCGCCAAGCTGCCGGCAAGAAACAGGCGGCGATCCATGTTCAGTGGCTCCGCCGGGCCAGCAGCTTCTCGACTCCCCCGAGGCAAAGGTCGGCCGCCAACGCCATTGCCGCAGCGGGCAGGGCACCCGCCAAAATCACGTTGTTGTCGACCATGGCAATGCCGCGAAAAATAAACTCGCCCAAGCCACCAGCGCCGATGGCCGCCGCAATCGTCGCGACACCGATCGTGATCACAACTGCCGTCCGGATGCCCGCGAGGATTACCGGCGACGCCAGCGGCAGCTCAACCATCATCAGCAACTGCCGCGACGTCAGTCCCATCGCGACGGCAGCTTCACGCACCGGAGCACTCACGCCGGCGATGCCGACGAATGTGTTCCGCACGATCGGTAACAGCGCGTAGAGCGCGAGCGCCACAATTGCCAGTCGGTCCGCTCGCGCTCCCAGCCAGGGAAGAGGCAGAAGCAATCCGAACAGCGCGAGGCTGGGGATTGTCTGAATCACATTGGTGCTGCCCAGCACGAAGGCTTTCATCTTGGGCCGGCGGGTCAGCAGGATTCCCAGCGGAACGCCGATGGCCACCGCGATCAACGTGGAGATAGCAACCAGCCACAGGTGTTCGCCCGTAAGGGTCAGGACTTCGCGCGGATGGGTAAGTATGAAATTCATCGAAAGTTAGGTAGTACGGCGCTTCCCGGGCCCCCAACAAGCGCCGGTGTTGCGCTTGTTGGGGTGGTTGAGCGCCGCGTCACCGTGGCAGTAATTATGGTTTGCCGCATCAATTGCCCAGCCGCTGCTGCGCCGCCCGGACTACCTGTTTGTAAGCCTTTGCCAACGCATCTTCCGGCTTGCCAAAATTCGTCTGCCGTATACACCCCTCGCAGGTGTCCTGAATCCATCAGCCCAATGCGGTCACCCAGCATCAACGCTTCGCCGACGTCATGGGTCACAAACACGACAGTTTTTTTCAGCCTCTGCTGCAATTTCTGGAATTCCATCTGCACTTCGGCGCGGGTGATGGGATCAAGAGCGCCGAAAGGCTCGTCCATCAGCAGAATCGGAGGCTCCGCGGCAAGAGCGCGTGCCAGTCCAACCCGCTGACGCTGCCCTCCCGAAAGTTCGTTGGGATAGCGATCGCCAAACTCCACGAACGGCAGACCCACCAACGCAAGCACTTCCTCCACACGAGACTCGAGACGAGAGCGCTCCCACCCTTCCAGCTTGGGAATCAACCCAACATTTTCTCGAACCGTATAGTGGGGAAACAGGCCCACGTCCTGGATAGCGTAGCCAATCGACCGCCGCAGCCGGATTACGTCCCATTGCGACAGCGCTTTGCCATCGACCAGAACCTCGCCCGAGCTAGGCTCAATCAGCCGGTTGATCATCTTCAGGCAGGTGGTCTTCCCGGAACCGCTGCGTCCCAGCAGCATCAGCGTCTCGCCCGGCTGCACGCACAAGTTGATTTCATCAAGCAGCAGACGGTCGGGAGCGATCCTGTAACCGACATTACGAAACTCGATGGACACCGCTGGTTGTTGTGTCATTGGCGTCTGTTACGCGATGGTGAATCAGGGTATCAGAGTGCCGCCGCCCGGCGTTTCCCTGCATGAACAAGTTGCTTGCCGAGCGACAAGACTGCAACCCATAGCGGGTATACTCAAGAGATTCCCATGGCCAGCAAGCTGGACGAGATCATAGCCGCAACTCGCGCACGGGTGTCGGAGAGCAAGTCGGCAAGCCGACCTTCGCGCCCTTGAGTCGCGCGCCGCCGCTCACCAGCCTCGCGGCTTTCGCAAACGGCTTAGAGAAGCTGCCAGGTCTGGGCCTGCAATCATCGCCGAGTTGAAGAAGGCGTCTCCGTCGAAAGGACTGATACGTCCGGATTTCCCGGTTGCTGACCTGGCGCGGGAGCTGGAGCAGTCTGGCGCATCTGCGCTCTCGGTGCTTACCGACGAGCCATATTTTCAGGGCTCGCTGCGCAATCTCGAAATCGCTTCGCAGGCGACCTCGCTTCCCTGCCTGCGCAAAGACTTCATCATTGACGAATTTCAGTTAGCTGGAAGCCCGCGCTCATTGTGCCGACGCCGTGCTGCTGATCGTTGCGGCTCTTACCCAAAGCGAGCTGACGGATTTGTCGCTTCGGGCACACGCGCTCGAGTTGGACGTCTTGTGCGAAGTCCATGATCGTGACGAGTTGCAACGCGCCCTCGACGCCGGATGCAACACCATCGGCGTGAACAATCGCAACCTGCATACCTTCCGCGATCGACCTGAACACGTCGCTTGAGTTGGCGGAGCTAATGCCCGGAGATGTTCTGAAGATCGCCGAGAGCGGGATCGAAAACGCCGACCATATCGGACGGCTTCGCGCGGCAGGTTTCGAAGCTTTCCTGATTGGCGAATCGCTGATGCGTGCTCCACATCCCGGTCAGGCGCTGGCGAATCTGCTGGCACGTGCGACGGCGGCTGTATGACCTGGACCAAGATTTGCGGCACGACTAACTTGGCCGACGCGCACCTCGCAGTCAGCGCCGGGGCCGATGCGCTGGGGTTTATCTTTGCGCCAAGCCCACGACAAATCCAGCAGGAAGCAGCCGCCGAAATCATCGCGGCGCTGCCGGCCAAGGTTGCGAAAATTGGCGTGACGGTGAACCAGTCGCCCGAGGCTGTCGCTAAACTCGCTCAGAACGTAGGCCTGACTGGAATCCAGTTGCAGGGCGATGAGTCCTGCGACCAGCTTTGCGCCTACCGCTCCGCGCTTCCGTCGCGCAAGCTTATCAAGACGCTGCAAGCACGGCAGGTGCTCGCCGGCGGCGATGAGTATCTTTATCAGTATCTGCGCCAATCTGAATTCTTCGATGCGCTCCTACTCGACTCCGGAGTGCCCGGACAACGTGGGGGAACTGGCGTTCCCTTCGACTGGGATGCGCTTGCACCTCTGGTGGCGCATATGAAGCGCCGAATTCCCGTTATTATCGCCGGCGGTCTGACTCCAGAGAATGTGCCCGAGGCACTGCGTCTGTTTGAACCGTGGGGCGTCGACGTAGTTTCAGGCGTCGAGTGCGCAATTGGCCGCAAGGACGAAACAAAACTGCGGGCGTTTGTGAACGCTGTGCGCACCGCCTCGGTTTCGCAGCCGGCAGCAAGTCGCTGAACGATGAACCACGATTAACGCTGAGTAGCTTTCATGGATCCTGTGTCACATAACGAACCGCTCAATCCAACGGCTCCCAAAGCGCGTCGCCCCCGTTCGGTTCCGGGCCGCTTCGGCTCATACGGCGGACGCTTTGTTCCCGAGACGCTGATGTCGGCGCTCCAGGAACTGGAATCGGCTTATGAAAGTGCTCGGCGTGATAAAGAGTTTCGCAAGGAATATCACCGCCTGCTCGAAGATTTTGCCGGGCGGCCGACGCCACTGTTTCTGGCTGAGCGCCTCACGCGCGAACTGGGCGGCCCGAAGATTTACCTCAAGCGTGAAGATCTGCTCCACACCGGAGCGCACAAGATCAATAACTGCATTGGGCAGGCGATATTGGCACGGCGCATGGGCAAACACCGCATCATCGCCGAAACCGGCGCCGGGCAGCACGGAGTCGCAACGGCAACGGTGTGCGCGCTCTTCGGCATGGAGTGCGTGGTGTACATGGGCTCGGAAGACATGCGCCGCCAGGAGTTGAACGTCTTCCGTATGCGCCTGCTGGGCGCCGAGGTGCGCGCTGTCGAATCGGGCTCACGGACCTTGAAAGACGCCATCAATGAAGCCATGCGCGACTGGGTCACCAACGTTCGCACCACGCACTATCTGCTGGGCAGCGTGCTGGGATCGCATCCTTACCCCACTATGGTTCGTGACTTTCATCGCGTCATCAGCCGGGAGGCGCGGCAGCAGATTCTGCGCGCTGAGGGCCGCCTTCCCAACGCAATCATCGCCTGCGTTGGTGGAGGCTCGAACGCGATCGGCGTGTTTTACGAGTTCATCAAGGATCGCAACGTGCAGTTGATCGGCGTCGAGGCAGGAGGCCGTGGTCGCAAACTCGGCGACCACGCTGCCCGCTTCCAAGGCGGCGGTCCGGGCGTTTTGCAGGGAACGTACTCCTGGGTACTGCAAGACCAGGCGGGACAGATCGCGCTCACTCATTCCGTTTCGGCAGGATTGGACTATCCCGCCATCGGCCCGGAACACGCCTGGCTGCACGATCAAGGCCGCGCAGAATATGTATCTGCCACTGACGCCGAGGCGCTTGATGCTCTAAAGCTGCTGGCGCGGACGGAAGGCATTATTGCTGCACTGGAATCAGCCCACGCGGTGGCGGAGATCGTGAAGCGTGCGCCGCGAATGCCGAAGGACAATATCGTGATCGTGAACATCTCCGGTCGCGGCGACAAAGACATCGGTATTTTGCGGGAGAATCTGGCGTTTTGAGGTTTCAGGTCTCAGGTGTCGGTTAAAACCTAAAGATTGGTAGGCTCTGACACTGAAACCTGATACCTGACACCTGTGGACTGATCACTGACAACTGCTTTTATATGCCCATCACCTTCAAACACAAACCCGGCCTTATCGCCTACATCACCTGCGGTGATCCGTCGCTCGAGGTGTCGCGCGATGTAGCTCTTGCAGCCATCGCAGCCGGCGCCGAAGTTGTCGAGTTGGGAGTTCCATTCAGCGACCCCGTGGCCGACGGGCCGGTGATTCAGCGGGCCAGTGAGCGGGCACTTCGCCAGGGAACGAATCTCGACAGCGTTTTGCAAGTGGCGCGCGAAATTCGCGAGCAGTCGAACGCCGGCATCATCCTGTTTTCTTACATGAATCCCATTCTTCAGTTTGGGATTGACCGCTTTTGCGCCTCGGTTGCCGCCGCCGGAGCAGACGGCGCACTGGTGACTGACCTTCCCATCGAGGAGGCGGGTGATTATCTGCGAGCGCTTAAAGGCCGTCGACTCGCGCCGGTCTTCCTTGCCGCGCCCACCAGCACCGACGAACGTTTACGGAGTATCGCGCGCCATTCGCGCGGCTTCATCTATGCCATCTCGCGCACCGGAATCACCGGCGCTCGACAGGAAGTCGCCGACGATGCGCGCGCATTGGTGGAGCGCCTTCGCGCCTTGACTCACTTGCCCATCGCGGTCGGATTTGGCATCTCCAATGCCGAGCAGTTCTCAGAGGTCGGGAAGTTTGCGGACGCTGCCGTCATGGGAAGCGCTATCGTACAAAGGGTGGAAGAAAATCCAGGGCGCGAAGCTGAGGCAGTCTCGGAATTTTTGTCGTCAGTTACGGGCTCGAAGCGCCAAGCGGGAGTTTCGAATTAGGCTGAGTCGAAGGCCAGAACAGCATGCGCCGGGGCAGACATTTATGGATATTGCGGATTGGCGTGGCCAAATCGATGAATTGGACGAGCAGCTGGTTCGGTTGATTAATAAACGCGCCGAGTGTGCGCTCGCAATCGGCCGCCTCAAGCGCAAGTCGACAATGCCGGTGTACGAACCCGGCCGCGAACGCATCATCTTTGAGAACATCGGCCGCAACAACAACGGGCCTCTTTCGAACATACAACTGCGCCAGATATTCGAGAGACTGGTCGACGTAATGCGCCAGATTCAGGGTGACGAGATGGTTGCTGACGACGCGAAGGCGTCGGCTGGCAGTGCGACGGGATTGAAACCAAAGGAATGAAGAAAGCTGCCAGCTGCGACTGGTATCAGGTATCAGGTATCAGGTATCAGAAAATATCAAGAACTCGACATCTTTCTGACACCTGATGCCTGATACCTGAAACCCACAAGCGGCTGATAGCTGCACGAACCAGGAGACCCTAGGAACCCATGATTGTCGCAATGCTCGAACACGCCAGCGAAGACCAGATACAGGATGTCACCGATCACCTGATGCGCATGGGATTTGCCGTGCATCGCACTACTGGCGCGCGTCAGTCTGTCCTCGCGGCTGTCGGCAAACGCATCGACTTCGACACCCGCGACCTTGAAGTGCTGCCTGGGGTCGAGAAGGTGCATCGCATCAGCGCGCCCTACAAGCTGGTCGGCAGGCAGTTCCGCGGACACGATACCGTTGTCAAGCTCGCCAACGGGACGGAGGTCGGCGGGAAGGAAGTGGTCGTCATGGCCGGACCTTGCTCCGTTGAATCGCGTGAGCAAATCTTCCTGGCCGCCGAGCAGGTTGCGCAAGCCGGAGCCAAGGTTCTGCGCGGCGGAGCATTCAAGCCTCGCAGCTCGCCATATTCGTTTCAGGGCATGGGACTGGAAGGACTGCAGCTGTTGCGCGAAGCCGCCGATGCACACGGACTCATGGTGATCAGCGAAGTCATGGAGATTTCGCAGATCGAGCCGATGATGCCTACGTCGACATTTTCCAGGTCGGTGCGCGCAACATGCAGAATTTCAATCTGCTGCGCGAACTGGGCAAGATCCGTAAGCCGGTGCTGATGAAGCGCGGCATCGCTGCCACCATCGAAGAAATGCTGCTGTCAGCGGAATACATCATGTCGGGCGGCAACTACGACGTCATTTTTTGCGAGCGCGGTATTCGCACGTTTGAGACTTACACTCGCAACACATTGGATATCTCGGCCATTCCGATCGTGCACAAGCTGTCGCACTTGCCCATCACTTCCGATCCTTCGCACGGAACAGGACTGCGCGATAAGGTCGCGCCCATGGCGTGTGCGTCCATTGCCGCAGGAGCCGATGCCCTGCTCATCGAGGTACATCCTGATCCTGACCACGCTTTGTCCGACGGAGCGCAGTCGATGTTCCCCAAGCAGTTCGCCGATTTGATGAATCAATTGCGCATGATCGCGCCCGCAGTGGGACGAACGATAGGGTAGTACGTGTCCATTCACCAAATCACGATCGTCGGCACTGGACTGATCGGCGGATCGGTCGCGCTGGCATTGCGTGCGCATGGTTTCACGGGCACTCTCGTCGGCTGCGACAAGCCGGCAGTGCTCGACTCCGCATTGAAACGCGGAGCCATTGACCGCGGTGAGTCTGATCTAGAGCGAGCCATCGCGGCCAGTGACGTAATTTTTTTCGCTACACCGGTCGGCTGCATTCTCTCGCAATTCGAGGCGATCGCTCCTCTGGTTTCGTCCGATACGCTCATCACCGACGCCGGCAGCACCAAGCAACCATTCGTTGAACGCGCACGCCTGATATACGGATCCGAAGCGCACGCTCGCGTCTTGCCTGGTCATCCCATGGCAGGCAAAGAACATAGCGGCATCGAGCATGCTGACGCTGGTTTATTTCGCGAGGCCGCGTGGATCATTACACCCATCGCACACGAAGCTTCCTACACGGATCGGCAACAAGAATGGCTCGATCTTCTCGCGAGCGTCGGCGCGCGCGTTATCACGATCGATGCGGAGAGGCACGACAGGCTTTGCGCCTGGGTCAGCCATTTGCCGCAGATGATCTCGACGGCATTCGCGACCGTTCTACGGGACGAGTTCGGAGACGACGACGCCATTGTCCAGGTCGGCGGACGCGCTTTGCGCGAGATGACGCGCATCGCACACAGCCCTTATTCCATGTGGCGCGATATCGCCCTGACTAACACCGCGAATATCGAAGAGGCAATTCTCCGCTTCGAGCAGCAGTTGACTTACCTGCGCGAAAATCTTCGCGGACCGGCGCTGCGCGAACTGTTCGAGAGCGCGAACAAGTTCGGGCAGGAGTAGACAGTCTCTTTTTCAGGGTGGAGCACGCCTTCCAGGCGTGCATTAAGTACAAAGGATGAGAGTCCGGCTTTAGCCGCTGAAGGAAAACTCTTGTCCATTTACCTCGTGGCTGAGGTCCCAGCTCCGATCCTGTCATTGCTCTACGCCTTGAAGGCGTACTCCACCCAGCTTTACTTGCTTTGGTTCTTGGAATGATCTTTGGCGCGATTCTCCAGCGCCTTGATCGCTTCTTTGGCGGTGGTGTAAGGGCCATGAGTTCTCCCCACATCCAGATCCCGGAGCGCTTCGGCGATGCTATCAACGAGACTCTCCGGTGTTGGCCTGATCTTTCGGTTTTCCATGCTCGCGTCCCCTCATCAAAAGAGGCTAATACTGAATCCTAGCTATCCGTCGAGAGTTCTGGCCGCGCGGAGTAACTCAACTCCTGCATCCCTCACGAACGTGAGGTACACCTCGAAGTGATCGGGGCTGATTCGCAGCCGTGAACCCAGAGCCTGTTTATATCCTGTATTTGCTCGATATTGCTCATCAACGATTGCGCGACGGTGTCGCCAAAGCACGTCATCTTGCAATTGTGTCCGTAGTCGCGTTTCATCGGGAAAAAGTGCCTCGAAGACGTTACGGATCGCGTCTACGCTGTCAAGTCGCCGCTGTTGGAGAAGTACTTCGCCCATGCAGTGTGATAGATCATACTGGCGCTCTACCAGTACCGCACCGAACGCCTTCGGATCAAAATACTTTTTTGTGGAAGAGTGATTTAGTAATTCTGATGTCTTGGACGGACACTCGTTTAACATACAGACAAATAAGTCTGTTGACAGGACTTCCAACGCACCCCAGCAAAGCACAGTACACTGTCTTAGCAGTTCTTCAGATGCTGCCCCAAGTCCTTCTCCCGATAAGAGCTCTGTAAGGTTACTCAGAACTTCGCGTTCGAGGCTCCCTATGACGTCGGTAGATCCCTGTTGGATTCGTTCCGCTCTGCGGCCAATTTTTCTCGCGCAGTTCGAAGCACCCATTCTTCACGCTCTGCTTCGCTCGAGAAGTGCTGAGTCGACTTTAACGACCGGATACGCTGCGCCATGAGGAAAGCTTGAAATTGCCTTTCTTGGACGCGGATTACAGTCATCGCAAACGGCATACTCGCGACGGTGGTAGCCGCTTTCAGGCTTACTTCGAAGGCTTGAGCAAGAGATACAAATGGCGATGGCAATTGGGAGATTGCCGCGATTATTGGCCCGGCAAGGTGATCTTCATCTTGCGGGTAGTAGAAACTCTCTAGAGCTGTTGCAAATCGCTCTTTGTCACTCATTCGCGAATGATGTGCCTCTCCACCTCACCGCCGCCCTACGCCAGTCATCTCGCTCTCCGCATACAATGTTTCGATTTCCGCACGATACAGCTCTTCCACCTTGCGGCGGCGCAGCTTCATGCTTGGCGTGAGCGTTCCATCAGCAATGCTGAGTTCGTTGGGCACGAGCAGCACCTTCTTCAGCTTCTCGAACTGCGCCAGGTTCGCATTCAACTCATCTACAATCTCCTGATACAGCGTCCGCACCTTCTCCGAGCGAATCAGTTCTTCGCGCGAGATGGTATGCAAGCCGTGACCTCTTGCCCAGTCTTCCAATACGGTAAAGTTCGGAACGATCAGGACCGCCGGGAAGCGTCGGCGGTCGCCCAGCAGCGCCACTTCCCCGACAAACATGTTCACCTTGAGAGCACTCTCGATCGGTTGCGGCGCGATGAACTTTCCTCCGGAAGTCTTAATCAGGTCCTTCTTTCGATCGACGATCGAAAGGAATCCGTCCTCATCAAGCGCGGCGATGTCTCCGGTTTTGAACCAGCCGTCCTCGAAAGCAGATGCCGTTTCCTCCGGCATCTCCCAATAGCCCTCGAAGATCGACGGCCCGCGCACCAGCAGCTCGCCATCGTTTGCGAGGCGAAGCTCGAGGTTATTGAGCGGCCTTCCAACCGTGCCCATCTTGTGGCTGCCCGGAACGTTGATCGCGATCACCGGAGAAGTCTCGGTCAGGCCGTAGCCTTCGTGAATGACAATTCCGATATCGACGAACCACGACGCCAGGTCGATGCCCAGCGGCGCCCCGCCGGAAAGAAACAGTCGTACTCGGCCACCCATTTTCTCAATCAGTTTGCTGAACACCAGACGATCGGCCAGCTTCCAGGCCATCGCTTTCGGACGGCCGCCGGCGAGCACGGTGTCGCGATGCTTCCGCCCGACGCTTATGCACCAGTGAAGGATCTTGCTCTTCACACCCTTTGCTTTGAGCTGGACCTGATTGCACAGCTTTTCATAAACCCGCGGCACGCCAACAAACAGCGTTGGTTTGGTTTCGAGCATGACCTCAGGGAGCTCGTCAATCACCGGACAATAAGCGATTGTCACTCCGCGATAAAAAAGTAGGTAATCCAAGTGGCGCGCCGTGATGTGCGACAGCGGCAGGAAAGATATGCAGACATCATCCGGACCGACATTCACCAGGTGCCGCGTCTCGCTCAGGTTCGATGCAATGTTCCCGTGTGTCAGGACGACGCCCTTCGGAGTACCCGTCGTACCAGAGGTATAGATAAGCGTCGCGACGTCATTCGGCTGGACGCTTCGCGCGATGCTCTCCAGCTCCGGATCGCGGCCGGGCTTGGCATCGTAAATCATCTCCGCCATCGGGATGACGTTATGCAGTCCGCTGCCATCATCCATGATGACGACACGCTCCAACTGAGTGAGCGGCGTGATGGCGGCGATTTTGTCGTACTGCTTACGCGTAGACACGAAGAGCACGCGCGCATTGGAGTGCTGCAAAATGTGCAGACACTGCTCGGGAGTTTGAGTCGCGTAGATGGGTACGTCAACCGCTCCCAATAGCAGCGTGGCGAAGTCGGCGATCGCCCACTCGGGGCGGTTCTCGCTCAAGATCGCGACACGATCGCCTTTACGGATTCCCCAGTCCCGCATGTGCCGCGCTGTGGCATAAACCCGCGCTTGCAGCTGCTCAGCCGTAATCGGTTGCCATGCTCCCGGCTGCCGGGTAAGTGCTACTCGACTTTTCCCGCGTTCCACTACGGTAAAGAAAACATCGTTCAGCGTGTCGAGGTTCATTGGGTACCTCGCTGTTCTGGGCCCGCTAGCCGCAGCCCGGGCGCCCCGTTCTCGGATCGCATTCCATTCAGCAGAATATCCACGACTGCATCGGCGGCATTCACCAGCGGAAATTCATGCTCGCTCAAAACCCACGAGGTCACCATTTCATCGAGCGCGCCAAAGAAGCAGTTGGCGGCAATTTTTTCGGGCAGGTCTTTGCGGAACACTCCGCGTTGCTGTCCCTCTTGAATGGCAGCGCGCACCAGGCTGAAATATTCAATCAGGTGTTGATGCGAAAACTCCGAAAGCCGCGTGCTCTGCCGCAACTCCATCTGGAACACGATGGCGGCGTTGCGATTTCCGCCCAACGCCTCCAGGTGCAGGCGCGCCAGCGTCCGAAGTCGCTCCACCGGATCGCCGATCTTCTCCAACTCCGTGCGCGCATTGTTCATGAAAGTCTCGAAGGCGGTGGTGATGGCAGTGGCGAGTATCTCGTCCTTGTTCTTGAAGTAGAGATACACGGTGCCGTCGGCAACGTTAGCGCGGTCTGCGATGTCGGAAATGCGCGACACGAAGAAACCTTTTTCGGCGAACACGGCCAGCGCAGCCTCGAGAATCCGGTCGTACTTCTCAGGGTTACGCGCTACGGGTGCGGCTGGTTCTGGCGATGTGACTTCGCGCTTAGGCAACTCGACAGCCTCGTTCTCGGGCTCCAGCAAGCTCTGCATGGGCAACCACTTACGCTGGATTCTTCCCCCGAATGAATACTCATTCACTGTAGAACCACTTCGCGAAATCTGCAACGAAATCGGTCACGTTCTGCACGTCTGTCCCGAATTGCAACAAAACGCCAAATAGCGACACATACCATTTGTCTGACGGGTCGAGTAAGCGGCAGTTGCCCGCGTTTCTGCGACAACTCTGCCCAGTTCCCTGTGTCACAATGACCAGACACCTGCACCAGGAAATGAGGAGAGAGCAATGAAACAAATCTTCCTGGCGGCGCTGCTGGCGATCAACTTGATGCCCGCTATGCACGCCGCCGATCAGCCGCAAGCGCCGCCGCAGCCGAACGTCAAAGTCGGCGATATGGCGCCCGACTTCACGCTGACAGACCAGAACGGCAAGAAGGTCTCGTTGAGCGAGTTCAAGGGCAAGAAGAACGTCGCCCTGGCGTTCTACGTCTTCGCCTTCACCGGTGGTTGAAGCAAGGAGATGCAGGCTTTCCAGCAGAACCTCTCGAAGCTGGAAGCCGCAGACACCCAGGTTCTGGGTGTAAGCATGGATTCTCCTTTCTCCAACAAGGCGTGGGCAGAAAAGATCGGCGTTACGTTTCCGCTGCTGAGCGACTGGGGCGGCGACGTGACCAAGGAATACGGACTCTACAACCCGCAGTACAAGGCAGCGCGGCGCGCCACATTCGTCATCGATAAAGATGGCAAAATCGTGGAACTCACGATGGACCGGGACGCCGTCGACCCGACCAAGACCATCGACGCCTGCCAGGCGAGAAAGCTGAACCGTTAGCATCTGACAACTGTGGGCGCGAGGAGAAGATAGATCATGTTGTTCCGTAAGTTGGGCCTCGCGCTCATCCTCTCTCTGTTGGTCACGCTTCCTGCCTTCTGTGTTGATGGCGACTTCGCCTGCGTCGGAGCCAAGGTTTATCCTTCGCCGACCGATGCTCCCATCGAAAACGCGACGCTGCTCGTTCACGATGGCAAGATCATCGCGGTCGCTCCCAGCTACAGGCTGAAGAACAAGTTTCCTCGTTCGGCGGTGACGATTGACTGCAAAGGCAAAGTCGTCGTGGCCGGATTCTGGAACAGCCACGTGCATTTCACCAATGGATGGGACAACGTGCCCAACGCTTCCGTCGCTGCCCTGGCATCGCACCTTCAGGAGATGCTGACGCGCTGGGGCTTTACCACAGTGTGGGACCTCGGCTCCGATCCCAACAACACGTTGGCGCTTCGTCAGCGAATCGAGTCGGGCGAAGTTCCCGGGCCACAGATCTTCATGGCCGGAGACATATTTCCCAAGGGCGGTCATCCTGTGTATCTCCCTCCGGAGATGAAGCTGCCGGAAGCAGCTACGCCAGAGCAGGCAACGGAAATGGCGAAGCAGTACCTGCAAATGGGCCTCGACGGCATCAAGCTCTTCACCGGCGCCTTCATGGGAGACAAGCCAACCATCAATATGCCTACCTACATCGTGACGGCCGCAGTGGATGTCGCTCACGACGAAAACAAGCCTGTGTTTGCGCATCCTCAGAACCGCATCGGCGCGGACAACGCGCTGGCCGGCGGCGTCGA
The DNA here is from genome assembly GCA_963699875.1 of uncultured Acidobacteriaceae bacterium. Lineage (GTDB taxonomy): Bacteria > Acidobacteriota > Terriglobia > Terriglobales > Acidobacteriaceae > CAVVDY01. Next base: position 326,206 of record CAVOVN010000005.1, read on the forward strand.
CATTCTCGCCCACACTCTTCCTATCGAGGGCAGCTTCACGCCAGAAGAACTTGCCCGCATGCAAACGCAGCACACGGCGTTGATCCCGACCTTCACTCTTTGGACAACCGTGACCTCGAATCAGCGAGCCATTGAGCAGATCGAGACTGCAACAGTTGCGCAAACCAAGGCGTTTCTCTCCGAAGGCGGAACCATTCTCTTCGGCACCGACGTCGGTTTCATCTCGATCTACGACACCACCAAAGAGTTCGAGTTCATGGGACGCGCGATGGGCTGGCGCGACATACTGGCTTCACTCACCACCAATCCTAGCGACTACTTCAAGGCCGCAAGCAAAGGCCGCGTCGCGATCGATATGGATGCCGACTTGGTGATGCTCGACGCTGATCCCGCCGTCGATGTCAGGAACTTCGCTAAAGTTGCGTACACTATTCGCAACGGCCGCGTGATTTATCACAAGTAACCCAGACCATTCTTCACTTGGGATACTTGAAGTCATCTTCATGAACCGGTTTTGCCTTGTATCAGGGCAAGCCTTCAGGCGTGCCGAACACGGCATACAAAATGTCCGGGCTTCAGCCCCTGCAAAACGCTGCGTCGGTCCTTTCACATTAGTATTCTGACAACGTGAGCTCGCGATCCCCGCTGTCGGCCAAGAACAAGCCGCGAAAGATCACCCGCTGGTCCATGCTGCGATGGTTTCTGATCGCAGTGTTGGCTCTGTGGTCGTTTGCCGCGCTGCTGCTCGTCGCTGCCCGCTGGATCGATCCACCGACAACCGCGGTGCAGATGCAGCGTCGCATGCAAGCCTTGATTCATGGCAAGCCGTATCAGAAGCGGTTCGACTTCGTTCCGCTCAACCAAATTTCGCCCGATCTCCAACACGCCGTCGTCGCTGCCGAAGATGCGCGCTTCTATCAGCATCACGGCTTCGACTGGCACGAAGTTCAAATCGCCGCTCAGCAGGACATCGAAGGCGAGCGCACGCGCGGAGCTTCGACTCTCACGCAGCAACTGGTGAAGAACCTGTTCTTCGGAATCGATCACTCGATTCTTCGTAAAGGTGCGGAGGCCACGCTCGTACCGGTGGCGGAACTCGTTCTCAGCAAGCGCCGCATTCTTGAGCTCTATCTCAATCTGGTCGAGTGGGGCCCAGGAGTTTATGGTGCAGAAGCGGCCAGTCGTTTCCATTTCCACACCTCAGCCCGCAACATCGGACGCCAGGAAGCAACACAGCTCGCCGCAGTTCTTCCTGCTCCCCTCAAGCGGCGCCCTGAACGCATGACCCGCTACCCTGCGATCATCCAAGGACGCATGCGCCAGATGGGTTGGTGACTTGTCGGTGCCCCATTCAAGCCGTCTTTTGGCTTGAGTGGGATTGAGCTCTCAGCCACCAGCTTCCAGCTCGGTTTTTCGGTGGAAGCCCTCGGATCTATCCGAGAGAACATCGCGCGCGCTCGAACATGGACTTCAGTCCCGGCCAGCGCTCCGGCTTCGAGGCGAGTGCGCGAACAATCCCTCGACTCCGCTCGGGGATGACACTCTTGGATGGGGCACCCGAACATCGACAACCGGCCCGCCCCGGTTTGCCTCCCTTACCGCCCAGCCGATACGATGGAGATTCACACTAATGACTGATTTTGCGGAGGCATTTTTATGGCTACTTTAGAGCAGAAGGCGCGCACTGAGACGGCGATCGCGGTCGCGAAGGCGCCGGAGTACAAGAACTTTATCGGCGGCGAGTGGGTCGAGAGCCACACCGGCGAGACTTTCGCCAACCTGAATCCGGCGGACACGCGCGAGGTGGTTGGCACCTTCCAGCATTCGGACAAGCGCGACGTGAACGATGCCATCGAGGCGGCCAAGCAGGCTTATAAGAAGTGGCGGCTGGTGCCGGCGCCGCGGCGGGCGGAGATGCTGTTCAAGGCGTCGGAGATCCTGATGGCGCGCAAGGAAGAGTATGCCCAGCTGATGACGCGCGAGATGGGCAAGGTGATTAAAGAGACGCGCGGCGATGTGCAGGAAGCCATCGATTGCGGCTACTACACGGCGGGGGAAGGACGGCGGCTGTTTGGGCCGACGGTTCCGTCGGAGCTGCCGAACAAGTTTGCCATGGCGGTGCGGCAGCCGCTGGGGGTGTGCGCGATGATTACGCCGTGGAACTTCCCGATGGCGATTCCGTCGTGGAAGCTGTTTCCGGCGCTGGTGTCGGGGAACACGGCGGTGATCAAGCCGGCGCAGGACACTCCGCTGTCGACGATAAATTTTGTGCAGGCGCTGAGCGATGCGGGGATTCCGGCGGGCGTGGTGAACGTGGTGACGGGATTTGGCGGCGAGGTAGGGACGCCGATGGTGGAGCATCCGGAGGTAAGGGCGGTGTCGCTGACGGGATCGACGGCGGTGGGACGGATCGTTGGCCAGGAAGCGGCGAAGACGTTTAAGCATTGCTCGCTGGAGCTGGGCGGGAAGAATCCGATGATCGTGCTCGACGATGCGAACCTCGAGCTGGCGCTGGAAGGCGCGTTGTGGGGAGCGTTCGGCACCACCGGGCAGCGCTGCACCGCGACCAGCAGAATCATCGTGCAGAAGGGTGTGTACAGGAAGTTTGTGGACTCGCTGGTGGAGCGCGCGAAGAAATTGAAGATTGGCAATGGGCTGGACGAGAGCGTGGACATGGGTCCGGCGGTGAATAAGAATCAGATGGAAACCGACCTGAAGTACATCAAGATTGGTCAGGATGAAGGCGCGAAGATGCTGTGCGGCGGCCATCGGCTGGAAGGCGGAGCGTGGGAGCATGGGTGGTTTGTGGCTCCGACGGTGTTTGCCGATGTCGATCGCAAGATGCGGATTGCGCAGGAAGAAATCTTTGGGCCGGTGGTGTCGATCATTCCGTGCGACGGGCTGGAGAACGCGATCGATATCGCGAATGACATTGAGTATGGGCTGTCGTCGTCGATCTACACCAAAGACGTGAACAAGGCGTTTACCGCGATGCGCGACTTGTATGCGGGGATCACGTACATCAACGCTCCGACGATTGGCGCGGAAGTGCATTTGCCGTTTGGCGGAACGAAGGCGACGGGCAATGGACACCGCGAAGGCGGTATTGGCGCGATCGACTTCTACACCGAGTGGAAGTCGGTGTACATCGACTACTCGGATACGCTGCAGAGGGCGCAGATCGATCGGCCAGAGTAGAGTTGGGAGCCGCGGATTTACGCGGATGAACGCGGATCAGACGAGAAGATTCAAAGACCCGATGTAATCCGTGTTCATCTGTGTAAATCCGTGGTTGGTTTTTCGGGCTAGCTTAGTAGCGCCGGCGGGTCGTGGTTCCTCCCAGGAGCGAGCCGAGAACACCGCGAACAATTTCGCGGCCGACGGAACTGCCAATGGTTCGCGCTGCGCTCTTGGCCATCGCGGTTGCCAGCGAGTCTCCGCGACGCGGACCGCTGCTGGTTCCGCCAAGTCCGAGCGAGTCGAGTGAAGGCAGGCTCGCATACCATGGCTGCGACTGCGCTTGCGGACTGTTCGGCGCAGGAGCCTGCGCGGCACGGCCTTTCAGCAGTTCGTACGCCGATTCGCGATCTACCACATTGTCGTATATGCCTGCGACGACGGAAGTCGCCATAAGCTGCTTGCGCTGCTCAGGCGTGACAGGCCCGATCTGCCCGTGTGGCGGATAGACGAATGCCCGCTCGACGATTCCCGGAGTTCCCTTTTCGTCGAGGAAAGACACCAACGCTTCGCCGACTTCAAGCTCTGTGATGGTCTTCTCCACATCGAGCTTGGGATTGATGCGGAAGGTCTGCGCCGCAGCTTTCACCGCCTTCTGGTCCTTGGGCGTGAAGGCGCGTAAGGCGTGTTGCACGCGATTGCCAAGCTGGCCGAGCACGTCGTCGGGAATGTCGGTTGGGTTCTGGGTGACGAAGTAAACGCCAACGCCCTTGGAGCGGATCAGCCGCACAATCTGCTTCACCTTGTCGGAGACGATTGGCGGCAAGTCGGCAAAGAGCAGGTGCGCCTCGTCGAAGAAGAACACCAGCTTCGGCTTGTCGGGGTCGCCGACTTCGGGCAGCTTCTCGAACAGCTCGCTCATGAGCCAGAGCAGCAACGTGGCATAGACGCGCGGCGAGCCGATGAGCTTGTCAGCAGCGAGGATGTTGACCACGCCGCGACCGTTGGAGTCGGTCTGCATCAGGTCGTCGAGGTTGAGCGACGGCTCGCCGAAGAACTTGTCGCCGCCCTGCTGCTCCAGCGTGACCAGCCCGCGCTGGATCGCGCCGATGCTCGCGGCCGAGATGTTTCCGTACTGCGTCTGGAAGGTTTTCGCCTGGTCGCCGACGTACTGCAGCATCGCCTGCATGTCTTTCATGTCGAGCAGCAAAAGTTGGTTCTCGTCGGCGATTTTGAAGACCAGCGACAGGACGCCGCTTTGCGTGTCATTCAGGTTCAGCAGGCGGCTGAACAGCAGCGGCCCCATTTCGGAGACGGTGGTGCGCACGGGATGTCCCTGCTCGCCGAAGACGTCCCAGAAGGTGACTGGACTGGCTTCGAACTTGAAGTCGTCGATCTTCAGCTGCTTTACCCGCTCGGCGATTTTGGGATTGTCTTTGCCGGGCTGGCTGATTCCGGAGAGATCGCCCTTGATATCAGCAGCAAAGACAGGGACGCCAATTCGGCTGAAGGCTTCGGCCATGACCTGCAGGGTGACGGTCTTGCCGGTACCGGTGGCTCCGGCAACCAGTCCGTGGCGATTGGCCAGGTTCGGCAGTAGTTCGAGATCGTCGCCCGCTGCGGTCTGGGCGATGATTAGAGGTTCAGCCATTGCTACGGTCTCCGGAAAAGGGCGCGAAATACCGGCAAAGCCGGGATGCCCATTCTATTACTTACTAGAAGCCATCTCATACATGGCGAAACGGAATCCCTCAGGGGCTAAAAGCCGCACACTTCATGGCTCTGTGCGACACGGCTGAAGCCGTGCCCTTTCAAAACCGGTTTACGAGATAGCACTAGTTGTGCGGTCGGAAATTGGCATGATTCACAAACAGAAACGTGCAAAGCGCTCCCCTTGTGTCATGATGTGAGCATGGGAAACAAGAACGCTCCGAAACGCGAGAAGAAGAAACCGGCTAAAACGAAGTCCAAACCCGTACCTGGTCGCCGTGAGGATTTCGCCGCTCGGATCGCGCCTGAAGCACCGGGGAAGGTCTAAACCCTGGTTTTGGCCCTCGGCGAACGGCAGAAGCAGATGCCTATGGCTTCACCGCATTGCGCAAGAGGCGGTATTTCCCGTAGAATCAGTTATTCGGCTCACGTCGAGATTCTCACCCTAAGGAATACACCAAAGTATGGCGAACCATTTTTCGGCGCTGAAGCGCACCCGTCAAACGGAAAAGAAGACGGCGGCAAACCGCGCCAACAAGTCGCGCCTGCGTACCGCGTTGCGCTCGCTGCGTGAAGCAATTGCCAACGACGACAAGGAAGCCGCCAAGAAGGCTTATAACAGCACCGCTTCGATCGTCGACAAGGGCGTCCAGAAGGGCGTTCTGCACAAGAACACCGCGAGCCGCTACAAGTCACGTTTGAGTGCCCGCCTGAAGGCCGCCGGCGCCAGCAAGTAAGAACCGGGCTCTTTGATGCGAAGCGGGCTGCGTGCCCGCTTTTCGTGTGTCTGCGAGCTTCTGAGGCGCTCGACCGTTCCCTACCGCTGTAGTACGGGCAGAGAGTGAGCGATATCACAGGTTCGTTTCTACGGTTGCGCTATTATTGTCAGTTCCTCAAATTACTGATCCTGCTGTCGTGGACACGTCAGCCGAGCTGCGAGCAGGACGCAAAGGTGGTTCGCTGTGAAGGGTGACAAGAGCGTTATCGCGTTCCTAAACGAAGTCCTCAAGGCGGAGTTGACTGCCATCAACCAGTATTTCCTGCACTCCGAGATGTGCGAGAACTGGGGTTATGAGCGGATGGCGAAGTTGATCAAGAAAGAATCCATCGAAGAGATGGTGCACGCCGAGAAGCTTATGGAACGCATCCTCTATCTCGACGGCACCCCGAACATGAGCGACTACTTCAAGATCAATGTCGGCGCGACCGTACTCGATCAGCTCAAGAACGATCTGGAGCTTGAGTACTCGGCGGTCAAACGCCTGAACGATGGCATCCAGCTTTGTCTGAAGATGAACGACGGCGGCTCACGCGAGCTGGCGGAAAAGATCCTGAGCGATGAGGAGCACCACATCGATTGGCTTGAAGGGCAGCTCCACGCCATCGGCGAGATGGGCATCCAGAATTACCTGGCGCAGCAGTTGAAGAAGGACGAGGACTAGAAGGCCGCTTTTCGCCATTCGCCTTTCGCTGTTCGCCGGAGTTGTTTGCATTGAGCCGGTGTGTCCCGACCTCCGCGAATTGCCGTGGGAAGCGTCTCGAAAATTTGGAAGCGCAGTCGACGACATCTGGCGAAGAGCGAATAGCGAAAGGCGAATCGCGAGTACTTCCGTTACAATGAAACAGCGCTGACGTTCAGGACCTTTCGCAGCACGCTTCCCGAACGGAGAGATGGCCGAGTGGCTGAAGGCGCACGCTTGGAAAGCGTGTATACGGGAAACTGTATCCAGGGTTCGAATCCCTGTCTCTCCGCCATAAGTCACGAAAAAACTTTGGTGAACTCCTACATTTCCCAAAGGATGAGAAATGTTCGCCGGCCGCCTGGCGCGATACTCAGCGCGTGGCTTGCCGGTTCTTATTGACGATTCCGGCGACGATCAGCAGAAATGCGAAGCACCTGACGAGATAAATGCCGGGCCATCCTTCGTTAGGGTGGGGCAGCATGAGAAATGCGGTGCGGCTGAGACCTTCCACAATGAAGGCGAGCGCGAAGAGCAGGAATAGCGAATCGTGCGTTTCTCTCCAGAATTTCAGAAAGAAAACGCCGGCCGCGAACGAGGCGGTGGCAATCACTCCCAGCAGAAATCCCTCAATCATCGGTCGCCCTCCCAAATGAGCCCGTACAACAGGATCAACATGCCGACTGCCGCGGTAATCAGCCTCCAGCGGTAAAGATCGACGTCAGGGAAAATTACCAAGTCCAGAAATACGATCAAATTGGAAAGAGCCAGGAAGTAGAAGCAGATCGCGCTCCAAAGCAGCAGGCGTTTCCCGACGTTGGTGTAGGCGCGGGTCAAAAGCACGCCACAACTGAGCGTCACCAGCAAGCCGAAGATATAGACGGCAGGTCCCATTTCAGTCTCGGTCCCTCTTCAGGCGGAACGCGCGGGCGAACTCGCGCAGGGACGCCGCGGGTTTGGAATGAATCATATTCGATATGCGAACGACTTCCCGTCGATAGGTCTTTTCCACCCGCTCGACCAATTGATCCCGGTCGGTGGAACGGTATAGAAAGCGATGGTCGTCGGTCAAGACTACGAATCCGCGTCTTTCCAGATCCACAATAACCTGGCGAGTAAGGTCGGGCGGAAGGTACAGGGCGTTAGACATGCCCTCAAAGGACCATTCCTGCGGACGGCGATTCCATAACAGCAGGAGAGCTTCAAGGTGAGGGACGGTATCTATCTCATGGAGAATGAATTCATCGACGGCTTTCTGGGTCGGATTCTCGTCCATCACGGTTGATCAAACGCCTTCAGAGCGGCCAGGCCCTGCGCGCGCGTTATAGTGATAATTGAATTCGCCCGGTTTAGAAACTGTTCCCGCCTCAGCGAGAGGGGCATTCGGATCGAGTCCAAGCCATATTAGCTATGCCAGACGCGACCCGCAACCCGTCTCGCACACTCTGCGCTGCTCTTACGCGGATCTAAGTATTTCCCACAGACATTCGACAGATGCTTGCCAGATCCCGCAAAAAATAGCCGACGGCTTGCGCATCGAGCCAACCCGAGAAGCTGCTGCCGCATCTGACCTGCATCTCGCATTACGGGATGGAAGCAGCCGGGCTAACTCTTTGCTGCGAACGGCATCTCCTGAACCTGTCAGACGTATCTTCGCCGCTCGATCGTCGCTGAACGGGGTCTTGGCAGCGACGATGTACAAGCCCAAGGCTGTAAATTGGCCCGTAATACGAATGTACTAAGAGTCTGTCGCGCCCATGTTCTACGTACACTTCGTCTACAATTCGAGCGCGTCGACCATCCTCCCTACGGACGTTTTCCCGGAGCTTTGATCTATGAAACGCGCCCACTCGACTAACCCGGACGGATCTGCCGCGGCCAGCGCCCTGAAAGATGCACCCGTGCCCGAAAACGGCAACGGTGTCGCCGTTCCCGAACCGACCGCAGCAGACTTGAGCGCCATCCTCGCAAGTTTGCAACAGATGCAGCAAGGTGATTTCTCTGCTCGGCTTCCGGGATCGTGGACGGGATTGCCGGGCAAGATTGCCGACACCTTCAACGACATTGTCGCTGCGAATGAACAGATGGCGCGCGAGTTGAAGCGAGTTGGCCAGGCCGTCGGCAAGGAAGGCCGGACTCGCGAGCGTATCCATTTCCGCACGCGGAACGGAGCCTGGGGCGAGATGGAAGTCTCAGTCAACACTTTGGTGGATGACCTTCTGCGTCCTACCACCGAGGTGACGGGTGCGATTGCCGCAGTGGCGCAAGGGAACTTGAACCAGACCGTGCGTTTGGATGTTGACGGGCGGCCGCTGGAAGGCGAATTCCTGCGCTCGGCCAACATCGTCAACACGATGATTCAGCAGTTGAGCGTGTTCACCTCGGAAGTGACGCGCGTGGCGCGCGAGGTGGGTACCGACGGCAAGTTGGGTGGCCAGGCGGTCGTGCCCGGCGTGGCAGGTACGTGGAAGGACCTTACGGATTCGGTCAACTCGATGGCCAGCAACCTGACCAGCCAGGTCCGCAACATCGCTGAGGTAGCGACGGCTGTGGCCAGCGGCGACCTTTCGCGCAAGATCACGGTAGATGTGCGTGGCGAGATTCTGCAGCTCAAAGAAGCTATCAACACCATGGTCGATCAGCTGCGCTCGTTCGCTTCGGAAGTGACGCGCGTGGCTCGCGAGGTCGGTACCGACGGAAAACTCGGCGGTCAGGCGGTCGTTCCCGGTGTGGCAGGCACGTGGAAGGACTTGACCGACTCGGTCAACGCTATGGCCGGAAACCTGACGGCTCAGGTGCGCAACATCGCCGAGGTGACCACGGCCGTGGCCCGTGGCGATTTGTCCCGCAAGATCACCGTCGACGTTAAGGGAGAAATTCTGGAGCTGAAAGAGACCATCAACACCATGGTCGATCAGCTCAACGCATTTGCCGGCGAAGTAACGCGCGTGGCTCGCGAAGTAGGAACCGAAGGCAAACTCGGCGGCCAGGCCAACGTGCCCGGAGTCGCCGGTACGTGGAAGGACTTGACCGACAACGTCAATTTCATGGCCAGCAACCTTACTGGCCAGGTTCGAAACATCGCTGAAGTCGCAACCGCCATCGCCACCGGCGATCTCTCGCGCAAGATCACGGTGGATGTGCGCGGCGAAATTCTTCAGCTCAAAGAAACCCTGAACACCATGGTGGACCAGCTCAACCGCTTCGCCGGCGAAGTAACCCGCGTCGCTCGCGAAGTGGGAACCGAAGGCAAGCTCGGCGGCCAGGCCAACGTACCGGGCGTCGCCGGTACATGGAAGGATCTCACCGACAACGTCAACTCCATGGCCGGAAACCTGACGGCACAGGTCCGCAACATTGCCGAGGTGACGACCGCTGTCGCTCGCGGCGATTTGTCGCGCAAAATCACGGTCGATGTGAAGGGCGAAATTCTGGAGCTGAAGAACACCATCAACACCATGGTCGATCAGCTCAACGCCTTCGCCAGCGAGGTGACCCGCGTGGCTCGCGAGGTGGGAACCGAAGGCAAGCTGGCAGGACAGGCACAGGTTTCCGGCGTCGCCGGTACATGGAAGGACCTTACCGACAACGTGAACTTCATGGCCGGAAACTTGACGGCGCAGGTTCGCAACATCGCCGAGGTGGCAACGGCTGTCGCGCGCGGTGACTTGTCGCGCAAAATCACGGTCGACGTGAAGGGAGAGATTCTCGAGCTTAAAGACACCATCAACACCATGGTGGACCAGCTCCGCGCGTTCGCATCGGAGGTGACGCGTGTCGCTCGCGAGGTGGGTACTGACGGCAAGTTAGGCGGTCAGGCCGCCGTTCCCGGTGTTGCGGGAACGTGGAAGGACCTCACCGACTCCGTGAACTCGATGGCCAGCAACCTCACCAACCAGGTGCGCAACATCGCCGAAGTGGCGACGGCCATAGCCAGCGGCGACTTGTCCAAGAAGATCACGGTGAACGTCAGCGGCGAAATCCTGCTGCTGAAAGAGACCATCAACACCATGGTGGATCAGCTCAACGCCTTCGCCGGAGAAGTTACGCGCGTGGCGCGCGAAGTCGGCACCGAAGGCAAGCTCGGCGGCCAGGCTGAAGTGCCCGGAGTCGCTGGCACCTGGAAGGACCTTACCGACAACGTGAACTCCATGGCCGGTAATCTTACGGCGCAGGTGCGCAACATCGCCGAGGTCACGACGGCTGTGGCTCGCGGCGACTTGTCCCGCAAGATTACGGTGGACGTGAAAGGCGAGATTCTCGAGCTCAAGAACACCATCAACACCATGGTGGATCAGCTCAACGCCTTCGCCGGGGAAGTCACTCGCGTGGCGCGCGAGGTCGGCACCGACGGCAAGCTGGGAGGTCAAGCCGAAGTGCCCGGCGTGGCCGGCACCTGGAAGGACCTTACCGATAACGTGAACTTCATGGCCAGCAACCTGACGGGCCAGGTTCGCAACATCGCCGAGGTCGCGACCGCTATCGCCAATGGAGATCTGTCGAAGAAGATCACGGTCGACGTGCGCGGCGAAATCCTGCAGCTCAAGGAAACGCTGAACACCATGGTGGAGCAGTTGCGCTCGTTTGCTGCCGAGGTGACGCGTGTCGCTCGCGAGGTGGGAACCGATGGCCGACTGGGTGGACAGGCCAACGTGCCCGGTGTGGCCGGCACTTGGAAGGATCTTACGGACTCGGTAAACGCGATGGCCGGCAACCTTACGGCGCAGGTTCGAAACATCGCGGAGGTGACGACGGCCGTGGCACGTGGCGATTTGTCGCGCAAGATCACGGTGGACGTGAAAGGCGAGATTCTGGAGCTGAAGAACACCATCAACACCATGGTGGACCAGTTGAACGCGTTCGCCGCAGAGGTGACGCGCGTCGCGCGCGAGGTGGGCACCGACGGAAAGCTCGGCGGTCAGGCGCAGGTGCCCGGTGTCGCCGGCACCTGGAAGGACCTTACCGACAACGTCAACGTGATGGCCGCCAACTTGACAGAGCAGGTGCGCGGCATCGTGAAGGTGGTGACGGCCGTCGCCAACGGCGTGCTCACGCAGAAGCTGACGGTGAACGCGAAGGGCGAGGTCGCCGCCCTGGCCGACACCATCAACAACATGACCAACACGCTCGCCACGTTTGCCGATCAGGTGACGACCGTTGCGCGCGAAGTCGGCGTTGAGGGCCGTCTCGGCGGTCAGGCGAACGTGCCTGGCGCTGCCGGAACGTGGAAAGATCTGGTCGACAACGTGAACCTGCTGGCCGACAACCTGACCAACCAGGTACGCGCTATCGCAGAAGTCGCGACCGCCGTCACCAAGGGCGACTTGACGCGTTCCATTCAGGTGGAGGCGCGAGGCGAGGTCGCCGAACTCAAAGACAACATCAACACCATGATCAACAACCTGCGCCTGACCACAGAGCGCAACACCGAGCAGGACTGGCTTAAAACCAACCTCGCGCGCTTTACCGGCATGTTGCAGGGTCAGCGCGAGCTGACGACCGTGGGACGCATGTTGCTCTCCGAGCTGGCGCCTCTGGTCAACGCGCAGCAGGGGTTGATCTATCAGACGGACGCCGAGGGATCCGACACCATGGTCCTGCTCTCGGCGTTTGCCAATGCGCCAGATGGGCACCTGGAGCGCGTCCGAATCGGCGAAGGGTTAGTAGGACAATGCGCCGCAGAGAAGAGGCGAATGTTCATAACCGATCTGCCGCCCGACAACACAATACCCATTCGCTCCGGTCTCTTCGAGGCTGTGCCGCGCAATGTGATCGTGCTGCCGGTACTGTTCGAAGATCAGGTAAAAGCTGTCATCGAGCTCGCGACACTGAGCGGGTTTACGGCTTCGCACCTTGCCTTCCTCGAGCAGTTGACGTCGAGCATCGGCATCGTGCTGAACAGTATCGAAGCCACGATGCAGACCGAGGCCTTGCTTAAGCAGTCACAGCAATTAGCAACTGAGCTTCAGTCGCAGCAAAAAGAGTTGCAGCAGACCAACGAGCAACTGGCGCAGAAAGCGCAGCAGCTCGCTGAACAGAACGTCGAAGTCGAACGCAAGAACCAGGAAATCGAACAGGCACGTAGAGCGTTAGAGGAAAAGGCCAAGGAGCTGGCGCTCACTTCGAAGTACAAGTCGGAGTTCCTGGCCAACATGTCGCACGAGTTGCGTACGCCGCTGAACTCCATCCTGGTGCTCGGGCAGCAGCTCGCCGACAACCCCGACAGCAATCTCAGCGCCAAGCAGGTTGAATTCGCCCGCACCATTCACGGCGCCGGAACCGACCTGCTCAACCTCATCAGCGACATTCTTGACCTGTCGAAGATCGAGTCGGGCACGGTGTCGGTCGAGGCGGAAGAGATCTTCTTTGCCGGCGTGCTGGAGATGATCGCCAGGCCGTTCCGGCACGAAGCGGAGAACAAGAAGCTAGCCTTCGAGGTCCACACCGATCCGCACCTCGGCCGCAGTATGGTCACGGACTCCAAACGCGTGCAGCAGGTGTTGAAGAACCTGCTTTCCAATGCGTTTAAGTTCACCGAACAAGGCGGCGTGCGTCTGTCGGTGTTTACCGCCGACAACGGCTGGAGCCAGGACCATCCGGTACTCAGCAATGCCGGCTCGGTCATCGCGTTCGAAGTCGCCGACACCGGAATCGGAATACCTCAGGAGAAACAGAAGATCATCTTCGAGGCGTTCCAGCAGGCCGATGCCGGCACCAGCCGTAAGTACGGAGGCACGGGATTGGGGCTCGCTATCAGCCGCGAACTGTCGGCTCTGCTCGGCGGCGAAATCCAGTTGCGCAGTACTCCGGGCAAGGGCAGCACCTTCACGCTCTTCCTGCCGCAAACCTACGTTGGAGCGGCCGGGGCTCCCTTCGTTCCGGAGAAGACGGGCGCGGCAAGTTCGGCAGCGCGTCAGTTGGCCGCCGCAACAGTCGCGGAACGTCCGACGGAACATGTGGACGACGATCGCGACAACCTTCAGCCCGGAGATGCCGTGCTGCTGATTGTCGAAGACGATCCGCATTACGCACGCGTCTTGTGCGATGTGGCGCGGGACAAGGGCTTCAAGGTGCTGGTAGCAATGCGTGGAGCCGAGGCCCTGGCGCTGACGCGCGAATACCATCCGACGGCGGTGTCGCTGGATGTCTTTCTTCCCGACATGCTGGGATGGACCGTGCTGAATCACCTTAAGCAGGACCCAACCACGCGGCACATTCCGGTGCAGATGCTCACCATGGACGAAGACCGTCACCACGGGCTTTCGCGTGGTGCGTTTTCGTTCGTCACCAAGCCGACCACGGGCGAAGGCCTGGACGCGGTGCTGATGAGGATCAAGGAATACTCGTCTCCTCGCCGCAAGCGGCTGCTGATCGTTGAGGACAATCCTGCCGAGCAACTGAGCGTGAAGGAACTGCTTGGTTACGACGACATCGACGTGACCGTCGTTTCCACCGGCCACGAAGCGCTTGACCTGCTGAAGGAAGAGAGCTTCGATTGCGGTGTGCTCGACCTTCGTCTGCCCGACATGAGCGGCTTTGAAGTGCTGGAGCAGCTCAGAGACGAGCCCTCGCTCAGCGAGCTGCCTGTGGTGGTCTTCACCGGCAAGCAACTGTCTCCGGAAGAGGATGCCCGCCTGCATACGCTCGCGAGATCGGTGGTCGTGAAAGACGTAGAATCGCCGGAGCGCCTGCTGGACGAGACAGCGTTGTTCCTGCATCGCGTGGTGGGCGACCTTCCCGCAGAAAAGCAGCGCATGCTTGACCGGCTGCATCGTTCGGATGAGGCGCTGGTTGGCAAGCGCGTCCTGGTGGTGGACGACGACGTACGCAACATCTTCGCGCTTAGCAGCGTTCTGGAGCGTCGCGGTATGAACGTTCTCACCGCCAGCACCGGGCGTGAAGCCATCGCCATCACTCGAATCCACTCCCGACGTTGCGATCGTCCTGATGGACATCATGATGCCGGAAATGGATGGTTACGAGACGATGCAGGTGATCCGTCAGAATGCGGCTTTTCGGCGGTTGCCCATCATTGCCCTCACGGCAAAGGCCATGAAGGGAGACCGCGAAAAATGCCTGGAGGCGGGAGCATCGGAGTATTTGGCCAAGCCGGTTAATACCGACCAATTGTTGTCTGCGCTTCGCATGTGGCTGCACCGATGAAGGGGACGTCTCATGGCAGCACCGGGCTGGAAAGCATCAACTATGAGTAGCGAAGAATTTACCACGCCGATGGAAGACCACGAGAAAGTGAACATTCTCATGGTCGACGATCAGCCCTCGAAGCTCCTCAGCTACGAAGTCATTCTCGAGGAGCTCGGAGAAAACCTGATCAAGGCCACTTCGGCGAACGAGGCGCTCGATCATCTTCTGAGGAAAGACATCGCCATCGTCCTGACCGATGTCAGCATGCCCGATATCGATGGCTTTGATCTTGCCGAGATGATCCGCCAGCATCCCCGCTTTCAGAAGACGGCGATCATCTTCATCTCGGGAGTTCATCTCAGCGATGTAGATCGAGTCAAGGGCTATCGCCAGGGCGCCGTGGACTACATCACCGTCCCCGTCATTCCCGAACTGCTGCGCGCCAAAGTCAGCATCTTTGCCGAGCTTCATCGCAAGCGCCGGCAACTGGAGTTGCTCAATCAGCAACTCGAGCATCGCGTCAGCGAACGCACACGCGAACTGAAACAACGCGCAGACCTTCTCGATTTGGCAACCGAGGCCATTATGGTGCGCGACCCCGACGGCGTGATTCAGTTCTGGAATTCCGGCGCCGAAGAGTTGTACGGGTGGCCGCGCGAAGAAGTGCTCGGCAAGAACGTGAATGACGTAATCGCCATCAAACCTCACAACTCAAACGGGACCTTGCAACCCGACCTGTTCGACTTTGGCAGGTGGGAGGGGAATCTTGTCCATTCCACCCGCGACGGTAGAGAGATCGTAGTTGCAAGCCGCCAGGCCCTGAAGACCAACGGCGATGGAGGCATAGCCGCCATTCTCGAGATCAACCGGGACATCACAGCAACGCTGCAAACCGAAGAGGCTTTGCGGCGTGCCGAGCGGCTCGCGGCCATGGGTCGCGTCGCCGGCATCATCGCGCACGAGATCAACAATCCACTGGAAGCCATCATCAACGCCTTCTACCTCCTTCGCGATCATCCTTCGCTCGACGACGAGGCGCGGCGTTACGCGCAACTGGGCGAGGAAGAGCTGTTGCGGGTCGCACATATCGTCCGGCAGACGCTCGGGTTTTACCGGGAGTCGCAACACCCCGTCACCATCTCCATACCCGAAATCCTGGACAATGTACTGGAATTGCAATCGCGGCATTTTCAGCTCAACCGAATCGAAGTGGAGAAGCTCTACGAAACGGATGCAAGTCTGTTCGGCTTCCCTATGGAATTGAAGCAAGTCTTCCTGAACCTGATCGCCAACGCTGTACAGGCAATGCCCGCCGGTGGCCGATTACGACTACGGGTGCGAGACTACGTGAATGCCCGCACCGAGACGCAGGGAATTTGCGTGTACGTCGGCGACACGGGTTCCGGCATCGACGCCCAACACGCGAAGCAGCTCTTCGAGCCGTTCTTCAGCACCAAGGCAGCTAAGGGCACCGGGCTCGGCCTGTGGATCAGTAAAGGAATTGTTCAGAAGTATGAAGGCAGCATCCATTTCCGCAGTGTGCGCCTGGCCAGCGGCTCTGCTACATGTTTTAGAGTTTTCCTGCCCGGCCAAGTCTCAGCCAAGGCATTGAAAGCGAGGGCGGTTGCATCTGACGGCCCAAGCCGAAGCAACGGAGATTCCCGTGCCTCTTGAGAAACCGGTAATCCTCTGCGTCGATGATGAACAAATACCGCTGAGCCTGCGGAAGTGTGTTCTGGAAAAGATGGGCTACTCCGTGCTGACAGCCAACTCCGGCGCTGAAGCTTTAGAGCAGCTACAGAAGCAACATGTCGATCTGGTGCTGACCGACATGCTGATGCCAGGCTTAAGCGGCGCCGAACTCGCGCGCGAAATCAAGCAGCGGATGCCCAAGCTTCCGATCATTCTGTTTTCGGGCGTCAACGAAATACCCGAGGGCGCCCGCTACGCCGATGTCTTCCTCAGCAAAGTCGAAGGGCCGGCCAGAATGTCTGAAAAAATCTCTGAGGTACTGGGTCAAGCGCGGTAGTATCCCTCACCATTCTCACGCAGAAAAGGGCCGCCCAGAATTTTGTCTGAGCAGCCCCGATGAACTTCGTGAACAGTCGGAGTCGAGAGCCTGTCGCCGGACGCTTCAGCGTTCGAAAGTGGCAGAGCTATACGCCAGCGCCCGACCTCACTGCAACCTAGTGGGCAAATGCGCCCACAGCTGCGGCCTCGTCGTCTTTCACGTCAAACACGGTGTACAGCTTCGTAATCTGAAGCAGGTCATGGACCTTCTTGGTCAGGTTCAGCAGCTTCAGCTCGCCGCCCTGCCGCTGCACTGAGGTGAAGGCGCTGACCAGCTCGCCGATGCCCGAGCTGTCGATATAGCTGACGTCGCCCAGATTCAGCAGGATTTTTTTGTTCCCTTTGCCCAGCAAGTCCTTGATGGTGTCGCGCAGCACCACGCTGCCTTCGCCCAGGGTGATACGCCCGCTCAAGTCCACAATGGTGATTCCATCCACTTGCCGGGTGCTCGCTTTCATGCTCACGTCGAGGCCTCCTTGCGTGCCGGGTCAGTGCCCTGGAACACGCTTAATCAAAGTAATTTCGGTGCCGGGTTCAAGCTTGCGGAATTTGACATCATCCATGAATGCCCGCATCAGGAAGATTCCGCGCCCGGATTGCTTCATCAGATTTTCTGGCGCCAGAGGATCCGGAACCTCCTCCGGATTCATGCCCGCGCCTTCGTCCCTAATTGTAATAACCAGGTTGCCGCCCGACTGGTCAAAGGTCAATTTGACGCGCTTGTCAGGACTGTACCCGTTGCCGTGCATCACCGCATTGATCATGGCTTCACGGACCGCCATCGAGATGCCGCCGCGGACATCCTCGTCAAAGCCAGCCTGGGAAGCGGCCTTGTCGGCCATCTCCTCGGCCTTGTTCACGCTCTCCAGCGTGGATTCCATGGTATGCGATACGGGTGGATGCACGGTCATCAGTACGCTGATCCCGCCTAGTCGCTTCGCGATGAGCCTCGCAGAACGAATTCAGCAAGATTCTGAAGTTTGCCTTGCCGGATAGACACTTGTCAACGCGGGATTACAGGCCGGGATTGGTGTCGTTTTCTGACGCTGATCTTCTCGAGGGCCGAAAGCCGACTTGCGACGCGAGGACGGGGTGCGATAAAATTCGAACGAACGTTCGAATGAACGTCAGCGCCCCATGGCAGCCACCCTGATTCAATCTTCGAATTCCACCTCCCGTGGCCGACACTCGTTTTGACCGGCGGCTGTCGGAGATCCTCGATTTTGCAACCGAAGTCTTCGCCGAGAAGGGTTATGAAGGCGCCTCGATGCGTGACCTCTCGCGCCTGAGCGGCATCTCGTTGGCAGGGCTCTACTACTACTTCGATTCCAAGGAAAAGCTGCTCTACTCCATCCAGAAGCACACGTTCACGACCATTCTCGATCGCTTGCGGGAACGCCTCAGCCGGGAACACGATCCTGAGCAGCGGCTTCGCATCTTTGTGCACAACCACGTGGAATACGCGCTGGCTCGGCACAATGCGATGAAGGTGCTGTCTCACGAAGACGACGTGCTGAAGAATGGATATGGGACAGAGTTGACCAGCCATCAAGCGCAGCTATTACCGCATCTGCGTTGGCTTGGTGGGTGACCTGGTTCGGGTTGAGGGCCGCGCTCCTTCAAGGCAGCGACGAGTCAATACGCGAACCGCCGTGATGTCGCTTTTCGGAGCCATGAACTGGCTTTACACCTGGCACAATTCCGAGTCCGATCCCGACGCAGAAACACTTGCACGCCAGATCAGCGACCTGTTTTTGCAAGGGGTTGTTGGCGATGGCAAGCTGATCCGGGCCGCGCAACGAAAAAGCCTGACGCCGGACAAGGCTGCTCGCCCCGCGCGCGAATTGAGCAGGGGTGCCCATGAGTAACAACGTTGCAAGTGTGCTCGACGCTCGCAAACTCATTGAATATCGGGTTGACGGCGGAGTTGCGGTTCTCACGTTAAACGATCCTCCCGCAAATACGTACAGCTATGCGATGAACCGCCAGCTGGATGACGCCATTCTTCAGGCGCGCATGGATGAAAATGTCCACGTCATCGTCCTGACGGGCGCGGGTGAAAAGTTTTTTTGCGCGGGTGCGAACATCCAGATGCTCACCGAGGTTGATCCCACATTCAAGTACTACTTCTGTCTCCACGCAAATGAAACTCTGTTGCGACTGGAAAATACTCCGAAGCTGGTAATCGCTGCCATCAACGGTCACTGTGTCGGCGGTGGACTGGAAGTAGCTCTGGCCGCCGATCTTCGCATTGCTCGCAAAAGCGCCGGCAAGATGGGGCTCCCCGAGGTGAATCTTGGCGTTCTGCCCGGTACCGGCGGCACCCAGCGGCTCTCACGTGCGTTGGGAAAATCGAAAGCCATCGAGCTTATGGCCGAGGGAAAGACATTTGATTTCGAGCGCGGCGCTGAGTTGGGCTTGATCAATCAGTTATTCGATGGCGGCGACTTTACGGCCCAGGCAATGGACTACGCCCGCCAGTTCTGTCCGCCCCATAAAGCGTCGAAGGCTGTTGGCCGAATGAAGCGCGCGGTGCAAGCCGGATGGGAGATTAGTCTTGAGGCGGGGCTCGCACTGGAGCGCGAGAACCAGCAGCTGCTTTTCGAAAGCGAAGACGCAAAGGAAGGGCTCGCAGCGTACCTGGAGAAGCGCCCACCGGTGTTTAAGGCGAAGTAATGTTCTTTGGTCTGTCATCCTGAGCGAAGCGAAGGACCTGCTTTTTCTTCGGGTGTCATCGTGAGCGAAGAGGCCGCCGCGGAAGACGAAAAGTCGAAGGACCTCTATCGCAAGCACGGTTGTTGTTATTGCTGGCTATGACTGATGTGAAACAACCCGCTTTCAGCCGCCTTACGGTTGAGCTACGCACGCCTTCGGCGCGCATCACACTGCAGAATCCACCTCTCAACGTGATCGATGTGCGAATGATGGACGAGCTTCGCGCCGCTCTGGAGCAGATCGAAGCGCGTCCGGAGATCAGCGCCATAATATTCGCGGGTTCAGAGCGCGCTTTCTCGAGCGGCGTCGAAATAGCCGATCATACAGCCGACAAGATCCGAAACACTCTCGTCGCGTTTCATAGCGTCATCCGCTCCGTCGTCGCCAGCAAGAAACTGACTATCGCTTGCGTGCAACGGCATTGCCTGGGCGGAGGCGCTGAGCTCGCACTTATGTGTGACGTCGTCTTCGCTTCGCCGGACTCGGTTTGGGGATTCCCCGAGATTAAGCTGGCGTGTTATCCGCCAGTTGCCAGCGTTGCACTGTCTGCCATTGTGGGACAGAAGCTTGCGGCGGAAATGGTCTTGACCGGACGAACATTGTCAGGGCCGGAAGCGCTCGCGGCGGGTTTGGTAAATGGTATCGCCGATGATCCTGAAACCCTGTTGCAGGAGTGTATTCAGCGCGTATCGCAACTCAGCCCTGCTGCACTGGCCGTGGCGAAGAAGGCTTTCTACGCCTGGGACGCGATTCACTTCGACAAAGGGCTGGCCCGGGCTGAACAGATCTATTTCGACGAATTGATGAAAACAGCAGATGCGACAGAAGGCATCGCGGCGCACCTGGAGCGGCGGCGGCCAGTCTGGACGGGCAAGTGACAAACCCAATGGAGTACGAGATTTCGGATGGCGAGCTGAAATCGCTGCTCGACGGCGGCGCTGACGTCCTGCTGCTGGATGTGCGTGAGCCGTGGGAGTACGAAGCAGCTCGGATCGATGGAAGTAACCACATCCCGATGGGCGAGATCCCTGCGCGCTTCAACCAGGAACTCGATCCGGAGTCCCACATTGTGGTGGTCTGCCATCACGGCGTGCGTTCCATGAACGTGACGGCGTGGCTGCGTCAACAGGGATTCGAGAAGGTTCAATCCTTGCGCGGCGGAATCGACCGTTGGGCAAGAGAGATCGATCCTACGGTTCCGCTTTACTGAATGGGGCTCATATGAAAAAGCAACTGATCGAACTTCGCGTGAATGGCCGCAACTACGAATTGGCGATCGAGCCTAACAAGCTCTTGCTCGACGTGCTTCGGCAGGACCTTGATTTGACGGGCTCGAAGCGCGGCTGTGACGACTCCTCCTGCGGCGCTTGTACGATTCAGGTGGACGGCACTCCCATGCTGGCCTGCACCATGCTCGCTGCCAGCTACGAGGGCCACGACATCACCACAGTCGAAGGCTTCGCAAATGAGGCTGGGCTCGCGGCGTTACAGAAAGCCTATGGTGACTTCGGCGGCGCGCAGTGCGGGTACTGCACTCCCGGCTTCATGATGACCATCAAGTGGCTGCTGGCAAACAATCCCGATCCCAGCGAGCACGAAATACGCGACGCATTGAGCAGTAATCTGTGCCGATGCACCGGCTATACGCAGATGTATCAGGCCATCCGTGCGGCGCTCGAGGCGGAGCAGAAGAGCGGAAAAGAGCAATTAGCTGTTAGCACTTAGCATTTGGCCAGAAGGCGACCGTCCTCTTCTCGCGAGATCGGCTCAATCCTCGCAGAGGCAAATGCCAAGTGCTAAATGCCAAGTGCTAGTTGCTAATTGCTAATTACTGGTTTTCTTATGTCTGACTTTTCCATCATCGGTAAATCTATCGCAATGGTCGACGCCGCTGGCAAAACCACCGGCGCAGGCAAGTACACTGACGATCTCAGCTTGCCCGGCATGCTGGTCGGCAAAATCCTGCACTCACCTTATCCACACGCACGTATCGCGCACATTGATACTTCTCGGGCACGGGCGCTCGAAGGAGTGGTTGCCGTCGTGACCGGCGCAGATGCTCCGAACCAATACGGCATCCTGCCTGTCGGACATGATGAAACCGCGCTTGCGGTCGACAAGGTTCGCTATATCGGCGACAACGTCGCGTGTGTCGCCGCCATCAGCGAAGAGATCGCTGAACAGGCGCTTGAACTGATTGACGTCGAGTATGAACCGCTGCCGGCGTACTTCGATCCCGAACAGTCGATGAAGGCCGAGTCGGATCTCATCCACCCTGAGCGGCCGCACAACATTGAGAAGGATTACCACCACATTTTCGGCGATCCTGATGCGGGCTTTGCCGAAGCCGATTACGTGCACGAGGCTCGCTACATCGCCAATGAAGTAACGCATGCGGCGATGGAGCCGCACTCGACACTGGCGAGCTTCGAACTTGACCCTCACACCGGACAACTTGGACGTCTGACAGTGTGGTCCTCCACCCAGGTTCCGTACTACCTGCAGCATAAGTTGTCGCTGGTGCTGGAATTACCCATGTCGCAAATCCGCGTCATCAAGCCGCTGGTTGGTGGCGGATTTGGCGGCAAGAGCGAGATCATCCCCTTGGAGATCATCGCGGCAGTCGCGGCGCGTGCGGCAAGAGCGCCAGTGAAAGTAACGTACACGCGCGAGGAGGTCTTCTGGGCGCATCGCGGCCGACCGCGCACCATCGTCGATCTGAAGACCGGCGTGAAGAGCGATGGACGCGTCACCTCGGTCGCTTGCAAAGTCATTCAGGACGGGGGCGCCTACTGCTCCTACGGGGTGGTAACGATTCTGTATTCCGGAGCGCTGCTGGGCGCGCTCTACGATATTCCGAACATTCGCTACGACGGCTATCGTGTGCTGACCAACAAACCTGCGTGCGGCGCCATGCGTGGTCACGGAACCGTTAACGTACGATTCGCCTTCGAGTCACAAATGGATGAAATCGCCGTCAAGCTCGGGCTTGATCCGGCGGAGGTGAGGCGAGTCAATCTGCTGAAGCCACCAACAGTAACCGTGAACGGCTTGCGTGTACTCAGCTACGGATTGCCCGAGTGCATCGATCAGGTTGTAACCCGCTCAGGATGGGACGAGCGGCGCAACAAGATGCCGCGCGGGCGCGGTCTAGGCGTCGCTTGCAGCCACTACGTGAGTGGCGCGGCGAACAGCATTATTCGCTCCGACATGCCGCACTCGACGGTGAACATCAAGATCGATCGTGATGGCGGGGTGGTGGTGTACACCGGCGCTTCGGAAATTGGACAGGGCTCCGACACCATGACGGCACAGGTCGTCGCCGAAGTGCTGGGGTGCGCGTTGTCACGCGTAAGGGTCATTGCTGCGGATACCGACCTTACGCCAATCGACCTCGGCTCGTATTCCAGCCGCGTTACCTTCATGGCCGGTAACGCAGCGTTGCGGGCCGCTCAGGACGTGAAGACAAACATTGTCAGCGCGGCCGCCAAACGCATGGCCTGCTCACCCGAAGAGGTAATCATGCGCGACGATCATGTCTGGCGAACCGGTACCACAGACTCAGATAGTGATCCCACAGCGTCAGAGATTCTGGAACAGATTGATGCTCCGCGCGGCCGTGTTGACGGCCAAATCTTGCGCGGCTCGGTCCTTCAGACGCGCAAAGAAGAGGGTCTGAAGCAGCACATGAGCTTCGAGGAAGCTGTCGTTTCGGCGATCGACTTCCACGGTGCGCTCACCGGCACCGGTTCGTACGCGCCACCGATGGAAGCCCGCGGTGGCAAGCATAAGGGCGGAGGTGTGGGACCATCGCCGGCTTACTCCTACTCGGCACAGGTAGCGGAAGTAAGCGTCGACGAAGAAACCGGCGAAGTCACGGTCCACAAGGTATGGGCGGCACACGACTGCGGACGCGCGCTTAACCCGGTAGCGGTCGAAGGCCAGGTGGTCGGATCAGTGTGGATGGGACTGGGACAAGCCATGCAGGAAGAAATGGTGTGGAAAGATGGCCTGATGATGAATCCCGGGCTGCTGGAGTATCGCAGTCCTTCGTCGGTGGAATCCCCGGAAATCGAGACCATCATTGTCGAGAGCATCGATCCCGAGGGACCGTTCGGAGCGAAAGAGGCTGGCGAGGGCTCGCTGGCTGCGACGATTCCTGCCATTTCCAATGCCATCTACCACGCTGTGGGAGTCACGGTTGCGGGAAGCGCCCTTTACTCCTGAGCGCGTGCTGGCCGCACTTCGCGCCAAAGCGTGGGGACAAGAGAATCGAGATGACCGAGTCGGTTGATCCTACAGCTCCTACGACTTTCCGCGAGCACGGCGGCTCCCTATGGTTCAACGGTAAAGGACCTATGCGGCATCCACTCGATCCTGCCAGAGGTAAGGCATCCGCCAATGTGGGAGGTCAGAAATGAGCCTGCCCAGCTTCCAACTGCTGCGCCCACGAACTGTCGACGAAACCATGGGCTTCCTCGCCAAATACCCAGGCGAGACGAAGATTGTCGCCGGCGGCACCGACCTGCTGCCGTCGATGAAACAGAAGCTCTTCACCCCGCCTTATTTGCTCGATCTGCGGAGCGTTTCGGAGCTTAGCGGCATCGCGAGCGAGCGATGCGAGGCGTTACGATCGGCGCGCTCACGCCACTCAGCGTCATCGAGCACTCGGCGCTGATTCGGCGTGACTATGCCGTGCTTCACGAGGCGGTGAAGACGGTTGCCTCACCGGTGATTCGCAACATGGCTACGCTCGGCGGCAATATTTGTCTCGACACACGCTGCCTCTGGTACAACCAGTCGCTATTGTGGCGCAAGAGCTGCGGCTTTTGCCTGAAGAAAGATGGTGACCTTTGCCACGTGGCTCCCGGAGGCAAGTTCTGCTGGGCGACGTTCTCGGGTGATACTCCTCCGGCGCTGCTGTGTCTGGATGCCGAGCTTGAGATAGCGGGGCCGCACGGCGTGAGACGCGTTGCTCTTCGCGACTTTTATGTGAACGACGGAATTGTGCGCCTGCATCTCGCATCCGACGAGATCGTCACCCGCGTGTTCCTCCCGGCGTCTTCGGCGGGATGGCGTGGGAGCTATCAAAAGCTGCGCGTCCGCGGCAGCATTGATTATCCCTTAGCAGGCGTGGCCGTTGCGTTGCGTGTCGAAGCGCGCAACAGGCGAATTGAGGATGCCCGCGTGGCAATCACTGCGGTGAATCCCGCGCCCCATCTGGTGAAGGACGCTGACGCGCAGTTAGTCGGTTCGATTGCCGATGAGACTCTTGCCGACCGGATTGGCGAGATGGCAGCGAGAACCGCCAAGCCCCTGACTACTTCGGCTCTGACTCCCGAGTATCGGCGCGAGATGGTAAGGGTGTTTACAAAACGGGCGGTGCTGGCGGCGGCAAATTAGTTGTCAGCAGTCAGCCGTCAGCTAAGAGCGTCGAGATTGCGTTTAAGAGGGCGTGGCTTCACAAGTTGCTAACATGATCCGGTCGAAGTACCTCAGGGGCTTAAAGCCCAGACGTATTTCCTATGGTCGAGACGCTGGCCTGAAGGCCAGCTCTACCCGGGCTTGTTGCGGGAACATCCATCGGCATGGCTAAAGCCATGCCCTTTCAAATACCCATGATCACCGACTGCCACATCCACATACAGCCGCTCAACGAGTTCAAGCCCGAAGCGCTGGCGCTGATGAAAAAGACACGCAAAGACTTCGCCCAGATCGAGGAGTATTGCCGCTCGCCCAAGGCGTTTCTCAACTATCTTGATCGCATCGGCGTGGATCGTGCGGTGCTCATCAACTACGTCGCTCCTGAAGTCATCGGCTTTACTCCAGCGGTTAACGAGTTTATCGCGAACTACGTCAAAGCCGATCCGAAGCGACTCCTACCTTGTGGGAGTCTGCATCCGCGGCACACGCGCAACGTGCTCGCCGACATGGAGCAGATCATCCGACTGGGAATTCGGCTGATCAAGATTCATCCGCCGCACCAACTGCTCTATCCCAATGATTACGTGAACGGGGTCAAGGAACTGGAGATCATCTACCGCGCCGCCGAGGCGAACGGTATCCCCATCATGGTGCATACGGGTACGTCCATATTTCCTGGCGCTCGCAACAAGTACGGCGATCCCATGTACGTTGACGATGTCGCGGTGGATTTCCCAAAGCTGAAGATATTGCTGGCGCATGGCGGGCGGCCACTTTGGATGGACACTGCCTTCTTCCTGGTGCGCCGCCATCCCAACGTTTACCTCGATATCAGCGGCATCCCGCCCAAATCGCTTCTCACATACTTCCCGCGGCTGGAAGAGATCGCGCACAAGACGCTGTTTGGTACGGATTGGCCGGGACCGGGCGTACCTGAAGTGGAGAAGAACCTGAAGGAATTTCGTGCTCTGACATTGTCAGATAGCACACGCGAGCAGATTCTCAGTAAGACTGCGCTGGAAATCTGGCCGGCTTAAGTGCGCCTACCCGCCGGTGCCGGTTGGAAGCATCGGCTCAGTGCCCGGGTCTTCCAGGCGAACCGCCGACCGGA
Source organism: uncultured Acidobacteriaceae bacterium (assembly GCA_963699875.1). GTDB lineage: Bacteria > Acidobacteriota > Terriglobia > Terriglobales > Acidobacteriaceae > CAVVDY01. The sequence continues at coordinate 352,018 of CAVOVN010000005.1, forward strand.
TGGCGCGCCACAGCTCATCCTGCCCGATCCGCGCCTTCGCCGAAAACGGCACAATCTGATCCAAGTCGACCTGTAGCTGCTCACAGAGCTTGTTCAGCGAGGTGCGGAGCTGATTATTAGAGATGCGATCAGCCTTGGTCGCAACAATCAGGAAGCGCCGATCAGCGTGGCGCAGCCATTCCAGCAACTGTATGTCGAGCTGCTGCGGCGGGATGGTGACATCGACCAGCGAGAGGCAAAGCGCCAGTGAAGGGCGCTTCTCAAGATACGGATTGATGAACTCGCTCCATGTCGCGGTAATGTCCTTGGGAACGCGCGCGTACCCGTAGCCAGGCAGATCGGCGAACATGAACTCCGCTTTAGGCTTGCCGTGCCGTCTTACTTCAAAGAAGTTAATGGTCTGCGTCCGCCCGGGCGTGTTGCTGGTTTTGGCAACCTTGCTTCCCACCAGCGAATTAATCAGGCTGGACTTGCCGACATTCGAGCGGCCCAGGAAGGCGACCTCAGGCGCGCCCGGCGGGGGGAACTGCCTGGGATGGGCAGCAGAGATAACAAAGCGCGTCAGCACCTTCATGCTCCAACTATGGGGGGAATCGGGCGAAATCGCAAGTTACGAAGTGTTGACGGAGGTGCGGACTTGAAAGGACGGGGCTTTCAGGCGTGTCGCCGAAGGTGTCGCTTAGCCGAGGGCTTTAACCGCTGAGGGATACACTCCCTCAGGGCCTGAAGGCCGGCCACAAAGTACGCAAAGACGGCACGGCTGAAGCGGTGCCCCTTCAAGGCAAAACTCCTGCAAAGCAGAGCCCGGTTCAAAGCTGTGTCCCTTCAAAGCATGAGACCTGAAGAGAAAAACCCACCGCCGCGACGGTGGGTCTTATTCCATGAGCAGAACTCTATTACTGGTGCGCGGTCGGCGACTGCTCGTGAGACGGAGGCAGCGCCCCAATGCCGGGCGCCTCATCGACGACCTCAGGCAGTGGGCGCTCCAGCGCAAACGCGAGCACTTCGTCCATGGTGTTCACGAAGTGCAGCTTCATGACACTTCGCAAATTTTCCGGAACCTCCGCGAGGTCCTTTTCGTTATCTGAGGGAAGGATGACTTCCATGATGCCTGCGCGATGCGCCGCCAGCAGCTTTTCTTTCAATCCGCCGATGGGCAGTACCTTGCCGCGCAATGTGATCTCGCCAGTCATGGCGATGTCGCGTCGAACCGGAATACGGCTCAGCGCGCTCGAAATGGCGGTGGCGATGGTGATGCCTGCTGAAGGACCGTCTTTCGGTATAGCGCCCTCGGGCACGTGCACGTGGATGTCGAGGTTGCGATAGAAGTCGCGAGGCAGCCCCAGGCGATATGCGCGTGAGCGCACATACGACATGGCAGCCTGGGCTGATTCCTGCATCACGTCGCCGAGCTTGCCGGTAAGCGTCAGCTTGCCCTTGCCGTCAACGGTAGCGACTTCGGTCACCAGGATCGAGCCGCCGACTTCGGTCCATGCCAAGCCTGTCACCAGACCAACTTCACTGCGCTCATTCGCCGCCATGTCGCGGAACTTCGTCACTCCCAGGAATTCGCTAACGTTGTCGGCGGTAAGGGTGACCTTGTACTTGTCGCCTTCCTTTACTACCTTGCGCGCTACCTTGCGGCAGATGTTGCCAATCTCGCGCTCCAGATTGCGCACACCAGCCTCGCGCGTGTAGCTGCGGATGACGATCTGCAAAGCCTCATCGGTGAATACGATGTTCTCTTCTGTCAGACCGGTCTGCTGGCGCTGCTTGCGCACCAGGTACTGCTTGGCAATTTCCACCTTCTCCGGCTCGGTGTAGCCGTGCAGGCGCAGCACTTCCATGCGGTCCTGAAGCGCAGGAGGAACGGTGTGCAGCACGTTCGCGGTGGCGATAAAGAAGACCTGTGACAGGTCGTATTCCACGTCAAGGTAATGGTCGACGAACATGAAATTCTGTTCGGGATCGAGTACCTCCAGCAGCGCCGCTGACGGATCGCCGCGAAAGTCCATCGACATTTTGTCGACTTCATCCAGCATGAACACCGGATTCTTAGTGCCCGCCTTCTTCATCATCTGGATGATCTGGCCGGGCAGTGCGCCGATGTAGGTGCGGCGATGGCCGCGAACTTCAGCTTCATCGCGCACACCACCCAGTGACATGCGAACAAACTTGCGGCCCGTCGCTTTGGCAATGCTCATGCCCAGCGAGGTTTTGCCAACTCCCGGAGGTCCGACGAAGCAGAGGATCGAGCCTTTAGGGTTCTTCACCAACTGGCGGACGGCCAGGAACTCGAGGATGCGCTCCTTGATCTTCTCCAGGCCGTAGTGATCTTCGTTCAGAACCTTCTCGGCAACATCGATGTCGCGAATTTCTTTGGAGCGCTTCTTCCAGGGAACCGCCAGCAGCCAATCGAGATAGTTGCGCGAAACCGTCGACTCAGCCGACATCGGCGGCATGGCTTCCAGCTTCTTCAGCTCCTGCAATGCCTTCTCGTGAACGTCGTGCGGCATTCCGGCGGCATCGACTTTCTTCTTCAGTTCGTCGAATTCGCTCTTCTCGCCACGGCCAAGCTCTTTCTGGATGGCCTTGATTTTCTCGTTGAGGTAATACTCTTTCTGCGCGCGCTCCATCTGGCGCTTTACGCGCGACTGGATGGTGCGATCCATGTTCAGCTTTTCGATTTCCACGTCGAGCACGTCGGCAATACGATTCAGCCGCTCGGCGGGATCGAAGATCTCCAACAGTTCCTGCTTCTCCTCGATGGAGAGCTGCAGGTTTGCCGCGATGGTGTCGGTCAGCTTCGCCGGATCGTCATTCTTAACAGCAGCAATCATGGTCTCGTAGTTCAGAGACTGGCAAAGCTTCACATACTGCTCGAACAGCCCGGTGACGCGCTGCATGGCCGCTTCCACCTGCGGCGTCATCTCGGCTCCGTACTTGGCGGTGCGGACCGTCGCTTCAAAGTAGCCGTCGGTATCGACGACCTGAAGGATCTTGCCGCGCTCCAGGCCTTCGACCAGGACCTTGATGTTGCCGTCGGGCAGCTTGAGGCTCTGCACGATGTTGACGATGGTGCCAACCTGGTAGATCTCGTTGGCCTTGGGCTCGTCAATACTGGCGTCGTGCTGGGTGGCGAGGAATATCTTCTTGTCGCTCGCGAGCGCTTCTTCCAATGCGCGAACGCTCGATTCCCGGCCCACGACAAACGGGGTCATCATGTGCGGAAAGATGACAACGTCGCGGATGGGCATCATGGGAAGCTTTTTAGTTTCGAATTTCTCGCGCTGACTCACTAGGAACCGCCTTTTGTGGTTAAGAGCGCAACGGCGCTCGGGGAAGAAATGTCGTAGCCTCTGCTACTTAGCATGACGAAGGCCCGGCTTCGCAGCCTCTCTTGTAGGCAAGAATATCATGCGGCGAAGGCTGAATTTAGGCTTCCCGCCTCCACCGTGGCGCGATGCTCTTCATCATCAATAACTTTGGGAATACTGGTTCAAATTTGGGTTTGCCGATGGAAGTCACTGTGTCTTCATATTGATGCAAAGCGGCCAATTCGGATGCGCTGCCGGGCTTTGCTGGGACGGACAAAACTCCTCACCACGGAGTACACGGAGGTCACAGAGAACTCTTGGATTTGGCCTTCCTGCCTCTGGGCTCTCCATGAACTCGGTGGTAAAACGTTTGGTGTGGGCGAAAGCGGAGTCAGCGTTGGCTCAAGAACCGAGTGGCCTGTTGACGTGCTGCCTGGAAGGGGCGCGGCTTCAGCCGCGCCGTGCTGACATCTTGGGTCCTGGGCTTCAGCCCCTGAGGGAACTCCAATTCCCGCAGCGGCTGAAGCCGATAGGAATACAGTTTGTACGGCGCGCCTAAAGGCGTGCCCCTTCAGCGTCAGAGCACATTCCTCACTAGTATTATGAGCATGTCAACAGAGCCGATTAGAGTTGCGAGCGCAGAACCCTTCTCCGATTTTTCCGACCTTGAAGCTCCAGTGCGCGGGACACTTCACCGTTCCAACAGCGACGCCGGAGATTTCCTGGTGCTGACGCATGGCGCCAGCGGGAACTCCAACGCTGCGCTGCTGGTGGCCCTGGCCGACGCATTTGCGCATAACGGACTGTCCGTCCTTCGTTGCGATTTGCCCTATCGGCAGCGCAAGCCGGGTGGGCCGCCATCTCCCGCCGATGCCAAGCGTGATCAGCAGGGACTTAAGCGCGCCGTCACCTTGATGAAAGAGCAGTTCCCCGGGCGAGCGTTTCTGGGCGGCTCGTCATACGGCGGCAGACAGGCGAGCATGCTTGTGGCGTCCGAGCCTAAGCTGGTTGACGGGTTGCTGCTGCTCTCCTACCCGCTGCATCCGCCGGGAAAGCCGGCGCAGTTGCGCACCCAACACTTCCCTGAGTTGCACACGCCTGCGCTCTTCGTCAGCGGCACCCGGGACACGTTCGGAACGATCGACGAGTTGCAAAGTGCAATTAAGCTGATCCCGGCAAAGACAGAGCTGGTCGCGATCGACGGCGCCGCACATGGACTCAGCGACAAAAAGAGGCAGGATATAGTAGTGAAGACAGTCACAATCAGCTTTTCCCAGTTCTTCGGCAGGTAATACAGGATTGCTCTTCCGAGATGGCCGCGATCTGGCCTGACCCATCCAGGTTCGCTCCCTCGGGTTGTCCTGTGTCTAAACAACTCCAATACGCGTGAACGCGTGGGACAAACCACCATGGGTAAGGCAACTAAGAAAACACCGAATAACAAGCCGGCTTCATCGCTCTCGTCCTTTGAACCAGACTCTGCGGAAAAACGCGCTGGGGCCTATGCCGACGGAGCACCACTGGACAGCATTACTTATCTCGAGGCGAAGCTCATCCTTAAGCCGGACCGCTTCACTTCCGTACAGAGCTTTCGTGAGTTCGGCAAAATCGTCAAGGCGACGGCGAAAAAGCTGGGGGTAGGATTTATTCCTGATCCCAACACTGAGCTTCGCCCCGAGATCCGCGAGATCATTTTTATGGATACTCCGGATTTTCGCCTGTACAACAACGCATTCATTCTGCGCCGGCGCACTTGCTTTGTAGACGGCTTCCCGGTGGGCGATCCGGAGATCGTTTTCAAGTACCGCCATCCCGACGAACAGAAGGCCTCGCAGGTCGACGTGCGGCCTAATATCGCGGGCAAGTACCGCATCAAGTTCAAAGCCGAAGCCCTGCCGCTTAAAGATGAGATAGGAGGCTATCGCATTCTTTACTCTCACAATTGCCAGTTCGGTATCAGCCAGGCGCATGATCCTGACAAAACTGCCATGTCGACTTTGGCGAAGACGCTGCCGGCGTTGGCATCGTTTAAGAAGTCGGACGAAGAGCATGTCACCCTGGTGAACGAGGGCATCGTCGAAGAAGTCCTGCTTCCGCTTGGCCAGTTGGATTTCTGTAAAGGACAGGTCGCCAAGTGCGATGTCGCTCTGTGGCGAACTCGCGGCGAGCACAAGCCGCTGGTGGGAGAGTTTGCTTTCCAGGTTAAGTTTCCCGCCAAGGGGCTGGTCGCTGAGAAATCCAAGAAGCTGGCGGAACAGTTCTACGTGACGTTGCAGTACGCGGTGGAGAGCTGGCTGGCGCTGGGCGTAACTAAAACCGCCATGGTATATCGCCTCAACGGAAACGCGCCGCAGAATCACGAGTAGGCAGACCGCAGCAGCTTCGCGTCCTGTTTTCACAGCGGTGCCTCGGACGAGAGTTCCGTCAGGCAAAAAAGTGAAGCGGCTTGAACGTGATGCCCTCAAGTCGTATGATGCGCCTTCGGTTTTGTCCCCGTGCAAACGCTAAGGCTGCGTTTCGCTGGGTAAACCGGTCCGGAGGTGCACCATGCTCGATCGCCGGCAGTTTCTTTCTCGCAGTGCTGGACTGGCCGCCAGTCTTGCTTTCGCTGAGCCGCTGTTAGCTCAGCTTGCGAACTACCCCGCTTCCCTGCCCGATCGCAGCCAGTACTCGAGCAACGAAGACGCCTACTGGGCCGAGTTGCGCAAGCAGTACCTCATTCCGGCTGACGAGATCTACCTCAATAACGGGACCGTCGGCTCCAGTCCCGCGCCGGTACTACGCGCCGTCTTCGACCAGTACACCAAAGAAGAGGAGATGGACCAGTCCGACCCCGAGGACTATCCCATCTGGGGCTATGGCCCCTGGAACGAGTACCGCGATCCGCTGGCCGCATTCATCGGCTGCAATCGCGATGAGCTCGCGCTGGTCCGCAACGCCACCGAGGGAAACAATTACATCGCCAACGGCGTAGACATGAAGGCGGGCGACGAAGTGCTCATGACTGACCAGGAGCATCCCGGCGGCCTTCAGCCATGGAATATGCGGGCGAAACGCTATGGCATCGTGGTGAAGAAGGTCACGCTTACCTCTGCCGCCGAAGTCGCCAGACGACATCCTCAACCTGTTCAACGACGCCATTACCCCGCGCACGCGCGTGATGTTCTTCAGCCACATCACTACCGTCACCGGCGTCGTGCTGCCGGCCAAACAGCTCTGCGCGCTGGCGCGTTCCAAAGGCATTCTCTCCGCCGTCGACGGCGCGCATGTGCCCGGCATGATGCGGTTCAACGTACATGAAATCGGCGCGGATATGTACTCCGCCAGCCCGCATAAATGGTTGCAGGCGCCGAAGGGGACAGGATTCCTCTACGTGCGCGACGAGGTGATCGACCGGATTTGGAACACCTTGGCCACCGAAGGATGGGACGAGCCCCAGCTCCGTGCCGAACGTTTCCAGCGGATAGGATCGTCCAATGTGCCGACGCTTGCCGGGCTTCGTGCTTCGATCGAGATGGCCAATGCTATCGGGATGGATCGCATCGAAGCGCGCCAGCGGCAGCTCGCGAACTACATGCTCGCGGAGATGACCAAGCGCGGTGCGACCTCGTGGACCTCGCCTGATCCCACCATGCGCTGCGCCATCGTGACCGTTAACGTGCCGCCGATTCAGCGTATGAAGCTGGAAGACTGGATGTGGAAGACACAGAAGATTCGCATCCGTGGAGGCGATCCGTCCAAACTCAGGCTTTCCACGCCTTACTACCTGCAGAAAAAGGACATCGATCGATACTTGGCGGCGTTCGACGAGTACAAGCGGACGGCTGCCTCTTAGGTTCAATCCGGGCTCATCTGCATCAAAAGTTGTATGCGAGTGTAAATAGCTCGCAAAGATTCGCACTTCCTCGGCTCGGGGCGGTATCCTAATCGAGCGCTTTCCCAGCAAGCATCTCCAATGGCATCGGACCTAAACCAAACCCTCCAAAGACCCGCTGTAAAAGTCTTCGTCGCCACTACGGTGATGTTGACGTTCATCTCCTTTTGGCGGGCGGCCGCCATCGTTCTTTCCGATCTTGCATCGTCGGCTTATTACGTCGGCGGCGACGCGGAAAAAGTCATCGGCAAGAGCGCTCCCTGGTTCGTATTGGCGGTGATGCTGTTCAGCTATGCCGTGCGTTCTCTCTACATCGAGTCGAGCGCGATGTTTGTCCGCGGCGGTGTCTACCGGGTGGTCAAGAGCGCGTTGGGCGGAACGCTTGCCAAGTTGTCGGTCTCGGCCTTGCTGTTCGATTACATTCTCACCGGCCCAATCAGCGCAGTCTCGGCCGGGCAGTACCTGGCTGGCCTCGTCATGGATACGATGGGGCGCCTGGGTCACCCGGTGCAGTGGACAGACCCGCAGATCAACCACTTCGCAGCGGGGTTCGCCGCCCTGGTCACCTTTTACTTCTGGTGGCAGAACGTCAAGGGCATCCACGAGTCAAGCCAGCGCGCCATACAGATCATGCGCATAACGACCGTGATGGTCGTGATCCTGATCGTCTGGTGCCTCATTACCATCTTCAAAACTGGCGCGCATCTTCCGCCCCTTCCCAGGACGGAGGGAATTCCGCATACCCGGGAGTCTCTGGGCTGGCTGCTGAATACATGGGCGGCAAAGCTCCCGCTGGTCCTGCTGATGGTTGGCTTCGGACACTCTGTGCTCGCCATGAGCGGTGAAGAGTCGCTTGCCCAGGTCAACCGCGAAATCGAACATCCCAAGCTGAAGAACCTGGAAAAGACCGGGCTGGTCATCTTCATTTACAGCCTGCTGTTCACCTCGCTGGTCTCGTTCTTCGCAGTCATGATCATCCCCGACACGATCAGGAAGGACTACTTCGCCAACCTGATCAGCGGCCTGGCGATGAATATGGTTGGGCCCTATACCCTGAGGCTGATCTTCCAGGCCTTCGTTGTGGTCGTCGGCGCGCTGATACTTTCGGGTGCGCTGAACACAGCCATCGTGGGTGCGAACGGCGTGCTCAATCGGCTGGTGGAAGACGGCGTCCTCACCTCCTGGTTCAAGAAGCCCCAAAAGACCTATGGGACCTCGTACCGCGTACTGAATCTGATTGCCGGATTGCAACTGCTGACCATCTTCGCCAGCCGCGGCGATGTTTACCTGCTGGCCTCGCTCTACGCTTTCGGCGTCATCTGGAGCTTTTCGTTCATGTCGCTGGCGGTGCTGGTGCTTCGCTACAAGCTGCCGCAGCAGCGCGAATGGAAGGTTCCCGGCAACTTCAAGATCGCGGGAGTGGAAATCCCGGTCGGGGTCGCGCTGATCTCGGTCGTACTCTTCGCAACCGCGCTGGTCAACCTGTTCACCAAACAACTCGCGACCATCGCCGGGCGTGAGCTTTAGCGCGGTGTTCTTCCTGGTCTTTACCATCACCGAACGCGCCAACGCTAAGGAGCATTCCAAGGGCGAGTCGGAGCTCGAGCAGTTCCGTGTCGCGGCCCAGGAAGAGTTGACCGCCGACGCCATGGACGTGCGTCCCGGCAGCATTCTTGTCGCGGTGCGCGATCCCAAGAACCTCGCTTATCTGCAAAAGGTGCTCTCTGAAACCGATACTTCGCAGCGCGATGTGGTGGTAATGACGGCGCGCGTCTACCATCGCGAGCACTCGTTTAGCGGCAACGAACGCGTTGACAGCTCCGATCTCTTCGAGCAGTACGAAAGGCAGCTGTTCACATCCGTGGTCAATCTCGCGGAGAAGCTGGGCAAGCACGTTTCGCTGTTGGTGACGCCTACCAACGATGTATTCGAAGGAATCATGGCGACTGCTGCAAGGCTGGGATCCACGCGTGTGGTTTGTGGATTGTCGAACAAGCTTACCCCGGAAGAGCAAGGCAAGCTGACCGGCGATGCCTGGGAGCGGCTGCCTGAGCCCAAGCCCCGCATTCGCCTTGAAGTCTATGCGCCCGACGGTCGGAAGTGGGAGTACATCCTCGGACCTCACACTCCGCGCATGCGCCCCCAGGACCTGAAGCTGATGCACGACATCTGGCTGCACGTTACCCGCGACCGCGACTTCGGCCAACTGCACCACTACCACGTGGTGGCTGTCGCGTTGCGTGAGTTGAACGATCGCCTGCGTGGTCCGGATCGAGAGCAGGCGCTCGACGACCTCAAGAACGAGGTCGACCGCGACGACTACACGTAGTCTTTGAATTTGTCATCCTGAGCCCGCCGCGGCGCGAAGGACCTGCTTCTGCAGCGGCGAAAGCAGGTCCTTCGGCCGCTTGCGCGACCTCAGGATGACAAGGCAATTGGCGCGGTCGGAACCTAGTGCTTCTGGCCGGTACGGGTATCCACTTCGCGCAGGCGGGCAGCTTTGCCGCGCAGCGCGCGCAGGTAATACAGCTTGGCGCGACGAACGTGCGCCGAACGCAGCACATCGATCTTCTCGATGACCTTGGAGTTCAGCGGGAAAATACGCTCCACGCCCTGCCCGAAGCTCATCTTGCGGACGGTAAAGCTCGGCTGATTGCCGGCGCTCTTGGAGATCACCAACCCTTCAAAGGCCTGCAGGCGCTCTTTGTCGCCTTCCTTGATCTTCACTTGCACACGAACAGTGTCGCCCGGCTTGAACTGGGGCAGATCGGTGCGCCGCGTCTTGGCAATCAAACGGTCAATAATCGGTGAGTTCGACATTTTCTTTTTCCTTCTCAGTTTACGCGCCTTGCGGCGACTAAAACTTGTTGGTTTTGAAGGGGCACGGCTTCAGCCGTGCCGTTTGCCGTCTAACGGGCGGGCTTTCAGCCCCTGAGGGAATTCGCAGTTGTCTCAATGCTGAGAGTTCCCTCAGCGGCTAAAGCCGCCGTAGTCACAGCCGTCTGCGGCACGGCTGAAGCCGTGCCCCTTCAAAAATGCGATCTCTGCTATTTCTTCGTTCGGGCATAATCGCTCGCGCCCATGAAGTGCAACGAGACATAGGGCTCGTCGCCGACCACCCAACTGTCGTGTCCCGGCGGAATATAAAACACCTCGCCAGGGTGCATCTCGATCACGCGCCCATCATCCATGGCTGCGGTCGCAACCCCGGCAATAACCATGCCGACATGCTCTACCTGGCAGCTCTTCGCGCCCATCGCCTTCCCGACGTGCTCGGACCACTTCCAGCCCGGCTCGTAGCTCGCCCGGCCAATGGTCATGCCACCAAGTTCGACCAGTTCCAGCTTGCCCTTTTCGAAAACGCGGACTTCGTCCGGATTTTCGAAGCGCTTGAGGATCACGTCCATCATCGCGTCGCTACGCGGCGCTAAAGCGCCGCACTACCCTTCTCCGTTTCTATCTCGGCCAGCAACTTCCGATCTTCCTTGCTCAACTCGGCGCCTTGCAGCAAATCCGGGCGCGTGCGCATTGTCTTCTCCAACGCCCTGCGACGCCGCCATCGCCGAATCTCGTCATGGTTTCCGTTGACGAGCACCTCCGGAACCTTCATCCCGGCAAAATCGGCCGGCCGCGTGTAATGCGGATAATCCAGCAAGCCACCGGATGCACAGGTCGAACTCGGCGGCTCTCCCGCGACTGGCTCCTGCGCTTCGGTCGCCCCGGCGGTGAACGACTCCTGCTGCGACGAGGCCGCATTGCCCAGCGCACCGGGAATCAGCCGCGTCATGGCATCTACGATCAACGCCGCGCCCAGCTCTCCGCCGCTCAACACAAAGTCGCCGACGGATATCTCGCGATCGGCGAGATGCTCGCTCACGCGCTCATCCACACCTTCGTAGCGGCCACAGATAAGCACTACGCGTTCGCGGCTCATCAAGCGCTGCGCCACCTTCTGCGTGAACAGCTCGCCCTGTGGCGACAGTAGGATCACCGTCTCCTTCGCGCCATCGCTGAGCCGCTCGTCCCGCGACGAAACTGCCAGCGATTGCAGGCACTCGAAGATGGGCTCCGGCTTGAGCACCATTCCTTCGCCGCCGCCAAACGGCCGGTCATCGACCGTGCGATGACGGTCATTGGTGAACGCCCGTAGATCGTGTACGCCGATTTCAATGAGCCCGGCATCACGCGCCTTGCGCACGATGCCATAATCCAGTGGCCCGCGAAAGAAGTCCGGAAAAATCGTGACTATCTCGAACTTCATCTTGGGTAGAGCGGCGCTTCAGCGCCGCGTCAAGCCTCGCCAAAATCTTGGGTAGAGTGGACCTTTAGGTCCGCGTCAGCCCTCGTCGTGTTGGGCTTTGTATCAGGGCACGACTTCAGTCGTACCGCCAAGCCCTTTATTTAACTGTCCCGAGCCGGCTTCAGCCGGCGGCACGGACAAGTTTCGATACGCTCCGTCTCGCCGACTAAAGTCGGCCCGGACGATTGAAATAAACCACTTATCGGCACGACTCAAGTCGTGCCCTGATACAAAGCAAAAGGCGCGTTACACCCTAACGGAACCACCCACTTGCTTCATACATCACGAATGCAGCAACCAAACCCTACCTGCGCTTCTTCCGCTCGCCTGCTGCCCGCGCCTCATCGGCTTCCAGCTTCTGGCGCTGCTTTTCGTCCGCGCTGAGCGGAGCCTGCAACTCCAGCAGTCCTTCGGGCAGCTTCATCTCGATGCGCCGCTGCTCCAAATCCACGGACCGCAAAAACTCTTCCGCGTACGGCACCAGGTATTCCTGGGCTTGCGGGTTACGAACCACCAGCAGCGGAGCCGTACCACCAGTCAAATCCACATCAGCGACAGCGCCCAGCAGTTCCGAGCCGGTCGCACTAAAGACCCAAACTTCGCAACCTACCAACTCGCTGACGTAAGCCGCGCCTTGCTTCCAACTCGGCGCGCTGCTCGCGCGGAATCTGCACTTCCCATCCCGCAAGCTGCTCGGCATCGCTGATCGAATCGACGCCGGCAAACTTCAGGACGATTCCGCCCTTGTGAAACCAATGCTCTTCGAGCAGCAACTCGCGCCGCTCGCCATTCGCCGCCAGGCCCGACAACTCGCGCCGCTCTTCGAAGCGCTCGGGAAAGTCGGTGTGCAAGTCGGCCAGCACTTCGCCGCGGCGACCTTGCGGCCCCAGCACGCGCGCGATAGTGATGAACTCGCCGGCTATTCGACGATCTCCAACTCGTAGCGCTTGTGCGTACGCAACGCGGCGGCATTCATGATGGTGCGCAGGTTCCGCGCCACGCGGCCCTGTCGCCCGATCAGGCGGCCTACCTCGTCTTCCGCCACTTCCACTTCGATCACTTTGTGGCCGGGCTCGTCGAATTCCTCGACGAACACCTCGTCGGGCTTCTCGACCAATGACTTGGCGAGAAGCTCCATCAGGGCCACGACATTCACCGCGGAAGCATTAGCCATTGCGAACTCCTGGTTGCTGCTCGTTCGGTTACGTCCGATAACGCTAAACCTTGAAAAAAACCATTTTGCGAATCTTTATTTTCAACAGTTTAGCCTAGATATCTATCGCAAAATCTTGATTCCGCAAGACTTACAGGTAAAATCTAGATATCGAACAACTTAGCTCACCGAAATTCTAGGCTACAGCCGGCGAAGTCGGCTCGCTGGCCGCAGCGCTCGCCGGAGTAATGGGCTCGGACGAAGCCGCCGGAGTGACCGGAGCCTTGGCCACGATCTTGCGAACGCGGTCCGACAACTGCGCGCCCTTCGACACCCAGTGGTCCACGCGGTCGCGCTTCAACACGATGGTGGCGGGTTCGGTGCGCGGGTTATAGGTCCCGACGACCTCAACCGAGCGGCCATCGCGTGCGCGATCTTTTTCGATAACGACAATACGGTAGTGGGGCTGTTTGCGCGCGCCACGGCGCGACAGACGAATCATCAGCACAGAATTTGTTCCTTTCCTGCTAGTCAGGTAACGGGCGTCTCATGCGACGACCGTACAGCTTTAACCAAAATGGCGGATGCTCCAGCGAACCCTTGTTCGCTCCGCATCCCAACCCGCGCCTGGATTGGCACAGGTCAGACCTCCGCTGTTAGAGGCGAAGAATTATTATGGCGTAGCGGGGGCGGATTTAGCAAATCAGAGTGATCCCCGTCGGATTCAATCAGCCAACTCGGGTGATCTGAAGAAATGACGATATACGGACCTGTTGACAATGCCGCCCACAGCGTACCAACCGTGGGTGGTGCATTATTCCCAATTGCCATCGGGCTGTCGGTACTCACGTACGGCTGGGTACACTTCTTTCGTAATCAGGATGAGCGGCAGAAACCACCACTACGCAAAGTGATCGAGCTCAGCCTTATCTGCTGCACGATCATTGCGATTGGCGTCTGGGAATGGATTCGCGCTTCAAGAACCTAAAGCTGAGACATGATAGCTGATGTGCCTGTAGTGCCCGACTTCTTTGCATCAACGCCCACCCTGACGACGAAGCTGGTGGCTTTGGCGGAATCTTGCTTTGTATCAGGGCACGACCTTTAGTCGTGCCGAGAGCATTCTTTATCGGAGTGTCATCCTGAGGCCGCGCAGCGACCGAAGGATCTGCAGTTTGCTTCCTTTGGCGAACAGATTCGCCTCTTGAAACAACTGCAGGTCCCTCGCGGACTAAAGCCGCTCGGGATGACATAAACATGAAAGCTTAGCGGCACGGCTGAAGCCGTGCCCTGATACAAGGCTATTCGTGAGGTCGCGTAGGTTTTGCAAGTAGGGAACGCAGATGTTCAGGCTTCTTTGCATCACTGCTCACCACGACGACGAAGCCGGCGGCTTCGGCGGAACGCTGGCTCTGCATACCGAGCGGGGCGTCGAAATGATGTCATCTGAGGGATCATTGCTTCGTATCAGGGCACGACCTTTAGTCGTGCCGATAGCATTCTTTATCGGAGTGTCATCCTGAGGCCGCGCAGCGACCGAAGGATCTGCAGTTTGCTCCCTTGGGCGAACAGATTCGCCTCTTGAAACAACTGCAGATCCCTCGCGGCTAAAGCCTCCTCGGGATGACAAATCATGAAAGCTTAGCGGCACGGCTGAAGCCGTGCCCTGATACAAGGCTATTCTGATACAACGCCATTTATGAGAATCGCTTTATCTGGGGAGTGCGCACGCAGATGTTGAAGCTTCTCTGCATCACCGCCCATCCCGACGACGAAGCTGGCGCCTTCGGCGGCACGCTGGCTCTGCATCCGAGCGGGGCGTCGAAATGACGTCATCTGAGGGATCAGTTGCTTCGTATCAGGGCGCGACCTTTAGTCGTGCCGATAGAATTCTTTATCGGAGTGTCATCCTGAGGCCGCGCAGCGACCGAAGGATCTGCAGTTTGCTTCCTTTGGCGAACAGATTCGCCTTCTGAAATAACTGCAGATCCCTCGTCGGACTAAAGTCCTCCTCGGGATGACAAACATGAAAGCTTAGCGGCACGGCTCAAGCCGTGCCCTGATACAAGGCTATTCTGATACAACGCCATTTATGAGAATCGCTTTATCTGGGGAGTGCGCACGCAGATGTTGAAGCTTCTTTGCATCACCGCTCATCCACGACGACGAAGCTGGCGGCTTCGACGGCACGCTGGCTGTGTATACCGGGCGAGGGGTCGAAATGACGTCATCTGAGGGATCAGTTGCTTCGTATCAGGGCACGACCTTTAGTCGTGCCGATAGAATTCTTTATCGGAGTGTCGTCCTGAGGCCGCGCAGCGACCGAAGGATCTGCAGTTTGCTTCCTTTGGCGAACAGGTTCGCCTCTTGAAACAACTGCAGATCCCTCATCGGTCTAAAGAGGTTCGGGATGACAAAAACACAGGACGTTTATGGCGCAGCTAAAGCTGCGCCCCTTCAAAACGGCGCCCGGGCAGAGTTTCCCGCAGCCTCTAAAGCCGTGCCCTGATACAAGGCTATTCTGATACAACGCCATTTATGAGGATCGCTTTATCTGGGGAGTGCGCACGCAGATGTTGAAGCTTCTCTGCATCACCGCCCATCCCGACGACGAAGCTGGCGCCTTCGGCGGCACGCTGGCTCTGCATCCGAGCGGGGCGTCGAAATGACGTCATCTGAGGGATCAGTTGCTTCGTATCAGGGCGCGACCTTTAGTCGTGCCGATAGAATTCTTTATCGGAGTGTCCTCCTGAGGCCGCGCAGCAACCGAAGGATCTGCAGTTTGCTTCCTTTGGAGAACAGATTCGCCTCCTGAAATAACTGCAGATCCCTCGTCGGACTAAAGTCCTCCTCGGGATGACAATTCAAAACTAGAGCAACTTGCGGCACGGCTGAAGCCGTGCCCTGATACAAGGCTATTCTGATACAACGCCATTTATGAGAATCGCTTTATCTGGGGAGTGCGCACGCAGATGTTGAAGCTTCTCTGCATCACCGCCCATCCCGACGACGAAGCTGGCGCCTTCGGCGGCACGCTGGCTGTGCATCCGAGCGGGGCGTCGAAATGACGTCATCTGAGGGATCAGTTGCTTCGTATCAGGGCGCGACCTTTAGTCGTGCCGATAGAATTCTTTATCGGAGTGTCGTCCTGAGGCCGCGCAGCGACCGAAGGATCTGCAGTTTGCTTCCTTGGGCGAACAGGTTCGCCTTCTGAAATAACTGCAGATCCCTCACCTCTAAAGAGGTTCGGGATGACAAAAACACAGGACGTTTATGGCGCAGCTAAAGCTGCGCCCCTTCAAAACGGCGCCCGGGCAGAGTTTCCCGCAGCCTCTGAAGCCGTGCCCTGATACAAGGCTATTCTGATACAACGCCATTTATGAGGATCGCTTTATTTGGGGAGTGTGCAAGCAGATGTTGAAGCTTCTTTGCATCACCGCTCATCCTGACGACGAAGCAGGCGGCTTCGGCGGGACGCTCGCGTTATATGCCGAGCGCGGCGTCCAGACCAGCGTCATCTGCCTTACGGCAGGAACGGCGGCACGCAATCGCGGCGGCGCCAAGACCGACGCTGAACTCGCCGAGATGCGCACTCGCGAACTGGGAGACTCCTGCCGCCTGCTGGGCGTAAAGCATTGGGAGGTTCTCGGCTATCAGGACGCGCACCTCGATCGTGCCGACTTGTATCAGGTAGTTGGCGACTTGGTGAAGCGCATACGCGAGATTCGTCCGCAGGTGGTCATCACCTTTGGTCCCGACGGCGGCATGACGGCCCACCTTGATCACGCGATGGCAGGGGTGTTCGCGACCGTCGCATTTCAATGGGCTGGGAGATCGGACCGGTATCCGGAATTCGGCGCGCCATACGCGTCGCAGAAACTGTATTACCTCACCAGCGGATACAAGCTGGCCGACCGTCAGGCCATCGCGCCTCCGGTGATTACCGCAAGCATCGACATCGGCGCAGACCTTTTCGAGAAGAAAAACCAGGCGTTCCGGCAACACAAAACGCAGCAGCCGCTGTTCGAGCGGGTGCGCAAGAATCTTGATCGCCCACCCTTAGTCGAGGTATACCACCTGGCGTGTACGCGGGAGCCGCATCGCGAGAAGTTTGAGACTGATCTGCTGGAAGGAGTGGAGGACGAATAAGTTCGTCGGGATCTTCATTGGAAGAGGAGTCCGTGGGCCGGCCGAAAAAAAGCAGGTCCTTCGGGGACTAAAGTCCCCTCAGGATGACAAAACAAATGGAAGGCGTCTTCGCTTTGTCCAGCATGGTGGTGCTGCGCGCGAATTGCGGATCCCTCGGCTCCGCTTGGGATGACACCGGTGAAAAGTGTCGGCCGACGAAGCGTTCTTATGGCGAGGCGTTTTTATTTGCGCGTGCGTTTCGTCTTGGCCGGAGTGGCCGGGGCCGCAGGCGAGCCGGTAGCCGCAGGCGCGCCTTCGAGTTGGGACTTGGCATCGCCTAGAAGCTTATTGAACGCCGCTTCTTTGGTGAGCTCTTTCTTGGGAGATTCGTTGTGGCGGTAGGGATGTTCGGTGTGACAGATGCGGCAGGCAACCTTCTGCACTTCCTCACCCACCATCGCCGCGATGGAGTGGTCGGTGGATCGTTTACAGCGGGTGCAGTAGTCGTCGATGTAGTCGCCCAGGCGCACAGTTCCCTCCGCGCAAAACACGCAGTTTAGCACGGCAAGCGTTTACTTGTTCTGCGATTCCAGGAAGCTCACAATCTGCCAGCGCTGCTGTTTTGGCAGGTTCGACCATGAGGGCATTCCATTATTCAGGTTGCCGTTGGTGATGAACCAGAACAGCTCGCCGGGCTTGGCGGACTTAACGCTGCTGCTCTGAAGCGCCGGCGCCGGACCCATGCCCTGAAGATTGTTGCCGTGGCATTGAGCGCAGTTCTGGCCATAAAGCTTCTTGCCTCCGGCAGCGGCATTGGCGTTGCCGGCATAAGGATTGTTCATGGATGCGGCTGACGCCGGAGCGCCGCGGAAGGCCGTGCTCTGCCCCGCGAGGATCAGCGGGAGACACAAAAGGCCAGCACCTGAAACCAGACACAACGTCGCGCGCAAGGTTCGCGGAAATCGTTTCAAATCTTTTCTCCGTCGGTGAAATATGTTTGCCGTGAAAGCAACAACTTATCTATAGGATTACCGGAAACGGCGGAATGGCTCAAGGGGGTGTAGTGGCTGTCTAGGTCGAAACGTGGGGAGTACGCGATCCGTGGGAAAACTTCCGAACGACACGTCGTACAAGGTCAACTAGAATCATCACCAATCCAACGCCAGATGCCAACAACCCGCCGAACAGTATTACGACGCCGACCGTGCTTCCGCAAGGGCCAAGAAGGATGCCGCCAATAAGCAGCACCGGCATTCCGACAGCTAGAGTGTACGCGCCGCGTTTGAGCAGGCTCACGAGGGAAGTATAGCAACATGCTCAGATCGAGCTTGCGCCGGGCTTCTCATCGCTCCACCACCCGCTCCAGATCCTCGAAGAATGCCGGATAGGAAATCGCCACACAGTCGGCATTGTGAATCACCGTCTCGCCCTCGGCACCCAAGGCAGCAATCGCGAACGCCATCGCGATGCGGTGATCGTGGTAGCTCTCGATGTCTGCGCCATGCAGCTTCTGGTTGCCGGGGATGCGCCAGCCGTCGTCCGTCTGCTCCACCTGCGCTCCCATAGCCTGAAGGTTGCGCGTCACGGCGCTCAGCCGGTCTGACTCCTTCACCCTCAGTTCAGCCGCATCGCGCACTTCAACTCCCTCGGCCGTGTAGGGCGCAATCGCTGCCAGTACCGGCAACTCGTCGATGAGCAACGCGGTCTGTGCTCCCGCAATCACAACGTGCCGCCCCTGACCGGGGACAAGCGCAATGGTGCCCACCAGCTCTCCATGCTGCTCTTCGACACGCAACATGGAAACGCGACATCCCATCGCGGTGAGCACATCGAGCAACGCAGAGCGCGTGGGATTCAGCAGCACTCCATCGAGCACCAGGTTCGACTCGGGAAAAATTGCAGCCGCACACAAGAAGAATGCCGCCGACGAGCTGTCGCCCGGCACATAGGCTTGCAGCGGCTTGAGGACCTGGCCGCCGCGAATGCTGACCTGGTTGCGCGAGCGCTCCAGCTCCGCGCCGAACGCCCGCAGTGCATGTTCACCGTGATCGCGCGTGGCATGCGCTTCTTCGACGGTTGTCGTGCCGTCGGCCAGCAGCCCGGCGAAAAGCAGGCACGTCTTCACCTGCGCGCTGGCTACCGGCGGGCGATAGGTAATGCCGGACAGACGCGCTCCACGGATTCGCAGCGGCGCGTGTCCATCTACGGAATCAATCTGCGCTCCCATCTGTGAGAGCGGATCGATGATTCGATCCATCGGACGCTTTGATAGCGAAGCATCGCCGATGAGCTCGCTGCTGAACGGCTGAGCGGCGACAATCCCCGACAGCATGCGCATAGTCGAGCCCGAGTTGCCGCAGTCCAACGCCTCCGCAGGCGGCTTGAGTTGCGGACCTATGCCTTCGATCACTACGCTGCCGTCTTCGCCTCGCTCCACAGCGCAGCCCAGCCGTCGCACACATTCCAGGGTGCTGGCGCAGTCGGCGCCGGGCGCGAAGTTTTCAAAGCGCGACGGTCCAGCCGCGAGCGCCGCCAGCATGGCATAACGGTGCGAAATGGATTTGTCGCCCGGCATGCGGAGACTTCCCAGCACATTGCGCGCACTCTGCACGGTTACCGTTGTATTCATCGTGAAAGCCACTTCGACCGTCGCGGCTCAATTCAATGTACAAGAAAAGTCCGGCCCCGGATTGATACGGCCCCCATCGGTTCCGCTGAAACTCTATAAGGCAGCCGGGACGGAGTTGCAGGCATTTCTGTCGCATGCTCCGCGAGGTCAGGACACATCTGGAGTGAAGGTTCTGCTGGCCAAGGTGCAGGCAGCGGAGGCGGCCACAGCGACCAACCCGAATGCTACGCCGGGATTCGCGCTGGTGAATCACTGATCGGCAGCGCAGGTTCAGGAAGCTGTGCCGACGCGCTCTCTGGCCTCAGCCAGCAACGCCGGTGGAATTTCGCGAAGCCGCACCGTAATTTCAAAACGCGGCGTGTTCGCGCCTCGCCCCCATCGGGCCACGTCCCAGTGCGCGCGCAGGAAGCGCACATCCGGGCGCTGTGAAAGATCGACCAGCAGCGGGTACTCACCCGGGTAGAACTTTTGCGGCAAACCGGTGAGCGGCTTCGTTTCCCAGGTCGCCCCATCGGCAGAGGCAAAAATTCCCAGCTCGAGCGACTCCTGTTCCACGACCGCGGTGACGGAAAGAGTTACGAGGAACATACGGTGTTCGGCGGCGCCGATGTCGACAGGCGCGCTGTCGCCATTGCCGGTGATAACGGTAGCTTCGGGAACGAGGAAGGCATCAATCATGACGTCTTGTATTTTAGCCAAAGGCCGAGCTCAGACCCGTGACTCTGGTCACAATCGGGCATGACGAGCCCGGGTTTCGACATTGAGCACAACAATTCCAGCCCAGTGCGGAAGCACTGGGTGACAATGCCTTTTCTGTGAACCTGAGCCCCTTTAGGGGCGGCACATCGGAAGGTGCCCGTCATCACAGCGCGGGAGTTCGGGGCGCGCTAGCGTGGATGCATGTCCCACAGCCTCTGCCGTTCTTCCTGTTTACCGGCGGCGTCCCATACCTCGACAACGTGACCTGTTGGGGAATGACCAGCCGCCAAGGCGGCGGCCGGCCAGTCAACGATTGCGTGTGGTTAGGATATGGAACATCCTTCGCTTGTACGCCTGGAGGATCGCCCACGGATGGCGTGTGCGACTACGGAAACACAGCCGGTCACATCAACATCGCCGTAATCAACACTCGGCGTGCTGTGGCGTTCGGCTCGAATGCCAACGCCGAGGATGTCTACGTGACCGCGGACTTTACCGATGCCTACGTGGATAGCGGCTTGAATGCTATCGGTGGCCTGGTTGAGCTGGATGCCGCAAATAGTAACGTGGCTGACTACGGCAACCACACCCACATCCTGAATGTGGAATTTACTCCCTCCACCACTGATCCTAACCACTGTGACTATCTTGGGGCTGTGAAAATGGTTGCTTATGCAGCGGGAAACGACGTTGATATCGTGGGTTCGGATATGGGTCATGTTTGTGCCTATACTGCCTACATCGACGCGACCTCTACCAACAACCATTTTCAAGTACTGCACGGCCTTGGCACGACAGGCTGTGTTTACGACCCGTCAACCAATATCGCCAACACCATTGAGTGTCAGCCCAACCAAACTTTATCAACACAGAACCTCAATGCGGTCCAGGTCGGCGCACTCACGCCAACCAACGACTGGGTCTTTGGCTCCTATACGATTAGCGGCGGACTGCCTCCGGCGGGAAACATCAAGGTGGCATGGGTCCACGACAGCTCCGACGGAACCTGCGCCAATGGTGGTGCAATGCCCGGGATTGAGGTACTGTGCTTCTGGAACAGCATGAACTGGGTGCCGATTGGCAACCTCTCCAGCCCGACATTTAAAACCCCGAACATTGGTGCGGCAACAGGGACTTCTCTGGCTCTTAGCGGACAGGTCGATGGCAGGGTGCCAACTTTCAGCGTCACAACAATGACGTTCAATCTAGGCGCAACCTACAACACCGGCTATTACTACAACCAGAACGGCTCCCCTGGAACTGGCGTCGTATTCACCCTTCCGGCCACAGTGGCAGGGAAGATGTACTGCGTTGCTAACAGCGGAACCACGGGCGTCATAAATGTCGGGCATCTCACCGTGTATCCTCCGGCAGGCTCCTACATTATCTATCGCGGAGTCGTTAACACTGTGGGTGGCGGCGGGACGCATGGTATCGCATCAAGCGGATCAGCGGGAGACGAGGCTTGTTTTACGGCCATCGATCCAACCCACTGGAACGTAACGTCGCGGCTTGGGACCTGGACCGAAAACTAAAAAAGCCACGGTCAGCACCGTGGCTATAATTAAACGCTTTGTGGTTAGACCACCTTCCGATGCAGGAAGCTGACCCCAGCCAGCACTCCCGACCCGAGCAGCAGCAGGGATGCCGGTTCGGGTACGCTGTTGAACTCCAGGTCCACCGCCAGGTCTGGGGTGCTCGGCCCGTCCCATGGGTCAGTAAACACGGAGTTGAAGTCAGACCCGCTGTGGATATCAACGAAGCCATACAGGTATCCAGATTCACCTCCGCCAGAGACCTGGGCCAGTCCATCGGACTGGCCGTAATATTGCGAAACGCTGAGGAACATCACGTACTGCTGGCCAATGGAAAGGTTGAGAATCCCAGGGTTGACCGTGATCTCTTCGTCGCCCATATTGTCGTAGGTGATCTGCGGACTGGAATACAGAAGCGTTCCGGCGTGAGTACCCGTCCACGTCGCGATGTAAGCGCCGGTAATGATCGGGTCGTTGTGGCCCTGCCACGGATTCCCCATATAGAACGAGAAGCTGGATAGATTGGTGGCGTTGTTGGGAATAGTGAACAGCTCGCCAAACGTAGCTTCACCACCCAAGCCTCCAAATCCAGGCCACTGATCGTTGTAGCCGGTGAAGTTGTTGATGCTTGTGTCGGCGAAGCTGGTCACTGCAATCAGCAGGACGGCGGACAGAAGCAGGGTCCCTTTCATAATTCCTCCAAAGTCAAGCGTGAGTTCTAGACCTGCGGCGGGGCCTAAAAGCATACCAGGAACCTCATCCAACAGACGGTGGCAACGTAACGGGCAGCCTTGTGGGCGCATTGGATGGGCTTTATTTCAATCAATGTTCGGTCTCCAATCGTTGCTCCGCTCCCGGCAAAGCCTTCTCCGAAAATTGCTGAATTAGAGCGGAATATTCTTCCGGCCGTTCCATCGCGGCATAATGTCCAGCTTTAGGAATCACGTGCAGCGTGCTGCCGGGAATGCGGTCGCGCATCAATTCCGCTGCGCTCAACGGCGGAATGTCCTCTTCGCCCGCAATCACCAGCGCCGGGACGTCGATCGTACTCAGCGTCTCAACAGAATCTGGACGGCCGGCCATTCCCCGCTGCACACCGGCGATGTCTTCCGCTGACATGCTCTGCATCATGCGGCGGGCGGCTTCAACGACATCGGGCCGCTCTGTTTTTGTAGTTGAGCCGATAAGCTTTCCTAGCATGTCCGCGATGAATGGTTCGGTGCCTTCACTTAGCACCTGATCGGCGATGCGCAAGCGGTTCGCGCGGCTCTCTTCGGTCTCAGCCGAAGCGCGCGTGTTGGAAAGCACCAGCCCGGCGATGCGCTCGCGGTGCCGCCGCCAAAACTCGAACAGAATGTATCCGCCAATCGAGACCCCAACGAAGACAGCCTTGCTCACTCCTTCAGCGTCGCACAGATGAAGCAGATCGGCGGCATGCTTTTCCATCGTCGCCGGGCCGTTGCCCAACTCCGACTCGCCGTGCCCGCGCAGGTCGGGGGTAATGACTCGGTACGTGTCGCTGAGTCTCGGAACGATTTCATCCCAAAAATGATGGTTCAGCGGAAATGGATGCAGCAGCATCAGGTCGGGCCCGGCGCCGGAGAGTTGGTAGTACAACGTCGCATCGGCGGTTTGCAATCTTTTCATGACGTGCCTCACCAGGCGTTCTCGTGAATTCCGCGAAGACCCATCGATAATCGCACGAGGACCATTGCGCTAACGCGTAGTGGGTCAGTTTAAATATGGATGCGCGCCTTTCGCGCACCGGCGCGAATCGGCACGCCCGGATCCCTCGCTGCGCAAATGAGGCTTGCTCGGGATGACAACCAAACTGACCCACTACACGCTAACGGTCTCGATAAAGTCGCGAGGAAGAGAGGACGATTACTATTGCGGCTTCCGCAGGTCTACGATCAGGTTCGCCCGATAACGTTCGAATCCCGGGCGACGCAGCAACTGCGAGAACAGGCCGCTCCAGGTATTCGAACGGGGTGCCCAGGAAAGCTTGGGGTGGGAGTTGTAAAGCGCAGGCTGGCGATGTTGAGTCCCGATTCCGCCGCGCATCGCTCGATGCTCTCTGGCGTATTGAACTGGTAGCGAACGGGAAAGATGTCCTTGTCTTCGCGGTGCTCAAGCCAGTGAATAAGGCGGTTCTTTATGCCCTGCGGCACCAGGCGGGCCAGCCAGATCAGATAATAGCGAAGATTTACCGTGTGGATCAGGAACGAGCCACCCGGGCGGAGCACGCGCCGGACCTCTCGCAGCACTCCGGTAGGCTCCTCCACGTGTTCCATCACCATGTTCGCTGTGACCAGATCGAACGAGTTGTCGGGAACAGGAATGTCATCAGCCCAGCAATGCAGGCGCTGTTTCAGCAGAGGGTGCTCGTCGATGGCAGCATCCATGTCCAACCCAGTCAGGTTGGTATCCTGCAGCAATTCTCGCGCCTCATCAACGCTCCAGACCCAGTCGGGTACAACTTGCCTTCCACAACCTATGTCAAGCCAGTCGATGCCGGGGCGGATGTGCTCCAGCAGAGTAGCTGCATATTGACTCTGTGCGTGTTTCGGTGTCGGAGGCAACGAGAGGTTTTTCGCTGGGGGCCTTTGATGTCGCGGGGATCGGCATCGGTATCTGCTGAAACGCTAGCATGCCGGCAGTAGCGAGACAAGCCCAATTCAAATAACGTGCAGATGCTCCAAGATAATGTCACCCCATAACCGGCAACCAGACTTGGTCTCCCCTGTAGGAATGGTGGCGATACTCAGACTTCCGGAAAGAGCTAAGTTCAGCCGGATTTGCTACAGCTTTTCCTCAGAAATGTAGTGCCGTGGCAACGCATTGTCTTGCATCCGAGGGGCTCGCACGCAGATAATATAGTTTCGCCTTTTGTTCGACTTGCCAGCGGAGGCCGGGTGCGGCATTCAGTAAAAGAACAGGCTGCCTTCCGGTTCGACGAGGAAGCTCCTCGCGAGCCGGCGCCGTCGTTCGTCCCCACCGATGCGCAGAGGCAAGCCATCGAACACGTGCACGGTCCCATGCTGGTGGTCGCCGGAGCCGGAACCGGGAAAACGACCGTCCTGACGCAGCGCATCGCGCGGCTTCTTGCGCGAAGGACATGCCAAGGCGAACGAGATTGTCGCCATCACCTACACGCGAAACTCGGCCAACGACCTGGTGGTGCGTCTGGCGGAAGCCTGGCTGGGAAACAAGGATCCGCAATCGATACGCCGGGTGAAGGATTCCGGCATCAAGGTCGGGACCTTTCACGCTTACTGCTATCACCTGCTCTGCGACGCGCGGCGGCGTTTTGAGCTCATCGACGATCAGGACCTTTATGTACTGCTGCGCCGCAAGATCGATGAGCTTGGGCTGGAGCACTTCATCAATGCGGGAAACCTTGGCCAGTTTCTGCGCGATCTGCTCGACTTCTTCCGCCGCTGCTCCGACGAGTTGCGCGGCCCTGACGATTACGATCGCTACGTCGCCGATCTGATGGCGGGCAAAGAGAAGCCGCCGCGCGTCTGCAGCTCAAAGCAGACGCTGAGCGACGAAGATGCCATCGCACGCTGCCGTGAGATCGCCCACGTCTTCCGCCGTGTCAACGGCATGCTCGCCGACGCCGGCATGGGAACCTACGGCGACGTCATTACCCGTGCGCTGGCGTTGCTCGACGACGACGCTCATCCGGAATGGTTGCGCCGGGCGCAGGATGGCGCGCGCTTCCTGCTGATCGACGAGTTCCAGGATTCCAACGTCGCGCAGATCAGGTTCATGAAGCGGCTGGCGGGAGACGAAGCTAACGTCTTCGCAGTCGGCGATCCCGACCAGGGTATTTATCGTTTTCGCGGCGCGACCACCGGCACCTTCGATCAGTTCCTGGCTGCGTTCGGCGCCGACAAAGTGAAGCGCGTCACCATGAGCGAGAATCGCCGCTCGACCCAGCCGGTGTTGAGCAGCGCCTACCAGGTGATCGCGCGCAATCCGCAAATCACCACCCAGGCGCTGCCGGGCGGCGAGAAATGGGAGCGGGCTCCCCTGACCCATGCTCGTACCGCTCCAGAGCCGGATCCGGTGCCGCCAGTGCGCGTCCGCGGTTGCGTTGGCAAGGGCGGCGAAGCTGCGTACGTGGTCGAGCAGATTGAGCGCATGCACAAGGCGGGCCGTCCCTGGCGTAACTTTGCCGTGATCTACCGGCAGCACAGCCATCGCGACGATGTGGTGTATCGCCTGCGCGAGCGCGGCATTCCATTCGAAGTGACCGGCGTCAGTTTGCTGGAGATTCCCGAGGTTCGCGACCTGCTGGCAGTGCTGCGCTTCCTGCACGACTCGGACGCAGTGAGCGCGGTTCGCGTGGCTTCGTTGCCGCACTTTCAAATCGAAGGCGCTGCCCTGCGCACGGCGTTCGCTAATGCGGGCGACAACCTTCAGGCGGAAGCGGAGTTCACCAAGCTCAGCGGAGGCGCCGAGGTACTGAACGCATTGTCGGAGGCGCGCCGCCTGCTGGGGTCGTCCGGGGGAAAGGCCGTCGCCGCAGTAGACATTGCGCAACGCTGCTTCGCTCTGCCACGCGACAAGAACATCGATGCCTTCGCCGAGTTCGTTGACCGCTGGGCGAAGAAGCCGGAGGCGCTTTCCGGCGAGGGCACACTGCGCGAGTTCCTCGAATATCTGGAGCTGTTCATCGAAGGCGGAGGCAGGGTGTGCCGGCCCGATGACGATGGCGAAGGCACTCCTTCGACCTTGCTGCTGGAGTCGGGGAAAGACGAGCGCAAGCGCGAAACAACCGACGCGGTCCAGCTCATGACGGCGCATACCGCCAAAGGACTGGAATTCCCGGTGGTGTTTGTGGTGCGCATCAATACAGCGGCGTTTCCCGCGAACTACCGGGAAGACCTGGTGGAGTTCCCCGAAGCGCTGCGCAACCGCGAAAACATTCCTGAACGCGATCCGGAATCGCTGCATAAGGAAGAAGAACGCCGCCTGTTTTATGTGGCCATGACGCGCGCCGAGGATGAACTCTTTCTAACCGGCAAGCCTGCCGGCAAGAAGGACCTGACGCCGGCCGGATATCTGCGCGAATTGGTGGCGCTGAAAACTGGCCCGCTGGCCGGACAGCTTGAGTTCCTCGATGTCCCGGAAGGTACCTGTCTTCCAACTTTGCAGGCCAGTGCGGCGGCTCAGCCACGGGTGCACGAGTGGATGGCAATACCTCCGCTGGAGACATCCCGCGTTTTGAAGCTCAGTCCCAGCGCCATTGAGAGCTATTCGTACTGCCCGCTTCGCTTCAAGCTGGAACGCGATTGGAACCTGCCCGAGGAGCCGGGAGCGGCGATGCAGTTTGGCTCGGCGATTCACACCGCGCTGATGGGCTACTTCGATGCGCAGCGCAAGGGAAAGAATCTCGATGCGGAAACGGTGATCGCGTCGTTTCTCGACGAGTTTGCCAAAGCGAAGATAGATGAGCCGCTGCAACGCGAGTTGTTCGAAAAGAAAGGCCGGCGGCAACTGGCGGCGTTCCTGAACTCTCCGGCCGTGAAGCCGCACGGGCATGTGGCGATGATCGAACACCGCCTGGAGTTGAACATCGCGGGCGCAAGGGTGATCGGCCGCATCGATCGCGTAGACGAAGACGAAGACGGGCTGACGATTATCGACTACAAAACCGGGCGGCCCAAGAACCAGAAACACGCCGACGAAAGCCTTCAGCTTTCGGTCTATGCGCTGGGCATGAGCACGGGCAAGCCGGTGAAGGCAGTAGTCTTCGAAAACCTGGAAGACACCAGCACCGTCATCGCGACTCGCGACTCGCGGCAACTGGCCAAGGCGCAGGAACAGGTTTCGAAGGCGGCAGAGAACATCAAGGCCGGCAACTTCGAGCCCAAGACCGGTTTCCACTGCGGCTGGTGCGCCTACCGGGCACTCTGCCCGCAGCAGGAGCTGGTGATGATCGCGACGGCGAACTGAAGAACCCTGGTCGCTATTCGCTGTTCGCCAGAAGTTATCTTTGGCTGTCATCCTGAGCGACGCGAAGGACCTGCTTTCGCTCGGCATCCCCGAAGCCTCGTCCCTCCGCTATGATGCTCGCCCGCCGAGTTCTCTGGCGAATGGCGAATGGCGTCTGAGCGAAAAGCGGTATTCTTCCACCCATGACTTCGCGAGCCAATGCCTGGGCTGCGCTGGCGGTGTTGACGGCACTCAACTTCGTCAACTACATCGACCGCTCCATCCTGTTCGCCGTGCAGGAACTCATCAAGACCGAATTCTCGGTCAGCGACAAAGATATCGGCTTCCTCACCTCGGCCTTCTTTATCTGTTACATGGTCGCCGCGCCGCTGATCACGCCGCTTGCTGACCGCTTCCCGCGCAAGTACATCATGGCTGCCGGCGCATTTGTCTGGAGCGCCGCGACCCTGCTCACCGCCGTCACGCACACTTATGACGAGTTGCTGCTGCGGCACATCATCGTAGGCATCGGCGAGGCGACGTTCGTGGTTTTCTCCCCGGCGTATCTCTCTGACCTGTTTCCCGAACGCATGCGCGGCCGGGTGTTGTCCATCTTTTATCTAGCGATCCCGGTGGGGACGGCCTTCGGCTACATCATTGGAGGCCAACTGGGCGCCGCGCATGGCTGGCGTATGCCGTTCATGATCTGCGCCGCACCCGGTGTTCTGCTGGCGCTTGGCGTGCTCGCCTTGCACGAACCGGAACGCGGCGCGAAAGACCACATCGCCGACAGTGTCGAACGCGGCACGCTGCTCGGACTGGCACGAAACAAGGCCTTCTGGACGGTCTGCCTCGGCATGGCGATGATGACGTTTGCCGTGGGCGGGCTCCAGGTCTGGATGCCGACTTTCCTGATGCGCATGCGTGGCGTTCCGCTCAAACACGCGAACGATATCTTCGGCGGGATCACCGTGGTTGCCGGAACGGTCTCGACGCTTTTCGGCGGATGGCTCGGCGATCGCCTGCTGCGCCGCACCCGCTCGGCCTACCAGTTGATATCGGCGATCGGCATGTTGCTGTCGATCCCGGCGATGCTGGTGGCGCTGTTTGTTCCGGGTACGATCATGTACGTTGCAATCTTTGTGGGCGAATTTCTTATCCTGCTGAATACTGCGCCGCTCAACGCTGCGCTGGTCAACTCGGTCAGCGCGCGTATTCGCGCGACAGCGGTCGCGGTGAACGTGTTCACCATTCATCTGCTGGGCGATGCCTTTTCGCCCACGCTGATCGGCGCCATTTCCGATAAGACGAATCTGCGAACGGGCTTTATGGCTGCCGTGGTGGCCGCGGGAATTTCCGCAGCCGTTCTGTTCTATGGAATGCGATTCGCGCCCGAGCTGCCCGCATCCGAACTGAAGGGCGGCCTCATGCCGGAAGGGGCCTCGGCGTAAATGCACTGGCATTCGCTGGCATGAGGTGTTGATCTGGATATTCAGCGTTTTTCTCGGCGCGGTCTGGCTGTCGCGCGTCGCCATCGTGTGGATCAATCGCAAGAGCGTGGCCGATATCAGCGCGCCTGAGTACGATGTCCTGACGAAAATCCCCACCCCGCCAAACGAAGGCGGAATGGGGCACCCTGCGTCTCGCAGTGCAATGCCACGCGTAAGCATCATCGTTCCGGCTCGCAATGAAGCTGAGCATATCGAAGCTGCGCTGGTGTCACTGTTGCAGCTCGACTATCCCGATTACGAAGTGATTGCGGTTGACGACCGTTCTGATGACGCCACCGGCGCCATCATGGAGCGGGTCACCTCCGAATGGCGCGAGCGCGGCGAGGCTTCGCACCATCGGTTGAAGGTGCTGCACGTCAGCGAGCTTCCCCGGGGATGGCTGGGAAAAGTTCACGCCATGTGGAAGGCCGCGCAGCAAGCCACCGGGGAGTGGCTGCTGTTCACCGATGCCGACGTAGTTTTTCGCCCCGACGCGCTGCGCCGTGCAATGACTTACGGCGAACGTGAGCGTGCCGACCACGTTGTGCTCTTCCCTACCATGGTGATGCATAACAGTCGGCGAGCGCATGATGATGGCGTTCTTTCAGTCGCAATTTGTGTTCGCGCATCGGCCGTGGAAGGTTGCCGATCCTAAATCGCGCGACGCCATGGGAGTAGGCGCGTTCAACCTGGTGCGCCGCTCGGTGTACGAGGAAATCGGCACCTACGCCGCGCTGCGCATGGCCGTGCTTGACGACATGATGCTGGGTGAGTTGGTGAAGCACGCCGGCTTTCGCCAGCGCTGCGTCTTCGGTCGTGATCTGCTGCGGCTACGCTGGGTCGTGGGCACCTTCGGAATGGTGCGCGGATTGACCAAGAACTTCTTCGCCATCCTGCGCTTCAACGTTCTCTTCGCAATCGCCGCGATTTGCGGCGTGCTGCTTATCAATGCGGGGCCATTTGTAGGAGTGTGGTTCGCGCATGGCTGGGCGCGGATGGGATATTTTGCCGCTTTGTTCTCGATCGGTGCAATGTATTACGGCATGGCGAGCATGAGCGACATTTCGATTGCGTATTTCTTCCTGCATCCGGTGGGAGCTTTGCTTTTTGCGTTCGCGATGCTGAGGTCTATGGTGGTGACGATGACGCGCCGAGGAGTCGAATGGCGCGGAACGTTTTATTCGCTACGCGAGCTGAAGAAGTTTGAGAAGCAAACGCCACGGTGGAACTGGATATAGCTCGATTCCCGGCGGCCGCGCGGTATGTCGTCCCCGAGGGACTCAAGCCTTCGAATTGACGCTACCCAGCACTCCGGCCAAAAGATGGCCTGCGTGCTGGGCTAAGCTATTTCGCCCCGTCAGGGCTGGTTTATTGCGATGCGTACGGTATTTGCATTCACGATGCTGAGGTTGACGATAGTGACGATAGCGCAGGGCGGAATGAAGTGGCGACAATTAATACAGCAGGTCCTTCGCTTCGCTCAGGATGACAAAATCGAAGAATCATCGGCAGCCAGGCTCTTAGCTGAGAGCTGACGGCTGAGAGCTGTCAGCTTCTTCACTTCGTCGGCTCCATTCTTAGCGCATCGTTGAAGCGATTGAAGTAGTTGAACAGCCCGATCGCCGCCAGCAACTCAATGATCTCGCCTTCGTCGTAATACTTGCGCAGCTCGTTCCAGAATGCATCGTCGACTTCGTGGGGATCGCGGGTGACGCGCTCGGCGAGTTCCAGCGCGGCTTTTTCGGCGTCGGTAAAATCCGCACGATTGCGAAAGTCTGCAAGATGCTCGATCTGGTCGTCGCTCCATCCGTGCCGCCTTGCCAAGGCGGTGTGCGAGGACAGTCAATATTCGCAGCGATTGATCTGCGACGTGCGAACGATGACCAGCTCTTTCAGCTTGGCGGGAACGGTTCCGGTATTCATGATGGCGCGGAAGTGGGCGATCATGGTGCGGAAGATCTCCGGGCGGTGCGCCGCGGTGCGAAACATGTTGGGTATGTTGCCGCGTTCCGCGATGTAAGTATCGTAGATTTTGGCGGTTTCCTGATCGACCTGGTCTCTATCCAGACGCTCAATTCTCGGCATAGAAAGATTGTATGCTGGCGGCAAACAAGTCGCGTTCATAATCACGCAGACGCGGAGCACCGGTGCGGTTCTAGCCCCACGCATCAGAGTCTGTTATGAAACAGGTGCCGTCCGCTGAAGCGGACTCCCGTTTTTCACTTACGCCTACCCAGCATTGAAATGCTGGGCTAAGATCTGTTGTCACTGCGGGACAGAAGTATGGTTTGTGCCGCCGTATAAGCCCAACCGTGAGCTTCGCAATAGCCGTTCACGCGCGGGGCTAGCCTCTCATCGGCGCTCCGCCCCGGGTGTTCCTCCTGCTCGATTGGCAGCCGCTTCAATAAGCGCATACAATGTTTTTCCGTTCGTACTATCGGGGGCTAACACATAATGAAATCTTCACGCCGCCAGTTTTTAGGTGTCAGCGCAGGTGCCGCTGCCGCAGGAGTACTCTCCGCCGCCACGTCTTCACAGGCAGCACAAGCTGAGCCAGACAAGCTTCCGCCGTCCATCGCCGCCTTGAAGTCGCGCAAGAGCGAAGCGGTTCCCATCAGCGCCGACGAGATGCGCACCCGCGTGGAAGGCGCGCGTCAGCTCATGGGCCAGAACGGCCTGCAGGCAATCGCGGTCACCAATGGCAGCTCGCTCACCTACTTCAGCGGAGCCCATTGGTGGGTCAGCGAACGCTTCTTCGGAATGTTCCTGCCGGCCAAGGGCGACCCGTTCTTTGTCTGCCCCGCGTTCGAAGAGGACCGCGCGCGCGAGCAGTTGGCACGAGGACCGTTCGGTGAGAAGGCCGACGTGCGCACCTGGCAGGAGGATGAGAATCCCTATACCCGCGTGCAGCAGGGCATGGCGGAACTCGGGGTGAAGAGCGGCAAACTCGGCATCGAGGAGAAGACGCCGTTCGTCTTCAGCAACAACATTGGCATGGCGTTGCCGGCGTTGGAGATTGTCAGTGCGACTCCGGTCACGGCAGGATGCCGCATGATCAAGAGCGCTCATGAGATCGCGCTGATGCGGCTGGCCGCGCATGTAACTCTGGCTGCCTACGCCGCCGCGTATCACGCGTTGGAGCCGGGCATGACGCAGAATCAGTTTGCTGAGCTGGTGCGGCTGGCGCATGAGCAACAGGGATTCACCGGCGGCGCCGAGGTGCAGGTCGGCGAATACTCCGCGTTGCCGCACGGCTCGATTCATCCGCAGGAGATTCGCGAAGGAGCGATCTGTCTCATGGACGGAGGCTGCTCGGTCGAAGGCTACGCTTCCGACATCAGCCGGACGTTTGTCTTAGGCAAGCCGACGGACAAGATGAAGAGTGTCTTCGATATCGTGCACAAGGCGCAGGCGACTGCGCTGGCAACGGCCAAGCCGGGAGTGCCTTGCGAAAACGTGGATGCCGCTGCCCGCAAAGTCATCGTCGACGCCGGCTATGGTCCGGGCTACAAGTACTTCACCCATCGCCTGGGACACGGCATGGGCATGGACGGGCACGAATGGCCGTACCTGGTGCGCGGCGACAAGCTTCCGCTGCACGAGAACATGACGTTCAGCGATGAGCCGGGCATCTACATTCGCGGCGAGTTCGGGGTGCGCCTTGAGGATGACATGCACATCCTGGCGAATGGCGCGGAGTTATTTACGGCGCAAAGTGCGTCGTTGGAAGATCCGTTTCCGGCGAACGCATCGTAAGCCGACTTCGAGCGCGATTCGGCTCTGTTGAGAATTGGTTTGAAGGGGCACGGCTTCAGCCGTGCCGTTCAGCATCTCTCAAGACTGGGCTTTAGCCCCTGAGGGGATTCTGTCCTTTGCAGATGCCGACGAGTTCCCGCAGCGGCTGAAGCCGGAAACTCTGGCGCAACCTCACGACACGGCTGAAGCCGTGCCCTTTCAAAGCCGAATTACCCTAGGCGATTTTTCGATTCGCGAGCCCTCGCGCGATCGCAGCGACCCGCGCCGGCAAAGCCTCGATGCTATACAGCATGCGGCTCGCGTTCGCGAAGCGCAGCTTGTAGGGATACTCGCCAGTCATGTAGTCGCAGCTTAGACTCTGCTCCAGCGAAAGCGCCGTTGCCTCGAAGACGAGAGCCACGCCGGGAGAGTACACCGCCCATTCGGGATCGAAGTAGATGGTGTAGAAGCGGCGAATCTCGCCATCGAGAAAGGTCACCAATCCGGCGACGATGCAGCCCGCGCCATCCTCAAGCGTCAATACCCGACACTTATCTGCCTCAAGCGCCGCTGCGGCCACCATGAATTCGCGGCGGCGCTGGTCGCGAAAGACGTTGTTCGTGTCGTTCGCAAACTGATCACACTTGAGCTGATAGATTCGTCTGACCGGATCGGCGTCCTTCCCAGAATACTGGTGCAGCGTTACACCCTTCCTTTGCATTCGGCGTAGCTGGCGTGCGGCGCGCGTGTGCAGCGAGCGAAACTGTTTTGCGCTGAGCGTGGCGGCATCAACCCACGGCGCGCGTGCGAACTCCATCGGCTCGAAATCCTGCCAGTGTTTTGCTGCGTTCTCCGACTGCACGGCAGTCACCGACAACGGCAGGTCAAAGTCCGCCAGCATCTGCCACGCGAGTTGGAGTACACGCTCATCTCCCACGTGCAGCAGGTCGCGATAATCGAAAAGAGTGTCGCCCAGCAGTTCAAGGCGATTACCCTGACGATCGATTGCCGCCGGGATGATGGCTGCTCCGTTGTCACTCTCCACCGCGCAAACCACAGGCGACAAACGGTCGCCGAACATTTCTGCCGCGAGCCGGTTCCACCCGAAGCTCTGGAACATCGTTTTCGGGCGTTGGCGAAATAGTTCGTTCCAAAGCGGCCTGAGCCTGTCCAACTCGCCGGCAGACCTCGCCATAGTTTTTCGCGTTGAACGCATAGAGGAGCACACGAGAGTTAGAGGCTGTGGGGATGCGGCAGGTTGTGAGTAGCTGGCGTGCTCAACTTGAACGGCCAAACTCAGATGGCCGCTTTCGGCACGGTGGGTTCCTCTTCTTCGATATCTTCGCTGATGCCCGCGCCACGATAGGCACGCACAATGTCATCCAGCGACAGAACTCCGAGCAGTTGCTGAAAGTCGGCGCGATGCACCACCGGAACAACTTGCCATTGGCCGATAAGTCGCAACGCCGTATCAAGCGTAAAGTCCGGGTGGACGTATGGAATGCGGTGCAGCAGCACCGCGCGAAGCGGCTGGTTCGAGTCGGGCATGGCGAGCAGCTCGCTTCGGCTGACACCTCGCCAGTCCATGCCTCCCATGCCGACTACGAAGAACTCCTGCGCCGAGCCTTGGACCTTTTGCAGCGCCTGGTGGACCGACATGTTACGAGTCAGGACTTGTCCGACCGCAGGCCGCATCGCATCTTCGACGCGCAGCATGGGCATCTCGCGCTCTTCTTCCAGCGACGGCAGGTCCATTCCATCCTGCCGTGATAGCAGGTCGAACACCGGAGTGGGCTCAAGGCTGCGCGAGATCACGTAAGCGATGGCGTTCGAGATGATCACGGGAACGATGATGGTGTAGTTGCCGCTGACCTCAAGCATCATGAACACCGAGGTCATGGGCGCGCGCAGTATGCCGGCAAACAGGGTACCCATTCCCACCAGAGCATAGGCGCCGACAGGAATCGCGAGATACGGAAACAGGTGCTGTTCCATCATTCCCACGGCTCCGCCGATCATCGCTCCCATAAAAAGCACCGGCGCGAACAGTCCGCCGGGAGTTCCCGAGCTGAAGGACAGTCCGGTACCAAAAATCTTCAGCCCGCCCAGGATCAGCAATACCTGCCAGGTGAATTGCTCGTGCATCGCCTGATCGATGTAGGTGTAGCCGGCGCCCATGACCTGCGGGTACCAAATGCCCACCACTCCGATGATGAGCCCGGCGACCGCAGGCTGCACCCAATGCGTCCAGGCGGGCAGGCGCTTCAGGCGCGGCCGAAGCCACGCGATGTACTTGATGAAGACGATGGAAGCAAGGCCTCCGATGACGCCCAACACGGCATACGCCGCCAGCTCGCCGACGTGTTCCAGGTGATACTGCGGAACGTGGAACAGCGGCTCGTCGCCGAGGAACCAGCGAGACACGATGGCGCTGGAGATTGCGGCCAGCACGACGGCTCCCAGAATGCCCGCCGTCCAGCGGCCGATGACCTCTTCGATAACAAACAGCACGGCGGTGATAGGAGCGTTGAAGGCCGCAGCCAATCCGGCAGCCGCGCCGACCGGCGCAATCAGCCGCAGCTTATCGCGCGACATGCGCAGTTTACGGCCAACCGCTGAGGCGATCCCGGCCCCGATCTGCAACGACGGATCTTCCGGGCCCAGTGGCGCTCCGCCGCCAATCGCCAGCCCCGCGGTGATGAACTTTCCGATGATGGTGGAGAACGGAATGAAGCCGTCGTAGATGTAGAGCGCGGCCTTGGTCTGGTTCACTCCGCTGCCACGCGCGCGGGGGAAGAACAGGATGACCAGGCCCGCCACGACCAGCCCCGTCAGCGCAGGAGCAAGAACGACGCGAGGAAAGGTGGGGTGCAATCCGCTGCCTAGCAGCTTGATCCGCGCCAGCTCAATGCAGATGCGAAAACAGACAACGGACAGTCCGGACACCAGCCCGATCATTACGGCAACGACCAGGAAAAACTGCTCCTCGCGCACGCTGAAACGCTCAGGCGAGAGCATTCCGCGCAGCGCGTCCCAGTACTTGCGACGAGTTGGAGTTGAGACCGCCGGCTTAGGTGTCGGAATCGCCGGAGCCGATGGCGTTTCCCGCGGAACGGTGCTCATGGCTGGGCCTCGCCTTCATGTCGCGCGATGAGCTGTAAGGCTCGGTCCTGCAGGCTGGTGGGCGGACACGTCTTTTCCGTGGCTCGCATGACTTCGAAGACAAAGTCCATCGTCGGCGGCATCGCATCAGGATTGCTGCGCAATGCTTCCGCTCTTGCCGAAGGCTCCTTCTGGGTTCCGCTGTCATACAGAAGCTGCAGAGAATCGGGGGCGGCAGCCTGGGGAACGATCGATGTCACGAATCCGTTTTTCTTGCTGGGCAAAGCGGTGCCCGATTTTTTTGGCTGCAGTCGCCTGCGGCTCGGGGCTGAGCGCTACGTTCTGCTGAGATGCGCATGATCGCAATCGACCCATCGCCAGTGTGAATGCTGCTGCTACCCGATTGGCTCGTTGCATGGTTGTCAGGTCGCGCAGGAATGGATCAGTATCGTAAGCTTCGCGCGCCACGGCCAGTTCGTCGGCTTGGGGACTGCCCGGCTTAGAGCCGGTCAGATCATCGGCAGTGGCAAGCAGGCGAACCGCCTTGCGGTAGTCTCCCATGGCGAGGGCGGCCTGCCCGGCACCCGACAAGCCATCGATGCTCTTGGGATTTTCCTTCAGTACTGCGTCGAACGACTTAGCTGCACGCGAATACTCGCCTAACTGCAGCAGGAGATCGCCGACGCTCAAACTCACAGCCGGGTCCTCCGGAGATTCTGCCTGGATCGCAATCAGTTCAGCCGTAGCGAGCGCCTTGTCGCCGCCATTCATCAGGTAATGAACCAGTTCCATGCGCACGTCGATACGGTGCTGCAAAGGATCACTGGTCCACACCCCATCGATGGCAGCACGGTAAGAACGAACCGCAAGCTCGGGCTTCTTCAGCGCGGCGTACACGCGCGCCAGATCGAGATTCAACTGAGCATCCGCCGGGTCCTTTGACCAGAGAGTAAGCAGATAGGCTCTCGCTTCCGCCAGCCGCCCCTCTTTCATCAGCGCTTCGGCGAGGCTCAACTGGTACTGCCAGTTTCCTCCGTCATAGCCGAGCGCGTTTCGATAGTCGTCGGTGGCAACCGAAGGATAGCCTTTCGCGATCGCTTGCTCGCCACGCTGGAACCAGCGCTGCGCCAGTGACGATTCAAGATTCCGGAGATACGACACGTAGATTTTCGTGACCGCGAAGCCGGCAATGATGGTAACGATAAAGAGAACGAAGACCAGCCGCACACCGACCGTGGCATTCAGCTTGCCGCAGGAAGGGCACCAGTAAGCGCCTTCAGGCATCGGCCTGCCACAACGTACACAACGAGTCTCAGCGGTGGCGGGCGCTTCTACTGGCATTCGGCGAAAAGGAGTACTGCAAGAATTCGCAGTACTTCTACTTTATCAAGAGATGCTGCTTTTTGTAGGCAGGAAACGGGCAAAGCGAATTCACAAGGTTCGCTCTACGACATGTTGAGAAAGGCCACTGCTACATGATGATGTCTTTGGCCTGCTGCGTAATCGGATGCTGCATTTCCTGCAAATCGCTCTTCACCAGGTTCAGGCCGTATACGCACGATTCAAATTCGTGCGCCAGCTTTGCGAATAGAGGCGCCAGCTTCGTGTATTCGAACTGATCGAATTTGGAAACGATGTAATAGCTTTCCTTGCCGGCCTTGAGAAAGTCGACGAAGTTCTCCAGCCGCGCATGGCGCAGGCGAAAGCGATTGATACTCTCGGGAAACATGCCCGAGAGAAACAGCGTGTAGTCCCCAATATGCTTGCGTACCTGCCGTTCGCGATCGAACGACGGCGCCGGCCCGTAGATCGGATCGGACTCCAGGAGCATCTCGCCGACATCTTCCAGCGGACGCTCGGTCGCGTTGCGAATCTTGAACAACTGCTCGCACTCGCAGAACTCGGTCAGCATGCCGGCGACATAATCCTGCACAGCACCGTCACGCAGCTTGAGTTCCCGGTCGAAATGGTAATGAACTAATTCAGTGAAGAGTTCCTGCAGCGGATGCGATTCAGGAATCATGGCCTGGGTTCGTTCCTCCGGTCCCCGCAAGGGGTCTGCCCACAACGAACGCTACAAATCTTGTTCGTGTTCTTAATCCAGTTCGCATCGCTACGCAAGCGAATCCAGCGCCACGTATCCGCAAAGATACTGCCTTCGCAGAACGCGTTCGGAGCCCTAGTGAACGATGCCGGCATTATCTATTTCGAACACTGTTTCTGGGTATTTGGTTGCTACCAGAGTGGCTGGACAATCATCTTGGCGGCAATGTACAACGACTGCCAAGCACTCTTGGCAGATACGCATGGAAGGAAAAACATGGAACGCAAGAACATCGCAGGCAACTCTCCGTACGAAGGTAAGGTCGGATTCTCCCGTGCAGTGAAGGTCGGACCCTTTGTTACGGTGTCGGGAACTGTGGCTACGGGCGACGACGGGAAAATCGTCGGCGGCGACGATATGTACGCGCAGGCAGTGCAGACGCTCAAGAACATCGGAAGAGCGTTGGAGCAAGCTGGCGCGAGCTTTCGCGATGTCGTCCGCACACGAACCTATGTGACCGACATCAGCCGTTGGGAGGAGGCGGCGCGGGCGCACGGCGAAATCTTCGCCGACATTCGTCCCGCAGCGACACGATGGTCGAGAGTGATCGGCTGTTTCGTTGCTCCCGAGATGCTGGTGAGAGATCGAGGCCGATGCGATATCGCGGCGGAGTTGAAATAGAGGGCCCTACGTCCGCTCCGTCACCACGTGGAACGACAATACCGATGCCGTGACCTGGCTGCGGCCGTAAAACAGGAACAGCAGCACCCACAGAGTCTGCAAGACGAGAAACACCGGAAGTTTTGCCAGCTCTGAAAGACCCAGCGCCAAATCAGGTAGCGGACCGATGGACGGCATGATGAGGGCAGCGGCGGAGAGATAAGCCAATGCGACCAGGCTCATGACTTGATACACCGAGATGCGCGTGTGCCCACGATGATCGGCACGCAGATTCTCGGCGATCGCCCTCCATCCCCACGTGCCTATCATTGGCACCAGCACGGCGAGCCGCCAGTACTGCATGACGAAGAACACCAGCCCTGCGAGCCCAGACAGGGTGAACACCACCGAGGTCAGCGCCTGTACTGGGACCAGCGGCTCATCCTGCAACTGCGACGCATAGGCGGCCTTCTTCGTCTCGCCGTGAAAGACGGTATTGAAGCGCCGGAAGATCTTCGCCAGCCGTGGCGACGCGTCGCGCAGCGGCATGCCATAGCAGCATCCGAAGCTCATGCACGCCAGGCGACCAACCGCTTCCGCCAAGGCGTAGGCAATTGCTGCCGCAGCCAGGGTGGGAACGGCGTACAGCGTCAGACCCCATCCCGCGAGAAATTTCCCGCCGAGCCAAACCAGAGGCGGCAGCAGGATTGCCGCAACGAATGCCGCTCCCGCGATGGTATATGTGTTTCTCTTCTTCTCTACGATGGCGGCAACCAGCCGCGATGCAGGCACACAAAACACGAGCATCCCGGAGATCAGGATCACGGCGACCAGCATCGACACGTGTATCGACGCGAGCAGCAGCAGAGCCAGTCCGATTCCGAAAACGCTGCCCGTCGCGCTGAAAAATCCGTAGAACGTGAGGTTCATGCCGCGCCATGTGCCGTGATGATTTTTTGTCAGGGGCACGGCGGCGATCATCTGCCAGCGCTCTTGGGGAAGCGTTTTGAAACCCCAGACGAAAAGCGCAGCCATCAGTGTGGCAAGCGTTGCGATGAAGGCAGCGTCGATCATGCGGTTCTCCTTTTGACAGGCAAGGCCAGCAACGAACGGACAGCCACGTCGGTCTCCACCAGCGCATGCCCAAAGGCTCGCGAGTAGCGGCTGCGGACTTCGCGGCGTTGCTGATTGCGAACCAGGTCCTCGGCAAAACGAATTCGATCGCGCTGGAACAGCAGAACCACCGTGCTGCTGCCGGGGCGAAAGAGTGCCTTGGGAGCTCCGATGCGCAGCATCTTGCCGGGCTCAACCGGCTGCGGATCGCTGTATTCGTGCTCGTTGTAGCGCTGATCGATTTGCCCAATCATCAGCGCCACCACCTCGATCATCGCAACGAAACCGATGCCCGTTCCGCCGGCGCAATCCGTGTCGATGATGGTCACCACGCGCTTGTTCTTGGAATGCGGCGTTATCAGCTTGACCGTCGCGTTGGGATTGCACGAGTGATAGCGGCCATTGACCGCATAGAAGTCAGCAACAACGCCTTGCACCGGCACATGCGTGTAGTGATATTTCTCGGGAGTGAGCCGGAAGACCGCGTAATCTCCGTCCTTGAATTCCTTTGTCCAGCGATTTCTGGGACCACCCAGCAGCTCGGGGAACGCGAAGAACTTTTCCTTGATCAGCAGCTTCGAGGTAATCGACATGGAGCCGACCGCAACCCGCGAATCCGCCGGACACACCACGCAAGGGCTGACTTTGGGCAGAGGCCGGCACTCCCAGTAGCGAATCTTGCGCTCGAACATCTGGCGCGCGGTGTTAGCGACGTCGGCTCATCCACCAGCTCCGACAGATCGATGCCGCTCTTCTCCAGGAAGCGCTTCATGCCCGAAGCGCGCGAAGAGAGCCGGTTGTCGTAGTTGAGGTAGCCGAGCAGCTCAGAAAGTTTTCGGCTCGACGCCAGCTTCGAAACCCAGGCTGCGTTCTCCAGTTTGGGCGAATATAGAGCGGCCACCGTCTTATCACCGACCAGCCGCTCGCGCGCAATCTCACCCGTTTCCCTGACAATGTATTCGTGCATCATGCCCTGTTGACCATCGGCTCTGAACTCGCCTCCTCGGTGCTGCGATTTTCGACCGCGGAGAGGACCAGCAGCAGACTGAGCAGCGATTCCAGTTCCGTAGATGAAAGCTCTTCCCGCAGCAGGCGCTCTCCGATGCTGTCGAGGAAGCGCGCCGGATCCTGCACGCGCACTCCGCACCGAATCAGCGCACGCAATTCCTCCTCCCCGCCGATCGGAGCGTCCGCCACGTCCTCCCGCAGGTAGTCCAGCGCCTCCCTCAGCTGCGCATGCCGCAGGTCCTCGCGATAATGCTTCTCGGCCGCGCGGTTAAACTCTGCCGCATTGGTGCGCATCGCATCCTGCT
Organism: uncultured Acidobacteriaceae bacterium; assembly: GCA_963699875.1. GTDB lineage: Bacteria > Acidobacteriota > Terriglobia > Terriglobales > Acidobacteriaceae > CAVVDY01. The sequence goes on from CAVOVN010000005.1 coordinate 393,056, forward strand.
CGCCGCAACCGTTCACAATCTCTGCAACTAACCGTTCGGAGGCGCGCATGCGCTTGTCCGCCAGTCGCCAACGTAGATCGCCCAGCAGCAGGTTCGCCTCGAAGTCCTCAATGACGCCCGCAGCCGCTTCTTCCAGAAACGCGAGCAGCGCGTGGCAGTAGTCGCTCAGCGAAACTCGCAGGTAGTCCGCGTGCCGCCAGCTCGACCGGGTGTTCTTCGAGTGACGAAGAATGCGGCGCAGCAGTTCGTTCTGCGAGCGTTTGTGGACGTAGAACGCCGGCAACCCGGCGGCGCGGAAGAAGAAAGGCTGGCGGCGCTCGCTCTCCGCCGTGGGATCGTCCGGGATGTCCTGGTGCGTCACCGCTCCCTCCAGCGCCATGCGGTACGAAGCTGCCAGTAGCAGTTGCTGCAAGTCGATCGCCGGCGCCATGTCGCGGTCATAGCTGGGGAACAGGCTGTAGTAGCGCGCTTCGAAACCTGAATATCCGCACGCCTCGAATTGCCGTAATCGCAGCGGCATGTAGAACGACATGCGACGGTCGACGATGCCAAGCTGGTCCAACTCTGCCGCCAGGCGCGCAGTGTTTCCTTGCTCACCGTCCAATGCGGAAGCGTGCTCGGTCGACAGCCAGGCAACGGGATAGTTCAGCAACCGATAGTCGGGAACCAGATCTCCGCGCAAACGGAACACGCCCGAAATAGCGCGGTCGAGCCAATGCGGCCCATACGGCGTCGCCGACCGGCCGAGAATTTTCAGCTTGGCTTTTTCCTTCCACTCGCGCCACATCAATCGCAGGTGCGTGAAGTCGAGTTCGTGAGGAAGAAACGCCAGCAACACCTCCGGGTGAAATTGCGCGAAGTCGATGCGATACGGTGCCGCCGAATATGTACCCACAAAGAGCGGCAGAAAGTGCTCGAAGATTTTTATGGCAAGGTCGCCCAGCCGCTTCTCTTCCCGGAACGCTTCTGCGGTGTCGGCGTTTTGCAAGCGACGCGTCAGCGAGCGGCTTCCCATACTGACGTGTATCCCGTTGTTGGCCAGGCTCACGTTCGACGGACTGGGCAAGACGATCAGGTTGTTGGAGATCAGGCCGGCCTCGCGCAGCTTGGCCACCGAGTTGAGCTGGCTGCGGCTCAGCACCTGATGGCACAGGTGCATGTATTCAGCCTTGGCTTCGCCGTCGTCCCATCCCGAGAGGCAGGGGCTCATGAACAGCTCGCGATAGAACGAGTCGGAGATGCACGATGACAGCTCGGTCTGTCGCACCGGCGGATGCGGGCCGTGATAGACCATTCCCCGCTGGCCGTTTTCTTTCAGACCGAAGCGCTGATTGGCCCACGACATCAGCAGCGTGGTGAAGAGGAATCGCCGCGCCGACTCACGCGCCACTTGCTCGCCGGTAGAACGGTGAGGCGTGGCCGATACCACGTGGAAGGAAGTTGTCTCCGGCGAAGTATTGTCGTTGAAGAAATGTCCCAGCAGACGCTCGGCTTCGGCGAGAATACGCTCAGGCAGGCGGGGCTGCGAGCCCATGAGGTCGGCCAGCGCCAGCTTCAGGGCATAACTAATCGGCACCCGCAACCATGGCCGTCCCTCATGCGTGAAGCTGTAGCGTTGGACGTCGTTGCGAGTTGCTTTGAAGCCTTTCCTGGCTTGTATTCCAAGGTCGGCGCGGAGTGTTTCCAGCGCATGCGTGCTCAGACGGCTTTCAGGAAAACGTATCCAACTGTTCTCCCAAACCTCGCCGGAGTCGCTCAGAAACTTCTCAATCTCGAGATAAGTCCGTCGCGGAGCTTCACCACTGGAGATACGCTTCTCCAGGTTGCGGTAGAACTTCGATTCACGAATGGCGACGGGCAGGTCGCAAGAAGTCTGATTTGCCGGCGACCACGGCTTGCAGCTCGTCTTCACTTCCCGCGGTTACGTCGCCGGGCCCGAACGGAAGCTCCCGCAGCGCCAGTGGTTGCTCGCGCTTACTCTGCAAACGGGTTTGCGATGCTTCAGTCGGGATGAGCATGCACTCCAAGGCCCGCCGGCGGCGGAAGGTCGATAGCTGCGATTGTGACCGCAGTGTAGTGACTCCCTAGTTAATGCATCGTGAATTGTGCATAAATCTGCACTCGGGAACCACCGTGGCAAACCGGCAACGAGGAACAATCTTCAAGACAATTCTGTGCAGCGCCGATGACGTATAAGTGCAACGGTGTGCAAATCCCGTTAGCTCCGTCGCGGCCATGTATCTGGTGCTGCCGCCCGTTCGTCGTCTGCGACGGGAGCTGCCGGGCGGAGTCTTCCCGCAAGATGCTCAACCGAAGACAGCTTTGCTGAGATGTACCCTGCCGATCGTGTTCGCGGTCCTGGGCTGTACTGTTCGCGTCCCTCTGCTGCTGCGCGCAACCGGCGGCGCAGGTCTCAGGCTCCGAGGACGACATACGAGCGGCGGTGCTGTTTCATCTCACGCAGTTTGTTGAATGGCCGGGAAAATACGAGGCACAGCCCTACCGAATATGTGTTGCGGGCAGCGCCCCCACCAGCATCGCACTCGAGCATTTGGTCGAGGGCAAGTCAGTCAGGTCGCACCCGATACGGGTTGAGCAAATCGCGGGACCTACGGAAGTCCGCGGCTGCCAAATCGTCTTCATCGCTGCGTGCGCAAGGCTAAGGTTGCAGCAATATCTGATGAGCCTTCGCGACTCTGACATCCTGACCGTTGGCGAACAACCGGGGTTCCTCGATCTGGGTGGCATGATCCAACTTTTCTTCCAGGCTCAGCGTGTGGGACTGGTCGTGAACCTCGAAACCATGCAGCGCTCTCACCTGACGGTGAGCTCGAAGCTGCTTCGTCTGGGACACCGAAACGGCGAGACGATCGCAATCGAAAATCATTGACCTATGCGTCTGCTTGACGATCTCTCGCTTGGCCGCAAACTGGTGTTCATCATCACCGGCATCAGCGGCACTGCGCTGCTCATCGCATGTCTGCTGGTGGTCAGCTATGACATTCATCGTTTCCGGGTCAATCAGATCGAGCAGCTAAGCCTTCTGGCCGACGTGCTGGGACAAAACAGCGCCGCCGCGATGGCATTCAACGACCGGCAGGCGGCATCCGAGATCCTCACCTCTTCGCGCTTCGCATCTTCGGTGACGGGGATTTGTCTATACCTGAACGACGGATCCACCTTTGCCCGCTTTGCTCGTGATTCCTCGTGGAGCTGCGACTCGCCGCCTCCTCGCGATGGCCTGCTCGCCTCTTATGGTGAGCTGACGCTGATTCGCCCGGTAGTGGTGAATGGCGAACGCCTGGGAACCGTGGTGGTGCATTCGCGTCTGAGCGAGTTGAACGCACGGCTGCTGCGTTACGCCGCCATCATCTTCTGCGTACTGTTGAACTCATCGCTGATCGCGCTTTTTCTCGCCATGCGATTACAGCGCCTGATCACGCGTCCGGTCCGCCGTCTGCTGCGAATCGCCCGCGCCGTTTCCCGCACCGGCGACTACAGCTTGCGCGCCCAGGTTGAAACCAAAGATGAGGTTGGAGAACTGGTCACCGGCTTTAACGAAATGTTGATGGAGATCGAGAGCCGCGACCGGCAGCTCGAATCCAACCAGGACAGCCTGCAGCACGAAGTGGCGCGGCAAACCGCGGATCTGCGGATGTTGAATGCCGACTTGCGTGCCGCCAAGGACACTGCCGAAAGCGCCAGCCGGACCAAGAGCGAGTTTCTGGCCAACATGAGTCACGAGATTCGCACCCCGTTGAATGGCGTCATCGGCATGCTGGGGCTGGTGCTCGATTCCACGCTCACGGCAGAACAGCGCGAGTACCTGCTGATGGCGATGGGCTCCGGCGAAACCCTGTTGCGCGTGATTAATGACATTCTCGACTTCTCCAAAATCGAGTCCGGCAAGCTGGAACTGGAAGACATCGCCTTTGATTTGCCCGAATTGATTCGCGAAGTGGTGAAAATGATGGCGGTTCCGGCACGCCAAAAACAGCTGGAGCTGGTCTGCGATCTTCAGCCCGGACTGCCGGCGATGGTGAGCGGCGACCCGGCCCGGCTACGGCAGGTTCTCTTTAATCTGCTGGGCAATGCCATCAAGTTCACCTCCACCGGCGAAGTAGTGATCGAAGTCAGATACCTCGGATCTGCCGCAGGGAAGCAGGAAATCCTGTTCCGCGTGTCCGATACCGGAATCGGCATTCCCTCCGGAAAAACAGAGCACGATTTTCCATCCCTTTTCTCAAGCAGACAGCAGCACCACGCGAAGGTATGGCGGCACCGGACTGGGACTCACCATCGTGTCTCGCCTGGTCTCGATGATGGGCGGAAGTATTCGGCTGGAGAGCGAAGTGGGCAAGGGCAGCACCTTCCGGTTCACCATAAGCCTCGGTGAGGTCCAGGTTTCACAGCCGGCCAGCGTGCCGGTCAACGCCAGCCAATTTTCCGGCCTGCGAGTTCTGGTGGTGGACGACAACGTCACCAATTGCCGCATTGTGCAATCATCCTGCAGCTCGTGGGGCATGCTATGCGATGCCACTGCCTCGGCGCAGACCGCATTACAGATGTTGCGCGATGCATCCGCGACGGGCGGCGGCTATCGGCTGGCCATCATCGATTCTCAGATGCCTGAAATGGACGGCTTCGAACTGATACAGCGCATGCGCTCGGATGCCAATCTGGCTGACACCCGAGTGATCATGTTGAGTTCAGCCGACCAGCAAGGCGATATCGCCCGCTGCCGCGATATCGGTATCGATTGCTATCTGGTGAAGCCCGTCCATAACAACGAGCTTCGCAGTGCCATCGAGATCGTCCTGCAGAAGCCCCGGTCCTGTTCCGCAACCGCTTTGGTCACGCGCTCGACCATGCCTGCGACCAACTCTTCCTACCGCATCCTCATCGCCGAGGACAATGCGGTGAACCAGAAGTTCCTGCAACGCCTGCTGGAGCGCATGGGACACGTAACTGCCGTCGCCAACAATGGCGTGGAAGCCGTCGACTTCTTCCGCACCGGCAATTTTGATCTCATCTTTATGGACGTGCAGATGCCGGAGATGGACGGCTATGCCGCGACACGGTCTATCCGGGAGTTGGAGAAGCACACAGACAAGCCCATTCCGATTATTGCCATGACCGCGCACGCGCTCAAAGGAGATCGCGAGAAGTGCCTCGCAGCGGGAATGGACGATTACCTGAGCAAGCCGGCCCGATTGAATGAAATCGAGCAGGCCATAAGCCGGGTAACGCTGGGGGGTACGCTGAAAGCCGAGAGCCATGATGCACCGTGCAGGCCCAGCGTATCCGACAAGGCGCTTTGGGACCGGGCCGCCGCGCTTGACCGATTGGGCGGTGACGAGTCGCTGCTCGACGAACTGATCGAACTCTTCTTCAATGACTACCCGGTATTGGCTCGACGCCTCACCGAAGCCTTGGCGCGAGGTGACATCGCCTCGCTGGGTGAGCCAGCGCATAAGCTGAAGGGCAGCCTGGGCGCGCTTGGCTTGCCGGGTACCGCGGGTCTGGCCCAGGAAATTGAAACCGCCAGCCAGGTCGAGGACGCTACCGCAGCCGTCGGCTTGATCGACCGGTTTATGGCGGAGATCGAAATGCTTCAGGACGTGATGCGACCTACAGCTGTGGCCGGGGGACTCGGCAATGACTGAAAGCCTCTTGTCGCACCGAGAGCCCTCAGTGACGCCCGCGACACCCAGGGAGATCCTGGTTGCCGAAGATGACGCCGTCTATCGTCATCTGCTGCAGACGCTGCTGCAGCGTGCCTCGTTCTCGGTAAAGACGGTTGCTGATGGGCTGGAGGCGTTGCACGCGGCCCAGGCGGACGATGCTCCCCGATTGCTGATTTTCGACTGGATGATGCCGGGTATGTCGGGGCCGGAAGTATGCCGCCGCCTGCGTCAGGAACACTCGACGCGACCTTATCAATACATCATTCTTCTGACCGCGAAGGACGCCAAAACCGACACCATTGCCGGCCTCGAAGCGGGAGCCGACGACTATCTCACCAAGCCGGTTGATTACCAGGAACTGCTGGCACGACTGCGCGCCGGCATGCGCATTCTGGAGCTGGAAGACCGCCTGCTGCATGCACAAAAAGAAATGGAATACCAGGCCACGCACGACTCTCTGACCGGTTTGTGGAACCGCCCGGCATGGAAGAGATTGCTGGTCGCGGAGTTTGAACGCGCCTACCGCAACGCAACCAGCTTCGCCGTACTGATGGTGGACCTCGACCACTTCAAATCGGTGAACGATACCTACGGCCATCACGCCGGAGACGCGATACTCACGGAGGTTGGGCAGGTGCTGCAGTCTCTGGTACGCGCTTATGACCACGCCGGCAGATATGGTGGAGATGAATTCATTCTGCTGGCGCAGGGACTATCGGCCGATGACGCCCTTCAGTATGCAGAACGCGTCCGGGTCACCCTGGCGCAAACCACGGTCAATCACGAAGGAACATCGCTGTCCCCGACCGTAACCATCGGCGTCGCATTTGCCGAGCGGCTGTCTGAATGCGCGCCCGATGCACTGGTTCGTATTGCCGATCGGGCACTTTACGAAGCGAAAGCTCAGGGCCGCAATTGTGTATTCCTGAAGTTGACTCCAGAACCCACTGCGCTCCCGGTCGCTATGGACCTGCACGAAGCGTTGGCAACGCAGCATACGTAACTGCCACGAAACTCGGCTGAACCGACCCACGCGGGGTCTGCTTCCGGATTCGCAGAGGCAAGCTCATCAGCGTTCTCCTGTTAAACTTGGCGATTGCCGCAACCCGGCATCACACCCAACATGCGCGTCCTTCGCCATCTCTCTCTCGCGCTTCTCTTATGCCTTTGCGCGGCCGCCGGCCTTGGCGCACAAACCCTGCGCTTCGAGATCACGGTTCCCTCTCGCGCTCATGCTGCGCCCATCACGGGCCGCGCGTTCGTCATCATTAGCCGCCACGAAAGCGAAGACTTGCTCAAGGACATCGGCAACTGGGAGCAGGAGACTCCATTCTTCGGCGCCGACATCTCTGCCCTCGCGCCGGGCAGCGCTGCCACCATCGATGCCGATACGCTGGGGTATCCGCTGAAGAGCCTGCGCGAGATTCCCGCCGGCGACTATTACGTGCAGGCGCTGGTGAACGTCTACACCGAGTTCCATCGCTCCGACGGACATACCATCTGGGCGCACATGGATCAGTGGGAGGGGCAGCAGTTCAATGAGTCGCCCGGCAATCTCTACAGCGAGGTGAAGAAGATGCACATCGATCCTGCCGCAGGATACGACGTGCATCTCGAAGCCAGCCACGTGATTCCCGCGATCAAGATGCCGGCCGACACGCAGTGGGTGAAGCACATCAAGCTGCAAAGCAAAATGCTGTCGCAGTTCTGGGGACAGCCCATCTTTCTTGGCGCAACCGTGCTGCTGCCCAAGGACTACGACAAGCATCCCGATGCGCACTACCCGGTCATCTACGAGCAGGACCACTTCCGCCTGGCCCCTCCTTTATTCATCCAGACCGAGCCTCCCGGCGATGACAACAAATGGAGAAGCATGGGCTACACCGGATTTCAGGCGTGGAGCGGCGACAACTTCCCGCGCATGATCGCCGTGACCTTCCAGCACCCGACCCCGTACTTCGACGATTCGTACGCCGTGAACTCAGCCAATAACGGGCCTTACGGCGATGCCCTGATGCAGGAGCTGATTCCCTATCTCGAAGAACACTTTCGCATCATTCGCCAGCCGTGGGCGCGCGTGCTTACCGGAGGTTCGACCGGCGGATGGGAGTCGCTGGCGCTCGAGCTCTATCATCCCGACTTCTTCGGCGGAACCTGGACCGGCTTCCCTGATCCAATCGACTTTCGCCACTATCAGCTATCGGACATCTATAGCGACCCGAACGCGTTCGAGGCTCCCGGCTACGAGTGGGTCGCGCGCGAGCGTCCGCTGATGCGCAGCGCCGAAGGCCAGGTGGTCGAAACCGTCCGGCAGATGAGCCAACTGGAAGAAGTGCTTGGCTCGCATGGGCGCTCGGGCCAGCAACTCGAAGCCTGGGAAGCGGTGTACGGCCCGGTCGGCCCCGACGGCTATCCCGAGCCGCTGTGGGACAAGCGCACCGGCGCCATCAATCGTAAGGTCGCCGACTACATGCGCGACCACGGCTATGACCTGCGCGACTACGCCGCGAAAAATTGGTCGAAGATTGGGCCCATGCTCACCGACAACATCTTCATATGGGTCGGCGACATGGATAACTTCTATCTCAATCTCGCGGTGTACGACATGGAAGACTTCTTCAAAACCCATCCCGAAGCCAAAGCGCACTTTGAATATGGACGCCCGGAGAAAGGCCACGGCTGGTTTCCCTGGTCGATCGCTGAGTTCGTGAAGATGATGAGCCAGCACATCGAAGCCCACGCCCCGGCAGGTACCAAGTTCAAGAGCTGGAACTACTGAGGGAGCATGAGCGTCTACCTGTTCACTGCGCTGGTGGGATTCGGCTCGCTGTTGGCGGGCTTCTTAGGCGCGCTCACCGGATTGGGCGGCGGCGTGGTCGTCGTGCCCATGCTCGCCCTGGTTTTTCACGTTGATATCAAGTATGCGATCGGGGCATCGCTGGTCTCGGTAATTGCGACTTCGTCGGGTGCGGCTGCGGCTTACGTTCGCGAAGGCTACTCCAACATTCGCATCGGAATGTTTCTGGAAACCGCAACTACAGTCGGGGCAATCGTCGGCGCCTATGTCGCGTTGGTGGTGTCGGGCAGCGCTATCGCTGTCGTCTTCGGGCTGGTATTGCTGTACTCAGCCTTTCTCTCCAGCCGCCATCGCGAAGCCTCGGGAGTCGCCATCCAAGCCTCGCCGCTCGCTAACAAGCTGCGGCTCAACGGCAGCTATCCCACCGAGCATGGCCCGGAAAAATATAACGTCACCGGGGTGGTGCCGGGCTACGGATTGATGTTTGGCGCAGGTATTCTCTCCGGATTGCTGGGCATCGGTTCGGGCGCGGTAAAGGTGTTGGCCATGGATCAGGCGATGAAAATCCCCTTCAAGGTCTCGACCACCACCAGCAATTTCATGATCGGCGTGACAGCGGCGGCCAGCGCAGGACTGTATCTCAGCCGCGGCTACATCGCTCCCGGCATTGCCATGCCGGTGATGCTCGGGGTACTCGCCGGCTCGTTGCTGGGCGCAAAGGTCCTGGTGAAAGCCCGGGTGAAGGTACTGCGCTACGTTTTCGCAGCGGTGATTGTCGTGCTCGGTTTTGAAATGATCTTCAACGGAGTGACGGGACGGCTATGAGCGAAAAAGCTTGGACCGATCAGCGCATTGAAATCATCATCGGCTCACTGCTACGCGCCGGAGTGTTGCTGGCCGCCAGCGTGGTGCTGATCGGCGGCGTGCTCTACCTGATGCGTCACGGACACGAGACCATCCATTACACGACCTTTCATGGAGAGCCCGACACGCTGAAAAGCATACCCGCAGTTGTCGAAGGCGTTGTCTCCAATCATGCTCGCGCCATCATTCAGTTCGGCTTGTTGTTGCTGATCGCCACTCCTATCGCCCGCGTGCTATTTTCCGCCTTCGCATTCGCGCTGGAAAAGGACTACATGTATGTTGTCATCACATTAATCGTGCTCGCAGTGCTGCTCTACAGCTTGTTGGGCTCGGCAGGCTGAAGTATCTTGAGTTGAACAGTTTCATGCCGGTGATAGCTTATCTTCGTGAGCCTTGTGTCAGGGCACGACTTCAGTCGTGCCGACAAGCCGCATCTTTTCCCCCGAGCGGACTTTAGTCCGCGAAATTCAATCGACGATTTAACTGAAGAAAGGAACTTATGGCAGGAGTAACACTGGCAGATGCGCGCCGCGTCATCGCGGCAGCGGAGAAAAAAGCACAAGACCTCGGTCAGCCGATGAACATCGCCGTCGCCGATGAGGGCGGCAACATCGTGTCCCACGTCCGCATGGACAACGCGTGGATCGGCAGCATCGACATCTCCATGAAGAAGGCGTACACCTCGCGTGCCTTCGACATCACCACCAAAGATCTGGCGCAGCATTCGCAGTCGGGCGGACAATTCTTCGGCATTCACGTTTCCAACGATTGCAAGATCATGATCTTTGCCGGCGGCATTCCGCTGAAGCGCGACGGCAAAGTCGTAGGCGCCATCGGTGTCAGCGGCGGCTCCGGCGAGCAGGACCATGCAGTCGCCGAAGCCGGCGCCGCAGCGTTTTAAGAAACGGGCATCTGCACGCTTTGTATCAGGGCCCGACCCTTCGACTGCGCTCAGGGCAGGCTTTCAGTCGGGCCGCAAAGCTCTTTCATTGATTGTCGTCCTGAGCGGAATGAGTTCGCCGAAGGCGAATGAATGTCGTCGAAGGACCTGCTTTTTGCGCACCTTGCGATGGACTCGCCCGCAAGAGCAGATCCCTCGCGGGCTAAAGCCCGCTCGGGATGATAAAGAGAAAGGCGTGCGATTCGGCACGGCTGAAGCCGCGCCCCGATACAAAGCTCGCTAACTCGCTTCTTTTGAACGATCTATTCCAAGCGGACCAGCACTACACTGACTTATGCCGCTCGCCCAGCAACTGCCGGATAATCTCCACCGCCTCGCGAAGCTGCTTCTGCTCCTTCTCGCCGACAGCGGCGACCAGCTCCGCCAGCGCTCGCACCCGGCGTTGCCGCGCACGCAGCATCAATTCACGGCCGCGCGCAGTAGCCGAAATTACGAGCCTTCGCCGATCGTTCTTGTCGGCGCGACTCCGGGCTAGCCGCTGTTCGCTCAACGCTTGCACGATCCGCACCATGGTCGGAGGCTTGACCTGCTCTGCCGCCGCAAGATCACCAAGGGACATTCGGCCACCGAATACCAGCACCGACAACGCCGAAAGTTGCGCCGGCCCTACCCCTGAGGCGCGGTCCTCGCTCCGTACACGGCGCAGCAGATGGATTGCCGCCGAGTGCAAAGCATCGGCTAATTCGACCGCGTGCTTGTCGATTTTTTTCATTTGCATTTCGCCATCGAACGAGTTAGCTTATCGCAAGCAAAATTAGTTAGCAATGCTAATTAATTGTCTGGAGGAAAGGAAGTCATGGCGAACGAAATCTTTGAAGCCATTCGAAGCGGCGATTCTGAACGAGTGACCAGCCTGCTTGCCGCCGATCCGGCCAGTGCCCGCGCGCGCGATGACGCCGGAGTCTCCGCCATCATGCAGGCGGTGTATCACCGCCTGCAGAGCCATCGTCGAGCTGCTCCGCGGGCGAGCCGGCGAGCTCGACATATTCGAAGCCGCAGCCCTGGGCGACGCCGATCGTTTGCGCTCGCTGCTGCGCGAACATCCCGACCTGGTCTGCACCTATAGCGCGGACGGTTTCACGCCGCTGCACCTCGCCAGCTTCTTCTCTCAACCGCAGGCGGCGGAAGAGCTGCTAAAGAACGGCGCTGATCCCAACGCCGTCGCAACCAACGGAAGCAAGCTCGCGGTGATCAACAGCGCCGCGGCGTCGAACAATGCCGAGCTGGTGAAAATGTTGTTACGCGAAGGAGCCAATCCCGATGCGCAGCAGCACGGCGGCTTCACGGCGCTCCACGCCGCGGCTCAGCACAACAATGCGGAGATGATTCAGGCGTTACTTGATGCTGGCGCTGACGTTTCCCTTCGCACCGACGACGGCAAGACCGCGGCCGAAATGGCTGGTGCAGGGGTAAAGGGGTTGTTGCAGAAGGATTAGTCGCCCGATGTTTCGGTTTGCAACTGCGCGCGCAGGGAATGCGTGCGCAAAATCAGCATGCCCACCAGCACGGCGCATCCCAGCAAAAGCACGCGCAGGATGTTGACGTGCAATACCTGATCGCCCATCACGATGCGCACCAGGCCAAACGACGCGCTTCCGGCGCAGAGCGCAAAGTAAAGCTTCTCTTTGCTGCAGTCGGACGCCTTCAACAGCAGGAGCAACACTGTGGTCACGACGATATAGATGGCGAGCAGGATGAGGCCGCCGGTGGCTCGCGATCCGTGAATGGCGAGCGGCTCAGCGTGCGAGATCGCAGCCTGAATTCCCGCCACGGTGAGAAAGATGACGGTGTGGACCAGCGCTATTATCGCGCGCTTGCGGCTGTTCAGGATTGAAAACGATTCCATGGTACTGATTCATCATGCCCGATAAGCAAACCTTCGGGCTGTGACAGAGGTCACACGCGGGCAATCAAAATAATCACCACCGAGGACACGGAGCACACAGAGAAGTCCAAAGTGATCCTCGGATCTTGCTCGATGGCCTCCGTGACTTCCGTGGTGAAAGCATTTTCGTCACCGCGACGAATCCACAATCGGAACTGCTCGTCGTTGCCCAAGCGCAATCACTATCCGGGAAAACCGTGCTACTTTGGGAAAGCATCCCACTTCCGATGTAGCTGGATAGACCAAAAGTGCTTGCTAATATTGCGTGAAATCATTTATCGTCACTCATTCGCTAAGTTGCCCGAGCGGCGCTTAGCCACCGAGCTTAATTTACTCAATGCGCGTTCCGATCTGGCCGAACTGGATTAACAAATCTCGCTCTATGCGAACTGTGCTCTGCGCGACCGTCGTGCTGCTGATAGCAGGTATCAGTTCGCCGGCTGCCGCCATTACGCCTACTCGCACGCATAAGGTGCACCACACGGTCCGTGCCACCCATCGCTTCGCCCTTCACTTCAGTCCCGTATTTCCCGGCTCGCACGAGATGCTGGTACAGCAGAATGTCGAACTCGACAAGCTGCAGTTACCGCGTATCTACGACGATAACGAACTGCTGAGCTATGAACTGTCGCAGGACCTGGTTCCGGTGAGCGAATCCGACGCTCTCAAGATTGCTGAGAATCTACCGGATAATCGCCGCTATTGCCGTCCCTGGACACGCGATTTTCTCGAAGACTTCAGCCAGGCGTTTTACAACGAATTTCATCAGCCCATCCAGGTGAACTCGCTGGTGCGCACGGTCGAGCAGCAACATAGTTTGCGTCGCCACAACCGCTTCGCCGCTCCTGAATTTGGCGATACGGCTTCCACCCATCTGACCGGCGTCACCGCCGATCTGTCACGGCGCGGCTTCACCAAGGCGCAATATGCATGGGTACGCGCTTACCTGATGCCGCTGCACGAAGCTGGCCTGGTCGATCCCATCGAAGAAAGCCAGCCGGTGCTGCACGTTGTGGTTTATGACAAGTATTCGGTGCACAACTATACCAATGAGGTCAATCTTTCGGAAGCCAGCGAGCCGGGCGAGTTTCCGTTGACCATGCCGGCTCCAAAAGCTCCCGAGTCCCATCCGCAAGTGCGCCCTTAGTCGCTTCTCCTTCATCATGTCCTCATAGAGCCTTCACATGGCAGGTTTGCGCCATACTTTCGAGTCTTCCGACAACTTCTCTGAACATCTGGCCGCCTCCGGGAAGAATTTTCACGGTTAGCGAGCTGGATAGCACGGCAAGTCTCAGATTTCAGTTGACATTTGATTTGGTAGCTCCCTTGCACCTCAATTGAGAGCCGCCGCAGCTCGAAGCTGCGGCAGCTACCGGGGTCCCCAATTAACTTCTTCCTCGCGGAAGAGAAAGGGAGGCAACCAATTGCAGTCGAAGCGCAAGGAGATTCTCTGCCTGTGCCACGATGAACTGACCCTTCAGGTTCGCCAGATGCTGTTGGAGCACTTCGGTTACAAGGTCTTGACGACGGACTCCGTGGGGAAAATGCACGCCATTCTGCGACAGGCGTGTCCCGATATGGTGCTGCTCGACACCACCGACCCGGAGCTCGACTGGCAGGAGCTAAGCGGCAAGGCCAAGTCCATTTGCCCTGACATCCTGTCCGTTGTGCTGACCACAGACTACGGGCGACTGAGAAGCGGCCACGAAGCGGTCGATCGCTTTCTCCGGCTGGACGGCCCGCGCGAGGAGTGGCTGTCGGGAATCCAATCGCTGTTCGCAGGTCAGTCCAACGGAGGTAGCGAACCGCCGGGTGCGACGATTAGCTAAAGCGAGCAGTCTCGTTTCCCATTTTGAATTCCCATCTTGAAGCTTTTCTCATTTTGGAAGCCTGCGGCCACCTCGCAGGCTCTTCGCTTTTTGTTCGTAGTGACTTGTGGCAGAACGACTTGCGTCTCATAAGCGCAGCTTGTCAAAAGTTGGCAACTCTCCTGCATTAACAAGTGCGTTAGCCCACACATCAAGCACTGGCCGCAAGGAGACTCAGGATGTCAGCCACAACGTCGGCACAGCCCCCCACCCGCACCATACTTCTGGTAGAAGACGAGGATGCGGTTCGCGAAATCACGCGTCACGTGCTGGAAAGTGCCGGCTACCTGGTGCTGGAGGCTTCCAGTGCCAAGCAAGCTTTAGCGGTGTTTCATCGCTTCGAAGGTTCCGATCCATCTTCTGCTTACCGACGTGGTGATGCCCAGCATGAGCGGCGTCGAGTTGGCAGCGCGGTTAAACCTGATTCATCCCGGCTTCGTCACTATATTCATGTCAGGCTATTCGGGAAATGCCGGTTTGGGGCATGGCGACTTGGGACCACCGAATTATTACCTGCAGAAACCTTTCAGCATCCCGATGCTGCTCTCGCGTGTGGCCGAGGCGCTCAGTCTTCCTATGCAAGCGCGCGAATCGGCGATCGGCACACAGCTGCCGATTTGAAAGCGAAACCTGTCACGGCTGCAAAGCCACCGGAGGAGAATGTGCCGCCGCGGTCGTCACCGCGCCCTGTCGCGCGGGGATCACCTGCGGCACCACCACGATGTCGACCCTGCGGTTCAGTTGCTGACCTGCGGCGGTCGAATTGTCGGCGACGGGATGAAACTCTCCATAGCCCGCAGCCGACAGTCGCTCAGGTGCGAAGCCTTCATTTTCAACCAACAATCTCACCAGGCCGGTGGCGCGGGCGGTGGAGAGTTCCCAGTTGGAGGCAAACGACGCGGTGTGGATGGGCACATTGTCGGTGTGGCCTTCAATGCGCAGCGAGCAGTTGCGAGCTTTCAGAAATTCGGCCACGCGATGCACGGCGTCCATGGCTTGCGGTTTAATCTGCGCGGAGCCGCTGCCGAAAAATCCTATCTCGCGCAGACTGATAATGAGGCCGTCGGGCTCGATTCTGAGCGCCACCTCGTTCCGCTTGATCTCGGGCGACAGCAGCTTCTCCAACTCCTTCTGTATAGCCGCAAAGTCTTCCGGCTTATGATTGACATCGTTCAACCCCGTAGTTGGCGACGGAGTTCTGGCCAGCGCGTCGGCACGGCTCGGCGATGGGGAGTGTGGCCTCGCAGGCGTCGCTCCCAATTCCTGAAAAGCCGATTGGATGGCCTCGGTAAGCTGTGTGCTTCTTTGCTTGTCGATGCGTGCCGAGGAGAACATCACCACGAAAAATGCAAACATCAAGGTGATGAAATCGGCGTATGAGACCAGCCAACGCTCATGGCTCACGCGGGGATTGAAGCGCCTGCTACGGTTCATCGTCGCCCTCGGTCGTCCTTAGCCGATTTAGTGTCGTCCTGTAGAAAGCCCAACAGCTTTGTCTCCAGCATTCGCGGGTTCATCCCTTCCAGAATGGAGATCACTCCCTCCAGCGTCATCTCGCGCATCACCTGTTCCTGGCGAATGCGGATGCGCAGTTTGCCCGAGCCCGGTAGAAAGAAAAGGTTGGCCGAGCCGACTCCGTATACCGTAGCTACGAACGCAACCGCGATGCCGCGGCCCACTTCGTCCAGGTTATCGAGGTGCTGCATGACCTGAATGAGACCCAGCACTGCGCCGATGATGCCGATGGTGGGAGCGAATCCTCCAGCCGATTCGAACACGCGCGGAATGTGGTCTTCGTACTCGGCCTGGTTGTCGAGCTCGAGCTGCATCATCTTCCGCAACTCGTCAGGCTCGGTGCCATCCACCGCCAGCATCAGGCTCTTGCGCAGGAACGGATCCTGAATGTGTGGCAGTTCCGAGTCGAGTGACACGATTCCTTCTTTACGTGCTTTGTTGGCGAAGTTCACCAACTCGCGTACGACTTCCTGCGGCTTCAGCTTGCGCTCGAAGAAAATGTTGATCAGGCGGCGAAACGCGGTAATGACGACAGGCAGCGGAAACTGCAGCATCACCGCTCCCAGCGTCCCGCCAAAGACGATGAGCGCAGCCGTCGGCTGCAGAATCTGCGAGAGCTTGCCGCCTTCCATGAGGAGGCCGGCAACAATTCCGCCGATGGCGAGAATCAGACCGCCGAAACTGCTTTTGTCCACAGCTTATCCCTCGGATTCGGCAGAGAAATCATCCTGGGAGGACGCGGCTATGGCGTTCCCGCCGGCAAAGCGCAGGGCAGGATGGGCGCCGCAGACGATCGAGCGGCGAAATTCACGTACGCGCTCGATGACATCGGCGACGCCTTCCCTGACTACCACCTTTTCTCCGGACACCAGGGTCAACACCGTATCGGGGGCAGCTTCCACGAACTTGATGAGGTCGGAGTTGATCGCCAGCCGCGAATTATTCAAACGCGTCAACTGGATCATTCGCATCCTTCAGCCGGGGGAAGCTTGAGATAACCTCATCATCGGCAAGTCGTGCGGATGTGGCTTGAAAGAGGAGGCCGGTTCACCACGGGGGCACGGAGAGCACGGAGCACACGATAAAGCGGTAGTTCAACGATGACTTGAGAGATAGGCGTTCCCGATCTACCACGGCAGGGCCGGGGTTACTTGCGCAATGGCGATGTTACGCCAACTATGGCTACAGGCAGCCTTCCCCAAGTTGAACAGTTTCGGACGTCGGGTTGGGGCACACAGAACCCTGTTCCGAGCCCTGGGCCTAAGGGAATATTTGTGCGCTGGAGTTCCTAAAGGCGTATATAGTGGCGGGCTATTGGGAGCCAACACGGAAATTCCGGTCCCTACCAACCAACGCCCAACCACCTCGTAACCCGAGCAGCGGAGGTACATGATGCGATCTCATCCTCTCCTCCTGCAGCTTCGTGTCTCAAGAACTTAGGAGCATGCCATGAAATCGAAGACCCTCTTCTCTTTGGTAGTACTCACACTCTTCGCGTCGCTCACGCCAGCGATGCACGCCCAAACCTTCAGCGTGATTCACGCCTTCACCGGCACCGGAACAGACGACGGACAGCCTTTTCTGGGAGTGACGATACGAGGAAACGCACTCTATGGAGATGCAAACTTCGTGTATCAGTTGACCAACACCGGATCCAGTTGGCACTACTCCACCATTGCGCTTCGTCGTTACGGCATCGGCTACACGTCCAGAGTCGTCTTCGGACCAGACGGCCATCTTTACGGCACGTCGGATGAGGGCGGAACGTTCAACGGTGGCAGTGTTTCCAATCTCAAACCCCAGGTTGGGCCCTGTAGTGATGCGGCGTGCTACTGGACGATAACCGATCTCCATGACTTCGGTTCGGGTACTGACGGAAATACCCCCTATCTTGGAGACCTCATCTTTGACCAGCAGGGCAATATTTACGGCACTACATTGAACGGGGGTACATTCAACACCGGTACCGTCTACGAGCTGACGCCTTCAGGTAACGGTTACACAGAGAGCGTTCTCTACAATTTCCCGAAGTGTTGTAATGGTGGCCCATACCAGCCGATTGGTGGCCTTGTCTTCGACAGCAATGGCAATCTGTTTGGCGCGAGCGCGGCGGGGGCTCAGGCTTCTGGGGACCGTGTTCGAATTAACCCACGTCCCGGGTGTTGGGTGGACGGAACACACTCTTTATGATTTCCAAGGCGCCAGCGATGGAATTTCTCCATACGGCGGGCTGATATTTGACTCCTCTGGCAATCTATATGGCACGACCACGCACGGCGGCAGCGGCGGCGGCGGAACCGTCTTCGAGCTTTCACCTTCTGGAAACACCTGGACATTCAAGCTTCTTTACAGCTTTTCCACTCAAAACAACCAGTACATATGTGGTCCAGAGGAGACTCTCACCATGGATGGAGCGGGCAGTCTTTATGGCACCACGTACTGCGATGGCGCGAATAGCCTCGGCAATGTTTTCAAGCTGACACACACCGGGAATGGCTGGGAATACACCTCGCTGCACGACTTCACTGGAGGTGCTGACGGTAATGGGGTAGCTGGTGGGGTGGCCATCGACACCGACGGCACTCTCTACGGAACCGCGCAACAAGGAGGCGATTACGGTCTCGGCACTGTCTGGATGATCAAGCCGTAGCGGAATAGACTGACGAGCAATCGTCCTTACCTAAACAAACTTCAGGCGCGGAATCACTCCGCGCCCGGTTCTTTCTGCAAGGATTGAGTTCGTCTCCGACTGGTTGCGTAATCAGGCCATAGCGCAACCGATCCCGAGAATGGCGCCGCAAAATCACGATCGCCGGCCAAGATCGTTTCCGAAAATCCGCATTCGCGGTGCGAGAATCTTTGGGCGACTCGCGACCTGACGCGCGCCGCTTCTCGACATCCTTTAGCCTCTCTATGTCCTCCGTGTCCTCGGTGGTGATCTGTTCTCCTGGCCGTGAGAAAAACAACCCGCGTTAAAGCTGCTCCCATCCCCGCCGATGAAACAAGTGAGCAAATTCGGTTCCACCAGTAAAATCCCCCGGCAGCGCAGCTGCGGGAACAAAGCCTGGCAACGCTCAGGCAGGTGGAACGAAAAAAAGGAGCTATTCCATGGCTATCAGTATTCTGAACAACATCCCGTCCCTGGCTGCGCAGAACCAGTTGTCGATTACGCAGATGAACTTACAGAAGACACTGTATGAATTGTCCTCTGGTTCGCGCATCAACTCCGGCGCCGACGATGCCGCCGGGCTGGCCATCGCCGATGGCTTGAACGCTAACATCACCGCCCTGACCCAGTCGGCGCAGAATGCGACCGACGGAACCGGCAAACTACAGGTCGCCGACGGCGCTCTTTCCCAGGTCACCACCCTGCTGAACCGGGCTGTGACCCTGGCCACCGAGTCGGCCAACGGAACCGTGAATGACGGTTCGCAACGCGAAGCCATCGATACCGAGTTTCAGTCCATCAAGGCGGAAATCGATCGCATCGGCAGCAACACCACATACAACGGAGCGGCCGTGTTCCAGGGCGGCAGCGCCAACTACAGCCAGGCCACGGTTTCTGACGCCACCGTCGGCGGCCTGGGCACGTCAACCAAGGTCACCGGACAGTTACTGCTCAAGGGCGGCACCGGTGCCACGGCGTTCACTTTCACCTCGAGCGCTTCGGATGCCACCGTCGGTGACCTGGTCACTGACATCAACACCAACGGCAACGGCCTGATCGCTTCGCTCGACAAGAACGGCAATCTGCAGGTAACCGATACCAAGAACCGCGGCGTGGATGCGGCCAGCGAGTTGCAGAACAACACCAGCACGCTGAAGGTCGGCGGCGACAGCCACCGCGGCGACCGTTACCGCGGCGCCCACCAACTCCTCGACCATGGACGTTTTCCTCAGCGATTCGACCAACGTGGGCAGCAGCACCATTTCGGTCACGCTGAACCAGTTCAGCAGCGGCAACATGAATGGCGCCAGCATCGCCAACGACGACCTGCTCAGTGCCGCCGACGCGCAAGTCGCGCTGACCGACCTGAACACCTCGATCGCTCAGGTGGCAGCGTTACGCGGCGACATCGGCGCCGGCATCAACCGCTTGCAGGCGGCTACCAACGTCATGAACACCCAGACCCAGAACCTGACTTCCGCCGAAGGCAGTATCCGTTCGGCCGATATGACCCAGGTGGTGGCCAATCTCACGCAGTATTCCATCCTGAGCCAGACCGGTATTTCCGCCCTGTCCCAGGCCAACCAGATGCAGCAGAGCGTACTGAAACTGCTCCAGTAAGTTTGGCAGCCGGCCGGACTGACGATAACGACATCGGTCCTGCAGCGCTTTGCACGGGGGAGAAGGTGGGGCCTCGCCGGTCCCCCTTCTCCCCATTCTTAATGCGGGCTCAGAAAAACTGGCACGCCATTTGCGAAGTATCAGCGTAGGAGGATTTCAGTGAGTACGAGTTCTTCCGGCCTCTCCACCGTCCTGACCAACGTGAATAACGCCTTCAGCGGCAAGACCAGCGGCATCGACGTAGCCGGCACGGTGAGTGCGCTGATGCAGTTGCAGGAGCAACCGGGAGTGCTGATGCAAAGCCAGCAGTCGGCGGTCCAGCTCCAGATCAGCACCTTGGGAACCATCGCCTCGCAGTTGAGCCAGTTGCAGACCGACGTGCAATCGCTGACCGACGTGTTCGGGGCGCTCAGCCAGAAGACGGTGACCTCGTCGGACCCCACCATCGCGACTGCTACGGCGCAGAACACCGCGGTGTCAGGGACCCACAGCGTCGTGGTCAGCCAGCTGGCAACCGTGTCTTCCAGCTACTCCGACCCGATCGCCGATCCGACCACGCTAAACGGAACCACGCTAACTATTAATTATGGTGACCCTAAGAATCCCAGCAAGACCGACAGCATCACGCTGCCCAATACCATCAAGACACTCCAGGATGTGGCCAACGCGATCAATGGTTCAGCCAGCAACACCGGGGTCACGGCCAGCGTGCAGAACGATACCAATGGGCAGCGCCTGGTCCTGGTCAGCAAAGCCTCGGGGGCGGCCGGCAATCTGACGGTTACCGGCGGGGTCAAGTTTAATCAGGGCGTGACCGGACAGGATGCAACCGGCAGCGTCGACGGCGTCCCCTTCGATAGCGCAAGCAATACCCTCACCGGGGTGATCTCCGGCGTCAACCTGCAGTTGGCGTCGAGCGCGCCCGGCACCACGGTGCAGATCGGAATCACTCCCGACACCACTACCGCGGCCACCGCGCTCACCAATTTCGTTACCGATTACAACACCGTGATGCAAACCATCAATGCCCAATTTAGCGCCGACAGCTCAGGCAACCTCGGTCCGCTGGAGGCTGACCCATCGCTGCGCGCGCTGCAAACCCAGATGCTGCAGCTGGCCGGCGACTCGGCCAGCGGCGTGGGCAAGTACGTCAACCTGCAGTCGCTGGGAGTGGAAATGCAGAACGATGGCACGCTGCAGTTAAACACCAGCACGCTGGACACTGCACTCACCACCGACTACGCCGATTTTCAGAACTTCTTCCAGTCAACCGCTCCTGCTGGCTATGGCCAGGCCATCAGCAAAATGCTGCAACAGATGACCGACCCGACCGCCGGGGCAGTGGGTTTGGACACCCAGGGTTTGAAGTCGGAGAACAACAACCTGACCCAGCAAATTAATGACTTTCAAGACCAGATGACCGTCAAGCAGCAGCAGTTGACCGCGCAATACAGCAGCCTCAACGTTCTGCTGCAGCAGTATCCTGCGGAGATGCAGCAGATCGAATTGCAACTTTCGTCTCTCAATTCCAGCAGCAGCAGCAGCAACAGCTAAAGGCGACCTCTATGATGAAATCTCCCAATGCCGCATTGGCTTATGGTCAAACCGCTTCCCTGGGTGCCAGTCCGGTCGGTGTAATCGTGTTGTTGTACGACCGGCTGGCGCGAGACATCCATGCTGCCATCGCTGCCATGAAGAGCAACGACATCGAGGCCCGGTCGTCGCACATCAACCACGCGCTGCTGATCCTGCAACAACTGCAAGGCAGTCTCGACTTCGCCGCCGGAGGCGCGGCGGCCCGTCAACTGGACACCTTCTACAGCCACATCCGCGGCAAGCTGCTGGAAGCGCAGATCCGCCAGTCGCCCGAACTGCTGCTCACCCAGGCGCAGGGCCATCGCCCAGGTCCGCGAAAGCTGGGCTGAAGTAGAGCGCAATGCCTCGCGAGCGGCGGCCGCTGTCCTGCCGGGCGGCCCCGATGGTCTGTCTGCCGAGATGCCCGCGCTGAATCTGGGTGCGTAGAAAAAGTTGAAGTCTCAGCTTGGGCGAAGGCGAGGGCTCCCAACCACTCGCCTGGTCCGTCCTGCTCCATTGCATCGTTCGTCCAAAACCGAAATCCAATATTCATTTCAGCACTCCGGTCAGCCTAATTTATTTCCCAACTCATTTCGACGTAATTTGGCGTCCGGAATTCACTTGCTTAACTCAGATACTCCATCCATACTTTTTCTCCCCGGGGGCTTGTGCGGCTCCCTCAAATCGACCTATACAGCTCGCGTTTTGTCTGCGCTGGGAGGAAATCAATGAAGGATACACTCGTCTGGGCGACCATTGTCGCTCTCTGCTTGATTGCGTCACCCGGATTTGCCACTAACCTGATTCAAGACGGTAGCTTTGAGTACGCGGCCGCTAACCTCTACGGCCCCGGGCCCATCGGGGATGGCTGGTCTGTAGGAACAGGAGCCATCCAGATCATCAATAACTCGCAAGGCATTGGCGTCGCTCACAGCGGTCAGCAGTTTGCCGATCTGGATAGCGGCTTTACCTCGAACATGCTCTACCAGACGATGACGACGCAGCCTGGACAGAACTATCTGGTAGCGTTCTGGCTTTCCGACGATGTAGGCGGAAATCCGCTGAACGTTACCTGGGGTTCGCAGACGTTATTCAATGGTCCGACGCCCGACTTGGGGTCGGGCAACTATGAGTTGCTTACTTACGATGTTAAGGCCACGGGTAGCAGCACGACTCTGTCATTCACGTCGCAATTTATCGGCAATGGTGGCGGAGTGGGCGCAGTCATCGACGACGTCAGCGTCGACACGCTCGTGCCCGAACCTGGCAGCCTGGTGATGCTGGCAACCGGTATCATCGGAGCGGCAGCGGCGATCCGTCGTAGAATTCAGCTGTAGTTTCTTCGAGGTCAACCGGATCTCCATCTCGGCATTGTTGGCCGGGATGGGGATCCCCCTCCGAGGTCCCCACCTATTCGTCCGTTCGTAATGAGTCGGGCGAAGTTCAACTACATGCCCTCAGCCGTAGTCTCCTGATGGAACGGTGACATCCACTTCCCACCCTTCTTCACCCACAGCGGTCTGGCGATGACTTTCCACGCCTGCCAGCCGGCCTGCTCCTTGGTCTTGAACGAGTTCTCCACCGCCTGATTGCTTTCTGCGAACATCGGCACCGCCGACATCAGCACCGCCAACACAATCGTCAACACGAGGGTCACACGCATTCTCATGGCAAAGCTCCTTTCGCAGGAGAGGAACCGTATCGGCATGTTGCAACCGTGTCAACCAAATGGGAGCATAATGGTTCTCCCACAGCCCAGGAGGGTTGCGATGAAATCGAAAGTCAAAACTTCTGGACGCCAAGTAGTGGATGACCCTGAAGCCCGAGTACAGGAATTCATCGCCAAGTTCGATCCCGATGACCAGGCAAGGATTCGAGCCGTTCGCAAAGCGTTGCAGCGACGCTTTCCGACTGCGAACGAGCTGGTCTACGATAACTACAACTTCTTTGTGATCGGCTATTCGCCAACCGAGCGGCCCTCCGATTCCATTGTCTCGCTCGCCGCCGGCGCCAGCGGCATTGGCCTCTCCTTTCCATACTGCGGAGCCCGCCTTCCCGATCCGCACAAGCTGCTGCTCGGTTCCGGCACCCAGAACCGCTTCATTCGCCTCGAATCGGCGAAAGTATTGGCCCGTCCTGAGGTCGAGGCGCTGATCTCTGCCGCTGTGAGCCTTTCAAAGGCGCTGCCGGAAAACGGCAAAGGCAAGGTCATCATCCGCAGCGCGTTAACAAAGCACCGGCCACGTCGCAAGAGTGGGTAACCGCAGAGCACCGTACTTGGCATCTCATCGACAGCTGAAGCCCTCGTACTTCATAAGGAGGCGACATGACCGATCCGGCCGTCTTTCCGGACCCGCGCGCGAATGTACCTGGTTTCCAGGACGAACCGAAGCCTGCCATCAAGCCAATCGAAGAGACGTTGCAGAAGGCGCTCGACAAAGCTCTTTACGCCGGTGGCCGCCCGGAAGCGCAAGCGCTCAGAAATTTCCTGAATGGTACCTGGCTAGGTGAACCGTTGCACGTCGTCCTGACGGATGTACCGATTGGCGCATGGACGGCTGCCATGATCTTCGATGCCGTCAGCCTGATTGGCCCGCGCCGCAAGGCCGCGTGGGCCGCCGACGCCTGCATCGCCCTCGGGTTGGCCGGCGCCGTCGGCGCTGCTGCGACCGGCCTCACAGATTGGTCGGATGTCGATCCTCCGGCACGTCGCACCGGATTGATTCATGGAGCACTGAACCTAAGCGCGACTGCGCTGTTTGCGACCTCGCTCGTGCTGCGCAGAAAAAAGTCGCGCACGGCTGGGCGTCTTACGGCCGCTCTTGGCTATGCCGTCATGACATACGCGGCCCACCTGGGCGGGAAGATGGTTTACGAAGACCGCGTCGGCGTTGATCGCACTGACGGTCAGCCGCTCCCAGAAAATTTCGTTGCCGTGATGGCCGAATCAGACTTGCCCGAGAACAAGGCAACTCGGGCTGTACACGATAACGTGCCTATCCTGCTGGTTCGTCGCGGAGACCGTCTGTTTGCCATGGCCGAGACCTGCTCCCACTTCAGCGGCCCGCTTTCGGAAGGCAAACTGGATGGCGACAGCATTGTGTGTCCTTATCACAACTCGAGGTTTGCCTTAGAGGATGGCCGGGTACTGGATGGCCCGGCAGTACATCCGCAGCCCTGCCTGCAAGCAAGAGTGCGTGACGGACAAATCGAAGTGCGCCGTCAGGCGGTGAAGTAGATATCAGGGTAAGCTTCCGGTCTCTGCCGCATCGACCGGACGCTTTGGCAGTTTCGCAGCGGGCACGGGGCGAGACAATCGGCCATGCAGGATGAGTCGGTATCCGAGCAGAATCCGAAACGCGAATCCGCCGTGTCAGGGCACGACTCTCCAGTCGTGCTGGCCACGCCCATTTCTTGTTGTCATCGCGGTCGGACTTCAGCTGCCGATCTGCTGGCCCGAGTCTTGCCGAATGCTCATTCGGCGGAAGCCACACGAAGACCTGGCAGCCGAAAGCCGAGCCGCGGTGAGCAGCCGTACTTTACCCTACGTAATCGTGGGGCGGACTTCTGTTTCCTTGGCGATTGCCAGGGAGACCTTTCCAACATTCACCGGTGACTGCACCGGCGGGTAGCTTGGTTTTCCGTTTGCCAGAATCGCATGGGGAACAAACGTCAGAACGAGAGGTGCTCCTTTCTCGGTGGCGAGAATTGCACGGTTCGCTACATATTCGAAACTCGCGAACCGGAACTCCCCGCCATGACGATGAGCACCCTCATGAATCCCCACTGCAAATAGTGAGAGATTTCCCAGGTAGTGCGGGCTTTGGGGATACGGATCGACTGGTCCCGGAGGAAATCCTACGTACACTTCCCACGAAACCCCCGGCGCTTTCAATGCATCGACGTTTCCCAGCTGCAGTACCACGTTCTCGCCTCTCTCAATGGCTGACCAGTACTGATCATCCAGAACGCCAATCGGCACGTAGACGGGGTCAGGCCCCAGTGGAAAGGGCGGTATGTCGATGAAGACCTGGCAGCAATACAGCCACTGCCAGATGCAGCAGGTGTAATAGCAGTACTGGTTAATCTCGGTGCACTCGTTTTCGTAGGTGTAATTGAGTTGCTGTGCGGTCCTCAGAACATCGCATGCGCTCATCTTCACCTGGCTGCCATTTTCATCGAAAAAGATGGAGGTCTTGTTCTTCCAAGTTGCATCCGTAACCGGGTCCGCCCGCGATCCCTGTGCCAGCCAATGGCTCCAAAGCCGGTCAATATTCGCATGGTGAAGGTAGAAGATTGGGTCCTGCGCTGCAGTGCACGGGAGGCCCATCCAGCCACCCATATCAATATGAATTTGATTATGGGGCAAGCTCTCCAGCGCGCTTTGCGCAGGATAAAAGGCCTTCGGCGCCAATCCCGCACTGTAATCAACATCAGCGTCGGGAAATGCAGCGGTACCCGCGTTCCAGCTACTTCCGTTCAAACTACCCCGATTGGCTACATAGAGGGGATTGCCCGTTGTTGGAGTGCGAAACACCGACGGCAAGGTCCGCTGGGAGATGCCGTTATAGTTCCAGTACGGTAATGCCCAATTGGGATCTCCAGACATCTTGCGAATAATCCGCTCGAACCAATAGAGATACATGCGGTGCCACGACCAGAAGTAGATGGTTCCGTGTTCGCAGGTATTCCATGCCGGTAGGTTGTTTCCTAACGTAGTGCCATGAATTGCCGCCTGATAAGCCCAACTCAGGGGATTCGTTACAGGTAAGGCCTGCATGGCTGTGATCGCCGTCTTGTAAGACTGGATCACGGATCGGCGGCAGAAGACAGCCCGCCAATGTCCCGGCGAGTGTAAGTAGCGGCCGGCGGATCCATGTCGTGGTGAAAGCTCGGACTGCTCAATGCGGCGGCTGGAACCGCTGCTGCCGTGGTGGCTAGAAAGCTCCGGCGCGTGACTTTGTTGCTCATCGCGAATCCTCCTTGTCTTGGCCTTTGACGTGAGCTAACGGCGCGGGTGGTTGCGGTCTAATGCACGCCACCGAAAAAGAAGCCAGGCACCCCATCGGGAGCGCAAGCATGCCTCGCCCTGCAAAGGGTCTTTCTACAGCCGAACCGAAGAACGGGCCGAGAACAGAACCGATGGAAGTCAGCCGCAACCCCCGGCGGTGTCCATCAGGTACAAGCCAGACAACAGTCCTGAGAGTTGAATTATTTCGAAATTAAGTAGTTTGTAAAGTAGGGTTGCAACTATCCATCAACAAGAAATGAATGTCAAGACCACCAAGGTGACTGGAAGTTGCCAGCTTGTTGAGGGGTAGCCCCGAATCCAGAATGTGCGGGCACCGGAACTGAACACTCGTCGCGAAAGCGCAACTCGCAATAACCTTCCTCTTCCGCATGAGTGCGGGGCTTCACCTAATTCTGTGGCCCCCGAGCGCGAAGGTCTCCTTTGGCGGGCCGTGCCCGCTCGTCACACACATCTGTGACAAACTCGCTTGGTCGGTAGCACTCAGTTCAGTAAAATGGCGAATGATGAGGACGAGGGAGATTTGTCTCCTGTCCGCATCGCGCCCTTGATAGGGAGGCGTGACGCGATCTACACGTCATAGCGCCTGTTGGCCGCTGTTAACCACTTCTAAAACACTCCAATCCTTCCATCCTGAAAAAATCACACTTAAGTCCTTTGCTCCTAAGATTTTGCCTGTAAGTCTAACGCGCTCAAGATTTTGCGGACAAAATTTTAAACTGGCTCAATCCTTTCAGGATTTTAGGGTACACCGGGGGAGGGGGGTAACCCCAGTTGTCGGTTGTCAGTGGTCAGTTGCGGAGAGCCGAAGATGTTAGCTAGTAGTTACGGATAGAGGCGGGAGCGAAGCAGCAGGTTACCTAGGCAAGTGAGACATCTTTGATCCGCCGACGGCCACAAACTTCCGCCCGAGCCGAAGCCCGGGCGGTTGGTCACCTTCCGAATCAAGTCGTGCGAACTCTACTTGCCCGGGATGTAGCTCAGGTCGGGACGGAACTGGATGATCGAAGTCGTCTCGTACATCACCATATCGTTGAAGCTATTGAAGAGCGCCTCGGACTGCGCTTTTCCAAATGCGTCCCCGACCATATCGTGAACTGGCTTGATGTTGGGATTGTCTCCAAAGCCGGCCCAGTTATCGTGCGGAAGCACGAGCACCCACTCGTCTCCCGAACCGCCGTTCGCAAGGTGATACCACTCAAACTTCGCCGGCCAGTTGGTCTTGGTTGCGGCCTCTTTGACGCGGGCGACACCCTTTTGGAAATCCGTGCCTTTGCCGTACTTCACGTGAAAGGCAATGACCTCCTCATACTTCAGGGGCAACTGCGAATCCGGCGGCGCGCTAATCTTCGGCAGGAACTCGTAGTAGCGGATCTTCAGCGACTCGACGTAATTGCCAATCACCTTGTTGAACTCGGCAAGATCCTGATCTTCGGGAATGGAAGGCTTGTCCATATCCGCCCAGCTCTGCGGAGGCTCTCCCACAATATAGGTGTTGGTGTCGTCGCCGCTGATGATCTGCCACACCAGCAAGGGCGTCTTGTCGTTCTGCTGCTTGTGCCAGGCGGCCTTCTGCTTGCGGCCATCTTCGTACTGCGGGATCATTCCATTTTTCGGCGTCTGGAACTCCAGTTGAAGGATGGTTCCGGGGTTGGCCTGCGCTCCAAGCGAGCACACGGACAATACAGCAAATACGATTACGGACAACCGGCGCAAGATTTTCATCTCTCTTCCTCTCTTTCGCATTGTGAGAAACGAGCCCGGCGGTGGATTTCCGAGCGAACCTGGGAAGTACGCGGCCCAAAGACGCCGAAGAGTGCGGGAGTTCTCCGGCGAGTATTGTTTAGGGGAGGAAACTGGTCGGCAATCATGTTATGGATTTCGGCGGCCGTCAACAGTTATTTGTAGGGCGGGAGCTGCGGCTGAAATGCGCTGGCGCGGAAGTTCCAGCGTCACAATGACTTGTGAGGAGGTGAATGTTCGTGCGATATCATGAAGTTATGCCGGAAATGTCGCACGCTGGCTCAGCCACTATGAAACAGTCTCATCCCTTTCAGACCGACGATGCCCGCCTTGGTCCCATACACGACAAGGTCATGGCGCAGGAGCGGCTGTCTCCCGAAGATGCACTCGCGCTCTACGCCTCGGGCGACATTCTGGGCGTGGGCTGGCTGGCCAATTACGTTCGCGAGCGCATGCACGGCGATACCGCGTATTTCAATGTCAATCGACATATTAACTATACGAACGTCTGCGTTGCTGCCTGCCGGCTGTGCGCCTTCGGTCGCAAGAAAGATTCGCCCGGCTCCTACACCATGGCGCTCGAGGAAGCGTGGGACACAGCGGGTACCGGTTACACCGAGGCGGTCACCGAATTTCACATCGTCGGCGGACTTCATGCCGACCTGCCGTTCCAGTACTACCTCGACCTGATCTCAGGATTGAAAGAGCGCTTCCCGCAGGTGCATCTCAAGGCTTTCACCATGGTTGAGATCGCCTTCTTCGCGCGCATCGGCAAGACCACGCCACGCGAGGTGCTGCTGAAGCTGAAAGACGCAGGGCTCGATTCCCTGCCCGGTGGCGGCGCGGAAATTTTCTCCGATCGCGTAAGGCACATCATTTGCGATCACAAGATCGACGGCGATGACTGGCTTGAGATCGCGCGCGCGGCGCATGAGATTGGGCTGAAGTCGAATGCGACCATGCTTTACGGCCACGTCGAGAACGACGAAGACCGCGTTGATCACCTGCTGAAGTTGCGCAAGTTGCAGGACGACACGCATGGATTCCAGACCTTCATCCCGCTGGCGTTTCATCCCGAGAACACGCCGTTGCAGCATTTGCCGAAGACAACAGGCATGCTCGATCTGAAACAGATTGCCGTGTCGCGACTGGTGCTCGATAACTTTCCGCACGTCAAGTCGTACTGGCAGATGATGACGCCGAAAATCGCGCAGATCTCGCTGCGCTTCGGCGCCGACGATATCGACGGGACGGTCGTCGAAGAAAAGATCTATCACGATGCCGGAGCGACTACGCCGCAAGGCCTGCGCCGCCAAGATTTGATACGGCTGATCACCGAAGCCGGACGCGTTCCCTTCGAGCGCGACACGCTGTATCGGCCGGTGATAAGAACGCGAGACCACGGTTACGGTCGCGGTATAGTATTGAAACGAAGTGGAGCAAGAACCATGCAGTTAAACGTACCTCCGGATCTCGAGACGCTTATCAACAAACGGCTTTCCAGTGGCGCGTATGCCAACGCTGAAGAGGTATTGCGCCGCGCCCTCGAAGCACAGGACGTCGAGGAAAGCTGGAGTAATGGGGAACGAAAAGCACTGCGTGATCACGTTGAGGAAGGATACCAGCAGGCAGAGCGAGGAGAGTTGATCGACCCAGCGCAAGCTCGCGCGGAGATCGGGAAGATGAAGGAGAATTGGCGCGAACGGCGTGCACTCAAAGGATGAGCACATACCGTCTCACCCCGCTCGCAAGAGGCGACATCTTCGACATCTGGTCCTACATCGCTGATGATAGCGAGGAGATTGCGGATCGAGTGGAGCGAGCGATTTACGATGCGTGCTCTTTCCTAGGCGAAGCACCGCAACGCGGCCATGTTCGCTGCGACCTGATCTACTTCTTCTGTTCCGGGCTCAAGCGTTTTCCGCCCGGCATCGGAGGCCAGCCCAGCGATGTACCTTCGATCAGCGCGACCGCGTTCTCGTAACGCTTTGCCTTTTCGTCGATCACGGCAAACCTGCGCGGATGATTTGCCGGACCGCTCCACAACGACACGCCCGCGTATGCGCCATCGCGACGCAGGATGTAGAAGCTCATGTCGATGTACTGAAGTTTTTCCATGTTGCCGTTGTAGTTGCGCACGATGCGCTTGAGCGCGTCGAAACCGGCATCTTTCGGCGACATGCCATGACGCATATTCTCGACGATCGTATGCGCGCCGCAAATCTTGACGTTCTCTTCGCCATTTCCGGTCGCGCCCGCTGAGCCCACATCCTGATCGGTGTAGCTTCCCGCGCCGATGATGGGCGAATCGCCCGCGCGGCCGGGAATCTTCCACGCCAGGCCGCTGGTCGTGGTCGCGCCCGACATCTCGCCCTTCGCGTTGACAGTCGAACAGTGAATCGTTCCTGTCGGCGGCTTCAGCACACGCTCGATCGCCGCCATGCGGAAGCTCGGCTCGATGCCGATCCTGGTCGCCAACTTGTACATGTGATCGATCAGCGGATTGTCGAGCTCGCTTAGATTGCCCGCTTCGTCTGGGAACTTGAAGTTAGGGCTGGCGAGTCCTGGTCCCCACCAATCGTCGTTCGACATGGTTTCGCGCCACAGTTGCCACGTCTTGCGCGAGCGCTCGGTCAGCAGGTTCTCCTTGGGAAAACCCATCAGCAGACCGAAGTGGCTGGCGCCCTCGCCCACCAGCATCACGTGACCGGTATGTTCCATCACAGTCTTCGCCAGCAGCGAGACGTTCTTGATGTCGTGTACGCCCGCGACCGAGCCTGCCATGCGCGTGGGTCCGTGCATGCAACAGGAGTCGAGCTCGACCACGCATTCTTCGTTCGGCAGTCCGCCGAGTCCGACGCTGTCGTCGTTAGGATCGTCCTCCGGTCCGGTGATGACCTGCATCACCGCGTCGAGCGTGTCGCCTCCACTGCTCAGCACCGCGTAGCCGCGGTCGAGATAGTTGTATCCGTTTGCAGCGGAGATGATAACCGGAGCTTTGGGCTTGTTGGTTGGAGCCTGGTTCTCGGTCTGGAAGTTAGGCGCAGCAGCTTGTCCGTGCAGATCGAGTGCGAGCGAGGCAGACCCAAGAGCTGTGGTGGCAACGAACTCACGGCGAGTGAACTTCATGATGGCTCCTGATCGGATACGAAAGGAAGGAGGATAGCACGGCGAGGCAGTGGTTAGTTCAGTCCGCGGTTGTCAGTGAACCGGAAAGACCCACTCAAGCCAACCTAGGCTTGAGTGGGCACCCGACTGTGTCGAAGAACCGTCGATATCGCTACACCGCCACTTTCAACGGGGTGTTCTGGTCGGCACGGAAGCGCAGAAGCGCGGCGATGCGGCCGATGCGATCGAACTCCTCATTGTTGTCGATCCACAACGTTTCAATATTGCCTCGCAGCGCATGACCGACGATCGCGTCGCCGATGTCCTCAAGTTGGGTATTCGGCTTGCCGCAGACGGCGCAATCTTTCGCGTCGTGTAGATCCATGTGGCCGCAGTGGTAGCACTTCACGCCCGAGGCCTGGAAGTTGGAGCCCAGCAGTAGCGTCTGCACTTCGCCGACCTCGAGCGAGCGCAGCACGCGTCGCAGGCCAATAGCGCCATTGCCATTGCGGTGCGCTTCACCGATTACTTCGCCGATCAGACGCTGCTTCTCGTCGCCATCGTGCTGCGTAATATGTTGCACCGCCATCTCCTTCACTTGTTCGGGAGTGGCAGCCTTGGGATCGACACGGAAATGGCCGATGAGTTTCTTTTTCGCGTCGGTATGCAGATGGCCCTCGATCTCGGGCCACTGTTCGTCATGGCAGCCGATGAGAAGCTGGTCGAACGGCTCGCGCTCATAACGATCCTTCAGGTAGTCGGCAATAACTTTGAAGTGCTGTGCCGTCTCGTTGGACACGCGGCGCTCGGCGTGGCCGCCATCGTAGCCGGCAAATCCATCGCTCTTGCCGTGGCGCGAGAGGTCATTGAAGAAGTCCTGCAACTCATTGATTTTGTCATCGGAAAGCTCGAACACGCGCGCTTTGGTGCGGTCGGCGAGTACGACCAGCGTTTTGCGGCCTTCTCGCATTAGAGCGGCCAGCGGCTTCAGATGAAAACGCTGATTCAGGATGACCTGCGTTTTGGGAAGCTGCGGCGGCAAATCATATTCGCGCCAGAAATTCTGTCCGGCGCAGGCAAATACCGCTTTCGCCTTGCCGCCATTACCGCGCAATGCCTCGACAATTGCGCTGACGCGCTCCAGGTCAGCCTTGGCACAGCCATTCTTTCCACCCTTTTCGGCTTCGCGGATGGCATTACGCAGCATATCTTTGACCAGGATCGATTCGCCACGATGCGACAGGTCCTGCGGCGTGCTGGGCTGGTAATAGAAGGTGAGGGCGCAGGTCTCCGGAGAGTGAAAATTAGCCAACTCACGGATTTCATCACGTGCAATCATTCCGGTTCTCCTGATGTGAATTTGATTCAACGAGACCGGCCCGACGGCTTCCGTCAGGCCGTTTTGGCATAATCGACAAGCTTGTCCTTAAGCGGGTCACGCAGTGGCAAGGCTTTCTGCAGGTGTTCTCGCGCAGCGCGAATGTCGGCGCGAACCTTTTGCGGAGGGTGATTCGTTATGTCGGCAATTTCCTCTACCGTGAAGCCTTCAATGGTGAAGAGGATGAAAGCCTCGCGCTGATCGCGTCCGGCATCGCGCAACGAGCGCTCCACCAGTTCGATCAGTTCGTTGCGAGCGGCAATGTCCTCAGGACTCTGCGCCCCGCTGTCGATGATCGCGTTCTCCACATAGAGGCGCCCCCCGGGCTCGCTGAACTGTGCGATGGGCTCGTCGGTGCCGCGAGCTGCCCCAGTCTTCAGTGCACGCTCCAGCGACGTACGGCCTTCGTCGCCATTGCCAGAGGCTAAGTGGCCAATAGCATCCACGGCAAGCCGATACAGCCAGGGTTCCAGGCGCATGCGTTCCGGCTTGTCATGCCGCTCGTCCAACGCGTTGGCGATCGACTCTGAAACCACATCGTCAACTGCCACCTGGTCTTGCATCAGTTGGCCTTCACTCTGGCGGTGTGCGACCTCGCGCGCGACAAAGCGTCGCAGGCGAGGAAGATTGGCATCGATGTAGCTGGAGATGTCACCCGTGGAAACTGCTTCGGGCTTCACCGCAGCAACCGTCTCCTCGAACGGAACGGTCTGAACAACAGCTCGGCTCGGTCCGCGGCGGCGTGGCCAATTGCGCTCGTTGCGCAGCAGATCCTTGTGCTTCTTGAGCTGATTCGCCAGCTCAGAAAAGGCAGCCTTCACCGCTCCGGTGAGGCTGTCGCTCTTCTCCTGCGCGGCCATCTGTCCTGAGGGAAGCCGCAGGTTCAGCGAAACAACGTAGCCTTCAGGAAGCGAGTTTTCGACCAGGCTTCCTTTGAGGTGCACCAGCTCGGGACGGAACACCCGCAAAAGTCGATTGAGTTTGTCGGTTTGTTGTTGGAGGAGGTTTTCGAGATCGGTAGTCTTTGCGATTTTGTAGCTGAAGTGGACGTTCATTGAAATCCTCTCCGGACGGTTCGCAACCGTCCGCAGCTACAGTCCTTGTTAGCTAGATTTTAACTCCATTAGTAAAGAGGGGGATAAGAAATGAGGAGTTGTACTGAAAGGGCGGGTTGTGAGGCGGGATTTGCGGGACCTTAGCTAACTTCCCGATGACCCAAAGCCTTTATTGCCCCGCGCGGCATCGCTGAGGTCGGATTCGGCAACTTCCCCGGCCAGAAACGGGTGCTCCAGGAGCTGGGCAATTTTGTCGCCTTTGCTGATGCTGTACGGCTGGGCGCCCAAGTTCTCCATCAGCACGATGACCTCGCCGCGATACCCCGCGTCGATGACGCCGGCGTTGCACAGCAAGCGCTTTTTCGCCAGTCCTGAGCGGGTTTTCACAATGCCGCCGGCAGTGGGCACGAATTCGATCGCGATGCCGGTGTGGACTCCGGCAGCACCGTGCGACGCGATGGTGATGTCCTCGACCGAGTACAGGTCGTAGCCGATGTCTTCGCCGGGATGAGCAACGGTGGGCAGAACGGCGTCGGGCGAGAGGCGCTTGACTTTGAGCATGGAACGATTGTGACACGTGGGTCGTGCCCTGACGCATACTATTGCCAATGCCTCTGCTACCTCCTCCGCAAGAGCGACAATTTCGCCGAAAGCTGCTGGCCTGGTACGACGCTCATCGGCGTGACCTGCCGTGGCGCGAGAGCACCGACCCATATCGCGTATGGGTGTCGGAGATCATGCTGCAACAGACGCGCGTGGCCGCAGTTCTGGAACACTACGCGCGATTCATGAAGCGCTTTCCCAATGTGAAGGCGTTGGCAGCCGCGCGAGAGCATTCGGTGCTCGCGATCTGGAGCGGGCTTGGCTACTACCATCGCGCGCGGCGGATGCATCAGGCGGCGAAGACGATCGTGCGAGAGCGCGGAGGGCAGTTCCCTTCCCGCTACGAAGATTGGCTTGAGCTACCCGGTATTGGCAGGTACACGGCGGCGGCGATTGCGAGCATCGCGTTCGGCGAACCTGTCGCCGTCGTCGATGGCAACGTGGAGCGTGTGCTGGCGCGGCTAAGTGGCGATGCGCTGTCGAATGGCTGGGCTTGGGAGCGCGCCCAGGCGCTGCTTGATCCCAAGCGCCCCGGTGACTTCAACCAGGCGATGATGGAGCTGGGCGCGACGGTCTGTACCCCGAGGTCGCCGCAGTGTCCGCTCTGCCCGATATCAACTTTCTGCGCGACACGGGGCGAGCTGCCGGCACCGAAGCAGAGTCCTCGAAAACGTAAACCGCTCTATTACGCGCTGGTTGAGAAACAGGGTGCAGTTTTGCTAGTGCGGCGTGCGCCAGATACGCGACTGATGGCCGGCATGTGGGAGATGCCGCAGCTCGCCGAGGCTCCCGTTGATGCGACGCCGATTGCTCGGCTGCGCCACTCAATCACAGACACGGATTACCAGGTTGCCGTGTTTAGGCTGCAAGAGCTGACCGTCGCCGAGCCCGGCTGGTTCACTCCTCAGCAATGGAAACGCGCAGCCCTGACCGGTTTGGCGCGGAAAATACTGACGAAGCTCCACAACGGCGAGGCTTGAGTCTCAGAGTACGCCTCCAGAATCAAATTTGTGGAGGTAGTCGATGCCCGCACTTGAAGCCGGAGTAATCGCTCCGGACTTTAGATTGTCAACTGTTGACGGAAAGCAAGTTTCGCTCAAAGATGCCCTGAAGAAGGGGCCAGTGCTGGTCGCATTTTTCAAAGTGAGCTGCCCGGTGTGCCAGTACGCGTTTCCCTTCTTCGAAAGAGTTTTCCAGGGGAACCGCGGCGCGAATATAACTGTGCTCGGTGTTTCTCAGGACAACGCAAAAGACACTCAAGCATTCATGCACGAGTTTGGTGTCACTTTCCCGGTGGCGATTGACGATGGTGCGAACGGCTACGCGACCTCCAACGCCTACGGACTCACCAATGTGCCGACGGTTTTTTTGATCGCGCCGAGCGGCGAGATTGAAGTCTCCTCGGTTGGCTGGGCGAAGCGCGACGTGGAGGCTATAGTTCAGCGCCTGGCTGATTACCGTCGCCAGCAACCTGCGCCCATCTGGCGCGCCGGTGAAAGCGTGCAAGAGTTTCGCGGCGGTTGAAACTCCAAAAACTGATCTGCGGTTCGCAGATCGAAAATCTCAGTCGCAATGGTCACGGATGGGATTTGATGTTTCTGGTTCATCGCTTCTGATCTATTGGATACGTGATAATCCGAGAGTTCTTTACCAAACCATCCTATCTAAGCCACTATCATTGCGTTACCCTGCATTGCGTGTCCGCATCTGACGAGTTGTTCATGGAAGAAGCATTGCGCGAAGCACAGCGGGCGCTCGCGTTGGGCGAGGTTCCGGTGGGAGCGGTAGTCGTCCGCGACGGCGAGATCATCGGGCGCGGCTGCAATCGGCCAATCACTTCGAACGACCCAACAGCGCATGCTGAGATTATCGCCTTGCGCGAGGCGGGGATTGCGGCTGGCAACTACCGCCTGCTCGACTGCGATATCTACGTTAGCGTCGAGCCCTGCGCAATGTGTGCCGGAGCCATTACCCACGCGCGCATTCGCAGGCTGATCTACGGTGCGGAAGATTCCAAGGCGGGGGCGGTCCATTCCGTGTTCCAGGTCCTGAATAATTCGAGGCTGAATCACAAGGTCGAGGTGACTTGCGGTGTCTTGGCGGCGCGCTGCATGGAGTTAATGCAAAGTTTCTTTCGCGAGAAGCGCGCATCGCAAGCGACTTAACTGATGGAATCGCGCGAGAACACGTTCGACGAGCTGACGATCCGGCCTGTGGTTCGCGCGGACGCGGCCGAATGGCTACGGCTACGCACTTTGTTGTGGCCCGACGGCGCCAATGACCACGAGCAGGAGATCGAGGCGTTCTTCGCAGGCAAGCTCGACGAGCCTGACGCCGTATTTATTGCGCAGAATAGCGATAGCCGGGTGCTGGCGCTTCTCGAATTGGCGGTGCGGTCCGAACTGCTGGAGATGAAGAGTGAACGCATCGGCTATGTAGAGGGCTTGTTCGTCGAACCGGAAGCACGAAGGGGCAACGTCGCGCGCAGGCTGTTGGAGTTCTCGCGCGAGTGGGCCCGGGAGCGACGATGCACGGTATTTGCCAGCGATCGCGCCGAGCGAGTGATCGTAAATCAGCGATTCGGGGTGGAGTCCTTTGGTATCAGGTATCAGGTGTCCGAAGATGAGGATCGAACGGCGGGTTCATATCTGACGCCCGAAACATGAGACCTGACAACCATAACTTCAGCGCACATTGATTTTGCTAAACTAAGAACGCTGGCAACACTGCCAGATGCAAGCATGCGGAGAGGTGGCCGAGTGGTTGAAGGCACCCGCCTCGAAAGCGGACGTACCTGAAAGGGTACCGCGAGTTCGAATCTCGCCCTCTCCGCCAGTAATACGTCTAGATTCAGTAACCCGCAGCAACCAACATCCAATCCGGCAATCTTCCCCGCCAAATCGCAAGATTCGTGCTCCTAACGGAAGTGGGAGCGTCCTCGCTTGTCCGATCGAGGCCTCGCTCCGGCGGGTGTTCTCTGTTTGTAGTTTTGGCACTTCCCTTTCGAAAGGGACGGGACAAGACTCAAGACGAACACCAATTGCATGCTGAGCATAGAAAAGCGCTCGAAACGCAAACCATCTGGAGGCGGCTTAAAAGTCTTAAAGAGTGCAGATGCCGGTTCGCCAAGCTAAGCGCCATCAGGCGCGCTGGTGATCTGCTCTCCCCAGTTCATCGGGATCGCGACGAGTAGATCGGTAAGCGAGAGGGGAAGCGAATGGGGCCGACGCATCATTGTTTCAATGGCCTGCGGACCGAGTTGAACCAACTTCATGTGCATACGGATAAAGCGTGGTGACAGGCAGTGCAAGCCGGCGAGTTGCCCAATGGTGCGGGCTTGTCCAGTCGTGATCTGCTCATACCAACGGCGGGCACGGGCGATGGCTTTGAGGATGGCCTGACGGCTGGCGTCGGTCGTAATATTTGTGTCGCCGATGATGAGGCGTACTTTCAGGCGGCCGTGACGAAATACCAAGGTCTATGCAATGGATATTGACCTGCTGATGTCGTTGGCCCACAGCCGGGTGACCCGCAACCTTACCGATAAGGAAGCACTAAGATACCTGCATCTGGAGCTGGCTCCGGCGATTCCTGGGAGCGAAAAAGTGCGACCCGCTCGGCTGCCTGTTGTATGTGTGCCGTACTACGAAACTACATCGTGGTCTTCCGTTGCTTAAGTACGAAATCTGCGTTGCCGTAAAGAATGTAGTCGGCCCAATCCTGATGTTTGAGCTGCCATACCGCTTTTCGGCCTTCCAACAAGGCCAGACCGATCGGTTTGCCATCCAAGACTCGCTCATAGAATGTCGTGGAGAACATCTTGGCGGCAGCGTCACCGACCGGCCAATAGGTGCTCATATAGTTCGCGATTCCGCCACGCATGAGCGCCTCTGCCACCCCTGATGACTCCTCAGCGCGATCACTGGCGGGCTTCGGACGTTTTCTGGGTTTTGGAGGCGGTGAGCTACCTCGGCGAACACGCCCAGCTTCGCAAGCGTTGAAGAAAACCAGGAATGGCAGATTGCTGATTCCCATCAAGTCGGAGCCGCTCAGGACTTCTTGATTCGCGCACAGAAGCCCTGAGCGCCCGCGGTTTTGGGGATTGAAGAAAGCATGCCCAGCGTAATGCACGCAATCGTACTTGCCGCTACCAAGAGCGGACAGGATTGCTGCCTTTGATGCATCTTTTTCTCTCAGCACGGTCGCGTCGATGCGCGATTTGTCCTTCGCCAATTGTTCAACCCGAGCTCCTTCCTCTTCGGCCCCCGAGAGGTCGCCGGTCGGGTTGACGATCAGCAGTAGCCTCAAGGAAGGTTCGCTGCGACGTTCCTCCAACCAGGTGGCGATTGGTAAGTTATCGGCTAGGTAACGTCGGCTCATTCCCCCTCTGAGCGCTGGACTCCAATCGTTGATCTTCAGAATCTCCCACGGGATTCGCGATGCAGAATCGTCGTGAACCAGGACTAGATGGCGGTCCTTCATTGACTCGAGAACCGTACAGACCTCGGGAGGAAGAATCAGATCGGAGAATCGCTTTCCCAACTGCGGAATGTCTGCGGAGCTACTGCCAAACTCAACTGCTTTATCGAAGCACTTGAGGAGGGAGGAAAGCTTGTCGTTATCGATGGCTCGAACCGCGGATACCACGGCTGCCTTCATACCCGCCCCCAGGACCGAAACTCGATAGTGGTACTGAGTCTTTGTGAAACCTTCCTGCCGTACCATGGCATAGACAGGTTCGGGGCTAGGCTCAAGAACGCGGGTTAGCGGGCGCTCGGAGGGTGGGACTTCGATTTCATTCAGCGTCATTTCCACATCATCGAACAGCGCCGTTCCGACCAGCTTGTACAGCTCGCCTCTCATTTCGTTGAAGCGTACAGAATCGGTTTCGCAGACGGCGATACTCCGAAAGCGCTGTTCGGGGTCTGCATCAGCAAGGCCGCGCAAGAAACCTATGAGCAGATGCTGGAGAACAGACCCAACGCTTTGCCCCGTGCCAATTCCGATGAGAACGGTGGCAAGCTCGTCTATGCGGCTGCGAGCCAGCAGCCGGATAGCATTTTCTGCCACGAGTTGCTGGACTCCACTGTTGAACTGATCGAACGGTCCGAGTCCGGCAAACAGAACCATCTCGGCCGGTAACTGATTACGGCTTGCTGGAACCGTGAATACCGCCCCGACATCGCCGCTTAGCATGCGTCGGGCAGTGAAATCGGTGATCGCACCTCCCAGTCGCTGGTCGACTGCTCTGGCCGCCCCGCTCGGAGCGACGTTGCGGAACACACCCAGGACGTATGCCCTCGCACTCATGTCGGTGATGCTCCCATACGCTAGCGTCAAATCGATCCGGCGCTGCCGTCTGCGTCCGATCGTCAGGTTTTGGAATCGCTGATTCAGCATCCCGATACTTTTTGAGCTTGGGCCCTGGGCTCTCTGGCGACCATTATCGATGGCGACACGCGCACCATTGCTGCCTTCGAGCGTATCGGTGGTGATCGGACCACTGCCGCAAAGCCGGATACCACGTCGTTGCAAAGATTACAGAATTTCGTGTTCGGCAACACTCCCGGATCGACATACAGCGAAGACGGACTTGTTCAGTTCTTCTCCGCCCCGGGTGAAGGTCGGGAATGCCTTGAGATCGCAAGGCGTATTCAGCAGGAGGCTAGAACGGGTCTTAAGTTCGACGACATAGCGATTGCCCTACGGTCGCCACAGACGTATTCGGCGTTATTGGAATCCGCACTGGATCGGGCAGGAATCGCGGCATATTTTGCGCGCGGGACACGCCGACCGGATGCTTCTGGCCGTGCCTTGTTGGCGCTGTTGCTTTGCGCCGAGGAGAGGCTGAGTGCGAAACGCTTTGCGGAGTATCTGTCGCTTGGCCAAGTCCCTCAGCTTGGTCCGACAGGCGCGCCGCCGCTCGCCGAGGAGTCCTGGGTAGCACCATCCGATGATGCGCTGGTTGCCGGCGCGGCAACACAAGTGAGCCCGGACTTGGTACCTGATCAGCCGC
This sequence comes from uncultured Acidobacteriaceae bacterium, assembly GCA_963699875.1. GTDB lineage: Bacteria > Acidobacteriota > Terriglobia > Terriglobales > Acidobacteriaceae > CAVVDY01. The sequence goes on from CAVOVN010000005.1 coordinate 433,428, forward strand.
CGCCCGCGACTGATGATGGGACAAGCCCGCAGGTATCCGGGATGCTGCGTGCGCCATGGAAATGGGAGGAACTACTAGTTGAAGCTGCCGTAGTCGGGGGTTTAGATCGCTGGGAACGCCGACTTCAAGGTCTTGCAGCGGAGATCCAGACCAAAATTGCTTCGATCAAGCTAGAAGAACCTGATTCATCCCGGGTCCCGGCCCTGAGAGAGAACTGGTCAACCTCGGTAACTTGCGCGAATACGCATTGCCGTTGCTAAGAGAGCTATCAAATTTCCCGACTCATGCTACCTGGGGCGAGTGGCTGGCCGCACTGGAGAGCTTGGCCCCGATGTCGCTTCGCCGTCCAGAACACGTCCTGGCGGTTTTATCGGAGCTGCAGCCCATTGCCGCTGTCGGTCCGGTAACACTGACCGAAGTACGAGAGGCGCTTTCCGCTCGGCTTACTGATCTGAGTGTCGAGCCACCCCGCAGTCGCTACGGTCGAGTGTTCGTAGGTACTCCAGAGCAGTTACGCGGGCGATCTTTCGCGGTGTTGTTTGTTCCCGGCTTGGCCGAGAGAATCTTCCCGCAACGATTACGCGAAGACCCTCTTCTGTTAGATGGCAACCGACAGCAGCTGACCAGAGCCGTGCCACCGATGCTTACCGTCAGGGAGCGAGCATCAGAAGAGCGACTCCGACTCCGAATCGCCGCCGGTGCGGCCGAGCGCAGGGTTTTCTTCTCTTATCCACGTGTAGAGGTTGCACTCGCACGTCCGCGCGTTCCGTCGTTTTACGCGCTAGACGTGCGGCGTACCACATTGGGCAAGCTGCCGAACGTGGATGAGTTCGAGCGTGAGGCTGCGCGCAACTCGGGGGCGGAGCTTGCATGGCTCGCCCCTAATAACCCCCAATTTGCGATTGACGATATTGAGCATGATCTCGCTGTGCTCCGACCTTTGCTGCAAGCGGATCCCAAGTCGGTTCGCGGTGGTGCGCGGTACTTGATGGAATTGAGCCCGGAACTGGGTCGGTCGCTGCGGGCACGGTGGCAGCGCTGGCACAAGAAGTGGGGCCCCGCAGACGGCATTTGCGACGCTGGAGAGCTGACGCTACAGCAACTATCTGCATATCGGCTCGGCACGCGCGCATATTCGCCGACATCGCTGCAAGCTTATGCAGCGTGCCCCTATAAATTTGTTTTGGCCACCATTCACCGCTTAGCAAAGCGAGAGGATAGTATCCCGCTGCAGAACCTCGATCCCCTTACCCGGGGTGCGATGTACCACTCGATGCTTGCTCAGTTCTTCCGGCAGGCGATCACAAAGAAACTGCTTCCAATAAAGTCATCGAATTTAGGGAAAGCACATTCGCTCGCGGACAGTATCGTTGAGGCCACCGCGACTGAGTATCATGAGCAGCTTGCTCCAGCAATCGAACGGGTATGGGCGGACGAAGTCGAGCTGCTTCGCGCCGACCTTCGCGGTCTCTTGACCCAATTGGCCGAGCACCCTGACGGATATACACCTGAGTTCATTGAGTACAGCTTCGGCCTTCCTGTTCAGGTCGGCCGTGATTCTGCGAGTACAGGCGCAGTTGCCACGTTGCCAGAAGGATTCCGACTGCATGGAATTGCAGATTTGGTGGAACAGGACGGAGCTGGTGAGCTTCGTGTTACGGACCATAAGACTGGCAAGAACCGCATTGATGAGGGCGTGATCGTAGGAAAGGGTGAGGTGTTGCAGCCAGTGTTGTACTCGCTGGCTCTCGAAAACCTTGTGGGATCGTCGGTCAAGGAAGCGCGGCTCTCGTACTGCACGGCAGCCGGCGGATATACGCAGCGCGCTGTAATCATGAACGAGCTCGCTCGTCACGCCGCCACGCGAGTCCTGCAGATTATTGATCAAGCGGTCGCGAATGGATTTCTTCCCGCGGCTCCAAAGGAGGACGGCTGCAAGTATTGCGACTTTACGTCCGTATGTGGGCCGTATGAAGAGCTGCGTACCAGTCGGAAGAGCCCGGCACCTTTGGCTGAACTGATCGAGCTTAGGGAAATGGTATGAAATCAATAGCCGACCAAAAAGCGCAAGACCAAATCCGCAACGACCTCGATGGCACGCTTGTCGTCGAAGCCGCAGCTGGAACTGGCAAGACTACCGAACTGGTTAATCGGATCATCAGCGTCTTAGCTTCGGGTCGCACGACTGTAGATCGAATTGCTGCGGTTACATTTACCGACAAGGCGGCTGGCGAGCTGAAGCTCCGGCTAAGCGCCGAATTAGAACGAGTACGGGCCGGAACTGGGCTGAATGACCTACAGAAGGCCAATATAGAAGAAACCCTTGCTCACCTCGAGGAGGCGCGCGCTGGTACGATCCACTCCTTTTGCGCCGATCTGTTACGGGAGCGGCCGATGGAGGCCAGAATCGATCCTCAGTTTGAGGCGGTCGACGAAAGCGCTTCAGAGCAGCTTTATCGTTCCGCGTTTCGCACTTGGCTAGAAAGTGTCTTGGAAGATCCACCGGAAGGCGTACGAAGGTCTCTAGGCGTCCATCTGAAGACGGTCCAACGGCGAGGCTCGAGAGTGCCGGCTCAACGCTCATGGACTGGCGAGACTTCAATGCCGAATGGGAACGTCCTGCCTTTAGTCGCGTTCAGGAGATTGATCAGCTGGTTGAACAGGTGCACGACTTCGCGGCTCTAACCAACAGTAGTTCCAATACCGATCATCCCATGTACACCCAAACACGTCGTGCTCGCGATCTGAGTGCCTATATCGAAACAGTCGAGAAGAGCAGGGCGAGAGATTATGACGGCCTAGAGTCTCAGCTTATTGAACTTGGCAAAGCATGGGACTTCAGAATCAACAGAAAAGGACTGCCCAAGTACGGCGACGGCGTTTCCCGTGACCAGGTGATCCAAGCTCACGCAGAGCTGACAGCCGTATTGCAAGCGTTTGGGGCCATAGCGGATGCTGACTTGGCAGCATTGCTACGAACCGAACTGCGTCAAACTGTCGCCTTATACGAATCGCTGAAAGACAGGGGTGGCAAGCTCGACTTTCTCGATCTGTTACTAAAGGCACGGGATCTCCTGCGCGACAATCCTGAGGTCCGCTCCGAGCTGCAGCAGCGTTTCACACATATTCGTAGACGAGTTTCAAGACACAGATCCATTGCAGGCCGAAGTTCTGCTACTGCTCGCATCGGCTGATCCAGTGATCAGCGATTGGAAGCAAATCAAGGTAGTGCCGGGAAAGTTGTTTATCGTTGGCGATCCCAAACAGGCAATCTATCGATTCCGCCGAGCGGATGTAGGGCTCTATCTTGACGCAAAGGAGATGCTCGTGAGCGGCGGTGCGATTGCACTCAACCTTACGACCAGTTTCCGCTCAGTTCCGGATATTCAAGACCTCGTCAATGCAGCGTTTGAACCATTGATGACGGGCGATCGGCAAAGCCTGCAATCCGCCTACGTGCCATTAGCGCCATGTCGCGAACAACCTAAGACACAGCCCTCCATCGTTGCCCTGAGCGTACCTCAGCCTTACGGAAAAGCCAGATTGGCGGCCGGCGCTGTCGAGCGGTCACTCCCGGATGCAACGGGAGCATTTATCGATTGGCTTTTGCGAGAGAGCGGATGGACCGTGACGGAGCGGGGTCGTCAAGAGCGGGTGCCAGTCCGCCCGCAACATATCTGCATAATGTTCCGACGCTTCGACAAGATGTTTGGCGGCGACATGACTCGAGGTTATGCTGAGGCACTGCAAGCGCGCGGTATTTCCCACATCTTAGTAGGTGGTAAGTCGTTCCATGAACGTGAAGAAGTCGGAACCATGCGCACGGCGCTCGCTGCACTCGAATGGCCCGATGACACCCTGTCTCTCTACGCAACCTTGCGCGGTTCCTTATTTGCTTTAAGCGATGCTGATCTCCTTTCTTACCGAACACAATTCGGTAGGTGGCACTTGTTCCGAGTTCCCGATGACGTCTCAGAAGATCTGCAAAGCGTCAAACGGGCGCTTGAGACATTGCGGGAACTGTCACGAAGGAGGAACTATCGCCCGATTGCTGAAACCATTAACCAACTCTTGACATCCACCCGCGCCCATGCCGGATTCGCTATGCGCCCGGCTGGCGAACAAGCCCTTGCTAACGTCCTGCATATCGCCGAGCTGGCTCGCCAGTACGAGGCAAGAGGCGCCGTCTCTTTCCGGGGTTTTGTCGAAGAGCTGTTGGAGGCAGCAGAGCGGGGAAAGCAATCGGAAGCGATGATCTACGAAGAGGGTTCCGAGGGCGTGCGCATGATGAGTGTGCACCGCGCGAAAGGACTGGAGTTCCCGATCGTCGTGCTGGCAGATATCACTTGCAAGATCGCACATGAGCGACCGGACCGCTACCTCGATTCGAATCGCAACCTTTGTGCCGTCAAATTGGCCGGATGGACCCCGAAGCAGGTGATTGATCACGCTCCCGAGGAGCATGCTCGTGATCTGGCGGAAGGCATTCGGATCGCATATGTCGCTGCCACCCGAGCACGTGACGTGCTGGTTGTACCGGCAATCGGCGAGGACACTACCGGCAGCGGACCAGAATTGAGCGCCAACTGGTGGGTCTCGTCCCTATATCCGGCGTTATATCCGAACGAAGAGAAACGCCATCATCCATCACCGGCCAACATGTGCCCCCAATTTGGCATTGATACCGTTTGGGGCCGCCCTGACGGCAGCCCACCTTATGAGCACACGGTAAAACCGGGTGCGCACAAATTCGGATCGGGAACAAAGGCATACACCGTTGTGTGGTGGGATCCGAGCAAGCTCGAGCTAGGGAAAGCACCGTCGTTCAGCATCCGCCAGCAGGAGCTTCTTGAGAAGGGGGATGGTGAGGTTACCCAGCAGCGACTGACCGATTACTACGCGTGGAAAGGTGCGAGGGATAACTTGATCGCAACAGGATCGGTCCCTGCGGTTGCATTTCAAACCGCGACAGAGCGGTCAAAAACAGAGATTCCTCTTGGTATTGATGTTGAGGTAGTCGAGATTTCGAAGGAACCGAGGCCCTTTGGTCCACGATTCGGTACGCTCGTCCATGCGATCTTGGCGACAATCGAGCTCAACGCCGACCTCGAACAATTGAAGAAAGCCTCTGAGTTACAGGGGCGGATCTTAGGAGCAACTTCTGACGAGGTAAGCGCTGCGAGCGAGGCTGTCCTAGACGCTATACAACATCCACTGATGAAACGCGCTGAGGCAGCAGCTAAGGTAGGAACCTGTTACCGTGAACTGCCTCTGACCATGCGAATGCCGGACGGGATATTAGTTGAGGGCGTTGCCGACCTTGTATTCTCGGAGCACGAATATTGGATAGCGGTAGATTTCAAGACTGACATAGACGTGACCTCAAGTAGGGTTCGTTATGAACGCCAGCTGTCTATTTATGCAGCGGCCGTTCGTGAGACGACAGGCTCCGATTGCAGAGCTTATCTCTTTCGAATCTGAGGCGTCGCTTTCGGACGGCGTCATCTATAACCATCTGACACTGAAGGCGCGCAGATAGGTAATGACTCATGCGGGCTGCTGCTACTAGAAAAGGGTGGCGGCGCTATCGGTCATTGGCTCGTTTGCGGTGGCACACTCAGCGCTATCATTTGCTGGGCTAGACTTACGCTGAGCACAGAGGACTTTCGATGTCGACCGAAGCCGAAGCAATCGCAGGAAGAATTCACGAAAGCGACATTGGCGCTATTTCACGTCGGTGCTGGGGAGTTCGCCATCCTCCAGAGGCCGATATCGAAAGCATTCGGGATCTCCTTCGAGGTTATGGCTCGTCGCGGGGCATCCTCAAAGAACTGATCCAGAACGCTGAGGACGCTGGAGCGTCAAGAATGGACTTGCTTTATATTCGCGGCGATCCGGAATCTACGCAAGCGCTCTTAAGAGGGCCTGGCGTTTTGGTTGCCAATAACGGGGACTTTACCGAGGAGCACCGCGACGCCATCAGCCAAATCAGTCTCGGAACGAAAGGAACCGAGGATCGAGCCATAGGACGTTTCGGGAAGGGCCTAAAGAGCGTTTTCGCATGGTGTGAAGCGTTTTACATCGTTGCTCGCACTGACCCGACGCTCGGGTGGACGGCTCCTTATATAACCGATTTATTCAATCCTTGGTACGGTTGGCGACACCTCGACTGGGATGAGGAATTCCAGGGATCCGGGGATGCGTTAGTCAAGAAGGTAGGGCAATACCTCGACGCCGTCTATTCCGAACGAAGAGCTTGGCTGGCGCTTTGGTTTCCTCTGCGCCGACGCTTGCCAGATGTGTCACCTGATGACTGGATCTACCAATCATTTCCAGGCGAGGCCCCAAACTTTTTTAAAGAACTTAGTTTCGACCTTCGGATACTGACTCCGTCACTGGTGACACTCCGAAAAATACAAACGATCAAGCTTACGGATGAAACGTCAGAGGCGCCCTCGTCTGTCACGCTCGAGTTTGAACCGGATTCCCAACGGGTCCCGCCTCCGGACGCTGCTCCCGGTGACCGTTTCGTCGATGGCAAAATCAATCTTCTGGTCGACGATAGGCTGAGAATTGGTTACGAGTATTGCGGATTCGCTGGTCGCCTCGAAGACCATGAGGTCGTAAATCTAAAGGCCGCTCCAGATTGGCCTAGAGTTGTCCGGCGCTCCAGTAGCCAAAATGATGCGAGCTGCCGCGTGAAGGGTGAGCCGCACTTTGCCGCGCTGATTTCATCGGAAGCAGCCGGTAAAAGTGAGCGCGGCGCGCTCGAAGTTCGATGGTGCGTATTCTTTCCAGTCGGCAAACAGCCCGCGGATACAGCACCGCTACAACTGTCTACTATCCATCGTCACATCACAATCAATTTGCACGGGTTCTTCTTCCTAGATTCGGATAGGCTGCGAATCGATGGCCTCGAGGACCACTTCAAGCCCAATGGCACGACAAGCAGCAAAAGCTGTGTCGATTGGAATCATCTCGTAGCATCCCGGGGGACATTAGCCCGGCTGCCGGAGGGCCTGGATCGTCTGGCAAAACAGCAATCGTTTGACGCGATGCAGTGCCATGAGCTTGCTGAGACTCTTCGCAAGACGTGGGTGTGGAGTGCGTTCAGCGAAGATATTTGTCGGATACATTCATGGAGACCACGCTGGCAATCCGGGGTTGAGCGATGGGAGAATATCCCGGCCGAGGATTCGGTTCTGGTTATTCCCAAGACGGGTCAACCGGAAGTGCTGCTCGAACACATTCCGTCTCTTCGAGCCCTCAGTCAAGAACTCACGCTGGTAGCCATCGACAAGCAAGCGGGTCTGCCTGGATTGCATCACAGAAGGCCGGGCCGTTGGACAGAGAATTGGGTTTTGCAACTGTTGAAGGATGTACAGGTCGACTCGAGCCACAAAGCGGTAGCAACGTGGATCAACAGCTTTTTAAATTACTTGCACGATAACGGCGATCTGACACCAGCTATACGTAGCCGCGCGTCAGAGTTGTCTTTGCTCGAGGTACGCGAATCCCGCACGAACGCGCATGCCCTTATTGCCGGCCACGACTGGCTGAAGTATAGAGAACGGGAGAAGCTCTTTGGGAATGTTGGCGGGAACGCAAAATGGATTGGCTTGCTATCAGAGGTTCTTCCTGGGTGGTCGTGTTATCTAGCTTCTGAACTCCCACAGTGGTTCGGCGAGACGATCCCGCCTCCTTGCAACAGTACCACCGCGGCTCGAGTCGTCCTTGGCGAGAAGCTCCTAGGGGGCTTCGTTCAGCGCAAGAAGCTCGTTGAAGCGCTCACACCGGAAGTCACTTTCAACCGAGTAATCATCGCAGCAATCCGCTTCCTGATGCACGGCGACTCGACTCACGCACAGGACAGAGACAAGATTCTCTTTGTCCCTTCGACACAGGAAGGGCAACAGATTTGGGCCCGCCTCCTAGAGCAGCTACTTGCGGGAGGCGGTGGGTCAGATTCCTGGCGCTTGTTGCACGACCAATGGACTCCTGTTTTGAGCCCCCAACTACAGCGGGAACTTACAGTAATGACCATCGATGCAACCGGTCTTTGGTCGGAACTGATGAACTGCGGAGTGGAACTGGGCGAGTTGGAATTCCCTGTTGAACTTTGGAGCACGGATGACATCTGTACCATCTTTGAGGGCCTGTTTCAGTCTGGTGTCGGTCACTCTCATCACGATGAAACGGTCTCAGTCTTGCGAAAGCTGCCCCTACATACTCTTCGCGGACGTTCGGATCGGCGGGTATCAATCGCGGATGCCGACGGCTGTCTCTCGGAACTGTTTATTCTTAACGCTCCAGGTTTCGAGATGGATTTGCCCCAGGATCTACAGCCGCTATGGCAGGCCTTTCTGTCCGAGACCAACATTGTCGAGGATCTGCCCTCAGACAGACTTGCGGCCACTGTACAAACGAGCGTCTTTCGGAAGACGGATCCTGATGGTGACACTTACTTAGCCCGACTCGACTGGAACTATGTCGTTCGCCGCAGCTTGGATGCTGACGCTGCGGTCACCAGAGCGCCTCTGATCATGGAAGCACTCAGTCGTGGAGATCAATCGGTCCGCGGTCTCGGACCGAAACTGAAGAAGACAAAGTGGATTCCACTAACTTTGGGCGGGAACATCGCGCCTGACTCGGTCATCCGCATAGAGGGATTAGACGACGATCTACATCGGCTGCTCGACCCGGAGAAAGACGGCTTGGCTGGAATTAAAGCGATGCGGGAAGAGGTTAGCCGACATCGGGGATTTACCACACTCCGCAATTACTTGCCCCGAGTTGATCAGGCGCTTGAAATGCTCGGGCTTTGGCTTGCCGACAAAGCAGACTGGCATCTTGGACTGACGAATCCGAAGAACCTAAAAGAGCTAGAGCCGATTCTCTCGCAGTTAGAGGAGTTTGAAAACGTTCCGGCTGCTGCGCTCTTAGTGAAGTGCAGGTCCGTTCGTCTCCGCGGATACGACGAGGGAATTGACCCGCTAATTGTTGAACACCTGCTCCCGGCTGTCTTGAAGTCGTTCGACTATCCGCGCGATGGTGTCGAGAAGGTCGAGGCCGTACTGCACAGGCTTGGAGGAAAGCAAAATCGGTCGGCATTTGACGCCTATTTAAAGCAGGCATGTGATGACCACACAGTCGAGGAACTCTTGCCCAGGCTGTCGCTGGTGAATCAGGCAGGACAGTGGATTTCGGCCACTCACCTGATCTGGCCTTCGACGAATCTCGACCCTGCAGCCCAGCTTTGTGACGGAGAGCAGACTAAGATACTGGCCCCTTGCGAGATGCCGGAAACGCGGGTGGCCATGGAGCCCTGCCCCAGTTCCGGAGATCAACTGCAGACCATCACGCGGTTACCAACTTTCCGAAGTTCCCGATTTTGACGCTGAGGCAAAAAAGCTTCGGAACTACCTGCAACCCTTCAGAACCGGAAACTTGGGTGAGAATCTCCGGCCGCATTAGTTGCCGTTCTCGGTGCAAACCCTGGGATGTTGTCCCTGCTCGATGAACTGCTTCACGCCGGCATTGGAATGGACCGAGATAATTTCCTCGCCTGGCTGCTCGGCGATCGAGCCGACCACCTCGCCGACTTGATTCGGCCGGCCGTTTCTTATCCAAATCGTTCGTGGCGAGAGCATCGCTACTCGAACCATCACTGGGAACGAAGTCAATGTTGAATTCACAAAAGAGATAAAGTCGCTGCTTGTCGGAAATCCAGATGACCTCTGGTTTACCCATTACTATCAGTCGCGTATGGACACTGCTTGTCATCTACTCAGGCTGCGATGGGTTCAAGACCCGGAACAACTCGAAGATGCAGTTGCAGTTTTTGCCGCGACCATCCAAACCATCATCCTCAAGGTGTATTGCAATGGGGTTTCTGACCTCTGCCCTGCGAACCTGCGTGAGGTGCTTAGCGGTATCGCTGATGCCGGGCAGACCAATCTGAAACGAAGCAGAAGCTACCTGTTGGACATAGCTGAGGCGAGGCTGAGGGAATTGGGCGTTAAGGACGTGCCGCAACTCAGCACGGTGCTGCAGAACTTCGCTGACGCACAGAAGAGCTAGAGTTGATGCAGATATCCTTGGCGCCAATAACCCCGACAGATCGAAGCAGCGCGCTGGCCAAGCCGAAAGGCTCTTTGCTTTAGCGAAGCATGGTTTGCTGGATTATTAGAGGCAGAACCGGAAAATGCGACTCAGTTCAGACTGGTCGATGCCGTCCGGCGCAAGATGAACGACTACCAGTACAGCTTGGGATCGGTAACCTTCGAGCTTTTCCAAAATGCGGATGATGCCGTCGCGGAACTCGAAGAGATGCAAGACGCCGAGATTCCAGCCGCTCGTCGCTTTGCGCTTCGCATGGACAGACAAGAGAGGGTTCTCGAGATCTGCCATTGGGGCCGTCCAATCAATCACTACGAATATCCTGGCTTCCGTGACGGGACAAAACGCGGTTACGACCAAGATCTCGAGAAGATGCTGACTCTGAACTTCTCCGATAAAGGCGTAGGCCCGGAAAGCCGTCCGGGGCTTGTGACCGGGCGCTTCGGCCTCGGTTTCAAGAGCGTGTTCTTCTTAGCTCAACAACCAGAGGTGATCAGTGGACGCTTAGCGTTTGTTATCAAAGGAGGTTTTTTCCCCGTACCGCTTGCGCCGGCTGTGGCGGCAGAATTCGTGCATCTGCTTGCCTATGGAGTTTCTGGGCTCACGCCTACCGCGATACGGCTGAAATGGGCCGACCGGGTTCGTGAATCAGAGGTTGTAGAGGCGATCGATGAATTCGTAGCTATAGCGCCTGTGCTGCCAGTCTTTTCTCGCCGGATTCGAACTCTGACCGTGCTGCAAGATGACCGGAACACGACGTGGTCGGCGGCGGAGACGAAGCTGACTGGCAGTGGCCGCTTAAGCTACGTGAGGGTTGGAAACAAAAGGTTCTTTTGCTTCCGCTGCCAGCTGTCCACGGATGACCGTCCAGCTACGGTCATGTTCTATCACGACGGTAGCGGCATCGCGTCAATGCCGGTGGGCTGGACGGGGTTATGGATCACTACACCTACTGCCGAACGCTCTGATTTGAAATTCGCGTTGAACGCTCCTTTTAAGCCCGATGCGGGGCGGCTTCGGCTTGCTGTGAGCAACTCCGAAAACCTCTCGATTGCCGAGGAAATAGCTACTGTCTGGGCAGATGCGTTGGTTGAACTCTTCGATTACACGATCTCCGAGTGGGAGAAGTTTTCAGAGGTCCTGGAGTTGCACGAAGAGGCTACTTTTGAAAGCTGGTGGACCAAGCTCTGGCGGGAGACATCGCGTAGCTCGCCGGTGACAGAATGGAAAACGATTCAAAATGGTGGCCAAGCGCTCAGTTGGATCGCATGGGGGCAATCTGTGGGCGCGATGCGAAAGCTCGTACAGAACAGAGCAGCCATACCTACCGAATTACCAAACAAGTACAGCACTCTTGCCAATCAACAAGCAATGCGCTTTTCATATCGGGGATGCTCGCCGATATCAATAACGGCTGCTTTGCGCAGATTGCAGAATGGCCGTCCACGCAATCCGCCTTTCCTCCCGGATCAACCGTACATTCCACGGTAGCGGCATATCTCAGGAGCTGCGGATTTTCGGGCCGGTGGAAGACGTGACGTTGGAGCGGGTAGTGGATACCGCGGCCGGCCCTGAGCACGAAGCCAATCACTTGGTCGGACCATATCGGAAACATCTTCTCCAGTGCAAGTCGCTCTTCGAGATGGATAGTCCCTATGCAGTGGAGATTCAACGTCTCCTCGGTTGGATGAAGCACCTAAAATTGCTTGCAAACGATGGCAGATATCACCCACTAGATGAACTCGTCTCCAGTCGTGCACTGCCGCGTGTCGTCGAAGGGGACGAAGCTCTTCGCTCCGCTTTTGCTCCCGATTCAGCCCTTCTCTCGCCTGGATATTCTGACGCGGCACTGAGGTTCTTTGTGAAGGCCCGTGGACAATTGGCAGCTGGAGCGCCAATGCTAGCGGACTGGGCCCGCGTTGCTCGGGATGAGAAGCTGCATGCAGTATTCAAGTATCTGGTGGTCGGAGAGCTTGGGCAGCAGCTGGCAGATCAACTCAGACGTGACTGGCTCGACATGCAACGAGAGTCGGCATGGTGTGGGCTGTCACGGGATGACCAGAATGAGATAGAGCGAAAATTCTCAAGGGATATCAGTGGCAATTCCCCAGTTCTCAATCTCATCTCCGAGCCTCAGTTGGGCCGGTCATGAATGCCGAAACCGCTTTCATTCTCGTCTCCGATTGGTGGCGGCGCGAGCAGCGCGAGCGAATTTCGGAGTAGAAAGAAAACATATCCGGCTGGGTTCCCGGGCTCCTTCCTTGGCCGGGAGATGACGACTGGGAATCTGCGGTGCAGCCGAATGCCCAGGCGCGTTGGCTTCTCCTGTTTATCCATGCAGCGTTGGTTCCGCTCGGATTCAACATGATCGGCCGCGATCGGCGCTTCTCCCAGTTCCTGATTTCCAGGGGGTGGCTGGATGTACTCGCCAGAGCCCCGCAGGATCCAGAGGTTTTGATTGCGGCTCTCGATCATTATTTGGGGGCATATATCCAAAACACTGAGTATCACTTCCAGATGCGGCAGCTCGTCGCGTTCTATGCAGTTGCAAGCAATCTTGAATCACTGCTCCTGTCCCTGCGGGAGTCTGAGAGGTGTGACGGATTTGGGAATTTAAGACTGGCTTTTAGTCCGCGTGCGAATCCTGCACTTACTGGTACCGGTATTGATGCACCACCACTCACTGGCATGCTGGGCATAGGCGCGTGCCAACTGTTGCGCGAACTTTATCGGGTAGGACGGCTCTCAACTCCGAGCGGATATCAGTTCGCGTTTACGCCGGTCCGAAAAGTCCGTCGACTCTGTTTCCAGTTATTCGGGATATCGGAGGGGCCATCCTCCATCGAGTCATCTCAGAGCATCCACAATGCCCTCAGCGAGCTGGGTGTGACTGTGGGTAGAGATGCGTCGTTTGATCGCTGTTTCGATTTACCACTGCAGATGCTCGCCCAAGACAGAAATCTCCGCAGCAGTGTGTTGAAGGTCGACTTTGAGGTATTGTCGATGAAGATGCGGACGCTGCGCCGCAGGCGGATAAAATCATATGAGCACGATAGCCCCTTCCCTCCGGATCACCCGTATCTCACCCAACGTTCGGTCGTGGTGTCGTCGAATTTTCAAAGGGCGAGACGACGCTGGTTCGTTTCGGACCCGCATCGAGGAGTGTCTAACCGTTGAGTTGACAGCACTACGCTCCGCGGCGGATGACTATCTTCACGGTAGGGCCGCGTCTGCCCCATCTCAGTGCTACTAAGAGTCCAGGGAGAGACGATCCGAGCTATAAATGACGCATGGGGAGTGTTTTCGCCCAGTCGGATCGATTTGTATCCCCATCAGTTGTGGGTGTGCAAGAAAGTTACGGAGCAATGGCCGGTCCGTTGGGTAGTTGCAGATGATGTCGGACTAGGTAAGACAGTTGAGGCCGGACTGATCCTGTGGAGGCTGTTCCAGCTAGGTTTGGTACACAGGCTGCTTATCCTTTGTCCGGCATCCCTCGTCCAACATGGCAGGCACGGCTATTCACGATGTTCGATATCCGATTGGCGCAATATAGTCCTGATCAAGACAGCGACAAATTGGATTTCTGGAAGTTGAACCCGCAGGTCGTGGCATCATTTCACACCTTGCGGCAGGATCGCGAAGCGCGTCACGAACGAATGCTGCTCACGGACCCGTGGGATCTGATCATTGTTGATGAAGCGCACCACCTAAATTTCGACGAAGAGGCCGGTATGACACTAGCTCACCGGCTCATCAAAAAGCTTCAGGATGCAGACCAGCTCCGCTCCCTAATCTTTTTCACTGGAACACCGCACCGCGGGAAGCACTTCGGCTTTTTTGCTCTTATGTCACTGGTTCGTCCCGACCTTTTTGATCCACGTAAACCAGCGGAGCAACAACTGCCCCACCTACAGGAGGCTCTCATCCGCAACAACAAGTATCACGTAACAGACCTTCGCGGAAAACGCCTCTTTCGAGAGCCCCAGGTGAGCACAGTTCCATATCACTACAGTAAGGAAGAAGCCAACTTCTACGACAGATGACGGAGTTTATCGCTTCCGGGCGTGCCTATGCGACGCGACTTGATGGCAGTCAGGGGCGTGCTGTCATGTTGGTATTGATAGCGCTGCAAAAACTGGCATCGAGCTCCGTAGCCGCGGTCCGGAGTGCATTGCAAAAGCGCTTGAAAAGCTTCAAGAGATTTTCTCCACGCTAGACGGCGTGCCGCGGCAAGCAACGACGAGCCTAGATGAATATATTGACGATTTGGACTCCTATAACCTCGTCGTTGAGGATGAAGTATCGAAGCTCAGTCTTGAGCTAATGGAGAATGAATGTGACCGACTGCGGGAACTGATCGCCGCTGCCGATCAGTCGTCACTGAAACGAAGATTCAGGCGATTATTCATACCATCCGAGACCTTCCTCCCGACGAGTCAGTACTTTTCTTTACTGAATACAAGATCACGCAAGCCCTACTGCTGTCTGCGTTGTGGCGGGAATTTGGAGAACAGTGCGCCACGTTCATTAATGGCGATGACGCGTTGCTCGATGTTCTGACTCCGAACGGGAGCTAGGCGCACTTTGCGGGTAGCAAGAGAGACGTCCAAAGACCGATTCAATTCGGGGGAGGTTCGGTTTCTGATATCTACGGAAGCCGCGGGCGAGGGAGAGACCTTCAGGAAAATGTTCGCGCCTAATTCACGTGGATCTGCCATGGAATCCGATGCGCCTGCACCAGCGAGTCGGACGTTAAATCGAATAGGGCAACGCGAAATTGTGAAAGTAATGCTGTTCCAGAACCCCGATACGGTGGAATCACGCATTTGGATGCTACTTACCGAAAAGCTGGAGCGTATCCGCGAATCAATCAATGCGGTTGCTGAAGAGCCGGAAGACTTGCACCAGCTGTGCTTGGCATAGCTCGTCCAGGAATGCTCGACAATGTGTTCTCACAAGCGCAGTTTGTTCCTCCCGCCAAACTGGATCAGTGGTTTGATCGGGAAACGGGACAAATGGGAGGCGAGGATGCCGTCCGGGTCGTCCAAGACTTGCTGGGCCACGCTCAACACTTCGATTTCGCGCAAGTCTCCGCGCGAGTTCCCAAGCTGGATCTCCCCGATTTGGAGCCGTTCTTCCGACTGGCTTTGAGATACAACCGTCGACAGGTGACGGAAGCCGATAACATGCTCGCCTTCAAGACTCCGGACGCGTGGATCCGCGGCGCCGGCATCCGCCCCCGTTACGAGGATGTGCATTTCGAGCGAAAGCGGTCAACGAGAAAGAGAGGTACGGTGCTGGGGGTCGGGAGCCGGCTGTTCGACGCTGCAGTCGAGCAAGCATGCGAACTGCCGGACGCGTATGCCATCATGGTTGACCCGCTCGGTCCGGATTTGCTTTTCGTTTTCCGTTGTTACGACAGGATCACGGGAAACGTAGCACAACTGAAGAACGTGATCTGCGGGGTTGCATGTAAGGCAGGCACACTCCAAATCGTCAGAGATTGGCAAATACTGGCAATCGCGAATGAATTGGGCGGCATAGTACGCCCAGCGGGCGATTCCGAAATGAGTTGGACGCGGTGCCGCCAGGAAGCAGAAGCCTTTTAGATGAGGCTGAAAGGCTCCTTCGGGAGTCGTTTTCTTCGTTCGAGCTGCCATTTCGACAACCAGAATTGGAGTTACTCGGCATACTGGGGGAGGCTTAGCCTTTGAGAGCTTACCTCGACACGTTGAGTGAGGATGAAAGTGACCTGACTCCCCAGCAGTTCCTGCATTAGTTCTCATCCCAACGAAAGGCATGAATTGTATCAACAATCTACTGGACGAGTACAGCAACGAAGTGTGAGGGCAGTGTAAGTTATTGTGGGATAACAACCTGGACGAAAGTCCGGTTTGCGACAAGGGTGGTAAGCTGTAGCGGTCAGAGATCAAACGCCATGGCAGAGCAAGACTCAATCGAGAAGATTCTGAAGGTTGCCCATCCCGTCGATGCTGCGCTGTTTGGAGCTATGGGCGCAGCAGCAGCACACCTCTGTGAAGACCTTTCGAATTGCTTTATTAACAGGCAATTCGAATTCTTGGATTCAGGCGAGTTCCAAGCCCTTGAACCCTCCGAAATGGGTCGGATTTACTGGCGGGAGATGCTCTTCCGCACCTATTGGGCAGCGGCACTAAACCTGATGCGGCATCAGCGGTGGCAGGCCGGCTGTGTTCGCGCTTTCAGTCCTCCGGCGAACCTCCTCGCCTTCGCTGCGAGCCTGCGGGGCCTGCTCGAAGCGTCGCAAGATGCTTTCTATTCCTTGAGGCAAGTTCCCCATTTGCTTGCTGATAATCAACAGGCGATTGAGGCGGCGCTCAAGAGCTCAGGACATCAGTTCGGCATTTCCAAGGATCTAGAGGACCGGCTAATCCACTTTATATACGGCAGGCGGGTCGGAAAGGGCGAACAAGATATGACGCCAGAGAGCCACATTGCCCTTGAGCCGAAGGAGTATCGAAACGCCATCGGCCTGCCGGAAGACAACCGTGAAAACTTCAAGGAACTTTACGACTATCTATGTGGAGTCTGCCACCCTCACTTGCAATCCCAACGGTCGAACAATCGGAAAAAGCCCGGCGGCGGTTTCGGGAGTATCTGCGGTTCCCGCAATGGTACGCGGTCGCACGAATGCGACACCTTAGTGCCGAATCCTTCTAGCTCAAAATAATAGAATTTTAAAAAGGAAAATTTTCCTGGCGGCTAATCGTTTGTGTGCTAATGTGTAGCGAAATCGTGAACCCATTTTTTGGTATGGAAAGAAATATGCGGCAGAGCCTGTGCCACGCCCTCCTGCTAGTTGCCCTGGGATGCTTCCATGTCGCCGAGGGTCAAACAGTCGAATATGATTGGGCATCTAGATCCTTACAATCCTGGCCTCATAATGTCGTCCAAACCGGTTCTGCTACTGTAACTGTCCACAATGTGAATGATCTTCTCTATCAATACACTGTTAAAGCGGACTGCACACAGAACCAGGCCAATCCCTCAGATCTCATTGGCCAATTTTTACCTCAAGTTCCTACTAAAGCAGCTGACGCCGTCGACGCTTGCGCAACCAATGTCAACGCCGCTACGACGGCTATCGATAATGAGCGTGCTGCTTACAACAATGTGCGTCTCGCGCCCACAGTCGGCTCAAACTGCTCGACGACCAGTCCATGCAATATTCCTTTGAGTGCGACGCAAGACGCATGGCGCGCTAGTGTGGAGCCACTATACAAGCAGACTAATTCAAAAATCGCGGCAGCTAGCTTGTCCTGTGCTAGTGATGACGTTAGAGTCGGGAACCTTGCTACGCAGCAAAACGAAATAACCGTTCAACGAAGTAGGGTACTGTCTCCACAACATGATTACCAAGCAACGGTCACGCTTATTCCGGATTCTTCGTGTACTCTGACCATCACGCAATCATATGCCGGCATTCAGACTCAGAATGGGTCTCAGACAGCCACATTTTCGCCTGGCCAAGCTCGCATGGCTATCTCGGTCGGTCCGTTATTTAGCCAAATCCAAGATCGTTCTTACTCCGTAGTATCTGTCCCGTCCGGATCAGGAGGCACAGGGGCCCAGAACATTTTGCAGTTTAACGGAAATTCCAGTTATACGACGTATTTGACCGGCCTCCTCAACTTCAACATACCACTCTCATACGACTGGATTAATAGTGAGAGATATGGGTTTGCACTCTCGACGGGTCCGGTGGTACGCGTTGGAGGGCAATCTTCCACGTCAGCATTCGGATGGTTTGGCGGCCTTTCCTATCGCCTATACGACCTTGTCTACTTATCTGCAGGGTTTCATATAGGCCAGTTTGCGGGGATCCTGCTGGTAGAACAACGCACCGAATCAAGTTGTGCCCCCAAATTCATCCACCCCAACCGCCCAAGGGCGTACAACTGCAAGGTTCGCCTTCGCGATCAGCTTCAAGGCCAAAGACTTTTCGAAACTAACTGCGGCCACTTCCGGTAAAGGCACCAATAATCCCGCACCTGCACCTGCACCTGCACCTGCACCTGCACCTGCACCTGCACCTGCACCTGCACCTGCACCTGCACCTGCACCTGCACCTGCACCTGCACCTGCACCTGCACCTGCACCTGACCTGCACCTGCACCGGCGCTCGACCCAGTACCTGGCCCCAGCGTCCTTCGAAGCACGTTCTGGATATCCGCCGCCTAGGTCTGCCGCTCATCCAAACGACAGTTCTGTCTTGCGGTCCGACGAAGCTCTACAATTTGCACCATCGACGTTGAATTTTGGTGCCATGACATCCGGAATGTTTCCAAATAGGTTGATGCTGGTTTTGACTGATGCGAATGCTACTAGCTTACAGGTTAGAGCGAGGGTGACGTCCTCCGGGTTTACCGTAGAGAAGGTCGACTGCGATCACAACGAATGTGATGTTGTCGTCAAGCGCATTACATCCGGAAACAGCGCGCAACCAGGAATGCTACTACTCACTGATGTTACTGGGAGATTTGTAGAGGTTCCTATTGTCACGATTTCGAAGCCGTAGAAGAAGCATAGCGATTTGCATTGGAGGAGCCATCTGTTTTGGCCAAAGGCATATGAAACATCCTAACCGTTACACTTTGTCAGTTGCTGCTTTTGTGATAACTACGACTTTAGTGCTTATTGGACAAAATCCCGTTCCGCGACTATTTAAGCCCTCCAAGGCGCCAATATCGTTCGGGGATCAGTCTTCCAATCCAGCCTTTGCTGGAATGAAGGTTGAACGCTCCCGTTCGGTTCAGATCGATTTACAGCTCGTCAACAAGAACGCTGCCGACGAGGCTCTAAAGAACGCCCCTAAGTCTTTCGGAGAACAAGACAAAGTACCTCTTCAAGATCTCCCGGTGTTGAAGAAACTGAATCTAAACTTGTTCGACAATTTCTCAAGTCGTCAGCGACCTGCGAAAAGTGTCGTATGGTAAACGATGGAAAGACTATCATATGGGATGGAACCATCGAAGATATGAAGATGGGTCAAGTTACCATCGCCGCGATGCTGACACAACTATATCTGGGAACATTACTACGGACACTGGAAAGGCGAATCAGATTCGTCCGAATCCTCAAGTCAAAGGTGAGACATACATTATTCAAATGGACCAAGGAGGCTTCCCTCAAGATGGTCAACCGATTCCGGTCGGAGACCTGCCGCACGCGGCAGCTGACGCTGGGCCAGGTTCTGACGACGGCTCAGTCATCGATGTACTTGTGGCTTATACGAAGTCCGCAAAGGACGCGGCAGGCGGGGATATAGGCATCGCCAATCTTATAAATCTTGCCATAGAAGAGACTAACACCGGTTATGCGGCGAGTGGCGTAATTCAACGCGTGCGGCTAGTTCATTCTGCCGAAGTCTCCTACGATGAAACCGGTGGTTTCGACAAGGCACTCGACCGATTGGCAAACCCAACGGATAACTATATGGATGAAGTTCCGAAGCTCAGGGATAAATATGGAGCTGATGTAGTTAGCCTTTGGATAAACAATAACGAATATTGTGGTCTTGCGTACTTGATGAATACGCCAAGCCCCGCGTTTTCGGACAAGGCGTATAGCGTCGTACATGTGGGTTGCGCAACTGGCTACTATTCGTTTGCCCACGAAATGGGACATAATGAGGGCTGCCAGCATGATCGAAACAACGCTAACGGACAACCTGGTGCATTTCCGTTCTCGTATGGGTACCAACGCCCAAACGGGACAGTATTTCGAACAATTATGGCGTACCAGTGCACTAGTCCCTGCGTTCGCTTAAATCGCTGGTCTAATCCAGATCTGAGTTATCAGGGAGTAACAACGGGAGTCGCAGATAATGACGGTGCTGCAGCCGATAATGCAAAGACCCTCAACAATACAAGAACTATCGTGGCGCAGTGGAGAAAAAGTTTAGCGAAATCGAACCCGAATACAGTATCGACTCCTCCGCCCGGCGCATCTGGTGCTCCAGCGGAAACGCCAGTAGCAACTCCGCGCTGACACTCCGAGACATCGCCGACCGAGTTCTTTGCCGACGCTACGGCGGTTCATGGAGTACTCGTCTGGCACTTGCCGATTTCCCCATCGGTGCCGCTGTTGCCCTTGTGCCCTGGGGTGCCTCCTGAAACTGCTCCGACAAACGATATCCCCAAGAGTCTGCAACTACGGGTCTGGCCCTCATCCCCCCCCGGGCCAGGTGCGCCGCCAGTTCCATGAAACCCTCCGCACCCAGGCAGACCGAATATCACCACACGACCGTCGTCGCCGGCCACGCCAGGCGGACGCCTTGACGAGCCGCAGCCGCTGAAGCATGCAAGATGCTCGACCTGGGAAATATCTTGACCAGGCGAACTCTCGGTAAGCGAAATGCTGACCGCCGAGGTTGATCCTCCTACCCCACCGTTACCACCGTTTCCACCATTCCCGCCGCGCCCGCCGTTCGTGTGTGGCTCCCTAAAGTTGCCGCAACTGGATCCGCCTCCCAGCTGGCCGTTACCGCCCCGCCCGCCGCCGGCCCCTGGCCCTCCATCAGTCTTAACCCATAACGATCCCTTCTTATCTAGCTTATGGACAGTAAGACTTAGCGCTCTGCCTGGCCTACCGCCAGCTCCAGGCCCTCCAGTCTCACCGTCCTGCCCAGCTATCCCCCAACCGGGTTGCCCTGGAACGTCGCGGCCCGCCGCGCTAGGCGTCAATGTCGTCCTTGGAGCAGACACGTCAATCGTGGCGCCTTCCCCAAACTCCATTCTTCCGACCGTCCAAGAAATATCGCTCACTTCCGGAGCGAATGACAACGTAAACTGACGAGGCAATCTGAGATATGGAATATTCTTGGTCGCTTCGTCGGCATGTACCAGGTACATACCGCCCTCGATCGCATTTGGAGGCCAGGAGGTCTCTTCAGCTTCACCGGAGAGTTGCATCGAACTCAACGCCGCGATCTGCGTCGTGTCAATCGATAAATCATTCACACTAGCGAGGGTCACTTCTACTGAACTGAGGCGAGCATCCAGATTTACCGTTGCAGAGTCCCACGGTTTGATTAGATTAGCTTCGACGAGCTTCGTCCTGTCGAACAGATAAAACGTACCTATACTTCCGTTCGGATCCAAGTCTCCCAGCATCGGAGTTTGCGTATTACCCGTCGTGCTCTTAACCTGCTCAGACACGTAGCTAAACAGCTCGCCGGTCGTCACGAGATTTGGCGGACTATTAGGTGTCGCAAAAAACTTGTTGGCTCTCCCTTCAAGGGCGGCAAACACCTTCTCAAAGAAAATGCTACCAGACCCAACTGCCGGATATGACCATGCGAGCTGATCGAGGGTGCCGGCCGTTATGGCCTGGGCACTCTTTTCATAAATATCATTATCCCCAGCGCCAAATGGTCTATTTAAGAAAGCGCCGCCATTGCATGTGTTAAGAATCGCAAGCGTATGCTCGGCATACGGCCTATCGACTTCTATATAATTACGAAGATTGAATAAGTTTAGGCTATGATATCTGTCCTTAAGATTTAATGCCGCACTGCTTAGCGCATAGCTGCTCGAGCCATAGGTAAATCCATGTCCCGAATATGCAATCAACAATCGCGAGTGAGGAAATTGCTGCAGTCTGTCCGGTAAATAACCTTGTAAGAAATACCGCATATTGTCATCGTTAACGTCGTCATTAGTTAGCACAATTATTTCATCGAAGAACTCGACCTTCTCGAGATAATCAGCAAGCTTCCAGACGTCGGCAGCCGCCGGAGACAACTGCCTATATTCGGCCGCGAGTTGTGGATATTGTGAAATGCCGGCGATGATTGCAAAGCTGCGGCCAACTTTACTTGAATCCAATTGAAGAGCTGTCAATACAGGGTCTGGTACCGAACGCCCATCATGAAATGAGTAGAAAAAACGCTGATGTGCATCGTCAACAGACGGCTTGGCTAACGACTCCTGAGCCCACGAAGATGTCGTGAAGAGCATAGCCAGAATAAGAGGTAGTAAACAAGTGGAATGACACACTCCGCAAACAAAACGTTTTTTCATCATATGGTTCCGAACATCTGGCAAGGTCTCACTCGGTTGTAGCCCTTTCTTGCCATCCCTTAAGCCGCAACGTCATCGCATGTTCGCTATGGTGGGAAAGAGCCATGATATGCAAGATCGGGGACCTCAAGAGACCAAATATCTAGCCCGCTTACGAGGTCAGTGGCTATAATCCGGCGATGCCGGAATGATAGGCCTTGGCCGACTCTCTCAGCATAGGAAGAGGCTATATAGACAATGCGCGACTCATCGATGAAGAAAGAGAAGGCTGAAAAGCGGCTTTGTAGCTCACCCAAGCGGGCGTTGGTTGCTCGGTCGTACACCGTCAAAGTATATTTCTTTGGCTGAGTGTTCGGCGTGACTTCTTGCGTAACAATAAAGCTTCGGAGGTCTCTAGAAATAAATTGGTTGTGTCCGAGCGTGCTAATTCCAGCGTTAAGTTTCAGGCGTCGCTCTTGTTCCGTTTGAGCAGAATTGATATCTGCCGCTTCGATTGGGGAGGTCGCACCAGTTACTAGATTCATTCGGAATGCTCCGGTTGAAGGCGCAGCCAACGCCATGTCGGGCTGGATATCGCTGGTGTTTGGCAGTGTAGGTTTTGTGTGCGGCGGTAGTCCTCGCTCAGGACGCTTAACGAAGCGCCAGGAGATCACCGCACTGTCATTCGCGCCATCAGCGGCGGCGACGAAGTTACCTTTCATAGTCTCTCTGACTGAGGGGATCACGTTCTGAGGTAATGCTAAGGTCCCGGCACTAATCGTTTCGCCCGTTTCCGAGTTAAGGACTACGATTCTTAGCGTATTCTCTTTTCCTGCTGAAACGGCTTGACAAATCACGTGGTTCGCCGCTAGGCCGATCGGTTTGGCAGCCACCTTTGTACTCCAGACCCGCTTACCGGTTGAGGTGTCGACCGCATTAACTCCGGAGTCAACGCTCATGGCATAGATACGATGCTGACCGGAATCCACAACGACTCCCGGTCCTAACTCAAACGATTTTGGATCTGACTTGTCTGGCAAGGTCGGAGTAGTCTTTGGCGCGTCGAACAGGCTGCTCTCTCGCATCGCTTGCTGAACTTGAAGGTTGAAAACGTCCTTAGCCGATATCTTTGTCTTCGGTCGCGTCACCCCGGTGTGCGCTCGCAGCGTCCAAGCGCCTCGCCCCAGAGTCCCCGCAATATAAACTTTATCTTGAGGGTTATACTCGATTTGGTATACCGGTGCGTTGGGCAGACCAGAGCCCATGCGACTCCAGCGTGAGAAGTCGGGAGCCTTTGAAGCAAAGACTCCATTGTTAGTTCCTACCATCACTATTGAATTATCCGCATCGTAAGCTATAGATCGGAACGCCCCCGAAACTAATGAAGGAAGATCACCTGTAATATTCGTCCATGCACTGACTCCAGCGTCGGCAGTTCGAAATATCTCAGTCGGGCTGACAACAAAAGCCGTTGCGGACCTATTTAAGTCAAGGGCAATGCCTACGACATAACCGCCTGAATAGGTAGAGGAAGCTGTTAAAGAAGGCGACACGCCCGTTACGCGTACAAATACTTGCGCGCCCGAGGCTACATAGAGGATGTCTGGATTGTCATTAGAGCCATATGCGAGGGAGTTAGATCCAGTATCATTTGCTGTAACTCCAGGACCGATTTCGGTAACGGTGTTTCCCTGATCCAAGGATTCATAGACTGAATTTGCTGCACCTATGACAAGTCGATTTGGCATGACGGCATTTACACGAATGGGAGTATAAAACTGAGGTTGGAGAGCCGCTCCATCATTTAGCACTGCCAACTGTGGAAACTCTTCGCTTTGAATAACATTGGTGGAGTCCCATACCTGGCGTCTAAAGTTCAATAGAGAATAGCAACTTGAATAGCGTAGAGAATAGCCCGGCGAACTGAGGGAGTCGACCGCGACGACCCCTCCGTCTGAAGTCGAGATGCTTTGCCAAGGAACCGCCGATCGTGGCCACTGTGCGGGGGTTCCTGTATCTTGAGCTCCACCAACAGCAACGTGAGAGTTGCCATCCCAAGCGACCGCGTGAAACTCAGTAGCTTGTATGTTTCCATTCATTGAGAACCAATCCCCGTCATTAGTTTGGGGCTTCGTTCGCCGATAGATCCCGCCGTCGTCTACCTCGATCAGGTTGCCATCAGCACTGATCGCCATAGCACGTGAGTCCGCATGGGGAGCACTCCCGCTAGAGGTTCCGCCGCCATCGGGGCCAAGTCGTTTCGAGTGAGTGAGATGTACCCACTGTTTACCATCGGGTTTCAAAACGTCTCCACGGAAGAGCCGACCTGAGTAGGTCCAAGCTCCTATCAGGTTCGGCCAGCTTGGCGGGTCACTCTCGCGACCGTCCACAAATAGAGATGGCTGACGGTCGCCTCCGATATAGACGACATTTGGATTCTTAATATCCGCCAAGATCGAAAGATGGTTTCCACCCTGTTTGCCTGGGTTGATCCCCCCGTCATCAGTGCCCGGAAGATCCATCGCTTGCCACGTCATGCCGCTGTTTTGAGAGTGGAATATGCCGGTCAGCATGCCTTTTACGTCTACGGCGACATAGACGTTTCCGGCTCTACCGACAGCAATTTTGACGTTGTCGGCATCCGCCATCAAAGAATCTAGGCTCGCGTCGCTTATCTTGGCCCATGTTTGCCCGGTGTCATCGCTGCGAAAGAGTCCAGAAGCTCCTGCGTCTGTGAAAAGCTGCTTCCTATTTCCGGGGGTACTCGTGACGCAGGCTGCACGCCCGGTCGGAAGCCCCGTTTCGGGATGGCCTGAAGCTTGATTCCATGATTGTCCACCATTTATCGTCCGCCAAATGCCCACCCTCGAAATATCATCGGCATCATTTACTGATACAACTATTATCTTTCCCCGTGGGGCGACTCCAGAAATATTGAGCCCCCTGAGCGCCCTGCCTCCGCTGATTATCTTCCAGCTTTTGCCACCATCCGTGGTGCGGATCACGCCAATGAGGGGCCCCCCATCTCCAAAACTACTGAACCGGCCGATACCCGCGACTAGCGTCTGCCGACTTGAGTCCGTCGGATCAAACTCCAAAGCACCTATGGACATAGACTCCTTGTCGTCCGTCTGATGCTTCCAATTAGGAGCAGCACTGGTCGCATTACTAGTTTTCCATATCCCTCCGTTGACAGTTCCAACATAGACGACATTTGAATTTTCGGGATGAGCTGCCACAGCCCTTATCGCGCCGATCACCTCACCATCGCGAATATTCTCCACTTGCCCGTGTCTATTCGGTCCAGGTCCTTCGGCGCCCCACGCCTGAGCCCAGCCTTTGGAAGAAACGACTGTGGCCAACGCAAGTAGCAGAATAAGTATCGATTGACGTCGCGTGACCGTGTGATATAGGCGTCGCAGGTACGGATCTTTGTTCAACCGACTGCAAGAACAGCTACAAACCATTTGCCGGATGTGCATCGCCATGTAAGTTCCCCACCTACTCGAACACCACGGGCTAGCGCCGCGAGCGGTACGCCTACCCCCGCGAGCTCCTGAGCTGCGAACGGCCAAATATTATGCAGATTCGTATGGGAAATATATGGCCACAAGGTGCCATGCCGGCCCGACTATTGAGCAGACATCGATTATTCGTCCCAGTGCTAAATTCGCGCAACCTTGGGCAAGCCGCTTACCAATGTCATAGCCGAATAGAGCTTGCCCAGCTTTACCGGAAACATCGCGTACCATGCGATCCAGAAAACTCTATGAGGACGTCACCAACCTAGAATGCCGCCAATTCAAAACGCTATATCCTAGACAGCTCTTTGTGCGTCGGACCACTCGGGCTAAAGCCGTCCGTGCTGCAGCAGCGTCGCGCCGTCCCGAACATGTTTTCCGCCATGCATCTGTATCCGATTAACGGCGCGGCCCACCGGCTCGGAAAGACCGATACGGCGTGGAGCTATCGCGATACCACCTGGGCGCAGGTGATGGGGGAGTCGATCCCGACCCCGCGAATAAGGACAAGATCGTCAACTGGGCGCGGGACGATTGGACCGATCTGTGCCCCTATTCCGCAGGCGGTGCATATGTGAATTTCATGATGGACGAGGGCGAAGACCGCGTCCGCGCGACCTATCGTGAGAACTACGACCGCCTCTCAACCATCAAGGCAAAATATGACCCCGACAACTTCTTCCGCATGAAGCTGAGACCTGACTGCAGAGAGAATCCCTGTTCTAATTTCACATCAGCGAAATGCAATTCCCTGATATGCGCATTTTATTCCCTGTTCCGATTGCGGAGGATTGTGCCAGCCGGCGCCTCTATCCCCCGGTGCATCTGCGAATTGCGGGGCATGCTGGCGCAATTCACAATACAGAATCTGCGAAATTCCCTGTAAATTTCCCTGTTAGCAAGGAATTTGGGGGCCAGAGAACGGTTCGCACGTGACTACGTCCTCCGCCATACTTCTAAAAGCAGATCCCTCCCTCCGTTCGGGATTTCGCCTGCAGGCTCCCGCTTCGCTCACGCCTGCAAACCGGCTCAAGTTCGAATCTCGCCCTCTCCGCCATAACTTCCTGGGTTCATCGCCGCTAGAGATCTTTCACTGCGTTGTCATCGCGCATGCGTCCGGGCTTGACCGAAACACGCAATCCCTTGTAGATTCGCCTCAACTTTCAAGCTCATCTGGGCTCGTTTACCAGCAACTCCTAAGGAGGTCTTTTGTCCGCGGTTTTTATCAGCTACCGTCGTGAAGATGCGGAAGACTCAGCGCGCGCTTTGTACGAGAGCCTGGTTCGCGAATTCGGCAAAGACCGGCTCTTCCTGGACGTTGAGGCCATCGCCCTTGGCTCCGACTTTCGCGAAGCGGAGAACCGGTCGCTCGACGAGTGCGCCGTCTTCCTGGTGGTAATTGGGCCGACATGGCTCGACATCAAGGCCGCTGATGATCCTCAAGGCCCGCGCCGGCTGGACAACCCGAACGACTACGTTCGACAGGAAGTAGCCACAGCTCTGAAGCGAGGCGCCGAACTGCCGGTGATTCCGGTCCTGGTCCGCGGAGCCATCATGCCCGCGGCCACAAAGCTCCCGGAAGATTTGCAGAACCTGGCCTATCGCAATGCGCTTGCGCTGAGCCACCTCGATTGGGACGGCAATCTGCAAAAGCTCATCGCGGCCATTCGACCTCATGTGCACGAAGGAAGCTCGGCCCCACAATCTGCTGTTCAGTCAGTACTGAAGCACGGGATGCAGGCGCAGAAGTTAGCCGCAGCCGCAACGGCGGCGCACGGTTTCGATGCGGCGGAGGTTGGGAGCGAGATCGAGTTCACCTCCGCTGCAAAAGTGAAGGTAGGCAAGGGAGTCCTGATTGGTGTTCCGCTTTTGATCGTCGCTGCCGTGGTCGGCTACTTCATCTTGAGGACAGCGCCTACGCCGAAACCGAATCCCGGTCCGGCGGGCATGGCGATAACGATTGTGCGCAATTCGCGGCTGAAGGGCGTGACAGGGCCGGTCAACATTTCAGTTGACGGCGAACAGCAAGGGCAGATTCGATTCGACGATCGCGGCAATACGCCTCTCCAGATTCACGCTACCGAAGGCGAACATCAGTTCGCCATCAGCAATCCAGAGACGAAGGCAAACTGCGCAGGCACCTTCCAGGCCGGTGCCGACGCCCCGAAGCTCGTACTCCGAATGCGGGACAACGGTACGGTGTGTTCGCTGCAACCGCTGACCAAGGCGGACGCAGACACACAGTAGACAGCCGTAATCCGCCGGATTCGTTTATTATCCCTGCTACAGCAACGCGACCGTTTGCTAACCACAACATGAAGCTTCTCACCAAGTTCAACATCGTTTTGCTCATCTTCTTTGGGGCGGGCAGCTTGCTGATCGCCAAGCTTGCTCAGGATTTTCTCCTAAACAACGCGCGCACCCAGGTAGTGCAGCAGGCCGAGTTGATGATGGCCGCGGCCAAGGCTACGCGCGATTACACCAACGATCAGCTCAAGCCTCTGCTGCTGAAGAACCCGGAACACGAAATCAACTTTCTGCCGCAGACGGTGCCGGCGTTCTCAGCCATCACAGTTTTTTCTTCGCTGCGCAAGAACTACACCGACTACTCGTATCGCGAAGCTACCTTGAATCCCACCAATCTGGCGGACCGCGCAGAGGATTGGGAAGCGGACATCATTCGCTACTTCGAAGACCATCCGAACGAGAAGCAGCTGGTGAACGAACGCGAGACGCCGACGGGCCGGCAGCTCTACCTGGCCAAGCCAATGCGCGCCGGGGCCAGTTGCCTGGAATGCCACAGTGAGCCAGAGGCCGCGCCTCCGGCGATGATTCGCAAGTACGGTCCCAACAATGGATTCGGGTGGAAGCTGAACCAGGTTATCGCGGCGCAGGTGGTCTCGGTGCCAATGACGGTGCCGGATGCAATCGCTCAGAAGGCATATCGCAATCTGATTCTGTTCCTGATCGCGGTTTTCGTGGTGACGATTCTCGCGCTCGACGGCGCGTTGTATTGGCTGGTGATTCGGCCGCTGCACACGGTTTCGCAGACAGCAGATCGCGTGAGCCGCGGAGATACCGATGTTCCGCCGCTGGAGGTGCGAGGCAAGGACGAGATCGCAGGGGTGACAGCATCGTTCAACCGGATGCGCGTAAGCCTGGTGAAGGCGCTGAAGATGCTGGAGTAAGGGGTGCCACGGCAGGAAATTCATGTCGGCGATGCGGCTTTAACCGGCGCCGCTCCGCGTTTTTCGTTTTGTCATCACGAGCGAAGAGAGGGACCTGTTCTTATTTTGCCGCGCGAACAGGGTGGTGCGCGTTTCCCTAATCGACCCGCGCTTTCGTGGCTACCGACACAAACTGCAGATCCCTCGACTCCGCTGCCCTCCGCTCGGGATGACACACAAAATGAAAGAGCTTACGACGGAGCGGCTAGAGCTGCGCCCTTCCGACATTTATCACCCGCTGGCGGCCAGCGGCAGTCGACTTTGCTCAGACTCAATTGCATAATCGCGAAACTCAGCGCCTTCCAACTTGAGCAGCAGAGCTTTGACGGGGAATCCTCCGCCGTAACCGCCAAGACGTTTGCCCGACGCCAACACTCGATGGCACGGCACAATAATCGCGACGGGATTGTAGTGGTTCGCCTGGCCTACGGCGCGAAATCCTGCGGGTGATCCGACGGCCCGCGCGATCTCGGCGTAGGTGCGCGTCTCGCCGTAGGGAATGCGCAGAAGCTCCTTCCAGCAGCGCTTGCGGAACTCGGTGCCGCGAAGATCCAGCGGCATGGTGAACTGCTTTCGCTTCCCCGCAAAATACTCGCCGAGTTGCGTTCGCGTTTCGGCAGTTCGCGAACGCGACTCCTCCCAGCGAACTGGATCACCGGCAATGCTCTGCGGCAGTCCGCGATCGAATTCAAGAATGATAAGAGCAGTTTCGCTGGCACCAAGTAACAACGGTCCAGCAGGAGAAGACATGCGCGAATAGAAAAGAGTTTCCATAACGATTTACAAAGGCTGACCAAACATGATTCGGTGACCGTCCGCGGTTACAACGCCGAATTCCTTCATACCCCAAGGCTCATCGCGCAGCGGCTTGCTGATGACCGCGCCTGCCGCGCGCACTGATTCATAGTACGACTGAATGTCGTCCACTTGCAGGTAGGCGAAGTAGGAATGATCGCCGAGATCAGCCGGCGGAAGGGCGTCGGGGCACTCGCCCGCCATGATGGTGCAGGCTCCCGAAATATAAAAGAGCCAGCCTGGATCTCCGATCTTCTCGATGGCAAAACCGAGCACGTCGCGGTAGAAGGCCGCCGACGTTGGCAGGTTGGGCACGGCAATTACGAAGGTCGTCTTGCTGATGGTTGTCATGTCACGGCTCACGCGAGAGCTTCTTCGGCAACACAGCGTAACACCCTTGCAGCGCAAGCCAGCTTGCAAAAAAACCCCTCGCTCGCGCGAGGGTCCTAGAAGAGTAGGAGGATCAGTGTGGTGTCCTACTGCTGTTGAGCCTGTGCGTTGTTGGGTGAGGCCGACGCGCCATTCGACGCTAGCTGGTCGAGGTTGTTCTTCAACAGACTGACTTCAACCCGGTTCGGCGCCGGCCGGCCACTCGCCTTCGCATTGCTGCTGCTCGCGGTATCGCTCGAGGCGGTCTGTACCTTCGCGTTGCCCATGCCCATCACGAAGATGCGATAGACGGGGACGTTGTGCTCTTCGACAAGATAACGAACCACCGCATTCGCCATCGCCTGTGAGCTCTGGATGCCCGCCTGCCCGTGGCTCGGCGAGAATCCCTGGACCTCAATCACGTAGCCCTTCTGGCCGTTCAGGTTCGTTGCCATGTCATCGAGCGCAGCCTTGGCTTTCGGGCCGAGGGTGGTGTGTCCCGAGGGGAAGCGAATCTCGGTTTCCGAGGTGGTCTGATACTGGTCGAGGTTGCCGACTACCTGCTCCACCTGGTTCAGCCGATTGCTGGCCTGCGGTTGCCGTCTGGTTTGCCTGCTGCGCCTGGTTGCCGGCCGCCACTGCGTGCTGATCGGCCTCATTGGCCTTCGCCGATGCCTGCTGAATGCCTGCCTGCGCGCGGGCGTCAACGTCTTTGATCGACTTGGCATTGTCGGCCGTGAGCTCATCCAGCTCGTTGACGCGGTTGCGAATCGGGCTCATCTGCCGCTGTACGTACTTCTTCCGCGCAAATGGATTCAGGTGGCCCCAGAATCCTTCGCGAGTCTCCGGCTCCAGCGGCTGATGCGCCGAGATGTTCTGGTCAGACGTGGTGCTGGTCGCTGAGCTGCTGCTCTGGTCGGCGTTCGACGACGACGTAGCCGCAGGCTGCTGATTGTCAGGCGCTGTCTGCTGCGCTACTACCGGCAAAGCCAGGGCGGCGGCCAAAGGTAGCGCGTAAAGAATACGAATCTTCATCTTCGGTTCCTCCGAGAACTCTGCCGGGAGCTCAAGCTCAACCGGCAACCCACAGCCTACTGCAGTTGTGGTTCTCCGTATTGCTAGTTACACTTCGATTGCCAAACGCCGACAGGCAGCTTTTGCGCTGAAAACAAGCGATTTGCGAGCAACTTGGTACTGGCAGGCCTTCCCGACCGAGTAGGAAAGCAAGCGGGCAGGTAATTTCTTCAGGATCAGCGCTCTATGCGCTTTGTGCTGTGAGTCCCGGCGGAGTAACGGCTGTTGGTCACGAGTGGCTGGATTGCACTCTCGACTTCGGCTTTAGCGGCGGAGATGGGCAAAGGGGGAATGACTGTCATCGTTCCCAACAGCTCGGCCAGTCGGAAGTAGGACGCGCGGCATTCGCGCATGAAGTCGACGGGATACTCTGGCTTGCGGGCCCGGGCTGCTTCAGGGTCGGCATCGAGCAGATATGCCACGTCGGGGCGTGGTACTAGCCACGCTATGAGCGCGAATAAACAGGCGCGTCAACGGATTCGAGAGCGGCAGGTTGGCGAGCTCGTCGTAGATGTAGCGATCCATGATGATCGCCTGAATCGGCAACCGGCGAGCCTTGCGGACAACAACTCGCAAGTGTATGGCGTCGGCCAGATACAGGAAATGGCGAGCCAGATTGAGGTACCACTTGCGCACATTCTTGTCGCGGCGGTTCACCGGACGGTCGGGCGCGCCGATGCCGCGTTCGCTGCCGTAAACCTTGTGCACGAATCCTTCGCGGTAGCGGGTACCCACGACTACGTCGTCCCAGAATGCCAGGGTATTGACCACGATGCCGCGGTCCTCGAGATAGCCGATGAGGTTCTGAATCTGCGTGCTCTTGCCGGAGCCGTCAAGCCCTGAGAAGGAAATCAGGAGTGGCTTCATTGGCACACGACTGCGGTCGTTGACGGACGACATTACGGTTTGGCCGAGGTGCCTTTCGACAAGGCATAGATGGTGCCGCCGGCGACTCCCACGGCAGCAATAGCTCCGAGTTTGAGCAGCAGCGAGCGACGCTGGTTCTGCTTAGCCGGTGCGATAGCCACGCCCGCCGGGCGCGACGCTCCACCGCCCACCGTCTCCACTCCCTCCGCCGTTGCTGCGCCCAAGGGTTGCTGTTGCGGCTCGGCTAGTGTCTGGGGCGGCGGTGTCGCATTCTGCGGAGTCTGTGTGAGATCGCTGTCCTGCCCCGGGTAAATGGTGCGTGGGGGCTCCGGCGCGTTCTGAGCGGGAACCGGCTGCAAAGGTCCCTTCGACGGATCGACGGTCGTGCCCGACGGCTGCGACTGCTGCGGAGCCTGCGACGGTTCCTGGGCCTGCAATAGCTCAGGCATCCCGCACAGCGCAAAGCCTAGCACCGGCACCATGCACTTGATGAGAAATTCATTGCGAGCTTTCATGGCAGCTCTCCATCCTTAGAAATTCGGGCCGGCGAACTCATTTTGAATTCGCTAACGTATTGCGGGTCGCAACCGGCGTCCGCCGCCGCCGTGGTGCCGTATCGTCCTGCGGAGTCATAAGGCGCTCCACATCGGCATCGCGGTCATAGAAAAGATTGCGTGCACGGTTTTTCGCATAGCGCCAGAGATTGCTCACGTTGGTCTGGTACCAGCAGCACTCTGACATGCGCGGCGAGAAACCGCAGAACACCTGGAAGCGGGAGTGCAGAACCCCCGGGGATGCCAGCACAGCCGCCGTCAGCCGATGATTACCTTCCAGCACAGTGACCGGCTGGGTGTCGTCGAGGCCAATCAACAACACCGCGCTCTGGTCGTCGAACTCGCGCAGTTTATAGCTCAGCGCCTGTACCCGAGCGACGAAGTCACGGGTCTTTCCGTAGAACCGCTGATGCTTAATGCGCTGTGCAATGTCTTTGATCAGGAAGCTGCCGTTGGCGACTTTGCGCCACTGCGCGCGGGGAAAAACCCGGACGCGATCCAGGTCTGCGGCTTCGACCTCGACCTCCCACCACGCGGTATCGGCCGGGATTTCGCGCCACATGTGACCACGCCTGCGAAACAGCAACGCGCGCCGCAGTGTGTTCGCGTCTTCGTCAGATAAGTCCCCGTTCATGACGAGGTCCTCAAACTGCTCGCGGTCGTGGTGAAACTCCTCCTGATAAAACTCATTTCGCAAGAATTTGGAAATGACTTCAGGCTCAGTGACTCGGCGCAATTTCTTCATGCAGCCTCCTGCCAGCCGTCACCCACGACTTCACAAACGGGTATGAAACCGCGCATAACAGTAAGATCCGAAGTACCTCCTGCACCACGATCACTTCCAACAGGGTGGAATGGAACCACGCAATTCCGAGCACGATGAGTCCGCTAACCACGAGTTGCAACCAGCCAGTGTTAGCAATTCGCCTGGACATTTCATAGGTGATAAGAACAACGCTGATCGCGTAAATGCCGGTCGCCGCCGCATTCATGCTCAACAGCCAGTTCAATCCTTGAACCGCCGACACGAAATGCGCCCCGAATAGCGAACGGAAAACCAGTTGTGGGAAGGCCGCCAGGAACAGCACGAAGACTGCGGACATGCCCGTTACCATGAGCAGCGGCAGCGCCAGCAAGGCGGGACCCTGGCGCTCCTCACTGGTGCCAGCCGATACCGGGAACATCGCACTGACGATCGACCACGCTCCGAAATAAAGAAGCCTGCCAACCAGAGCGATGGCGGCGTACAGTCCCGCCAGATCCGGCGGGAAGAAATGCTTCACCATCAGAATGTCGATGTTGCTGATGATGACTTGGCCGACGAAGAACACGATGGCCTGAACGGTTTCGCCGAGTTGAAGTTTGCCGGCGCTGCGGGCCGCCTTGCTGCGCAGCTCATGAGCGGCGTCGGGAAGAAAGTAGGCGAAGATGACGGAGCCCGAGATCGCGGCAACCGCGCCCAGGACGCCGAAGCCCATCTCGATGAGGATGATCGCGCCGACGAATTTGACCAGTGCTTCGGCCACCATGTTCCAGCTCAGTCCGCGGAAGCGGCAGGTCCCCTGCAAGCCTCCGCGCTTTACCCCGAGCGGGATGTAGATGGTGAGCCCTACTGCCAACAGAATGATTACCCAGGGACTGGAGAGCCGAAGATACGAGGCGAGCGCCGAACTCGCAAACAGCATGGCTGCGCCCAGAGCTATGCCGACCCACCAGGCTTTCTTGTGGAGAAGCTGATAGACCGACGCCTTCGCCTCAACCGATTCGCTCTTGGCCACCAGCTTGGTGCAGACCAGTTGAAACGCGAGAGTAATAGCCGAGATCAGCATCAGGATGGTGACTGCCGCGGCAGCATGACTGAAATCCGCCGGACCCAGCATCCGCGCCACACCGATGTTGTAGCCAAAGTTCGCCAGGCTGACGAAGATCGAGCCGAACAGCATGATCAGGCTGCCGCCCAGAATCTTTGCGTGCGCCGAGCGGCTAAAGCTCAGGCGGGTGAGACGCTCCCGCCAGCTGCTTGCACTGGGCACACAAACAGCGACCATGTCCTCCCCGACGCTCATGCTGCGATGTCGGCTCCATCACCGCTTCCGACGAACGCTTCGGGCGTAATCATGGGAGTCACGTGGTGAGCTGGATGTGGGTAATAGTGCTTGAGCGCGTTGGGCAGGAAGCTGCTGAAGCTCTTCACTGCCTGAGTGGAGTTGTCGTAAATCTCGAACAGACGGCCAGTGCGCGTGAGTTCGAGCACGACCGCTGCCTGCGGCGAAACCGATGCCAGCTTCAAGTCGCCGTCATGTTTGATGATGTCGCGCATGCACTGCAGCAACACATCGACGCCACCGGCATCGATATGCCGAACCTGCGACATGTCGAACACCAACTGGGGCCGATCGGCATTCAAAAACGGTTCAACTTCCTTCAGGAAACTGCGGGCCTGTTTCAGGTTCATCGTTTCCGGCATTCTCTTGACGACAACGGGACGACTAATGTTCTCCATATCTCCTCACGACCGCGAAGTTGGCGGGAAATTCTCCGACTTCTTGGCCGGATGCCGGTTCGTTCACATCCGGTGTCGCTAAATTCGTTGGCGGCGCTTCCTGGGATTCCGGTAAGCGCACGGGGTTGACCTTGCGTGCCCGAGTCCAAAATCCGCGGCACCTCTTGGGTAAGACGGCAAAAAACGCAGCAGCGCTGCCTAGGGATCGAAAAACAGCATTGGCGGGCGAAGTTCCCACCAGCTTGCTATCTCCAATCTCCACCGCAACGTCGCGCACCAGATGCAAAATGTGCCGGAAGCCGACGATGGAGTGCATCACGTCCAGACCAGCGCCCACGTAGGTATAAGGCAGGATGGTCGAGTTCTCCACCACCGTGCCACAGTCAACTTCAGCGTGATGCTCAATGACGCTGTTGCGTGTGACCAGCGACGCGGCGCGAATCTTGCTATGAGCTCCGAGGAAGGCCGGGGCCAGCACACGCGCCTTGCGATGGAGGTGGGCGCCGTCGCCGACCCAGACTCCCGGTTTCACTTCTTTGCCGAGGGGACGGACCCCGTTTTTCTCCAACAAGCCGTCGATCGCCAGGCGGCGGAAGTCGCTCGCCGAGCACAGACGATTTGTGTAGCCCCTGGCTACGAAACGCTCACAGTCGTCGCGGACTCTTTGCAGGCCGCTGCGGAATAGCGTCGTGGCATCGCCGCGGCGGCTGGCGTCCACAGCAAAAATTCCCAGCATTTCAGCATCGGGAGCGGTCACAGTGGTCATGCGGCAGCGCTTCTTGATGTGGTGCTGGATGAGTTCCTCGTAATCCAGTTCGACGTAAGGTCCCACATGCACAATCAGCACCAGATCGGCGCCATCCTGGCGGAACTGCTCAAAGCCATCCTCCGCCGATTGCCAAAAGCTGTCGTCAGTTGCTGAAAGCGCGTCAAGCCGGGCCCTGTGGATGGCGCGCTCGATTTCGGTTCGAGCGTCCGGACCTGCCGAGTTTATGACCAATCCTTGCGAGATACCGGCGGCCCGCAGCCGCTGCGCAATTCGCTCGAGAACCGTTGCCCCAAGAACGTCGAGGCAGGCGAATGGAACTCCGGCCATCATTTGTTCTTGCGGCGCACCATTCGCAACAGGGACTCCGAGGAGTATGAGCGCCTTTATATCCATGGTTGCCACCTCGGAGCCGCTGCCCGAAAAATTGCCGACCGCGATGGTACCCAGGAGGGTATCCGCCTGAATCGCGAGATCGGATCGAGAGCCCGGGCGCGCTGGTGAAGATCAAAGGCGCGCAGGTATTGGCGAATGATCTGGGGCATCGTCATGCGTAATGCAGCCGAGAAGTTCTGCTCCGACATTTCGCGCATTTTCTGGTCGTCGTTGAGCAGATCGTGCATGCGAGCCGCCAGGTCATGGGCGTCGCCGGTTTCATAAAATTCAATAGCAATACCCTCGTCCCACGCCATCTCGCGAAAGTCCTGTATTCCGGCTGAAACTATTGGGACGCCAAATTCGCACGCAAGGTGGGCTACCCCACTGGCCCCAGTCGCAGAAGAATATGGGAGTACCAGGAAACTGGCGGTACGAAACAGCCTGGGAATGTCCTCCTCTGCCACATAGCCGGTGAACTCTACTCGCGAATCATCCTTCAATTGTTCGGCGATAGATTCCACATACCCTGGCGTCATGGGGTGATTTGAGCCCGCCACCACCAGCTTCACGTTCGGCATGCGCTCTGCAAGCTCATGAAAAGCTTCGATGAGGAGATCGAGTCGTTTGTATGTCCCCCACTTGCCAAAGGCGAGAATGCGATGCTCAGGATTACTGCGCAGAGTGAAGTCCGGTGGTTCAGGACGCGTCGACAAAATGCCATGCGCGCGAAAATGCACGTTTTCGCCACGATACTTGTCGATGAGAGTGCGACGATACGCAGGCAACAAGACTGAGATGGAATTCGCCATCAGCAACATGCGCGTCGCCGCGTAGCCCGCAGCCCGGTACAAGCGGGGAAAGCGCACGCCTGCGTCTTTGAGGTCGATGTTGTCCATCAGGTGGTGCAAGGTGACGTGCGTGTACCGTCCCGTCAATCGCGACAGCACCGGGACACTCAGCCCACCGAACGCCGCGACCGGCTTGTTGCCAAAGGTCGAGAACAGCAGGTTGAACCAGACGACATCGGGCTTGATGTCGTGGATGGCTCGCCACAACTTCACCGGATTGCTGAGCGAGTCGAAGCGCCAGCAACGAATCACCTCGAAGCCGTCGAGTTCTGCCGCGCCATCTTCGGTCTCGTCACCCAGAATGGTCAGGCTAAGCAGCGGATCGCGGCCCAACTCCCGTGCGATGTGAAACCCGTATTCATTCAGCCCACGCCGGCTGGGCGGAAAAGCTGTCACCAGGCAAATTTTCATGACCGAGGGGCCCTAAAAAACCGTCAGCCGAACGATCGGGCGTAAAAGCTGTACGCTCTTGGCTGTGCCGTTGAAGTTCGGGAACTGCTCTGTCTCCACGCCGAAGGAAAAGCGCAAAGGATATTCCACCGGGAAGCTGCCGGCGGAGTCCGTCATGATGCGCCGCAACGGTCGCCCGTAAGAGACGTAGAACGCGCTATAAAAATTGTTGTAATCCTGCAGAATTTCGCCACGCGTATAGGCAAATTCGCCGTTGACGCTCCAGGTATGGTTCGGCTGGAAGACGATGGTCCCGCCCGGACGCAGTGCCTGGGCGGTTGCGGTCAATGTGTCCTGCACACGATAGGAGCGGATGTACTCGCCGAGCGCCGTCACCGTCAGCTTCTCGCCGAACTTGCGCGTGATGCCGGCATACGTGGACGTGGTGAAGAACTGGCGTACCTGCGGACTGAACGTAAGATTGCGCCGCGTATAGCCAGTGACGAACGCAGTCTTGCCCCACGGTCTTCCCACCGTGAACTCGAGCTGTTCGCCGATATCGTTGGAGCTTTCGTTCTGAAGGGTGAACGGACCGGCTTCGTGATAAACCGAGCCGCGGAAGCTGATCCAGTTATAGAAAGAGCTGCTGGAAAAGTACACGAACTCGCGCAGCAAATTCTGATCAAGATTTACCGGATCATCGCTGTCGCGCCGAATGGTGAACTGAATCCCGGTATTGAAGTTAATCGACGCGTCTCCAATGTGCAGCGTGGGGTTGATCGCGCTGTTGAAGTTGTAGTCGTTAGTGTTGCGATTGATGATCAACGCTTCGTTCGGCAAGGAGTACGGGCCTTGCGCATTGCGAATCTGGAAGTATCCGCTCACCAGCGGGAAATTGTTGAAGTGCAACCGATATGCGGCCGTGGCCAAAGACTGCAGCTCAGAGCGCGGCGGCGGCAGCAACGGGTTGTTGCTGCTGAGACCAAAAATTTGCTGGTCCAGCATGTAGATGGTGGAATCGTCGTAGAGTCCGCCCATGGTGAAATTCCCCAGCAAGCTGAGGTGGTCGTTCACCCGGTAACCCTCATCGCCGGCCACCTGTTGCAGCAACAACTCGGAGTCCTGTGTCTGCGCCCCCAGCGCGTTGGCGCGCGACAAAACCTCCAGGGCATTGACGTCGTTATGACGCTGGCGATAAACCACACTCTGGGCCAGCAGGTAATCGTAGTTGTCGTTACTGGCGGGATCGCTACCCAGCGCGGCTAACTCGGCATCGGCCGCGCGCGTCTTGCCTTGCGCGAGATAGGTGTTTGCCAAACCGATGCCTACAACTTCGTCAGCCGCTCCAGCTTGTTTCGCCTTCTCGTAATAAGTGGTGGCCAAATCGAAGTCATGCATCGAGAGCAGCAGGTTTGCGGCTTCGATCAGGTTGTCGGCAGTGACCGGCGGAGCATCTCCAATACGGCTCTCGGCAAAGCCAAGGCTGATCTGCTGCTTGGCGTCGTCGTAGTGCCCGTCGCGAGCCATGACCTTGGCAATGGCAAGCCGCACGTTCACTCGGTTGGCATCGGGAGCAGCCAGCGCCTCGGCGAAGCGATCCATCGCCGCTTTCTGGTCGCCCAGCGTCAGCAGCGCGTCGCCGGTATCGAGCAATGTTGCTGAACTGTCAGATCCATACTGCTCAGCGGCCTGCACGTAACGCATGGTCTGTTCGCGATCATGAAGCTGCGCGTACGCGTGCGCCATCTCCCCGTAGATGACCGGGATCATCGGGCGACAGCCGCAACGCCTGGTTAAGCGCGTTGATCGAGTCCTGGTAGCGCCGCATTTGATAGAGCGTGTCGGCGCGCGCGAGCTGCAGACCGAGATCGTCAGGTGCATACTTCAGCGCAGCGTCATATTCCTTCTCCGCGCTGCCCAGCAGACGCTGCTGACGATATGCCGTCGCCTTCACCAGATGCGTCGCGCCAGACTCGCCCATCAGCTTCTGCGCTTCGTCCACTTGGTCCAGCGCATCCTTGGGGCGGCGCAGTTGCAGGTCGCTGAATGCCAGGCCCAGGTGCGCGATGCCGTTGTTCGGGCTCAGCTTCAGCGCGGTGTTGAAGTCCTTGGACGCCTGCTCCGCGTCCTGCATGTCGTTTCTTACGTAGCCGCGGGCGATGTACGCTTCCATCATCCGCGGATCGCGCTGAATCGCATCGGTGTAGTCATTCACCGACTCAAACAGAAGCTGCGATTGCTTGTGAACGTGGCCGGCCAGCAGCGGGAAGTTGGGTTCGTTGGGTAGCACGCCCTGATACTTATTGGCGATGCGCAGCGTTTCGTCGTAACGGCCCAAGTTGTACAGGTCGTACGCGAGATAGACCGACGCGTTGCGATCTTTCGGCAGCTCCTGCAGCACCTTGTAGCCCAAGTCCGCCGACTCCTGATACTTGCCTTCGTGGAAGAGCCAGCGCTCGCGCTCGCGCATCACGCGGGGATCGTCGGCGGTCTTGCCCGTCGCGCGATTCACCCACAGGCCAGCCAGCTTCATCTGCTGGTTCTCGATGGCGGCATTCGCCGCGTTGGAAATCACCACCGGATTCTGCGGCGCCAGCTTGTAAGCCTGCTCGTAAGCAGTGTTCGCTTTGTCGAACTGCTTGACCTGCACATACAGATCGCCAAGCGCGAGATACGGCACGTAGTCGTTGGGATAGGCGGCCGCCAGCTTGTTGAAGTACTGCTCCGCCATCTGCGGATTGTTGTCTTCGCGGTACAGGTATCCCATCGCTTCCAACGCGAAACGGTTGTTGGGATCGCCGCTGAGGATGTGTTCGTAGATCTTGCGAGCTTCGTCCCCGCGCTTCTCTTTCCACAATAGGTTCGCGTATTGCAGCGTGATGTTGAGGTTGTCGGGATCGAGCTGTTTGGCTTCCAGCAGGTCAGACTCAGCGCCCTTAAGATCGCCGTCGGAGGTCTTCAAGCGCCGCGCGAATGCGCAGGAATTCCGCCTTCGCCGGACCTTCGACGTGCAGCTTGTTGACCTCGGCTTCCGCCTCGGCAATGGTCTGGTGCGCGGCCTGTTCGTCGCCGCTCTCGCGATAGAGGTCAGCCAGATTCAGCCGAAGCTGTATGGGATACAAGTCTCCTTCAGGAACCGGACCTTGCGGCAACGCGTTGATCGCGGCTTTGTATTCAGTGATCGCAAGCTCGTTGTTGTTCTCGGTCTTCGCCAGCAGTGCCCGCGTCGCGTGCACCCGATAGTTGTTGGGATTGATGGCTGCGGCCCGGCCCAAATAACTCTTGGTCTTCTCCAGGTCACCGACTCGCAACTGCGACTGCGCCGCGCTGAGTTGGTATCCGATGTTCTTCGGATCGGCGTTCGCAGCTCGCGAATACGCATTCCGCCGCCGCCTGCTTGTCGCCCGCGAGCTCGTAGCTGTAACCCAGATCGCCAAGCACCGAGGGCGTCATCCTGGGCGCGCGCTTTAGCATGTCGATGGCGGCCTTGTAGTCGTGCTGCTCGCGATAGAAAGTCGCCGCCGCCTGATAGATCTCGACGTTACCCGGCGCATGCTTACGCGCGAGCTCGAGCATCTGCTTTGCTTTGTCGGGCTGCTTGAGCTTGAGATAACCCATGCCGAGCATCAGCTCGACGTGTGGATTCGGCTCCTGCGCTTCAGTGCGCTGCAGAAGATTGATGGCCTCCTGCGTGTTCGCCGGTCTTCATGTACAACTGGCCCGCCACCAGCAGGTCGTTGGTGCGATGAGGATTGGCCCGGATGACCTGTTGCAGCAGTTGCATGCGCCTGGTCGGTGCGTCCCATGGCGGCGTAGGTCTGCGCCAACCCGCTCATGCCGTCGGGATTGCCGGGAGAATTCTGCAGCCCGTGCTGGTAGGCATCGAGCGACTGCTGATAGCGGCCGGCCATGCGCGAGGTGTAGCCCAGCAGGAACCAGAGCTTGTTGTCTCCGGGCGCCGCCTTTACCGCGCGCTGCGGCGTAATCAGCCGCCTGTCCGGGATTGCCATGACGCAGCGCATCTTCGGCGGCGCGGGCAAGTCGTCCGACTTCAATGCTGCTGCCCCAGCCGATGCCGTTGTCGCTCGTGGCCCCGGCGGAGGGTGCGCCTTTCTTCGCCCGCGGTTGCGAGCCGTTCGGCGAAGTGGCGGAAGGCTGCGTCTGCTGGCCGTTGATCTCAAAAGTCTGCGACCACGCCAGAGGCGCGCACAGCACAACGGAACAGAACATCACGAAAAAAGAATTCTTCTTCACTGGAAAATGACTCGCGACCGAAGTGTGCAGGAACTTACTTTGCAAGCTGCACACCTTCTGCTCCGATGCGAATACCCGCTGAAGGGCTGTTCGCAGCTCTGGATATTGGAAAGGATTGCCGGAGTTGGGAAGCGCCGTTCTCACTTTGCGCTTACAGATGCTCATACATCCCCAGACAAACCCAGCGGCAGTTTTGGAATCAAAACAGCTCTGAACCTTGTCCGGAGGCATCCCCGTGATTGTGAAGTCCTCGACCCTGAACTCCAGAGCGCTGCCGCTGTCGATGATCCTGCTGATCACGCTTGCGGTACATGGGCCCCTCCTGCTGATGCAGTTGCCCATGGGGTCGTATGACGCGAATGTTCACATCTTTTTCGCCAGCCATTACGCGCACCACTGGTTTAATCCGTGGAACATGAAATGGTTTGGCGGCTTCTCGGAAACCACCTACCCACCTCTGGTACACCAGTGGATCGCGCTGTTCTCGCACATCATGGGGCTGCAGATGGCCTACATGTTCGTGCAACTCATAGCCATCCTGCTGCTGCCGGTTGGCATGTATCGCTACGCCCGAATCTGGGTGGATGAAGTTTCGGCCAGCTACGCGGCCTTGGGCTCGGTGTTTCTCGGCTCGCTGGGAATGCTGGTTTACCAGTCGGGGCAGATCAACACCATCGCCTCCGCAGCTCTGGTGCTGAACGCGCTTCCCTACTTCTATCGCTGGCTGCGCTTCGCGCGATTCAATGCGTTGCTGAAGGGAGTTGTCATCGCGTGGGCAGCAGCGGCGGCGCACCACGTCACCATGATCTTCGGCTCCGTGCTGTTTGCGATTCCGATTCTCTGGATCGCGCTGCTCGACCGCTGATGACACCGTCGAGGAAGACGAACGCGCTTCGGTGGGCGGCGTGCTGGGAAGAGCGGTGCTGTTTGCGGTGCTCGCAGTGGGCGGCGTGGTTCTGGTGCTCTTGCCGTACTGGCTGTCGCTGTTGCGGAACCCGATCAACCAGATGCCCATCCCGCACGGCTCGCGCGATAACTTCCTGCTGAAGCCGATGAGCGGAGTGAACTTCTTCATCATTCCCATGGGAGCGATGATTCTGGCGCTGCCGTTCATCATCTTCCGCGGCTCGGCGGAGCGTCGTCTGCGTCCACTGCTCTACTTCTGGTACTTGACCGCGATTCTGGGATTAGGCGGCACGACTCCGGTTGGCAAGCTGCTGCTGGGCCGCGCCTTTGAAGTGCTGACCTTCGAGCGTTTCACTTTCTGGGCCACGCTAATGGCGATGCCCTTTGTCGGACTGCTGGCCTTCGAGATGATCGCCCGCTGGAGCCGTAAGGCCGTGGTGGCGCTGGCCATTCTCGCGGTGTTTACGTTCTCCATGTCGGTGGCATGGATCACCATCCACCCGATCTATAGCTCGCCATTTTCGGTCGATCAGGTGATCGCGTTCCTGAATAACGACGATCACGCCAAGTTCCGCTACATCACCCTGGGCTTCGGAAACCAGTTCGCCAGGGTATCGACTTACTGCCGAAGCCGGCAGCGTCGACGGCGACTACAACTCCGCCCGCCTGCTGCCGGAAATGACGGCGTACGGCGCCGGCCAGCTCTACAACTCGAAGTACTACGGCACCGCCGGCATGGAAGCGCTGCGTGCCGTGCTGAAGCATGCGAACCAGTACGGCCTGAAATATGTTTTCGTGCGCGACCGCTATTACGAGCCTCTGCTGGCCTTCGCCGGATGGCGCCAGGCCGAGAGCTATGACAACGGCAACGTCACACTGTGGACGAAAGAGGATGTGCCTCCGGCGCGCCAGATCGACTGGGGCCCTAAAGTGATGCCTGCTCCGTGGGAAGGAATTCTCTGGGGCACGCTTCCCATGGCCAGCAGCCTGCTGGCGATCCTGCTGGTTGTTCTTATGCCGGAGCGGCGCAGGATGGCTCACCCGGTCCAGTTCCCTGCCCCGGTTGAAACTGAGCCGGTCATTCTGCGGGAGGCGAAGTAATGAAACGAATACTTCCCATCGTTTTGATCGTTCTCACGGTAGTTTTGATCGCCGCGGCCACCATTCGGCCCAACGAAGGACCGTCGTCCAAGTCGCCCGAAGGCGCGGTGCATGCGATGTTGAATCGCGTAAGGTCGCACGATTACGCGGGCGCTTACAACTATGTTGCGAAATCGAGCAACACTGACGAGAAGGATTTTGCCGGCGACCTGGCGGGTCGCGACGGCAGCTTGCGCACCTATTCGGCGCTGCAGCAGGTCGGATACCAAGGTCCTGCACGAGAATGATAACCAGGCGCTGGTGCGGGCGACATTGCAGTACGCCACCGCCGTCGGCGCCATCTACGATACGCGCGACCTGAAGGTGGTAAAGGAAGGCAGCGACGTGGAAGGTGGAATGGCCGGTCCAGAAAGAGCCGAAGGTGCCGCCGCAGGTGATTCCGGTCAACTTCCTGCGCTGGGACATCATTACCCGCGGCAGCGATGACGATTGGGGAGCGCAGAACGTCGAGGCTCCGCGCGTTCGCATCGTCTCGATGAATGCAGTGGACCACGACAACACCACTACCATCATCGGCGAGATCGCCAATGAAGATACGGTACCGGGATTCGTCTCCGTCGGCGCAACCCTCACCGGCAAGAACGGCCAGGTGATCGGCGAAGAGACCAGCTTCGACAAAATCTCGCACACCCTGTTGCCGAAGGAGATTTCGCCCTTCCGCATCGACTTCCCGAAAGTGAAGCTGGCGGACGTGAAGAGCGTTCGCATGCAGCCAAACTCGATGCTGGTGCCGGCCTCGGCCGACCCGGTCATCGGCGTCATGCAGCAGCAGATCGTGACCGATGCCCGCGGGCAACATGTGCTCAAGGGAGAACTGCTGAACGAGAGCGGCCAGACAGTGAATATCCCGCACGTTCTGGCGACTTATTACGACAACTCGGGCAAGGTCATCTGGGTGTCGGACGGATATGTCGACAAAGCACTGCCGCCGCAAACCCCGGTGCCCTTCACGGTCGCCCTCCGTGACGACATTGCCGGCAGCGTTCACAACACCCGCGTCACCGTGAACCAGTATTCGCGGGACCGGCAGGAATAAGCGGCCATGACGACGATGGTCACGAAAACATTATCGGGTTGCAAAAACATGCAGGCATCGCAAGAAACCGGCGCCGTAGGCGCAGCAGAGGTTAGCCCAGCGCTTCAGCGCTGGGTGGGGCGAGAAAAAGATTCAAGTCCCGTCAGGGACGGCACAGGGGCTAAAGCCCGGGTCGTACCGAGG
Source organism: uncultured Acidobacteriaceae bacterium (assembly GCA_963699875.1). Lineage (GTDB taxonomy): Bacteria > Acidobacteriota > Terriglobia > Terriglobales > Acidobacteriaceae > CAVVDY01. The sequence continues at coordinate 478,420 of CAVOVN010000005.1, forward strand.
ACGCATACGGCACGACTGGAAGTCGTGCCCTGATACAAAGCAGATTGCGCTGCGCACTGTGCGGCCTACACGCGCTGGACTGACGGCCTTAATTTGTTGCGCGACATTCGCCTTCGCCGCGGACCTCAATCTCCCGGCGACGATCACGGCAGGCAATGCCCTCACCTTCACCGCTTCCGGCAGCGGCGAGGCAACGCTGTATGTCTCCGGCCCGGGGACGGCGATCAAGCGCAAGGTGCAGCTCGGGCAAGTCACCATCTCCGCCGACGAACTGAAGAACGCCGGCCGTTACATGGTCGCAATACGAAGGCGTAGGGGAAGGCTCGTTCTTCGTCGTCGCCAATCAGGTCGGCACGATTGCATTCCTGGCGCGCCCTTCGCGAGTGCCGGCCGACACGCACGACGTCATCAGCGGAACGGCGTTTCTCTTCGACCAATACCAGAATCTGGTCATCACGCCGCAGCCGGTGAAGTTCGATCTAAGCGTCAACGGACAGAACATCACCCGCACCGAGACGTCGAAAGATGGTGTCGCTTACGTCAAGCTGGACTCTTCCAAAAAAGAAGGCCCGGCGCAGTTCGTGGCCTCCAGCGGCCCGGCCTCGGTACGTCGGGTCGTGCAGGAGGTCGCCTCCGATCCGTGCAACATTCACATGAATGCTCGTCAGACCAAAGAAGGCATCCTGGTCAGCACCGATCCGATCCACGATTGCTCCGGCAATCCTGTGCCCGACGGAACCATCGTGACCTTTACCTCGACCGACGCCAATGGCAGGAGTACGGTCGACGCCCGCATTAAGAAGGGCGCCGCGCAGGCCATACTGCCGGCGAGCGATAACGCGACCATCTCTGTCGCCTCGGGCGTTGTAGTGGGAAATGAAATTCACTGGCGAGGTGGCATGTGAAGCGGGTCCTTATCTTTAGTTCCATCGCCTCCCTCGCGCTGCTGTGCTCGCTACCCGGCGCTGGCACTTCCACGGTCCTCGCCGCCAACACCCCCGCGGTGACTCTCGACATTCAAAATGCCTCTCCCCGACAGGTAGAGGATGTAACCGAGAAGGCCGTCGCTCGGGATTATGCAGCCGCCTGGCAGGCTATGGCAGACGCTCTGGACCAGAACCGCCCGGATCTTCTAGGCGCAAATTTTATTGGAACCTCGAACGACAAATTAGCTGAAACCATAAAACAGCAGAAGAAGGCTGGACTTCATCGCCGTTACGTCGATCGCGGTCACAAGGTGCAGGCGACGTTCTATTCCAGCGAAGGCTCAGCCATGGAACTGCACGACACCGCCCAATTGCAGGTCCAAGTCCTCGACGGCGATAAGGTCGTGGCGTCCCAGGATGTTACCGCGCATTACGTCGTCCTGATGACGGCGGCGGAGAATTCATGGAAGGTACGGGTGCTCCAGGAAGTTCCGGCGCCTTAACCTTTGTTTTCCCGCTACGTCCAACCATTTCCTGTGTTTCAATAGAGGTGGGTGAGAGGGTACTTTCCCGCGGTTCCCGTCTTGACCACGAACCACTAAAATAGAAAGACCTTTGCGCTTATGCGTCGCATCCAATGGCCTGAGAGTTGCCGGTCCACTCAATGAATTTGAATTTGTTTTGCAAGCTATCGATTGCCCTGCTGCTGGCTGCACCTGCCGGCAGTTTCGCGCAACAGCCCTCACCGTCTGAACCAGCGTCCGGCGTAGAGACTCCGGCTCCAGTTCCGGCGCAGAAGGCTGCGCCTGATACAGCTGCGCCCGAAACAAAAGATGAGGACGCTACTCCGGCTGCAACCGCCCCTGCGGATAAAGGTAAGGCGCCCGCGAAGCCGGCGCAGCCGGACAAAGCGGCAGCGTATTACCACTTCATGATGGCCCACATGTACGAGGAGATGGTCTCCACCTACGGGCGGGCGGACTATGCCACCAAGGCCATCGAAGAGTACCGCGCGGCAATCGAGAACGATCCTGACTCCGACTACCTGAACGCAGGATTGGCGGAGTTGTATGCGAAGACCGGGCGCATCCGCGATGCCGTTCTGGAAGCGCAGGACATCCTCAAGCGCGACGGCAACAATCTGGAAGCGCGACGGTTGCTGGGCCGCATCTACCTGCGGTCGCTTGGCGACATGCAGGCCAACAACCAGTCGCAGGAAGTGCTGAAGCTGGCTATCGAGCAGTACGAGCAGATCGTAAAGCTCGATCCCAAGAGCGTTGAAGACCACCTGCTGCTGGGCCGCCTGTATCGCATAAATAATGAGCTGCTGAAGGCGGAGAGCGAGTTCAAGATCGCGGTTAACCTGCAACCGCAGTCGGAAGACGCCGTCACCACGCTGGCCATCCTCTATAACGAGGAGGGCGACACCTCGCGCGCGCTTCAGGTCCTCAATGCCATTCCTGAGCAAGGGCGTACCGCGAAGCTCTACTCCACCCTGGGCTACACCTACGAACAGAGCAAAGATTACGGCAAGGCAGTGGACGCCTACCGGCATGCGGTTGATCAGGACAAAGACAACCTCGACTACGTTCGCGGCCTGGCGCAAAACCTGTTGAACGATGGCCAGACCGACGCGGCGCTCGAACAGTATAAGGTGATTGCCGACGCCGATCCCTCAGACGCGCAGACCTATATGCGCATTGCAGAGATCTATCGCCGCAACGGCAAATACGATCAGGCATCGGATGCGCTGAAGAAGGCCACCGCCATCGTGCCCGATTCGCTTGAGCTTCAATACAACATTGCCGTCATCGACGACTCGCAGGGCAAGTATGATGACGCGATCCAGATTCTGAACACTCTGCTGACCAAGACCGAGCGCCCCGACGGGCAGTACGAAGCCTCCGATCGCAACAACCGTGCGGTCTTCCTGGAGCGGCTCGGCACGGTCTACCGCGAAGCCAACAAGCCGCAGCTTGCCATCGACACCTTCAAGAAGATGCTTCCCCTGGGCGATGAAAATGGCATCCGTGCTTACCAGGAGATCATCGAGACCTACCGCGACAACAAGAACTGGCAGATGGCGACGACCACTGCCGATGAAGCTGCCAAAAAATATCCCAATGATCGTGGACTTCAACTTATTGCCGCTTCGCAGCAGGCTGATATGGGCAACCCCCAAGCCAGCGATCCAGCGCGTGCAGGGCATGCTGAAGAACAACAACGATGATCGCGAGGTTTACATCGCGCTGGCCCAGATGTACAGCCGCACCAAGCAGTGGAACGAGGCGGAACAGAACATCGACAAGGCAATAGCGCTCTCGACCAAGCAGGAAGACAAAGATTACGCCAACTTCGTTGCCGGCTCCATCTACGAACGGCAGAAGAAGTACGACCTGGCTGAGGAAGAATTCCGCAAAGTGATTGCCAGCGATCCCAAGAACGCAATGGCGCTCAACTATCTCGGCTACATGCTGGCGGACCGCGGCACGCGTCTTGACGAGTCGCTGGGGTACATCCGGCGTGCAATTGCGCTCGATCCTAACAATGGCGCTTATCTCGATTCGCTGGGCTGGGCATACTACAAGATGGGCAACTACGACCTCGCGGAAGAGAATCTGCGTCGCGCCTCAGAGCGCATCGGCAATGACCCGACTGTCCATGACCATCTTGGAGAGCTGTACCAGAAAACCGGCCGCTTGAAATTGGCCGCCGCCAATTGGGAGCGCGCTTTGGAAGAGTGGAACAAAACGATTCCGGCGGAAGTCGACAGCGACGATGTCGCGAAGGTACAGAAGGAACTGGAATCCGCCAAGGTGAGGCTGGCGCAGCAGAATGCCGGCGCGGAGACCAAGCACTAAGACAAACGATGTTCAACGAGGCGGGCCGCTCGGCGGCTCGCCTTTTTCCTTGTTGCAGGCTTGCTACCGCTTCCCGAACACCCCTTCGGTCATGCGACGCATGAAGTGGCCGCCATACGATCCGGCGTTGGCGGCCAGTAACTGCAGGAAGGCTCCGTATACCTGGCCGCGATCATGCGGCCACTTGACGACGTACTGGTAATAGGCAAGCACCAGCGGCACGCCCGCCCACACGATCAATCCCCAGCGCCACGGACGCTCGGGCTTCCACACGCCAAGAACCATGGTGAAGAAAAGCACACACAAGGCAGTCAGCAGGGCGTCATCGACCTTTTGATTAATCCAGCCCGTGGCAAGTCCGGCGACAATGGCGATGAGGTACGCCAATACATCTTTCACTTCGCTGCTTGCTCGTAGGTGTAAAAGCCGCGTCCCGACTTACGTCCCAGCCACCCGGCGTCGACCATCTTGATCAGCAGCGGACAAGGCCGGTACTTCGGATCGCCCAGGCCCGCCAGCATCACGCGCATGATATCGAGGCAAACGTCGAGGCCGATGAAGTCCGCCAGCGTCAGCGGTCCCATGGGATGCGCCATGCCGAGCTTGAAGACCTCGTCCACCGCTTCGGGCGTGGCGACGCCTTCCATCACCGCATACATGGCCTCGTTGAGCAGCGGCATGAGCACGCGGTTGGAGACGAATCCCGGAGCATCGTTCACCTCGACCGGCGTCTTCTCCAGCTTCTCGGCCAGTTCTTTCACCGTGGCGTAGGTCTCGTTCGAGGTCGCAAGCCCGCGAATGACCTCGACCAGCTTCATCATCGGAACCGGATTGAAGAAGTGCATGCCGATGACTTTGTCAGGACGCTTGGTAACCGCCGCCAGCTTGGTGATCGAGATCGAAGAAGTGTTGGAAGCCAGTATCACCTCCGGACGGCACATGGCATCGAGGTCGCGAAACAGTTCCGTCTTGATCTCGAAGCGCTCGCTTGCCGCCTCAACAATGAAGTCGCACGCCGCAAGCTGCTTGCGGTCGACGCTCGACTGAATACGTTTGAGCGCCTCATCGCGCTGCTCCGCCGTGATCTTCGATTTGCTTACTTCGCGCTCGAGGTTCTTGTTGATGGTCCCCAGCCCGCGGTCGAGAAAGCGCTGCTCGACATCGACCAGGGTAACGTTATACCCGCCCTTCGCGAAGACGTGAGCGATACCGTTGCCCATGGTCCCCGCGCCAATCACACCTACGTTCTTGATCTGCATGACAATGCCTCAGAAGGTTATGAAGGTTGCCGGAAAAACATTCGAGTGTAGCAGAGGCGAACGCTAATAAGGCAGTGCGGTCTATCAGCACCAATCAAGACATTGCGATCAACATAGAAGCTGGCGCTGATGGGCCGATTCACTGCAACAAGCTACTTCTGCGGACCGGTTCCGTTGAAGTTTCACCCTGAGCAGCAGGCAGGTTGCGTTGTCCTCGCCGCCGCCTTCGATGGCAGCATCGACCAGCGTGTCGCACGCCCCCTGGAGCGACGGGATCTGCGACAGGATAGTCTTGATCTCGCTGTCCTCAACGTGCCGCAAAATGCCGTCGGTAGTCAGCAGCAGCAAATCGCCTTCCTGCGCAGGAAACTCGGCCAAGTCAGGAGGACTATCGTCGCCGGTTCCCAAGGCGCGGGTGATGATGTGCTGGGCGGAAGACTGTTTCGCTTCTTCGACGGTGAGCACGCCGCGTCTCACCTGTTCCATGACAAACGAGTGGTCCTCGGTAAGCTGGACCAGTTCGCCATCGCGTAGCAGGTAAATGCGGCTGTCGCCGACGTGGGCGATGGTGAACTTGCCATCGCAGAACCGCGCCGCCACCAGCGTCGTCCCCATACCCGCGGTCGCCTCGTGTTGGTCGGCGTACAGGAGAATCGATTCGTTAGCCTTATTGACCGCGTCGGCCAAAAGGCGGGCGCCGATAGGAGCATCAATGAGGGTGGCGTCGGCGGCCATGGGTTCTTTGTCGCGGAAATAAGCGAGCACGCTATCGACCGCGATTTTGCTGGCGACTTCCCCTGCGGCATGGCCACCCATCCCGTCGCAGACGACGTACACGCCCAGCCGCTGATCGTAGCCGAAGCTGTCCTCGTTAGACGAGCGCACTCTTCCTACGTCGCTGCGTCCGGCGACCTCGAGACCCATTGGCATCTGAGCAACAGTTTACGACGGTATTACAAAACGTGCGAGTCAACCAAAGTGGGGGTTTAAGAAGTCCGCAACAGACGACCGCGCTAGTAGCTGGTCGCTTCATTCTCCGGCGGGACTGCTCCAAGCAGCCATCCGGCAGCTTGGCAGCTTCTAACCATTGTGTCGCTAACCCATCAGGTGGTCTGGCTGTTTCTGCTGGCCATCCCTATCGCCTGCATTTCCTGGACGGTGACTCACGAAGAGGTCTTTCGCGAGCCCCGAGAATACTGCGTCCGCAAGAGCGAGGGCCACCCCAGCGTTCTCTGCCGCAAGTTTTATTACCTGTTCACCTGCGAGTACTGTTTCAGTCACTACGTGACCATCTGCTTTCTGTTGATCACGCGCTACAAGCTTCTCTACGGCGATTGGCGCGGCTATCTCGTGTCGCTGTTCTCGCTGGTGTTCGTGGCGAACTTTTATATCGGCGCGTTTGGAAAGGTGAAGCTCGGAGTGAAGAAGGAGCGGGCGGAGATAACGGCGATCGAGAACGGGGTCAAGGATGCAGGACCGAAGATCCACACCCCGGCGGCGTAAGGCGGGGCAGTCTTTCTGGCTTGGCAGAGATCCGAGTCAGCGCACGACCTTGGTCGTGACGGAAATACTATCCTCACTTTGTCGTCACCATGTCCCCTGGGCGACCGAGGGATCTGCTCTCTGCGATCGAACGCCTACTGCTTGGGGGGCGGCGCCTGAGGTGTTTGAGGCTGAGTGCCGTTCGGCTGCTGGCCCTTGTTGATCTCCTGGCCTTCGTAGGTGATCTTCACGTTCGAGCCGAATCGCTTGTAGTCGGTATACTTCACGATCTGGCGGACGTGAATGTCTCCGCTTGTGAAATGCAGGGTATCGTCGACCTTGGTGTAAACCGGGAACCAGTACTTGTCGTCGACCTGCTGGCGCCAGGTGGTGAAGCTGGGGAAAAGATTCTCCTGGTCGCCCCGTTTTTTCGTTCCCAGGTCGGGAACGTTCTTGCCAAAGGTCTTCACAATCTGAAAATCGTGATCGTCAACCCAGATCCGGCCCTGGAAATAGCGCCGGTTCTTCTGGATCTGCTTGGGCGCCACGTCGAAGACGTAGGTTCCGAGCTCGTCTTCTCTCTGCTTGCCAACATAAAGTATGTTGTACTCAGGAATCTCGTCGCTCGTCAGCACGAAGGGCATGCGGCGGCGGATATCGTCGAAGTCTTCCTTCGTCATCAGGATTCCGACCAGCGTTGACTCCGGGGCAAACACAACGTGCTCGATACGACTACCGTTATTGTCGAAGAGCACGTCTTCCACTTCGCGGAACTCGCCATTTACCGTATCGCCATCGAGGGTCTGCACCGTAACGTCCTGCCGATAGGTGTATTGGTCGCGCGCAATCTTGAACTGCTTCTCCTTGGCGGCGAAGCGTTGGATGATCTCGTCTGTCGTGATGCCAGTGGGCTGCGACGAATCCAGCGGGCCCTCTCCGCGCTCGGAAGCCGCGAACAGCGGAGTAGCCAATAGGAGCGTTATGAGTGCAATCTGAGCGAAGCGGCGTTGGGCGAAGCAATTGGAATACATCAGGCGTCCTGTAGGGATTCTAGCCGAAAGCCACACTCCTGGTTAGACGATGCGAAGGGGCCAAAGGTAAGAACGCTATTGAGAAAGCAGAGTTGCGAGTGAAACCCTGCATAGATGGGTTGAGCTGATAGATTAGCTGGCTTCCAGCTTTTTCACCCGATCGTTCAGCGCTTCCATCTCTGTATCGATCGCGCGAAGGGCGGCGGCATGGGTCCGCTGACGCATTTCGACGGGAGACGCCCATTTGTGGAACTCCGTGAGCAAGGCTGTCTCCGTCCTTTCGATGCGGGTCTCGATGTACTCCAGTAACGCCGTCTCACTCTTTTCGATGCGCGTAATGAGACGGTGTTCGCTTCCGACAATCTGGGAGGAAATCAGGTCTGCAATCCACTGCTTATCTTCTTGGCTAAGCATACAAAGATTTTACCTCAAGCTCCCGACATCACCTCTCATTTAAACTATCCGGTTTGCAGTATTGCGAGTCTGCCCGGCACCCTGCAGCAGCTCGCGGAGGCTTATGCTTCGTCGCATCTTTGTAGCTCTCGTCCTGCTCTCTCTCTCCATCGCAGCTTTCGGCCAGACCAAGCAGCCCTTCACCTTCGAAGCCATGATGCAGCTCAAGCGCATCGGCGAGCCCGCTGTCTCTCCCGATAGCAAATGGGCCGCGTTCAGCGCGGTCGATGTAAGCCTCGACGCCAACACGCGTACGCCACATCTGTGGATCGTGCCCGTAGCCGGAGGCGAGGCGCGGCGGCTCACTCCGGCAACCGGCCCCGGCGAAGATCGTCCGCGCTTCTCGCCCGATGGCAAGAGCCTCATCTTTGAGTCGTCGAGAGACGGCAGCTCGCAGATTTGGTTGCAGAGTTTCGACACTTCCAGCGGAGCACTCACCGGCGACGCCCGCAACATCACCAGCATCTCGACCGAAGCCTCAGGCGCGACGTGGTCGCCTGATGGCAAGAGCATTCTGTTTGTCTCCGACGTGTATCCCGAATGCAAAGACGATGCCTGCAACAAGCAGCGTGACGAGGAAAAGGCCAAGTCCAAGGTGAAGGCGCAGCTCTTCACCTCGCTCCTCTATCGTCACTGGACGCACTACTCCAACGGCAAGCGCAGCCATCTCTTCATTCAGGCAGTCGAAGGCGGTACGCCTCTCGACCTCACGCCCGGCGATCACGATGTGCCTCCGTTCTCGCTCGGAGGACAGGACCAGTACGACTTCTCGCCCGACGGTAAAGAGGTCGCCTACTCCAGCAATCTCGACAAGGTGGAAGCCACCAGCACCAACAAGGATGTTTTCACCGTTCCGGTGACGGGCGGCACGCCAAAGAAGATTACGACCAATCCCGGTAGCGATGACACGCCCATGTATTCGCCCGACGGCAAGTACATCGCGTACCGCTCACAGTTGCGCGGCGGCTATGAGAGCGACCGCTTCCGCCTGATGCTCTACGAGCGCGCGACCGGCAAGATCACCGACATGACGCCCAACTTCGATCGCTGGGTCGATTCTGTCGCATGGTCGCCGGATTCGAAGTCGATCTACTTCACCGCCGGCAATCAAGGCGAGAATCCGATTTACGTGCTCAACATTGGGCAGGCGAATCCGTGGCCGCAGGAGTTAGTCGATGGGTACAACGACAGCCCCACGCCGACTCCGGATGGCAAGACACTCGTCTTCGATCAGATGTCGATTGCCGCGCCCAACGAGATCTTTACTGCGCCGCTGAACTTCCCGACGTGCCGCATCGCGGTTCCGCCGAACTCGTATAGCGTTCCCGATTGCATGCTCTCAAAGGCGAAGCCGCTCACCATGCTGAACGATCCCGTCCTGTCGCAGATTGCCATGCAGCCGATGGAGTCGTTCTGGTTCAACGGCGCCAACAAAGAAAAGGTGCAGGGCTTCATCCTTCGGCCTCCGGGCTTCGACGCGAAGAAGACCTATCCGCTGAAGTATGTCATCCATGGCGGACCTGAAGGCGCGTGGGGCGATGACTGGTCGTATCGTTGGAATCCCGAGCTATTCGCGGCCAATGGCTACGTCGTGGTGATGGTCAACTTCCACGGCTCGACCGGATACGGACAGGCCTTCATCGACGCCATCAACGGCAACTGGGGCGGCGCGCCCTTCGACGACCTGATGATGGGTCTCGACTACGCCGAGAAGAACTACCCGTTCATCGACAAGAGCCGCGAATGCGCGCTGGGTGCAAGCTACGGCGGATACGCCATCAACTGGATTGAGGGCCACACCGACCGCTTCACGTGCCTGGTCTCGCACGATGGCATGTTCAACACCGAGTCGGCCTACGGCACCACCGAAGAGCTGTGGTTCAACGAGTGGGAGTTCAAAGGCACTCCGTGGACCAACCGCGAGATGTATCGCAAATGGTCGCCACACCTGTTCGCCAAGAACTTCAAGACGCCGATGCTGGTGGTTCACGGGCAGCTCGATTACCGGCTCGACGTGTCGGAAGGCTTCCAACTCTTCACCACGTTGCAGCGGCTGGGCGTGCCGTCGGAGATGCTCTACTTCCCCGACGAAGGCCACTGGGTATTGAAGCCACAAAACTCGCAGCTCTGGTGGCGAACCGTGACTGACTGGGTCGATCGCTGGACGAAGACCAACCAGTGAAGGGCTAAGAAAAGCCGGCCACGGATCGGCACGGATTTTACAGATCCAGTTAGTTTAAGGACTTGCTTGTTCTGATCCGTGTCATCCGCGCGAATCCGCGGGTGCTTTTTCCTGCATCTCTTAATTCGCAACCTTCCACTCGCGAATCAGTGCACCGCCGGGGCCGGCGACCCATCCGACCATTTGGCAACCCAGACCATGAAAATAGTCGCCCGTTCTTCAGGGTCGTTCGCCGAAATAATGGGAGAGCCCGGCAGATCGGCTCCCCAGCTTTTCGCTGCATTGCCTGAAACAAAAAACATCAGGTGCGGATGCCAGGCTTTGCCCTGATCGCCCAAGTATTGCTGTTTCGAAAGCATGTAGCACATGGCTCCCGGCTCCAGCGCGGGCAGTTCCTTCTTATCCAGCGCCGATGAAACGGCGTCTACGATCTCTGCCTTCGATTTTCCTGCCAGCACCAGTTTGGTTTTCATCAGGTAAACGGGCAGGAAGGTGCTTGCGGCTGCCGGGTTAAAGCAGATAGGGCCGCGCACTTTGGGATTCCAGAATCCCGAATCATCGGTGGTAGCGCCCCACGAACGTTCCACGATGCACAGAAAGCCATTCGTGCCCTGCACCGCGGTCGTGTAGCCCTTCGGGCCGAGCACCATTACTTCGGCCCCGTCCGAGATGGACCTTGGGGCAGCACTGCGAGCCAGCGCGATTTCCGAATTCTCGTCGGGCATTAAATACTGGTCGAGCGCAGCCATGGCGGGATAGGCAGGGTTGTCGGCCTGCGCCTGGCAGATTCCGCCGAGTGAGACAACCTGTGCAAGGAATGCCATGGCGACTAGCTTGATGGTCTTATGGTGCATGAAACTCTCCTTCGAGCAATCATCTCTGTCGGCGAAACCTACGCTTAAGCCTGCGCGATATCCAGATCGATTTTCATAGCCGGCCCATTAGACTACCCATCCCCAAGCAGCCACGGGTTTGGCACGGATTTCGTCATCTCTGGCCTGCACGATCTGTGCCTAATTCTTGACTACACTTCTTACCGTTGCCGGCGCCGAATAAGGGGGGATTAGTTGCGCCGTTTCGAACATACTTCGCGAGTTATCTCCCAAAAAACGAATGCTGCTGTTGCCAGATATCCCGAATTGCATAATGCCCGGTTAGGTCCTTCCTCGGTTACCTAACATTTTTTGAACTTAGTCCTGGTAGCGGATTTGGCTGAGCAAGTGCTCCTGGAAGTGAAGGGGGGACCCTGCTTAGTGAATTCTTCGCCTGCCCTGATTCTCGTTGCGATTCCTAGCGAGGTGATTTGGTCGTATCTCGCCTTTACCCTGGTCTTTAGCGTTGGCCTGGTAGCGATTTTCGTTCGCCGAGATTGGCAACGAGCGCGAGGATTCGACAAGCTGATTCTGTTCGGGCCGATCTTCTACGCGGCCCCACTCGCAGCCTTCGGCACCGAACATTTCACGCTGACGAAGATCATTGCGTCGATCATCCCGAGGTGGATTCCCTGGCATTACTTCTGGGCGTACCTGGTCGGCGCTTGCTTTATTGCCGCCGCATTCAGTCTGGTCACGGGAATTCAGGCACGCCTTGCCGCAAGTTTGGTCGCCCTGACGATGTTTCTGTTCGTGGCGATGATGTACATCCCGGCTACGTTACGTCATCCGGACAATCGAATTTTTCTGACCATCGCGTTACGAGAAACGTCATTCAGCGGCGGTGCGCTGGCATTCGCCGCCTACCTCAGCGACCCCTGGCGAAATCGCGCCGCGCATATCATGGCGACGATTGCGCGATACTTCGTCGCCATTGCTGTGCTGTTCTTCAGCTACCAGCAATTCCGGCACGGCGATCACGTTCCGGGCGTTCCGCTGGAGCCACTGACACCTACATACGTCATCGGCCACGCCATCTGGACCTATCTTGCAGCCACTGTTTATGCGGTCGCCGGCATCCTGTTGGTGATTGGAAAGAAGACACGCGCAGCCGCGACGTGGCTGGGCCTGACCGTTCTCTTCATCGAGTTGGCGGTTTACGTTCCGATCGCAATTGTGGAACGTGCCAGCCTCGACAAAGGACTCAACTACATGGGCGATACCCTGATGTTCTGCGGCGCGGTTCTTCTGCTCGCGGGCGCGATGCCGCGCGCGGATGAAGTGTGACGCACACGCGTCGAGCATTTCGCGTAAGTTCGAAAGTGAGTGTATTTAAGGCAATCATAAGTGTTCTAGCGTTTGTAGCGCCATCAAGAATAAATTAACTTGCTCCATGCGAGATTCGGGGGTAACATTTCGGGCCTGGTGGGGCCCCGCTAGTTGACCAGCAAATTCACCTCGAACTGAAACCCAGGAGAAGAGCATGAAGCGCTGTGCGGCTTTCATCTTGCTTCCGCTGCTAGCTGTGTTTGCGGCGCAGGCTGGCGCGACCAACCTCATCCAAAACGGGGATATTCACACCGGAGACTTCACGGATCTGGACTTTGGGCCTCACCGCAGACGGTACTGCGGGACCAGGCGTTGCCCTACGTCGAAGGTTGTGAGGCGCACATGGGCCAACTGTGTTGGGTATGGACGGGGTCGGATCAGTCGTCTACAACGGCCAGTACGAAGGCGCAACCCATGTCACAAACCTTCACCTCCGGTGCCGGACCTGCCACTCTTAGCATGATTTTTATGAGGTTCAAATGCTCTTCAAGGGTGCCGAGGGCGGTGACTTCCGTCCTCTTCCTGAACGGAAAAATCGTGGCACAGTACGACACGGGCGAGTTAAATCCGTGGCAGTCTTGCAGTGGGGACGCTCGCGGCTAATGCCAACCTCACAGCCGGCCAGCACACCCTCGAGATCGATGTGCTTAACAATGCAGCAATGGGATCGATTACACATCACCAATTCAGTTGTTGGGCGGCATCGATGTGGAAGGCCCTGTTCCCGAGCCGGGTTCGCTGGTGCTGATGGGGTCGGGCGTTCTGGGGCTGGTGGGCGTTCTGCGACGCAAGCTGTTCTAGATTAAAGTTCGGTTCAGTCGCCGAACTTGGGTAGAGCCCCAACTTCGCGCATGCAGAAAGATCATGCAGCTTTGTATCAGGGCACGGCTTCACAGGCTGCGGAGAAACTCTGCCGATCGCCGTTTTGAAGGGGCGAGCTTGCTGCGCCAGAAAAGTCCCGTGTTGCCTCGAACCCTTTAGAGGAGAGATCTGCTCAGGGCCGCAGCGACAGTTAGACTTCAGCTCCTGTCTAGCGATTCCTTCGCAGAGGCTGAAGCCCATTTCTTTCGATGCGTTTCGGCCTGACTGAAGTCAATCCGTGATACAAGTCTGCCTTGACCTATTTGTTCTTTCCTACCAAACCACGCACTGCTTGTCCGGCGGGCGCACCATTGCCGATCCCACCTTGCATGAGAATGCCTGCGCGAATGGCGGGAAGTTCGACAGCGGCCCGATCACGCGGAATTTCGCCATCGGATGCGGATCGCCCTGGATCATCTTGCGCTGCGCCTCGGGACGCATCTCGTCTCCGCGGAACTGTCCCCAGGCGATGAAGAACTGCTGATCGGGAGTGAACCCGTCGATGGTCGGTTGCGGCTTCGTCTTCTGGTCTTTCTGGAACGCGAGATAGGCGATCTTCACGCCGCCCAAATCGCCGATCGACTCACCCAGCACCAGCTTGCCGTTGTGATGGATGCCAGGCTCAATATAGTAACTGTTGAACTGATCGACCACGCATTGCGTCTTGGCGTCGAAACGCTTGCGGTCTTCCGGCGTCCACCAGTTGTTCAGACGGCCCTGCGCGTCAAACTGTGAACCTTCATCGTCGAAGCCGTGACTGATCTCGTGGCCCATGACCACGCCAATCGCGCCGTAATTCACCGCGTCAACATAGTTCATGCTGAACGCGGGCGGCTGCAAGATGCCGGCCGGAAACGAGATCGTGTTCAACAGCGGATTGTAGTCGGCATCTGACGTTGGCGGCGTCAGCTCCCACCGAGTGCGATCGGTGGGCTTGCCGATCAGCGCGTGGTTGTCGGCCACGTGGAATTTCGCGGCGTTCATCACGTCGGTAAAGTACGATTCGCGCGTGATATCGACGCGTGCTGAAGTCTCTCCACTTGTCGGGATAGCCCACCCTCACATCGAAGGTCGAAAGCTTGTCCAGCGCGCGCTTCTTCGTTTCCGGCGTCATCCAGTCGAGGCTCTGCACCGTGTCGGTCATGGCCGCAAGGATGTTCTTCACCATCTCCTTGGCGCGGGCCTTGGCCTCAGGCGGGAAGTAGCGCGTCACATATTCCTTGCCCAGCGGATCGCCGAGCAGGTTGTCGGCGGCTTCCGAACACTGCTTCCAGCGCGGCTTCAGCTCGGAACGCCCCTCGAGTTCCTTCTGGTAGAACGCGAAGTTCTCGTCCACAAACGGCTCCGAAAGATAGGGCGCCGCTTCGTGCAGCAGGTGCCATGCGAGATAGGTTTTCCAGTCGGCAATGGACGCGCCGGTGAGTTGCGTATCGAACTCCTGCAGGAACTGCGGCTCTTCCACGTTGAGCGACTCGCGCGGAATCTTCGCCGACTCGAAGTAGGCCGCCCAGTCGAAATGCGGAGCCAGCTTCGTCATCGCGTCGAAGCTCATCATGTGATCGAGCTGCTGCGGATCGCGCTTGGCCACGTTGTCGAGCGAAGCCTTGGCCAGCGCCGTCTCGAACTGCATCACGGTGTTGGCAGCTTTGGTCGCGTCCGCCTGGTTGTAACCCGCGAGCTTGAAGATGTTGGCCACATGCACGACGTATTTCTCGCGCGCGTCTTTGAAGCGCTGCTCCGGCTTCAGGTAATAGTCGCGGTCGGGCATGCCAAGTCCGGCGGCGCCAATATCGGCGATCATCATCTTCGGATTATGCAGATCGGGGATCGACCTGAAGCCCAAAAGGAACGTTGAGCGACATCCCCTGCAGCGCGACGATCATCTTCTGCACGCCCGCGCCGTCTTTGATGGCGTCGATCTGGCTCAGGTACGGCTTCAGCGGAGTGATGCCGGCCGGGTTGATCGCCGACATGTCAGTGCAAGCGGCATAGAAGTCGCCAGTCAACTGCGTCGACGAGCCCTTGGGCTGGTTGTGCTCCGCCGATGCTTGCTCCAGAATCGTCTTGAGCTGTTCTTTGTTGGCTTCGCCCGCGGCCCAGCGACGGCTCCAACGATCCATGGACGCGGGAATCGGATTCTGCGCCCGCCACGTGCCGTTGGCATAGTCGTAGAAATCGTTGCAGGGATCAGCCTTGCGATCAAGATCGCTGACTTCGATGCCGCGGGTTTGTGCAACAAGTGGAAGCTGCTAGCGAGAGTGCGCAGAAGAGGAGTAAGGTCTTTTGCATGGATGGCTCGCTTTCGAATAAACGAAACAAACAGTATGCTCGGCGCTCCTGCCTTTCGGCAAACCCTCTGGTGCCAGCAGGAGGCAAATTGAGATGAGTGACACTGGGGTGACTGATATCGGCGCGCTTTACCTGGACGAAGCTTTTCGTTCCCTGCGCGGACATAAGCGGCTGGCCGACGGAGCCATGGCGCAACTCAGCGATGAGCAGTTCTTCGCCATGCCCAGCGAAGAGTCGAACAGCGTCGCCATCATCGTGAAGCACATGGCGGGCAACATGCGCTCGCGCTTCACCGACTTCCTCACCACCGATGGCGAAAAGCCCGACCGCCAGCGCGATCCCGAGTTCCTCGTGCAGGACACAAGGTCTGATCTCAAGCGCTCGTGGGAAGACGGCTGGCAGCTCGTGCTCGATACCCTGAATTCGCTCAGCCCCGACGACCTTACCCGCACCGTGACCATTCGCGGCGAGCCGCATTCCGTGTCTACAGGCCATCAACCGGCAAATCGGGCACACCGCGCAACATGTCGGACAAATCGTCTTCCTCGCCAAACACTGGAAGGGCGCCGACTGGCAAACGCTCAGCGTTCCCAAGGGCCAGAGCGAGCAATTCACCGCGAAGATGGCGGAGAGGAAGAAACGATAGCGCCCTCCCCCCATGCTAGAATCGCCTGTTTGCCCGACACATTTATTCCATTCCGGGCTATTCATCCTATGCCGCGCTTCTTAGCGGCCTGCGAGTCATATTCATGTCAAATACCATGCTTGCTGTCGTAAAGCCGGAGGCCGCTCCCGGCACCGAGATCCGCGAAGTTCCCGTTCCCACATTTGGTCCCAACGAAGTGCTGGTGAAAGTCGAAGTCGCCTCCATTTGCGGCACCGACCTGCACATCTATCAGTGGGACCAGTGGGCGCAGCGCCGCATTCATCCGCCACTCATTCCCGGCCACGAGTTCTGCGGCACCGTCGAGGCCGTGGGCAAAGACGTCACCGCCGTGAAAGAAGGCGACTTCGTCTCCGCCGAGATGCACGTCGCCTGCGGCAAGTGCCTGCAGTGCCGCATCGGCGAGTCGCACATCTGCCAGCACGTGAAGATTATCGGCGTCGACGCCAACGGCGCGTTCGCCGAATACGTCGTCATTCCCGAGAGCAATATCTGGAAGCTCGACCCATCGATCCCGCGCGAGTACGCGTCGATTCTCGATCCGCTGGGCAACGCCGTACACACCGTGCTGGCCGGCGACATCGCGGCCAAGAGCGTGGCCATTACCGGATGCGGCCCCATCGGCCTGTTCTGCATTGCCGTTGCGCGCGCCTGCGGAGCGACACAGATCTTCGCCATCGAACCTAACGAACATCGCCGCAAGATCGCGCAACAAATGAAGCCCGACTTCGCGCTCGACCCCACGAAAGATGATGTCTATGACGTCGTCATGCAGAACACCGGTGGCACCGGCGTCGATGTTGTGCTGGAGATGGCGGGCCGCAGCGATGCCATCCGCAGCGGCTTCAAGATCCTTCGCCTCGGCGGTCGCATGTCGCTGCTGGGCATTCCCTCCAAACCGGTCGAACTGAACCTGGCGGAAGAGGTCATCTTCAAGGGCGCAACCGTGCAGGGCATCAACGGACGCCGCATGTACCAAACGTGGTATCAGATGACCGCGCTGCTCAAGGCCAACATGCTCGACCTGCATCCGGTCATCACCGACCGCATCGCGATGAAAGACTTCGCCAGCGGCATGGAGCGGCTGAAGACCGGCGAAGCCAGCAAAATTCTGATGTATCCTAACGGGACGAAGTAGGAGAGAGACGCTGTTCGCTGTTCGCTCTTCGCTCATGGCTTTTCGCTTTTGGACTACCAACGCAGCACAGATAACTCTTCGTCCGAATCCGCATTCATCCGTGTAAATCCGCGGTTGGGCATCGTCCCGTCCGCGCCACCCGAGCCGTCCTTTTGTAAGATATCCAGAACAGCATTTCCGCTCAGGAGCCGTCCTTGTTCTCTACAACGTCTCGCAGAACGCTTCGCACATCGCTTTGCTTCGCCCTTGTTGTGTTATTTGCATTCACTATGTCTGCACAAAACCAATCCGCGAAACACACCTCAACTCCGCAGGCCGGATCTTCGGCGCAGCCTGACTGGGTCGCGATCAGCAACGGCTACACCAAGATGCTGCTCGATGTCTCGTTCAAGTACCACCCCGAGTTCGGCTCGCAGCAAGGGCTGGCGCAATTCGATACCAAAGCCTCGCAGCCCACGCTCGCCAACGAAGACGCCGAGCGCAAAGAGAACGAAGCCCTGGTCGCCAAGCTGAAGGCCGCGTCGGCCGAGAAGCAGCTGCCCGAGGTCTCGGAAGACTTGACCATCATTCTGCGCAAGATGGACCTCAACTTCCGCCAGGAGGATTACGAGCGCGCACACGAGGTGCCGTTCATCAACGCCAGCCAGCTGGTTTTTGGCGGCTTGCGGATTCTGCTCGACGACCAGACTCCCAAGGATCGCTGGCCTTCTGCCGTCACGCGCATGCGCGACTATGCCGGCATGGAGCCCGGATACGCCGCCATCACCGAGATCCTGAAGCAGCGGACGATGGAGCAGATGGCCAAGCCGGGCGTCATATACCCCGCGCGCACTGAGATCGAGACCGAGATGGCGCGCAACTCGAACTACATGGACGGCATTGCCGCGCTCATGCAGAAACACAACCTCTCGGACTGGCAGGAGCCGCTGGCCAAGCTCAAGCAGCAACTGGCCGACTACGACGCCTGGGTGCGCACCACCGTGCTGCCCAAGGCGCGCAGCGATTTCCGCCTGCCGCCCGAGCGTTATGCGCTCAACATGGAGGACTTCGGCATCGACATTCCGCCTGACCAGCTGGCTGCCATGGCGCACAAGTCGTTCGACGAAATTCAGGCGCAGATGAAGCCCATCGCGGCGCAGATTGCGAAAGAGCGCAAGTTGCCCTCGAGCGATTATCGCGACGTTATCCGCGAGCTGAAGAAGCAGCAGCTCATCGGCGACGCCATCCTTCCCTTCTATGAGAACCGGCTGAAGCAGATCGAGGTCATCATCAACGAGCACCAGCTCGTTACGCTGCCCGACCGCCCGGCGAAGATTCGCATTGCCAGCGCGGCTGAGACAGCGCAGCAGCCAGCGCCGCACATGGTGCCTCCGCCGTTCCTGCACAACACCGGACAGCGTGGCGAATTCGTGTTGCCGCTGAACATTCCCGCCGCTCCGGGGCAGGCGCCATCGTTGCATTACGACGACTTCACCTTCGACGCTGCCGCTTGGACCCTGACTGCGCACGAAGCGCGCCCCGGCCATGAGTTGCAATTCGACTCCATGCTGGAGCACGGAGTTTCGCTGGCTCGCATCCGCTACGCCTTCAACAGCACCAACGCCGAAGGCTGGGGCCTGTATTCGGAATGGCTGATCTTTCCCTACATGCCGCTTGAAGGCCAGCTGATCTCACTGCAAATGCGCTTGCAGCGCGCGGCGCGCGCGTTTGTCGATCCCGAGTTGCAATCGGGAAAGCTCACGCCGAAAGACGCGTTTCACGTGTTGGAAGATGAGGTTGTGTTGTCGCACGCCATGGCCGAGCAGGAGGTTGAGCGCTATACCTATCGCTCTCCCGGGCAGGCGACCAGCTACTTCTACGGCTACACCCGACTGCTCCAGTTGCGTCACGAGACGGAGAAGGCGCTGGCGGCCAAGAACGTGAAGTTCGACCAGAAGAAGTTTCACGACTTTATCCTGGCGCAGGGCCTGCTGCCGCCCGACATGATGCGCAAGGCGGTGCTCGACGACTTCATTCCCGCGCAGAAGTAAGCTCGCGAAAACGGGTGCCCCATCCGGGCCGGGTTTGCCCGGGTGGGGATTTGTTCGGAGGAGCAGGATGTCCACAATGGCAGTTCGCGTTACACGGGTTACTGGCGTAGCCCCTCAATTTCTCGTCGATGATCTTGATCGCGCGATTGCCTACTATCGTGACCAGCTTGGCTTCGTACTCGATTTCCAGTACGAGTCGTTTTATGCGGCTGTCACGCGTGACGGGTTTGCAATACATCTGAAGTGTGCGCCGAAGTCGAGTGCAGATCGCCAACATCGGAAACAGAACGAACATCTGGACGCATACATTTCTGTGTCGGGAATCCGCGGTTTATTCACCGAATTGCAAACCCGAGGAGCGCACATCCTCAAGCCGCTGGAAGAACGACCGTGGGCCTGCCTCGATTTTTATGTCGAGGATCCCGACGGTTACATTCTGTGCTTCAGTGAACAGAAGGAACTTCCTGAATAACGACGAGCCGTCGCTGGTGCAACACGAGAGAAGGCTGTCGTGAATCAGAATCAGCTGCCGACGAAGCTAGGCCATCCCACGCCGGAGCTCCCGGTCGAAGATGTGGTGCGGGCCCAGGAGCATTACCGCGATGCCCTCGGTTTTGAGATTGGCTGGCTGTATCCGGGAGGCGATATCGGCGCCGTCTCGCGCGATAACTTCGCGATTTTCTTTCGCCGAAGAGGCCGTCCATTTGAACCTGCTGTCCACTGGGTGTTTGCGGCCGACCTGGACGCGACTTATGAGGAATTGCGCTCGCGAGGCGCACGCATCGTTGAGCCTCTCGAGACCAAGCCCTGGGGTTTACGCCAGTTCACGGTAGAAGATATCGACGGAAACCGCTTTTATTTTCACTGCGACTGATGTTTCGGACATGAGCAACAGACAGGCGCTCTAGTCCCCCAGTTTCGAGGAAGAACACCCGCGCCCGTCCGATCGCCCCGCTCGCCGGCTCCGATTTCCCAGATGTCATTGTTATTATGATGTAGCTCTTTTTGAGAACATCTATGACATCGCTTACTACCGCAGTTCCTTCTCAGTCTCAGCAACAGCCGTTGGCCTATGATCCGTTGCTCGACGACATCGGATACATGACCTGCATGACCCTGGTGCTGCTCGGAAATTACGCGCAGACCGGGCATCTCGGCGGACCGCTCGCCTACACACCGTACAATGTGGCGGCGCATTTAGTCGGTCCTGAAAACGGCGGCCTCCGTTACGATTACCGTCGGCCCAAGCATCCTTACTCCGACAAGTTCATGCTGGCGGCGGGGCACTCGATTCCAACGTGCTACGCGCTGTGGATGATCATGGGCCAGGCCTTGTATCGCAAGTATCAGCAGACCGGCGATCCGCGTTATCACGTCGATCCGCACGTCGCCATGCTGCCCATCGACGCGCTGGGATTCCGGCGCGGCGCGGGCGCGCTGAAGACGCTGCTGCACGAAACTGGTTTGGAAGACAATCCGCTGTTCGCGCAGGCGAAGGGCCGCGGCATTCGTGCGCTCTCGGGACACGCCGAAAGCATCGACGTCACCAACGACGTGAACGGCGGCCCCTCCGGCATCGGTATCGCGACAGCCGCGGGCAAAGCGGCGTTCTGGGATATAGCGGGCGCGCCAGCGTCGCCGAAAGTAATCGCGCTGGAAGGCGAATTCGCGCTCACCGAAGGTCACGCGCAGGAGTTGAAGACGCAAGCGCTCGCGCTGCAAGTGGGAAAGCGTTTGCGGGTGATGATTTCCGACAACAACGCCGGCATCGACGATTGCCTGATTGGCGGCAAAATTGGCGGCGTTATCGCGTCGCAGTTTTGCGATGTCTACGATCTCGTGAGTCAGTGGACGTCGTATGGATGGAATGTCTTCACGCTGTCGAACGGTAACGATTACGGCGAAGTGGCCGCGGCTCTGAAAGCCATGGACGAAGTGGACCCGCACGATCGCCGTCCCGTCGTTGCGATTGGCAAAACCATCAAGGGTTGGTGGCCCGCGGCTGTCGAAGGAAAAATCCCCGGCTACAACGGCGATCAATTGGTGAGTTATCCTAGCCATCCCTACGCGCTGAAGATGAACTCGGAATATTTTGTCGCGCTGGCGCAAACCTTCGAGAAGCAATACGGCGTGGAGTTCGAAGGCATTCGCAAGGGCCCGGTCAGCGACAATCGTGAGCGGCTGATCCAATTCAAGACCAACATCGACGTGGTGATGTCGTTGCTCGACCGCGACGGATTGGGCGATCGTCTGGCCGAGCGCCTGGTGGAAATTGGCGACACCGTCCGCGACGACGTGAAGCTGCGCATCTCAGCCACCAGCGATCCCTTCCTCGACGATCGCCTACGCGCCGCGAAGCTACCGGAAGGGCCGCAGAAGCTCTCGATTCGCAATGCGATTTCCGGTGCCGAGAAGCAAGTCAGCATCGAGCTGTTTAAGAAGCCGGGCGAGAAAGCCGGAGCCCGGCGCGCGATTTCCGAAATCATCAAGTGGATGAACTACGTCACCGACGGACGGTTCTTCACCGTGGCCGCCGACCTTTCGGAGTCGATCAACGTGGAGCACGGCAGTTTGTGGGGACACTACAATCCGGTCGACAATCCGCTGGGCACGCGCTTGAAAGCGCCCATCGAGGAAGCGGGCAATGTTTCCACCGCCATCGGACTGGTGAGCCAGAGCGCTTCCGTCGATCCCAAGAAGTTCGCCGGCGTGTGGGCTTTGAGCGGCACCTACGGAGCATTCACGCCGCTGATGTACACTCCGGCGCGCGTGTGGAGTCAACAAAATCAGGACAGCGTCTTCCGCGTCGGCGTGCTGCATATTCTCACCGCGCACTCCGGTCCTGAAACCGCGGCCGACGCGCGCACCCACTTCGGCATCTTTGCGCCACAAGTGTGGAAGCTGTTCCCACGCGGTCAAGTGATCAACTTAAGTTTCTGGGATTACAACGATGTGGCGCCCGGCTATTTCGCGGCGGCGGAAATCGCGGCGCGCGATCCGCACGTGGGCATCATCACCCTGGAGGTGGCGCGTCCCGACTTCGCCGTCGCCGACCGCAGCCATTTCGCCGACACCGACGTGCGTGCTGCGGCAAAAGGCCTATACGTCATCCGCGATTTCGCGCCCGGCAAGCCGCGCCACGGTTACGTGATTGCGCAAGGATCGAGTTCCACGGTGAATCTGGTCAAGGTGCTGCCGAAACTCGAAGCGGCCGGCGTGAACGTGAAGGTGATTGCGGCGATCAGCGAGGAATTGTTCGACCGCCAGCCACAAGCTTATCGCGACTCCGTGCTGCCGCCCGAGGCTCGCTACGACTTGATGGTGGTATCCACGGGCACGCGACGCATGTGGCCGCTGCGCAACCTCGGCCCGCTGACGGATGAGTATTCACTCACCTCCGACTTCGACAACTCCTGGAGAACCGGCGGCCTCGAACTGGAAGTGATCGCGGAAGCGCATCTCGATCCCGATACGATTCTTGCCGGCGTCGAGCGCTTCGCCAATGAACGCGAGCGCCGCATCGGCGATCAACGCAAAATGATCGGGTAGTCGAGTGGGTTGTGTGAAGATTGGCGTCGGGGTAGGACTGCAAGTGGTGCTACAAGCGCGCTCTTTCCTGTGAAGGAACGCGGCTTCAGCCTCGCCGTTGCCCACAATCTATTAGATTTGTCATCACGAGTCCCGTTTTTCGGCGGACGAGGCATCTGCTCTCGTTGGCGGCACGGCTGAGCTTGCAACTGCCAACGGTTTTCCCTAGTCGCGAATTCCTGGCACTTGCCGTGCCGGTTTACTCTGCGGTTTCCTGCACAATCAGATACTTCCCTCGGCGCCCGAAGACGGATAGCTTTATGGAGAGTATCCATGAGCAAGGTTGCCCATCGTGATCCGGTTCTGTCCTCGGTCTCTCTCCTGGAAGCTGTCCTATGTGCCGACTGCGAAATCATCAGCAACAGCGGAGGCGAAAGTTGCGAGGTGTGTGGCAGCCGGTCCCTGCTCAGCCTGGGACGGATCCTGGGTGGCTGCATCGGCCAGAACCGCGCCGTCCTGGTAGATGCCAATCACCTTCGCAACAGTTTTACGTTGATGGTGAGTCCCAATGCATCGACGACGCTGTATCGCGCGCGCCGCAACAAAACCGCAAAGACCAGCTAGAACTGATGTGATTCCTGTCGTCTGAACAGTGTCCTCCTAGCCCGGGCTTGACTAATTCCCCAGGGGCCTCGTGATATTCTCATGTATGCAGCTGCGACCCTCCTTGTAGGCAATTTTCCCGCAGTTCCAGAACAAATAAATCATGATCTCAGTTAGCAACGTATCCATGCGCTATGGCGCTAAAGTTCTGTTCGACGAAGTGTCCACCGCGTTTACCCCGGGCAGGCGCTATGGGCTTACCGGCCCGAATGGTGCGGGCAAATCCACTTTCATGAACCTGCTGTCCGGTGAGTTGGCCCCCCAGAAGGGTACCGTCGTGCGCCCGCGGAAGCTTGGTGTATTACGCCAGGACCAGTTTGCTTTCGACGCTTATCGCGTGCTCGATACCGTCATCATGGGCAACCAGCGGCTTTGGAAGGCGCTGGAAGAACGGGATCGCATCTACGAGAAACACGAGATCACGAACGAAGATGGTATGCGACTGGGCGAACTGGAAGGCATAGTCGGCGAGGAGGATGGCTACTCGGCCGAGGCCGACGCCGCGATACTGCTGCAAGGTCTCGACATCGCCGACGAAGTGCATGAGCGCCCGATGAGCGAACTGCAGGGCGGGCAGAAGGTCCGTGTGTTGTTGGCGCAGGCGCTCTTTGGCCATCCGCAGGCGTTGCTGCTGGATGAGCCGACCAACCATCTTGATCTGGATTCGATCCATTGGCTGCAAAGTTTTCTGCGAAGCTATGACGGAGTTGTGATCGTCATCTCGCACGACCGCCATTTCCTGAACAGCGTTTGCACCCACATTGCCGATATCGATTACGAAACTATCATCACCTACACCGGCGGCTACGATGAGATGGTGATGGCCAAGACGCAGGTGCGCTCGCAGATCGAAGGCCAGAACGCGCAGCGGGAAAAGAAGATCGCTCAGTTGAACGACTTTATCGCCCGCTTCTCAGCCGGCACTCGCTCCAGCCAGGTACAGTCGAGGCGCAAAGAAGTGGAGCGCCTTCAACTCACCGAACTTGCGAAGTCGAACATCCAGCGGCCCTATCTCAAGTTCGAACAGAAGCGTCCCTCGGGCAAACACATTCTCGAGCTGGAAAGCATTCGTAAATCGTACGGAGATAGCCAGGTCATTCGTGGCTTCACCGCCAGCGTCACTCGTGGCGAGAAGATCGCATTGATGGGACGCAACGGCGCGGGAAAGACAACGCTATTGAATGCACTGCTGGCTAACTCGCCGACAGTTCCGGAAGCTGAACTGCGCCAGACCAGCGGATATGACGGCCCGTTCCTGAATGACGGAAAAGTTATCTGGGGGCACGAGGCATCGGTCGGATACTTCGCACAAGACCATAGGGCGCTAATCGAAAAAGGAATGACTGCCTTTGAATGGCTGCATCGCTGGGATCCTGGTGCTGCCAACGAGGAGATTCGCGGCTTGCTGGGACAGATGCTGTTCGCACGGGACGACGGCAACAAGCGCACCGATGTGCTTTCCGGTGGCGAAGCCGCGCGCCTGCTGTTCTGCAAGCTCATGCTGCAAAAGCCGAACGTCCTGGTGCTCGATGAGCCTACCAACCACTTGGACCTGGAATCGATCAATGCGCTGAATATCGCACTGCAAAAATATCCTGGGACAGTGTTGCTGGTGACGCATGATCACGATCTCATCGACGAAGTGGCGACGCGGATTTGGCACTTCGAGGGCGATCACCATGTAACCGACTTTAAAGGCGCATACGAGGAGTACGAGTCAGTCCTGGTGGCGTGAACTTGAGCCGTTATGCGGGCGTCTGAGCCCGCAGGCGAAATCCCGAGTTTCGAGAGGGATCTGTTTGCCGCAGCTGTTGGTGGAGTTGGTGGGCGCTACAGGATTCGAACTTGAGCCGTTATGCAGGCGTCTGAGCCCGCAGGCGAAATCCCGGGTGAGGCCGCCGAGTCGAGGGAGCAAAAGCCCCCTTCGAATTCGGATTAGTTGCTCGGCAACCGGGAATCTGGCGGAAGCGTGTGCGAGTCGAACGCGCCATTGGCATCGAAGATGTCAGTCGCCGGTTTTGAAGATCGGCCAGCCGATAGGACACCGCTCTACTTGCACGGAAGTCTAGTAGCAATTCCACCCAAGTGGGAACTGTATTTTAACTTCGCCGCTTGTCTTCCACTTGCCGTCCTGGCACAACTCCTTCAATTTCGATTCAGAACTCCTCTAAGCCACCTACTCCCCTCCCGAAAAAGCATGTGACATTATCACTGGCTGAATACTGACACTGTAGTGACCTCCCCACAGATTCCGCATGCGGGATAAACAACTTCAAGGTGGCGGAAGCTGCCCAGCTACTCGAAGCCGCCCAAAAGCAGCAAAGGACGCGTCGAGTTTTCGGAGCGGCCGCAGGCCGCTGAAAAGCAAGTTTAGCGACTCCAGACCAAGCAAAGCGCCTGCAGGAGTCCAGCCCTCTAGGTCTCTGACAATCCGCCATCACTCGAGCGACGCGCTCGACACATTTATCTAGTGAGTCCTATACCAAGGCACCAATAGGCTATTGACATTAGTCTGAAGTAGCTTCGATATCCCCAGATCTCTTCACGCGACATCGCATTTGTGAACTAGCTCGAGTGAATACAGACAATTCATGGGTGCATTGGGCTAGTTCGTGTTGCCGTCGTTGCTTCCCGTCCACGACCGAATGGATTGCGCTAGATCCAAGCGGACTTTGCCAAGCGATTGAGTATCCAAATGTCTATGCGTCGAACGCTGATCACCGCCTCTTTCCTTATTCCGTGTCTAGGCTGCGGCACTCCTAATGCGGTTAAGAAGTTATCGGCCGCGCAGAGCGCGACAATGGCGAGCTATCAAACAACCCTGCAGCAGTATTTTGCAGTCATCACCGCTTTCGCAGAAGAGCAGGTTGCGGCCACTAATGAGCAAATCGATGCGCTGACTGCTCAACAGGACCGGCTTGACCAAAGCAAGGCGAAGCTTGTGATCAACGCCGCTGACGCGGATGCCACGAAACGGAATGAGTCGCTCACGAATTTTGCGGATACTATCACGAAGCGTCATGCCGATGATGACGCAAAGAAGGCTCAAATACGCGCCCTTGTTGATAAAGTTGAAGCGAAGCAGTCTGAAATGATGAAAGCGTACCAGCAGATGCTCGAGGCTCAAAAGAAGCTGTTCAGGCACTCGTCGCGCAGTCGGCCGTTGAAGCTCTCGATGTAACCGTTCTCGACCGGTCGTCCTGGCCGAATGAAGTCCAAGTGCACTGCGTTCTGATAGGCCCACAGATCCACCGCCTTGCTGGCGAACTCGGTCCCGTTATCGACTGTGATGGATTGCGGCGCACCGCGCTCGGCAACGATCTTGTCCAACACCACCGCAACTTTCTCCCCGCTTAAGGAAACATCTGCGAACAATGCCAAGCACTCTCGCGTGAACTGGTCCACTACGGTCAGCACCCGAATCCAGCGGCCGTCTGCCAGGCGCTGGGCAACAAAATCCATCGACCACTTTTGATTGGCGTCGCACGGCTGCACCCTGCGGCACGCGCTGGCGCTGTGCCCGCTTTGTTTGCGCTTGCTGGTGCGCACGATCAGTCCTTCTTCGCTGTAGAGCCGGTAGATGCGTTTGGCATTCACTGCCCAGCCCTCCCGCTTCAATAGCACGGTCAAGCGTCGGTACCCGTAGCGCACCCGGCTGGCCGGCCAACTCGCGCAGCCGCACCCGCAGGCCCTCCTGCGGATCACGGTGCTGCTGGTAACGCAGCGTCATCCGAGACATCGCAATCAGCCTCGCCGCATGACGTTCACTGAGCCCGTGGACTGCTTGCGCCCACTTCGCCAGTGCCCGCCGCTGCCGAGGCCTTACAGCTTTTTTGCGACGATCTCCTGCAGGATGTGGCGATCGAGCGAAAGGTCCGCCACCAGCCGTTTCAGCTTGCCATTCTCATCCCGCAGCTGCCGTAACTCGCGCAGCTCGCTCAGCCCCAGGCCGGCGTACTTCTTCTTCCACAAATAGAACGACTGCTGGCTGATGCCATGTTTACGGCAGATCTCCACCACCGTGGTTCCCGACTCCGCCTCCCGCAGTACCCGCAAAATCTCTTCTTCCGTGTGTCCCCGCTTTGCCATTCCTGGTTCTCCTCTCCTTGTTCCAGAGAACCACGACAGGCTACGATCTCTCAACTTCAAACTGGCTTAGTTTTCGGGTTTTGGGTCACGATGAGTACGTGCAGCTCAAAAAAACCGACGACACCATTCTGGACGAGATAGCTGGTGTACTGGGACTTACGAGAGAGAAACTAGACCAAAATGCCAGCGATATCAGCAACATCATTACCCAGGTTACGAATTTGAACAAGAAGTAAAAACTCATAAAGAAGAGAGGTTAACGTGACCATCCAAGATATCGTTGATAAGCTGACCGCGACTCAAGCGAAGCTGGACGATGCGAATATCACCGACGCAAGCACTATAGATCTCCAAATTCTGTTACTGCAGCTTCAGAAAGAGCTCGCAGTCGCCGCGTTCAACCCTCTAAAGGATATCGATTCAATTACAGTTGCTGATACTTCACAACTACCGGGTCTGGTAGCGCAGGTGCAGACAGCCATAGATAATCAAAAAGCGACGAACGCCATAGTCGCTAAGATCATCGGCACCGCCAAGCTCGCCCTTAGAGGCGCGGGTGTTCCTCTACCCGCATGACGGATAGATTCTAGGTTCCATTTCCCTTTCCAGACCCATTCCCGCTGGAGAACCAAGGAAAAGAGAGCGTAAGACCCTGCACAACGATCCGACTGTCTCAATTGAAGGGTACGCGCAGAAAACGCACCTGAAAAACTGTCTCAATGCAGGAGTTTACACGGACAAGCTGTAGACGAAGTTGTAGCTGCTCGGCAAACGTGACGGCAAACCATTCAGTTGGAAGCAACTGCAACGACCACCTGATATCAGCATTCAAGAAACGCCACATCTGCTCTTAATCAGGTGCTCTAAAGCAACGAGTTTCAACAAAGTTCACACGGATGCTACCGCACCACAAATGTCCCACAGCAGTGACCAAAGCGGCTGCGGGATCGCGGGACCGAGTACATATACTTGTGACCTTCGGGAGAAAGCGCCATTGGACCTGATGGCTCCTTCCCAGTGGTGAGCATCCGAACTGGCTACCATGCCAATCATCATGCCAGGCCGGGCTAGCCATCCTGCTTCTCCCTCTTCAAAAGGGTCCGTTCGGCGGGCCTCCTTCAACTGTTTGGCGGACGGGCCTGTATTCGGACCTATATTAAATCCTCGTAGACTGCATCACTGCTACGAAGCTGCAGCCTGAAAGCTAAGGGGCCGGAAAACCGTTTCCACAGGACACCAGGAGGTCGGCCGCTGCCTAAGTAACCAAACCATGGCACCTTACAGCCGAGAACCTGCCAGCGCCATAAGATATCGAGAAAAACTTGTGGCGCTTAGCGCCGCTCGGCTCTACCATTCATGGCGTTCCGATTAGGTTGCTTCAACTATCATGTTCATCGTAGAACGATGTCGAATCCGAGTGCTGCGAGGCTCCCTATGACGTCGTCCCTTCGCAATGCTAAAAAGCAGATACACGATCCAACCACGAAAACTAAGCCGGTGCGCAAGAAAAACGTCGTGCCCGACAGCATCGACCTCCGCGATCGGCTCTACGCGCCGTCCGTCACGCTAGTGCCCTCGGACGTGGTTGCGCCAGATGTTGACATCCCCGTGCTGGACCAGAAAGACACTGATGGTTGCACTGGATTCGCCCTCGCGAGTGTTATTTACCACCTGCAGTTTCGTTCTAAGCGCGAAAAAGTGGGGACTCCCGTCTCGCCTTTCATGCTCTACTCCATGGCCCGCCACCCCAACAGCTCGCTACCGTCCCGGCCGACCGGCTTTCGATGCTTGTACAGACCGTGCTCGGTTTTCCGGTTTGAAAGGTACGTACGGCGCTAAGTCCCCTTCGGCGGCGGGGCAAAAGCCATCGAGGTCACCGGATGCAGTTCCCACAGAGTTTTCGACTCCATCCCTTTCTTGCCGCGTCCGGTGCCACCGTCTTTCATATACTCGTGGGCATCGTCGTAAAAGAGCGCCCCCGTGACAGTCACATAAACAGGATGAACCATCACGTGAACGCTGCCAATAGTCGGTGGCTTGTTATTCAGCAGCTTGGCGATCACCCAATCGCGTACAGCTTCTGTTTTGCCGTCTAATGTGGTGGCATATGTCCCGGAAGGGACTTCCACGATAATGCAGTCGTCGTCATGGGTAGGCTTGTTAGTCGTCGTGCGCGGCTGCAAACTGATTTGAATGTGAAAGTCGCAGTCGTCGGACTCAAAGGCAACCAGGTAGAGCCATCCCGAAATTGTTACCAGCTCGTCCTCTTTTACCGGTTGGTCTGTAATGCGCTCTGTCGGGTAACGTGGATCGTCTTTCTTGACATCCGTGAGCCGGGGGATAGCCAGCGCCTGGGTCAGGCTCATCGTCTTTTGCGTCGGGTTTGCCGGCAAGGTGATCTTTATCGGCCACCGTTCTTTGCCCGGATTGATACAAGGCAACGGATCAGCGAACGCGGATGCCGTCAACATCAGGCAACACCCAAGAAGAAGCGAATTCCTAATTGCACTCATTTGGTAATCCCCGTCTCTCAGCAAGAGTTGAAGTTGCGGAACCTCATTGTCAGACAATGTTCCAAAGCGGCCCTATGCTCCACCTAAGCCGCCGGCCTGGGATCAGGAAAAGCATTGACCCGGTTCAACCACCCTTTCACAAATTGCGGAAATCTCTTTCCCAACTCCTGGTAGTAGGCAATCCGTCCTGCTTTGTAGCGGCGATAGACTTCAACCTGATCAAGTTTGGCAAGCGCCTGCATGGATGACGCCCCCAGAGCTCCGTCCACCACAAGCTGCGCTCCCATGCCGTTCATTACCTGCTGCAGTAACGTGGTCGCGTGCGTACCAGCATTGACATAGAAATCGCAGACGATGTTAGACAGGTCTTGTGACGAGTAGTTATCCCCCTGGATCTTGTTCCAGTAGAGCGCTTTGTAGATGACCCCCGCTTGAGCGACCGTTAACGCTTTCAGGTTAGCGGAAGTGGGATCGATACCGAGCAACTCATGCGAGCAGTGCTGAAACACGGCCATAGTGACGCCCTTATTGGTTTCGCCGCCTGGATCGGTAGGATCATCTACGTATCCGCCTTCAAAACGCAGTAAAAGAGGAAGAAACAGGTCGAAGCTTGCCATGATTATTCTCCTAATTTCAAAGTTCTACGGCTGCAGTTCTTTTCTCAGTTGTTCGACTCTACCCTCGGTCAAATCCGCCATTACCGTGATCTTGATTAATGGAGCCAGAGTTCCGCCCCGGACCATGTCAGCTTGAAAGTCCGCCTCGGCCTGGCGGAACTGCAACCATGCTGATTGGGCAGCGCGCAGCTTCGCTTGGCCTGTCTTGTCGACTTTCTTCATCAATTCGGCGTAGACCGAGTCGAGAGCTTGTTCTGCCCGCTGGAAGCGGAGGTTCTCGCAGTTCCGCATACCTGCCGTTGTAGTCTCAGAACTACAGGGCAGGGCTTCCTGCTTCGCCTCAGCAACCGCCGGAACCGCAAAATTAGTGAGCGTGGAACAAGCCACACAGAGAATAGCCACAGCTAAAGGCCACATCCGAAATAAACCTGACCGAGACTTTATCTTCTCCATGCTGATTGTGTCCATTAGCCGATAACTTGTTAGCTGAAATGTGTAAATTGCTTCAGGCTCGGCATTGTGCTCTCCTTTACCTCTGATAAGCAAGCTACTTCTTTCTATTTTTCTGCTCGAACCTTGCCCCGTTCCTTTGCGGGGGGGCGAGTTGCGCGAAGTCAGAAAAAAATTGGATCGAATGTGCCGGCGGCGGCGGCAAGCTGGCCGAAGAACGATCAGCAGTCTTCGCGACCTTGGCATCGAGGACGGCGGAGCGCTGTCACTTAGCACAATTTGCCTTCGAGTAGCCGTCCAGTTGTAGAATGCGCGGCCCGGAAAAGCCTTCCAAAGCGCTGACCGCCTGCGCGAATTCAGCTCGATACTCCTCGGCTGCCACCGGCGTGCTCACATTCACGCAAACCGACAGCACCGTACCCGCCTTGTAGTTGATGTTGGGCGGCAGGCAGGGCTCTCTGGAGCAACTGCCGCCATAAGGCAGGGCCGGAGTGTATTCCGCAATCTGTACCCAGTTCCCTTGCCTCTTGTCGAACAGCTTGAAGTTGCTGAAAGCGCGGCGGAAGCGAATCTGGTCGTGGGCGGCGTAGAGTCCTACGCTCTTGATGGTCGTACTTGCTTTCGTGCGCCACTCAATCCAGTGGGGGTATCCCACCGGCTGGCCGTCGGCAAAGACGGTGGCGCGGGCTGGCGATCCCGAAGCGCCGTTGAACATGTCGCCCGGATTTTTCGCCCCGCTGTTGGCAATGACCTGCGCGCCGGAGCCTGTATCGAAGAGATCCGAGCGGCTGATCTGGTCGGTGCCGACGATCTTCACCGCGCCCATGATGGCGAAGGCTTCGCCGGCTTCTTGTGCCGCGGCGGTGGCAAGCTGCTGCGAATTTTTCTTGGCCTCTTCCAGCGCGCGTTTGTCTTGCAGCAGGGTGGCGGGGTCTTTTTTCGCGTCGGTGTCGCTCTGCAGGATGGCCGCTTTCTCCAGTTCAACCGCGGCCGCACGTTGTACTGCGGCTTGCGCCTGCATGGCGCTCATAAAGAGGTTGGCGTTGCGTTCGGCGCGGGCATCGGCTTCCTCGGCCCGCTTTCTTGCTTGTTCCGCCTCGTTTCTGGCCTCTTTTTCGTTCTGCAATGAAGTGCTGAGTTGCCCGTTGATCTGGCTCAGTTCCGCATTCAACTTGTCGCCCTGGGACTTGAGCGCGGTCTGCGTGTCGGCCAATTGTTGCGCCTTTTGTTTCAACTCCTCTTGGGCCTTTGCGAAGGAGTGCTGGTTGAACGCATAGATGGCGGCGCCCACCGCAAGCAGAAACAGAACGAAGAACACGCCTGCGACTGCCCGCGTTCGCCTCAGTTCCTGCTTGTGCGCGTCCTCCTCGGCGAGCATGATGGCGTCGCGCGCGATGCGGCTACCCTGCAGAAACGCCATCGCATGTTCAAAGTCTGGGTGGTAGCGCTTTGCCCAGGCCGCGTTCGGATTCCAGCGCTGCCGCCAGTCGAGCATGAGAGAGAGCTCGGGTTCGGTCATCAGACCCGAAGCCCCTTTGGCATGCAGGTTGGAGTTCTCGACCAAGCGAATATACTGCGCCGCCGACTCAGCTTCTTCGCCCACCCATTGGCGCAGGCGCGTCCACACGCGCATCAGGCTTTCGTGCGAAATGTCGATTACGGTGTCAGGTGAAAGCTTTTCTCCCGCCGGCGGCATCAGAAACGAGCGGCTCGGCTTGCGGAAGGCGTCGATCACCGTGGTGGCTTCATCGGGACTGGCTTCGGCGATGGCGCATAACTCCCAAAACCGCGTAGGCCGTCGCACGCCGCGCACGTCCGTGCCTTTGTCGGTGAGTGCCTGGAACACTTTCCTGCAAATTGTTCCTGCGCGCTCGTCGGGCAGTTCGGAAAATGCCTTCTCGGCATGTTGATCGAGCGCATGCGTCATGGTTCCGATGGCTTCGTAGTGATGCAGCGACATGCAGCCTTCGCCATTGCCCTCGTACTGCCAGCGCGACCATGTCCGGTTCAGCGCATGTTGCATGATGGAAAGCTGGTCGGGGTTATCGCCGACATCGTTCAGCAGACGGGTGAGCAGCACGGGGCCGATCTCGCCGCCGCCGACACGCACCGGCCCGAGGATGGCGTTCTTACGCTCCTCACGGGTCATCCGGGGCACGAGATACTCTCCGCGATTGATCGCCTCCGGCAAGCCCTCGAACTGCGCGCAGTCTCCAAGAAAATCGGAGCGCATGGTGAGCACAACGTAGACGGGGTGCGGTGATTGCGCGGCTTCCAGCAGAAGATTCACCAGCGCAGTTGCCTTCTCGTTGTTGCCGGAAGCTGGGACAGACGTCTGCGACGCCTTGAAGCGAAACAGCTCTTCAAACTGGTCGACGATCAGCAGCAGGTTCGTTCCGGCTTCGGCCTGCCGCTGTTCATACATGTCGACCAACCCGAGTTTGCTCATCAGCAGTGTCGCCTCAATCATTTCGTCGAGACTGCCGTTCCCGAAATCGGGATCGTCGAAAAGAACCTCCGGCTGGGCCAGCGCGTGAGCCAGGGCCTTAATCGGCTCGCCACCCGGCCGAAACTGCGCCATGCGCCAGTGCGAGCCCGCGCGCGTCATTAAGCCTCGCCGCAGCGCCGGCTTCAGGCCGCAGTTCACCAGGGACGACTTGCCGCTGCCCGAGGTGCCCACGACTGCAAGGAAGCGGCTGACGGCGAGTTTGTCGATCATGGTATCGACCTGGCTCTCGCGCCCGAAGAAGAGGTGTTCTTCCTCTTCCCGAAACGGCCGCAGTCCCGGAAACGGGTTTGCCAGTTTTGCCTGTACAGTGGCTTCGGTGCTCACGGAGCACCTCCGGCGAGCTGCTTCAGAAAAGGGTCAAGCAGCGTGTCGGAGAAGGCGCTCAAGCCATTGATCAGGTTTGGCTCTTCCAACTCGATCAGGTCGGTTTTGTCGGCGGTCGTGGGCTCGGCAAGATAGGTGTAGTTGGCCAGAAGGGGCTTCGTGCCGCGATAGGCTGGCAACTTGCGCAGGTCGCTGTCGATCGAACGCTTCCAGCCATCATCGCCGGCCCCGTAAAAAACCATCAGGCCGTCACACTGCCCCAGCATCTCCTGATGCGCCTGGCGAACCCCGGCGGCGTCCCCCTCGAAGACAGGAATTTGCGAGTCAATGTCGCTCTGCTTAAGCAGTTTGCGCAAAGGAATGGTGGCTTTTCGGTCGCGCTCATCGCAAACGATGTAGACCAGTCTCCTGCCTGCCTCGGCAGCCGGCTGCCCGGCAGCAGATCCACCGGCGCTCGCTGCTGCAGCAGCGACCTTCGCGGCGGGGGCCCGTTCGGCCGCAGCTGCCGCTTCAATCTTCTTCAGCACGGAATGCATCACCGACTTCAGGCTCTCAATGTCGCCGGTGATCAGGTCGGCCCCAAGCTGTTGGCCGGCATCTTTTGAAAGCCCATCAATGAACTGCTGCTGTTGCGGCAAGGGTGACGTCGTACCTTCGGGCAGCCAGATGATGCGCGCCAGCGGAGCTTGCCGGCAACGTGCAATCGCTAATTCGTTTTGCAAAACAACCACCGACTTGTCGCTCGGGCCATCGGGCACAACTCCATACTTCGCGCCCACCAGGTGAATCGAAAGCCGGCAGCGCTCCAGCAGCTTTCCCACCTCGGACACATAGGCATCCTCTTCTATCGGCAGTTTTGTCTCCGGCAACACCCCGTAGCCATGAAGTTGCAATTCCGCCTGAAGTGCTTCGCGCGCTTCCCGCCGGTCGTAGCTGCACTCGGCCAGATAGACCGTCAGCTTCGAGGCGCGGCATGTGACGTCTGCGGGATTCGCCGTCACCTGCTGCTTTTCTATTTGCTTGATCAGCTGCGCGATGTCGAACGCCAGCTTCGCGACCTTCAGGTTGTACTTCTCCGCGTATTCCGGGCCATAGACTGAGTCCAGTTCCAGCGGGGTCTGCTGCTCATCGAGAACGTAGAACGGATAGCCGAGCGACATCCTCATCACGTCGGGCAAGGGATCTTCGCGGTCCGCCGGCATCTTGATTACTTTGAGTATGCGTGCCTTGTTGTCGACCAGGAGCCCGCCGTTGGCCTCGGCCTTCTTGGCAAATTCCCGGGCTTCGCGGGTACACCATTCGGACTCGACATAGCGCGGCGTTACCACGGAGACCAGCAATGCAGTCTTGGGAAACTGGTCAACGATCTCGTCGGCGAAGATGTCATTGCCGGCCAGCTTCACATCGCGCCAGATCTCAGCTTTGCGGCCCAGCCTCATGCTCAGCATGGCCGAAAGTGAGGCATGCAGCTTCGTTACCCATCCCTGCTGCTGTTCAGTGAGGGGCTGATTGTCGAGGTGCGCGTAGCTGATGAACAGGTGCTTTTCGAATAGCATGGCAATCAAGTCATCAATCTAACTTGGGTTTTACGCACGCGGCGGGGCCGCCGCAACTACCAGTTCATGCGGACAGACAATTGGACCAACCGCGGATTGTGCGCCGACTTGATCTCTCCAAACTGCGGATTCGTCGAGACCGCGTCCAGTGAGTACGAGCTGATGGGATTGTAGTAGTTCGCCCGATTAAGCATATTGTAGAACTCGCTGCGAAATATCAATTCCGTGCGCTCCGTGGGTTTGAACGCCTTTTGGACGGCCAGGTCGAGATCGACGTAGGCCGGACCCGTAAACTGGTTTCGCGCCGAGTTGCCGACGCACGGCGACCCTGCCGTTCCATTGAACAAAACCTGGCCCTGCACGTACCAGGAATTCGACGGAGCACTCTGGGCGCAAGCATCAGCGGGACTACTGATCGCTCCAACATTGCTGAAATACTGGTTAGGGTTGCCAGTGGTGCCCAAGGTGCCATTCAGATTAGCGCGCTGCGTGAGTTCCCCGACTAGGGGGCCGGCAAAGATCGTGAACGGTTGCCCGCTTTGCGCAGTGAAAATGCCGCTGAGGCTCCAGCCTCCTAGGTAGCGTGAGCGCCGCTTCCATGGAACATCCCATGCGAAGTCTGCGACAAAGCGGTTCGTGATATTCAGGTCTGACCGCCCATAGTCATTGCGCAGGAAATTGTTGGGATCCTGCGGCACCGTGTATGGTGTGGCATAGATCTGCCCTGCTCCGGTTGTGGTTATGCCTTCGCTCAGCAAGCCTGTGAGGGCAGCCACGTTTTGGGTATAGGCACCAGGAGTAATCTTTATGCTCGAATTGCTAAACTGCGTGGTATTTCCCAAGCCAAACACACTAGGATTCCCTAACCCGTAGAACTGAAAGCCATAAAGTTGTGTAAACAGAGACGTAGGAATCAGGGAGAAATCGGACTGCGAGGCATTATCGAGAGCATTCGACCAGGTATAGGACGCCCCAGCCTGAAGGCCATGCCAGCCGCTTGTGCGCACTTCCAACACCAGCGCGTTGTAGCTGCCGTAGCCGCGATCGGCGAGCGTGAAGATTGGGAAATAGCTGAAACTATCGCAATTGGAAGCATTGCTGGCCGGCATACTTGGATATTGCGCGCCTGCAGAGTTCGTGCAGAACCACTCATTGTTGAATCCTGTGTTCGACACAGTGGAAAGCTGCCTCATGAAATTGCCGACATATCCGATTTGAAGCGATAGCTTGGGGTCAAAAAGATGTTGCACCGAAAAGCTGGCTTGCCGGCTCTGCGGGCTGTTCATGCGATTGGCGTCGACTGCGCTGATGCCGAAGGGTTCTGCCGCGGCCTGGTAAGCCGCTGTGCCGAGATTTAAACCATTGAGGCTGGTATTTCCGAAGCCGCATTGCCCGGGAGGTTGGCCAAGCACCGCTGAACCGCAATAGAAGCTGTTAAAGTTCTGTCCATAGACGGCCTGTGGGGTTTTTATGTTGAGTTGCGTTGGTCGATTGAACATAAGACGAGCGATCTGGCTGGTGGGAAGCTGATCGTAGAAGATGCCGAACCCCGCTCGGATGACGGTAGAGGAGTCGGCGTTTGACCAGAGAACTCCGATGCGAGGCTCGAATTGCGCAGTATTGGCATGTAGGAAGCTACCGTTTCCGGTGGTTTGGCAACGCCATGGCA
The DNA here is from genome assembly GCA_963699875.1 of uncultured Acidobacteriaceae bacterium. Lineage (GTDB taxonomy): Bacteria > Acidobacteriota > Terriglobia > Terriglobales > Acidobacteriaceae > CAVVDY01. The sequence goes on from CAVOVN010000005.1 coordinate 515,715, forward strand.
GGTAGAGCGGCACAGCCGGGTAGATAAATGCCGCCGCGCCGAAGCCGGTGCTGCAAGGATAGCCGAACGGATCGACCACATTCGAGTGGCTCTCTTGCACCAGTCCATTCGCCGCCGGATCGTAGTTCCAGATCTGATCATTTGCTTCCTTTGGCGGCGAGAAATACTCATAGCGAAGGCCGAGGTTCAACGCAAAATGGCTCTTTATCCGCCATGTGTCTTGTAAATATCCCGCCGCGACATAGGAATTGAATTCACCACGATAAGGCGCTTGCTGCTTGAGTGAGTAGTCGAACGATGGATTAGTGAACGCCGGCACCACACAGCCGGGCGAGTTACAGCCTTCGCTGTCACTGTCGAACTCCCCAATATTGCCCGATGCGACTATCCCGCGACTGAATGCATCATTAATGAAAATGTCCTGCAGGTTGCGGAATTCGACCCCAAACTTGATAGAGTGACGGCCACGGATAAGCGAAACATTATCCAGGTATTCTTCGGCGGTGTCGCGGCGCTGTCCGGGCGAATCCAGAGGTGCTCCCAGCCGTGGAAAGGGGAACAATCCATCGGTGGATGGAGAGATCAAGGGCGAGCTACTGGGTGGGTTTTGCGAGGCTGAAGGAATCCATGCTGAGTCAGCCCACCCGCCTAACGCACCATTCACGCCGGGCTTGGCCCCGCTGTACTGGGTGTCAAGGCCGGCTAGCAGGAAGGTGCTCAATGGTCCTGATGAAAGCCCGACAGAAGCGGGGTTGAAACTCTGGTCCTGCGGTGTCTCAAGCACCTGGAAACGGGTAAATCCAATTCGGGCCTCATTGATCAGCTTGTCGGAAAAGGAGTGGGTAAAGGTCAGAGCTAGATTTTGGTTCAAAACGCTGCGATTTGAGCCATTCCCCGGATAGACAGACGAGGACGGAAGGCTGTCGTCGTGAAGCTGGTGCAGGTCCTGAATGTTGTAACGAAAGGACCACTCCGACTTGGCTGACTGGTTGAAGTCAAAGCGAACCATGTAGTTGTCGACGTTAGTATAGTTCGGCGCCTGTCCTTGATAAAACTCAAGTGCTCCCGGAACGCCAACTACATTCGACTGCGGATATAGCGCGAGCAGGTCATGGGCAATCTTCGCGCTTTGGTTTCCCTGCGGGAAAAGAGCTTGCTCGCGGCTAAGGTCAAACGCTGTCGGAACGCGGTCGAAGATAAGATTGGGATTATTGATGCGAGTTCCTTCATAGTCTCCAAACCAATACCACTTCTTCAGAAACTCGCCTCCCGCGCGCGCTCCGAACTGCTGAGACGAAAACGGTTGAGTGAAACTATTGTGCCCGGACAGGATGGACGCCGGATCGAACTTTTGATAACAATCGGGGCTGCCCTTCATAGCTCCTGGCGTCGTGCAGGGCAATCCTTGCGCCTGTGCCGTCGCTGCATATTGGTTGTAGTTCTGCGGAAGATACACATCGGTAGCCAAACCCACACTTTGTGCGTTAGTCGGAACGTAGGCTCCCGCATACGACTCAGCTTGATCCAAGCCGCTGCCGCTGTATACGGAGATGGGTGAAGCAGCATTGAGACTGTCGGAACCAAAGAAACCGAACACACTACCGTGAAATGTATTGGTACCTCGCTGTGTTACTACGTTGACTACACCGCCGGTCGAGCGTCCATACTGAGCGTCCGAGGTAGCATAGACGACCCGAAACTCCTGGATAGCATCGTTGACTTGGAAAGGTATAGCTTGATTGTTGCCCGAAGCTACGTTGTCCATTCCATCCATCAGGAAATCATTGGAGGTAGGTCGCTGACCTGATACTCCGAAGGTAGCTCCCTGCAATACCGATCCCGCAGGCACATTGAAGGTGCTGGAAGCGAGAAGCCCGAGGGCCAGGAAGTTGCGGTTGTACAGCGGCAGGGCGCGCAATCGCGCGCTGGTGATGACGTCGCTCATCGCGGTGGAGAGGTTCTCCAGCACGAGAGGCCTCTGGCTGCCGCTCAGAACCGGCTGCGCGCCTGGACCAGGCGTCCCTGATGGACCCCCGCTGCCCTGCGCTCCAGTTTGTGATTGTGGGACTCGCGGACCAGCGCCGGGCAGGGCGTCGAAATAGCCCAAGGTCCTGAAGGGAAGCACCTGAAAGGAAGCCGCCCGCAACAGTGCGGGGTTCGCATGGCTTCCCGGAACTACCGTCGCCAGAGACCAGGAAGTGTCACTGGCGGCGTGACTCCGGACAGCAACGACCACGGCCCGGGCTGGGGGAGCGGGAAACAACTGGGGACTCAGTGCCGCGGCCTTCTTCGGCTCTTCTATAAACGACGGCAAGATGTAGCGGTGTTCGCCAACCTGAACGGTGAGCTGTACCTGGCCTGGCGCAAAGCTATCGCCATTGGCGTCTGTGGCCAAGATGCGATAGCCATCGGCTGGACCAACGAAGGCGAAAACGTAGGTGCCATCACTCTCGGTCGTGAAGGTCTTTTTCACTCCGAGTTGATCGTTCTGGAGCGTAACCAGGACACCCGCCATCGGCTGGTCCTGATCGTCGACCACGTCGCCGGTAAGGAGTGCTTTGTCCTGTGCTCGACCGGTAACCGTCGCAAACATCAACAATGCAAGTGTCCCAACCCAGAATCTCCGGCACACGGAAGATCTCCTATGGATGGTCCGATAAATCAGTCAGCAGAACTAGTCTGCAAGATTACCCCAACTACTATTTAACCAACAACTGAATCAAAAAGCTCTGTGGCGTGCCGATCTGCAAGTTCCCGCCGGTTTGTGACGCGGCTTTCTTATAGAGTGTGGCCGTCCCGGTAATGAAATAAGTCCCGGGAGGAGTTGCATTGCTGGAGCCGCCCGGAGGAACTGCCGGAGCGAAGCTGCCACCACAGCTCGTCATAAGAATCGGCGAGCATGCCAGCAGCAGCAGAATTCCGGCGATGCGTTTCCTGCGCCGCTGAGGACCAGACGCAAATCCCAACCAAACGACCGCCGGGAGACCGAGCTGTGTCGCAAGCGCCAGCACTCGATACACATCTCTACCAGAAGTTCCAGGTATTCGCAGGTAGGAAATACTCCCTGACGTCGTTATCTCCACATTGGCTTGGGCATTGCTGGTAATAATCGCGGGATTCGCAGTACAGGTAATTCCTAGCGCGATGGGAGCGTTGCACGCTATTTGCTTGAAGTAGTCGCTGCCCGGCGGGAAGTCTACAGTGAGGTTCAAGGCTACCGACAAGACAGAGCCCGCGGTGGTAGTTGCGCTCTGCACAACCAAGGGCGGAGCAACCGAATTCTGCGGATTAGAAGTTACCGAGATAAAATTGGCGTCTCCGAGGTAGTGTGCGTATATGGCCGAAAGATTGCTAGGGGGGTTGGTGACGGTTATGCTCGCCATCGCCTGGCTATCGAGCTGTGCCGTGCCGAGGCTCGTCAACTCATTTGGGCTTGTGCCGAAGGTTACTGTCCCGGTCGGCACCACCTGCGCCGGCGGCTCGCAATGCGTTTCGCAGTATGGGGGCACAACCGACGCGGTCAGCAGGACACTCGTGCCCTGGTTCTGGGCCTGCACGTCAAGCGTGACCACATAGTTGATCTTGTTGATCATCTCCGTCAACGGCATCGATGTACTTGGGAAATAGATGTTGTCACCGCTATACGAGGCTATGATCGTATGGTCGCCTATCGTCAGATTGGAGGTCTGGCAGGTTGCCATGCCGCCGTTCTGGACGGGCTGCAATACCACCGCCGTGCATAGGTTTACGCCATCGGCGGTGAAGGTTACCGTGCCGGTTGGAATGCCACCCGCTCCCTGGACCAGAGCCGTAAAGGTTACCGCCTGCGTAATTCCACTGGATTTGAAGTCAGCGCTAAGATTTGTTACCGTCGTGAATCCCGATCCCGTCAAAGCCAGCGCGTTCGAAGCACTGCCGGTATAAACCTGCGTATTCGGGGAGTAGGTGCTCTGCACCGTTTGTTGCCCCGGGCCGGGCACGGTGATATTGGTTAGTTGCGCGGTGGCGACCGTTCCGCCCAAAAGCGTGCTTACCGTATTGCCGATGACGTTGGCGGCGGCGATATCGGGGACTCCGTTTCCAGCAAAGTCTGCCACCGCAATCTGAATTGGGTTCCGGCCAACTGGATAGACTGCTTGCGGCTGGAAGGTGCCGTCACGGTTTCCTAGCAAAACACTGATAGTGTTGCCGCCGGCATTGGTCACAGCTAAGTCAAGGATCCCATCGCCATTAAAGTCTGCAATCGCAACCCCCTGAGGGTTGGCGCCGGTCGGGTACGTTTGTTGGTTAGGGAAAGTACCGTCGCATGTACCGCTGGTAATGTGCCCCAGCAGCACGCTGACCGTGTTGTCGTTGAAGTTGGCAACCGCCAGATCCAGACAGCCATCCCCGTTGAAATCGCCGGTCGCGATGGATTGAGGACTTCCGCCGACAGAATAGAATTGCGTTGCCTGGAACAGCCCGGTACCGTCTCCCAGTAGCACAGCTACCTGGTTGCTGCCTGAGGCAGTCACCGCCATGTCGAGAAAGCCATCGCCGTTGAAGTCGCCTACCGCGATTGCGGTCGGTTGAAGACCGGCCGGAAATGTCTGTAGCTGCTCGAAGATGCCGTTACCTATGTTCTTGAGTACACCGGCCTTTCCTGACGAAATACCCGCGCTGGCAAGGTCGGGAAGGCCGTCGCCGTTAAAGTCGCCAACGGCAACTGCGACCGCAGAATCGGTCGGATATGGGACCGCCGCCTGGAATGTTCCATCGCCGTTTCCCAACAGCACATCGACGGCATTGCTGTCGTGACATGCCACTGCCAAATCGAGGTGGCCGTCCGCGTTAAAATCTCCTACCGCGATTGCTTCCGGCGTGTTGTCAACGGTATACGTGACTTGATTCTGAAACGTGCCGTCGCAGTTTCCCAGCAGTACGCTCACGGTGTTGTCGCTCTGATTGCCGACCACTAAATCAGGGCAACCGTCGCCATTGAAATCGCCCGCTGCTACTCCGCCCCGAGGGGCGGTTCCCACGCCGGAGGTCTGTTGCGGCTGAAAGGTAGGCGTCCCCGGCCCCGCCAGCGTGAAGTCGCCAAGATGGATTTGCTGCGAGGCCTCATCCAGGCTTGCGGTTCCTGTCGGCGCGGCAAACCCAAAGCCGAAGACGTTCAGATTGAAATCGTAATTGCTGCCGTCGGGTGTCGCCGTAAGCGTGCTGATGCTCGGCTCGGTTCCAGTGACGATCAGCGATTGCGGCGTCGACGTGCTTGTCTGAAACTGATTCGTGCCATTGAAGCGCGCGGTCAGGGTATCGCTTCCCGGCGCGAACCTTGTCCTGAGTGTCGCCGTCGCCACCCCATTCGACGTCACAATTTGCCCTGTTCCCAGCGACTGCGTGCCGCTGAGGAACGTCACCGTACCGGCGGTGACTTGCTGGCTGCCGCTGGTGACGGCGGCGGTCAGCGTCTCGACCTGGCCCGCGACGATCGGCGACGGTGGTTGGATGGAAAGAGTAGTCGCGGAGCCCGCCTCAAGGACCTGGAAGATCAGGTAAGCGCCGTTGGCCAGGAAGTTGGCGTCGCCGCTGTAGCTGTAAAAGACCTTAACCGGGCCCAGTGGTAGTGCCGAAGTCTGGCACATGGCAATGCCATTAATTACTTGCACTCCAAGGCACAGATTGATCTGATGATTGGTTTCCACGAAGTCCATCGTGCCGGTAGGAGTTCCGCCGAAGGCCCCCGTGACTGTACCGGTAAGCGTGACTAGTTGACCGAAGATTGGATTCGGCGGGCTTTCCTGAGGAAAAACTGAGGTCACCGCCTGGATCACTATCTGGGTCAGATTGCCTTGACTCGGCAAGTAATTGTTGTCGCCGCTGTAGGCAGCGGTTATTAAGTGACTTCCGACAATGTTTAACGAGACTACACAGGTGGCAACGCTTGCGCCGCTGATCGGAGTCAGCGGAACGGCGTTGCAGAGAGCTCCTTGTTCGTCGCTCGAAAAGTTGACCGTTCCTGTCGGGCTTCCGTTGTTCGGCGCAGTCACGGTCGCAGTGAACGTGACTTGCTGCAGGTACTGGCTGGGATTGATGTCGACAGTCACCGCAGTCGTCGTCGCCAGTTGGGTGCCGGTGAGCTGCAGCTTGTTCGAGGTTCCACCCTTGTAGAACTGGGTATTGGGCGAGTAGGTGCTCTGCACCGTTTGCATGCCCAGGCCAAGCACCATGACGTTGGTCAGCGTAGCGGTGGTCGAGGTTCCCGCGATCAATACGCTGACGTTATTCGATCCTTGATTGTTGGCGGCCACATCCGGAACACCATCGCCATTAAAATCAGCGACTGCGATGCCCAAAGGACCACTGCCGCCGGTCGCGTATTCCTGCTGCGGCTGAAAAGTGCCGTCGCCCTTGCCCAGAAGTATGCTCACCGTTCCAACACTCTGACACTGGATGACGGGGCAACCGTTGGTTACGGCTATGTCGGCAAATCCGTCGCCGTTGAAATCGGCTATTGCGATACCTTGCGGACCCGTGCCGACCGCGTATGCCACCTGTGGCTTGAAAGTGCCGTCGCCATTACCTAGGAGCACACTCACGGTGCCGTCATTTTCATCTGTTACAGCAAGATCAACAATACCGTCCCGGTTGAAATCACCACTTGCAATCAGACGAGGGAAAGCGCCGGTCGCATACGTCTGCTGCGTCTGGAAAGTGCCGTCACCGTTGCCCAGCAAAACGCTGACTGTATCGTCAGCTGCATTCGTCACCGCGAGATCGGGAATGCCGTCGCCGTTAAAATCATCTACCGCAACGCCGAAAGATGTTGAGCCGACCGCGTATGTGACCTGTGCCTGGAAGGTGCCGTCGCCCTTGCCCAGGAGCACGCTGACCGTACGATCTCTGTTCGCTATCACGAGATCGGCAATGCCGTCCCGATTGAAATCAGCCGCTGCGATGCCGTTAGGCGCAAAGCCGACGGAGTAGGTCTGCGGCGACTTAAAGGTGCCGTCGCCGTTATTCAAGAGCACACTGACTTGTCCGTTACTCTGATTCGTCACAGCCAGGTCGGGAAAGCCGTCCGCGTTGAAATCGGCTACTGCGATGCCGAGTGGCCCCGAGGGGGCCGCGTACGTCTGTTGCGGCTGGAAGGTGCCGTCACCTTTGCCCAGTAGCACCCCGACTGTATCGTCATTAAAATTGGCTACAACCAGGTCAACAATACCGTCGCCGTTGAAATCACCAACCGCGTTGCCATTAGGGGCCGTGCCGGTCGCATACGTCTGAGCCGGCTGGAAGGTGAAGGCTCCCGGCCCTGCCAGGGTGAAGTCGCCAAGATGAATCGGCGGCACTTGTAACTCGTCAAGGCTCGCCATCCCCGTGGGTGCGGGAAATCCGAAGCCGAAGACGTTCAGCGTGAAGTCGTAGTTGCTGCCGTGCGGCACGGCGCTGAGCGTACTGATCGTCGGTTCGGTGCCGGTGACGATTAGCGGCTGCGACGTCGATGTGCTGGGCAGAAAAGAACTGGTGCCGTTGTATCGGGCCGTCAGCGTATCGCTTCCCGGCGCGAACCTGGTCTTGAGTGTGGCCGTCCCGTCGGACTTCTTGACTTGCACTGTTCCCAGCGGCTGAGTACCGCTGAGGAAGGTCACTGTACCCACGGTGACCGGGAGGCTGCCGCTGGTGACGGTGGCCGTTAAGGTGACGACCTGCCCTGCCGTCGCCATATTGGGCGAAACGCTCAGGGTAGTTGTGGTCGGCGCCTGGGCTTGCGCAATTGCGCAAACCAGAATCACGAGCAGGCAAACGGCAGGAACCTTCAGAAAACCGCTATAGCACTTTGATGGTGTACTGGTGCGAACGGCTGGAAAAATGGCACGGTCCGACCGATAAATGACTGATGGATTCGAGCTAAGGCCTTGCCTCCCACCACTTTTCATGCGAGCCCGGAAGTAGATCACTACCGCTGGTTGCGCGCCTTAACTTTGTATGCTTGAGCGCAGACGTTAGCATCGCGCGCTAGTGATGTCAACGAATCCGGCAGCTCGATGCTCACCGAAGTGTCGAGTGCCGGTGCTGAATGAGTCTAGTAGTCGGAAAAAGTCGATGGCCGAGAATGCAGCGCATGCAATCTGCGGTCGAGTGTACATGAAATTCGTTAAATCTATAAAAACATTAGTAGGTTCCGCCACTTTTGTGGCACCCCAAGAATTTGTGGCATTCAGGGGATGCAGTGGTTCGCCTTCTACTCCACCATCGACGTTTTCTATCCGGGATCGATCCTGCACAACGGCGCCACCGTTACAGACCGGCGCGGTCGGAATGCTGGCCGCCTTGGAGGGAGTCACGGGCGTTCTCTACAGCGCTATCGCGGTGGCGCTGTTAGCCGGCGTCTACAAATAACAAGTAGTCCGCGGCGTTCAGCTCTGCGGTGCGGCACTGCAAAGCCTTGCGAAAGACCTACGAACTGCGGTGCGCATCTCATCCCGGTCCCAGTACCGACGATGCCGGCGGCACGGTGTTTGACCCTCTATGCGCTTTCTATGCGCTTTGAGCGCTCGCCGATTGTGACAGTGATGCCGCGGCGTTGGCCGCCTCAAGCAGGTTATATTCGTCACTCATGTAATCCAGCAGCATTGAGACCACAACCGTTCCACCGTAGGTCTCTTCGGCTCCCGCCATTCCACTTAACAGCCCGACGTGCCCAATTGCCGCAACCAGCGAAAGCACATCGCCCCCAAGTGCGACCGGCGGGACTGGAACTGGTGGCGTTCCATCAGACAGCGCAGAAAGTGCGGCAGAAACACTCGACAACGCCATATCCATGCAAATGCCGCCGTCGCCATCCAGCCGCAGTACTTTGGCGGTCGTCGGTATGCAAGTGAATAGAGTGTCGATGCCAAACTGGGCGCCGCTCACGATGAACGCCGCCAACGCGGAGTCAGTAGGCGCATTGCTTGACGGATTCTGCAGCAGCGTCGCAATTTCGCTACAAGCCGAGCTCGCGAAGAGTGCCAGCGATGATGCAATGCTCGCCACACTCAGGACGAAGGATGGGGGCCCGGCAGACAGGTTGGCAATAGCCGCGCTATCCAGGATCGCATCCAGATCCGCACGCGGCAGCGCGCCGCCCAAGCCTAACAAAGCCGCCGCATTTTGCAGGACCGCGACCGCGTTCGAGTTGGATGCCATAACTTGCTGCTTCCACCCCGATTCCGCCAGACCCCATAGTGCCAAGAGGTTATCAGCGGTGAATACGGCCGTAAAGTCATCGGCCGTCCCACTTGGAAAAGGCTTCTGGCCGCCAGTGATCTCCTCATATGCCGTCACCGCTGGGATGGCGATGCCGGCGCAGATCAGGTCAAGCACCGTCATCGGCTGCTGTTGCGGCTGCTGGAAAACAAGATTGTAAAGTTGTGACACAAACGGGATATTCAGGTTCGTGGTTGTAAAGGTATTTTCCAGTGTGTTGAAATCCGCGGCTACCATGCCCAATACGCTGTTCACCGCCAGCTTGGCGTAGTGGAGCAGTTCCGTCGCCAGGCCGGCCACGGGCAGCAGTGCCGCGTTGGCGGTGGACGCTAGTTGCTCCTGCTGGAGGCTCGATGCCGGATTCGAACTTGCCTTCCAGCTGGTTACTAGAGTGGTCACTGCAGTGTCGGAGGCTGTGCGCGAAGCCGCTCCCCCGATTCCGCTCGCCACAGCTACTTGATTCGGGGGAAGCTTTGGCAACGTTACTTGCGAGGCGCTGTAGTTATTCTTGAGAAGAGTGGAAAAGAAAGTGAGCTTAGTTTGTGGCAGGACGCGGCTGATCTCGGAAAGTGTCGCCGGGACTTTTCCGTATGACTGGATAGCCGGCAGCGTCTTGTCGAGAAAGGACGAAATCTTCCCTGCTAAGTCATTAGCCGATCCCGCGGCCCCAGTAAAGACATCGGAATTTAGGTAGTTATTAAGGTCGCTTTGAATCTTGGAAGCGCCTTGGCCTAGCAATCCGAAGCAGGCACTCACCACCGCCTTCAACGCTTGCTCAGCACACTGGATCTGCTGCCAGTCAAACAGGAAGGATAGCCATCGCAGGAGGTCGTCGAGGACCGCGCCGGCCTGCTGCATGATGGTGGAGATGATCGAAACCACACCGTTCAGGAAGTTCGGGTCATCCCAGGCCAGCACGTAATTAAACCAGGCGGAAACGCCGTTGAGCACAAAGTTACATGTAAAGCTCACATTATTCTCCACCGTTTTCACTGTTACGGAGGGAATACTGTGTCCCTGGGAAGCTGCACAATGCAAAAACTTGCGAAAGTCATCCCATGCAGCCTCGATCTTCTTAACAGCGTGTTGGGCGTCGCCCGTGCCAACAGTGATCTTCGCGCCGTCGAACTCGATGTGCCAGTGTTGCGGTAGTGGGGAATTGCCGCCACTTTGCTGGGTAACTGCGAGAGTACAGAGGCTCTGGAGGGCTTGAGATAGGGCAGTCGCATCCTTCTGCGATAGGCTCGGGCTGAAGACCGGGACGGCCTGACTGCTCTGATCGTTGGCCGTAACCGTCGCCCCAGACAAATCTGTAGAGCTCACCAGTGCGAGGTTCTTCACAAGCTTGTAGTTCAGCACCACCGGGGCGAACGTCGCGCTTTGATAAATCGCATTGTTTGAGTTGTCAAAAGCGAAGTTCAACGTCGGAGAGGTGATGTCATCGGTTGGAATGACAATGTGCAGAGTGCCTGCCGAATCAGTCGTGATAGGGGTTGCTGCCGCGCCCGGCGTCAGGCGATAAGTGACCCCGTTCATGATGGCGGTGCAGGGTTGGGTGCTTTGCACCGTAAGTCCGGTGCTCTTCTTTCGTCCGCATACCCTGCGGTTGTTGCTATCCAGTAGAACACCTTCCACCACGTACGCATAAATCGGCACCGGCGCGGAAGTAGGGTCCGGCTTTAAGTGTACCTGAGTTACCTGATACTCATTGCCCGCCAGGGTGATGTAATAGAGAATCGGCTTCTCATCGTTGGAGATGGCGAACAGATGAGGAGTAGTGGGAGTATTACTGATGTTCGCGTTCGGATTCGGCACCGGCGCAATCGCAGCGATTTTTCGAGCTATGGGCACCGGATCGTTAAACGTGGCATCAGAATAGTTGTTGCCCGTATAGGTGCCCCCGATCAGGTAGAGGTTCGAGTCTGTGCCCACAGCCAGAATCTTTACTGTGTAATCCACATCCTGCATGGCGACGAGGGTCGCGCCCAAATTGGGGGATGGAGTGGCAAAAGCAACCGCATTTTCTCCGGTTGTCAATTGGCAGGCCTTTTGCCAAGCCCCGGAGCATTGGTACTGATGAGACGTAGGATTTAGAGAAGCCTGGATGTACCACAAAGTCGTCCCTGAATCGTAGTCGATCGCGAAAAAGGTTGGGTTTGGTCCGCCACCACTCCACACAAACTGGCACCAGTTGCTGACGCTGAATGACTCTCCTTGCGGGTAGGTGCAGGCCATGTTTGTAACGGTGACAGAACCCGAGGAGAACGGTTGTGTCCCCGACAACTGGAGCAGGACGGCGGGCAGCCGCTGGATCGGGGCCTTCGGGAAGTAGCCTGTGCTGGTCGGCAGGCCGCCCTGGTCCTTCCAGGTGCCGCTATCCCCCGCTATGAAGTAGCAATTACTGTTAGCCAGGTTTCCGAAAGCTGACATGGTTTGATATGAGAAGAGTGTCATCGCGCCATGCGAGGGCTTGTTCGCGGTGGTGAAAACCGGAGTGCTGACCTGAAGCGGCACTTGGGCCATAAGGTCGTCGCGGATGACTCCTACGTTAATCGGCGTTAACCCGGCCGCAAGCGTCCCCGAAGTAATATTGAGAGTGTTATTCACGGACGAAGCACTCAAGGGATATCCATCGTCAACCGTGCCGCTGTCGCCTTGATTCATAAACCAGCAGCACGCTTGTGGCGGGCTTTCGTTTGATGAGTCGGTATAGTACGGCCCCGATGGAGCACAGGGCAAAACGAAGTTCGCCGCTATTGCGTTCGGCTGCCACAACGAAGTCCCGGAGTTGATGTTGTCGGTGTTCCACACCCACTTCATCGCGGCACCCGATGGATTCTTAGGCGAACCCGCCATCCCCGTCAGACCCTGGCCCGGCTGCCACCCCCAGGCCGTCACCAGCAGAGGAGTTCCCGAACTCCCGCTCATGTCCTCTACCGATCCGGCGACCAGTGCCTGTTGCGGTTGCGTATTGGAAGTCGAGACTGCATCGCTGATCAGCATCGTATTGCCGGGTAGTTCAGGGGGCGACGGACGCCAGACAGAAAACGCGGCATACGAGTGCTGCGAATTCGTAGTCCAAACTGGCCCAGTGACGCTCACGGGAAATACAGCAAGGGTTGGACTCACGCAACCAGCCACAGAGCTATTGCCGAGCCAGGCGCACAACGGGAGGTCCGAATAGAAGAACTGTACAGTGGACGTGCTGCCGGTCGCCGAACTCTGCCATGTTCCCTGGAAAAAAACCACCCGGTTCGTCACCGCATAGCAATTAACCGTTTCGGCGGGTGTTCCACTGCCGGTTTTATATTCTCCTGTCTGCACGATCAACGCCAGACGGATGTACTGGCTGTCAATCTCCATCACCACTTGCGTCACAAACGGCTTCAGTGGGAGTTGGTATCCCGCCCCATTGTCAATGCCGGTTTGGATTTGGATCCAGCTATTCCACTGCATGCTGTACGCAGCCGTCTCGTAATTCATCCACACGCTACCATCGTCGAAGCAGACAACCACCACACGCGCTCCCGGGTTCAGTGGCGGCGACGAGGCGAAAGCGTTGGGGTTGACGGCGGCAGCGATTGCGGTGATCGTCGCACCCGTACCGGTGTTCGGCGGTAGGAAATACCAATTCCAGCCGGTATGAGACGTCGGATCCTGGTACAGGTGACTCACCGCGTCCGACTCCGTTCCGCCGATCAGGAACGCCTCGGCGAGCCCGCTTTGGTTGGTCACCGGCGCAATCTGCGTACCTCCAGACATCGGCGTAGCCATGATGTAACTCTCCATCAGGTCGTAGTCTGACTGGAGATTTAAGGAGAGAGCTGATTTAGTCATGAGTTTGTCACCTGTCCTTTCCCGATATCCGAACCGCAAAAGCGGTAACTGTGCATTGTGTTAGCCCGGAATTCCAACCTGCGTGGCTGAGGACTATACACCCTAATCCCTTCCTCGGCTGATCCGTTTTCATTTTTTCATCGTGGCGACTTCCGACTACCAGAAGGGGCCTGAGTTGCCTTGCCGGGGCGTCAATGGCCGTTGCCGTCCGTTACTCTTGGGTATCCATGGCGCTATGTCCATGAGGGGA
>CAVOVN010000006.1:0-22761 GCA_963699875.1 uncultured Acidobacteriaceae bacterium
GGCTCGGCCTTTACGCCCGGAACCGTTTGATGTGCTCGCCATCCGCAGTGACAACGATGGTGTGAGGCCGGGAATGTCGATAGGTCGCCGGGATGAACGGTGCGGCGCGGGGTATTGCCGATGGCCTTGATGTAGGCCGCGTAGTCGTGGCGGGTAATGTCGGAGTCTTCGCGGTTCTCGCCGTGATCGAGGAATTCGCCAACCTTGATGCGCTCGACGAGATTGGGCACTCCTCCCACGTGATCCGTGTGGAAGTGGGTGATGAGCACCTTGTCGATCCTGGTGATGCCGGCGTCCTTCATAGCGGCCTGGATCCGCTCAGCATCGCGGCCATTGTTGCCGGGCCAGCCGCTATCGACGAGCATCGATCCGCCCAAGGAGACAAGCAGCGTGGACTGGCCGCCTTCGACATCAATGACGTAGATGGTCAGGTTAGTCCCTTGGGCTGCGAATGGGTGGGCGCGATTGGGACGAAACAGCGCCAGTGCCGAAGCTGCGAGGACGCGGAGGGCGTGCAGAGGAAAAAGTTCCGGGGCAGATGGGCTCAGGCTGGTGGGCGGCAATTCGCATTTGCGGAAAAGTGTATAAGACCAAGCATTGTTGGGGAACTGGGTCCAAACGGGCCTGAAAACCGCACTACTGGTAAAATAGAAGGTGCCGCACTGTGTGGCCATTCAGTCTTGTAATCATTCCCAACCTGATGGCCGCCGAGGCCATGCCCGAGCGCAAATTCAGATTTGCCCTGGAAGAAAAGGAACACTACGCCTGTGAGCCAGACGATACGCAATATCGCCATCATCGCCCACGTTGACCACGGTAAGACTACCCTCGTTGACGCCATGCTTCGCCAGTCCGGCACTTTCCGCGCCAACGAGCAGGTAGCCGAGCGCGTGATGGACTCCAACGACCTGGAGCGCGAGCGCGGAATCACGATTCTTGCCAAGAATACCGCGGTCAACTTTGAAGGCGGCAAGATCAATATTGTCGATACCCCGGGCCACGCCGATTTTGGTGGCGAGGTGGAGCGCGCCCTGGAGATGGTCGACGGCGTGATGTTGCTGGTGGATGCAGCCGAAGGTCCGCTGCCGCAGACGCGCTACGTGCTGGCCAAGGCGCTTGAAGCGAAACTCAAGCCCATCGTCGTGATCAACAAGATCGATCGCCCCGATGCGCGTCCGCAGGAAGTGCTGAACGAAATCTACGACCTCTTCATCGATCTCGATGCGGAAGAGTCGCAACTCGATTTCCCAGTGCTGTATGCGGTAGCAAAGGCCGGCACGGCGACGCTCGATCTGGCCAAGCCGGGAGAGAACCTCCAGCCGCTGTTCGAGTCTATCGTTTCGACGATTCCCGCCGCTACGGGCGATGTCGATGCGCCGCTGCAGATTCTGGTCACTAATCTCGATTACTCCGATTACTTCGGCCGCATCGCCATCTGCCGCGTATTTCAAGGAACGCTGCATGCAGGCGATGATGTGAACATCTCGAAGCGTGACGGTTCGTTGATGAAAACGCGCATCACCAAGCTGTTCACGTTCTCAGGGTTGAAGCGCACCGAAATTACAGAAACGACCATGGGTGACATTGTCGCCGTCGCGGGCGTTGAAGGCATCACCATCGGCGAAACGATTACTTCGATCGAAACACCTTCGCCGCTGCCCCTGATCGTGATTGATGAGCCCACGATTGCGATCCAGTTCAGCGTGAACAATTCGCCTTTTGCGGGCAGGGAAGGCCGTATGTCACGAGCCGTAACCTGCGCGAGCGGCTTGAAAAAGAGCTGCTGACGAACGTCTCGATTCGTGTGGAAGAGACTGGCTCGCCCGATACGTTCAAGGTGCTGGGTCGCGGCGAATTGCAACTTGCGATTCTGATCGAGATGATGCGGCGCGAAGGGTTCGAGCTGATGGCGGGCCGTCCGGAGATTGTGACGAAAGTTGTCGATGGCACGCGTATGGAGCCAGTGGAACACCTCACCATCGACGTTCCCGAACAACACACCGGCGTGGTGATCGAAAAGCTTGGGCCGCGCAAAGGCGAAATGACCAAGATGCACAATCACGGCTCAGGCCGAGTCCGAATGGAATTTCGCGTGCCGAGTCGCGGGTTGATCGGACTGCGCAGTGAAATGCTTACCGAGACGCGCGGCACGATCGTGATGAACGCGCTGTTCGACGGCTATATCCCTTACCAGGGCGAGATTCCGCAGCGGCCGACGGGCGCGCTAATTGCCGATCGCCAGGGACTAACGACGACCTACTCGCTGAATGGATTGCAGGAGCGCGGCATTCTTTTCCTTGGCGCGGGAGTGGAAGTCTACGAGGGCATGGTCGTCGGCGAGCACTCGCGCGACAACGATCTCGACGTGAATGTGGTTCGCGAAAAGAAGCTGACTAACATGCGCGCATCCAGCGCCGACGATGCTATCCGCCTGGTTCCTTATAAGACGCTGAATCTCGAGCAGGCCATCGAGTTCATCGCCGACGATGAGCTGGTGGAGATTACGCCCAAGTCGCTGCGCCTGCGCAAGAAGATTCTGCAGGCCAACAGGCGCCCCAAGCGCTGGGAGAAGGCGGAGCAATTTAGCACATAGGTGGCCCGATGAGCTACAAGGCGATCAATCTCGGCGAGAAATTTGGGCTGTTCACGGAACAGTGGCAGCCCAAAGTCATTGCCGAGATGAACGACTATCAGTTCAAGATCGTGAAGCTCCAGGGCGACTTTATCTGGCACGACCACAAGGACACCGATGAGACCTTCATCGTGATCGAAGGCACGCTGCGGATCGATTTTCGCGATGGCGCGGTGCACATTGGTCCCGGCGAGATGTTTGTCGTCCCCAAGGGAGTGGAGCATAAGCCCTTCGCGGAGAGCGAAGTGAAGCTGATGCTGATTGAGCCGCGCGGCGTGCGGAACACCGGCGATGAAGGCGGCGAACGCACCGCGGCGAACGACGTGTGGATCTAGATTCTGATCTAGATGAGGCGCGCTAGCCTGCGGGCAGCCCTAAGCCGCTTCTTCGCCTCAAGCACGCGCTCGAGCGCTTCTTCCGCAGTCGCGCCTGTCGCTGAGAGATGCCCCATCTTGCGGCCCATCTTTGCGGCGCGTTTTTCATACAGATGCAGCCGCACGCCGGGAACCTCAAGCGCCCTGGCGAAGTTCGGCGACGACGTGAGCCACACATCTCCGAGCAGGTTCACGATTGCCGCCGGAGTGATCAGTGACGTGTCGCCAAGCGGCAGATTGCAGGTTGTCCGCACTAGTTGCTCGAACTGGCTGGTCACGCATCCGCGCTCGCTCTGGTGATAGCTGTTGTGCGGACGCGGCGCGAGTTCGTTGATCAGCAGGCGCCCTTGGCGGGTGACAAACATCTCCACGCAGAGCAGTCCTTCGATTCCGAGCTTCTCGATGATGTCGGCTGCAAGTTTTTCAGCGCGCGCTTCGATTTTCGGTGAGACGCCGGCGGGCAGCACGCTCCAGGCAAGAATCTGGTTTTCGTGATGATTGCGTGCGGCGGGATAAGTGCGCACCTCGCCCGCAGGATTGCGCGCCGCCATCACGCTGATCTCGCTCACGAGATCAAGTGCTTGCTCGGCGACGGAAGGCTTTTCGCCGATGCTGGTCCAGGCGTCTGTGACAATTTGCCGGTTGAGCAAGGCATCCATGCCGATGCGTACCTGGCCGCGCCCGTCGTATCCGCCTCGCCCGATCTTGAGAAATACGCGGCCGGCGAGTGTCTTCACGGCATGATGAAGATCATCTTCGTTGCGGATGATGCGAAACGGACCGACCGGAAATCCGTTCTCCGCGAGCCACGTCTTTCTGCAGCGTCTTGTCCTGGATGATGCGGATAGGCTCAACGCCGGGACGGAGCGGCGCAAGACGCGCTACCTCGCTCAACGCGTCCACGCCAATCTGCTCGATTTCCAGCGTTACTGCATCGGCTCCGCTGGCCAGCCTTTTTGCTGCGGCAACGTCGTCCCAGGTGCCCACCACCGTTTCGTCGACCACGAAGCTCGCGGGGCACCTGAGCCTCCGGGTCCATGACGCGCACGCGATAGCCCATGGTGCGCGCGGCCATGGCGGTCATGCGGCCAAGCTGGCCTCCGCCGAGAATGCCAATCAAGCCGCCGGGTTCGACGACCGTGGGCTTCTTGATCAGGAGCGACTGAGTAGACACTACGGCAACTCCTGTGTCATCACTTCTGCGGTCCGTGCGGCGCGCCAGGCAGCCAGCCGGTCGTAGAGTGCGGAGTCGGTTGCGGCGAGAATTTCAGCCGCCAGCAGCGCGGCATTGGCAGCTCCGGGTTTGCCGATGGCCAGCGTACCGACGGGGACGCCCTTGGGCATCTGCACAATTGAAAGGAGCGAATCGAGGCCGTTGAGCTGGGTTGCAGAGACGGGAACGCCGAGCACCGGCACGAGGGTCTTCGATGCCAGCATGCCCGGCAGATGCGCGGCGCCGCCAGCTCCGGCGATAATCACGCGAAGCCCGCGCTCACGTGCCGTTTCTGCATATTTGAAGAGCCAGTCTGGAGTGCGGTGGGCGCTTACGATGCGCGCTTCATGCGGGATTTCGAGGGCGCGCAGAATCTCCACGGCCCCGGCCAGCACCTCGTAGTCGCTCTTACTGCCCATCACCACGCCCACCAGCGGCTTCTCGCTCATGGGGAGATTATAAAGAGCGCGGCTGCAATTCCACAGGATCACGGTTCAACGCCTTGTAGATCTAGTGCCGGTGCCATGCCTCGACAGCCACTTCGACAACGGCGAGCAGCACGCTGAAAGCAGCGAGAAATCCCCTGGCGCGCTGCCAGTTTTGTTCGTGGCGCTCCATGCGGTGCTCGAGTTCGGCGATGCGCCCGCCGTTCCCGTCGCCCATGAGGCCATTCATTTGCGTCTTCAATACGCTCAGATCGCTCAAAACCTGTGCTTCGAATTCGTTCATCATTCGCATCCGTTGTACTCCAGCCATTTCTGTGAGGTCACTCGGGGGCACCGTGGACCGGCGGGTTCTTCTGGCGGTCCGGGCGGAGGTCTCACGATGCAAGCGGCAGATTGAAGATCAGGGCCGCCGAAAACTCCGAGTAATTGGGCGGTGTCGATCCGTCGTACGCTCTTATATAAAAGCGGTCGCTGGCCGATACCCGCGAGAAGGTCATGGTTGGCTGTGAACCGCGCATCACCAGGTCGGGATCAGTGCCCGGCATGAAGCAATTGTCGCGCCGGCGAATCTCGAATCCGCCACCGTTTGGCGCTATGGCTCCGGTGTTGATTGTCACGCTTCCGTTGCTCATCGCCGTCACCACCAGTCCGTTCAGATCGGGCAAGTAAGTCGGAGAAATCGCCACCGGCAACCATGCATCCGCCGGGACTGTCTCACTGGTTTTGATTGCCAGATCATCGGCCCAGTCATTCGCAAAGCTGATGGCATATTGAACCAGATCGGGATAACTGGCCGTGTAAGTCAGCTTCACACTGCGGACAACCATTTGAGCGTTCAAATTAGTCAACGGAGCATTCAAAGCGAGTGCGTCGCCCGGCCAGACGTCGGCGTCGAGGCTAGCACGCGTGCATTTGTAGGCGCCACTCCACAGTGCGCTCACGCTTACCGCAGCCTGCTCGATGGCGAGGGCGGCGTTGCGGCAGTCCTGCGAACTACGCGGTGCGGGATTGGTAACGGTGCCGACCCACGTGGAGACCGGAGGCAGACCGGATTGCGCGAGGGCCAGCTGACTTGCCGCATTCACCGCGCGCCCGACTGCTCGGCCGACGGCGCGATAACTTACGGCGATCTGTTCGCCCACCGGCGGAGCAAATCCGGTGTAAAAGGTCAGTTTGCCCGTGCTCTCAACGTGGCACTCCGCCGATTGAGCCGTCGTACCCAGGCGTCGCGTTGTCGGACTGCCATTGACGGGTGTTGTGACGACCCAGCCCGATCCAAGGTCGGTGAGGTTCAGAGCGCGCATCGTGCCGAAGAGATTGATGCTGCTGGCCGCAATCACCGAGCAGGAGCCGGGCAAGCTCACGATCTGCTCGTCATACAGAGTAATCGGCATGCCGGCAACACCGTTCACAAATTCCTGAATCTCAAATTGCAGTTTTGCAGGGGCGGTGTTCCATTGCCCGCCGAAGGCGACTGCGCCCTCATCCCCGTAGCTGCGATAGACTGCTAAGCCTCGCTGATATTCGGGACAATGGACACGTACTCGCAGGGCGTACTGGTTGGATGGATTGATCTGAAAGGAGCTACCCGTCGACGCGCCCAACACAAGCGGCTGCACTGAAACAGCGCCAGTGCCTTGCTGAGCTGTAACTTGAAAGCCCGCCGTGCAAGCTTGCCGCGTTTGTTCGCCGCTGAAGAATCCGGCCAAAACTCCAGTGCTTCCGCTCGTGAGAGTAACTCCACTTGCTTCAAGCAGGAGCGTCCCTCCCATTTCGACCGGATCGATCCAGGCTAACTGGATGTCCCCATCTTTTCCAGTTCCGCCCTGCATGGTAAGGCCGCCGGCTCCGAGAGACAGATAGTTATGGCTTCCTGGATTTCCCCAGGCGCGCTGGTCAATCTGACCTTCGTTGAATAACTCGCGGATGATCGTCGCCCTGGATGAAGGCGCTGTGAAGACGTCGGAAGACAAGTTGAACAGCGTGGTGATGCCGTCGCCGAGAAAGTATTCCGTGACGTAGGCTGTGGGTTCATGCTCTCCGCAGACCGTGATGTCGTTTGCGAGCGCGCGTTTCACGCTGGAAGTAAGAGCCAGGTTCGCGAGCATCAGGCCGCCATCCGTCTCGCTGAGCGGATGTACGGCAGCGGGGATGGCGTTGAGGGAGAGCGATCCACTCAGAGCACGATATGTGGCGCGCGCCAGGCTTGAAGCCACGCCGGCATTGGTGCTGAAGGACGCGCCAGTTTGGGTTGTGAAATTGGAAACGGGACAATTGAGCATGAGCGATTGTGTAGAGAGCGCAGCCGATCCTGTTTTTGCGACGAGAGATGTGACGAGAGGCCCGGCATTTAATCCCGAGACGTTTTTGCCTGGGGCCATTGCCAGTTGATCGAGAAGATATTCATCGCTGATGGCCTGAAGCGCAATGCGATAGCGCGGACCTTCGAGTCCAAAGCCGACGTACTCCGGCATTGGGCTGGCTGCAAGATAGCCAGTGAAGTAAACGGTTCCGTCATCGCCAGTGATCTGGATTGCCTGGTTGCGTGTCAATGCAGTCGAGTTATTCGCGGGCAGGATGATCCATAAATGGCAGATCGAAGGCTCGTTGAGTTTGCGATCGACGGTTAGAGGATGCGTCGCATCGAGGGCCGAGGTGTAGTCGTCTCCGCCTATCGTAATCTTCATCGTGTCTTTTCCTGAGTTCTGTTAGTTCTGGTGGCCGAGTTGCCGAGAGGCCAGGCGAAGATTAAATGAGTGCGTATGACGCGGGCTTGAAACTGCGATAGCAGAGCACACGTTCGCCGTCGAGCGGATCGAGAACAGGTAGCGCAAGGAACTGGCCTTTGAGCAGAATGCGTGCGAGCCCACTCTTGTGTTTGTTGTCGAGTGGGGTCGCCGACTCTTCAGCGCCGACAAGGCTCTGGAGGCGCGGGTAGTGGAAGAAGATACGATCGCCCTGGCTGCCTTGCATCACGAAGAGTGCTGACCACTCGTGATAAAAGCTGCCTCCTTCGCGATCGACGAAGCCGGTCAGGGCTTGCAACTTTGTTCCGGCCGCGGGAGCGCCGCCCGGCAAAGGTTGCGCGAGGATCAGCGACGTGGAACTTACTCCAAGGACCAGACCAACGTTAAAGGTAATGCGCCGAATGTAATCAACGTCAGTAAGTGGCTGCCGCACGTATGATCCGGAGACGGGCGAACCTAGATAGCCCGTCTGCCCTATGTAGTCGGCATCGACGGCGATCATGGAACCGGGCGCGAAAATGGCTGTGTCTGCGGCTGCCAGCTGAATGATGGATGCAGTCGAGCCGCTCTGCACGATCACGGCCGGGGCAGCAACTGCGCCATCTGCAGCAGCTGCCGCGCCGCTCGCCGGCGCCAAAAGATTCATGTGCTGCGAGCCTGTGGCGAGCGCCATGGTCAGCTTGGTCCATGCGAGGAATTCAAAACTCAGTCCCGCCTCGAGCGATTCGCGCGTCTGCTCCAGCGACGCAGCCGGGATGCCGGTAAGGATGGGTCCACTCTTGCTGGTCGAAGTGCGCGTGAAGTTCTGAATCCAACCCAGGTCGATCCAGGGTGATGGTGGCGCGTCGAGATTGAACGAGCTCGTCTGCGAAGGATCGAAGAGCACAGGCGTCTGTGCGGTGCGATTGACGGGAGCAAAGTAGGCGCGCACGCGCCGCGCCACAGGCGCTGGTGCTGAAAACGAAGTAGCCGTCATTATTCCCCCTGCTCCTGGTAGCTGTAGACCATGACTTTGATGGAACGGCTGAGGCGATCGCGCTGAATGTTGATGGGCGCAAATGTTGGCTCGTCCCAGAAGACCTGGGTTTGCATGGTTGTTGCTGGTTGAACGGAGTAGTTGCTCTTGGGTGCGTGGAGGGGCCGCAACATGGCGAGAGCTTCCTCGTCCATGGTGCTCAACATGCGTCCTCGATCAAGCCCGCCGAATGCCTGCGAGCCGCACGTGCTGTAGAGAATCTCACACTCCTCAGCCAGCATCGTGGAACTGAGATCCATGTCGGCGCCAAGCCCCAGCCAGCGTAAAACAAAAACATCGGAGGGTAATAGCGCGGCGGAGCCTCTGCTTCTTCGACGAGGATGCCGGGGCGCAGCGTACCACGTAAGAGCACGGTGCGTTCAGGGTTGATGATGGCGAGGCGTGCGCGAAGCGTCATGTAGAAGGAATCTTTCGCGTTTTGCATAAGAACTCCAGTGGTCAGTTATCAGTGGTCAGTTGTCAGAAAGCGGGGTCGCAGGTTAGTCGCTGACCTCTGGGCTCTGTAGTCCGTTTTTTCCGCCTCACAGTGATTGCGGGCAAGCTTCACGCAATAAGAGCCGGTATAAGTAGACTTGGCCGAAAGCTTCGTTGGATGCGACGGCTTCGATGAGATAATCCTTCCCGGCAAGCGTGACCGCGAGGGTCATGGCAAACAAGGCCTCCGCCGACGGAAGGTCAAGCGCGCTGATCTGTCTTTGTACGCTGGTTGCCGAGACAAGCAGCTCCCATTGCGGCTGATTGCCTTCTTTGAAATAGGGACGAAGCTTGCGCATCAGCACCGGACTGAGGACAACCTCGGAAAATGTGGTTGCAACCAGGCCGACTTCAGATTGATTGGAGACGGCATTTGTTCCGGTGACTCGCAGCTGCGCGTTGGCGCCTGCAACGCTGCGCAGCAGGGCATCGGCAAGCATCTGCGGCGCGGCGGTCGGATTGCGCGGTGCTGTGTCGCTCATGGTTTCACCCCAGCCTGTTCGCAACGTAGGGACGCAGCCATGCCTGCACGGTTTCGTCCAACAGAGAACTTGAGAAGTACTGCATCTGCATTGTGTCGATCTTGGTTTTGCTGGCATTCAACGCCGGCGTGGACTGGGCATTGCGCACGATCTGCGCGCAGGCCGTCTTTACGTCGTCGCCGATAGAGGTAATCCCGCGGTATAGGTGACGGAGATCTCGTTGTAGGGCAGGCCAAAGACGTTCCACGGCATCGTCAGTTCGCCCGTAGTCGGGTCGAAGTCCACGGAGCCGGGGTCGATGGTGGCCCACTGGCCTGGCAGCGAGAAGGCCCAGGCAACCTCAGCTAGTGCGTTGTCAATTGCTTCGCCGCGCCGCGGCTTCGCATACCGGCCCTCAATGCTGACGAGCGGCGAGGGTGCGCAGCCGAGCGGCGCCAGCGGCAGATAGCTGA
This sequence comes from uncultured Acidobacteriaceae bacterium, assembly GCA_963699875.1. Taxonomy (GTDB): domain Bacteria; phylum Acidobacteriota; class Terriglobia; order Terriglobales; family Acidobacteriaceae; genus CAVVDY01. The sequence goes on from CAVOVN010000006.1 coordinate 9,857, forward strand.
GCCGCACTGTGCGCGACCCGCTGATGACGCGGACGCGCTCTGTATATTGCGTGATATTCAGATCGGGGCGACGGCAGAAGCTGTTGATCAGCGCCGTCGCAGCCGTAATCCAATCGACGGTCGTACTGTCGGGCAATCCGTAATTTGAGTAATCCGCTGGCTGAAGATAGGCCATGTGTTCCTCCGAGTTCAGTGAGCAGTGGTCAGTGAACAGTGGACAGGCAGAAAGGAGAACCTGGACGCGCTGGGTTCTAACCTCTGCCCACTGATCACTGTCCACTTGCGTTTTAGCGGTCGACGAGCACCTGGTAATGTGCGTAGTTGGCGCCCTTCACGACGACGGCGCCGAACTTCACGGCGACGTACTGCTGGGTCAAGGAGCCGGGCATGCCCAGCTGGAAGATGCGCGGAGCTGGGTCGCCGAGCCAGTGGTACTCGATCAGATCTTCAGTCACGATGTAGGCGGGCAACACTGCCGATCCCGAACCCGGAGTGCCGGTGTAACTCAGGCTCCAGTCGGGGATCAGGGGCAGATCACCCGCCTGGGTCGACAGCATCTTCACGCGGAAACCGCCAGTGATCTGGTCCGAGTTCAGAACTACGTTGAATTCAGTCTTCATTTCGCGATCGATAAGATCGAGCAGCACGGGGTTGGCGTAGATCGCCGTGGGACGCACGTGGTATCCGTTGTTCGCTACCATTTGCGCGACCGCCGACTTGATTCCGTCGACGATGGAGGCCGAGGTGCCGATGGTTGTAGTTTGGCCGCCGGAAACGATTTGCGAAATGGCGCCCATGTATTGCGTGGTCGTCGGAGAACTGAGGCTGGTGTCGTTGCCATTCCACAAGGCCACGTCGTGGGTCACCATCACACCACTGACCGTATCGACCAGGTCCTTGGCCTGCAGGTAGGCAAATTGCTGCTGTTGATTGCCGAGTTCGACGTCGAACAGGTTGTAATTGATCTGCGACACGATCGCTTTGAGCGGTACGCTGCGTTCCACGCGCGTGGGACTGACGACGGGAGCCACGATGCTGCGCGGATTGACGAAGCCGGCGGTACCGGGATTCGGCAGTGCAGTTTCTTCAAAGAAGCGCGACGGATGACCGGTGGCTGGAACCTGCTTCATGCGCTGGCCGAAGGGGCTGGAGCGGCGGCAGATGTCGAATATCTCGGTCTGGTACAAGGGAACTTCGATTGCGCCCGGTCCGATGAAGTCGGCTGCCGCGTGGATATCTGCGAAAGATGCGTTCATAGTGTCTTGCCCCCTCCGTGGGGCCGTTGTTAGCCGCTAGCTTCTAGTTCCTAGCTGCTAGCCTGGTTTGTGTCCAATGAGACATAGGTCGACTCGCACGCACTGGAATGCATGAGACGCCGGCCGAACCTCTGTTGTCGTAACGAGAAGCTCAGCTACAAGCTAGGAGCTAGTAGCTGAAAGCTGTATCTACGAGATAGCGCCTGCCCGGAGCAGTTGACTCTTTACGGCGATGCGTTGTTCAAGGCTGAGGCCCGCAAGAGCGGCATCGAGTGTACGCACGTCAACCGGACCTTCGGCGATTCCGTGCTTGGCCAGCATCTCTGAAGTCGATGCCGGAACAGTTCTGCGCAGAGGATTCAGAATTGACTGAGCTGCTCCGGCTTTCAGTTCAGCGATTTCGCGTTCAGCCGATGCGAGCTTTTTCTGAAGCTCTGCCTCTCGCGCGTCCTGCTCCACGGTGGCTGAAATTTTCGCCACCTCACCGGTTCCCCGCTCTACTTCAAGCAGCGCGAGTGTTCGCTCGAGCATGCCGCTCGCAGCCTCGAGCCGTTCCATGATTTGGTTGTCGATGTTCTCCATGAACTTCCTTTCTTTAAATGCAGCTCATAGCTACCAGCTTCTAGCTGCTAGCCGTGGCATCAATGAATGAGTGATCCTTCCCGATGGAATGCACACAGCTAGAGGCCAGGAGCTGGAAGCTGGTCCTCTAGCTCGCCATCCTGAAGCTGGTGGCACGATATGCGGCTTTTTCCCGCAGCAGGATTGCTGCCCCGGTGAAGGTGACGCGTGTCAATTTCCATACTTCGGCGTGCATATCCTCTACGCGCGCGTCGGCTAGCTCATAACTCATGCCCATCGATTCTGGAGCGCGAGTCTCAATACTCTTTGCCACTTCGGGAAAATCGCGAGCATAAATATAGCCCCGTACAACCAGGCGATTCCCCACAAAGTCAGCCTCGGTCAGCAGACCGACCTTGCGACGCGCATCGTGCCCATCCCAACCCGGGCGGTAATCGACCGCCATCCCCAGCAGCGAAGGCAATGCTTTTTCAGCTGCTTCGCGGGTGAGAATGACGCGGTGTCCGCGCGCACCGGCCGGTGCTTTATCGCTGGCCGAGTTCACTACCGTCAAAACACCTTCGAAGGGCACCCGGTTGGGATGTCCTTCGACGTGTGGAATTGTTACCGCCATTGCCTCGAATTGCATTTTGTTTCCGCCTGTCCCCAGAAAAATGGCCGCACCGCTTGAGGCGATGCGGCCCAAGTGCCATGACCGCTCATTTACCCGCTTCAGGAGAATCCAATTCGTGTGCCGGCCTGTTTGGCGCGAGGGGCGCTAGGCCCCGCATGGCGCGAACTTCGTCCACCGTCAGAACGCCGGCCTGCAGAAGCTGTACCTGGACGGCGAGTTCCGTGGCCTCGTCGCGCGCATTCCCATCGTTGAAGATAAATTCAAACTCGCGCCAGCCGATGCACTTCGCAAAGAGGTCGCGCGTAATGTGCCCGGCAATCAATTGCGCGAGCGGCAAGATCGCGCCGCGGAAAGCCTCGTCTGCAAGCTCGGCTGCAGTAGAGCGGTTCACGTCGCTCTCCAGGCCTAGCAGCAGCGGGGGCAACCCAAAGGCATTTGCGATCATGCGAATGAGAAACTCCTGCCAGGCAAGCCGCAGATCGGCATCGGTGCCTTGTGCAAAGCGCAGTACCTCCGGCTTTTGTTCGGTCGATATCAACGGCACGCGCCCGGTGCCTTCAATCTCGTCTTGCCACCAGCGGATCAGCCGGTCATGCTGCGACGGAGTGGCCTCGTTGAGCCAGATCGCATATTGAGCAACGGAGTTAGCCGCCAGCTTGCCCGCAAAGCGATGTGCGCTCAGGAATTGATTGACGGATTCAAAGGCAACTTCAAGCGCACCGAGCCCGAAAGGCGTAAAGCTGCGCGGGTTCATACGCACATAGATAAGCTGGCTGTCGCAAAGGTCAATGGCGTTCGATTCGGCTTGACCGGCCGTGACCTGCGCATAACGCGGAGTGTCGGGCTGACCATCCCAGCGCGGATTGATCCTGATAGAGGCTCCGTCTACCGGCCACAGCATCGCAGGTCGTTCGGGATCTCCGGTGGGTTCCATTTCGATCGCGCCGTATCCGCCGGTGAGCGCATCTTCGATGACCTGCTCGATCAGCGTGCGGAAACTGTCGACCGCGTTCGGCTCTTCGAGCGTGCGACGCAGGGCAAGAAGTCGCTGACTAACCTCATCGAGATCGTCGGGTGCGTTGCCCTCGCCCGGCGCAAAGCCTCGCCGCAGCCGTATCTGCCAGTCCATGGCCGCGACGCGATCCTTGATGACGTTGATGGCGCGTCGCACCACCGGCGTCTCCGCAAATCGGCGGAGATTTATAGGTGTGGGTTTTGGCAGCGATTGTCCCGGAAATTGCACGGGGCTCAAAATTGCCGGGAGCGCCAGCGTCTTGCGTGCTGCGTTGCCATCTGCCGCGTCAACGGCAACACTGATAGCGCTGGTAGCCTGCCGCCACAGAGCGCGCAGTTGTTCTCGTACCTTCACGCGTTACCTTCCTTCAGAAAAAGGAAAAGGCACGGTCTTGGAAAGACCATGCCTCTTCTCTTCAATAATCAGTTGTCAGTGAACAGTGATCGGCGAGTGCCGACAAGCTGCGATATTCTCTAACGATCTGGCGAGATGATGAACTATCTCGCTCTCAACAGAATTAATCATACGAGATTCGTGAATAATAACCTGCAAATGAATTGAGATTATTTTCAAGGCTGGTAAGTCATTGTTAGATGTGGAGTAAGTGGGCTTGTATTCTGCTGATGTCCGACTGACCCGTCTTGACAGATTCAGATATGCATTTCGCGGCGTGCGGTTTCTGCCACGCGCGACATGTCGGCAGTGGTGAGAACGCGAATCTGATTTTCTTCCATGGTTTCGACGCCGAAGCGGTACATGGCGAGGCGATCAGGATCGTCGTCGGTGGCACCGAGCTTGGCGGCCGGCTCGATAATCGCGGTCAGCTCGAGGGCGGCCTTCTCTACGCGCTCAACGCCTGCGCGCAAACCGGATGCCGAGAAAGCAAGCACCTTGGCAAGGTCGAGTCCTGGCTCCAGGCTGACGGCATGAAACATTCGGATCACTCCGTTGGGACGGTAGCCGGCATCCAGGCGCAGTGGATCGCCCGGCCTCGTGTAATCGGAGGCCGGAATGCGCTTGCGTAGCAGATCCCAGACTCCCGCATGTTCAAACTCACTGCGCATTGCAGCCTGGATGGCCGCGCGTCCGCTCAGCCGTGGTGTGCGTTCCCGCTTTGGGGGATCGACATAGATGCGCATCAGCTCTTCCACGCCGGCCGGCAGGCTCTCTGCCAGGTAGGCCTTGGGAGTCGTCATCTGCACGTTCAGAGATAGCGCTTCATCAAGGATGCGCATGAGCTTGCCGTCAGGGTCATGACGCAACCGGTTACGCAGTTCGGTCTCCATACCTTCCAGCACCGAAGTGTCTGCGTCCGGGTCAAGGCAGCGCACCCACCGCCAGTCGCGCGTGAAGCGCAGCTCCATGGGAGGCACCCCGGTCTGCGCGGCGCCCTGCTCGCGCAGCAGCACGCCCACGTGCACGAACTCGTCGCGCACCGGATTCGGCACATAACGCAGCAACTGAAACTCACAGGTGAGTCGCTGATGGTTAGTCGTCATGATTGCACGTCACCTCGTTCATCGGCGCCAGGCAGCGGCCTACATGATCCTGCCGACGATGGTAGTCCCCCAGCGTTCAGGATTCCAGCTACTGCTGGATGTTTCGTTGGTTCGAATGCCCCAATTGGGAAACGGCTTGCGATCCGAACTCGCGAATGCCTCGATCAATTCCCGAATGCGGCCGCGGCGCGCCAGCAGCTTCTCCACGAGCGCTTCCATCTCGGACAAATCGCCGCCGTACCACTCGGGTGGAACTTTGTTGGCTGTTTCCCAAACTGTCTCTGCGGGCATGGTCTCCAGCCGCGAGAGCCAGGGTTCGAACGAATCCCAACCTGTAACCTCGCGATAGACATCGTTGCGATAATAGACTCCGCGCAGAGGCGCATCTTCAAATTTCCATTCGCCGGCGAAGAAGCAATACCCAAAATCGATGAACACGGCCCGGTAACGGCGTTCGCGCGCTTTGCGCGTGAACACAGCCTGGCGACCATTGGCGTTGCCGGTCCATTTGTCGAGGGCGAGAATACCGGCGAATTCGCTAAGGTTCTTCAATCCCAACAGGTGTTCTTCGGGAAGATAGTCGACGACCTGCCCCGGCATCAGGCCGCCAACGAAGCGCGAACCGAATTGCAAACCCGATTGGCAGCGTTGCCGTGTACGGCCTAGTTCAATCTCCAACTCGGATGTATTTTCGATGAGCCAACTCGACACCTCAACGAGCTCAACCACTGGAGCGGTCAGACCCGCAGCCGCGGCGAGTTTCGAGGCGAGGTATTCATTGGCAAGCACGCGCATGTGCTGCGGATTGTTCTGGAATTTGACAACGTAGGCGTGACCGTCGGCGCCCAGCATCAACTGGCCCTGTGCGCCCCCCCGCATGCGCCGGATATGCTGCACCGCCAGAACTGCCAAGCCCGTGTCACCGCCTGCTTTTGAAGTATGTCTCGATTGTAATGCGAAAGAACAAGCCTAGCTTTTGGCCAGTAGCCAGTAGCCAGTAGCCAGCAGCCAGTAGCCGGTGGCCTGTTGCCGACATGTCGACAGTGCCCAAACTCAAGGCTACGAAGGCACACGGGTGTTTCGGTAGAGATTGCAGCAACGGTCTCCCTAAAAGCAAAGAGCTAAGAGCTAAAGGCAACAAGCTATCGGCTGTTCTTTTCCAGCAACTCCGCTCTTGCTGCCAGTCCAATGGCCATGGCCATCACGCGGTCGTCGTGGGTGCCGGCACGTGCTCCGGTATTTCCATTGGGCAGCCGGACGAAGCTTCGGCACTCCGACAGAAGCCGTTTGCTCATGAATCGATCGGGCTGTTCGATCAGACCGGCGTTCAAACGTCCGATAACAGCCGGACGGCTCAACGACGTTGTAAGCCATCCCATCTGTCCCGCTTGGCGGTAAATGCGCGGATAGTGGCAGACGCTCTCGATTAGCGCGAGCACGCCGCTTCCGTGATTGTTACGCTCCACCACGAGGAATGCGTCGTTGTACTCGGCGGCAATGGCTGTTACGAGCCGCGCCAGTTCGAGGCCGCCGATATGTACGGCAAACTCCGCACACTGCAGCCCCGTTTCCAACTCCACAACCTCGGCGGCGGAGTAGTCTCCTTCACTGCCGCCGCCCGCCGGGTCGACTGCGACCAGATAATGTTTGCCGTGCATGGGCGGCAGCCAGATCTCAAGTTGGCCATTGTGGCGCGATTCAACGGCAGCGGGAGCCGATAAAAGTCTTTGCTCAATCGCGGCAACCTCGAACACAGATTCTCCGCTTGCCAGAAAGCAACTCTCAGCGTCTTCGGCGAATTCCTGCCGCGCAAGGCCGCGAAAGTTAGCTTGCGTCTTGCGGCGAAACCCGATCTGCGCGAGGCTCAGACGATGACGTTCCATGAGCGCTCGTTCTTCTTCGGTCAACGAGCCCTTGTCGACTGCCTTGATGCGGTACCGCTGCTCCATCCACCACGGAAAGAAGTGTTGCACCATCCCGGTCTCTGGCGCGCCCCGCCATTCCTCGTAAAAGCATCCGCCTATACCGTCCGGCGTCGACTCCAGAATTTCCTCCCCATCCACCGCCAGAGCGGCGCGAAGACCTGCGAGTGTCTCCGCCGGATCGCCCGGCCAGCGCGCCAATTCCGAGCAGTGCAAGTTCTGTACTGTCATACCGCGGCCGGCATTGCGTTCCCCGGCTGACACGACGCGATACTGGGAATCGAAGACCGGAAAAATGATCTGGCGAACATTGGCGTGCGATGTTCTCAGGCATCCCTTGCGCAGCCGGTCTGGCAGGTAATCGAGGAAGCGGTGCACAATACGAAAGATCTCTTCTGCCGATTCCTGCGTGTGCGCCACTTGCAGGGTCAGTGTGCCGGGGAGCGTAATCGTCTTCAGAAAGAATCGCGCAGCCGCCCAGGTGGTCAGTCCCATCTGACGCGCCTTCAGAATGATGTTGCGCTGGCCGCGCTGTCTTTCGAATTCGCTTTGCACCGGGTTGGCGCGAAGCAGAGTGGTTCGCCCGGAACGGGTCCGCACCCACAGCAAGCGCTCGGCAAGCTCCGTCAGCACATTGCACCCATGAAGTTGCGCTGGGCGATGATCGAGAATCCGGCCAAACTTCACCAATTCCTCGGCACCCAGGGACTCCAGTTTGAAGACTCGGTCTTCAGAATCCATCAAAACACTTCCTATTCGTTTCTTCTGCTGGAATGAAGGCATCCAGACGGTCCATGGCGGACAACAACCCGCAGCACAGCGGCGCCGGGAGTGTCTCGGAACGCGCCGGCTCCATCACGACCAGCAGAGTGCTGAGTTCATGATGAAGCCGGAGTCATGGGCAGTCGATTCAGGTCGGGGGAATATCTGCCGCCACTTATGGGATTAAGCGCACGTTATAGGTACTGGCCGTTGGCGTTCCTGCAATCACCGCGCAGACCTTGACGGTGACAACACCCGACGACGAGACGTAAGTTCGCCAATCCATGCCATCGCCAGGGTACGTCGTTGGAGTCGCAACCACGGCCATGCTTGTCGTTGCCCCGGTCACGCTCACCGTCCCGTTTGCGCAGGCGCCGGCCGCCAGCGCTGACCCCCCGATGCTGCCTGTGGATCCAGCAAGCGGAAGGTTTGATTTTACGAAGGCGTCAGTAGCGATATTGGTTGAGTTATCGCTGGCAGCCTGTGTGATTGCTGTCGCGCCGTTCGCATTGCCGCCGATGGAGTTGGCGGGCATCGTGCTGTTAGGAAAATCGAGTATGGTTTTCCCAGCTTTGTCGTCGTGGATGGCGTAATCGGTCAGAGTACCCCAACCAGTCATTCCTTCGCGCCAATACTGCTGCGTGTTCCCGCCGTTATAGAGCTCGTACAGAATTGAAGTCGTCGCGTTTGCGTTGCCGCCGACCAGGGCAAGAGCTGCTTCTCCCCCCGAACTGTTTGTGGTGTTGACAATGTTGACATTTCCGTATCCGAAAGAAGTACCGAGTCCCACCCACTGGTTAGCCGCGCTCTGAACGAACAGTTGTTCATGGGCCGTGAGCGCACCTGTGTTGGTTACACCGTCGTCGATAGCCGAGGGCGACGTTGATCCTGTAGTAGAGGTTGCCTTGGGAAGGTACCCCGTCGTCTGCCCGCTTATGGTGCCGCCGCCTGTAGCGCAGGGATTCCCGGAGTCTCCCACTGTTCCAGCCGTGTCAGTGAACCACGGACAATCATGCAGTACCGAGGTCTTCGGCCCGGTCAGAATCGCCGCGCCCGCCCCTGGAATGGTCGCACCGTTGATGTCGTTCACGAACGGGCGAATCGCGATCCATGCCAACAGGATGTTATTCGACGTCCCGCTGATGAATCCCACGTTGTTTCCGCTGTAAGGGGAAAAGTCGGCGACGAAAGAGTAGGTTTGCAGCGCCGAGCTGCAAGTCTCTGTGTCGTTAAATCGAATGAGGCCACTCATTCGGATCTGCAAGGTCAGGCTGGTCACCCCGCTTGGACACTTCGCCAAGTAGGAGACGACGGCCTTGCCCGTGGGCAGATTTTGACCTGCGATCAGTTTCTTACCGTACACGGCGTACGGAATCTGCTGGAATTGCTGAATCAACTGCGAAGGATTCAATGCCCACTCCGCACCAGTTGGAGAAGCAGAGTCAGGAATATATATGGATGAATATGGAATTGATCCCGGATTGATCGTAAAATCCTTCGGCCAGAAGAGAAGGTCGTCGTGGTTGTACGGTGTGGAATAATTTCCATCAAAGATATTGTCGGCAGTAATGCGACCCACTATCTGGCTATTCCCCTTGATGCGGTTTAGGGCCATGGAATAGTTCGAGGGAAACCCGTTGTTGCCGCCACTTCCACTGTAACTTCCAGTGATCTTGTTTCCAAGCCCTAGATCGACATAGGTGCCACTAACATCAGCACCGCCGATGTCAATGTCGTTGTCGTATCCTGTCACTCGGACACTGCCACCCCCGCTTGAGATAAGTTTCATCGAGTTACCATTTATCTCACCGGTGGTTCCCGGTCCTGACAACGCTGTGTCTGTTATTACATGGCCACCGCCTTCGATGCGCATTCCATAGGTCGTCGGCGTCCCGGTACTGGTTTCAAATTCGGGAATATTGATTATCCAACCCGCGGCGGTGTCATAGCTTCGACTTGCGACCACTAGGATCTGTGGACCTGCCAGGGTGGCAAGCTGCCAGTTCGTAAGAACATTCTGCCCGCCGTTGTAACTGATCCACGGATATGTGTCGCCGAACATCCATACGTGATCCCATTTCTGGAAGTCGTTGCCGCTTGATTGCTGCACCGAGTTAAGCTCTGACGGGGCTTCGACTACACCAAAGGTTTGTCCGTAGAAATTAACGCTCTGCGCATTGAACTGATACGGCGCCCATCCTCCCTGTGTATAGATTCCGCAATGGTTAAACGTCGAGGAATTCATGGCAACGAAACTCACATTGGTCATTTCAGAGTTGCCCATGCCAAAGTCCTGAGAGGTGTTCACCCAGTCAGTATTCAGGCCATCCGCCATATCGAAAGCGAGGGCGCAGTTGCCAATAGTCGTAGTGACCGGCAGTCCCAGCACAGAGACATAGGTGTGTGCATTGGTGAGCGAAGCCTGTGCATTCGCGGCCAGCGTGACGACTTGCCAGCCGCTGTTGCCGGCTGCCCAGCATGGAGTGATGGAAGCGATCGTCGTTACCAGGTTGCCACCGCTCGCTCCCGCACCATTGATTTGAATAGCCTGTCCAATATCTCCGCAGCTAAGTTCTCCTGCTACTGTGGAGATGATTGCGCTCGCCGCTGTCGTAGTTGTGTCGTCAAACCATTTTCCGGGCCAGCGATGCGGGGTGGACGCAGCCACTGTGCCGTCGACCTGAAATGTGATGTCCTTGATGGTCCACGAGTGATACCAGGGAAAAACCGTGGCGTTAGTCGTCGGGTCTGGAGTGTAGAAAATGTCCTGTCCGGGTTTGCCGCGAATCACGACCGGGTAGCGATGCGTTAGATCTCCAATACCTCCTGGTTGCCCGATAAGCGAAACGCCCGCCCACTGAATGGGACTTGTCAAATAGCAGCTACCGGGAGGCTTGGGAAAATAGAGCGCTGCCGGAAGCTGTAACCAGGATCCGTAAGCCAGTGCAGCCGTTTGTGCCGCCACAATTGCGTTATGGTCGTCGGTCGAGCAGTCTCCCTTCGCACCGTATGCCATCACGTTGATTTGAGAGTTAACGGAAGCGTTGAGAGGTCCAGCAAGATTCTGTGCCGTGGTTGCGGCCAGCGATACACCGCCGAGCGCGGCCAGTGCGCCCGCCGCAGTTGAGGCTCCCGTTCCGCCTGCGCTTACGGGGACCGCGTTGATGCCGGCCACCGCCGCTCCGTTGCTGTTGTAGTAGGCGATCTGGCCCGTCGAGCCACTGTTCACCGTTCCGCTGCCGCTGCCTGAGCCGCACGCCGATCCAGTATTGGTTATGTATCCCGATGCGTCGATCTGCAGGCAGCTATGGCCGCTCGATGCTGAGAGCCCCGGAAACTTGATCGAAGTATTTCCTGAAAAACTGGCATAGAGATTGCTGCTGTTGCCGCCGTAAATATTGAACGCAGATCCCGCCCCAGCCTCGTAATTCACGCGCACCACCCCCGACGCATTGGCGGCGTTGATATATGTATCGCCGCTGTTGGTGCTCTGATAGGCCTTGATGCTATCGAGCCCGCCGGTTGCTGAATTCAGCGCCCAGTTATTGCTCGCGTCTTTCACCATGTACCACTGGCTGTTGCCGTTCCAATCCTTGTAAGTGAAAGAACCTTTCTGACTGGCGGTGAGGCCTGGCCAGAGATAGTAGTCAACCTCGGCGTCGGCATTGTTGCGCACCGTCATGGTCCCGGTGGATTGCGTCGTGCTACCCACCTGCAGCGTGCCATTGAATTGCGCATTACCAGTATTGCTGACAGTGGCTACGGTGCTTTCGCTTGCACCGCCGGAACCGAAAACCACGCCGCCGGTGCCCGCGTTGTTTGAGCCATTCAACACCACTGCGCCGGTACCTGCGGAATTGATCACGGTCTGGTTGTTCGTGCTTGCCTGGCCATTGTTGTATTGGCCGATTGAAAAGCGATACACACCGTTCAACTCATCGAGCACCTGGTAGAACTGCTCGCCCCCGATAGCGTCGCTGAGGCCCATCGTCCAGCGATAGCCAAAGTCAGTCTGGTAGCGATTGAGCAAGCCGCGTTCATTGCCGTTGCCGATACCGAGGCGCAAGTGGTTGGTCAGCGTGGCGTCCTGCTGGCTGCCGTACCAGTCGCCGTTAAGCGAGTTGAAACTTCGATGGAATGTATCAAGGAAGCTGTTGCGCGTACCGTTATCCGTAAGCTTGCCGGTGAACATCGTTCCGCCGGTCATCCAGCTGTTGTAAGAGCTGCCGGCATCGGCCACCACTTGATAGGTCGAGTTCTCATTGCGCAAGCCGACGATGGTGTTGTTCTGCGCGTTGGCGCCCAGATGGACCGCAGTATTGCAGTTCTCCACGTCGCCGCCGGTGAATGTATTGCCGTCTCCCAGTTGAAGATTCACGCCATATGTCCCGCTGACGGGATTGCCGTTCGCAGTCGGGCAGTCGATGTGCAAGCGCACAAAAGTGCTGGCATTAAGCCAGTCGGTGGCGGCAGAATTGGTTACCTGGTGTCCGATGCCGTTGATCGCCGTCTGAAATCCGCTGATGTGGTTGTCATAGAAAGTTCCGCCCGTGTAGTTGCCCGTGCCGTCAAGCGTTATTCCCGTTTGATTTGCGTTGCCGAGCAGGTACAAGCTCTCAAGGTCCATCTCCTGCGTGCGATACGCCGCGAGCGCCTGCGCGCTGCTGCTGCTCGCAGCGGTGGTGTTGATGACAACATCGTCGAGATGAAATCCGTTGGTGTCGGCGGCGTACGTGTGATCGCCCACTTGTATAGCGGCAGCCGATCCCGAATACAGCAGCACAGTGCCGCCCTGGCTGCCACTGGCGTTGCTGGCGCCGCGCAGAGCACACCCACGCAGCGACACGTTTCGCGTGCCTGCAGTGACAATGATCTGGCTGGGGGTGGAGATCGTTGCGCAAGGCAGCATCAGTGCTGTGTTCGCCGTGGTGATGGTAAGGTTAGCGCCCATCGCCAGATTGCCGCTGAAGTTGCGCGCGTCGCAGGTTCCTCCGTAGGTGCTGCTGATCTTTGACAAGCACGCCTGAAGCTTGGCGCCAAAATCTGCGCCAGGGAATTGGTCAACCTGGAAGGCGGCTCCAAGCTGTTGCGCGGTCAGGGGGCCGTTGACTACTCCGCCCGATAGAGGGACGGCCTGTGCGAGCGCCCCGTCCACGTAATGCTTGTCCGCGGCCTGCAACGATTGCGTGGGATCGCCGGTGAGATATAACGGACCTGTGAGCTGACCGCCTGTCGACGTCAAATTGCCTTGGGCCA
>CAVOVN010000007.1:0-13301 GCA_963699875.1 uncultured Acidobacteriaceae bacterium
CCGGTAGAGGAGCTTGACACCGGATGCACCCTGGCGAAAGGGCGCCGGTCACGGCAGCGGGTGACTACCAGGTCCAGGACCGATGCCCCGCCTCCGGGGCATCCCTAACGACTAAATCTTTCTGCGGGAAATACTTGCGCGAGTGCGATACCATAGGCCATCAGTAGCATTGGCTCCTCCGATCGAGCGCCACAGGGATGAAGGAATTCTACATCTGCGATTGCGCCAAGGTTGAGAACCAGACCATCACCTCGCTCTTCGTCGTCGCCGTCAAACAGGTGAAGTCGAAGAAGAGCGGCGAGCTGTATCTGTCGATGGTCCTCGCCGACCGCAGCGGCCAGATCCAGGCCAACATGTGGGACAACGTCAACGACGCGCTCGCGGCGTTCGATCAGGACGACTTCGTCAAGGTCAAGGGCGTCGTCCACAAGTACAACGGGCGTTGGCAGCTCACGGTGCACAAGATGCGCCGGCTGGGCGAATCGGAAATCGATTACTGCCGACTACCTTCCCAAGACTTCGAAAGACGTGGAGCAGCTCTGGCAGACGGTTTGCACCTTTGTCGACAGCTTCGAAAATCCCTGGCTGAAATCGCTGCTGAAGGAGTTTTTCGCGGATGAAGCGCTGGTGGCGGCCTACAAGAACGCGCCCGCGGCCAAGACGCTGCATCACGCCTTCGTCGGCGGCTTGCTGGATCACGTGGTGTCGCTGTTCAACGTGTGCGATCTGGCGGCGCGCAACTATCCGCAGGTCAATCGCGATCTGCTGCTGAGCGGCGCATTCCTGCACGACATCGGCAAGCTGCACGAGCTGACGTATCAGCGCTCCATCGCCTACACCACCAAGGGCCAGCTGCTGGGGCACATGATCATCGAGCTGGAGATGCTGCACGACAAGATCAAGCTTGTGCCCGGATTTCCCGAGGAGCTGAAGGTGCTGCTGGAGCACCTGATCATCAGCCATCACGGCGAATACGAGTACGGATCGCCCAAGCTGCCGATGTTCCCCGAAGCGCTGATGCTGCACTATCTCGACGATCTCGACTCGAAGATGGAGAGCATGCGGGCGCAGTTCGAGCGCGAGGCGGAGCTGGAGACGCCGTGGACCAGCTACAATCCTTCGCTGGCGCGGCCGTTGCTGAACACGAAGAAGTTTCTGGAGCGGGGACTCGCCGGCTCACGCCTGGTGGAGGTGCCCAAGACGGCGGTTGCCGCGGCGGTGAATTCCGCGGCGCACAACGGTGCGACGCAGGAGTCGGCTGCAGACGATACCGACAACGGCAATCGCAAAGCCGAGGAGCCACATTCAGCAGCCGCGGGTGACGGTCACGCCGAGGAGAAACCGGCGGAGTCACCCTTCGAAGCTTTGCAGCGTAAGTTCGAATCGCACAAACCCACGCCCATCACGGAAAAGCCGCACTAGAGTCGTTTCGGTTTGATGGACAGGCTCATTCCGCCCCAGACCATCCTCGATAGCCCGCCACTCTCGCAAAGTGGTTTCGCGGAAAAACGCTATCGCGCGTACACCCTGCTGCTGTGCGTCGTCCTGCAATGCGCATTGTATGGAATTCGTCTGAACCTGCTTCCCATGTGGGAAGACGAGACCTTTACCTTCGATACCGCTTCTCACACTCCTCGACAAATCATCGCCATTGTCCGTGACGACATTCATCCGCCGCTGTACTTTCTGCTGGCGCACTGGTGGATCCAGCTTCCCATCGGCTCCGATGTTCTGGTGCGGCTGCGGGCGCTTTCGGTCGTGTTCGTAATCCTGACGACGGTGATGCTGGACCGGTTGTGGCTGCGAGCCGACTCCGCGAAGGCTGCGCAACTGGTTTCTGTTGTTGTGGACGCTCTCGCCTTGCCTGCTGCTGCTTGGCCGCATGGCGCGGTCTTACAGCTTGCAGATGCTGCTTGCGGCGGTGGTGACCTGGTGCGTCGTGAGCTTCGCCGAAAAGCCAGCCGACGCGAAAAAGCTGGCAGCGTTTGTTCTTTCGCTGGCGGCGCTGCTTTATACGCATTATCTGGCGGGCATCGCAGTTTGCGCCGGAGCGAATTTGCTGATCCTGTTGCAGCGCTCGCGGATTGGGCAGTCGGCCTATAAACGTTGGCTGGCGGCCAATGCGCTGGTCGTCGCGCTTTATCTTCCCTGGCTTATAACGCTGGCCGGAGCGCTGCAACAATGGGAACACAACCAGGTTCACAATCTGACCGGAGGTTTTTGGGCTGAGCAGGGCATCAAGGTCGCCTACCTGTTTTTCTCATTCACCTTTGGAGAATCGATTCCCATCTGGCTGCTGCCGATCACGCTGGTGCTGGCGTTGCCGTGCCTGTGGCTGGTTGTCTCGGGCGCGCGATTGCGAAGTAAGTGGCTTTGGCCGGGACTCTTCGCCGCGGCGGTGGCATTCCTCGGAGCAACGCGCTGGGTGACGACGCCGTTCATGGGCGCGCGATTGCTGTTCCTGTTGCCGCTGTTTCTGCTCGCGCTGGCATCCGGGGTTACGGCGAAGGGTCGTGTCGCCGTGATTCTGGGCGTCGCGCTTATCGCTACGAATCTGGCGGGGATAGGCGCTTATTTCGGGACGCGGGACATTCTGAATCTCGCCTATCTCACGCCGAACCGGCTAATCGCTGAAGACATCGCACTGCATTCCCGGCCGGACGATACGGTGGTGTGGATTGATGGGGTGAACTTCGACGAGCCAACACTTGCATTCTTTCTGCCCAAAGACCTTCGCGTTCGCGCGCTGGATTCACCGGAATCGATCGCGGCTGCGCGCCATGAACTGGACTCGGGCGAGATACGGCATGTCTGGTTGGTGCGCAGTGTCCATGACATCTCGCCCGGACACGCATTTGAGGAGACGGAGTCGCAGATGATGTCGACGTGGCCCGAGCACAGTGTGCGCTACTACCTGGAACTATCGCCGACGCACCGGGCAATTCTGCACGCGCTGGAAATTCTGCGTCATCAGAAGCAAGGCCGGCCGCGGCAGTACACGTATCAGGTGATGGAATTCAAGAGGCCAGGATAAACCATGCGGCAGCCGCGGGTCCGAGGCGAATCAGCATAGGATTTAAGGTTTGCGCACGCACGTGTACCCCAGATGGAGGTCCTTCTTGCCGGACGCTGCAGCGCTCTCAGGATCAAACATGGCCATGTCGCCGGAGTCTCGCGGCTCATCAAAGTGTGATGGATTCGCCTGTGGTGTCCCGAATACTTTATCGATGACAAAGCCCTCACCACAAAGCCCGTACAGGACAAAACCACCAGTCAGCCGATAGCTAGCGTAAGCCTGCCACGGTTGCAGCCCCTTGCCCGAGCTCGAAACCCGGAAGACGATTGGGTGATCTCCGGGCCTGTAATCAACGCCCATTTCGACTCGATATGAGTCGATGGCCTTATCGGGCTTTGCCCCGGAATAATCGGGGAATGGCTGCTGATGCTGGCATGTCGACACCGGTTCAATCCCGTCCACGTTCTGGTAGGTATCGAGCGAGTAGTAACCGGTGGATGAGAAATCGATAGTGCCCGTCGATTTGACCCGACAACCTCTGAGGACCTGCAGCGGAGTCCAGTCTCGGTCTCCCCGGACCAGTTCCACCGAGGATTGCCCGCACTGCGGTTGGTCCAGTTTCAGTTCAAACCACTGCCGGATGCCATCGTGGAAGACTAGCAGTCCTTCTAACGTTCGTGGTTGCGATGGGGTGGCGCGCCCGGTCGCACCGGCTTGCGGGCATCCTTGTCCAACGGCATTGACTGTCGAACTGGCAAAAGCTAGGCAGAAGAGAAACGATTGTAGGACACAGCTCAGAATCCTAAGTCGCATGTTTCAATTGTAAGGCTGGAGCTCCCATCACCCGATCAATTCCATCCGCTGATGACGCGAGCGCGAATTCCAGTTACAACGCGAATATTAAGCAGCCTTCGCAACTCTTTACTTCTTGCCACAACTACCGATCTAGTCGTGTGTTCTATCTGTGCGAAAGGGTTGTGGAAAGAGGATTCAGCATGGCAACACGCACGTCGTGTCCAGTATGTGTCAGCACCGATGTAATCGTACTTCCGCGCAGGAAATTGACGGTGCGGAAGGCAGAGTATTTCGTCGAAACCGTGTACCTCTGCGACTTGGGACACATGTTCACGTCGCCTGAGCCGACTACTACGCCGCGAACCGCAGCCCTGACGCATTCCATAGTCAGCCTGGCAGCGTGACGTGCGGTACCAGGACTTACGTCCTGAGCTAAGTTTGTTTCGCCCTTCGGGCTCTGTCCATTCGACGAGGGCATCGTGTATAAACTGGTTCCGTGAACGGGTTCGACTTCTCGCGTTTTGAATGGCTCTCGTTCGATTGCTATGGCACGTTGATTGATTGGGAGTCGGGGATTCTCGGCTATTTTCGCGAACTCTTACAACGTAGGAGTTGCAAAATCAGAGATGACGAGATCCTCAATCTCTATTCGGAGTTTGAACCGCGGGAGCAGGCTGGAGAATATCGCCGGTATCGCGAGGTTCTGGCGAGCGTGGTTCTAGATTTTGCTCGCGAGCTGCACTTCGACGTGAGCGAAGCGGAGGCTGCCGGACTTGCCGAGTCGATTCGCAACTGGCAGCCGTTCCCCGATACCGTCACGGGATTGCGGCGCCTGCATTCGCGGTACAAGCTGGCAATCCTCTCCAACATCGACGACGATCTCTTCGCCTGGTCGGCGGCCAAGCTGGAAGTGCCGTTCGATTGTGTGGTCACGGCGCAGCAGGTCGGCAGCTACAAGCCGTCGTTGCGGAATTTCGAGACGCTGCTGAAGCGGCTGGCGGTCCCGGGCGAGCGTCTGCTGCACGTCGCCGAGAGCTTGTACCACGATGTGGGACCTGCGCGGTCCATGGGCATCGAGGCGGTGTGGGTGAATCGGAGACAAGGTAAAGCAGCAGCATCGAAATTTGTGGAGGCGCGTGCGGATGCGGAAGCGGCAACAATTGCGGAGCTGGCGGATGCGGCGGGGATAGGCCCAGGTTAGCGCAAAAGGCGCGCGAACCTGGGGCACCGGGCCCCTAGTTAAGAAAGAGCCCCTTCAGGGGCGGCACAAACCGCGCTGTCGCCCCTGAAGGGGCTCACGTTTTCTTAGAACTCTTTTCCCAGCGCTTCCGCGCTGGGCTAATTATTTCTTGCGCGCGGGTTTGGCGGATTTCTTGGCGGGCGGTGCGGCTTTTTTCGGTTTCGCGGTGGACGCTGGTTTCGAGGCAACGGCTGGTTTCTGGGCGGACGACGGCTTCGAGGCAGCTTTCTTCGCGGGCGCCGGCTGCTCCTCGACGGCTTCTTCGGCGGCGCGTCGTTCCAGAGCCTTGGTCACGACGTATCCCATCTCGGCGATCGGCGCGGGCTTGCCGGTCCAGATCTCAAATTGCCGCGCGCCTTGCTGGACAAACATCTCCAGCCCGGGAATGACCTGAATGTTCTTCGCGCGCGCCATTTTGATCAGCTTGGTCTCCGCCGGCGTGTAAACCAGATCGAAGACGTACTTAGTGTTCAGCTCTTTCTCTTCCAGCGGCGACTGCTTGTTGCCGTTCATGCCCACCGGCGTCGCGTTAAGGATCACGTCGAATTGCTGCTTGGCGACTTCGGCGCGTTTGAGATACTTTGCCTTGGATTGTCGCGAAAGCGTCTGGCCTTTTTCCGGCGTGCGGTTGGTGATGAAGACCTCCGCGCCCCTGGCTTTCAGCCCAAATGCCGCCGCCCGTGCCGCTCCTCCGGCTCCGAGGATCAGCACCCGCGTCCCGGCCAACGTCATGCGCTGCTCGAGCGGAACGACGATCCCGGCAACATCAGTGTTGAAACCGTAAAGCTTGCCATCGGCAGCGCGAACTACGGTGTTGCAGGCGCCAATCTGCCGGGTGACCGGATCGGAGTTCTCCAGCGCGTCCACCATGTCCTGCTTGTACGGCATGGTCACGCTAAGGCCGCGGATGGGAATGTCCTGAACGCAGGCCAGCAGGTCTTTCAGACTCTTGGCGTGCAGCGCCAGGTAGACGGCGTTGACCGTCTCGCGCCGGAAGGCGGCGTTCATCATCACCGGCGAAAGCGAATGCGCAATGGGATCTCCTGCCACGCCATAGACTTGCGTGGCCTGGTCGACCATCTCGATGCGGTAGACGTCGCGCAGCTCGCTGGCCGTAACCTGGCCGGGAGCGGTTTCCTCGCCTTTGGTCGCCGCGGCGAAGGTGAAGACGCTGCCTGCCCGCACCGCCAGCGCCCGGCTGATGATTCCCTGCTCGCCCATGCAGACGCCGACCATCTCGTGCTTGCCGGAGGTCTTCTCCAGGAACTTCATCATCACGACGTTGTCGTAGAGGTTGGTCGCGGTCGAAACCAGCTTGTAGAAGTCCGCCGGATACTGGCTCATCTCCGCGAACTGCTCGTCTAACTTCTTCGTAGCCTTGAAGTTATGATGCGACAGGATAATCCCGACGCGGTCGTAGAGATCGCGCAGCTCGTCCGTCTTCATCGCCTCGGCGCTCTGCAGCTCCAGATCAACCAGAGGAAAGCCGCAGTCCGCAGCCTTGCGCAGTATCGCGATCTCGTTAGCGACGGAACCCTTGAATTTCCCGCCATTTACGGCGCGACGGCAGGTCGCGATGAAGGTCGCTTCGGGATGCAGCTCGAGGAAAGATTTGATCTTCGGCAGCGCCGCCAGCGGCTGCGGCAGGTAGTCTAACCTTAACTCCAGAAACGAGTTATCACGCACCAAAGACTCGGCACGCTCGAGCATGGTGGCGGGATCGGAGCCGACTACCGCAACACAAAGTCGCGGCAGATGGAAGCGGCGTATCCGTGATGCGTAAGTGCTTGAAGACTCGCGCATGTAGCTGACAGATGGTAACTATGCACAAAGAAAGTTGCAATACCGTTCTTACAGAAATTTGAATTTGCGCTGTAAAAGTTCATAAGTGGGCACGAATCAGCGCCGCTACTAGGGGCGGAAACGCTTATCACGCCTGGCGAAGGTGTCCGCATACTGCTAAAGTGGTATAGACAAATAGCTTTAATATGCTAGTCTGCCCTGTGGCGACAGAACAAGCTAGACGTAGCTTCTTCTGCCGCCTTTTGCTTTTGCGATCGAGAAACACGACGGTGCGGATCGGTCGCGAAACAAAACGAACGGGCCCAGGCATGAGTTCGGCCTCGTTCTTTGACAACTGAAACTAAATCTGACGGCCGCTCCACCGCTGCGCAACAGGCTCTGCGCGGCGGATCGAAGCAAGGTCCCGTTCCGCATCGTGATGCGGACTGAGGTGCCGGGACCTTGCTGGATTGCGGCAAAATGCTGCCAAGAGCTCAGTTCTCAACCGGGGCAGAGATGGCTCTAGAACCTTCCCGCTGCTCGCAATTTTGCCTTTAATCTCTGCCGACACTACTACGCTGGCGTATACTCGGCTCCGAGCGAAAGCCATGCAGCTACATTTGCAGCTTCCACACTCTTTCGAGGTCGAATGGCTGCGGGAGATGCCTGCCGGCCACCCGGCTATTCGCTACTATCCTGCCGATTCAGCTGCGGGAGGCAAGGAAGGCCTGCTGCTGCGATTTCAGCCTCAGCAAGGCGGGGCATGGATCGGCTGCTTTGCGTTTGGAAGCGATGCGCCTGATGCGCCGACGACGGTGGTAAGTTCTCCTGATCCTTCGACAGCGTTCGTGGTGGCAAGGGGCGCCGGATATGCTGTTCATCCCGATGCGCCGGAGACGTGCGACCCACTGCCCGTCTTCCCGGTTCTCTTCGTCAAAGTTGTTCCGGAGCAGAAGCTGGTTATCTTCGGCGGGCAAACCGCACTGGCCGTGTACGGACCGCGAGGGCTCAGCTGGTTTAAGCGGGTTGTGCAGGACGAGCTGAAAGTTCAGCGGATCGGCGACCGCTCGATTTACTTCACCGGATGGGACGCTGCCGAAGGCAAGACCATCGAGGGATGCATTGATCTCGGCAGCGGCGAGACGTGCCCGTAAGCCTGTGGTGCCAGGGAAAATCTGATTAGGATTTTGCTTTGAAGGGGCACAGGCTTTGAAGGGGAGCAGCTTCAGCTGCGCCGTTGAAAGTCTTTTATTTTTGTCATCACGAGCGGACTTTAGTCCGCGAGGGATCTGCTTCTCGACTTTTTCAGCAGCCTCTTTAGCCGCGAATCTTCTACAGACCTGAGCCGCTACTCTTCGCCGAACACTTCTGCCGTGAAGACTTGCAGCTCCGCGCCGCGCCTCCAGGCATCCGGCGGCAATCCGGCTTTCATGCAGGTTTGCGCCAGGAAGGTCTCGCGATCCCAATCCCATTCCGCCGGAACCTGAGGCAACAGCAATCCGCGCCGGCTACCGTGCTGCACCACCAAACCATGTTTTCCGATAACGATCTGCTCAGGCGCAGCCGGCCGCAACAACGACAGCACACTGATCTCGACCTTCAGCCTGCGAGCTTCTTCCAGCTCCACCGGCTGAAACCGTGGATCGTCGAACGCCGCCGCGCGCGCTGTCTCGGCGACAGTGCCGTAGAGCGATTGCGTGGGAAACACATATCCGATGCAGCCGCGCAGCTTGCCATGCAGATGCAATGTCGTGAAAGCGCCGCGATGCTCGGCCAGGTGCTGGTTCGGCGGGACGAGATCGACCTCCACGCCTGCGAGTGCTGATTCGATCGAACGGTGGGCGAGCCCCAACAGCGTGGCGCGTTCTTCCGCAGAATATTCCCAGGTTTCTGTAGCTAATGCAGGACGGGCGTCTTCAGATTGCGGGAACATCGTTACGCTTCCTTCGCCGGCTCAGCACAAAGGAACGTCGGCGACGGCGTTTTTCCGCCGTCTGATCGATTCGCTTCCAGAAAGCGAAGAAGTAATCGGCCGCCGACCACAGCGACAGCGCCACCATCACCCAGATGGAAACGATCGCGATGGGACGGACCGGAACGCCCGGCAGCCACCACACGTAGGCCCAGTGATGGTCGACGATCGCCGCGACCACACAGAAAATTTGTACGAACATCTTCAGCTTCCCGAGTTCGCTGGCCTGGATGGTGAATCCTTCCGAAGCCGCGATGGAGCGCAGCCCGCTCACCAGAAACTCGCGGCCAATGATGATCACCGCCATCCACGCGGGCACGATGCGCGGATTGAACTGCACCAGCGTGATGAACGCCGCGGCAATCAGCAGCTTGTCGGCGACCGGATCGAGCAACATACCCATCGTCGTAACCTGCGCACGACGCCGCGCCAGGTAGCCATCGATCGCATCAGTCAGCGATGCGGCAATGAAGACGAATGACGCCAGCAGCTCGCGCTCACCATTCGCCGAACTGAATCGATTGCTCGACAGAATCCAGATCAACACAGGAATGCTGAAGATGCGGGTGAGCGTGATGTAGGTCGGGAGGTTCACAAAAAAGCAGACAGGCACACCACGACGGCGCGCACTCCAACAGCGATTATGCGCTACTGGTTGGATTGAAAGCAATCGCGGAAAAGAGGCCTGAATTGGGAACACGCGGAGCTTATTCGTCGTGGTGAACGACGATCTCATCCAGCATGATGGGCGCTTCATACTGCTCCCAATAGCTGTAGCCCACTGGAACGCCCTTTGCCCAGTCGAGCACGCCCATCCAGATGCGCAGCGGCGTGCGCAGCCCGCGCCGGTCCTGAAAGACGCAGCGCACCAGCGTAGCCATAACGATGTACAGCGCAATGGCGGGAAAGGCCACCGCCACGGCAAACAGCCGTAGGAAGAAAATTAGATGCGGCATGGTGTCCCTGTTTTCAGGGGGAGCGACCCAAAAGGCTTCTAAAAGCTTGGACGCTATTATGCCCCAAGTGGAGATGCCTTGCCGAGGTGTTGCAAGAAATTATTTTTGCCACAAAAGTCGAACAGCTCCGTCAGGGAGCTGTTCCAAAATGCAACTGTTTACCGGATTCTAAACTACGCGTAGATGCCGCGTTGACGGATCGTATACGCCACGCGATCGATCGCCAGCATGTAGGCCGCAATGCGATTGTTGACTTTGTGCGTCTCGGCGTAGCGCACCACGTCCTCAAACGACGACACCATGATGTCCTCCAGCTGCGAGTTGACCACCGATTCCTTCCAGAAATAACCCTGGCGGTCCTGCACCCACTCGAAGTAGGACGCGGTCACCCCGCCGGCGTTGGCCAGAATGTCGGGCATCACAAAGACGTGCTTGTCGGCGAGGATGTCGTCGGCGGCTGCGGTCGTCGGACCGTTCGCGCCCTCGACCAGAATCTTGGCTTTGATCTTGTTGGCGTTGGCTGAGGTGATGACGTTCTCCGTCGCGGCGGGAATCAGGATCTCGCAATCCGTCACCAGCAGTTCTTCGGTCGGCCGCTTCTCCGCTTCTTTGAAGCCGTGAATCGTGCCTTCCTTCTGGCGGTGCTCCCACAGCGCGTGAATGTCGATGCCATTCGCGTTATACAAACCGCCGTCCCACTCGCCGATGCCAACCACCTTGTAGCCCGAGTTGTGCATCAGCAGCGCCGCATTGGATCCCACGTTGCCGAATCCCTGAATGATCACGCGCGTGCTCTCGCGCTGCATGTTCAGCTTCTTGATCGATTCGTCGCAGATGATCATCACGCCGCGGCCAGTCGCCTCGCGCCGCCCACGCGATCCGCCCATGTTCAGCGGCTTGCCGGTGACAACCGCAGTCACGGTCTGGCGCATGTGCATGGAATACGTGTCCATCATCCATGCCATGATCTGCTCGTTGGTGTTGACGTCGGGCGCGGGAACGTCTTTCTCCGGCCCGATGAACTCGATCAGCTCGGAGGTATAGCGCCGCGTCAGGCGTTCCAGCTCGCCGCGCGACATGCTCTTGGGATCGCAAATGACCCCGCCCTTGGCGCCGCCGAAGGGGATGTTGACCACCGCGCACTTCCACGTCATCCAGCTGGCCAGCGCACGAACTTCATCCAGGGTGACATCCGGCGAATAGCGAACCCCGCCCTTGGCCGGCCCGCGCGCGATCGAGTGCTGCACCCGATAGCCGGTGAAGACTTCCAGCTGCCCGTTGTCCATGGCAACCGGAATGTGGACGATGATCTCGCGATTCGGCTGTTGCAGCACGCGCCACAGGCCTTCATCGAGCTTCAGCTTCTCGGCCGCGATCTTGAAGCGTGCGGCTTGTTGTTCCCAGGGATTGCTTTCTTGTTCCAACACATGCGTGGTAGCCATAGGGATCTCCGAAAATGACTGCAGATACGTGCAGTATGAATCACGCGCGATGAGATGAAAGGCCGCGCGTCCTGACTTGGGCCAAAC
Source organism: uncultured Acidobacteriaceae bacterium (assembly GCA_963699875.1). Classification (GTDB taxonomy): domain Bacteria; phylum Acidobacteriota; class Terriglobia; order Terriglobales; family Acidobacteriaceae; genus CAVVDY01. The sequence goes on from CAVOVN010000007.1 coordinate 11,291, forward strand.
CTTAAAAGTATATGCAGCGGCTAGGAGTGGGCGCAAGTAGAGTACGGTTGCGCCCGAGCACCTCAGTCGCCATTTGCGCAACTTCATCAGGAATGGAACATTAGAAACGAAATCCTCAAGTGGTATGCAATTTGCAACGATTTTATATGTTGAGCTTTCGCACAAATCAGGATAGGTATGGGAGTATACCAAGTGAGAGATTTCAAACAGCCCATCGCCATGCCAGAACTTCCCGAACTGAATCCGCCCTACCGGATTGGGACCGGAGAATTCGTCGGTCCGTGGAGACTTGACACCGTTCACAACGCGGATTGTCTTGCTGCCTTGAAAGAAGTCCCGGACGACGTGGTCGATGTTGCGATCACGTCGCCCCCATATTGGGGACAACGCGGGAGTGATGGTCTCGGATCTGAGCCTGATCCGCGAGACTATATCAACAACCTTGTCGCGGTCCTATCGGAAGTCATGCGGTGTCTAAAGCCTAGCGGAACACTATGGCTGAATCTCGGCGATGCGTACAACACACCGATCAATTGGCGCGAGGAAGACTACGGCTATAGTTCCTTGGGAAAGGAAGGAAATGGCCTTGCGCCGACAAATTCCGCTTACACCAAGAACCGCGGCCGGAGGCGGGCATTCGTTGACAAACAAGTGGGCTGGCTTCAATACGGGAATCTGCTTGCGATTCCCTATCGCGTCGTCACCGCAATGTCCGACTGTGGATTCCTGTTCCGCGGAGAGGTTATCTGGGAGAAATCTCGTCCGCTTCCTGAAGGTGTATGCCGACGGCCACATCGGCGACATGAGGGCATCTATATTTTTGCGAAGAGTGAACAGCACTCCTTTCGGGTGAAACCGCCTGTAGGCTCTGTTTGGAATCTGGTACAGGCACCCAATCGCCTTCCCCATTGCTCAACGTTCCCCCTTGACCTGCCTCTCCAGTGCATCAAGGCGGTCGGCATCGACGAACCGGGGGCCCTTGTTTGTGACCCTTTCATGGGGAGCGGCACAACAGGAAAAGCCGCACTTCTACTAGGACAGCACTTTTTGGGATTTGAACTGGATTCTAAAGTGTGCGAAGTCGCAAACGGTTACATATCAGGGTGCACTGAGGCTCCAATGCTATTCGCCTGAGAGTTCCAGTGCTCCATCAGGAAGCGCACCAGTTGGTCGGGTTGCCCCTCGTGCAGCGACATCGCGTAGATGCGCTTTCCCGACGAAGTGAGCGGAGGGCTAGGCGGCGTCCGGAGATTGAAGGAGAATAAGCCGTCAAATTGTCCCGCGACCTCAATGTAGTTTCGTTTGAGCCGCTCCTTTTCCACGCCGAGACTACGTCCTCCAAGCTCACCATAATTCACACAGTTTCCGTGCGGCGGTGGAAAACTCTTGGCGTCCATCGTAAGGGCAATGGACAGCAAGCCGCGATCCATAAAAGCTAGACTGGCGGGAACATCATCCTGAATACGCTCCGCGATGCTCGACTTCACGTGAGCAGCGCCAAAGACTCGCCACGTATCTTCGCGCAATCCCTCTAAGAACAGGTCTACCTTGCTCGCCTTCGCCTCCGTAATCCCGAGTTCCAAAAGAAGCGTATTCGCTTCAACGGCAGACAATATCCGCATCCGAATTCCGCGCGGTAAGAGCCGCGATTGGTAAACCGCCACGAAAGCTCGCTCAAGAGCAAATCCAGAAACCCGCTTCCATCGCTGGTCGCTCCATCCGCGCTCGAGAAGGTGTCGATAGATAACGTGGTGCCAAAGGTCGCTCGGGTTCGCCCTCGGACACGCTGCCGCAAGGTCCAGAAATGCCATGGCGACATGAGTGGATACTTGCCCGGAGTCGGAGGTCAGTCGGGCGTCAATCTGGGCCTGAGCACAGCGAACTTCGCTGTCGGTAAGACAATCCACCTCGACCCACCGAGAAGAGATACCGGGCTGAGAGGAACGGCATTCGATAAGGGCCATCGCGCACGGATTGTACAATGTTCAACGGGCGTAGCCGAGTCGAGCGC
>CAVOVN010000008.1:0-42314 GCA_963699875.1 uncultured Acidobacteriaceae bacterium
CAGCCCTGAAAAGGCTGGCGTCGGCGGTTCGATTCCGTCCCTGGCCACCATTTTTTTCAAGCACTTAGCATTCCCTTCAATCTTCACTGGACCCGATTTGTGTCCGGACTCACTGCTGCCAGTTAGGCACGCGGCCCGGAGTCCATGGCACACCCGCCGCCTCCATCTCCTTTTCCAGTTTCGCCAGATCTACATCAATCAGGGTGTGCAGCTTCGCCAGCTGTTGGGTGAATTCGTCGGCCGCGATGGTGTATGCGTCCACATGCGTCTGTGTAGGCTTGCCGCTCGAGAACCGTTCACCCTCCATGATCCCTTCCAACCGATCATTGATCGAGGTCGGACACGTTGATACTTCGTCTGCCAGCACAACATCGCCACGCAAAGCGCGCAGGATATCCCGATTCTGCTGCTCCAGGGAGTCGGCCACCGGGCCGAGCCGCTGATCTGCCTCAGGGGTTTCCTGCAGCGCCTTTTCAATCGCCGCGAGCTGCCCGGTCAAATGGTTCGCAGCATTAATGGAGCCCGAAACAGCCCGGTAGAGGTTAGCCACCTTCCGGTTGAATTCCTCGCGCGCCGCGCGGTCCTGTCGTTGCCGAGGAACACCGTCTGCCACCACGTAGAAGGATTGAGCGCCGCCACCGACTTCAGTGACCTTGTCCTCGTCCTTCACAAACAGTCGCACTGAATATTTTCCCGGCAACACCAGCGGCCCCATCGCACCTGCCGGCGGAAAATCCTCCTCTTCACCATGCCCAGCGGAGGCACTCACCGTAGGCGCCGGATAGCGCAGGTCCCAGGCAACGCGATGAAAGCCCGCGCCAGCGAGCCGTCGACCCGTCGGATCGGTGCGCCCGAAGTGTCATAGACCAGGAGATAGAATTCCGGCTTCGGGGCCTCAGCCTCTGCCCGCAATTCGTCATCCGTGGGATAGCGGAGCGACTGATTTTCTTGACGGCCTCTTTCTCGGCGGCTTGCCGTTTTTCCTTATTGCTTGCAATCTTGTCTTTCAGGTAATAGGTAAATACGGCTCCGTACGGAGGATTGTCTGCGGTATAGAAAGCGTCACCCTGAAAGCCCTTCTTTGAGCCGCCAAAAGGAAGCCGCTCGATGTACATAAGGCGTCCTTCGCAGGAAACAGGGCTGCATTTTGTTGCAGCTTGTCGGGGCTGATCTGCCGCAAGGCCAAGATGTCGTCGAGAATGTAGAATCCTCGCCCGAAGGTGGCAATAACGAGATCGCCCTCGCGCGGATGAACGATCATGTCACGCACAGCGATGGTCGGTAAGCCGCCCTTCATCTGTATCCACTTTTGCCCGCCATCGATGGAAAAGAATGCTCCAAACTCAGTACCTGCAAATAGCAGGTTGGGGTCGACTGGATCTTCCGCAAACGCCAGTACCGGTCCATTCTCGGGCAGATCGCCGGCAATCGACGTCCAGGTTTTGCCCGCATCGGTGGACCTAAGAAGATACGGTTTGAAGTCTTCGTTCTTGTGATTGTCGAAAGCCGCGTAGACGGTGTCGCCATCATGCTTCGATGCGGCCAGGCGGCTGACGTAAGTCATCTCGGGCACGCCTGGGAATTTCGCGTACTTGGTCCAGTTCGCGCCGCCATCCTGCGTCACTTGAATCAGGCCGTCATCCGTACCGACATAGAGTTGGCCTTCTTTCACCGGCGACTCGGCAATGGAAACAATGTTTCCGTAGAACGAGGTCGACTGGTTCTTGGCCACCGCATCAGGCCCCCAAACCCTTCCCATCACCGGCAGCTTGTTACGGTCGAGTTGACGGGTCAGGTCGGGGCTGATCGCCTTCCAGCTATCGCCACGGTCGTCGCTGCGAAACAGGACGTTTCCACCGAAGTACAGGCGTGTATGCGGATGCGGGCTCACGATGAGAGGCGAATCCCAGTTCCAGCGCAGTGGCGGCCCACCCTTGGATTCCTGTGGCTGAATCAACACTTGTTCGCCGGTGCGTGTGTCGTAACGCACCAACACGCCATACTGTGACTCGGCATACACCGTATTGGAGTCATCGGGATCAATCTGAGAGTGGAATCCATCCCCTCCGGTAGTGACGTACCAGTCGGAGTTCATGATCCCGTTGATGTCCCGCGTGCGCGATGGGCCACACCAGGAGAAGTTGTCCTGCGTTCCGCCGCAGACATGGTAGAAAGGCGTGGCGTTATCCACCGCGACGTCATAGAACTGCACCGTCGGCAGGTTGGCTTTGAACGCCCAATTATCGCCGCGATTGTAGCTTTCCGCTACGCCATCGTCGGAGCCCAGCAGGTAGTAATCCGTATCGTTGGGATCGATCCAGATGTAGTGGTTGTCGCCATGGTGGTTGACCTCATTCATCTTGTGCAAGGTCTTGCCGCCGTCGTCGGAGACGCGCAATGCAGCGTTCATGACATAAATGCGATCAACATTCTTGGGATCGGCAAAGACCTGGCTGTAGTAGAACGCGGTGGAATCGTATTCGTTGCGCCGCTCCCAGTTGGCGCCTTTGTCTTTCGAGCGAAAGACTCCGCCCTTGCCGTTAGCGGCTTCGACCATGGCGTACACGGTATTCGGGTCAGCCGGCGAAATTGCCAGGCCGATGCGTCCCAGGTCTTCGGTCGGCAGCCCGGACTTGAGCTTGCTCCACGTAGCTCCCGCGTCGGTTGACTTGTAGATGGCGCTCTCGGGGCCGCCATCGATCATGGTCCAAACGTGGCGACGCCTTTGATACGCAGCGGCGTAAACAATGTCAGGATTCGACGGATCGATAGCGATGTCAGCCATGCCCGTATTCTCACTGATGTTGAGAACGTTCTTCCAGGTCTTGCCGCCATCGGTCGTCTTGAACAGACCGCGATCGCCTCCCGGCCCCCACAAGGGACCTTCGGCGGCGACATAAACTACGTTGCTATCGCTGGGGTCGATGGCGATGCGGCCAATATTGCCCGACTTCTTGAGCCCGGTGTTGGTCCAGTTCTTACCGCCGTCGTCCGACCGATACACTCCATCGCCGTAGTCGACGCTACGCTGAGCATTGCCCTCGCCCGTTCCCACCCAAATGACGGACGGATCGTGTGGATCCATGACTACTGCCCCGATGGAAAACGAGCCTTGGTCGTCGAAAACGGGCGTCCACGTGGTGCCGTCGTTTTCAGTCTTCCACACGCCCCCGGAAGCCACACCAACGTAATATTCAGAGCGCTTGTTCGGATTGACCGCGAAGGCAATGACCCGCCCCGAGGCAACCGCCGGCCCGATCAGCCGAAAATGTAAGCCGGAGAAGGTGTCAGCGTTCATTCCGCCCGGCTTCTTCTCGGGAGCTTCTTCTTTCGCCGGAGTAGCGGAGTCGCTCTTCGGCTTATGAGCCGCTTTCGATTTGGAAGAAGGCGGCGGCTCATTCTTCTTGGCGTCGGGCTGATCGGTGGTTTGTGCGAAAGAAGTGAAACAGCCGACGAAGAGAACGAGAAGAGTGGCAGCAATCAATTTGCGAGACAGCCGAAAAGCGCTCAAGCGTACTTCCTTATGAGGCACCGGAGAGCGGTGTGGTTACGCAGGCCCGGGCCAAGATGGCGAAGCAGTCATTCTATTCCTTCCCGCGCAGCGGACACTGACACATGGAGCTTCGGCGCCCGGCCATCCCCTTCCCGAAAACTGTACCCGATCGGGCTGCTGCAAAAACCCAGCTTATGGTGTCTGATTCTGTAGGTCTGGCGGAAGGTTTTTAACGGCTCAGCGCACGCGTGTGGCCCAGCCCAGCATCAGAAGACCGCTGGCAGCGATCCAGCTTCCGGCGACCCGGACGGCGATTCTTGTCCACGCAGCACGCAGACTGACGACGAACGCCGCAACCAGCGCCACGATCACGAAGATCGCAAACACTAATCCCAACAGGACTACCACGGTCGAGAGCGACTGCCCCATGCCGTTTCCGTTTAGATAACCGTGATACAGACCAAGCAGCGCGGCAAGCGCTGTGGTTACGCGGAGTGACAGCTTGGCATCAGCTGCCACCAAGCCGCCAAGCAAAAGAAACCACGCTGCACCGATGAACGGGTGCGGTCCGGCAATGGTTGCCGCGAGGCCAGCGAAAGCCCCCAGCAGCCATGCGATGGGAAGAACGAAGAGCGCTCGTCGTCCGTATTTGGCGCCCCGAAGTCCAGCAAGAAGGGCCAACGCGAAGACTGGGATGATATCTTCCGGGCTCATCAGAAAGTGCACGAGCCCGTCATAGAACGGACCCATGCCGGTGGAATTGAGGTGCGCCTCGGCGGGCACCGTCCACATCAGCAGGGTGAAAGCCACGAATGCATACAGCGGCAGCCGAGATGTGCCGGCGTGGTTCATGCGACTGCCTTCCACAAAAAGAACGCGCCTCCGATTGCAACCACTCCACCGGCAACTCGCAGCGCCTTCTGTCCCCACCCCCAGCGATGCACCGTGCCTATGCCAATTCCCAGCGCGTGCAGACAGCCGGTAGCGATTACGAATCCCACGCTATATAGAAGAGCGCTCTGACCGGCCGGAAGCTCCGTCCCGTGCGCGTGACCGTGGAAGATCGCGAAGAAGCCGACCAGCGCAGCCGCAACTCCCAGCCGTGGCCGATACTCAAACATTACGGCGGCTCCCAAGAGAATCGCCGAAAACGCGATGCCGTACTCGATGCCCGGAATCGGCACGCCCATCAAGCCGAGCATTCCGCCGAACGCCATCACCATGGGAAACGCTACAGGCAAAAGCCAAATCGCCGGAGCGCCGAGTTGCGCGCCCCATAGGCCAACGGCCACCATCGCCAGCACGTGATCTAAACCGGAGATGGGATGGCGGAAGCCAGTCAGAAATCCAACGGCTTCGCCCTTCTGGGGATGAGCAAAGGCGGCGGGCGCACACAACAACACCACAACCACCAAGATCATTGCGCGGATTGGGCTGTGTGCATCCCACTCAAGCAAACGACGCTTGAGTGGGGCACCCGACGGTTCTGCTCGCCGTCCATCTTCATCGCGCTCCTCCCAGGAGCAGCGTGACGCGCTGTATCGTCCAGAAAGCGCCCAGCGATCCAACCGTATAGCCGGGAAGAGCCTCTGCCCAGCGCGGCCAATGCACTTCGAGAATCTTGAACGAGCGCTCCAGCGCGAGGATCAACGCAATGAAGCCAAGCTGACCTAATTCAACTCCGACATTGAAGCTGACGAGCGCCAGCGGCAATTCGTGGTGCGGAAGTCCGGCGCTGGTCAGCGCGCTGGCAAATCCAAAGCCATGTAATAAGCCAAACGCGAAAGCTACAACCCAGGGATGACGAATGGTGAAGCTGGTCTGGCCGCGCCACGAACGCACAATCTCCGGCCCGAGAAACAGAATGCTCAACGCAATGGCGGCATTAAGCGGCACGACCGGCACTTCGGCGTACCCAAGCGTTGCGATCGCCAGCGTGATGCTGTGCGCGACGGTGAAGGCTGTGACGGTCTTAAGCAGCATCCACCGATCTTTCACGATCAGCAGCAGCCCCAGCACGAACAACATGTGGTCGGCGCCGAATAGAATATGCCGAATGCCCTGCACGATGTAGGTGTCAACCACCCCAAGCCAGCTCTGCGAAGCAGCAATCTCGACCCAGGGCTGCGAGGCATGTACGATGGTCGTCCATTTCCGCCCGTCGAGCATCTCGACACGAACCAGCACATCAGTAATGGTCGCCTGCAGGCCGGGAAACTCAATGCGCTTCCCTGCCAACCCGCTCGGGCCCGGCATCGATCCAGTGGCGCTCGAGCAAGCGAATCGGCCAACTCCTCTACGGTCGGTTGACGCACGTCTTTCACGCCATCGGGAAGCTGCAGAGGCGATTGGAAGACGCATTCCCGACAGCACCGGCGTTCGCCAAAGAACCGTAAATTGGCCGGGCGCGGTTTCTTTCAATTCGAGGTAGGCGGGGCGCGCCTCATGTGCTGAAGCGTCAGAAGCTGCGGCCAGCACGAACAGACGCTCGCGATCAACGACAGGAACGCTCGGCGAAGACTCACAGCGGCCCCTCACCCGACCCAGCCGGCACCTGCTTCTTACTCGGCGGTTGTGTCGCGGGCGCCTGTGCCGCTTCGCTCGGAGCCGCCGGCAGCATTACGGAGTACTTGGCCCGCATGTCCGCATAAGCCTTCTGCCATGCTGTAGTTTTCTGCTCCGCCAGCCAAGCCGTCTTCACGTCCGGCTCCATCTCTTCAAACGCAGGGGTTCTTCCCGGAATCACCGTATCGACAAACACCAGATGCCAGCCGTAACCCGACTCGACCGGTCCCTGCCACGAGCCAGGCTTCAGCTTCTCTAGGGCGACGGCGAACTGTGGTCCGAACTCTTTCGCAATCGCGCTGGGTGCGCGGTCGCCATAGTAATCCTGGAACATGAAGTTGTCGCCCATAGCGGCGGCGAGCTTCGAGTCTTCCGGCTGGCCTGAAATTTTCGCCAGCGCCTGTGCTGCATCCTGCTTCGCGATCTTCCCGCGCTTGTCAGGAGAAAAATAGATGTGCCGGAAGCTATACCGGCCCGGCAGGGCGAACTTCTCTTTATTCTTGTCGAACCACGCTTTGAGTTCCGCCGTCGAAGGCTCGTGCGCAGCGGCCACATCTTCCGAGAGGAACTCTACCTTCTGCGCCATGCGCCGCTTCACGATGGTGTCGTCCTTGTCTAAGCCCATGGCGAGGCCCTCGCGATAGAGGACCTCTTCCCTCACCTTGTCTTCCACCATGGCCTGAAACTCGACGGGAGTCGGCGGGCGATGCCATTGCGACTCGAAGTAGCCTTCCATCACCCGCAGGTCGTCCATCGTGATCGCGATCTGCCTGGATGGCTCGATCCCCATCCGCCCACGATTCATCCACGAGTAGATTCCGAACAGTACCGCACCAATCAGCAGGAAGTGCAGTAGCGGCTCGCGTAACCAGCGCTTTAGAGTGGCCCATAAAGAACGCTCAGGTTGCGACTGTGGAGTCGATTCCTGAGCGTCCGTTTCAAGCTCTACCAGACTTCCCTTCATCAACAACAGCTCCTAGGGTTTGGCCGGGGTGTACCAGATGGGCGAAGTCCAGGCGCGTTGCTGAACCGTTGCTGCGACATTCGGGTTAGGCGGCAGGTTCAGCTTGGCTGCCCAGTAGGTCGACCAGCGCGGAGTAGGAATCTCCAGCACGCGGGCGTAATAAGTAGCGTACGCGTTGGGATCGAACGAGGGATCGGTCCACTCGCCAATCAGCTCGGTTGCCCCGATAGAGTTGGCATAGGTTGCAGTCTTGATGTCCACCGTATTACCGACCGCCGGGACCTTGCCGGTCTTGGGATCGGGTTTGCGATCTCCGCTCCACACCACGTCGTAAATGGTTTCCTTGCTCTTGCCGTTCTTGGTCGCAATCTTGATGATCTGGACGCGATCGAGATTGCCGCTCTCCGGATCTTTAATCGCATGAACAATAAAGGTCGGCGCGGCTGCCCCGCCTGCGGAGTCAGATCGCCACCTTGAGGCACTCCGCCGGCGTAAGCCGCCTTCACCCAGTCGGTCTGCTTCGTCATGTCCTTGGGATAGCTCCATCCGGCAAACATGCGAGCCTTGATTCGTGTGCCTGAAGTCCCAAACGTCTCTTTGCGCTTGAATGCCGCAAAGATCGACTCCCGCGTATTTTCTTCTGCCCAGACGCCGGTGAGGCCCCCCGAACTGAGCGCAGTCGGCGGCTCGCCACCGACGGAAGTTGTCGCGGTGATCACCGTACGCGGATCGTTATCCTGGTTGCCGTGCGAGCCTGGATAATTATTGGGTTCGGTGGATGTAATACCGGAGTGGAAGTCGGTCCCGGCCTCGATGCCAAACTTGAACGGATTGACGCCAAGTTTCGCTTGCTGCTCCTGTCCCACCCCGTAAGCCTGCCGCAGATAGCTTCCCGTGGTCGAATTCGCTTTCTTGTCTGACCCGATCAAATACAGCCACATCTCGAAGTTCGCAAATTCGTCCGTAGGCGACAGCGCCGGACTGGTATCGCTCTGGCCTTTGGCCTGAATAATCTCGGCCAGAGGTTCATTTGCCATGCGGCGCTCAGCGTAATCGCGGGTAATCGGCTTGCCCGACATGTCGCGCGTGCTGAACATCATTCCATTGCTGGCGTTGCCGTTGTGCGGGACGGCAATCACATCCAGTCCCTGCTTGCGCTGGGCTTCCAGGTAGCGCCACAAGTCCTCGGGATCCAGTGAGTCGAATGCCGTGTAGGGCATAGCCGGCCCCTTATTGGCGAAAATCACGCAGCGGTGCAGGTTCTGAAACTGCGGCGCCGACGTCCACTCAAATCCTATAAAGGTGGTGAACTTGCCGGGCTTGTAGTACTGGTCGGAGATGGCCGAGTATTTCTCCCATGCTGAACGAAGCAACTTCGGATCGTTAAACTCAGGCAACGGCTTGTTGACGATGGTCGACCCAATGAGCTTGCGGAATGCGTGTAGCCGAGACCGCAGGATCAGGATTGGTCATCGTGGCATACCATTCGGACTTGGCGAGCGGCCCATTCGGATCAATCGTGTCGCGCACCACCCCCAGATACTCTGCGTGATCCGTCACCGCAAGAAAGTCGAGCGGCGCATTTCGCTTTTGCGGCTTTCCCATGTATTGGACGGTCTCGCCCATCGCGTATTTGTAGGAATCCTCAGGCGTAGTCCGGGTGCCGAAGGCAAACGCGTCCATCGAGTAACCGGTATGCAGATGCAAATCGCCGAAGTAAGCATTCTTCAGCGGATTGGCCGCAGGGCGCGTTTCAGCCGATGGCGACGCGGCGCTTGCAGCGGCTTCCGGAGCTTTGGCTGCACTCTCTTTGTTGTTGTTGCAGCCGATCTGCAATGCAAGAACAAGAGAAAAGACAACTGTCGCACAGAAGGTTCGTTTCATTGGCACGTCCTGACTTTAGTGGACTGCATTATGAGGGGGTTCTGCGATGCTAACAAAGGCACGAATCTTCACGTATGCCGCCTAAGTTGTAGGGGGCTTGATTTGTCATCACGAGGCCGCTTCGGCCGCGGGACCTGCTCTCGCTGGCAGTGGGAAACGTCCTCCCCGGTGCCGGAAACAGAGACCAGATCCCTCGCTCCGCTCGTGATGACAAAGAACAAAGGGCTCCGCCAAATTTCAGCAGCAACCCATGTTGACCGCGGCCACCTCCGGTTTGCCGAAAGCTTCAGTCGGAATCGGCTCACCGTGCAGTGTGGCCCAGCAGCGGCGCCCGCCTCGAATAGCACAACGATTACGCCGACAATGAAGATCACCATCAGCAGCGAGTCCAGGTAGCCCTGGAACTGCTTCCCCGGCGTATGTGCCAGCGGCCAATAGATCGTCTTGATCGACAGATATCCTGCCGTCAGTGTCGTCACTCCGACAAACACCATGGGCACTGCTGTCACCCACGCGTACTTGGCTTTACCCATGTTCACCATGAAGGTCGTGACCACCGCCAGCGCTATAGTCGCCAGCAACTGGTTGCCCGTACCAAACAGCGGCCACAGTGTCGATATGTTCCCCGTCCAGATCAGGTATCCCCACGCGCAGACTACAACCGCCGATGTAATCAGATTCCCTGGCATCCACGCGGTGTTGGCAAACGGCTTGTGAACCCGACCCAGCAGCTCGTGCATAACGTAACGCGCTACACGCGTGCCGGTATCAACCGTGGTCAGGATGAACAGCGCCTCGAACATGATCGCGTAGTGATACCAATAGCTGGTCAGCGTAGCCATCCCGGGAAGGCCCTTGAAGATCTGCGCCATGCCGATGGCCAGCGATACGGCGCCGCCGGTGCGCCCAGCGAGCTGCTCACCCACTTCCTTCGAGAACATGTCGAGGTTCACAGTGTGCATGCCCAGCTTGGCAAAGACCGCCGGAGCGCTGTTGATGGCGAAGTAGTCGCCCGGAAACATCGACGTCGCGGCAATCAGCGCCAGCACCGCAACCAGGCCTTCGCACATCATGGCTCCGTAACCGATGAAGCGCGCGTCCGTCTCCTGCCACAGCATCTTCGGCGTAGTCCCGGACGACACCAGCGCATGGAATCCTGAGATCGCTCCACAGGCGATAGTTACAAAGAGAAATGGGAAGAGCTTCCCTTTGATGATCGGGCCGCCTCCATGAACGAACGAGGTCACCATGGGGAACTGAATGTTGGGATGAACGATGAAGACTCCAATCACGAGCAGGAGAATGGTTCCCAGCTTCATGTAGGTCGACAGATAGTCGCGCGGCTCGAGCAGGAACCACACCGGCAGCACCGATGCGATAAATCCATACAGCGCCATCAGTATCGTAATCTGGTGGCCGTTGAAGGTGAGCACACTCGCGTAGGCCGAGCCGGCAAACCAGCGGCCGGCGACAACGGCGCCGATCAGCAATACCACGCCCGCAGCGCTCGGGACCAGCAATCTTGATCTGGCCCGGCGTGCTCTTGAACATGTAGAGGCCCATGCCGATGGCGATTGGGACCGTCCAGCCAATGGTGAATACGCCCCATGGACTATTCGCCAATGCATTCACCACGACAACGCCGAGTCCAGCGAGCGTGACCAGCAGAATGAATAACAACGCGATCATCGTGACCAGGCCCGCTCCGTGACCGATCTCGGTGCGAGCCACATCTGCAAGCGACTTCCCTTTATGCCGAACTGACGCGACCAGCACGGTAAAGTCGTGCACACATCCCGCCAGCACCGCGCCAATCAGAATCCACAGAAAGCCAGGCGCGAAGCCGAATTGCGCCGCCAGCGTTGGACCTACCAGCGGTCCGGCTCCGGCAATCGCGGCAAAGTGATGTCCGAATAGCACCCATTTTGGCGAGGGAACGTAGTTGTGTCCGTCCTCATAGATGTGAGCGGGAGTGGTGCGGCGATCATCCAGCACCAGCACCTTTGCCGCAATAAACGCGCTGTAGTAGCGGTATGCCAGCGCGAATACGCAGAGCGTGCCTAACATGATCGGGAAAGTGTTCACGAAAGCCTCCTAAGGACTCTCAACCTGCGCCGACCCGGATTCGCGCCACTTCCCTAAACCCAAGTTGGTTGGCAACCGGGCCCGGCATGAATGCCTATATATATACGCCCCACAGCGAATTCACAGTGAGGTTTTTGCGTTCTCCGCCTTAGTCCCGAAAATCAGCAACTGCTCAGCCAGCGCGGCCTTGACCAGACGGTATAGCCTTGTAGCTGGCGGCAACTTCGATTTTGCTCACAAGGAGCCAGACCATGACCCAAATCGTTGTGCTTTCCCTGCTTCTTCTCGCCTTCAACACCGGAATGCTGGCACAACCCTCAGGCACAAATGCCTTCGCCGATAAGAGTGACAGTAACAATCACGAGGTTGCCGAAATCCAGGGCTGCCTCCAACACAACCAGGGCTCCTATGTTCTGGTGGATACGAACAATGAATACCAACGCCTTTCCGATAACAAGAGCTTGAAAAAACTTGTCGGCCACGAGGTAAAGCTGACCGGCATACCGGAGGTACGAACCATTGACACCACACCTCCGGGCGGCGCCTCCAGCGCCGTCGAGCAGCGCTACTTCAGGATCAAGACGGTCCAGGACGTGACGCCCAATTGCCACGCTTACGGCAAATAGAGCAAACTCTGCTAGCTTTGGCCGACACAATTCCTGCCGGGTTCAAAACGCGTTGGCGGGAGACACCGCTCCATGGTGTCTCCTCGCCGCTACGCTTCGACTCGGGATACAACTTCCTGATCTAGGTCTTACAACCCCTGCAACTTCGAACTAGAACGTGAAGATTGGCCCAAACTCTGTGCGCCAATCGGTCGAGGTACAATTCGGCTTCCCTGCGATCAGAGTCGTGCACACCCCTTTGTTGTTCTCGACTGCATAGCTCTGGTACTGGCTCTCTTCGAAGCCGAACTGCACGTACGGATTCAGCTTGTAGAAGAGAGTGAGACCCTTCAGGTTGCTCTTGATGGGTCCGGCTCCGTTGGCGCCGATATTCTTCGCCTTCCGGAAGTCAGCAGCGTTGGAGGCATCCAGACCGTACTCAAGGTATGCTTGCCATCCCGCGTTGCGCCCTTTGGGATCGGCGTTAAACCAGCGCGACAGCGGCATGCCAACCTGCACAAAGCCACCGTAATCGCGGACCGGTCTTTGCGGAGCTACCACCTGCTGCCCCTGCGCATTGGTTCCGAAAGTAATGGTTGAGGCGCCATCTACGGAAGGACCTGTGGCCAACCCTGTCAGTCCACCACTGTAGGTGTAGACGGAGTTGAGTTGGTCGCCAAAGAAGAACCGCATATCAGCTCCCATGTATCCGCTCGCAACCACGGTCACCCACCGGGTGGGTAGCGAAACGGCTACCTGGTTTCCGTAACCGGGCGTCGTAACGTCGACGCCAGTAGGGAATGTGCCCTTGAAAGCGGTCGGTACTGCCGATCCGAGCACCGTCGCCTGCCGGTGGCTGTAGAACCCGCTCCAAAGAATCTGAGCCGGCACTACACCCGGCGCCTTGTCTAGCTGGAACTGCAGTACCGTTCTAGCTTCGTATTCCGGCTCGGCAGAGTCCGCCCCCTGCCGTTCGCCATAGCCAAGCTGATTGCCCAGGCCGTTGACGAAGGTGCAAGAAGTCGGAGAATCGAGTTTGGTCACGGTACAGGTGACGCTGTCTGCCGGGAGGACGCCATCGCTGGGCATCATGATCGCGAATTCCGGCGTGAACTTGAAATTGCGCGAGCCCCCCAGCTTCTGGACGAAGCCCACTTTGAACTGCGGAGAACGCTCATAAATGTTGCCCCAATACGCGCCGAAGAACGTGGTTTCGAACAGGTTCATCAGAGCGCTTGAGCCGAAGATAGTCCAGTCTTGACCGGCTTCGAAGAACACGTCGGTCTTGTCGCTGGCGGCATAGTCGATGCGTCCGTAAGCCAGTCTCAACTGCAACGCATTGCTGCGAATGCTCGACACGTTGCGGTTATCGGCGCGGCTGAAGTTGCCTTCATAGTCCGCTTCGATCTGGCCCGTGATCGTCATCTTTCCGTTCATGTCAGGCCATTCAAACCGGCTGCCCATACGCGTGGCGCGCGCCTTGATATGGAATTCCGGGTTTTTGTTCGGCCCGGTGTCGGAGTTGAGGAACCCAGGCACAATGAAGTCGTCACCGCGTGGATCACTGCTGTCGTAGGCCATGGTAGCTTTGACAAACCCGTAAGGCCGCATCTTCACAGCCCCGAGGGAAATTCCCTCAACACTACCCTTGGCCGGGGGATCAGAAGGTACGACGCGCAACGGTGCGATCGCCGGAATCACCGTCGGACCCGGCGAAGCCTCCTTCGGCTTGGCGGGAACGGTTTGGCTACCGTTTGTCATTTGCGCAGTCAGCATGGTGTCTGCCGACTGGGTATCGGCCATGGTGTGGTCGCTGGAAGTTGTCGCGTACGCGGTCTGCATTGTGGCCACGTCCGAATCGGTAATGACACCCTTCTGTTTAAGGATGAGGAGGAGTTGCTGGGTCCCGGCTTGCCCGGTAGCAGCACTTAAACTGGCGGCTTCACTGGTTGTGAGAATGCCCTTGCTGACTAGCAAATTCAGCAGCACGGCATTCGGGGATGAAAGGTTTACGCCATTTGGAGCAGGATCTGGCGCAGCGGCGGTGGCCCCGTCCGGTGTCGCTGGACTTCCGGGATCGGCAGCACTCATCAGCGCTGGGTTCCAGATAGTCAGGATTAGAAGGAGGGACAACAATGCTTTCGATCGGAGCGGATTACTCATTTTGCCTCCCGAGTGGGCATTTTTGGCCGCCAGCATAGCATCCTCTGTCTTTTCAGACAGAAACGCCGTTGCACAGTCGGCCTTGGGGGCCAAATGTATTTGAAAAGACAGTGCGAACTAGCGTGCACCGCTCACTGAGTCCTGTGACTTACGACACAATTGGAGTGTTTGTGTGGAAGAAGGAGAGGCCGCTACAATTCCCGCTAAGTTAAAGGAATGTTACTAGGTTGCGGGTTTGCGACATCACTAAACCGTAATCTTCAATCGCACTGAAAACTATTGCTACCACTTCCGTGGGAGAACGACGTGGCTGACCCGGCGGATGTCACAACTCTGCCTGGATGTGCCGCCCCTGATGAGACCTGAACCGGACGTTTAAGATATCGAATAACGCTATGGCACTCATCGTCGTCGGTGGACATTCACGAAGTGTAGGCAAGACCAGCGTGGTCGCCGGCCTGATCGCCGCGCTGCCGGAATTCGCCTGGACCGCCGTGAAGATCACGCAATACGGACACGGCATCTGCTCGGCCAATGGTGAGCTTTGCGATTGCGCTACCGACGACCATAGCTGGGCCGTCAGCGAAGAGCGCGACCGCTCAGGTGAGAGCGATTCTTCCCGCTTCCTGGTCGCTGGCGCGAAGCGTTCGCTGTGGGTGCGGACGCGTCAGGGCTTTCTCGCCGAGGCGATACCCCGGGTGCGGGAGGAGTTAGCGAAAGCCGAGAACGCGATCATCGAATCCAACAGCGTAATCAGGTATCTTCGGCCCGACTTATACCTTACTGTTCTCGATCCGGCGACCGCTGACTTCAAGCCTTCGGCTCAAAGCTTTCTTGATCGCGCCGACCTGGTTCTTTTGCACGACCGCCCGGCGCAAGCTGCCTGGCAGAATGTTTCTCTCAAGCCTGTGCTCGACAAACCGCAAATCGTGATTCGCCCGCCGCAATACGTCCCGCCGCAGTTGGTCGAGTTTGTTCGCGGGCGCCTCACACAAGCCACCCAGAACAGGCTCTCAGTTTCGAAAGTTAATTCTGATTTGTCATCTTGAGGTCGAAGGTGCCGCTATTCACTAGTTGCTAATTGCTAGCCTACGCCACGCGAATCCCTGCCCGCTCTGTCTGCTTGCTTTCAGGTTTGACGCCGTGCCCTTCTGTCTGGCTTCCCCCTTCGCAAGCGATACGCATGAAGGTCACGTCCAGCAGCATGCCGGTGAAAGCTGCAAACAGCGACTCGTTGACGCGCGCCACCAGCGAGATATCTTCCCCGCTGAGGCCCGCCTCGACCAAGCGCGAAATTTCGCTCTCCATAGGAACCGGCAGGTCGCGAACCAGGCCCCAGGCGCTTTCGCCAATCCTGTACTGGCAATCCGCATACAGCGGCGAAGCGGTCAGCTCTTTCAGCACGCTCCAGCATTGCTGGTAGATACCGGGGAACATGGCTGCCGCCCGATGCTCATCGGGAATGAACGCCAAGGCGAGAGTCCGCCGGCGCTCCTCCCAAATTCGTTGCAACGCGGTACCGGCTCGCTCACAAGCAGCCAGCTCCGGAGCGTGCGCCATTGACTTCGGCGAACCGCTCTCAACGCGCTCCACTGCCGAGCCCACCACGCCGTCAAACGCTTGCATCTGCGCCGCGGTGATTAGCACAAGCAGCGGATCGAGATACTGGTAGTACCCCAACGCACCGAGCAGCGAAGCGCTCTCCGACTCGTCGCCGAAATCCTGTTCGCGCCGGGCTCGCAAATCAGGAATGGCGAAATAACTCTGCGCGCGGGTATAGGCTTCGGCCGCCAGCCGTTCCCCCATGCGAAAGAATGCGCGGGTGTGCAGCGCGGGCCGCAATGCTTCCCAGTGCAGCTCCAGGAATTTTGGTACGGCGGCATACGCCTGGTACAAAATCGGTACGGCGGATACCCCGAGGCTGTGGCGAACCTCGTCAAAAATGGCGCGTATGGGAGGTGAGGCCTCGGCTTCGCTAACCAGCTTGAGCCGGCTCCCTCTTTTCCATGTCATGCTGCTTTAGACAAGATTTTGTGGAGAGTAGATGTAAGGGAAAGACCGCATTTTTTACCTTAGAACCCGCATAAACAGTGCTTTTATTCATCCGTCACATTTTTTCGGGCATGACCCGGAGATGCTTGCCGACTCAACCGCCACACGGCCCGGCAGCACGCCGGATACAATCAACCTGCGATGCCACCGGAAACACCGATCCAGCCATTCGAGGTTCTCTTTGACCACGCCGAGCCCAGCCCGTTCGAGGATCCAGCATTCGCTCCTTACGGCAATTTTGGCTTTCCGCCCCCGCCCGAGGGCCGTCCCTGGATCTACACCAACTTCGTGCAATCGCTGGATGGCATCACCAGCCTGCTGGGCGAGTACGCATCAGGTCAATATATTTCGCAATCGCGCGAAGATCGTTGGCTTATGGACATGCTGCGCGCGCATGCCGACGGATTGATCATGGGCATGGCAACGCTTACGGAAGAAAAGCGGCTGCGCGGACCCGAAAGCCGAGGCATTGTGTTCCAGGTTCTCGATCCCGCCATGCAAAATCTACGCGCCCGCCTCGGCAAATCACGCGAACGCAATATCTTCGTCACTCGCGCGGAAGATCTGGATCTATCGCAGTTCAAGGTCTTTGATGGAGTCCTGGTCGACGCGGCGATCGTTACCTCGCCCGCCGGCGGCGAACGCCTCCGCTCCCAGGGCCAGCATCCTCATGTAGCCATCATCACCGCCGGTGAAGGAGAACGCCTCGACCTCCCGGCAGCGATCGTCAAACTTCGCCAGGAGCTGGGAATCGAGCGCCTGCTATGCGAAGGCGGCCCGACGCTGTACGGCACACTGGCTCGCGCCGACCTGATCGACGAAAAGTTCCTGACCGTATCTCCGATCGAGGTAGGACAGGTGGTTCCCCCAGAACAGCCTCGCCTCCCGGCCGAAGAAAAGATCGTCTCGCTTCTGCGGCCCACTGTATTCGGCGGTTCCGGACTCACCAAAGACAACATGAGCCAATGGGAATGGTTGAGCTGTCGCAAAGCTGCCGACCATCAGTTCAATCGCTATCGCCGCAAACGCTGAGCGAGGCCAGAAACCCTGACCGGTGGAAGCAACACGCTTTCGCGACGGCTTTCGGTGGAAGCAACCCGCTTTAGCGTGGTGAAAAAGCATGCTCGAGAAACGGGCTTCAGCCCCGGAATTTAGACGCTGCAAAACAACTCTCGATTTTCACTTTCGGGATACCCAAACAGCATTAAAATAGGTGGCGGAGCGACATATTGCCAAAGTTTGAAGATTGCCTTCAGCGCCTGGAAGTCATCGTGAACGAGCTGGAAAAAGGCGACGTGTCGCTGGACAAAGCATTACAGCTCTTCGATGAAGGCGTCACGCTCTCCAACTCCTGTCGCAAGGAACTGGAGGAAGCGGAAGGCAAAGTCGAGATCCTGCTGAAGCGCAATGGCAAGCTTCAGCCTGAGCCGTTTGAGCCAGCGGCGCTCAGTGGCGGCAACGCAAAGTAGTCAACACACAGCTCAATGTTTGTCAACCGGCGGCCGAAGCCGTCGTCCCTCATCCCCAAGGGGGTTGCCATGCGTCCCATGAATGTCGTGCTCGCTCATCATGATCCGGTTATGGCGCGAGCTCTCGCCGAATCTCTGCGGCCTCAGTTTCGAAAGTTAGTGATTGTGAACACAGTGGCGAATGCCGAGGCGGAGATCGCTCGTCTCCGCGCCAACTACGTCATCGTCGATCTCGAGCTGTTCTCTTACGCCGAGCTACAGCGGCTCTGCTCTGAGTTCCCGTCAACACTATTTCACTACAGTGCATCGCCTGGCCGACGAAACCATGTGGCTGCAGTCGCTCGCCGTCGGCGCCATCGATTGCTGCCAGTCGAACGATGTGCGCGGCTTGCTGCGCGCCTCCGAGCGCTACGCCGGAGGAATGGCAGCGGCAGCCTGACTGCCCAGGCACTTCGGGTGCCCCATTCCGCCATCTTCTGGCGGGGTGGGGCTTTTGTCTTCTCTTCCTGACAACTGACAGCTTCTCATCCACCCAAAATCTTCTCCAAACTTCCCACCCCGCCGCGATTCGCCAACTGCTCATAGGTACAACTCTTCGGCTCTTTGTCCGGTCGCCAGCGCAGAAACTTCGTTCCATGACGAAAACGCCCGCCCGAGAAATGGTCGTAGCGCACCTCACACACCAGCTTGGGATCAAGCCGCTCCCACTCGCCCGAGCGCTCCGTACTCCACCGGCTCGGTCCGCCCGGAGCATGACCCGTAAATCCGCCCCCGCCCATGTAGGGTTTCAAAACTTCCTTCAACTTCTTGCGTTCGTCCGCCACGAAGCTCGAAGTGAAGCCGACATGGTTGAGTAATCCATTCTCGTCATACAGACCAAGCAGCAGCGAGCCCACTTCCCCGCCCTTACTGGCATAGCGAAACCCGCCAACCACGCAGTCGGCCGTGCGAATGCGCTTGATCTTGCGCATCGCCGTCCGCTCGCCTGAGGCATACGCACAGTCAAGCTGTTTCGCAACCACGCCATCGAATCCGCTGGCGGCAAGTTCTGTCAGCCAATGGCGCGCGGTTTTGAAGTCGCGAACCGACGGCGACAGCCGAACCGTTGGCTGCCTCATTCTGACTCTCGGGTGCCCCATTCGAACTCGGGTGCCCCACTCAAGCGCTTTTTGCTTGAGTGGGTCTTCCATTCTCTAAACAACTCCTCCAACTTTTCCCGCCTGTCACTCAGCGGCAGCTCGATCAGCGACTTCCCCCGCTCATCAACCAGCAGGTCGAACACCAGATAGGACGCCGGCGTTTCCTTCGACAATTTGCGAATTCGACTCTCCGCCGGATGAATGCGCAGCAGCAGATCGTCAAACGACAAGCGCCCGTCGCGCAGGATGACGATCTCGCCGTCGAGCACAAACTGCTTCACCGGCAGCTTGGCCAGCGCCTCAACCATCTCCGGAAAGTAGCGCCCCAGCGGCTGACCAGCCTTCGATTGCAGCAGGACCTCGATCGCCCTTACGAAACGCCAGGCACCGAAATCCATCCCACTTCGGCTCGTATGTCCAGTTGTCGCCTTTCGGCAACTCAGCCACCGCCTTCGCCTCCATCGGCGGAAACGGCGGATGAATCGGCAGCGCTATCGGGGGAAATTCCTGCTTCAGCTCTTCGGCGGGAAGAGCGCCTTCGGCGATATCGGCGCTTTGCCTAACTGTGGACTTTCGCACCATGCAGCTTTGGATGCGATTTGTTGGAAGGTAATCCGGAGCGGATGGTGGCACCCACTTGTTAGCGCATTGGTAATTCTGTGCTCCAAATCCGGCGATATTGGTGACGGTACAATTGGCCGGAAAAACCGGGGTACCCCCCTCCCCCACCTCACCCGTAAAATCCTGAAAACACGAGGCCGGTGAAAACGATTCGCTGCAAAATCTTGAGCGCGTGAGACTTAGCGGCAAAATATTCCGGAATAAGGACTTAGGTGCGATTTCCTGGAAGTGGAAGGGTGGGAGTGTTTCAGAAGTAGTTAACAGCGGCCAACAGGCGTTATGACGTTCGGATCGCGTCACGCCTCCCCATCAAGGGCGCAATCAGGAAGAGAGACAAATCTCCCTCGTCCTCAATACCTGCCATTTTACTGAACTGGGCCCAGCCCGCCAAGCGAGTTCGTCACAGGTGTGTGTGATATGCGACCGCTCATTCCACTTCGTCGAGTTCAGCTCGGCAATACCGCTGCCCGGATTGGGTGCGGTGATGGATATTTCCGGTTGCTGCCGCTTGCAAGCAGGTGCCGCCGCTGACGCGGCTCAGAACCATTTCTCAAACCCGTTACCGCGGGCTGACGCCCACGGCTCAAACAAATCTCGCCCGTTGGGCTCGGCTACGGATGTGTTGCTGCTCGGCACCGGCATTCCGGGCAGCATTGGAGCGATACGTCACGAGCTGTAATGCCGCACTTAGCGAAGTAGGGGCGCATAGCAGCTCGATGTTATCCCGACCTTGCCAGCGAATGCTCCACCACGTGTCCCACGCGCAAAACTGTCGCCTCGTCGAAATGCTTGCCCAGCACCTGTAATCCGATCGGCAGACCGTCGGAGTTGTCGCCGCATGGGCACCGACAATCCCGGAATGCCCGCCAGGCTCGCCGTCACCGTGAAGATGTCGGCCAGATACATGGCCAGCGGATCGTCAGCCTTTTCGCCAAGCCGAAACGCCGGCGTTGGCGTGGTCGGCGTCACGATCGCATCAACTTCGGCGAATGCCTCGTCGAAGTCGCGCGCAATCAACGTGCGCACGCGCTGCGCCTTCAGGTAGTAAGCATCGTAGTAGCCGCTGCTCAGCGCATAAGTACCGAGCATGATGCGCCGCTTAACTTCGGGCCCGAAGCCTTCGTCACGCGTGCGACGGTACATCTCGGATAACGTCTTCGCGCCCTTCGCCCGAATGCCGTAGCGCACGCCATCAAAACGCGCCAGGTTTGCCGAAGCCTCTGCGGTCGCGACCAGGTAGTAGGTCGGAATCGCGTACGCCGTATGCTTCAGCGAGATGGGCACGATCTCGCATCCTGCCTCGGCCAGCTTCTGGATGGCCGCTTCGACCGCCGAGCGAACCTCGGCATCCAGCCCTTCTCCAAAATATTCGCTGGGCACGCCGATCTTCAGCCCGGCAACCGGCTGTCCCACAATGTCGGAGTACACCGGCACAGGTAAATCGGCCGAGGTCGAATCCATTCGGATCGCGCCCGGCCATCACTTCGAGCAGCAGTGCCGCATCTTTCACGGTTTTGCCGAACGGCCCAATCTTGTCGAGCGACGACGCAAACGCGATCAGCCCATAACGCGAAACACGTCCGTAGGTAGGCATCAGCCCGACGACGCCACAGAACGAAGCCGGCTGACGAATCGAGCCGCCGGTATCTGTTCCCAGCGATGCCACTGCCGTTCCCGCCGCTACGACCGCCGCCGATCCACCCGACGATCCGCCGGGAACCCGCGTGCGGTCGCGCGGATTTCGCACCGGATGAAAGCCGGAGTTTTCATTCGACGAGCCCATGGCAAACTCGTCGCAGTTGGTTTTGCCCAGGATGATCGCCCCAGCGCTCTCCAGCCGGTCAACCACCGTGGCGTTGTAGGGCGCGACGTAATTGTCGAGAATCTTCGAGCCGGCGGTAGTGCGCACGCCCTTGGTGCTGATAACGTCTTTCACGGCAATCGGCACGCCGGCCAGTGGCGGCAGCGCGTCGCCACGTCCCGCGAGCTCGTCGATGCGAGCCGCTTGGGCGTAAGCGCGTTCTTCGCTCAGCGTCAGGTAAGCGCCGGTATCGGGATCGTCTTTGCGGATCTTCTCGTAGAAAGCGTCAACCACCGCCGAGGCGGTGAACTGCTTCTCGGCAATCGCGGTGCGCGTCGATTCAACGGTCAGCAAGTCGATGTTCATGGCTAGCGCTCGATCACCTTCGGCACTTTGAAGAACGTGCCGTCGGTCTGGGGAGCGTTACGCATCGCATCCTCGTGAGGCAAGCACGGGATCAGCTCGTCTGGCCGCATAGCGTAGGCGAAGGCCTCGCCGGATTTGGCGTCGCCGGCATATCGCGTTGAAACCTGCGCCATCGGCTCAACGCCCGCAGTGTCGAGCTGGTTCAGCCGTTCGATGTAACCCAGGATGGAGTTCAGGTCGCGCAGCATGCGGGCGCGCTCGCCTTCGGTCAATTCGAGGTGCGCCAGGCCAGCGACGTAGCTAACGTCTTTCTCAGAAACCATGAATTGAGTTTAGCGCGAAAAAGTAGAGCGGTGCTTCAGTGCCGCATGAGTGCTGTTCAATCCTTGGGGACGAAGCGGATGCTCTTCACCTGGTGCCGGCTCACCTGGTTGAGCGCCGCGACGTAACGGTCCTGAAAACATTGCAGCTCATTGCGCCATATTTTGTCGGGCACGCGAACTGCCAGCTCGCCGTTGACGCAGGCAAGCGCCGCCGTCCGTTGCGCGACCTTGGAGCCGCAGACGAGTGGCCAAGCGAGCACCGGCGCTTGCTCGCCGGCAACTTTCTGGGCAGCCGTCCCGTAGATTTTGCTGAGAGTGGCTTTTGCGTGATGCATTGTCGCGAGAGCCGGATAGTAGCATCCACGACGGCGCGCTGCATTCTGTGAATATTGCGGATAAACGAGGCGAAAATCTCCACCACAGAGTCACAGAGACACGGAGAAAATCGGGTCTATGTCCCTCTTCGTCCGGCGAATCGGGCTTGTCATCGAAACATTTGCGTCGTGTGATGAAGACCCAAAGCGATTTTCTCTGCGCACGCAGCCTGCCCTGAGCGCTAGCCGAAGGGTGTCTCTGTGGTGAGGATCTTACCGCAGCGGAAATTCGCTGGCGACGAAGCTTAGCGCCTCGTCGCGCGTGCGCAGCGAGCCTTCCAGTTGCGCGTCTTCGACGGACGAAAGAATTTCCCGGAAGCGCGGTCCCGGCGGATAGCCCATCGCGATCAGGTCTTCACCGGAAAGCAGGAGCCTGGGGCGCATCTCTTCTTCACTGACTTCCATTCGCCGTTCGCGGACGAAGTTGTACAGCGTCAGGTCGCAATGACTGCTCAGGCAGTCGATGCGATGCAGATCGAGGTGCTCGTCGAATTTCGGCAGGCGCATAAAGCGCTTCAGCGTCGACTCCTTCATCCGCCCGGCATCGCCAAAGCGCATATGGTTGGCGACCAGCGCGGCGATCTGCTCGGTATCTTCGCCGGACATGTGCAGCCGCCGGCAGATTTCCTCGGCCATGCGCACGCCGACCTCGACGTGCCCGTCAAAGCGAATGCGATCGGGCGCGACGCGGAAGGTCGGGGGCTTGCCGACGTCGTGCAGCAGCGCTCCCCACGCCAGAGTGCGCGGACAATGCGGCCAGAGCTTCTCCAGCAACAGCATGGTGTGGATGAAGACATCGCCCTCAGGGTGATACTGCGGCGGCTGTTCAACGCCGTGCATGCGATCGATCTCGGGCAGCACGCGGACGAGCAGACCCGTCTGATCGAGCAACTCAAACGCCGCGCGCGCATGGCCTTCCGTCAGCATCTTGGTCAGCTCATCGCGCACGCGTTCCCGGCTGACCTGGTTGATTTCGGCCGCTAGTCTCTGGATGGCGTCGAAGGTTCGCGGCTCAATGACGTAACCGAAGCGGGCAGCGAAGCGCACAGCGCGCAGCATACGCAACTTGTCTTCGCGGAAGCGCAGCTCCGGATCGCCAATGGCGCGCACCACGCGTTCGGCGAGGTCTTCCCTTCCCCCAACAAAATCAAGCACGCGGTCGCCGTCCAGCGGATCCATCAGCAGGCCATTGATGGTGAAGTCACGCCGCTGCACATCTTCCTGCGGGCTTTTGGAATATTGCACCTGGTCGGGATGGCGGCCATCCGAATAGATGCCATCACTGCGAAACGTCGCGACCTCGACGGCGTGCGGGTGCTCCGGCGGCAGATTTTCGTAACGGATTTCTTCCGGAAGCGGCACCAGCACCACGCCGAACTGTGCGCCGACAGCATAGGTCTTGGGAAATATGCGCATGACATCGTTCGGCGTCGCGTCGGTGGTAACGTCGTAGTCGGCGGGCTCGAGCCCAAGCACCATGTCGCGTACGCAGCCTCCAGCGAAATACGCCTGGAAGCCGCGCTGGCGCAGCTCTCGCACGATACCCGTGGCAAATTCACGCATCAGAATGATTGTAACGATTGGACGAGGTAGACAAGTCGGCGGCATCCCTGTCTCCTGTTTCCTTAGCAGCGGCGTTGTATCAGGGCACGGCTTCAGCCGTGGCGGTTTGAGCAATAATGTACTGGGCTTTAGCCCCTGAACCCGCAGAACAGGGGCTGAAGCCCATTTCCCTTTTCCAAGTTGTTGGCACGGCTAAAGCCATGCCCTGATACAAAGCGGAACGACTGGTGCAAAACACGATTAGTATCGTTACCGGAAGCTCTGGGTCCCCAACGCAATGATCGAGGTTCGGCACGTCCTCTCGCACTGGCATGTAGTAGCAGCGTGGATCATCTTCCTCGCCAGCTACCTGGTCTTCGCCGTCGGGCGACTGCCGTACACGCTGATCGACCGCACGGCCATGGCGGTCATCGGCGCGGTGGCGATGTTCGTGCTCGGCGTTCTAACACCACAATCTGCCATCGCCAGCATTGATTTCGCGACCATCGTGCTTCTGTTTTCGATGATGCTGATCGTTGCCAGCCTGCATCTTGCCGGCTTTTTCGATCTCGTCACGCGGCTGGTGATCGAGCATCTGAAGCCGCAACAACTGCTGCCCGGCGTCATCTTCACCAGCGGAATCCTGTCGGCATTTCTGGTGAACGATGTGGTCTGCCTGTTCATGGCGCCGCTGCTGCTCGACATCTGCAAGCGCATGCGGGTCAACCCGGTTCCTTATCTGCTTGCGCTGGCGACGGCGGCAAACATCGGCTCGGTCGCGACCATCACCGGCAATCCGCAGAACATGCTCATCGGTTCGTCCTCGGGAATCGGGTATCGCGATTTTCTGGCGCATCTCGGGCCAATCGCAGTCATCGGACTATTCATCGACTGGGCTTTGCTTTATTGGTTGGAGGTGCGAACCCACAAGTCGCAGCCGCTGCCCGCCGATATTACTGAGACCGCAGTCCATCGCGAGGAGCATCCGGCGTGGGCGGTAATCGGTGACGGTTGGAGTGCTGATTGGATTTTTGCTCGGGCATCCGCCGCCGTTGGTCGCGGCGATTGGAGGCGCGTTGCTGCTGATTCGCCGCACGCGCCAGCCCCGCGAAATCTATGGCGATGTGGATTGGTCGTTACTGGTGCTCTTCCTCGGCCTGTTTATGATTCTTGGCGGAGCAAAAGAGGCGGGTATCACCGGCGAACTGCTAAGTTGGGCGGAGAAACTGAACCTGCACAACAGCGTGATTTTCACTTCGATCGTCGTGCTGCTGGGAAACCTGGTGAGCAACGTTCCGGCGGTGATGTTGTTGCGTGATCTGGTTCCCCATTTCCGTGATCCGCATGCGACTTGGCTGTTGCTGGCGATGTCGAGCACGCTGGCAGGAAATCTGACGATCACCGGTTCGGTGGCCAACTTCATCGTGGTGGAAAAGGCGCGCGAAGTTACCAGCATCAGCTTCTGGGATTACATGCGTGTGGGCGTGCCAGTCACCATGCTGACGATCACGGTTGGTCTGCTGTGGATCAACTACGTACGGTATTAAACAGCGTTCAGCGCGGTTGACAGCCGTGTCCTTCCAACCCCTATCGAGCCTTAGTTCAGCAACCTTTTACCTTTCCCTCAACATCTTTAGTGAGCAGAGACACCGAACCCTGGAGGCCCTGCTGTGCGCCACCCCCGCTTCGCAGTATTCTGCTCCTCACTTTTTTCTTTGTTGATTAGCCTGCTCGGATTGCAAGGCGTCTGCGCTGCCAACGATCAAGCAACGCTCAATTCTCAGGCTGTTGCGTACGCTTATGTAGGCAGCGCGGTGTCTGCCCAGCAGGACTATTCGCAAGGCATCATCACCGGCTTCGCGGTTGCGGCCGATGGCTCGGCCCAAGCGATCCCGGGTCGCCTTTCCGGCGGAATCAGCGGCCTCACTGCAACCTCGGGCTTCGTTTTCGGTGTCGGTAAGCTGGGCACCACGGTCATGACGTACACGCCCCAGAGCGATGGCTCACTGCGCGCGACCTCGGCCGTCAACGTCATCCAGAACTATCTGCAGGGCGAAGACGAATACATCGCGAACCTGAATCCCGACCGCAGCGGGAAGATCCTCAACATCGGAGCGGTGTGGCCCAACAGCGACTTCGCGCCGTTTACGATCGAATCGGACGGAAGTCTGTCGTATCTCGGAACGACCATCAGCGGTTGCGGAAAGAGCCAGGCGCTACTTAACTTCTCGCCCGATAATCGATGGGCCTACGATGGATGTTCGGACAGCTACAACAAATATGGGCGCCAGGCGAACGGTGTTCTGGATGGGCCGTTTGACTTTAGTATCGACCAACCGCCGTCTCCGCTGGGCAGTGGTCCTTGCCAGCCAGTGCTTCTCTCGTCGTCGTCGCTTGGCTATGTCGCCGTGGTCTGGAATGGAAGCAGCTACTTCTGTAGCAGCAATCAGGGGAATCTACTTGCCACTTACACCATGGATGCAAACGGAAATCCTGCGCTGGTGCCCGGTTCGATGGTCGCACCTCAGATCTGGGAGTCGGACATTGCATTTGACTCGAGCGGAACCTATTTCGCGCTGGCGGGCTATGTGGGCAATCAGTCGATGGGAGCAATTCAGGTCTTCAAGTTGCAGTCGAATGGTAAGCCCCTCACACTCGGCAACCCGATTCTCTTGTCGGGCGTCACGAATGTCACCTCCGTCAGGTGGGACAACTTCGGACACCTCTATGCCCTGGGAACTGAGCAAGATCCGGCAACCTGCGCCGGCAAGAACTCAGCTTGTGGACTTTACATCTTCAATGTCACTGAACAGGGAGTAAGCGCTGTTCCCGGATCACCGCACATCGTTGCTTACCCTTCGAATATCGCCGTCCTGCCTGTGAAATAAGTTCAGCCTGAGAACTACGCTCAAAGGAGCGGGTTCTCAGGCTGCTCGAATTTCGAACACAGGCTAGTGTTTTTCCGGAGTTGCACCGCCGTGTGGCGGCGGAGCGGCGCCGTGTTGCGGTTGCGCACCGTGCTGTGTCTGCTGCGGCTGTCTGCTTTGCATCTGTTGCTGCTGTTGCTGGTGGCGCTCCACCATCTGTTGCGTCTGCTGCTGGTGCTGGCGTTCCATCTGCTGTTGCCTTTCGGCATTGGCCTGTTGTTGCGCCATCTTCTGATGTTCCTGCTCCTGACTCTTCTGAAGCTGCTGACGCTCCTTCGCCTGCTGCTGATAGAGCTTCTCCTGCTGCTGCTGATACTGCTTATTTTGCTGCTGCTGCTCTTGCTGCTTCTGCTGAGCCTGTGCCGTGTTTGCAGCGGCGGGACGCGGATAGTTGGGAGGCAGATCCTTCGCGTGCATTGGCGGGCTCGGTCGAGAAGCCGGCTCATTCGCCGCGGCAGGAGCAGTCGCCCTGGCATTAGGTTCGTTTACATGGCGATTGGCTGGAGGAGAATACGGCGCACCAGCTTGTTTAGCGGGCACCACGCCGGAGCCCGAGAACGCGGTGGGTCGATCGGTGGCCGCAATCGGCGGCTTGCCATGATTATTGTCAGCCCTTAGCTCTCGATTCGCACTGGCGGTTTGTACGTGTTGCGTTTGGGCCGCTACCGGCGGGACATGCCGCTCGTGGGCCGCAGCTTCTTCCTGGGCCGATGGCCTCGCGTTGATCCCACCGTTGCCACCGTTGTAGCTAACGTGCCGGACGTTTGTGTCCTCATGCACGTTGGTTACGTACACATTGCGAATGTTGGTGACGTTAATGTTGTTGACGCTGCGGTTGTAGTAAAACTGGCCGTGTTCCCAGCGTCCACCTTCGTAGCCGTGCCCAAAGTAGCCATAGCCGTAGGGGATCCCGCCATAAAACCCAACCTGCGGACCCCAATATCCCGCATGGAAAATAAATGCGTTGCCACCCCACCCCCAGTACGGCGGAGTCCAGAGCAACCCCGGCTCAGGAGCTAATACCCAGGTTCCTGGAACCCAGTAATAATCGCCAAAATTGTAGTCATAGGCCCAGTATCCCGGGGTCCAGAGGTAGCCTTCGCCGGGACACAGCGGCTGCTCATACACCGGCAGTGCCGGAGGAGCGAATGTTACGGAGATGATTTGTGCTGACGACGCCAGACACGCCAGAAGTATTGTTAAGGCAAGCAGCAACCAGCGCCTGCTGGGAAGATTGACCATTTTCAGTGCCTCCTGGAACTCACATTCGACGGATGTAGATTTACCGCTGCCGGGTTGCTGGCCAGCCTGTGTATTCCAGGTCGAGAAAGTTCTGCCGGCCACTTCCTCACTCGTGCTAACCCGAATTCTGGAAATTATCTCTGCGATGGGAGGGTCATCTTGTTGCGTTATCGGCGAAAAGGCGGGCAACCTTTTCGAGAGCTGAAGCAAAGACGTTGGGCACACAATTGATTTCATCGGGCAAACACGTCGGCGCGAATCCGCAATGCACAGTCTCTGGAAAAAAGGCCCGACGCAAAAATCTTCGTCCAACCTTGGTGTGGAGTTGGACGGAGATTTCCTGTAACACGAGTATCGTATGTTCAGCCGCCGCTACTCGACGTACGGCTTCCAGCTTCCGTCTTTGGTCTCCTGAAGGACGATGGTTACGTGCGCCGGAGCGGCACTATAGAAGTCCACGCCGTAACTCTTGATCAGTGTTCCACGGTCCCAGGTGTTAAAGCTCTTGACCAGATCACCGGACGCGTCGAACTCTTTGCCGAGGCGATTCGCATCCCATTGCCAGGAGTAGGACACGCGCGCGAGGTGTGGCCGGATCATCTCGACCTTGTCGATGGCCACTAGCTGGCGTTGAGCCAGCGGCACCTGGTAGGTGACCGTCTTGTCAGGGTTGGTGGTTTTCTCCACCCCGGGTATGGCGTCGAGCAGCTTTTGGCCGGCCGGCGTCAAAGCCGACGTGATCGAGTTCCAGCTCTTCTTCTTCGTCTCCAGGATTCCCGCCTTGGTCAGCAGCGGATACTGCGGATCCATCGGCTTCTCATTCACGTTCGACGTGATAAGACCGGTGCTGAAACGGATGCTAGCCGGCCCTTGACTTTGCAGGATGGCGTTGACCGACTGGGTCGCGACCGGCGGCGTCAGAACCGCTTTAGCGCCTTTGACGAAATAGAAGATTGTCCCGCCGACCACGAGAATCAACAGGGATACAAAGACGATGGGAAAGAGATTCGACGACTTTCCTTCCATCTCAATCTCAGCGGCGAAAAGTTCGGGCTGTTTGATCTCGGGCGTAACCAACTGGGGTTTGGCTTCCTTGGTCTCAGGATCGCTGATGGTTGGCATGTAAGCGCACCTCCGACTGGTACGGCTGCCAGTCGGCCTCGGAGCATATACCTATTTCCCGCAGGACCCAAGCAAAAACCCGCAGCAGGCGTGCGCTCCGAGCGCGACTGGTGAACAGCCGTGAACAGTTCAAGGTATGAACTTTAGGCACACTGACGCAGTGAGCCACATCACGCGGGGCTGTGAGAAGTGAACCGGAGTAGCAAACAGCAGGAAGCCTGACGGAAGCACCGTCCTCCTGATGGGAGCACGCCCTTCACGGTGGAAGCACGATTCTTTGGGTGGAAGCACGACACTTTAGCGTGGTGAGAGAAGTCGCTGACAATGCGGCTTCAGCCCCGGAACTCGGTTGCCGTGGCTAAAGCCAGCGTCGGAGTTGCGCTCGCTCCACCACGCTGAAGCGTGGTGCTTCCACCGGAAACTGCGTAAAGCGTGGTGCTTCCACCGAAACCCACGCTAACGCGTGGTGCTTCCGCCATCGGCGTGGTGATGACAAACAAAGAATTATTGGATGAGCTTCTCGAGAATCCGGTGAACTGAACCGAGACTGCCCGGCCAAACCAAGGCCGCGACTACGAGACTGCCCCCCACCAGCGCAACATTGCGAGCCACCTGCACCAACGGAGCCAGCGGCTTCTCGGCATATTGCTGCTCGCGCAGCAGGCGGTCGACGCGAACCGCGAGGTCTTCGTCTTCAGCAACCAGCGGAGAGTAGAGAGACGACAACAGATACGCGGGCTGATGATCCACACCCATTTTCGCAACCGACACCAGCGCCGCTGCCAGTGACAGTGCACGCCGGGAATCGCCGGCCACGGCATGATCATCGGCAGCCCACTCGGTGTAACGCGACCATTGCCGCTCGATTTTCCGGAAGCCGGAGATGAACGGGAGCGCGTCGGGAGCCAGCAGACAGAGGAAGCGTTTCAGATTATCGCGCGAGGCCTGGTGCGCCTGTTCGTGACGGAAAGCAGCTTCGCGTTGCTCCGGCGTGAGCTTGTGCAGCACACCACGCGAGACGATGAGTTTGGGCCGCACCAGTCCAGCAACCGCCATGACCGGAGCATCTCGCTTCAATACCAGCACCGGGACGGCTTCGCCATCCACCGTGACTTCCTGCCCATTGCGCTGGCAACTGCTCATGTAGCGTGACGTGCGCAGCAGCGAGAACCCGACCCGGAAAACCGAGAGCAGCCACACGATTAAGCCCATTGCCGCCGCAGCCAGGCAGGCAAAACCAACCTTTTCGCCGCTGGCCAGCGGCTCAAGCCACAAGTAGCTGGGAATACAGAAGCCGAGCACCACGAACAAGGTCAGAGCGAAGGGGAACATCCGAAACAGGAAGAGAAACTTTGCGGCAAAACCGGGCTTCGAATGTTGCGCAACCCTGAAGGCGGCCGGAGCGCCGATCCACACCAATATTGCGGACGCGGCGTGCACAATGAAAAACGTCGCGAAACACAGACACAACAACCGCAACAGGTATGGGAGGGCCATCTACTTCTGCTCTCCGGTAAGCGCGCGGCGCTTGGATTGGATCTTGGCTTCTAATTCGTCGAGCAGGTCAGGATCATGCTCGCCCACGGCATCGACCAGACAGGACAACAGCATCTCGCGCGACGGTTGGGTACCGGCGAGAAAGCCGGCCAGCAGGTCGTCCGTGCGCCGCCGTTCCCAACTATCTTTGGAGACGTGCGCGGAATACAGGAATGCGCGGTCGCACTTGCTGCGATCGAGCAGGCGCTTCTTGTAAAGCCGATCCATAGTGGTCATGACCGTGGTGTAGGCGAGGTCGCGATCCAGGCGCTGGACCACGTCACGCACGCTACACGAACCGATCTGCCACACCACTTGCATGACCGAGTATTCGAGCGGCCCGAGCGCAAGCGATTGTGACGCTTCGCTGTCCTCAGTCCGTCGTTGCGGAAAGATGCTTACCATGAAAACTCCAAATGACTGGAAATCTGGTGGTGAGCAGAATTCTACACGTCTACTAGACCGATAGGCCAGTCAAAAGCCAACCCTAAGAGCAGTGTTTTCTGCTTTCATGACGCGCACAAGTTACTATAACCGCCGTAGTTAACTGCTCTGTTTTCCCTGCGCAGCGTGGATCCATCACTAGTCTCTGGTTCGTTGAACCCTTCACCCGAAAGGCCGCCCGACCGATGAAGCATTGACAAAGTCGATTACTCTTTTGCCAATACGTCGCAGAAGATACAATTGCTAAAGCATTACTACTCGCACGCGTTTTGACTTGTGTTTATCGGGACGCAGGCCAATCCCGTCGCCTTTCCTACTAGCTAAGCCGGTAAACGTCGCCAAGGTAACCATTACGAAGGTGGTAACAGGGGCTCAAGTAGGCCAACCCTATAAAATAGAGAAACTTCGAAGCCAGAGTAACTTTTCCTGTGGCAGTTTCTAGAACTCTGGATTATAGTGTCCGCTGGTGTTTCATTCCCGGTTCCCGAGGTGAGTCGTGCGTGCTCATTGGGTAATTTTGATGCTTGTGGTACTTGCCGCCTTTGCGGCTCCTGCGCTGGCGGATGACGGATTGCATTGCTGGACCTTCGGTCAAACTTGTGCAACGGATGGGACAATTGTTGCGCTGTCTGACGGTGACATTAAGGGGAACATCTACTACGCCAAGGCGAATTTCCCGGATTGGGTACGAATCATCGATACCAATCCCAATAACTCGTGGACCAGCGGTTGGATGTTGGACAACGAGGGCGGAATTGGCCAACCCTCGGTTGACTTCGGTCATGCGCTTAAGAACGACATTCTGGTGGTTCAGCTCTGCGATCAGGCTTTGCAGCCCAACATATGCACCACCGGCAGCAAGAACCAATATCTGTTCTCCAATGACCCAAAGTACAGCGTCGACGGTCTGAGCCACGCCGAGATTCCAATGGATGGCGGCGTAGGCGCTACCGCCAAGAATCCTGGCCGAGGGACCCAACTCATTTGGCTTGAGGACCTGGATACAAAGTTCAACTCGGATTGGGACTACAACGATCTAGTCCTTGCGCTGCACAACGTCGATGTGGCCTTTCCCAATAACGGGGGAAATTCGCAGACATCGCCGGTTCCTGAACCGGCAACCATCTCGCTGCTTGCTGGTGGAGTGGTGGCAGGGCTGATCCGTCGGTTGAAGAAAAATTAGCAACCGCGTAGATTCATCATTCGTTTTTCTCGGTGTCGCGGGCGGCATCGTTTTCGATGCCGCCGCTCACCTGCAGCGCGACCAGGCGCGCCAGCATTACGGCAAGATACATCTGCCCGGCAATGGCTTCTCCTACCGCTAACATGCGCGCCGCCGGTGCCTTGGGAATGATATCTCCATAACCCACTGTCGTCAGCGTGACAAAGCTGAAATATGTCCAGCCGGCAACTGTGGGCGGTGTCGTTTCGGCGGTAGCGAACGAATTGGGATGATCTCGAGCGAAGATCACGTAAGCATGCGCCCAGACCAGACCCATAAGCAGATAGACTGCGACTGCACCTTGCAGCCGCGAGCCGGAAACCGGCCCTTTGCGGAACACGCGAACCAGCAGCAGAAGAATCAAAAAAATGATCGCTGCCAGCGTGGAGGGCTCGCGAAGTCTGGAGATTGGTGGATACCACCAGCCAAACCATCGCACCACCAATCCCACCACGCCGACAACCGCGCCTAAATAGAACAGCCATGAGCGGCTCCAACCGATGGCAAGGCCCGAGATCAACAGCAGAGAATATCCGACGTCTACGTAAAGGCTGAAGTGCCTCTCGACTAAGTTCGTCAGCGGCAGGATGAAAACAAATAACACCAGCAGGGCGAGGAAAAATGAGAGATTGGCTTGCGCCTCCCAGGTTTCCTTTACCAGGCTGCGGGCGCTATGGCGCGCGTGCTTAGCGGCGGTTTGGGGCATCCTGCGGAGCAGGATACTGGAAAACTATGCCAGTATCACGCATTTGTTTGGCCGCCGATTCCAAACTCCATCTTCGTCAATCCGCTATAGCGGAAGCTAAGGTGTTTTGTACGGGCCACTGGTGATTTTTCTAGTTACTCAGTGGCCTGCGACCTCGTAAGATAGCGACGAACCCACTCAATCTGCTACATATGCGTAGCTACAGGAGAGCATTATGCGTAATGCATTGAAATTCATCAGGCCGGCTGCGCTGTATATGCTCGCGGCGGCGCTGGTTCTCGGGCTTACGGTTCCGGGATTTGCGCGTGACAAGAATGAGACGATTGACGCGACGGCCTGGGGCGAAAGCACGCAAATGGGCCGTCATTTCGACGTCACCGTAACCATCTACGACTGGTCGACCGCGGCCGATCGCCAGATCCTGGTCGAAGCTTTTCAAAAAGGTCAGAACCAGGGATTGGTGAATGCGTTGACCAAGATGAAAGCCGTGGGGCACATCGCGATCACGGGCACGCTGGGATACGACCTCAGCTACATCAAGCTGGAGCCCACGCCGACCGGCAGAAAGATCATTTTCGTCACCAACCGGCTGATCCGCTTTGGCGAAGCGTATGCGGATACGCAATCGCAGGCCTTCAACCTCAGTGCCGGCCAGATCGAAATTAACGATCAGGACAAGACCAAGAGCACCGGCGTGCTGTTTCCCGCTGCCCAGCTCATCATCAACAGCGATGGCAAGCTGGAGCTCGATCTCCGCCAGAACCCGTGGCGCTTGTCGGACATCATCGACTGGAAGGGCTCGTCGGACAACTAGGGTAGCGGACTACAACCCTGCTGCGCCGTTTCTGGGAGGCGGCGCGGCCAGGCGCTCTGTGTAGTCCAGACACTCGATGGTTCCCCATCCAATCATCTTCCGGGGTTGGGTGGGGTCCTATTTCGGCGGCTGCACTTCGTCAGCTGCGACGATCCGCGACGATGCGCGGAACTTTTTGTAGTCGCGGAAGGATTGCTCTAAATCCACATTGAAGTTCTTCAACAGCGCCAGCCGCGCGTCCACTTTGACCGCCAACTGCCTGGGAAGCCACACCTCATCGTTAACGCGGGTCTGTTCGAGCATGAAGCGCGAGCCCTTGTGAAAGCGCGCCAGGAACAGGCCCCAGGAAACGGTGTCGAGGCACTGTACATCCATCTTCGCCAGTTGCAGGTCGCCCTCATCGATCCAGACCCGTCCGCGGAAATGCGGCAGGAACTTCGCCTCTTTTGACTGCGGCTGAAATCCGGGACGCGGGTCTGCGTCGATGATCCATGCTGGACGACCGGCGACCGGCTCGGTGCCGACCAATGTGAAATCGTAGGCGTCGGCCACTTCCTTGACGAACTTGCGATCGTCCTCGCGCTCCTTCTGCTCTTTCTCCTCGCGTTTGCGGCGGTCTGAATCCGACTCGTTCTTGCGCTTGTCGATAATCTTCTGGATCTTTTCCTCTTCCCTGGCCGCGTCCTTGGCGCTGAGTGGCTTGTCGTCTTTCGCGATCAGCCGCTCCACCTGCTCGCCATAAACTTCCAGCACCTCGTAGGTCTTGATTTCGGTGGACTTGATCTTCCCTTTACCGTCGAGCGTGTGCATCACCTGGCGCTCGATGTAGGTGTAATCACGTTGCCGTTTGTCGTTCTCGAGGTCCTTGTCAGCCACGACGCGAAACAGTTGCTGCATCTGCGGCTGCGAGAGCTTGCCGTCCCGTCCCGGCGCGAGATCGATAGGCGGGGCGTTCGTCGATGTGGGCTTATCTGAAGTCGCAGAGTGCGCGGAATTGGAAGGTGTTGAAACTGGCGCGGCGTCCTGCGCGCAAGCAATAGGCCCGCAGGCGAGCAGCAGAACAGCGAGAAGCATGGCGCGCGCATTCATATTGGATCTATGTAACGGAAAAACCCGCTCCGCTTGAAAATGATGCCGTAGCTACCGACGAACGGCATCACACACCGAGTCTCGCACAAAGGGTATTCACTCTCAGGGTATCTCAAAGCACCTCATTGACGGTTGGCGGGAGCAGCTATAGCACAGACAATCACTATCCGAAAAAGATACGCCGCAAATTAACATCCTTGTCCACGCTGCACAGCTCTAATCAAGCCAACCTGATGCTCGCTACCAGGGGCATCGGGGACGACTAGTTTTCTTCCATAAACAGCTACGGCGTGAGCGGCCTGTTCGAATCGCGAATCGGCGCGACCTTCGCTCGGTCGCGAAGATCAAATACACCTCACGGTGGAAACATTCAAAGGAGCAAGCATGGCAACGACAACGGCCGGAGTAGCGACCATGAAGTCAGCACAAATCTCGAAACCCGGAGCACCCTTCAGCGTCGTCGAGCGCGAGATCCCGCAGCCCGGCGCAAATCAGGTTCGTATCAAGGTGCAGGCCTGCGGCGTTTGCCACAGCGACGTAATCACCAAGGACGGCCTGATGCCGATTGAGTATCCCCGGGTGCCGGGCCATGAAGTGGTCGGCCTGATCGATGAGGTTGGTGCCGGCGTCTCCGGATGGAAGAAGGGACAGCGCGTGGGTGTGGGATGGCACGGCGGACACGATGGAACCTGTCTCCAGTGCCGCCGTGGAGACTTCAACAACTGCGTCAACCTGAAGATTGCCGGCATCAGCTATGACGGTGGATATCAGCAGTACATGATCGCTCCCATGGAAGCGTTGGTGACCGTGCCCGATAGTCTGAAAGACGCTGAAGCAGCACCTCTGCTCTGTGCCGGCATTACCACCTTCAATGCATTACGGCATGCCGGTGCGCTGCCTCCGGACCTTGTCGCGGTGCAGGGCATCGGCGGCCTGGGCCACCTGGGAATTCAATTTGCCAACAAATGTGGATACAAAGTAGCCGCCATCGGGCGTGGGCCTGAGAATGCCGCGCTTGCCAAAAAACTCGGCGCCCACGTGTACATCGATAGCCAAGCTACGAATGCAGCGCAGGAGTTGCAGAAGCTGGGTGGGGCAAAGGTTATTCTCGCGACCGCTCCGAGTGGGAAGGCCATGGCGGAGCTGGTCGACGGCTTGGGTCCGAATGGCAGGCTAATGGTAATCGGTGCATCGCCGGATCCGATCGCGGTAAGCCCGCTGCAGCTGATCTTTGGAAGCAAGACGGTTGAAGGCTGGGCGTCAGGCATCGCTACCGATTCGGAAGATACATTGCGCTTTGCGGAGCTGACGGGCGTGCGTCCCATGATCGAAACCTATCCGCTGGAAAAAGCAGGCGAGGCCTATGACCGCATGATGAGCGGCAACGCGCAGTTCCGGGTGGTCCTCACCATGTGATGTTGAACGACAATACATCCAAGCTGGGTGCCCCATTCCGGCTTCATTTGCTGGGGTGGGGTCTATGTCTTGCTTGTCGCACTCGCGTCGCTTCAAGCTGCTCTGCGCAGTCCGGCGGGAAGGAAGCGCCATGCGCAATCCGACTTACTATCGTTCGATAAAGATCGACGGGCTTTCTATCTTCTATCGTGAGGCCGGTCCGAAAGACGCTCCGACGCTACTGCTGCTGCACGGCTTCCCTTCTTCGTCGCGGATGTTTGAGCCGCTGTTTGCACGGCTTTCGGATCGCTACCACCTGATAGCGCCAGACTATCCCGGCTTTGGACACAGCGACTGGCCCGACCCCAAGCAGTTCGATTACACCTTCGACCACATCGCTTCGGTAATGAACGACTTTACGCAAGCGCTCGGCTTGTCGCACTACACGCTCTATATGCAGGACTACGGCGGGCCGGTAGGTTTTCGCATGGTGCTGGCGCATCCGGAGCGGGTACAGGCGCTCATCATTCAGGATGCCGTCGCGCATAACGAAGGCCTGGGAGCGAACTGGGCGAAGCGCCGGGCGTTCTGGGCCGACCGCGCTGCCAACGAAGAAGAGTTGCGCAAGAATTTGATGTCGCTGCAAGTTACCAGGACACGCCATGTCGGCGACGATCCCAACATCGAGCTCTACGATCCCGATCTC
This sequence comes from uncultured Acidobacteriaceae bacterium, assembly GCA_963699875.1. Lineage (GTDB taxonomy): Bacteria > Acidobacteriota > Terriglobia > Terriglobales > Acidobacteriaceae > CAVVDY01. The sequence continues at coordinate 36,650 of CAVOVN010000008.1, forward strand.
TGGACGGATGAAGATGCTTTCCTGAACAAGCCGGGACAAGTCGTGATCCAAAGCGACTTGTTTTACGACTACCGGACTAACGTAACGAACTATCCCAAGTGGCAGGCGTGGATGCAGAAGAATCAGCCAAAGCTTCTGGTGATCTGGGGCAGGCACGAGGCCTCGTTCGATTCCGGCGAGCCGGAACGCTATCGCAAGGACGTGCCGAGCGCGCAGATTCACGTAGTCGAAGGCGGACATTTTGCGCTCGATACCGCCGCCGATGAGATTGCCGTGCTGGTCGATGAGTTCATGAAGAGTCAGAAGTAGACGAAGGCCCGGAGCAGAAGTTAGAGTACCGCCGAGACGACGCTGCACCTGAGAGAGGATTTATGGCAACTGCACCTGTGACAACCCGCCCACCGCTGCCTCCCTTCACCCGCGAGAGTGCGATTCAAAAAGTTCGCGGGGCCGAAGATGGCTGGAACAGTCGCGACCCGGGAAAGGTCGCGTTGGCGTACGCGGTCGATTCGCGCTGGCGGAATCGCTCGGAGTTCGTCACCGGACGCGAGCAGATCATCGCCTTCCTGTCGCGCAAGTGGGCGAAAGAGCTCGACTACCGGCTCATCAAGGAACTATGGGCATTCACCGGAAACCGTATCGCCGTGCGCTTCGCTTATGAGTGGCACGACGACTCCGGCCACTGGTATCGGTCGTATGGTAACGAGAATTGGGAATTCAACGACGACGGGCTGATGGCCGTTCGGCACGCGTCGATTAACGACCTGCCGATCAGCGACGCGGATCGCAAGTATCACTGGCCGCTGGGACGCCGCCCTGACAACCATCCGGGGCTGAGTGATCTGGGGTTGTAGGCAAGAGTCGCGCTCAAGGCTCGATCTCCAAAACGTGCGGTGCATTTTGTCCATTTAGTGCTATTGACCACAGGACAGTTTTAACGGTACTGTTGGGTTCATTCACGTAGTTAAGAGAAGCTTTACCACGCATTTAAGCCTTGGGTGGTCTCCTCTCCTCCTGGCCCCAAGGCTTTTTCTCTTGCTTGCGGCTAGCTGCACTAAAGGTGCGGGCGCTACTCGACCGACAGCGATCGTCTTTCACCTCGGCTTGTTCAGCCAAGAGTACTGCCAGGCTACCTGCACATTCTGATAGTTTCCGCCAAAGCGAATGTAGGTGCCGTCGCTGTAGGCGACCTTGAAGGACTGGTGCCGGTTGAAGGGTAACGACACAGTCGCGCCGATGCGCGAGCTGGTTTGCTGGGTACCGAGGTTGCGAATGCCATTGAGCGCCGTGATGCCGCCCCACCAGAAATTGCCGTCGAGCGAGGCCCAGGGATGCAGCCTTGCCGATCCAATCACCCACCTCGTGACGTCGTAGCTCAGGTGTCCTTCGAAGCTGCCGATGGGAGCCTGGGTTTGCGGCGACGGAACCGGAATGTTGTAGTAAGAGGGATTGGTCGTATAGAACCACACTCCCGCGTAGCCGTCGACGATCCAATTGCTTTCAAAGCGCTGCGAATAACCGATCTCCGGTTTAAATGCCCAACGGTTGATTCCCCAGTTCACCAGCTTTTTCGGATCATATTGCCCGGTAGGAAAGATCATCTTCAGGCTGGCGCCCAATATCTTCTTCTGCTTCCATTTCACAAACTCAGGCACATTCATCGCCCGGCCTCCCATCAGATTGACGGAGAGTCTGGCGCTGAGATCGAGCAACCCGGACCGATAGGCAGAGCGATGTTGGTCTTGCACATCGCCGCTGAAGCTTCCCACTCCGTAGGGGAGCGCGACCACCACGTTGGCCGATCGCCCGAAAAAATTGAATGAGTGGTAGAGGCTCGCGATGGGCACGTTGTAGGTTCCCGTGGCGTTGGTAATGGGGACGGCGTTATTGAAGCTCAAGCTGCCGTCGTACCACGACCAGGCCATAGTGAATGCGTTGGAGTGTAAGGGGGTAATAGTGTAGGCGCGTGGGGCGAGGTCCTGAGCGTAAGCGGTTGTCGTCAGGGCAGCCGCCAGCAGAGCCAACATCAGCCCCCCGGCCTTTACGGTATGACGAAATCGCTCGCGGAGGCTGGCTGTGGGAGCGCGTTTCATCTTGCGGGTTCTCGCTGAGCCAGATCTGCCCATCAACTGCTGATCGCAATGCACGTCGGGCGCACGGGATCGCTAAGCTCCCTTCGGGTACTCCTTGAACATCTTGGAGATCGCGCCATTCACTTCGTCGACCAGCTTTTCGGGATCGTGGGCCGAGACGCTCTCCGTAGCCATGCCTCGCCAGACCAGCTTCTTTGCCTTGGCGTCAACGAGATCAACGACTAGTTCTCCCTTATGAATCGTTACAGTGGTGTTGCCGTACCAGCCGACGAAGGCCGGCCCATTCATGCCGGGATCAAAAGGCGGAATTCCCCCCGTCGCCCCGTAAATAGGGTCGTTGGAGTACATGGTCATGTCGGTATCAACCGAGCCATACATCTGGATGATGAGGTCGGGATTGGACGTCACCTTCTGCAAGCCGCGCGCCTGCAGCTCCTGATCGATGGCTCCCACAATGTCGGCCGCCAGCAGGGGATGAGCGACTGCACCGTGCTCTGCCCAGGCGTAGGTCTTGAACTGCGAGAAGTTGAAGCCCTTGGCATAGCTGACGGAGATTTTGTCGCGGGCGGAGGCGGTAGTAGCGAGCGAGAGAGCGATAGCAAGCAGGGCGGCCAGACGGACATACAAGCGGATAGGGCTCTTCATGATTATTCGTCCTTCTATCGAGCATTCCGGCTCGCGTGGGGGCACGACTTGACATGCTGTTGAACAACGCGTTGCTTAGGTTTGTATCAGGGCCTGACTTTTAGTCAGGCCAACAGCACGGTTGATCGAAACCGGCTTTAGCCCCTGCCACGGCCCTTCAGGGCCTAAAGGCCGTCGACTCATTCGCCATTGCGGCACGGCTAAAGCCGTGCCCTGATACAAAGCCGACAACTTTCCTAGCTCTTCGGCCACTGCTTAAACATCTTCTGCACGGCCTTGTTGACCATTTCCTGGTTCTTGTTGCCGTTGTTACCCAAGGTGTCCTGTGCGATGCCGCGCCACACCAGCTCTTTGGCTTTCAGGTCATAGAGGCTGACGACCATGGTCGCCTCGACATTCTGCTGCGGGGTGATGCCTCCCATGCCGCCGCCAATGCCGCGCATGCCCCAGGCGTTGTACGAGGTCTGTTCGCGCTCACCGCCGCTAGCGGTCAGGATGAGATCGGGATTCTGTGCTTCGGTGACTTTCTGGAAGCCCTTTGCCACCATGGCGTTGTCGATGTCCTGCTGCGCTACCTGAGCGAGAATGGAATTCTGGATTTCATTCTTGTTGTTAGTTCCCCAGGCGTAGGTGTGATAGTTGGCGAAAGATGCGTTGTGGTTGTAGTTCACCGAAACCTGCTGGGCCAAGGCGCCGCCCGCCAGTAGGCTCAACATCATTACGAGGATCAAGCACTTCAATTTCATCGGGTATTCTCCCTCTTTCTGCGCCATGCGCTGCGCGTCGACGGTTAATAAGTCTCTAAATTATTGCGGCAGTACGATGGCTTCGGTCTGGCTGTTGCCGCACATGCCGTAGGTCGCGCCGGAGTAGCAGGCGCCCACGGAATACTTGAAGCAACCCGGCCGCGCGGCTTGTACCGTCACGTCATTCTTGCCGCCGCCGATAATCGCATCGTTCGGGTCGAACGGCGATTGCGGTCCGAAGTCGATAACAAAGCCGGTGTTCTTGTTGGTGGAATGCCAGACCACCTTGGTCCCCGCCTTAACACAGAACAGAGCGTTCTTCTTCGGACTGGTGATGTTGGCCGTAGCCGATGCGGAGCCGCCGTCCTTGTTGATGTTCACTTCGCAGGGGTTCGAAGCCGAGCCGCAGGTGTTTTCTGCGTTGCACAGGGTTTCGGGTTTGGGCTCCGAACAGACGTACTTGCTCTTCTTCTGGGCCATCGCCTGTCCTGCCAAAACGAACAAACTGATGAGTGAAATCACAATCCACTGCCGAAACTTCATAGTGCACCTCGTTGATAGAGTCACGACTGATAATGCTGTTGAAAATCCTTGAACTACCTCAGGGGCTAAACCCGCATCTTTGCCGGCGAGCGGCACGGCTGAAGCCGTGCCCTTTCAAAGCCGACGCGTGAGATAACGTGTAAACGCTTCCTTCGACATCAGCGCCGGAAACCTCCGCCACCTCCGCGACTGAAACCGCCACCGCCTCCGCCCCAGTGGTCGCCACCACCGCCCCATCCCCCGGAGCCGCCATGACTCGCCCAACCACCACCGCCGCTGTGGCTGCCCCAGCCATCGCTTCCACCATAGCCGGAGTGCTGCGATTGATCGTAGTGCTGAGTCGAGGCATACCCTGGGCACGGTTCTGCGCTTCCTGATTGACGTCGCCCCAGCCGCCCGACGACTTGGCATTGTTGTAGTCGGTAGTTCCCTGCGGATGCGCCTGCTGTACGCTCTGCTGCGTCGGCTTCTGCACATTGTTCCAGCTTCCGTTGTTGTAGCTCTGCCACCCGGAGCCGGTGTTCTTGTACACGTTGCCGTCATGCCCAGCGTACATATCGCCGTTAGAAGTCTGGCCGCCGCGCTGTTGCCATACTTCGTGCTGGTCGCAGCCGCTTCCCCGCCCTTGTTGTTTAGGCGGTGGCTTCCGTGCCGTTCGCGGTGGTCTGGTGCTGGGTGTAGGTTGTAGTGCCGTTCTTGCTGTAAACGGAATTACCCCACGAGCCGTAAGCATTCGAGCTCTGATGGGTCTGCCCGTACGCACCGGTGTATGGATTGTAAGCCTGCGCGGCTGCGGTCGATCCCCATGGACCCGAAGCCGTCGCGCCGCGCGCGTAGGTTCCGGTGTAGGGATTGTAGGGAGCTCCCCAATGCGCCTGGCCGCCATAGGGACCGTAAGCCGAGGCTCCGTAGCCATAGGCGCCGGTGTACGGGTTGTACACGGGATGGTAGCCCCAGGTTGCGGCGTACGGATAATAGACCGGATACGCGCCGTACCAGCCGATGTATGGCGGATAGTAGTAGCCGGTTCCGTCAGAAACGATGGCGCCGACCGCCATTCCGGCGATGAAAGTTCCCATGTATCCCGCGGTGTAGCTTGCCTGCACATTGCCGTCGGGCAGCGTGCTCTGCGTTACATAGGTGACGTTATAGACGGGCGAACTCGCGGGGATGGTATAGATCTCCGGCGGCACGGACGGCGCGGTCTGCCACGGACCATTCGCCGTGTTCGACATGAACCACACACCGTTCAGGCACAGGTAATAGACGCTGCCCACCTGGATCGCGATTTGGCGTATGGGTGCATACGACATTGTGGTACCTGGAATCGGCGCCCACTCCGGCGTGCCGTTGAAGTTGACCTTCACCTGTTGCGCGGCGGTCGTGGGATTGATGACCGCAGTCGTCGGAACCTGCGCCATCAGCACAGCGTCCTCGGCCTCCGGAGTTCCCGGCACTGAGGCCAGTACGCTGCCCATCGGACTGGACGGCGGAATACTCTTAAAATCAGCGGGGAGATTATCAGTTGCGAAGTTCCACGGTCCCATCGCGCTCTGCGATGAGAACCAGCGTCCCGACGTAGATAGTAGTAGGTGTTGGTCGGCAGATACTTGAATACTGGACTCGCCGTGTTGCTGG